>NZ_JAKVNI010000001.1:0-125000 GCF_022483405.1 Acetobacter fabarum
GATAAGTTCAGCGGACTGGTCATTGTCGAGAAAGATATTGGTATAGACGCCAGCAGGCGCGCCTGCGTCATGGAACAGCTTTTCAAAGGCCAGCGCACATTGCGGCACGTTGTGCGCGTGTTTCGCGATGACCACGTTGCCCGCCATCAGGTTCGGTCCTGCCACGCGGGCAAGCTGATAATAGGGGAAGTTCCAGGGTTCGATGCAGTAGATCACGCCCAGCGGCTGATTGATGATCTTTGCACGGCCTTCCTTGACCTTCAGATCCGTGGGGGCGAGGAATTTCTCCGCGCCATCGGCGTAGAAGGACAGGATATCGGCGGTGATGTCGATTTCTTCCAGCGCGTCCGGCAGCGCCTTGCCCATTTCGGTCGCGATCAGGCGCGCATGGGCCACACGGTCGCGGCGCAGCAGATCGGCGGCCTTTGACATGATGCCTTTACGCTCGGCGATGTCACGCTTTTTCCAGTCGGTCTTCCACACATGGTCCCCACGATCGACAATCGCCTTCATCTGCACGGCAGTATGTAGTTCAAACGTGCGTTCCACGATTTCCGTGGTCGGGTTGAGGGTCTGGTAAAAACTCATTGGTCCGTTTCCCTGTTTATTGATTATGGAAAGGGTAGTCGGTGTAGCCATGTGCGCTGCCGCCATACATCGTCGCCGGGTCCAGCGGATTGAGCGGCCAGTTATGTTCCAGCCGCGCAGGCAGATCCGGATTGGCGATGAACTTCCGGCCAAAGCCGATCATGTCCGCCCATCCATGGCCCAGCACATGCTGTGCCTTGTGCAGGTCGTAACGGCCCGCGTACAGGATGCGGCCGCCAAAGATGTCGCGCACGCTGGCGCGAAAGGCATCCGGCATTTCCGGCGCATTGTCCCAGTCAGCCTCGGCCAGTGAGACATAGGCGATGCCTGCATCTGCCAGCACGCGCACGGCCGCCGTATAGGTTTCTGCCGGATTGTCCTCCAGCAGGCCGAGATAGACGCGCTCTTCCGTGGTCGTACCAAACAGCGGAGAAAACCGTACGCCCATTCTGTCGGGCGTGACCACGGCGGAAACGGCCTCCACCACCTCGCGCAGGAAGCGCAGGCGGTTGGACAGGCTGCCGCCATAGGCATCGGTGCGGAAATTGGCCCGTTCGGATAGGAACTGGTTGATCAGGTAGCCATTGGCCGCGTGGATCTCCACCCCATCGAAGCCTGCGGACAGCGCGTTGCGCGCTGCCTGCGCATACATCTCCACCAGTTCATGGATTTCGGGGATGGAGAGTGCGCGCGGCATGTCAGGCGGCACCAGCTTTCCTGTGCCCGGCCCCGTGGGGATGAAGACGTTCACGCCTGTTGCCGCAACCGCCGACGGGGCGATCGGTGCCTCATGACCGGGCTGCAACGCACGATGTGAGACGCGACCGACATGCCACAACTGCGCAAAGATGGGCCGTTGCTTTGCATGCACGGCATCTGTGACACATTTCCAGCCCGCAATTTGTTCGGGTGAATAGATGCCCGGCGTCCAGGCATAGCCCTGTCCGCGAGGTTCGATCTGTGTGCCTTCGGTAATCAGGAAACCCGCCTGCGTACGCTGTGCATAATAGTCCGCCATCAGCGCATTGGCGACGTCTCCCGGCTGGGTGCTGCGACAGCGTGTCAGCGGCGGCAGGAATATCCGATTTTCAAGAAGCAGGTCGCCCAGTTGCACTGGCCCGAATAACGAAGATGAAGACATGATCGTCCTTGTTCACAAATTCAGGCCATCCGTCCGGCCTTTATGTAAACATTGACCCGCCTCATCATGTGCGCAAGAACGCACATAAACCGCCACTAGTGTCAGGAATGATACCATGCCCCGCATCCGTCACACCACGCTGGCCTGTAGCCCCGGTTGCACGGTGGAAGCCACGCTCGAACTGTTTGGTGGGAAATGGAAGGCGCTGATCCTGTATCACCTGTTCGAGGACGGGGTGCTGCGGTTTGGCGAACTGCGCCGCCGCCTGCCCAATGTCACACAGCGGATGCTGACCAACCAGTTGCGCGAACTCGAGGCAGACGGCCTGGTGTCACGCACCGTCTTCCCCGAGGTGCCACCGCATGTGGAATACGCCCTGACCGATCTGGGCAAAACCCTGAAACCAGTTATTCAGGCACTCAAAACATGGGGAGATCGGTATGCGCATTCTCTCCAGCGGAACAAAGCTGGTGATTGAGATGGAGGGTTCGAAAAACCCTCTGGTATTGAGGTCTGCTCTGTGATTCCATTTTCCTTGCGTTGATTGGAGTATGGATCATGAAGCAGGCGGGATTTTTTGACGTTGAAGAGCGGCTTGCCCGGCTGAGCGGGCTTGGTGATCAGCTCGAAGCATTTTCCCGGACTGTGGATTTTGAAGTCTTCCGCCCTGACCTGGAGAAGGCTCTGGCGTATTCCGATGGAAGCAAAGGCGGACGACCGCCATTTGATCCGGTGCTGATGTTCAAAATTCTGGTGATCCAGACGCTCAACAATTTGTCTGATGAGCGGACGGAATATCTGATCAACGATCGCCTCTCCTTTATGCGTTTCCTTGGGCTGGGACTTTCAGATCGGGTGCCGGATGCCAAAACGGTCTGGCTGTTTCGCGAGCGTCTGACCCAGGCGGGTGCGATCGATGGGCTGTTCAACCGCTTTGATGCGACCCTGCGCAACGCCGGGTATTTGCCGATGTCAGGCCAGATCCTGGATGCCACGCTGGTAGCGGCTCCGAAGCAGCGGAACACCAATGCAGAGAAAGCCGATCTTCGGGAAGGACGTATTCCTGAAGACTGGCAGGACAAACCCGCAAAGCTGTCGCACAAGGATCGTCATGCGCGCTGGACACTGAAGTTCACGAAGGCGAAGCGGCAGGATGATGGAACCATGCCATCCAGCGATCTCGCCATCCCGTTCTTTGGCTATAAATCGCATGTTTCCATCGATCGGAAATACCGGTTCATCCGCAAATGGAAAACAACGCATGCCGCTGCCAGTGATGGCGCGCGATTGAGAGAGGGGCTTCTGGATAAAACCAATACGGCCTCAAGTGTCTGGGCCGACACGGCCTATCGCTCAAAAGCCAACGAAGACTTCATGGAAAAGCAGGGTTTTGTCTCCAAGGTTCATCGCAAAAAGCCGCATCTCAAGCCTATGCCCCGGCATATCCAGAAATCAAATGCTGGAAAGTCGGTCATCCGCTCGCGTGTCGAGCATGTCTTTGCCGATCAGAAGTCACAGGCGGGGCTGTTTGTCCGGACTGTCGGTATCACCCGAGCCACCATGAGGATCGGCCTGGCCAATATCGTCTACAACATGCGCCGCTTCCTCTTCCTCGAAAGATTGAACGCGAGCGCGTAGTCATTCAGCAGGGGACAACACTCGATCTGCTCAAAACGCAGATCGAATGCTACCCCAGATAGCGTCAATCAGCACGCCAAAAGCCCAAAATCAAAACCAAGGTACATCAACCAATAGTTCTTCGATCCCTCCAATTCCGGCACGCTTTCAAACCCGCGTAGAGTTGCCGAAAAATCATGCCGGCCGCCGGACCAGCGCAAGCCACGCCTTGGCCGCCTCCGAAAGATAGCCGTTCCGTCGCCAGGCGAGCGCCATGTGCCAGCACATATCAGGATCGTCGAGCGCAATGGCGCGGATACCGTCATGCTGGCGCGCTTCCACCATCATGCGCGGCAGGAAACCAACTCCGAGACCTGCCGCGATCAGGTCGAAGAGAAATTCAACCTGGGTGGAGCGTGCGGTGACATTCGGTGTGAAGCCACTGCGGCGACAGGCGGCGAGCACGATCTGGTTCAGCGAGAACCCTGTCTCGAACAGCAGGAAAGGGGAGCCTGCAAATGCGGCAATCGGTGCCGATTCGCGCGCCGTCAGCGGATGGCTGGCTGAAACCACGCCCACAATCGGCTCCGAACAGACGTCCTGCCACGCGAATTCATCGCCAAAGGGCAGAAGCAGACCAGCCAGATCGATCTCACCCGCACGCAGCAGATGCTCCAGATCCTGGCATCCCCGTTCGACCAACTGGATTTCGATTCCGGGATAACGGTGCCGGAAGGCCACGAAAGACGGTGCGAACAGCGTGTCGCTGCCGATGGGGGGTAAGCCAAGATGCAGCACACCACGCTTCAGGCCGCGCAATTCTCCCAGTTCCAGTAGAAGGTCATCGCGCTCGGCCAGGATGGCAAGTGCCCGGCGGAACACCACTTCGCCGGCGTCTGTCAGTGTGGCGCCAGGCGCTCCCCGGTCGATGAGGAGCAGGTCCAGTTCATCCTCCAGACGCTTCACTGCCTTGCTCACCGTGGATTGAGTGGACAGCACCGCCTTGGCTGCCTGCGAAAAGCCTCCCTCACGCACGACCGCGACGAACATGCGTAATATCTTGATCTCCATAAACTATTCCATATTGGACTGCTTTACATTCAGTCAATTCTAATTCTTCACGTCCACGTCATTTCCCGCGCGACATGTCGAAGAATAACCTTCCCTCCACCGGATGCAGCGCAGCAGTCGCGCGATGGCCCGCAAGCCCTCCGGCCAAAGGGGAGGAGTTCGTCGCATGGCGACCAAGACCGAAGATTTTGGTGAGTTCGACTATATTGTGATCGGCGCCGGAAGCGCGGGGTGCGTTCTTGCAAACCGCCTCAGCGCCGATCCACGCAACAAGGTGCTGGTTCTGGAAGCCGGCGGCAATGACAACTGGATCTGGATCCATGTCCCGGTCGGCTATCTGTTCGCGATGGGCAATCCGCGTGCCGACTGGATGTTCAAAACCGATCCCGAGGCTCATCTCGGCAACCGCATCCTGAACTATCCGCGCGGACGTCTGCTGGGGGGATGCTCATCGATCAACGGCATGATCTACATGCGCGGACAGGCTGCCGATTACGATGGCTGGCGGCAACTGGGCAATACAGGCTGGGGATGGGACGACGTCCTGCCCTATTTCATCAGGGCCGAGGACAATGTCGTTGGCCGGAATGCCTTTCACGGCGTGGGCGGCCCGTTGCATGTCGATCGGCAACGGTTGAGCTGGTCCTTGCTCGATGCCTTTCGCGACGCCGCTGAACAGGCTGGCATCCCGAAGACGGACGATTTCAACCGGGGCGACAACGAAGGTTCCTCCTATTTCCAGGTGACACAGAAAAACGGGTTTCGCTGGAGCGCCGCGCGTGGCTACCTGCACCCGGCGATGAAACGGCCCAATCTTCGCGTCCAAACCGGTGCCTTGGTGCATCGCGTGCTGATCCGGGACGGCCGCGCGGTCGGTGTCCGCTTTGAGATTGATGGAACGGTTCATACCGCCCGGGCTTCCGGCGAAGTGATCCTCTCGGGAGGCGCGATCGGCTCCCCTGCGATCCTGCAGCGCTCTGGAATTGGCCCCGGAGAGAGGCTGCAAACACTCGGTATCGATGTCGTGAAAGACCTTGCCGGCGTCGGCGAAAATCTTCAGGACCATCTCCAGATTCGTACGGCCTACAAGGTAAGCGGTGTGGAGACACTTAATACCGAGGCCGGGTCGCTGTTCGGCAAGGCGAGGATCGGGCTGCAATATCTGCTTACCCGCTCTGGCCCCATGTCGATGGCACCCAGCCAGTTGGGCGTCTTTACGCGATCCGATCCGCGCTATGCGACGGCGAACCTGGAATATCACGTCCAGCCTCTCAGTCTTGCGGCCTTCGGGGGCGCGCTCGACCCGTTCCCCGCCTTTACCGCTGCGGTCACGAATATTCGTCCGGAGAGCCGTGGCAGCGTTCATCTCAAGTCGGCCGATCCCGCCGCACCGCCTGCGATTCATCCGAACTATCTTTCCACTGAGGAGGATCGTCGCGTCGCCGTTGAATCCGTGCGCCTGACACGACGGATTGTGGCGCAGCCGGCACTCGCGCGTTACAGGCCCGAAGAGTTCCGTCCGGGACCGTCGCTGCAAAGCGATGCCGAACTGGAAAAGGCAGTGGGGGAAATCTCCACGACTATCTTCCATCCCGTCGGCACCGCCGCCATGGGACAGGGAGCGCAGGCCGTGGTCGATCACGAACTGCGTGTGCATGGCATAGGAGGGCTCCGCGTGGCGGACGCTTCGATTATGCCTCGAATTACCTCGGGCAACACCAATGCTCCGAGCATCATGATCGGTGAGAAAGCCGCGGCGATGATTCTCGCTGCTGCCAAATCACCGGCAATCCCGGCGCTTGTCGCCTGAACGAAGGATTACTTTCATGCCTCTTATCCGCTTTGACCTGCTCGAAGGCCGCTCCGAGACCGAACTGGCTGGTATTCTGGACGCCGCCCATCAGGCAATGCTCGATGCCTTCGGGGTGCCGCCGCGTGACCGGTATCAGATTGTGTACGAGCACAAGAAAAGCCGTGTCCGGATCGAGGATACCGGACTTGGCATCGAACGCACCGACGATGTGATGATTATCTCGGTGACGACACGCCCACGTTCGGTCGAGGAGAAGACCGCGTTCTACCGGCTGCTGACCGAGGCTCTGACTGAGAAATGCGGCATCGCGGCCAGCGACGTGATGGTCAATTATGTCGAGAACACAGATGCCGACTGGTCGTTCGGTAACGGCGAGGCGCAGTTCCTCACTGGCAAGCTCGGCACACCCAAGGTCTCGTGATCTGACTTGCAGGCAAGGCCGGGAATCCCTCCGGTCTTGTCTGCAACGAAGCCGGGTTTCTGTAGATGAAGGCACTCAGCTCTCAGGCCGGTTCCTTTCTCGTCACGGTCCAGCATGACCGCCAGTAGCGCACACATGGCGCGACAACGATTATTCTTCTTATACCCAGTGACGGCTTTCCAGATCCTACATGTTGCACATCAGCGCCTGTTCGACGTTGCTCGCAATGTCCTTGATGCTTACCAGCAGCAGATAACACCTTTCGAGGGCGGAGATGTTCTGCTCCCCGGGATCATAGCCGTCCACTTACCAGGGCATACGCCAGGTCATTCCGGCTATCTTTTGGAAAGTGAAGACGACTCTCTCCTGATCTGGGGCGATGTCCTGCATTTCCCCCATATTCAGGTAGCTCGGCCTGACGTCACATTTGCTTTTGATCACAATCCCGGCTTGGCCGCAAAGACACGCCGTAAGATTTTAACCGAACTTCCCCGCAATAATCGATATGTCACGGGCGTACATTTTAATGCACCGGTTAGAGCGACAATAGAGAACTACAAAGACGCATTCCGTCTGACTTACGATCTTTAGTCTATCCATACCGGTCGTCGCCTACAAGTCAGGCATCAAAGTAGTCATCGTAGCGGGCCGAAAGCCGCCATTGTCAGGTGAGCCGCGATAGACCGGGCGTGGGACAGAGCCATCGTCCCAACAAGTCACGACAAAAGTCAGCGTCCGGTTGAAGCGGAAATTGGTTGGCGGAACGAAATTTGGCGGGAAATAACCAATCTCGATGCTTCGCCTACAGTTGGTTAGTCTCCGTCACTCTCGGAGCCGTTCACCAAAGTCATACTGCACTGCCTCCACGACGGTTCCACACCGGCTTGATGGCCCGGACCTCCGCATCAGAGGCTAAACGTTGATTGACTGGTATAAAAGATAGAAATCAAGACGGTCTGAATTCGCCGTCATTCCGGTCGCTGGTTGTACATGAGTTCACTCCGCAAAGCGGTCATTCATCATGACACCCAGCAGTTCCAGAGACTGTAAACGCCTTGCGCGCCCAAAACGGCCTTCTATAAACCCAGTTCAGACAGGCGGGACATCGACGGAACTCCGGTTCAGGAATTGGTGGAAAGGCGGGCCGCGGCCTCGCGTGCCTGGACCTCCCGTTTGACAAGAAGCGGCGCAATCCCCTCGCGGTAGCACGCCAGGATCGTCGGCGATGCCGTCTCGGGGCGACCGGCATCGAATGGCGGAGCCGGTGCGTATTCGAGGCCGAGCTGAAGTTTTTGCGCCACCTCGGCTCCAGCGATCTCCGCCAGAACGGTCAGCGCGAAATCAATGCCCGCTGTCACGCCGCCGCCGGTGATCACGTTACCGTCCCGGACCACACGCCCCTCATCCGGGATCGCGCCGAAGATCGGCAGCAGATGACGCCAAGCCCAATGGCATGCCGCACGCCGCCCCCGAAGCAGGCCAGCTGCTCCGAGGATCAGCGAACCGGTGCAGATCGAGGTCACATAGCGCGCGCTGTCGGCAAGGCGACGGATCTCGGTGATGAATTGCTCGTCCAGCGCCGCATCCAGGGCATTGAGACCCCCTGGCACGCAGAGCAGATCGCAGCCTGAAACGTCACCAAGGCGCAACGTGCCGGCGAAGACCAGCCCTTCGCTTGGAACCTCTCCGCCGTCACGGCTCGCGACGAGCGTCTCGCTGTCCGGCATGCGGGAGAGAAATTGATGCGGCCCGGTGAAATCAAGCTGCGTCATACCGGGATAGACAGCGAACAGGATGCGAAACGGGGGCTGGCTCAAAGCACACTTCCTTCATGTGACCATATCACTATCCCTCGTTCCGCCGATTGACGAAAGGACACGGATCCCTCATTTTAGGCCATGATCCGGCACATCGGCATCCTTCTCTATCCCGATTTTCAGATCCTCGACGCGACAGGGCCGATCGCGGCGTTCGAGATCGCCGGACGCATGGCGGATCGCGCCTACGTCCTTACGATCCTGTCGCGCGACGGCGGTCTGGTCCGCTCTTCGTCGGGTGTGGCGCTGGAAACGACGGCGGCCCGGCAAGCCGCTCCGCTCGATACGCTGATCGTCGCAGGAGGGGATGGAAGCCGTCATGCCATGCGGTGCCCAGAGTTGCGCGCTTTTCTCCAGGCTCAGGCGACACGCGCGCGGCGGGTTTGCAGCGTCTGCTCGGGTGCGTTTCTTCTGGCGGCGGCCGGCTTGCTAGAGGGACGGCGCGCCACGACTCACTGGGAAAGAGCGGAGGAACTGGCACGTCTGTTCCCGACTATTCGGGTCGATCCGGATGCCATCCACATCCAAGACGGCTCGGTCTGGACGTCCGCAGGCATCAGCGCGGGGATCGACTTGGTCTTGGCGCTTATCGCCGGGGATCTCGGGGAGGCAGTGGCCCGGCGCGTCGCGCAGCAAATGGTCGTGTTCTACCGCCGTCCAGGCGGGCAATCACAGTTTTCGGCGCTGCTCGACATGAGCGACGGCGAGGGACGCATCGCGGAAATTCTAGGCTGGATCAGGTCTCATCTTGCCGAACGGCTGACCGTGGAGGCGCTTGCGGAACAGGCTTCCATGAGTCCGCGCAATTTCTCACGGGCGTTCCGCCTGTCTGTCGGCATGAGCCCGGCCCGGGCCGTCGAGCGGCTGAGGCTGGAAGCGGCGCGCGAGCGGGTCGAGCATTCCATGACGCCAATCGAGATGGTCGCCGTGGCAACCGGCTTTCGCGACCCCGAACGCATGCGCCGTGCCTTCCTCCGTGTTTTCGGCCTCCCGCCGCAGGCAATGCGCCGGAACGCGGCAAGGAGTTAAGACCCCTTCCTCATGGCCGACAACGCGGACACGGCGGAAATCGCCTCATGGCAGACATTGGGGAATCAGAAAGGGATTGCTATGACGGGACATAAAACTGCTTAGCCTTCAGATTGTAACGCGCGTGATGAAATCCTGTAAGAAGGGAAGAACACTCTCAGGCATGTCTTCAAGTAGCGTGTGTTTAGCGAAGGGCAGGTTAAGTAACCTGGCACCTTTGACCTGCTCAGTAAGGTCGAAGGCCTGTTGCCGCGACACCAGCATATCGTCGTCACCATGCACTACGAGCAGAGGGCACCGGATGTTTTTTACAGACGCGCCGGGATAGGCATCTTCATCGCAGCCGAGCCACATCTACGTCGCCGCCGTGAATAGCTTGCCGAAATCCGGGTCGGGATTTTCCACGTTGTAGACCGATATTTGACTCCCGAACATCGCACGCCATTTTTCAAGAGTGATCGTCTGATAAATCTGCCGAGCCGGATCATTTTCCGGCAACACCCAATGCGCGCCGACCGCTATGACGAACTCCGGTTGTACGGCACGCGATGCAGCCAGCCGCAAAGCGACAATGCCACCGTCACTATGTCCAATTATACCGGATTTTTGCAGCCCCATCGTGGTAAGAACCACGGTAAAGTCATCCTGAAGCTGTCGATATGTCAGAGGGGCGGTCCCGATCCCGGATCGACCATGCCCACGCGTATCAATAGCAATCAGCCTGTAATCTTCTGAGAGATGCTTTGCGAGTGGGATGAAATCGAGACGGCTCTGCAAGCCACCATGAAGCAGGACTATAACTCTTCCTTTTGGGTTCCCGGCTTCAGAGACAAACAAATTTGTATCGCCAACGGATACAAACTTCCCTGTGTCAAACATTCAATGGCTTTCATACGGTTGAATTGCTCTGGATCGTGCAGTGAGATTATCAACGACAACGTTACCTTCTCAAGGTTTCACGCCGCCCATACCAGAGGAAGGTTTTCACATCGTTCGACATACAGTTTAGGTGAATAAGAACGTCTGCTATTTTACGTTCAAGCGCAGATAGCGGACTTTCCCTTCCCCCCAGATCTGCCATCAGTCTACGCCACGGGATCCATGGCAGCCCGAAGTCAGTCACCACACAGTTTGGAAACTCTACTTGCGCACGTCGCTAAGTGCACGGGCACGCTGGTATTACGGCTTCAAGCCTCAATGCGCACGAGAATCTTCCTCCCGTTGATGCGCCCGTGCTTAAGGGCGGAGAGGCTTGCCGGCAGATCATCGAACCCGGTGACGATATGCTGCTGAAGATCCAGGGCACCAATCCGGACAGCGTCGAACAACTGTGCTCCGGCCTGGCGCCACTCCCGCCATTCCTCCGTCGTCGCGTGGCCGTGCGCGCTGTTCAGCGCGACTTCATGCAGGGACAGCGCCGTCGTGAATGGCGGCAGGGGTGGCGATTCCAGGCGATCCTGAATGCAGACCAGATGCCCGTTATACCCCACCAGCGGCGCAAGACCCCGCGCATACGCTCCGTTCGTGGTGTCGAATGCAGCAAAGAGGCGGCGCGGCCCGAGTGCTGCAACCAATTGCGCACGCCAGCCCTCATCGCGATAATCGAACGTGCCGGCAATGCCCAGCGCCAGCAGCCGTTCGCGATGAACCGGCGACGCGGTCGCCCAGACGCGCCAGTCCCGACGCAGTGCCAGTTGCGCCAGGATCAGCGAAACGGCACCGCCTGCCCCGGTCACCAGCACATCTCGGTTCGGTCTATCCGGCACCTTGGCAAGCGCCTGCCACGCCGTCAGCCCCGGACACGGAATTCCGGCGGCGCTCTCGTCGCTGACACCATCGGGAATAACCAGCGCGCAGTCGGCATCCACGGTCGTATATTCCGCGAAGCTACCCGGTTTGCCGAGCCCCTGATGATATGCGACCCGCGTTCCCAAGGGGACGTCCACGCCGTCTCCAACCTCCACGACAATTCCGACACCGTCCACGCCCGGCACATGCCCCGGCCGCCACCCATCGGGACTGACGGCAATGACTTTCCAGTCAACGGGATTAAGCGCGATCATGGTATTGCGCACGACGATCTCACCCGGTCCTGGCGAAATGGCACCCCGCATTTCCAGCCGAAGCTGCTCAGGCTCACCCGGCACCTGCCAGGTCCAAGCGCGAAATGTGGATGCGTGTGCGTTCACCACTGATGTCTCCTGTCCCGCTGCAAAAGCACCGTCGGCCGATCCCCAAAACGGACATTGCCCTTCAGGAAATATCCGCATTTCTCAGCTACTCTGCGGGATGAGCCGTTTTCCGGCGCCATGATGCAAACCGTGCGGTCCACACTGCGCCCATCCATCCATGCCGATGCAGCCTGAAGCGCTTTGGTCGCAAATCCCTGGCCATGCGCCCAGCGCGCCAGAACCCAGCCGGCTTCCGGCACGGTGCCCAAAGGAGGCTCGACCTCGCGCTTCCAATCAGCGAAGCCGCCATCGCCAACATAGCGCCCATCCGCTTTCGTGCGGACGCACCAGTATCCATAACCCAGAAGACCCCAAAGGCCCCGATAACGGAGAAGGCGAAACCAGCTTTCCTGTTCCGACGATGGAATGCCGCTGATGTGACGAACGACATCCGGATCGCTCCACATCGCGCGCAGATCGTGGAAATCCGTCATATGATGGAGCGAGAGACGCAATCTTTCGGTTTCGATCACATTGCTCTCCCTTCCTGATCACCAACACGCAAGGCACGCTCCACAGCATGCCGGAGAGGCTCCATGTCGCCTTCGGTTGTGATCCAGAGCGTTGCCCCTTCGAGTTGCGCAAGAGTATCCGCTGCAACGGACGCCGGTTCGAAAATTGTCCCGGCATCCAGAATCCCCGCCATCACATCGCGTAATCGCGCGAAGAACGCCCGCACCGCGTTCTGGGCATCCGGTGTCTGTGCCGTCACGCCATAGGCGAGATGCAACCCCACGCAGCGCCCCCGTGTCTCGAACGTTTCCGCAATCCGCCCGATCAGTGTCCGCCAGGCCGCACGCCAGTCCGTCTCAGGATCCGGAAGACCGACCAGCGCGTCGTCGAGCGTCAGGGCCAGCACCTCGCGCACCAGCGATTCCTTTGACGGAAAGCGCGTGTAGAGGCTTTGCGGACGCAGACCCACGCGATCGGCCAGATCGCGCATGGATGCCCCTTCGTAGCCATACTCGCGAAACAGTTCGCGGGCTTCGACAACAATCCGGTGGATAGGAACGGGTTCTCTCATTTCGCCTTTGACGCACGAACAGTCGTTCGTCACAGTAGGATGCATGGTGCCGCCGGGCAAGTCCCGTCCGCCTCCTGCCCTCCTATCTCCGGTCAAAGGACACCCCGTGATGCTACTCTATGATCTGGATGTCTCCGGAAACTGCTACAAGATCCGGCTTTTCGCGGGCCTTACCGGTACGAAGCTGGACCTCGTTCCTGTCGATCTTGCGTCGGGTGAGAACCATGATCCCGATTTCCGGAAACTGAACCCGTTCGGGGAAGTCCCCGTCCTGGTGGATGGCGACCTCATACTCCGGGATTCCCAGGCCATTCTGGTCTACCTCGCCGGTCGGCTGACGGACCGAAGCTGGTGGCCTGAAGATGCCATGTCACAGGCCACCATCACACAGTGGCTTTCCGTGGCGTCGAGCGAGGTACGCAACGGCCCCAACACTGCCCGTCTGATCCGCAAATTCGGCTCCCCCCTTGATATGGAGACCGCCATGCGCTGGACCGACAAACTCCTGCCGCTGCTCAATGCGCATGTCGAGACACAGGACTGGTTTGCGCTCGGTCACCCTACGATCGCTGACTGCGCTCTCTTTCCCTACCTCGCACTGGCACCCGAGGGCGGTATCGACCTTGCCCCCTACCCGGCCCTCGGACGCTGGTTCGATCGCGTCCGGAATCTGCCGGGTTTTATCTCCATGCCGGGTCTGTGATCAGCAGATGCTTCACACGGCCATCAGGTAGTCGACTGGAACGCCTTGCGGCCTTCAGCGTCCAGCGCAGCAAAATCTTCATCCGACAATGTAATGTCGACGGCAGCGACGTTCTGCTCCAGATGTGCAACCCTGGAGGCTCCTGGAATCGGCAGCATGACCGGGCTGCGCTTCAAAATCCACGCCAACGCGATCTGACCTGGCGTCGCAGAGTATTTCCCCGCCACGGTATCAAGGATCGAGCCGGGTTTTGCAAGATCGCCAGCAGCGAGCGGGAACCAGGGAATGAATCCGATGCCTTGAGCGGCGCAATGGTCGAGCACATCTTCGCTGGTGCGATCGACCAGATTGTAACGGTTCTGGACCGTTGCCACATCAAAGAACTTCGATGCCGCCTTGATGTCTTCGACGGACACCTCGCTCAGACCAGCGTGACGAATGAGTTTTGCATCGAGCAGCGACCTGATCGCATCGAACTGTTCGTCCGCCGGAACCTTTGGATCGATGCGGTGCAACTGCCAGAGATCGATCTGTTCGACGCCAAGATTGCGCAGACTTTTATGCACCTGTTGAAGCAGGTATTCCGGTCGCCCGACCGGCTTCCATATGTCCGGCCCCGAACGGGTCAGGCCGCCCTTCGTGGCGATCACGAGGCCCCTCGGGTAGGGATGCAGCGCCTCCCTGATCAGCCATTCGGAAACGTCCGGACCGTAGGCGTCCGCCGTGTCGATGAAGTTGACACCCAGTTCGGGAAGGCGCCTGAGCGTGCGGATGGCCTCGTCATGATCGGCGGGCGGTCCCCATATGCCCTTGCCGGTGATCCGCATCGCGCCAAAACCAAGGCGATTGACGTCGAGATTGCCACCGATCCTGAAGGTGCCTGATTTGATGGCATTATGACTGGAAATACTCATCGTGCTGCCTTTCCTCAAGAAGATTGTCCCGTTCCCGCCACACCGATGTCTCCGCCAGTTTGTCGAATGTCGATCGGCGACCGCAACAGGCAATAGCGTCGATCACGATCGCAGGACGGAAAGTGTCTTTTCAAATAGAGATGGGAGTGCCTTGCGTTCCCGCAACCGGGCGAGCGCGCCAATCAGGGATGCCGTGGAGTCCATTCGCTCGGAAAAGCCGAAACGATGAATTTTGTTCACGTCCGAGATAACGTCAGTTTCCGTATGGAAAATGAAGTCTCCGAATCCCCACCCCACAAGCCGGGCGATATCCGGCTCGACCAATCCATGCCGCTCGGCAAGAGCGCGCCATAACGGCCCCTTGTCAGCCATATGCCACGTGAGTGTCAGGGGCACCGGCGACGCAATCGCAAGACCGAGATGCGATCCGACATCCTCCCACATTCGCTCCCATCGGAAGACATCGCCGTTCGTGACATTGAACGCCTCTCCGCCTGCCTGCGGGGTCACCGCCGCCCAGTGACTGGCGCGGGCCAGTAGCCCGGCATCCGTAAACTGGACGAGTTGACGATAGGCACGCTCGGTGCCGGGAAAACGTAGCGGAATGCCAAGAGCCCGCGAAATTTCGGCGAAAACTCCGACAACGAGGGCAATATTCATCGGATTGCCGATCACGTCGCCGACTACCACATCCGGGCGCAGAGCGACGTAATCCCACGAAGCGCGTTCGGCATATCTCCGCAGAACGTCCTCCTGCGCCATATACAGGTTCGGCGGCATGTGTGGCGGATCGCTCTCGCGAGCAGGTGTGCGGACCGCAGCGCCAAGATGGATGCCGTAGATCTTGAAGCCCTGGTAGATCACGACGCGCCGAAGAGGTGCTCTGGCGGCCTCAAGGCCATCAAGCAGATGACTCAGCATTCCGGCATTACGGTCTGCTTCGATCGCAAGGTCCGGGTCCGGGGACAACGAGGCGTAGAACAGATGCGTCGTGTCCGCCGCGTGAACCAGCGCCTCCCGCGTGGACGCGGCATCCGTCAGATCGGCGGTCAAGGACTCAAAATCGGCGACCGCATGCCGCCCCAGCGTCCGGACTTTCCAGCCCTGACGCCTCAGTTCCTGTGCTGTGGCATTGCCTATGATGCCGTTTGCTCCGGCGACCAGAGCGATGGGTTGTGTCATGGTCGTTCTCTCACACCTTGAGCCGTTCGACCACCAAAGCCGCGACACGGGCCGCCGAGGCCGGATTCTGACCGGTCAGAAGAGTACCGTCCTGCGTGGCGAACGACGCAAAATCAGGCCCTTTTTCATAAATGGCGCCCAATGCACGCAAACGGTCTTCAAGCAGGAACGGCACCGTGTGTTCCAATCCAACCGCCCGTTCTTCACTATCGGCAAAAGCACTGACACGGCGTCCGGCAACGAATGGCGTCCCGTCGGGCTTCCGCGCCGACAGCAGCCCAGCCGGACCGTGACAGACAGCGGAGACAATCCGTCCGCTCCGATCGAACAGTTCGATCAGACGCGCAAGGTCAGGATTCTCGGGATAGTCCGTCATCGTCCCGTGGCCTCCGGGCAGAAAGACCGCGTCGAAACCAGCCGCATCAATCGTCGTGAATTTCGGTGTTTCGGCGACCGTCTGCCGCAGTGTCGGATCCGCCAGATAGCGATCCACTGACGCCTCATTCTGCCCCGCCTCTTTCACGCTCCGTGTATCGACCGGCACGGCGCCGCCCGCGATGGAGGCGAGCGTGACGTCCGCACCCGCATCCCGGAAGGCGTAGAACGGCGTCGTCAGCTCCTCAAGCCATACGCCAGTCGCGTGACCACTTTGCCCCAGTCGATCAGCAGACGTCGCAATCATAAGGATTTTCATCTGTGTTTTGCCTCCACGCTTCCCGACCGTGTCATGCCGCCGCGCCGGGGCAGCGGCCGATCCTCTTCCCACGAGACTGGCGGCCCCCGCACCCAGAATCACTCTCCGGCGACTTTGCATGACTGTTTCTCCTGAATGAATGCAACAGCTTAAGTCAGAGAGACCCATCACGACATCAAAGCTTATCGATGGCCTTCCATAACTTCTGTTATGGGTAATTGATGTCACTCATCCATCTGCGCACCTTTGTCGAAGTCCACCGATGCCGCTCAATCAGCGAAGCAGCGCGGGCATTGTCGCTGACACAGCCAGCTGTCTCGCAACATATCGCGTCACTGGAAGCTCAGCTGGAGCGACCGCTGTTCGTCCGTCACGCCCGAGGCGTACGCCCAACCCCAGCTGCGGACGATCTGGCGGCGGCAATCGGCGACGGGCTCGACCGGGCCGAAACGGCGTTGGCGACAGTAAAAGCGCGATCGGCCGATCTCACCGGAACGCTGCATCTGGCGGCTCCGGCGGAGTATCTGGCCGAATATGTTGCTCCGCGCCTCGCCCCGCTGATCAAAGCGGGACTGGACCTGCGACTGCATATCGGGGGGCGAGACGCCCTGTATGGCTGGCTGCTGTCGGACGCGGTCCATCTCGGACTGACGGCGTCCGTACCGGAAGACCCGCGCCTGGACTGGATCCCGCTCGGGACGGAGACCCTTCAGGCCGTGGCCACCCCGGAAATCGCCGACCGTATCCATGATCTGGGTCTGGCAGACGGACTGCGCATCGTGCCCCATATCGCCTATGATCTCGAACGTCCGCTGCTTCGCACATGGCTGAGCGCGAACGATCTTTCTGTCGATCGACCGCCGGTTGCTACCGCGCCGGATATGCGCGTACTGCGTGCGATGCTTATTGCGGGCATTGGCTGGTCGGTGATGCCGGACTACCTGACGCAGGAGCAGCGGCAGGCCGGCAGCCTCCGGGAAATCGAAGCACCGATAGCTGTACCACGCAACTCATTCCATCTGGTGTGGGCACGCACCGCGCTCCGGCAACCACGCGTGGCTTTTGCTCGTGATGCATTGCTGGCAGCACTATCCGAATAGCGTTTTGTTATCGGGTATCATTATTCACCATCCATCCGATCCCAACTCTCCAGTCGACGACAACGCAGACTCTGCCGAGCTTGACGGTGGCTGCCCATTTCTTTATTTACCGTTCGGTCACTTATGGAGGTGCCCATGACCTGCTCCCTCGAAGACGCAAGGCGTGTCATCGCGGCGGCCGAAGCCGAGGCCCTGACGATCGGACAGCCAATGAACATCGCCGTGGTCGATGCTGGCGGCCATCTCGTCGCGCATGCCCGAATGGACGGCGCACGGATCGGCGCGATCGACATTGCGATCAACAAGGCTTTCACAGCCCGCGCGTTCGATATGAGCACGGCCGACCTTGCCGAATACAGCCAACCAGGCGGCCCATTCTTCGGCATCCATGCCTCGAATAACGGGCGCATCATGATCTTCGCAGGCGGCGTGCTGCTCCAGCGTGGCGCGCAGATCGTCGGCGCGATCGGAATCAGCGGGGGTTCCGGCGAGCAGGACGAGCGCGTCGCCCAGGCTGGGGTGCAGGCGTTCTGACAGTGTCTTCATGGAGCAGCCGCACGGCACTTGGCGCTCCGGCAAGGAACTTCACCACCGCGACCCTGACGACCATATCCAGGTCGTCAGGGACTTTCATGTCATAGACCCAACGCCGAACCGCCAGATAAAACAGTTCACCATGCAAGCCCCAGGCCAGTTCGGTTTCTTCCGGCAACAGCGGAACCTCGCTCGTGTCAGGAAGACCGGTGGCCGCCCGCAGTTCCCGTGCCAATGGCTCCACGACCCGCGCCTGAACCAGTTCCAGATAGCGCTGCGTAATGCCAACGCCCTTCAGACCGGCAAAGACGAATATCCGTACCCAGTCATAGCGGAAGATGGCCTGAAGATATGACCGGTAGAACTGCATGAGCCGCTGCTCAAGCGCGATGGTACGGTCAGCGAGCAGCACCTCCCATTCGACCTGCCAGCGCCCGAGATAGACTTCCTCATAAACCCGGTCGATCAGCGCCTCTTTGGTCGGGAAATAGCGGAACAGATTCTGGTGCGTGATCCCGAGTCTTTTTGCCAGATCGCGCAGCCCTCCGTCGAAGCCGACCTCCGCAAAGAACCCGACGGCACCATCAATGATCTCGCGCTCGCGATCCTCCGGATCAAGGCGACGCCGCTTCTGTTTCGACGAAGCAGCTCTGTTTTCGACTGCCATCCTGGCTCCGTCCCTCTCTGCACTTTGAAAATCATTCTAACGAAACAGATGACCGACCGGCAAATATGCTTGACGAACGACCACCAATATCTGCACATTAATTATCGTCCGGTCATTATAGTAAAGCGCCGCGATGACAGACTTCCAGCCGACCCAACGATCATCGGAGACAGATCACATGGCAGACGAACGCTTCACAGAAGGCAAGCGCGCCTTCGAGGAGATCACCGGCGTGCCGGCCTCCGCCTTTCTGGACTCACTTGCAACGACGGCCCCCGAAATGGGCCGCTTCGTCATGGAGTGGGAATTCGCCGATGTCTATGGCCAGACCCGGCTGGATGCCCGGCTGCGCGAAGCGGTGATGATCGCCGCCTGCACCGCACGCGGCGCCACGGCGGCGGGTGTGCTGCGTCTGCGCATCGGGTCGGCCCTGCGCGCCGGCCTGACGCGCAGGGCAATCGCCGATATCTGCGTGCAGACGGGAATCATCGCCGGCGTTCCCGCCGCGCTGGCCGCATTGCAGATCGCAGGTGAGGTTTTCGCCGAAACGCCGGAAGAATAGGCCCAGGTCCGCTTGCCCGGCATCCGTGACACACATTTCGTACGACTGCTTCCGTTCAGGCTGATGAAGCTCATCATGCCTGCCGGATGGGGTCGGATCATGGCACTGGGCCTGATCCTCGTTGCATCCGGTGCGATCCTCACCACCCGGATGCTTCTGCATGGCGATGCCATAACAACCTGTCTGCGCTGCGAAAGCACCGACGACGCCTTCGTCCATGCGGATACGGTCGTACTCTCCGCTCACGTTGCCGGATACATTACTCAGGCTCCGGTTGCCGACAACGCACGAGTTTCCATCGGGCAGACGCTGATCGCGATCCGGGACGATGATTATCGTGCCCGCCTGGCGGAGAAAGAGGCCACGTTCCGTGAGGCCGGCGCGGCGCTGGAGGTCGTTCAGCGGCAAATCGTCCTGGAGACGTCGCAGGTCGCAGCAGCAGCCGCGACGTTGCGCATGGCCGAAGCCGATGTCACGCAACGACGCCTGGAACGACGGCGACAGCATGACCTTATCACCGATGGCAGCACGTCCCATCGCGACCTTGAGGTCGCGGACGCCGATCTGGCCCGACTGACGGCGGCACGGGATCGCGACGCGGCTCTTCTGGATGCCGCACGGCGGATGCAGGATGTCCTGCAAGCCAGGCTCGGACAGGCGCGAGAGGCCGTCGAGGCAACGAGGGCTTCGCGCGATCTCGCCACGATTGACCTCGGCTACACGCGGATTACCAGCCCTGTCT
Organism: Acetobacter fabarum; assembly: GCF_022483405.1. Classification (NCBI taxonomy): domain Bacteria; kingdom Pseudomonadati; phylum Pseudomonadota; class Alphaproteobacteria; order Acetobacterales; family Acetobacteraceae; genus Acetobacter; species Acetobacter fabarum. The sequence continues at coordinate 19,851 of NZ_JAKVNI010000001.1, forward strand.
CCGGCCAGGTAACCGCGCGGATGGTCTATCCCGGCGAATATGTCGGTATCGGCACCCAGGTCGCACGGGTAGCGCCACTCCCGGATGTCTGGATCGTCGCGAATTTCCGCGAGGTGCAGCTGACGCACATGCAGGTCGGCCAGACCACATCAATCGCAATCGATGCTTTTCCCGGCCGTATCCTTCGGGGCCATGTGGACAGCATCGGGCCAGTGTCGGGCGCGGAAACAGCCCTGTTGCCGCCCGACAACGCCACCGGCAACTTCACCCATATCGTCCAACGCTTCCCGGTCAAGATCGTCCTTGAGCCAGGTCAGGAAAGCGTCCGCCTCCTGCGGCCTGGCATGTCGTCACTCGTCTCGGTGCAGACCGATGCCGGAGGCGACCGATAATACCCGAGATGCGAGGACGGATCCTCACGGGAACCTGCGGTGTCTGCGCAGCCTGGATGGCCATGATGACGACGCGGTTCTTCGCGCTCTCCCTTCCCGATATCGAGGGCGTGCTGGGGATCGGTCCGGATGAGGGTTCATGGCTCGCCGCGAGCTACCTGGCATTCGAGCCGGTCGGTGTCGCTCTTGGATGCTGGCTGGCCGTCATCTTCTCCCTGCGCCGAGTCATGCTGCCTGCGATCATGCTGTTCATGATCGTCTCCGTCATCGCGGCTGTAACGCATGACCTGACAATGATGATCCTGGCACGCTCGGGTATGGGTTTCGCTGCCGGGATCATCGTACCACTCGCCATCATCACCGAGTTGCGAACCTTTCCCCCGGTATGGCGCGCGCTGGCCATTGCGCTCTATTCCTCGGCAGCGACGATGGCACCCCAGGCTGCGGCCCCTCTGGATGCCTGGCTGGTCGATCGCTGGGGCACGCCGGCGATCTTCTGGATCGCGGTACCGTTGGGGCTTATCGCATTCGTCTGCGGATATCTCGGCCTGTGGCGCGAACGGGTCCGCTGGCTGTTGTTTGTTCGCGCCGATCTGCCCGTGGTCTTCGCCTTTTCGCTGGGCGCCATTCTGCTCGGCGGCGGCATCAGTCAGGGAAACCGGCTGCACTGGTCGGAGACACCGCTCACCCTGTTCGCTGTCGTCATGGGCATCGTGCTGCTTATCGGCGTTCTGACGTTGGGTGGACGCCGGGTGGTCCATCCAATCCTGATGACGCGATTGCTGACCCGCCGCAATGCCCTGCTCGGTGCGCTCATCGCCATTCCCTATCAGTTCGCGTCAGTCCTTTCGGGCAGTCTGGTCCCCGCCTTCCTCGCCGATATCCCCGCTTACCGGCCGGAGCAGATCGCTCCCACGCTCGACGCGGTGTTCTGGCCGCAGGCCCTCGCTTACCCCGTCTGCGTCATGGCGTTGCGCTATGGATGGATGGAAGCCCGAACCTTCCTTGTTATGGGTTTCGGCCTGAACGCACTGGCCTGCCTGCTCGACCTGAACGTCACGAGCGACTGGATTTCCGGCAATTTCCTCGCGGGACAAATCCTGCAGGGGATCGGCCTGCCTTGGATCCTCCTGCCATTGCTGATGCTTTTCGTAGGCGACGTGGTGCCGAGCGAAGGGCTTTACGCAGCCGCCATCTTCAATGTCGCGCGCAGCCTCGCCGGCACGGTGGCAACGGCGTGGGCGGCAACCGGGCTACGGCTGCGAGCCGAGGGACGCTACGGTGAACTGCTTACCAGTACCGGGTTTCAGCCACATCATCGCATGGTTGCAGCGTGGAACGGGGCTGGTGCCTTACCCAGGATAACACCCGATCCGACCCTGCTGGATCACCGCGCCCGGTCGGTCTTCGGCACGCTGGTACGGCACCAGTCGGTCGTCATTGGCTTTTCGACGCTGCTGGCCGATCTGGCGCTCATGCTGGGTGTAACCTGCATCATTGCTGCCTGCATGCCACCAGTTGGCGCTGATCGACCGGGAGAGCAGCCATGAGAACGAGACACACGGTTTCGGTCCTGGCGCTCATCGCAGTGACAGGCTGTACCGTGGGTCCAAGGTATATCCAGCCCCATACCGATGCGCCACCACAATGGGCGGGTCAGCCTGGCACTTCAAGCAGGCTGGTTCCGGATGAAATCTGGTGGGCTGGATTCAACGATCCACAGTTGAGCCGGCTCATCCACGACGCGCTGACACGCAACAATGACCTTGCTGCCGCAGAAAAACATGTCGAGGCCGCGCGTGAGCAGATCAGAATCGAAGCGGCGGCCTCGTCGCCCGTCATTGGCCTTGGCGGTATCGCAGAGAACCGACGCCAGTCGCAGACCATCCAGTGGCCCCCCAGAGCGAGTGCCGGCAATTACCGGTACTGGTCTCTTGGGTTCGACGGTTCGTGGGAGCTGGACCTGTTCGGCATGACGCGACGCCGCACGGAAGCCGCTCGAGCGTCAGCGGCCGAAATGGCGGCCGAACGCAACGGGCTACGCCTGCGGCTTCTGGCAGAAGTCGGCGCGGATTATGTGACCTGGTGCGCGATCGAGGCGCGGGTGCGGGTCGCGGAGCATCGTGTGTTCCTGGCCACGCGGCAGCGCGATCTCGTGACACATGAGTGGACCGCCGGTGCGCGCGCCCGCGCCGATGTCGACCAGGCTGAGGCGGACCTCGCGGCTGCGCAACAAACTGTCCCGCCCCTCATCGCGCAGGGCGCGCATATGAAAGATGCCCTTGCGATCCTGACCGCGACGACGCCGGAAACCATGCGACTGACGCCGCGCGTCGACTTCTCCGTCCCCATGCCACCAGCGCGGCCACCATCACTTCCCTCCGAGGTGCTGACACGCAGGCCGGATATCCAGAGCGCGACATTCCGCTATGCGCGGGACAATGCAGAGATCGGGGTCGCCGTCGCCTCCCTCTACCCAAGAGTCGCAATCCCGCTGGATTTCGGAGTGACCACCAGCACGTTGCATCAGGCGTTCACCACCGCCAGCCTTCTGTGGCAGCTCGGTGTCACGGCTGGAGAGACAATCTATGCCGGTGGCCGACGCACAGCGCAGATCGACGCGGCGCGCCTCCAACGTGATGCGGCATGGCTTGGATACCAACAGACTGTGCTTAACGCGCTACGCGATGTGGAGGACCGGCTCGCCACAGTGGCCGATACCGAAAGCCGGGTGTCGTCCGTAAATGTTGAACTACGTGCAGCCCAGGAAAAACGCGCACATGCACAACGGCAATTCCACGCTGGGGAAACTGCCCTGTCGTTGGTTCTTGTTCAAGACAGCACAGTGGACAGAATCAACGATCAGGCTTTTGCGACCCGGCAAGAAACAGCGCTTGCAAGCATCGCACTTTATAAAGCGCTGGGCGGAGGCTGGCGTCCCGTTCTTTCGAGGGGCGGCCGATGATGGCAAATCACCACAGCCACCTCGCACCATCTGAAGTAAAACGCTGATGAAACGCCCGCCCTTCGATCTGTGGCAACTGCTGTGCGTGCGAGCAATCGCGCAGCACGGCAGTATCCACGGCGCGGCACGTTTCCTGAACACCCGCCAGTCGGCCGTCAGCCGCTCCCTGCACAACCTTGAAGAACGACTGAATGTCACGTTGTTTCTCCGCTCCCCCGCTGGTGTCACGCCAACGACGTTCGGTCGGGAGTTCATCCACTGGAGCCAGACGATCCTGGACAACGTGGCCGGCATGAACGCTCGCGCTCGGCGGACGGGCAAGGGCGAGAACGGCCAGATCTCCGTCGGCATCCAGACCTGTGTCCTGCCAGGAAAGTTCTCGACCTTCACTGCGGGGTTCCGCACCACACATCCCGATATCATTTTTCTTTACTCCGAAGGCACAGGCAAAAGACTACTGCGTCGACTTCTGCGCGGACAGATCGATTTCGCCGTCGTCACGCGTCGCAATCTGGCGCCAGCCCTGCGGGTCACGCCCCTTTGGAGCGACCGCATCGTGGCGGCACTCTCCGCTGATCACCCTCTGGCGACACGCCGGGAAATCTCATGGCAAGATCTACGTCATGAAACATTCCTGATCGGACGTGATAATGCCGGTCAGGATTTCAAGGAACTTATCCGGCGAAAACTCGGTGAAACCGATATCCATCCCAGAATCCGCCGTCATGATATCGGCAGCAACCGGGTCATCGCACTCGTCCAGAGCCGCGAAGGCATCGCCCTGCTTCCTGCCTCGTGGCTGCCGTTGATCCGCGATCAGCATGGCCACGACGTCGCGATCATGGAAATCCGGGATACGGACGGTTCCTCCCATCTGGAATTCGGCATTGCCTGGCGGCCCGACAATGAAAATCCCTGTGCCCAAACCTTTGCCCGGTATCTCGAATCTCATCGAAAGTGAGCCTATTTTCCCGATGACGCTGCTTTTGCCTGCCGTCGTGCCCTGGCAAATCCTTTGTCCGACATCATGAACTGCCGGAGCATGGGTGCGACAAGCCGGGCTGGATCCATTGCCTCGCCGCTACCGGAAAGAAGTGCTGCGTAGGCAAGCAGGTCGCGATGGATATCGGGAGGTAACCCCACGGTCATTCTGACCGGTTTCTCGTCGGGAAGTTCCCTGATTTTCAGGTCCGTCATCGTGTATCTCCCTGATCCCGATAGGGCTTGAGCAGCAGATCGTGCCCGACCAGGACTGTGAATGGCAGCCCCGGCCGGTCGGTCAGGGTGGGCTGAACATTCAGGCTGCGGTCGATCAAACGATTGCCGACCATGGAAAATCCGTTAGATGCACCGCTACGGATGGCCTGCATCAGACTGTTCTCGTTCCATGACGTGCCCGCTTCGGAGCCCACGCTGAGCAGGGTCGTGACGAGGGCTGCGCGGAACAGTTGCCCCCAATGGTTATTGACCTCGTCGGACAGGCCGGACTGCCCGATGGCATCGCCACCAGGCAGTTTTTCCAGCACGAAGCTGCCGCCGTTCGGGTAGATCAGGCGGGTCCAGATGATCTGGGTGCGCTGCTGCCCGAAGGAGACGCTGCTGTTATAGGCCCCGAACAGGGTGCTGCCCTGCGGGATCAGAAGATACCGCCCGGTCGGGCTGTCATAGACGTTCTGGGTGACGTGGCCGGTGATCTGGCCTAACAGGTCGGAGCTGATTTTGGTGTTCAGCGCACCAGCGATGACAGTGCCCGCCTGAAGAATATAGGGAGACGCTGGCGACATAATCCGGTCCGGGCTGACCGTCGCACGATCGGGTTGGCCGGCCAGAAAGGCGCGATTGCCAGCCTGCTGGTCGGTTCCTGCCGATGATGCCTGCGCTCCGGGAGCGGTCGCCATCACCGGCACCGCTTGCGCACTCTGCCCCTCCCGCACCTCAACCTGCGCGAAAAGTCGGCTAGTCCGCGCGGCCTCGATCTCCTGGTCGCCGCGACGATCCCCCATGCCAGGAACCGGCCCCGCACGGCCCTGCCGCTGCGCGTTGAGGATCGGCTTGCCCAGATCACCGGGCAGCGGCGACCCCAGCTTCGGCACGCCGCTTCCGACATAATCGGACGGCAGTCCGGCCAGCCCGTCGGCCGAGGGACGGACATCAGTGTCCTGCGCGGCAGGCGGCGATGGTGGCCGATGGCTGGCCTGAAGGGCATAGCCCAGCGCGAAGGCCACCGCGACCATGCCGACCCCGCCCAGCGACCAGACCACGGTGCGCGACAGACGGACCACGCGCGGCCGATCAGCCCTCAGACGCAGATCGGGTGGTGGTGACGCTAGCGCAGCACCTGCAGGGCTTCCCGCTGTCGGGGCCTGCCCGGTCATGTCCGCCGTCCATCGGTGCGCACGATCCGCACACGCTGCTCGGAGTGTTTGTCACCCAGGCGCAATTCGGCGGCGGCGAACAGGCGGTCGACGATCATCCAGTTCTGCCGGACCCGGTAATTGACCAGTTCCGGGCCACCATCCGCCCCCAGGACAAAGAGCGGCGGCAGTTCGCCCTGCCCGATCCCCGATGGAAAGGCGATATAGACCTTGTGGCCGTCATCGAAGGCGCGACTGGGCAGCCAGGGTGGTGTCCCGCCTTTGACCGGCTGAATGGCATAACGGAAATTCAGGGCGTCGAGATTGAGGCCCGTTTCAATGGACGCTTCGTCATCAGCCGCACTATCCTGCCGATGCAGTGCGATCAGGTCATCCTCGGGATAATCCCATGACACCGATGCCATGTAGGTAGCCGGTGTGGAGCGCAGTTCGGCGAGATAGGTCCGCCGGTCCGTGTTGACGATCAGGTTGGTGGTCAGATCCGGACGCGTGGGTTTAACCAGGATATGCACGCGCTTCGTGGCCGCCGTCCCGCTCGACGTGTCCCCAATGATCCACCGCACCGTGTCACCTGCCGCCACGGGACCGGTTCCGACCAGCTTCTCGCCAGGCTGGAGCATGATGTCGGTGATTTCCCCGGGAGACGCATAGACCTGATAGAGCGCCCCAGCGCTGTAGGGGTAAATCTGCACCGCATTCACGTAACCGGCCCGCGTGGGCTGGATGCGCGCCGCCAGATTGGCCTGCGTCACCCGGACCGTCGGGTCAGGGGCTTCGGTTACGATGCGTCGCGCCGTCGATCTGCGGGATGGCAACGGCTTGAGCTGCCCCGGCAGAGGAAGCGGCGTTGGCACCTCCACGACCTGCACAGGCTTCGGCGGGTCCGGCAGGCGCACGGCCTGAACAGCGTCATCGTAACGGATGACAGGCGGATGATACTGCCCCGCGCAGGCGGACAGGGTGAGCAGCGCCAGTGGAACGGCGCGCATGACCATGCGGATCATTGTCCGAGTTCCTTCGACCAGTTGATGGCGGAGACGTAGATTCCGAGCGGGTTTTTCCGCAGATGATCCGCGTCGCGCGGCGTGCGCAGCACGACCGACACGATGGCGGTCCAGCGCTCGGTGCCGGTGAACGCGCCGTCACGGTAATGGCGCTCGGTCCAGGCGACACGGAAACTGGATGGAGAAGCCCGGATGACCGAGGCGATGTCCACCTCGACCTGCTCACGGCCGATCCGCGAAAACGGATCATTCAGGCGCGCATAATCGTTGAGAGCCTGCGCCCCCGAAATAGTAGTGAAATCGTAGGCGCGCAGCCAGTTATGGCGAACCACCACGGCATCCGATGACAGGCCACGAACATCGCCGATAAACTGCGCCAGATACCAGGCAATCTGCGGATCGGTCGGTGTGTAGCCCGCCGTTGCGGGAACCACGACCTGCGCCTGACCCAGCCGATCGACCTGCACCACCCATGGCGCGACGGTGCCGCGCGCAGACTGCCAGACCAGCCCGGCCCCGAGACCGGCGGACAGGAACAGGGAGCCAAAGGCCATCAGCCGCCAGTTACGGGCCTGCACGCGGGCCGATCCGATCCGTTCATCCCACGCCTGCGCGGCTTTCTGATAGGGCGTGACCGGTTCGGGCGTGATCCCGTAGCGTGAGGTGGAGCGACGGAACATCGTCCTCATTCCTTTTCCGAGAGATCAATGCTGGAACTTCCGCCGCCGCCATCGGCAGAACGGATGATATGGGCAGCCTCGGCGGCATGGGTCGCGGCATTGCGGCGCTTCATGCTCCGTGCCCACCGGGGCGGCTTGCCGTCGGGCGGGGAGCCGGAGCCATCGCCACCTCCCGAAGGACCGCTACCGGCCGGACCACCGGCGCCGGGATTGCCCCCGCCACCTGGCCCCGTGCCGGAACCACCGCTGCTTCCGCCACCGCCATTCCCACCACCCGCGCCGCCAGCGTCGTTTCCGCCCCCACCCATTCCACGCGCGGCCCAGCGGCCACCGGCGGCGTAGCTTTCCTTCAATGAGGAGGCTGCCGCGCTGGCCCTGCCCTTCACGGCGTTCACCGCAGCACCACCGGCCGCCCGGCCCATGCCGCCGATCCCGGCCGCCAGACTTCCGGCCCCGCCTGCTCCCGCCGCTCCGGCGCTGTAGGCCGTCGTGGCGGCCCCCGCGATCGCAGCCCCTCCCCGTGCGGCAGCAGCCGTCGCCCCGAGGGCGGCACCAGCGCCGGATGCGATCGCAGCGGGTGCGGCCACGGCAGCAGCGCCCATGGCGCCGACCGCCATACCCGTGCCAACAGCCGCACCCGCCCCAAGCTGGGGCGTGCCGGAGATCAGGCCGTTGGCGATGCTGCCGCCGTAAATGGACAGGCCCACGATCGATACCGAGGCCAGCACGACAGAGACCGCCTGGCCGATGGTCGGCACGACATCGCCATACGAGGTGTTGAACTGCCGGAAGAGCACCGAGGCGATGCCAGAGATCACCGCCAGCACCATCACCTTCACGCCCGAGGAGACGACATTGCCCAGCACCTTCTCCGCCAGGAAGGCCGTCCGGTTGAACAGCGCGAACGGGATCAGCACGAAACCGGCGAGGCTGGTCAGCTTGAACTCGATCAGCGCCACGAAAAGCTGCACGGCCAGGATGAAGAACGCCGCCAGCACGATCAGCCAGGATAGGCAGAGCACGAAGATCTGGATGAAGTTTTTGAAAAACGCGACGGGACCGAGAAGATTATGAACGGACTCCAGCAGCGGCTGCGCCGCATCGAACCCGGTCGCGGCCAGCCGTCCGGGACGGAGGAAATCCGACAGTGTCAGACTGCCGCCGCCCGCCTTCAGGCCCATGGCGGCGAAACTGTCGAACACCACCTTCGCGAGATGGTCGAAATTGTTGATCAGGAAAGCGAAGAACCCGATATACAGTGTCTTCTTCACCAGACGCTGGATGATGTCCTCATCCGCTGCCCACGCCCAGAACAGCCCGGCCAGCGCGATGTCGAGCACGGACAGCGATCCCGCCAGCGAAACCACATTCCCTTTCAGGAGCCCGAAACCGCTGTCGATCGTGGTCGTGAAGGTATTCAGAAAATTGTCGATAACGCCCACGTCATTGGTGGCCATGGCCGTCAGTCCCCGCCGCTGCCGAACATGGACACCGTGCCCGGCACATAGACGTCATGCTGCGAAAAATGCTGATACTGCGCGTCACTTTCCGCTTCCGTCGCAGCATCACGCGCCTGTTGCAGGGCCGTGGCGCGACCGTTGGCGGCCAGTTCGGCCTGAATGTCGGATAGTTGCCGGGATTGCAGGGCCATAAGCTGATTGCCCGCCTGCGCGGCCTGCAACGCCCCGGTTGAACTCTGGCTGGCCGAAACCAGTTGCGTCATGGCAGAACTGTCGCTCGGGATGTTTCCGACCACGCGGGCCTGCAATTTCAGCGCATCCTCGAACCCGCCGACGGAATTCTGCCAGCGTGTCTGTGCCTGGCTGAACAGGGCGCTGTCGGACATGCCGGACGAAACGGACGTGTAAGCCTGCTGGTATTGCTGCTCGACCGACTGGACGCTGTAAGCGATGTTCTGCGCCTGCGCGAGCAGTACGGTGGTCTGGGAAATTGTCGATTGCAACGTGGAGAGTGTCGAGAGCGGCAGGCTTGCCAGATTGCGTCCCTGATTGACCAGCATCTGTGCCTGGTTGGCCAGCGATGTGATCTGGTTGTCGATCTGCTGGAGCGTGCGCGCCGCGATCAGCACGTTCTCGACGTGGTTCGCGCCGTCATAGACCGCCCACTGCGCATAGGCAGGCACGACCGGCACGAGAAAAACCAGAGCCGTTCCCACGGCCACGACATATCCGGAGCGGAAATCTTTTGCCCGGATACGGAAAAGTTTTTCCATCATGGCGCGCCCCCTTCCCGCAGAAGATCGGCGGCCCACATGACACCACGTGCCTCGAACCACGCAGGCAGGAAACCATCCCGCCCGTGCTTGGTCAGCACGCTATCGATCAGTCGATGATCGTCTTTGCCGGACGCAGCGCACAATGCCAGCGCCACAGGACCGAGGCCCAGTTCGAACAGGCGGTTTCCCCTCTGGGTCTGGCAGTAATATTCCCGCTTGGACGCCGCGCGCGCGATGATCGCGATCTGCCGGTCATTCAGACCGAAATCCCGATAGAGCGCCATGATCTGCGGCTCGATCGCCCGTTCGTTGGGGAGGAATATCCGGGTCGGACAACTTTCGACCACGGCCGGCGCAATCGGAGAATTGGCGATGTCCGACAGGGACTGAGTGGCAAAAATCACCGATGCGTTCTTCTTGCGCAAGGTTTTCAGCCATTCCCGGAGTTGTCCGGCGAAATCGCCATCATCCAGGACCAGCCAGCCCTCGTCGATGACCAGCAGGGTCGGACGACCGTCCAGACGGCTCTCGATCCGATGGAACAGGAAGGCGAGAACCGAAGACGCCGCGCCTGAGCCGATCAGCCCTTCAGTCTCGAACACCACCACATCGGCATCCCCGAACCGCTCGGCATCCGCGTCCAGCAGGCGGCCATAAGGGCCACCCAGGCAGTAAAGCGCCAATGCCTGCTTGAGCGCGTTGGACTGGAGTAGCGCCACAATACCGGAGATCGTGCGTTCATGGCTGGGCGAGGACGCAAGGGAATTCAGGGCCGACCAGAGATGGGCTTTGACGTCCGGGGTAAGCATCACCCCCTCGCCGAGAAGGATCTGCCCCAGCCATTCGCTCGCCCATTTGCGTTCGTCGGGATCATCAATCCACGCCAGTGGCTGGAGGGAAACGGCGGGATGCCCATCGCCATCGCCCTCGTCCGTCAGCCCTCCCCCCAGATCGTGCCAGTCCCCACCCATCGCCAGCGTTGCCGCACGCATGGACCCGCCGAAGTCGAAAGCAAAAACCTGCGCGTCCTGATAGCGCCGGAACTGCAACGCCATCAGGGCCAACAGCACGGATTTACCCGCCCCTGTCGGGCCGGCGATCAGGGTGTGACCGACATCCCCGACATGCAGGGAAAACCGGAATGGCGTCGCCCCCGCCGTTTTGCCGTAGAACAGCGGCGGCGCCTTGAAATGCACATCCCGTTCCGGCCCCGCCCACACCGCTGACAGCGGGATCATATGGGCAAGGTTCAGGGTCGAAACCGGAGGCTGACGGACATTGGCATAAACATGGCCCGGCAGGCTCCCGAGCCAGGCTTCCACCGCATTGAGGCTTTCCGCCATGCAGGTGAAATCGCGACCCTGAATGATCTTTTCCACCAGACGCAGCTTCTCGGTTGCGATACTGGCGCTGCCGTCCCAGACCGTGACCGTGGCTGTAATGTACGCCTGCCCGACATCATCGGCGCCGAGCGACTGCAAGGCCAGGTCGGCATCGGCCGCCTTGTTGGCCGCATCGTTGTCAACCAGAACCGACGCCTCGTTCGTCATCACTTCCCGGACAATGGCGGCAATGCTCTTGCGTTTTGCGAACCACTGTCGCCGGATCTTCGTCAGCACCTTCGTGGCGTCGGTCTTGTCGAGCAGGACGGCACGGGTGGACCAGCGGTAGGGCATGGCCAGCCGGTTCAGGTCGTCCAGGATTCCGGGAAAAGTACGGCTGGGAAAACCGGTAATGGTCAGGGTTTTCAGGAACCCATCACCCAGTTTGGGTTCCAGCCCACCCGCCAGAGGCTGATCCACCAGCAGGGCGTCGAGATGCATGGGGATTTCCGGCACTCTGACGTGCTGGTTACGGGTGGAGATGGTCGAATGCAGATAGGTCAGCGTCTCGCCGTCATCGAGCCAGACTGCCTCGGGCATGAACCCGTCCAGCAAGGCCAGCATCCGATCCGTGCGGTCCACGAACGTATGGAGCATGCCGTGCGGATCTGGACCGTCATGTTCCCTGCCCTCATAGAGAAACCGTTCTGCTCGCCCTGAAGATTCCGCAGGGGGCAGCCAGACCAACGTGAGGAAATACCGGCTTTCGAAATGCGCGCCCTCATCCTCGAACTGCTCCCGGCGTTCCAGATCAACCATCTGGCTGGCCGCATCGGGGAAATCGCTCTCGGGATAAAGTGTCGCCGGCACACGCTGTGCCTCCACGAACACCGCCCAGCCGGAACCCAGACGGCGGAGCGCATTGTTCAGGCGTCCCGTCACACCCACCAGTTCGGCAGGCGTCGCGCTGTCCAGATCAGGACCGCGTATCTTTGCCGTGCGCTGGAAGGAACCGTCCTTGTTCAACACGACACCTTTTTCGACCAGCGCCGCCCAGGGCAGGAAGTCGGACAGGAGGGAATTCCGATTGCGGTATTCGCCAAGGGACATCATTGCCCTGCCCTCCCTATGCCCGGAGCCAGGCGGGGTAGCGAAGATGCCGCCGTCCCACCTCGACAAACAGCGGGTCGCGCTTCGCGCCCCAGACCGCGAGGCTATGCCCGACGATCCAGAACAGCGCGCCGACCAGCCAGAGCCGCAAACCCAGCGAAATCGCCGCCCCCAGCGTGCCGTTGGCAATCGCCAGTGTGCGGGGAGCACCACCCAGCAGGATCGGGTCAGTCAGGGAACGATGCACCGGGACATGAAAGCCCGGCACCGCATCATCGTCATATCCCGCCATCAGATCAGCGCCCCGCCCGAGAATGAAAAGAACGACAGGAAGAAGCTGGACGCCGCAAAAGCGATGGACAGGCCAAAGACGATCTGGATCAGGCGACGGAAGCCGCCCGAGGTTTCCCCGAAGGCCAACGTCAGGCCGGTCACGGTGATGATGATCACCGACACGATGCGCGCCACCGGTCCCTGCACGGATTCCAGGATCTGGTTAAGCGGTTCCTCCCACGGCATGTCGGAACCCGAAGCCAGAGCCGAGGAGCACCATGCGATGGACAGCAACAGTATGGCGGAAAGGACAGGCGCGTGCCGACGCACGCGGAACAGCGTGAGGTTCATTGGAAATCTCCATCGGTCTCAATTGAATGAATGCGATAGGCGTCGCTGGCGGGATCGAGCCCGTCCACGGTGGCGAGTTCGGACAGCCGGCGGGCGTTACCCCGTCCGGACAGGACCGCGATCACGTCGATGGTTTCCGCGATCAGCGCGCGCGGCACCGTGACGACGATCTCCTGAATGAGCTGCTCCATGCGATGCAGAGCACCGATGGCGGTGCCGGCATGAAGCGTGCCAATGCCGCCGGGGTGACCCGTGCCCCACGCCTTGAGCAGGTCGAGCGCCTCGGGGCCGCGCACCTCGCCGATGGGAATACGGTCAGGCCTCAGGCGCAGGGCCGAGCGCACCAGTTCGGACAGCGTGACGATGCCGTCCTTTGTGCGGAGCGACACGAGATTGGGGGCCGCGCATTGCAGTTCGCGCGTATCCTCGATCAGCACAACACGGTCGTCGGTTTTTGCGACCTCGGCCAGAAGGGCGTTGACCAGCGTGGTCTTGCCGGTCGAGGTTCCGCCCGCGATCAGGATGTTCTTCCTGTCTGCAACGGCGCTACGCAGGAATGCCGCTTCCGATGCCGTCATAGTCCCGACTGCGACATAATCGTCGAGCGTGAACACGGCGACAGCGGGTTTACGGATTGCGAAACTCGGGGCTGTCACCACGGGCGGGAGCAAACCCTCGAACCGCTCCCCGGTCGGCAGTTCGGCCGAGACGCGCGGTGCCGCGTCATGCACCTCCGCCCCGACATGGTGCGCGACCAGCCGCACGATGCGTTCGGCATTGGCAGGCGTGATGGTTTCGCTCGTATCGGATAACCCTTCGGACAGGCGGTCAATCCACAGCCGCCCGTCGGGGTTAAGCATGACCTCGACCACCGCCGGGTCGACAAGATGCCCCGCGATCGCCGGTCCCATCGCTGTACGCAGCATGGAAATTCCACGCTGTCGGGCGCCACTTTCAATCGGTGTGAACGCCATGGAAGCCCCCGTCTGCCTGGGTCATCCGGCCTGCCCGGACGACGACGGGGATCATTAGAGAGTGCTGTTTTCTCCCGTTTTCAACAGCATTCTCCTGCGATCGTACAGGATCGTAACGGATGCGGTTTTTACTTGCTGACTGCGGACCTCATGATTCCGGCGCAGGTTGTATGTCGTCAGGAATTTCCTGCCGGAAAAATGGCCCCCGACTGAGTCGCCGCCCAAGGGCGGCGACGAACGCCTCATACCGTTCCGCTCCCTGTGCCCGCGCGGCAGCAGCCGCCGGTTCCGGCAAGGGCGGGCTGACCGTCATCCAGTAGCGGATGAACAGGGCCAGCGTCTCAAGGCTGATCCCGAGATCCCGCTCCATGCGGGCAACCTGCCGATCGAGACGGTCCAGCCTGCGGCTCATTGCCGCTTCCCGCCGCTCATCGGCATCAGGCGACAGGAAGGATGTGATGGCGGCTTCCGCCACAAGTGACAAAGACAAGTCGCGCCGTGCTGCATGGGCGGTCAGGGCGTCCAGCAGCTTCGGTTCCAGATAGACCGACAGCCGCGCCTTCTTCGGGGATGTTCTCATCACACCCTCACACCCCAAGGTCATTGCCACGGTCGAGGCCAGCCTGCCGGGCAATCCGCGTCAGGTCGGCACGGTCCCGCGCTTCTGGATCCGGTGGTAGTTCCTCCCCAAACAGATCGGGAACTGTGCGTTGCCTGTTCTTGCCCACCTCCGCCGGGTCATACTCGCGCGACCATTTCAGTCCCGTGCCGAGGGATTCATCACTATCGGCGTCGTCGGGCCGGTCAGGCGCTGCTGACGGTGCCGTCTCCTCCGGTGACGGGGTGGCAGGAGATGGACGACCACTCCAGTCATCGGGCCTGATGAGCCGTGGCAATTGTGCCGGATCGGGTGGCGGCATGATGCGCTCGACAAAACGGCGATCCCGGAAATACCGTGCCTTCCGTGCTCGGATCGGCGGACAGCCTGCCACCATGACGACCTCATCCCGCGCCGGAAGCTGCATGACTTCGCCCACCGTCATCAGAGGCCGCGCGCTTTCCTGACGCGACACCATGAGATGCCCAAGCCAGGGCGACAACCGGTGTCCGGCATAGTTTTTCTGCGACCGGATCTCGGTGGCCACCCCCAGCCCGTCGGACACGCGCTTCGCCGTGCGCTCGTCATTGGTGGCGAAACTGACCCGGACATGACAATTATCGAGAATGCTGTTGTTCTGGCCGTAGGCTTTATCGATCTGGTTCAGGCTCTGGGCAATCAGGAACGCCTTGATCCCGTAGCCCGCCATGAAGGCCAGCGCGCTCTCGAAGAAATCCAGACGGCCGAGGGCAGGAAACTCGTCGAGCATCAGCAGCAGGCGACGCCGGCCCGCGCGACCGGACAGATCCTCCGTCAGCCGCCGCCCGATCTGGTTCAGGATCAGGCGGATCAGCGGCTTGGTGCGGCTGATATCCGACGGCGGGATGACAAAATACAGGGAAACAGGCCGGTCACCCTCCAGCAGATCACTGATCCGCCATTCGCAGCGACTGGTCACTGTGGCCACCACCGGATCGCGATAGAGGCCGAGAAACGACATGGCGGTGGACAGCACGCCCGAACGCTCGTTGTCGGACTTGTTCAGCAGCTCCCGCGCGGCGGAGGCCACGACGGGGTGAGGCCCCGCTTTCCCGAGATGCGGTGTCCGCATCATGGCGGACAGGGTCGCCTCGATCGACCGCTTCGGGTCGGAGAGGAATTTCGCCACCCCGGCGAGGGTCTTGTCGTCCTCGGCATACAGCACGTGCAGGATCGCGCCGACCAGCAGGGCATGGGAGGTTTTCTCCCAATGGTTCCGCCGCTCCAGCGATCCCTCGGGATCGACCAGAATGTCGGCAATGTTCTGCACGTCGCGGACCTCTGACGCCCCGCGCCGTACCTCCAGCAGCGGATTATAGGCCGACGAGGCAGGATTGGTGGGGTCGAACAGCAGCACCCGTCCAAAGGTTGCACGGAAACCTGCGGTGATCTGCCAGTTTTCGCCCTTGATGTCGTGGATAATGGCGGACCCCGGCCATGTCAGGAGTGTGGGAATCACCATACCCACCCCCTTGCCGGTACGCGTCGGCGCGAAGATCAGGACGTGCTCGGGGCCATCATGCCGGAGATAGCTGCGGCGATATTTGCCCAGCATCACGCCATCCTCGCCCAGCAGCCCCGCCGCACGAATTTCCGTGTCTTCGGCCCAGCGGGCGGAGCCATAGGTCGCGGCCCGCTTCGCCTCCCGCGCGCGATGAAGGGACAGCGCCACGGCCGCTGCAAAAGCCAGCACACCGCCGGAACCCGCGATCCAGGCGCCGCGCGCGAACACCGTCGGCGCGTAGGCGTCGAACTCGTACCACCACCAGAAAAACAGCGGCGGCGCATAGACCGGCCAGCGATGCAGGATCGTGAACCACGGTCGGCCGAGTTCCGGCTGGAACGCCAGTTCCCAGGCCGTCCATTGTGTCGCCGTCCACCAGGACAGCACGATCATGGACAGGACCACGAGCGCCTGTCCCCACTGGATGCGTGTTCCCGGCTGGTCCATCGATCCCTCCCCTTGTCATGGGAGACAGCGAAGAACCGAGGTTTTCCAGCGTGCAAGCGCGAACTGGAGGCCGTCGTACAGGAGCGGGCTGGAGCGAAGAAATACTTGCGCGTTGCGGGCTACAGCCAAACCCGCGCATCATGCTTGTGAGTTCCCTCGGAAGGAGTCGCGCCATGACTGGCCCGCAGAACCCGCCCCGGTCTGCCGACGCCGTTGATCAGCAAGGCACGGAGGAACAGCGGAAGCTCAACCACGTGATCGACGCGCTGAACGCATTGCACACGCGACGCGGCTTCCTGAGCGATGAATTTCCGACGCTTTGAAACGGGTCGTCTCTACTTGAAGCGTGCATGTGTCGGACATTTATGATAGAAACGTCCGACACAAGGGAGATTCCGATGGCACATACGAGCCGACAGCAAGATGGCAGAAAGCCCGGCGTGGCTGCACCGGCCAGTATCGGCCCTGCTGCCCGCCCGGCTCGCCAGCGTGGGAAAACCAGCCAGCCGACAGCGGAAAGTGACATGACACGGGTGTTCCGGAGCAAGGCGTTCGCGAACCTGATGGAGCGCGATCCGGCTGTTGCACGCGCCGTTGTCTTCCTGACGCACCAGGGCGTCGTTACCGGCGTCCGCTCGAAGAAGATTTCGACGCGGGTCGATCCCGGCGTGATGGACGCGGCCCGGAAGCGATTCGGACTGACGAACGATGCCGACGTCATCAACGCCAGCCTGACGATGGCGGCAGCGCCCGACCGCTTCAAGACCTGGCTCATGGAAAGCCAGAACATGGTCACGGACGATTTTGAACTCGCTGTATAAGCCGCGATCGTGAGGACGCCAGCAGGACCGCGCGGCAACGAAACCGCCGCCGACATCGTTCGACGGCATGACCCCGGTGCCTATACACGGGCGATGGCACGGCGACCCGACACGAAGCTTCCATTCGACATCGCGGCCCAGCCGCCGGACCTGCCGGTCATGCTCGACACGAATTTCTATCTGCGGCGCCTCCAGGGAAAGCTCGCTCCGGATCTGGCTGCCTTCGTAGCCAGCCGGAGGATTCTGCATAGCGGTGTCGCATGCAGCGAACTGGCCATCAGCGCCGGTATCCTCGATCCGGCTCATCCCGCCACGCCACATAACCGCCAGGTCGTCCTAGATATGCTGGATGCGATCGACCGGACGGATATCGTGGCTCCCAGCGCGGAAACCTGGGCCGAAGCGGGAGCGATCGCCGGTATCCTGGCCCGAACGCAGTATCTTGCAAAGCCAAAGAGCACGCTGACGTCAGCTGAAGCGTGCTGCCAGGAGGGCCTGCGCCGGAAGCTGATCAATGACACCCTACTCTTCCTGAGCGCCCGCGAGCAGAATACCATCCTGGTGTCCATGAACAGCCGCGATATGGATCTTCTGCTCCGGTTCCGGCCGGACACCAACGTCCTGTTGTTCCGCTGATGGCGACACCAAACTCGGAACGAGCAAAAATTGAAATGAGAGCGGAGATGACTTCACGCCCCATTGCGATTTTCTTCTATGGCCTGTTCATGGACGCGGATGTCCTGCGGACGCAGGGATTTAAACCTGCGAACCCTCGACCGGCTGAGGTCGCGGGAATGGCGCTTTGTGTCGGAAGCCGCGCCACTCTTGTCCCTGACATATCTGGTTCAGTGCATGGAATAGTCATGGACCTGACTCAAAACCATATCGACCGTCTTTACGCCGACGAAAGCGTCGCCTCATACCGGCCAGAGGCTGTCCTGGCCCGCCTCTCCGATGGCACAAGCATCGCAGCCCTTTGTTTCAATCTGCCTATACCTCCGGAAAGAGGCATCACCAACAACGAATATCGCGAAAAACTCCGTGAGGCGGCACGGAAAGTCGGCCTACCTTCCCACTATATCGACAGACTATGAAACCTGATCGAGGCATCCGAACGACCATTACGCTTTTCAAGCCAGCATCCAGGAAACGCCTGCCTCGGCGTGAAGCGCCGTGGTATCAAAAACGGGCAGATCGGTATCATCCTGCGTGACCAGCATGGTGATTTCCGTGCATCCCAAAATGACGCTGTCGGCTCCTTCTGCTTTCATTTGTTTGATGACGTCACGATAATACGCCCGGCTTTCGTCGCGTATGACACCACGGCAAAGTTCTTCGTAGATAATGCGATGAATGCCGCTCCGCGCATCCTCATCGGGAATCATGGCCGTGATACCGAACAGATCGCGCAGCCGTTGCGCGTAGAACGTGCCTTCCATGGTGAAACGGGTCGCAAGAAGCGCGGGGTGTTTACGCCCGGCGCGTTGCAACGCTTCACCGGTTGCGTCCGCGATATGCAGTGTCGGGACTCCGGTCGCCAATTCGATGGCCTCATGAAGACAGTGCATGGTGTTGCTGCAGATCAGCAGCGCCTCAGCGCCTGACCGTTTCAAGTGCTGACCGGCCCGGCCTAATTGTTCCGCCAGCGCCGACCAGTCATCCTCACATTGGCGGTCCGCGATCGGCGCGAAATCCGGTGACCAGAGCAGCAAGGGGGCCGAGTGCAGACCACCTTTTCGCGCCCGAACGCCTTCGTTCAGTAGCCGATAGTAGATCGCTGTGCTTTCCCAGCTCATTCCACCCAGAAGACCAAGAACGCGCATTTTCTTCTCCCTTTCCTGTCCGTGACCGTTACTATCGAAGCCAGGGGACGGGTCTTGAACAAAATGTGTTGATTTTCACTGAGAACTGGGTTCTTCCGCACTTTTCGTGATGGGTATCTTGTACTTAGGTTCCGGAACTGGGAAATCCAGAAAGTCGTTCACTTTCATGGATATTCCCCAGTGTCACGCCTTCGGTCTCTTGATCTTCCCCGTTCCCTCGTCGTTCGTCGTGTTGTTGCACTGGACAACAGAGTGGAGATCGAAGTCGGTCTGCGAAAGCGGAGTGCAGTGTGTCCGGACTGTCAGTGCCCGACACGACGCATTCACAGTTTCTATCAGAGAAAACTCGCGGATCTTCCATGGCAGGGCCGTCCAGCCACGCTGATCGTTTCTGTGCCGCGCTTTTTCTGCCAGACGATGCTTTGTCCACGTCGGACGTTTGTCATGCCCCTTGAGGGGATAACCGTGCGTCATGGCAGACAGACCACACGTCTTGCCGATCTTCATTATTATATCGCCCATACCCTGGGCGGTTCCGCTGGAGCACGAATGACCGTGCGCCTGTGTTGCCCCATCAGCGCCGATACTCTTGTCCGCCGTCTTCTCTCACGTGCGCAGAACACCACAAAAGGCATGGCCCGTACACGTGTGGTGGGGGTGGATGACTGGGCATGGCGGCGGGGACATCACTATGGAACGATTGTGGTTGATCTTGAGAAAAATGATGTCATTGACCTCCTGCCAGATCGGGACGCTGATACCCTTGCCCGATGGCTGCAGGTCCATCCCGGTATTGAAATCATTGCCAGAGACCGTGCCGGTGCTTATGCAGACGGATGCCGCAGAGGCGCACCATCCGCTCTTCAGGTGACAGACCGCTGGCATCTGCTGAAGAACCTGTCAGACGCTTTTGTCAGCATTCTGGACCGTTTTACGACAACAGTGAGGACCCTGACACGACAGCTGAACGTATCAACGGCAGTAAGCAAAATATCTGAAACAATCAGAGCGCATCCAGAAGAGGCGCAGGCGGTCGTCAGGTCAGCCTCTGGGGAACGACGTGATATTCTTTTCAAGGAAGCTCTTGCCCTGAAAGCAGAGGGACACAGCATTCAGGCTATCGCCACAACGATCGGGGTAGAGAGAAAAACCGTGCGGCGCTGGTTTCAGCGGGGCCATGCACCACCATGGAAAAGGACGGTTCCGCTACGCAGCATACTCGTGCCTTACGCAGCCCACCTGGAAAAGAGATGGTCCGAAGGATGTCGCAATAGTCGTCAGCTATGGCGGGAACTCCTGGAGCAGGGCTTTGCAGGACAATATGGCACCGTCTGGAAATGGGTGGCGACGCGACAGGGATGTTCCGCGAAACCCGTTCCTTCCGCGCATGTCGTTGCACCTCGGGGACGCAGACTTGCGCGGCTTCTCCTCGCAGAGGATCCGTTATCTGCCGGACAGGAGGGACTGCTGGTTCCTGCCCTTCTGGAAGCTGAACCGCACCTTGCCGTCACACTCTGCTGGCTCAGGAAAATGCAGACCCTGCTCTGTAAAAGGGGTGACACCTGCACGGGAGGCGATCTGAAGGCTCTGCTGGAAGAAGGAAAGACGACGCTGCTGTCACGTCTGATTCCCGCGCTTGAACGGGATGCGGCTGCCATTGAAGCGTCTCTTGTCACACCTTGGACAACCAGCCCGGTTGAAGGACAGATCAGCCGACTGAAAATGATCAAGCGAACCATGTTCGGAAGAGCAGGCTTCGAACTCCTCAGGGCGCGTGTCCTTCAGCCCGCATAATCAAAAAACATCATCACGAAAAGTGCGGAAGAACCGAGAACTGACCCGGGTTTTTCATCAGGAATTGACCCAGCCAGATGCTATTTCAGGCACAGTCGGGCGGGCGGTCAAGAAGAGGATCTGTCCTTTCTGTTTTTTGACGCGGCGGTGCTGGCGCGGAACCTGTAGCTGTCATTTCCTGTCTCGAGGATATGACAGTGATGGGTCAGCCGATCGAGGAGCGCCGTTGTCATCTTCGGGTCACCAAAGACGTCTCCCCATTCACTGAAGCTCAGATTGGTTGTGATGATGACACTGGTGCGCTCGTAGAGGCGGCTGAGCAGATGGAACAGCAGGGCGCCCCCAGACGCACTGAAGGGGAGATAACCGAGTTCATCAAGGATCACGAGATCCAGGCGGAGCAGCCTGTCGGCAATCTGCCCGGCCCGGTTGGCGGTCTTTTCCTGTTCGAGCGCATTGACCAGATCGACCGTTGACCAGAAGCGCGCCTTCTTGCGGTGATGGGTGATCGCCTGGATGGCCAGCGCGGTCGCCAGGTGGGTTTTCCCGGTTCCCGGACCGCCGATCAGCACGACATTTTCAGCACGCTCGATGAAGTCCCCGCTATGGAGCTGGCGGATCATGGGCTCGTTGACCTGCGTATCGGCAAAGGAGAACCCGGACAGGTCCTTGTAGGCGGGGAACCGGGCGGTCTTTGTCTGGTAGGCGATGGAGCGCACTTCGCGTTCGGCCAGTTCCGCCTTCAGGAGTTGTGAGAGGATGGGGATGGCCGCCTCGAAGGCAGGTGCCCCCTGCTCGATGAGGTCGGCCGTGGCCTGGGACATGCCATACATCCGCAATCCACGGAGCATGACCACAAGTGAAGCAGCCGCAGGATCATGACGCATGGCGGCTGTCCCTTCGCAGGATGTCATACCGCCCTGTATCGGCGCACGGTTCGTGTTCGAGCACCAGGGCCTGTGGGGCATCGAGCCGGGGAACCACGGTTCTCTTGGCATCGATCAGGCGATGAAGCGTATTGAGAACATGGGTCTTGGTCGCCACGCCGTCTTCAAGTGCCAGTTCAACCGCGCAGAGGACAGCCTGCTCATCATGCTGCAGCACAAGGGCCAGGATTTCAGCCATTTCCCGGTCGCCTCCAGGCCGCCTGAGCAGTTGATCCTGCAGGGTCCGGAAGGCGGCTGGCAATTCGGTAAACGGCGCGCCATTGCGTAGGGCGCCCGGTTTGCGCTGGATGACCGCCAGATAATGCCGCCAGTCATACACCGTGCGGCCTGGCACACCATGCGAACGCGTGATGATCCGGTCATGCACGCACAGAACTTGCCCTTCGGCGATAATGCGCAGCTTGTCGGGATAAACCCGCAGGCTGACCGGACGATTGGCAAAGGAGGCCGGCACGCTGTAGCGGTTGCCATCGAACTGGATCAGGCAGGTTGGTGAGACGCGCTTGGTCTGTTCGACAAACCCGTCAAAGGGACGCCCCGGCACCATGAGGTGAGGACGCTCGCTAGCATGGACCTCGGCGATGCTCCGGGCCAGTTCGATATGCTGCAGCCGTTCCCAGCAGTCCAGGCAGCGGGCTTCCAGCCAGGCATTCAGCGCCCCCAGATCAGGAAAGGCAGGCAGATCCTGCCAGATCTGGCGCCGGGCATCCTGCACGGTCTTCTCGATCTGCCCTTTCTCCCATCCGGCTGCCGGATTGCAGAAGGTCGTCTCGAACAGGTAATGGCTGGCCAGGGCCATGAAGCGCAGATTGACCTGACGTGCCTTGCCAGAGCCAATCCGGTCCACGGCGGTCTTCATGTTATCAAAAATACCCCGCCGTGGCACGCCACCGAGCACGCGGAAGGCCTCGGTCAGCGCATCAAAAAGCATCTCGTGGGTCTGCAGGGGATAGGCCCTGAGTATGAAGGCCCGGCTGAAGGACAGTTTGGTGTGGGCAACCTGCAGCTTGACGCGACGGCCGGCAATGACCGCCCAGTCCTCGCCCCAGTCGAACTGGAACGCTTCCCCGGGCTGGAAGCACAGGGGCACAAAAACACCCCGACCCGTTGTCTGGCGTGCCTGGTGCTGTTCGTGTTTCCACTGCCGGATGAAAGCGGCCACCCGTCCGTAGGATCCATCATAACCCAGTGCCACAAGGTCTTCATGCAGTCGTCGCGCCGTGCGCCGATTCTTGCGGGGGCGAGCGGCTTCCAGGACCAGCCATCCCCTCAGCCTGTCAGCAAACGGGTCCAGTCGGCTGGGACGTTCGGGGACCTGGAACCGCGGTTCAATACTCTGTGCCCGGAGATATTTCCGGATCGTATTGCGTGACAGTCCCGTCCGGCGTTCGATCTCGCGGATCGGAAGATGATCCCGGCAGTGCCACCGGCGGATCACACTCAGAAGCTCCATGTCAATCACTCCAAAAACCCCCCAGCAGATGATGCCGGGGAGTGTGAAGGCATGGGTCAAATCTCGATGAAAATTTCCGCCCTACCCGGGTCAGTTCTCAGTGAAAATCAACAACGTCGGATCAAAGAGATGACGCCTCGACGTGAGGTATGGAAAATCTCTGCACCTCGCAACAAGACTTCAAAAACCCCGGAAAACAGCCACCCCAACCGAGCCGCGATGTGCGGCCTTTTATCCAGCCCTCACTTTTTCAGTCCTTTTCCGGGGTTTTCACGCATCACTGGACCTGCTCCGATCCTCGCAGCGGGGCCATGCCGGACCTCTCCCCGGCATGGCCTGCGAAGAGGTTGTCGGGAGCAGCGACATGATGTGCCTTGGGTGCTCGAAACGCATCGGGCTGGCCTGAAACGAAGAGCGCGGCCGTCACCCAGGAACGAGCCGGAAAGGGCATAAAAGAAACGGGAAGATGAAGGTCAGACGATGGTTTTTTCATCAACCTCGTGACAAATTCCACGTAAGAGACCGTCTCGCCAGGCAGTGGCCGACCGGTCGCCAGATGATCGTCATAACGACCGGGACCGGCATTGTAGGCGGCGAGGAAACCTGCATCGCCATAACGATCGTGCAGCCATCGCAGATAGGTTGCCCCGGCCACGATATTGTCGTGCGGATCGAAGGGATCAGCGCCCAGATTGAGCGTGCGCCTAACATCGTGCCAGGTGCCGGGCATGAGCTGCATCAGGCCCATCGCACCGGCGCTGGATACCGCACGCGAATCTCCGGCACTTTCGGCTTGCAAAACCGCTCTTACCCACGTCACCGGGATCGCGTTCCGTTCCGCCGCCTGACGCACCAAATCGTCCCAATCCTGTGCGCGGGCGATGGCTGACGAGAGCGTCAGCGCGAGCACGGCCAGCATGCGGCCGGGCAGGAAAAACCGGGCACTCATTCCCGGCCTCCCGGACGTTTCGTAGGCCGGCTCCACACCAGTTGCCACTCACGCCCGCCGCGCCCGGCCTGAAACAGCGTGGCGCGGACCGGCTGCATGAACGAAGGGTCATCCAGGACGATGGAAATATATTCGCCGGCACGCTCCCCGGTGCGGGTCCACCCGGCACCGATTTCCGGCCCAGCGTCTCCATCACCGAGATGGATGCGATAATCCGGCGCATGCTCCGCGCCATTGTTTTCCACTGGCATGAACGTCAGTTCGGCATCCAGCGACAGGGTGCGCACGCGACCGGCAAAACCATCGGGGGTGCGGGTAAAAAATCCGATCTGGCTCATGAGAAAAATCCTTTCGGAAATGATAGGGATGATGGAAAATCCGTGTGCCCTACGATCATCATTCGATGGGCGGCTCGCTCTCTTTCGTGGGCATCATGGGCGGTCCCAGAAGCGACCGTTCCCGCACCGGATCGCGCAGATCCGGGAGGGGATCGAAATGCGGGGGCGATTGCTCCGCCTCACCCGTGCGGACATGAACCGGCACGGCATGCCCGATGACGGTATCCATCGACAGGACACCGAAATATCGTCCGTCCAGGCTGGTCGGCACGGCGGCGTTCATGACGAAGACCTGCCCCGCTCCGAGACGTTGGCAGCCCTGCCAGACCGGCAGCTTGCGGCCCCGATGATCGACGGTCTTCGCGTCACCGACGGCCTTTCCGTCGATCGTGACGTGCATGCCGGTGCGACAGACACTCTGCCCGGCGAGTGCCGCCACGGGCTTGAGCAGCGGCACGCCGAACGACAGGTAGCCCCGCGTCGCCAACAGCGTCGCCTCACGCTCCGGCAGACGGAGCGCGACAATGTCGCCGACGCTGATGGGCACGGTGGACTGGATGCGATACAGCCCGACCGGAACGCTGGCCGTCTCGTTCCAGACCCAGCGCGGCACGGGATGAAACGCCAGGGAGGCGCCCACGCCGAGCACGGCGAAATACGTGGCGAAGAACCAGCCGCGCCGCGTCATGACACGGCTCCCCTGCGCAACCACGCCTGATGGCGCTCACGCGTGTAGGGACGCGGCTCCTGCGCCGCCGTGAGACGGTGATGCAGATGCCGCCAGTGATCGGGACAGGCTGCGACAGGATCAATTCCCAGCGCCTCTACGCCGTCGATCGCTTCCAGCACGCGCCGCACCTTGGGCCATCCACTCTGCCGCAGCAGGCTCTCGCCACCGGGACGTACGAAGGGCACGGTCTGGCAGGCTTCCTGAGCGCCCACGGCCCGCACGATGTCGATGCAGGACACCACGGTGCCGAAATCGTTGGCAGCCCAGCGGATGAAGGCGAACACGCTGTCGGGCGTGAAGCTCATCAGCCGGCGCCGACGGTCGAGAATCCGATCCTCGACGGGACGGCCGAAGCGGACCCAGTGTTCGATGCGCGTCTCGATCCAGGTCAGTTCGACCGTGGTGAGCGCATCGCCCTGCGATCGGAGAGAGGGGGCGGTCATGGGACACCTGCCCCGCGATCCGCGACCGCTTCCCGAGCCTCTTTTTTGCCCTGTCCGGACGGGTCGAAATTATCGCGAAAAATACCCTTCGTACTACTACCTATAATATTGTACTTATAAGTTAAGAAGTTACGGCTCGCGGTTCTTCTTCTGGAACAATGGGTTACATAGTGGTTTTTTGAACGACCCAACGATACAACAGTATCTGTTCCAACGTGTCTTTCCACCGTTTTGGCAACGAGTGGTTCCACAGGCTTCTCCACAGGCCCTGTGGACGGCGTCGTTGCTTCAATCCGCAGATAGTCGGTGCCATGTCGCAGACAGGTCGAAAGATGGTATCCCGGAAGCGATTGCGCCCGAACGATCTTTCCCAGCGCGAGCGCAAAATCATATCGTTGCATCAGTGTGCCGGAACGGCCATGCAATTCGGTAAAATCAAACAGCCATTGTCCCTTCTGCCGTCCGACACGTCGGCGGGCGAACCGGTAAAGCCAGCGTCCGATCCCATTCCCCATGTGGAAATAGGCCGGATGCACGGTCAGCACGCGTGTGGGTTCAGTGATAGCGGCGAGGAACCAGTCCGGCAGTGTCAGGGCGACGCCATCGTCGCGGGAGATACGGACATCACTGACCCAGGCGAACGGACGTTCCCGCCAGTCCGGACCATTGCGGATATTCGTCATCACCATCGTGGCCGCGAGGCGGGCCAGCGCACCACGCAGACGGCGGTACTGATGCGCGCCGGCATCCCAGCCGAGGTCCTGAAACAGCCGCCAGGGCGTGAAGCGGACATGGCGGGAAATCCATTGCCCCTCATTCAGCGCGCCCCTGAGCTGCCCGGCAAGCCAGAGCAGCACGTCGGCATCCATGAGTGTCGCCAGCCCGGCGTCGCCGGAGGACACGACGTGAACCTCGCTGTAGCCCGACCGGTGACGGATCGGCTCATGACGCGGCATTTTCCCGAGCGCGAAGAACGGACGATCCATCAGGTCGTGGATGTCACGCGGGCTGGCAGGCCCGCAGACCACAAACCGGCGGTCAGGCTGACGCCAGCTATCGGCGGCCGGCATCATCGTCCGGCACTCCGCTGCGCCTTGCGAGGCCTGGCCTGCAAGCGGATGATATAGGCGCGGGGATCGGCCGGCATGGGAATGCCGCCACCATCCCCGGTGGACAGCCGGACGTTTAGATCGGCCCAGGCGCAGAGGTCTTCCACGGCATAGACGATCCGGCCGCCAAGCTGGCGGTAGAGCGGACCGGTACCGCAACTGCGGTGTTTTTCGAGGGTGCGGATGGACAGGCCAACGAAATTGGCCGCGTCCGGGGTGCGCAGATAGCGCGGTGGCAGTGTCGGCTGGACACGCATGGGGTCTTCCTCGCGGTGGATCGGGCCGCGTGCGGAATGTCGCGGCTCATGGGAGGACGCTGCCGGATAATCGACTGTGGGGAGGGATGACAAAGTTCAGGCCGCCAGAATGTCACCCCCCTGCTTCAGCCCCTGAAGGAGAGCAATGTGGCCGCCGTTCTGGTAGAACGCGGCACCGTCGAGATCGCGGTGGAAAGCCCGGTGCCATGAACTGGCATGCCACTCGCGGTTTGAGAGCCGCAGGACGTGGGCACCGTGGAGACCGGCTGCGATCCGCTTCGCTGTCACCCCCTTGCGCCGACCTTCCGCGATGCAGAGCATGCGAACCTGACGGAGTTTCTGCTGGGGACTCAGGCGCAACGTGGAGGGAAGAGAACCGGGCATCTGACCGGCAAGCAGGCGGCCGAAGCGCGCAACGCAGGCCAGACGGGTCGGGAGGTGGCCGTCATCGATGATGAACCAGGTTCCTGACGCACCGGGCTGCCGATCGACGACAATGACGATGCGCAGAGGACCAGAGTCACTGTCCAATATGAGATGGACGCCATCCGTACCATCATGCCGTGCCCGCGCGTATGGCGCGAGGCGGGACAGAATGTCACCCCCATCGCCACGCACGGCGACCTCCGGCACAACATCAGGATCCCAGAACGCGGGTGCAAGCCAGGCGGGGAGATCAGGATCGACTGGGAAAACGCAACCCCCAGCGACGGGCAAAGGCGCGCCATGCCTCGGCGTCAACCTTGCCCGTCATCATGGTTGCTGCATGATCGCGCCGATAGGCTGGGTTATGTCGCAGCCATTCCTGGGCGAGACCGGCAGGGTCGAGACCGGCGAAGGCGCGACGAAGGGGTGCGGCATCCCACGGCCGGATTGTCGGCACGTCCCCCTCCCCCGATATGTCATGGATTCGACCCAGTATCCGGTGCGAAACCGGAACGGGTAGTCCCGAAGACTCAGGGGGGTGATCCCGAAAATATCCTGTGGCCTCGTGATTATTTCTATATCGGGGGGGATATTGACGCCAGACGGGCCGAAAAGGTCGGTTTGCGCGACATCACGTGATGCCCGTGGCGCATCACACGAAAAGGCGCTTGGTGTTCCGTGTATTATAATACGTAGCGCGATAATACACAAATCGTTCCTATCCTGCGGATGGACATCCGAGGACTTTTCGGCGCGAACGTGAGGCGCCTGCGACGCGCCGCCGGTCTCAGCCAGGAGGCTCTGGCGGAACGGATGGGCGTGGACCGCGCCTATATCAGCTGGATCGAGACCGGGCGCCAGAACGCGACGCTGCTCTCGCTGTGGCATGCGTCACAGGCGCTGGACGTGCGGCCGGCCGCGCTGCTGGATGAAAGCCACGTTGTTGCTACAGAAGAGGCACCGACCGGCGGGAAGCCATAACCGGCCTGAAGAAGAAAGCCCCTCCGGTTCGCCGGAGGGGCTTGGGGACGGTCAGTCCCCGTTGCGCGGACGCTGGCGGCTCCAGACCAGGTTGTAGGCGCCGCCTTCCTCTTCGAAGAGGCTGGCGAAGATCGGACCGGGAAGGGTCGGATCGTCCAGCTTCACGCTGAGATATTCGCGCCAGTCCGTGGTGTGCTTGATCCAGGCGGCCCCGGCTTCGAGTTTGCCGATCTGCACCCGGAAGTTGGGAACATTGTCGCTGGCCCGGTTGGCTTCGGGCACGAAGCGGATACCCCGGATTTTCTGTGTCAGGGTGACGATTTCGCCTTCGTACCCCTCGCCGACCTTTTTGAATGAACCGATGATCATTGTCCTGTCTCCTGGCTTGTATCGGGCCGCGACCACCGTGGCCTCGATGGCCATCGACAGCCCGGAGACGACCGGCGGCGCACCTGCTTGCAGGCCTGAGCAACCCGGAGGACGGCGGCCCAGAACTTTCTTGCTCCGCGCGGAATGACGGCGCAGCCGGCAGGGGAAGAAAGTCGCGGGACGCCGTTGCGCCATAGCCGGGCGAGGCGGAGCCGGTCTTCGGGCAGATCGGCCATATCGAAAGGCCATGACGTGCGGTACCGTCAGCCCTGTGGAGAGACAGCTCAGTCCGTCGTGTTCCATAACAGGGGCGCAGGTTGTCGGGGGGACATCCGTTTCCCGACAACATGCAGATCGAACCGTATCCGCCGCCGGGAGAACCCGCTGGCCGGTACCATGTTCCTTGCTCTTCCTGCTCAACAAACGGGACGTTGACGCCAGGCCGCCGGTCACGCCGGTAGCACGACATGCGTTTTCCGCACTGAAGCTGGCCGCCGTTTCACTCCGGTTGGGCCTGTACCGGGCTTCTCTCGCTGGAAGGAAGGCGCTGCCTATCCTGAACCTTGGTCCGCCCGTACTCGCGCAACGGGGACTGACCGCCCCATGCTGACCTTCTTGACCCGGTCGGATCAGGTATTCTGACACCGGGACTTACGCGGGCTGGATGGCGCAAAGCCGGGACCATGCCGCTCCACCGACGCACAGCGCCCCGAACGTCGCGAACAGGTATCCGGGGACGACGCCCATCTCGCCCATGCCGCAGAAACCCAGCGTCGTGCCAAATCCCGCCAGCGCGGCCGGCAGGGCGAGCAGGAGCGACACCACCCCCCGGATTGCGGGATCGTGCGAGGAGGCGAGGATCGCCTGGCCGCATGCCAGGACCATGATCCCGGCGGCGATGCCCGCGAGCGTGGCGTGCGCGCCGGACAGCACGCCATGGTCGTAGAGCATGGTGCCGACCATCGCCGCCACGAACAGAGGGGCGGCATAGACCGCGCACAGAAACAGCAGCCAGCACAGGAAACCGATACTGGCGAAGCCGAGGACAATGTCGAGACCGAGCAGCATGGATCGTGTCCTTTCCACGAGGGGGAACACCACACACATGCCGCGACGATTCAGGAATATCCATGAAATAGAAGTGGTTTTTGTGGATCTGTTTTCACGATCGGGACAGCGCGCGGAGCGCGCCGGACTATGACCGAGGCGCCCCCTGTTGGCGCCTTCCGCTCGCGCCGTGGACGCGGCACGTTGTCCTCGTAGCGTTGGGGCTACCGCGCCAGGAACGTCCCCTTTCCGGCCACCTTATCCGCGAGCCGGCCCCGCCGGCGAGCGCCGCACGCGCCGGGCAACGACGCGTCCCGGCCGCCGGTCCCGAAGGAACGGCGCGATTTTCTGGCCGCCCGCTAAGGCAAAGAAAGGGGGCGGCTTACGCCGCCGCCCTCCCCGTCCCATGCCAGGCCAGCCGACGGGTTGCCGTGGCCGCGTGGTCCGGGTCCAGTTCCATCCCCAGCCAGTCGCGGCCAAGATGTTGCGCCGCCACCAGCGATGCCCCCGAACCCGCGAACGGGTCCAGAACCAGCCCACCCACCGGGCAGAAGGTTTCCACCAAGGGAAGGAGCGAAGCCACCGGCTTTTGCGTCGGGTGCAGCTTGTTTCCCGAATACGGCATGTCGATCACATCCGGGATAGGTTTTGCTGGCGGCGTCACGTTTCCCTTGGCCAGCAGGTAGGCGCTTTCATGTTCATACTGGAGAAACCGGGAAGAGGATGAATAGGACTTGCGAAAAACGATATGCCCGACCATGCGGAACCCCGCCGCCTTCCAGGCATCGGCAAACAGGTCGATGCGGTTCCAGCCATAGAACGAAACGGCAAACCCGCCCCATTTCAGGACACGGTGCATCTGGTTGAAGGCGGGTCGGAGCCAGCGGGAATTATCGTCGTTGCGGACCCTTCGCCCGTCCCTGCCCTGATAGTTCACCAGGTACGGCGGGTCGGTCAGAATGAAGTCCACCGCATTGCGTGGAAGTGCGCGCATAAGCTGCACACTGTCGCCGTTGAGAATGGTGTTGCGGAAATCGGTCGCCGTGGTGGTGTTGCCGGTCATGGTCTTTGCCCTTTGTTCCGCGAGGAACAGCCCCCGCTGTTTCTCTGCCTCGCGGCGAGCAGCGGGGTAGCAACGGCAAGGGCGACCGGTGGGGAGGGGTATCTCCAGATCTGCACGGAGCGCAGCGCAGGAAGATCGGGGACACCCCATCGGGCGGCGTCAGCGCGCTGACGCGAACCCTTGCCGGCGCGAGGGCAGCGCCATTAGCCCTTTTTCCTCTTTATTCATTGGCACTGGCATTTGCTTGCGTCCCTGGGGGCACAGTCATAATCTGCATTCATGGCCCGCACTCCTTCTACAAAATCTGCCACCCGCAAATCCGCCGCATCCGCGAAAGTCGGCACGACCGTCACGAAAGACAATCTGAAAGCCCTTGGTGCGGATCGGCTTGCAGACCTTCTGGTCGAGCTGTCGGAACAGGATGCCGTGCTCACCCGGAAGCTGCGCATGGCACTGACAGCCGCCCATGCGAAAGACAAGCTTGGCAAGGAGATTGAGAAAAGGCTGCGATCGATTCAGCGCTCCCGTGGTTTCCTGCCCTGGGACCGGATCAAACCCCTCGCCACGGAACTCGATGCCTTGCGGCAATCCATTCTCGATGATGTTGCAACGACGGATGTCGGACAGGCCATTTCCGCGATGCGTCTTCTCGTGGAACTTGCTCCTTCCGTCTATGAGCGCTCTGATGACAGTTCCGGTTACCTGTCAGATGTGTTTCGCGAAGCGGCCTCCGACCTTGGCACCCTCTGGGGACGACAGGCTGGCCGGGATCCGGCTGTGACCGTCAGGGATCTGCTCACGCTTCTCGATAACGACAGGTATGGCACGTGTGACCATCTAATCGCATCGTGCGGCG
The DNA here is from genome assembly GCF_022483405.1 of Acetobacter fabarum. Taxonomy (NCBI): domain Bacteria; kingdom Pseudomonadati; phylum Pseudomonadota; class Alphaproteobacteria; order Acetobacterales; family Acetobacteraceae; genus Acetobacter; species Acetobacter fabarum. Next base: position 51,527 of record NZ_JAKVNI010000001.1, read on the forward strand.
AGGCACTGGGGATTGCGGGCGCGGCCATACTCAGAAGCACGCTTCTTGCACGATTGCACGACCTTCCCGCCTCAAAGGCGAAAGGAGACTATCGTACCGACATCGGGCAGATGCAGACCCTCGGGCACCTGAAGGATCTGGCCGACGCGATGGGTGACGTTGATGCCTATATCGAAGCAGTCAACCTGAGTGAACGTCAGTCCGCCTCTATCGGCGATGTTGCACGCCGCCTGCTGGACAGGAACCGCCCTCAGGAGGCACTCGAGTGGCTCGACCGGGAGACCGATGAGACATCCCGGTTCCACTGGGAAAACGATGACCTTCGGATCGAAGCGTGCGAAGCCGTGGGCGACCGCGACCAGGCCCAGTCCCTGCGATGGAAAGTCTTTCAGCAACGCCTGAGCCTGCCGCACTGGCGGGCGTACCAACGCCATCTCAGCGATTACGATGCGATTGATGCTGAAGAACAGGCACTCGCTCACATCCGCAATTTCCCAGTCAGGAGCGTAGCCCTTTCCACTCTTCTTGAATGGCCAGCGCTCGACGCCGCTGCCCGTCTCGTGCAGGAGCATACGGCAGAACTGGACGGGCGTGATTACGGGACACTACGTCCGGCTGCTGATCGTCTGTCGGAAGCGTATCCCAATGAGGCGACGCTTCTTTACCGCCTGCTGGTCGAGGCCGTGCTGGATAAGGCGCTTTCCCGCTATTATTCCTATGCAGCGAAGGATCTCGCCTCCTGTCGGCTGCTTGCGCCAATGCTGACCACAGCAGATGGAATGGAAAGCCACGAAGACTTCATGTCACGGCTGAAGGCTCGCCATAAGCGTAAGTTGGGATTCTGGTCGCTGATCGGCGAACAGTAAGGACGGCGATTGGGGGGAGAGCGGACAGTATTATAATTGGCGATGCAAAGCCAACTACTCGTAGCGCTGACGTTCAAGGCAGAGACGGTCATGTCTGTAGCCAAGACGTTTAGCCTGCGGCGTCAAAAAACCGACCAACTATTGCACCGCTACTCACGAGACTTACTATTACCTACCTGAGTAGCATAGGATTGACGTTTCCGCCGATGAGCAGCACGGGCTTGTGCTAACCTCCACGCCCTCGTTGCACAAGCGTTATTGACTCTGTTGTCGGGCAACCCATTGGGTATGCTCACGCGAAAATGCCTGCTCAGCATCATTGATAAAGTCAGAAAAGTCTGCTTCCGTGTCGACTTCCTGAACACGTCCTTGAATGATTCCAATTTCATGGGCGGTCAGAGTATAAGACGATGCCAATTCATTGAACTTCTTAACCTGTGTCCATCCAATGATACTAGACGCCACAACTATCAACGGATCAATAGGCCAAATTTTCTGTTCTGGATGCACAATCCGCAGAAGAACTAGAAAAATAGCTATTGCATAAGCAACAACTCCACCAATCATCCAGTGCCTACTTGCTTTTTTGTTCGCAATAGCTTTGGATTGATACCAAGATCTTTGCTCCCGGATACGATTCCGATCGTAAAAATCCTTACGTCCCTGAAGAGAAAGCGCTCTAGTCTCTTCCATCGATACTGTAATTTGGTCATTTGCAGCTGCGTCTGGCGGTATTCTATCTCCGATATGACGATTAGCTTCAAGGATTGCTCGAAGATGGTTTCGAAACTCTGCTCGTCGCTGAACAATATTATCAGCATCACCGAAAGGTTCAGCACGCATACAATAACGCCAACAGGAAGTCTTAATTGACTCCGCGAGAGCACGTCCCTTGTACCAATCTTGCTCCGGCTTCTGCCAGTTACGGGTAACCAGAGTGGCTAATGAGGCCAGAAAAACAAATGCATATGCAATATAGTAAAGTGAAGATTCATCCAGATCGAGCGATAGGATCGAGGCCAATAAGAGCAGGCCGTACTCACCCAAAATGAGGCGTAAATATCTGGTCTGCGACGCAGCAGAAAGCTGTCCCGCTGAGGTGTAGAGCGCTGGATATGAGAACACCTTTGCCTCTACGGAACTAGGCGCCGGATCGCGGCAACAATCGAATTAGAGTTCCACGCTACCACTTCATCGGCGATGTCGACCACACTCTGAGGCGTTCGCTGCTCACCCCACCGTTTTAGCCCAAGGATTGGCTTGCCGAGCGATTTTGCAAAATCCATCTCGAATTGAATCCATTGACTGTGGTTCACATACATCCCAGATACAATAACAACGCACTGGACTGGGCGTATCTGGCGGCGCATGGCTTCGGTTAGCTCCGCAGAGCTCATACGTGGAAAGGCATCGTCCTCGGGCACTGAGAAATTTGACCACAAAAAATTTGACGCATTGTCCAAGAAACTGACGGCACGCTGATAGCGCTCGCTGTACTTCCAAGCATGACTGATGAAGAGCTTGTAGTTATGCAGATAGGGCATCGTATTCCTCTCGTTTCCAGAATACTATGCCACCTAAGGCACCGTGCCAAGACGCCGCGAGCAATCATTTCCCGCCTCTGATCATACCCAATCGAATAGAGGTATCGTGCAAAAAATCACGTCCCATCAGAACCTGACCGATTTTCGCGTGAAGCTTCTCGAGTTTGGCTATACTGTCCGCAGAGACCACAATGGCCTTGCCAGATAAGACCACCGCAACACCCCCGAACGTCTAGCACTTCCACTGAGCGATCACCCTCTGATGCACCTCGTATTTCGATGCCAGTTCGGGCAACGTCTGCTCGCCACGGATCGCCCAAGAGCCACCTAGGGCTTGACCCGAATACCGTTTCCTCATAAGTTTACCTAAATACCCTGTATTACGATTGGAATAGTTTATCACTTTCAGTCCAACTTTCTGATCCGCCTCGATAGAATTAGATCACATCGATACTTACAGTTTATGGTCAGGGAACAAAAAGAATCGCGATAAGCGTCAACACGCTATCGCCATGATTCTGCCTCCAAGTTAAAATTCTTAATAAATTTGAGTGCAATCAGGAAACAGCAATCGCAAAGACAAAAGTTTTCGTTAGCTATGATCATTCAGAAGATGCTTCATACAAATATCTTCTTTTCGACAGTCGTGGTCCAAATATTCCAATCGATAGTGACAATTCAGCAGTGATTAAGGCCTCTTTGACGAAATTGCTCAAATCTGCCACGCATCTGTTGGTGATTGTGGGTGAAAAAAGCAGCACCAGCGACTGGATAGCATGGGAGATAGCACGAGCCAAGCAGGATGACGTCAAGATTAAGTTAGCTGCAGTAAAACTGAATAAGGCCAACATCACCCCTGCCGGTCTATTAAACGTCGGCACATCTTGGGCGACCAGCTTTGAACGCGATCGCATCGTCGATGCCCTCAAAGAGGCTAAAGTTGGATACTGATTCGCAGAGAATTAGATCTGAGAACTATTATTAGAGATATAGTGACAAAGATCATATGACCGAAGATAGTCGTGCAATATGTTTTGTTGTGATGGGGTTCGGCAAGAAGACGGACTTTGAATCCGGGCGGACGATCGACTTGGATGCGACCTACGAGGCCATCATTGAACCCGCTGCAAGCAAGCATAATTTACGGTGCATCAGGGCCGATGAAATCATGCACTCCGGCATCATTGATACGCCAATGTACGAGATGCTGCTTCAATCCGACCTCGTTATCGCCGATATCTCGACGGGTAACATCAACGCTGTCTACGAACTCGGAGTACGGCATGCGCTGCGGCCAAACTGCACTATTATTATGAAGGAGCGCAAGGGTAGACTCTATTTCGATCTGAATCATGTCAATACCTTCGAGTACGATCATCTTGGTGAAGATATCGGAGCACGTGAAGCACGACGCGCCACCCGCGACTTGGGAGTTTTGATCAAGGAGGTCATGGCGTCGGGTAAGACGGATAGTCCAGTTTACACCTATCTTCCCCGGCTTATGCAGCCCAAGCTTAGCGAAGAAGAGTTTTCGGATTTAGTTGACGAGACCGAGGCTGCTCAGGAAAGGCTTTCAGAATTAATGCGAAAAGGGGAGGCCGCGATGAAGGCGAGCAACCCCGAGGTTGCGGTCAACGCATTTAAGGCGGCTACCCACCTGAAGGGGCCTGATCCGTTCATCATCCAGCAACTGGCTTTGGCGACTTATAAAGCAAAGAAGCCTTCGCCCTTGGCTGCATTGATAGCCGGTTTGCAGATCATAAATCAGTTAAGTCCAGACATGTCCAACGATCCGGAGACGCTCGGTATTACTGGAGCGATATACAAACGTCTTTGGCACCTGACGAGTGATCGTCCTCAGCTTGATGCCGCCATCCGCTACTATGGACGGGGTTTCGAAGTCAGGCGGGATTATTACAACGGGGAAAATCTTGCACTCTGCTACGAATTTCGACAGGGGTTGCAGACCGATCCGGAGGAGGCTCTCTACGATCGCCTGAGCGCACGGAAAGTTCGCACGGCACTACTCGAAACCCTATCGCTCTTGATTGAAACACCGTCCTTCGATGAGCGAGCCGACAGGCGTTGGGTGTTGGCAACGCTTGCAAACTGCGCATACGCCTTAGGTAAGCCGCAGGAAGGTGAGCAGTTTGAGAAACGGTTCCTGGCGGAGCAACCAGCAAATTGGGAAATCGAAACCTATCAGGAGTCCAAGACGCACGTGCTGAGCGTATCTTTACCGGACGCGCCCGACCAACCATAATTTTATAATAGACAAAATCCAGAAATTAACGAGTATATGGATACTTTTATTAACACCATGCTAGGCATCTCTTCCGATCTTTAGTAATAATTGTCCTTTTGTATTGTAGTTACATAATTCCTAGATACCAGATACCCCCGCCCGGTCGATCCTAGGAAGATCTTATTATCCTCTTTCGCACCGCTGCCCAAAGTTCGAGCGGGCCAGTCTCTATCCGTCTAGTGCGGATAAACTGACCTTCCCTCGGATCATGCCGGAGCCCAGATAGCGCTGTCCCCGCACCTTCACCCGCAGGACACAGAAGCCGTTCTCTGCATTGTGGAACGTCACCCGCTCGACCAGTCCCGCCAGCGCTTCCGTGGGCGAAGAGTCGGTAGCGCGTCCGCTCATCCGGTCTGCCGGAAGAACGGCACTCCCATATCGTTCATGACTCGCCCTCCCCTCTCGTGCCCCCGTTATACGCCAGTATTTGTACGACGCGCCTGTATCCGGGACTACCCATAACTACGATTCCGCACGCTGGAGTACTCAGGAGCACGCTTTCGCATATTGCGTATTTCCATTGAAATAACAGTCATCTGTCCGGATCGTGTGCCTGTTTTCCTTGCCATACGCGCGGAAGAGAGCGACGATGACGGACAGACCCATCCAGTCCATTGCCCCGGCGTATCGGCCGCCCGAGCCCGAATTGCGGCTCGTCCTGCGCCCCGATGCCCCCGACCCGCGTCTCGTGGCGCTCATCCGCCTCATGGCCCGTCGTGCGGCACGGGACTGGTTCCGGTCTCAGCAACAGGAGCAGCGCCGCCGCTCCGGACCGTAAGGGATCCCCCGTCATGAAGGTCGCGCTCTACGCCCGCTATTCGTCCGACAACCAGCGCGACGCCTCGATCGCCGACCAGCTTCGCATCTGCCGCACGCATGCGGAGAAGCAGGGCTGGACCATTGTCGAGGACTATACCGACCACGCCATCTCGGGCGCGTCCCTGATGCGGCCCGGCATCCAGGCGCTGATCGCCGATGCACAGCGGGGACGGTTCCAGATCGTGCTGGCCGAGGCCATGGACCGGCTGTCCCGCGACCAGGAGGACATCGCCGGCGTCTTCAAGCGCATGAATTATGCGGGCGTGCAGATCGTCACCCTCTCCGAGGGCGAGGTCTCCCACCTGCATGTCGGCCTCAAGGGCACGATGAATGCGCTGTTCCTGAAAGACCTCGCCGCCAAAACCCATCGCGGCCTGCGGGGACGCGTGGAACTGGGCAAGTCCGGCGGCGGTAATGCCTATGGTTATGATGTCGTGCGCAAACTCGACGCCAGCGGCGAGCCGATCCGGGGTGACCGGACCATCAACGTGGTGGAAGCCGAGGTGGTCCGTCGCATCTTCCGCGACTTCGCGGCCGGACTGGGACCGCGCGCCATCGCCTTCCGTCTCAACGACGAAGGCATCCCGGCACCGGGCAGTGGTGCGTGGGGCTTCTCGACCATCACCGGCAACCGGGCACGCGGTACTGGCATCCTCAATAACGAGATGTATGTGGGCAGGCTGGTGTGGAACCGCCAGCGCTTCATCAAGGATCCCGATACCGGCAAACGCCAGGCCCGCCCCAATCCGGACTCCGAATGGGTGATCCAGGAGGTGCCGGACCTGCGGATCGTCGACCAGGAGCTGTGGGACGCGGTCAAGGCGCGGCAGGCCAGCGTCAGCGCCAGCCGGGACACACGCGACACGTCATCGCCCGACCATTTCCGAGAGAAACGCCGCCCACGCTATCTGTTCTCCGGCCTGAGCAAATGCGGCTGCTGCGGTGGCGGCTATTCGATGATCTCCGGCACCCTGCTCGGCTGCTCGACGGCCCGCAACAAGGGTACCTGCCACAACCGGACCAATATGCGCCGCGAGGAGCTGGAGCGGCGCGTACTCGACGCCCTGCGTCACCACCTGATGGATCCGGCCCTGTTCGCCGAGTTCTGCACCGCGTTCACGGACGAGATGAACCGGCTGCGCATGGAGGCGTCGGCCGACATTGGTGCCGCAGAATCAGAACTGAAGCGGGTCGAACGCGATATCCAGCGCCTGATGGATCTCTACCTTTCCGAAGCGATCTCGATCGCGACGGTCAAGGAGCGCGGATCCAAGCTCGAAGCCCGCAAGGCGGAGCTGACCGACTTCCTTGCGACCGCCGAGGCGCCGCCACCCCTGCTCCATCCCCAGATGGCGGAGTTCTACCACCGACAGCTCGCGCGCCTGCACGATATGCTGCATTCGGAGCTGGACGAGAAGCGCCAGGAGGCGGCCGAGGTGATCCGCTCCCTGATCGAGGCCATCATCCTCACCCCGTCCGACAAGGGCCTCCAAATCGACGTCCGGGGCGATCTCGCGGGCATTCTGACAATGGCGTCGGGCAGTGGACAAACAAAAACCCCAGCCCGTTTCCGGACTGGGGTTCGTGATGCGTTGGCATCGCAAGTTCAGATGGTTGCGGGGGCACGGTCTGGCCGATACCAACACTCATTAGCTGTTGCCATCTAAATCGATTTGAGCTCTGAATTATAAAAGAAACGAGCACCAATGTCACGCCAACCACTACGACCGCGCGAGGGACGTCGGGTATACGATTGATCGGGCAGATTCGAAGATAGAGGCCGTTTCGCCGGACGGAGAACGAAAGCAGCGATGAACCCGTTGGACGATTTCCTGCCGCGCTTCAATTTCAGTGAACGACACAGTATCGATATCTGTGCTCCGGACAGCCGCATCATGAACGCGGTGGCAACATGGCGGAATGACGACGATCCGCTGGTCCGCTCTGCCATCCGCCTGCGCGAAATGCCCACCCGGCTGTTCGGCCGCGCGCGGCGGCAGCATCTGGACCTCACCGACTTCACGCTGCTTGAACGGCAAGGCGATACGGCATTGGTCTATGGTCTCATCGGCACGTTCTGGCAGGCGGATTACGGATTGTGCGACATTCCCTCGACGGACGCTTTTCTCGCCCCTCGCCATGACGACGTCTGCAAGCTCACCCTCGGCTTCACCGTCCAGCCGGGTTCGAGGAACACCCATCGTCTGGTGACGGAAACCCGGGTGCTTTGTGTCACGGAGCGAGCCGCGCGTCGCTTCACGCCCTATTGGTATCTGATCCGCCCGGTTAGCAGCCTGATCCGCCGTCGCATGCTGGCGACCATTCGGAAACAGACGGAAACTTCGTCCTGTCAACAGCGTCAGGCGGCATTGCCATGAAGCTTTATGATTATCCCATCGCCCCCAATCCAAGGCGTGTACGCTTCTTCATCGCCGAGAAAGGGCTGACGATACCGACCGTTACGGTCAATCTTGCCAAGCGCGAGCAGTTCGCGCCCACGTTCCGCGCCCTCAACCCCGGCTGTACCGTTCCCGTTCTGGAACTGGATGACGGCACCGCGATCAGCGAGGTGCCTGTCATCTGCCGCTATCTGGAAGACCGGCATCCCGATCCCCCTCTGATGGGTGACACGGCAGAACAGCGCGCCATTATCGGCATGTGGGACCGGCGTATGGAGATCGACGGCTATCTTGCCGCGATGGAAGCCGTGCGCAACAGCCTGCCGGGACTGTCGGGGCGCGCTCTGGTCGGGCCACACAGCTATGCGCAAATCCCCGAGCTTGCCGCGCGCGGTCGTCAGAGGCTGGCCGACTTCATGGCCGATCTGGATGCCCGGCTGCACAATGTGCCTTATGTCGCAGGTGACACCTTCTCGATCGCCGACATCACAGCGTTCGTCACCCTGGATTTTGCCCGTAGCCGACTGAAGCTGGAATTGCCGGACGAAGCTGCCGCCCTACGAGCGTGGTTCGCGAGCATTGCAGAACGGCCAAGCGCGCAGGTATGATAGACTTTGTCAATCATCGCCTTAAATCCCAACAGAATGGACATATCCTGTCCGATCGTGGCATTCCGGATGTCACCGGATATCTGCGCCTGTGCAATCTTTCCGTTCCATCCCATCTTGATGCCGCAGCGCGACGCTCCTTTATCAAACAGGTATTCATTGCCCCGTCGTGGCCGGAAATTATGCTCAGGATGCCGAACGCGAACAGACCGTTGAAGAAGCGATTACCACCCATGCCGTTATGGTCGAGACCTACCAACATTACGGCTACATCCCCGAAGAGCCTCCTCTTTCATCAGCGGAAGACGCAATTTACGATAACTGCTTTCCTGAAAAGTCCGTCCAGCTTCATCGCGAACATGAACCAGATCGTTTACAATGACGCTTTCCGGCTCATATTCGAGCACACACGTGATGATGCGGTGATCGTCAGCCCGGACAGGAATAAAGCGATCCACTTCGGTCAGTTCCTGTGAAAGATCACGAAAGGTCAGAACGAAGCCTCCGCCTGGCGCCAAAGCGTCGTAAGCATCACGATAGAGTTTTGAGACGTCGGTCCGCTTGTCCAGATGGGTCAACGTATCGCCCATGCAAACGATTGCATCCGTCGAGCCCGGCTCAATCAGTGCAGAAAAATTACACAGGTCTGTGAGGACTGTCCTGACCTGGCAATCAGTTCTGGCATTCTTCAGTTCCGCCACATGATCGGCGGGTAGTCGAGAAGATTTCTTTCATAGTGATATGTATCATTCGATAGAACGACCCAACCGTCAGTTTTCAGGCTTACTATTACTGACCGGGCGTCTGACCGCCCCCATAATGCATGTTCGATGCAAGGAGCCTGCTCCTTAAATCCATTAAGGATATTTACCCGCCCGGCAAAAATAAGGCCCACACCAGCGTGGACGTCGCTTTCCTCCCTCCAACCACTCACGTGTGGGATGCGGTTTGACAACATTGAACTGGTCACGAATTCGATTTCGCGCAGCAGGATATGGAACTAAACGGAATCGAAACAATAAATATTGCCGCGTGATCGTAATGCAGGTGATTCAGAATAATGTTATGAATCTATCCAATATCGAAACAGCACAGGGAAAGCCTTTCGACTGGACATAACCGAAATACCCCTTATCTCTGATTTCTTCTCATAATTCCGCTCTTACCAATATTACCCGCACATAACCCACAATCATCGATGTATAATAAATAGAATTTAATATCTTTCCCGGAGGCGAGCAGTGAGACAATCGACGCAGGACTTCAGAAAATGCAATATATTTCCATAATTCCTTACATCATCTAGCTTTTATTCCCGGCCCCGACGCTCATCAAACATCGACCATGATGTTCGAGCCGTGGCGGTTTTATCTACCACACATGCTTTATCGATTTTCTCGAATGGCGCGTCCACTGTAGGAATTGGAGCCCAACCGAGCAAACCTTCATTATAGATATTGTGCGGGGAAAAATCCCAAGGTGCGGAACGATACCGCCCCGAGTAACGCCCGACAAGGCGAGCCCTTGTCTTCATCCCATCGTTCATAACGACCAGTCCCAGAAAATAGCTTCCATCTCTCGGCGCTGTTTCAGGCCGCATCCATCGTGAATGGGTGACGCGACCCTGCGAACTCGGGATGGATAAGAAAATGGAGGACATATCTAAATAGCACCTTCGTCACACATGAAGTTATATCCGCCAATTCTCTATTTCTATTTTTAAACCATCACGAAAACTTCCGAGCTCTATCTGCTGCCATATTCAACAAAAAAGTAGATATAAACGGCAACGAGACTCGCCAGAGAAACGATCTGAGCAATAAATTTGGCTGACACTCCTATCCCCTCTTTTTGACAGGCATATTGTTCCTTCGCGTATTCAGAATTAATATCACCATCCATAGTGAGAACGCCTCCTGACATGACCTACGATTCAAGAAACAGTAGAAATTTTTTCAATTTGAGGACTGGAATGCATTTTCTCGTCCGCATGAAATTGCATATCCAATTTTATAGATTTCGTTTATATTGTCCGAACCTGACCACAGCCTGAATACCAGCGTTGGGGACGCGTGTTTTTAAACACAAACACGTTACTATATCAGATAGGGACAGGTCAGATTCTGATGTCGACAACCGGCGTTTGCGAGCGCCCAATGAACTTGACGCCGTATTACAAAAGCACTATCGCCCGCTTCATAAGCCAACGGACTGACATGAATCCTCGATCTAGAAACACAAATGGCAGATGGGCAGAGGCGGCCGACTACACCTCGGCTAATTGTCTTGAGGCCTGGAAAACCATTCACCGGTAAAGATCGCCCATCAACGGACGGTTTCTCGATGTCTGGTTCTTCGGGCATGCCTATGCAACCCGGAGAAGCCCCATGTTTCACGTAATGCATACACACGCTGGCCCGTCCGGCACACCATGACCGCCGAGCACGGCTTCTGGGACACCGCGCTCGCGCTATCGGTTTCCTTTGTGCTCGGGGCCATCATTGGCCTGGAGCGCCAGTATCGCCAACGGACAGCCGGCTTGCGGACGAACGTACTCGTGGCCGTCGGGGCCGCCGCGTTCGTCGATCTCGGCATACGCATGGGTGGTGCCGATGGATCGGTCCGAGTCATCGCCTATGTCGTGTCAGGCATCGGCTTCCTGGGGGCTGGCGTCATCATGAAGGATGGCGGCCAGGTCCGGGGACTGAACACCGCGGCGACACTCTGGTCAACAGCAGCTGTCGGCGCATTCTCCGGTACGGGGCTGCCGAGCGAGGCGACACTGGTCGCTCTGTTTATTCTCGCAGGCAACACCCTGTTGCGTCCGCTCGTTGCATTCGTTGATCGCCGCCCGCTGAGACCTGATACGACGGAAGCCTTGTATCGGATGCATGTGGTCTGCCGTCCGGAACATGTGTCCGCTGCACGCGACCTCCTGGCCGATGAACTGGAGCATCATCATTACCCCATACAGGACATCGAAACCTTGTCCGAGGGGGATGATTATGTCGAACTGGCGGCACTGCTCGTGCCCACATCCGCCGACCTGAAAGAACTGGATACCGTGAGCGAGCACATTGCCCAAAGTCCCGACGTCATTAGCGCCACATGGAGTGTCAGCACGACCAACTGAGGCACTCCGCATGCAGACAGTTATTCGTTACGGCGGGCGGAGCAGCCAAGCCCCATTCGTTCATTTTACGAGAGGATACAGAATTGCCGCCTGACCTCATACCCTGAGTTACAATCAGGAAATTTGGCAATCGTTCAGGATGAGGTCAGGTTCCTCGTATAACATGACAATTGGAACATGTGTTCCGGGCAGATTCGTGTAACGAGAGTGTTAGATTTGCGATCGATTTTCTGCCACACTCGGCTTATCCAAGGAGAATCCAAATGACGTCACGGTTCCTCATAGGGACTCTGGTTATGACCTTGACCTTTGCGTCCATTGTTCCGGCCGCGATGGCTCAGAGCGGTCCGACACCAAACGCAACGGCCGATGTTCCTTCTAGTGCCGGCAAGCCGGCCGATGCCCCGAAGGAAAAGGTGCACAAGGCGAAAAAGGGTCATAATAAGAAGGTTAAGGCGTCGCCTACCGACAAGCCCTGAGAAACGGTGGAACGCTCTTAATTGGTAATCATGCCCCGATTTCCTGATGTCGCATGTTATGTTTATATGACCCAGAAGATGAAGGAAATTGCGGGCATGATACATAATTCTTCGAACAGGATTGGTTATTTAAAATATTCCAGTGTATATTTTTAACCGACAGATTAATAAATTGGTTCTATTTTCGATTGATTCTGCAGAATATCTGCATTCCATACTTGGACGACATTTAGAAATTTCCATTAACTGACGCCACATTCGGCGTCGAATTAATGATGACCTTACCACCATAAACGAAACCGCACCCGCAACGCCTGCATCAATTCGTTAGCGCATCTGCTGGCGATCATGATCGGGGTAGCGGTGAATGCGGCTCGCCGGGCGGAGGTATCGACGATAGCCGCCGCCTTGATCGACCACCGCCGTCAGGGGGTGGCTGGCTTTCTGTTCCACCATCCCCCACCGAGGGCCTGGAAAAGTCCCACTGTATCGGACAACCGGGCCGATTGGGCCTGAACCATGGTCATGCGCGCCTGCGTTTCCCCCTGCTCGGCCATCAAGACAAGCAATGTGCTTTCATCCCCGTATCGCTGCCCTGTCCGCGCAAAATTCAGCGCCTGCCGCGCCTGATCCTCAGCCTTCACGCTTGCGACAAGCGTATCCGCGTCGTTGTGGATCGCATGGAGCGCGTCCGAGACATTCTGCACCGCCAGGACAATGGTGCTGCGATAATCCTCCGCCGCCTTCTGGTATGTCGCACGCGCGCCACGTTCCTGGTGCAGTAGCGTAAAGCCGTCGAACAGCGGCTGCGTGATCATGGCCGCCAGGGTCCAGGTACCATAGCCGGGGGTCGCAAACTGGCTGAAGCGGTTGACCGCCAGTCCGGGCGTCGCAACCAGGTTGAGGTCCGGCAGGCGGGCGGCGACGGCGACCCCGATCTGCGCGCTCGCGACGTGGACCGTTTCCTCGGCGGCGCGGATATCCGGGCGCTGGTCAATCAATTGCAGCGGCAGGGAAACCGGCAGGTCGGTCGGCAGATGGAAGTCGGCCAGGCGGAAATCGGGCACCGATACATCCGGCCCATCCCCGGCAAGAGCCGCGATCAGATCGTGCTGGACAGCCAGTTGCTGACGCAGCGGCGGCAGCGCCTGTTCTGCCTGGGCCAGCAGCAGGCGCTGCGGCGTCACGTCGCGTTCGCCCAGATCGCCGAAGCGCGCCTGCTGTTCATTGATGGCAAGGATCGCGCGGGCTGAGGCGATGGTCCCTTCCGTCGCCTCGATCTGCCCCCGGATCGCGGCGTACTGGATGGCCGCAGCCACCAGGTTGCTGGTCAGCGACAGATAGGCCGCTTCCAACTGGAAGCGCGCCAGAGCGCTTTGCGCGTCGCTGGCCTCGATCTGCCTGCGGATGCCGCCCCATACATCCGGCATGTAGGAAATATTCAGTTGCAATGTATGCAGGTTATACAGGTAACTGTTGAAGCCCTGAACGCCCATGCCCTGCGAGATCTTGTTACGCGTCGGATTGAAGAATCCGCTGATGTTGGGCCATAGCGCGCCCTTCTGCGCCGCGACGCCCTCCTGTGCCGCCAGAAGGGCCTGATGCGCGGAGGCCAGGTTGGGACTATGGGCGATCGCGTGCGTCACCAGCCCGTTCAGCGCCGGACAGTGAAACAAGTCCCACCACTGCGCCGGGATATCCTGTCCCGGCCGGAAGGATTGCATGGCCCCAGCGGTCGGGGCTGGCATCGTGCCATCAGGCGTATAGGCATTGTCCACGGACAATGCCGGGCGATGATAGTCGGGACCGACGGTACAGCCTGTAAGGGCCGCCAGCACGACCGCCGTAGCGGTGCGGCGTGGGATCAACAGGAACAGCCTCATGATCCACTTCCCGAACCAGCCGGGAGCGCCCGGCGTCTCTCCATCCGGGACTCCAGTTCGAAATAATAGGTGGGCAGGATGAACAGGGTCAGGATGGTTGCGATGCCCAGCCCTCCCACCACCACAGTGGCCAGCCCTCGCTGGACGTCGGTACCGATCCCCGTCGCCAGCGCTGCGGGCAGCATACCGACGCTGGCCACCGTCGCCGTCATCAGCACCGGCCGGAAGCGCTGCCCCGCGCCATCCAGGACGGCCACACGCAGGGGTTCACCCTCGGCCCGGAGCCGATTGAAATTCGACACCATGATGATGCCGTTCTGGATCGCGACGCCGAACAGGGCGATAAAGCCAACGGCGGTGGCAATGTTCAGGGTCTCGCCCCGCGCATGGAGCGCGATCAGCCCGCCCAGAGTCGCCATCGGCACCACGGCCAGGACCAGCGCCGCCTGGCGCAACCGACCGAACTGGCAGAACAGCAGCACGAGCATGACCGCGAACATCACCGCCAGCGCCACGGTCAGGCGCGCCTGGGCGCGCTGCGCCTGCTCGAACGTTCCGGCCCATTCCAGGCTGTAGGCGGATGGATCGTAATGCACCTGCGCCGCGATGCGGCTTTGGGCATCGGCCAGATATTGCGACAGAGGCCGCTGTCCGTTATCGAGCCGGATCGTGATCTGACGCTGGTTGCGTTCGTGCGCGATGGTACCCTCGCCAGTACGCACGGACACACGGGCGACGACGCCCAGCGGCACGCGCGCACCCGACGCGGTGCTCAACGGCAACTGGCGGATGATATCGAGGTTGCTGTTGATTGCACGCGGGATATGAACGGTCATGTTATAGACCCGGTCGGCAACATAGACCGACGAAACAGGTCCGTCGCCGATCATGTTCTGCACCATGGCCAGGATGTCCGCACCGGCCAGGCCGTAGCGGGCGGCTTCCTTGCGGTCCACCTCCACGTCGAGTTCCGGCGATGGCGGTTCCTGGAAGATCGAGGCTGCGGCGGTGCCCGGAACCTGACGCATGATATCAACAACCTGAGTGCCGATCCGGCGCAGTTCGTGAAAATCGTCACCGTAGATGCGCAGGACCAGCGGCGAATGGGCACCGCCGACCAGGTCATTCATATTGTCGGCGATCGGCTGGCTGATGCCGAAGCTGATGCCGGGGATCGCGGCCAAACGCGCGCGCAGGCGGACGACGAATTGGGCCTTGGTCTCGCCATGCGGCCATTGGGCATAAGGACGCAGGCCAACCGGCACCTCGATGTGGGAAGGGGTCCAGGGATCGGTTCCGGAATCACTGCGGCCAAGCTGGGTGACGGCAAAGCTGGTCTCGGGGAACGAGCGGATCGCGGCGCGGATCTCGTCCGCCATCGCGCCCGCGCGCTCAAGCGACAGGCCCGAGGGCAACTGCACCTGAATCCATAGCGCGCCCTCATCGAGATCGGGCAGGAACTCCCGCCCCGCCGAGGCCCCGAGCCAGATCGTCAGGCCGAACGCGATGAGTCCGCCGGCATACGCCATCAGCGGTCGGTCCAGGCTGTATGCCAGCAGCCGGTGATAGGCATGATGCAACCATTCCAGCGGACGGTTGCGGAACAGGCGGTGCGGCTTGCGCAGCGCCAGAAACGCCAGCGAGGGCGTCAGCGTCATCGCGCAGAGCAGCGCCCCCAGCAGCGCGAAACTGACGGTGAAGGCCATGGGGCGGAACAGCTTGCCCGACGCGCCCTCGAAGGCGAACAGGGGGCCGTAGGCGATGATGATGATCAGCGTGGCAAAGAAGATCGCCCGCGCCAGGGTGTCCATGATTTCCAGGACATCGCCCGGAGCCAGGACCCTGTCCGGATGTTCCTCGCGCAGGCGCAGCACGGCTTCGGCCACCACGATTGCACCGTCCACGATCACGCCGAAATCGATCGCGCCCAGCGAAAACAGGTTGGCCGGCATATGCAGTGCCGTCATCAGCACGAACAGCGTCGCCAGCGACAGCGGGATGGTGACGGCGGCGACAATCGCGCTGCGCGGGCTCCCCAGGAACAGTACCAGAACGACGAAGACCAGCCCCATGCCTTCCAGCACCGTATGGGCGACCTTGTCGGTGGTAGCATGGACCAGATTGTCGCGGTCGATATAGGGCACGATCCGCGCCCCCTGCCGCGCGAGCCGCTGGTTGAGCCGATCGACCCGCGTATGGAGCGCCGCCAGAACCTCCGACGGGTTCTGTCCGGTCAGGGTCGCAACGATGCCTTCCAGCGTGTCTGAATTGCCGTCCATGCCCAGAATGCCCTGGCGAACCTGATGCCCGAACTGCATCTGGCCCAGATCGCGGATGGAAACCGGGCTGCCATTATGCTGCGTCACGCCGATATCGCCCATATCGTCCAGGGTGTGGACCATGTCGATACCGCGCACGATATAGGACTGATCGCCCCGCGTGACGCGGTCGCCGCCGACATTGACATTGTTGTTCTTCAGGGCGTTCAGGACATCGTTGATCCCGATATTGTACCGGTTCAGCGCGTCGGGATCGAGTAGGAGCTGATATTCCTTGGTAAAGCCGCCGAAGTTGCTGACCGAGGCCACACCGGGAATCTGCATCAACGCCGGGATGACGACCCAGTTCTGGATATCGGACAACTGCATCAGGTTCAGGCTGTCCGATTGCAGCGTGTAGCGATAGATCTCGCCGGCCGGCCCCGTGACCGGGCCGAGCATCGGCGTCACCCCTGTCGGCAGGTTAGTCTGCGCGATCTGCTCGGTCACGCGCTGCCGCGCGAAATAGACGTCCGTCCCATCACGAAAGATCAGCGTAATCAGGGAGAGACCGAACGTGCTGCTGGAGCGGCTATCCACCAGGCCGGGCACGGTCGCCAGTTGGCGTTCCAGCGGTGTCGTAATCTGTTGCTCGACCTCGGCCGCCGCCAGACCGGACACCTGGGTCGTGACCACGACAGTGATCGCACCAAGGTCTGGATACGCCTCGACGGCGATGTCTCGCCAAGCCAGCGCGCCAAAACACGCAAGGATAGCCATGACAGCAAAGACGATACGCCTTTGCCGCAGGCAGAGCGCGATCAGCCGGTCAATCATCGTTCAGCAACACCGCACCCTGGGTCACGATCCGATCACCGGCAGCAAGACCGCTAATTACCCGGCAGTCAGTCCCGTCATCGAGCACCACATCAACTGTCCGACGACGAAAAACGTGAGGCCGCACCTCGACGAACACAGTGGTCGCGTCGTTGTTCATCAGGATCGCTGTCTGCGGGACCGTGATGTCCGGCGGTCGGGGAACAGCGATTGCGACATGGGTATAAAGATGCGGCGTCAGCATGCCATCCGGGTTGGTGATCGTGAAATAGGCGCTGCGCCGCCTTGTTTCGGGCTGCAAGGATGGACGCAGCCCATCGATGATGCCAGCCAGGCGCAAATCGGGAAGCACCGGCACCGTTGCGTGCACGGCCATGCCGGCCCGGACCAGCATGGCCTGATTTTCGGCCAGATCGGCAACGACCCATAATTCACGCGTATCCACCAGGGTCATCATGACTGCAGTGGGATCGGTGACGTTCATACCCGCCGCGACCGACACCGTGTCGATTACGCCGTCGATCGGCGCGGTGAGCGCCATCCGCCCCCCCCCCCTCACGAGCACCGTCCTTCACCGGCGCGTCACGGCCCAGGGCCGCCAGGCGCGCGCTGGCCCGTTCCAGTTCGGACCGGGCCTGTTCATACGCGGCCCGTGCGGCCTGCAGATCCTTCATAGCGCCGCCGCCCGCGCCGACGACATGCTGCGATCGGTCATATTGCGCACGGGCCTGCATCAGAGCAGAGCGCGCCTTGTCCTCGTCCGCACTGGCCTGCGCCATGTCGCCGGACATGATGACGGCCAGCACCTGTCCCGCCCGGACATGTGCGCCGGGGACGACATCCAGCCGCGCGATCCGTCCCGTCAGCGGCGGCAACAGGTTGATACTACGCGAGGGCTCCGCCGTGATTTCGCCTGGTGCGTCGATATCATGCGGGCGCGCCCGAACGGTGACTGTATCTACCCGCAGACGCGATATCAGCGGAGATGCGGCATCGACAGCCAGATCCCCATTCTGTTCACGATGCACGCCTTGCGCTTCGGCACTCTCCGGACCTCCAACGGCGACGAGGACGATTATCGAGACAAGGGAAAGCCAGAGCAGCTTGTCGATGCGACGAAAGTGGCGGCGCTTCATGCGTTCTTCATTCAGGAATAGGTGAGATGATATGCGATACGACGACTGAAAAAATGCGCATCGGCCCCTCTGATCATGGATTCACCGATCGCTCCGGCAGCATCCGTGACAGCACGCCATCCTTCAGAATGAACTGATGGAACAGCGCCGCGCCGGCATGACCTACCGCCAAGGCAATGATGAGCCATGCATTCCAGGAATGCAGGTTTTCGACCCAGGTCAGGGTTCCAGACGAAAACCTGGTGAAGGGAGGCGGGATCAGAAAACCGAAAAAACTCATGCTTTGTCCCGCCCCCCACCGCCAGGCGAAGCCGAGGCCGGCTTCCGTCACCAACAGGCCATAGAGCGCGCTTTCCATGGCGACTGCGCAAAGACGATCCAGCAGAGAGAGCAGGAACGCAAGCCGACGTCCGCCCGTCAAACGCCAATAAAGACGCACAAAAACAACCACGGACAGGACAATCCCCGCCGTCAGATGCGCGACCACCATGAGGTGGTGAACGGGCTTGGTGGGAAGGCCCCATGTCTCGCCGAGCGCGAATTGGAACAGGACCAGCAAGGCCGTCGCCCAGTGCAGAAACACCGTGAGAGCGTCATAGTGACGAAACTGTTGCGTCTGGTCCGGCGCACTCGCCTGTTTCATACGTTTTTCTCTTACCGTAGCAATTAGAAAACTGAATTATAGGCGAACTACCTGACTGCAGCCTGAACGACAACGCATAAAAAATATGAAAAAAAGCCAATGATATTCACTTGCATTGTTCGAAGAAAATACCGATTGCCCCGAGAGGATTTCGATCATACTCAAGTATAGACGTTCTCCTTCGATGGATGCCCCCATGTCCCGACTTCGCTCACATACGGAACGCCACGCCACCGAGAAACTCGGATGGCTGCGCGCGGCTGTGCTCGGCGCCAATGACGGCACATTATCCACGGGTAGCCTCATCGTCGGCGTCGCCAGTGCCCATGCCTCGCAGGGAAACATCCTCATCGCCGGCCTTTCGGCGCTGGTCGCCGGTGCCCTGTCCATGGCGGCTGGAGAATATGTCTCGGTCAGTTCACAGGCGGATTCCGAACGCGCCGACCTTGCACGCGAGAAGAACGAACTCGCCCATGACTGGGACGGCGAGGTGAAGGAACTGGCCGGAATTTACCAGCAAAGAGGTCTCGACGCGACACTAGCCCGACAAGTGGCAGTCGAACTGATGAAACATGATGCGCTCGGTGCGCATGCCCGCGACGAGCTTGGCCTGTCCGAAGCAACGGCGGCCAGGCCTGTTCAGGCGGCCTTCGCCTCCGCTGCAGCGTTTTCCTGCGGAGCGGTATTCCCCGTAGTGACAGCCGTTCTTACCCCGCCATCATACGTGGCCGGGGGCGTGTCCATCGTCTCCGTTATCATGCTGGCCGTACTGGGCGCCATCGGCGCCATTGCCGGCGGAGCTGCTCCTTTGAAACCCGCGCTGCGGGTGACCTTCTGGGGAATCGTAGCGATGATCATCACGGCCGGAATAGGCCGGATTTTTCACATCTAATTTCCTCGCCTCCCGACTAGGTCAGTAACCATCGACTGATAGCCTCCGAGATATCGGGCGACTGGGGCACAACCCCCATTTGCGGTTCGACATGCAGCAGGTTCACATCTCAAAGCTGGTGCGAGGGTATCGAGTAATAGCTGCTCTATGTCCCGGTGTCCGGTTCCTTCCGCCCTGCGACATCCCTTACCCGCTCATTGAGGAACCGCTGTCCCTTCGCCAGCCGCCGGACCAGCACCTCATTGAACCGGGCATACATCACCGCGCCCCGATCCTTCGCGGCCTCGTTCTCATTCGCCGGGATGGGAAGCTGGCGCATCATCCAGGCATGAGTATAGAGCGCGAATGCCTCGCCCAGCACAGCGACGGCCTCATCCACATCGTCGATCCGCCGCCCGAGCCGGTCCAGACGCTTGGACAGCGCGGCATCCCGACGTTCATCGTCCTCGCCGGACACCAGCGACAGCACCGCCGCCTCGATCACCGCCGATTTCGACACTTTCCGGCGCGCGGCCAGCGCCTCGACCTGCTTCAGCAGGCCCGGCTCGAAATACACGTTCATCCGCTGCCGTCTGGTCATCGCCGTTCCACTGGTCTGGAGGTTTGATGACAGATTGAGCTGAAAATTCCCTGACGCAAGCCCTTGTTCAATCGGCATCGTACCGGGGCGTAGCCAGGCGTAAAATTGGCGGCTCCTGTCGGTTTTTGTCTATATTCCGGAACGACTCGTGGAACTCTCCCGCTACAGGCCAAGCCCCCTGCCCCGGCCCAGTTCCCACGAGATGCCACCATGCTCGTCCATGGAGATCGTCATCTCCTTCTGGCGCTGTTTCCCGATCTCCGGCCGCCAGGGCACCAGCGAGAATTCATGTCCGCTTTCCACCACCGCAAACCGCCCGCTGGCCAGATCGACCGGACCTTTCAGCGTGCCCTGGATGGTCTCGAAGCGATCAAGCGGACGCCACAGCTTCCCCCGCTTTTCGGCCATCACCTGTCCGACCCGTTCCACCTCCCGCCCTTCCAGCGTCGCCAGCAGGTTCCTGCGATAGCGGACCATGCCCTCCGGGGTGAGGCTGGCATCGCCACGGTCGAGCAGCGCCTGTTGCCGTCGGGCCAGAGCGTCGCCGACTTCGCCTCCGAACCCGGCCTCCACCCGGTCGCCCTCACGACCGGCTCCAGCCACCAGACGCCGGTCGAGCCAGGTCGCGCCATCGGAGCCGATCTGCGCTTCCAGATCGAAGGCCGACATCAGCCGCACCGTCGCCTTCGGCGCACGCGCGGCGTCATAGGCGAGGGTCTTTTGCTGGAAATCCTCCGGGATGCGCCAGCGGTCGGCCTCCAGCCGCTCCACGATCCCAGCCCGCCGCAGAGCTTCCAGACGGCGGACATACCCCTTGATCAGGTCTTCAGGTGTGCCTTTGAGGCTCCAGCGGTCGAGTTGCATCCGCTCCAGATGAGTGTAAGGGCGATAGATCCCATCCTCGGTATGGGCGAGGATCGTCCGGTCGGACGGACGTGGTCTGTCGGGAACCGGGACTGCGGCGATTTCCACGATCGCATTCCTCGGGATGTCCTCCATCTGGGCGGGATCGAAGCCGCGCAGGTGATGCACCCTCCCATCAATACCATCGACCACCAGCGACAGTTTCTCCCCGAGTTCGTCGGTCAGGTGGCGGTCCACCAATTGCCCGATGACCGGTTTTTCCGGAACCTCGCCATGGAAACGGAAATGCGACGAATCGCGTGTCGGCGCTGTTCCCTTGTCGCGCGCTTTCAGGGCGCGGTGCATCTGCTTCGTGATGTCGTCGCGCTCGCCCAGGTTCCGCAGGCGTTCTTCCAGCCGGTCATCGAGCGTCCATCTGCCCGGTTCCGTCGGACTGGCCAGTCCCATGCGTTCCAGCTTCGCGAGGCGTGACAGGCGCAGCCGTCGGTCCACCAGATCGGAGGTCGGCGTTTCGCTACCTGGGCGCATGTCGAGGGTACCGTCCTTCATCTGATCCAGCAGGGCACGGTCGATGCGGGTGAAGCGGTCGCGGTCGATCCCGGTTTCCAGCTTTTGGCGCTGTTCGATCTCGGACACGGGACCGAGATCCAGTGTCACGACTTCGGAGGCACGTTCGCGAAGGCCATGGGTGATATAGCCGCCATCGATGACGAGATCCTTGCCCTGGTCGTCGCGTCCGTTGATCACGACATGGACATGGGGATGCGCGGTGTTGAAATGGTTCACGGCCACCCAGTCCAGCCGTGTGCCGAGATCGGCTTGCATCCGCGTCATCAGGTCGCGCGTGAAATCCGTCAGATCCTCCATCCGGTCGGCGTCCTCCGGTGAGACGATGAAGCGGAACTGATGCCGGTCCTCCGCCCCGCGTTCGAGGAAGGCTCTCGCGTCGGCGCGGTCGGTCTCCGCGCCATACAGCACGCCACGCTCGCCGTCGCGGGACGTGCCGTCACGCTGAATGTAGCGCAGGTGGGCGGCGGCTCCGCCTCCCTTCCCGGCCTGACGCACCACACGCGCCTTCACGGTCACACGCCGGGCACCGGACACCTGATGCCGCCAGCCGGTGATCCCGCGTGCACGGACGAAGGACGCGCCCCGCCCGCGACCCACCCCACGGGTGGAACCGGAACGCGACGCGCTCCCCGCACGCGAGGGCGCACCCGACCCAACAGATGAACGGCGGCCACTGCCGCCGCCTGACCCGCTGCCGCCCCTCTTTCCGGGGGACAGAGATTGCCGACGAACCTGTGTCCGGATGCCCGCCAGAAAGTCCGTGCGACCGCGCGTCGCACCGCTCTTCGAGGGGATGCGTCCAACTCTGGGACGGAACGCGGTGTCGTCATCCTGCGCCATGGCCAGACCTCGCCAAAACCGGGCTTTTCGGGGAACAGTGCCGTCAGAAACGGCGGGAAACCCGCACTCCTGAAAAATGACGGCTCAGGCGACGGAAATCCAGAGTGCCACTCAAACTTTCCCTAACCCCATGTGCAGACAGAGAAAACCGCAGGTCGGGACTGGCAGGAGTGCCACGTCCTTTAATCTTGCCCTCACGTTTTTTCCTCTTTTCGGCCCCTGAATTCCACTTTTCCGAATCTGATGGCCACTTCCAGCCTGACCAGGGGACTGGCAAAACCTGCCACAGATTGCCTCCCGACACCACGCGAACAGGATGACGACACGCTGCGCCGCGACCTGTTTTCGGTGCGTCTTATGACATGCCGTGAACACGTCAAAGTCATGCGTCGGACGTGATCGGAAGCGACATCCGAACATCATCGGGAACTGTCAAAGTGATGACGCTCACGGTGACGATGACCAATCGGTCAACCTGCGCTCGTTGTGCATCCAGACGGGCCATCCACCCCCTGCGTATGGTGTTCCGGATGCGGGAAAACGCGTGTCACTGAACGTCGGATCGTTCGTCGAATGGGTGTTCGAAGGAGCGCCAAAGGCGACCGAAATAGACGCGGCGGCACAGCCGACGCCTTCCGCTCGCGGCGCGAAGCGCCGCGTTGTCCCGGCACAAAACGAACGCGACAGGAGGATGGAAAAGCTGACCGGAAAGAGAAGGGAAAGGCACGGGCAAACGTCGGTAAGCTAGACGCGGGAAGCACACTCAATGCAACGCGCGACGACGCAGCCATGCCCGATGCCGTGCTTTGGTATAGGGATCGGGCTGCTGCCGTGCCTCCAGCCGATGGTGCAGGTGACGCCAGTAATCGGGACTGACCTCTGTCGGGTCGATGTCCAGCGCCTCGATCGCGTCGATCGCTCCCAGTACACGCTGGACGCGCGGCCATGAAGTCTGGTGCAGCAACACCTCGCCGCCCGGCCGCACGCATGGGACAGTCTGGTAGTCTTCGCCGGAGCCGACCGTGCGCACGATGTCGATGTGCGATTCAACCGTGCCATACTCGTTGGCGGCCCAGCGGACGAAGGCGAACACACTGCCGGGCGCGAAGCTTAGCATGCGCCGCTGACGGTCGAGGATCGTGTCCGCGACCGGCCGCCCGAAGCGCAGCCAGCGTTCCACCTGCTTCTCGATCCACGTCAGTTCAACCGTCGTGATCAGGACGGACGGATCGTCGGGCATCACGTCTGTTTCCTCTTCACGGTCGGCTCATCAGACGACACGAATGCCGATGGAAGAATGGAGGAACCCGTTATTGAGGTTGAGATGGAGATGCCGGATAAAGCCGGCGGGCGACCCGTTCCATGGTCAATCCCTGCACGATGATGGTGAACACCACCACACCGTAACAGACGGGCAGCAACAGATCACGCAGTTCTCCGGGCGGTAGACCAAGCGCCAGTGAGACCGAAATACCACCTCGCAGCCCGCCCCAGGTCAGGACGCCGAGAACGCGGCCCCGTTCCCATTGACGAAGATGGACCGGAAGGGTCGAGAACAGCACGCTCAAAGCCCGCACGGCAATGGACAGGGGGATTACGGCAAGTGTCGCCAGAACCGTAAACAGATGCGGCGTGATCTCAAGGATTTCAAAGCCGATCAGCATGAACAGCAGGACGTTCAGGACCTCGTCAATGAGTGACCATGCGACGTCGAGTTCCTTGCGCGACGCTTCATCGAAAATGGAGTGGCTGTAACGTGTTCCGAAACAAAGACCAGCCACGACGACAGCGATCGCGCCTGACATGCTAAGCTGGTTAGCTATGCTGAAGGTCCCGGTCGCAAGTGCCAGCGACGTCAGCAGATCAATATGCGGATCCCGCTGCGCCTTGAGCACACGGAGCGCGATCCATCCCGTGAGCGCTCCGAGAAAACCGCCACCGAGCGCCTCGCGGCAGAAGCTCAGGGCAATTCCGGACGCGGCCACTCCCTGACTGTCTCCGGTCGCCAATCCGATCGTTACACCGAAAATGACAACGCCCACGCCATCATTGAACAGGCTTTCTCCCGCAAAAACAGCCTGAAGCGGTCCCGGTAGTCCCAGACGTTTCAGCATTCCCACGACCGAAACCGGGTCGGTGGGCGCGAGGATGGCACCCAGCACGATGCACCATGCGAAGGGAACGGTATGGCCTAGCAGCGGGAAGACAGACCATGCCGCGATCGCCAGAAAGGCGACGGCCAGCACGGTCCCCAGGACAGAGAGGGCGGTGACGGAGGCAAGCTTTGCGCGCAGATGCCCGACATTGACCTGCATGGCGCCGGCAAAAAGCAGCAGCGACAGCGCGCCATTCAGAAGTGCCGCAGGCAGATTGATGGCGCCGAGTACAGATCGCGGAAGGGCCTGAAGATCATAGGCCGGAATCAGCGGATTCAGGACCATCACCAGAAGCGATGTCAGCAACGAGAAGACAAGCACACCAATCGTGACCGGAACGCGGAACGTATGGTGATTAAGAATGCTGAAGCCTGCCGAGAGGCTCAGCAGCAGGGCAAGGAGGCTGATCGTATCCATGTCCTCACCGCTGGCCGCTGAGGCGCTTTGCGTCAAGAAAAACCGGAAAATGGCCCGCTACCGGGAGAGTTCGACGGGTCGATGAATGGCAGAAGCGAAGGCGGAAGGCGCCGTCGTCACCCAGTCAGCGAGTCGTAACTTCAAACCAACCATTCACCAATTTGTGATTTCTCATTTTGCGAACAAAACGCCGCCACATGTACGCCTGACTACGCCCCAGTACGCAGCAACCGACACACACCGACAACCCATTGAAGTAGCTATATTTTTCCGGTTGCACGGCGTTTCTTAGCGCGTGATGCTGCTGTCCTCTCCAGACGGAAAGGGCAGGACGATGACGGACGAAAACCGCATATCGAACGCCGGACCGAATTCTCCGGTCAACGATAACGAACCCGGCAGCAATATCCAATCCATTCCTCCCAATCCGGCCATGAAGGCGCGAACGGACGCACTGATCCTCGTCCTGGCGCGCCTGCTGGGGCGACAGATCGCCCGCGAGGAATTCGAGCGGCGGTTGGACCAGATCGCCAATGACAACGATCCCGCCAGCAAAGCCAGGCCGGAGCGGGAGGAGTGAGATTATCCTTGAGAAAGAGGTATTATACGTATAATTTGGGCATTGCCATTCCACCAATAGGATACCCCGCTCATGCCTACCGTCGGCGCCCTCGAATTCCAGCGCAAATTCGGCGAATTCCAACATCAGGCCCAGCGCGAGCCGGTCGAGATCACCCGCCATGGCCGCCGCGAATATGTGCTGTTGTCCGCAGATCATTATGACTGGCTCCGCGCGGCGGCCCAGCGAAGCCACCGGACGGAGGACGTGTCCAACGTGGTGCTGGCCGCCGTGGAGCGCGCCGACATGGACCCCGAACACGCGCATCTCGACGAGTTGCTGAAATAAGGGCCGTCCGTGTCGTTTCCCGAACCCAAACCCGGCCTCGTGGTCCGTTACGACTATCTGTGGACGCATGAGGCCACGCGGGGACAGGACCAAGGCAAGGATCGTCCCGCCTGCCTCGTCGCGGCCAGCGACAGTATGCTGCGGCCCCGCTATGTCGTGTTTCTGCCCATCACCCACACGCCGCCTTCCGGCGATACGGTCGGGATCGAGATACCACCGAAGGTCAAGGCAGCGATCGGACTGGATGACGTGCCAAGCTGGGTGATTGTCTCGGAGCACAACGTCGATGAATGGCCGAGCGGCGGTGTATCGCCGGTCCCCGGCAAGGCGGGTGTTTTCGCCTACGGTTTTATTCCGCCGGGCCTGTTCAGCCAGATTAAGGCGGAGTTTGTCGCCCTCGCCCGACAGAAGAAAAGTGCTGCCGTGCGTCGCTGGCTGTGGAAAACTGGCAAGGATAAGGAAGTAAGGTCATGACCCGTGTCGCGCTCTATGCCCGCTATTCCTCGGACAACCAGCGGGCGGCCTCGATCGAGGACCAGTTCCGTCTCTGTGAAGAGCGCGCCACGCGCGAGGGCTGGCGGGTGGTGGAGTACTACCGCGACGCGGCCATCTCCGGGGCCAGCATGATCCTGCGTCCCGGCATCCAGACCCTGCTCCGCGATGCTCAGGCCGGGCAGTTCGATGTCGTGCTGGCCGAGGCGCTGGACCGCGTGTCCCGCGACCAGGCCGACGTCGCCACCCTGTTCAAGCGCCTGCAATTCGCGGGGGTGACCATCGTCACCCTGGCGGAAGGTGAGATCAGTGAGCTTCACGTCGGCCTCAAAGGCACCATGAACGCCCTGTTCCTCAAGGACTTGGCGATGAAGACCCATCGCGGCCTGCGTGGCCGGGTCGAGGCGGGCAAATCCGGCGGCGGGATCTGCTACGGCTATCGCGTCGTGCATCAGATGGACGGACGGGGCGAACTGATCCGGGGCGACCGCGAGATCGACGACGCACAGGCGGAAATCGTCCGCCGCATCTTCCGGGAATTCGCTTCCGGGCGCAGCGCGCTTTCCATCGCCAGCCGTCTGAACGACGAAGGTATCCTCAGCCCCACGGGCGGCAAATGGAACAACACCACCCTGCGGGGCAATGCCCTGCGTGGCACCGGTATTGTAAACAACGAACTTTACATCGGACGGCTGGTCTGGAACCGCCTGCGCTATCTGAAAGACCCGCAGACGGGCAAGCGTGTGTCCCGACTGAATCCACAATCGGAGTGGATCGTCACCGAAGTTCCGAATCTACGGATCATGGACGATGATCTCTGGCAGGCGGTACGCGACCGGCAGGCGTTGATCGCGGAGAAGAGCGTGAACATCAGCGCGGGTATCCGCGCCTCGATCAACAAGCTGAATGGCCAGCGCCGCCCGAAATCCCTGCTCTCGGGTCTGGTGTTCTGTGGCGTGTGCGGCGGCCCCTGCTCGATCCGGGGCGGCGACCGCTTCGCATGCTCCACCCACATGGACAACCGCTCCTGCACCAACAGGACCACGATCCGCCGCCCGGAACTGGAAGACCGGGTGCTGTCGGGTCTCAAGGACCGTCTGATGACGCCGGAAGCGGCGGCGGAGGCCATGCGCGCCTATGTGGAGGAAACCAATCGCACCAACCATGAGCGCCGCGCCAGCACAGCCGGCTGGCAGACGGAACTGACCAGGCTGCGCAAGGGGCTGAAACAGATGCTCCAGGTCATCGAGGATGGCGGTTACACACGTGGCATGGTCGAGCGGATGCGCGAAATGGAGGCCCGTGAGGATGAACTGGTCGCCCTGCTCGTCGCCCAGCCCCAGGACGTACCGGACATTCATCCCAATGTCGCAGGCATCTTCAAGCACAAGGTCGAGCGGCTGGCCGAGACGCTGAACCATCCCGAGGACCGGCAGGAAGCCTCAGAGGCCATCCGCGCGCTGATCGAGAAGATCGTGCTTCATCCCGGCAAGGGTCGGGGCGAGATACACGCCACGCTGCATGGCGAACTGGGCACGCTATTGGATTTCGCCGCCTCGCACGGTCAGGGAGCCAAAAACACGAACACTCCCGGAGCCAGGGCTTCGGGAGTGTCGGTATCGGGTATTGCGGGGACAGGCTTGGTTCTGGACTTGCGGAATCTACAAGTTCAGAATGAAGCGAGTTTAACCGCTTGTTTTAAAGACCTGTTTTCTGCCCAGGCATAATTGATGACTACGCTCTGGCACTATATCGTTCCACCCGCAGCCGCCAATTACATTATGTGGAACCGTAATCCAGTCAGTTCTTACCGCCCGTATTTCCAACAACGGCACGATAGACCACGAGCAGAAGAATGGCCCCGATGACCGACGCCAGAAACCCAGCTGCCTGCCCTTCCTGATAAAAATGCAGTGCCCGTCCGATATAGCCGGCGACAACAGAGCCCGCGATGCCAAGAAGGATCGTGATAATGAAACCTCCAGGATCGCGGCCCGGCATCAGCAGCTTCGCGATCGCTCCGATAATCAAACCGATGATGACCGTATAAATAAGATGCATCTCATACCCCCATCATGCCTTATCCTCAGGCATAGCAGACATGCACGTAGCCGTCATGCGTCAACATCCAAACGAAGGATGCCGGGGGATAGCGCCCTCACCTGTTAGCCGTCGCGTATTTCAGGACGAGCGCAGTCACTATGGCCGAAAGCCCGGCCGGCACAGCAAGACCAGAATACAGCACCGCAATCAGAAGCATGGAATACGAAAAAGTGCAGAGCCACAGAATGATGGGCAAAACAAAGCAGATGATCGCCAGCCACAGGAAAGCAGCGATACCGGCACGACGATCATGAAGCACCTTGCCAATGCAGCCCCCCACGACGAGACCTGTCGTCAGAGCAATTTTTTCGATCGGTGACACCTCCGGAGCCTCCCTACAATCCGCACATGGACACGGATAGCGGCGGCTTGCTGGAAAGGCTTCGCGCTAAGGGCTCAAGCGCCGGATCCGCACGCGACGCCAGCCAATAGAGTGCCGCAGCCGCGTGCGGATCAAACAGCCCCGTGAACCCTTTGAGTCCCGCCTGAGCCCTCATGGCGTCAAAACGTACATGGGAATGCACAAACTCTTCGTGCGTCCTCTCCTCCGACACGTAAGGTGTCAGCCACGCGACTGCCTTCTCCAGGGAGGCATCTTCAGCTGTTCGCCAGTGATACCAGTCCTCGCCCCGACGCTGCGCCGCAAGCGCCGCCTGGACGAGAGGCTGGAGGTCATAGACGACGTAGTGCAGCGCATCCCGGTCGCCGAAATCCTGAGTCTCACCATTCGGATTGATATTGGCTGCAATCTGCCTCTGGAAAAGCTGACGAGCAGCGTTGAACAGTTCGGGATCATCCAGTGCGACCGCCATCAAGGTCACCAGCTTCACGCGATGACTCTGCCAGTTATTCACCCAGATCGCGCGATGGTTTCTTTCATCTATGCTTTGCAAATAGCCACGCGCCCAGTCTTCCAGAAACTGATGCGCATGGGTGCGCTCCTGCGCCGGCAGAACATCCTTGATAATCGCATAGGTCTCGATCAGCGTATCGAAGCCTGTCTCATCGATCGGGTTGTAGCTGGGTCTGTATGTCCCAACCCAGACCATGAGATAGCGTTGCGCCAGAGCCAGCCAGTTCGTCTCCCCCTTCGCACGCCACGCCAGGGCCGCGTCCTGCATGCCGGGCAGATCCTTCTTGGCCGCCATGCTTGCATCATAAATCCCCTGACGGGGAAGTGTGCCCTCAGTATGAACATGAGGAAGTGGTGACGGTGCCTGATCCTGCCTCGACCGCAGTGCAGCGAGGACGGACGGTAACCCTTCCCTCGCCTGTTCCGGGGCCACAGGGCACCAGCCGTTGTCGGCAGCCCGCGCTCCCGAGGCTGTCCAAACGCCAGCAGCGCACAAGACAAACCCCAGGATGTAACCTTGCCTCTTCATCAAAATCAGGAGGTTGTCTGATCCTTCACTGTCGCCTCGGTCGCTGCCTTTTTCACCGCCTCTATCCCATGATCTCGTGTCTGCTCGCTCGCATAAAGTTGGCTTGACCCGATGACCTCGCCATTGCGGGCCTTCAGGTTGAAATGCGACTTCCCCGACGTCGAGACTTTCCGTTCATAACGCGCATCGTCAGGAGCATTCGTCTTGACCGATTCAATGCCGTGGACGGCGCTGGCATGCTGCTTGTAGCCTTCGCTGACAAGAATGATCTCGCCATTGGCCGCCTTCAGATGAAAGCGGAACTCACTGGCCTTATCCTTGTAGATCTCGAAATGTGCGGCCATTCGACTTAACTCCCCGATCGAACATGAAGTATCGCACAGCCTGGCAAATGCCAGACTTCCACAAGGATGGCCCCATAACGATGGCAGGACTATGGTATGACTTCTCCTCGGCCAGCATTGCCGCCGAGGCGATCTTCATAAGCGATGAGAGCCGCATCACTCTTTCGAAGCGGTCCTCGCCATCTGGAGAAGCACCTGCCTAGCCTCCTGTTTCAGCAAGTCATACCGTTCAACCGAATAAGTCAGATTCCCCACGCCCCACTGAACCCGCGCCGGAAAGGTGTGAACCACCCCAGGGTTGGCGGAGACTGATTTCATCAAATTACGCGGCAAGGGGGATCAGGTCCAGCGCGGCATAATATCGTTGTTCGGCCTCGGCGGGCATGATGCTGCCGATAACTCAGAGCGAACGCCACGGCGAACCGAAGCCCCACAATGTCACGTAGCCCGAGGATTGTGTCGGCTCCGACAAAAAGGTGACATCAAAAGCAACGCCACCAATTGCTAGCGTATCTGCCGCTTATGAGGCTCAGGGTTCTTGATAAAGGGAGATACATTATGCAGCCATCACAGGAAGGGAGATACCTTCCGCCAGAATCTCGCGCCAACCGTCACTCGATTTCCAGGCGCTATTGAGATGTCAAATTCGTACCCTCTACCGAAAACATTCAACCGCTCCAAAGTTCAGCCACGATGCTCCCTTCCTGCGGTGCTTTCTCTCGCTGTGATCGGCATCCTGGCAGGATGCACGTCAGATCCTACGAAATATCAAGGGCTGAAATCCACACCAGTGCTTTCGCTACAGAAGTCCGGTGAAAATAAATTTCAATACGTCGCGGATGACGTGGACTTCTCTTCATATAAATATGCGATCGTCGATCCCGTTGAAATATACCAGCAATCGGACGGACAATTTGGCGGAACATCATCTGATGATCGCATATATATTGCAAAATATATCGACAAGGTCCTTCCGACTGCCGTCAAAAAGCAATATAATCTCGTTCAACAGCCCGGACCAGGTACGCTCCGTTTCCATGTAACGCTCACAGGTTTGCAAAAGAGCATTCCCGTCTTATCGACTATTTCCCACGTTTCGAGTTTCGGCCTGGTCACAAACGGGCTGATGCAAGCCGCAGGCCAGAATGGCACCGCTTACGGGGCGGTGTATTACGCGGTCGAAATCTATGATGCCCAAACGTCAAAACTTCTCTATGCACACGTGACCGTACAGACGCCGGACGCTCTCGATCCAACCGTAAGCTTCGGTTATCTGGACGCCGCCCGGGAAGGTGTCCGGATCGGGGCTCATCATCTCATGCAAAAACTACAGCAACTCTCGAAACAGGGGCGCACGGTGGTGAATGAGCAAACTGGGAGCCTCGGGCAATCGTCTGCTTCTGCGCCACCGAATTGATGCAGGGAAGACCTCACAGGCTCATGTCATCAGCCAGGGCCAAGTCTTCACATGTCCGATTGGCACTTGCCGCCACTCCACCACCAACGGTGAGGGCCTGATCAACATCCGATCGGATGTTGATCTATGTGACCGTCAATAGAATTGCGGATTGATTTTTATATGACAGCCTCGTCCGGCTTCTCATCTAGGCGCACAAGAAAACCAACCGGATGCCTTACGGTCTTACTGTTATGCGCGCCGATGCTTTTTGGGTGTAAGGCCCGCAACACAGTCAAGGCGTCACCTCCCATCCAGGTGAACGTGCGGGCTCCCGTGACGCGGGACGTGCCAGATTACCTGTATGCGACAGGCCAGCTTGCTGCCACCGCGAGTGTCGGCCTCGTCGCGCGTGTGCAGGGTTTCCTTCAGGCGATCAGCTACAGCGACGGAGCCTTTGTCCATAAGGGCGACCTTCTCTTCACGATCGAACCAGCGCCCTACGCCGCCCAGCGTGATCAGGCCAAGGCAAATCTCGCGTCCGCCGAAGCGACCGCGTCCTTCGACGAGTTGCAGTCCCATAGATATGCGGCATTGGCGCGTCTCGATTCCGCGTCACGGCAGCAGGCCGAACAAACCCGCTCCAGCCGGGATGCCGCCAATGCCTCCGTGCAACAGGCGCGCGCGGCGCTGACGCAGACAGAAATCACCTATGGTTATACGCATGTGCTCGCTCCATTCGATGGTTTTGTAACGGCACATCAGGTGCATGTGGGTGAGTTGGTCGGCGGCACACAGCCGACGGAACTGGCGCAAATTGTCAGGCTGGATCCGATCTGGGTCCAGTTCAATATCTCCGAGGATGATGCCGCGCGACTGCTACGTATCATCAAGGACGGCGGATCGCCCAACGGAGCCGACGTCATGGTCGCAGTCGAAGTCAACGGTGAAACCGGCTATCCCCATATCGGGCACCTCGATTATGTCGCGCCCCAGATCGATCCGAGCACGGGAACTTTGTCCGTGAGAGCAGTGTTCGACAATCCTGCTCATGATCTCAGGCCCGGAAATTTCGCGCATATCCGAGTTGCGATCGGCGTCCATCGTCGCGCCTTGTTGGTGCCGACTGAAGCGATCGGCAACGATCAAAGCGGACGGACCCTCCTTGTCGTCGGAACGAATGACCGCAAGATACAGGCGCGGACGGTTGCGACGGGAGCGGAAGACGGCGACCTGACGGTGATCGAGACGGGTCTTGTCAATGGCGATCGTGTGATCGTGGATAATCTGCAAGCGCTCCGCGTCGGACAGACGGTCGCGCCGCAGGACGTTCCACCTGGCCATGGCGGAGACACGCCGTGATCTCAAAGTTCTTCATTGAACGTCCGGTCTTTGCCAATGTCATAGCGCTCATCACGATCCTGGTCGGGATCGTCGGCTTGGCGCGCCTTCCGGTCTCGCAATATCCGGACGTAGTGCCGCCCGTCGTTCAGGTCACAACCACCTACCCAGGAGCCAGCGCCGCCACGATCGCACGGACCATCGCTCTTCCGATCGAAGAGCAGATCAATGGCGTGGAGGACATGCTGTATATGCAGTCCACCAGCACTGATAGCGGTGTCTATACTCTGACGGTTACGTTTCAGATCGGCACGGACCCAAATCGGGACCAGGTTCTGGTTCAGAACCGGGTCACGTCCGCCTTGGCCCTGCTGCCCGGTAGCGTGCAGACTCAGGGCGTCACTGTCCAGAAGCGTGCCACCAATGTTCTCGGCTTCATTTCTCTGCAATCGCCGGACCATAGCCGCGACGGCCTGTTCCTGAGCAATTACGCGACGATCAACCTTGTCGATCCGCTATCCCGCATTCCGGGCGTCGGCAGCGTTTCGATCCTCGGCGCAAGCCAATATGCCATGCGGATCTGGTTCGATGCCGATCGTCTGCAAGCCCACGATCTAACGCCTGCGGATGTTCTGGCAGCCGTCCAGCAACAGAGCCAGGAAGTTCCCGCCGGGCAAACCGGCGCGCCTCCCGGTCAGCGGCAGGCGTTCCAGTATACTTTGAACGTGCATGGCCGCTTTTCCGACCCCATCGCGTTCGGCAACATCATCGTCAAGACCGGAGGGGCATCCGGTGCACAGATCGTCAGGGTACGAGATGTCGCCCACGTGGAACTCGGCGCGAAGAGCTATGCTCAGGAATTCCGCCTGAATGGGCAGCCTGCTATCGGCATCGGCATCTACCCGAACCCTTCGGCTAACGGTGTCGATGTCTTCAAGGCGGTCCGCGCTCGGGTCGAGACGTTATCGCAGCATTTTCCGGCCGGTGTAAGCTATGGGTTTCCGCTCGATACGACGAAGTTCGTGAGTGCCTCCATCGACGAAGTCTACAAGACGTTATTCGAATCCGCGCTTCTCGTGCTGATCGTCATCCTGATGTTCCTCCAGGATTGGCGCGCCATGATGGTTCCGGCGACGACGGTCCCGGTTACCATCATCGGCGCCTTCGCGGCGATGTCGGCAATGGGTTTCGGTATCAATATATCGACGATGCTGGCCGTCATCCTGGCGATCGGCATCGTGGTGGATGATGCGATCGTCGTCGTCGAAGGCGTCGCGAAAGCGATGGAACAGGGGCTTGCCCCCCGCGAGGCCGCCGAACACGCTATGACCCTTCTGCTCGGGCCGATCATCGGTATCACCTTGGTGTTGATGTCGGTCTTCACGCCGGCGGCCTTTCTGCCCGGCCTGACCGGGAGAATGTACGCGCAATTCGCGCTCGTCATCGCAGCGACAGCTCTCATCAGCGCATTGAACGCCATTACGCTCAAGCCAACGCAATGCGCCACGTGGATGCGTGTAGAAACCGGTGATAAAAGAAAGAATGCCCTATATCGGCGCTTTAATGTCATCTATGGCTGGACCGAAGCACGATACCTCACCGCTATCAAACGAATTGCTGGACATTCGGGGACGTCTGCCCTATGCGCGGGCGGTTTGATCGCGGTTGCGACCTTTGGACTTGCAAAAATTCCGACCGGCTTCCTCCCTCTGGAAGATCAGGGATTCTTCGTTATCAGCGTCCAGCTACCAGACGGCGCGTCCCTTGCGCGGACTCAGGACGTGCTTACACGGGTCGCCGCGCTGACGCAAAACATCCCTGGAGTGTCGGACACCGTAGCCATTTCCGGCATGTCGGTTCTCGACAACAACGCACAGTTGCAGAATGCCGGCCTGGAATACGTCGTACTCAAGGACTGGAACCACCGAGGACATAAAGAGGATCTGCGAGGCATGTTTCTTGCTCTGTCGCAATCCGTCGCCTCGATCCATGACGCTTCGGTACGCGTGATCCCGCCCCCCGCGATCCAAGGGATAGGCAATGCCGGCGGCTTTACGATGCAGGTGGAGCTCCGCGACGGCTCTCTGGACTGGCAACGTCTCCAGCACGCGACAGACCAGCTTCTGGACGCCGGGAACAGGCAGGCTGGGGTTGCACGGCTCGGCACGACCTTCCGTGCCCAAGCACCGCAATTTACCGTGACGATAGACCGGGAAAAAGCCGCGACGCTCGGGGTACCGATCCAAGATGTGTTCACAGCGTTATCCGATGCTGTCGGATCAGGATACGCGGGTCAATTCGATCGTTTCAATCACGTATTCCAGATTTACGTCGAAGCGCAAGACATCCAGAGGCTCGATCCCGAGCATGTCGCTCAGTTGCGCGTCAAAAATGGGCGCGGACAGATGATTCCACTTGGATCGCTCATAACGTTTACCCATTCCAGCGGACCGTCATTGGTGAGCCTCTATAATCTTTATCCCACCGCCACCGTTATCGGCATGGCAGCCAAGGGCTTCAGCTCCGGCGAGGCCATTGCCCAAATGGAAAGCGCAGCTCGCATTCTGCCGGATGGCGTCGGCTTCGATTGGACGGCCATGTCTTATCAGGAGAAGTCCGTCGGAGGGCAGCTCTACCTGGTGTTCGGCTTCGCCCTTCTCCTCGTTTATCTAGTTCTGGCCGCACAATATGAAAGCTGGTTAATGCCAATGGCCGTGATCGTGGCTGTTCCACTCTCTTTGACCGGTCCGGTCGCCATCATGACCGCGCTTGGGATCGACAACAACCTCTATACCCAGATCGGCATGATCCTTCTGGTCGCATTGTCGGCCAAGAATGCGATTCTGATTGTCGAGATGGCACGTGAGTTGAGGAACGGCGGCAAATCCATACAAGAGGCGGCCATTGAGGCGGCTCACACCAGGTTCCGTCCCATTCTCATGACATCGATCGCCTTTTCCCTCGGCGTTATACCGCTCGTGACGGCCAGCGGCGCGGGCGCGAATGCCCGAAAGTCCATCGGTATCACGACATTGTCCGGCATGATCTCGTCGACATGCCTCGCCGTTCTTCTGGTGCCGGCATTCTTTATCCTAATCCGCACGCTGGAGGAGCGCAGACACCAATCCAAGAGCCATGCCGGATCACAGACAGCCTGATGGTCTACCTGAAGTCACATAGCCATCGGCAACCGCAAGCAGGACGGCTGCGTCGTTACGCCGCCCTTCTCGCACGATCGCTCCCGGTGCTTCTCGCCGGCTGCATGTTCGGGCCTAATTACAAACGGCCAAGCATGTATGTTCCCGACATGTACAAGGAAATTCACGCAGGTGACGTTACCTGGGTACCGGCACAACACGGCAATGCTCTACCTCGAGAAGCCTGGTGGTCCATTTTTCATGATCCCACTCTGTCCGATCTCGAAGCCAGGGTTAAGATCGGGAACCAGAATCTGAAAGCCTATGAGGCCGCCTATCGCGAGGCGCTTGCACAAGTCGACGAGACTCACGCCGATCTGCTGCCTACCCTATCGGTCGCCTCAAGCGAAAGACGCTATCATTTCAACGGCCGCTACGGGATCGAAAGCCAGACCAAGACACGCCCGTCGGCCAGCGGTTTCGCCACATGGAAGATCGACGCGTGGGGCCAGATACGGCGGCAACTCGAAAGCGATCGGGCCGCCGCCCGGGCGACAGAGGACCAACTCGCCTGGCTGACACTCGACGCGCAGGTGCAACTGGCGACGGATTACATCGCCTTGCGTTACAACGATAGTCTGACGACTCTTCTGGGCAACACGCTGGCAGCGTACCGGCGATCCCTGGCGATAACGGAACAACAGCATCTCTTGGGTGCTGCGGCTGAAACCGATGTCGTGACGGCACGCACTCAAATGCAAAACGCGGAGGCAAAGCTCATCGATGTCGGGATCGCGCGCGCCAAATATGAGCACGCGATCGCTCTCCTCACAGGCGTACCTCCCTCGGCCTTGAGCATCCCCATGGGGACGCTGCCCACCGACGTTCCGACGGTACCGCTCGTCCTGCCGTCGCAATTGCTGGAACGCCGCCCTGACGTCGCAGAAGCGGAGCAAAAGGTCGTTCAGGAAAATGCCTTGATAGGAAGTGCAATCGCCGCATATTTTCCTGAAGTCAACCTCGGGGGCGTATTCGGCTATAGTGGTCCGGATACTTTGTTCAAGGCATCGAATGAACTGTGGTCAGTCGCCGTCGGAGGAACCGAAGTGTTGTTCGACGGCGGTGCGCGCTCAGCGAAAGTAAGAGCGGCGCGTGACTCCTATGCCCAAAGTGTCGCCAATTACCGCCAACAGGTCCTGATAGCCTTTCAAAGCGTAGAGGACGAGCTATCGAGCCTGAGAGTTCTCTCTCAGGAGGCGGAGGTCCAGACTGCCACCATTGCCTCGGCGCGCCACGCTGTCGATCTCGCTCTAGGACAGTACCAACTTGGCGCGACAAGCTACACCACGGTCGCAAGCGCGCAGATCGCGGCATTGACAAATATCGAAGATGGGCTGGGTATTCAGCAACGCCGCCTGGCCGAAAGCGTGGCGCTAATCGAAGCCCTCGGAGGCGGCTGGGGCGAAACCTCACCCGCACGTCACGAATGAGAATCCCGCCGGCCCGGGAATTGTCGTATGCTTTGCCCGCACCGAGGCGTCGCTGGTACGGAGCGTTCCGTCACCTTCGAGCCGCGGTTCCGATATCGAAGCACTACAAGCCAGCAACTGGCACAACGTCAGATGATCTCTGGAGACGTTGCTGGAAAACCCAGGGAAGCAGACGACATGAGCCATCTTTTGATCATTGATGACGACGAAGACATTCTTAAGCTCCTCGAACGTTTTTTCCACTCATTCGGACACAACGTGACCACGATAGCGAGCGGTCAGAATATTTTTAAAATTCTGGATGACGAGGCGATTGATCTCATCATTCTGGACATCATGATGCCGGGCGAAGATGGCTTCGAGTTATGCAGAAGACTTCGACAGCGGTGTCAGATTCCCATCATCATGCTGACGGCTATCGCGACAGCCACGGATCGGGTGGTGGGACTGGAGCTCGGCGCAGATGACTACGTCACCAAGCCATTTGATCAGAGAGAGCTGCTCGCCCGGGTGAAAGCTGTCCTGCGCCGATCTGGACGCGGGCCTGAGCTCGTGACATCGACGGCCCATCCGGTCTTGAAATTTGGGGCATGGCGTCTCGATGTAGTTAGCCGAGAACTGAGATCCGCTCAAAATATCCTGGTGCCCCTTTCCGGACGAGAATTCGATTTATTGCTGGCCTTCGTGGAAAATCCGCACAAAGTCCTGAGCCGTGATCACCTTTTGGACACAGCTCATGGCGAGCAATACGACGCCTTTGACCGCTCGATTGACACTCAAGTCAGCCGCTTGCGGCGCAAATTGGAACCCGATGCAAAAAACCCTACGGTCATAAAAACTGTCCGAAGTGGTGGCTATATATTCACATTGGACGTTCGCGCGGGATGATATCGCCCTTTATCCGCGATACACTCGCAAAACGACTCGCCCTAACCATCTTGCTGGCTGTTTTCTCGTCAATCGGGCTGTATCTTCTCTTCGTCAAGGCCGGTGGTGTCTGGGCCAGGCCCAGCATCGCTGAAACCGGCCTGGAAGAACAAGCAGCGACTCTCGTGCGCGTTATCGGCGCATTGCCACAGGCATTACGTCCCGCGGCCTCTCAGGCAGCAGGAAACGATGTCTTTCAGGTAGAGTGGCATCGCAGCATTCCCTCCATTCACCAGAATCTTGCGTTAGAAGCCGTTAGAATGGAGCATCTTATACACGCTCGTACCCCTGGCTGCCGGGTTCTCGTGTATCAAGCCCCTGCCGCGTCGGACCGGAGATCGGATAATGACCTCTTCGGAACAGCAGCCTACGGAATGGCCGTTTCGCTCCCTGATGCAACGTGGCTCGTTTTTACTGCACAACATAGAAGCTGGGGCGTAAGACCTTGGTTCAGATATAGCCTTATTCTCTTTTTTGTCCTGATCTCTACAGTCACGATCTCATGGCTAGCCTCTCGAACGCTAATCCAGCCGTTTGAGGCTTTCACTTCAGCGGCTCGACGCTTCGGAACGGACCCTAATGCCCCTCCCATGCCTGAGAAGGGACCGATTGAACTTCACGCAGCCATCGCCGCCTTTAATTCCATGCAAACACAGATCAGACGATTTGTAACAGACCGCACGGACATGTTGGCAGCGATTTCACATGATCTGCGAACACCTCTGACGCGCGTAAGGCTGCGTGGCGAGTTTATCGACGATCTTGATCAACGCCAGCGGCTTTTCCGTGATGTAGATGAGATGCAGGCAATGATCCATGCTGCATTGGCGTTCTTCAATGACGAGGCTCCAACGGAATACTCGACCCAGTTTGTAATCTCTGACCTGCTTCAGATCATCGTCGACGACCTTACCGACCAGGGAAGGAACGCGAAAATCGAGGGAAGTGATCATTTTATTTTCGAAGGAAGACCCATCGCGCTCAAGCGTGCATTTGGAAATCTCATTGAAAATGCCTGCCTCTACGGCGAAGAGGCACGAGTCAGCATCGAGGCCGATCATAACAACATGATGGTCTTCATCAGAGACAAAGGTCCCGGGATCCCGGAATCATCGATAGAGGAGGTATTCTTGCCTTTTTATCGCGTGGAGCGCTCACGCAATCGAAAGACCGGCGGCATCGGACTGGGCCTCACATCCGCCCGAGCAATCGTCACCGCTCATGGTGGGGAGATCATATTAAAAAATCACGCGGACGGAGGGCTACTGGTAACAGTAGCTCTGCCCTTCCCGACCTGAACAAGGACAGTGCTTGTGGGAGAAGTTATGCACATGAATTATTCATATATTCAATTTGAGATACGACACGTATTCATTTTAGGGCGATCATCATGACCACAAGCGCTATAATCGTGAAGTTGCTTCTACTGATCATGGTGTCTGGCATCGGAGTCACCAGCCGATCTTGGCCAGATTCTGTGATCGTCGTCGGCACGTACACGAAATTGTTAGTGCTACCTTCAGTCTATTCAATCTATACTTGTCATCAAGCTGCGCCATAGCAAAACGGCGTGACAGGTGATGCGCCGTCCGCCTTTTGATTTGTGGCAATTGTTATGCGTACGAGCGATCGCGGAACAAGGCAGTATCCACGGTGCGGCACGTTTCCTGAACACCCGGCAATCCGCCGTGAGCCGGTCACTGCGCAGCCTTGAGGAGCGCCTGAATGTCAGGCTCTTCACCCGCTCTCCCGCTGGTGTCGTCCCGACCGTCTTCGGTCAGGAATTCATCCGCTGGAGCCAGACAATTCTGGACAACGTGACGAGTATGAACGCCCGCGCGCAGCGAACGGGCAAGGGCGAGAATGGCCAGATCGCTATTGGCATCCAGACCTGCGTCCTGCCCGGAAGACTCTCGACCTTCACGGCAGAATTCCGCACCACACACCCCGATATCGTCTTTCGCTATTCCGAAGGCACGGGCAAAAGACTGCTGCGCCGACTCCAGCGCGGGCAGATCGATTTCGCCGTCGTTACACGACGCAACCTGCCGCCCGCCTTGCGGGTCACACCTCTGTGGAGCGACCGTATCGTGGTTGCCCTCCCCGCCGGTCATTCTCTCGCGACACAGGCGGAAGTGTCCTGGACGGACCTACGTCATGAAGGCTTCCTGATCGGACGCGACAATGCTGGTCGGGACTTCGAGACGCTCATCCAGCGCAAGCTCGGAGAGACAGGCAACCGTCCAAATATCCGGCGTCATGATATTGGTAGCAACAGGATCATCGCCCTCGTCCAGAATAACGAAGGTGCTGCCCTGCTACCTGCCTCGTGGCTGCCGCTGATCCGCGATCAACATGGGCATGACGTCGCAATCGTGGAAATACGAGATGCGGACGGTTCCTCCCATCTGGAATTCGGGATTGTCTGGAGGCCCGACAATGAAAATTCGTGTGCCCAAACGTTCGCCCGGCATCTCGAATTCCATCGGCCATGAGCCTACTTTTCGGATGACGTTCCTTTTTCCTTTCTCCGTGCCCTGGCGAACCCTTTGTCCGACATTATGAATTGCCGGAGCATGAGTGCGACCAGCCGGGCCGGATCCGTCGCTCCATCATTACCGGAAAGAAGCGCTGCGTAGGCAAGCAGATCACGATGAAGATCAGCAGGTACGGTCACCGTCATTCTAACCGGTCTTTCGTCGGGTATTTCTCTAATCTTTAGGCTCAGTACTCATTCTTTGAGATAGAAGATGAAGCTTGCTGCGATATAGATTGAGGACATGAACGTATGGGCACACCTGTCATATCGTGTTGCCACCCGCCGCCAGTCTTTGAGCTTTGCGAACATGTTTTCGATGAGGTGGCGCTTTTTATACAGATGCCAGTCGTAAGGTGGCTTTGATTTCCGGTTCTTCTTCGGCGGGATACAGGCGGTGATATTCCGTTCTGCGAGAGACTGCCTGATTTTATTACTGTCGTATCCCCGGTCCCCGAGAACTTCTTCTGTCTCTTCCGGGAGATCCGAGAGCAGAGCATCGGCGCCTTTGAAGTCACTGACCTGTCCTGCAGTCAGATGAAGACGGACTGGACGACCTTCACCGTCACACACGGCATGCAGTTTTGAGTTCAGACCGCCCTTTGTCCGTCCGATATGGCGGGGAAAAGCCCCTTTTTGAGCAGGGA
Organism: Acetobacter fabarum; assembly: GCF_022483405.1. Classification (NCBI taxonomy): domain Bacteria; kingdom Pseudomonadati; phylum Pseudomonadota; class Alphaproteobacteria; order Acetobacterales; family Acetobacteraceae; genus Acetobacter; species Acetobacter fabarum. Next base: position 93,458 of record NZ_JAKVNI010000001.1, read on the forward strand.
GGCCGCTGTCCGGTGAGCTTTGAGATGTGTTGCATCGATCATCAGGCGCGTCGAACGGCCGGTCTGCTCAGTCAGTGCGACGAAGATCCGGTCAAAAACACCCAGACGACTCCAGCGAATGAACCGGTTGTATAAGGTCTTGTGCGGACCATAGGCTTTCGGGGCATCTTTCCACTGAAGACCATTGCGGATCACATAAACAATCCCGCTCAGAACCCGCCTGTCATCCACGCGCGGCACACCATGCGCCAGCGGAAAATACGCTCTGATCTTCTCCATCTGCTGCTCGGAAAGCAAAAACACATCACTCACAGGCCACCCTCCATCGGTAAGCCGGTGAATCACAACAGCCAACTCAATTCAACGAATTAATAGGTCCTGAGCCTAGTCTTTTCACGCAGTATGAACAAGTCTGCCAACCTGAACGATAGCGCGCTGAATGGCAGAACGCGTCTCGATCTCCGCGTACCAGCGCGCTACATTGGGGGCGTCGTCCAGGCTCACACCCGCGAATTCACGGCGCCAGAGCCAGCCGAAATGGGCGATTGTTGATTTTCACTGAGAACTGGGTTCTTCCGCACTTTTCGTGATGGGTATCTTGTACTTAGGTTCCGGAACTGGGAAATCCAGAAAGTCGTTCACTTTCATGGATATTCCCCAGTGTCACGCCTTCGGTCTCTTGATCTTCCCCGTTCCCTCGTCGTTCGTCGTGTTGTTGCACTGGACAACAGAGTGGAGATCGAAGTCAGTCTGCGAAAGCGGAGTGCAGTGTGTCCGGACTGTCAGTGCCCGACACGACGCATTCACAGTTTCTATCAGAGAAAACTCGCGGATCTTCCATGGCAGGGCCGTCCAGCCACGCTGATCGTTTCTGTGCCGCGCTTTTTCTGCCAGACGATGCTTTGTCCACGTCGGACGTTTGTCATGCCCCTTGAGGGGATAACCGTGCGTCATGGCAGACAGACCACACGTCTTGCCGATCTTCATTATTATATCGCCCATACCCTGGGCGGTTCCGCTGGAGCACGAATGACCGTGCGCCTGTGTTGCCCCATCAGCGCCGATACTCTTGTCCGCCGTCTTCTCTCACGTGCGCAGAACACCACAAAAGGCATGGCCCGTACACGTGTGGTGGGGGTGGATGACTGGGCATGGCGGCGGGGACATCACTATGGAACGATTGTGGTTGATCTTGAGAAAAATGATGTCATTGACCTCCTGCCAGATCGGGACGCTGATACCCTTGCCCGATGGCTGCAGGTCCATCCCGGTATTGAAATCATTGCCAGAGACCGTGCCGGTGCTTATGCAGACGGATGCCGCAGAGGCGCACCATCCGCTCTTCAGGTGACAGACCGCTGGCATCTGCTGAAGAACCTGTCAGACGCTTTTGTCAGCATTCTGGACCGTTTTACGACAACAGTGAGGACCCTGACACGACAGCTGAACGTATCAACGGCAGTAAGCAAAATATCTGAAACAATCAGAGCGCATCCAGAAGAGGCGCAGGCGGTCGTCAGGTCAGCCTCTGGGGAACGACGTGATATTCTTTTCAAGGAAGCTCTTGCCCTGAAAGCAGAGGGACACAGCATTCAGGCTATCGCCACAACGATCGGGGTAGAGAGAAAAACCGTGCGGCGCTGGTTTCAGCGGGGCCATGCACCACCATGGAAAAGGACGGTTCCGCTACGCAGCATACTCGTGCCTTACGCAGCCCACCTGGAAAAGAGATGGTCCGAAGGATGTCGCAATAGTCGTCAGCTATGGCGGGAACTCCTGGAGCAGGGCTTTGCAGGACAATATGGCACCGTCTGGAAATGGGTGGCGACGCGACAGGGATGTTCCGCGAAACCCGTTCCTTCCGCGCATGTCGTTGCACCTCGGGGACGCAGACTTGCGCGGCTTCTCCTCGCAGAGGATCCGTTATCTGCCGGACAGGAGGGACTGCTGGTTCCTGCCCTTCTGGAAGCTGAACCGCACCTTGCCGTCACACTCTGCTGGCTCAGGAAAATGCAGACCCTGCTCTGTAAAAGGGGTGACACCTGCACGGGAGGCGATCTGAAGGCTCTGCTGGAAGAAGGAAAGACGACGCTGCTGTCACGTCTGATTCCCGCGCTTGAACGGGATGCGGCTGCCATTGAAGCGTCTCTTGTCACACCTTGGACAACCAGCCCGGTTGAAGGACAGATCAGCCGACTGAAAATGATCAAGCGAACCATGTTCGGAAGAGCAGGCTTCGAACTCCTCAGGGCGCGTGTCCTTCAGCCCGCATAATCAAAAAACATCATCACGAAAAGTGCGGAAGAACCGAGAACTGACCCGGGTTTTTCATCAGGAATTGACCCAGCCAGATGCTATTTCAGGCACAGTCGGGCGGGCGGTCAAGAAGAGGATCTGTCCTTTCTGTTTTTTGACGCGGCGGTGCTGGCGCGGAACCTGTAGCTGTCATTTCCTGTCTCGAGGATATGACAGTGATGGGTCAGCCGATCGAGGAGCGCCGTTGTCATCTTCGGGTCACCAAAGACGTCTCCCCATTCACTGAAGCTCAGATTGGTTGTGATGATGACACTGGTGCGCTCGTAGAGGCGGCTGAGCAGATGGAACAGCAGGGCGCCCCCAGACGCACTGAAGGGGAGATAACCGAGTTCATCAAGGATCACGAGATCCAGGCGGAGCAGCCTGTCGGCAATCTGCCCGGCCCGGTTGGCGGTCTTTTCCTGTTCGAGCGCATTGACCAGATCGACCGTTGACCAGAAGCGCGCCTTCTTGCGGTGATGGGTGATCGCCTGGATGGCCAGCGCGGTCGCCAGGTGGGTTTTCCCGGTTCCCGGACCGCCGATCAGCACGACATTTTCAGCACGCTCGATGAAGTCCCCGCTATGGAGCTGGCGGATCATGGGCTCGTTGACCTGCGTATCGGCAAAGGAGAACCCGGACAGGTCCTTGTAGGCGGGGAACCGGGCGGTCTTTGTCTGGTAGGCGATGGAGCGCACTTCGCGTTCGGCCAGTTCCGCCTTCAGGAGTTGTGAGAGGATGGGGATGGCCGCCTCGAAGGCAGGTGCCCCCTGCTCGATGAGGTCGGCCGTGGCCTGGGACATGCCATACATCCGCAATCCACGGAGCATGACCACAAGTGAAGCAGCCGCAGGATCATGACGCATGGCGGCTGTCCCTTCGCAGGATGTCATACCGCCCTGTATCGGCGCACGGTTCGTGTTCGAGCACCAGGGCCTGTGGGGCATCGAGCCGGGGAACCACGGTTCTCTTGGCATCGATCAGGCGATGAAGCGTATTGAGAACATGGGTCTTGGTCGCCACGCCGTCTTCAAGTGCCAGTTCAACCGCGCAGAGGACAGCCTGCTCATCATGCTGCAGCACAAGGGCCAGGATTTCAGCCATTTCCCGGTCGCCTCCAGGCCGCCTGAGCAGTTGATCCTGCAGGGTCCGGAAGGCGGCTGGCAATTCGGTAAACGGCGCGCCATTGCGTAGGGCGCCCGGTTTGCGCTGGATGACCGCCAGATAATGCCGCCAGTCATACACCGTGCGGCCTGGCACACCATGCGAACGCGTGATGATCCGGTCATGCACGCACAGAACTTGCCCTTCGGCGATAATGCGCAGCTTGTCGGGATAAACCCGCAGGCTGACCGGACGATTGGCAAAGGAGGCCGGCACGCTGTAGCGGTTGCCATCGAACTGGATCAGGCAGGTTGGTGAGACGCGCTTGGTCTGTTCGACAAACCCGTCAAAGGGACGCCCCGGCACCATGAGGTGAGGACGCTCGCTAGCATGGACCTCGGCGATGCTCCGGGCCAGTTCGATATGCTGCAGCCGTTCCCAGCAGTCCAGGCAGCGGGCTTCCAGCCAGGCATTCAGCGCCCCCAGATCAGGAAAGGCAGGCAGATCCTGCCAGATCTGGCGCCGGGCATCCTGCACGGTCTTCTCGATCTGCCCTTTCTCCCATCCGGCTGCCGGATTGCAGAAGGTCGTCTCGAACAGGTAATGGCTGGCCAGGGCCATGAAGCGCAGATTGACCTGACGTGCCTTGCCAGAGCCAATCCGGTCCACGGCGGTCTTCATGTTATCAAAAATACCCCGCCGTGGCACGCCACCGAGCACGCGGAAGGCCTCGGTCAGCGCATCAAAAAGCATCTCGTGGGTCTGCAGGGGATAGGCCCTGAGTATGAAGGCCCGGCTGAAGGACAGTTTGGTGTGGGCAACCTGCAGCTTGACGCGACGGCCGGCAATGACCGCCCAGTCCTCGCCCCAGTCGAACTGGAACGCTTCCCCGGGCTGGAAGCACAGGGGCACAAAAACACCCCGACCCGTTGTCTGGCGTGCCTGGTGCTGTTCGTGTTTCCACTGCCGGATGAAAGCGGCCACCCGTCCGTAGGATCCATCATAACCCAGTGCCACAAGGTCTTCATGCAGTCGTCGCGCCGTGCGCCGATTCTTGCGGGGGCGAGCGGCTTCCAGGACCAGCCATCCCCTCAGCCTGTCAGCAAACGGGTCCAGTCGGCTGGGACGTTCGGGGACCTGGAACCGCGGTTCAATACTCTGTGCCCGGAGATATTTCCGGATCGTATTGCGTGACAGTCCCGTCCGGCGTTCGATCTCGCGGATCGGAAGATGATCCCGGCAGTGCCACCGGCGGATCACACTCAGAAGCTCCATGTCAATCACTCCAAAAACCCCCCAGCAGATGATGCCGGGGAGTGTGAAGGCATGGGTCAAATCTCGATGAAAATTTCCGCCCTACCCGGGTCAGTTCTCAGTGAAAATCAACACAGAGCGGGCTGGAGCGAAGAAATACTTGCGCGTTGCGGAATCCGGTCTTGCACGCCCGACCAGGAATCCGTATCTTACGGAAGATGAATAAAAAGGTAGGATGCTTCCATGTCCACGACCGTGACCTCATCCGACGTGCAGAAGAATTTCGGCGCCTATCATGACCGTGCGCTCACCGAACCGGTGAAGGTCACGAAGTATGGTCGGGAGACGGTTTATATCGTCTCGGCCCAGACCTTTCACGCACTGAAACAGGCCCAGCGCGAAGCCATCGCCGCGACTGATCTCAACGATCATGAGATTGCGCTGATCGAAGCTGCGGAGATCCCCGAGGAACACCGCTACACTGTCGGTCAGTAAGCGCGCATCGTGCCCATTCCCGAGCCGACGCCTGGCCTGGTCATCTCGTATTCCTATCTCTGGCATAACCAGCATCGCGCCGGAGCCGAGGAGGGCCGGAAAGCCCGGCCCTGTGCCATTGTGGTTGCGGCCGCCGATACTGACGGCGACTGCCAGGTTTATGTGGTGCCGATCACCCATTCCCAACCGGACGACCCACATGCGGTGGCACTCCCGGCAAACGTCAAACGACGCCTTGGGCTGGATGACGAGCCATCCTGGATCATAACCGCCGAACTCAACCGGTTCGTGTGGCCGGGCTATGATCTGCGGCCCGTTTCGCGCAACCAACCCGACTGTTTTGCCTGGGGCTTCCTGCCGGTGGACATATTCGCAGCGGTCAAGCGAGGGATCGTCGCTCACCAGAAGGATCGAAGCCTGTGGCAGACCCCACGGGAATAATCATCTAGGGATTACGATTTACGTGTCAGGACACTCGGCGGCAGTTTCGGGCGCATCATCCTGCGCCGATCCAGCACTGGCCCGTCGGTGACAAAGGTACCATCGCCAATGGCATGCAGGAGTGACCGCTCTTTGCGGTGCGGGTCGGCATGCGCCGCGACCCCTTCAAGAATGACGATGCCATACGGCTCGATGATATCAACGACACGGCATTCGATGTTCGCGAGACACTTATCGAGAAGCGGGGCTTTCACCTTGTCAGCCTTACGACGGGCAAGACCGAATTTCTCGAACTTGTCCGTATCCTTGCCGGAGCAGAGACCGATCTCCACGACAGTGTCGAGCATGTCTGCGGACGGGATGGCGATCACACATTCGCGCGTCTTCCCGATCGCCTTCCATGAGTAATTCCAGGGACCGGTGGTAATCGCGAAACGCGCGTCGAAATCCAGCACCATGGTCCAGGTGATCGTCATGACGTTGTCGCGCCCAACGTCATGCGTGGCCACGAGCGTGACCGGCCCGGATTCCAGAAAGGTAAAAGCCCGATCAAGGGGAAACGGCTGCATGGCAGTCTCCGTCCGGTTGTCGCCGGTCCTAAACTGATAGCAGGGCACCTGCGTGCTCTGCATTGCGCTGCGTCAACAGTATCATGAAGAACAGGAAGCGAGTGCGAAGAAAAATCAGAGCATCAGACTTTACAGCCCAAGCCCCCGCTTACGCGCGAACGACCAGTCGATTCCGCCATCGCCGCGCATGATTCCCGACACCTCCTGCCCGCGCTGCTTTTCCAGCGACGGCGACCATGGCACCAATTCAAATCCCAGCCCGTCGTCGATCATGGCGAACCGACCTGACGCCAGATTGAAACGCCGACGATAGGTTCCCGTGACGGGATCGCCCTCGCCGCTCCGCCGGAACGGCATCCGGGATTTCCCGGCGAGGCTCCGGCCCAGCGCGTCCAACTCCCGCTGGCGCAGCGTGGCGATCAGGTTCCGCGCATAACGGACGCCCCCGCCCTCGCGGCTGGCCAGCCCCTGCTCCACCAGATGATCCGTTCGTTTTTCCGTCGCCTCTTTGACATCTGCGCCAAACCCGGTGGACGAGAGGGCAAGAGGCTCCCGCGCGATCGCCTGCCGGTCGAGCCAGGTGGCGCCCTCCGCCGTCACCTGCCGTACCAACGTGACGTCCGAGCGCACGGCCAGTGCGACACGGTCACGTCCCTGTTTGTCGCTGAAACGCCGCAATTCCACGATGGAACCGACTGCCCCGTCACCAGCGGCTTCGAGGTTCGGCAGGTGGACATGGTGGGTGCGCCCATCAATCCCGTCAACCACCGCATAGGCCGTGCCGCGCAGTTCATCGTCGAGGCCACGATCGACCAGTCGGCCAATGACGGGATCGGTGGTATTCTCGGCGGCCATTACCCAGGATGACGCGGCACGATCGATCTTCTGCTCCGCCAGCCCCCGGTGGATCCGTTTGATGATGTCGTTGCGCTCGCTGATCTCCCGCAGCGTCGCTTCCGCACTCTCGTCCATCCGCCAGCGATCCGGTCCGACCTGGTGCGCCAGCCCCATGGTCTCCAGACGGCGCAACCGGCCCAGCTTCACGGTGGCGAAGGCGTCCGGCGTTTCGCCCGGCGCGCGCCCGAGATCGATGACGCCATCGGCTCCGGCGTCCTTCTGAAGCTGGCGGTCGAGCTGGGTCCAGCGGTCGGCATCCACCTGCCGCTCGACCGCCTGGTGGATATCGTGATCCGTGCGTGGTCCGAGTTCCAGCGTCACGAGATCCTGGGCACGGGCACGCATCCCCTCGCGGATATAATCGCGCGCGATCACGAGGTCGGAACCGTCCTCCGCCACGCCCCGGACGATGACGTGCAAATGGGGATGCGCGGTGTTCCAGTGATCGACGGCGACCCAGTCCAGTTTCGTACCGAGATCGGATTCCATCTGCCCCATCAGATCACGGGCGAAGGCCCGCAGGTCCGACAGCTCCGGCGCATCCTCTGGCGAGACGATGAAGCGGAAATGGTGGCGGTCCCCAGCGCATCGCTCCGCGAAGTCCGAGGCCCGTATGTCGTCGCTGTCCTTCCCGAACAGGTGGGCATCCTCACCGTCCCGCGTCACGCCCTCCCGGCGCAGGTAGCGGAGATGTGCCGCCAGCGGCGTCGCGCGCGGTGCGTGCCGCACAACACGGGCCTTGATCACGACGCCCCGCGAACGGCTGGTCAGCAGGCGATTGGCGGCATGAGCGGCGACCCTGCCGCGCCCGAAACTGGAGCGACGCCCGGCGCCGATTTTCCCCGCGCGGGAGACCCTGCCACCGGCCCGCTGCACCGACGCCAGCACCTGCGTCACGAAAGGCCGCGCCTGCCGGGCGTGGGTGGAGCGGATGCGCCCCGGTCGAACCCGGAATTCCTCATCCCTGTTCATAAAAAATGCCCTACACCGCGCGAAAGATCGCGTCGGATCAAAGAGATGACACCTCAACGCGAGGTGCGGAAAATCCACGCACCTCGCAACGAGACCTAAAAAACCCCGGAAAACAGCCAACCCAACCGAGCCGCGATGTGCGACCTTTTATCCAGCCCTCCCTTTTTTGTTGGCTTTCCGGGGTTCTCACGCCTCACTGGACCTGATCCGATCCCCTCAGCGGGACCATGCCGGACCTCTCCCAGGCATGGCCTGCGAAAAGGCTGTCGGGAGCAGCAACATGACTTGCCGTGGGTGCTCGAAACGCATCGGGATAGCCAGAAACGAAGAGCGCGGCCGTCACCCAGGAACGAGCCGGAAAGGGCAAAAAAGAAACGGGAAAATGGAGGTCAGACGATGGGTTTTTCATCAGCCGTTTGACGAATTCCACGTAGGAAATCGTCTCGGCAGGCAGTGGCCGACCGGTCGCCAGATGCTCGTCATAACGACCGGGACCGGCGTTGTAGGCGGCAAGAAAACCAGAATCACCATAGCGGTCGTGCAGCCATCGCAGATAGGCTGCCCCGGCGACGATATTATCATGCGGATCGAAGGGATCGCCCCCCAGATTGAGTGTGCGCCGGACGTCCTTCCATGTGCCGGGCATGATCTGCATCAGGCCCATCGCACCGGCACCGGAAACCGCGTGCGGATCGCCAGCGCTTTCAGCCCGAAGGACTGCCCGCACCCATGTCGCCGGGATCGCGTTTTGCTCCGCTGCCTGCCGCACGAGATCGTCAAAATCCTGCGCCCGGACAATGGTCGGCGAGAGCGGCAGCGCGAGCACGGCCAGCATGCCGGCGGACACGGAAAACCGGGCACTCATTCCCGGCCTCCTGGGCGTTTTGCAGGCCGGTTCCAGACCAGTTGCCACTCACGCCCACCCCGCCCGGCCTGGAACAGCGTGGCGCGGATCGGTTGCACGAAAGTGGGATCGTCCAGGAGCACGGACACATACTCCCCAGCACGTTCCCCGGTGCGTTTCCATCCCGCGCCCAGTTCAGGGCCAGTATCCCCATCGCCCAGGTGAATGCGATAATCCGGTGCATGCTCCGCCCCATTGTTTTCCGCTGGCACGAAGGTCAGTTCGGCGTCCAGCGACAGGGTGCGTACACGCCCGGCAAATCCATCGGCGGTGCGGGTGAAAAATCCGATCTGGCTCATGGGAAAAATCCTTTCGTAAATGAGAGGGATGATGGAAAATCCGTGTGCTTTACGATCATCATTCGATGGGCGGTTCGCCCGCTTTCACGGGCATCATGGGCGGTCCCAGAAGCAGCCGTTCCCGCATCGGCTCGGGCGGTTCCGGAAGGGGATCAAAATGCGGCGGTGGTGGCTCGGCTTCACCGGTCCGGACATGCACGGGCACGGCGCGGCCGATCACTGTTTCCATCGGCAGGACACCGAAATACCGCCCATCCAGACTGGTCGGCACAGCGGCGTTCATGACGAAAACCTGCCCCGGCCCGAGATGCTGACAGCCCTGCCAGACCGGCAGCTTCCGACCCCGATGATCGACGGTCCTCGCGTCGCCGGCCGTCTTACCGTCGATCGTGACGTGGATGCCGATGCGGCAGACACTCTGGCCCGCCAGTGCTGCCACAGGCTTGAGCAGCGGCACGCCGAACGGCAGGTAGCCGCGTGTCGCCAGGAGCGTCGCCTCGCGCTCGGGAAGACGGAGCGCGACAATGTCGCCGACGCGGATCGGCACGGTGGGCTGGATGCGATACAGCCCGACCGGAACGCTGGCCGTCTCGTTCCAGACCCAGCGGGGCACCGGATGAAAATCGATCATCGCCAGCGTGCCGATTGCGGCGATGGCCGTGAGGGAAAGCCAGGCGCGCCGGGTCATGACACATCTCCCGCCGGCGTACGCACGAGGACCATGTCGAGCGCGTATTCCACCCGCAGAATGGTATGACCTATGGCTTCAGGGATGTCCGGGACGACCGCGTCACCGAACGCCTCGACGACGAGGCTGGCGGCAGACGCCCGGCGTCCATCGCCAAGTGCAACGCGCGTGCGAGCCAGCCAGGCGGAAAGCCCATCATCCAGCCGTAGGTGAGCGGCAGGGCCGCCGTTCCAGTCAGCCCATGGCTCTGCAGCAGCATCGCCAGCGCCCGCGCGCCTGCCCAGCGATCCGGTGGCGCCCGGCCCGTCATCGCACCATCCATCACCGCGTCCATCGTCGGTGACTTCCGCCGGTCGTAGGCATCGCTCCACCCGTCCATCCGGCTGTCCCGTTTCGTGGGCGTCGGCAGTGTTTCCAGCGCCGCGTGCCGCAACAGGTTCGGCGTGTCGATCTGGGCCTTGGACCCGTTCGCCCGGCGGCCTGTCCGGATCTCCCGCGCACTCAGTCGGCGACCTCCGTTCGGCGCCAGCGGTGTGGGCAACATCCCGCAGGAAGACTGGTGTTCCTCGAAATACAGCGCCTCCCCGATCGTCGGCGTGCGGTCGAAATCGTCCTGCTCCGATGTCATCCGGCCCTTGCACCGGCGCAGCACGCTGCCCCGTGGCGCAGGGTTCGCGGTCGGGGTTCCCAGCATCCCCGCATGGCGGTTCTCCTGCCCCGTCATCTGCGCCAGCACGTCGCCCCGGCCACCCTTGCCAGCATCCGACGCCCGTGGCGTCGCCATCCGGTCCGTGCGGAACACATCGTACAGACCCGACGCCTTCATGGCTGCCCGAGCACCCGATCCCCCTTCCATCCGCATCCCGCCCTGCTGCGACTGCGAGACTGGTGTCGGCAAGCTGCCGGGGATCGTGACCAATGAGCCAGGACCGTTTGCGGACATGGCAGGCGCCGACATCTCCAGCACCCACCACGCACGCTTCAACGGCGTAGCCGAGCGCCTCCAGCGCATCGAGCAGCCGGTCCGCGCCGCGAGTTCGGAGGTTAGCGCTGTTCTCAAAAGCGAACCAGCGAGGGCGGCATTCTCCGACCAGACGAACGGCTTCGAGGTAGAGGCCCGACCGCGCGCCGTCGATGCCTTTGCCCCTGGTGTTGGCGCTGCTGATGTCCTGGCACGGCGGGCTCCCCGCGATAAGGTCGGGCAGGAAACCGAGGTCGGAAACAAGTCGCCCTGCGGTGAGGGCGCGGATGTCGTCGTAAAGGCGGACATGGGGGTTGTTCTCCGCGTAGAGCACGCGCCGCCATGGAACAATCTCGCAGGCGGCGACGGTGACAAAGCCGGCCCGGTGCAGGCCCAGCGTCCAGCCGCCGGCCGCCCCCGCGAACAGGTCCAGCACACGCAATGGCGCATAGGGCATGGCGATGCCCGCAGGAGGGGGGATGCACGTCATGACACGGCTCCCCTGCGCAACCACGCCTCGTGGCGTTCGCGCGTGTAGGGACGCGGCTCCTGCGCTGCCGTGAGACGGTGATGCAGATGCCGCCAGTGATCGGGACAGGCTGCGACAGGATCAATTCCCAGCGCCTCCACGCCGTCGATCGCCTCCAACACCCGGCGCACCTTTGGCCAGCCGCTCTGGCGCAGCAGGCTCTCGCCACCGGGCCGTATGAAGGGCACGGTCTGCCAGGCTTCCTGAGCCCCCACGGCCCGCACGATGTCGATGCAGGACACCACGGTGCCGAAATCGTTCGCGGCCCAGCGGATGAACGCGAACACGCTATCCGGCGTGAAGCTCATCAGCCTGCGCCTGCGGTCGAGAATGCGATCCTCGACGGGGTGGCCGAAGCGGATCCAGTGTTCGATGCGCTTCTCGATCCAGGTCAGTTCGACCGTGGTGAGGACAACGTCGTCCGGCCGGAAAGAGCGGGCAGTCATGGGACACCGACCATGCGATCCGCGACCGCTTCCCGAGCCTTTTCTCCATGCCGCGACCGGGCTGCCGGAAGGGAAACCGAAAAACCGGAATCCCTTACATAATAAGTTATTATATTAGTTATATAAGTTACGGGGCTGATTCCGCTTTTGAAAACAACGCACTGCGACGTTTTCTGCACCGTCAGCAACGGTATTTCCGCACCGTGAGCAATGGTATGATCCGCATCCTGACCAACGGTAGGATTCACACGGTTATCCACAGAACCGGTGGGTAATACCGTTGGGGAGATACGCAGGACTGGCTGTTTTCCGCCATAAATGACCTTGCAGTCATAACCTGGGACGACCCTGCGGCGGGCAATGCCGGCGACGTCGATCACGAAATTCCGCCAGGGAGAGAGGGTGCCGGACCGCGCATGGAGATCACGAAGATCGAAACGCCACCCGTCTTTCTGCCGACCGGCATGTCGACGCGCCAGACGGTAAAGCCACCGCTCGAGGCCGCCATAAAGGCGGAAATAGGCGGGATCGACGCTCAGGACATGGGAGCGATCACAGGCCATCTCCATGAGCCAGTCCGGCAGGGTCAGGGCTACCCCATCCTCTCGGGAAATCCGGACGTCACTGATCCAGGCGAACGGCTTCTCGCGCCACTCCGGCCCCTGCCGCAGGCTGGTGGTGACGCGCGTTTCCGCCAGACGCGCGAGGGCGCCATAAAGCCGGCGATACTGGTGGGTGCCGTCAGCCCATCCCAGATCCTGGAACAGGCGCCAGGGCGTGAAGCGCACATGGCGCGATACCCACAGATCGTGATTGAGGGCATCGACGATCTGCCCGGTCAGCCAGAGCAGGATATCAGCGTCCCGGATGGTCGCCATGCCCAGAGGAGCCGAGGCTTCGACAACGATCTCCATCTGACGCGAGCGGTAGCGAAGGGGTTCAAGGCGCGCCATGTGTCCCAGCGCGAAAAACGGACGTCCCATCAGATCACGGATGTCACGGGGTCGTGCCGACCCCGTGACAACAAAGCGCCGGTCGGGCTGGCGCCAGCTATCGGCGGCCGGCATCATCGTCCGGCACTTCGCTGCTGGGCTTTGCGGGCTCTCGCCTGCAAGCGGATGATATAGGCGCGGGGATCGGACGGCATGGGGATGCCGCCACCGTCTCCGGTAGAAAGCCTGACGTTCAGGTCGGCCCAGGCGCAGAGGTCTTCCACGGCGTAGACGATCCGGCCGCCAAGCTGGCGGTAGAGCGGACCGGTGCCGCAACTCCGGTGTTTTTCGAGGGTGCGGATGGACAGGCCGACGAAATTGGCCGCGTCCGGAGTGCGCAGATAGCGCGGTGGCAGTGTCGGCTGGACACGCATGGGGTGTTCCTCCCGTTGGATCGGGCCGCGTGCGGAATGTCGCGGCTCATGGGAAGACGCTGCCGGAGAATGGGCTGTGGGGAGGGATGACAAAGTTCAGGCAGCCAAGATGTCACCCCCCTGCTTCAGCCCCTGAAGGAGGGCGATGTGGCCACCGTTCAGATAGAATTCGGCACCGTCAAGATCGCGGTAGAAAGCCCGGTGCCATGAACTGGCACGCCACTCATTGCGGGACAGGTGCAGGATGCGCTCGCCGTAGATGTCGGCTGCAATCCGGCGTGTTGCCACGCCCATGCGCCGGCCTTCCGCGATGCAGAGCATGCGAACCTGACGGAGTTTCTGCTGCGGACTCAGGCGCAAGGTGGAGGGAAGAGGACCGGGCGTCTGGCCGGTAAGCAGGCGGCCGAAGCGCGCAACGCAGGCCAGACGGGTGCCGAGATGGCCGTCATCGATGACGAACCAGGTTCCTGGCGCGTCGGGCTGTCGATCGACAACAATGACGATGCGTAGCGGGCCAGAATCGCTGTCCAGCACGAGATGAATGTCATCGGGACCGTCATGTCGTGCCCGCACGTACGGCGTGAGACAGGACAGGATGTCACCCCCATCGCCACGCACGGCGACTTCCGGCGCGATGTCGGGATCCCAGAAAGCGGGGGCAAGCCAGGCGGGAAGATCAGGATCGACAGGGAAAACGCAACCCCCAGCGACGGGCAAAAGCGCGCCATGCCTCGGCGTCAACCTTGCCCGTCGTCATGGTTGCGGCATGATCGCGCCGGTAGGCCGGATTGTGTCGCAGCCATTCCTGGGCGAGACCGGCAGGGTCGAGCCCGGCGTAGGCGCGACGAAGGGGTGCGGCATCCCACGGCCGGATTGTCGGCACGTCTCCCTCCCCCGATATGTCATGGATTCGACCCAGTATCCGGTACGGAACCGGAACGGGTAGTCCCGAAGACTCAGGGAGGTGATTTCGACAATCTCTGGCCTGATCGGTATTATTTGGAAGAGAGAGGAAGATTTAGGCCACGCGGGCGGGAAATGTCGGTTTTTCCGGCATTACGTGATGCGCTCGGCGCATCGCTCTGGTGGGAGAGAAACCGTCCGTGTATTATAATACGTAGCGCAATAATACACAAATCGTTCCTATCCTGCGGATGGACATCCGAGGACTTTTCGGCGCGAACGTGAGGCGCCTGCGACGCGCCGCCGGTCTCAGCCAGGAAGCCCTGGCGGAGCGGATGGGCGTGGACCGCGCCTATATCAGCTGGATCGAGACCGGACGCCAGAACGCAACGCTGCTCTCGCTATGGCATGCGTCGCAGGCGTTGGGCGTACGGCCAGCGACGTTACTGGATGAAAGTCATGTTGTCGTTACAGAAGCGGCACCGGCCAGCGGGAAGCCATAATCCGCCGGTGAAGAAAGCCCCTCCGGCGAACCGGAGGGGCTGGGGGTGATCAATCCCCGTTACGCGGGCGCTGGCGGCTCCAGACCAGGTTGTAGGCGCCACCTTCCTCTTCGAAGAGGCTGGCGAAGATCGGTCCGGGAAGGGTCGGATCGTCCAGCTTCACGCTGAGATATTCGCGCCAGTCCGTGGTGTGCTTGATCCAGGCGGCCCCGGCTTCCAGTTTGCCTATCTGCACCCGGAAGTTGGGAACATTGTCGCTGGCCCGGTTGGCTTCGGGCACGAAGCGGATACCCCGGATTTTCTGTGTCAGGGTGACGATTTCGCCTTCGTAACCCTCGCCGACCTTTTTGAATGAACCGATGATCATTGTCCTGTCTCCTGGCTTGTATCGGGCCGCGACCACCACGGCCTCGATGGCCATCGACAGCCCGGAGACGACCGGCGGCGCACCTGCTTGCAGGCCGGAGCAACGCGAAGGACGGCAGGACCGGAACTTTGTTGATGCGCGAGGAATGACGGCGCAGCCGGCAGGGGAAGAAAGTTGCGGGCCGCCGTTGCGCCATAGCCGGGCGAGGCGAAGCCGGTCTTCGGGCAGATCGGCCATATCGAGAGGCCATGGTGTGCGGCATCGTCTGCGTTACGGGAGACAGGTCAGTCCGTCGTGTTCCATGGCAGGGGCGCGGGATGCCGGGGGGATATCCGTTTCCTGACAGAATACAGACCGAACAGTATCCGCCGCCGGGAGAACCCGCTGGCCGGTACCATGTTCCCTGCCCTTCCTGCTCGACAGGCAGGACGTTGATGCCGGGCCGCCAGTCATGCCAACAGAACGGCATGCGTTTTCTGCACTGAAGCTGACCGACATTTCACCCTGGCCGGGTCTGTGGCGGGCATCTCTCGTAGCAGGAAAGGCGCTGCCCTACCCTGAACCGCCAGCGGCCGCGCGACGGGGATTGACCACCCCACGCTGACCTTTTGGACCTGACCGAAATGGGTTCCTGCCACCGGGACTTACACGGGCTGAATGGCGCAGAGTCGTGTCCATGCCGCTCCGCCCACGCATAGCGCCCCGAACGTCGCGAAAAGATAGGCCGGAATAGTGCCCATCTCACCCATACCGCTGAACCCCAGCGTCATGCCGAACCCCGCCAGTGCGGCCGGCAGGGCGAGCAGGAGCGACACCAATGTCCGGAGCGCGGGATCGCGCGAGGACAGCAGGACCACCTGACCGGTCGCCAGCACCATGATCCCGGCGGCGATGCCTGCAAGGATGGCGTGACCGCCAGACATCATGGCATGGTCGTAGAGCATGGTGCAGACCATCGCCGCCACGAAGAGGGGCGCGGCATAGACCGCGCACAGAAACAGCAGCCAGCACAGGAAACCGATACTGGCGACACCGAGGACAATACCGAGACCGAGCAGCATGGATCGTGTCCTTTCCACCATAGGGGAACACCACACACATGCCGCGACGATTCAGGAATATCCATGAAATAGCATTGGATTTTCCTACACTAGTTTCACGATCAGGACAGCGCGCGGAGCGCGCCGAATATGACCGAGGCCCCCCCTGTTGGCGCCTTCCGCTCGCGCCGTGGACGCGGCACGTTGTGTCAGCAGCGTTGTGGCCCCGGTACCAGAAATGCCCTCTTTCCGGCCACACTCTTTGCGAGCCGGCCCTGCCGGCGAGCGCCGCACGCGCCGGGTAACGGCGCGTCCCTGCCGCCGGTCCCGAAGGACCGGCGTGATTTTCTGGCCGCCCGCTAAGGTAAAAGAAAGGGGCGGCTTACGCCGCCGCCCTCCCCGCCCCGTGCCAGGCCAGCCGTCGCGTCGCCGTCGCGGCATGGCCTGGGTCCAGTTCCATGCCCAGCCAGTCGCGGCCAAGATGCTGCGCCGCGACCAAAGACGAACCCGAACCGGCGAACGGGTCTAGAACCAGACCACCCACCGGGCAGAAGGCTTCCACCAGGGGAAGGAGTGAAGCCACCGGCTTTTGCGTCGGGTGCAGCTTGTTTCCCGAATACGGCATGTCGATTACGTCCGGGATGGGCTTTGCAGGCGGTGTGACGTTTCCTTTCGCCAGCAGATAGGCGCTTTCGTGTTCATACCGGAGAAATCGGGAAGAGGAAGAATAAGACTTGCGAAAGACGATATGCCCGACCATGCGAAATCCCGCCGCCTTCCAGGCTTCGGCGAATAAGTCTATCCGGTTCCATCCGTAGAAGCTGACGGCAAACCCGCCCCATTTCAGAACACGATGCATCTGGTTGAAAGCGGGCCGGAGCCAGCGCGCATTGTCGTCGTTGCGCACCTTCCGCCCGTCCCTGCCCTGATAGTTCACCAGGTAAGGCGGGTCTGTCAGGATGAAATCCACCGCATTGCGCGGGAGTGCGCGCATAAGCTGCACGCTGTCACCGTTCAGAATGGTATTGCGGAAATCGGTCGCCGTGTTGGTATTACCGGTCATGGTCTTTACCCTTTGTTCCGCGAGGAACAGCCCCCGCTGTTCCTCTGCCTCGCGGCGAGCAGCGGGGTAGCAACGGCAAGGGCGACCGGTGGGGAGGGGTATCTCCAGATCTGCACGGAGCGCAGCGCAGGAAGATCGGGGACACCCCATCGGGCGGCGTCAGCGCGCTGACGCGAACCCTTGCCGGCGCGAGGGCGGAGCCATTAGCTTTTTTCCTCTTTTTCATGGCAACGGCATTTGCTTGCGTCCCTGGGGGCACGGTCATAATCTGTATTCATGGCCCGCACTCCTTCTACAAAACCTGTCACCCGCAAATCCGCCGCATCCGCGAAAGTCGGCACGACCATCACGAAAGACAATCTGAAAGCCCTTGGTGCGGATCGGCTTGCGGACCTTCTGGTCGAGTTGTCGGAACAGGATGCCGTGCTCACCCGGAAGCTGCGCATGGCGCTGACAGCCGCCCATGCGAAAGACAAACTCGGCAAGGAGATCGAGAAAAGGCTGCGAACGATCCAGCGTTCCCGTGGATTCCTGCCCTGGGATCGGATCAAACCCCTCGCCACGGAACTCGATACGCTGCGACGCTCCATTCTCGATGATGTTGCAACGATGGATGTCGGGCAGGCGATTTCCGCCATGCGTCTTCTCGTGGAACTTGCTCCTTCCGTCTATGAGCGCTCTGATGACAGTTCCGGTTATCTGTCAGACGTGTTTCGCGAAGCGGCCTCTGACCTCGGCTCCCTCTGGGGGCGACAGGCTGGCAGGGATCCGGCTGTCACTGCCAGGGATCTGCTCACACTTCTCGATGCGGATGGATATGGCACGTGTGACCATCTGCTCGCGTCGTGCGGTGAGGCGCTGGGTACGGCAGGCGCGGCCATGCTCAGAAGCACGCTTCTTGCACGACTGCACGACCTTCCCGCTTCAAAGGCGAAGGGAGACTATCGTACCGACATCGGGCGGATGCAGACCCTCGGTCACCTGAAGGATCTGGCCGACGCGATGGGTGACGTCGATGCCTATATCGAAGCAGTCAACCTGAGTGAACGTCAGTCCGTGTCTATCGGCGATGTTGCACGTCGCCTGCTGGACAAGGGACGCGCTCATGAGGCGCTCAAATGGCTCGACCGGGAGACCGATGAGACATCCCGGTTCCGCTGGGAAAACGATGACCTTCGGATCGAAGCGTGCGAAGCCGTGGGCGACCGCGACCAGGCCCAGTCCCTGCGATGGAAAGTTTTTCAGGAACGCCTGAGCCTGCCACACTGGCGGGCGTACCAACGCCATCTCAACGATTACGATGCGATTGATGCTGAAGAACAGGCACTCGCTCACATCCGCAATTTCCCGGTCAGGGGCGTAGCCCTTTCCACTCTTCTTGAATGGCCAGCGCTCGATGCCGCTGCCAATCTCGTGCGGGAGCATACGACAGAGCTGGACGGGCGTGATTACGGGACACTCCGTCCGGCTGCCGATCGTCTGTCTGAATCATATCCCAACGAGGCGACGCTTCTTTACCGCCTGCTGGTCGAGGCCGTGCTGGATAAAGCACTGTCCCGTTACTATCCCTACGCCGCCAAGGATCTCGCCTCCTGTCGACTGCTTGCACCAATGCTGACAGTGACAAGCGGCATGGAAACCCACGAAGCCTTCATGATCCGGTTGAAAGTGCAGCATAAGCGCAAGCTGGGATTCTGGTCACTGATCGGTGAATAATTAAAGACGACAATGGTGGGGGAAGCAAACTGTCGGTTATTGATAGATAGGCACGGAAAAATTGCCATTCGGACTGTTAATCGTTCATGGCCTCGAAAGCCCATTCATTGTGACCATCCGGGATGCCGACAGCTTTACGGATCGGCTGGCCGCCCCTTAAAAGCCAAGCAACGCCTTGGCCGCTGACATGTTGGGCGCATATGTTATGTTTATATTACTGAAATCTGTAACGAGGTCGGGATGCAGGGTTTTGCCTTCGGCCCGATATTCCTTAGTATTGGACGAAAGAAAGACCACGTTCGTCGGCATTCTGGCAGTACGGAGGTCATCTACTGCGCTAAGATAAGTCTCCACCACCACGCAATCCTTAACTGAATCCTTCCCCTTGCGCGCTGGCGCAATGCCTTGGTTCACACGATACATTGCCTTGCTGTAGATAGCAGGCGAACTGGACACGCGATGGGCGGCGTTGGTCCAGCGCGTGATGATCTGACGGGCCGGAGCCACCACATTGTCCAAATGCGTCAGGTCTACCTTTACCGCGCTCAGAAAGGTGGCGTGGATCTGGTTTACTTGGTCGACGCGCTCTCTCAGCTTGCGGATCGCGTTCTCGGCCTCCAGTTGTATGTCAGTGTCATGGCTGCCGAATTCCATTTCCACCTGTTCGGCGACCAGGCAGACCAAGTCTAGGCTTTCCAGGCGTTTGACTAGATCGATCGCTGCCAGCCGGTCACGCGCCTGCGTGCTGTCACGTGTCGGATCGCGCATGATGTCGAGCAGCGAGCAGGTGTCGATGCAAAGCACCGGCACGCTAAGCGCGGCGATCGCGTTGGGATCGAACGCCTGCACCTCAGCGGGTCTCGACTTCCCGCGTCAGAAGCGCGAGGCCGCGTTCGAACTCCCCTGCGAGATCATGCGCTGTTTCCTGTGTCCAGCTTTCGACTTCGTGGAGCCAACGTGCCAGCCGATCGGTGCCGACATCGTCATGGGCACGGTGAACGGCAATGATGAAATCGAACCAGCGGCGTTCGTCCAGCGGATGACTCGCTCCGGTAGACTTGTTCGCCGAAGCCGAGAAGCGACGGAGGGCGGTCGCCGCTTCCTCGGACATCCAGTCTTCAAGGTTCTGTCTGGCAGAAGTAAGATTGACGACATATCCGAACCGACGCGCAATCGGTCTCGCGATCACATCAGCAAAGTTCGATAGCAGCGCATTATACTGCGCTATTGTTAGGTTGTCAGTCGCAGTGGGCGTGATGTTGGGCACATAAAAACCCTCTGCATCAGGCCATAGTACGAGACGTGCGGCAGGAAGATCTGCTTCTCCGTTATGCAGAAAAATTAAGATACCTACGTCGCCGTTCGCGTTGTCCTCGGCATTCTTTGAACCGGTTTCATCGAATATCCATGGAACGGCAGCGCTTTGTTTTAGCGCGCCCGCAAGTGATTTCCGTTCATTGAATGGCCCTGTCAGCGCCATATCCTGAAAGACCTCAATTCCGCTCATGTCACTCCTAGCCTATTTGGCTGTTCCATCGTCGCGCTGAGTTCATGTCTATAAGGCGGCCAAGAGTATTTTACCAGATGCTTGCAAAGTGCGTGACACCGCGCTGGGCGCTGCTCCCTAATTGAAACCTCTCAGCGAACGGCAGCTTATCTACGCCTATCCCGGAACACACCTGACCGATTGTGGCCCAATCTCATTGATTGGCTATGATTGAGTTGCGTCCACTATCAGAAATGTAGGGTGTCTTGTCCTGTGTCCGGGATGAGGGCGACTGCCGCCTGACTGCTCCTGTATCGCTGAGCAGGCAGGCGAATTGGGGGGGGGTGTTCGTCTCTCTCCTAAAAGCTTACTGATAACCGCCGTTGGTCACGTCTATGCTGGCCACCACGCAGAAATGATGCACCCGCGCATGTTAGTTGTCCGGGTTTCGATGAGGTTACAAGTCCAAATACGTAAGCTCGACAGTGTTTACATCGTGGAAACGCTAAATCCTAAAGACTTTTACGACCGGCGTCTCGACGGCCACGCGGCCAACGAGATGTTGCGCATCCTCGGCATGAAGACGGAATACCGCATAGCCTTCACCCTGCCCTTGGTTAAACGCGCTATCGCCGTAGCGGCGGCGGAAAACTTTGAGGTCCTCCATTTTTCGTCGCATGGAAACAGTTCAGGGGTTCAGCTGACAAGTGGAAAAGAGCTTAATTGGGCTAAATTTGTCGAGCTAATTAAGCCCGCTTCGGGGCCGAAAAAAGCGCTGGTCATGGCTACCTGCGGGGGAGGAGACAAGAAACTAACCAAGGCCCTGATCGCGGGCAATGTTGTATTCGGATGGGTGTTCGGATCAACAGCTGGCACCGTTGACTTCTCCGATTCCTGCTGAGCTTGGTCAATTCTCTATAATCGTCTCTTTGACCACGGGTTCGAACGAAAGGATCTAAAGGTCACCCTAGAGGCGATCAACGCCGCGATCGCCGGTGACTTTGTTTATCGTCACTGGGATGGTAAGAAGTACTTGTACTATCCCACCGGCAATTAAACCTCACGACTGGCGAGTGATTGTCATGACCGGATCGTGATCAGGTAGAAATGAGGCTGCGAACATCGAAAGAGGGCATTCATTCACCCAGCAAGAAACATGCTCTCGGGCTGGGAGCCTAATTAGCCCGGGAACTTGCTTACTTGAATCAGTACTTGCCGATTGGTAGGATCAATCAAGCGAACGGCAGCTAACCATGGCTGTATCAGGTTAAAGGTCAATCGAAATTATATGCAGCAGGCTTCATGATGACGGCAATTCAGACTCCGGAAAAAGCGTCCATCCACGAAGAGCGGAACGAGCTTGGCGAAAACACCGGGATCGAACTTGAGCGCGCTGATGCCACTGCATCCACCGGAGAGATTCGAGAGCCGTTCGATCCCGAAAAGATTGAGGTTCAGACCCGATCAATGACGATTGGGCTTATGATCTCGCGTATTAGGCATAAAGCGATCGATCTGGACCCCGAATTCCAGCGGCGGCGCGGAATTTGGACTGATGCGCGCCAAAGCCGTTTGATCGAGTCCATTCTTTTAAAAATTCCTCTGCCGACTTTCTATGCGGCGGAAGATGAGGATGAAACCTGGGCGATCGTAGATGGCATCCAGAGGCTTACTGCTATAGCTCGCTTCATAGATCCTGCGTCCACTGGTGATACCCCACTCATATTGACGGGTCTAGAATATCTGGGACTGCAATTTGACGGAAAAGAGTTTGGGCAGTTAACCAGCAAAATGATGCGTCGATTGGAAGAAACCGAGTTGGTCGTGCATGTGATCAAGCACAGTACGCCCGAAGTTGTAAAAGATAATATATTCGCCAGAATCAATACAGGCGGCGTTCCTTTGTCAGCGCAGGAGTTACGGCATGCATTGATCGGAGGATACGCCAGAACACTGCTCAGGGACTGGGCGAATTCCAAAAGCTTTCTCGAAGCAACGTCCTATGCAGTTAGTCCTGACCGCATGACGGACCGAGAGCTTGTTCTGAGGTTTATAGCATTTCGGCTGAGCAAAGCAGATGACTATAAGTCAGCCGATTTCGACCACTTTCTTGGTCAGGCAATGCGATCGATCAATGTTATGAACGAACTCGAGCTATTCGATCATAAAATCGCCTTTGATAAGGCCATGAAAGTTGCGTTTCAGATTTTTGAGGATGACGCATTTCGCAAGCGCTATCGAGTGGAAGATAGCCGCTCTCCGATCAACAAGGCTTTGTTTGAAGCTATAGCGGTCAATATTTCGGAGCTTTCGGATCAGGATCAGTGCAAGCTGGTTGATCGCCGAATACAGGTAAAAAAAGGTTTTCTCGAGTTGATGGCCAATCGAGAGTTTGATCGTGCGATTTCTCAAGGAACTGGAAGCATAGCGAAAATTCGCCTACGGTTTGAAAAGATCAAGGAGCTGTTTCAGGACCTGCTTCATGCTTGAGAGAATTTCCCTTAGTAATTTCAAGGGTTTCAAGTCGGCATCAATCGCCTTGGCGCCGCTCACTTTGCTGTCCGGCTTAAATAGCTCCGGAAAAAGTACCATATTGCAAGCACTTGGCGTCCTTAGGCAGTCTCACGAAGCTGGGTACCTTCAGGAAGGTCACTGGCTTTTAAACGGTTCCTTTGCTGAGTTGGGTATCGGCTCCGACGCGCTGCACGAGGATAGCGAAGGTGGACAATTGGGCCTTGGATTGGTTGAGAATGGCAAAATATCGACATGGACAGTCGCGTATGACCAACTAAGCGACGTGTTGGAACGAAGTGAAGTCGGCCAGGACTATGATGTGTCTGGGGTCCTTTTCTCCGATAAATTCCAGTTTCTTCGAGCTGATCGCGTGAATCCGCAAACGACCTATGCAAAGTCCCGGCATGCGGTAAGCCAACACAAGATCCTTGGGGTGAAGGGGGAATTCGCGGCCCATTTCCTTAACCTTTTTCAGGATGAGGTTGTTCCTGAACGGGTCCGATATCCGAAGAAGTCTGACGCGACGCATGGGCTGCTGAGCCAGGTCAATGCCTGGATGCAAGAATTTTCGCCGGGCGTGCGTGTTGGCGTTCATGATGTGGCAGGGACCGACTTTGTCAGGTTAAGCTTCGCCTATGGCTCCGGGGCAAATACATCTCACGACTATCGCCCGACCAATGTCGGCTTTGGCTTGGCTTATAGTTTGCCGATTATCATTGCTTGCCTTGCTACGCCGCCAGGCGGCCTTGTGCTTCTCGAAAATCCTGAAGCTCATCTTCACCCTCGTGGACAGATGGCGATGGGGCGGCTTATTGCGCGCGCAGCATCTGTTGGAATTCAGGTGCTTGTCGAGACGCACAGTGATCATTTGCTCAATGGGGTGCGTCTGGCCGTCAAGAATCACGAGATTTGCAGTGAGGCTGTGAAGATGCATTTCTTCAGTCGGGATGCAGAGACGCGGCAAAGCTGCTTTGTGAGCCCTGGCATGCAGCCTGACGGTAAGCTGACCTTCTGGCCGGAAGGCTTTTTCGATCAGTGGGATATTGCATTGATGGACCTGCTCAGCTGATGTCTCTGCTGGGTTTTCTGAACGAACTGTCGATGCCTACTGACGAAACGGCCACCGATGAGGTGCGGCGTCAGTTAAGTGATCTTGCGACAGTAGTCAGGTCGATCTGTAATTTGAGAAAGGATTTTTCCTTTCAGACAGAGACACCAATTTCAAAATGGAGATTTAATCACGAATTCGGCTTTAAGGAATTTCATCAGAATGGGCAAACTCGCGAGTTTGCTAGCTTTTTGTTGGCTTTAATTAATCGTTCCCCGATGAAGAATGGATTGACTGAAGCTCGCGAAACTGACGATGCTCTAGAATTCCAATTCAATGGGCAGGTTTCAAAGGCATTGGGACTTGCCAGTCTTTTCGACGGCATTACGCTGAGCTTCAATACCCTGCCTTGGCAGTCAACAATCTTCAATGTGCAACGCGTCGGACTTGAGGAAGCGGACGATGGAACCGTTGGTATCGTGGCGAAGGCCGTTCAAGTCCGCAATGTCAGCAAGGAAGCAGATGTCAATTTTCATCGTCCTTGGTTGGAGGAGGTGGGCAAGTATCCCTATGTCGATTTCGCAGACTTCGAGGCAAGTCGCTCTACACGGCTTTCGAATATAGAATTCCTTCAGAGTGCTCTTGACCAGTTCAGAGTAATTGGTGTTGGCCATCCGTGGTGGAGGGCGGTCAGCGAGCGCTTTGATGAACTACAGCAAGCTGTGGTTGCTTGGGATCCCACGACAAGCAGTGAGCCAGCATGGCTTAGCAAAGTGAGCGGGGAAGGGCAGCAGCGAAAAAAACTCTGCTTTTTTACTGATTTGGATAATGAGAAAAGATGTTTCGATATGCATGCCCGTTTCACACCGGGTGCCGGGCGCCTTCATTTTAGGATGGATGCTACGAACAAACGCTTGATCGTTGCCTATATCGGAGAAAAAATAGAAGATAATTCCAAGAATAGGAAGAAATTTTAGACATCAATATTTGAACGTCCTGATTTTTAGATAAGGCGATGATGAACCGTTGGTCTTCGTGTCAGACATAGCTGGTCGCGCGCAAGGTTGGCTGAAGAGCGACCGCTTCAGGCGGGTACGGTCGTTCCGCGGATGTCCGGTGAATGCATGCTAAATCCCAAACGAGGTCTATTGCGGTTTGCCTGACGATGTCGGCTTTCGGGCAGCCGACATCACCACTTTGATGTCTGACTTGAGGCGGAAGCCGACATGGAGACACCCCCGTCATTCCATCATGCGATGTTACTGGCCAGCCATTCCCTGAGCTTCGACCACCGCCGCCTCCCGCCCTGATTGCGCACCGCGATGGCCAGCGCCTTCTTCTGGCCCACGAGCACGACGAGCTTCCGCCCCCGTGTCACACCCGTATAGAGCAGGTTCCGCGCCAGCATGGCGTAATGCCGCGTCACCAGCGGAATCACCACTGCCGGGTATTCCGATCCCTGGCTCTTGTGGATCGTGGTGGCGTAGGCCAGCACCAGTTCATCCAGTTCCCCGAAACCGTAAACGACCTCCCGTCCATCGAATGAGACCGTCAGTTCGCCCTCTTCCACATCGATCCGGTCGATAACCCCCAGGTCCCCATTAAAGACGTCCCGGTCATAGTCGTTGGCGATCTGCATCACCTTGTCGCCGGGACCATAGGTCCAGCCGAACCGCTCGACCTTCACGTCGCCTGGCGGGTTCAGCGCCTGCTGCAATTCGATATTCAGCGACCGCGCCCCAAGGCCGCCCCGGTTCATCGGGCAAAGCACCTGCACGTCGCGAACCGGGTCCAGCCCGAACCGCGCCGGGATGCGGTCCTTCACCACGGCCAGCAACTTGCGCAGCCCGACCTCGGGCTCGGCCGCCTCCACGAAGTAGAAATCCGATCCCTCTTCCGCGCTCAGTTCGGGCATCCTGCCCTCATTGAGCCGGTGCGCATTGGTGATGATCCGGCTCTGCGCCGCCTGGCGGAACACCTCGGTCAGCCGCACCACAGGCACGGCACCCGAGCCGATGATGTCGGCCAGCACCTGCCCCGGCCCAACGGACGGCAACTGGTCCACGTCGCCCACGATCAGCAGGGCTGCGCTATCGGGCAACGCACGCAGCAGGGAGCGCATCAGAAGCACATCGACCATGCTGGCCTCGTCCACGACCAGCAGATCGCAGGTCAGCGGGTTGGTATCGTCCCGCTTGAAACTCCCCGTGGCCGGATCGGTCTCCAGCAGGCGGTGGATGGTCTTGCCTTCCAGTCCGGTGCTTTCCGACAGGCGCTTCGCTGCGCGACCGGTCGGCGCGCAAAGCTGCACGTCTGTGCCCTTGGCTGTCACGATTTTCAGGATGGCGTTGACCAGCGTGGTCTTGCCCACACCGGGGCCACCCGTGATCACCAGCACCTTGCTGCGCAAGGCCAGGCGCACCGCCTCTTGCTGGCTGGGCGCGAGCGCAAGCCCGGTCTTCCTTTCCACCCAGGTCATGGCCTTTTCAGCGTCGATCTCCGGCCAGGGCGGCCGACCGACGGCGCAGGCGCGCAATCGCTCGGCGATGCTCTGCTCCGCGCGATAGAGACCCGCCAGGAAGATGCAGCGCGTCTCGCCCACGCTGTCGGCAATAACGTCGCCCGCCTCCAGCTCCAGCGCGAGGGCTGTCTCGATCAGAGGGGTGGCGACCTCCAGCAGTTCGGCGGTGCTGGTCAGCAATTCCCCGACCGGCAGACCGCAATGCCCCTCATCCATGGCCTCGCCGAGGGCATAGGAAATCCCTGCCCTCACCCGAATCATGGCGTCGGGCGCGAGTCCCATCTTCTGGGCAATCTGGTCGGCGGTTTTGAATCCGATGCCCCGAATATCCTTCGCCAGCCGATAGGGGTTCTCGCTGATCAGTTTGACCGCATCCTGGCCGTAGGTCTTGAAGATCCGCACGGCGCGCGAAGTGCCGACGCCGTTACTGTGCAGAAACAGCATGATCTCACGGATTACCTTCTGGTCCGCCCAGCCGGCGACGATCCGGTCCGCGCGTTTCGGGCCGATACCCGTCACCTCCCGCAGACGGCCGGGCTCCTGTTCGATCAGGTCAAACACCGCCTCACCGAACGCTTTCACCAGCTTTTTGGCATAGACGGGACCAATGCCACGGATCATGCCCGAACCGAGATAGCGTTCGATGCCCTCGACCGTGGTCGGTGGGCTGGCCTTGAGGAACTCGGCCTTGAACTGGAGGCCGTGGGTGTGGTCGTTGAACCAGCGCCCCGACATCTGCACGAACTCGCCCGCCGAGATTATCGCGGCATGGCCGACGACGGTGACGAGATCGCACTGCCCCCGCACTTTCACCCGCAGAACGCAGAAGCCGTTCTCAGCATTGTGGAACGTCACCCGCTCGACCAGTCCCGCCAACGCTTCCGTGGGCGAAGAGTCGGTGGCGCGTCCGCTCATCCGGCCTGCCGGAAGAACAGCACTCCCGTCTCGTTCATGACTCGCCCTCCCCTCCCGTGCTGCCGCCAAACGCCAGTATTTGTACGACGCGCCTGTATCCGGGACTACCCGTAACTACGATTCCGTACGCTGGAGCACGCACAAGCGCGACTTTCCATATTGCGGATTTCCATTGAAATAACAGTCATCTGTCCGGATCGTGTGTCTGTTTTCCTTGCCTTGCGGTCGGAAGAGAGCGACGATGACGGACAGACCCAGCCAGTCCATTGCCCCGGCGTATCGGCCGCCCGAGCCCGAATTACGGCTCGTCCTGCGACCCAACGCCCCCGACCCGCGCCTTGTGGCGTTCGTCCGCCTCATGGCGCGCCGTGCGGCACGGGACTGGTTCCGGTCTCAGCAACAGGAGCAGCGCCGCCGCTCCGGACCGTAAGGGATGATCCGCCATGAAGGTCGCGCTCTACGCCCGCTATTCGTCCGACAACCAGCGCGATGCCTCGATCGCCGACCAGCTTCGGGTCTGCCGCACCCACGCGGAGAAACAGGGCTGGACCATCGTCGAGGAGTATACCGACCACGCGATCTCAGGCGCGTCCTTGATGCGGCCCGGCATCCAGGCGCTGATCGCGGATGCGCAGCGCGGGCGGTTCCAGATCGTGCTGGCCGAAGCGATGGACCGCCTCTCCCGCGACCAAGAGGACATCGCTGGCGTCTTCAAACGCATGAATTATGCGGGCGTGCGGATCGTCACCCTTTCCGAGGGAGAAGTCTCGCATCTGCATGTCGGCCTCAAGGGCACGATGAACGCCCTGTTCCTGAAGGACCTGGCCGAAAAGACCCATCGCGGCCTGCGAGGCCGGGTCGAACGGGGCAAGTCCGGCGGTGGCAATGCCTACGGCTATGACGTGGTGCGCAAACTCGACGCTAGCGGCGAGCCGATCCGGGGCGACCGCACGATCAACCCGCAGGAGGCCGAGGTCGTCCGTCGCATCTTTCGCGACTTCGCGGCCGGACTGGGACCGCGCGCCATTGCCTTCCGTCTCAACGATGAAGGCATCCCGGCCCCAGGCAGCGGCGCCTGGGGCTTCTCCACCATCAACGGCAACCGGCTACGCGGCACCGGTATTCTCAATAATGAGATGTATGTGGGCAGGCTGGTGTGGAACCGCCAGCGCTTCATCAAGGATCCCGATACCGGCAAACGTCAGGCCCGCCCCAATCCGGACTCCGAATGGGTGATCCAGGAGGTGCCGGAACTGCGGATCGTCGACCAGGAACTCTGGGACGCGGTCAAGGCGCGGCAGGCCAGCGTCAGCGCAAGCCGGGACACACGTGACACATCATCACCTGACCATTTCCGCGAGAAACGCCGTCCGCGCTATCTGTTTTCCGGCCTGAGCAAGTGTGGTTGCTGCGGTGGAGGTTATTCGATGATCTCCGGCACCCTGCTCGGCTGCTCGACAGCGCGCAACAAGGGCACCTGCCACAACCGGACCAATATCCGGCGCGAGGAACTGGAGCGGCGCGTGCTTGACGCCCTGCGTCACCACCTGATGGATCCGGCCTTGTTCGCCGAGTTCTGCAACGCGTTTACGGACGAGATGAACCGACTGCGCATGGAGGCATCCGCCGACATCGGCGCAGCGGAATCAGAACTGAAGCGGGTCGAGCGCGACATCCAGCGGCTGATGGACCTCTACCTTTCGGAAGCCATCTCGATCGAGACGGTCAAGGAACGCGGATCCAAACTCGAAGCCCGCAAGACCGAACTCAAAGACTTCCTTGCGACCGCCGAGGCACCCCCGCCCCTGCTCCATCCCCAGATGGCGGAGTTCTACCACCGGCAGCTCGCGCGGCTGCACGACATGCTGCATTCCGAGCTGGACGAGAAACGCCAGGAGGCGGCCGAGGTGATCCGCTCTCTGATCGAGGCGATCATCCTGACGCCGTCCGACAAGGGGCTCCTGATCGACGTCCGGGGCGACCTTGCCGGCATCCTGACGGTCGCGTCAGGCGGACAAACGAAAACCCCAGCCCGTTTCGGGGCTGGGGTTCGTGATGCGTTGGCATCGCAAGTTCAGATGGTTGCGGGGGCAGGATTTGAACCTGCGGCCTTCAGGTTATGAGCCTGACGAGCTACCGGGCTGCTCCACCCCGCGGTTGAGAGAGTGCTGATTTTGTTTTGGCTTAGTTTTGTGAGGGTAGACTGGAAGACCTGGCGGCGACCGACTTTCCCGCGGCTTAAGCCGCAGTATCATAGGCGCTGGGGGTTTTCACGGCCGAGTTCGGGATGGGATCGGGTGGAACTCTCCCCGCCATGGCCACCAGGTCATCCAGACTACCCTGTAAGGGTGTGTGGATGCGGTTGGTGCGTTTTGGTGTTTTGTGTGTGACGTGGTTATGGATGATTTCTGTGCACGGGCTATCCGTAAGGATAGTGTGAGAGTGAGCCTATTGGGTGATTAGGACCAGTTAGCTGCACGTGTTACCACGCTTTCACATCTGGCCTATTAACGTGGTGGTCTACCACGACCCTCAGGGAGATCTAGTTTTGAGGTGGGTTTCCCGCTTAGATGCTTTCAGCGGTTATCCCGTCCATACTTAGCTACCCGGCTGTGCCGCTGGCGCGACAACCGGTGCACCAGAGGTATGTTCATCCCGGTCCTCTCGTACTAGGGACAAATCCTCTCAAATCTCCAACATCCACGGCAGATAGGGACCGAACTGTCTCACGACGTTCTAAACCCAGCTCACGTACCACTTTAATCGGCGAACAGCCGAACCCTTGGGACCTGCTCCAGCCCCAGGATGTGATGAGCCGACATCGAGGTGCCAAACCTCCCCGTCGATGTGGACTCTTGGGGGAGATCAGCCTGTTATCCCTAGAGTACCTTTTATCCGTTGAGCGATGGCCCTTCCACGCGGGACCACCGGATCACTATGGCCGACTTTCGTCTCTGCTCGAGCTGTCACTCTCGCAGTCAGGCGGGCTTATGCCATTGCACTCAACAGCCGGTTTCCGACCGGCCTGAGCCCACCATCGCGCGCCTCCGTTACACTTTGGGAGGCGACCGCCCCAGTCAAACTGCCCACCATACAGGGTCCCGGACCAGGCTTACTGGCCGCGGTTAGACATCAGAAAAATTCAGGGTGGTATTTCAAGGATGGCTCCACAAGAACTGGCGCCCCTGCTTCAAAGCCTCCCACCTATCCTACACAGAATGTCTCTGATGCCACTGTAAAGCTACAGTAAAGGTTCATAGGGTCTTTCCGTCTGACCGCGGATACCCCGCATCTTCACGGGGAATTCAATTTCGCTGAGCCGATGCTGGAGACAGCGGGGAAGTCGTTACGCCATTCGTGCAGGTCGGAACTTACCCGACAAGGAATTTCGCTACCTTAGGACCGTTATAGTTACGGCCGCCGTTTACCGGGGCTTCAATTCAGTGCTCTCACACCTCCTCTTAACCTTCCGGCACCGGGCAGGCGTCAGACCCTATACGTCGTCTTTCGACTTCGCAGAGTCCTGTGTTTTTACTAAACAGTCGCTACCCCCTGGTCTGTGCCACCCACAAATGGTTGCCCAAATGTGGGTCTCGCTTATCCCGAAGTTACACGAGTAATTTGCCTAGTTCCTTCAGCATCGTTCTCTCAAGCGCCTTGGTATGCTCTACCAGTCCACCTGTGTCGGTTTAGGGTACGGTCTATACGCCAGAGCTATTTCCTGGAATGCTCCAAAAGCCGGTCCAATCCGTTAAGGACCAACAACATATCGCATTCGTCACTTCTGGCAGGTTCAGGAATATTCACCTGATTCCCATCGACTACGGCTTTCGCCCTCGCCTTAGGGGCCGACTAACCCTGCGTGGATTAACCTTGCGCAGGAACCCTTGGACTTTCGGCGACAGTGTTTCTCGCACTGTTTGTCGCTACTCATGTCAGCATTCGCACTTCCGATATCTCCAGAAGGGGTCACCCCGCTTCCTTCACAGACCTACGGAACGCTCCGCTACCGCGCATACATAGTATGCACCCACAGCTTCGGCACGTGGCTTGAGCCCCGTTACATTTTCGGCGCAGGGTTTCTATTAGACCAGTGAGCTATTACGCTTTCTTTAAAGGATGGCTGCTTCTAAGCCAACCTCCTGGTTGTTATGGAATCCCCACATCCTTTCCCACTTAGCCACGATTTAGGGGCCTTAGCTGGTGGTCTGGGCTGTTTCCCTCTCGACAATGGACCTTAGCACCCA
>NZ_JAKVNI010000001.1:130000-290000 GCF_022483405.1 Acetobacter fabarum
ATCCCGTGGGTGCACAAACAGGCCTACAGTTTTGGCCTGGCCCACGCCACGGGTGGCAAGACTTGCGGCCTGCTGCGGCGTTACACAGCGTGGGGAGCGATCAAAAAAAACAAAGCCAATCCAGTCAGCTCCGTGTTCCACGCAGGCATCAAACCCCGCTTCCTCCGTAAGGCCGCAGATTTTAACACCTGTGTGTAAACGCCCGGGCATGTTCAGCTTTCCAGTTCCGCCATAATGGCAGCAGCCGCAGCAGCAGGCTGTGCAGCCTGCGTTATGGGGCGGCCAACCACAATCCAGTCTGCGCCTGCATCCCTCGCCTGAGCGGGGGTCATGACCCGCTTCTGGTCGCCTTTTGCTGCACCAGCGGGACGGATGCCGGGCGTCACAATAACCGGGGCACTTCCCAGATCATCACGCAGCACATCCAGCTCATGCGCGGAACAGACAAGGCCATCCATACCAGACTCAACAGCCAGCTTGGCCAGACGGCGCACCTGCGCCCGCGCGCCATCCATAACCCCGGTTTCCGCCAGTCCCTGATCATCCAGACTGGTCAGAACCGTAACACCCAGTAGCAAAGGCCGCTGCCCTTGGGGAAAAGCCTCATCACAAGCGGTGCGGGCCGCTTCCATCATGGCGCGACCGCCAGAAGCGTGGAGGGTAAGCATACGCGGCCGCAGGTGCGACAGGGAGCGCACCGCTGCACCAACCGTATTGGGAATATCGTGCAGCTTCAGGTCCAGAAACAGTGGTGCCCCACCGGCAACATCTGCCACAGCCTGAAAGCCGGCAGCGTAAGTAAACTCAAGCCCCAGTTTGATGATGCCGGACACGGGCGCTACATCCTGCACCCATTGGCGCGCCTGAGCAGGGTCCTGCGTATCCAGAGAAACAATAAGGCCGGTGCGCCGGGGTGTATTAGACATTGGAGTGCTCTTCGCTCCCTGCAGGGTTAAGCTGTGGTGTAACAACAGGCTGCACATCAGGAACAGGCACAACGGGAGGCGCGCGGTTAGCCAGCATGGCCCGCACCTGTGCCAGTTGTGCCTCCAGGTCCCGGACCTGCTGTTCGGCCTTGCGCGCCCTGCGCCCCTGCCGGAACTCGACCACCCACAGGCAGAATGCTCCAAGCAGAAAAGCCAGAGCCCCCACACTCAGTGCAAGCACACCCAGCGAGCACTTCCAGCTATATGTGAGCATCCACATATCCAGCGGGTCCTGATTACTGGCACTGAACACAACAAGTGCAAGCAGGAACGGTACAACAATTATGAGCCTGATCATGATGATGTGGTAGCCCTATCCTACGCAAAGAACAAGAATGGCAGACAAACCAGCCGCAAGGCAGCCTGTACCACCCTACCACGGTCTTTTACCCGCGTGTTGGCATAAACACATATCCCGCCCGGCCAAACACTCTCCCCCTTTACGCAAGAGCCTTTCTGCGTTTCTCTGCCAGAGGTTCAGGCAAAGACAGCAACAATGACGGATAAGGAAGACACAGCCATGCTGGTTCTGACGCAGGGTGACCCGGCCAGTATTGCGCCCGAAATTACCGCCGCGGTCTGGCAGGCCCTCCGCCAGAACGGGCCTGCTTTTGTATATGTGGGCGATCCCGCCCTGCTGGAGCGGCGCGTGCCGGTACAGACCATTCGTTACCTGTCTGATGGCGTAGATGTATTTGGCCACGCCCTGCCGGTGCTGCCCCTGCATCTGGCAACGCCCCCCGCACCGGGGGAGCCGGACCGCCGCAATGCCGCCAGTGTTCTTGAGAGCATTCGCCTTGCCACGGAACTCACCCTGAGCGGGGAGGCCTCGGCCATGATCACCAACCCGATCAGCAAGGAGGTTGTGCAAGGATCAGGCTTCCGGCACCCCGGGCATACGAGCTATCTGGCAGAACTCTGCCAGACACCGGGGGATGAGGTCATGCTTCTGGCTGGCCCTTCGCTCAAGGTCGTGCCCATTACCGTGCATGTGGCACTGCGGGATGCCATTGCCCAGCTTTCCACCGAACTGATCATCCACACGGCCCGCACGGTTGCTGCCGGTCTGCAACGTGACTTTGGCCTACGCCACCCCAGACTGGCCTTTGCGGGCCTGAACCCCCATGCAGGCGAACACGGGCTCATGGGGCATGAGGAACAGGAGATTATTCTCCCCGCCATAAATACCCTGCGCAATGAAGGGCTGCACGTAAGCGGCCCCCTGCCGCCGGATACCATGTTCACCCCCCATGCCCGCGCGCAATACGATGTTGCCCTGTGCATGTACCATGATCAGGGGCTGATCCCGCTCAAGACACTGGATATGGCCGAAGGCGTAAACGTAACCCTTGGCCTGCCCATTATCCGCACATCGCCAGACCACGGGACGGCATTTGACATAGCAGGCCAGAACAAGGCAGACCCACGCAGCCTGGCAGCGGCCATAAAGCTGGCCGCAACACTGGCCGCGAACAGAAGGAAAAATGCATGAGACCGGCCATCAGGCTTGGCGTCAACATTGACCATGTTGCCACCGTCCGTAACGCCCGTGGGGGCCAGCACCCCGACCCCGTAGCCGCTGCCCTGCTGGCCGTGCAGTCCGGAGCAGATGGCATAACAGCCCACCTGCGCGAAGACCGCCGCCATATCCGTGATACAGACCTTGAGCGCCTGCGCACCGAGGTAGACGCCCCCCTGAACATGGAAATGGCCGCAACGCAGGAAATGCTCGGCATTGCCCAGAACCTGCGCCCCCATGCCTGCTGCCTTGTGCCCGAACGCCGCGAGGAGCTGACAACCGAAGGCGGGCTGGACGTAGCTGGCCAGTCCTCGGTGCTGACACCCAAGGTCCATGCACTCAAGGGCTGGGGGATCCGGGTGTCCCTATTCATAGACCCCGACCCCGCACAGATTGCCGCGGCAGCCGCCACAGGCGCGCAGGTAGTAGAACTGCATACCGGCGCTTATGCACAGGGTCGGGCGGGAGAACTTGAACGCCTGCAACAGGCCGCCGCACAGGCAGCCAGCCTTGGGTTGGAAGTGCATGCAGGCCACGGCCTGACTTACGAGAATGTCGGACCTGTTGCAGCCCTTACCCCTGTGCGGGAACTGAATATCGGCCACTTCCTGATCGGTCAGGCCATTTTTGACGGGCTGCCAACGGTTATCCAGACCATGCGCACCCATATAGACAAAGCAGCAGGACACTAAATGGAAGAGCAGGACTACAAGACGCCAAAAGCGCTCATGGCTGCGGTTGTGGGCATGGGGGTGCTGATTATTGTCGGTGTGGTTGTTCTGGTAGGCGTGGTCATCCACCGCATGAACGCCCCCCACCAGCCTGCCCTTGCCAGTGCCATCCCGCTAACGGATGCCCGCAACGCTCACCTTGCCCTTGGGCCGGACGAGCACATGCTGGCCATAACCCGCGTGCATGATGACCTGCTGGCCATCCAGATTGCGAGCAAGGAGCACGAGCGGATCATGCTATGGAATGTGGCTACCGGGCAGGTTCAGCCCGGGCTGGAAGCCACACAGCCCTGATGCGCTAATGCCTGCGCCCCCTCCCCCGTTTACGCCAGATGGCAGCCTGAACGCACTGGGCCTGATGAGCGGCACATCGCTCGACGGGGTGGATGCCGCCCTCATCCGCACGGATGGCCTATCCGTTACCGCCCATGGCCCATCGCTGACGTTGCCTTACCCCGCGCATATACGCCAAAATCTGCGCGACCTGCTTGATAGTGCACCGACCCTTACCCCCGATAGTGCCGCACTCAAGGAAGCGGAACATGCCCTGACACTGGTGCATGTGCAGGCCGTGCAACGCCTGCGCGCGCTTGCCCCGGACTGGGCGGTGGATGTTGTGGGCTTTCATGGCCAGACCATTCTGCACCAGCCCGGCCGCACATGGCAGATCGGGGATGCCGCCTGCCTCTCTGCCCAGACTGACCTGCCCGTGGTGCATGATTTTAGAAGCGCTGATGTTGCCGCAGGGGGAGAAGGGGCCCCTCTGGTCCCGCTTTACCACGCGGCCCTGCTCCGTAACCGACCTTACCCCGTTGCAGCGCTCAATATCGGTGGCGTTGCCAACCTGACCCTTGTCACCCGTGACGGGCACATTCTTGCGTGTGATACCGGACCGGGGAACGCCCTGCTGGATGACTGGGCCTACCAGCACACCGGCATACCGTGCGACACCAATGGCCAACTGGCGCTCCAGGGTACCGCCGACCTGGCTCTGGTGGACCGCCTCCTTGCGCATCCCTTTTTCCATAAACCTGCCCCCAAATCGCTCGACCGTATGAGCTTCCATTCCGCTCTGGCGCAGGTCGGGGCACTGGGTGCGGCGGATGGGGCAGCAACGCTTACCGCCTTTACTGCACAGAGTATTGCCCGCACCCTGCTGCCAGAACAGCCAAAGGAATGGTTTGTTTGCGGGGGAGGCAGGCACAACCCGGCCCTTATGGCAGCACTGGCCCAAGCCCTGCCCGGCACCCTGCACCCGGCAGAACAGCTTGGCTGGAACGGAGATGCACTGGAAGCTGAATGTTTTGGCTTTCTGGCGGTGCGCAGCCTTGCGGGGTTGCCTCTTTCCCTCCCCACCACAACGGGTGTACCGTCGCCCCAGACAGGTGGGCGGCTGAGCTGCATGAGCATTACGCCGTGGGGGCGTCGGCTCTGGCCAGATGCACACACGACCAGCCCTCCCCCACCCCATTCAGACTGACAGGAAAGACCTTCTTGATGAAACGTTTTTTCGCGCTTTGCATTCTTTTGCCCAGCCTGGGTTACGTGGCCGTGCACCACACTGCCGCAGCTCAGACCATGCTGGATAACAGCGCCCAAAAAGCATCACCTTTTGTCAAGGAAACGCTCAAATCGCTGACAACGCGTTTTCCCAGCGCACACCCCAAGTTCCGCAAGCTGAGCGTACATACCAACAGCGACAAGAAACAGGTCGTCTGCGGACAAGTCAGCCTGAGCGAAAACAAGGCTCCGGCTGAAGACAGTTTCCTGTCCTTTGGTGCATCGGAAGATTCGGAACAGCCGGTTGTGTACGAGGCCCGGCCCATTCCCAGCACACTGGACTCGCGCGAGACCAACCAGTGGATCAACCATGGTGCTGATCTGGAAGAACTGGAGGAGCTTGGCTGCGTGCCAGAAGGCAGCTACCGCCAGTACGGCGACAGCCTGAACAAGGTGTTGCAGGAACACAAGATCAACACCACACGCTAACCGCTTCTGCCCCTGCTTATGACGTTCGCGTTATAACAGGGGCATACCTGATGCGCAAAAAACACAATTCTGATTATACTCGCCTGAAATCGCTTCAGGCGTAATTGACATAAGCCGGTTTCCATCGGCATGGTCAGCCGGTTGCGAACAAAAATAACAAAATAAGCCGGTCTCACGAAATGAAATATCTTAATTACCTCCTTCTGCTACCCTTTTTGGGTTTGCTCTGGACGCCGCTGTATGATCGGCACGACCCGGTCCTGCTCGGGTTTCCCTTCTTTTACTGGTACCAGTTCGCCTGGGTTCCGGTGACATCCGTCCTGATCTGGGTGGTCTGGAAAAAGGGTAACCGCGCATGAGCACGATCAATCCGTGGGCGCTTGGCGTCTTTATCCTGTTCTTTGCCGCAACCATTGTGATCGGGTCTTCCATCCAGTGGATACGCGGGATGTTCAGCAAAAAAAACACGGCCACCTCGCATGAGGAATGGTCGCTGGGCGGGCGTGGGTTTGGCCCCTGGGTTACGTGGTTTCTGGTCGGTGGGGATTTTTACACGGCCTATACCGTTATTGCCGTGCCGGCACTGGTTTACGCCGCAGGCGCTTACGGTTTTTTTGCGCTGCCCTACACCATTATCGTGTACCCGTTCATTTTTATCGTTATGCCCAAACTGTGGAAAATCGCGCGTGAAGGCGGGCATGCCACGGCGGCCGATATTGTGCGTGCCCGCTTTGACAGCCGCGCGCTGGAAGTTGTGGTTGCACTGACCGGGCTTGTTGCCGTCATGCCCTATATTGCCCTGCAGCTTATTGGGATCCGCACCGTTATTCAGGCACTTGGGCTGCCGGGGGACCTGCCCCTGATTATCGCCTTCCTGTCCTTGGCGGCTTATACGTGGCTGGGTGGGCTGCATGCCCCGGCCCTGACAGCGTTTATCAAGGACATCATGATCTATATTGCCGTGCTTGTGGCAGTTACGGTCATTCCGCTGCACACCGGCGGATATGGAGCACTTTTTACCTCGGTTGAACATGCGCAGAACATGCTCAAACCCGGTCAGGGTCTGCCTTACGCAACGCTTGCCCTTTCCTCCGCACTGGCAGCCTTTTTGTACCCGCACACGCTTACGGGTATTCTGGCATCCCGCTCGGCGGACACCATCCGCCAGAACGCGGTCTTCCTGCCCATTTACACCATTGTGCTGGGCCTAATTGCCATGCTGGGCTTTATGGCGCATGCCGCTGGGATTATCACAACCAATAACTCCATGGTTGTGCCCATGCTGTTCCAGAAAGTGTTTCCTGCATGGTTTGCGGGCTTCTGTCTGGCGGCCATTGCTGTTGGCGCCCTTGTACCCGCAGCCGTTATGGCTATTGGGGCAGCCAACCTTGTCACCAGCAACCTGCTCCCCACACAGGAAAACCCTGTGCGTACCAGCCGCCTGACCTCGCTTGTGGTCAAGCTGGGCGCTCTGGTGTGCGTGCTGTTTTTGAATGCACAGTTCGCCATTGACTTCCAGCTCCTTGGCGGCGTGTTCATTCTGCAGACCTTTCCCGCACTTATTCTGGGTCTGCTCAAAATACGCTTTTCCGCCACGGCCATGCTGGCAGGCTGGCTGATTGGCACCGTGTTTGGGGTCAGCCTGTGCTGGATGGATGGGCTTAAGCCTATTCACCCGGTTAACTTTGGCCTGTTCTCGGGCAATGTTTCCACGGGTCTGCTGGCCCTTGGGGTCAATGTGATTATTGTTGTTGTGGTTTCGGCTCTCTATCCAGCCAAAAAGACAACCATCGTGGCAGAACACGACAATGTGGAAGAACCGGCCTAAACACCGGTCCACACGCTACACAGCAAAAAGGGATGCTCCCGGCAGGGCGCATCCCTTTTTTATGGCTATACAACTGGCGCGGCCTTACAGGCTTAGCAGAATAGCCGGAGCGGCTTTTCCCCCACCGGGCTGAAAAGTCCTGACCTGCTCACGCACGACGTCATACAAATCTATGCCGCACCGGCGGGCAGGTTCGGCCATCTGCTCATAAATCTCTTCCAGCAGATAGGTTTTCTGGGCATCACCGCTCAAAAGCAGGGGGGACCGCCGGTTACTCTGGCACAGGTTTAAAAAGGAGCGTAACGCGGCCTCGCCTTGCGGCTCCAGCCCGGCGACCGTGCTGGCGAAAAAGTCCACTTCAGCGTTCAGCCCCACAAACACCCCCCGAAAAACCGAGCGTGGCACCTGGTAGCTGATCAGGGCAGGAATACCACCAATAAGCATAATATCCTGTGCGGAAGGGGGCATGGGGGCTGTCTGGCTCCTTGCAAGCGGGGGCAGTGTTTGGCAATGCTGATAGCATTCTTCTGTCCTGTGCCAAAGAGTGTGCGGGGTCGCAAACGGTTTTCATCAGGAGCCGCCATGACACACCCCCAGCCCCCTGCCAGACAACTGGACCTCCTGCTGCCAGACAACCGCTCCGCGCGCGAGGTGCTGGAGCCCGGTGCCCTGCTGCTGCGCCAGTTTGCCACATCCTCAGCCACCATTTATTTACAGGCTTTGCAGGCGGTGGCCGAACTGGCACCTTTCCGCCACATGCACACCCCCGGTGGGGGCACCATGTCCGCCGCCATGACCAGTTGCGGAGCACTGGGTTGGGTCAGCTCCGCGCAGGGCTACGCTTACACGCCTGTGGACCCGCTAAGCCAGCAGCCATGGCCTGCCATGCCTGCCAGCCTTTTTGCCCTTGCACGCAACGCCGCGCAAACAGCCGGGTACCCCGGTTTTACCCCCAATGCCTGCCTGCTCAACTGTTACCAGGATGGTGCCCATATGGGACTGCATCAGGACAGGGATGAAGGAGATATGACGCAGCCCGTTGTTTCACTCTCGCTCGGGCGAACCGGTCTTTTTATGTGGGGTGGCCAAAACCGGCGTGACAGGGTGCGCACCTTTGCGCTGGACCATGGGGATGTACTGGTCTGGGGTGGACCCGCGCGCCTGCACTACCACGGCATTAAAGGGCTTGCCCCTGCCCCACACCCGGTAACGGGGCTGACGCGCTATAACATCACCTTCCGCCATGTTGCGGCCCCTTCCTGATCCTTTATTCTGGCCCGGAGCAACTCAACATGCCCTTGCGCACTCTGCTGACCCGCCGCAAAGCCCTGCATGCTGGGCTGGCACAGGCCACTTGCCTTGCGGGCCTATGCCCCCCGGCTTATGCCCAGCAAACTCAGCCTGCCCCGTTTGCCCCGGTGGAAGAGATTTTCCGCAAGGCCATACAGAATGGCAAAATGCCCGGAGCCGTTGCCGCCATAGGCCATGAAGGCCGCATGGTATGGCACGGTGTTTTCGGCCAGCGCAGCCTGCTCCCCCCCGCAGAAGCCATGACATGGGATACCATTTTTGACATGGCCTCCCTGACCAAGGTTCTGATAACAGCACCTTCCATCATGCAGTTTTATGAGCGAGGCCTTATCGCGCTGGATACACCGGCCAGCCATTACCTTCCCGCATTCGCGGCTAATGGCAAGCAGGACATTACCATCCGCCAGCTTCTCACACATTATTCCGGGCTTGCGCCAGATCTGGACCTGAGCTTTGCATGGCAGGGCAAGCAGACAGGGGTGCGGATGCTCATGAATAGCGCCCCCCAAACCCCGCCGGGCGAACAGTTTGTTTACAGTGATCTTAATTTTATAACGCTGGGCCTGATTGTGGAGCGCCTATCCGGCCACCCCCTTGCCGCGTATGCCATGGAGCATATTCTCAAACCCCTTGGTTTACACAATTCTTTTTTTCTTCCTGCATCATCATACCAGAACACTATCGCGCCCACACAGTATGATGAAAACGGACATATGCTACGCGGGGTTGTGCACGACCCAACAACCCGACGTATGGGCGGGGTGGCAGGGCACGCGGGACTATTTTCCTGCGCGCAGGATACAGTCTCTTACGCACAAGCCCTGTTGAACAAACTGGCCGGCCTGCCCTCGGCTTTTCCTCTGCGGGCAGAAACCCTGTACCTTATGTCCACCCCCCAGCAGCCCGCAGGCAAAACCAACCTGCGCGGGTTGGGGTGGGATATAGCAACCCACTACTCCACGGCCCGTGGGGCTTACTTTCCTTCCTCCTCTTTTGGCCATACCGGTTTTACCGGCACGTCCCTCTGGCTGGTGCCCAATACCCGTAGCTTTGTGATGATTCTGACAAACCGCGTACACCCGCAAGGGCAAGGCAATGTGGTGGCCCTGCGCAGGGATGTGGCAACTGCCGCGGCACTGGCTTTGCGCGCGTTCGGGCCTTAAAAACCCGGTTTATCGCCATTTATCATGGCATACAGAGCTGGTGTGTTATTCCTGCATCACTTCATGGTTATATTCGTTCATATATAGGTTTATGTGTGACCGTATATAGACAAGCCCCCGACTCACCCGGCAAAACAGGCATCAATTTTATACCCCTCCTTATCCCGGATGAGCCTGATCCATGCACGCACGTTTCCATACATTTTTCGCCACCGGAACATTTAGCGCGTTGTTGCTAACTACGTCCGCGCTGGCCGCAGAACCTGTGGCACCAGAGCAACAGAACACCACCGGCAAGCAGACTTCCATCAAGGCATCCGCCTCCACCACCCCAAAAACCGCAGCACCCAAAACAGCCAAAACCATGGCCCCCATTGCCGGGATTCTGGACGGCTCGAACGGTGAAACCGTAAACGTGCATGGCCACCACGCCGCAGACGGCACCAGCGCCAAATACATGAACAAGATTGTCTACCTTGGCCCGCTGGGAAACCGGGATACACTGGATACGCCTTACTCCGTTATGGGGGTGCCGCATGACGTTGTGGTTAACCAGCAGATCCGCAACATTAATGACATGGCACAGTATCTGCCGTCTGTTCAGCTTGAAATTCGCGGGGACCCCAATACCTCCCGCCCGCAGTCGCGCGGGTTTGAAGCCGATGTGTGGTCCAACTCCCGTCTGGATGGGTTGAACGTGGTTTCCACCACCCCTTATGCAGGGGAATGGGTGGATAACCTGCAGGTTCTCAATGGCCTGTCCGGTGCAATGTATGGCCCCCAGAACCCTGCCGGCATGTTTGAATACACGCTCAAACGCCCCACAGACCGACGGACCGAACGCCTGTCTGTTGGTGTAGATTCCATCGGCACACCTACGGTTAACGGTGATATTTCAGGCCGGGTTGGCAAAAATGGCTGGTTTGGTTACCGGCTGAACATGCTACACGCCAATGGCACGGCCTACACACAGGGCAGCTGGATCCGGCGTGAGATGGTCAGTGCTGATTTTGACATCCATCTGGATGAAAAAACGGTCATTGAGCTTGATGCCAGCCATTACACGTTTGTAGAACGCGGGACCGCCCCGGGCTTTGCCGTGCAGGAAACGCCTACAAAAGCGATTCCGTCCTATGTCAGCTCCCTCCCCACTGCTCCGGACCTGAGCAAGCCCTATCTGGGGCAGGACTGGAGCGGCTACAATATGGAAACCAATACGTTTCTGGCCAAGATCAAGCATGAGATCAACAAAGACTGGAGCTTTACACTCGGCGGATTGTACCAAGACGCCGCACGCCAGTCTTTTGCCTCAAACGATACGCTTATCAATAACACCGGGGGTTACACCCAAACGGTCACGGCAGCTGCAACAGCTAATGATTTCCGTACCGGCAGTAACATGGCCTACTTCAACGGGCGTGTTTACACAGGCCCCGTCAAGCATGATCTGGTAATTGGTACAAATGGCTACATGTCAGGGACCTATAACCCGACCACCCCTGGCACCGCGGTCAGCACGGTAACAGCCGCCGACCACGCCAGCATCTACAACCCCATCAAGGTCAACGGCAAACAGCCTTACTACCATGGGCGCTGGGAATCAGGGCGCATTACCACACAGTCTTTTATTATTGGGGATACCCTGACCTTTAACAAACACTGGTCAATTCTGGGCACACTGGGCTGGAGCTGGATAGACCAGAGAGGCCCCAAGAGCAAAGTCGTGCCCAGTCCTTTGGAAAAATCCGTTCAGGCCAGTGCTGCTTTTAGCCCGACGGTTAGCCTGCTCTATAAACCCACCGATAACCAGACCCTGTACTTCACGTATGCCCGCTCGGTTGAACCGGGTGCGGTGGCCAATGCCTCCAACTCCAACGCGTATCAGACACAGCCTTTGATCCGCCCGGAAGAATATGAAGTCGGCTATAAACTCCGTTACGGGAAAATGCAGTTTAACGTTGCAGGTTTCCGCATGACATCAAAATACGCGGCAAGCTACTGCCCCAACGGTTCCACCTGCACCAACCCCGTGAGCGGAGCGCAGCTGCCGCTGGAATATGGTTATGTTGGAACACAGCGTAACTACGGTGTGGAAGCCCAGATTTCTGGCGAAGTATTGCCCAACCTGTCCGTTCTGGCTGGTGTCACCTGGCTGGATGCCGAGCTTATTAACAGCAAGGAAAGCAAATATAATAATAAGGAAATTATTGGGGCAGCTCCGCTACAGGCCAACATGCTGCTGGACTACCGGCTGCCTGCCTCGCTTGGTTCCTTTGCTTCTGGCTGGGCGTTCA
Organism: Acetobacter fabarum; assembly: GCF_022483405.1. Lineage (NCBI taxonomy): Bacteria > Pseudomonadati > Pseudomonadota > Alphaproteobacteria > Acetobacterales > Acetobacteraceae > Acetobacter > Acetobacter fabarum. Next base: position 141,822 of record NZ_JAKVNI010000001.1, read on the forward strand.
ATGCCAATGTGCATTACATGGGCAACCGTGCAGCAAACCTGACAAATACGCTCCATACAGGATCCTACACCACGCTGGACCTGGGCACGCGTTATGCCTTTAATGTCGTCAAGTTCCCCTGGGTTGTACGCTTTGGGGTGAGCAACGCGACAAATGAGCGCTATTGGGCATCGGTTTTTGCAGGCTCCCCCGGTGCAGTGTCCAATACACCTGAGACACTCTATGCCGGCCTGCCCCGCATCTACCACTTCACTCTTTCCATGGAGTTCTAAGCGGTTCAGGGTTGGGTAGGTTTTCCCCTACTCAACCCCGTTTGCAGGCAGCCCGTTTACGTGCGTAACCCTGCACCGCATGCACAACGGTAAGAACGTTTACCTTTGGCAGCCAGATTACCTAAAAACGATTATCCTTCCAGATTAACCGTTTTTGCCTGCCGTTCCATCCACTTCTGGGCGGAAACTTTGCGGGACGCATCGAGCATCCGGTAAAGGGAAACCATATCCCGCTCATCGGGCGAGACGATCAGATCAATATCTTCCTGCACGTAGCCTGTCAGAAACACTTCTGGTTCCACGTGCAACAATGCTGCCAGTTTGGGAATATGCTTGCGCGCACTTCCCTCACGCCCTGTTTCCCAGAATGCTATGGCGGGGCGGGAGACACCGAGTGCATCGGCAACCTGCTGCTGTGTAAGACCGGCAGTTTTGCGAAGAATTTTGATTCTCTGACCAAGTTCAACACCCGGCGAGATAACATTGTCCCGTTGAGCCATCTTAATTCCTCCATTTTACCACGCCGTGGCAGAATGCTTTTGCCGGAAAAATTCGCACCATATTTAAAAATGCACAGAGTGCGCGCTGCTCTGCCTCAAATCATATCCATGAGAAAAGCAGGTAACCAATAAAGTGGTGCATACCTGTTATAGTCATAACACAGGATCAATCATGTGCAACAAATTACGGGGCGTTAATTTTTCAAAGCTCTATTTTGTGGTCACATTCCTGTGTGAGCGAGATTTATTTTGGCGCTCAAAATAATAAAATAAGTGTTATTTTTTGCTTTATTCAGTGATGTGCTCAGGAAGAATAAAATACGGCACACAGGTTTGCAGCCTTGGAGCGGCCACAGCACCTGCATGACTTATGCTTTAAAAATAACACTTCGCTGCCTGCTCCACATAGCTCGACCCGTGCAGTGACTCGGCTGAATCCCTACTGCACTGGCCCCGTATGCGAGCGTTGGATAGTGCTGCCCTTTTACTCTGCCCGCCCCGGGTTTGTATGACGCAAGGAGTGTGCAAGAAAATTACCCACGCCCTGCAAGGCCATAACCAGAGCGATTAGAACAGCCACCACCCCGAACATGACCGTGGTGTTGAAGCGCTGATACCCATAGCGGATTGCCAGATCACCCAGCCCACCTGCGCCTATGGCCCCGGCCATGGCAGATGCGCCCACAAGCGTTACCAGCGTAACCGTAAAGCCCGAGATTAGCCCCGGCAGACTTTCTGGCAGCAGCACATAGCGTACCACCATCCACCGAGTGCCCCCCATGGCCCGTACGGCATCGACCAACCCGGTATCCACCTCCCGCAAAGACACTTCGGCAATACGGGCAAAATAAGGAATGGCCGCAATGGACAAAGGTACAATAGCAGCCGTTGTACCCAATGCCGTGCCAACCACCATGCGCGTGAAGGGAATAAGCAGCACAAGCAAAATAATAAACGGTACAGCCCGCACCGCATCCACGACCCCACCCACCAAGCGGGATAACAGCGGCAGAGGATACAGCCCCGAAGGGGAGGTAAGAACAAGCAGCACAGCCAGCGGCAGGCCGCCAGCAACCGCCAACGCTCCGGAGGCCAGAACCATTTCCAGTGTTTCAGCCGTGGCGCGCCAGAGCAGATCAAGAATGAGCCGGGACATATCCAATTACCTCGGCTGCACAGGCATGCGCCTGAAGAGCGTTCATGGTTGCGACGGAAAGACCATCTGTTTGCACCACCACATCCACCAGTTCCTCCCTTTCCGGGTTGGGGAGGGTGTGCAGCAGGGCAAAACTGGCCCGGCACTGTTGTTCCAGCGTGTGGAGCAAAGGGGTAAACACTGCCTGTGTGGCCACGGTCAGGCGCACAATGGCGTGGCTGCCATCCTGCGGGGTCTGGCTGAGATTAGGCGGCAGAACAGCGGCCAGCTGGTTGGCATCCAGAATATCGGCCGGTTTGCCACGGCTCACAATGCGCCCTTTTTCCAGCACAAGCACCTGCTGCGCCAAACTGCGCACGACATCCATCTCATGCGTGATAAAAACAACGGTCAGGCCCAGCACACGGTTAATATCGGCCAGAAGCGCCAGAATTGTCTGGGTTGTCTCCGGGTCCAGCGCCGAGGTTGCTTCATCACACAGCAACAGGGCCGGGTGGGCAGCCAATGCCCGTGCAATGCCAATACGCTGCTTTTGCCCGCCAGAAAGCATAGCCGGATATTTGCCCGCGTGGTCCGCCAGCCCCACAAGGTCCAGCAGTTCCATCACACGCTTGCTGCGCTCGGCCTTGGGCATACCGGCAATTTGCAACGGCAAGGCCACATTGGCCGCAATGGTGCGCGAGTTAAGCAGGTTGAAGTGCTGAAAAACCAGCCCGATCCTGCGCCGTAGCAGAACAAGCTTTGCCTCGGGCAGGATAGCCATATCCTCCCCTTCCAGCAGTATTCTGCCAGACTGGGGGCGGTCCAGACCGCTCAGGCACCGTAAAAGCGTGGATTTACCTGCCCCTGAGCGGCCAATAATACCCAGCCGCTGCCCCTTGGGCACCGTAAACGAAATATCGTGCAGGGCAGGCTGGCCGCCAAAGGAACGGTTAAGGCGTTCGACTTCTAAAAGGTTCATGGCCAGGATGGCAGCACAGCGCCATGAAACGCCTTGTCCAGAGCCTGCCGCACATTGGGCTGCTGATAGGCGTGCACCAGCTTGGCAACCCACGGAGCGGATTTATCGGCTTCGTTCACGGCTATAATGCAGATATACGGGTTATTATCGGCTGTTTCCTGCGCAATGCGTGTTTTTTCAATATCCACGCCAACCTTCTTGGCCCAGTCCGTATTAATTATCGCGCCATCCAGATCGGTCAGGGCACGCCCCACCACACCGGCATCAAGCTCACGGATACTGATGTTATGGGGGTTTTCCGTAATATCGAGCGCTGTTGGGGTATTCCCTGCATCCGCCGCGAGTTTGATCAACCCCAGTTTTTGCAGCAGAAGCAGGGCGCGCCCTTCGTTTGTCGGGTCATTGGGTACGCCAATCACAGCCTTGTCTGGCAGGTCGGCAACAGATTTCCAGCGTGTTGAGTAAAGCCCGATCGGTGCCACGTAAGTATGCCCAACCGACACAATGCCATACCCCTTGGCTTTGTTCTGGGCATCCAGAAAAGGAGTATGCTGGAAGGCGTTGGCATCCAGCTCATGCTCTGCCAGCGCTTCGTTCGGAGCGTTGTAATCTGAAAAAGTAACCAGCTTGAGTTCCAGCCCATCCCGGGCGGCATTGGCCGCCACCACGGGCCACACGTCCTCATCTTCCCCTGCCATAATGCCTACGCGCAGAACCTGTGGCGCGGCATATGCGGTCTGGCCCGCCAGAGCACATGCCAACGCCATGCTCCCAGCCAGTACAGCCCGACGGGAAAGAAGGAAAGAAACCATCGCTGACAAACCCCGCTATAAGGAATGGGAAGAGACAACACAATAAATCACTATCAGTTCTGCTTGAATAAAATATAGCACCCGATTGTCAAGTTTATTTGTAGTGTCCCACCCCCATGATCCGCAAAGGTAATACGGTTTTTACCCGGAAGCACTCCGCATAGACCTTTGCAAGCCCGTTACCCGATATAAGCCAGCCCTTCCGGCAAAAGCTTGCCGGGGTTGAGAATATTCCGTGGGTCCAGAGCAACTTTTAATGTTCGCATCACCTCAAGGGATTGCGCGCCATGTTCTCGTTCCAAAAACTCCAGCTTGCCAACCCCTACGCCGTGCTCTCCACTGCATGAGCCATCAAGTGCCAGTGCGCGCGCAACAATTTTGCGGTCAAGCTCCAGAGCCTTTGCACTCCCTTCAGGCGTATCTTCCGTCATGATCAGCGTATGAAAATTACCATCCCCAACATGGCCAAGAATGGCAACCTGTAACCCGGATGCTTCAATATCGGCCTTAACCCCCACAATAAGGGGAGCGAGCTGAGAAATAGGCACGATGCAATCCGTGCTGATCACCCTAAAGCCCGGATAAAGTGCCTTAACGGCCCAGAAAGCGTTATGCCGCGCCTTCCACAACCGGGCCCGTTCATCGGGTGTGTCTGCCCAGGCAAAGCCAAGGCCGTTATTGTCCCCGGCCAGAGCTTCGGTCACCTCCACCTGCTCCCGCACGGAAGCGGGGGCACCGGCAAATTCAAAAAACAGGGTAGTAATCGGCCGCAGTTCATCCAGCCCGGAATAGCGGATGCTGGCCGCCATCTGCACATCGTCCATCAGTTCCACGCGCGCAATTGGCACCCCGGCCTGAATCACTTCCACCGCCGTGCGGACCGCATCTTCCAGATTTTCAAACTGGCAGATCGCAGCCGAAAGCTGCTCGGGAATACCGTGCAGGCGCAACTGGATTTCCGTAATAATGCCCAAAGTCCCTTCTGACCCGATGAACAGGGAGGTCAGGTCATACCCGGTGGAGGATTTTCTTACCCGTCCACCAGTTTTTATGACCTCTCCATTTGCCATAACCACTGTCAGACCAAGCACGTTTTCTTTCATTGTGCCGTAATGCACTGCTGCGGTGCCCGAAGCACGGGTTGCACACATGCCCCCTAACGTGGCCTCACCACCCGGGTCCACGGGGAAGAACAGCCCTGTATCACGCAAACGGATATTGAGCTCCTGCCGGGTTAAGCCTGCCTGCACGCGGCAGTCCATATCCTCCGCATTCACCTGCAGAACCCCGGTCATTCTGGACAGGTCGAGGCTCACGGCATGTTCAGGCGGCGTAACATGCCCTTCCACCGATGTACCAGCCCCAAAGGCCACAACAGGCACATAGGCCCCGTGGCATATGCCCAGAACGGTCGAGACATCTTCCGTTGTTTCGGCAAACACAACCGCTGCGGGCAGGCGCGCCAGTTCCAGCGCTTCGCCATGGCTGTGCGCTTCACACACAGACTGGTTGGTGGAGACCTTGTCCCCCAGATAATCCTTCAATTGCGCCAAAACAGCAGAAACACGCGCCGCTGCATGGGGAATAAAAGAAACGTTAGGCATTTTTTCTTCCCCAGTCTTTACTGAAAAAATCTACTTAGTCCGGCTATAAATATCATCAAAACGCACAATGTCATCCTCACCCAGATACGAACCGGACTGAACCTCGATCAGGGTAACAGGCATGCGGCCGGGATTTTCAAGCCTGTGCAGACTGCCCAGTGGCAGATAGATACTCTCGTTCTCCCGCACAATCACCTGCTCCACACCACGCGTGACAAGGGCTGTGCCTTCCACAACCACCCAGTGTTCGGCCCGATGATAATGTTTTTGTAACGAGAGTTTCTGCCCCGGCTGGACGACAATTTTTTTGACCTGAAAACGATGCCCTGCTGTCAAAGCCTCATAATGCCCCCAGGGCCGATAGGTCAGACGATGCGTGTCCGCTTCGGGCATATTGTTTTTTTTCAGGTTTTGCACAAGGATTTTAACATCCTGCGCCCGGTCCTTACTGGCAACCAGCACCGCATCCTGTGTTGCCACAACCACCAGATTATCCACGCCCAGAACCGCTGCAAGCAAACCATCGGTACGCACGTAAGACTGACCTACATCTTCTAGCAGCACGTTGCCATGTGTCACATTGCCCTGGGCGTCCTTGTGCCCCAATTCCCACAAGGCGTCCCAACTCCCCACATCCGACCAGCCGAAACTGCCGGGCACAACGGCTGCCTTATCCGTGCGTTCCGCCACGGCATAATCAACCGAAATATCGGGAGAGCGGGAAAAACTGTCCGGGTCCAGTCTTTCAAAATCCATATCTGTCTTACGTTTTTGCACGGCCTCTTCAACACAGGCATACAGGTTAGGTTCGTAACGCTGCATCTCGGCCAGAAAAGTCGCGGCACGGACAACAAACATGCCCGAATTCCACAAATACCCCCCCTGCGCCAGAAAAGCGGCTGCCTTGCCCTTGTCCGGTTTTTCCACAAACTGGGTGACGGAATAAACTTCGGGCATGCCCGCAAGAGCTGCACCTTGTTCAATATACCCGTAGCCTGTTTCCGGCCGGGTTGCGGCCATGCCAAAGGTGACCACATAGCCTGCTTTGGCTGCCGCCACGGCATGTTCAAGAGCAACATGCAGTTTGTTTACATCCTGAATAGCCGCATCCGCAGCCATGACCCACAACACGGCATCGGGGTTATGTTCGGCCACAACAAATGCGGCGGCGGCAATGGCCGGAGCCGAATTACGGCCAACGGGCTCCAGAATAATCCGGGCATCGTGGATACCCACACCGCGAAGCTGCTCGGCAATAACAAAGCGGTGCTCGGCATTACAGACAACAACCGGGGCCGCCACCCCTTTGGCCTGCCCCCGCAAAGCCGTATCCTGCAAAAGTGTAAAGTCGGTTAACAAGGACCAGAACTGCTTGGGAAAGCTCCCGCGCGAGACGGGCCACAACCTGCTCCCAGCCCCACCAGACAGAATAACCGGCACAATATCGGGCATGCTCTCCTGCTCCGGGCTACCACCGGTTCCGTCTTTGTCACCAACCATGCTCGTACCCCCAAGCCTTACGGCGCGCTATAGCCCTCCTTCTTTCCGTAATACAGGCATACGACTATGACAATCATTCCTGATCCTCTCCTAGTGAGAAGGCAAAAATATTTTTCCTATACATTGGGAACTAACTTTTATTTTCTCATAAACTCTATTTTGTTTATATATAATTTTATTTTAATAATTCAGATAAATTGACTTTTTTATTACAATACCACCAAATAACTGGATTGAAATATCATGCCAAACCATTGCCGCTGACGCAACTGGAGCCCAAAAAAGACAATAATTCAAACAAGTTCCAAGCATCAGCGCTCGGACATTCCCCTTGCCGAGATTGAGGAATTTTTTATACTCAAAAATCTTATATTTTATTATTTACCAACAAAGGATGTTTGGTGAGATGATTAGGGACAACATGCCATCACCTAATGCTGTATCACCTTTAGGCACCAGACCGTACCTCAAGTCAGTCTTACGAAATGTCATTGTGAATGCGCAGGTTGGTTTGCACCCATGGGAACTCTACCCGGAAAGACCGACACGACTTTGCGTTAATGTCGAAATGTTTGCATGGTTGCACGGCGCAAAAGCCCACGACAAAGACCTTTACATTGATTACGATCCGGTCCGCAATGCCATCATCACATGGCCAGAACGGCCGCATACCCCCCTGCTGGAAACCCTTGCCAGAGAACTGGTTGAGGTTTGTTTTGCTAACCCATTCGTGGATGCGATCCGTATCTCCATCACCAAACTTGATATCTTTAACGAAACAGACGGAGCTGGTATTGAGATTTGTGGTGAACGCTCTGAGCTACTGCCCGCAGGTAATGTAAACAGGAAAAACAATGACCAGTCGCGATCAGAATAACAATGCCCGGGTTGCTCTTGTAACAGGGGGAGCAAAGCGCATCGGAGCTGTTCTTTCGCAGGATCTTGCCCGGAACGGCTGGAAAGTTGCCATTCAGTATAATCACTCCGAACAGGAAGCTCTTGAACTTGTAAACTCTCTGACCTCCATGGGTTACGAGTGCTTTGCTGTTCATGCCGATTTTAATAATCGTGAAGATGTTCAAAAACTTATTCCGGCAGTTGTTGAGCATTATGGTGCCATAGACGTTCTTGTTAACAATGCTTCCAATTTTGAATACGATAATATTGATTCACTTACTTACGATTCATTTGACAAGCATATGGAACCCAACCTCACGGCACCCCTTTTCCTATCAAGGGATTTTGCGCGTGCTCCAGGGAATATTGATGACCGCTGCATCGTAAATATTCTGGATCACAAGGTTAAAAGCCTTAACCCCGATTTTCTTTCCTACACAATCAGCAAAGCAGCACTGCTGTGCGTGACACAGGTCCTGTCCATGGCATTCAAATCCAAGATCCGGGTAAACGCCATTGCCCCCGGCCTGACCTTGAGAAGCGGCAAGCAGACAGACGAAGGCTTTGAGCGTGCCTGGCGTGCCACCCCACTCGGTCGCAGTTCCACCCCGGAAGAAATTTCTGCATGCCTGAGTTTAATTCTGTCGGCCGCATCCATGGTTGGGCAGGTCATCTACCTTGACGGAGGAGAAAGCCTTATCAACCGTGTAAGAGACGTGGCTTTTGATACAACGGTAGTTTGAGTAATAATTTTTAATATATATTGATATTACAAAGCGGGAAGTGGAGCGCATAAATGGAGCTACTGCAATCAATTAAAATACTTAGCGTTCCCCGCTGGGTCAAAGCCTTTATATTTATTCTATTATTTACCGTTGGTATTATTAATACCATTGTGTTTTTCTTTGGCATATTCGAATGGAACGGTGATGAACTGATCAAGGTCAGTATCGAGCTTCTGGGGGTTATTCTTCCAATTATTATTGTTGCCCTTCTGGTATCTCATTCCAGCACTGGCGTGGATGCTCTACGCCGAAAAACAGAAGAGTTTTTCCTGTCAGTTCTACCTGAGACATTGTCTGGCATTCATGAAATCCGTTCAAAATTCTATCAAGCCTCGTCTTCAGTTGAACTCAAAGAACGGACACGCAATCCTTATATTTTCACCAATTTACAAAAAGGCGAATGCTACGCAGATGTCATAACTTATCTGCCTCATGGTAATGACCATCATCTTAAATTGATGATCAGGCTCGAAATAAATGTCAGAAAAATCAATTTCAATCTTATTTTAGATAAAAACATCATTACTAGCCAATACTCACTGAGTCATAACAACTCCTCCCCCAACATTGATGACATATCTGACTTTGTCATCAATAAATTCCATCATACAACAGGGGGGCATAAGCAAAAAACTGTGGATGAAGAAACCGAAGATTATGAAGACGAGGGAGAGAATAAAGAAACAACTTCTCGTCTCGTATATAAAATCAATGATACTCTGCTTGAACGGGTTTATGGCCAAGACCCCTATTTGTGTCTGGTTGCCACATGCTATGTGTCCTCTGAATTTCTCTGGGACCCAAGCGAACAGCTCTTCTTCTCACAGGATCTGCTATTCTTCTTGCGGTCATTTACACAAGAATGCCCTGCCTGTTTTAGCCTGATCCCGAACGCTCATTTAGATGACGAAATAAAAAAGACACTGACAATGTAATTGTGACATTGAAGGGAGCCGGTAAATGCAAAAAAGACAAAACCTGAATGTTTTGATCATCGGCGGCGGACCCGCTGGAATGTCCTGCGCATTATGGCTCAAAAATTATGGCTTAAATCCAGTTATTGTTGAAAAAGACAAAAACCTAGGGGGGCTTCAGGCGAAAAGCCTAGCCTCCAATACATGGCTTTTAGGGTGGCAGTCTGTTCTAGGCAAAGATGTTGCCGCGATTTTTTCCAAACATGTCGCATATGAACGTATTCAGACAATGTTATCCAGCCAGATCATAAGCATCACGAAACTCTCAGAAACCGAATGGCAGGCGACTTTATTGCGTGCAGAAGAAGGGGCCAGACCTAAAAATATTACCCTGATTGTCAGAGCAATTGTTATTGCTACGGGCACTGATTTTGTCGGCCAGAAGTGGATTAAATCGATCCCCGGTGCTGAAAAATGTAAAAATTTAATTCATATGGGACCGGCATCCTATATGAACCCCAACTCTTGGTTTGGTGATCACCCAGTCATTGTAGGGGGCGGCGACAATGCTTTGGAATGCGCTTCCATTTTAAGCCGCAGAGGAAGCCACCCTATTCTTTTAGTTCGCTCAGAACATTTCCGGGCAGATCAGGACAGCCAAGGGAAATTTAAAGACCTCGTTCAGACAGGTTTGGTTGATTTACACATGGAAACAGAAATAACCAATATTTCCATGCAAGATGATGAGAAAATAAAAATAGAAACAAATAACAACCAGACGATTTTATCGGATTCAATTCTCCTGATGCTCGGATATAGTGCCAACTCCTCTGCAACAATAGAATTTTTTGGAAATCCTCGCCCGGTCAGGGATGAGAATAATTATTTTGTAGTCGATGGGAACTGCGAGACAAGCATTCCATCTGTGTATGCCATTGGTGATGTCGCCAATCCCCGCCATCCCTGCACGGCAACGGCCGTTGCTATGGGCACTATGGCCGCAAGACATATTAATAATTGCAGAGGAAAGTAATTTTACTTTTAAGGAAAAATGCGCCTGATTTTTACTAGAAAAATCAATGCTTCAAAAACCTATGGTATCCCGTACGGGAGCTTTTTTACCAAATGCTACAACATATTGATTTTTATGAACAAAAAATCACAAAATCTTGTTTTTTAGTCACTGTGTTACACATATGTAGCACATGTGTTTTTAACTGGCAAAGCTTAAGACTTAAAAATTTTGCATAGGTGCATAAACCCGCTCATCTTTAATTTTCTCATGGATGATGAACCAATAGGACAGGAAACCATTTAATCGCGTCCAAAAATTTTTTGTCAGACGTTTCCCCTTCTGGCTAATGTCATGCACTTCCTGACCAGCGTGGTTGCCTGTTTCTTCATGCGCTCAGGAGGTTCAATTCCCATCCCCTGTAGACGTTCCAGCAAAGCCAGAACAGCAGAGGCATCCTCTGCACTGACAGCAGGTTTCCCATTGGAAGCCACCAGGGCTTTCCCTGCGTTTCTGTCCTGTCTGATTTTTTCCAGAATAGCCACTGTCAGCCATTCTCCGGCTTTCATGCCCTGCTTCTGGCTCTGTGTAATCACAGCTTGCCGGACATCAGCAGAAATTCCCCTGATACCCCATGTTTTTGTCGTGTCTTCCATATGTTTCCTTCCCTGTTGAACAGACCTGTCCAACAAGTATGACAGGTAAACAGGCAAGGAAGACGGGCTATTGCAGGAAATGGCTCAACAGCCAGTTTGACAGGAAATTTGGACACAAAAAAAACCAGATGCGTGAACATCTGGCTTCCATAATCTCAATGGGGTAGTTCCCATAAAGATTACCACTTTTGCGAAGTAAATTTATCATGCAATATTCATCGTATTTTGTCAAAAAAAAATTCATTCCATGTTTTTGTATTTTAGTATTGGCAAATACGGTTTATATTTTACTTGCAAAAATTAACATTTCATGCTTTAATAATTGAAAAAGCCAGATGCGACAAACATCCGGCTTTCACAAATGCGATGGAGAAGAGGCCACCGAGAACAAAAACACACACTCTGTTTTTATGATTTGATTATGTAGTATTTAAATGAATTAGTCAAGTAAAAAAATGTAGTTCTCGGAAAATTTTTCTTCATCATGATTGAAGGAGAAAAATTTTATGAGTTTAGCATTAGAACAAAATCATGATGAGCAGGATTTTTTCACACAGATTGATGAAGCTTACGCGCATTATCACAAAGACAGTCTATTGGGTCGCACCCTTCCTGTTGGCACATATGTTTCCATTCTGGACATGTCCGGTGGAAAACCTGTTCAGACCTCACATAAAGCAGAGTCCTTCAATGCCTTGATGCACGAACATCAGGGAAAGGTGGACCGCTATTTCTCCCAATGTTTTTTCAATGAACCAGATCGCAAGAGTGTTCATTGTGCGTTTATCAGCCATATCTGGGTGGACCTGGATTTCTATAAAAACCCACCATCGAGTGAGTATCGTTCCCTGTTTATCAGGGAAAGGACAGGTATGGGGGCATGGGAGTCCGAAAGGCTTCGCATGTTCTGTGACCAGCATCATATCGTCATGCCGTCCTACATCATTAATTCCGGGAAAGGGGCTTATGCCCTCTGGCAGTTCACAGAAAACCAGCCCGCCACAGAGGATGTCAAACTCAAATTCCGCGAGATGATGGTCAAACTCATTTCCCTGTTTGGGGTCTGGAATGCTGATCCAGCCGTCAAGGATACGTCCCGCGTGCTTCGTATTCCCGGTTCCATTAATTCAAAGGCCCAACTGCCCTGTCGTATTGTCTGGCCGGTGCAGGGCAACTGGTTGCCGGAACAGTATTTTGAACCAGCCGTAAAGCATGGAATAACGTATGATTTCCATGACCTGTATGAAAAACTCACCAGTAAGAAATTTCATCAGGAAGGGATGGAAACCTCAGATATTCTCGATTTCTGCACAGCCCTGAATCTTCCTGACGCCATCAAGGTGGCACAGGATGCAGATCATGCCTCGAACCTGGAACGTAGACGCAAAAAATATCAGAAAGTCAAAAAGCCGAGAAAACCAAGGGTCAAGCGTGATGCCAGTGTCACCTACCTCAAAAGAACCATTGGACACAGGGAATGTGCGGATGTGTCACAGGTCAAAAACGCAAAAGGTTACAGGTCCTGGGAATCCTGGTGCAAAAAGGTTCTGCATGATCTGAAAACCCTGATTCATCTGCGTTGTCATGGACTGAAAGCAAAACCGGGCTTTCGTGATATGCCCCTGTTTCTGGCGGGGTGCATGATTGCCCAACTTCACAAGCCTGCCTACATCATGCGGGAAGTGGAAAAATGGATGGATGGTCATTTTGACGCATGGATGACCCAGAACTGTTATGCCCTTCTCAGCACATTGAAAGCCAATGCCCAGAAAGATTTTGAAAAAGGGGCTAAAAAGCGTGGCTATTCCTACACGACCAGCGACATGATTCAGCTTCTCGCCCTGACCCGTGAGGAAATGGCCCATATGACTGTGCTCATTGACCATGAGGAAAGATTGCTCAGAAAACGCACAAAGAGACAAACAGAAGGGCGTAAGGAAAGACCTACCAGTCAGGGCAAGGCACGTCAGGAATGGCTTGCTGAAAATAATCTGTCAGCGTCCAGACCCTGGGAAGTTTTGAATATTTCCAGAAAAACTTTTTATAAACGAAAAAAACAGGGATTGATTTAATAAAAAACCCCAGTGTTTTCCTAGGATTTAGGGGGTGACAGGTGGGGACGGATAACTATACGATAGTATAGTTATCGGATATGATGAAAAAAAATTGTATACTACCCGCGCGCGAGGTAACTTTTTTCCATACTTTGGAAGTTTTGGATATCCCACTTATCAGGTTTCAGACCAAATCATACCCTTTTTTCTGTTTCATGGAATCTTCGTCTATCGGGTTCGTTCCATATCCCCCGTAAATCTTCAAAATTGACCCGTAGATGCGATTTTTCCCCTTTCAGGGAAGATTATACCCTTTGTTCCTGTTTTGTGTCTGTGTGTGGCTTATTTCGCGTTTTATCTGTTTCACCAGATTCATCTGGAAAATCTGTTTCTGGTTTCAAAGTTCACTACAGATTTTTTTGCTTTGTAGTGAACTTCCGGTTTTCTTCATAAATAAACCGTAGATGCAGATTTTCCCCTCAAAGGGTATAATCCTTCCCTGAAAGTCTGTTTTGTTTCTCTCCATGGCTTATTTCGCATTGGAACAGCATGTCTGATGCTTTCCCATCCGGGTTATTACAGAATGAAAAAATCAGGGACTTTGTAAGGTTCTGGTTTTGTTTTTGACGTGCGACAGGTGTGGACGGATAACTAGGGATTATGAAATCCACCCGACCTTCTTTTTTTTCTTTTTCTTTTGGTTCTTTTCTTTTTCCCTATCACTTTCAGACTAAACAGACCCTTTTTTCTGTTTCGTGGAATCTTCGTCTATCGGGTTCGTTCCATATCCCCCGTAAATAACCAAAATTGACCCGTAGATGCGATTTTTCCCCTTTCAGGGAAGGATTATACCCTTTGTTCCTGTTTCGTGTCTGTGTGTGGCTTAATTCGCATTGGAACAGCATGTCTGATGCTTTCCCATCCGGGTTATTCCAGCAAATCTGTTTGTAGCTGATATCCGGGGTATTTCGTTCATTCCTGATATTTTTGCCATATAGTCGCGCAGATTTCCTGTTGAACCTTGCTGTGTTTTTTTTCTTATCAGTCAACAAAAAACACTGCTGACCATTCCACGCAAAACACAGCATTGAAACAATACAGAAATCTGTTGATTATTTTTTTAAAATTATAACTATTTAACGCAATTACTTCATTTATAATATATTAATATTGCATTTATTATAAATATAGTTTATAAATAACGTATATTTAAGAAGTTATTGAATGGAGTAATACTATGATAAATTACAGCACTGTTTTTTCCCTGTTATCTGAAGGCATCAGAATCCCGGATAATCGTTCCTGTCCCTTGGCAGGGCGTTACCTGCGTTGTTTTTCTGATGAACGTAAGGTGGGGCGTTCCACGGTTTTTTACATTCGTGATTTTGTCATGGTGAACGCACCAAGAACATCTGTTGCGGATAAAGTGGAAGAGACTGGATATGACATTCTGGGGTTATTCCCGAATTTCATAGACGTTCCCGCAAACGTCAAGGATAAGGCTGGTTATAAGCGTAAAGTTCTTGAACAACTTGTTGAACCATATCTTCAGCCTTTCATCACCAAAAAGCGTATGGATTTTGGTTTTGACAGGATGCTGATGCCAGCCCTTGGGCAATTAAGGAACTGTTTCTCTCAGGTTCAGAAGACCATCCTGAAAGACATCTGGGAAGGATTGAAACCCGCAGAAATTTCCATGTTATGGTGGAACAATGATTTTTCCCGTCTCATGACCAGTCTGGACACAGACAAAGCATTGAAAGCCCTGTTGAGACAGATAGAAAAGCCGGAAAAACTGGCTCAGTGTCCTATGTCAGAAAAGAAGAAAATTCCTGCAAAAGCGTATCTGGTCCTGAATGTTGAAACGACTGGCAGGGAAGACCATGACCAGGTAATTCAGATTACGATTACCGACCATAAGGGTAATCTGCTGTATAATCGTTTCTGTCAGCCTTCTGTGTCCATTCAGAAGGAAGCCAGCGACCACCATCACATGACGAAGGATATTTTGACACGCGCTAACATCATGGGGAATCAGGGGATCACGACATGGCAGGAGATTTACCCTGAAGTGGTCAAACATCTGTCTGGCAGGACTGTCTATGCGTTTAATGTGGCGTTTGACGCTCAGATGCTTCTGAACACCTGCAAGGCTTTTAATCTTGATACAGGTTGGATGAAGACGTGCCATTGGATGGATCTGAAACTGTTCATGAACTCAGCTACTAATATTGGTAGGAATTTATCGAGTGAACTGGTTGCGAAGTTCGGGAAAATTATGGATGAACCGGCTCAGATTATTCCCTTTCCGGCTCATCGTTGGCAACAGTTTGCACCAGAAAAAATCACATCAAATATGGAAATTATTCAATGAAATCTTTATAAAAAGTGTTCATTTTCTCTATGCCGGATATCAGCTTTGAAAACACTATATCTTCATCAAAAACATCACTGGTCCAGTCTACTTCAAACTTATTTTTTTTAGAATCTAAATTGGTTTCATTAAACCAATCAAAGAAATGTTTTTCCAATAATTCCTGGCCATCTTCCTTTTTATATTTGTCTGTGTTTATTTTATATACATAAAACCGGATTTGTGGGGTGATATTGTTGCCAATCGATTTGTAATACAGAATAATTTTTGCGGCTCCATTCCAAGATTCTATTTCCCAACGTGGGCCATTCGGCCAAGGCGCTTTACAAGACACTTTCTTTTTAAAGCCGTGTAGAAAAGGAAATATTTTTTCACTTATCTCACTCTCGTATATATTATAAACATTTTTTTTAATTTTCTCTAACTCTTTAATATTCGTAAGATTACTAAAAATAAAATCTTTATTCCTATCTTGCATTTCATATTTCTCCGTTAAACTTGCCAAATGGTTCAAAAATTCTTCAGAAAACATATACCATTTATTTTCTTTTTTAAGAGAAATAGTCAGTAAACGTTTTCTAATTGCAGAAACAAGATTGGGGTAAGATACTCCAATCCAATTTTTCTTTTCAGACTGCCCTCCTGGAGAAAGCAGAACGTAAATAATCTTTTCCTCGTCTTCCATTAAATATTTTTCGGCATATTCAACGTAAGACTTAAAAGGATTAACAGCAGAATGTCTGATTTTATTCTCTACGATAATAGAAAAATCTGCTCCTGAAAGAATCAAATCAATCCGTTTTCCATCTTCGGTCGATACCTCCCTTTGGGGCTTACAAATTAATTCTCTCCCCAAAATATCGCCATTAGGTATGCAGTCCAAAAAACCTTGGAAAAACACATTGCCTAAACCATGGTCGTTTTTGTCATATAAGAAAAATGCCAAAAGGTCAGTTATTGGATTTTCATAATGATCTAACTTCATAAGACTAAATATGTTTAATGGTTTTTTTACTGGAAAATGCGTTTTTGCATCCTCTAAAAAATTTTTACTTGCTTCAATTTCAGACATATAAATTTTCCTATTATTACTTCTAAGAAAAACGCTATGTGCAGGAATGTCGAGGATATCCCTGCACGGATTTCCCAGTTATTTGTGCATCATCTTTCGAATAAGATGTCCTGCCGTTTCCAGAGCTTCATTGCTATTCAAACCACTTGGGGACGAAAGATGAGAAACTACAGCAAATGGTATTTCTCCCGGACGAAGAAAAACAGTCTTCCTATGTCCACCAACCTCAAAGTCATGACGGTCCAGTTCAACCTGTTTCCCAAACACAACCTGCGAAAAATCACCCACATGGGTAATACCAACACCTAAAAACAAACGAGGTTTTTTGGCCTGTAACTGCTTATGCATATTTTCGAAACAGATTGACCGAATGTAATCGGCATAGGCTCTTTTGTCAAGGAAACCCGTTCTGATTTTCGCATCTTCAGACCACGCTTCAAGGGTGCGACATTCCACAGGGAATAAGTTGGTCTGGAAATAGCCTGCTGTTGAACTCTCAAAAATCTTTTTCTGTTCTGCATATGACAATGCATCTTCGACTTTTTGTCCCTCGATAGATGCAATTAATTTGAAAGCATTCCGATTGTAGGTCCAATTACGCCACTGGAGACCTACCGTATAATTTTCAATTTCGGTTTCTGTTCCGTTTTCATTCTCTGACTCACCATATTCAATGCCACACAACCATAGGGAGCGTTTCTCGGGAGAACCAATGTCTCCAGGGCCACCAAACTGGTGGTTTTTCAAAGAAGGAGGAAGAAGGTCTATTGGATTAATGTTAGACATATAATTTACTCCATTAGAGATGGTCGACAATGACGCGAACTCGTCATGTTTGCCAACAGGCTTTAAAGAGCGTTTACGATTGAAAATTTTTCTATTTTTATGAGATTTCTGATGTGCTCTGTAGACCTGCATTTAACAATTGACGCATCAAAATTTTTATGTTTTATAATTAAGATTAATATGGGATGTAGTGCGTGATGAGTGACACTAATATCAATATATCCTGTTCTCCTAAAATTGGTATTTTTTGGCTTATCATAGAAAATGGAGAATCACGTTTTCTAACAGATATGATTTCGGTTGAAGATGGGGAGGAATATGGTGACTCCGTTACATGGAGTGGACACTATGATTTTTGGGAAAAAATCCGAACACAAAAAAAGACACCCTTAGTGTCTCGCGTTCCCCTTTGGTCTGAATATGAAGAATGGCCCCGTGGGCGTGTTATCTTCAACAAAAACCATAATCAGTTTGTCGTATATGCGGATAGAAAAATTTTGACAGACATGGGAAAGAAAGAAATATCTTTGGTCTTCTCTTTGCCTAGTGAGCAAACTGTCTTTAGGCGAGATGGTCATTACGTCAGCATACGCCAAATTACAATCTGATGCATCAGCATACAATTATGTTGGATATTTATTTTTAAAATAGTTATAATAATATATTTGAAATACTGTTTATTATTTACTTATAATTATATTTGACCGTCACATTGATGAAATGTTGACCATTTATTTTATAAGGAGATTTTAACTATGCAATTTCGATTATTAGACAACAAAGGCACATCCAAATGGGAAATCAGTCGTTGGACATACAACCCTGAAAAGAAGCGAGCCATCAAGGAAACCCTTGGCTCTTTCCCCTGCCGTTATTCCATGGTTTCAAGTGCCATTCTGGATAAATGCACCACGCAGGAAAAAGCTGAGGTTCTGGAATGGTGGCGTGTCACCAGTGAAGCCGTAAACAGGGAACGTGTCAGAAGACAGATTACAACCCTTCCTTCCATCTTCCAGGACCTTGGCACCTTACTGGATGTTATTCAGGATAATCCTGAAGACCTCGCAGAAATCAAACAACATGCTTATGCGTTTAAGGATGCTGTCAGCAAGGTTGTTCGTAGGAAGTCACGCCAACAGAAAAAACAGGAAACAGTCAACAGCGTTCCCGCTTGACCATTCCTTATGTTTTTCCCTTCATAGTCAACAGGATTTTATGTTGACTATTGACCTGTTTTTATAAAATCACATCAACACAAAATTATGTTTAAGTTTTTATATATGTAACACATTTTATGTAAAGCACCTGTATTTCACCTGTAAAATACCTTTTTATACCTGTTTATGTTTTCTCATCTTGTTTGCCATCTCCTTTGTTATCTTTTGATTATAGCCAGGCATACCGAGTATCCGCGTTGCTACACTCGGTAATCTGGCAAGGGGGAAAATGCTTTTCCCCCGTTGACCCCCATTTAAGCAGGAGACCCATTTCATGAGTGAAAAAAGAAAACTGAACCATTCCCTTTTAGTCCGTTTGGACGATGACCTGTATGGCAGGATAACAGAACAGGCCAGACAGCAGGATGTGACTGCAAACAGTCTTGTTCGTCGCACGATGGCTGACACATTATCCTACCCATTGCCTCCAAAGCAGACTGTTAAAGCCTTTGCTCCCCCGAAACCGGAATACATCAAGGAACTCTACAGGCTCAGGGAAAGCACGGCTGAACTGTGTGGAGCATTGGTTCAATATGCCATCAAATCACGTCATGAGGGCCATGCCATGGCTCATGCTGAAGCAGAGACCCTTATCCCTGATGTGCGTGATGCTGTGCGTAATCTGGACAGGCTCCGCAAGAAGCTTGAAGGAAAATAATGATTAGCGGGGCTACACGTGGCAAGGGTGGCTCAGGACTATGGCGTCACCTTCTGGACTACAAGCGTCAGAATGATGCTGTCATGGTTGGTGCATCACGTGGGTTGATTGAAACCGGCACGAAAGACCAGATTAAGGAACTGACCAGTATTGGCCGTTATGCCAGCCATTCCAAACCTCTACACCATGTTCATGCAGACCCCGCGAAAGACTGGACATCAGACCAATGGGCTGATTTCTGGCAGGATTACGAAAATGAATTTTCTCTCCAAAAACAGCCCTTCACTGAAGTTGTGCATGTCAAACATGGCAGGGAACATAAGCACAGGGTTTATTCCCTTCTATTACCATCTGGCTCCTGTATCCGAATGGATAACGATTTCATCAGACGTGAGAAGCTGAATCGACTGGCAGAAATACGCACAGGAGAACCTATCCTGTCCGGCAGACATAATGATGCTGTCATCAAGGCTCTGGATGCTGAAGGGAAAACAGCAGAAGCCCAATTACTCAGGGATGCAGGACTGTCAGGAACACGCACCAGAGGGAAACTGAAGCCCCAGGAACGTGCCCAACAGGAACGCACCCATATTGATAAGGCTGGACTGGCTTTAATCGTTCTTAAGGGCTGGAAGGGCTATAACCCGGATGTTCTCAAGGAGCAGTTAAAGGCTCAGGGCTGTTTTCTGGCTATGGGGGATAAGGGGCCGGTTGTCATAGACCAGACGGGCAATGTTCATGCGCTGAACAGGCTGGTCAACATGGCCTCCAAAGCAGAGGGGAAACCTCTGAAAATCACAGCAAAACAGGCTGTGGACTACGTCAGGGGGTATGACCTCCCATTGTATGCAGACATTCAAAAGAAAGGAAAAATTAATGACAGAACACTTCCAGAACTCGGAACAGGACAAGAGAATTTTTTTATACCAGCAGACCTACCAGGAAGCCTGTGGAGCGAACAGGAACACACAGGACATTCTCGACCTCATGAGCAACCAGACGGGAGACAAACCCTCACCCATCGACCAGATACAGCAGTTGCTCGAAACCATCGCACAGCAACAGGTTCAAATCCTGTCAGCACAAAGCCAGATATTAAAAAGATTGTCTGCACTGGAACACTGAACAGACGCATCACCCATGTTGTCAGCCTGTCCCATATTGTTCTGATAACCCCGGATTATATCAGGGATATAAAAACCCGATTGAAACAGGCAAAACAGGAAGACTGGTATTTCTATCGCAGGGCCTATCAGAACCTTAAAGACCAGGAATACTGGCTTGACCAATGGAACAACAGCATCGACAGCAACATTCTGCTTTTGCTTGTTGAACTGTTTCTAAGTCTGTTTTTTGGTGGGTCTGTGACCATCAGAGAGAAGGTTTATCCTGTTGCGATTAATTTTGGATTTCCTGCTCCCATCAGTGATGCGACATGGAACATGATGAGCGATGACCAGCAGGAAGATATCCTGTTTCAGAGCTACCTTTTATACAGGGCTTCCTACAAAAATTATCAGAAATTTTATGAACACCAGGACAGAATTCCTGTCACGTTTGAGTCTTTCCTGAACCTGCATGGAAAAGACGTTCTGACACAGATGATTTCCAAAAATGTGGATTATCTGGAAGACAAAGTTATTGACTGGAAGAACAGGAAGATGGACGCAGAAAATGCGAAAATTCTCCAACAGACCAATGAAGCCATGACATGGATGAAACAGGATAATTCAGACGTTGAAAGTCATGGAAAAATTTTGAAAATATGATGTGAAACGCACAAAAAAAGGAACCCCGAAAGGTTCCCGCATCAAGGCAACATAAAGCCAGGACGGTAGATATTGAAGCTTGTATTTTTCAATCCAGATATTTTTACAAAACCGCCGCTAGAGTTTTTTGAATCATAAGAATAAACTCCGTTACTATTTCCGACGGACACCCGTGTTAAATCTTTCGAATAAATCCATGGCGTAGTTTTATTGGCAGCCAATTGCAAATTGTAATCTGCCCTGGAAGATGTTTTGTTAACAGCATCATTATAGGTGTCCATTGAAACACCAAAATAATTCATAAGCTTTTCAGGTGTTGATAATTCGTTTCCATACTCATCATATATACCGGTTATTGATGTAATATTATTATCGGCCAATGACTGTATGAAATCATCCATCTGACCTGCTTGTCCATGAAATGCGTTTTGTCCGGTGTTAATAATCACATTATTTTCTTGTGAACTGCTTGCGCTACTACTGTCAGCAGATGATGAAGCATCTGCGCTACTACTGTCAGCAGATGAGCCAGAGTTATCGACAGAAGAACTTGAACCATCAGCACTGCTACTGGAAGAGTTTGAATTTGACGAAGACGTAGCAGAACAACCACCACCACTTCCTCCGACAGCTTTACTTATTTGGGTAGCGATGTAACAATATGTATTATCAAGTTTTACACCAGTTAATTGCAGTCCCGTTATTGTAGCTACACCAATCAAAGAGGCTATAAGCCCATATTCTATGGCTGTTGCCCCAATCTCATTTTTTACCCTTGTTAAAATCATGATTTAAAATCCTCCATTGTATATACGTAAATTATTGTAGTATATATTCAGGAATAACTTCAATTATATCGAACTATTTGGAAAAATTCTTCCAGACTTTGAACACAAAAAAAGGAACCCCGAAAGGTTCCCCGTTAAAGCCTTGTGATTGATTCTGTGGATTAACCAGCAGTAGAGGTTTCACCTATAGTAGTACCAATAGTATTAAAGGTAGTTTTCAAGTTTCCACCAACAGTTGAGACAGCACCGATAATTACGACTGAAATTAAGGCAGCAATCAGACCATATTCGATAGCGGTTGCCCCGACTTCATTTTTACGTGATTTAATTAAAGTTTTCATATGAAAATCCTCCAAATATTAATATTGAACACCATACTATTATGATGCCTTAAATATATAATAATAAATACATTTGCTAATATGCAAGAAAATCGAACTTTTTTAAATTATTTTCTTGACATTATCTTTTTTATGTTAAATAATAATTTTATGTTGTAGCGACATAAGTGACCATCAGACCCCCTCCAAAAACGGTCTGGTGGTTTTTTATTGCCTAAATCATGATGAAGTGTAAAATTTTTCTGAAAATATAAATCAAAAAATATTCAAATATAGACTGTTCCAAAAACTTGCCTTTAGGAACACAAACCCCTTACACTGTAAACATAAGGGTTAAATTGTATTCAATACTATGTATTCATAATTAATTTTAAAAATTAATACCTGATCGATAATTTAAGGAGGATATTTTAATGGCAATTTATGGTTACGCACGTGTCAGCACCAGAGACCAGTCCACTGATATGCAGGTCACTCGTTTGCTGGAATCTGGAATTCCAAAAGAAAGAATTTTTACTGAAAATATATCCGGTGCAACAGAAGACAGACCAGAGTTAAACAAATTATTAAATCTGTTGCACAAGGGGGATGTTGTGACTGTCTGGAAAGTGGACAGGCTTGGGAGAAGAACAGCCCATCTTGCACGATTGCTGGAAGAGTTTAACGAAAAAGGGATTACAGTCAGGAGTCTGACAGAAGGGGTTGATACGTCAGACAGGTCAAGCCGTGTCAGTTATCTGCTGATGTCTGTCATTGCTCAAAATGAGCGTGAAACCATTAATGAGCGCATCAGGTGTGGCATAGACCATGCCCAGAAATATGGGACAAAATCAGGTCGCCCCATAGGAAGACCCAAAGTTAGTTCTGTTAAAGTTCAACATGCTCTTGAGCTTCTGGCATCAGGAAAAAGTTACAGACATGCGTGTTCCATTGCTGGTGTGTCTTTAGCCACATTGGTCAGACGTGTTCAGGCCATGCAACAGCAAAACCAGTTTACACGCCAGAGCAGTATTTTTGACACCATCAGGCAGGATGCTATTTAAGGAAGACCCCATTCCTGTCTGCCAGATGGTCAAGGAAAATGGGGTATTTCACCTTATCCAGAAAAGCCTGTGCTTCCCCTCTGGAAAGGTTGGAACCATATCCAGCCCCAACAGAATCCGTTTCATGTCCAAAAATTTTATTGATGATTTCCATGTTCAGGTCAGAGGTTCTTAAAGCCTGCCTGAAGGTATGACGGAAGGAATAAGCCACAAGGCTTTTGTCTGTCAGTCCAATATCTTCAAGGTAACGATTGATACGCTTTGACCATGATTCAGGCTTGATAACCTCCCCTCTGCGTGACTGCATTAATCCCAGACCAGCCTGGGCCTGTTTCTGGACATAATGAAGAAAGCCAATTTTTCGCAGTTCTGGCAGGATGGGAATCAGACGGGGACTGTTTCCTGTTTTTGTTCCTGTCTGGCGTAAATCCAGACAGGGAATTCCTTCCAGGTCATAGAGTTTGGCAGGAACGTCAGAAATTTCCCCAATTCTGGCACCAGTCAGGGCAAGAATGCAGATAAACCAGAAGTCAGTCAGACGTTTTGTCTGGTGGCCGGGTCTGCTTTTGAAGTGCTTGCTATGGTAGCCGGAAAACAGGGGGCTGTTGAAAATCTGTTTCAGTTCATCATTGGTGAACGCCCTGCGAACTTCTTCCTGTCTGGTCAGTTTCTCTTTCTGGGTCTTGGCTCTGGCTTTGACATCTGCAAAGCCTTTATCCTCAATCAGACCTGACTGGACGCACCATTTCAGAAAAAATTTTACTTCCCCAAGGTGCCTGACAATCGTGCCATGACCCAATGTTCCCCCACGTAAGGAAGGCTTGTTTTTCAGCCAGTCCGCATAGGCTTTAATGTCCTGTTTGGTCAGGAGGTTCAGGGCTTTATTGCCAACAATTTCCTGAAACTGTGTGAAGGTAATGCGGTAGCTGACACGTGTTTTTTCTGTCTGCCCCGGATTATCGTCATGGAAACGTTCAATCAGGTTTGTCCATGGTTCAGAGCATTCTGTGCTTGCTGATGGAGTAGGGAGGATAGAGGGAGCAGGAGGAGCCTGTGTTGTCAGTCCACCAAGGGAAATGGCTTTTTCCATCCCTTCCAGCATTCCCTGTTGTTTGGCCTGTTTCCACATATCTGCAAGGGTTGCTGTCATATCAGCACTCTCGCGGGCATCCTGTGCTTCCTGTGTCTTGCGTTGCATGACAACGTTGAGCCAGTCGGAGAAATGTTTTTTGACGTTCTCTGGCATGGCTTCGATTTCTGAAGCGTGTTCATGCACAAAGGCTTTCATCTCATCAACAGGGATTTCCCTGTTGAAATAGGCTTGAAGCTTTTCTGCCAGTCTTTGTCTGAGTTCCATCCAGATACCATTGAACGCTGAAGCCAGTCCGAGAGCTTTTGCCCTTGCGACTGTTCTATCACTGGTTTTGAGGGAACGAACAATATGCTGACCAGCGACAGGGGAAAGGTCAGCAGGAACACGCAGTCTGAGATACCAGGTATGGTGTCGTCTAACCATATATGGAGTAGGCAAAGTTGGCGTCCCTTATGTAACACAGACATGTTACACAGTGAGGGAAGACAAGTATGATTTTTGTTGAAAAATCAATGCCTTTTAGACGTATGGTGTCCCGTACGGGATTCGAACCCGTGTTGCCGCCGTGAAAGGGCAGTGTCCTAGGCCTCTAGACGAACGGGACAGAGGCAATGACCAGTCTCCTACTGTAAAATTCTCTCCGACACAAGCTTAATTACTGAATGTGGAAGCCAACAGGTATCCGGCCCGTGACCACAGCCGATTCAGGGGGAGTGCAATGGAGATTTTTAACGGTCTGCAACGCCTGATCATCCAGATCATCATACCCCGTGCTTTGCACCAGCCTTGCGGCAATTACCTGTCCCTTGACGTTGATACTGACTTCGGCCACGGCCTCACCCTCTTCATGCAAATGGCGTGCAGATACGGGGTAGTGTGATTCGGGGGCAGAGCAGGAGAGCTGAAAGCCCCCTTTCTGCCCCGCAGCAGCAGCGCTGGGAGGTGCCACGGCGTGCCCACCTGTTGCAGCCATATCCGTTTTTGCATGGGTATGAGCCGTTGTAGTACCTTCCCCCGTATGCGCTGCCTCCGGTGGCACTTTGGTGGTGGCATGTACACTTTTGTCGTGTTGCATAGCCGGAGCGGGCTGAACCAGTTTTTTGGGCACGGCAGATGCCGGGGGAAGATGTTCGGCTTCAGCCCTGGCAGAAGGCGGCAGAACCACTGCCTCGTTCTGAGTAAGGGATTGCGGATCCATATCCGGCATATCTTCCATGGCCGGAGCGGGCTGGGCCTGAAGTTTGGGGGCTGTTTGCCCCGCCTGCGCCTGTTCAGCTTCAGGCAATGGTGCCTTGGGCGCTTCAAACAGCATGGAAACCGCAGCGGGCTGCTGCGTGCCGGTCTGGGGGGAGACTGTCATGATCAGCCACACGGTCATGGCAACATGCGCCAGAACCGCCACGGCAAAAGCCACCAGCCAGACAAACCTGTGCTCGTCAGACAGCCCAATAGCCAGCCCGCGCTGCCTGCGCGCTCCAACAGAACACTCCACAGGCGCGCATGGCACGGCCTTGTGGTCAGGCTCAACCTGTTGCTGTCTGTCTGTATGCCATTTGCTCACGGTGCTGCCTCCGCCCTGAATTATGGCATAGCCCTGTTTGATTTGACAGGGTGGTTCATAAAAGCGCAAACATGGCACAACCATGGCAAAGTGCCTGTGTACTTCTGACTGTTGAAAAGCTTCTGATCCGCCCTATGTTCCGTCGCAACCCCATTATTCGCGCGCTGCTGTTATGGCCGCTGGTCATGGTTACGCTGGCGGGTCTTGTTGGGCTTATGGCACTCCAGTCGCTTTCCCTGCCAGAAGAACTCCCCCGTGCAACGCTTATCCGGCTGACAGGCATAGATATTGCCCCGCACGCGGCACAACCGCACAGTGCGCAGGCACACTGCGCCCCCATGCCCGGGGGCAGCATGCACCACATGCACTGCATGGCCAGTGCGCAAAAAAACCAGCAGCAGCATCCCGCCCATCATCATGATGAGGCAAGCTGCCCGCTTTGCCCATTACTGGCATTTTTTGCGGCACTGCCTGCTGTTTTCCTGCTTCTGCCAGCCCCTGCCCTGCGCTGGATCCGCCGTGGCAGTGCGGCCTCCGCCCCACGGGCACCACCCGCCTGCATTCTGGGCCTGCCCCCCTCCCGCGGACCACCCCTTACCCTGCTTCAGGCTTTCTGAAACCTCGCTCCCCGCTTTGGTGCATCCGTGCGCTTGCGCCCATGTGCTCTTGACCGGGGACTTTACTCAGTATGCTTTGAACAGGGTTTTTTCTGTTTATGTCCTATCCATTTTTTGCCCGCAGCCAGCGTAACTGGCTGTGGCTTATGGCTGCGTGTGCACTCCCCTGCGCCGCAAGCCCCGGCCTGGCCGCAACTGTTGTGACCCTCCCACGGGTGGATATTTCCACCGCGCAGGAAGATGCCGCTCTGGCCGATAGCCTTTTAAGTGCGTCACAGGTTGATAAAAGCTCGGCTCGCATGTCGCGCCTTTCCAGCCCGGATGCGGCATCGCTCTTCCGTAACCAGCCGGGTTTCAGCAGTTACGGCGGGGGGCGTCTGGCCAACCTGCCCGTGCTCAACGGCATGGCGGATGACCGGGTTGCAACCGTGGTGGATGGTGTGCGCATCAACCCCGCCTGCCCTAACCACATGAACCCTGCACTCTCTTACATCGACCCTGACAGTGTGGAGACCGCAACCGCCATTGCAGGGCTGACATCGGTCAGCAATGGGGGGGACAGTCTGGGTGGCACCATTGATGTGGAACGCGCAGACCCCCGCTTTGCCCGCCACGGCAAAATCCTGTTTACCGGGCGCGCACGCGGCACCTACCGCAGCAATGGTGGCGGCTATTCCGCCGCAGGCAGTATGACCGTTGCGAACGACACCTTCAGCCTGCGCTACAATGCCTCTTACGACCAGTCGGAGGACTACAGCGGCGGGGGCGGCATAGGTAAAGTCGGATCGACCGAATACGTGCGCTACACGCATGACGTAACGCTTGGCATACATAAGAAAAACCATCTGCTGGTGCTGACCTTTGGCCAGCAGGACGCCCCGCGGGAAGGGTTTGCCAACCAGTACATGGACATGACCAACAACCGCTCCACCTACGTAAACGGCAAATATGTGGGGGACTTCAACTGGGGTACGCTGGAAGCCCGTGGCCACTGGCAGCGCGTCACCCACGCCATGAACATGCTGGATGACAAGGGTGGGCACTCCACCACAAAAGGCATGCCCATGAATGATGACCAGCGCTCGGCTGGTTATTCCATAAAGGCTACAATTCCGCTGGCCCGCCAGCATACACTCCGCCTTGGCAGCTCATTCGACCATGAAGGCCTGCGGGACTGGTGGCCCCCCCTTGTTGGCAGCATGATGATGGGGCCCAACACCTTCAACAACATTAATAACGGCCATAGAGACCGGCTGGGCCACTTTGCGGAATGGGAGGCCCAGTGGACACCCCGCGTTTCCACCCTGCTTGGCATGCGCAATGACCTGGTCATGATGAACACGGGCAATGTTTCGCCCTATTCCTGGACCGGCATGATGAGTGCTGCGGACATAAAAGCCGCCGACAACTTCAACCGCATTAACCACGGGCGCTCGGACGTAAACTTTGACGTCACCGCCCTGACCCGCTGGAAAGCGACAGACAGCCTGACCATAGAAGCAGGCTATGCCCGCAAATCCCGCGCGCCCAACCTGTACGAGCGCTATGCATGGGGGCAGGGAGGCATGTCCTCCAAAATGATCGGCTGGTTTGGTGATGGCAACGGCTACGTTGGCAACCCGAACCTGAAGTCCGAAATCGGGAACACGGCCAGCGTAACATTCGACTGGCATGACCCCACCTCCGCCCAGAGGTGGGAGCTGAAGGTGCAGCCCTATTACACCTATGTGCACAACTACATTAACGTCAATTTTGTCAAAAACCTGAGCGCCAACAGTAACCAGTATATTTTTGAAAACCATAATGCCCAGATGTACGGCATTAACACCTCCGGCCATTATACGGTGTGGAATACAAACCGTTACGGCAAAGGGGAAATAACCGGCGTACTCAACTGGGTCCGTGGGCAGGACAAGGTCACCCATACCGGCCTGTACCAGCAAATGCCCCTGAACGGTACACTCGGCCTGAACGAAACCGTAGGCCCGTGGACAGGCCGGGCAGAAATGAACTTTGTCAAAGCCAAGGATACAGTGGACTCACTGCGTAACGAGCCACGCACCCCCGGCTATGCGCTGCTGAACCTGAACGGCAGCTACAACTGGAAAATGATGACCCTGACAGCAGGGATCGATAACGTGCTGAATCAGGCTTACTACATGCCTCTTGGCGGTATTCTGACATACGACTTAAAGCGCGATGGCACACGCATGCCCATGCCGGGTATGGGTCGTTCGTTCAACGTCAGTCTTTCTGCCACTTTCTGATTTTTTGGGCCGCCTTTTACATACAAAAATGCCGTGCGCTCCACCAGCGCACGGCATTTTTTAAACCTGATGATAAAACCAAATGCTTTTAGTAAGCAGATGGCCGATGCAGGCTGGAAACCAGTTTGATGATCGTGTGCGCCCGCAGAGCAGCAGGGCCACCCTCCGTGCCGTAGCCGGAATCCTTGATGCCGCCAAACGGCACTTCCGGAACGCCAATACCGTGGTGGTTAATAGCCACCATACCAGCTTCCAGTTTTTCACCCAGCAGGCGTTCTGTCCGCTCACAGCCGGTGTACACATATGCTGCCAGACCGTAAGGCAGACGGTTGGCTTCCTTTATGGCGTCTGCGAGTTCGGAAAACTCATCCATAATGGCAATCGGGCCAAACGGTTCTTCCTGCATGACCCGCATATCCAGTGTGGGCTTGAGCACCAGCGTCGGGGGGAAGAAAAAGCCTTTGTTAGGCAGTGCGGTATCAGGCTGCCACAGCTCTGCCCCTTTGGCGCGGGCATCATCCACCAGTTCGGTCAATGCCTTGACGCGCCGTTCGTTAATAACGGGGCCCATTGTCACGCCTGCGTCCAGCCCACGGCCAATTTTGAGCGCGCTCATCTGGGCCTTGAACTTTTCAATAAACGCGGCGGCAATGTCCTTGTGCAGCAAAAAGCGGGTGGGGGCGATGCACACCTGCCCGGCATTGCGGAACTTGGCAGCAGCCACACGCTCGGCCGCCTGATCCAGATCCGCATCCCGGCAGACAATCACCGGACCATGACCACCCAGTTCCATGGTCACCGGCTTCATCTGCCCACCAGCCAGTGCGGCCAGATGCTTGCCCACGGGGGTAGAACCGGTAAAGGAAATCTTGCGCACCACCGGATGGGCGATCAGATACTCCGAAATTTCCGCTGGCGTGCCATAAACCAAAGACACAGCCCCTGCGGGAATACCCGCATCACAAAAACAGCGGATCAGCTCGGCCGGAGAGGCGGGGGTATCCTCCGGAGCTTTAACAATAACACCACACCCGGCCCCAAGTGCTGCCCCCAGCTTGCGGGCAATCTGGTTGATGGGGAAGTTCCACGGCGTAAAGGCAGCGACCACACCAATGGGGCGGTGCAGCACACGCTGTTCAACATCTGGCACGCGCGCGGGCACCAGCTCGTCGTTCAGGCGGCGGCCTTCTTCACCAAAATATTCGATCACACCAGCGGCGGCATTAATTTCGATCACGGCCTGAGCCAGAGGCTTGCCCTGTTCGCGGCTCATAATCCGGCCAATGGTATCTGCACGCTCACGCAGCAGGTCGGCAGCCTTGCGCATGATCGCATAGCGGTCCCATGCGCTCAGGTTGCGCCATGCGTCATAACCCACAGCGGCACCGGCCACCGTTTTATCCAGATCGGCAACAGAGGCATGGGCAACCTTGCCAATAAGCTCGCCACTGGCAGGGTCCAGAATGGGGAGTGTACGGCCATCAGCCGCATCCTGCCACTGTCCTGCGATCAGAAGCTGGGTGTTGATTGGTGTCTCTGACATATGCATCTCTCAGCCAAAATGAACGGGTATGGTGATAACCCGGTTATGCCCACACAAGCGTCAGCCACTCACCATCTTCCGCCCGAGTGCGCAAGAGGTCTGGCTGCATTTTACGCCCTGCGCTGGCACGCCCGCAAAAAAGCCTGGGCCATAATGGCAGACCACGCGCCACCGGGCAAAGGGCGTTTTACCCTCCACCTGCCACCGGCCCCTTACCGTAACTTAGGCAGAAGCACCTTCGTTCTTGAGCACCATGGGCAACCCTGCCGCCACAAACACCACCTTGCCCACACAGGCTGCCAGACGCTGGTGCAAAAGCCCGGCCTCATCCCGGAAGCGCCGCCCCAGCGGGCTTTGGGGCACAATACCCAGCCCGACCTCGTTCCCCACCATAACCGTCGGAGCGGTGCGTGCGTGCAAACTGGCAAGCAGGGCGGTGGTGGGGCCTTCCACCTCCCTTTCGTCGAGCAAAAGATTGGTCAGCCACAAGGTCAGGCAGTCCAGCAAAACCGGGGTGCTGGCGTGTTGCTGGAGCACATCGGCCACATTCAGGGCTTCTTCCACCGTCTGCCAGCCTGCACTGGCGCGCTCGCGCTTATGCCGGGCAATGCGGTCATGCATTTCATCATCAAACGCGCGGCCCGTGGCCAGATATATTCTTGGGCCGGGCAGAGCTGTTATGGCGTTTTCGGCAAAGCGGCTTTTGCCTGATCTTGCGCCACCCAGCACAAGCAGGCTACCTGCGGCACCTCCCTTGTGGAGATCGAGCCTTACACTGTGCATATGCGCGCCTGCCCCTGTTTCCATTTGCGTGAACCTCCATAACAGCACACAATTACCACCATGCCCTCTTCTTCCACCTCTCCCCAGCCCGGCCCGTTTTCCTCCATGCTTGCACTAGAGGCCCTGTGCGCGGATCTGCCCCCACCCAACCTGCAGGCACAGCAGACCATAGCGCAAAGGGAGGCGGAGCTGACCAAACCACCCGGCAGCCTTGGCCATCTGGAGGAGATGACACGCTGGCTAGGCGGATGGCAACACAGCGCGCCCCCCCGGCTGGAACACGTGCAGGTGCTCATTTTTGC
The DNA here is from genome assembly GCF_022483405.1 of Acetobacter fabarum. Taxonomy (NCBI): domain Bacteria; kingdom Pseudomonadati; phylum Pseudomonadota; class Alphaproteobacteria; order Acetobacterales; family Acetobacteraceae; genus Acetobacter; species Acetobacter fabarum. The sequence continues at coordinate 173,159 of NZ_JAKVNI010000001.1, forward strand.
AGGTAATCATGGTGTTATGGCGCACCATGTCTCGCCCTGGCCTGTGGAAGTCACGGCCCAGATGGTGCAGAACTTTGAGCAGGGAGGGGCCGCCATTAACCAGCTTGCCCGCGTGGCACAGGCGGAACTGGCGGTAGTCGCACTTAACAACTTGGTTCCCACCGCGGATTTTACCACCAGCCCGGCCATGACGGAGCAGGATTTTCTGGCTGCCGTGCAGGTCGGTTTTAACGCTGTGCCCCGGACATGCGACCTGCTCTGTCTGGGCGAAATGGGCATAGGCAACACAACCGCTGCCTCTGCCCTGTGCGCCGCCCTGACCCGCCAGAGCGGTGCAGACTGGGCTGGTCAGGGCACCGGGTTGGACGCCGCAGGCACGGCACATAAAGCCGGGGTTATAGACACAGCACTCCAGCACCATGCCGCTCATCTGGCACACCCGCTGGAAGTGGCACGCCGTCTGGGCGGGTACGAACTGGCCGCAACACTGGGGGCTACCCTTGCTGCCCGGCTGATGCGTATTCCCGTCATACTCGATGGGTTTGTCTGCACCGCAGCGGTTGCGCCTCTGGCACACCTGCGCCCCAATGCGCTGGACCATACCGCCCTCTCCCACTGCCCGACCGAAACAGGCCATACCGCCCAACTGGCCCGACACCTGCATATGCGGCCCATTTTGAGCGGGCTTGGCCTGCGCCTTGGCGAGGGCTCTGGTGCCGCACTGGCTATTCCCATCCTGCGGGCGGCGGTTGCGTGCCATACAGGCATGGCAACCTTTGCCCAAGCTGCTGTTTCTGAAAAAGCATGACATCCGCCCAGCCCGGCCACTGGCTGGACAGGCGCAGGCTCGACCTTGCATGTGGCCTGAGCCTGCTGACACGCCTGCCCTCCATCTGGCTGGCCCCACCTGCGGACAGAGACAGCACCCAACCCTGGCCACTGGCCAGATCAATCTGGTGTTGGCCGGTTATTGCCACCCTGATCGGGGCATTAACCGGCAGTGTGCTCGCTGCACTCCGTATGGCGCATGTGCCCCCCCTTGCCGCCGCCGGTCTGGCCCTTGCCTGCCAGAGCATCCTGACAGGCGGCCTGCATGAAGATGGACTGGCAGACATGGCCGATGGTTGTGGTGGCAGCACACCAGAGCGCAGGCTGGCCATCATGCGGGACAGCCATGTAGGTAGTTACGGCGTTATGGCCCTTGGACTAAGCCTGCTTGTACGTGCGGCCGCTCTGGCGGCACTCCCCATATGGGCGAGCATTGGGGTATGCGCCACAACCGCCTGCCTTGCCAGAATGGCCATGCTGCTGGTGCCAGCCCTTGTGCCCCCGGCCCGCGCCAACGGGCTGGCGCGCATGCTCTCCCCCCTTCCCTTTCCTTCCCTGTGGGGAGCGGTTTTTGTGGCGGTGGGGGTCATGGCCTGCCTGAGCGTTCTGGCATATGGCCACGCAGGGCTGAGCCTGTGGGTCTTTCTGGCACTTATGGCAGCCCCTGCGGGCATCGGCTGCGCCACGGCAGCACTTGTTGCATCATGCGCCAGACGTCTGCTTGGTGGTTTTACGGGGGATGTACTGGGGTGCTGCGCAGTGGTGGCGGAATGCCTGCTGCTGAGCTTTTACGCGGCATTAGCCTAAGCCCTGCCGCATACAAGCACCCGCATTTGCGTGCCGCCCTGTTAAAGCGGCACGCAAGGGGCCTTATCAGGCTTTGGGGGCGTCTTCTTCTTCGTCTTCGTCCCAGTCTTCATCGTCTGCTTCAAAGACCAGTTCTACCGTAATGGTCGCGTCGTCCCCTTCCTGCAGGGCCTTGGCGTCTGCTTCGGCTTCTTCCACCTTTTCGTAGAGCTTGCCTTCGTTGGGGTCTTCCTGCCACTCGTTCCGTGGCTCCCAGAAGGACAGTTCACCCTCTGCATCTTCACGCTGGATGAGGTAGCCTACGATCACTTCGTCTTGGTCTTGCATGGCGGTATCCTTTTCTGCCTGTTTCCTTCTATGAACCATGCCGCAAAAAAGGGAAGAGGAAAGCGTGACAAACAGTTTGATGAAAATATGACAAGGCAGGTTTTTGCAGCCATAAGGCCCTAAAATCCGCCATTCCACGCCCCGTTCATCTCTTTTTTACGCCTCCTGCCGGCCCACCTGCCATGCCTTGAGCGCACATGCGAGCCGGGTCCATTCTGCCTCGTTGGCGGGCAGGCCAATCCGCAGGCTATGGGAGCACCCGGCAAAGCGGCGGGTTACAATGCCGTGGCGGCACAGATGCACCCACAACCCATAGGCATGGGGGGTATCAACCAGCGTGAACAGCGTCGCCTGCCCCCGCCATGCAAGGCCTGCGCCATGCAGCATCTCTACCAGCCTTGCATGGTCCAGACGGGCTTTTTGCGCCGCCTGCTGCACCCAGTGCGTATCGGCCAGTGCCTGCGTGCCCGCGGCAAGGGCGACTGCCCCAACCGGCCATGACCCCAGCAGGGACCGCGCCTTTTGTGCCAGTGCCGGAGCCGCCAGCAAAAAGCCCAGCCGCACACCCGGCAGGCCGTAGCTCTTGCCAAACGAACGCAGTACCACAAGTGCCGGGTGCGGCAGCAGGGAAGCCACGCTATGGGTGGCAAAATCCCCGAAGGCCTCATCCACCACAAGCCAGCTCCCCGCCTTTGCGCACTGTTCCGCCAAAGTGGCAAGGTCCTGCATGTCCAGCAGGCGGCCATCGGGGTTATTGGGGTTACAGATCACACAGGCCGTTCCCGCCTGTTGTGCGGCCTTGCGGACCTGCTGCACGTGCTCCACGCCGCTCCATGGCACACCATTGTGCTCCCACGCCTGCCCGTGGCCAGAATAGGTTGGCCCCAGCACACAGGCCCTCCGTGCCCCCAGCAACCGGGGCAGCAGGGCTATAAGGCTCTGGCTGCCCGCCCCGGTTACCACCATGTCGGGCGATGGCACGCCATAGGCACGGGCGGCAACCTGTTGCAAAGCCTGCTCTTCCCCTTCTTCGGGCAGGCGTTGCAGGGTTTTCGGGTCTGGCCAGACCAGCGGGTATGCAACGGGGTTAATCCCTGTGGAGAGGTCTATAAAAGGCTCCGGCGCACCCACAAAATGCCGCATGACAGCCTGCACCTGCCCGCCATGGCTGGGCACCGGCAATTCTGCTGCACCTGTTGTGGAGGACAAACCGTTAGGCGGTGCTGCATGGTGCATGGTAGCGTCCGTAATCTTTTGTGCCAGCCTAGTGTTCATACCCGCCCCCATGCTGTTCTTCCCCCTCTCCATCACCCTGCCAGTGGCAGCCCTTGCCGCTGGCATGGAAGCCGCCTGGGGTTACCCCGCCCCCCTGCTGAACATAATCGGCCACCCCGTTATGTGGATTGGCGCGCTGATCGACCGGCTCGAACATGTGCTGAACAGGATGGACACATCCGAGCGCACACGGCGGTTACTGGGGTTTGTGGCACTGGCCCTGATCATTGCCATACCCGTTACCCTTACAGCCGGCCTGCTTGGGGTGGGTTATACCCTTTTGCCTGCCCCTGTCATGTTGCTTGTGCAGGCAGGGCTGGCCAGCACGCTTGTGGCACAGCGCTCGCTATGGGTGCATGTGCAGGCTGTGGGCACAGCCCTGCGCCACAATGGCCTGTCTGCTGGCCGCAAAGCCGTAAGCATGATTGTAGGGCGAGACACCAGCGCACTGGATGAAGCCGCAGTTGTGCGCGCGGCATTGGAAAGTCTGGCCGAAAACTTTTCAGACGGGATTGTGGCGCCATTGTTCTGGACCGCCCTGTTTGGCCTGCCGGGGGCGGTTTTTTACAAATGTGTCAACACAGCCGATAGCATGATTGGCCATCTTAACCCCCGTTACAGAGCCTTTGGCATGGCTGCGGCCAAACTGGATGACCTGATCAACCTGCCAGCGTCCCGCTTGGCTGCGCTGTGCCTGATGCTGGCCGCCCCACGGCAGCAATGGCCCCATATCTGGCGGACCATAAAACGCGATGCGCCCCGCCACCGCTCCCCCAATGCAGGCTGGCCGGAAGCCGCCATGGCCGCAGCCCTGAACACCCTGCTGGCAGGCCCGCGCTCCTATGGCGGCAAAATGACCAAAGACCCATGGATTGGCAGCGGCACGTCCGGGGCCGGTGTGGCTGATCTGGAGCGTGGGCTGCGCCTGTACCGGCGTGCATGCGGCGTGCTTATTGCCGGGTTGCTGTGCGCTGCACTTGGCGGCATGATAGGGGCATGAATGCACCCTCCTTTTCCCCCGCTTTTGCAGCCGAACTTGAGCAGCTTTTTATATGGCGGAGGGATGTGCGCCATTTCCGGACAGACCCGCTCCCCGACCGTACCCTAACACACCTGCTGGAAACCGCCTGCCTGGCTCCCTCCGTGGGGCTGAGCGAGCCGTGGCGCTTTGTAAAAGTGGATAGCCCGACCCGCCGCCATGCGATCCGTGAGAACTTTGCGCACAGCAATGCGCGTGAACTGGCCGGACGAGGCGGGGACGACGCCCAGCATTACGCATCGCTCAAACTGGCCGGGCTGGACGATGCCCCCCACCATATTGCCGTTTTTTGCGAAACCAACCCCGCGCAAGGCCGCGGGCTAGGCCGGGGTACCATGCCCCAGACCACCACATGGTCCGCCGTTATGGCCATCCATACCTTTTGGCTTGCAGCAACCGCACAGGGCATTGGTGTTGGCTGGGTTTCCATTCTGGACCCAAAAGAGGCCAACAGGGTGCTGGGCATTAACCCGGAATGGCAGTTTCTGGCCTATCTGTGCGTTGGCTATCCGCTGGAACCTGCCAGCTCACCCGAGCTGGAACGCCGTGGCTGGGAACAGCGCAACCCCGCACGCCGCAAATGGATTGCCCGCTAGCCCGTACCGTGCGGGGCATACACCCCTTTACCATCACGCAGCGTAAACCGGCAGACTGGCCAGTGCCAGAAGAGCGTCTATATCCATATGCCGTTCCAGATGGTCAGCCAGATGGTCCAGTGCGGCATCCACCACACCATCATGCGTGTCCGGCAGGGTCTGCCCGGCCTGCGCCCATATGCCCTCTGGTGCAAACGCAGCACCTGCAGCACGTTCAAGCAAGGCCAGCCGGGCCGCACGGTGTGTAAACACGCCATGCAGGTATGTGCCCCAGACCCGGCCATTCCCCGACACGCACCCTTCGGCCTGCCCGTTCAACCACAGGAGAGGGGTAAAGCCCTCCGGCCTGTGGGTGTGCCCCAGATGCATTTCGTACCCTGCAACGGGCTGACCGCCCTGAGCCAGAAAACCCTTGCCATATTCAAGTTTTTTATCATCCCCCAGAACGGTGTGGATGGTTAACAGCCCTAGCCCCTGCGCCGTGCAGGGCGGGCCTTCCGTGCCGTGCGGGTCGGCAACGCTATGGCCCAGCATCTGGTAGCCACCGCAAATACCCATAACCACACCGCCTTTTTGCGCATGCTCTACAATACGCCCGGCCCAGCCACGCGCGCGCAGGCACGCCAGATCCGCCAGAGTAGCTTTGGAACCGGGCAGCAAAATAACATCGGCCTGCGGCAGGGCCTCCCCTTCCATAACAGGAATAACCTCGACCCCCGGTTCGGCACAGAGCGGGTCCAGATCATCAAAATTTGCAATCATAGGTAATATGGGCACAACCACGCGCAAGCGGGGTTCTGGTTGCGTATCCCCCACTCGGCCCTGCAACCGCCTTGCCCGCAGGGTATCCATAAGGTCGGCGGCATCCTCGGCGGGCAGGTCGTGTACATCAGGCAGGTAAGGCACCAACCCAAGCGCCTGCCAGCCGGTTTTTTGGGCAACAAACTGCATACCATCGGCAAACAGGGTCGGGTCCCCACGCATGCGGTTGACCACAAACCCCTTGATCCGCTCTGCATCTTCTGGCTGCAACACAACCTGTGTACCCACAAGGCTGGCAATCACGCCACCTCGGTCAATATCCCCTACCAGCACAACAGGTGCCTGCACGGCACGGGCAAAGCCCATATTGGCAATATCATGCCGCCGCAGATTAACTTCAGAGGCAGATCCCGCTCCCTCCACCAGAACAATATCCGCACTGGCCGCCAGATTTTTAAAACTTTGCAGAACCTGCGGCATAAGCTGCTCTTTACGGCTCTGGTAATGCCGGGCCTCCACCGTATCCACCCGCTGGCCACGCACAACAAGCTGAGACCCGGTCTCGCCCTGTGGTTTTAGCAAAACCGGGTTCATGTCCGCCATGGGCGGCACACCACAGGCTCGGGCCTGTAGGGCCTGTGCCCGCCCGATTTCTCCACCATCCAGCGTAACGGCGGCATTGTTGGACATGTTCTGTGGCTTAAAGGGCAATACCCGCAGCCCCCGCCGCACCAGAGCCCGCGCCAGCCCTGCAACCAGTGTGGATTTGCCAACGCTTGAGCCTGTGCCTTGCACCATAAGAACGCGAGCGCTCAAAACTCCACGCCTTCCTGCGCCTTGATCCCGGCCTTGAAGTGGTGCTTGACCAATGTCATTTCCGTGACCAGATCAGCCGCGTCCAGCATGGACTGTCTGGCGTTACGGCCCGTTACCACAACATGCTGGCTTTGTGGCCGGGCGTTAATATCCGTCAGAACCCGCTCTATATCCAGATATTCGTAGCGCAGGGCTACATTCAGTTCATCCAGCACCACAAGGGCAACATCCGGCCGGGCCAGTGCCTGCACCGCCACGGCCCATGCGCGTTCGCACGCTGCCACATCCCGCGCGCGGTCCTGTGTTTCCCACGTAAACCCTTCGCCCATGCTGTGCCATTCCACCAGATCGCCAAAGCGTTCGAGTGCCCGGCGCTCACCCGTATGCCATGCGCCTTTGATAAACTGCACCACCACCACGCGCCGGTCATAGCCCAGCATGCGCAATGCAAGCCCAAAGGCTGCCGTGGACTTGCCTTTGCCCGGCCCTGTATTAACCAGCAGCAGACCTTTTTCCCCGGTTTTGCTGGCGACCTCCTTATCCTGCACAGCCTTGCGTTTGCGCATTTTTTCCTTATGGCGTTCGGCGTCGTGCTCTGGCGTATTGTGCTGCTCGTTACTCATGGTTTTGGTATTCTCTGTCTATCCAATGCGTGTGTACGGTCGGCTCACCCAACAGGGTGCAGGGCCGGGCGGGTAGCGGCCTGCTCCACCATAAACAGCCGGGCAAAACCCTGCGGCATGGAAGGGGCCAGCAGTTCCGGCTGCTCCCCCGCCGCCAGTGCGCTGAGAATACGCAACGGCCCGCCGTGTGAAAGCACACACGCGGCCTCCCCCTTACGGTGCATATCCTGCCAGAAGTCGGTAATGCGGTGGCAGAGCGCCAGACCGCTCTCCCCCTCCGGCGGGGCAAAGCTGGATGGATCCCTAGCCCATTCATCCAGTTGCCTGCGCTCGATATCCTGCCAGCGCAGCCCTTCCCAGCGGCCAAAGTCCAGTTCGGCCAGCCTTGGGTCCACCCGCAGTTCCATACCGGTTGCCAATGCCAGACGTTGCGCCATGTCCCGGCAGCGCTGTGCTGGCGAGCTATACAGCACACGGCAGACCGCCCCCTTGGCCAGAACAGAAAGCCCGGACACGATTTTTTCCCATCCCGGACGCAACGCCACATCCTGCCTGCCGTAACAGACACCTTCGGGCAGCAGCACGGGAGCATGCCTTACCAGCAATACAGGAAAAGACTGCATGGCCTGTCTCCTCTTTTCATCTCTGTCCGTTGTTCACACCGACCAGACGGGCCAGACAAACCGGCCCCGACCTGCCCCAGACACTTTGCCGACAAGCCGGGCACACCACCACCCCCTTAATTCAGGCGCAAGACATGGTGATCGGCTCGGGCACACTGGCCAGCACATGGAAAAAGGAGCCAGACACAAACCCACGCTGGCCACCACACACCCCCAGTTCCTCACCTATGCCAGAGCGCAGGCTGGCCAGTGGGGCATCCTGCCCCCCCTCCAGCACGGTGGCATAATGGAACTCATGCCCGCGCAAACGCGCCCCACGCGCACCCAGAACACCATCGGCTACAAGAGTGGCCTCACGGTAGCCCAGATTCAACTTGCGTCGCGCAAAAGACGTGCTGTGGCCAAGCAAACCTGCCATGCCATGCCGCACGCCCTGTGCATCTTCCAGCCCCTGCCCCAGCACCATAAAGCCCCCACATTCGCCGTGCACAGGCCGTGTGCGGGCAAAATGCGCCAACCCGGTTCGGAAGGTGGCAGCCCCCGCCAGCACGCCTGCATGGAGTTCGGGGTAACCACCGGGGAGCCAGCAGGCTGTGCAGGATGGGTCCGGGGCTTCATCCGCCAGAGGGGAAAACGGCACCAGCTCCGCCCCGGCCTGCCGCCAGAACAGGGCCAGATGCCCATACAGGAAGGAAAAAGCCGCATCATCCGCCACGGCAATCCGCTGCCCCGGTGGCGGTAACACGCCGGTCTGGGATAGTTCTTCCCCCACTCCCCTCTGCAAAGGCCGGGCAGCAGCCAGAATACCATCCAGATCCAGCTCACGCTCGGCCTTGTCTGCCAGATCAGCCAGCCAGCCAGCGAGGTTCCCGTGCTCACGCGCCTGCACAAGCCCCAGATGCCGCTCTGGCAGGGTTTGCCCCATCTGCCGCATCAATGCGCCATACACGGGTAGCTGCGCGGCCTGCACGGCCTCGCGCCCCAGCCGCTCATGCCGGGGGGAGGCCACGCGGTTGAGCACAACCCCGCTCACCTGCACATGGGGGGACCACTGCGCAAACCCCCTGGCGATTGGCCCCACAGACTGCCCCTGCCCCGACATGTCGAGCACAAGCAGAACCGGAATACCAAAATGCGCAGCAATATCGGACGGCGCTCCCCGCTGCCCGTCGGGCAGGGATAAGCCATCAAACAGCCCCATGGCCGATTCCACGACCAGAATATCCACATCCTGACAAGCGGCCTGCATAACACGGCCCAGCAGGGCATCGGGCATGCACCAGCTATCCAGATTAAGGCCCGGACGGCCCGTAATGGCGGCATGAAAAGCCGGGTCTATATAATCTGGCCCGGTTTTGACCGCGCCAACCCGCAAACCCCGCCTGCCAAACGCTGCCAGCAGGGCCAGTGTAAGCGTTGTCTTGCCCCCGCCAGACCGTGGAGCAGCGACCATAATGGCCCGTGTTGTCATGCGTTATTCACCCTCATCCAGCACACAGGCCACGCTGTTACCGCGTGGGTGCCACAGACCACGCTGCATGGCCTCCTTAAAGCGCTGGCGCATGGCCTCCCTTGCCGCAGGGTTGGCCTGGCGCAAAAAATCATCACATTCCGCATTCCCCAGTGTTGCGGCAAACACCAGATCAAACTGCGGGTCAAAGCGCTGGGGCATGGTGGCGGCAAAACCGTGCAGCGCGTCCAGCCCGCGCGCCAGTTCGGCAGCACCGGCATATCCGTGCTGCTGCATGCCTTTTATCCATTGCGGGTTGGCCAGACGGCCCCGCACAATGCGGGCGACCTCATCTGCTGTGCCGCGCAGGCGGGGGGATTGTGGGCGGGAGGTATCTCCATGCAGAACCGCAGGTGCGCCCCCCGCCATGTGACTGGCGGCGGCCAGCCCCCCTTCATGCGCAGCAATATCGGGGCTTTCCAGCAAGTCGGTTTCGGCATTGTCCTGCACATGCAGGACAGTTTCCGCCCGCCCCAGCAGGGTGGACAGGGCAGCCTGATCGCGCGTGCCATCCCGCCCGCCACCATACATCCACGAGGAACCTTCCAGCCATGCGGCCCCCAGTTCTTCACGGTTATGCCATGTGCCGTGGAGCAGATGGTCCTCCACCCCGGTACCGTAACTTCCTGTGGCGGCACCAAAAATACGTGCGGTTGCCCGTTTGCGGGCCTCCCCTTCCAACCCACGGGCCTGTGCTGCAAGGGGGTTCCAGTCATCAGGTTCACGCCGAGCGGCAACTGCGCTGACCGCCTGATCGAACAGGGCAATCTGCTCGCCAAAGGCATCCCGGAACAGGCCGGAAATACGGAGCGTGACATCCACCCTAGGCCGGTCCAGCACGGGGAGGGGAATAACCTCAAACCCGCACACATGGCCCGTGCTGGCAGTGCGCTGCACCTCCACACCCATAAGACGCAGGGCCAGAGCCAGATCCTCCCCCCCCGTGCGCAGGCTGGCTGAACCCCACATATCCATAACAAGTCTGGTCAGGGGTTCGCCGTGTTCCTGCAGATGGCGGGTCAGCAGGACCTGCTCCATCCGGGTCGCCAGCACCACGGCAGACGGCGTTGGCAGGGCGCGCGGGTCCACGGTAAAAAGGTTGCGCCCGGTTGGCAGCACGTCAATACGCCCACGCGTGGGGGCACCGGCTGGCCCAGCCGCTACCGGCTGCCCTGCCAGAGCTGCCAGCAGGGCGTGCATTTCCGCCGTGCCGCACTGCTTTATGCGTTGCGTAACATCGGCCTCAAATGCCTGGTCCCCCTGCCGGGCACAGGCCTGTGCAATGGTTTGCACAAGAGCCGTGCAGCGCGGTGCTGTTTTACCAAAAACATGCAGCCCGTCACGGATTTGCAGATCCTTGACATCGCACAGATACGCATCCAGCCGTGCCAGTGCTTCTGTCTCATCCAGCTCTCCGGGCCTGACACCACTTTCGGCCAGAACACCCGTGCGGGTTGCACGCTCCAGAATATCCGCCCGCAGCAGGGCACCACGGCGGGGGTCCAGCCCATCGGCCTCTGCGTATTCATCAATCAGGCGTTCGAGTTCCTGCATTTCACCCGACAGGCTGGCCTGCATGACCGGGGGCGTCATATGCCCGATGGTTACAGCACCCAGACGCCTGCGAGCAGCAGCGGCCTCCCCCGGATTATTGACAATAAAGGGGTAAATGACCGGCATATCCCCCGTAAGCACCGCAGGCGCACAGAGCGGGGAAAGAGCCGTTGCCTTGCCCGGCAGCCATTCCAGCGTGCCGTGTGTGCCCAGATGCACCAGTGCATCCAGTTTTTGGCTGTGGCGGAGCCAGAGGTAAAACGCCACATAGGCATGGCACGGCGGCTGGTCCGGGTCGTGATAAGTGGCTTTACGCTCTGCGGTTTTCCCTCGGTCGGGCTGCACGGCAAGGGTTATGGCACCCAAAGCCACATAACGCAGGTGGAATGCGCCATCCCTTACCGCTGCATCCTGCTCTGGCGGGCCCCATGCGTCCGCAATGGTGGCCATAAAGTCCGGCGGCAGTTCCGCGCTTAAAGCTTTATAATCTGCCAGAGATAAAACGGCCTGCGGGGGGGATTGAGCCATAAGGCGGGCCAGTTCCTGCGCGGCTGGCACCGGCGGCTCCCCCACCCGGTACCCCTGCTGCTGCATATGCTCCATAATGTTGTGCAGACTGGCAAAACCATCCAGACCAACGGCATGAGCCACATGCGCGCTGCCCTGCTCCAACCCTGCGCCGGGGTAGTCCGAGAGTACAATACCAACCCGTTTTTGCTCTACAGGCGTATGCCGCAACCGCGCCCATGCCATGGCCCGCGCCGCCACCATGGCAATGCCGGCATCATACGCCACGCGCTGGGCAGGCAGGCCCGGAGCCGCCTCCTGACGGAAGGAAATGGGAAATGTGGCGATTGTTCCATCAAGTTCTGGCAGAACAACCTGCATGGCAAGGTCCGAGCGCCCCAGCCCGCGTGCGCTTTTAGCCCACAAGGCCTGCGTGCAGCCCGGCTGGAGCACCTGCAAAACAGGCGCACACGCCGCATCCAGCGGGGAACTCCCCAGCCTCCCACGAGCGGAAAAACAGGTGGCATTCAACACCACATCGGGCTTTGTGCGGCGCAAATACTCAGCAACACCCTGCGCAACGCCGTGGTCCTTGAGGGATGTCACAAACAGCACCGCCACGGTGCAGCCCTGCCCGGCCAGCACCGTGGCCAGCCGTTCCACTCCCGCCATGTCCGATGCCTGAAGGTGCGCTCGGTAAAAAACCAGCACGGCCGAACAGACCGCCTGCTCACCGGCTGCCGGATACGTACGGTAAACACCCCATGTGGGCAGAGGCTCGGGCTGTGTGCCGTCATCCTCCCCATATCCGGCAAGGGCTGACATAAGCCGCAGGGCCGCGGCCATGTTATCCGGCCCACCTTGGGCAAAAAAGCCGTTCAGGCGTTGCCATTGGGCGGCCTGTACACAGTAGGACAGTTCGGCCAGACGGGTATCTTCCACCGTATTGCCTGCTGGCTGCCCAGCCCCACCGCACCCAGTATGACCGGGCAGAAACACAACGGGCACAGCCTGCTCGCGCGCCCACGCGGCCAGCTCCTCCACCCCGTAACGCCAGTAATCCAGCCCACCCAGCAGACGCACCACCACGCATCTGGCACCCTGCAGGGTACTTTCCACATACAGGTCGATCGACATGGGGTGCCGCAGGCGGGCCAGACTTGTCACCTGAACGGATGGTAAGCGGGCATGCACCTGCGCGCGCATCTGCTGTGCCGCGTGGCGCAGCCCCAGCAGATCGCTCTCTGTAAAGGATAGAACAACAATATCCGCACCGGGCAGGCCCAGGTCTTCGGCTGTATCCTGTTCATCCAGTGTCCGGTTTTCGCGGACCAGAAGGTGCATGCCCGTAAACTCCCTTACGCGGCCAGATGGCCCGCAAGAGCGGTGGCAATGGCCGTGGCGTCCAGCCCTTTCTGGCCAATGACCACAATACGGCCCGTACGATCCTCCCCAACACCGAGGGGACGGTCGAATTCATGCCGGAAGCGGCTGCCCACCCCCTGCACGGCCAGACGCATGGGTTTGCCTGCAACGCTTGCAAAGCCTTTCATGCGCAGCACGTCAAAGCTGCGGGCCGTGTTTTGCAAGGTGGTCAGGAACTCATCCACACTGTGCTGTTCTGGCACGGCTACCACAAAGCTTTCAAAATCATCATGTTCGTGCTCGCCATCTTCCGCATCGTGGTGGGATGGGCGGGCGGCAAGGTCGCTCTCGGCCGCAGCGCCAATACCCAGCAGCACGGCGGGGTCCACCTTGCCTTCCGTTGCCCGCACAATCTGCACAGGGCGGGGGGCATGGTCCCGAATATGCTGCTCCACTGCTGCCAGTTGGGCTGCATCCAGCAGGTCGGTCTTGTTCAGCACTACCAGATCGGCAGCGTTGATCTGGTCTTCAAACACCTCGGCCAGCGGGTTGTCATGGTCCAGCGAGGGGTCTTCGGCCCGCTGTGCTTCCACGGCCTGCGGATCATCCGCAAAGCGTCCGGCGGCTACAGCAGGGGCATCCACCACGGCCACAACGCCATCTACCGTCATGCGGTTACGCACCGTGGGCCAGCCAAACGCCTTGAGCAGGGGCTTGGGCAGAGCCAGCCCTGATGTTTCAATCACCACATGTTCGGGTGGGTCGGCCCGGTCCAGCAGGGCTTCCATGGTGGGCAGGAAGTCATCCGCGACAGTGCAGCACAAGCAGCCATTGGTCAGTTCGACAATGTCTTCCTCGCGGCAGCCTTCCACCCCGCAGCCGCGCAGGATTTCGCCATCAATACCGAGCGAGCCGAATTCGTTCACCACCACGGCAATACGGTGCCCCTGCGCCCGGCTGAGCAGGTGCCGCAGCAAGGTGGTTTTACCAGCGCCCAAAAAACCGGTGATAATGGTTACGGGCACGCGTGTCTTGGCAGCAGTCATGGTTCTTCCTGTTCGTTATAAAGCGTTGCGGGCACACGCCCCAGCACCATATCGGCCAGCGTTGCAGGGCGGCGCGATGGCATGACAGTCCCTTTGGCCGATGCCGCATACAGGCGGGCATAAGCCAGAATATCCTCAGCCTTTTCTGGCCCAAGGTGGCCCAGCAGCCATGTCCAGCGCTCGGGCATGGCTATGGCCGCGGTACACCCCCGGTCACACGCGGCCAGACAGGCCACCGGACGCAGCGTGGCGGAAGGGGCTACCCCGGCCAGATGCTCCGCATCCAGCAGAACCTGCAGGCGCTCGAGCAGTTGTTCACCCGGCGGGCAATCCATGGCAGGCCCCCCCCGCCTGCACGTAACGCAGACATGCAGCACGGGTGGCCCCGCCTGTGCTGAATGAGCAGAAGAGGATGGCAAAGAGTGTTCGGCGGTCATGCGTCTTTCCAACAGGCCGTTTTTCCACAACGTGGGGTTGTGGCAGGCATGGGGCAGTAACAACCAGCCCTCTGCCACGCATATGGCAAAGAAAACGCACCACCGGGTGCATCCGTGCCTGCCGGGCACCCCGCCAGCAAACAACGCCAGAACGCAACCATTCCCACAGGAACGGCCTTACAGACTTGTGATGGCAGGTCTCCTGGCTTGTACCCTGCCTGCACCAGCCATGAACTGACGCAAAGCACTGTTCCGCTGCCTTCCCGAGTCCTGAAAGAACCAGTGGCAACCCCGAACACGGCCGGGGCGGAACATGATGGGTACTTACAGTTGCGGGGGCAGCAACGGCCTTGCACCGGTCTTCCCTTTTCACCCCCGGTCAGGGGCACCATCAAGTGCGGGCATGATGTGCACAAAAGCCCTGCCGATTCAAGGCATGTCGCGCTGTGGCCAAGCATAGCTGCACGGCACGAACAGGCCGTTAAGGACCACCCAGTACCGTAGAGTGCGGAACATGATTGACCCACAAGGTGGGCTGGCCTAGTTTGCCTATATACTTTTTATCTCAACTATAATGACACTAAGTTAATGGACCGCATGACTGAGCAGCGCCACATGCCAGCACTGGACGAAACGTATTTTCCCGGCATGGCGCTGACCTTCCGGGTCATGCGGTTGGCAACGCTCTGGCGCACGCAACTGGACCGGGCTTTGCGCCCGCATGGTATGTCCCTTGCTGTCATGCGGCCCATGGCCTACCTGCGCATGTTGCCTGAAGGGGCGACCCAGCGTGACCTGGCCCAGACCATGAACATAGACTGCTCTGCACTGGTGCGCGTGCTTGACCTGCTGGAAAAACAAAAGCTGGTCACCCGTAAACCCGATGCGCAGGACCGCCGCGCAAAACGCCTGTTTTTGACAGATGCCGGGCGGGAACAATGCAGACTGTTCCATACGATTGCCGCTGAACTCGAGCAGACCATACGGCACTCGCTCCCTCCGGCTCAGGCCGATAGCCTGACGCAGACCCTCTCCTCCTTGCTCGAAGCGCACCATGCCCACACGCTCTGACCTGCTCACACTGCCCGGTTCGCTCATGCACTGGGCCAACCAGCGTTTTGCCCCCGCAGTTTTTGCCGATGATGCCCGCTGGAACGGCTTTACCGCCACAGCGGGCTATACCATGCGTGTGTTCCTTTCCATTGGCATTGCGCTTTTTCTGGCCTTTGTTTTTCAGCTCCAGTCCCCACTCAGTGCGGCCACAACGGTGCTGATTGTCTCCAACCCCACGGTTGGGGCCATGGTTTCCAAAAGTGTGTGGCGTCTTATTGGTACCCTGATTGGGGCCGCGATCAGCGTGGGGGTTATGGCTGTTTTTGTGCAGTCCCCCGTTCTCTACTTTGCGGTCCTGTCCGTTTTTGTCGGCCTTGCCTGTATGGTCGCCACGTTTTTGCGGTTTTTTCGTGCGTATGCGGCGGTGCTGACCGGCTATACGATTGTAATTATTGCAGCCCCTGCCTTTGCCAACCCCGATGGCATTTTTCTATCCGCCATGAGCCGCCTTTCTGTTGTGGCAACGGGCATTGTGGTTACGGCCTGCGTGTTCATGGTCACATCCGTGCGCAAACCCAGCACCGTGCTGCACAAGCTTGGTCAGGCGTTCCGGGAAACTGTTCTGCACGCCAGAACATTTCATAAAGCTGAAAGTGAACGCACAACCCCCGAAGCGCTTGATGCCTCCGTAACCAGCACGCTGGAAAAACAGGAACAGAAAACCCAGAGCACCAACGCAGCTTTTCGTGGGTTCAGCCAACCGATTTATGACAGCCGCAGCAAACTGCTGGCCAACATGACCGGCCTGACCCCCGCCATAGAATTTGCCGCAGCCGATGACCCGGATATGCAAAACCGCGTGCGCAACCTGCGCCTGTGCTTAAGCCGCCTGACGGGGTTGATTGTCAGCTACCACCCATACTGGTTGACCTTTTCTGCCGGGGTGGAAGAAACCCGCGCCGTACACCTGCTGGTTGCCCAGACACTGGGCCGGATTCTGGAACTGACGGAAAACCCCGACTGGCTGACAAACCCCGCCCCGCTCTCCACCTGCCTGCATGACGCCCTGAAAACACTGGAACAGCTTGCCCGCCAGACCACCAGCACCACCACCCTGGCCGCACTGGACAACACGCGGGACGCACTGGTGCAGATGGACCTTGCCCTGCATGACCTGACCAGCCTGCGCCCCGACCGCACACAGGCCAACATCCAGCCTTATCTGGAATGGCCAACAGCCCTGCGCAACGGCGTGCGCGGGAGTTTTATTGCCCTGCTGGCGGGCATGTTGTGGTATGTTCTGCACTGGAGTTCTGGCCCGCTGCTGATCATATACACCGTTGCGGCATCCAGCCTTTTGTCCACCACGCCCTCAGCAGCCAAGGCCAGCCCCATGATGGCGGCAGGCACTTTTCTGGCCATACCCATGGGGTTTTTGTGCCACACGCTGGCCCTGCCACGCATAGATGGTTACCCCCTGCTCTGGCTTAGTCTCTGCCTGTTCCTGCTGCCGGGCGTGTGGTTGCAGTTCCACCCGCGTTACAGCATTGGCGCGTTTGGGTATGCCGTGTTTTTTACCATGATGCTCTCGGTCAATAACCCGATTGTGTATGACGACCTGACCCTGACCAACAACTGGATGAGCATGGTGGCAGCATGCGCCCTGCTGGCCATTGTTTTCAGGGTTATTCTGCCGGCCGACCACAGGCTGGATGCCGCACGGCTGGTAACGTCCCTGACGCGCAGTATTCAAAAACTGGCGCGTACCCCTTATGGCCGCACCGAACCATGGGTGGCGTGGGAAGGGCTGCAACTGCAAAAAATCTCACGCCTGATGATGCGCCTTTCCTTTATTACCACCAATCTGGACCGGCAGGGTTATACGGATGCGGCCTTTGCTTCACTCTCTCTTGGCAGACTGATTGTGCGGCTCAAATGGAACGCGGCCCACGCAACGCTGGACCCGCAGGCACAAACCGCTCTGACAAACGCGTTTAACGCCTTTGCCCAACTGCGCCATAACCCGGCAGAAACAGCCAGTGCACTCAAACAGGCGGCTATGGCCATTCGCACCATTCCAACGCAGGAGGCCGGACTATCCCTAACCCGTGACCGAACCCTGTCCTGTCTGGAGCAGGCAGCCAATATCATTCTCTCCGTGCCCGGTTTTTTCCATGACCACGGCCCCATCCAGCAGGCAGAAGACCTGACGCGACCTGCCATTCCCGTTTCTGTCCACCCGGCTGCGCGCTAGCTTTTTACTACGGACCTGCCGGGGTAATACCCCCAATACTGTAAAAAACAAATTTTAGAGAGCAACGAACTTTATAGTTTGTTTTAATAAATTAGTTTTTACGCTGTTAATATATTTTTTATGGGAACTTAACCTAACAACACCTCTTATAACCGAGCCATTACATTAATCTCCATAAGAAGAAACACCATGGCTCAAACTGATCTTGCGCTCCACACCCCCCTGCGGGCCAACCCGGCCCCGCTTGGCCTGATGGGGTTTGGCATGACCACCATTCTGCTCAACCTGCACAATGCAGGGTTTGTACCCATGGGCTCCGCCATTCTGGCCATGGGCCTGCTTTTTGGCGGCATTGCACAAATTATTGCGGGTATTCTGGAATACGGCGCGGGCAACACCTTTGGCATGACAGCCTTTATCTCCTACGGGGCATTCTGGCTGACCCTGGTGGCCCTTATTGCCATGCCGCACACGGGCATTGTGCCTGCAAGCTCCCCCGCTCTGGTGGGCAGCTATCTGCTCCTCTGGGGGTTGTTCACCTTTGTCCTGTTTTTGGGCACACTGCGGGCTACACGCGCGCATCAGGTTATTTTTGGCACGCTGGTCATTCTGTTTGTATTGCTGGGGCTGGGTGATCTGCTGGCCCAGCCGGGGCTTACGGTTATCGCGGGTTACGAAGGACTGATATGTGGCCTGTCCGCCGTGTATCTGGCTGCGGCCGAAATTCTGGAAGCCCAGTTCAAATGCCCGGTCCTGCCTGTTGGGCCTTATAACCCTGCCGCGGCCTGAAGCTGCCACAGCCCATATTTTCCAAAACAGCACGCTTTTTTAAATAATATTAGCAACGGCCCTTACCCTACGCCATGACCGGGTAAGGGCCACTGTGCTGCCTGCCTAGCTGGTTAACGCGGCTTCCAGTGCCGCCACATCCACCGCAGCCAGCATTGAGGGCTGCCAGAGCGGGGCGTTATCGCGGTCGATCAGGCGCGCACGCACACCTTCCACAAAATCCGGACGGCCCAGCATGTAACGGACCAGCCGCCCTTCAATCGCAAAAGCCTCCTGCAACGAGGACGCCTTGCGGGCGTGCTGCCAGCCATACCATGCCGCAAAAATGGACGTTGGGCAGGCGCGTGAAATGTCCTGCAAATCCGTTTGCGCTACATTCTGGTCCGAACATTCCAGCCCACGCACAATGTGCTCCAGACTGGCCGAGGGGTCGTATTCCTCCAGCGTGCAGGCCTGTGCAGGCAAGGCCAGCGGGCGAATAAGCCCAAACACATCCTCCACCGGGCGCAGGGCCAGTAACCCGCGCAGATTATCCAGACTATCCGATGGCACCATATGGTCCGCAAAACCCATGGCCACGGCCTCTACCCCATTCATGCGCCCACCGGTCAGGGCAAGCCGCAACCCAGCGCCACCGGGAGCGCGTGACAACAGCCACGACCCACCCGCATCGGGCACAAGCCCTATGGATGTTTCAGGCATGGCAACAATGGAGCGTTCGGTCACAACCCGGTAACGGGCATGACCACCCAGCCCCACACCGCCACCCATGGCAATACCATCCATGAACGACACAACAGGCTTGGCATACTGCGCTATGTGCAACATGGTCTGGTAAACACGGTCCATCAGCTCAAACGCATGGTCCGGGCCATCCGCCAGCAGCACGTCCCGTATGGCCTTGAGGTCTCCGCCTGCGCAGAACGCGCGCGGGGCACTGCTTTGCAGCAACACGACCTGCACGGATGGATCATCCCGCCATGCGGCCAGAGCGCGTTCAATACCGGTTGCCATCTCCAGATCAACGGCATTCAGCCGTTTGGGCTTGTCCAGTATGATGCATCCCAGATGCCCCCGCCGGGCCGTTCGCACGCATGCCGTGCCGGAAAGGACGTCCTCGATCATTGCTTTCCTCTTTGTTTCATGCACAAACACGTAGCCATCAACCGTTGTGATGAGGACAGCAGATGTTGGCTCCGGAGACCAGTGCCTATCGTGAAGCCATGGCCAGACTGGGTGCGGCCGTGAATATTGTAACTACAGGAACGCTGGATAACCCGGTCGGATTTACTGCATCTGCCGTTTGCTCCGTGACCGACACGCCCCCCACATTGCTGGTATGCCTGAACCGCAACAGTCGTGCGCGCTCTGCCTTTTATGAGGGAGGAGCCATGTGCGTCAATGTTCTCACGTCCAGCCAGCAAGACCTGTCCAACCATTTTGCAAGCCCGAACACCATGGCAGAGCGCTTTGCCGCCGGCCACTGGCAGACACTGGCCACCGGTGCCCCGGTCCTGCACGAAGCCGCCGCGACCTTTGACTGCCAGATCAGCCAGATTGTGGAAGTGGGCACCCATAGTGTTCTTTTTGGCGTTGTGCAGGGTATTTTATGCCATGCGGGTGCAGAAGGGCTTGTTTATTTTAACCGCAGATACCACTCTCTACCTTATCAGCAGGGTTAACGGCGGCCCAAAGGGCGCTGCACCCCTGTTTACATAAGGAGCATAACTGATGGTCCGTAAACATTCCCAAAGCCGCGCTCTGGCCCTTCCCGCCACACGGAACCAGATGGTACTGGCCCTGTACGCGGCCCTGACCGCCGCCGTTGTTCTAGGCACGGGCCTGAACTGGCTGCTCACCTAAAAATTACCGCACAGCAGGCACCATCTGCCCGGCTTTAACGCCCGCGCAGATGGGCCACCAGATTGGCAGCCGCAAACACAGCGCTCCCCAGCAACGCAATCCAGAAGGATGCGGGGCAGTCGCTCAGCCATGACAGGCACAACCCGCCCCACGCTTCAAACAGGGCAAGGGCAAATGCTACAGCCATGCCCAGCATTGGGCCAAAACCCAGACGCAGGCTGGCAGCCGCCGGGGCGACCATAAGGGTAAAAACCAGCAACACGCCGGTAATCTGTGAACACATGGCCGTGGCAATACCCACCAGAGCCAGAAACAGCACATCCAGCAGGCGCAGGTTAACGCCTTTGGCCTCAGCCACATCAGGCTGGAGAGAGGCGAACAGTAAAGGCCTGCTCATAACCCCAAGGCACACAACACAGCCAATGGCCAGTGCGCCCAGCCAGTAAAGGCTGGACGGGGAAATACCCAGAATATCACCAAACAGCAAAGCTGTGGCGGCCCCTGCCGAGCGCGTGAGAAAATGCAGACACAAAGCTCCGGTACCCATGGCGAGCGACAGTACCAGCCCGATCATGACATCCCGACCGATCACCCGGTCGCTTGCCATGCCCATGCCCATACCGCTGATAACCGCACTCAACCCGAACCCCAGCAGCGCGGGTTGCCCCCACAGCAAAGCAGCACCCGCCCCGGCAAAACCAACATGCGAGAGCGCATGGCTGGCAAAGCTCTGCCCCCGCAGCACCAGAAACCACCCTACGGGACCGCAGACAAAAGCCGCCAGAAAAGCAGCCACAAATGCGGTGCGCATAAACTCGTAGGCAAACATCAGCGCGTATGCTCCGCACAGTCACAACAATGCAGGGTGTCTGCCCCGCCATCGGCCACCACAAACAGGCGACCATCTGCGCGCACCACCTCGACCGGCGCACCGTAGAGCGCACTCAGGGCCGGGGTTGTCATAACCTCATCCACACTCCCCAACAACGCCTTGCCATGCGCCAGATAAAGAACGTGGTCCATAAACCCCATAAGCGGGTTAATATCATGCGTGGAAAACAGAACCGTTAACCCCCGCTCACGCGCCAGATCATAAATCCGGCGCGTAGTCTCACGCATGCGGGCGGGGTCCAGACTGGCCAAGGGTTCATCCAGCAGCAGAATACGCGGCTGGTCCAGCAGGGCCTGCGCCAGCAAAAGCCGCTGCCGCTCCCCACCGGAAAGAGACATGACCGGCCGCATGGCCAGATCCTGCGCGTCCACCGCATCCAATGCGGCGTTCACTTCCGCCCGTGCACTGGCCGAGCACCATGGCAGGCCCCAGGCACGTCCCTGCAAAGCGGCGGCCACCATGTGCCACCCATTAAGCTGCCCGGCAACCATACGCCGCATTTGCGGCATATAGCCCACAGGCATGCGGCCCCTGCCAAAACTCTGCCCTTCCACGCGCACATAGCCCTGCTCTGGCGTGGTAAGCCCCAGAATGGCGCGAAAGAGCGAGGTTTTGCCA
Source organism: Acetobacter fabarum (assembly GCF_022483405.1). Taxonomy (NCBI): domain Bacteria; kingdom Pseudomonadati; phylum Pseudomonadota; class Alphaproteobacteria; order Acetobacterales; family Acetobacteraceae; genus Acetobacter; species Acetobacter fabarum. The sequence goes on from NZ_JAKVNI010000001.1 coordinate 194,743, forward strand.
GCGCCATTGCCCCCCAGCACAGCCACAAAGCTGCCCGGTGGAATGGCAAAACTGACCTGGTCAAGCACACGCCGCCCGCCATACGACACACTGAGCTGCCCGGCCTCGATAGCCGGAGTGCTCACTGCTGCACTCCCAGAAGCTGGCCTGTGCGTGCAAGAATATCATGCACCCAGACCTGCCAGTGCTTGCGCGGTGGTAGCATTTCAGACAGCGGCATGGTGGGCACATTGGACTGCTGCGCCAGTTCCAGCAGATGCCGGACGGATGGCTCTTCCACCTGCTGGTTATAAACCAGCATTTTCAGGCGCTTGTCCTTCAGGTCGCTCTCAAATGTTGCAACAGTGGAAGGGGCTGGCTCCACATCGTTCATGATTGCAAGCTGGTAGGCCTGTTCGTCCATCTGCAAACCCAGCAGATCTGCCAGGGGGGTGAACAGCGGTTCGGTTGCAGCCACGTGCATGCCCGCGACGTGCTGCTTCAGCAAACCCGCGTACGCCTGAATGGACTGGATAGCCAACTGCATCTTTTGCGCCCGGCCTGCGTATCCATCCGCATGATCGGGGTCTATGTGGGCGCAGGCTTCGGCAAAATGCTGCACAAAAGCGCTGACCGCATCCATATTGAACCACAGATGCGGGTTGCCCCCTTCCTGCCAGCCTGACCACGAATCGGCCTTAACATACCGCACGGGCAACAGGCCGGAGGCGGCAACCAGCTTGTCAGCCCATGCATCGTACCCTGCGCCATTGGCCACAACCAGTTCTGCCGCCGCAATCATGCGCGCATCGGTCGGGGTGGCCTGATATTCGTGCGGGTCCACCGTGGGGGAGGACAAAATGGCCACAACCCGCATATCTGGTGCGGCAATCTGTGCGGCAATATCACCCCACGTATTTTCTGCTGCCACAACAAGCGGCATTTTGGCGGCCTGCGCGCTCCCGGCCACAAACCCGAGCGTGCTGACCACGCCCAACGCGCAAAGAACTGTTTTTAACCAGAAATTCTGTTTTTTCTTACCCGGAAGAACCATGACGCCGACACCTCAATCAATGATATGTAATAATATTACATTAGTTCTGATCATCCGTCACCTCACCACGCATGTCTGGCCTTCCTCTTCTGGCTCGTTTAGGCTAGAAACAAGAGAGAACGGATGATGAACATGCAGACCAGAACACCAGCCTCCTCCCCCGCAGATAACGGCTACGGTTTTTCGGACCGTATTCAGCGCCAGCTTGAACACGCTGCTCACCTCTGCGCCGGGCAGGGAGGACGCATGACCCCGCAACGGCGTGATGTTCTGGGCCTGATCCTGACTGCCACAACGCCGGTTGGAGCCTACGACCTGCTTGAACAGCTCAAAACATCGGGCCGCAAACCTGCCCCCCCTACCGTTTACCGCGCGCTCGATTTTTTGCTCGAACATGGTCTTATTCACCGCATTGAACGCCTGTCCGCCTTTGTGCCGTGCACCCACCTCCAGCATGACCATCCCCACGACCACTCTCATGGACCGGCGGAAACCTGCCTGCATAGCGCGCAGTTCCTGATCTGCCGGAGCTGTGGCGGTGTGACCGAAATTGCCGACGCCCCGCGTGTTCTGGACGTATTGAAAAGCATTTGTGGCAAAAAAAACTTTACCATGCAAAGCGCATCGGTCGAAGTGGAAGGTGTGTGTGAGGACTGCGCCCCCGCCACACGCGGCCAGAAGGGGCCTGCCCCAGCCCCCAACTGATGGAACACCCCGCCCCAACCGGCCCTGTTCAGCCAGACCTGCCAACCCTGCCTGCTGGCAAGGTGCGCAAACCCATTCGGGCGGGTAAAAAAACAGCCAGACCCAAAACAGTTTCCACAACACCGGACCTGCAACAGACAGACCTGTTTGCCCTACCCCTGCCCCCACTCCCCCGCTCGCACTTCCTGCCTGACGAAATCCGCCTGAGCCTTGTGCCTGCGCCGGAAAAGCTTCCGCCTGCTGGTGAAGACTGTTTTTTATACATGGTTGTTTCGCAAAACCATGCGCAACACCTTATGGCCGCCGGCCTCCCCTTAAACCGACGCGCGCCTCTTATGCTGACCGAGCGGGCCGGGATTGCCGCATGGCTGGCAAAAACGGCAGAAACCACGGCGTGTGATGCCCATAACATGCCTGTTGTGCTCAAGCTCAAACGCTCTCTTGTTGCGCAAGCTCTGGAGCTGGAGCCAGACCATACGGCAGAATTTGCCACACCATGCTACCTTCTCAGCGGCAATTAAACATTCTTGATCAACAGGCCCAGTTTTATGACAGATGATGTCCTTCTTGCTCAGACAACCCGCAACGGCATTGTGGAATCCAGCCATTATGGCGCTGCCATTGTTGTGGATGCCCACGGCAAAACCGTTTTTTCCGCCGGGGACTGCACAACACCTATTTTTCCACGCTCCACGGTCAAGGCGTTACAAGCACTCCCCCTGCTGACCGAAGGTGCAGCAGACCGCTTTGCCTTACCAGACAAAGCGCTGGCACTGGCCTGTGCCTCCCATCAGGGGGAGCCTGAACATATTGCTGTTGCCACAGACATGCTTGCCCGTACGGGTCTGGATTATGGTGTGCTCGAATGTGGTACCCACTGGCCGCTGGATACAGCCGCCGCCCGCGGGCTGGCAGCAGCGGGCGAGGCACCCTGCGCACTCCATAACTGCTGTTCGGGCAAGCATGCGGGCTTTATCTGCCTCTCCTGCGCAACCGGGCAGGACGTGGCACACTACACACGCCCGGAACACCCCGTAATGCAAACAGTTGCCCAAACACTGCAGGATGTGACCGGAGCCCCCCACACCACGGCAAACAGGGCAGTCGATGGATGCGCCATTCCCACATGGGCTATCCCCCTATCTGCGCTGGCGCTGGGTTATGCCCGCTTTGCCAGCGGCATTGGCCTTTCCCCCGAGCGGGCATTGGCCGCACAACGCCTGCGCAACGCCATAGCCCAGAACCCGTTCATGATCGCGGGCAGCGGGCAGTTTGACACGCGGATCATGACCGAACTGGCCCCGAAGGTCCTGACAAAAATGGGGGCTGAGGGCGTGATGATTGTCGCCCTACCAGAACAGGGGCTGGGTATGGCCATAAAATGCCGTGATGGCGGCGTGCGCGCGGCAGAAACTGCGGCAGCAGCCCTGATTGCCCGTTTTGCTCGCATAGAGAACGCACCTGTTTTAACACATTTCATGCGCCGCCCGCTTAAAAACTGGAATGGTCAGCTCGTCGGGGAGTTGCGTGCATCCAGCTTGCTGGCGCAGACTTATCTGCCACCTGCTCCATCGGCTCAGAACTAGGCATAAAAAAACCGGATAACCCAAACGGTTATCCGGAATAATGGGCCTTTACACAGTTTACCGGGCAATCCAGTGCGGTAAAGGGAGCAAAAACCCGGCCAAGCAATGCAAGCCTGACCAACCTGTATGGTCAGGCTCCACCGTAAAGCTGCTTAACCCTTATGCCTTTGTGGCACGGGGACGCCGCGTTGTGGCGGCTTTGCGCTTGCGTGCAGGTGCGGCTTTTTCTGCTTCTGCCACGGCTTCAGCTGCCAGACGCTCATAGCGCTTGCGGCGGCGGCGTTCCTGCACAATGCGCAGTTTTTCAACTGCGGACAGGTTCTTTGCGCTCTCTGCGGCTTCGGCCTTTTCTGCCCGTTTCCGCGTTGCTTTAGCAGCTGGTTTAGCGGGAGCCGGTGCTGCCACCGCAGCCTTGCGGGCTGGCTTGCGCGCGCGGGTTGGTGCAGGCTGTGCGACTTCTGCCACAGCAGCAACCTTGGCACGCGTTGCACGGGGCGCTGCCTTGGCAGTTTTTGCCTTGCGGGTTGCCTTGGCCGGAGCCTCGGCCACAACGGCGGCGGCTGCAGTTTTTGTACGGCGGGCAGGCTTGGCCGGGGCTTCCACCGGAGCGGCGGCTGCAGTGGACTTGCTGGCTTTTCTGGCTGCTGCGGGCTTGGCCACTTTTTCTACTTTGGCCGTTTTACGTGGTGCGGCGCTCTGGCGGGTCTTGCGCGTGGTGGGAGCGGGTGCTTCCACTTCAAAAATTTCTTCTACCACTTCCACTTTTGCACGCGGCGCGCGCTTTTTGGGGGTGGTTACAGCAGCGGCGCGGGCGGGGGCACGTTTACCGGCAACAGCCTTGCGACCTTTTTTGGTTTCACTCATTCCAGCATTCCCTTTTCATCTTCTTTAAAAATATCAAGAAGAGAAAACATTCTTTTCAAAAAACAAAAATAAACCTGTTCGTGGCACATTCCGCAGTATCAGCAAAGCGCGCCCATTTCCCCCTCTACATAACAAAAATGACCGGAAATGCAAAAAAATACTCTCGTCTTTTCAAGAATAGGCTGTTTGGATTCAACCATTACACACTATACGTTCTACACTTGTTCGCAAAACTGTCATGACATGAGGATATTGCCCACATACTCAAACAAACCCTATGATCAGCGAGCGATTTTTATCTTCCGCCATCAGGAACCTTGGCCATGAAAATTAACGGCACACCTTACCGCAGCGTTTGGGTTAATGAAAAAGACGGCTGGTCCGTGCATATTTTTGACCAGACCCGCCTGCCTTTTGCGCTGGATATTCTTCAGCTGACCACACCCGAGCAGGTTGCCCACGCCATTAAAACCATGCAGGTCCGCGGCGCGCCACTTATTGGCGCAGTTGCAGCCTATGGTCTGGCCCTGGCCCTGCGCACGGACAGCTCCGATACCGCACTGGAACAGCAGGCCGCCATGCTGGCCGCCACCCGCCCCACGGCCATAAATCTGGCCTGGGCGATTGAAAGAATGCTGAACCACCTCCGTCCCCTGCCCCCAGCACAGCGGGCCGATGCAGCTTATGCCGAAGCAGGCCGGATCTGTGATGAAGATGCAGCCCAGAATGAGGCCATTGGCCTGCATGGTCTGGAACTGCTGCGCACACTGGCAGCGCAACGTGGCAAGAATGACAGAATTAACATTCTGACACATTGCAATGCCGGCTGGATTGCCACAGTGGACTGGGGCACGGCACTCGCCCCCATTTACATGGCACACGACGAAGGACTGAACGTGCATGTCTGGGTGGATGAAACACGCCCCCGCAACCAGGGCGCTGCGTTAACGGCGTGGGAACTTGGCAGCCACGGCGTGCCCCACACCGTTATTGCAGACAATGCCGGTGGCCACCTGATGCAGCACGGGCTGGTTGATATGGTTATTGTTGGCACCGACCGCGTCACCCGCAATGCCGATGTTGCCAACAAGATTGGCACCTACCTGAAAGCTCTGGCCGCACGGGACAACAATGTACCGTTCTGGGTTGCCCTGCCCTCCACCACCATAGACTGGCGCGTGGCCGATGGCATGCGTGAAATCCCCATTGAAGAACGCTCGGAAGCCGAAATTACCCATATCCACGGGCGGGATGACAGCGGGCAGATCAACCGGGTGCAGATTACTCCAGACGGCAGTAAGGCCGCCAACCCCGCGTTTGACGTCACTCCGGCCCGCCTTGTTACCGGCCTGATAACAGAAAAAGGCTGCTGCGCGGCCACACCCGACGGCCTGCTCTCCCTTTTTCCCGAACGAGGCTGAAACCCCGGATCACATTGGAAAAAACGCCTGTTATGCCAAACTCTGATCAAACACCAACAACACTGTTCCTGACCGCCCATGCCGTGTCCTACACCATGCATGATTATGATTACGTGTCCGATCCGGGCAAGATCGGCCTGCATGCTGCGGCTGGCATAGGCATTGACCAGCAAAAGGTTTTTAAAACCCTGATGGTGGAAATCGACAAAAAACAGGTTGTCTGCACTGCCATTCCCGTTCACCTGAAAATGGACCTGAAAAAAGTGGCCACTCTTTTTGGCGGTCGCAACGCCCGTATGCTTGGCGCTGAAAAAGCTGAAGCACTCACGGGTTTTCAGGTTGGGGGAATCAGCCCCTTTGGCGCACGCACAACCGTACCTGTTGTGTTTGACGAGAGCATTCTCAAGCTGGACAAGCTCTACATCAACGGTGGTGGTCGTGGCCTTGTTGTGGAACTGGCCCCGGCAGACGCCATACGCTGCGTGCAGGCCCAGACTGCCAGCATTACCGTGGATACACCCCCGGCCTGAGCAGACAAAAAAGCACATGGGTGGAGTAAAAGGAGCATAAACCCCCTTCCACCCTCCATAAAGGACGCCTATTCCTTACAACAGGGCTTTGTTCTGCAAGGCGGTGGAACCACTCCGTCCGGCCCCGAACACGGCCCTGTTCTGGTATGGAGACAAGATGCCACGCAAGCTGACTGTGGCCCTTCTGGCACCTTTGTGTCTGGCGGCCTGCACCTCCCAGCCCTCTTCGGGGGGCGGTACGTCCTCCCGTGGCGGCAGTGTATCGGGCGGCTATGGCTTAAACAGCCATGTGCCGGACTTTGCCACGCGCAATTTTGAGCCTTTTAATCCGCAGGATGTCGTAGCCATTGCCATGCGCGAATGGCGCCTGTTTGGCAGCCCGGTTAATGACGATGACCCCGAACAGCGCCCCGAACCACAGGTCGCCGCCATCAAGCCCGAGCGAGCGCCCGGCCTGTGGCAGCGCGTGGGCGAATACTGGTGGATTGGCATGGACCCGAACATGACTGAAGCCTCCTGGAGCGGCAAACACAATGCCGATGGCCAGTTGACGGACTTTGTGCATGACGGGTCTTTTGCATGGTCGGCTGCATTTATCTCCTACGTTATGCGTATTGCCGGAGCGAATGACCGCTTCCCCTACTCGCCCAACCATTCCACCTATATCAACGCCGCGGCATCGGGGTTGTCCCCCATCCTGCGTGCGCATGACCCCGCCGCCTATACCCCCAAGGCAGGCGACCTGATCTGTGTGGCCCGTGGGCGTGGCAGGCAGAGCATCCGCTTTGCAAGCCTGCCGACGTCCTACGGCTTTCCCGCGCATTGCGGCTATGTGGTCGCCACAGGCCAGAATGGCCCGCCTTTTGGCCGCCAGATCAGCATTATTGGCGGTAATATTGATGATGCCGTAGCCCTGACCCACGTTCCCACGGATGAGCAGGGGCGCCTGGCAAGCCCGACCGGGCAGAGCTACGACCCACGCTATCCTTGGTGTGCGGTTTTGGAAGTGCTATATGATGCACAAGAAGAACCGGACGCAGGCCGGTAGGCCGCAGGGGGTACTCCCCAACGCAGACCAGCCCCGATCGCCCAACCTGATCATAGCAAGCAGGGTATACAGATGACCGAAAGCGCAGCGCCCTCCACCACCCGTCCAGGCTGGACCTCACTCTCGCCCGACATGCCCGGTGCGGTAGGTGGAACCCCTCTTATCCTTCTGCGCAAGGCATCTGAAGCAACGGGTTGTCAGATTTACGGCAAGGCGGAGTTCATGAACCCCGGCGGCTCCGTAAAGGACCGCGCGGCCCTTGCCATTATTGATGATGCGGAGCGCCGTGGCGTGCTCAAGCCCGGTGGCACTCTGGTGGAAGGCACAGCGGGCAATACCGGCATTGGCCTGACTCTGGTCGCCAACGCCCGCGGTTATAAATGCGTTATTGTCATGCCTGAAACACAAAGCCGCGAAAAAATCGGCTTTTTGCGCATGATTGGCGCGGACCTGCGCCTTGTGCCCGCCAAACCTTACCGCGATCCGGGCAATTACGTGCATGTCTCCCGCCGTCTGGCGGAAGAAAACGGCTGGGTCTGGGCCAACCAGTTTGACAACACCGCCAACCGTGAAGGCCACCGCGCCACCACAGCGCAGGAAATCTGGCAGCAGATGGATGGCAAGGTAGATGCCTTTACCTGCGCATGCGGCACGGGCGGCACACTGGCAGGCATAGCTCTTGGCCTGCACGATGCAGCCCGGCGTGACGGTGTAAAGGCCCCGCAGATTGTACTGGCAGACCCCGAAGGCTCCGGCCTGTACGGCTGGGTCAAGAATAACGACCTGTCCGTAGCCGGGTCTTCCATTACCGAGGGTATTGGCCAGTCCCGCGTGACCGGCAACCTTGAAGGCGCTCCCATTGACGATGCAGAGCGCATTCCCGACCCCGAAGCACTGGACGTGATTTACAGCCTGCTGGGGGAAGAAGGCCTGTCTGTTGGGGGGTCATCGGGCATTAATGTCGCGGCCGCCATACGCACCGCACGCAGGCTTGGGCCGGGCCATAGAATTGTGACCATTCTGGCAGATGGTGGCGCACGATATGAATCCAAACTGTTCAACCCGACCTTCCTGCAGGAGAAAAACCTGCCGGTTGCTCCCTGGCTTGATCAGTAAGATTATGCCCCTGCCCCAAGAGAGGCCGCTCAGGCCCGCTCTTGGGGCAGATTTTGCCAGCACTCGGGGTTACGCCTGTTTTCTGGCCCTTATCAAGGAGCACGCCCCCGTTTTTGGCGTGAGGTGTTGATGACAAAACTTGGTCTTCCCGAAAGCTGGCCTGTTGCGGTGTTCTGTTGCCTTGTTAACCTGAGCATTTCCATTGCCGCGTTTTGTATCGGTATTGTTGTCATTCTGGATTTTAATATCTTCCCCGGCCTTCTCTGGCTTTTTGTTTCGGCACTTACCTTGTGGCTGTCAGATGTCTGCATAGATTGGCACAACCGCCCGCCATCGCATGACAGCTAGCTTTTTATGGTACAGCCCACTTCATCCACACCACCCGGCAATAAGGGCCTGACCTGTTATGAAAAAAAACAGGCTTTCAACCCGCTGGTTTCTTACCTGCATACTACCCGATACAAGCATTTAATCCGCCTGTTTACCAAGCTGGCCGCCCAAGCCCCATCCCGCACCTTACGGGTGGTGGACATAGGCTGTGCACATGCCAAAGCGTTCCAGGTCCTCAATAGCCGCTTCAACATCACATATATCGGCATAGATCAGGATGAGGCATTAAGCGGCATTGCACGGGCAAGGTATTCGGCCCATCCAAACTTTAAAATCATCACGGGTTCCATTGCCGACCACTATGGCGAGTTCCAGAATACCGATGTTATTCTTGCGCTGGAAACCCTAGAGCATATTCCAGAAAATCTTGTTGTCCGTATTATAGAGCAGGTCGCTCTTGCTCGGCCGGCCGCCTTTATGTGCTCGGTCCCTAACGAGGTCGGCCCGGTTATTCTGGTCAAAAACATTGGCTCCCTGCTCACCGGTTATATGCGGCACAAGGAATACACATGGGCCGAAACCCTGCATGCCGCACTGTTCAATCTGGATAAGGTGGAAACACACGGCACGGGGCATAAAGGGTTTGACTGGCGCTGGCTGGCACAAACCATCCGCCACAACATGCGGATCAGCCAGATTCATACAAATCCGTTTGACTGGCTCCCCAAAACATTCTCGCTTTCCATTATCTTCATTTGCTTGCGCAAACCCTGAAGAATTGAGCAGTTACTCACGCCCGGCATTTTCAACCTTACGCAGAGCTCGCCACAGGCACCTCGTTTTTGGGCAAAAAACAGGGCATATCCTTATGGAAGGTCAGCCTCTATTAACAAGGCCGCTATGATATTCCTGCCATTCAGCAACTGCTGAGCACTCTCTTGATCCTATTGCGATCACAGCCTCGAAGAGAATTGCAACGGATGCGCTGTGTGCAGTTCGAACTTACAGAATGATGGGCAATATCCCGTGGAAAAGCAGGTTTTCACGGGCGCCGTTTCCATCATATCCCTAGGCTCAGGACCTATTAATTTATTGAACTGGACGAACGGTTGTGATTCACAGGCTTACCGATGGAAGGTGGGCCTATGAGTGATGTGTTTATGCTATCTGAGCGCCAGATAGAGCGGATTGAGCCGTTTTTTCCTCTGGCGCACGGAGTGCCACGCGTGGATGACCGGCGTGTTCTGAGCGGGATCGTTTATGTGATCCGTAACGGCCTTCAGTGGAAAGACGCTCCGAAAGCGTATGGTCCGCACAAGACTTTATACAACCGCTTTATCCGGTGGAGCCGCCTCGGTGTTTTTGACAGGATCTTTGTCGCCCTGACAGAACAGGCAGGCCGTTCGAAGCGTCTGATGATCGATGCAACACATCTCAAGGCACACCGGACATCGGCGTCCCTGCTCAAAAAGGGGCTTTTTCCCGCCATATCGGACGGACAAAAGGCGGCCTGAACTCAAAGCTTCATGCCATATGTGATGGACAAGGGCGTCCTGTTCGCCTTCATCTGACTGCGGGACAGGTCAGTGATTTCAAAGGCGCTGATGCGCTGCTGTCGGACCTGCCGGATGAGACAGAGGAAGTCATCGGCGATCGGGGATATGACAGCAATAAAATCAGACAGTCTCTCGCAGAACGCAATATCACCGCCTGTATTCCGCCGAAGAAGAACCGGAAATCAAAGCCACCTTACAATTGGCATCTGTATAAAAAGCGCCATCTGATCGAAAACATGTTCGCAAAGCTGAAAGACTGGCGACGGGTGGCAACACGATACGACCGCTGTGCTCATACATTCATGTCCGCAATCCAAATCGCAGCAAGCTTCATCTTCTATCTTAAAGAATGAGTCCTGAGCCTAGATTTTTAACCGACACAGGCGCTTCAGCATAAAGGTGATTTAGGATTTGTCTCTGACGATCAGTTAGGTTTTCATTGTTCACGGCACTACCCCCGCACGACTTGTTACCCATCCAGTCACGCCATTGCCCGGTGGATTGGCTACAATTATCATAATTGTCGGCAAGATTTCTAGCCTGACCCATTTGGTACAGCCCGTCCATTCTTGCCCTCATTGTGGATATGCGAGCCTCTGACGAACAGGCCGCGTCTACAAGCCTTGCTAGTCCGATCAGCTGCTCCACTCCTGACGCCGAGGCAACACCCGGACGATGAAGGGGTCTTCTCGCCAGCACATACACGAGGTGAAGAACTGCATGATAATGAAGCCAGACAAGCGGCTCTGCCTTCATTATCAGTCGTGCAGAGATCAATTTCCGTTTCCCGAAAACGGACATGCAATACGGTTCAAAGACCGGGGCTATCGTCATCGAAAGGTAGAGTTCGCACTACCGATATGGACTGGTTAACCGAAAGAACTTGATGTAACGGTGAGACATGACTCCACGTGCTCACAGTTCAGCTTACCTGCTGGCCTTCTGGCCTCTCGTTTTGCTTGCACTGATTGCACGCCTGACATTTGGCGGAATTGCTTCCCCAACAGCACTGATCGACGATCCCCTCAAAACTTTTACGAAGCTGAGCATTCTTTGCGATGCTCAAAGCACATCGTCTGATCCAGACGGACAGAACCATCACTCGACCACCCCCGATGATGACGGCTTTCTTCTGTCCGAAGCATTGGACCTGCTTATTGCGAGCATCGTTTTCTGTCTTTTTGTGGACTTGCGTATTGCTGCCATTCGTCAGTCATGGATGTTCACATCCATCCGGGGGCCGCCAACACCAAAACGGACTTCTCTCTGCCCGCAGGGACCTCCTGCCTGATCTGAATTGAAAGAGCCGCTCACCTACCATGCAGGTGAGCATTTTGTGCTGTCTATTCAGGTTCCTTCACATGTTTCGTACGTCTTGTTTTTCACTCCCGTTTTACGGGACACTAACGGCTGCCGTCATTTTCTCGGCCAGCACTCTGCACGCTGCCATCGGTGCAGAGAAACCCCGCTCGCCTTTGAGTCAACATGCTCCTTCTGTGCCCAAAACCCACAAAAACCCCGTCAAAACCGAACAGATTCTTGTAACGGGATTAAGCCGGTCGTCTGCCCTTACACGTCCGGCAGGCCAGACGACTTATAGTTCCGACAGAAGTAATTTCGCGAACCAAGTTGGCCAGAGCGTTGCCGATATGGTGGTGACCATTCCCGGCGTCAGCTTTACGCAGGGAAATGGCCCCCGCGATACGAATATTTCCATTCGTGGGTCGGGAGATCGTCAATCATGGGGACTTAAAAATATTCAGGTTCTGGAAGATGGATTCCCCATGACTCAACCAGATGGGACAGCCCGGGCCGATCTGATCGACCCCCATGCTTATCAGGGTGTCGATGTTTTTGAGGGGCCTGCCTCAACCCTGTATGGTAATTATGCCATCAACGGCGCCATCAATTTCCGCACCCGGAAGGGAGCAGATATTCACGGGCTGGAACTGGGCTCTGATTTCGGCAGTTTCGGGATGTTCAACAATTATGCCACCCTCGGCTTTGGCAACAGACACTACGATCTGATGATCTTTGGCAGCGATGTGCGTGGAAACGGCTTCATTGCCAATAGCCGTTATAATACCTCGACAGAAAATATGCGGCTTCGTGTCAATCTGACGTCATCGGATCGTCTTATCCTGAAATTCGTCAACAACGTCACGGATGCTTTTCTACCAGCAAGATTGTCACTCAACCAGTACCGGGCCAATCCTTACCAGCAGGGGTGCACCAATGCGTCCGGTGCGGCGGCCGGTTGTGCGTCTGTCAATCTGCTGGTCAATGGCCGCTATGGCACGAAGGTTGCCATGAGCCCTGAAGAGGCAGGGCTGGGGCGCTTTGACCGGCGCACGGTGGTTGGCCTGCGCTGGGAGCATGATTTCAACAGCCACACAATCTGGCGAAACCAGTTTACATACGATCAGCGCCATATCGACCAACCAACGTCGCCTATGGCGTATGTCGGTCCTTATAATTCCTATAATGTAAGCAGCGATATAACCAACCATGCGCAACTTGCTGGCAGAGCGTTGGAAACATTTGCGGGCGTGAATTTTGATTATCTCGATTTTGGTTCACAGACTTACAATATCATGCCCCTGGGCGGTGCAACACGAGGGGCCATGAATTCGGAAAGTTATGGGCACCAGTGGAATCTTGGTGCACGCTTTCAGGAAGACTGGCATTTTGCACCTGACTGGCACATCGTCGCCGGTCTTGGCGGCACATATTCCGACATTGGTGCAACAGAAACACTGTATGGCTACTCTGCGACAGCCAGTACCCAACGGGCCATCACAGCCAATCGTTTCTATTTCAATCTCGCACCAGAAGGAGCGTTAATTTACACGCCATCCAAAGACTGGATGCTTCATACCCGTGTTGGCACAGCCTATGGCACGCCATCTTCTTCCAATCTTTTCATTACCCCACAGGGGGAATACGGGAACAATACACAACTGAAAAGCCAGACAAGTGTCGGCATTGATCTGGGCGCTGATTGGCATCCCTCTTCGACGATCAGCATTCAGGCAACAGGTTTTTACGAGTTTTATAAGAACGAACTGGTCAGCCAGTCTGCCGGTGTTAACACCGTTGGCTCCTACACTTTTAACGCACCCGCGTCCGAACATCGTGGTGTTGTTCTGGGTGTGGAGTGGAAACCGTTGCCTAAAATGCTTTCCGGTGGTCGGGTTAAACTGAGCTACACCTACGATAATCAGATTTATACCAATTATACCGAGGTTCTTTCCAATAGCACGCTTTCACGCAGCTTCAGCCGTAAAGGGCATTATATCCCCGGGGTCATTCCCAATTTTCTTAATGCCCGCTTTCTTTACGACCAGCCTGACGGTTTACTGGAGGGACTGGGCGGATACGCGGAAGTCACGTGGCGTGATTCTTATTGGCTAGATAACGCCAATCGCCTGAAAGCGCCGGGGTATGCGCTGCTTAATCTTGAAATACATTATGATCCCCCCGCTCGGTGTGGCTGGGCACATCGTTTGCACTGGTATTTTGAAGTACAGAACGTCGCCAACCAGACCTATATCGCGGGCGCCACAAACATCAGCGATAAACTGCAGGCCAATGGTCAGCAGGCCGGTGCTACGACACTCATGAACAGCACAGGCTCCATCTACGCGGGTTCGCCACGTGCGTATTTTGGCGGCGTGCGGATCAGGTTTTGAGGGATAGTGCCATGACCATACACATTGCCACTCTCTGGCCAGACCGCCGCACGCTCTGGCGCTGGCATTTCTTCGCAGGACTGTTCTGCCTGCCTTTTGTGGCTTTTCTCTCTCTGACCGGAACAGTTTATCTCTTCAAACCTCAGATTGATGACTGGATTGACTGGCGATATGACCATCTGCCCACAGCTCAGTCGCCCTCTCCCAAGCGTGACGTTCAGGCGGCTTTATCAGCAGTGCCGCAGGGGACTTTCCTGGCTTATGAACTTCCGCGGACGTCGCAGAGTGCCGCACGTGTTCTGGTCAGCAGGCCAGACGGAGAAGCCGTGCGGGTCTATGTGGACAGGAACACCCACACTGTTGTGAAAACTGTTCTGGAAGAAAGCAGATTTGAGCGGCTGGTTTTCCGGCTGCATGGGCAGTTGCTGTTGGGTAATGTGGGTTCTGTCATTATGGAAATGGTCGCATCATGGACCATTGTGCTCATTGTGACAGGCCTGCTGCTCTGGTGGCCTCGCGGTCAGAAGGGACTGGCAGGCGTTGTTTATCCACGCCTTGGCATAAAGGGACGAACCCGGTGGCGGGATCTCCATGCTGTCACTGGCGTGTGGGCATCAGTGTTTCTGGTGCTGTTTCTGGTATCCGGTCTACCGTGGTCTTTTGTCTGGGGGCATGGCCTGCAATCGATCGAAAACACGTTTGGTCGTCTGACCTCTGTCAAGGACTGGGAAATCGGCGCGGTTCCAGCCGCCACGGTCATTGCCGGACATCCGGTCGGGCCATCACAGAAGCAGCCTGCAACAGGCAGCATGGATATGCCCGGTATGGACATGCCAACCGTCTCCTCCTCTTTTCCTGAAGAGGACTTGGTAAGTAGTCTGGATACTGTTGTACAGACCGCGAGCACTCTCTCCATGCCCGCTCCGGTCATCATTACACCGTCTGGTTCTATGTGGACTGTACGTTCCGACACGCAAAACCGACCTTTGCGAGAAAGTGTGACGGTAACACCAGATGGCCATGTGCAGGCACATACAACCTTCGCCCGGAAAGGCCTTATGGATCGCATCATTGGCTACGGCGTTGCGGTACATGAAGGCCAGCTTTTTGGGGGGATAAATCAGGTCATCAACCTGTTGGTGGCAATGGGCTTACTGGCAATGAGTAGTGCTGCAACTGTATTGTGGCTTAAACGTAAACCTGCGGGATCCCTAGGGGCTCCACCTGCCATGCACTCTCAGCAATATGGGATTATCGGCATTGTAATGCTCGTCACTCTAGGGTTGCTTCTACCAGAGCTAGGGGCCGCATTACTTGTTCTGGCCATTGCAAACCGGATATTTGCGAAATTCCGTCCGACCTGACATCACGATGGCGGTAAAAACCGCCTGAGTTCGCTTGCAATCTGGTGGGCACTGGCATCCACGGGGATCATGCCGACCAGATGGTTGTGCCCATCCATGAAGTAAAGAAGCGAACTATGATCAATGAGATAGCCTGAACCATTGGGGGCCTGACGTCGTGCGGAAACATGAAAAGCCTTCACGACCGACTGAAGCTGAGTTTCGGACCCAGTCAGGCCAACAATACGAGGGGAAAACCGTTCAACGTAATCCTGTAAAACTTTTGGGGTATCCCGTTCGGGATCAACTGAAATAAACACGGGAATAATGCTTTCTCCCCGCTTACCAAGCTCATCAAGAGCGGCTGATACAGTCGCAAGTGTCAACGGGCAGATGTCTACACAGTGCGTATAGCCAAAATACAGAAGCGTATAGTGGCCCTCAAAAGCCGCCTGAGTGACAATCTGCCCCTGACCATTAACCAGAGTGTAAGGCCCGCCTATTTGCGTATGCTTCTGCGACGTCAGAAATATTCTCAGACATGCAGCGCCAGAAAACAGAAGCAAGATGATACCAAGCAGAGGAAATATTTTTTTCCACTCCTGCCATCTGGAAAGGGGCATTGGCTTGGTTAATGCAATCTTTGTGGGCTTTTTGCGATTCATCATGCCATCATAGCAAACAGTATGCCGAACGACAGCAAGACATCCCTTTTCAATTTCAAAGGCTGCTTTTTATTACACGCAAACATAAGGCCGAGCTTCCATTCTCGCCCCATTGCCGACATAAGCGCAGCAGGCATCAGCTCTTAAAACCCATCCAAAATGCGCTTATCGTTTTTATCATTAATCAGTAGATATTTCCTGCCTGAGTAAAAATTAGACACATTAAATGGATTCATAACTCACTAATCAACGGGCTCTTGGCCAGCATCGCTCCATGCCGCTTACAAGTTTCCCAACTTGGTATCGGTTTAAATCATGGCATCAGACTCGGTCTGTGCCACGCACTATGCCGTAAAAAATTGCTGCTTGGCGATACCGTCCGGTGCCAGACAATGCCCGAGCAAAAAAACAAAAAAAGCCCGCATTTCTGCGGGCTTTAAGGCACTTTCATGCCGGGTGATACCACCCTATGCCAGACGCGGGATTATTCCCACTCAATCGTGCCCGGGGGTTTGGAGGTGATGTCATATGTCACGCGGTTAATGCCGCGGACCTCGTTAACAATCCGCCCGGCCACTTTGGTCAGGAAGCTCATGTCAAACGGGTAAACATCTGCTGTCATGCCGTCTGTGCTGGTTACGGCACGCAGGGCACAGGCCTGATCATACGTCCGGCCATCCCCCATAACGCCCACGGTGCGCACAGGCAGAAGCACGGCAAAAGCCTGCCAGATGGCATCGTACAGACCGGCCGCGCGGATTTCTTCCAGAAAAACGGTATCCACCTTACGCAGAAGATCCAGCTTTTCACGCGTGATGTTCCCGGGAATACGAATGGCAAGCCCCGGACCGGGGAACGGATGCCGCCCGACAATAACTTCCGGAATCCCGAGCTCACGCCCCAAGTCACGCACTTCGTCCTTGAACAGTTCACGCAGCGGTTCCACCAACTGCATGTTCATGCGTTCGGGCAGGCCACCAACGTTATGATGGGACTTGATGGTAACAGACGGACCACCCGTAAAGCTCACGCTTTCGATCACATCGGGGTAGAGTGTGCCCTGAGCAAGGAACTGCGCGCCGCCGAGTTTGGTGGCTTCTTCCTCGAACACTTCCACAAACAAACGGCCGATGGTCTTGCGCTTGATTTCCGGGTCTGTCACGCCGTCGAGCGCGCTCAGGAAGATGTCAGACGCATCCCGGTGAATAAGCTGGATGTTGAACTGGCCACGGAAGGTTTTGATAACGTCATCCGCCTCCCCTGCACGCAGCATGCCGTGATCGACAAAAATGCAGGTAAGCTGTTCGCCAATGGCTTCGTGGATCAGCACGGCAGCAACGGAGGAATCCACACCGCCGGACAGGCCGCAGATTACCTTGCCGGTCCCTACCTGAGCGCGGATACGAGCAATTTCCATTTCGCGGAAACCCGCCATGGTCCATGACCCAGAGCAGCCTGCCACGTTATGCGTAAAGTTTTCCAGCAGTGCTGCACCGTGCGGTGTATGCACAACTTCGGGGTGGAACTGCACACCGTAAAGGCGGCGCCCTTCATCTGCGATCACCGCAAACGGTGCCCCCTGGCTGACCGCCACCGTACGGAACCCCGGCGGCAATGCCACCACCCGGTCACCATGGCTCATCCAGACCTGTTCACGCCCACCACGTGCCCATGCCCCACGGAACAGGGCGCAATCTTCTACAATATCAACAAAGGCGCGGCCAAACTCGCGGTGTTCCCCGCTTTCCACTTCCCCGCCCAGCTGCTTGCACATGGCCTGCTGACCATAGCAGATACCCAGAACGGGCACTGCCATCTCAAACACCACATCCGGAATTCTGGGGGCGTCAGGCCCATTTACGCTGGCCGGGCCGCCGGACAAAATAATGCCACGCGGAGCAAAAGAACGTATTCTTTCAGCATCTGTCGTAAAGGGCCAGATTTCGCAATACACGCCGCTTTCACGCACACGGCGGGCAATCAGCTGCGTAACCTGACTGCCAAAATCCAGAATCAGAATACGGTCATGGTGCAAGGCTTCATCCAGCACAACAGGTGAAACGGGTTGAGCGGCATCGGACATGGGTCATGGTTCTTTCTGGTCTGCGTCAGGGTTGGCTTTCTTGTGCAGTGGCGACAAACACGCTCAAGGCCCACCACTAAGTAAGTATGACAGCGGATATAAAGCCATGCGGCGGCCTCGTCACCCTATAAAAGCCAGAATAACGAGCAAATCTGTTTTCCACCCGGGCTTGCCACAACCTGCTTATCACCCCAGATTCAGGCTGACAGCACAGGAGAGCACCGAACATGAACGCCAGACACTTGCAGTTATGCGGATACGCCGCCCTGCTGGGCATGGGGTTGGCAGCCTTGAGCCCCGCACAGGCAGCCACCTCCGCTGCCAATGACCCATATGGGGACTGGACAGGCATGCTGGTAACGGACAAAGGCCGCGACTGCCCGACCGAAGGGCTATCCTATATGCAGATCCAGCCCAAGCGCATGATATTTGTGCCCCAGATGGGCAACCTGGTCCTACATGGTGTCCCCAACAAGGAGCGCCAGCACTACCATGCCCAGCTTATTCTGACCGATGCCCGCAAGCAGCCCCTGCCCATTGTTTTTGAGGCTCACCCGATAGACGACACGTTTGAAGGTGTTTACGGCACCCCCACCTGCCGCGCGCACATCATACTCCGCCGCCCGGAAAACCACCCGCTGGATAACTTTTTGAACCGAAATTAGAAAAAAAATCAAAAATATCATTTTTAGGGGTTGCCGAGGTCGGGATGCTCGGCTAAACACCCCCTCACGGCGCACCCGTAGCTCAACTGGATAGAGCACCAGACTACGAATCTGGGGGTTAGAGGTTCGAGTCCTCTCGGGTGCACCACACTTTCCTTAAAATAAAAAATGCCTGAAACAGACAACAGTTTTGCTGTTTCTGTTTACACTGGAACAACGCTGCCAATTCAGGCCTGCACTGTTCTGGCTTTGTGGCCACAAGCAGGTTCCAAGGGCATTACGCCGTGGCACGCACCTGCACTGCCTGAAATCCCCGCTCATATTCTGCATAAACCGGAACACTGCGTAATGTTCCGGTTTATGCCTGCTTTTTTACATAACCTTACTGCGCAACGGGCGTGCATACCGCCTGAACGGGCTGGCCGCTCATAACCGCTGCTGTAAAGGCTGCGGAATCCACCATGGATGCCAGAACAGCCTGAGAATGGTCCTGCCCCTTATACAGATGTGCCTGCACAACTGTGCCCGCCTTGCAGGCATCCTTGACCAGCATAAGCTGCCCCTGGGGTGCTACGTCCCGGTCTGTCATGCCAATGCCAACGAACAATGGCACATCAAGCTTGAGCGTAGGGAACAGCATGCCTTTAAACGCCGGCACCAAAGCCTGTGGCAGAGTTGGCTCAAACGCATTGGCCCGCGTCAGCCCTTCTGTTTTTATGCGCTCCATCAACGGACGGGCGCATATTTCCGATGCAGCATGGAATGCGGGCATGGCGCGCGGCGTAAAGGCCTGCTCCGGATTGAACGCAGGGTTAAGCCCGGCCTCGGATGCGCCAATCAGCAAGGCATAAGCAACAACCGGGTCTATGCCGCTGGCACTGTTCTGCGGCTTGGCATGCAGCACGGCCTTGATAACCTCGGGCGACATGTAGGGAATACCCGTGGCCACTACCCCACGCACATGCAATGCCGGAGCGTAGGCTGGGGCATAAGCCGCGGAAGCAAAAGCCGCCCCTGCCCCCTGAGACTGCCCCACGATCATGATATTGTTGCTCAGGTCGGGCAGACCGGCCAGTGCAGCCTTTACCCCATCAAGCACACTGTAGGCTTCTGTCCGGGCGTTCAGGTACGGATGTGTGCCATCACTCCCCAAGCCCTGATAATCAGTTGCGACAATAGCAAACCCACGGCGCAGCCACTCACCCAGATATGTCTGGTCCCGTGCGGAGCGGGGGTTGAGAGAGGGCGCGCAACTGTTGGCAACCCCCACCGTGCCATGTGCCCATGCCACAACAGGCCAGCCACCCTGTGGGGCCGGGCCCGCAGGGTAAATAACAACCCCCGTAACCGGCACCAGCCCAACACCTGACACCCCATTGGTGGACAGATACTTAATGCTAAAAGCCGGACCACTCCCCGTAACCCCCAACGCGGGAGCTAGCGGCTGGTGCTGCGTTAATGCACCACTCACCGGCACAGGTGGGGCCGGAACCTGCGGTGCTGGCGTCTGGCATGCCGCCAGAGCAAGCAGGGAAACAGCAGCAACAAGACGTGGGACGGATTTCATGAAAGACCCCTTATACGGGGCTTATGCGCCCCACATTGCAAAAAACGGCGGAAATACAAACATTCCGCCAATTTCATGCCCGCAGAGTTTCATTATCCCGCCCCGGACGCAAGGACACAAAAAACCAAACACGCCCCGCCCTGAACTGCTCAGGGCGCTTCGGTCACGCGCCAGATGGTATTCCCCACATCATCGGCAACAAGGAGCGCGCCATTCTGGTCAATGGCCACGCCCACAGGCCGCCCATGTACATGTTCCTGATCAGGGGTGAGGAAGCCTGTCAGCACCTCCTGTGCAGCGCCGTCGGGTTTGCCCGCGTTAAAGGGAATATAAATGACCCTGTAACCACTTTTTGGCCGCCGGTTCCAAGACCCGTGCTGCCCAACCATAACACCCTGACGCATGGCTTCAGGCAACAGCCGTGCGGTATCTGTAAATGTCAGGCCGAGGGATGCGGTATGCGGGCCGAGCGCATAATCAGGCACCAGTGCGGTAGCGACCAGATCGGGGCGTGGTGGGCTCACCCGCACATCCACATGCTGGCCGTAATAACTATAGGGCCAGCCGTAAAACCCTCCCTCCTGCACCGATGTCATGTAATCCGGCACAAGGTCACTGCCAATTTCATCACGTTCATTGACTGCCACCCATAAGGCACCTGTTTTGGGCTCCCACCCCATGCCATTCGGGTTACGCAAACCCGTTGCATATGGCTCCAGCTTTCCGGTTTGCAGGTCCAGCCTGTCAATCCGTGCGCGGCCGTCTTCCACCGCCATGCCGTGTTCGGCCACATTACTGTTGGAGCCGACGGTCACATATAAAAATCGCCCATCTGGGCTGGCCAGAATGTTTTTGGTCCAGTGGTGGTTATACCCTGCGGGCAGATCAGCCACTTTTACAGGTTCGGCCGTAATATGCGTATCCCCCGGATGGTAGGGGAATTTTACAATAGCATTGGCGTTTGCCACGTAAAGGTCATTCCCGACCAGCGCCATGCCAAATGGGGAGTAGAGATGGTCCAGCAGGACCGTTTGCAGTGTTGCTCTCCCCTGCCCTTTTTCATCACGCAGGAGCATAATCCTGTTGGGGCTGGGTTCCCCCGCGCCAACAGCCCCCATAACAAAACTGGCAATACGGTTCTTGAATGTTTGTATATCCGTTCCCGGAGAGTTGCTCTGGGCGACCAATACATCCCCATTGGGCAGGACATAGAGCCAACGCGGATGATCCAGCCCCGATGCAAAAGCCGCAACATCAAGCCCGGGGGCAGGAGTTGGGTGCTCCCCCTTGCCCCAACCTATGGGGTTGGCAATGTTAACCGTAGGCAACAGCCTTGGCGCAGGTGCGGGCAACTCGGGGGCAGGCCCCATACCCTGCTCCACAGCCAGCCTTGCCCGCTCTGTGCGGGAATACTGAACACCCCCACCAACCACGGCAGCCAACGCAACCAGCGCACCGCCCGCCACCCATATTCTTCGTGACCCCATAACTCCGCCCTCCGTACAACGCACAACACTTAATCCATGTTAACCCGAACGCAGCATGTGGCCGCGGGTTTGCACGGCAAAAACCGCACTCGCAGGCGGCTCGCAGGAACACCGTGCATGATATAACACGAAATTTTATTGCATCTTCACACAGGAGCACGCGTTACTTCAAACGCTCTCTCCATCACGAGAGAGGTACAACGCCTTGTTTGAGAACAATCATGTTCATACAGCCTCTTGCTCCTGTGGGTCACAGCCTGCTGCTTTCCTTTATTGTTGCAGCCTGCCCCATTCTTGTTACCCTGTTTCTTATGGGGGTTTTGCGCCGCCCAGCATGGCAGTCCTCCCTTGGGGGGCTGGCCGTGGGGCTGGTTATTGCCATTGGCCTATGGGGCCTGCCCCCTGCACTGGCTGTGGCCAGCATAACCAACGGTATGGTTTTTTCGCTGCTGCCGGTCATGTGGATCGCGCTGTGCGCCCTGCTGCTGTTTAACGTTGCCGTGCATAATGGTCGGTTTGATGCCTTCAGGGGCTGGATTATCCGGCATGTCCCCAATGACCGCCGCATAATCCTGATCGTGCTTGGCTTCTGCTTCAGCGCAGCGCTGGAAGGGGTTGCCGGGTTTGGCACACCCGTTGCCATTACAAGTGCGTTGCTGATCATGCTGGGCTTTCCCGCACTGGATGCGCTAACCTATGTGCTCATCTTCAATTCAGCACCCGTAGCTTTTGGGGGCCTGGGCATTCCCGTAACCGTGCTGGGCTCCATTACCGGGCTGCCGCCAGATGTGCTTGGTGCGACCATTGGCCGCCAGCTGACCCCCTTTGCCTGCCTTATTCCGTTTTATGTTATGGCGCTTTACGGTGGGTGGCGCTCCATACGGCAGACATGGCCCATTCTGCTTGTAGCTGGTGGAAGCTTTGCCCTGACCCTGCTCGTCATTTCCGGCGCGGGGCTGTACAGCCTGAGCAACGTGCTGTCTTCCAGCGTATCTCTTGTCGCCAGCATTGTGTTCCTGCGCTTCTGGCAGCCTGCGCCGGACCCGGCATATGCCATAGACCTTAGCCGGATCAACGCGGAAAAACCCGCCAACGCAGCCCCCGTGCCGCTCTGGCAGGGCTGGATTCCGTGGGTTACGGTTATTGCCGTTGTTATCGCGTGGGACGCACTGCACGTTGCCCGTATTGGCGCGCTGCCCATACACTGGCCGGGGCTGGACAATGCTGTTTTCATATCGCTGTACAAATCCGTTTATGCTGCGGTCTGGAAGTTTGAACCCCTTGGCACGGGCACGGCCATTCTGGTTTCCGCTATTCTGAGCGCCCTGCTCACCCGCACTACGTTGCGCCAGTTTGGTGCGGCCATTGTTACAACCGTGCGGCAGGCATGGCTGGCGGTTGTAACCGTAGCACTGACCATTGGTCTGGCGTTTTTAATGAACTATTCGGGCATGACCTACACGCTGGGCTATGCGGTATCTTCCACCGGCATGTTCTTCCCACTTGTTTCGGTCTTTCTGGGCTGGGTGGCTGTCTTCCTGACCGGGAGCGACACATCGGGCAATGCGCTCTTTGGCAACCTTCAGGTGGCTGCGGCCCACCAGCTCTCGCTTGATCCTGTTCTGTTTGCCTCGGCCAATTCCTCTGGCGGGGTCATGGGCAAGATGATCTCACCCCAGAACATTACTACCGGTGTATCCGTAACCTCACTCAAAGGGCAGGAGGGTGTTGTGCTGGCACGCACGTTCAAGCACAGCCTGTTCCTGACCTTCTGCATGGGGGTGCTGGTGGTTATCCAGCAGTTTGTCCTGCGTTAGTCACAACACCCGCGCTCCCTTTTGCCGGGGAGCGCGGGGGCTTTTTGGCTTCAGGCGACAGGTTGCAGAATATGCACCTGCAAGGGTGCTTCCAGCTTGCCTTCCAGTGCGGCAGCCAGTTGTTTGAAGTGCGGTGTTTCCATATGGTCAGCCAGAGCCTGCCGGCTGGCCCAGCGTTCAATAAAAATCAGTGTCTGCGGGTCATCCAGATCCCGGTTGGGCACATACTGGCGGTTTGTAGCCTCCGCGCGCGACGCAGGCGCACAGGCCGCCATGGCTTTTGCAACCGCATCCTCACAGCCCGCTTTGGTCTTGAGAATGGCAACGACCGTAATTTCATCGCTCATGGGTAAAAACCTTCTGTCTTCTCAAAAAGGGATAATACTGGGCATGATAGAAAACTGACACCGCCCTGACTACCAGCTTATTGCCCTGTTTTTGCGCGTTCAAATACGCTGCCGCGCATTTGCTGGGTTGGAGGGAACAGGCACGCCCTTTATAGTCCCGCCTAAGCCCCACCCCTTGGTGGGCCGGTTCCTGCTCTGGTCCACCCAAGCGCAGGCCGCCCCGACCTCTGGCCCCTCACGCACCGGATTGACCTTTCCATGCTTCCTGTTCTGATGTTTCCACAGTTCGACCCGGTGCTGGTGCATTTCGGGCCATTGGCCGTTCGCTGGTATGCGCTGTCTTATATTCTGGGCATTGTGCTGGGCATCATGCTGCTCCGTAAGCTGCTGGCCCTGCGCCCGCGGGCTGGCACAACAGAACTGGCGGATGACTTTTTAACATGGGTCACCATTGGCGTGCTTGTGGGAGGACGGCTTGGTTACGTGCTGTTCTACCAGCCCAGCTATTACCTCAGCCATCCGCTTTCCATACTGGAAGTGTGGCATGGGGGCATGTCCTTCCATGGGGGCGCGCTCGGGGTCATTACCGCCATGGTGCTGTTTACGTGGCGGTATAAGCTGAACTTTCTGGCTTTTGCAGACCGCGTGACCGTGGCTGTTCCCATCGGGCTGGGGCTGGGGCGTCTGGCCAACTTCATTAACGGGGAACTCTGGGGCCGCGAAGCCCCGGCAAGCCTGCCCTGGGCCATGATTTTCCCTACCGGGGGGCCAATCCCGCGCCATCCTTCCCAGCTTTATGAATCCCTGACCGAAGGGCTTTTGCTGTTTTTAATCCTGTTTACCGCATCCCGCCGTCTGTCGGTACGGGAACATCCCGGTTTTCTGGCTGGCATGTTTCTGGCAGGATATGGCTGTGCACGATCCTTTTGCGAGTTCTTTCGCGAGCCGGATTCCTTTCTCGGCTACCTGCCCGGCGGCATTACCATGGGGCAGCTGCTCTGCCTGCCCATGCTGGTCGCAGGCATTGGCCTGATGCTGTACGCCCGCCGCCAGCCCATTTACGTCGGCCTGCCCGACCCGCAAGATCAACCCGCTGAAAAAAACTGAACGGACCTATGGCACCACACATCTACCACGCAGAGCGACTTGACCACTTTATGGCACGGGTAAACGCCCAGTATTACGCCGAGACACCGTTCCTGTCGGACTTTATTACCGCGCCAGAAATTTCTCAGGTTTTTGGCGAACTGCTGGGTGCGTGGGCCATTACGGTGTGGCAGGGCATGGGCAGCCCCGCCAAGATCATTCTGGCCGAAGCAGGTCCAGGGCGGGGCACACTCATGGCCGATGCCCTGCGTGTCATCACCCGTCAGGCCCCTGCCATGGCGCAGGCGCTCAGTGTGCATCTGGTCGAAACATCCCCCCGGCTGCGGCAGGTGCAGGCAGAAATACTGCAGCCTTACACGCAGCCCGTGTGGCACAAACACGTCGAGGACATACCCGCAAGCCCCATGATCCTGCTGGCCAACGAGTTTCTGGACGCCCTGCCCGTGCGGCAGTTCATCCAGACCAGCACGGGCTGGCATGAGCATTATGTGGCCAACAAGACGCTGGAGTTGATCGCCTGCCCCCCGCCTACCCTGCCGGACAGCCGTGTACTCGAGCCCAATACGGTTGTGGAAGTCTGCGAACAGGCCCAGCATATTGTGCGTGGCCTTGCCCACAGGTTTACCCATTCCCCCGGTGTGGCGCTGTTTATTGACTATGGGCACAACACAAGCTCCACCGGGGATTCGCTTCAGGCGCTGCGCCATGCCCGCCCGACCCATCCGCTTCAGGCGGAGGAAGGTGAGGCAGACCTAACCACCCATGTCGATTTTACAGCCCTGCTGGCCGTAGCCCGCAAAGGTGAGGCCGCCACTTACGGGACCGAAGATCAGGGTGATTTTTTGCAGCATCTGGGCATTATGGAACGCACCGAGCAACTGGCACGCAACGCCGCACCACAGGATGCAGCCATGCTGCGTTCGGCCGCAAACCGGCTGGTCGCACCAGATAAAATGGGGCATCTGTTCAAGGTCATGGCGCTGGCCAGCCCCTCCCTGCCTACGCCTCCTGGCTTTACGAAAGGTCCGGTTGCATGAGCGGCTCCTCCACCACCCCCACTGGTCTGGCACCCCTGACCAGCCCCCTGCTGGGGCAAGCCCGGCATGGCTTTTTTACGCGTGAAGGCGGTGTGTCCAGCGGCCCATATACCAGCCTGAACTGCTCCACCCGATCAGGGGACAGCGCAGAAAATCTGGCACACAACCGCCAGCTTGTTGCCAGCCATATGGGTGTGCAGGCAGACTGCCTGCTGGGTGTAACACAGGTGCATGGCCCAGTGGTTGTGACGGCTACCAGCCCGTGGCCTGCCGGCACCGGCGCTGAGGCAGATGCACTGGTAACCAGCAACCCCGCACTGGCCATAGGGGTGATTACGGCAGACTGTGCCCCGGTCCTGTTCAGCACTGCACAGGGCACCGTTGTTGGCGCGGCCCATGCAGGCTGGCGCGGTGCATTAAGTGGCGTGCTGGAAGCAACAATAGAGGCCATGCTCCCCCTTGGTGCCGTGCGGGAAGATATACGCGCCGTAGTTGGCCCCTGCATTGCGCAGGAAAGCTATGAAACAGCCGAGGACATGCACACCGCCATTACAAGTGCTGACAAACAGGCTGCCCGTTTTTTTGCCCCCGGCAAACAGGCAGGCCATTACCAGTTTGATCTGGCCGGATGGTGTGTTTTTCGCCTGCAACGTGCAGGGCTCAAACATGTAGCCGCTCTGGGCGTGGATACACTGAGTGACGAGACACGTTTTTTCAGCCATCGGCGGCGCACGCTGGCGGGGGGCGGCCCCATTGGACACCAGATTTCTGTTATCGCCACGGGAACCCGTAACGGATGAAACGCCGCCAGCAGCCTTTACGCCTAGCCTTTTCCTGTTCTGCCCTGCTTTTGCTGGGCGGCTGTCTTGATGTGCCACACCCGTTTGCACATTCAGGCAAAAACGGGCCGGGACTGGCTGCCAATGCGCCCCCTGCACGGCTGGATGTACCCACCCCACCCAATGCCCTACTCTCCGACGCCAATGCCAGCCTGTGGGCCAAGGATGTCGCACAGGCACTCCTCCAGCAGACCATTCCAGCCATTGCCCAGCCCACACGCAAGGGGGATTGGTGGCTGAACATGCGGGCCGAACTGCGCAACGGGCAGGTTGTGCCCATTTATACGGTCATGACCCCCAAAAACACGGTTCGCGCCACGCAGGAGGGCCAGCCGGTTCCAGTGGAGCAATGGTCTGCGGGGGACGGGCCATTCTTCACGCTGGTTGCGCAGGATGCGGCAAGCCGAATTGCCGCGGTGCTGACGGGTATTCAGGCTGATGATATGGACAAGGACCCACACAGCCTTAAGCACCGGGCCGCGCGGGTGTATTTTACAGGCGTTACCGGCGCTCCGGGCGATGGCAACACATCACTGGCGCAAGCCTTTGCCGCCTCGTTCCGGGATAGTGAGGATACAATCCAAAACTCGGCCAAAAATGCCGACTTTATTGTAAGCACCACCGTAAAGCTCACGCCCGGCCCAGCTGGCACTACGGGGCACCCTCAGGAACATATCGAAATTGTCTGGCATGTTGTGGATGCAAACGGCAAGGAAGCCGGGGCCGCCACGCAACTACATGACATAGACGCCCATTCGCTCGACCAGTATTGGGGGGATGTGGCCGTAGCAGCAGCGCAGGAAGCCGCTGCCGCCACAAAGCAGATTATTGACCGTTATTCCGGCCGGGATAATGCCCCTCTTGCGGCCCCCGGCACATCCAAACCCGCCCCGGCAGCGCCTGCCACCACGCCCGCTCCGGCCGGTTAGAGCAAGGTAGTCCCGGCAGGCATAGTGCCTCGGCCCATACAGGCCAGAGGCCAGAAGCACCCGCCTAGAGGTGTGATTCAGGCGAAATCACAACGCACCCGCTCAGTTTGCGGCAGGCGCCCACTGCATCGGTATGCGACAGGTTGGTGAGACGCGCACGATACAGCCGCCCCTTTTTTGCCTGCACCACAGCAATTTGCACCCGTGCACCAGAGAGGGATGTGTTCTGGTGCTGTGCCCGCCCCGATGCCTGCTGCGCCAGAGCAGCGGAACCAAACGCGCCAACCTGAATAGCCCAGTTTCTGGCATCCACACCGCGTACCTTCCTGCTTAGCAAGGGGGCTGGTTCCGCATGCGCCATGGGGATCAGGCGTAAACTGCCCCCTTTGCGCCCATCCGCCACGCTTAGCCGGGCCGGTTCGGGATCAGACACACCCGATTCGGTCAGGGGCGCGGGAATATATGCGGGTTCATCTGTTTCCGCCTCCCCCGCCTGAGCAACCTGCACGGGTGTCTCTGGGGTAGTCTGCGCGGTTGCTCCCAGCCGTTTGGCCCATATGGCCCGTACATCCGATGGGCTTTCCGTCAGCCCATCCACTCTTGTTTTACGTGAAACAGGATGCCAGTCCTGCCCATAAGTGGCCGCGGGGGCACTGGCGGTATCTGCCGTATCATCCCCAATGGCGTCCGCCACCTGCACGGGCTGCATGCTCCCCTGCTGCCGGGCCGACCATGCAGCCTGTACAGCACTTATGCCGCCAGCATTCCGGCCAGCGCCATTGCCAACCGCCCTTTGTGTAAAGGAATCATGGCTGGCCACCTGCATATCGGCCTGAGAGCGATTGAGAGGTGAAATACCCACAATACGCCGCCCGATGGAGGCCACGTAATTCCGTGTCTCCCGCGGGAGGGTCCGGTTGCGGGTGATAAAATCTTCCAGACGTCCAGGGCCCGCATTATATGCGGCCAGAAAGCCGGGGGAGCCATAAACATCGTATAACTGCCGTAAATACGCAGTCCCCGCCATGATGTTATCGTGCGGTTCGTAGGCATCCCCACCCAGATTATACGCGGCGCGCATTTCATCATAGGTTGGGGGCATAAGCTGCATCAGGCCCATGGCACCGGGGCCGGATGTCACAAGCTGGCCGTCATGGAACAGCTTGCCGCCGGATTCCTGCTGGATAACGGCGCGCACCCACTCCTCTGGCACATCAAAGCGTTTGGAAGCTTCGCGGATATAAGGGCCCCACGGGTCTTCCGCCGGGCCGGGAGGCGCATAGTAGGACCGGGCATGAGCACGGTAGAACTCGGCTTCCTGCGCTATGGGAACATCCGTATCGCTTCCACCCGGCTGGCCAGCGCAGGCCGCCAGCACGGCCAGCAGCCCCAGAGCAAGCACACCCCTGATACCACGCCCAAACCTGATGGGGGCATTACGGGCGGCACAACAGTCTTGCATCCTGGAAAAGGGCTGTCTGCCTGTCATGCTGTTTTATCCATCCTTGCCGTGGCACAGGAAAACCGGCCGGTTCCATGCTCACTCCCGCATGCCCGGACCAGAAAATACGCCCATGTGTTTATACGGGCCATACCCCACATGCAAGAAAACGCTCCACCCGCGTTCAAGCGTTTTGTGGCAGAACCGGCTTTACTATGCGCAAACAACACGGACATGGCTATTTTTACCCATGGGCTGGCCAGAACATGCCAAAATCCCCAGCCGGAGACTGTGTTCTTCAACTTGGCTTATTTTATGGCACGCACACCCGCACGTAACAATTCTGATGCGTGTGGTTTGCCCTGCCACATGCCACCAGCAGCTTTTACAAAAAGCGAATAAACTTGAGCAAAAACCATGTTCCCATCATGATCAGAAAACACAGTCCACCCGCATCCACCGTGCCCCAGCGGCCATCGGTCAGGAACATCCCGCCCGTATTCATGCCAAAAAAGCCGGTGACCAGCGTTGCGGGGAGCATAAGAATGGTGCCCACGGTCAAAATATACAGCCGACGGTTGGTTTCTTCCGCCTGATTGGATGTCAGCTCGTCCTGCAAGGAACGGGCCCGGTCCTGAAGGGCCAGAAGGTCATCGAGCGCAGCATGAACCTGCCGGTGCGAGCGGTCCTTCAGGTCGTCCTCGGCCCATTCGGGCAGTTCCAGTTCTTCATCACGGAAAATACGGTCCACGGGGGCCAGTACCCGCCGCAGTTCCGTGGAACGGCGGCGCACCATACCCAGCAGGCCGCTCATACGGCCCAGATCCGTATCCCGGTCGAGCATCAGCAGCACATCTTCCGCCCGGTCAAGCTGGTCATCCAGCCGGGCAAAGTCACGCCGCAATGTATCTGCAAATTCCAGCAGGGCGCGGTCCACCACCTTGGCGGGGGAGCGGGGCACCAGCCCACGCTTGAGTTCGTGGAACACAACACCAAGGGCAGGAATAGGGTGGCGGCGGGTGGTGAGCAGCAGATCCGGCTCAAGGGCAAAACGCCACGTGCTGACGTTGCGATCATCATCGGTGGAGGTATCGTCAAACGCGGGGAGTGCGCCGAACACAATATCCCCCTCGTTTTCCAGCCGGGTGCTACGTTCCAGGTTGGTCAGAACCTGCCGCACTTCTTCCGGCAGGGAGGGAATGGTCTCGATCTGATGGCGGGACATGGTGTGGACAATATCAAAATGAAACCACGCCCAGCCTTCACCCTCGGCAAATTCGGGGGGGAAGTTCCCCGTTGTCAGGCGGTGGACCACCACATCGCGCTCAAGCTCCTGCGGCTCCTGACCGGGGCGGCAGTAAATGGCCCAGACCAGACCATCACGCAGCAGGGTTCCCCCTTCAGAAAGCAGATCGGTCAGTTGAGACAAGGTGGTTCCAGCCAATTCCGATCTCCCTGCTCTGCTAATCTGTTATGGGGGGTTTTTCCAATGCACCGCAAACCATCTGATTCTGCGATAATAAAGACGTCAAGCAAACGCTATAACACGCACAAGCCACACAAAAAGGGGAGAGGTCAACCACCTCTCCCCTTTCTGGCTCATTATTTAAAGAGACCGTATTGTTGGCCGCCGTGGTGCGTTCCCCCGCTCCTGCCGGGGGCGGGCAGTGCCGCTGGGCCGGTTGTTGGATTTGAGAACAGGAGCCGCCGTAAGCTCGGCCTCAAGCTGGGCAATGCGTTTGCGCACACTCTCCTTGAGTGCAGGAGATGTGTGGGACTTCATGGCAGCCAGCGTTTCCTTCAGGTCACGCAGCTGCTTCTGTTTTTCCGGCAGGGAGCGCCGGATTGGCTGGTTATCAGACATCTGGCCGCGAAAAGCGCGCATGAACAGACCCTCCATCAAATCAAGACCGTGCGACGGGGTCGCAGCACGGTTTATGTCTTAAAAATTTAATACCTGACCGCCTTGCCAAACCCACCGCGCACACTGCGCGGCACAGGCCCGGGCAAGGCTGTAACGGCTGGGCGAATGACCAGACAGTTTTTACGAATTGCGAAGAACACTGTCGCGCAACACA
Source organism: Acetobacter fabarum (assembly GCF_022483405.1). Taxonomy (NCBI): domain Bacteria; kingdom Pseudomonadati; phylum Pseudomonadota; class Alphaproteobacteria; order Acetobacterales; family Acetobacteraceae; genus Acetobacter; species Acetobacter fabarum. The sequence continues at coordinate 226,029 of NZ_JAKVNI010000001.1, forward strand.
TCAAGCAAGGCCTGACACTGCTCTTGCGTTCCCACCGTAACGCGCAACCACGCCATTGTGCGTTCACCCTTGAGGTGGCGGACAAGAATGGCCCGGGCTCTCAACTGCGCCGCGAGTTCTCCTGCATCACGATCGGGATGCCGAGTGTAAACAAAGTTTGCCATGGACGGCAAGACTTCAAAACCAAGTCCACGCAGTCCTTCGCTCAGCATCGTACGGCTGTCCATAACCCGCTGCACGCTTTTGGCAAACCAGTCCTCATCCTTAACAGAGGCCAGAGCCCCCGCCTGTGCCAGACGGTCCAGCGGGTACGAGTTAAAGCTGTCCTTGACCCGCACCAGTGCCTCAATCAGATCAGGCTGCCCAAAGGCAAAACCCACCCGAGCCCCTGCCAACGCGCGGGATTTGGAAAAAGTCTGCACAACCAGCAGGTTAGGATAATCGCGGACCAGTTCCACCGCACTCTGTGCGCCAAAATCCACATAGGCTTCATCGACCAGCACCACCCGCTCGGGGTGCATGTCCAGCAACTGGCGTATGGCATCCAGCCCCAGAGCAATACCTGTTGGCGCATTGGGGTTGGCAATGACCACGCCACTGCATGGGCCGGTGTAATCCTCCACCGCAATGCCCATATCCGCACGCAATGGCACCATACGGTAAGGCAGTTTGTACAGCCCACAGTAAACCTTGTAAAAACTGTAGCTGACATCGGGGAAGAGCAGCGGGCCCCCGTGTGCAAACAGAGCCTGAAAAGCGTGGGCCAGCACCTCGTCCGAACCATTACCAACAAACACATGGTCCGCACCCAGCCCCACACGCTGGCCCAGCGCCGTGCGCAGTGCCAAGGCTTCCGGGTCGGGGTAAAGGCGCAGGGTGTCATTGGTAGCGGCCTTTATGGCCTCCAGCGCACGGGGGGATGGGCCATAGGGCGATTCATTGGTGTTCAGCTTGATCAGATTGGCAATTTTTGGCTGCTCACCCGGCACGTAAGGCGTAAGGGTGTGAACAAGAGGGCTCCAGAAACGGCTCATTCCGATCATTCCATGCACATAAGTTGAACGGCCTGCGCTGGCAGGCCGTTGCTCAAAAAAGCTCAGTCAAAAAATCAGGCGCGGCACAGCCTTGCAGCAGTACCCCTGCATCAGGCTCAGGCGGAAACGCCTACCGCTTTTTTCAGGTCCTGCAACAATGCGCCATTGCCCTGCCGCTGGGCCAGGTCCAGGGCATTCAGCCCCTCACCATCACGCAGCAGCACATTGGCCCGCGCCCCAAGCAGCACACGGGCAACATCGTCCCGCCCGAACATGACCGCAAACATAAGCGGCGTGCGGCCTACGGCATTGGCGGCATCTACCTCGGCACCGGCGGCAAGCAGCATGCTCACCAAGGCAACATCCCCTTTAAACGCCACACCCGAAAGGGCGGTGGAGCCTTTTTCATCCTTCAGGTTCGGGTCCGCGCCACGGTCCAGCAGCACGCGCACGGCGTCCGTGTGCCCGTTATAGGCCGCCAGAATAAGGGGGGTGTACCCTTTTTCCATCCTGAGATTCGGGTCCATGCCAGCTTCAAGGAAGCGGGCCAGCAGGTCCGCATCCCCTTCTCTGGCTGCGTTAATGAACAGGGCTTCCACCTGCTCACGCGTAAAAGCCTGCCCGCCTTCTCCGGCTGCCGGATTGGCGGGGGCCTGCTCGGACTGTGTCCGTGTAGACTCTTCTGTCATGGCTGACCTCCGGAAAAAACGGTTTATCCTGATCAGGGCAACGTCCTGCCCTGCGCGATTGTTCCATTTTGTCACATTGCCTACCCACCGCAAAGCAACTTGTTGGCATATGGCGGGCGGGGAACATGGCAGAATAACAACTCTTTTGATATAATGGGTTGAACTGGATAACTCCGCAAGGGTTCCGCTCCCGGCAAGCTCGTCTCTTGCCGAAAAATGCAGAACCGTGGAATTGTGCAAAAACGTTTTTTAATGGGGCCTCGTGCGCAGGCCCCAACCCTATATTTGCGGGCTTTGGCACTAAAGCCCAGCTGGAGGACAGGCCCGCTATGCGCGTTTCTTTTTCTACCCCCCTGCGTGCACCTGCCGGGGCAGAAGCCGGTAGAGTGAACAGCCCCGATACGCTGTGCATCAACACCATCCGCACTCTGGTGATGGATGCCGTGCAGAACGCCAATTCCGGGCACCCCGGGGCCGCCATGTCCATGGCCCCCATTGCTTACACCCTGTGGCAGAACACCCTGAATTACGACCCCACTGCCCCGCTCTGGCCCAACCGTGACCGCTTTGTGCTGTCCATCGGCCATGCCTCCATGCTGCTTTACGCGCTTATTCATGTTGCAGGCATCCGGCAGGTTACCAACGGCAAGGTTACGGATGAACCCGCCCTGAGCGTGGAAGACCTCCGCCAGTTCCGCCAGTTTGGTTCCAAAACTCCCGGCCACCCCGAATACGGCCACACAACGGGGGTGGAAACCACAACAGGGCCGCTAGGCGCCGGCTGTGGCAATTCCGTAGGCATGGCCATTGCCGAAAAATGGCTGGCCGCGCGCTACAACATGCCCGGCTTTACGCTGTTCGACCACCATGTGTACACCCTGTGCGGGGATGGAGACATGATGGAAGGCGTATCCAGCGAGGCCGCCTCCCTTGCCGCACACCTGGAACTGGGCAACCTGACATGGATCTATGATTCCAACCGGATTTCCATCGAAGGCTCGACCGATGTTGCGTTTACCGAAAACGTAGCCGAACGCTTTGCCGCCTATGGCTGGCAGGTGCTTGAGCTCAAGGACGCCAACGACACAGCCGCTTTTGCAGAACTTCTGGCCCAGTCCCGCGCCCAGACCAGCAAACCAACCCTGATTATTGCGCACTCGGTTATTGCATGGGGTGCCCCGCACAAGGCGGGCAAGGCCTCCGCCCATGGTGAACCGCTGGGTGCGGAAGAAGTGCGCGAAACCAAAAAGTTCCTCAACTGGCCCGAAGACAGCAGCTTTGCCGTGCCTGATGCCGTTCTGCCGCACATGCGCGCAGGGCTTGGCGCGCGCGGGCTGGCCGCACGCACGGCATGGGAAAAACTGTTCGCGGACTACCGCACCGCCCACCCGGAAAAAGCGGGCGAACTGGACGCCATTTTCAGCGGCACCCTGCCCGAAGGCTGGGATGCGGATATTCCGCTTTACCCGACAGACGCCAAGGGCACCGCTTCGCGCGCCAGTTCGGGCGAAGTGCTGAACGCCGTTGCAGGCCGCCTGCCGTGGCTGCTGGGTGGTTCGGCCGATCTGGCCCCCTCCACCAAAACGCTGCTCAAGGGGCAGGAGAGTTTTCAGCCTGCCAAATGGGGTGGCAGCTATGCTGGCCGCAACTTCCATTTTGGTGTGCGTGAACATGCCATGGGCGCCATTGTAAATGGCATGGCCCTGTATGGCCTACGCCCATATGGTGCAGGGTTCCTGATCTTTTCGGACTACATGAAGGCCCCTATCCGCCTGTCCGCCCTTATGGGGCTGCCAGTGACCTATATTTTCACCCACGATTCCATTGGCGTGGGCGAGGACGGGCCAACTCACCAGCCAATTGAGCAACTGGTGCAACTGCGTGCAACCCCCGGCCTGACCACCCTGCGCCCGGCAGATGCCAACGAAGTTGCCGAGGCTTGGCGCTACCTTATTGCCAACCGCTCCGGCCCTGCAGCACTGGCCCTGAGCCGCCAGAACCTGCCGACACTGGACCGCACACGCTATGCCCCGGCCTCTGGTCTGGCAAAAGGTGCTTACGTGCTGGCCAGCAGCGAACAGACCCCCCGGGTGATCCTGATCGCAACCGGCAGCGAACTTTCGCTGGCGGTCGAAGCGTATGAAACCCTGAGTGCCCAAGGCGTGCCCGCCCGCGTGGTTTCCATGCCAAGCTGGGAACTGTTTGAAGCGCAGCCACAATCTTACCGCGAAAGCGTTCTACCTTCCGCCGTTACGGGGCGCGTGGTGGTAGAAGCGGGCTCCCCCATTGGGTGGGACCGTTACGCTGGCCCCACCGGCACCATTATTGCCATGAACGGCTTTGGCGCGTCTGGCCCGGCCAGCCAGCTGCTCAAGCACTTCGGCTTTACGGTGGATGCTGTTGTAGACGCCGCCCGCAAACAGGCAGGCTGAACCAGACAGCCCCTCTGGCGTAACGGTTACAGGACTAAAGCCCGGCTACTGCCAAACAGCAGCCGGGCAGGATAAGGATATGCACGTATGACCGCCTCTGTGCCAACAGGCAGCAACCCATTACAGGCCCTGGCCACGGTCCATCAGTCCCCCTGGCTGGACTTTATCCGCCGCTCCTTTGTGGAAGACGGCTCGCTGGCCAAACTGGTGCACAGTGGCGACATACGCGGCGTAACCTCCAACCCGGCCATCTTCCAGAAAGCCATGGGAGAAGGCACGGAATATGACCCGCAGATACGCGATATTCTGGCACATGAAACACTCTCCCCCGGCGCTCTGTACGAGCGGCTTGCCGTAGCCGACATTCAGGCCGCAGCCCATGTTCTGGCCCCTGTTTACGAGCAGACCAAAGGCCGCGACGGGTTTGTAAGCCTTGAAGTGTCCCCCTATCTGGCGCGGGACGAGGCCGGGACTGCGCATGAGGCAAAACGGCTGTGGGCAGATGTAAACGCCCCGAACCTGATGATCAAAATCCCTGCAACACCGCAGAGCATTCCGGCCATCCGCCAGAGCATTGCTGCAGGGATTAACGTTAACGTCACGCTCATTTTCTCACTCGCAGCTTATGCGGATGTGGTGGAAGCATGGCTGAGCGGGCTGGAAGACCTCAAGGCCCGCGGGGGGGATCTGTCCCGCGTGGCCTCTGTGGCCTCGTTCTTTGTCAGCCGGATTGATGGCAAGATTGACGCCGTCATAGACCAGCGGACCAAAGCAGCGGACAAGGACGCAGAGCACCTTAAAAGCCTGCGCGGCAAGGTTGCCATAGCCAACGCCAAAATGGCCTATGCCTACTGGCAGAACATCATGCAGACCCCGCGCTGGAAAGCTCTGGAAGAAGCCGGGGCACAGACCCAGCGCCTGCTATGGGCTTCCACCGGCACCAAGGACAAAACCTATAGCGATGTGCTGTACGTGGACACGCTTATCGGCCCGCAGACAGTCAACACCCTGCCCCCTGCCACCATGGATGCCTTCCGCGACCACGGTACGGTCAGCGAAAGCCTGACACAGGGCGTGGCCGAAGCCCGCAAGGTGATGGAAGAGGCCGAACGCCTTGGCCTTGATCTGGATGGCGTAACCACCACGCTGCTCAATGAAGGTGTGAGTGCATTTGAAGATGCGTTTGACGCCCTCCTTGGTTCCGTTGCCGCCAAACAGATCGCCCTGATGGGCAACAAGCTGACCACGTCCAAAGCCAACCTGCCAGCCGACCTGCAAACGGCGCTGGATACGGGGCTGGAAGCATGGCGCAAGGATGGCACCATCCGCCGGCTGTGGCGCAAGGATGCCTCCGTCTGGACCGGCAATTCCGAATCCGACTGGCTGAACTGGCTGGATGTTGTGGACGAACGGCTGGCCCATGTGGACGAGCTGGAAGCGTTTCAGGCCGAGGTCAAGGCGCGCGGTTTCAAGCAGGTGCTGCTGATGGGCATGGGCGGCTCCAGCATGGGGCCGGAAGTGCTGGCCATGACTTTTGGCAAGCATGAAGGCTTTGGCCACCTGTACGTTCTGGACAGCACGGACCCGCAGCAGGTTGCGGCCTTTGAGCGCAAGATAGACCCCGAGCACACGCTGTTTATTGTTGCCTCCAAATCCGGCAGCACGCTTGAGCCCAATATTATGCTGTCCTATTTTCAGGATCTGGCCAAGCGCGCCCTCAAGGATAAAGCGGGCGCGCATTTTGTAGCCATTACAGACCCCGGCTCCAAACTGGAGGCACTGGCCCGGCAGGAAGGGTTCTGGAAGGTTTTTGCAGGTGACCCCAAAATTGGCGGGCGCTATTCCATTCTCTCCAACTTCGGGCTTGTGCCAGCGGCTGCCGCCGGTGTGCCCATCCGCCTGTTTTTGGAAGATGCCCTGCGTGGCGTACGCCTGTGCGATGCCAGCGTGCCGCCCGCGTTCAACCCCGGTGTGCAGCTTGGCACACTTATGGGCGTTGCCGCTCAGGCACTGGGCCGTGACAAGCTGAGCATTATTGCCACACCCCAGATTGCAAGCTTTGGTGCATGGCTGGAGCAACTGGTGGCAGAATCCACCGGCAAGCACGGCAAGGGCATTATTCCGGTTGATAACGAAACTCTGGGTGGTCCCAGCCGCTATGGCCACGACCGGCTGTTTGTTTACCTGCGTCTGGCCCCCGAACACCGGCATGAGCAGGATGAAGCCATTGCAACCCTGATCGAAGCCGGGCAGCCGGTGCTGACCATCACCTTGCACAACAAGCGCCAGATTGCGCAGGAGTTCTTCCGCTGGGAGGTGGCAACCGCTGTTGCCGGGGCTTTTCTGGGCATAGACCCGTTTGACCAGCCCGATGTGGAATCCACAAAAATCGAAACCCGCAAGCTGACCGCAGCTTACGAACAGACCGGCATGCTGCCTGCGCAGGCTCCGTTTGCCGAATTTGGGCCTCTAGCCTTTTATACGGACCCCACCAACGCCGCTGCCGTAAAGGCCGAGAGCGCCTGTGGTGTTCTCAAGGCCCATTTTGACCGCGTAAAACCGGGTGACTACGTGGCCCTGCTCGCCTTTATCGAGCGTAACCGCGAAACGGCAGAATGGCTCCAGCACATCCGCCTGCATGTGCGTGATGCCAAAACCATTGCCACCTCAACAGGTTTTGGGCCGCGCTTCCTCCACTCCACAGGGCAGGCTTATAAAGGTGGCCCCAATACAGGGGTGTTCCTCCAGATTACGGCAGACAATGCGCGTGACCTGCCCGTGCCCGGCACCAGCTACACGTTTGGCGTGGTCAAGGCCGCACAGGCCCGTGGTGATTTTGACGTGCTGAGCGAGCGCAAACGCCGCGCCCTGCGCGTGCATATCCGTGGCAATCTCAAGGAAGGGCTTGCAGCACTGGCCTCCGCCCTGCATGACGCCCTGTAATAAAGACTGAAAGCGGAGAGAGATCATGCAGATAGGCATTGTTGGGCTGGGCAGGATGGGGGGCAACATTGCCGTCCGCCTGACACGCTTTGGGCACGACGTTGTTGTGTACGACCGGGACGCCGCAGCGGTGGAAAAAACCGTGGCACGGGCAGAACCCGGCCGCGCAGCAGGGGCAAGCAGTCTGGCCGATGTTGTTGCGCAGCTACGTGGCCCGAGAAAAATTGTGTGGTCCATGCTCCCCGCTGGCGACATTACGGAAGAAACCGTTATGTCCCTTGCCGGGCTGATGGGCCGGGGCGACATCGTTATTGATGGGGGCAACACCTACTACAAGGACGATATCCGCCGCGCCAGGGTGCTGGCCGAAAAAGGGATTGATTACCTTGATATTGGCACATCCGGCGGCGTGTGGGGGCTGGATCGGGGCTACTGCATGATGTACGGCGGCGCCAGAGAAGCCGCTGACCATATTGACCCCATTCTGGCAGCACTTGCTCCGGGCATGGGGGACATCCCCCGCACCCCCGAGCGTGACCGCGAAGGGCTGGACCCGCGGGCCGAGCTGGGGTACCTGTATTGTGGTCCGGCGGGGTCGGGTCATTTTGTCAAAATGGTCCATAACGGCATTGAATACGGCATGATGCAGGCCTTTGCCGAAGGCTTTGACGTTATGTACCGCAAGGACTCCCCACTTCTGGCCGAGGACGAACGGTTCTCGCTTAACATGGCCGATATTGCCGAAGTCTGGCGCCGGGGTAGCGTGGTGTCCTCCTGGCTGCTGGACCTGACGGCACAGGCTCTTGCCAATAATGGCGAGCTTTCCAAATTCAGTGGGGAAGTCAGCGATTCGGGCGAAGGCCGCTGGACCATTGAAGCCGCTATTGAAGAAGCCGTGCCCGTGCCGGTCATGACGGCTGCCCTGTTTACGCGCTTTCGTTCACGCAGTGACAATACATTTGCAGAAAAAATCCTGTCCGCCATGCGCTTCGGCTTTGGCGGCCACGTAGAAAGCAAAGGCTAAACGCCTTTTACCCCCGGCCCTTATACGGGCCGGGGCATTGGGGGAAGAACACAATGGCAGGCTTTGGGCAGAACAGACATGGCCCCGAACGCCCCCCTGCCCGCCAGATCCGCCTTGTTGTTTCCGACATGGATGGCACGCTGCTCACGCCGGACAAGCAGATTACCCCCCAAAGCATGGCGGCAGCGCAGGCATTGCAGCTTGCGGGCGTACCTCTCTGCCTTGTCAGCAGCCGCCCCCCCGGTGGAATGGAAATGTATTTTGCGCAGTTAAGGGTCAGCACCCCTTACGGCGCGCTTAATGGCGGCACCCTGTTCAACCCCGACCGGACCATCCGCTCCAGCCTCTCACTCGCTCCACAAACCGTGCAGGAAGCCCTGAACCTGCTGACTGCCCCGCAGGTGGACCCGTGGCTGTTCCGTGGGCATGAGTGGCTTGTACGCGATGCTCAGAACCCTCTTGTGCTGGCAGAAAGCCAGACCGTGCAAAGCACACCAACACAAGTGGGCGACCTGCGCGCCTGTGTGCATGATATTGGCAAGGTTACCGGCTCCACGGCAGACCACGCCATGCTACAGGAGCAGGAAGTCCATATAGGCCGCAAACTGGCCGGGCAGGCCAGTGTTGCCCTCTGCAGCAAATGGTTTTTGGATATTACCCCCCTGCACGCCAACAAAGGATATGCCGTGCGCCAACTGGCCGCTGACTACGGCATAAGTGTGGGCGAAGTTGCCTGTATCGGGGATATGAACAACGACATTCCCATGCTGGCCATTGCCGGGCTCGCCATTGCAATGGGCCAGTCCACCCCGGGTGTGCAGGCCTACGCGCATTGCATAACCTCCCCCAACACGCAGGAGGGCTGGGCCCGCGCGATAACGGAGTTTGTGCTGCCCCGTTGCCATACGGCCCCCGCCCCGCATTATGCTCCCGCCCCTGCAAATGCTGCACCCCCTCCATGAGCATGAAAGACCCCATGATGCCCGGACAGACCACCGCCACTGGAACCATGCATGTTTTTCCCCACCGGGAGGCACTGATAACCGGACTGGCGGACTGGCTGCTCGAACGCAGCCTTGCCAAAGCTGACACAGCACCGTTCCGGCTGGCGCTCAGCGGGGGTTCCACCCCCCAGCATCTGTATGCCCTTATGGCCAGCGCACCCTATGTTGCGCGCTTTCCGTGGCATAACATGCAGTTTTTTATCGGGGATGACCGCTTTGTGCCCCATGACCATGCCGACAGCAATTTTGGCATGATGCAGCGTCTGCTTTTTTCAAAAGCCCCTATTCCTGCCTCCAATATTTTTCCCATGCCAGACCACGGGCTGGCCGAAGAGGCTGCTGGAGCGTACGAACAGACCCTGAAAAACCTTTACGGGGAACAGGATTTTTCACCAGAGCGGCCTTTTTTTGATGTGCAGCTGCTGGGCATAGGCACGGACGGGCACACGGCCTCGCTTTTTCCCGGCCAGCCTGTGCTCGACAACCGTAGCGCATGGGTTGCAAGCTGTGTGCCCCCCACAGCACCCCATACCCGCCTGACGCTGACCTACCCTGCCATTCATTCCAGCCAGCATGTGGTTTTTTTGGTGGAAGGCGCCGCCAAACGGGATATTCTGGCCCGCATTCGTGCGCAGGACCCCGCATGCCCGGCCAGCGCGGTTACGGCGCAAGGCGAACTGATATGGTTTACAGACCAGGCTGCAGCCCCATCGGGCCAAGAATAACAAGGACAAACAGACAGATGACAACCACCACACCCGACCCCGCAGCAGCTTTTAAGCAGCAATCCGCCGTAAAAGCCGCATCTCTGGTGCAAAGCGGTATGGCCGTGGGCCTTGGCACCGGCTCCACCGCCAAATTTGTGGTTGCCGAACTTGGCCGCCGCATACGCGAGGAAGGGCTGCGGATTACCGCCATTCCCACATCCATCGTGACTGAAAAGCAGGCGCGCGAAGAGGGTATTCCCCTGACCACCTTTGGCCAGCAGCCCGAGCTTGATCTGGCCATAGATGGCGCGGATGAAATTGAACCCAGAACCCTGAACCTGATCAAAGGGCTGGGCGGGGCACTTCTGTGGGAAAAAATTGTGGCCGCCGCGGCAGCCCAGTTTGTGGTAGTGGCTGATGCCAGCAAATACGTGGACCACTTAGGCACGCGCTGCCCCCTGCCTGTAGAGGTCATTCCTTTTGGATGGGAAAATGCCGCACGTAAGCTGGGGCTTTTGGGGGCACAGGTTACACCGCGCCGCATGCGCGATGGGTCTTTTTTTCTCACGGATGAAAAAAACCTGATCATGGATTGTGTTTTTCCAGCCATTATGGAGCCCGAAGAGCTGAGCCACGCCCTGTATGGCATTGTTGGCGTGGTAGAACATGGGCTGTTCCTGCATATGGCCACACAGACCATTACCGCAGGCCCGGAAGGTATTCGGATCATCACACCACAAGGGAGCTAGGCATGTCTTTGAACAGTTCAGCTTTTCCGCCCGGGCATGTTCTGCCCGCCCAGCCTGCGGCACATGGTATTGGCAAACGCCTTATTGTTGTCATGGGGGTTTGTGGGTCTGGTAAAACCACTATTGCCGAGGGCCTGCATAACGAACTGGGCTGGCCATGGCTGGATGCGGACACCCTGCACGATGCCAGCAGCATTACCAAAATGCGCGATGGTATTCCCCTGACTGACACAGACCGCAAAGCATGGCTGGAGCGGTGCCACGCGTGGCTCAAATCCTGCGCGGAACACAATACCGGTGGTATTCTGGCATGCTCGGCACTCAAGCGTGCGTATCGCACCATGCTGAGTGCACAGGGGCTGGCTGTGCAGTTTGTTTATCTACATGCAGATGAAGGAACTTTGCACACGCGCCTAAGCACACGCACAGGCCACTTTATGCCCCCCGAGCAACTACCCAACCAGTTGGAAACACTCGAACCCCCACACCCGGACGAGGCTGCATGGTCCTTGCCAACCCTGCACCAGCCAGCAGAAACCATTGCCGAGATCATGGGTCTGCTCAAAGCCAGCAAACACTGAAAGACCGCCAGCTATGGGGCATAACTACGCCAAACCACTGACCTCGGGCCAAAAAATGGAACGCCTGTTAGGCCGCATTCCCCCATCGTGGCATGTGGTGGTGGAGCGGCAGGCGGGGGAGGCCCAATGGCGGGCGCTGGCCCATGCCCCCGGACAGGATGGCGCATGGAGTGACCTCCACCCCGACCCGGCCGATGCACTGGAAGATAGCTGGCGCCGTAACCGCACGGTTACGGTCTGACGTTAAAAACCCAATAGCCCGTTATCCGCGCATAACATGCGCCATAAAGCTCAGGCTTTCCGCTTTGCCGCCTGCCTGCCGGTCTGGGGTTTATTGTAAGGCTTGCCGGTCAGGGGGTTTATGCGTGCTGTGCGGGTGCGCTGGGGCGTTGGGTCGGACACAACATAGGCCTGTATGCCTTCCGCCTGCCGGGCGCGGGCAAAACGCTGCGCGTGCGATAACTGCGCTGCGTAATACAGAACCCTGTCCCCCACCATAACACTATGTTTGCGCACGCTCTGCCGCCTTCTGCTGGTATGGCTGCGGGGCTTTTGCCTCCCCCGCCGATGTGGCTTGCAAGCCGCCTGTCCATATTTTAATATATCTGAAATTAGGATAAGCGCATGACCTTCCACCGCCCCAGATATTTCAGCCTGCCACGCATTATGGCAGCCATGGCTGCAAGCCTTGCTTTTTGCGCTCCCCTGCACGCACAGGCCCGCCTTGTAACAGATATGAGTGGCGCAACGGTCGAGATCAAGGATGGTGCCCCCCCCATTGCCGACCTGTGGTTTGCCCATAACGAAATAAGCGTCATGCTGGGTGCGGCACCGCGCATACGGGTCACGGCGGAAAATCCGGGCGATAATCCCTGGCTTTTCAAAATTTCTCCCGTTCTGTACATGGCGCATATGGGTGTCAAACCCGATACGGCCAGCGCGGAATACCTGCTGGCCAACAGAATTGGCCTGACATTTGTGCCCACCAAAGCCAAGGCGGAAGAGCTCAGGCGCGCAGGCGTGGCAGCCCTTGCTGCCGAATACATGACCATGCCGGACCTGCTGAGTTCGCTCGACATGAGTGCCGAGGCCATTGGCACGCAGGAGGCCCATAATACCGCCAAGCGTTACCGCCAGGAAATGGAGCGCGTGCTGGAGCTGCTCAAGTTCCGCACGGCACAGGTTCCTGCAACCGAACGCCCACGCGTGCTCCACATTGCCCGTTTCTCCCCCCTGCAGATTGATGGGCAGAAAACCCTGATTGATGCCTGGATTCAGGCCGCCGGAGGCATCAACGCCGCAAAAATTGCAGGCAATCACAGGCCAGTCAGCTTTGAGCAGATCGCTGTGTGGAACCCCGATGTGGTTATTGTGGACTCCGCCGCCGGGGAACTCCCCGAATCTTCCCCCCTGCGCACGCTCAACGCCTTCCAGCAGCAAAAATGGTGGACCAACCCCAAAGGGGTATTTGCATGGGACCGCTACGGCTGCGAAGCCCTGCTACAGGTCCAGTGGGTTGCAAAAAAACTCCACCCCACCTTGTTCGCGGACCTGGATATACGGACCGCACTGCGCAATTTTTACAACATCTTCTTCCGCTACCATCTGAGCGAGGATGATATTTCGCGCATTCTGGCAGCACAGCCCCCTGCCCCATAAGCCAGCGCAATAGCAGGCTGCCCCATAAGCGGTATGGCATTCATACATCTTATTGGACGCCCTGCCCCCATGCTGTTATGCCATGCAGCATGACAGCGTTGCTGGAACACCTGCGCTCCCATAAGACGCCAGCCCGGTGGCTTGCGGCCCTGCGGGCACTGGTGCGCACGGATTCGCTCTGGCTGCTTGTTCTGGGGGCCATAACCGGCGTGCTGGCAGGGCTGGCCGTAAGCCTGATCACCTTTACCACCTTGCTCGCCCATAATCTGCTGGCTCCCGGTTACAAGCGCCTGTCCGGGCTGGAGCACGTGGCTCCCTGGCGCGCCCTGCTGGTACCCGCCATTGGTGGCCTGCTGCTGGGGCTTTGGCATTACACCCTGCAACGCCACAACCGCCACAGACCGGTTGACCCGATTGAGGCCAATGCCCTGCATGGGGGGCGTATGTCCCTGCGGGATAGCCTGATTGTAACGGGGCAGACCATTCTTTCCAACGGCTGTGGTATTTCCCTTGGGCTGGAAGCCGGATTTACCCAGATTGGCGCGGCCTTTGGCTCGCGCATCGGGCGCAACCTGCGCATGCACCGGGCTGATGTGCGCCTGCTTGTGGGGTGTGGCGCAGCCGGGGCCATTGGTGGCGCTTTTGATGCCCCCCTCGCAGGGGCGTTTTACGCATTTGAACTCATTATAGGTTCCTACGCTTTTCCCCTGCTGGCCCCGGTTGCCTGCGCCTCCTTATGTGCGCTGGCTGTTGTGCACCTGACGGGGGAAACACTCCCCGCCATTACCATGACCATTCCGCAGGATATTCCAGCACTGGCCTACCCCCTTCTGGCGGTGCTGGGGGGTATTTCCGCCCTGATCGGCGTTGCACTCATGAAAAGTGCTGCCTACGCGGAACAGATTTTTGCGGTGTGCATCAAGCCCCTGTGGCTACGGCCCATGGTGGGTGGGCTGCTGGTCGGCGGGCTGGCCATTATATCCCCCACCGTTCTGTCCTCGGGCCATATTGCCATGCGGGCGGGGCTGGTCAGCCCACCCCTGCTCTGGGCCGCATTGGGGCTTTTGCTGCTCAAGGCAGCGGCCTCTACCCTCTCAATCGGGTCGGGGTTCAGGGGGGGACTGTTTTTTGCCTCGCTTTATCTGGGGGTGCTGACCGGGGCCGCTTTTGCCAGTGTGGTTGCCCCCGTTATGGATCTTTCTCTGGGACTGTGCACGATTGCGGGCATGTGCGCGCTGGCCACCGCCATTATTGGCGGACCGCTGACCATGATCCTGCTCACGCTGGAAACCACCCACAGTGCCAACCTGACCGCCGCCGTAGCCCTGACCGCCCTTGTTGCCTCCTTTACGGTCAAACGCATTTTTGGCTATTCCTTCGCCACATGGCGCTTCCACCTGCGGGGAGAAAATATTCGCTCCGGTGTAGATGTGGGGTGGATGCGCACCTTAACCGTAGGCCGCATGATGCGTACGGAGCTGGATACGCTGGCCGCAGACACAACCGTTGCTACGGCCCGCACAAACTTTGCCGGGCGCATGCCCCGCTATATCGTGCTGCACAATGGCCAGAACCATTACGCCGGACTACTGGAAAGCAACCTGATCCAGTCCATTACCATTGCCCCCGACCAGCCTCTTTCCGCTCTAGTGGAGCATGACGGGGAAGTACTTTCCCCCGATTTTTCAATCGGGCATGCCGTTGCCGCCTTTGAACGCACAACCCGCCCGGCACTGGCCGTAACAAACAGGGAGGGCCATGTGCTGGGTATTCTCAGCGAGCGTTACGTCCTGCGCCGTTACGCGGAAGAACTCGAACGCACCCGCCGCGAACTGGCGGGGGAAAAACACGGTAAATAGCCCGGCAACCGCCTGCCTCCGCGTCACGTAGCACGGACGTGATCGCCCGGCCTCTTTTGCCCCGCACGGCTACCCCCCATAATAACAGGGTCTGATTGTTATCAAAAACCGGCGGTGTCCCATGCCTGCTGCACCTGTTGTTCCATCCTCCATGCAAGCAATCTGCTTTACCGAACCCGGAGAGCCAGACGTTTTGCACCTTGAAACCCTGCAGGTTCCCCAACCCGGCCGGGGGGAAGTGCTAGTGCGCGTCATGGCTGCAGGCGTTAACCGCCCCGACCTTATGCAGCGCAAGGGGCTTTACCCCCCTCCGCCCGGAGCCTGCCCCCGGCTTGGGCTGGAAATAGCAGGGGAAGTGGTGGCCTGTGGCCTGCCACAGGAGGGCACCCCCATGCCCGCTCCCGGCAGCCGTGTATGCGCCTTAACCAATGGCGGCGGTTATGCGCAGTACTGCCTTGTGCCCGCAGGCCAGTGCCTGCCATGGCCCAAGGGTTTTAATGCCGAGCAGGCCGCCGCACTGCCGGAAACCTATTTTACCGTCTGGTCCAACCTGTTCATGCCGACCATGCCCGAACCCGGTGCACGGGTGCTGATCCATGGCGGCACCAGCGGTATTGGCACCACGGCCATTCAGCTTGTCAAAGCCTTTGGCGGGCAGGCTTTTGCAACCGCTGGCACAGATGAAAAATGCGCCCTGTGCACGGAGCTGGGGGCTACGGCCATTAACTACCGCACAGAAGATTTTTTAACCCGTATTCGCGAACTGACCCACGATCAGGGCGTGAACATTATTCTGGACATGATTGGCGGCGCTTACTTCAACCGCAACCTCAAATCCCTCACGCTTGATGGCCGGCTGGTTATTATTGCCCTTCAGGGAGGAGCCAAGGCGGAACAGGCCGATCTGGCCCGGATTATGACCCGCCGCCTGACCGTAACAGGTAGCAGCCTGCGCCCCAGAGACAGCGCCAACAAGGCCCGCATTGCCCGCGAACTGCATGAGCGGGTATGGCCCCTGCTGGACCGGGGAAGCATAAAACCGCTTATCCATGCCACCTTCCCGCTCGCACAGGCCAATCAGGCGCACAAGGCGCTGGAGGAAGGTAACCACATTGGCAAAATTGTCTTAACGGTCTCCCCCGCCTAAAAGGAAAGATACAAGAGCAGGGGCAACCCTGCCTTTCCGTTTTGCAAGCACTTCCGGGGCCCCATGGATACGTCTCTCCCTTCCGCCACGTCCAGCATTGCCGATCGGCTTTGCGCCGTGCGCCGCAGCATGCACGCCGCAGCCCTTGCCGCCGGGCGCGACCCGGCTGAGGTGACTCTGGTGGCCGTCTCCAAATTCCACCCCCTGCAAAGCGTGCAGGAGGCTCTTGCCGCGGGGCAGTGTGTGTTTGGTGAAAACCGGGTGCAGGAGGCCACAGCCAAGTTCCCACCCCTGCGGGCCGCCAACCCCGACCTGCGGCTGCACCTGATTGGGGGCCTACAGACCAACAAGGCGCGCGATGCAGTCCGCATTGCCGATATGATTGAAAGCCTCGACCGCCCCGCACTGGTGGATGCCATTGCCCGCGCGGCAGATGCGCAGGGTCGGCTGCCCGACCTGCTGGTGGAGGTCAACACAGGTGATGAACCCCAGAAGTTTGGTGTGCCAAAAGAAGAGGCCGATGCGTTTATACGCCTGTGCCAGAAGCGATTTGGCCCATCCCTACGGGGGCTAATGTGCATCCCCCCCGCAGAGCAGAATCCGGTCCCGCATTTTCAGCTCCTGCGCAGTATGGCCCAGACCCATGGCCTGCCTGTGCTGTCCATGGGCATGTCGGCCGATTTTGAGCAGGCCATTGCGCACGGTGCCACCCTTGTACGGGTTGGCAGCGCCATATTTGGCCCACGCCCGGCACTAGCCTGAACGGCCCATTCTCAATAATGGTAGCCGGTATGCCTTGCCTCTGGCACTCTGCGCACTTTATGCAGGGCATCCTAGAATTTCTTTTTTCTTCTTCAGCCCCTGACGCGGAGCCAGAAATGCCATGACCGACGCCGACAGTACAACGCCCAAAGGTTCCGCCCCGGCTCCGGGCGAGACGCCCCAGACCACCGGAGCACCAGAACCACGGCGGATTGCCGAGTTCGACGCGGATCAACCACAACATGCCATGGCACCCGTAGGCTTTGCTGCCCTGCTGAGCGTGCTGGGTGTTGTTTATGGTGATATCGGCACAAGCCCGCTTTACGCCTTTCGGTCCACGGTGGAGGTCATTTCTGACCACCACAAGGTGGAACCGTGGGAAATCATGGGGGTTGCCAGCCTTATCTTCTGGACCCTGATCCTGATCGTGACCGTTAAATATGTGCTGCTCATCATGCGGGCAGACCATAATGGCGAGGGCGGTATTCTGGCGATCATGTCCCTGGCCCAACGCGTGACCACCAGCACGCGAACGCGGCTGGTGCTTGGCATGGTCGGGATTATTGGCACCTGTCTGTTTTTTGGGGATGGCATTATTACCCCCGCCATTTCCGTGCTTTCAGCCATCGAAGGGGTGGAAGTCAGTATTCCCGCAGCACACGAGGTGGTTATCCCGGTTGCCATACTGGTCATTATCAGCCTGTTTAGCGTGCAATGGGTGGGTACAGGCCGGGTGGGCACCATATTTGGCCCGGTCATGCTGCTCTGGTTTGGTACGCTGGGTACGCTCGGCGTTATCGAGATCATGCACCACCCGCATATTCTGCTCTCCCTCTCCCCCACCTATGCGCTGGAGTTCGTGTTTTACCACGGCAAACTCTCCTTTCTGGCCCTTGGGGCGGTTGTGCTGTGCGTAACCGGGGCAGAGGCGCTGTATGCGGATATGGGGCATTTTGGCCGCGCTCCCATCCGCTACGCATGGCTGTTTTTTGTGCTGCCCATGCTGGTGCTGAACTATTTTGGGCAGGCCGCACTGGTTATTGCAGACCCCAAGGCGCTGGCTAACCCGTTCTTCCTGCTATGCCCGCACTGGATGCAGGGGCCAATGGTGGTGCTGTCCACACTGGCAACGGTTATTGCAAGCCAGGCCGGGATTTCGGGCGGGTTCTCGCTCTGCCGCCAGCTTATTCAGCTCGGTTACATGCCGCGTCTGCGCATTACCCACACCAATGCGGAAGAAGAAGGCCAGATCTACCTGCCCGACTTCAACCGCTTCCTTGCTGTGGGTGCCGTGCTGCTGGTGCTGGCCTTCCGCAGTTCGGATGCTCTGGCCTCGGCTTACGGCATTGCGGTTACGGGCACGTTTATATGCACCTCCATTCTGGCCATTGCGGTCTTTCGCAAGCACTTCAACTGGCCCGCATGGCAGGTTGGCATGGTGTTTGGTGGCTTTTTGCTGCTCGATGGCACGTTCTTTACCGCCAATGCGCTCAAAATCCCTGATGGCGGGTGGGTACCCGTAATGCTCGGCTGCGTGCTGACACTGATGATGACGACATGGAAAAAGGGCCGCGGCCTTATTATTGCCCGCCAGCGGCAGGACAGCCTGCCCATGGGCTCCTTTATTGCCCGTCTGCCCCAGTCGCGCACCATTATCCGCGTACCGGGCATGGCCGTATTCATGACCAGCACGCCCGACTTTGTGCCCCCCTGCCTGCTGCATAACCTGCGCCACAACAAGATCCTGCATGACCACGTGCTGTTTGTAACCGTGCAGAACCTTGACCAGCCGGAAGCCGAACGTGGCCACCGCGTAACGGTGGAAGAACTGGCACCGGATGTGTACCGGGTCATCCTGCGCTACGGCTTTATGGAAATGCCCAACATCCCCCGCGCGCTGGAAGAACTCAAAGCCAATGATGTGGACTTTGATGCCCTTCAGGCCTCGTACTTCACATCGCGCGAACTGGTCACACGTTCCTCGGTGCCGCGCATGTCGCGGTGGCGGATGTCCATCTTCCTGTTCATGCTGCGTAACTCGACTTCGAGCATGGAGTTCTTCCGTATTCCGCCCGACCGCGTGGTGGAACTGGGCGTAAAGGTAGCCATCTGAGCGCGTGCAGCACGAACCACTCGCCCTTTACATCCACTGGCCGTTCTGTCTGGCCAAATGCCCGTACTGTGACTTCAACTCCCATGTACGCGAGCATATTCCGCAGGCCCGGTTTGCCAAGGCACTCCGGGCCGAACTGGCACACGACGCCGCACGGCTGGGCCGCCGGAAGCTGACATCCATCTTCTTTGGCGGCGGCACACCCTCGCTCATGGCGCCAGAAACCGTGGCAGCCCTGATAGAAGATGCCCGCACCCTGTTTGACGCGGCTCCGGACATGGAGATCACGCTGGAAGCCAACCCGACCAGCGTGGAAGCCGGGCGGCTACACCAGTTCCGTCAGGCAGGTGTCAACCGCGTCTCCCTTGGTATTCAGGCGCTGGAGGACCGGGCTCTTGCCTTTCTGGGCCGGGAACATTCCGCGGCACAGGCCCGCGCGGCGCTGGAGACAGCACGCAGCCTGTTCCCCCGCCTGACATTTGACCTGATCTACGCCCGGCCAGAACAGAGCATTGCCGCATGGCGGCAGGAACTGGCCACAGCCCTGCAACTGGCGGATGACCACCTCTCCCTCTACCAGCTCACAATCGAGCCGGGCACGCGATTTGAAGCCCTCTACCGCCAAGGCGCGTTCACCCTGCCCGACAGTGATACAGCCGCCGCCCTGTACGAAACCACGGCCGAACTCACACAGGCCCACGGCATGGCGGCGTATGAAGTGTCCAACTACGCGCGCCCCGGCAGCGAGAGCCAGCACAACCTGACCTACTGGCGGTATGGGGATTATCTGGGCATTGGGCCGGGAGCACATGGCCGCCTGAGCTTTGGCAGTGCGCTCAAGGCCACACGCCGCCACCGCGCGCCCGAACCTTGGGCCGAACGGGTGGAACACACAGGCACCGGCCAGACATCGGAAGAAGACCTCACACCCCATGACCGTGCGCAGGAAATGCTGCTGATGGGCCTGCGTGTGCATGAGGGTATTCATCTGGCCCGTTTTGCAGCCCGCACTGGCATGACGCTGGACAACGCCGTGGATCAGACCATTCTGGCGCAGGCACTGCACGAAGGCTACCTGATACGCGACGACCAGACACTCCGCGCCACAGCAGAAGGCAGGCTGCGGCTTGAGGCCCTTCTGGCAGCTCTTGTGCTCTAACTCCGGCAGGGTGTTCCATACCTGACCACCACCATGTGAGGGACATGATAAACCTGATCAAACTTGTTGTTGGTGTTTCCTCGCTGGATGAGCTGGCGGAGCGCCAGCGTTTACCCGCCAACCAGCGCCGCCACCCCGGCAGCGGCACAATGCTGCCTGTTGTGCACACACGGACTTTTCCCAAGCAGGCGGCAGCACTGCTCCAGGGTGGGTCACTTTACCGGGTTATTGCGGGGCTTATCCTGTGCCGCCAGCGCCTTGTGGACATTCAGCCCGAAACACGGGCCGATGGCACAAATGGCACATTGCTTTTTATCGACCCCACCATCATCCGGGTGGAAGCCCGCGCCCTGCGCCCTTTTCAGGGCTGGCGGTACCTGAACCCGGCTGACGCACCGCCCGACCTGAGCAGCAGCGCGCGGCATGACGACCTCCCCCCCGCACTGCAAAAGGAACTGACCCTACTTGGGTTATAAGGCAGCCCCAACCCGGTATGGAACAGCGCCCCCACATGGGAGAATGCCAGAGCATTGGCCTCTCGTTCAAAAAAAAATGCACAAATGTCATTTAGTTGCTTGACGCTCCGTACATTCCACTCTAAACAGCGGCTCAACAACGCCTCTGTCCCGTTCGTCTAGAGGCCTAGGACACTGCCCTTTCACGGCGGCAACACGGGTTCGAATCCCGTACGGGATACCATCTGGTATCAAGCGCGTTGTTATTTTCCCACACATTGCTGAATTATGCTGCACATAGCACCATACAAGTGCTGGGTAGCGTCTGCTATGGCCCTATTGGCAGGCAATAAAAAACCCCTTGCCGGGCAAGGGGCTTTTTAAGGCTATGAACTCATTATGTTATGGGCTGGCGTTCTTCCGGCACCCCGCTTTTTTTGAGAATGAAAAGAGCCAGCAGATAAACCAGCAGCCCACCAGCAGAAAGCAGCGCCCCACCCACACCCAGTGCAGCATACCCAAACTGCTGCCCCAGCAAGACGCTCCCCAGCGACGCCCCCAGCGCATTGGCAATGTTAAATGCAGAATGATTAAGGGAGGCAGCCAGAGTTTGCGCATCGCCTGCAAAATCCATCAACCGTGTCTGCAAGGCGGGGCCGAGCGCGTTTACGCAGGCCGGGATCAGAAATACATCAAGCATCAACGCAAGATTGCTGTGTAAAAGTACTGAAAAAACCAGCATGGCGACCGCACTGCCGGCCAGCGCAAAAATAGCTGCCAGATTGATGTTACGGTCCACCAGCCACGCCCCGATATTGGCACCTGCCAGCATACCCACACCCCAGACCACCATATACAGCATGACCTGCCATTCGGGCACGTGCGTAACATTTTGCAAAACACTTGTCAGGTACGTGTAAATTGCAAACATGCCACCAAAGCCAATTGCTGCGGTCAGCAATGTAAGCAGCACCTGTGTATTACCCAGTGCCGTAACCTCCCTGAGCGGAGAATTGGCACGGTTTGGTGTATCCGCCGGAATAAAACGCCACACCCCGGCAAAGGTTAAAAGCCCGAACAGGCCAATAATCAGGTACGCAATGCGCCAGCCAAAATGATTGGCTGCAAAAGTGGAAAACGGTGCCCCGACCAGAGTAGAAATTGCAATGCCGGACAAAACACGCCCAACCGCCCAACCCCGGCGTGCACGCTCCACCATGGATGCCGCAACCAGAGCCGATACGCCAAAAATGGCACCATGAGGCAATCCGGTAATAAACCGCGCCACCTCGACCAGCCCCGGCGTGGGCATGGCAACACTAAGCAGATTACCAAAAACAAACAGTAACAGCAGCACAAGCAGCAGTTCCCGCCGCGACAGGCGCGCACCCAGAATGGTAATGAGCGGCGCACCAATAACAACCCCAAGCGCGTAGGCTGTAATGGCGTAGCCCGCATCAGCCGTGGACAGGTGCAGGGATGCTGCAAATTCGGGCAGCATTCCCATAATGGCAAATTCACCAGTGCCAACGACAAATGCGCCAAAGGTCAGGACAAGGAGTGCCGCAGCTCTACCCGCTGGTGGGGCCATTGGGGCCATGCTGCCTACTGGGGGAGTGGTCTGTTCTGTCATGGTTTTGCTCTGTGCCAGAAACCCATCAGGCCGAAAGGGTTTTTGCAGCCACACGGGCAATGGCAATATCTTCTTCCGTGCTTGCGCCTGAAACACCAATGGCGCCCAGCACCTTGCCATCTGCAGCCTTCAGCACCAGACCGCCGCCAAAGCTGGTCATACCGCCATTGGTGTTTTCCAGCGTATAGGCACGACCGTCGGGATGACCAATTTTTGCAAAATCTGCGCTGTCCATCTGGAACAGAACCGCCGTGCGGGCCTTTTTGCTGGCCACATCAACCGCCCCCAGAATAACGCCTTCCATACGCAGGAAGGCAACAGGCCATGCTGCCGCGTCCAGAATGGAAATGCAGACAGTTACACCCATCCGCCGTGCCTCGGCATGGGCGGCATCCAGCATGGCGGTTGCAAGTGTTGCGTTCATGACTCGTACATTCCTTTTGTGCAAAGGCAGGTACGTTAGCCACACGGGCAGATAAGGGAACCGGAAAAACAGGGAAAAGTTTATTTATTCAATATTGTTGAACATCAAGCTGCTCAAGTGAGCGCATCATCATCCACGCAAGCCTGATCAGGCGGTGCTGCGGAAACTGCGCAGGAGGGCCGGTCAGGCACAGGCTTGCCCTGACCTCCCCATTTATCCGCCATGGAATGGCAACACCGTTCAGCCCCGGCCTGTAGGCCTCCAAGTCCAGCGCATATCCTTTGATCCGCACATCTTCTATACGGCTCAGTACATCTGCATCCAGCGCATTGGCACGAGTTGCCAGCACCCGCTTGCCCAGACCGGGCACACAGGCCAAGAATACCCACCCAACGGCTGAACCTTCCAGGTTTTCCCGCACTGGCACCCTGGGCCAACCGGCACAAAGCCCATTGGGATCGACAATATCCAGATACGCGGCCTGGTCCCCGCTAGGCACGGCCAGCCATGCCGTGCCACCACTTTTATGGGCAACGGCTTCCAGCACCGGGCGCAGACGGGCCCGCACGCTGTTATCATCCCCCGCAATACGGGCGAGGTTGAGTATGCGCCCGCCCAGATGGTAACGCATATCCCCTGCCCTGCGCTGGACGTATCCCAAATGGTCCAGCGTTTGCAGAATATTGTGCACCGTTGTTTTGCCTATGCCTGAAATACTGGCAATCTGCTGCAAACGTGCACCACCACCCTGCTGGGCTATAATTTCCAGAATAGCTGCGGACCGCTCTATGGACTGGATAAGCCTTGGCGTTTTGCTCATGCCGCATTCCCACTACCCAAGGGGCTGACCATACTCCGCCCGCCTTATGGTACGCAGCATAACAGCACCTTGGCAGAACGCCTGACTTTTCTGGCCATCATGCTTCAGGATGGAATACCGCTCATGACCAGCCTGAATGCAAAAAAGAGGAACACCACCCCCGTAAGCACATCCAGCGCACGCACCACTCTGGGGCTGGACAGAACACGACCGAGCGAAAACGCCAGACAGGCCAGAACCGCATACCATGCCACAGCCATAACCACCTGCACCCCCGCCAGCAGAAGGGAATAGCTGACCCGGTGTACACCTGCGGGAATAAACTGGGCAAAGGCGGTCAGGTCGAACACACCAACAAGTGGGTTAAGGCATGTGGTCAACAGCCCACGCTGGTAGCCAGCCCCCATACCGCCAACAGACCGTGCCTGAGCATCTGCCCGCGCCTGATCATGCGCCCCGGCAGAAGGCATAAGCAGGCGCACCCCCAGATAAGCCAGATAAAGCGCCCCGGCCCATTCCAGCGCCAGATACAGTGTGGGAGAGGCCGCAACCAAAGCGCTTACCCCAAACGCTGTGCCTGCTCCCCATATGGCAAGCCCTGTGCCGGTGCCCAGCGCTGCCCCAAGGGCCGCCTTGCGGCTCACATTCATGCCCAGACGGATAACAAGGGCCGTTTCTGTCCCCGGTGTGAGCACCAGAACACCCCACGCGGCGGCAAAGGTCAGTAAAGGCAAAAAAGCATGGGGCATGGCCAGGTCCTGCACAGTGCATTGAGCAACACGCACCACCCTATGGCCGGTTCAGCCCATAGGGTGGTGCGTGCTGGGTGCTAAAAAAGAACAAAAGCCACAAAAAGTCCAAGCCAACAGGCAAAAAAATACCTGTGATCACTCTAACGCTATCTGCGGTTATATAACTCCATAGCCATGTGGCGCGCGCCCACAACGTGCTGGGCCGCAACATAGGCCATGAGCATGGCATGAGCTGAGGGGTTTTCGGCCTTTTCCTCTCGCTCCTGCTCGGGGGCACAACGGGCCTTTATGGCCAGACTTAGTGCGTGCTCCAGCATGCCGCGGAAGAGGGTCTCAAGCTGCAAGGCTCTGGCACGGTAAGGTAAAGGCTGTTCTGGCATAAACATCCCCAGCATCTGCCCTCCGGCCTGTTGCAAGGCGGCCTCTTCGGCCAGCTGAGGGGACTCTCTGAACAGGGCCAGAACCTCCGCCCTGTTCGGCGCAACGCGCAGCAGATGCCGCAGCAAAGGGTGCAGCAACCCCACTCCACCCGCAATATGCGCGGAGCAGGAGGAAGCAGGCGGATAAGAACCCGGCAGTAAATAGCATGACATCAGACATCTCAGCCCCCGGTCAGTCCCGCCCGGTGACATGGTTTGCAAGACGAAGGCAGGTCTCCTGACTTGCAGATACGCGACACACCCTGCCTTCCCGGTTATGCACCAGTGGCCGCCCCCTCCGGGGCAACGGATGTAAGCTACTGCCTACAGTTGCGGGTACAGTCTCCGACTGACTTCTGGCGAAGCTTACGGTGTTCCCTTTTCATCCGCTCGCGCGGAACCTTCGACTAACAGGGGCAGGCTATAGCGGCATGCGCGCTTTGCCGCGAGCAAAAAAACAGGCTCACGCCCCTTCCGCCGGCACTCCCAGCAGACCCAAACGCCACTGACCCGCATGGCAGCTGATCAGGCTGTAACTCAGGGGCGGTACATCAACCCGTGCAGCATGGGCCAGACCCACAGCCCCTTCCCCCTGATACAAAACCCGCAACAGCAGGTTGCGCACCACAGCAGGCCGCGCCAGCACAACGGCTGCGGGCAGGGTCTGGCTTATATCATCCAGCCAAAGGGCCGTTCTGTGGTAAAACGCGGCAAAGCTTTCCCCTGCTGGTGGGGCAAAAGTCGCATCGGTTAAAAAGGCATGCTGCTGCACAGGGTCCAGAGCCTGAAGGCCTGTGCCCGCCCATGTTCCGTAATCCCGGTCCCGCAGGGCATCCTGTGGCCGCAGGATCTGCCCTTGCCCATCCGGCACGGCCACATCCGGGGCATAAAATACCGTTAACTGGCTCACGGACGGTAGATAAGCTGCGGCTGTCTGGGGGGTATAGCCATGCGCAACCTGTTCAGCCCCATCAGGCAGCACACCCTTGCGCACAACACCGGGTAGTGCAGACGCACAGCAAAGCAGCTTCAACCCACAAACCTTTCCCGCACTGGGCCATGACTGTTCAGGATTTGCCAGCATGCCGCAGACACCCTACACCATCAGGCATTATTTTACCGCGATTTAAAACCGAGAATCGGATGCCCGCTTTTTCCAGCACTTTATCCAGCGCTCTGTGTTCCCGTTTTTCGTGGGTCGCGGTCTGTCTGGCCGTTTCAGGCTGTGCGGCCCCCATTACCGTGCAGCGCCTGAGCCTGACAGACAGCTACAAGGAACGCAGCCAGAGCACACTGAGCGGGCAGCAGCTGAGCAACACCACCCGTATTGTGCTTGAGCGCCAGAACCTGTTGGCCATATGGAAGAAAAATCCCGAACAGGCACTGGCCATCCTGCGCGCCAGCACACAGGCGCAGTTTTACACCCCCGACCTGCAGGACCAGCTTTTTGCCCTTGCGGAGCTGAACTACCTGCTGGGTCGCCAGAACACGGACCGTGCGGCCTTTATGGCGGCAGCCCTGTACGCCTATGCCTACCTGAACCCCAACGGGCCGGATAACGCAAAACCCAACCCATATGACGTACATTTCCGCCAGGCGTGTGATCTTTACATGTTTGGCCTGACCGAAGCTCTGGGTAACCCTGTGGAGGTGGCACCACAACGCTGGACGCTCCCCTTTGGCACGCTGGACCTGTCCACCACCCCCGCGCAGAAGGAATGGTACGGCTATACGCTGACCGACTTCCGCCCCACAGCGCGCCTTTCGGTGCGGGGGATAAAAAACATCTATCGCAGGGCGGGGCTGGGGGTGCCTCTGGCAGCAGTACCCCACCCACCAGCAAACAGCCAGATTTCCTTCTCCATTACCGACAAGCTGCGTATTCCCGTTAACCTGCTGCTGGAAATCCCCAACCCACGCGAGCAGATTTTTACAAACCATATTGATGCGCGCCTGACACTGGCAACCATTGACACAACAAGCAGCCTGCCAACCACAGACGGTGTTATTCCCCTACAATATGACCAGACCGCCTCCCGCGCGATCAGCCTGAGCAACGCGGTTGACTGGTCCGTGGAATACAAGGGTTTTCTGGATGGCAATCTCTTTAACAAACGTGCCCAGCTTATTGCCATAGAACCGCACCAGTATGGCCATATGCCCGTTGTGCTGGTGCATGGCACGGCCTCCAGCCCCGGACGCTGGGCGGATATGGTCAATGACCTGCTGGAAGACCCGCAGATACGCGCACATTATGAGTTCTGGTTTTTCTCCTACGCCACGGGCAACCCTATCCCCTACTCCGCCCTGCAACTCCGCGATGCCCTGAACCGCACCATCCATGACCTTGGTGGTACGCAGGCAGACCCGGCACTAGGGCAGATTACTCTGATCGGGCACAGCCAGGGCGGGCTTTTGGCAAAAATGCTGGCAATTGACCCGCATGATGCCCTGTGGAACGGGCTGACCCACCGCGCGCTCTCCAGCCTCCACCTTTCACCCAATGTACGGCAGTTTCTGGAACAGGCCCTTTTCCCTACCCCCATGCCTGAAGTCAAAAGTGTTGTGTTTATCTCCACGCCACAACATGGCAGTTATCTGGCCGACTTTTCCATTGCGCACCTTATAGGACGGATGGTCACTTTTCCCGCAGCCATTACGGAAGTGACCCAGCAGGTCCTTGAGGGCAACACCGGTGCGCTCAAGGTGGATATGAGCCCCAGCCGTTTTGGCAGTGTTTATGGCATGTCTCCCCGCAGTGCGTTCATACAGGCGCTGGCGACTGTTCCTGTTGTGCCGGATGTGCAGAGCCACTCCATTATTCCCGTGCTGGGCAACGGGGCTCTGGAAAATGCGGATGATGGTGTGGTGGCTTATGCCAGTGCGCATGACCCACGGGTGCAGAGCGAACTGGTTGTGCGCAACTCGGGCCACTCCACACAGGCCAACCCGATCACCATTGCCGAAGTACGCCGTATTCTGCTGCAACAGTTAGCAGCCACCATACCCGACCTGCACGTTAAGGGGGATATGAACCACACCAACATCATGCGTATTGGTGGGGATTACGTCATCCCCACTACATGGGCAAAGCCGTGATCATGCGCAAACACCGCAGCCGCCACACAAGACACTGGAAACTGACTGCAATAACCCTGCTTTTTGCAGTCTATGCCTGTGCGGCCCTTTACTATTCCACGCTTGAGCCCGACCTGCTGCGCCTTGGGGCAACCGGCCTGTGCGGGCTGCTGTTTGTGGCAACATCCTGTATCCGCCAGCCCATACGCCGCATTGCAGCCCTGTGCGGGCTTTGTGCGTGCTTTGCCATATGGTTCTGCACCAACCTCCCCAGCAATAACCGCGAATGGGCTGGGGAATATGCCGTGCTGGCCGATGCCATACAGGATGGTCGCACAGTCCATGTGCGCAATATCCGTGATTTTACCTATAAAACCGAAACCGATTATACCCCACACTATTACAACGCGGACTTTGATCTGGACCACCTTGCCACCATAGACCTGATAACGTCTTACTGGGCGGGGGACAGCATTGCCCATGTGTTCCTGTCCTTCGGGTTTGATGATGGCCGGCACCTTGCCGTTTCCATTGAAACACGCCGCCAGAAAAAGTTTTCCTATTCCACCATCGCCGGTTTTTTCCATCATTATGAACTGACCTACGTTACCGCCGATGAACGCGACCTGATTGGTGTACGCACGGATATACGCAAGGAACGTGTGTATCTTTACCGGCTGGAACTTTCTGCCCAGACCCGAGAAGCCGTTTTTAAAAACTACCTGACGGAAATACACAAACTGACCACCACCCCACGGTGGTACAATACGCTTATGGACAACTGCACGACCGAAATTCTGGCCCGTGCCAATGCCCGCACCCGTTACCGGCTGGACTGGCGGGTACTGCTGAGCGGGTACACAGCCTCCCTTGCCTATGATCTGGGGCTGCTGAACACACACTATGATTTTGCAACACTCCACGAACTCAGCCGAATAAAGCGCCCTGCAAATGCTGCGCCAGATGCGAATTACTCTAATGAAATACGGGAATCTCTCCCGCTCGCACTTGCGAATAAATAAAAACAACAGCAATACATGCATATCGCTCGCATTTAGAAGTAAGTTTGTTGCAAGTGATAATTATTTTTCCAAAAGCACTTGATTTTGAACATTTTTTTGTTTGCGAGTGGTTGCGTTTTATATTATGGTCCGCTTCAGTTCCTTTTGTAATCGAGAGTAAGCCACCATGGTCAAAGACCCTAAAGTTATTGAACACCTGAACATCCAGCTCACCAACGAGCTGACCGCCATCAACCAGTATTTTCTGCATGCCCGCACCCTGCGCCACTGGGGCGTGACCCTGCTGGGCAAAAAAGAATACGAAGAATCCATTGAGGAAATGCGTCACGCTGACTGGCTGATCGAACGCATTCTGTACCTGGGCGGCCTGCCCAACGTGCAGCGCCTGAACACGATTCTGATCGGTCAGGACGTCAAGGAAATCCTTGAATGCGACATGAAGCTGGAAGAAAAAGCCATGAGCGACCTGCGCGAAGGCATTGCGTACTGCGAAAGCGTGCGTGACTTC
The DNA here is from genome assembly GCF_022483405.1 of Acetobacter fabarum. Classification (NCBI taxonomy): domain Bacteria; kingdom Pseudomonadati; phylum Pseudomonadota; class Alphaproteobacteria; order Acetobacterales; family Acetobacteraceae; genus Acetobacter; species Acetobacter fabarum. Next base: position 255,002 of record NZ_JAKVNI010000001.1, read on the forward strand.
GTATCGCGCGACCTGCTGCTGAAGATCCTGTCCAATGAAGAAGAACATGAAGACTTCATTGATCGCCAGTTCGACCTGATCAAGCAGATTGGCGTTGAGCGTTACATCCAGCTCAACTCCGCCTCTGCTCCTGAGCAGGAATAAAAATTGCCCTGCTGCCCGGCTTATAACGAGCCGGGCAACAGCCTGCTTTTACCTGTTTAGTTTTTACCCAACGCCGCAGCGTAAAGCTCCGGCTTAAAGCCCACCTGCAAACCCTGCGGCGTTTCAAGCACCGGGCGTTTGATCAGTGTTGGATGGGCGACCATAAAGGCTATGGCCCGCTTTTCGGTCAAATCAGCTTTATCGGCATCAGGCAGTTTTCTGAACGTTGTGCCGGCTTTGTTCAGCAGTTTTTCCCACCCTACCTGTGCGGCCCATGCTTCCAGCTGTTGCGCGGTAACACCGGCCAGTTTGTAGTCATGGAAGATATACGCAACGTCATGCTCTTCCAGCCAGTTGCGGGCTTTGCGCACGGTATCGCAGTTTTTAATGCCATATAATGTCAATCCGCCAGACACGGTGTTCTCCTTTACGGGACCAATCCCCAAAACATTGCGCATTTTTTGCATGAATGCTGCATCTTCTGCCAGATTGAACTCCCGCGCCTGCGCAATATTATACGCCACGCATAAAGGCAGTAATCGCTGGGCCTGCGGTTCCGTTACATAGCGCGGCACAATATGGGTATGCAGCGATGGCGCCTGATTACACCATGTTTCGTAATTAATGCGCGCAGCCCCTGTCACCTCAAGCAACGCATCCCCCACCCGCACAACATCCTGCAGGTAGTCCAGCCGTTGCTGGCCTTGCAGGTCATTCACACTGGGCACGGCAGGGTCTGCCAGCAAAATGCAGTATCCTTCCACCGGCTGCGTATCGGCCACCACCAGCCAGCCGGATGCCATACGGCCGATAACCTTGGGGTAGGCCCCCTTGCGTGCAAGCTCCACGCGCTGCTGTATGACATTCTGAGTCATTACTTTGCCTCTACGGTGTTGGTGTGGGTTAGTGTAATGTTAACAATTATATCTTATCCGAAAAATGGCACATAAATACCAATAATGACTGCATTTTCTTGACAGTAAAAGCATGTTCACGTCCTAATGCCACAACCATGCGCTACCGTCCCCTCCAGCGCGCCATACCTGTTCTGCTTCTGCCTCTGGCGGGCTGTAAGGTTGCGGGCGCCCCGTCTTTTCCACTGGCTGGGGCCTACTTCCCCAGCTGGATGCTCTGCGGCCTGCTGGGCATTCTGGTGGCAGTGGGTTTGCGCGTGCTGTTCCTTGCCACGGATATTGACGCCCTGCTCCGCCTGCGGCTGTTCACCTATGTCTCGCTTGGCACCATAACGGGCCTGCTGTTCTGGCTTTTGGCATTTGGGCCGTAACGCATGAAAAAAATATCCCTTTCCAACCGCAACCCTATTGGCCTTGCTGTAGCTGTGCTCTGCATTGCGGCGGCCTCTGCGCTTGGCTACTACGTTCTGGGGCAGGATGAATCCTACCCTTCCACCGATAGCGGAACGGTAGATGCCGAGCTGGTGCATATTGCCTCCACTGTTGGTGGGCGGTTGCAGGCTTTGAATGTGCATGTCAACCAGTCGGTCAAGAAAGGGGATGTGCTTTATCAGCTGGACCCCGAACCCTATAATCTGGCGGTGCAGCAGGCCACAGCCGGGCTGGCGCTAACACAGGCAGGGGTAGAGCAGCAGCAGCGTCTGGTTGCCGTGGAAGCTGCCAATGCCGACATTGCCAAAAATCAGGCCGCGCGGGCCAAAACCAACCATGACCTTGCCGCCCGCACCGTGGAGCGCCTGCGCCCACTGGCCAGCAAATCCTATATTCCGTGGCAGCAATATGATCAGGCTCAGGTTGCCCTGCATGATTCGGGCATTACTCTGGACCAGAGCCACCTGCAGGCCACAGCAGCACAGGTTGCTGTTGGGGACCTGAACAGCTCCATTGCTGCCCGGCAAGTAGCCGAGGCTACTCTGGCCCAAGCCCGGTACGCCCTGCGCCAGACCACCGTTACGGCCCCTGCAGATGGTTATGTGACCAGCCTGCGGGTTATTCCGGGGTAAGTGCTTATTCCCTCGCAGGTTCTGTTTACGCTCATCGCCAATGACGGTTGGTTTGTTACCGCCAACATGCGCGAAGGCACGCTCCATGCCATTCACCCGGGCGACTGCGCCACGGTTTACTCCATGATTAACAGGAACACCCCCATACGCGGCCATGTGGAAAGCATTGGCTGGGGAGTATTTTCCGCTGATTCCGCAGGTTTGAGCCGCACTTTGCCTTTTGTCCCGCGGGAGATGGACTGGGTGCATGTGGCCCAGCGTTTTCCTGTTCGGATCAGGCTGGAACAGGCCAACCCGCAACAGCTGCGGCTTGGAGCCACAGCCACAGTGGAAATACGCCATGGCGCCGCCTGCGACTGACACAGGCAAAAGCACTCTGGCCCGGATATGGTGGCTGATCCGCGCGCCCCTGCCGGGCCGTGGCGGCCACAGCCTGCGCATGGCCGCCGCCTGCACCATGGTCGTGCTGATTGGTGAGATCTGGCAGATCCCCGATGTGGCCGTGCCTGCCCTGTGCACCATGGCTATCTGGCAAAAAGACCGCACGACCAACATGCTGGCAGGTGTTGCGGTCAACCTTCTGATCGTGGCCATTCTGGCACTGCTTTTTGTGCTGATCCACCTGACACTGGACCATCCGTTTGGTCAGGTCGTGGCGATCATGCTGCTGTCCTTCTGCTTCTTTTTTCTGGGATCAGCCAGCAAGCTCAAGCCTGTTGCCTATCTTCTGGGTCTGATTGTTGTCTTTGCCCTGGTTGTTGCCGACCAGGTCCCGATTGGGGAAATTGCAACCCGCGCCCTGCTTTATGCCGACCTGTTCATTCTGGTTCCCGGCGCGGTGATGATTGTGTGCGGCCCGCTCATATGCCCCTCCCCCGCAACGCTGATGATGCGTGAAATTGCCGCACGCCTGCGCCTATGCGCCACTTTGCTCGAACAGCCAGACAGCTACCAGCTGGACTACGCCCGCGCCACATTGCGCCAGGGAGCCAGCGGCATGCTCAAACTGCTAAAAATGGCAAAGCTGGAGAAGATTCTGCACAAGGACCCGCTTGCCCATCTGGAGCAGTCCGCCTACTCCAGTGTTGCGGCCCTTGCGTTGGCCCACACGGCCTTCCGGGATGGGGAAGAACAGCCAGACACTCTGGAATTTTCACAAACCCTGCGCGATATGGCGGAAATTTTTTCGCATAATGGCTACCCGCAGGATATTCCTCGCCTCAACGCACCAGACCATGCGCCCGCACTGGCCCAACTGGCCAATGTGCTGCATGGTTTTACTGAGCCGGTCCTTCCCGCGGCACAGAACACACCCGTGCCTGAGCCAAAATCGGGCTTTTTTACCCCAGATGCCTTCAGCAACCCCGAACACGTGCGCTTTGCCGTCAAAGGCACGGTGGCTGTGCTGATCAGCTATTTTATCTTTATCATCCTCAGCTGGCCGGGCATCCACACCTGTATCATCACCTGTTTTATTGTTGCCCTGCCAACCGTGGGGGAAATGACAACAAAGCTGCGGCTGCGTATTAGCGGGGCACTGGTTGGAGGAGCCATTGGCATTGCCTCCATTATTTTTGTCATGCCCCATCTTTATAATATTGCGGCTTTTCTACTGTTGATTTTTGTTGTGTCCCTTTTTGCCTCATGGGTCAAAAATGGGGATGAGCGCATAGCCTATGCAGGCTTCCAGATTGGCCTTGCCTTTTTTCTGAGCGACCTTAAAGGCTACGGCCCCACAACAGATATGACCACGGCCCGCGACCGTATTATCGGTATTCTGCTTGGCAATTTTATAACCTACGCCGTTTTTGTCACTTTCTGGCCCTCCAGCGCATACGGCCCCATTGCCCAGCGCTTTAGCAGTTTGCTTGATGCCTTGAAAAAACAGATCACCACCCCCGATCCCGCCGAACATACCCGGCTGGCTGCCACTGTTCAGGAAGACCTGTCCAGCGCGGAGCGTGCTCTGGAACTGGCCGAAGCCGAGCCCCAACACATGCGTGCACGCATGCCGCTTTTGCCCATTTACGCCACGTTAACACGGCAGGCCGCCATTGCAGCCGAGGATGGGCTACTGCCCTCCCGGCAACAGGCCGTTCAGCAACACATACAGGACATGGAACAGGCCCTGACATGACACACCGCGCCCCGCCCCCGGTCCTGCTTGGCCTTCCCTGCCTTCTGCTTGGCCTTTCAGGCTGTGCCACACAGGCGCTTGAGAGCGCTCCTGCCCGGCCAGACATGCCCTGGCAGCCCAACATTGCCGCCAATGGGGAGCTTCTGCCCGGCAAGGCTGGACGCCGGGGGCTTATGCTCCCCCCCGGCTACGTACTGCCCGCAAACCATGCCCTTACCCCCCGCCCGGCAGATAGCAACATCAACACCTCGCACATCTATACGCTGCCCGAACTCATTGATATTGCCCAGTCCAACAACCCCAGCACACGCCGGGCCTGGAATGCCGCGCGCGATGCCGCATTGGCCGTGGGCATTGCCCGCACCACCTACGTGCCCCACCTTACGGCCTCCATTGTTGGGGGGTATGGTACCCGGCACAACAATAACTCCTTTAGTGTTGAAAACGGCGGACTGGCTGGCAACATTATCAACAACACCAACACTCCACGCACCCAGAATAACGGGCATGGTGAAGTGCAAACGCTGAACATGGAATGGCTGCTGTTTGACTTTGGCAAGCGCGAAGCCATGATTGATGCCGCATCCCAATTACAACTCGCCAGCAACGTGCTGTTTACCGCTGCCCACCAGAAGGTCATTTACGGTGTTACACTGGCCTTTTATACGCATGCCGCAGCCGTAGCCCGTGCAGGGTTGGTAGAGCAGGCACTGCGCAATGCCCGCAATGTGCAGGCCGCAGCCGAGGCGCGCCTGCATCAGGGCCAAGGGACGATTGTGGATGTCGCCCAGACCCAGCAGATGACCGCACAGGCCGAACTCCGTCTGGTTCAGGCCCAGAACGGGATTGAAAACACGTATCTGGAACTCATGACCTCCATGGGTATTTCCCCCTCCACCCAGCTACGCACGCAGGACGTGGCAGGGCGGCCACTTAACATTAACGACATGCGCATGACGGATGACATGATCCGCACGGCCGTTTCCCAACGGCCGGATGTACTGGCCGCCTATGCCGCGGCCAAGGCGGCACGCAGCAATGTAACGGCAGCAAAAGCCGAGTTTTTGCCAAAAGTTTTTGTTACCGGCAACGTGGCCTATACAACCGGGCATCTGGCACTTTCCTCCGTGCCCGGTGCGGGGTCGGATTCATCACCAACCCTTAACCTGTCCTCCAACAACTTCAGCAGCCTTGTGCTGGGGGGTATTTCGGTCCCGATTTTTGATGGCGGGATGCGTGCTGCCGTGCTGAAGCAGGTTCAGAACCGGGCAGACAGCACACAGGTTACTCTGGAGCAAACGCTGGACGACTCCGCCAAGCAGATTGTCGCGGCAGAAAACGGCCTGCACACAGGGCTGAGCGCTTACCGGGCCGCCACCAAGCTGGAAGCCGCAGCCCAGACCAGTTTTGACGCCGCCTTTACAGCCTACCGCAGTGGAGTTGGATCCATAACACCCGCAACACTCGCCCAAAGCGGGCTGCTGGATGCCCAGCTCGCCCAGTCGGATGCGTATTATGCCGCCCTTATTGCAGCTGCCAGCCTTGGCTTTGCAACCGGCGCCATTGGCAATGTGCCAGATCAGGGGGTGGATGAACCTGCCCGGTAACAAAAACACGTGACCTCGTGCCCATCCAGCATACCAACCGCCTGCATCCATGCCTGCGCGGTTGTAGGGCCAACAAAGCGGAACCCTTTATGCTTAAGGGCTTTTGCAACGGTTACGGATAAAGGGGAATGTGGCTCCAGCCCGCTCCCGCGCTCATGGGCCTGTGCCGCGCGCACCATGCCCCACGCAAACGCGGCAAAATCCTCCCCCCGTTCGTGCATGGCAAGCCATGCCTGCGCATTGGCTACAGTCGCGGCAATTTTGGCGCGGGAGCGGATAATGCCTGCATCCCCCATAAGCCGTGCCTGATCATCCTGTGTAAACGCGGCAACCCTGTGCGGGTCAAACCCACAAAAAGTGCGCCGAAAATTCTCACGCTTTTGTAAAACAGTATTCCATGACAACCCGGCCTGAAAAGTTTCCAGCACCAGCGCCTCCCATAAAGCGCGGCTGTCGGTAACGGGTTGGCCCCATTCCTGGTCATGATATGCGCGGAGCAGAGCATTGGATTCGGCCCACCCACAGCGCACCAGCGCACCAGAACTGCTCATCCCCTGCCCGTATTACGAACGCGGCGCATCTGGTGTGCGGATAAAGGCGAACTGTGCTCCTCCCTCCGCTTCCCGCTGGGCTGTGGTGCGGCGGGACGCGGCATACCGTTCGGATACGGCCCGCAGGGCAGGTAGAGCAGCACGGTCCCCACGAAGCAGCCCGATAAGGGCACGCACACGCAGGGATTCCTCCTCACTGGCAAGGCTGTAATGGATTGTGCGGGATTCGCGCCTTGGCACCACAATTTCTGCCCGCCGCAAAGCCCCGAGTTGCTGGCTGAGCGTAGGCTGACCAATGCCGGTGCAGGATTCCAGCTCCCCCACGGCAAGGGAGCCCTGCTCCAGCAGTGCATCCAGAATCATCAACCGCTGTGGCTGGGCAAACAGCTTCATCCGTTCCACAAGCTGCCGGGCTTCTTCCACCCCCAGAGCACTCATGCCTCGGTATCCTTGCTCATGTTCATGAACCAGTCTGGCCCCGCAGCTATGACATCTTCGTGTGTCTGGCCTGTGGGGAGCACCACATCCGCCCCCGGCGTCCAGCCTTCGGGGGTCATGACATCCCCCCGCTCAACCCGTTGCAGGGCACGCAGCACCCGCAGCATTTCCGCCACAGAGCGGCCAACGGTTGCGGGGGTACCATGTGATCACGCGCACAATACCGTTGGGGTCTATAAAATACGCGGCGCGCACGGTCGCACTATTGCGCGCATCCAGATCAAGCATACCGTAGGCACGGGCAATGGCCAGCGAAGGGTCTTCAATAACAGGGAAGGAAACAGTGACGCCAAAACGCACCCGTATGGCTTCCAGCCATGCCAGATGGGCAGGCAGGCTATCCACCGACAGGCCGACCAATGCGCAGTCCATGGCCTCAAACTGGGGAACAGCCCGCGCCATGGCAATAAATTCGCTGGTGCAGACCGGCGTAAAATCCGCTGGGTGCGAAAACAGAATAACCCACCGCCCACGCAAACTGCTGAGCGTAAAATCCCCCTGCGTGGTGCGGGCCGTAAAATCAGGTGCGGCATCCCCGATCTTCAGGGACGAGGAGAGGGGCACCAAAGGGCGGGCATCTGCTATGCGATCGTTCATGGCAGTTTCCTTTACGCGAAATCCTGATCTTGACGCAAGATGGTTTCATATTTAGTGAAACCAAATATACACTGTTACAGTAAATTATAAACAGTTGGAGTCTCCCATGTCGGACACCGCCATCACAACAGCAACGGCCCAGATTCTGATGATGCTCCGCCATCCACAGACACGCCCTGTGGTGCAGAGTTTTTTTGACCCGGCCACCTTTACCGCAAGCCATGTTGTGCATGACCCGGCAACAAAGGAGGCTGCGGTCATTGACAGCGTTCTGGATTATGACGCCGCATCTGGCCGGACCAATTACACCTCTGCCCAGCAGATTGTGGATTATGTTAAAGCGCAGGGCCTGAACGTGGTCTGGCAGCTTGAAACACACGCCCACGCCGACCACCTTTCTGCCGCGCCGTGGTTGCAGGAGCAGCTTGGCGGCAAGTTGGGCATCGGGGCGGATATTGTGCGGGTGCAGGAGGTATTTGGGAAAATATTCAACGCCGGCACGGAATTTGCGCGCGATGGCTCCCAGTTCAACCACCTGTTCAAGGATGGAGAGCAGTTCAAGCTGGGGAATCTGGACTGTATTGCCCTGCATGTTCCCGGCCACACCCCGGCGGACATGGCCTTTGTTATCGGGGATGCCGCCTTTATCGGGGACACACTGTTCATGCCCGATTACGGCACCGCCCGGGCGGACTTCCCCGGTGGGGATGCCCGCATGCTCTACCGCTCCATCCGCCGCCTGCTAACCCTCCCCCCCCAGACACGCCTGTTTTTGTGCCATGACTACAAAGCCCCCGGACGCGATACCTTTGCGTGGGAGACAACCGTAGGGGCCGAACGCGAACACAACATTCATGTGCATGATGGCGTGGACGAGGAAGCTTTTGTGGCCATGCGCACCACGCGGGATGCCACTCTGGACCTGCCAAACCTGATCATGCCCTCCGTGCAGGTCAATATTCGGGGGGGGCACATGCCCGAGCCGGAAGATAACGGGGTTAGCTATATCAAAATCCCTGTAAACCGCCTGTAAGCACCCCAGCACCCTGACCACGCACACCCCGGAGCACCCATGTTAACACCCCACCTTCTACACATCGCGCTGGAAATTGCTTCTGGCGCAACCGTGGGGTTCACCCTTGGGCTGGTCGGGGGGGGCGGGTCCATTCTGGCCGTGCCGCTTATGGTCTATCTGGTTGGGGTGCCCAACGCGCATGTCGCCATTGGCACCAGTGCCCTGTCTGTTTCCATCAATGCGCTGGTTGGACTGGCCCAGCATGCGCGCAACAAAACCGTAAAATGGCGGTGTGCAGGTATTTTTGCCCTCTGCGGCGTGGGCGGGGCCTTTTTGGGGGCGTCCCTCGGCAAGGCTGTGGATGGCAAGCACCTGCTGCTCCTGTTCGCCCTGCTCATGATCGGGGTTGGCGTGCTCATGATCCGTGGTCGCCATAATACCGGCTGCCCGGGTGCCAGCTGTAACAGGGAGAATGCGCCCAAGGTCATGGGCTGCGGGTTTGGCACGGGCCTGCTTTCAGGCTTTTTTGGTATTGGCGGCGGCTTTCTGATTGTGCCGGGCCTTATGGCTTCCACCAGCATGCCTATTCTTAATGCTGTTGGCACATCGCTGGTGGCTGTGGCGGCATTCGGGTTTAGCACCACCATCAGTTACATGCTCTCCGGTTATGTGGACTGGCAACTGGCAGGGCTGTTTATTCTGGGTGGAGCCATTGGGTGCAGCATTGGCACCAAGGCATCACGCGCGCTGGCAGGCTCTACCGGCAGGCTGACCACAGTTTTTGCCAGCCTGATCTTTGTTGTTGCCGCCTATATGATCTGGCAGAGCATCCGCCAGTTCTAGGGGTGGAATCGCCCCTTCCTTTCCAGCCATTCTGACGGCACCGGCCTGCCTGCACCCGCAGCTGATGCAAAGCGCAACCTACCGGCCTTAGAGCTGGGCCTGTGGCCGGGGTTGCTCCGCCACTGTTTGCTCCGCACTGGCCATGGCCTGATGAAGCTGGGCATAAACATTCCCCTCCCCCAGAGCACTGACAATATGGTGCCGCTCCATGTCCGCCAGTGCATAGGAAGCGACCCGGCCAAAAATAACCCGCACACCTTGCATGTGCAGCCGGAACAGCACATCGCGCACAACACTGGCGGCAGAATAATCAATATCTGTAATCGCGCTGCAATCCACAACAAGGCAGCGCACCGGCGCAGGCGCACTGGCCAGGAGCAGGTCAATATCTTCCGCAAAAAGCGAGCAGTTTGCGTAAAACAGATCTGCACAGAACCGGTAAACCACAAGCCCCGGCGCCGTCTGCTCCCCTGCACTTACGGGAACGGCCTCAAGTGCCTGTGTTGCCGGGTCCGGCTTGAGCACCATGGTATGGGGCCGGTAGCTGTGCCGCACATGCCGGAACAAGGAGAGGGCAATCGCAATAAAAATGCCCTGCTCCACGCCAATGCTCACCACTGTCGCCATGGTCACCAGCGCAAGCCGGAACTCCCCGGGGCTTTCCTGCCGGATATGGTTCAGGGCTACGGTATCAATCATGCCCACGGCAACACAGAACACAACCGAACCCAGAATACAGCGGGGCAGATACTGGAGTGGTCCGGTAAAAAACAGCAGCACACATAACGTAACGACAGCAAAAACAAGTTGGGCCTTCTGGCTGGTGCCCCCGGCCTGCACGGCCATGGCGGTCTGGGTTGGGCTGCCATTAACCGTAAAGGTGCCACTTAGCCCGGCTGCTGCATTGGCGGCACACAGGCCAACAATATCTGCATTGGCATCAACAGTTTCATGCAACCTGTAAGCAAAGGCGTGCGATGTTGCCGCACTTTGCGCGATAATGACAAAAACGCATGATGCAGAAACCGGCAGAAGTGCCAAAAACTGATGCCAGGACACCACAGGAACCGCAAAGTGCGGCAAGCCACCCTGCATAGGCCCCAGAACCGTTACGCCATACTGCGCCAGCCCCAACAGCCAGCTTAAGCCCAGCGCCCCCAGCACCACCACCAATGCCACAGGCCGACCGGGCAAAAAGCGTGTACCACACAGCAAGATCACACAGGCCACGCAGGAAATACCGACCGAGAGCAGGTGCATGTGCGCACTCGCCTGCACAAGCCCCACAAACTGGGCCACGGTATTATGCGAGCTGACATCCAGCCCCACCATGTCATACAGCATGCTCATGCTGACCTGCACACCTACGCCGGCCAGAAACCCCACCAAAACGGTGCGGGACAGAAAATCTGCTAAAAACCCTAGCCTGCACAGGCGGGCCGCCAGCAAAAACCCTGCATTAAGCAAGGCAACAGCGCTGACCAGATGGATATAGGCAGCACTACCCACCGGCTCCATTTCCGACAGGGCGCTGGAAAAAATGGCTGCTGTGGCGGAATCTGCGGCAACTACCAGATGGCGGGATGAGCCAAAAAGCGCAAACGCCACCAGCGGGAACAGCACCGTGTACAACCCGGTAACCGTAGGCATGCCCGCAATACGCGCATAGCCCAGCACCTGCGGAATGTTCATGGATGCCAAAGACACCCCTGCCCACACATTTTTGCTGACAGAGAACGGTTTTTGCCACCAGCCGGTTAATGTACGCACGCAGTCCCCCTGCCCTACCCTGCGTTCCCTGCTGGCCTGCTCCGGGCTGGGTCGGCCCTTGCCAGCCTTGCAGAACATGCAACAATCACGCCTTTGTAAAAGAGGCATGTAACATGACTGTAACAGTTTACCACAATCCGTCCTGCGGCACGTCCCGCTCCGTGCTGGAACTTGTGCGCAATGCGGGCATAGAACCCGAGGTGGTGCTTTACCTTAAAACACCCCTGAGCCGTGACCAGCTTGAAGAGATTGCACGCCAGGATACACTTGGAGCGCGCGACCTTTTGCGTACAAAAGAAAAACTCTGTGCAGAGCTTGGTCTGGACAAACCCGAAGTCACAGACGCCCAGATTCTGGATGCCATTGCCCAGCACCCCACCCTGCTCAACCGCCCTGTTGTGGTAACACCCAAAGGGGCAAAAGCCTGCCGCCCGGCCAGTGTGGTGGAAGAACTGCTGCCATAACCACGCGCCTGCCCCGGCGTGGAGAGCATAAAAAAAGGGGCCTGTCCGGCTTATGATAAACCGGACAGGCCCCTTACTGCCTAACACATACAGTTGTTAGTGCGTTGCGGCACCTGCACCTTCTGGCAGGGCGTAGGCGATAATATAATCCCCTACATCTGGTGAGTGACTGGCCCCACCTGCGGAAATAACCACATATTCCCGCCCGGTTTTAGGGGAGCGGTAAATAAGGGGGGCGGCCACAGCCCCTACCGGCAGGCGCTGCTTCCACACTTCCTGCCCGGTCCGGGAGTTCAGGGCACGCAGGTAGTAGTCCTGTGTTCCGGCAAAAAAGACCAGACCAGAGGCAGTAGAGGTAGGCCCACCCAGCGTAGGCATGCCAATTGGCACCGGCAGATGGGTTTTAATGCCCAGCGGCCCAAGGTCTTCCACCGTACCCATAGGCACCTGCCAGACAATTTTTTTGGTGTGCAGGTCTATGGCTGTCATGGTGCCAAAAGGCGGCGTGTTGCACGGCACAGCCAGCGGGGACTGCAGAACGTCAATTTTAACCCCGCCATACGGTCCGGCCAGTTGAGGGCGGATAGTGCCCATGAACCCCGGCACCTCGTCTGTGGAGACCTTGAACTTGCGGGCATTTTCCCGCGTAACCAAGGACATCCGCAGCGGCATGCGCATGTCATTCACAAACATGAGCCCGCTGTTTTCATCCACCGAGATACCGCCCCAGTTCATGCCACCCAGCAGGCTGGGCCATTCGATGTACGGTTTTTCGCCCGGTGGGGTAAACGGCCCGGTATAAACCGAACTTTTGAACATGATCCGGCAATAAAGCTGGTCAAACGTGCTCACCCCCCACATAGCGCTCTCGCTCAGCGGGTCCGCACCAATGGTGGGCATGCCAACAGAAAACGGCTGGGTGGGGGAAAGGTGTTCGCCCTGCGCCGCGGGAGCTGTGGCAACCGGTGTTTCCACCACTTCGGTCACAGGCTTGCCTGTGCGCCGGTCGAGCACAAAAATATGCCCGGTCTTGGTCGTCTGGATCAGGGAGGGGATTTTCTCCCCCTGTGCATTGGTCACATCATACAGCACCGGCTGTGAGGGCAGGTCATAATCCCACACATCATGGTGTATCAGTTGCGAGACCCAGCGGGTTTTCCCTGTAGCGGCATCCACGGCCACAACCGCAGCCCCGAAGCGGCCATTAGCAGCATTCCGGTCCCCACCCCAGTAATCAGGGGGGCCGTTGCCGGTTGGCAGGTAAACAAGGTTGAGTTCCTTGTCGTATGTCGGCACCGTCCAGACATTGGGGGTGGATAGCGTGTAGGTCTGATCGGGGGCGGGAGCCTGCGTGTTATCGGGGTTCCCCACATCCCACGCCCAGGCAAGGGAGCCATCACGCACATCAAACGCCCGCACAACGCCTGAGGGTTCGCCGGGCATGATGTCACGCACCCAGCCGCCAACAACCGCCAGATGCCCCATAACCACGGGGGCGGCTGTAGGGTGATAGCGTTTGCTGTTTTCGGTTGGACCCATCTGTTTTTTAAGGTCCACAAACCCTGCATTGCCAAAGCCCGCACACACTGCACCGCTATGGGCATCCAGCGCAAACAGGCGTGCATCAATGGAGGATACCAGAATACGCTGGCGGCAGTCTGGTGCGGTGTAGCTGGCCTTCTGCTCCTGCGTCAGGCTGGTATCTGCATCCATGTCATAATACCCAACGCCGCGGCAGCTTACATGCTCGGCCGTGACGGCATTGGGGTTAAACTTCCAGATTTTCTGCCCTGTATCGGCATCTATGGCGGTAATCAGGTTTTCTGGCGTGCAGGAATACAGCACGTTCCCGATCTGCTGGGGCGTGTTCTCATCCGTGCCAAAAGCCCCCCCGCTTATGCGACGGCCGGTGCGGTACACCCACGCAACCTTAAGCTGGTTCACATTGGCGGGGGTAATCTGGCTATACGGCGCAAAGCGTGTGCCGCCAGCGCTCCGGCCATAGAACTCCCAGTCCTGCGGGGCATCTGGCGCACCAGCCTGCACCACCTTGGCGGCATCACTCAGAGCATCAGGGTTGCTCAGTGTTCCATGCGGGAAAAACGCCAGAACCAGCGTACCCACCAAACCCGCCATAACGGCCAGACCGCCCCATGCACTCCACCGCCGCGCATCCGCCCGAACGGTGGGGAAAAGGGCTGCAAGCCACAGGCCAAGGGTCAGCAGTATGGCGGGCACAACCAGACGGGGCAGCAGCTCCCAGTAGCCAATCTGCGGGGCATCGTAAAAAGCCCACAGGCAGGTTGCCGCAAACACGGCAATGGAGGCCGGCAGCGCACTGCCCTTACGCAGGAAAAACAGGGCCGCCAGCCCCACATAAGCCAGCCCCGCCAGCAGGTAGTACGCCGAGCCACCAAGGACCAGCAATTGCCCGCCACCATAAGCCAGAACAAGCCCCACCCCTGCACTCAGCAATGCAAAGAGAACCCGGTATATATCGGCCCCTGTTATCCGGCGCTCAGTTTTGAATGGTTCATCCATTCCTTATTCTCCCAATTCCCTAAGTTCCCAAAGAACCACATGGCTGCAGGCCAGCTAGCGCCGCCTTGAGCTGCCCACACCCTGCCGTTCCTGAGCAAAGACGGTGGTCTGTGTTCCATGACCTTGGATGCTGTCAATAATAATTCCGTATTTTACAAATCACGACTTGCCACGCACAAGAATATGACCCGGTTTTTCATACGAATTATACTGTATAAATCCACCCTGTATCACGTTGAGGTGAGACACAGAGCACCTCGCGCGGTGCGTAAAGCCCGCTCATTCCCATGCTCTGCCCTGCTGTGGTCCTTACATGTTTTGCAAACCTTTGAATTATCAGACTTACTTGCATACTCCCACGTTAAAATGCCTCCATATTGCCCCCAAGCCATACTGGAAACATATGGGTTATAACAGCTTCATATATTGGACATTCCCACGGCATCGCGCGTTTAAATGATGCAACACCCCTGCGCGCAGGACCATTTTTTAAGGAATTTGCATCTACCATGACCTATACAGTTGGAATGTATCTGGCCGACCGTCTGGCTCAGATTGGCCTGAAACATCATTTTGCGGTCGCCGGGGATTACAATCTGGTCCTGCTCGACCAGCTCCTGCTCAACAAGGACATGCAGCAGATCTACTGCTGTAACGAACTGAACTGTGGCTTTAGCGCAGAAGGCTACGCCCGCGCGCACGGGGCTGCCGCAGCCGTGGTAACCTTTAGCGTTGGTGCCATTTCCGCCATGAACGCCATTGGCGGTGCCTATGCGGAAAACCTGCCCGTTATCCTGATCTCCGGCTCCCCCAACAGCAATGACTACGGCAGTGGCCACGTGCTGCACCACACGCTGGGCAATACGGATTACGGCTACCAGCTTGAAATGGTGCGCCACGTAACCTGCGCGGCCGAAAGCATTACAGACGCTGCCTCCGCTCCGGCCAAGATCGACCATGTCATCCGCACCGCGCTGCGTGAGCGTAAACCGGCGTATCTGGAGATCGCCTGCAACGTCTCCTCCGCGGAATGTGCGCGCCCCGGCCCGGTTACGTCCCTGCTGGCAGAACTGACCCCCGACACCACAAGCCTGAACGCCGCCGTGGATGCCGCAGTTGCCCTGCTGGAAAAATCCGAACGGGCCGTCATGCTCGTTGGCACCAAGGCCCGCTCTGCCCATGCACTGAGCGAAACAGAAGCACTGGCAGACCGCATTGGCTGCGCCGTAACCATTATGGCCGCAGCCAAAGGGCTGTTCCCCGAAGATCACGCCAGCTTCCGTGGCCTGTACTGGGGCGAAGTCTCTGCCCCCGGTGCGCAGGAACTGGTGGAAAAAGCCGATGCCGTGCTGTGCATTGCCCCCGTGTTCAATGACTACTCCACCGTTGGCTGGACCGCATGGCCCAAGGGTGAGAACGTGCTGGTGGCCGACCCCAACCGCGTAACCGTTGGCGGGCAGACCTTTGAAGGCTTTACCCTGCGTGAATTCCTGACCGCTCTGGCCAAAAAAGCTCCCCATCGCCCCGCCAGCGCGCGTGACACCCAATACACGCCCACCAAAATTGCGCCCGCCGCCCCGGATGCACGCCTGACAAATGACGAAATGACCCGTCAGATCAACGGCATGCTCACATCCAAAACCACGCTGGTGGCGGAAACGGGGGATTCCTGGTTCAACGCCATGCGCATGCATCTGCCACGCCATGCCCGCGTGGAAACAGAAATGCAGTGGGGCCATATTGGCTGGTCCGTGCCCTCCTCATTTGGCAACGCCATGGGATCGCAGGAACGCGAACACATTGTTATGGTGGGGGATGGCTCCTTCCAGCTCACTGCGCAGGAAGTCGCCCAGATGGTGCGCTACGAACTGCCGGTTATTATCTTCCTTGTGAACAACCGTGGCTACGTCATTGAAATTGCCATTCACGACGGCCCTTACAACTACATCAAGAACTGGGATTACGCCGGTCTGATGAACGTGTTCAACGCTGGCGAAGGCCATGGCCTTGGCATGACGGTTACAACCGGCGCAGAACTGGCAGAAGCCATTAAAAAGGCACAGGCCAACCACCGTGGCCCAACCATTATTGAATGCCAGATCGAACGCACGGACTGCACGGATATGCTGGTCCAGTGGGGCAAGCGCGTTGCGTCCGCCAATGCCCGCAAGCCGCACGTTTCATAACAGACAGCCTGATTTTTCCATTCAGGAAACGCCCCGGATGCAGGTCCGGGGCGTTTTTTATGCCCACACCCGCAGCGCTCACCGAGACGTTATTTAAATCACGTTATCTTATAATAAGTTTTCAAAAAAATAATGTTACGCAAAGCCCAGTTTCACCAGAACCTTAAAAGGATTACTGGCCGCGGTATGCTCCGCACCACGCAACTGGCAAGAGTAAATTGGAAAACATATTTTTTTGAATGTGTTTTTCCAAAAAATCTTTGCATGAAAATACATTAGAAAAACACCATATGACCATAAAACCATCAGGACTGCTGGCTCTGGCCACATGGGGCTTTGCGACCTTTTGCCACGCCACGTCCGCACAGGCGCAAACACCTCCCCCCGCCCCTGCCAACTCCGCGGAACTGGTTGAGCACGCCATGCGCCAGAGCGATGAGCAATCCCTCCTGCCCGACCCCCATGTGCTGCAACGCCCGCTCAACTCCCCCCTGCCCCCCAGCGGTGTGCCTGTGGCCCCCTGGCCGGGCCTTGCAACCATGAACATTCCCAGCGTGAATGATTACGGCGCCAAAAAGCCGCACTATATCATGACCCTTGAGCCCCTGAGCCTGCATGAAGGGCCATCATGGCTCTTACCCTCCGAGGTGGACGCCCAGCGCCGCACGGACATGGAGGACCCCTACTACGTGCCCACAGCTGGCAGCAGCCACCTTGTACCCCAGATCATGCCTTTCCGGACCCGCTTGCAGCAGAAGGGGTTTGCTTTTTCCTTTACCTACAAAGGGGAGGCCATGGGCAATATCAATGGCGGCATCAAACGGGGCATGGACTACGTGCATGAGCTGACATTGCAGATGAATTTTGATCTGGGCAAAATGGCCGGGCTGGAAGGCTGGTCAGTGCATACGCTGCTCATGAACCGCGCAGGCCGCGAAGTCTCGCACGATATGGCGGGCGAATATTATGTTAACCTCATGGAGGTTTATGGCCTTTCCGGGCATGTGGTGGCGCATCTGGTTGATTTGTACGCCGAAAAGCAGTTTCTCAACAACCGTATGGACATAACCTTTGGCCGCATGTCGCTCACCCATGTTTTTGCGACATCTCCACTGATCTGTTCCTTCATGGTCACCTGTTCGGCTCCCGTGGCGCTAAAGCTGGACCCCGGTTTTTCCGTTTACCCCAAGGCCACATGGGGGGCGCGTGTGCGCTTCCGCCCCACGCGGGACACCATGGTGCAACTCGGGGCGTATCAGGTCTCCCCCCTCAACGGAAATCCCAGCGGGTGGTCCTGGGGGAGTGAGGAGACAACAGGCATGATGCTGCCCATAGAATTTACCTGGCAGCCCTTCCTGACCCGCAACCGCCTGCCCGGCCACTATGTTTTTGGTTATGCCCACGATACATCGCGCTACGCTGACCAACTGGGCAACAAACCTGCCAGCCTGTTAAGCCAGCCCGGCCGCGAACGCAGTGCACCCATGGATATTTTCTGGTTTGAAGGCGACCAGATGATCTACCGGATGGGGGGCCGCAACCAGATGGCAGGCGGCTACCTGATGGCGGGGTACATCCATAACACCCCCCATGTTTCAACCATTTCGGACGAGGCCTATGGCGGCCTCTCCTTTAACGGACTTATTCCCACCCGCCTGACGGACAGGCTGGGTATCCTGTATTCATGGTACCATGTGAGCGACCGCAAGCGGCTTGGGCAGATGTACGCACTGGATGCAGGCATGTCGCTTGGTGCGCAGGTCCGGGGGCCGCAGACGGACTCCCATGTGATTGAGGCGTATTACGCCATTGACGCCATGCCCGGCGTGACCGTCCAGCCAGAATTTGAATACATGATCCGGCCGGGGGAAACATCACACATTCCCGATGCGGCTCTGGTGGGCCTTAAGGTTATTGCCAACCTGTAAGTCCGAATCTGTGGTGAAAAAGAGCCGTCAGTTTTCTGCCTGCGCCTTCTGCTCCGCCATAGGCCATTCCTTATCCAGGGTCTGCGGTCGCCCGGCATCATCCACGGCAACAAACACAAAGTTCCCGGATGTGACCTTCTGCCGGATATTGGTCCGCCGGATGCGCCGCACGGATTCTGCGCAGATGGTAATGGATGTACGCCCCACCTTGACGATGCGCGTGTACACATTCAGCTCATCCCCCACGGCCATGGGATGATGAAAAACCATACCATTAATAGCCACGGTTACGCATTTGCAGCCCGCAAACCCTTCCGCCGCAGTGCTGGCGGCAAGGTCCATCTGTGCGGCAACCCAGCCACCAAAAATATCACCCGCGGCATTTGTATCCCTGCGCATGGCCACAACCCGCACAGCCAGATGGGCATCTGTTGCCCAGTCACTTGGTTCGGTATTCCCCACGATCGCCCCTTTTGCCTGCGCATGGTCCCTGTTTGAATGCTGGCATCATGTTTCTCCATTCCGGGCAAAACATACAGCGGAATCTGTGCGCGCCACCCATGCCTGTAGCAAACGTGAAAACACGGACAGCAACGCAGGCGAGAACCTAGGGGGCGCAGGTGCTTAAAAACACACACCGCTCACGCATTTGTTATATTGACCCCCGCAATATCATGCTCACAGAAGGAAAATTATTTTACACGAATCTACAGATTCGTTCATAATTAAGTCGAGAGAGGGAGGCCTATACAATGTACAGATATGCAGTTTCCTTTACGGACCAAACACATACCAATATCCGGGACACCATACTGCAAGCAAAGAGCAACAATGCTAGCAGCAATATTCAAGTCGCAACGAATGGTTCCGGCGAAGTTTACGCAAGCGACCTGAAAGAGGCCCGTGTTAACGCCAACGAAAAATTCGTGGATAAAACCGTTGAATCTGTCCTGAAAGAGAAAAACTCGGGGGCTTTTTACGCATAATCTGTATAGCAGAACTTACCGGAAACTCAGATTTACGATTTTTTATCATACTTTCCTAAAAATTATCATTACTTGATCAGGACATTATGGCGCTATGCCGCATACAGCGGTCATAATTGCCTTTGTGCACCCCGGCATCCCCCCTTCTCTCCACTCTACCAGCGCCCAGAGTCATACCGCTAAGCCACCAGCACACCGCAGGCTTGAACGCCCTATTATCTCTTCCCCTTGAGCATGCTGAAAAACCATCATGGCCACTTAGGGCAGACAATCAAAGGAAGAGTGCTCAAAAGCACTATGAATACTCCCATATAAAGACCCACCACAACGTTAAAATTCATAAGATTTTAACTTTTGCATAACCAGTTTATTCTGTGCGTATTTTTCCTCAAAATACTTCTGTCTTTTATATATATCTGAACAGTTCTTTTCCACTGCATACGATAATTCGTTTTTTCTTGTCCGAGGCAGAGTATTATCCCACTCCCCTGCCAGATACTGACAAAGATCTGCATCATGGAAAAACCCGGCAACATCATCTGGAAAATGGTCTTCAGCTTTTGCAATGACGGGTAAAAAAAACATGCCATATAAGAGTATAAGCAACAGTCTTCTCATGATCATCCATCACCTCATTCTGGTTTATTGTCAGGCTTAAATGTGATGGCAAGAATACCCCGCAATTATGCAGCACACACTATACCAACGATAGCGCATGGATTTTAAATAGCTTTTCCATTTCACCTAAAATCAATAAAGCACCAGACCAAGGTATATTCCCACCCCGGATCAGGACACCGAATTTTTTATGACCTCACAGCCCGTTTCCGACACACAGCGCCGTCTGGTCATGCTTTGCGTCGTGCTTGGCATTGTTCTGGGCGGGCTGGATGGAGCGATTGCCAATATCGCACTCCCCACCATCGCCCATGACCTGCATTGTAGCGAGGCGCAGACGGTCTGGGTCGTCAATGTCTATCATCTGGCAGTTGCAGTCAGCCTGTTGCCCGTTGCCGCTCTGGCGGACTCACTGGGCCTGAAGCGGGTTTACGGGTTCGGGATCGCTCTGTTTACAGCGGCATCCCTTGCCTGCGCCCTTGCGGGTTCGCTGGGCGCACTTATTACAGCGCGTGTCGTGCAGGGATTAGGAACAGCCTGTATGGCCGCACTAAGCGGCGCACTTGTGCGCAGTGTGTACCCCAGAGCCATGCTGCATCAGGCTTTTGCCATTATTGCGTTAGCCGTTGCCATTTCTGCCGCTGTTGGGCCTACGCTGGCCGCAATGGTGCTGGCTGTTGCTCCCTGGCCGTGGCTGTTCCTGATCAACGTGCCGATTGGCATAATGGCAGTCGCTCTTTTTTTACGGGCAGCCCCAGCCAGCCCCCGCACCCCGTTCTCGTTCGACTGGGTGGGCACACTGCTCAACATAGGTGCTCTGGGGTTAGGTATTCTTGGCGTTGATGCGCTGGGGCAGAAGGAAACCGGGCTGGCAGCGCTTGAGATCGGGACCGGTTTGCTTTGCGCCATTACACTGTATAGCCAGCAGAAAAAGCTGCAAACGCCTATGCTGCCACTGGACCTGCTGGCTATTCCGCTGTTCTCGCTTTCAATCCTGACATCTATCTGCGCTTATGCCGCGCAGATTCTGGCGTATGTTGCACTGCCATTCCTGTTCCAGACAGTTATGCACCTTTCCGCCGTAACCACTGGTCTGCTTGTCACGCCCTGGCCTGTGCTTGTTGCCATTGCCGCCCCTTTTGCAGGCCGACTGGCCACCCGGCATCCAGCTTCGGTTTTAAGCAGTATGGGGCTGGCACTTCTGGCAGCAGGGCTGGTAACCCTGAGCCTGATGCCAGCGCAACCTGCCTTTTGGGACATATGCTGGCGAATGGCGCTTTGTGGCATTGGGTTTGGCTTTTACCAGACACCCAATAATCTGACAGTCATGACCTCGGGCCCGGCAACCCGCAGTGGTGCAGCCAGCGGGATGATGGCCGTTGCCCGCACACTGGGCTGGGCACTGGGCTCTGCTCTGGTCGCCCTGATCTTCGGTTTTTCCCAAAGCAGTAGTGGCGCGGTACATTGCCTTGAACTGGCCGCAGGGTTTGCCCTTCTGGGTGCTGCATTGAGTGTCTCACGCCGGATTATTCGCCGGGAAGAAAAACCGTAAAAGACTGAAACGACAAAATGCCTGTTTTGACAAATTTAATTCTACAGAACAGAGGTTCAAAATAACTTTCGCACATACCGGGTTAGGACAGATAAAAAACGCCGGATAATGCCGCAGCTCTGCTGCGGTACTGCCGGTTCAGTTTCCATATCGACCCAACGGACATTACGAAAAACCATAGATACCAGCTTATTGTCTTTATCTGCATGCACTATCAAATTATCTGACAAAGAAAATGTTTGATAGATATTTAAATTGTCTTCGAACTCGACAAAGACAACACAATCATCTCTATCAATCTTAACCGCAACCTGCTCGTTAAAATACAAATCCTCCTGAAGTATCTCTGCATCCTGCAATGCGAGTGATACCAGAAGAGCATCCCCACAATCCGCCTGATAGACAAAATCCTCTTTTTTCAACCCGGAAAAATAAAGGAATATCGAGCGAACTATATTCCCTCTACCCAGAACAAATTGAAGCGGTCCAATATTTACTGTTGGGAATATTTCCCCGACCCCAGAACGGCATTCTATAACCTTCTGTATTTCCGTTCTTTTATCTCCATAGGAAGGAGGATAAACAATTCTCGCATTAAGTTCGTACCGTGAACATTCTATTTCCGAAAATGGAACTCTGTCACAGGGTTGAAAATGAAACCTGAAATGCTCCACGGATTTTCCACAAATTCTAGTCTGGAACCATCGGCAATGGTGGTTCAAAACAGATTTAAACGAAAAGAAAATTTCAGCGGGAGACATGGTTTAAACCGCAGAATACTGCGGCTCAGGAATGGTGGGCGCAACAGGGATTGAACCTGTGACCCCTACCATGTCAAGACTGACGGACTCCAAAGAAATCAAAGGCTTAGATAGTCAAACACGCTCAAATACGGCACGCACGATTAAGGAAAAATCGTGCTATGCGTGCGAGCAACGTACCAGAAACAGACTTTGTTGTCACGGATCATCTCTTATCTAAGACCAATGCGCGAGTGCATAACGATCAAGCTGATGCACGTGAATTGATCGACGGTTGTTCGGAAGCTGATCTTCAACACGCAAAACAAATGAACCGTGGGAGATTATCTACGGCTGATGCTGGTCGCCTAGCCCGACAGGTTGCGCGTTGGCATCAAGCAGGCAGAATCACGGCAAAAGCGGTAACGTTAGCAGACGCCATGATCTGGACACTTCGACGTGACGGGGCACGCTATATCAAAGTCAGCTTGTCGAAGTTGGCGGAAAAATCAGGTGTAGGGCGGGCAAGTGTAGCCCGCTTGCTACCAGTTCTTGAACGGCTCGGCCTGTTCCGAAAAATTAAGGTCAGGTTACTCCTACCGTGGCGGGGCGGCCTAGCATCAAGGCAGGGGTCTAACGTCTATGAACTGGCTAAACCCGCAGAAATCTGCGCGCCAGATACAGAGTCTCACCGTAAGACGGTTAATATAAAACCACGATATTTATCTATTTTACTACCAAAGAACTGGCGCAAATCAGAACGCGACAAACCCACTTTGAGCAATTCCAGCCCGAAAGTGCCAACTGCTGCTGAACTGCAAGACGCGTTTACACTCGAATGGCAACAAACCCGACGACAGAAAGCCATTTATAACCTCAATACGAAGCTCGAGTAAGCACAGCCATGCGGGTTAATTAGCCATTGAGATAGATTTGAAAGACTTACCAACCTCAGATGAGATGAATTGTGTTGGCTGAATCGCATCGATTTGTATATACTATGGATATATCCCTCATGGAGTGCACGATGTTCACCCGTACAACTCTCTTCCTTTCGAACCGCTCTCAAGCCGTCCGCCTGCCTAAAGCTGTTGCCTTCGATGGCAACCTTAAGGAAGTTGTGATTATTCCAGACGGTGCACGCCGTATCATTGCACCCGCTGATGCTGCGTGGGATGATTTTTTTGCTGCACCGGGTATCGATCTGCCTCAGCGTAACCAGCCCGCTCTGCAGATGCGAGAAAGCTTCTGATGCTTCGCTATCTTCTGGATACGAATTTTTGCATCCGAGTGCTGCGTGATCGTCCACAAGGCTTACGGGAACGTTTTAACGAAACTGCGGAAGCACTCTGCATCTCAGATGTTGTGCTTTACGAACTTTTATATGGTGCGGAAAAGTCCCAGAATCCGGCAAAAACCCGGCGTGAGGTGGAACATTTTGCGGCCCGTCTCTCAGTTTTGCCTTTTGATGACGATGCTGCAGCTCATACAGCAGAAATTAGAGCTGATCTGGAGCATCGTGGGTGCGTGATCGGCCCCTATGATCTGATGATTGCTGGACATGCACGAAGCAGAGGTCTTGTTATAGTAACCGGAAACCTTCGTGAGTTTACCCGGGTAAATGGTCTACGTTCCGAGGATTGGATGGCTGATTAAGCCAAGCACAAAAATCGACTATCCAGCCCGCCAATACACACTGCCAACCTTGTCTTTGCAAACAGCAAAAAACTTGTGCCAAATTCCACGACTACCGCAGTCATGACCAGCGAATAAAACGCCTCCATCATTGCGGACATCAGTGTCATTATCTGGCATGATAATCTCCCCGTTTTATTTCCGTGAGAAGAAGCAACAACGGTGAAGAAAGATTATATCACTCTGCCTGCCGACCCGGCGGATTCCGAAGACCGTGCGGTATCCATCGAAGGCAAAGGGCGCGGTTGATCCGTAAAAACCGTAACGATCTCGGTCTGTCTCAAGTCGAATTAGCCAGTTGTCTCCGCGTTCCTGTCAACATGTTACGAGACTGGGAACAGGCACGGGCGATGGCCCCTGACTTCGCTGTAGCCTACATTCGGGTCATTGCACGACACCCCGATGATGGCTGATGAGGTCAGATATCTGGCCCTTCAATGCACAAACTATAGGCAAACTGGCGTATGGCACACTGCGGTATTGGCCTTTATCCCGTGTTATCCGACGTGAAGAGGAGCGGTGTGTGGCTGGAATGGGGGGGAAGCGGACTGTCCGGTTTCGGATGGAAACTTGAGAAACCGGACAGTCAGACCGCTAAACAATCGCAAGCGCAGAATCGAGTTTGCCTAACTTTCAGCCCATGATGACCATCATCGGGCTTTCCCCCACGAATGTTATTGCACGCTGGGTGGCAGTTTGTTCTTCCAAAAATTTGGGAGATCTGTACGCCATGTGGTCGATGACCTTGACGCGTATGCCGAGATCTGTCGGCGCGCGATCACAGCGTCGTCCATCGCCCCGCGCACTCTCACCATTGCCTGAGTATAGGTTCTAACCTATATGGAATGGGCGGCATGAAAGTCTAATTCCCGCAAAAAAGGCAGATGAGATGGACCGTAGTCTAAACAACATTATCACTGCACGTCCTCTCAAAGAACAGACAGTCATCGACGCCTGCTCTCAGGATATGAACCAAACAGTGGAAGGCCTGCGCGAGTTGCGGCAGATCGCTGGCAAGGCACAAGCGGAGATCGCTTCCGCTCTCAATATCAAGCAACCTTCGGTTTCTCAACTTGAGCAACAGACTGACATGTATCTCTCCACACTTCGTAGATATGTTGAGGCAGTGGGAGGAGAACTTCAACTGACGGTCAAGTTGCCACAAAGGGCCGCCTTGCGGATTCACCAACTCGGAGATGCCAGTTTTTCTCCGCAGGCGGCGGCCCAAAGCCGTCACATGCACGCGCAGATCGGTGGCCGCCGTGGGCGCTAGTTATCCAACGAGGATCATCTTGGCGTTTCGAAGTGGCGGCGTCTGTGCTTTCCCGAAGTGCGGCAAACATCTCACCTACGACGCCCAGGTGGGAGACGACACCTATGTTGGCGAGGCAGCTCACATTCGTGGCGAGAAGTCGACAGCGGCCCGCTATGACGCCTCGATGACCGATGCTGAGCGCGATAACGTCCGAAACCTCCTCTATCTCTGCACCGATCACCACACGATCATCGACAAGGTCGAGGCCGATTGGCCGACCGCGACCCTTCTGCAACTGAAGGAAAGTCACGAAAAGCAGGTCCGCCAAACTATGGAAGAGGCCTTTGCTGACGTCGCCTTTCCCGAATTGCAGAACGCCGTCTCTTGGGTTGCGAACCAAGCGCCAGCCCCAAATGGCTCTTTTGATCTCCTCGCGCCGGACAAGAAGATCAAAAAGAACGCGCTCTCGAACGGATCTCGTCACATCATCGCTGCGGGACTGACCTCGCGCGCCACCGTTGGCGATTATGTCGAAGCGGAAGCGCAACTCGATCCTGACTTTCCCGAGCGGCTGAAGGCCGGATTTCTTGAAGAATATTATGCTCGCCGGAAGGAGGGCCATAAGGGCGACGAGCTTTTCGAGTTGATGTGCGCCTTTGCCCAGCGCGGTTTGCGGCGACAAGCCGATAAGACCGCGGGCATCGCTGTTCTCATCTATCTCTTCGAAATCTGCGACGTGTTTGAGAAATGATTCTTCCGACCAAACATATCCCGCAAAACGAGGCGTTGATCGGTGTGGGCGCCACGCTGCTTGCTCATCTTAGCACGCCCATGACCGTTTCAGGCTTTTGGGAGCGTTTGCGGACGGAACCCAACGTCGGGACCTTCGAGCGGTTCGTACTGGCCTCAAACCTCCTCTATCTGATCGGCGCCATCGATATCCGAGATGGCCTTATCGTCAGGACCTCCTCATGATCAGAGCTGTTCGAGCCAACCGAAGGGGCTTCCACACCACGCTGCTAACGCCGGGAGTTAATCTTATACTAGCCGACCGATCCACCTCGGCCGGTGACAAGGACACTACAAACGCCCTAGGCAAATCGACGCTCATCGAGATCATCGATTTTTGCCTCGCCAGTAACACCTCACCCGGAAAAGGGCTTCGCACTGAGGCTTTGCAAGGTTGGGTGTTCACGCTCGAACTTTCCCTGCGAGGCCACGACGTTGCTGTGACGCGCGCGACCGATGCACCCGGTTTTTTCGCGATCGACGGAGGCACCGACGATTGGCCTGTCCAGCCGACGCCGAACAAAGAAGGCATCCGGATTCTCGACGCCAAAAGATGGAGAGCCGTTCTCGCATGGGCGCTATTCGGTATCAGCGAGCTGTCAGCAGAATCTGGGTACAAGCCCTCAGCGCGGTCGCTGCTCTCCTATTTCGTGCGTAACCAGACACCCGCGTACAACATCCCCTTCAAGTACTTTGACAATCAGAAGACCTGGGACATTCAGGTCCACAATGCCTTCCTTCTGGGGTTGAACTGGGAGAAGGCTGCGGCTTGGCAACAGCTCAAAGATCAAAAGAAGGCACTTGATGCGCTCAAACAGGCAATTAAAACCGGAGCCGTCGACGGCGAACTGGCCTCGCTCGGTGAGCTCGAAGCCGAGCGCCTGAGCCTTACAACCCAGCTTGAGCGTGAACGCGAGGCTCTGTCCGATTTTCGCGTTCTTCCTCAATACCGTGAAATCGAGAGCCAAGCGAACCTCTTGACCAGCGAAATCCATGGATTGGTCAATGCCAATATCGTGGATAAACGGCGGCTCGATCGCTATCGCGACTCGTTGGTGAACGAAGACGCTCCGACGCAAGACCGTCTCGAAGCCCTTTACGGCGAGGCGGGCATCGCGCTACCTGGCGCCGTCAAGAAGACGCTGGAGGATGCGCGGGCATTCAATGCCCAGATCATCGCCAATCGCCGCCAGTTCATCGCCGGCGAGATTGCCACTCTCGAAGCCGCCGTTAGTAAGCGCAATACCGACATCGCGACCCTCACGGATCGCCGTGCCAGCTACCTCAGCGCGCTTGCAGGACAGGGCGCGCTGGAAGAACTCACTCAATTGCAGGAGCTGCATGCGGTCACTCGGCTGAAGGTTGACGAACTGACCAACAGAATCGCACAGCTTCGTCAGATGACAAGGAAGGCCGACACGATCAAGGTGGAGACTGTTGAGCTGAAGCGCTCGACAATCCTTGACTACGAAGAGCGGCGTGCGCTGTGGACACAGGCGCTCGGCCTCTTTTCAAAATTCTCTGAGAACCTTTACAAGTCGCCCGGCCGTCTAGTCATTGATATCGACGACACCGGCTACAAATTCGACGTCGAGATCGCGGGAAGTCCAAGTGAGGGCATCAGCAAGATGAAAATCTTCTGCTACGATCTCATGCTGATCTCGTTCGCGCGCCAGCGTGGTCTCGGAATCGATTTCTTGATCCACGATAGCACGATTTTCGACGGTGTTGACCCGCGGCAGCGCGCCCATGCTTTGGAACTTGCCGCCGCGATGGCTGCAAAACATGGCTTCCAGTACATCTGCACGCTCAATACCGATATGGTTCCCGTGGGTGATTTTACGTCAGGTTTTGATTACGAGAATCTCGTGCGCCTCCGGCTCACCGATACTGATCCGACAGGAAGCCTCCTTGGGTTTCGTTATTGAGCGCAACCCGCCTGTTTGCTGCAAAAATTTCTCAGCGATATTTGCGCCGCAAATTACTCACCCGAGGTCAAGGGTGTTGAGACCGAGCCCTTACGTTGATTACAGCACCGGGAAAGGGACGATGGGTAGCGATGTCAGCTTTCGACCAACATACGTCGTTGCGATGCAGCGGAGGAAGGACGGTATATCGCCGAACACCTGCCGTTCTATGCCCTTCCAATGTTGATTTTCACTGAGAACTGGGTTCTTCCGCACTTTTCGTGATGATGTTTTTTGATTATGCGGGCTGAAGGACACGCGCCCTGAGGAGTTCGAAGCCTGCTCTTCCGAACATGGTTCGCTTGATCATTTTCAGTCGGCTGATCTGTCCTTCAACCGGGCTGGTTGTCCAAGGTGTGACAAGAGACGCTTCAATGGCAGCCGCATCCCGTTCAAGCGCGGGAATCAGACGTGACAGCAGCGTCGTCTTTCCTTCTTCCAGCAGAGCCTTCAGATCGCCTCCCGTGCAGGTGTCACCCCTTTTACAGAGCAGGGTCTGCATTTTCCTGAGCCAGCAGAGTGTGACGGCAAGGTGCGGTTCAGCTTCCAGAAGGGCAGGAACCAGCAGTCCCTCCTGTCCGGCAGATAACGGATCCTCTGCGAGGAGAAGCCGCGCAAGTCTGCGTCCCCGAGGTGCAACGACATGCGCGGAAGGAACGGGTTTCGCGGAACATCCCTGTCGCGTCGCCACCCATTTCCAGACGGTGCCATATTGTCCTGCAAAGCCCTGCTCCAGGAGTTCCCGCCATAGCTGACGACTATTGCGACATCCTTCGGACCATCTCTTTTCCAGGTGGGCTGCGTAAGGCACGAGTATGCTGCGTAGCGGAACCGTCCTTTTCCATGGTGGTGCATGGCCCCGCTGAAACCAGCGCCGCACGGTTTTTCTCTCTACCCCGATCGTTGTGGCGATAGCCTGAATGCTGTGTCCCTCTGCTTTCAGGGCAAGAGCTTCCTTGAAAAGAATATCACGTCGTTCCCCAGAGGCTGACCTGACGACCGCCTGCGCCTCTTCTGGATGCGCTCTGATTGTTTCAGATATTTTGCTTACTGCCGTTGATACGTTCAGCTGTCGTGTCAGGGTCCTCACTGTTGTCGTAAAACGGTCCAGAATGCTGACAAAAGCGTCTGACAGGTTCTTCAGCAGATGCCAGCGGTCTGTCACCTGAAGAGCGGATGGTGCGCCTCTGCGGCATCCGTCTGCATAAGCACCGGCACGGTCTCTGGCAATGATTTCAATACCGGGATGGACCTGCAGCCATCGGGCAAGGGTATCAGCGTCCCGATCTGGCAGGAGGTCAATGACATCATTTTTCTCAAGATCAACCACAATCGTTCCATAGTGATGTCCCCGCCGCCATGCCCAGTCATCCACCCCCACCACACGTGTACGGGCCATGCCTTTTGTGGTGTTCTGCGCACGTGAGAGAAGACGGCGGACAAGAGTATCGGCGCTGATGGGGCAACACAGGCGCACGGTCATTCGTGCTCCAGCGGAACCGCCCAGGGTATGGGCGATATAATAATGAAGATCGGCAAGACGTGTGGTCTGTCTGCCATGACGCACGGTTATCCCCTCAAGGGGCATGACAAACGTCCGACGTGGACAAAGCATCGTCTGGCAGAAAAAGCGCGGCACAGAAACGATCAGCGTGGCTGGACGGCCCTGCCATGGAAGATCCGCGAGTTTTCTCTGATAGAAACTGTGAATGCGTCGTGTCGGGCACTGACAGTCCGGACACACTGCACTCCGCTTTCGCAGACCGACTTCGATCTCCACTCTGTTGTCCAGTGCAACAACACGACGAACGACGAGGGAACGGGGAAGATCAAGAGACCGAAGGCGTGACACTGGGGAATATCCATGAAAGTGAACGACTTTCTGGATTTCCCAGTTCCGGAACCTAAGTACAAGATACCCATCACGAAAAGTGCGGAAGAACCGTGGCCCCGGTGGCAGGTCGGTCGGCGGCGTTGGTGTCGAGACCGGCTCTGGTGCCATATCAATAGCAATCGCGGCTGGTGGCGGCTCTGGCACAGCCACAACTGGTGGCGGCAAACGCGTAATCCACCAGACCACCCCACCACTGACGGCGAGCACGGCCAGAAAGGACAAGCCCCAACGCAATGCGTCCTCTCGCTGGGCCAGACGCATCTGCGCACGCTGCCAGTCGGCAAAAGACGCAAAGACTGTTGTCTCAGCACCTTTAGCAGTCCCCTTGCCTTCCCTCTCGACCGTGCTGCTCACGGTGCGGCCCCAGATGTGGGGGACGCATTACCGGG
Source organism: Acetobacter fabarum (assembly GCF_022483405.1). Lineage (NCBI taxonomy): Bacteria > Pseudomonadati > Pseudomonadota > Alphaproteobacteria > Acetobacterales > Acetobacteraceae > Acetobacter > Acetobacter fabarum. Next base: position 285,146 of record NZ_JAKVNI010000001.1, read on the forward strand.
CGGCAGCATAGGCGTTGTGCCTGCCACGCTCCCTTCCTCCTGCCCCTGAAGGGTCACGAGGGCAACCTTGAGGTAACCGGCAGCGCGCAGCTTATCCATCACGCCCATCAATGTGCCGTAATCAACCGTCTTGTCGGCCCGCAGAAAAATACGCTCGTCCTTGTTGCCCTTGGTCGCACCGTCCAATGCACCCGCCAGACCATCCGTGGTGATGTCATCCTCCCCCAGCGCCAGACCATGGTCGGCCTTGACGGTCAGGAACACTGGATCATCCGGTCGCGGTGTCGGCTTCTCGGCCGAGGAGGGCAGGTCCACTGGCACGTTCACCGTGGTCAGCGGAGCCGTGACCATAAAAATCACCAGCAGAACCAGCATGACATCAATAAACGGAGTCACATTGATCTCGCTGGCTTCATGCGGGTTTTCATCGGTATGGCGGATACGGACCATGCCGCTTACTCCCCGGCAACCGTGTGGGCATTCTGCGTAGCACCAAGCCGCACCACCTGCCCGCTAGCACTCAGCGCCTGCATGCGCCCCAGATCGCGCGAGACAAGGCGCATCACCAGCGCTGTAATATCCGCGACCTGTGCACGGCACGTAGCCGTTTGGCGGGCAAGATGGTTGTAAATCACCACAGCAGGAATAGCCGCGACCAACCCAAGGGCTGTCGCCAGCAACGCCTCGGCAATACCGGGAGCTACAACGGCAAGGCTGGTGGCCTTGCTGGCAGCAATACCGGTAAAGGAGGTCATAATACCCCAGACCGTGCCAAACAGGCCGATAAAGGGCGACGTTGCACCAATTGTGGCCAGCACACCTGTGCCGCGCATAAGCCTGCGGCCTTCAGCTGCTTCCAGCCGTTCAAGATGCAGAACAATCCGTTCCTTCAGGCCCTCGCGGTCATCGGGAATATCAGCAGAGCGCTTGCGTTCGGTTTCAGCAGCCATAACCAGTGTATGGGCTATGCTGCTCTGGCGCGTGCCTGCCGCACCAAGCTCCAGCGTACTGGCCTGCTCCAGCGCCTGCTCGGCCTTGGTCAACCTCACCCGCACCCGTTGCAGCTCTACCGATTTGGCAATGAGAATAGTCCAGGTCAGCACGCTGGCCACAACCAGCAGGATCATCACACAACGGACCACCGGCCCCGCGTTGAGGAACATCTCCCACGGGGAAAAAGCAATAGGGGCAAGATCGGTCATGACAGACCTCCTTTGGAAGACGGTCTGCGCCAATCCGGGGTCAGGCAGATAACCGTAACGATAGAGGGAATGAACAGGGCAACCCAGAAAAAGACCAGCCAACTGCCGTAACGGCCCAACGGGGCGGATAGCAGGCCGAATGCAATAAACAGACCGACCACGCACACGATCAGCCGGAACGGCGTGCTGGTCAGGCTCGTCCATTTATGGGCCGCAAGGCAGGGGCATAATGGGCGGATAGTCATGAACACGGCACGCACACAAATGCGCGTAAGAGTAAGTCGCAACTCCATTGTGCGTAAAATTGTGCCCGGTTCATGTATCTGCACGCCTTCGAACAGGTCGGAAATCAAGGAGGTTCATGGTTCACCGCTTGCTTACAAACGGCACACAACGACTCCCTTACCTACAAAGACGATCAGAACCCCGCTTTTTTCCCCGGAACTTTATTTTTTCCAGATCACACGTTCAAACACCAGTATGCCCCTGCTCTGGATCAGCGCATGTATTATGCTCGGCTGAAAGCACTATGCCGAAAAAGCAAGGGACGTCATGGCGGCCAAAAATTTGACCGCGGAAGTAGACAATACAGTTGTTTACAAAACCGGATTCTTCAGCCGCCGTGTCCTGACCACAAAAAACCCGCCTTGAGTGGACGGGGTGATGTATCCTACCAAGGACTTATGCACAATTTCAGATGATTGCCGGGGAAGGCAACCAACGATGCTTGCAATTGGTTGTCTTCCCCTGCTTGCTGCATGACATGGCAACAATGCCGGGCAAGCGGCAGCGTCCAGACAGAACCGGCCTACTCCGCCTTCTGTTCCCTTTACCGGACCTTCGATCGATACAGAACAGGCCAGTCACCCGACATGCTGCCACCACAGCCAAGCTGAAAGGTCATCCTTGTCAGAACGAAATGGTGGCCATCCCACCGCCATTCATGAGAAGCACCGCAATAAGCCAGCCCCATGCCTTTGTAAAAGTCCGTAAAAGTTCCAGTCGCCACGTCAAAATCAGGGTTTGTCACAATACTTCCTTCGTCGCCTGTATCCCCTTTGATCAGAACGGGACTTGGCAAGTCGGCGGGCTCAGGTTGGCCATTACCGGTGCGCGGGACGACAAAAACCAACGACGTCCCCTGATATACCGCCATCAAACACCCGAACAAGATAAGTGCATTGTTCTTGTCCAGCCCGTAAATTCCTGTTTCCAGAAAGCTATCAGTTCCTTTATCCAGGCTATCACAACTCTGCTTTTTTATGAGCTTAGCCTGCGTTCTTTCTGTCCATGCCAGCAAGTGGGCCCGCTCTTTGCGGGTAAGAACGATGGAACGATGAGCGGATGGAGCAGGCGGCAGTAATGGCGCGGGAGGGACGGCGCTGGCTGGTTTTGTCCCCGTGCGAATCAATGCCGTTACACCGCCCAATCTTCCCTGTCGATCATCCATATGCAACAGTGCAGCACTTAACCCGCTCAATGGCACAATCCCATCACGTACCTGCAGCATTGTTCCGTTCCGCAACTGCGCGACAAACGCCGCAACGACTTCAGGCCGTTTTCCAGACAAGGTCGTGATTCCGTCCTGCGTGTTGAGTGACCATGCCGAACGATCCAGCAACAACGACCTGCCGTCCACACGCAGATCCGCCAGCTCAAAGGGAAACCCGGCGATCAGCCGCGCTTCAATCACACCATCCGGTCCGGCATCACGAAGAAAACGTAGATCAACCGATCCGTTGATTGGCCTGTTATCCGGCATGGTCGAAGTAACATCGTCATCACCCTGCACAAAGCCCTTAGCTTCGCAGGTTAAAATATTATCGCATGCAACCAACCAGGATCCGTATTCATCATAAGATGGCGTGGCGGCGTGAGCTGTCCCGGTCATAATCAGAAAAAGCAAGAATAGAGGCATACATTGGCCTATCATTCCCTTTTTCAGACGCCCAATGTTGTTAGCCATACAAAACCCGTCATGTCGCTAGGGGACTACCATAGCCGAGACAATCTTGGCTGCGACAGATACATATTCCAGTCACTTTGTCCCTGCTCCAGCAAGCAATAGACGATGGTGTCTACCCCCCCCCCGTCTAGATTTTTTCACGGTGATCTAGCTGCTGAGGCTGTGATGATTTTCCGTTTTTCCCGCCCTTTTCCGGCCACAAAAAAACCCGCCTCAAGTGGGCGGGTTCGTCGTGTCTTTTCAGACGTTTATGCGTGGTTGCGGGGGCAGGATTTGAACCTGCGGCCTTCAGGTTATGAGCCTGACGAGCTACCGGGCTGCTCCACCCCGCGGTTGAGAGAGTGCTGATTTTGTTTTGGCTTAGTTTTGTGAGGGTAGACTGGAAGACCTGGCGGCGACCGACTTTCCCGCGGCTTAAGCCGCAGTATCATAGGCGCTGGGGGTTTTCACGGCCGAGTTCGGGATGGGATCGGGTGGAACTCTCCCCGCCATGGCCACCAGGTCATCCAGACTACCCTGTAAGGGTGTGTGGATGCGGTTGGTGCGTTTTGGTGTTTTGTGTGTGACGTGGTTATGGATGATTTCTGTGCACGGGCTATCCGTAAGGATAGTGTGAGAGTGAGCCTATTGGGTGATTAGGACCAGTTAGCTGCACGTGTTACCACGCTTTCACATCTGGCCTATTAACGTGGTGGTCTACCACGACCCTCAGGGAGATCTAGTTTTGAGGTGGGTTTCCCGCTTAGATGCTTTCAGCGGTTATCCCGTCCATACTTAGCTACCCGGCTGTGCCGCTGGCGCGACAACCGGTGCACCAGAGGTATGTTCATCCCGGTCCTCTCGTACTAGGGACAAATCCTCTCAAATCTCCAACATCCACGGCAGATAGGGACCGAACTGTCTCACGACGTTCTAAACCCAGCTCACGTACCACTTTAATCGGCGAACAGCCGAACCCTTGGGACCTGCTCCAGCCCCAGGATGTGATGAGCCGACATCGAGGTGCCAAACCTCCCCGTCGATGTGGACTCTTGGGGGAGATCAGCCTGTTATCCCTAGAGTACCTTTTATCCGTTGAGCGATGGCCCTTCCACGCGGGACCACCGGATCACTATGGCCGACTTTCGTCTCTGCTCGAGCTGTCACTCTCGCAGTCAGGCGGGCTTATGCCATTGCACTCAACAGCCGGTTTCCGACCGGCCTGAGCCCACCATCGCGCGCCTCCGTTACACTTTGGGAGGCGACCGCCCCAGTCAAACTGCCCACCATACAGGGTCCCGGACCAGGCTTACTGGCCGCGGTTAGACATCAGAAAAATTCAGGGTGGTATTTCAAGGATGGCTCCACAAGAACTGGCGCCCCTGCTTCAAAGCCTCCCACCTATCCTACACAGAATGTCTCTGATGCCACTGTAAAGCTACAGTAAAGGTTCATAGGGTCTTTCCGTCTGACCGCGGATACCCCGCATCTTCACGGGGAATTCAATTTCGCTGAGCCGATGCTGGAGACAGCGGGGAAGTCGTTACGCCATTCGTGCAGGTCGGAACTTACCCGACAAGGAATTTCGCTACCTTAGGACCGTTATAGTTACGGCCGCCGTTTACCGGGGCTTCAATTCAGTGCTCTCACACCTCCTCTTAACCTTCCGGCACCGGGCAGGCGTCAGACCCTATACGTCGTCTTTCGA
>NZ_JAKVNI010000001.1:295000-617500 GCF_022483405.1 Acetobacter fabarum
GAACCCCGGCCTGTGCTGCAAAGTGGAAAATACCGCGGATATGCGGCTCCCTGGCAGCAAGGGCCATAAGGGTATCGGGCTGGCTGATATCCAGCCCATGCAGGGTAAAGCCGGGATACTGCTCCAACAGGAGCAGGCGGCTTTTTTTCAGGTTCGGGTCGGGGCAGGGTGTCAGGTTATCAACCCCGATCACCCGGTCGCCGCGTTCGAGCAGTGCCCGTGCAACATGAAAACCAATAAACCCGGCTGCACCGGTTACCAGAAAGGTCAAAGTCCCGCCTCGTGAGCTAAGCGCACCCAAGCTCCGCCAGCCCGGTGCCATGTCAGGCGCTTCTAGCGGAGCAGGGGCGGCGCGTCAGGGCGTTTTTGTGGTTGGCTGGGCTGCCTGTGGCACGGAGGCAACCGGGGCTGCCGGCGCCAGAGAGGCCGCCTCCACCTTGTCCCCCACCATAATGCCCAGTCTGGCGGTTACGCCACCAGCCAGTTCCAGCGTGGCCAGTGCGGGGCCGTGGCTGCTGATATGGGCCAGACTTTGCGGCACTGCGTTTTCCACAATCGCCTGCACGCGCTGGTCGGGGCCAATAAAAACAATATCCAGCGGGACAAGGGTGTTTTCCATCCACATATCACTCTGCTGGGGCGCACCCCACGGGAACAGCATGCCCCCATCGGCTGGCACCTGCGTGCGGAACATCTCGCCCACCTGCTGCTGGCGCGGGGTTTTTGCCAGCTCCACGGAGAAAACATGCCTGCCCGAAGCGGAGACAATGCTCAGCGGCTCCTTGGGCAGAACCGGCTGGGCCTGCGTGGGCTCTCCATCATCCGCCAGGGCGGGCAGGCCCCATGTTGCACCCGCACTCCCCACCAGCGCGGCCATAAGCAGCCCGAACAGTTGTTTGTTCTTCACGTCCTGTTTTCTCCTGCACTCAATGCGCGTCTTGCAAAAACGGGTTACCCGTCCGCTCCGCGCCCAGTGTGGACAATCCACCATGACCGGGGACTATCACAATATCATCCCCAAGCGGCAGCAGCTTTTGGCGTATGCCCTCTATAAGCTGTGCGCCGTTACCATAGGCAAAATCCGTCCGGCCGACGGAACCACGGAACAGCACATCCCCCACAAAGGCAAAGCGGGCGCGCTCGTCCACCAGCACAACATGCCCCGGCGTATGGCCCGGCACATGCACCACGCGCAACTGGCAGCCCAGATAGTCCAGCACCTCGCCATCACGCACAAAGCGATCGACCGAGGCATTCTCCAGCCCGGTAAGGCCAAAATGGCGGGCCTGATCGGTTATGGAGGAGAGCAGAAACGCATCCCGCTCATCCGGCCCGATCACGGCCGGGCGGGGCTTGCCCTGTGCTTCCAGCCCACGGCACAGGGCCATAACACCCCCGGCGTGGTCCAGGTGGCCGTGGGTCAGCACAATGGCCTCCACGTTCAGGGACTTGCGGTTTGCAAAGTCGAGCAGCACATCCGCATCCCCCCCCACATCGACCATGATGCACCCGCCCGTGCCCTCGTGCCACAGGATGGAGCAGTTCTGCCGGAACGGGGTAACCGGAACGATGCGTAGCTGCATGCCGGGGTAGGAAACCTGCATATGCGACCTCTCTTTTGCGCCGTGTTCTGGCCAGTATGCCAAAAAAAAGCTGCCAGACGGAACCATCTGGCAGCTTTCTGTCTGCGGCTTAAGGCTTTTTTTAGCCCGGCAGCACCCAGCCTGTGGCCGGGATGTCAAAATGCTTGTGCAGGTCATGGGCCGGAATGTTGGTCAGGTCCTTGATCAGCGTCTTGATCACCTTGGCTTCGGCAGGTTTGCTCAGATGGGCGCGGATGTCGTGCATAATGGGTGCAGGAGCCGCAATAACAAAGCCCGCCACGTTGGCACCGTGGGCAACCATGGCGTTAATGCGGTCGGCCACGTTACGGGCAAACCCTTCCTTGGCCGCTGTGCGGGGGTCGGTTTCGGGCGGGAGCTTGCCGGGGGTGTCTTCATGGCCATCGGCCTTAAGGTCCGTTACGTCGCGCATTTCGCCCTGCGCATCGTGCAAAAAGCGCACTTTGCCGCCATCAGCAGCAACGTAAACAATCAGGCCGTCTCTTTCTTCAGTCATGGAAAATATGTCCTTGTTCCAAAATCGTACAGCCCGTTCCCATTGTTGCTGTGCAGCCACGCCGCTTCTGGCCTGTTCTGCTGCCAATGGGCAGTCTGTGTGCACAGTGATATAGGCAACGATCATGACAGTTCCAGCCCCCCCTCCCCAACTCCTGACCCCACTGGACCATGCACTGGCCTGGGCGCGGGCGGGTGAGCCTGTGGCCCTTGCCACCGTAACCGGCACGTGGGGCAGCTCCCCCCGCCCGGCGGGGAGCTGCATGGCCATCAGTGCGCGCGGTGCGGTGGAAGGTTCGGTCAGCGGTGGGTGCGTGGAAACCGATGTGATGACCCACGCGCAGGACATTATGGCCGGAAGCCCCGCACAAACGCTGGAATATGGCGTAAGCAGCGCCCGTGCGTGGGAGGTCGGGCTGGCCTGTGGCGGGCGGCTGGACGTGCAGGTGGAAGCCATAAATTCCCCCGCCTGCCCCACCGGAACCTTCCCCCTTGCACTGCTCGAACAGGTCTGTGCGTGCATGGCAAACCGGCAGGCGGCGGCCTTGGTGCGCCTGCACAATGGCACACAGCACGCACTTGTTGTGCAAACAGAGCAAGGCAGCACTGTGCAATTTGGCACCTGCCCGCCCGAAATCTGCAACGCAGCCCATGCCCGCCTGCAACACGGCCGGAGCGGGGCGGAGGCAGATGCCACCGGGCAGGAATGGTTTGTGCAGCCTCTGGTGCCCGCCCCGCGCCTGCTTATTGTGGGGGCGGTACATATTGCCCAGTCTCTGGCGCGCATGGCCAGCATGGTCGGGCTGGCCCCCATTGTCATTGACCCGCGCTCCGCACTGGCCACGGTCCAGCGTTTTCCCGGCCTTGTTCCGGGACAGACCCTGCTGACCGAATGGCCGGACGAAGCCATGCAGGCACTGGGCATAGACCCCATGACCGCCATTGCCACCCTGACGCACGACGCCAAGCTGGATGACCCCACGCTGGAGGAGGCCCTGCGCAGCCCGGCATTCTATATTGGGGCACTGGGCTCGCGCAAAACGCAGGCCAGCCGCATGGAGCGCCTGCGCACGCTGGGCTTTGCCGAGGCAGAACTCGCCCGCATCCGTGGCCCCATAGGGCTGGCCATAGGCGCTGTAGGCGCGGAGGAAATAGCCCTGTCCATTCTGGCCGATATTGTAGCCGTGCGCAGGCAGGCCCCACTGGCGCAGGCGCGCGGGTGGCAATACCCCTGATGCCCCCCGCGCAGGACGGCACGCGGGCAGGAACACTCGCCGGAACTCTGGCCATTGTGCTGGCTGCGGGCCAGTCCTCCCGCACAGGGGCACAGCACAAGCTGCTTGCCCCCGACGCCACGGGCTGCCCCATGCTGGTACGCACCCTGCGCAACACCCTGCACAGTGCCGCCGCCCATGTGCTGGTACTGCTCCCCCCCAACCGGGCCGAACTGGCCGAACTGACCCACGCCCTGCCCGAATACGGCACACGCCTGAGCACACATTGCGTGATGGATGCGGCTGATGGACTTTCTGCCTCGCTCCGGGCGGGTGTGCGCGCGGCACAGGCCATGCCAGCCACCAGCCTGCTGGTCTGCCTGGGCGATATGCCCCTTGTGCCCACCCACCTGCTGAACGCCCTGCTCTATGAGCAGCACACCACACAGGCCCCGGTTGTAGCCGCGCAAAGGCACAATAAGCCCGGCAACCCGGTTGTGTGGTCCAGCACCGAATTTGCCGCACTGCTCGGGGTGACGGGGGATCAGGGCGGGCGGGCCATCCTGCGCGCACTTGGGCCTGCCGTGCGCCTGCTGCCCGCCCCGGCAACCCTGCTGGAAGACTTTGATACCCCCGACAGACTGGACCAGTTTGCCCGTATGGTGCCGCCCCCCGGTTGACCGCAGCCCCGATCGCTCCGAAAACTGTGGAACCGCATGTGCGTTAGAGGCGCATGCGCCTGTTATTCCGATAATCCACTAAGGAAGCGTTTTTTCATGAGCAAAATCCTGCGCACCAACCCCAACCCGATTCTGTCCGCAGCGGTGGAATACCACGGCTTTGTGTACACTCAGGGTGTTGTGGCCCGCGATCTGGACCAGGACGTGGAAGGCCAGACCCGCGACGTACTGGCACAGCTGGACGCCCTGCTTGAACAGCACGGGACCGACAACACCCGCCTGCTACAGGCCCAGATCTGGCTGAAGGACATTAACGACCGCGACAAGCTGAACGCCCTGTGGAGCGCCTGGCTGCCAGAAGGCATGGCCCCGGCCCGCGCCTGCGTGCAGGGTATTCTGGCCGACCCGCGCATGCTGGTTGAAATCATGCTGGTCACCACCAAATAAGCCTGCCTGACCTGCCGGGCTGGCCTTTTGCGGGGCGTGGTTTTTTAGCCACAGATGCACCGAATCAGAATCAGCCCGGCTTTTATCCCCTGTTCGCCAAATCCGCCCTGCCATGCCGAATTAAGGCAATCTCGTGACAGATGATAGGAATTAATTCCTATTTTTCATTTTCAACCCGGTTCTTTTTGGCAAACAGTCACTTTCGCGTTTTTGCCGCGCAAACAACGCTTGCCTGATCTGCATTGATGTTTATACCTGACCACAGAACATGCAGCTGACCTAAACTAAAGCAAGCCAGGGAAAGGCAGACACGATGCAGGATGGACGGTCTAAAAAGCTAAAACTTACGCTGGCCGTTGTGTCCTTTGTTACTGCTTCCTTTTTCACCTGTTCTGCTCAGGCGCGCACGGCTCACCGCAATGTGCACACGGCTTCCAGCCACCACCACCGCAGCTCCAGCCATGTGATCCAGTGCGTGGCTTACGCCAAGTCCGCATCCGATGTGGTCCTGCACGGCAATGCGCGTGACTGGTGGCACAATGCCGCCGGTGTGTATGACCGGGGGCTGGAACCCAAGGCAGGCAGTGTTCTCAACTTCCGCGCCACACGCCGCATGCCGCTTGGCCACGTTGCCGTTGTGCGCAACATTGTGGACAGCCGCACCATTGTTATTGACCAGTCCCACTGGGCGCAGGCCGGTATCAGCCGCAACGTGTCTGTTATAGACGTGTCCCCCAACAATGACTGGTCTGCCGTGCGCGTTGCCCTGAACAACCGCAACAGCTACGGCTCCATCTACCCCACTTACGGGTTTATCTACCCCCATTCGGCCAGCAAAAATGCAACGCCTGACAGCCTGAAGCAGGAAGTCATGACCGCATGGGCCAACAAGATGCCAGCAACCCAGCTGGCGCAGGCACCCGCAGGCGCACAGCCTGTAGCAACCCTCCCGTAAGCGGTTCCCCACCGCTTATGCGCCCATACCCCGCTCAGCCAGCCTGAACGGGGTATTTTTTTGTCCGGCTTTTAGCACCAGCGCCCTATTTTGGCGGACCAGAGGCAATGCGGACACGCACCGCACTTTCCAGCACATTCCAGCTTGCCTCAAAAAAGTGGCGTTTGGCGGCATCGGTCGCAAACGGCTTGCGCCCGCTTAGCATCTGGTGCAGCGGCCAGCCTGTTACCAGACCGCGCAGGCTCATTTCCAGCACCGCAACTTCGGCCCGGTTTTCCGGCGTATCTGGCCAGCCCAGCACCTTAGCCAGCAACATTTTCATCCGCTCGTGCAATGGTTCTATGGCCCGATCCAGATCTTCGGTAATGCTGGCAAACTGCTGGCAGTCCATAATAAGGATCCGGTAAGTTTCCACCGTTTCGGGCACCAGCAGAAAATCCAGAAAACGACGCAGCATATCCTTTATGGCATCCATCGGGTTGGCCATGCTCCCCGGCTCAACCTGCAAAATGCCAACAAGCTCCCGGCAGCGCTCGTGCACCACGGCCCTGAACAGCTCTTTTTTGGAAGGGTAGCGCCGGTAAATGGTCGCCTTGGAGCAGCCAATAACCTTGGCAATATGCTCAACAGAAGTTCCGGCGTACCCTGCGCGCATGAACGCTGTGGTGGCTGTGGCAATAACCGTACGGTCCAGCTCTTCCGCCGCCTCGTGCGATGGGCGGCCGCCCGTATGTGTTACTCCGTCTGCCATAAACCCGGTTAACCCATCTGCTGTTTGCCAAAAAACGTCTGCCCCACATTACTCCCTCTGCCCATGGCAGGAAAGCCAGCGCCAGCCCCATAAGGTGGAACACGTAGCAGATTATGGCCCTGTGGGCTGGATCAGTCGGGAATAAGCTCCATATCCAGCCGGGCAATCTGCCAGGACATAAGAACACCCCGCGCCTGCTCGGCCAGATGCACATCCACGCCGTGGGCATTTTCCATAAACAGAACCCCATGCCCCTGCCCTACAACCGCACTGCCCCCGGTTGTCCAGTACGTGCCGCTAAAATCCTCGGGGCGGGTAATGTTGCTTACACAGCCTGCGGCGGCAAAAAAGGCATGCCCTACAGCCAGCACCCCGCCACCACGCGCCACAATCTGGTAGGTATGCCCGCCGAGTTCGAGCGTGCCACGCCCCCACTGGTAGCCAACCACAGCACCAAGCTCTTCCACCCGCACACTCAGCCGGCCATCATTAGGCGCACAGACCAGCGGCTGCGCTACAGGCTGTGGCTGTGGCTGTGGCTGTGGCTGTGGCTGTGGCTGTGGCTGTGGCTGTGATTGCTGGGCCAGAGCAGAGTGCGCCACAAGCCAGAATGTGGCTACCAGCCCTCCGGCAATAGTCCTGCCACCCTTATGTGAGCGCACTGCCAGCGGGGTATGTGCCAGCACGTGCACCCGCCCCGCCAGACCAGACCTGCCGCGCAGAAAATTGCAAAACGAGACAAAGCCCCGGCGCCACAAAGGCATCCCACGCACTGGCGTGGAACAACTGGATAACTCAGCCAAGACTGGCACGGATTCTTGCATCCTCTGGCATGGGGGCAGCCGCCTGCCGCAGGTAAAGACAGGCTAAACCGGCATTTTAAGAAACGAGACAGTTTCGTTTTTATTCTGCGCTCCAACCTGTGTCAAACACAAACCCCGGGCCTGAAAAACCACGCCACTGACTGGCCAGAACCTCCGCCACATGCCCACACAAGGGGAGCAAGGCCCAACTTGGTGCAGGCCCGTAAGGTAAGGCGAGCGCAACGCCAGCAACACACTGCCGCACAAACACAAAAGGCGGCCCGGAGGAAAACCCCCGAACCGCCCTGTTGTGAGCCGATGGTGCTAGCCGATGGTGCTAGCCGATGGTGCTAGCCGATGGTGCTAGCCGATGGTGCGGGCTGTGATTATTCCATCCATTCCGCAATATCAGGGCAGGAACACACAAGATTGCGGTCCCCGTATACGTTGTCGATCCGGGCAACGTTGGGCCAGTATTTGGTGGCCGGGTTTACACCGGGGGGGAAGCACGCCTGCTGGCGGCTGTAAGGGTGTTCCCATACCTCTGCCGTAACCGCAGCACCCGTATGTGGTGCGTGGCGCAGCACGGACTGCTCGGCTGTCACCGTACCCTGCTCCACCGCACGCACTTCTTCACGAATAGCCAGCATGGCATCGCAAAAGCGGTCCAGCTCGGCCTTGCCTTCGGATTCAGTCGGTTCGATCATGAACGTGCCCGCAACGGGAAAACTGACCGTAGGGGCATGGAACCCGTAGTCCACCAGCCGCTTGGCCATGTCATCCACCGTCACGCCCACGTTGTCCTTGATCGGGCGCAGGTCCAGAATGCACTCATGCGCAACCCGCCCCTTGGCCCCACGGTACAGCACCGGATACGCATCGGACAGGCGGCTGACAATGTAGTTGGCATTCAGGATAGCCACCTGCGTTGCGCGCTTCAGCCCTTCATCCCCCATCAGGCGGATATACGCCCATGAGATGGGCAGGATGGAGGCCGAGCCAAACTGGGCAGCGCTCACGGCTACATCCACCGCCGCATCCGCCGGATTACCCGGCAGGAACGGGGCCAGATGGGCACGCACACCAATGGGCCCCATGCCCGGACCACCCCCGCCATGGGGGATGCAGAAGGTCTTGTGCAGGTTGAAGTGGCTGACATCCCCACCATAATCCGCCGGGCGGGCAAGGCCGACCTGCGCGTTCATGTTTGCGCCATCCACATAAACCTGCCCACCGGCTGCGTGCACCATGTCGCAGATGGCGCGCATGTTTTCTTCAAACACGCCATGGGTGGAGGGGTAGGTGATCATCACAGCGGACAGGTCCGCCGCGTGGGCTGCAACCTTGGCCTGCATGTCTTCCAGGTCAATGTTGCCTTCACCATCACATTTGACCACCACCACGCTCATGCCCGCCATCTGGGCGGAAGCGGGGTTGGTGCCATGGGCAGAGGCCGGAATAAGGCACACATTGCGTTCCCCCTGCCCGCGCGCACGGTGGTAGGCCCGAATGGCCAGCAGGCCCGCGTACTCACCCTGCGCGCCCGAATTGGGCTGGAAGGACACCGCATCATACCCGCTGATCGCGCACAGCCAGCGCTCAAGGTCGGCCAGAAGGCTCTGGTAACCCTGCGTCTGATCAGCCGGGGCGTAGGGGTGCAGGTCACAAAAACCGGGCCACGTAATGGGCAGCATTTCCACCGTGGCGTTCAGCTTCATGGTGCACGAGCCAAGGGGGATCATGGTCCGGTCCAGCGCCAGATCCTTGTCGGACAGGCGGCGCAGGTAGCGCAGCATATCCGTCTCGGACCGGCAGGAACCAAACACCGCCTGCCGCATGAAGGCAGACTGGCGGACCAGCGCTTCCGGCACGGTCGAGGCGGCCTGTTCCAGCTTGAGCGCCATATGCCCCATACGGTCGCGGTCGGTGCAGAACACGGACCAGACATCCAGCACGGTTTTGATTGTGCTGGTTTCGTCCAGACTGATGCCAATGCGCCCAGCCCCTGCATTGCGCAGGTTCATGCCCATTTCGCACGCACGGGCCAGCAGGGCGGGGGCATTGTCACCCGCATCTACGGTAATCGTGTCAAAGAACGCGGTGGTCTGCACGGTTACGCCAAGTGCGCGCAGGCCCGCAGCCAGTGTGCACGTAAGCCCGTGCACACGCCGGGCAATGGCCTTAAGCCCTTCCGGCCCATGATAGACTGCATACATGCCCGCAATAACGGCCAGCAGCACCTGTGCGGTGCAGATGTTGGATGTCGCTTTTTCGCGCCGGATGTGCTGCTCGCGCGTTTGCAGCGCAAGGCGGTAGGCCGGGCGGCCCTCGCTATCAACCGAAACCCCGACAAGGCGGCCGGGCATGCTCCGCTTATACGCATCGCGCACGGCCATGTAGGCGGCGTGCGGGCCACCAAAACCCATGGGCACGCCAAAGCGCTGGGTGGAACCAATGGCAATATCCGCCCCCAGCTCTCCGGGGGAGGCCAGCATGGTCAGGGCCAGCGGGTCGGCGGCCATAATGGCAATGCCACCAGCCGCATGCAGCGCCTGCACACAGGCGCGCGGGTCGGTCAGCTGCCCCGAGGAGCCGGGGTACTGGAACACGGCGCCAAACACGTCTGCCGCGTTCAGGTCCGTTGCCGGGTTGCCCACCTGTATGCAAAAGCCCATCGGCTCGGCACGGGTTTTGAGCACGGCAATGGTCTGGGGGTGGCAGTCCGCATCCACAAAGAACGTGTTGGAGGCGGATTTGGCAACCCGCTTGGCCAGCGCCATGGCTTCCGCCGCTGCCGTGGCCTCATCCAGCAGGGAGGCATTGGCAATGTCCAGCCCGGTCAGTTCGGTAACCATGGTCTGGAAGTTCAGCAGCGCTTCCAGCCGCCCCTGGCTGATTTCTGGCTGGTAAGGCGTATAGGCCGTGTACCATGCCGGGTTTTCCAGAATATTGCGCCCGATCACGGCAGGCAGCACCGTGCCGTAATAGCCCTGCCCGATCAGGCTGGTGAGCACACGGTTCTGCCCGGCCAGCGTGCGCAGGTGTGCCAGCACGTCTGTTTCGGTCCAGCCTTCCCCCAGCCCCAGCGGCTGCCCGACCCGAATGGCGGCGGGCAGGGTCTGGGCTGTCAGCTCATCAAGGGAGCTGGCACCCACCGTGCGCAGCATGGCGGCCTGCTCATCTGGCGTGGGGCCAATATGGCGGGCGGCAAAGGCTGCGCCATCGGCCCGAAGCCCTGCAAAAGCGGGCAGGTTTTCAACTTGGGAGAACATGCGGGGAACGATCCTGATACACGCGGGTAAACGCAAAACAACAAGGAACACCCCACCCCGTATGCGCGCACCGGTCTGGCAGGCATACGGGCGCGCCGCTCAGGCGGGCGGGGTGGAGCGGGGCTGCTCAGCCAATAAAGGCGGCGTAGGCCTCGGCATTCATCAGGCCATCAAGCTGTGCGGGGTTGCTCAGGCGGAACTTGACAATCCAGCCCGCACCCTGCGGGTCGGAGCTGACGGTGGAGGGGTCATCGGCCAGAGCGGCGTTGCCTTCCACAATCTCACCATCCACGGGAGCGTAAATGTCGGATGCAGCCTTGACCGATTCCACAACGGCAACGGCTTCGCCTGCCTTGACCTGCGTGCAAGCGGGCCGTGTTTCCACAAACACCAGTTCACCCAGTTCATCGGCTGCATGCTGGGTAATGCCCACCACGGCCGTATCACCATCCACGCGCAGCCATTCGTGTTCGCTCGTAAAATACAGGGTCATTGCCTTAATACTCCGTAAGGCCCCAAACCGGGGCCTGCCTGAAAACATGTTGAAAAGGAAAAAAGCGCTTTACCGCTTGAAGCGCGCAGGCACCAAAGGCAGAGCCGCCACGCGGGATGGCACGCCACGCCCGCGCAGTTCCGCCACAAGCTCCGTACCTACAGCGGCATGGGGGGTGGCCACATAACCCATGGCAACCGGGGCCTCCAGCGTGGGGCCAAATGCGCCGGATGTCACCTCGCCCACCTTGTCGGCCAAGGCCTCATCTGCATACAGGGGGGCACCGTGGCGCACGGGGGCGCGGCCGGTTGGCAGCAGGCCCACGCGGCGGCGGGTTACACCTTTTTCAAGCTGCTCCAGAATAATATCCGCGCCCGGAAAGCCGCCAGCACGTGCGCCACCGGTGCGGCGGGACTTCTGGATAGACCATTCCAGTGCTGCTTCCACCGGGGTTGTGGTTTCATCAATATCGGAACCATACAGGCACAGCCCGGCTTCCAGCCGCAGGCTGTCCCGCGCACCCAGGCCGATCAGCCTGACCTGCTGGTGCTGGAGCAACTGGCGGGCCACGCGGTCTGCATCCTTGGCGGAGAGCGAGATTTCGTACCCGTCTTCCCCCGTATAGCCCGAGCGCGAGACGATGCAGCGTGCGCCATCAATTTCGAGCATGCACACATCCATAAAGCGCATGGTTGCGGCATCTGCATCAAAGCTGCTCAGCACGTCCTGCGCCAGTGGGCCCTGCAGGGCCAGCAGGGCGCGGTCTTCCAGCTGCTCAACCAGACAGTCGGCCAGATTATCCTGCATATGGGCAAAGTCGGCCTGCTTGCATGCGGCGTTCACTACCAGCAGCAGGCATTCTTCCTGCGCGATCACCATCAGGTCGTCCAGAATACCGCCCGATGTGTTGGTGAACTGCGTATAACGCTGCCGGTTGGTTTTAAGGCCCACAATATCGGCAGGGACCAGACGTTCCAGCGCGCGGGCTGCGTCCTCCACATTGCCAGAGCGTGCACGAATACGCACCTGCCCCATGTGGGAGACATCAAACAGGCCCACCTGTTCGCGCACATGGCGGTGCTCGGCCATAATGCCATCCGTGTATTGCAACGGCATGGAATAGCCTGCAAACGGCACCATTTTGCCGCCAAAATCCTGATGCAGGGTATGGAGAGGAGTATGGAGGAGAGAAGAATCGGTGCCCATGCACGCCGCCTTACAAAAAAGGCCCAAACTCCGCGCGCACCCCATGCCGGGCACAGGACAAAAACACGGAGCTTCGGACCGGACCGTCCGCTGCCCCTTCTGTGCTTTTGCCTGAGATCGCTATCCCGTCGGCGGGTGCGAACGCACCTCTCTCCAGAAGTTTAGAGCGCAGGGTCCTTTTGCCTGAGAGTTTCCGGGGCGGTTGCTCCTTCGGCGCCAGCTTTTTACGGCTGGTCTCTCCCTCTGCGCGGGTGCGACCGTGACATTATTTCCCTTACGAGTCAATCACGGTCACGGGGTAGATTACGCCTTTGCGCCGGGCAGGTGCCGGGCAATATAGGGCGGCAGGTTAAAGGAGCCGGTATGGATTTCTGGCGTCCAGTACTGGGTTTTACCCAAAATACCAGCCTGTTCGGCACGGGCGCGCACAACGGCTGTATCCTGCCCGGCGGGGTTTGGCCCCTTGGAGGCGATGCCCAGAGTCATGAACCCGCCGACATAGGTCGGCACAGCCGCCACATAGGCGGACACATGGGGGAAGTATTTGGCCCGGCGTTCGCTGGTTTCAAACAGTTCATCGGCCTGCATGAAGGGCACACCGCACTGGTTGACAATCAGCCCCTCCGCGCTGAGCACGCGGGCGCAATGTTCGTAAAAACTGTCAGTAAACAGGACTTCGCCCACGCCAATGGGGTCTGTGCTATCCACAATAATCACGTCAAAGGAGCCATCGGCTGCTTTGGCAACGTAATCAATCCCGTCGCCCACAATCACTTCAGCGCGCGGGTTGGTCCAGGCATCGCCCGCAATGGAGGGCAGGTGCTGTTTGGAAAGTTCGATGACTGCGCCATCAATTTCCACCATCACGGCTTTTTCCACGCCGGGGTGTTCCAGCACGCGACGCAGCACGCCACCGTCACCCGCGCCAATAATCAGCACCCGGCGCGGAGCCTTGTGCGTAAACAGCGGCACGTGGGTCAGCATTTCCTGATAAACGAATTCATCCCGTTCGGTAATCTGCACCACGCCATCAAGCAGCAGGACGCGACCGTGAGAATCGCTTTCAAATACAACAATATCCTGAAACGGGCTTTTAACGCGCGCCAGTTCCCGAACAACACGGAAGCGCTGGCCCCAGTTGTCGTACAGGGTTTCTTCAATCCAGTTTTCAGCCATCTCAGCCATCCTTGCCATGCACGGCACGGCGGCCCTGCCCAATGCCTGGGCAAAGCCGCCGTTCAATACCGATAAAGAGGAAGTTTGCGCTTAATCCGCGCGGGCTTTTTTAAGCCTGTACGCGGCCGCGACGCTCTTCGCTTACGTCCAGCTGCTCGGCCTGAAACAGGCTCTGCATAACCGGAATAGCCAGATGCGGGTCGCATGCGCCACACATGAAAATGTCGACCGCAGCAAAGTTGCGTTCGGGCCATGTGTGGATGGAAATATGGCTTTCAGCCAGCACAACAACGCCAGATACACCGCCATTGGGTGTAAAATGGTGGAAATGGCTGTGCAGAATGGTTGCCCCTGCCGCCAGAGCCGCTTCACACAGGGTGCTGTCGATTTTCGCGGGGTTGTCCAGATTAGTGGCCCCCCACATATCAACCAGCAGGTGTGTCCCTGCAAATTTTTCGCCGTCTTTTTCGACGAAATAATCTTTACAGTCATCATCTTCAAATGTGACCGGAACAGAAATTGCCTGGTTATTGCTCGGGAGTTCCGAGACCATCCCCAGTTGAGCAAGTGCGTTCATTGACGTACCCCCAAACCAGTAGACAGCCTGTTGGGCGAAATTAATCGCCCCCTTGGGCCAAGAGCGCGCTAACTAGGGCTTTTTACCCCTTGGGTGCAAGAACTATTTTGGGTCTTTAACAGATTTGTCAAATGTCGATGGCAGGCCATACCCACCAAGGGAGACAACCGGCCCTTTTTGCGCCTGCCTGAGAAGGGCCGCAAACCGGGCCTGCCGTTCCGCCCCAAGGGCACGCCCAGCCACCCATGCGCGCAGGCTGTGCAGGGTTTCCATATCCCCTGCCGCAGCGGCATCCGTTGCCAGACGAATCACCAGGTCGCGCTGCGGGGGGCTTAGCTCGCCCTGCTCTGGCAGGGTGCGGCTGGCAAGGCGGCCCACAACCAGCACGGCCTGTGCCCATTGCTGGTCCTGCTCATACAGGGCCCCACGCACGGACAGGCCCGCATCCGATTCATCCTCGGCCAGAAGGGCCTGTGCGCCCTCGCGGTTGCCGCTGGCGGCGGCCAGTCTGGCCTCATCATACCTGCGGCGGGCGGCAAGGTCTTCCGGCAGGTCAGCCAGTGCGCTGCGCTCAAGCGCGCGCAGGGCAAGCGGGCGCTGGTTGCCCTGCAATGCAGCCTGCGCAAGCTGCTCCTCAATATCAGCCCGCATCAGCGGTTCTATGGCCAGCACATCGGCCTGCTGCAAAACCGGTATGGCCTGCCCGAACTGCCCCATGGCCATAAGCTGCCGCCCAAGCCCGGCCAGCAGTTTGGCCTTGAGCGGGTCATCTGGCACCAGCCCCATGCTGGCCCTTGCCAGTGCCAGCTGCTGGGCGCGGTCTGTAGCGGGGGGAACATTGGGCACAGCCCCGCGCCCGCCCCGCTTCCGCCCCACGGCGCCGTGGCTGCCATGGGCGGGCGTACCCTGCGCTGCATCGGCGTGGGGTGGGCCAAACACCAGCGCAAACAGCACCGTGCGCCATGCTGCATCCAGCTTGTCCTGCGGTGCCAGCTCGGACGCACCCAGCCCGCTCAGCACACCCGCAGCGCGCACGGCCTGCCCGCTACGGGCCAGAGCCTGCGCGTAAACCAGCCGCAAGGCGGGCACAATATTCACCTCACCCTGTTGGGCATTGGGGGCCACCCTGCCCCCTTCGGCCACCTGCGCGGCCAGAATCTGGGCATAGGCCTGTGCGGCCATATCCGGCCCGATCTGGTCATGCGCCAGCAAAAAGCCGACCAGCTCGGCCCGGGCCATGTCGGCCATGCGGTCATTACCCGAAGCGGTCAGGTTTTCCAGTGCAACACGCGCGCTTTCGGGTTCCGTGCCGCGGGCCTGCACCATAATGCGGGCAAGGCTGTATGCCGGGTCATCTGGCAGGGAGCCCAATACGGCGCGCTCATCCGGCCCGCCAAACTGGGCCAGATACTGCGTAACCCGCAACATAAGCCCCGCGCGGACCGGTGCGGGGTACTGTTCCAGCCGTGCGTAACCACGCGCCAGCAAAACGGATGTGGGCACGCTCCCTGCACCGCTGAGCATAAAATACGCGCCACGCCATAGCACCATGTCTGGCCCAAAGGCCCAGTCCGCACTGGCCAATGGGGCGGCTCCGGCCATGTCCCCACTAAGCAGGGCCGCACAGGCGCGCAGGGCCAGCACACCCGGCCCCGGCCAGCCGCCACGCACCACACCGCCCACATCGGCCGCACTGCCGCCATCATGCCCGCTGTGCTCGGGCAGGGCACGCAGCAGCTCCCATGCCTGCTGGGGGTACCCTGCGGCAAAGGCCGCCTGTGCCGCCGCCACCCGCATGGCCCACATGGTAATGACCACAGCCTCCGGCTGGCCCGCCAGAACGGTTGCGGGGTCCCCCGCTGCCTGGCCCAGACTGTCGCGCGCTTTGCGCCACTTCTGCAACAGCAGGGGAGTGGGTTCATCCCGCAGGCCGAGCCAGAACCAGTCCTGCCCCTGCCGCACGCTGGCACTGGGGGACGGAGCAGGCAGGCCAACCGGCACGGGCTGGCCGGCTATGGCCTCCAGCACCGGCCCGCTGGGCGTAGACTGCATGAAAAGCTGCGCCGAATCCGCTGCAACCACCACCCCCAGCACCGCCGGGCGCACGGCATACCCCACGGCCGAGCGCGGCTGCAAAGGGGTTTCCACCTGCCGGGTAGTCGCCACAAACAGCCTGCCCCCGGTTGCGGGGTCCGGCAGGGTAACAACCCGGCCGGGCTGGCTTTGTGCAAACAGGATGCGGGCAGGGAGGGGCACCATCTGCACCGCTGGCGTAGCGGGGTGCGCGCCAGCCGAAGCCCCATGCCCCCCGCCATTCCCCGCAGGGCTGCCCACACGTGCACCACACCCATCCGGGCGGCCGGGCTGAACGGCGCAGAGCAGCCAGCCCGCCTTCTGGCGCAGCACGGCAATATGCGGGTGATCCGGCAGGTAAATCCGGAGCAGGGTTGCACCGTTCAGGGCCACGCTCTCCCGCCGGTCGAACATACCGCCCTCGCCAGGCAGGTGGAACAGGGCTGGCAGGGCGCGGTCCACCACCACCATCAGTTCCGGCCCGGACCAGAATGCCGCAAGCCCGGTTGTGCTCTCCGCTGGCAGGAACAGGCCCGGTGCCACATCAGCCACACGGGGCAGGGCATCGGCCTGCACGCTGGTAACCGGCAGGGCGTGCAGCCCGTCCGAGCGGGGCACATCCTGTACGGCGGGGGGTATGGTGGCACGCAGGGGGGCGGCCTGCACGCAGGGGGCAAGCCCTGCCAGCATGGTGCCAAGCAGCATGGCCCGCCCCAGCCCCGTGCGGGCCTGCCGGGCCGGGGCCACCGTAGCCCCGGCACCACGGGCAACCGGGCCGGACATGCGCGCACCCTGCCCACCGCAGGCCCCTGCCTGCTGGTTTACCCGGTTGTCTGCCTGCCTTGTGTCTGCCACGTTCCCTGCCTGTGTCTTGTGGTACCGGCCAGCCCGGCCCACACCTGTTAGCACGCGCGGGCAGTGCACCCCGTGCGCCAGCCCCATGCCCGGTATTTACCCCAGCATGACAAAAACCAACATGGGCTGCTAGAACAACAGGGGCGTTTTGGCCAGCACCCCCAGCCCCGCCACCACAGGAGCGGCCCATGCTTGACCGTTTTACCAGTATGCAGGTTTTCGTTAAGGTGGTGCAGCTTGGCAGCTTTAGCGCGGCAGCGCGGGCACTTGCCCTTTCCCCCACCATGGTGACCAAGCATGTCACCACGCTGGAAGACCGGCTGGGCGTAACCCTGTTCCGCCGCAGCACGCGCCACCTCTCGCTCACCGAGGCAGGGCGCCTGTTTCTGGAAGGTAGCCAGCGTATTCTGGCGGACATGGAGGACATGGAGCTTACCGTAAGCGAGCAGCGGCACGAAGCCCGCGGCCACCTGCGGCTGAATGCACCTGTCTCCTTTGCCATACGCTACGTGGCCCCCTACCTGCCCGAGTTCAACCGCCTGCACCCGCACGTAAGTGTTGAACTGGGGCTGAACGACCGTACCGTGGACCTGATAGACGAAGGCTGGGACCTGACCCTGCGCATACGCAAAATGCCCTCCAGCACCCTGCGCAGCCGCAGGCTGGCCACCATTCGCATGGTGGTGTGCGCAGCCCCTGCATACCTGGAGCGTGCGGGCACCCCCACCCGGGTGGAGGAGCTAAGCCAGCACCAGTGCCTTGGCTACACGCTAAGCGGCACCAACAGCGCCAGCCGCTGGAGCTTTGGGGAAAAAGGGGAAAAAACGGTGCCTGTTTCCGGCCCGCTCAGCGCCAATAATGGCGATGTCCTGCGTGAAGCGGCACTGGCGGGTGAAGGCATTGTGTACCAGCCGGTTTTTGTTGTGAGCGAGGAGCTGCGCACAGGCCGCCTGCGTGCGCTCACACTGGACCTGCCCCCCGTACCGGGGCCGGACCTGCACGCGGTTTATGCACCGGGGATTAGCGTATCCCTTAAAATCCGCGCCATGATTGATTATCTGAGCCAGTGCTACACCCCCACTCCGCCGTGGGAACAGGCACTGGCGCACACCCCGTAAAAACCACAAACACAGGGCATGCTGCGGGCCAGACACAACAGGCCTGACCCGCCCGCATCATACGCCAGCCAGAGCCTGCTCAATGGCGGCCAGTTCTGTGGCAGAGAACGCCAGGTTCTCCAGCGCGGCCAGTGTTTCGTCCAGTTGCTGCACGTTTCTGGCCCCGATAATGGCTGATGTGACAACCGGGTTGCGCAGCGTCCATGCCACAGCCATTTGCGCCAGGCTCTGCCCGCGGGCCTGTGCCAGCTCATCCAGCCTGCGCACGGCCTTGAGCACCTGCGGGGTTATGGCCGCCTGATCCAGAAAACGGCTTGTAGCCGCGCGGGATTCGGCAGGAATACCCCCCAGATATTTGCGGGTCAGCACCCCTTGCGCCAGAGGGGAGAAAATAACACACCCAACCCCAAGCTCCTCCAGCGCGGGCAGAAGCTCGGCCTCTATGCCCCGGTTCAGCAGCGAGTATGCGGGCTGGTGCACAAGCAGGGGAACCCCCGCAGAGCGCAGAATGGCCTCGGCCTCCCGCATGCTGGCGGCATCGTAGGAGGAAATCCCCACATAAAGCGCCTTGCCCTGCCTGTAGGCCTGAACGAGCGCGCCTATGGTTTCCTCCAGCGGCACATCGGGGGTTGGGCGGTGGGAATAAAAAATATCCACATAGTCCACCCCCATGCGCTTCAAACTCTGGTTGAGGGAGGAGAGCAGATATTTGCGTGACCCGCCATTGCCATAGGGGCCGGGCCACATATCCCACCCCGCCTTGGTGGAAATGACCAGTTCATCACGGTAGGGGTGCAGGTCTTTTTGCAGAATACGCCCGAAGTTTTCCTCTGCCGAGCCATAGGGCGTGCCGTAGTTGTTGGCGAGGTCAAAATGCGTCACGCCCCGGTCAAACGCCCGGCGGATGGTGACGCGGCCGGTTGCAAAGGCGTCCGTATCCCCAAAATTGTGCCACAGGCCAAGAGAAATACGCGGCAGGTCCAGCCCGGAATGCCCACAACGCCGGAAATCTGCCTGCTCATACCGCGTGGCGGAAGGTTGCCAGTTCATTGAATTACACGATCCTTTTTTGGTAAAAATGGAAAAATCTTTATTCCGTCTTGCGTTTTATACCGCCAGAGCCACACGCCCGCCATGTGGTTCGCAAAAGGTGCTCTCCAGCCACACAGGGGCCACCCGCACGCGCAGCACGCTCCATGCCAGCACGTAAGCCAGACTGCACCCACCCAGAATAACCGGCATGGGCACAAACCCGCTGGCCCACAGAATGGACGCCCCACCAAGGTTGCCGCAGAACGCGCCAATACCCGTAGCCCGGCCAACCAGGCTGGCTGGCAGCCAGTCCGTAACCACCCCAAACAGGTTACTGGCAAAAACCTGATGCGCCATAAGCGCCACGGTAAACAGGAACAGGCCAACAGCCAGAGACGTTGTGAAAAATACAAACATCATTGGAACAACGCACAGGGCTGCCGTGCCCATAACAATACGGCGCGCCTGCTCCTGCGACCCCACATAAGGGCGCAAAAGCCCCGGCAGAATACCCCCGCAGAATGCCCCAATACCCGCACCAATATAAACCGTGCCCGATGCCCCGCTCATGCCCCGCATGCTCAGGCCAAAATGGGAATGAAAAATATCGGGCAGCCAGCTCAGCAACAGCCACCATGTAGCATCCGAGAGCACCTTGCTAATGGAAAACGCCACCACAACCCGGCGCACCGCCGGGTCCCGCAGCCGCGCCGTGGTGGCACCATCCGCCTGTTGCGGCCCGGCCGGGCCAAGGACCACCGGCCCCCGGAACTGCCAGAACAGGGCCAGCACAAGCCCAACCCCACCAAGCCCCACCACAAGAGCGCGCCAGCCAAGCAGGGGCAGAACCAGCGCAACCAGCAGGGGGGTCAGCACCGCTGCCACATTGGGTGTGGCGTTGAGAATGCCAATAACCTTGCCGCGCTGGGAGCGTGGAACAGCCAGCGCAATAAACTTCATCATGCTCGGGGTGCCTGCCCCCTCAAACGCGCCAAGGCCCGCGCGGATCAGCACAAAATCCCGCACGGAGGAGGCAAAGGCGTGCAGTACGGTCAGCAGGCTCCAGCCTGTCAGGGCTACACCCAGTGTGCGCTTTGGCCCGGCCCAGTCCACCAGCCACCCCGCCGCCAGCAGGCTGCATGCCGCAGCAACCTGCGTCCATGCGGCAATGCTGGCGTAATCGCGCGCCGTCCAGCCAAATGTCTGGTCCAGAACGGGCTTGAGCAGCGCAATAATCTGCCTGTCTGCTGCGGCTACCACAATAATGGAGCACAACAGCAAGGTGGTCAAAACCTGCGAAGGACGGGGGGAGAGTGCGTTCCCTGCCATGTTCAGAAATCCTTACGCAGAACAAAGCCACCATAACGGCCGTAATCACGCGGGATGGAGCTGGTCACACCGCCCAGTGCGCCATATGCCATGTAAGAGGCATAATGCGTGTTAATGGCGTTGCGCATGACAAGTGAAAGCTGGAGCTTGAGCTTTTTGTCCTGCAACGTGGTGCTCATGTTCCATATGCCATAAGCCTTCTGCACCGTGTCTGGCGTTTCGGTCAGGGCAAACTGCGTGCGGCTCTGCCACGTGTAGTCACTGTCCACCGATAGGGTGAAGCGGTTGTTCAGGCTTTTTGTGTAATCCGCATTCAGCACAAACTTCCAGCGTGGTGCAAAAGGCAGGGGCTGGCCGTTAACATTGCACGATGCAGGGGCACCAGCAGGGCAGTTAAACTTGTCCACCACAGCGTAGGTGTAGGCAAAATTGCCGCCCAGCGTCAGCCCCGGCAGGGTGCGCACGGCCACATCCCCTTCTACCCCCTTGGAGGAGACAGACCCGGCATTGATCATGCGGTAAACCGCACCACCGGCTACGTTATCCAGAAAGTTGGCCTGATAGTTGGAGAAGTTTTCAATAAATGCAGCAAGGTTTGCCGTAACCCGCCGGTGCAGGAACTGGGATTTAAGCCCCAGTTCAAAACTGTTGTTCTGCTCGGGTTTAAGCACCTGCGCATCTGTTGCCTGCATATTGAAAAACGTATTGTAGGCAGGCCCCTTATACCCATGCGAATAGGTAAAATAGGCATGAATATCAGGCTTAATGTCATATTGCAGGCCAATGCGGTCCACGTACCCATTTTGCGACGTGGAGCCGGAGGACGCATAGGACGGGCGGATACCCGTTACCGCCACGGCAGATGTGGACCTGCGTGACATGTCATACCCCAGATCGTCACGCAGCAGGCGCAGGCCCAGAATAGCCCGGAAGTTTTTTGTAAAGTTCAGGTTTCCTTCAGCAAAAACGGCATAGTTGTTGTTGGTTATGCCATAATGCGACTGGCCGTAAGCCGTGCCCTGCCCGTTTTGCGAAAGGGTGCGGCTATAGACCTCCCGGTCCACCCCGTGCAGGTAGTAAAACCCGGCAACATAATCAAAAAAATGTCCACGGGGGGAGGCAATGCGCACTTCCTGCGATGCCTGCCAGAAGTTCAGCTTACCGTGGTCCCGCACCTCGGGCAGGGTGGCGTACACGCCGGACAGGCCATCGTAATCCTGATCCTGAATATTCTGCCACTGCCTGTAGGCGGAAATGGAAGTGAGCTTGTACCCACGCCCAAGTTCGCGATCGACCGTTGCAGAAAAACCACCAGTATGGTCCACAGAGCGGCTTTGCGTATTATTGCTGACCGAGGTGTTGTTCTTGGAAGGTGTAACCCCCTCCCCCACCAGTGCCGAAGCCAGTGCGGGGTTGGTTTTGACCGCTCCCGTAGGGTACGCCACCTGATTGGTGGAGGTATAAACCCCCGTTGGCACCAGATCGTTCTGGTACATGTAATCCAGCCCGAATGTGACCTGTGTTTCCTCATCCGGAGTCCAGAGGAACTTGCTGCGCGCACCACGGTGTTCGTAGCCATTCACCGTGGTGCTGTTGGCCAGGTTTTTAACATTCCCGTCAAAACCACCGACCAGAAAAGATGCATTGGCAACCAGCTTGGACGGAACAAGCGTGCCCGTAGCCCCCCCGGTCAGCCGGTATTCGTTCCCCGAAAAATAGGAGGCCTCCGCAAAGGCATGAAAGTCCGCCGTAGGCTGCCGGGTAACAATGTTGACCGCCCCGGCAGAGGCGTTTTTGCCAAACAGCGTGCCCTGTGGCCCCCGCATGACCTCTACATGGTCAAGATCCAGAATATCGGCCGTGGCTTGCCCGGGCCGGGCCAGCACCACTCCGTCCAGCACGGTGGATACGGACGGCTCCACCCCCGGAGAGGTCGCAATGGTGCCTATGCCGCGCACAAAGGTTGCCCGGTCCTTGGATGAGGAATTGGCCCGGAAGTTGGCGGAAGGGATAAATTCAAAAATGCCCTGCAGGTCATGCACGTTATCCCGCGTGGCCTGTTTGGCGGAATAGACCGATGTGGCCACAGGCACCTTCTGCAACGGTTCGCTACGCCTGCGCACGCTAACGGTTACATCCTCCGCCTGCCCGGCTTCGAGCGCTGAATGGTTGGGGGAGGTTTTTTTGCTGGCGGGGGTCTGTAACTGCGCCTGTGCGGTGCCAGCAACCATGGCGCAACCAAGGGACGTCACCGAGACATTCAGAACAATACGGCGCAGGTTCGAAGGCAGGGTGAGCATTCTGTTTTCCACTACATTTGGAAGTTTAAATATGATTCGACTCTTAAATAACGATACAATTCCGTCATAACGTCAAGATTAAACTATCACGTGTTGTTGTTAATTAGAATTTAGTATATTCAACGATATTATACCGCCATAATGCGAGTCAGAAACGGGGTTTCCCGCCCCTTAATCCACGCTTAACATTGTGGGAATGCCCAGTGCCTGAAAGAAAAATATGTTCCAGAACAACAGATTAGTGACGTTTTGGAACAAGTCCTCCTTCCGCCGCCCATAATCCACCATTTTTTGGTGTTGTTTTTTAAGGAATGCTCGAATGTCTCTCGGTCTGGTAGAAAAAACGGCATCACCAACCGTTACAAAGCTTGGTGGTCAAATTGGTGCGGAAATCAGGGGTATTACCCTGTCCCCCGATCTGGACGAGGCCAGCATCGCGTTCATTTACAACGCCATGCTGGAACACAAGGTGATCTTCTTTCGCAAACAGTCACTGACCAGCGCACAGCAGGAGGACCTTGGCGCACGGTTTGGCACGCTTGTGTCCCACCCCACGGTTTCCAGCGCGCAGGGCACAAAACATATTTTTGAGCTTAAATCGCGCAAGGGCCGGGCTGCCAACACATGGCATGCCGACATGACCTTCATGGCCTCCTACCCCAAGGCGTCCATCCTGCGGTGCATACGCCCCGCCCCTTACGGCGGGTCAACCCTGTGGGCCAACACCGCCACGGCGTACCGTTCCCTGCCACAACCCCTGCAGGAACTGGCCGACAAGCTCTGGGCCATTCACACCAATAACGAATATGACCACACGGACCTGATTGCCGAGCGCGACTGGGAGTTTATTCAGTGGCAGGCCAATGTTTTTGCCGCCCGCGTGTTTGAGGCCAAACACCCCGTCGTGCGCGTACACCCTGAAACGGGGGAGAAGGTTCTGCTTCTGGGCCAGTTCATCAAACGGCTGGTCGGGTTTAACCTGCCGGATTCACAAGCTCTGCTTGGCATTTTGCAAGGGCATGTCACCCGGCCGGAAAACACCATAACCTGGCACTGGCAGGCCGGAGACGTTGCCATGTGGGACAACCGCGCCACCGAACACCGCGCCATTGCCGATTTTGGTCAGGAGGAACGGGAACTCCAGCGCGTAACACTGGTGGGGGATGCCCCCCGCAGCGTGGACGGGCAGCAGAGCGAGCAGGTGGTCAATGGCACACCCAACCCGGTCCTGCTTTTGGAACAGACCGGCGCGTGGAGCCGGCGCGAGCAGTCCTGACAACACCCCCGGAGCTGGAGCGGACCTGAATGGGGCCGCTCACTCCCACACCAGAGCCGTTTCCGTATCCCGTGTGCCAGCAATGGCCTGCTGCTGGGGGCGGCCAAGGTAGTAGCCCTGCGCCTCCGAGCAGCCCATGTTGCTGACCATCTGCAACTGGGCTGCGGTTTCCACCCCCTCTACCGTAACCGTCATGGCGCGAATGCTGGCAATGCCCAGAATGGCCTGTATGATTTCCTTGGCGGTGGGGTCTGGCAGGGCCTGAATGAAGCTGCGGTCAATTTTGATCTTGTCGAACGAGAACTTCCACAAATAGCTGAGTGAAGAATAGCCGGTTCCAAAATCGTCCATGCTGATCTTGCAGCCAAGTGCCTTGAGCTCGTTCAGAATAACGTTTTTATGCTCGTATTCATCCATCAGCACGCTTTCGGTTATTTCCACCTCAAGGCGTGCACCGTTCAGGCCAGTTTTTTCCAGAACATTTTTGACAATTTCAGGGAATTTTCTGTTTTTTAACTGAAGGGGGGAAACATTGACCGAGACATTGATATGCGCAGGCCAGTTCAGTGCCTCGCTACAGGCCAGATGCAGGATCCGCTCGCCCAACTGGTGGATCAGCCCTGTTTCCTCCGCCAGACGGATGAACACATCAGGCGGGATCATCCCGCGTTCGGGGTGGTTCCAGCGGGCCAGTGCCTCGTAGGATTGCACCTTGCGCGCGTGAATGCCGTAAATGGGCTGGTAGTGCAGTAACAGGCCATCACCTTCCACCAGCCGGTGCAGGGCGGCAACGAGTTCGGCCCGTTCCAGAATTTCATAGCTCAGGTCTGTATCAAACAGCTTGTGCTGGCAGCGGCCCAGAGCCTTGGCACGGTAGAGTGCCATATCCGCATATTGCAGCAAGGTTGTGACATCCCCCGCCTGAAGCGGAAAACCCGCAGCCCCGATACTGGCCCCGGACTTGGCCTCCGCCCCCTGAATAATGTAGGGGCGGCCCAGGCTTGCCACCAGTTCTTCCAGCCGGGATTCAATCTCGTCCAGCGGGCCACAGTGCTGCCAGATCACTGCAAACTCATCGCCCCCCAGCCGGGCTACAAAATCTTCCTCGCGGCAGCAGGCCTTTAGCCGGTTTGCAGCGGCGATCAGCAGTTCATCCCCCCCGCTATGGCCGTACATGTCGTTGATGGATTTGAAGTAGTCGAGGTCTATGTAAAGCAGCACGAACGGGTTGCTCAGGTCCTGCGACAACTCACCCAGACGGATGCCCAGATAATAGCGGTTGGGCAGGCCGGTCAGGCTGTCGTAATGGGCAAGGCGTTCAATCCTGCGCTGGGCATCGCGGTATTCGGTAATATCGTCAGCTACGCAGAGCTTCCAGCGCATGTTGCCGTCATCATCCGCAATCAGCAGATCATGGCGGGAGACAACGCGCGCACGGCCCTCGCGGTCCACCAGTGTTTCTTCCACTGCTTCGGGCTGCTGGTACAAAAACGGGTCTTCGGCCAGTTCACCGTCCAGTTGCAGGGGGGCATCAAGGAGCATGCCCGCGTAGGAGGCTGCGGTTTGCAGGCCATATTCCTCCGCTGCCTTGTTATGCACAATGATGTCACCCGTTTTAATATCCCGCACCTGAATGGCGGTGGGGATATTGTCCACTATACCGGAAATAAAGGATTTATCGCGCATGATGGTTTTGTTGGCCTGCCGGAGTTCGCCCGCAATCTTGTTGAGCTCGTTAATGGTATCCATGGCCTGTGCGTGCAGGGAACGCGTAAGGCTGAGTGCAGAACCCAGCCCGTAATACTGGCCACATTCGGTTATGATGAATTCATTAATCTGGTTGAGTGAGCGGATATTCAGGATTGTTGCAACAAAGTCGGAGACTTTTTCATGCACATCCACCTGTATGGGTTCGCACTCCATAAGCAGGGAGATCGGGCGGTTGGCGTACACCTCGTACCCAAAGCGCTGGCCCAGACGCAAAAAAAAGTCCCGCCGCTGCACAATGCCTATGGGCCGGTTGCACTCATCCACAACGGGAATACCCGCGAGTTCGGCATTATCCTGAAAAATGGACAGAACATGCGACCCCGCTTCCGTCGCACGCACGGGCTCTACCCTGCAGGCAATATCGCGCATCTGGCGTTGGTTGGAATACGCGGGCACGTCCACCTCTAGTAAGCGCAAGGTCATGGTTTTTCGCCTCAATCCAGCCCGCAAGGTCAGGACGGAAAATTCTTAACAACCGATTGACCATACAACAACATGAAAAATAACTGTTTTTTTGTGAACTTATTATTATTTTCTCTTATCCCGCTTGACCCTTCATCCTCTTTTTCTTCCTCTTCCATCCTCCCCTTTTCCAACCTGCCGATTCATTACGGGCACAAATCCCTACTGGCTCCACGCAGCAACCCGGTGCACAACCATGCCCCTTACGGGGCTGTACAGGGCCATTTGCTGTGCTTGGGGCTGTGCGGAACAGTTTTTTCAGGCGGCAACAGCGCGGGCAAACAGGGCCATATTCCGCTGTGCATCCGCAGCACCCAGCAGTGTATTATAAAATTGTTTATGATACGCGCTTAACCCTGCGGAATCCGTTGCCGCAGGCAGTTGGGCAGGGGCTCGCACATAGGCCATGCGTGCCATGGCACAGGCATAGGCCAGATTGCTCACCAGCAGTGCTGCACTGCCCACACCGGCCCCAGCCCCCCCAACCTGCCGCACGGCACTGGCCAGATCGGGGCGAAAGCGCAAAAAGTTCCGCCATATGTCATCATGCGTTGCGGGCTCCATCTGCCACAGGCCCAGAGCGGGACCGCCACCATTCTGTTGGAGCCATACAAGCCCGCTTTCTACCAGTGCCGTGCCGCTCAGCAGGTTGAGCGCCGCACTCCCCCCCAACCCCAGTTGCCCCAGAACCGGGCGCACCAGCAGCGCCTTGAACTGCGCCAGATCAAGGCCCGGCATGGGGGACCTCCTGCACCGGCATATCCCACGGCTCGCGCAGGTGCAGCCAATGCACCCATATGGTGCTGGCCACCTCCTGATCAGACAGAAGCGTGGAGCCTATGGCCGCGCTGATTGTGCATAAAAGCCCTGCTATAACTGCCAGCTTTCGCCACCTGTGCAGGCTGTCCTCGGCCAGCTGGTTCTGCCTCTTCTGGGCACCGGTCTGCTCGGCCAGCTGCTGGGTCAGGCTGGCCAGAGCGTTGCGCATATCCTGCGCCTGGGCCGCCCGGTTGCGCTCACGCTCCTGCCCCTGTGCCTCGATGGAAATAAGCCGCTCGATCATGGCGGACTGGCCGGATTTGAGTGTATCAACATCATCCTCCAGCCCATCAAGGCGGCGGGCGTGGCTATCCACGATCACGCGCAGGTCATCATCCACTGCTCGGGGGGCCGCGCATTGTGTTGGGGTCATTTTTTGTATCCGGGCATAAAAAAACCGCCTCAAAGGGCGGCTATGCATCGTTGTGTCTATTGAGGGGTGTTCAGCCTGTAGCGGTGGCTGCACTGCTCACCATAACACTGGCTGGTTGTGCGGGCAGAGCCGTGCTGGTGGTATCCGCACCACTGGCAATGGCGTTCACTGCAAGGACATACGCCTTCATATCCGCGGTAAAGACCTCACCCATGGCCGATGCCAGATTGGCCTGCTGCTGTATCCATGCCTGCGCGGTTGTCGCCTGTGTTTTCAGCGGCACCGGAACGGTTGGGGGCGCGTAATCCACGAGCTGGTCGTTTATAACCGCCATGCTCTTTGTGCCGCTATTCCCCCCTTTTGCCGCCCATTGCTCTGCTGTCATGGCAAACAGGGCGCTGGCCGCGGGCAGGCCATCCATGGAGGCACAGCTCCACATGTCGTACCATGCGCAGGGTTTATCCATGCTGGCATAATAGCGTGCGGGGTACGTGGCTTTCAAGTCATCCAGAATGCTCACTGTTTTTCTCCAATCGCGCAAACAGATAGAGTGAACGGAGCAGCGGAATTACCGTTACTGGTAAATGCCAGATACGTTGCCCCCCATGTAAAACCGGTATTGTCTATTATTTCATTATACTGCGCATCCAAACGCATATGTGCCAGACGCGTCCAGGCATTACTGTTGGGCTCGTTATTGATCCGCAGCCATATTTTGGGAACTGTCCCCGCCTTGAACGCCACGGGGAAGGTGGTTGTTACAGCCGAGCTGTTATCACCCGTTACGGAAAACTCCTGAATCTGCAAGCTGGGGGAGGACAAAGGCAAATCTGCCAGACTGGCCAGTACGCCAGTATTGGTGCCATTCCCAAACACGGCGCGCCCATCGGTATTCTGCGTCAGGTCCGTAATGCGGGTCTGCCCGGCAGCAGGGGCGGATTTAACGTAGCGTCCCTCTGCCGTTTTGGCATTCAGCGCATCACCCCCGGCAAAGGCTGTTATATCAGGGACTGTTGTTGGCCCGGCAAAGGCCACCGGGCCTGTAACTTTCTGGAGTGTGGCAAGGGCCAGTTGCAAAAACTGCACATTGGCCCAGGCCTGTGTGGCATAGCCATTGAACAGGGATTGCCAGCCCGCCCCCTGCGCACCGGGGGTGGAAACATTGGCCTCCACCGTGCTGACCCAGAATGTGCCGGGCACGACCCCCGCCACAATGGCCCCGGCGGGGTACCCGCCAATGGACTGGGCAAAACCGGCATCAAACGCCCCAACCCAGCCTGCCTGCAACACCTGCATGGCGCTGGAGAGCAGGTTGAGCAGGCCGTTCATGTCCTGCCCACGGGGTGGTTCGCCCCCGGCTGCGCGGGCAATAAAGGTTTCGGGTGGGAAGCCAAGTGCGACCGAGGCCGTGCCATCGCCCGCCGTAGCCTGTGTTTGCGGAATAACCGCAATATTGCCCGCAACGGCTGCCCCCCCTATGGGCGTGCCAAACAGCTTGCGGTCATCTGTGCTTTTCATGATCAATTGCTCTGAATCTGGTAGGATACGGAAACACCCGCAGGCCGGGGCAACACGCCACTGTTCTGGATAATGCTGACCTGCACGGCAGTAGGCACAAAGCTGAACACGTAGGTCATGCTCATATCGTTATTGTCGCGCACATAGGCGTCGCCCTGCCCGGCAAAAAGCGTTGTCAGAATCTGGTTGATCTCGAACACCGACCCGCCGGAAATATTGGCCAGCGCACGGGCGTATATCAGCTGGCGGTAACCATCGTCAGACAGGCGGTAATTGCTGGTTGCCTCCACCCCGCGGTACCATGGTGCGTTGGCAAACCCTTCCTCCGTCAGGTCCGAGGCTTCATAAAACCCGAGGTAAGACTGGGCAGAAAGGCTTAGCACGCGGGAAACCCCAACAATGCGGCCCCATACGTCCAGCCCATACCCCTGTGCGGTGTGCAGGTTCCAGACCTGACTGTACCACTGGTCAATCAGGGCGGCGGGGTCGAGCATCTGGTTCCAGCCAGCAACCAGTGCCTGCATACGCGGCGCATTGGCATACTGGGATAAAAAAGTCTGCTGCACGCCCTCCATCAGAGCACCTGCACAGCAATTGTTGCGGCTGAAACAACAGGGATCTGATCAATATTGACCTGCACGGTGGAGGCCACTGGCTGGGCGGCAAGGCCCACGGTTATGCCAACAATTTTAACCCAGTCCCCCACACTGCTGGCGCTGGAATAAAAATTGCTGGCGTAAACCGTGCCACCAATGGGCACACGCTGCGTGCCCGTAGCCCCTTCAAACCCCGCCACAAGAGCGGCCTGCACATCCGCCACCGCTGTAGATGGTACCGAAGCCCCACCCGCCAGCACCACCGCCACATAAACAGGTGTTGCCTGCGCGCGGGTAAACTGCACGGTATATTGTGGATGTTTGGCATAGGCTGCGTTGGGGTCCGCCACAACCACACTGCTTGTGCCCACACTTGCGCAGCCGGGTGTTTTTTTACGCATGATGGCCAGAGCCACATCCGTATCCAGCCCGCCATTGACACACACATACAGGCTGTGCGGGGGCAGCGTTACCCCGCCTGTGGTCACAGGGTTTGCCGTACTGTTCTCGCTCACATAGGCATCGGTCACACCGGGGGTGGACAATACCTCCCCCGCCAGCGCATCCAGCGGCCCCATGGCATTGCGTGCTACAGTCTGCTGGCGGCGCAGTTCAAACGCCTGCCGCCCTTCCACCGCCTGCCCGGCTACCCCGGCTGCGGCGTTGCTCACACTGGTCAGCCCCACAACAGACTGGTACACGCCCAGGCTCAGCGGCGGGCATTCCACCGCCCCCGTAACCGTGCACGAAAACGTACCCACCCCATACCCCGTGGCATCCAGCGTTATGGCACCATCGGCTGCATAGGTGTTGCCACTCCCGTCCTGCACCAGTGTACCCTGTGGCACAACAGTACCTGCCGCACCCGAGCACTGGCAGGTGACCACCGTAGCCGTAGCGGGTTTGCGGGTCATAAAATACAGGTTGCCAATGGCGTCCTGCATACGCCCTGCCGCCCGCGCGGGGTCCACACCATTGAACAGGGCAAGCATCTGGTCATACGCATCGCCCACAATGGCGGTAAGGGACATGGCAAGCTGGCCCTGCGGGGTGGACAGGTCGGTATTGAGCACATTGCCAAAAGCTGCGTTCATGTCATCAAGAATACCGGCCAGAATATCGCTTTCCGCCGGAGCCACAAAGCCTGCATCGGTCATGGTTGGGGCGGGTACGGCGGTGGTCCCCACGGTGTTAGAACCCGACATGCTGCACATCTCCCAAAGTGGTGGATACAAGAACATAGCCAGATAACTGGCGGTTAGCGGCAATGCCGGTCAGCACACACCGGGCGGCGGCCACACCGGCCACGGCACTGGCCGCCTGTTCCGCCTGCATCCGGAACACGGGCGCAGCCTGCGTGTGGGCCAGAATATGCTGGCGGTAAGGCAGGCCGGTTGCGGTGTTGTAGTAACATTCACCCATAAAAACCCTTATGGCAGAAGCAACATTCTGGCAGATGGCATACGATCCCGATGCCACGGCCATATTGCCGCTGGCATCGGGCAGCAGGTCCCATGTGGTCCGGTCAAGCAGCAGCGTGTTCATGGCGCCCCAATAAAAAAAACCGCCCAGCGGGGCGGCATGTTACAAAAAACAGTGTCTATTGCGCGAACATGCGCCTTATTGGGGGGCACCCGTTTTGCCCGCTCCGGGCTGCACGCCTGCATGGGTATGGTTTTGCAGGCTGATCTGCCCGGCCTGTACATCCCCCTGCGCACTCAGCCCACCCTGTACCTGTACTGCACAGTTGATCTGGCATTGGCTGGCGTTCACTACAAAACGGCCTGTGGTATTCAGCACAAAATCCTCCCCCACCCAGCCGGCATATTCCTGCGGGGGAGCATTTAAAAACCCGCCAATATACAGGGAGTCTGCGTAATCATGCTGGCGGTAGGAGCCGGGGGCTGCTGGCTGGCGGGTGCTTTTGACGCTGGCAATATCCCGCCCGCAAACAATAATGGCCCCAATATCCCCCACCGCCGGGTCACAGATCAGCGCACGCCGGCCCCCTTGCAGGCGCAGGTAAGGCACGTTGTGGATCAGCCCGTGCGGCGTGGTGCGGCCTGCCCCATCCTGCTGGTGGACCATGGGCTGCACGTCCACCATGCCCACCGGCTCCAGCCCTGTTCCGCGCACGGCCCGTACCTGCACAAGAGCCGTAGCCCCCAGCATGGCCAGCACCCGCCGAATAGCCGCGTTGGTGGCGTTAAACGCACTGGCTCCATCCTCGGCCCGCAGGGAGCCTACCAGTTTATCTTGCAAATGCCTGCCCGGCAAAGTCTGGCCTTGCCGCCTCTACTGTTGTGAACCATGACCCATCGGGCTGTTCGGTTTGCAGGTCGTGGCGCACGTTCTGCACAACCCATAACCCGCCTGTGGGCAGCGTACCGCCGCCGGTGCGCATCTGGCTGGCCTGCGCAGGCCCGGCCTGTGTGGGGGCAAGACCCGCAACACCCCCAGCCGTGGCCTGCGTGGCGGTTCCGGTTTGCAGGCTGACCGTATCCCTGAACCGGATGTCGGGGTTGAACACGGTCTGGAACACCACACCGTACTGGCTGTAACTGGGGTAGCCCACCAGCCCGGTCGCCACGCTAACAGGGCGCACTGGCCCATATGCCCCGGCCACCATGCCCGCAGGCCAGATAGCCAGCACCCCCACCCCGATCTGGTAGGAAATACGGGCCGCGCGCGCACAGCTATCCACCTGCTCGGCCACGGACCCCTTGTAGTACACCCCTCCGCGCAGCAGGGTCTGCACGCCATAATTGGCAAAACCCAGTTCCGCCTTGCTGGCCAATGCCTGCATGACCGTAGCAACCGGCACATCCCCCCCGAACGAGGTAGGGGCAACCGGCACGGCCGCTGGCAATGCGCCTGAAAGGGCACGGACCTCAAACGCCACATCGGGGCTGTTGGCGTAATCCACAAAAGCCTCGACCACGCCGCCAGAAAATACAACCGGCAGGCTGCCCTGCGCGGCACTGTTCCCTGCCATAATGGTCACCGTATTACGCGTTTGTGCTGCCATACCCGCCTGTATGAGCGAAAGGCGGTTGAGCAGAGGCTGGGCCAGCCCTTCCACCCGCAAGGCGCAGCTCATCCCGCTTTCCAGCCCTGTGCTCATGATATGGCAGTGCACACAGTAGCCGCTCAGGGTTATTGTTTCTGCCCCGCCGGGGCCAAACCCGTCCTGCGCCAGAGTAAACACCACGCGCACCTGCCGGTTGGCCAAGGCGGCGGGCGGCGCCCCCCCCAGCGTACCCCCGGCAGCTACCGTGCTGCCCTGTGCGGCCTCAGCCATTGGTGTTCTCCGCGTAAACAAGCACAAAACGGCTGCCAAGGCCGGTGTAATCGGGGTCCTGCGTGCCCTGCGTATCTGCAAAGGCCAGATCTCCGGGCAAGGTTGTGGCACTTTGGCGCACAAGCCATGTGCGGTCCTGGCACAGCACGCCTGCCAGTACAGGGCTGTCATCCACCCACAGGGCGGCGTACAGGCCGGTGCTGCGCTGCTGCACATCCAGCCTGCATGCCCGCCCCGAAAGCGGCACGCGCAGGCTCTGGTAGGCAACCGCGCTCAGGGGAATAACAACCGCCATTACAAAAACCCCGCCACACTTGTGCTGGAGGCAAGGGCCTGCACGTGCCCTCCGTTCCGCACGGCCTGCCCCTGTGGGGTGGCGGTGCCCGCATATGTTGCACTGGCCCCCAGCCGCACCTCCTGCACGGCCAGTTCGGCCACCAGCATGCTTACCCCTGCATGCACATCACGCCGGATCCGGTAGCCGGTTACATTGACATTGGCGTAAACCGCCTCGGGCATAACAATGTGGTAAAGGCCAAGGTCGGCCACCAGCGCATCCAGCGCCGCCACAAACAGCGCACGCGCCTGCAACCCGGCAGAAAGGGCGGGCATACCCAGCGTGCTGAGCAGATCCCCCAGCACACTCGCACTCCCCAGTTCCATGCTGGACCCATCACACAGCATTTCCACCCCATACAGGCCGGGCATGCGCACCTTGTTGTAGGACAGGAAAGACCCGTTCTCCAGCGGGGCGGTGGCAATGCGGCACTGGCTCTGCACATCCAGCGCACGCACGTGCCCCGATGTTAAGACCGGTTTGTTATCGGGCGTAAAAACACCCCATTGCCGCTCGGCCTGCGCCAGAACAGCGGCATTCAGCATGGTTGCCACGGCTGTGGAGGCCGAGGCCGCAACCCCCGCCTTAACCGACTGGCCCAGAAGGGCAGGCACCCCCGCCGCCACGGGCACATCCCATACGGGGGGCAGGCTGATGGGAAGCATGGGCATGATGGCAAACTCCATCCTGTAGAATGACAAAAACAAAAGGGGAAAAGGACTGCGCCAGTGCATGCCCTGTGGAGGGCACGAGGTACGAGGCCGTAGAAATGGGCGGCAAGGGTGAACGCAACAAAAAAGCGGCCACTGGGGCCGCCTGTTGCACGTTACAAACCCTCCTGCCCGCCCTGCCCCAAAGGGGGGGAGCCACACAACATTCAGGGGGAGGGCAGACGCCACACCTGTGCCTTGACCTGCGCAGGAACGGCAGGGAACGGGTCCACCCCCGTATTGCGGATAAGGGTCTGCACACTTACCTGATCGCAATGAGGGTGAACGGGGCGGTTTTTGCACACATACACCCCCGCCCTGCCCCGCGTGGGGGAGTAAACGGCTTTCCATACCGAGCTGGGCACATACACATGGTCATGCCCCTGCGTGGCAATGGGGCGTAAATGAAAAGCCGGGCCTGTAACCACATACAGTTCGCCCTCGCGCTCGGCCAGCAGGCGCACCTTGTGCTCCATACGTGCCCAGATCCCCTTGTTGAGCACAGAGGCCTGGGGAACAATGTTGGACAGGGCATAGGTTTCCTGCTGGGCCTGTAGGGTTGGCTGGTCCCCACTGGGGGCCATGTGCCCGCGGTCATAAGGTTTTGTGCGCCTGTAATCGCTCAGCGCGGCGCCACCGGGCCAGCGCGGGTCGGCATAAAAATGCCCCTTGCGCGGCAGGTCAGCCGCAGCGGCCAGATCATTCGCCCGCAGGTGTTCCGCCGCCCATAACGGCCCGTGTGACACGGTGGACACAAGGGCCGCATACCCAAGGTTACACAGCAGGGTTGTCCCCCGTTCCAGCCGGGGGTTGGTCAGTGCCGGCAACTGGGCATTCACCCCGAATGCCTGGCATTGTTCCTCCACCGCCCAAGCGGGAACAGCAACAGAACACCATACAAAAAAAGCCAGTACCACACGCATGGGGCGCACCATAAACCAGTTTCCTGCCCGTATGATAGACCATGCCAGCCCCCTGCACCGCTCAACGGCCCAGAGCCTAGAACTGCCCCATATTGGCCTGCCGTGCCTGCATACGCAGTGTGCTCATCCGGTGGGCGACCTCATTCCCAATAGCCTGTGGTGTGCTGTTTGGGGCGTTGACTGTAATCTGTGCCTGCACCGCAGGGGCGGAAGCTGTGAAGGGGAGCACCATACTGGCAACCCCCACGGCCCGGCTGGTGGCATGCAGGTAATCCGGCACAGGGGGGAGTACCCCCTGTGCAGCTCCCTCCTGCCGCCCAGACACACCCGCATGGCGCAGAACACCTGCCATAAGCCCGGCATGGTGCGGCATGGCGCGCATTGTGCCGTAAACACCGTGCAGCCTGCGCACAGCCCCAAGCGCCGCACCCTTTTGTGCCGGTGTGGCCACCATATGCTCCAGCAGCACGGCCGCGCCATGCCCGGCTGGCACGTAAACCTTTTGCCCATACCCGCCTGCAATAGCGCGCATGGCACTCCCCCCTCCGCCATAAGGCACTAGAACGGAAGACTGGTGGGAGACGGAGGACAGCAAAAATGCCTGCTCGGGGGGAGCCACCAACACAATACCCCTCCGCACACCAGTGCTCTGCGGCGCAGCCCCGGTAAAGGCCATGCCGGGCGAGACCCCACCCTGCTGGGCTGCCATAGCCTGCACCGCTCCATCTGGTGCCACAAATTGCTGTGGCATCTGCCACAGGGCGGGTGATACCGGGCGGTCCTGCCACAATTTTTGCAAAAATCCGCTTAAAGCGAGCTGGCTTTTGCCAACCTGCCCTAATGGCTGCACCGCAGGAGGGGACATTCCGGGGGAGAGTGCTACCATACCCGGCACCTGTGCCCCGGCCAGCCCAACCCCTTGCGCCCGCGCCATTGGGGGCATGGCCATAAGGGCTGCCACCACACCCCGCCCGCCCGCGCGCCCCGGGCTGAGCGGAGAAGCCCCGCCTTGCACGGCCCCCACCAGCACAGACAGCACCGCCCGCGCCATTGCAGCATGCACCGGCACCGCGCCTGCCCCACCGGAATACCGGGGCACCAAGGCGGCAGTCAGGCACTGTGTTAGCGTTGCCATTGCGTTTTACCTGTTAAAGCGTTTGATAAGGGCCATTTCCAGCAGGTTTTCAAAATCCTCGCTGTCATAAACGGTTTGCAGCTCGCGCAGGCTGGCCAGCCCTTCGAGCATGACCAGCGCGTGCCGCTCGCTTACATTGGGGCATCGGGCGGCGGCGCGCCGGGTTCTGTCTGAAGCAGGGCCGACAGAAGGGAAAACAACGGGCCGACGCCTTTGAAAAAATCCACATGCAGGGCAAAAGCTTCCTTCTGGAGCCAGCCAACGGTGGGGATTTCCTCCAGATCGCTCTCATCCAGCGGGCGGCGCACGGCGGCGTTGCGCGGGTCGGGCTGTACGCTCACACAGCGCATGAGCCGCTCCAGCAGGCTGTCCATCCGCTCGGGGTCCATGGCACCAAAAATGCCCAGCCCCACGGCTGCAAGCCCGGCCAGCCCGGCATCCACCTCCAGCCCCGGAATATCCGCGCCCGAGGCAATGGCCGCCTGCAGGCAGTGCCGCCCCCACTGGTCCGCCTCCATGGCGGACATGCGGGTAATGACAAACACCTTGCCGTAATCCGCCCCTTCAAGCGGGACGGTCACGCTGGTCTGGCGGATAGCCATTACAGCCCCGCCGGGTAAATAGCCTGCCAACTTACGGCAAAATGCCGGTCTGCCAGCAGACGCCCGGCACTGGGCATGGGGGACACACCACGCAGCACACCATTGACCAGTGTGTATTTGCGGCCTGTGCCGGTGAGCGTAATTTCCGCCCCAAGGCGGTAGAGCGTGCGCGCGGTCTGCTGGGCGGTCATAATAGCTTCAAACACAATAACGCTCTCGCTCGCGGCAGAAAGCGTAATGGACTGCTCCACGGGTTCGGGCACAAAACCCGCGTTCAGGTAACCATCTATCGACATCTGGGTATGCGCGCAGTTCTGCTCCGCCACATCCCACGCCCGGTCGGTTGAAAAGTTCTTGAGTGTAACGGGCGCATTATACAGGCCCGGCACGGTTATGGTGAAAATGGCATTGGCTGCCGAAATATCGAGCGCCATAATTACTGTACCTCAACACTGTTCAGGGTAATGGCCTGCACGCTCTGGCCATCTGCGTACCACAGGCGCGCGGGCGGGGTGGTACGCGCCACACGGAAGGACGCCGCAGCACTGGACACGTTGGGCATAAAATACCACCCCCGCGTGGCCACACTGTCCGCCGCCGTAGCCATGGCCGAGGCATTGTTGATCTGCTGCCTTTGCGCCGTACTTAACGCCACACCGGGCTGAATGGCCCCAAAACCCAGTGCCTGCGTAATGGTGCCCTGCACGGCGGCCGCCACCAGGGTATCACCCTCCGTATTGTATGGAATCTGCCCGGTATTGAGCAAAAGGGTGATCAGGTCCGAGGTCAGGCTGGCATTGAGCCAGATCTGGTTGACGTAACTATCCGCCCACAGGAACGGGCCAGACACACAACCGGGCCGCATGAACTGGAACGTGCTGGAGCCGTTGGCATACGCACCGTAAAAATTGTAGCCGTTATCCAGCAGTGTTGCGGCCATTGTGCCATCCACCACAGGCGGCACAATCAACCCCGATGCATCCTGCACCATGGCCAGCGTCTGCCGCCCCGCCGTTGTGCCAAAGGAGAGGGACGCCATCCACCCAAGGCAGAGGGCCGCTGTCTGCGGGTCGTTGTACACAGCGCTGACCCCGCTCAGGTTCTGGTTTTTAAGCCATACGCCAAATGCGGTTGTGCTGTTCTGGGTGGTGGCCTGGGTGTCCGTATCCCACAGCACGGCCCATAGGGTGTTCCCCTGAGCCGCCACCCACTGGGCCATGGCCTGCTTGTCCGCCAGATCAGGCTCAAAAGCGGGGGTCAGGGCATTCCATGCGGCATTGGTGGCGCGCAGGGCGGTTAGCTGCTCGGCCACGCTCTGCCCGGTTGCGGGGTTTGCGTACCCACCAAACAACAGGCGGGCGGGCGTTAGGGCGGCATTGGTATAGCCTGCAAAATATACGCAGGCCATCTGGTATTCTACGGACTCCATACCAAATGCCGCACCCACATCGGCCGCGGTGGTAAAGTCCTTTACGGTGCCCACAGGCACAACGGCAGCATTGGTGCTCAGCACAAGGCCGGTCAGGGCGTTCAGGCTGCCACCGGCGGCCAGCACACCGGGGGCGACCTTGACAATGGTGGAAATGGGAATGCCAGCCACAGCGTTACTCCTCTGGCGGGTCGGATACATCGGCACTCAGGGCGATGACCGAAAGGGTTGTTGCAAAATCCTGAGCAATACTCAGGCTGAATGTGACCTGCATATGCAGGGTTACAGTCCAGTTTTCTTCATACTGATGTTCGGCGTCCCTGAAGCCGGACTGGGTGGGGGCGTCCACATCCAGCGGAGCCAGCGGGAAGGGCAGCCCCGCAAAAAAGGCACCGGCCTGCGGGTCGCGCCACAGGGTGGCTATGGTTTGTGCGTAGCCCCCTGCACCGCTCCCAAACACGCCAAGCTGCACACCAACCCTTACGGGTTCGCGCACCTCCCGCGTGGTGGGGGTGTAACTCCAGCTATTGGTGGCAAGGCGGGTGCGTTCCACCAGAGTCATGGTAATAAAAGGGGCTAAAGGTGGAGCCACGCGGTTCTGCTGGCCCTGTACCACCTGCACACAGGCAGGCAGGGTGCTGAGCAGCCAGTTGCGCACGGCCCCATAAATCTGCCCATCATTGGGGGAGGTTACGCCTGTGGGCTGTTCTGCCGTATCACCAGAACCTTGGACCATTCCCCCTCCCCCCATTGTTCGAGGGACTGGGTAATGAGCCAGTCCGCTCCGTAAAACTGCAAAATATCGCCCCCGCACTGCAATGCGCCGTTAAGCGCACGGGCGGCAGCAGGCAGGTACACCACGCGCCTGTCTGCCTGCTGGGCAATATTCTGCACCAGTTGCAGGTCCTCCCCCGCTACGGCCTGCACCTCTATTTGCAAATCCAGTGCGGTGTAGGTGGGGGTCTGGCTGCCATCGGGGTTGGTGACACTCCCCGTGCTGGCCAGCAGGGTTGCCGCAACACAGGGGTTGACCGCACCACTCAGCCGACCAGCCAGTGCAAAAATCTGCATGGCGGAACACTCCGGTTACACAAAAATCAGGGCCATATCCGTGGCATTTGCGGTCCACCGGGCACGTAGCGTGCCTGCCGCAGCCCCCGCGTGGCCGCCCAGAAGGCCGCCCCGTACTGGGTCTGGGCAAACCATGCCGCGCGCTCGGTCTGGGTGGCATAATCGGTTGTGACCGACACACTCCCCCTGCTGGCGGAGGCCACACGCCCCACCAGCCCGCCATTGCCCCCCTGCTCCTGTGGCAGTTCCAGCGTGGCAATATGGGCCACCAGCAACCCCAGCAGCAGCGCGCGCCGCCCTGTATCGGGCACCGGGCCTGTGGGGGTATTGGGCAGGTACAGCGTAGCCTGCTCAAAACAGGCCTGTGCCTGCGTTGCCCCCACATTGGCCGCAAGCCCCGCAAACCGGGCCGACCAGGCCGTGTAATCAAACACGACCACGCCCGGCATGGCGGCACCTGTTGTGAGGGCCGCCGTTGCAGGCACAGGGGTTGTGGTGGCATCGGGCATCAGGCGGCATCCCGGGCAAAGGGCGTTACACCGGGCAGGCTGGTGGGCTCCAGCCCTTCCAGCCCGGTGCGGTGCTGGCCACGCTCGGCCAGTTCCGCCCCGGCGGCATCCGTATCGGGCTGGGCAAAAATCAGCCCGTTTTTGAGTGGCAGAAAATTGGGGTTCTGCGCCAGCCATGCCTGCCAGAAGCTGGCATCCACCTGTGTACGCCCCCCCATGCCCAGCAACAGGTTGTCCCGCGCATGGTAGCGCGGGTCTGCCTTGGCCCCGTTCAGCTGCACACGCGCGCTGGGTTTGGGCGGCGCCATAACCGGGGTAGCCGCACGGGCCCGCGCGGCCAGTTCGGCCGTGTCATACAGGTCCAGCACAAGCCCTGCGGGCATGCGGCAGATAACCGTAACCGTGCCCCCTGCGCGGGA
The DNA here is from genome assembly GCF_022483405.1 of Acetobacter fabarum. Taxonomy (NCBI): domain Bacteria; kingdom Pseudomonadati; phylum Pseudomonadota; class Alphaproteobacteria; order Acetobacterales; family Acetobacteraceae; genus Acetobacter; species Acetobacter fabarum. The sequence continues at coordinate 334,649 of NZ_JAKVNI010000001.1, forward strand.
GGCATTGGAAGATGCTGCTGCCATTGGTTTTAAACCCCTGCCATGGTGACGCAGGCCTGCGGGTAGAACCAGATGGTCCCCCATGTACCCTGCGATTTTTTCTGCCTGAAGCTGGAAGAATACCGTTCCACCGCATGGGCACGCAGTTTTTCGGTAAAGGCGGTAGTCACGGCCTGCTGGCCTTCCACCTCGCTGACAAACAACTGCATGAGCGTGGTAGCCGCCTGCCCGCCACCCAGCGTGACCCCGGCTTCGGGCAGGGTCTGGATGGTCAGGTTGGGCAGGTTCTTCTTCAGCAGGTCACTCAACGCGACCTGATACTGGTTGGTATAGAGCAGGCACTGCTGCCGCTCGGTGGGAATAACCAGCGTAAGGGGCGATTCAAGCGTAAGGTTGCCCCCCATCTGTGCAGACAGCGTGCCAAAAGCCTTGAGAATATCAGCATAAACCTGCACGGGGTCCGTTGTATCCGCCCATGTGTTCCCTGCTGCTGCCGTGCCGGACGCCGCAAATTTGGGCGTGGGGGCAATGGCGGGCGGCAGGTTGGGGTCGTTGAGCGCACCATACAGTTCCAGCCCGGCAACGCCGAACAGGTTGATCTGGTTCTGGTTACGGTTCAGGACCGAGGCAGAGGCAAGGTTCTTCTGGTTGACCCAGTCAATTTTGGCAGCGCCCATACGCTCCACCTCACGCTCGCCCCAGCGGGTCCAGGTCTGGTAGTAAAAAGACTGGCGCTGCACCCAGTTGGCGTTGGAATCCACCGTGCCTGCGGGGCTGTAATCATCATACGCTGCGGCGTAACCGGAGAGTTCCACAACCGGGAACTGTGCGGTATCGGTTGTCCAGTCCCCTTTACGGGCGGTGCCGTAAATGGTCTCCGAGCGGGTGGGCGTTACCAGAGCGCGAATAACCACCGGGTCGGTATAGGTGGTGAACAGGGCGGGAATACCGCTATTGGGCGCGGTTACTGCCATATTGGCAGGCAAGGCCGCATCCTGCGCCAGTTCGGAAAAATAGCGGCTGACACCACCAAGATGGATCCCCCAGTCCCGCGCAAGGGCTGGTGCATCGTTCCGGAAAAAAGTGCTCATACCCTGTTAGTTCCCTGTACCAGAGGTGGAGGAAAGCGCGCTACGCGCACCCGCAATTGGGCCGGTAATAATGAACGGCAGCCCCGCAGCCGCCCCCTGCGCCACCGACCAGCCCGTATCCACCGTGCCGGTAGGGGCCGCCCCTGCGGCCGCACACTGGAGCGTGCCATCACTAAGGGAAGCATAAACCGCCTGCCCCGTGGCCGAGGCCGTGGTCGCCTGGGCGAACACATCTCCCCCTTCGGCCAGCCCCACCATAAAGCCCTGTGCAATGGTCATGGTGTTCTGCTGCATATACTGCGTGGCCTGCCCCTGCTGGGCACGCACAACAAAACCTGTTGGCGTGGCCTTGGGGTTTGCCGGGTCCGGCTTGTTCAGCACAGTGGTGCCGTCAGCCTGCACCCAGGCAAAGGCGGCCACAGCCACACCCCCCGCCCCGGCGCAAAACCCGTTAACCCCGGGCACAACCATGCGCTGGGGGTTCTGGCTGGCCCATGCACCGGGGAACCCGGCAGGCCAGCCATAATGCACTGTATTGGGAAAAGGCATTATTTGTGCCTCCTTGTTTTAAAGTTTGCGCGGCGCAGGCACGCCAAAGCGGGTTGCCAGATGCGCCGCATGGGGGGCCGCATGATCGGCCGCGCCCAGCGCATGCCCCGCGCGGTCCCCCATGCCGGATGCGGCGGGGGTAGCCGCCGTACCAAGGCAGGCCAGCACAAGGGCTTTGAGCCCCGGCTCGTTTACGCCCTCCGTGCCCACACCCTGCTCACCCAGAGCGTAGCGTAGAATATCGGCAGCACTGTCCATGCCCAGCACATCACCCACCAGCGGGCGGACAAGGCTGCGGGCTTCCTGCGCGCTTGCAGCACGGGTGCGCTCGGCAGCCAGAGCTGCGGCAACGGCACTCTGCACCGCGCTATCCTGCGCAGTGGCAGGCTGTGCCGCCCCGTCCTGCTCTGTGGCCGAACGGGGGGGCTTCTGCGGTGGGGAGGAAGGGCTGCCCGCAGTGGTGTGGGCTGCGGGGCCTGTGCCGCCCACCCCTGCCTCTGCCGCGCCATTATCTGGCGGCACCGGGGGGGCTGCCCCTTCCGCCGTGCCCTGCGCACAGGCCATGCCGGTGTGCCTGAGCCATGCTTCCAGCTCGCTCAGGCTTGCGGTCATGGCCAGTGCGCCTGTGGCAAAAGCCGTGCCAAGGCGGGCAAAAACCTGCCCCGCCGTGGGGGCTGCATGTGTTTGAACCATAGCAATGTCCTTTGGTTTGGCATCCGCCACCACAACATCCGGCCCGGCACGCCCACTGGGCACAAGCGCCACGTGGTTGCCGCGAATGTTGGTCATGCGCCCGTCATAGGGCTGGCCTTCAAACTGGCCTGCCTCCATGACCGGCGTGTAGCGGTACGCGCAGGAGAGTTCGCGCTGCGCGCCCGAGCGGATGTTATGAATGGCCCCGGCATTCCAGATCGCCAGGGAATTGGTCAGATACGGGCTGGTAAAGCGCGCATTGGTGCCCGTGGTGCCCACAACCAGATCGGCCCGAGGGGCGGCAGCGGTAACGTGGGCATGTTCGGCCAGCACCGGCAGGGCGTTAAAGCTGGGCGCTGCGCGGGCCAGTTCCGCGGGGTCACGCAGCAGGTTGTACAGCCTGTCCGGGGCAAGGCCCAGCGCATCTGCACCGGGTATTTCGCGCCCGTAATAGGCGTTAACGCACGCCTTGCTTATGGGGGTTGCGGCCACATGCAGGCGTCCGTCCTCATCGGTCATGCGGACCGAGCCCATGCGGTCATGGGCGAGTGTGTCATTCATGCTGTTCTGCTCTTTTTGCCTGTGGCGTTTTGACAAAATCCGCATCCGGCCCACCGCCGGGCATGGGGTGGGCAAGCCCTGCGGTGCGGTACAGGCTCTGGGCATCCGCTGCCTCACGCGCACGGGCCTCGTGCGGGGTGATCTTGCCCGAGAGGATATTGGCCGTGTCCATGTCGGTTTTGGTTTTTTCCACTGCGGCGGCTTCCTGCTCGGACATCTGCCACAGGGGAACGAACTCAAAATCCAGATCGGGGTCTATACGCCCCCACAGGTTAAGCTGGACAAGGTGGAACAGAGCCCGCAGCACGGGGGCCATGTGGGCCTCCTGAAAAGCTGCGATTTCATCATAAAAAACCCTGATTTCCCCTTGCGAGGACGCATTAAGACCCTGCGGTTGGATACCAAACAGCTTGACCAGCGGAATGCCGGGAATACCGGCCATGAACTCCTGCGACTGGGCCTGAAGCTCCGCAAGACCGCTGAGCGGGGCTGACTTTATGTCAAAATCCTCGCTCTCGCGGTCGAGCACGAACGTACCGTTGTTGCTCTGCCAGGCATTCATGGCCGCAACACGTGCGGTAACACTTTGGGCATCAATATCGGCATACTGCACGCCGGTATCGGACTGCATGGTGCCGCTCATGTCGGTTTTCAGAATCTTGGTGGCAAAATTACTCACCATGTCCGATACCGACTGCCGCGTGCGCAAAAAATTGTGCACGTAGGTTTCCAGCATCTGCGGCAGGGCCAGACCGCCAAAGTTGAAGGCGGGCTTGAGAATATCCGGCACTTCAAACGGCACCACGCTCAACAGGCGCGAACTGTTGACCAGCACCCCCTGTACCCACCAGTCCGCCGGGCGGTAGTAATCCGCCCGCAGCGGGTTATCCGCATTATAGCTGTTGGGTGTGGTCCATATGGGGTCTATGTTCACCAGCCGTTCAAGCTGGCCACGCGCCATGCCGTGCGGGGTTGGGCACAAGGGCACGGCCTGCCCGGCATCGTTCAGGGGCACACCACGCAGGCCAACCCATATATGGCCCACGCCAAAGCCCAGACCATGCACAATCTGGCGGCGCACCACATCGCGCACATGCAGGCGCAGGAACTCCACCTCCACCGCACGCAGGCGCGCGGCGGTCTGGGCAGCATCGGCCTGCACACCGTTGCAGCGGAAGCGGATCCATGCCCGTGTTGCCTCACGCGCAATAATTTCCACGGGTTTTCTAAACTCGGCCCGCAGCATCATGGCGGCCAGGGTGGGGTAGCCTTTAAAGGCAAGCCCCTGCTCCACAAAGCTTGAGACCATGCCATACTGCGCGCTGGCATACGCCCCCAGCCCTTCATCCATAGCCAGTGCAGCCGCTCCTGCCCCGCGCACCCCGCGTGGGGGCTGGTAAGGCAGGAACAGGGCCGCCGCCCGGTCCTGTATGGTGGGGGAAGGCTCCTCCAGAGCATGCCCGCCAAAGCCAGACAGGGCACTCAAGCCCAAACGCCGCTTACCCCCGCCATGCCCTGTGTGCGGGTGGGTCGGCTGCGGGGCCGCAGCAGGTGGGTTATGGGGCAAAAATGGCTCCATACGCCCAGCCTTGCCCCGCGGCGCCGCCATGGCTGCGCGCACTCCCCCACCCTGCGCAGGGTTTGCGCCTGAATGCCCACGCAGGCGGGCCAACCAGTTTGTCATCCGTTTTTTCCGTCCCTGCTGGCATGCAGAATGTGCCGGAGCGTTCCGGCGTTAAAGCGGGGCATGGTGCGCCGGTTGTGAATAACCCCGTCCAGCGCATAGCGCAGCGCATCTATCCAATGGTTATGCGCGTCCTCCACAATGGGCAGAATATCCCCTGTGTCCTTGTCTATTCTGTAGGAATACAAACGAAATTCCTCCGCAACCCGTTTGCAGCGCGGGTGCACCACAATGGCGTCAAACGCTTTAAGCCGGGCTATGCCGTCCTCCACACTGCCGGGCCATTTTTTGGCGGCACTGATACGAAACCCATATGTGCGGGCCAGAAAACTTATGGTTTCCGGTCGGGCGCCATCGGCCTTCCATGGCCATTGCCCGGCATTGGGCACCTGCCCCAGCACGGCGGGTATGGCATCCAGCTCCACGCCAATGCCTCCGGCTTCGTGGTCGATATACACGGTATTGCCCACAATAAAGCAGCGCAGGGCAGCCAGTGGGTCTTTGGCAAAACCCCAGTCCACACCGTAGTAAAACCGTGTATCTTCCGGCACTGCAAAGTCCTGCACCCGCACCCGGCCAGCAAAAATCTGGGCTGCGGAAAAATTCTGGTAATCCCCTTCCCATACATGCCCGTATTCATCGGGGCGGGTGCGCTGGTCCTCCAGCCGCTCTGTTGGCAAGGTGCCCTGATCAAACCACGGGTTATCCGACCAGTTGGCCCGCACGGCCACAAGGTCCGCCCGGTCCGAGCCAGCACCACGGAAAAACGCATCCACCGCATCGGTTGGGGCATGAGGGTTCCATGATGCCCAGATTTCCGACCCTTTTTTGCGCAAAGTGGGCCGCAGCATACGCCAGCTCAGGGCGGAGACAGACTGCGCCTCCTCCACCCATGCCCGGTCAAACCCTTCGAGTGACTTCAGGCTTTCTGCCGTGTGGTTCTGCATGCCCTGAAACACAATTAACCCATCCCCCGGTGTGCGAATGGCCCTGTCCTGCACATCAAAATACCGTTGCAGGTTAAACTGGCTGATTTTATCAATAATCAACTGGCGGGAGGACAACTGGGTGGATTTCTGCACCTCCCGGATGCACACCGTGCGGTGCCCTGCCAGCCGCAGATGCTCCTCCACCACGCATTCGCCAAAAAAATGCGACTTGCCCGACCCACGCCCCCCATAAGCGCCTTTGTAACGGCACGGAGCCAGCAGGGGTGCGAACACCCTTGCCGTGGGTATTTTAAGGCTTGGTCTGCTCATTTTTTACTGCTTCTCGCACCTGCGGGTCCACAATCACACGGCGAATGGTGCGAGGCCTGCCATCGGGCCGGGCCGCGGGGGGCTCCTGTGGTTCACCTGCTGCTTTTTCGCCGTAGCGGGCGGGCGCACGCTTGGACATGATCCATTTGAGGGTATCAATCCGCAGGCGCATGGCGGCTGTATCTTCCCCGCTAATGCTATGGACCTCCTGTAACAGCCGGTCCTCAAACGCTTCTGCTGCCAGCACTCTTGCGCGGGCGTAGCGGCTGGCCAGTGTGGGGCTTGCACGCAGGCTGGCGCGCATATGCTCCCATGTTGGCATGCCCGCCCCCGTGCTGATCTGGCGCAGGGTGTGGCCTTCCTCCGCCTGACTGAAGATATGCTCCCAGACCTCAGGCGTAATAGCCGGTTCGGGCAGTGCCGTTACGGGAACTGGTGTTTTTTTGCATGCAGGCATGGGTGCTGGCCTTATTGTGGGGCGTGGTCTTGTGCGGCCAGCCTCCTTCCACCGTCTGGCTGGTACGCTCGCGCGCGATCATGGCGTGAATGCGCTGCATGGCAGGCTGGGGGAGCTGCCCCACAACCGGCCCGCGCACCGCCCGCTCGCGCACAACACAGCGCACGCGCACCTCTGGCGGCAGATTGGCCTGCGCACTCTCGCACCACGAAAGGGGAACATCGGCCCTGTGGCGTGTATTTTCCGCCTCGGGCACCAAAAAGCAGAGCAAGGGCAGGCCCGCACGCAGGCCAACGCACACGGCATCCGTGCGGTGCAGGCGCACCACATCGGCATAGCTGACTGACTGGATCATGATTTTTCCACAAATGGGGAATACGGCGCTGTGTGCCGCGTAGCGCCCAGCCCATAAAAAAAGCCGCCCGGTGGGGCGGCTTGCTGCGGTCTGGCGCAGGAATTCCAATGTAGGTATTTACATACGCAGGCTGCGCGCACATGGCAAGTTAAAAAAACGCACATTGTGCATATTTTTTACAAATCCATGCCTTGCACCAGCTTTTTCCCCGACAGGCCTAGCCTGCCGCCACACCAGAACGCGGTTTTTTACGGTTCTGGTTTGCCCGGCGCAGGCTGTTATAAAATCCTTCAAGCTGTTCCAGCAGCATGGCGCACTGGGTGTAAGGGGACACAGGAAATGGAACCAAGGGAACAACGGGATTATATGGGACTACCGGGGATATTGTGGGATGAAAAACCGGAGAAGCCCGCCATTATGGCCATATCTGCCGAGTAGCCGTCTTGGTTTCCGCGTCTGACGTATGTGTCTGGAACCGCAGCATCAATCGGGGCAAAAAGACACCAAATATGGAAGCAATCTGTTAGGCAGGCTCTGCTAATCAAGTCACCTTTTAAAGACCTTTTAAAAGCTATTAGGTGAGATACTTGGCAAAGGCAGAAAACGCTTTTCTTGCTCCCAGTGGCGCTCCCTACTCGACAGAATATCAGGATCTACTGGCATATTGCATAACCATAGGGGCAGCGGCATTTCCATGATGGCTCCCGGATTTTTTCCTCCCGACACGCCTAACTCTACGTGACCTCCCCACTGAGGGTCTCGTAGCCCTTGAGGCATCGCTTCTAAACTTTCGCGCTCAAGATCGAGTTCAACATCTAGGTGAGCGGGTGTCGCCTCCCATCCATTCGGATAGTAATAAACATGTATATTCTCACCATGCACGGCATATTTAGAAATGTTGGGGCAGGCTTCTAAGAGCGATGAGATAGCAAATTTAACAACAGGAATTTTTTTTCTTGGAATTCCGCTAAATGTCGTTTTTTCAAGCATATCTGTTCTGGGTTCAGAATCGGGATTTACCATGTAAGAGGGGCTGCTTGAGTTTGATAGTGCTGTTATGATGCCAAAAATAGAAGATATGGCAAATATTACAGCAAATCCTTTTTTCATGCTTACTGGCTTATCATCCGACACTGAAATATCTCACATTTACACTACGACATTGCCTGTAGTCTGTAGGCTACGCGGCCTATTATTGTTATGGCGTCTCCGCCGTCTGGTTCGCCCCAGCGGAAACGGCTGATTTCTGCTTCTTGTGTGGGGTAGCGATCATTATCGGAAATTATGCGGACAGTTCCGTGCATACCGGCGGAAAGGCGTTTTACGAGCAAGGTTCCGCTAGCGACCATAACATGTATGCCATCGAGTAACTGACGGCGCTCTGTGTCTACTATCAGCTTGTCTCCGGCACGCATGGTAGGTTCCATGCTGTCCCCGCTTACCTGCAGCATGATTGTTCCTGACGGATTTAGACCGAGTTCGGAGCGCAGAAAATGGCGGGAAATGGACACTTTTTCGGGTTGCGGTGTGTCGGGGCAGGACATTCCAAAACCTGCCGAGGCTGCAACATCATAATAATCAATCAATGATGTATCATCGTTTGCAGCCCCAGAAACGGCCGACTCAGCATCATCCGTGCCAAAAATCAGCCATTGAAGAGAGACTCCGCAGGCAAACGCCAGACGAGCTGCTGTATCTATTCGTAGGACACGCCCCTTTAGATACTCGTTAAGAGAGCTTGGGGAGACGCCTGACCGCTTTACTATTGTGTTGTAGCCACCACCCTTATCAACAGCATCACGAAGCCTTTCAGGGACACCAGAGACTTCCCAGTTCTTTTTTTCAGCTGGGAAATTAGACATTTCGAGTATTCCAGAACCCTAACGCATTGTTATGGCTCATAAAAAAGGCGTTATTCACAGAATATCCACACAAAAGAAGCGGGAAGCTACTCTTTCCTGTTGCAATGCCTCTTTTAGGTTGTATGCTCACGTTCATTCCCTACGGATGCAAAAGCCGGGCGAAAGCTACGGCGTGGGGACCAAAAAGAGGGGCGACTGCCATCGCCCCGGTTTAGGAGGCTATTATGGCACGAAAGCCATTAGGAATGCACGTGGAGGACGTAAAAGCGTCGCTCCGTAAGAAGTGGGGAAGCCTTTCTGCGTTGTCCCGCCATCTTGGGCGCAACTCCAATGCAATTACGCAGGCACTTGCCCAGCCGGGTTATTCTGTCCCGCTGGAACGGGAAATTGCCAAGCAGATTGGGCGTGAGCCTCATGAAGTGTGGCCAGATCGGTTTCATACTGATGGAACTCCTGTCTCATTCCGTGCTGACAGAACTCCTACTGCCATGCCGTGCAGCACACACCGTCAAAATGAGGTGGCAGCATGAACATGGTTGCACCTCAACCACTTCTCTCGGTCGTGTCTATTCCACTCGCAGATATTGACGTTGGTGAGCGCCTGCGTGGAATTGATGATGATGCTGCGGCCGTTATTGCGGCCAGTATGCAGGAACAGGGGCAGCGCACCCCCATTGAAGTAAGGAAAGTTGGTAAGCGGTATCGGCTGATTGCTGGTGCACACCGCATGCGGGCCTTGGCTCTGGCGGGCATTGAAACAGCATTTGCTGTTGTGGTGAAGGCAACAGAGCTTGAAGCGCAGTTACTGGAAATTGACGAAAATATCTGCCGCCGGGAACTGAGTCCACTCGACAGGGCAACATTTCTTGCGCGACGTAAGGAGGTTTACGAGGAACTCCACCCAGAAACGAAACACGGTGGGGACCGGAAGTCGGATCAAGTGGACAGCCTTGTCCACTTGATCCCGTCCTTTACCGAGGCAACTGCCCAGAAGCTCGGTTTGGATGCCAGAACAATTCGGCGTTCCGTTGCCCGTTATACCAGCATTATGACGGATGTGCGGGAAAAAATTGCCAATACATGGATTGCGGCAAGTGGTGCGCAACTTGATGCATTGGCCCGTGAAACTCCCGACATGCAGCGGCAGATTGCGCAGTTTATTGTGCAGTGGCCTGCTATGAAAAATGTCTCTGAAATCATCCGGCAGATTAAGGGGAAGCCCCAAAAATCTCCGCCAACCATGTTGGAAAAGCTTATGGCTCTTTGGGGCAAGGCTGATAGCGCCACCCGCATGCGGTTTCAGGAATACATTGCGCCGGGGTTACCTCTGGATGATGGGAGGGAAGCTGCATGAATAAGGTAGACACCCATGCACTGGCTTCCGCTATGGGCAGCATCGTCCGGCGGGAGCGGCTTAAACGGCGCTGGACGGCCGAGCGTCTGGCTCACGAATGCGGGCATAGTGATGAGATTATAAGCAAAATCGAGCGCGGTTTACAGGGTGCTAAAATCAGTGTGCTGTTCAACATTCTTTGGGCACTCGACTGCTCTGAGGAAATCTTTCTGGAAATTGTTCGGGCTGACGCCATGCTACGTCAGACGACTGGAAGTATGGAGAGAGTAGCATGACCCGGAAGGATGAACGTCAGCTTTCTCTGCTGGACTGGGCGCCACCAGAGCCGGTTGCCGCCTTTGATCCTTTCCTGATCCGGGGCAACGGGTTTGAGGCGCAGTTGGCGCGGGCCATAGCGGTATCGCTGGACGAATGCAGTCTGAGCCGTGCGGAAGTGGCAGAGCGCATGAGTGACATTCTGGCACGTCCTGTCAGCCTGAATATGCTGAATGCTTACGCCAGCGTGCAGCGGGATGGCCACCAGATCAGTGTGCCTCGCTTTGACGCCCTTGTGGGGGCCACACAGGACCGGCGTTTAGTGGAATTTCTTGTTCAGCCACGCGGTTGGACAGTGATTGAGAAGCGCTTCCTGCCAATGATTGAGCTGGCAGCAGTGCGTGAACGCAAGCAGGAACTCGCTCGCATGGAAAGCGGGTTGCGCAGGCAGATGGTGCGTGGAGGACGGTGATGCTGAATAGCGTTTTATGGTTTTCTCCAGCGGAGTTGGCTGCAATGGCTTTGCCTGGGCTTCCAGCCTCAAAGCGCGGCATTAATATCCGTATTGAGACAGAAAACTGGCTTGCCCCGGAAAATGAAGGGAAGTCATGGCGCGTTCGCAAGGAAGCGGGCGGCGGTTATGAATTTACCCCTTTTGCATTGCCGTTGCCTGCACGCGCTGCGTTGGCTGTAAAGATGCAAGATGCCGAGGTTGTTGAGCACGATACGGCGATGCGTGAGCGGCAGGATATCTGGACCCGCTATGATGCCTTGCCGAATAGCCTGAAAGCGCGCGCGGAAAAGGCGCACCGCATTGTTATGGCTGTTGAGACCTTGGTGGATGCCGGGTGCCGAAAAAAAATGGCGGTGATGCAGATTGCCAAGATGGAGGGTGTTGGCACGACCACTATCATGAACTGGTATCGGGACGTGCGTGGCTTCAATAAGTGTGACTGGTTGGCAGCATTGGCCCCTCACTATGCCAAGCGTGCCGAGCAGGTTGAATGCCCGACAGAGGCTTGGGATATTCTGAAGGCCGATTACCTACGGCTGGAAGAGCCAACCTTTACGGCTTGCATGCGTAGGCTTGAGGGGCTGGCTAAAAAACGGGGATGGCAGTTACCATCGTCTAAAACCCTCAAACGCCGCATGGATACGCTGCCCCCGGAATTGCTGACATTGTGCCGGAAAGGAGAGCAGGCACTCAAAGTTATGTTCCCTGCCCAGAAGCGTGACCACGCTGTGTTCCATGCGCTGGAAGCGGTCAACGCGGATGGTCACAAGTTCGACGTGTTTGTGAAATGGATTGAAAACGGAAAGGAGATGATTGTCAGGCCCGTTTTAGTTGGCTTTCAGGATATTTATAGCGGCAAGATTTTGTCCTGGCGGGTAGATGTTTCTGAAAACAAGGAATGCGTACGTCTGGCCTTTGGCGACATGGTTGCCAAATACGGTGTTCCGAAAAAATGCTGGCTGGATAACGGGCGCAACTTTGCCAGCAAGTGGCTGACGGGCGGCGTGCAGAACCGCTACCGCTTCAAGGTGCGGGATGATGAACCCATGGGTATTCTGCCTCTTTTGGGTGTTGAAGTGCATTGGGCCACACCATACAGCGGGCGCTCAAAGCCCATTGAACGGGCATGGCGTGATCTGGCTGGTGACCTTGCCAAGCATCCTCGGTTTGCAGGGGCTTACACAGGCAACACAGTGACCAGCAAGCCGGAAAACTATGGTAGCACTGCCGTGCCACTGGAGGTGTTCCTTGAGGTAGTGGCCGAGGGTATTCGCGAGCACAATGCCCGCCTCGGCCGTCGGTCCGACGTGTGCCAGGGGAAGCGCAGCTTTGATGATGTGTTTACCGAAAGCTACGCACAGGCAGCAAACCGGGGTGAGATTGTTACGGCCACCAAGGAGCAGCAGCGCATGTGCCTGATGGCTGCGGAAAGCGTGACCGTGGCGCGACGTGATGGCGTGATTGTGCTGGCGGATAACCGTTATTGGGCAGACTTCCTGCACCAGCACCGGGGCACCTCTGTTGTGGTGCGGTTCGACCCGCAGGCCATGCATGATGATCTGCATGTTTACCGGATAGATGGAACGTATCTGGGGGCAGCTCCGTGCGTGGAGAAAGCCGGGTTTAACGACAAGACAGCCGCGCAGGCTGCTGCCCGACAGTTCAAGGCATTCAGGAAGCTGGCGAAAGATTTGCGGGCGGCGGAAGTCCGGCTGGATACAAAGCAGCTTGCAGACGTATTTATCAGTGAAGACGTGCCCGAGGAGAACCTGCCGGAAACCAAGGTGGTGAGACCGTTCCGTCCTGCTCCCCTGGTAGCCCATGGCAATGCAGCGGTAGCAGTCGATCCAGACTTTCTGGAGGATGATGATGAAGAAGTATCGACAGTAATAAAGATGCGCCAATTCATGCGTGAGCAGCGCTAATTACTCTCTAAAAGGTCTTTAATAATGTCTGAAATTGAAAATGGCGTTGCCGTAATCGGCAGCGAACAGGAAAACTCAACCTCTGACACGCTGCGCACCCGCGTTCGTGCGCAGATGGAGAGCGATGAACTTAGTCTCAACGCAGCAGCCAACCAGTCGGGGGTCAGTTACTCGACACTTTCCGCGTGGATGAATGGCAAATACGCGGGGAACAATGAGAAGGTTGATGAAAAGGTAAGCCGTTGGCTGGAAAATTGCAGGACCAGCACGAAAGTACGCCGTTCCATGCCAAAGGAGCCCGGTTTTATTGAAACACCGACAGCCCAGATTTGGATGAGTGTTTTTGAATATTCACAATCTGGACCAGATGTTGGCCTGATCACTGGGGACGCGGGGCTCGGGAAAACACTGGCAGCGGAAAACTACCGGAATGCCAACCCCAATGTGTGGCTGATGACGGCCGACAGTTCCATGCGCAGCCCGACTGCAATCTTGCGCAAACTGACAAGGTTGGTGGATGCGAATGAACAACGCGGCCCCGGTATGATGGATAGCATTTTGGAACGTGTTGTTGGCACGCGCGGTCTGATTATTGTTGATGAGGCACAGAACCTGCAAACAGAGTCCATCGATCTGTTGCGCAAAATTTATGACGAAGCCCGCATAGGGCTGGTCTTTATGGGGAATATTCCGCTCAAGGCTCGGATTGAGGGGATGGGGCGTCAGGCTTCCCATGCCCAGATATTTTCCCGCATTGGTATGCGGAAAAACCGGGATAAACCGCAGGTAAAAGACGTGATGCCTTTGCTGGACGCATGGGAGATCACGGGCAGCGTGCTGCGTAAAACATGCCGCTGGATTGCCATGCAGCCCGGCCACCTGCGTACGCTCAATAAGACCCTACGCTACGCTTACATGCTGATGCGCTCCGATGAGAGAGAAGAGCTGCGGGAAGCAGACCTGAAGCTGGCATGGAAGGAACTGACCGGCACCGAGCTTCCATCCTTTGAAGGGCGGGAGTGATCGGCATGGCTAAAGCACCCAAAAAAACAGAAGGCCGGATACCCGCCAAAGAAGAAAGTGAAATTTCCGATCTGTATAACCTGATCACGGATGATGTGGCTGTGAAGGTGCAGATGGGGCCTGAAAGCCGCCAACTGATCAGGGAGTTTTTGGAAGGGCTGGATGAGAACCTGAGCGTGGCCGATGTAAAGTCGGCACTGGAAGGGGAATGGGAATGATCCTGCAAATTTCTCCTGGCATGAAGACCATTATCTGGCTGGCCCATACATACGGCGCGGTAAAACTCCGTGCCTATGCACATAAACTCATGTGGGAGCCAGCAGAAGGCTGCGCTCTGATCGACACAACAACGTATCAGACCAACGTGATGCAGAAACGCGGGTTTATAACGCTTCTGGATGGCTCTGAAGACACCTTTGTGCTGACCGACCTTGGAAAGATAAAGGCAGCGGCAATGTGGTTTAAGCCTCGGCGGGTAGAAGAGTGCCGCCGCAAGAGCGGAAACTATTGGCTGACGACAGAGCAGATGCATGCACTCAAGCCCTGGCTGCCGTCCAAATTTGCGCACAAGCGTAGTGATGACCGGCGTTTGCTCAGTGGCATTGTTTACGGCTTGCGGGAAAACCTGAGTTGGCAGGTCGTATCTGGTGAGTATGGCACTGAAATCGCGCTGCGTGGCCGTTGGATGCAGTGGTGCCAGTCTGGAGCAATGGACAATGCTTTGGCTCACCTCTTTGAGCGCGATGAAAACGGACGGCTCCGGCTGGTGATTACCACTGACATGCTGATGCGGCACCGTAGCGGAGCCAACGCTATTGCGCGCGGATACCTTCCTTCTTTTGCACCGTTTGATGAAATGGAGGCTGCATAATGTCCATTCTTGAAATGCCCGTGCCGTCTGACGTTCTGACAGAAGTTGTTGACAGCACCATTTTTGCCCAGCCCGAACGCCACCGTGCCCTGCTGCGCGATATTCGGGAGTTTCTGCGGAGCAGCCCCGCTGATGCCACGGCAAGCCATCTGGCTTTTGTCCTGACGCATGAAACCCACGTTGCCGGTGACAACAGGCGGCAGGTGATCCGTGAGTTTTTTGAAAGCTATCCCGAGGGTGCCACCGCTGGTGAAATCCTCGCGCAGATGGAGGCACTGTGATGCCTGAAGCAAGAACCGAAACACCCATCCAGTGCATTGACCGCGTGTTGCGTCAGATGCGTGTAGGGGCGCAGCTTTTTTCTCAGCCTCGGGATTTTACTGTGCTGAGTAGTGGTGATCGGCAGGAATATGCGGAGTGGCTGGCCCGGATGGCGAGTGAACTGGAAGGGTCGTTCACCATGCTGCGCATTCCCGTGCAGGCCATGCCGCAGATCATTGATGCGGAATTTGTCGAGGTGCGGCCATGAGCGGGAGTTGCACGGCAGTTGTGAACCTGCCCGCCATTTTTGAAAGCATGGGAGAGGCGCTGGATGACATGGCGAAGAAGAACCCCACGCTGTCCCTCGCCAGTGTCATTGATCGCATTGGCGAGGATATGGCGCAGATTGTCAGCATTACGCAGGGCAATGGCGGCATGATGAAAGAGCTGCATGACGCTGCCTGGAGTTTGGCTGTTGTCAGTGTTCTCCATTTTTCCATGGTTCAGGCGAACATTGAGCGCACCATGCGGTTGTTGCCGGTCAACCTTAACAAAGGGACGATGCACTGATGGCACCGCGTGTGACTGGTGAAATTTACACCGCGTGGGTCCAGCGGAACGGGCAGATTGAGTGGCACCCCGGCGTGGGTTTTCCCGATGGTGCGCTCCCGCTGTGCTGCGGCACACGGGACGCCCTGAAAGCCTACCTGCGCCACAGGGCTTTTAACGGCGAGTTTTACGCCGTGCCCGGCATGACGGACCTCATGCCCGACCAGCAGGCTTTTGAAGCAGTCGAGAAACTGCGTGTGAGCCTGACCGGGGCCTCCAAAGACCTTTTTTCATATTACTCGGGAATGAACAGGAGAGACGTAGGATGAGCGTTAACATGGAAGGCATGGTTATGACCTGCTCTGGCCCGTGGCCCCGTGAACGGATGGCTCCGACCACGCTGTTGTCCAATGATCTGGCCATTGAGCTGGTGAACGATGCCAAGGCCCTGCACGAACTGATGGTTGAGCAGAAGCGGCGCATGTTTGAAAAAGCGCGCAACTATGAAACCGCTTTGCTGGAACAGTATCGGGTCAAAAAGCGCAAAGGGTCACGGGGGGCATTTCAGGCAGAGAGTCTGGATAGCTGCTTTAAGGTTGAATTGTCGGTTGCCGACTTCCGGCGCGTCACGTCTGACATTATGGCGGCGCAAGCCCTGATGGGGGAAGTTCTGGACGATCTGACCGAGAATGTCAGCCCGGATATTCGCCTGCTGCTGTCTGCTGCGTTTGAACCGGATGAACGAACAGGGCGTGTGAACGTGGACCGTTTGCAGCAGGTCCGCAAAGTGCGGCTGACACACCCGCGCTGGCCTGATGTTATGGAGGCCGTGGCGAACAGCATTGAGGTTTCCAGCAGCAAGCCATACCTGCGCTTTTACTGGCGGGAAACGCGGGACCAGGACTGGCAGCCGATCCGGCTCCAGTTCTCTTCTCTGGAGGTGGTGTGATGGCTGTAAAATTCACTGCTACGCCTGAAGAACGGGAGATCGTCACTCGCATTAGCCGTCGTGTGGCGGAATTGTATATGGCACGGGGGGAGGAAATCCTCCCCATGGATGTGATGCTTGATATTCAAATGGACCTCAACGCGGTCCATTCCAACGGCTGCCCTATGGACTTCGCCCGTCTGGAAAACGCAGACGATTTTAACCTGTTGCATGATGTTGCGGGCATTGCCCGCCATCTGGACCGCAGCACTGGCAAGCTGACAGATATGTTTCGCCCGCGCTTTGCCAAGAAAGAGGAAGCATCATGACCCGGAAACCTCACATGCTTTCCAACGAAAAAGCCACTCCGGGCCGTTCTGACATGGTGAAGAAAGTCCATGTTGGCCGCCGTCAGTTGGGGCTGGATGATGTGACCTATCGCGCGCTGCTCCAGCGCGTGACGGGGCATGTTTCCAGCACGGCCTGTTCTGTTGGCCAGTTGCATGATGTGCTGGCCGAAATGAAGCGGCTGGGCTTCAAGGCAACCAGACCGGACCACAAGCCATGGGTGCGTAAGGTCTATGCCCTGTGGCGGGAAATGAGGCCCATGCTGCGTGGGGATGGCTCCACGGAGGCACTGCGGGCCTTTGTAGAGCGGTGCGTGAGTGTGAGTGCGCCAGAGTTCCTGGACGAACCACAGGCCCGCAAGGTGATTGAAGCCCTCAAGGCATGGAAGAGCCGGATGGAGAAAGGCACGGTGTCACATGGATGAAAAGATTATGGAGCGGCTGAAGAAGCTGCTCGCACTCTCCAAATCGCCTAACCAGCATGAGGCGGCCCTTGCGCTGGAGAAGGCGCAACGGTTTATGGCTGAGAACGGATTGTGCCAGGACGATATAGACCTGCTGGACATTGGTGAGACGCTGGCAGACTCAGTGCTGTCTTCAGCATCAGCCCCCCCTGAATATATGGGCTGGTTGCTAACGGTGATTACTATGGCCATGGGTTGCAAGGTGTTGATTTTCACTGAGAACTGGGTTCTTCCGCACTTTTCGTGATGATGTTTTTTGATTATGCGGGCTGAAGGACACGCGCCCTGAGGAGTTCGAAGCCTGCTCTTCCGAACATGGTTCGCTTGATCATTTTCAGTCGGCTGATCTGTCCTTCAACCGGGCTGGTTGTCCAAGGTGTGACAAGAGACGCTTCAATGGCAGCCGCATCCCGTTCAAGCGCGGGAATCAGACGTGACAGCAGCGTCGTCTTTCCTTCTTCCAGCAGAGCCTTCAGATCGCCTCCCGTGCAGGTGTCACCCCTTTTACAGAGCAGGGTCTGCATTTTCCTGAGCCAGCAGAGTGTGACGGCAAGGTGCGGTTCAGCTTCCAGAAGGGCAGGAACCAGCAGTCCCTCCTGTCCGGCAGATAACGGATCCTCTGCGAGGAGAAGCCGCGCAAGTCTGCGTCCCCGAGGTGCAACGACATGCGCGGAAGGAACGGGTTTCGCGGAACATCCCTGTCGCGTCGCCACCCATTTCCAGACGGTGCCATATTGTCCTGCAAAGCCCTGCTCCAGGAGTTCCCGCCATAGCTGACGACTATTGCGACATCCTTCGGACCATCTCTTTTCCAGGTGGGCTGCGTAAGGCACGAGTATGCTGCGTAGCGGAACCGTCCTTTTCCATGGTGGTGCATGGCCCCGCTGAAACCAGCGCCGCACGGTTTTTCTCTCTACCCCGATCGTTGTGGCGATAGCCTGAATGCTGTGTCCCTCTGCTTTCAGGGCAAGAGCTTCCTTGAAAAGAATATCACGTCGTTCCCCAGAGGCTGACCTGACGACCGCCTGCGCCTCTTCTGGATGCGCTCTGATTGTTTCAGATATTTTGCTTACTGCCGTTGATACGTTCAGCTGTCGTGTCAGGGTCCTCACTGTTGTCGTAAAACGGTCCAGAATGCTGACAAAAGCGTCTGACAGGTTCTTCAGCAGATGCCAGCGGTCTGTCACCTGAAGAGCGGATGGTGCGCCTCTGCGGCATCCGTCTGCATAAGCACCGGCACGGTCTCTGGCAATGATTTCAATACCGGGATGGACCTGCAGCCATCGGGCAAGGGTATCAGCGTCCCGATCTGGCAGGAGGTCAATGACATCATTTTTCTCAAGATCAACCACAATCGTTCCATAGTGATGTCCCCGCCGCCATGCCCAGTCATCCACCCCCACCACACGTGTACGGGCCATGCCTTTTGTGGTGTTCTGCGCACGTGAGAGAAGACGGCGGACAAGAGTATCGGCGCTGATGGGGCAACACAGGCGCACGGTCATTCGTGCTCCAGCGGAACCGCCCAGGGTATGGGCGATATAATAATGAAGATCGGCAAGACGTGTGGTCTGTCTGCCATGACGCACGGTTATCCCCTCAAGGGGCATGACAAACGTCCGACGTGGACAAAGCATCGTCTGGCAGAAAAAGCGCGGCACAGAAACGATCAGCGTGGCTGGACGGCCCTGCCATGGAAGATCCGCGAGTTTTCTCTGATAGAAACTGTGAATGCGTCGTGTCGGGCACTGACAGTCCGGACACACTGCACTCCGCTTTCGCAGACTGACTTCGATCTCCACTCTGTTGTCCAGTGCAACAACACGACGAACGACGAGGGAACGGGGAAGATCAAGAGACCGAAGGCGTGACACTGGGGAATATCCATGAAAGTGAACGACTTTCTGGATTTCCCAGTTCCGGAACCTAAGTACAAGATACCCATCACGAAAAGTGCGGAAGAACCGAGAACTGACCCGGGTTTTTCATCAGGAATTGACCCAGCCAGATGCTATTTCAGGCACAGTCGGGCGGGCGGTCAAGAAGAGGATCTGTCCTTTCTGTTTTTTGACGCGGCGGTGCTGGCGCGGAACCTGTAGCTGTCATTTCCTGTCTCGAGGATATGACAGTGATGGGTCAGCCGATCGAGGAGCGCCGTTGTCATCTTCGGGTCACCAAAGACGTCTCCCCATTCACTGAAGCTCAGATTGGTTGTGATGATGACACTGGTGCGCTCGTAGAGGCGGCTGAGCAGATGGAACAGCAGGGCGCCCCCAGACGCACTGAAGGGGAGATAACCGAGTTCATCAAGGATCACGAGATCCAGGCGGAGCAGCCTGTCGGCAATCTGCCCGGCCCGGTTGGCGGTCTTTTCCTGTTCGAGCGCATTGACCAGATCGACCGTTGACCAGAAGCGCGCCTTCTTGCGGTGATGGGTGATCGCCTGGATGGCCAGCGCGGTCGCCAGGTGGGTTTTCCCGGTTCCCGGACCGCCGATCAGCACGACATTTTCAGCACGCTCGATGAAGTCCCCGCTATGGAGCTGGCGGATCATGGGCTCGTTGACCTGCGTATCGGCAAAGGAGAACCCGGACAGGTCCTTGTAGGCGGGGAACCGGGCGGTCTTTGTCTGGTAGGCGATGGAGCGCACTTCGCGTTCGGCCAGTTCCGCCTTCAGGAGTTGTGAGAGGATGGGGATGGCCGCCTCGAAGGCAGGTGCCCCCTGCTCGATGAGGTCGGCCGTGGCCTGGGACATGCCATACATCCGCAATCCACGGAGCATGACCACAAGTGAAGCAGCCGCAGGATCATGACGCATGGCGGCTGTCCCTTCGCAGGATGTCATACCGCCCTGTATCGGCGCACGGTTCGTGTTCGAGCACCAGGGCCTGTGGGGCATCGAGCCGGGGAACCACGGTTCTCTTGGCATCGATCAGGCGATGAAGCGTATTGAGAACATGGGTCTTGGTCGCCACGCCGTCTTCAAGTGCCAGTTCAACCGCGCAGAGGACAGCCTGCTCATCATGCTGCAGCACAAGGGCCAGGATTTCAGCCATTTCCCGGTCGCCTCCAGGCCGCCTGAGCAGTTGATCCTGCAGGGTCCGGAAGGCGGCTGGCAATTCGGTAAACGGCGCGCCATTGCGTAGGGCGCCCGGTTTGCGCTGGATGACCGCCAGATAATGCCGCCAGTCATACACCGTGCGGCCTGGCACACCATGCGAACGCGTGATGATCCGGTCATGCACGCACAGAACTTGCCCTTCGGCGATAATGCGCAGCTTGTCGGGATAAACCCGCAGGCTGACCGGACGATTGGCAAAGGAGGCCGGCACGCTGTAGCGGTTGCCATCGAACTGGATCAGGCAGGTTGGTGAGACGCGCTTGGTCTGTTCGACAAACCCGTCAAAGGGACGCCCCGGCACCATGAGGTGAGGACGCTCGCTAGCATGGACCTCGGCGATGCTCCGGGCCAGTTCGATATGCTGCAGCCGTTCCCAGCAGTCCAGGCAGCGGGCTTCCAGCCAGGCATTCAGCGCCCCCAGATCAGGAAAGGCAGGCAGATCCTGCCAGATCTGGCGCCGGGCATCCTGCACGGTCTTCTCGATCTGCCCTTTCTCCCATCCGGCTGCCGGATTGCAGAAGGTCGTCTCGAACAGGTAATGGCTGGCCAGGGCCATGAAGCGCAGATTGACCTGACGTGCCTTGCCAGAGCCAATCCGGTCCACGGCGGTCTTCATGTTATCAAAAATACCCCGCCGTGGCACGCCACCGAGCACGCGGAAGGCCTCGGTCAGCGCATCAAAAAGCATCTCGTGGGTCTGCAGGGGATAGGCCCTGAGTATGAAGGCCCGGCTGAAGGACAGTTTGGTGTGGGCAACCTGCAGCTTGACGCGACGGCCGGCAATGACCGCCCAGTCCTCGCCCCAGTCGAACTGGAACGCTTCCCCGGGCTGGAAGCACAGGGGCACAAAAACACCCCGACCCGTTGTCTGGCGTGCCTGGTGCTGTTCGTGTTTCCACTGCCGGATGAAAGCGGCCACCCGTCCGTAGGATCCATCATAACCCAGTGCCACAAGGTCTTCATGCAGTCGTCGCGCCGTGCGCCGATTCTTGCGGGGGCGAGCGGCTTCCAGGACCAGCCATCCCCTCAGCCTGTCAGCAAACGGGTCCAGTCGGCTGGGACGTTCGGGGACCTGGAACCGCGGTTCAATACTCTGTGCCCGGAGATATTTCCGGATCGTATTGCGTGACAGTCCCGTCCGGCGTTCGATCTCGCGGATCGGAAGATGATCCCGGCAGTGCCACCGGCGGATCACACTCAGAAGCTCCATGTCAATCACTCCAAAAACCCCCCAGCAGATGATGCCGGGGAGTGTGAAGGCATGGGTCAAATCTCGATGAAAATTTCCGCCCTACCCGGGTCAGTTCTCAGTGAAAATCAACACCCGACACAACGCATTCACAGTTTCTATCAGAGAAAACTCGCGGATCTTCCATGGCAGGGCCGTCCAGCCACGCTGATCGTTTCTGTGCCGCGCTTTTTCTGCCAGACGATGCTTTGTCCACGTCGGACGTTTGTCATGCCCCTTGAGGGGATAACCGTGCGTCATGGCAGACAGACCACACGTCTTGCCGATCTTCATTATTATATCGCCCACACCCTGGGCGGTTCCGCTGGAGCACGAATGACCGTGCGCCTGTGTTGCCCCATCAGCGCGGATACTCTTGTCCGCCGTCTTCTCTCACGTGTGCAGAACACCACAAAAGGCACGGCCCTTACACGTGTGGTGGGGGTGGATGACTGGGCATGGCGGCGGGGACATCACTATGGAACGATTGTGGTTGATCTTGAGAAAAATGATGTCATTGACCTCCTGCCAGATCGGGACGCTGATACCCTTGCCCGATGGCTGCAGGTCCACCCCGGTATTGAAATCATTGCCAGAGACCGTGCCGGTACTTATGCAGACGGATGCCGCAGAGGCGCACCATCCGCTCTTCAGGTGACAGACCGCTGGCATCTGCTGAAGAACCTGTCAGACGCTTTTGTCAGCATTCTGGACCGTTTTACGACGACTGTCAGGACCCTGACACGACAGATGAACGTATCAACGGTCGTAAGCAAAATATCTGAAACAATCAGAGCGCATCCAGAAGAGGCGCAGGCGGTCGTCAGGTCAGCCTCTGGGGAACGGCGTGACATTCTTTTCAAGGAAGCTCTTGCCCTGAAAGCAGCGGGACACAGCATTCAGGCTATCGCCACAACGATCGGGGTAGAGAGAAAAACCGTGCGGCGCTGGTTTCAGCGGGGCCATGCACCACCATGGAAAAGAACGGTTCCGTCACGCAGCATACTCGTGCCTTACACAGCCCACCTGGAAAAGAGATGGTCCGAAGGATGTCGCAATAGTCGTCAGCTATGGCGGGAACTCCTGGAGCAGGGCTTTGCAGGACAATATGGCACCGTCTGGAAATGGGTGGCGACGCGACAGGGATGTTCCGCGAAACCCGTTCCTTCCGCGCATGTCGTTGCACCTCGGGGACGCAGACTTGCGCGGCTTCTCCTCGCAGAGGATCCGTTATCTGCCGGACAGGAGGGACTGCTGGTTCCTGCCCTTCTGGAAGCTGAACCGCACCTTGCCGTCACACTCTGCTGGCTCAGGAAAATGCAGACCCTGCTCTGTAAAAGGGGTGACACCTGCACGGGAGGCGATCTGAAGGCTCTGCTGGAAGAAGGAAAGACGACGCTGCTGTCACGTCTGATTCCCGCGCTTGAACGGGATGCGGCTGCCATTGAAGCGTCTCTTGTCACACCTTGGACAACCAGCCCGGTTGAAGGACAGATCAGCCGACTGAAAATGATCAAGCGAACCATGTTCGGAAGAGCAGGCTTCGAACTCCTCAGGGCGCGTGTCCTTCAGCCCGCATAATCAAAAAACATCATCACGAAAAGTGCGGAAGAACCGAGAACGGTTCTTCCGCACTTTTCGTGATGGGTATCTTGTACTTAGGTTCCGGAACTGGGAAATCCAGAAAGTCGTTCACTTTCATGGATATTCCCCAGTGTCACGCCTTCGGTCTCTTGATCTTCCCCGTTCCCTCGTCGTTCGTCGTGTTGTTGCACTGGACAACAGAGTGGAGATCGAAGTCAGTCTGCGAAAGCGGAGTGCAGTGTGTCCGGACTGTCAGTGCCCGACACGACGCATTCACAGTTTCTATCAGAGAAAACTCGCGGATCTTCCATGGCAGGGCCGTCCAGCCACGCTGATCGTTTCTGTGCCGCGCTTTTTCTGCCAGACGATGCTTTGTCCACGTCGGACGTTTGTCATGCCCCTTGAGGGGATAACCGTGCGTCATGGCAGACAGACCACACGTCTTGCCGATCTTCATTATTATATCGCCCATACCCTGGGCGGTTCCGCTGGAGCACGAATGACCGTGCGCCTGTGTTGCCCCATCAGCGCCGATACTCTTGTCCGCCGTCTTCTCTCACGTGCGCAGAACACCACAAAAGGCATGGCCCGTACACGTGTGGTGGGGGTGGATGACTGGGCATGGCGGCGGGGACATCACTATGGAACGATTGTGGTTGATCTTGAGAAAAATGATGTCATTGACCTCCTGCCAGATCGGGACGCTGATACCCTTGCCCGATGGCTGCAGGTCCATCCCGGTATTGAAATCATTGCCAGAGACCGTGCCGGTGCTTATGCAGACGGATGCCGCAGAGGCGCACCATCCGCTCTTCAGGTGACAGACCGCTGGCATCTGCTGAAGAACCTGTCAGACGCTTTTGTCAGCATTCTGGACCGTTTTACGACAACAGTGAGGACCCTGACACGACAGCTGAACGTATCAACGGCAGTAAGCAAAATATCTGAAACAATCAGAGCGCATCCAGAAGAGGCGCAGGCGGTCGTCAGGTCAGCCTCTGGGGAACGACGTGATATTCTTTTCAAGGAAGCTCTTGCCCTGAAAGCAGAGGGACACAGCATTCAGGCTATCGCCACAACGATCGGGGTAGAGAGAAAAACCGTGCGGCGCTGGTTTCAGCGGGGCCATGCACCACCATGGAAAAGGACGGTTCCGCTACGCAGCATACTCGTGCCTTACGCAGCCCACCTGGAAAAGAGATGGTCCGAAGGATGTCGCAATAGTCGTCAGCTATGGCGGGAACTCCTGGAGCAGGGCTTTGCAGGACAATATGGCACCGTCTGGAAATGGGTGGCGACGCGACAGGGATGTTCCGCGAAACCCGTTCCTTCCGCGCATGTCGTTGCACCTCGGGGACGCAGACTTGCGCGGCTTCTCCTCGCAGAGGATCCGTTATCTGCCGGACAGGAGGGACTGCTGGTTCCTGCCCTTCTGGAAGCTGAACCGCACCTTGCCGTCACACTCTGCTGGCTCAGGAAAATGCAGACCCTGCTCTGTAAAAGGGGTGACACCTGCACGGGAGGCGATCTGAAGGCTCTGCTGGAAGAAGGAAAGACGACGCTGCTGTCACGTCTGATTCCCGCGCTTGAACGGGATGCGGCTGCCATTGAAGCGTCTCTTGTCACACCTTGGACAACCAGCCCGGTTGAAGGACAGATCAGCCGACTGAAAATGATCAAGCGAACCATGTTCGGAAGAGCAGGCTTCGAACTCCTCAGGGCGCGTGTCCTTCAGCCCGCATAATCAAAAAACATCATCACGAAAAGTGCGGAAGAACCCAGTTCTCAGTGAAAATCAACAGGATGCATTCATTTGCATAAAATCCTTGCCTGCCCTGCCTTTTCCACCTTTTGGGGAAAACGGGCCATAAACTGTTCAATTTTTTGTAAAGTGGCGCGCAATCAGGTCCGATTTTGCATACAATCCACATTATCCACAGGGTTGTACACAGGCTGCGGCGCATGGTGCTGCTCCCATTGTGCCCAGCGCAGCTCCTGCGCCTGTGCGCGCGCCATGCGCCGGTCGGCCTCTGCCACCATCAGGCGCAACCGGCCCTGCGTGGCGCGGGCCTCGCCACACTGTGCCTCCAGCAACGCCACCAACTGTGCCGCGGATGGAAAAAACGTAAACGCCACAAGGGCACGGCGCACAGTGGCCTCGCTCCATGCCAGTGCTGGCACTGTGGCGCAGGCTGTAACCAGCGCCACACAACGCAGTTGCAGGGCCACGCCGGGCAGTGGGTTAACCACGCCCGCGTTCAGCATTTCGGCAAACTCCTCTACCCTGCTGGTCAGTTCCAGCACAGGTAGGGGGGACAGGGCGCGGGCATAGGCTGGCAGAAGGGCACGTGCCTCGTCCACAAGGGCAGCTGGGGGAGCAAACCCTCCGGGGCGGAACGCCTCCAGCTGGCCAGCCAGTGCGGGGCTGGGCTGGGGCAGGCCCGCCATGCCGTGGCCCTGCGCGTTCAGGCTCAACATTCCGCACCACCGGGTTTGTCATCACCCTCCATGTGGGGCTGTGCCTCTGGCGTGTTACGCGCTGGCTCCCGCCCCTGTTTGCGGGCCGCGCTGCGCTGCCTCAACCGCGCGGCCTGCTCCTCCAGCGGGTGTGGCACATGCGCCTTGCTGGAACGCCCCCGCGCTAAATCCGCCTGATTATTCCCCCGCGAACGCAGTGAGCGACTCTTGCTCTCCCTCTCACTCTCCCTTGCATCTGCGTGGGCTGTGCCGTGGCATGCCGAAGCCTGTGTGGGGGGAGCACTCTCCTCCGGCGCATGCCCCCAGCGGCGGGCCGCACGGGCACGCTGGGCCAGACGGGCCTTCCAGGCCTGATTGGCTTTTTGCGCAATAACGGGGTGGTACAGCCGCCCATCCGAGCAGACGACCCACCCATGCAGGGCCACCGTGCGCAGCGTGGGCCACCGCCCACCCGCGCCGGACAGATGCGCCAGAACCCGGTCGTTATGCGGCAGGCTGCCCGCTGGCACCTGCTGCCATGCCTTGCACCACAAGGCTACGGCGCATTTAAACCCGTCCCCCGTGCTCAGGGCGAACAGGTCGCTATCCAGCAGGCGGCAGGTATCGAGCGGCATAAAGGGCAGACCCCGCAAATCGCTCTGCGGTGGGGTCATTGGGGCGGGAAAAGGCCGGGGCGGCTCTTGCACCGCATCCGGCAGGCTGATATGTGCGTTGTTCATGCACATAATGTGCGTATTAAAAATACAAACTGCAAGCGGTTTTTACGCACTGACATGCACGACACTTTTGACCACAATGCAGGCATGAACCAGAATCGGATCACGGACAGGCTTAAAACCCTGCGCGAGCGCGCCGGTTATACGATTCGTGAGTTTGCGCGCGACCTGGGGTACGGAGAGAAGTTTTCCTCCTACCGCATGTATGAGACCTCCTACAAAAAGGATGTGCTGCCCTTACCCATGGTCAAATCCATGGTGCCATTGCTCAATGGCAAGGGGGACCCGCCCATTACCGCCAACGAGGTATGGAACCTTGCCGGTGTAAGCATGGGGGAAGCGGGCCTTGTGGCCAAAATGACCCCCCAGCCTACGCCCGCGCCAGCCCCACCCCAGCCCGATACCCTGCCCCCGGCAGGCTCCGGCCGCATTGCCATACCTGAGTATGATGTCATCACATCGGCCGGGCCGGGCTGTGTGCCGGTTCTGTGCGCCCCGCAGGACGGGTTGCGTCCGGTGGAACACTGGACCCTGCCGCGTGGCTACGTTGCGGCTTTTTCCGAAACACCAGACACGCTGGCCATTGTCCGCGTGGCGGGGGACAGCATGGAGCCGGACTACCAGTCCGGAGACAGGGTGCTGGTGGACACAGCCCACCGTATTCCCTCCCCCCCCGGTGTGTATGTTCTGTGGGACGGGTTTGGCCTTGTGCTCAAACGGCTGGAACTGATCCCCGGCATGGAGGAACCCCGGCGGGTGCGGATCATGAGCATTAACAGCGCCTATTCCACCTACGAACTCACACTGGACGAAATCAGCATTAACGGCCGTGTTGTGGGCAAATGGACCTGGAAGTAACGCCCAACCCTCCATAAGCCCGCACTCCCCCGCACACATATGCGTGTTATGAAGCCTTGCGTTGTGCGTTTATTACGCACATACTCGCCGCGTGTTGTTGAGGGAGAACACTTTGGAAGCGCACCCGCCCTGCCCCGACCACCGCCACGCGGCGCAGGTCGATGCCTATACCCACGCTGCCCGGCGCGGCCTGTTCAGCACCGATATGCTGCCCAGCGCCACGGCGCAGGAGCTTGCCCGTTACGAGCAGGCCATACTGCACCTGCGCGCAGCCAGCCACAGCCTGCATTGGCCTTTTTACACCAACACCACCTTTGCCGCCGACCAGCACCGCTACTGCGAGGAAAGCATAGGCGAGATTGTACAAACCGTGCGCGACCTGCTGGAACGCCAACAACAGCCTTTGGGGTAATGCCACACTGGCAGCCGGACCGGCATAAGGCCCCGGCCCGCACTCCCCTCTCCCCCGTTATTCCGGCCTAGTCTGGCCAGCCACCGTCGCGCTGGGCGAGCAGGCGCAGGGTTACGGCCAGCGCAACCCCCACCAGCCCTACAAGTCCCCCACCCAGCACCATACCGCACTCAAAATCCACACTCATGATGCCTGAATAGCCGCGTTGTCAGCCTGACATTTGGCAAAGAGTGCCGCAATATCTGCATCACTCGGGCCTGTGCCACTTTTGCTTTGCGCAATGGCGCTCAAAACCGTGTCATACGCTTCGGGGCCATACTTTTCCGCCAAAGAGACCACAGTCCCTACAATACCCAATATGACGCTAATTTCTGCTGCGGTCATGGTTCATTCCTTCCCATTGGTGGATACGGACACAGCCGCATCGGCCTGCGTGGCAGTGGTGGCCGTGCTTGCCGTTGTGGCCATGGTGCATGCAGCCGGAGTGCTCCCTACGGTAAGCCCGCTCCAGCAAGTGGAAAACGCGGCAAAATCCGCCTGCAGGGCTGCAACGGCTGTTTCGACCAGCGTGTTCCCGGCCTGTATGGACTGCTCAAGTGCGCTCAGTTCGTCCAGCACACTCTGGCTGGCCTTGCGGGCAAGGGCTTTTTGCCCGGCACTCAGGCTTACACCGGGCACGTGCCCTGCCATAATATCAAGCATGGGACTGGCCAGCAGATGGTATGCACTGGCCGTATCATACACGGCCTGACGCAACTTGCCCTGCGCGGTTTGCGCGCACGCACACAACAGGCACAGCACCGCAAGGCTGCCTGCTTTGATATAATTTTTCATATTTATTGTTCCTGAAAGGAAAATTTTTAAGGTGTGGTTTTCCCTGCAACCACACATTCCGTGGCCGCAGCTCCGGCCTCCGCAGCAGGCACGCTGGCAGACGGGGTCTTAACCAGATGGGCCGCCATATAGGGCACGGCGTACTGCACCCCCAGCCCCGCTACCCGCACAATCTGGTACAGCACAACCAGCAGCCGCCCATGCACGGGCGCGGGCACAGCCGCGGTTATGGCCGCACAGGTAACCATACCTGCGCAGATAACAAGCGCCAGATTTGGCGGAAGAACAGAAAAAAACGAGGGAATAAAAGCAACAATTGCAGCAACCTTGGCGGTATTGCGCGTAACTGCCCCCATAACGGGCACATTGTGGCCTGTATCGGCCATGTTCAGAACCTCCATTTAACGGATTGGTCGTCTGCCCACTGCCCGCCAGCCCCAAGGCCACAACCCACATACCGCATATGGGATTTTTCCATACCCTGAATATAAAAAAACCTGCCCCTGACAGGCAGGAACAGGTGCTCAAGGATTATACAGCGGAAGGGATTATAAGGGCGTCTTGCATGTCTGGCGCAACGCTAGGGCGTTGTCCCAAAGGGCGCAGAATAGGCGACGATAAAAAACCTATGCCACACATTGCGCGCATAAACACTGTTTTTTATTCTGCCACACATCCCAGCAACAACACCCACCGCGCAAACCCAGCCATAACACGAGGGATACTCCTGCAGAACACGAGCGCACACTCTCAAGGTAGGTGACTATATGCTCCTAAAATAGGCTGCTCCAACCAACAAATATATGGAACATCGGTTTAAAAAAGGGAAAATATCCAGTCATTTAATTTTTACTATGCAGGAAGCCCTGCCGGACATATTATTTACAAAGTGCTCAAGAATGCCCAAGATGGAGCGTAAGACTGCGCGGTATATCCGTATTGCAATGATCAAAAAGAACCCTACGCGTGAGTTTACTATGTCCAAACTGCTAAAATGTACAAATCATGATATTCGCACCATATTTCCGCGTCTAGCCGATCTGGGTGCCTGTTCCTTCGGCGAGGATCCTGATATTTTTGGCGATACGTTGGCAGAAGTTGTTGAAAATGCACCACGAGGTCATGGCCTGCTGTTCAAACAGCAAACAGTCAACGAATTAAGGACTTTACTGGCATGCAATGAGGCAGAACTCAACCATGCAAGCTTTGCTTTGATCGCCATAAGTCCTACTGAAGAGGTTGAAGAACCACCTAATTGGGGCAATTTTCCAACCTTGCGGGCGTTCTGGTCTGCCACCCTCCACAGTTTTGAAAATGACCCCGAGGTACAGGCGGGAAAAGAGATTGACTCAGATATATAAAGGCGGGTCATTCGCCCGCACAAATTTATACCTCCACCGTCATATTGGATATTCGTGAGTGGCTGAAAATTTTGTCAGACTGAGCATTGATGGAGATCAGAGCGGCCTATTTTCCATCTGGTATCTGCGCACGGGTTTTGCTACATATTAAATACAGTTCAGATAGTAGTGTTCACTGATCTGGATTTTCCACAAACTTATGATCCCGCATAAAAAACGCTATGGCATAGATCATAGCGCAGATTCCCCCTGCGACACGCAAAGCCCGCCCTCACCGGCGGGCTTTTTTGTGTCTGCATTTCAGGACACGCCATGCCGAATACCAACCAACATCCCGCTCTGACTTTTGTCATGAGCGAACATCAACTCATCAGCATCGTTAGGCGCTATCTGCCAAACCCACAAACTCTCAACCGGATCGAAGGACTAGCCACGATCGGCTTTGGGGCGGCGGAAATGGCCGGAGCCACTAGCCTTCTGGGCGCGCCTGAGCCCGTATTCAGTAAAGTGGCAGGAGTTGCCCTTGCTGCCCATGGCGTTGACATGATGGCTGCCGGTCGGCGTGCGTGGAATACAGGCACACCATCACAAACCCGGACCGAACGCGCCGTCCGCAACGCGGCCCTGAGGGCACATGCTTCTCCCGCTGTTGCGGGGCTGGCAGGTGCAGCCGCAGACGCCCTAATCCCTGGCAGCCTGCTGCATGCGGTAAGCTCTTTTGCAGCAACACGGGCCATTCGCGTGGCATCAGCAGATGCGTACCGACTGACCTTCAGGCACGCTGACATCACTTGGGAACACTTCCACCGTCCTTCACCTTACGCGTCTCAGCCAGCCAGATCAGGCGCAAACCAGAATCTCATCTCACATCACTGGCAGAAAAGCTTTGATGGCGACCGTAATGAATCACTACCGCATAATCTCAAGGTAGGTGGCCATATACTACGAAAACACATCGCTCTCAGCGACGAATATATTGAACGTCGGTTTAAAAAAGAAAAACTTCCAGTAGTTTCATTCTTTACTACACAACAAGCATCCGAACGTATTATTCATAAAGTACTCAGAAATAACGCCTCCAAGATTGATACCTGGCTCAAGAATGCCAAAGATGGAGCGGAAATGGTGATTGACCAAAATATCTCTGAAATGGGGACTGTTGTCATTGAAAAAGCCGATCGTCTGCGTAAGACTGCACGGTATATTCGCATTACAATTATCAAAAAAGAACACAATGGGTTAGTTTACTATGTCCAAACTGCTAGAATGTACAAATAATGATATTCGCGACATATTCCCGCGTATAAAAAATCTGGGCGCCAGTTCCTTCGGCGAGGATGCTGATGTTTTTGGCGATACATTGGCGGAAGTTATTGAAAATGCACCGCAAGGTCATGACCTGCTGTTCAAACAGCAAACAGTCAACGAATTAAAGAATTTACTGGCTTGCAATGATGCAGAAATCGACCATGTAAGCTTTGCTTTGATCGCCATAAGTCCTACTGAAGAGGTTGAAGAACCATCTAATTGGGGCAGTTTTCCAACCCTGCGGGCGTTCTGGTCTGCCGCTCTCCACAGTTTTGAAAATGACCCCGAGGTGCAGGCGGGAAAAGAGATTGACCCGAGTATATAGAGGCGGGTCATTCGCTAGCGTGATTTTATAACCCTACTTTCTAACCATTCAAAAAATGGCCGTCTTTAGCGCTTTTTGGGGAGAAATGGTGAGCCGGGAGGGACTCGAACCCTCGACCATTCGATTAAAAGTCGAATGCTCTACCAGCTGAGCTACCGGCTCACACATGGAACCACGCTGGCGGTCATGGACCGTGCGTGATGGGGCTGTTCCTAACCGGATTAACCCCCTGCGTCAAGCGCACAAAGGCATTTTTCCGCCTCTTTGTGCCACATCATGCCCGTTGGGGCACATACGCGGCCATAGCCTGTTAAGGCCCATACAAAAACGGCCCGCCGGGTTAGGGCGGGCCGTTTGCGTGGGATCAGGCTTCCGCCTTGTCCGCCGGAACCATTTTGGCAATCCGGTCGGGCTCGTTCACCACGCCGGACATGCCGGAGCCGCGTTTGATCTTGTCCACGTTCTCCATGCCTTCAACCACTTCACCCACAATGGTGTACTGGCCATCCAGATGGGGGGAGGGTTCGAACATGATAAAGAACTGGCTGTTCGCGCTGTTCGGGTCAGAGGTGCGGGCCATGCCAATGGTGCCACGCTCAAACTTGGCCTTGTTGGTAAATTCGGCGGGCAGGTCCGGCAGGTCGGAACCGTGCATGCCCGTACCCGTGGGGTCACCACCCTGAGCCATAAAGCCGGGGATAACGCGGTGGAAAGCCACGTTGTCATAAAAACCCTGTTCGGCCAGCGTGCGCAGGCGTTCGGCCGCCTTGGGGGCAAGGTCGGGGCGCAGGCGGATAACCACGCGGCCTGCGGGCACATCCATGTAAATCAGGTCTTTTTTATCTTCTGTGGACATCAGAAACTCTCCTGTTAAGGCAACACCCGCCCAAATGCGCGGTTCAGCCCGTGCGTTCAGCCAGACGGGCCAGCAGGCGCGCCTGGGTATAGGGTGTTACAAACTCCGAAATATCGCCGTTATAGCTGGCAATTTCCTTCACCATACGGGAGGAAATAAACTGCGTGCGCTCCGACGCCATAAGGAATACGGTTTCTATCCCGCTATCCAGCCGCCGGTTTACGCCCGTCATCTGCACTTCGTAATCAAAGTCGGACAGAACGCGCAAGCCACGGAAGATAAGCGTAGCCCCATTGGCCCGCACCGCCTCCACCAGAAGCGAGTGGAAGGAGACAACCGTCATCTCCCCCCCTGTACGCGCCTTGATGGCAGGCAGGGCCTCGCTCACACATTCGATCCGCTCTTCAAGCGGCATAAGCGGGCTTTTACCGGGGTTGCGGGCAACCCCGATAATCAGCCGGTCCACCAGCCTGCTTGCCCGCTCGATCACGTCCAGATGGCCGACTGTTACCGGGTCAAACGTGCCAGCGTACAGCCCGACACGTTTGGGTGCGGCAGCAGGGCTGGTCATGCTGCGGGACCGGCACCATCATCCGCGGACGGCTGGGGAGCGGCATCTTCTGCCTCGCCTGCTTCGTCCTCACCATCATCCATGACCGGGAATACACTGGTAATGCGTTCCGCATCATTCAGGCGCAGCAGGGTCACCCCGCTAGCCTGACGGGCCATAATACGCACCTGGTCAACCGGCACACGGATCAGGCGGCCAGCATCGGTCACGAGCATGACATCCGTACCCGGCAGCACCGGCAGGGTGGCCGAAACCTCCGTCCCGCGCTTGTTGGCAGAGAAGGTCATGTTGGTAATGCCCTGCCCGCCACGCCCGCTTACGCGGTAATCATAGGCGGAGGAGCGGCGGCCAAACCCGCCATCGCTCACAATCAGCAGCACTTCTTCTGCCGCTTCAAGCTGGGCGAAGCGTTCGGGGGTCAGGGCTTCGGTGCCGGTTGCACCTTCATCCTCATCCCCATCCACCACGGATACATCGGCATCATCCTCGGTATCGGCTGCGTTTTCGGCCCGACGTTTGGCGTTGGCCATGCGCAGGTAGGCTGCGCGTTCCTCCACCGTGGCCTCAACATGGTTGAGCACGGCAAGGCTGATCACCCGGTCGCCCTCGGCCAGACGGATCCCGCGCACACCCGACGACCCGCGCCCGGCAAACACACGCACCGTGTCATCGGTAATCTGGAAGCGGATGCAGCGTGCCTTGCGGGTGGCAAGGAACACGTCCTGCCCATCGCGGCAGGTGGCAACGCCGATCAGGCTATCGCCGTCATCGAGCTTCATGGCGATCATGCCGGAAACACGAATATTGCGGAAGTCGCTCAACCGGTTACGGCGTACACCCCCACTGGCGGTGGCAAACACAAGGTGCAGGCTTTCCCACAGTTCCTCGTCCTGCGGTAGGGGCAGCACGGCGGTAATGGTGTCTGTTCCAAGGTCAGGCAGCAGGTTAACCAGCGCGCGGCCCTTGGCGGCGGGGCCTGCCTCTGGCAGACGCCACACCTTCTGGCGGTACACCTTGCCACCAGAGGAGAAGAACATAACCCACTGGTGCGTGTGCGCGTTAAAGGAGCGCACCACAATATCATCCCCGCGTGTGCCTGCCCCGGTGCGGCCACGGCCACCACGGTTTTGCGCGCGGAACACATCCAGCGGTGTGCGTTTGATAAAGCCTTCCCGCGTGATGGTCACAACCATCTGGCCGGGTTCGATCAGGCTTTCATCATCCTGATCCCCGTCATAATCGGTAATGTCGGTTACGCGCGGGGTTACCAGTTCGGCACGGGCACGGGCCAGTTCCTCGCACAGCACTTCCATACGGCGGGGGCGGCTGCTGATAATTTCGAGCAGTTCGTTAATCCGCACCGCCACTTCGGACAGTTCGTTCTGGATTTTATCGCGCTCAAGCCCGGTCAGGCGTTGCAGGCGCAGTTCCAGAATCCCGCGTGCCTGTGCTTCGGTCAGGCGGACCTTGCCATCCACCACCACGTTGCCTTCATCGTGGATCAGGGCCAGCAGAGGTTCCACATCCGCAGCATTCCACTGCGCTGCCATAAGCGATTCCCGAGCGGTGGCGGCATCTGGCGCTGCGCGGATAAGGGCAATAACGGCATCAATATTGGCAACCGCAATAACCAGCCCGACCAGAATATGGGCCCGGTCGCGCGCCTTGTTCAGGTCATGGCGCGAGCGGCGCAGGATTACTTCTTCGCGGAAGGCAATAAAGGCCTCCAGCACATCCTTCAGGCCCATCAGGCGGGGTTTGCCGCCATCAAGGGCCAGCATGTTCACGCCAAAGGAGGTCTGGAGCTGGGTAAAGCGGTAAAGCTGGTTCAGCACCACTTCGGGCGTGGCATCACGCTTGATTTCAATCACCACGCGCATGCCCGAGCGGTCGGACTCGTCGCGGATATCGGCAATGCCTTCCACCTGCTTGGAGCGGACCAGATCGGCAATACGCTCCTGCAAGGTGGCTTTGTTGACCTGATAGGGGATCTCGCTCACCACAATGGCTTTGCGGTCCTTGCGGATTTCCTCAATATCGGCCTTGGCGCGAATAATTACGGAGCCACGCCCCGTAGCATAGGCGCTGCGAATGCCAGAACGCCCCAGAATGGTACCACCGGTGGGAAAATCCGGGCCGGGCACAATTTCCATCAGCTCTTCGAGCGTCATGTCCGGTCGGGCGATCAGGGCCAGTGTGGCATCCACCACTTCCCCCGGATTATGGGTGGGAATGTTGGTGGCCATACCCACGGCAATGCCGGTGGCGCCATTGATCAGCAGGTTGGGGAAAGCGGCGGGCAGAACCGTGGGTTCGTTTTCGCTTTCATCATAGTTGGGCTGAAAATCGACCGTATCGCGGTCAATGTCACCCAGCAGAAAGGTGGAGGAGCGGGCCAGACGCGCCTCGGTATAACGCATGGCGGCGGGGCTGTCCCCATCCACCGAGCCAAAGTTACCCTGCCCATCAATCAGCTTGACGCGCATGGACCACGACTGCGCCATACGCACCATGGCT
Organism: Acetobacter fabarum; assembly: GCF_022483405.1. Lineage (NCBI taxonomy): Bacteria > Pseudomonadati > Pseudomonadota > Alphaproteobacteria > Acetobacterales > Acetobacteraceae > Acetobacter > Acetobacter fabarum. Next base: position 369,820 of record NZ_JAKVNI010000001.1, read on the forward strand.
TCGTAAATGGAGCTGTCGCCATGGGGGTGATATTTACCCATGACCTCACCCACTGCACGGGCGGACTTGCGGTAAGGCTTGTCGTGAGTAAAGCCGCTCTCGTGCATGGCGTAAAGAATACGCCGGTGCACGGGCTTGAGACCATCTCGCACATCAGGCAACGCACGGCTGACAATGACCGACATCGCATACGCAAGGTAGGAGGAGCGCATCTCCTCCTCAATGGTCACGGGCAGAAGGTCTGAAGGCTGCGGTGATCCGGTCTGGTCAGAAATCTCGGTCAAGGTTCATCCGTTCTGTCATGCTGCGCGGCTGTCTGGGCTAGTGCCCGCACGCCCCGCCAAATCCACCTGAACACCGGTTGCCGCGGTGCGGTGTATTTTCTAGCACCAAACCCCGCAAACTCCTAGCGCCGGCAGGGGTTTGGGCAGGTATAAAACCCACAGATGGTGCTGATTATCTTGCCCCGGACGGCCAGCTATGCCCATCATGGCCCATAACTTGGGAGTTTACGACTGATGCGCCTTATCCTTGCCCTGCTTGTGCCGTGGTTGCAGTTTTTTACCATTGGCCGCCCCTTTGCGGGGATTACCTGCCTTGTGTTGCAGATTACGCTTATCGGCTGGATTCCGGCCACCATCTGGTCGGTTTACGCCCTGAGCCAGTACACAACGGACCAGAAGATTGCCCGCATGAGCCGCGCCTCCCGCAGCTAGGGCTGGCAGCGGGGCAACACGCCCTGCGCACAACAAAAAAGGCGGCCCCCGCAAGGCAGGGCCGCCTTTTTTATACCCGCGCCGAGTGCGGACCCATCGGGGCACGCACCGGGCTGGGGCATGTTATTTACCAGTCATGATCCGCTCGACCAGTTGCTTGGTCGTGGGCACAAACCCGTTGGCATAGAACGGGTCCGTGCCAAAGCGCCACGCGTTGGTGCCGCCAAACATCAGGTTTTCATCCATCACCTTGTCCGCATCGGGGCCAGAGGCGTGGGCTGCGGCCTGAAGCGTTTTCTGGATGCAGAAGGAGCGCGGGTCCGCCCGGTGGCCGTTACTGTAGCTGGGGCCACGCTGGCTCCAGTTAGAGAACTTGCACTCCGAAAGGCAGCCCATGCAGTCCGTCTGGTCCGCCACAATCATGCGCGCCCGGTCGGGGGTGACAAAAATGAGCGTGGAATCGGGGGTGCGCAGGGCCTCAACAAAGCCTTCGCTTTCCCACTGCTGCACGCGCGCCACGTCTTCAGGCTTAAGGAACACTTCGCGCTTGCGGGGGCCAACACCGTAAGGTGCTGTCAGCTCTTCCGTAGCTTCTGTTGCAAACGGAACCTGATGTTCGGCGCGCTGGCGCAGTTCATGCAGGAAGCCGTTGTTCACAGCGGAGGAATAGAACCCCGTGGGGGAGAAGCGGTTGAGGTACACATCGCCTTTTTTCAGGGTCAGCAACCGGCGCTTCCACGCATCGGGGATCGGGCTTTCGGTGGTCAGCAGCGGGCGTGTGCCAAACTGGAAGGCGATCGGCCCCAGCTCTTCACTGTCAATCCAGTCCTGCCATTCTTCCAGCCACCAGACGCCACCGGCCATGATAATGGGGGTATTGTCCAGCCCAAAGCCGCGCATGGCCTGCCGCAGGGCCAGCACGCGCGGGTAGGGGTCTTCCGGAGCAAAGGGGTTTTCGGTGTTGGACAGGCCATTATGCCCGCCTGCACGCCACGGGTCTTCGTACACAACGCCGCCCAGCAGGTCGGATGCCTTGCTGTACGAACGCTTCCACAACGCATTAAAGGCCCGGGCGGAAGAAACGATAGGGTAGTAATGCACCCCGAACTGGGCGGCAATGTCGGCCAGACGGTAGGGCATGCCCGCACCGCAGGTCAGGCCATGGATCATACCCTTGGCCCCTTCGAGCACACCGGTAATCACCCGTTCGGAGGCAGCCATTTCCCACAGGATATTGGCGTGAATGCGCCCCTTGCCACCAGAAACCTCGTGCGCAATGCGCGCCTGCGCAATACCACCACGAATGGCGTAATCCACAAGCTCCTCATGCCGTTCCCGGCGGGTGCGGCCATGGTAAATCTGCGGCACCGGGTGACCCTGCTCGTCATAGCTATCCGCATTGACGATGGAGATCGTACCCGCACCCCCCGCAGCAGCCCATGCCCCGGCCGATGCACCTGTGGAAACAGAAACGCCCTTACCGCCTTCTACCAGCGGCAGAACATCCGTCCCCCCCATGCGAAGCGTGTTAATCGCCTTCATGACTATCCTGTCGTTTCTCTAAGATACCCGTATCTGGTCCGCGACGCGGAAGGGGGGAGGAAGCCCCCCTTCCGCAGGGGAAATGCCTTATTCGGCATCCCGGCGCGGTGCGCGGGCAGGTTTTTCGCCCACGGTTTCCGTAATGTCGGCACCTGTGGCCTGATCAACAACGCGCATGGACAGTTTAACCTTGCCGCGATCGTCAAAACCAATGACCTTGACCTTAACGGCATCGCCGTCCTTGACCACATCGGTGGTGCGACCCACGCGACCCTGCGCCAGTTCGGAAATATGAACCAGCCCGTCACGCGCACCAAGGAAGTTGACGAACGCGCCAAAGTCGGCGGTCTTTACAACCTTACCATCGTAAATGCGGCCCAGTTCGGGCTCGGCCACAATGCCGTTAATGCGTTCAAGCGCCTTTTTGGTCTGGTCTTCGGCGGTGGCGGCAATGGTGATTGTGCCATCGTCCCCAATATCCACCTTCGCACCCGAGTATTCCACGATTTCGCGGATAACCTTGCCACCCGAACCAATGACATCACGGATTTTTTCGCGCGGCACCTTCATGGTGGTGATGCGCGGCGCCGTGGTGGCAACGGTCGTGCGGTTTTCGGTCAGCGCCTTGCTCATTTCGCCCAGAATGTGCAGGCGGCCATCGCGCGCCTGACCCAGAGCGATCTTCATGATTTCGGGCGTGATGGACGTAATCTTGATGTCCATCTGAAGCGCGGTCACGCCTTCTTCGGTCCCGGCAACCTTGAAGTCCATGTCACCCAGATGATCTTCATCACCCAGAATGTCGGACAGGACGGCAAACTTGTCGCCTTCCTTGATCAGGCCCATGGCAATACCGGCCACAGGGCGCTTGAGGGGCACACCGGCATCCATAAGGGCCAGCGAGCTACCGCAAACGGTCGCCATGGAGGAGGAGCCATTGCTTTCCGTAATTTCGGAAACAACACGCACCGTGTAGGGGAATTCCTTGCGGTTGGGCATCAGCGGGTGCAGGGCGCGCCATGCCAGCTTGCCATGCCCGATTTCACGCCGGCCGGGGGAGCCTACGCGGCCGCACTCACCTACGGAGTAGGGAGGGAAGTTGTAGTGCAGCAGGAAGTTGGTGCGGTATTCGCCTTCGAGCGCATCAATCACCTGTTCGTCCTGGCCAGTGCCCAGCGTGGTCACAACCAGAGCCTGCGTTTCACCACGGGTGAACAGGGCGGAACCATGCACGCGGGGCAGCACGCCCACTTCGGGTACAATCGGGCGCACGGTTACAAGGTCACGCCCGTCAATACGCTTGCTGGTCTTGAGCACCGAGGTGCGGACCACGTCGGCTTCAAGGTCCTTGATCATGGGCTTGGCAGCGGACACGTCCAGCTCGGCGGCTGTCAGTTTTTCCACAATGGCGTCACGCGCGGCCTTGAGCTTTTCGTAGCGGGTCTGCTTCTGCTTTTCCTTGTAAGCATCGGCAATCAGCTTGCGGCCCAGCTTGTCCACCTGCTTGCGCAGGGCGGCTTCTTCCTTGCTTTCGCTCGGCAGGTCCCAAGGTTCCTTGGCGGCGTGTTCGGCCAGCGCAATAATGGCATCCAGCACGGGCTGGAAGGCGGTGTGGCCAAAGGTCACGGCATCGAGCATCACGTCTTCGGACAGTTCGGATGCTTCGGATTCCACCATCAGCACGCCTTCGGCGGTCCCGGCCACGACCAGATCAAGGTCGGTTTCCTTGAGCTGTTCCAGCGTGGGGTTGAGGATGAACGCGCCATCGGCAAAGCCAACGCGGGCAGCGCCCACGGGGCCGAAGAAAGGAATGCCAGACAGGGTCAGGGCAGCCGAGCAGCCGATCAGGGCGGGAATGCTCGGGTCGTTTTCCATGTCGTGGGTCAGCACCGTGGCGATGACCTGCACCTCATTACGGAACCCTTCGGGGAAGAGCGGGCGAATGGGGCGGTCGATCAGGCGGGAGACCAGAGTTTCGTTTTCGGAAGGACGGCCTTCACGCTTGAAGAACCCGCCGGGGATCTTGCCTGCTGCGTAGGCTTTTTCCTGATAGTTGACGGTCAGGGGGAAGAAGTCCTGCCCCGGCTTGACGTCACGCGCACCAACAGCGGTACACAGGACCACGGTTTCGCCGTACGTGACCAGCACCGCACCGTCGGCCTGACGGGCAACCTTGCCGGTTTCGAGCACCAGCGGACGGCCAGCCCACTCAATTTCTTTGCGGAAGTAGTTAAACATTCTGTCTTCTCATCTTCTGTTGACACAGTTTTTATTCAAAACCACGGCAAACAGCGGGACAGAACCGAATGGCGGACAGCGCCTCGGACGGCATGGAGACTGGCGGCAGCACCGCCCAGGCGCCATGTGGTCGGAAACGCCGTGGCCTTACCCGGAACGTCAAAGCCCGCGTGCCAAAGCCTGTGGCGTACAACGGTATATGGGGGTTTGGCGGCCATATGACCAGCACAAAAACCCCCACAGACCATCCGGCCTGCCCTCCGGCCCGGCAGAATGCCGGACTGGCGGGCAAAAACCGGAAATTAGCGGCGCAGACCCAGACGCGCGATCAGCGCTTCGTAGCGGCTCTGGCTCTTACCACGCAGGTAGTCCAGCAGGCTGCGACGACGGCCAACCATGATCAGCAGACCACGGCGGGAATGGAAGTCCTTCGCGTGGGTCTTGAGGTGGTCGGTCAGGTTGTTGATGCGCTCGGTCAGGATTGCAACCTGCACTTCGGGGGAACCCGTATCGCCCTGGGCGGTCTGGTATTCAGCAATAACCTCGGTGCGGCGTTCAGCGGTAATCGACATCACATGTCTCCATCAGAAAAATGTCATAGAATGCGTACTGGCTTGAGCTGCCCATCTTCCAGGCGGCCAAGGCCAAGCACACGCCCTGCGTCCATGACACGCACGGTCCCCGAGGCATCGGTCTGGGGGATACGTCCCATCAGATCCAGAAGGCTCAGAGCCCGCCCGTGGCGCAGAAGAACAGATTCCTCCTCAGTCAGGGCCAGCGCCGGGATGTCGGCCAGCGCGGTCTCGACCGGAAGAAGCAGTTCCGCAGAAGCATGGGCGTTGTCGTCGTTTGGCGTGAGTTTGTCCAGCATAATTGCATCGGCCTCGGTAAAAGGCCCCACGCGCAGGCGGCGCAGCACCGCAATATGGCCAACCGTGCCACATGCCAGCGCCACATCACGTGCCAGTGCGCGCATGTACACGCCCTTGCCGGATTCGACCTCGAACACCGCCGTATCCGCATCGGGGCGGGCGATCAGCTCAAAACGGTCCACACGGGCGGGCCGGGGGGGCAGGTCTGGCGGGCGGCCATCACGCGCCATGTCATACGCCCGCTCGCCCGCCACCTTGAGGGCGGAATACACCGGGGGCACCTGCATGATGTTGCCCGTAAGCGCAGGCAATGCCGCGCGGAGCTGCTCATCCGTAGGGCGCACATCCGATGTGGCGGTTACTGCGCCATCGGCATCATCACTATCGCGCGCTTCGCCCATACGCAGGGTAAACTGGTAAACCTTGGTGCCGTCCATAACATAAGGCACGGTTTTGGTGGCCGTGCCAAAAGCCAGCGGCAGAAGCCCGGTTGCCAGCGGGTCCAGCGTGCCACCATGGCCCACCTTTTGCGCATCGAACAGCCGTTTGGCCCGCCCCACTACCTGTGTGGAGGTCATGCCCGAGGGCTTGTCCACTATAAGCCAGCCGTTAAGTGGCCGCCCGCGTCTGCGTCGCATATCAACTCCCGTATGCGGGGGAGCGCGCGCCACACTGGCCTGCACAGCTCCCGGTTACCGCCCCGGACCCACCCGGCGCACACCAAGGGCTGCATCTAGCCGAGCATGCGCCCCCCTGCAATGCGCCCGTGCAATGCTGGGCTGACGAAAATGCCTGACCATGGAAATTATTAGCAAACTCAAGACCAAGATGGCACACCCCGCCCAGACCGCGTACCATGCGGGCCAGCACTCACCATGTCGGGACTAGCCAGCCCGGCATGGCCTGTCTTAATGTTGTCACAAACAATGACCCAGCAAACAGATCCCTCCCCCCCCACCGCCACGGCAGAGCCTGCCGCGCGGCCCGTCTGGTCCCTGCAGACCGGGCCGCACGGCCCCTGCCTGAGTGTGCGGGGCGCGTGGACTGTGCCCAATGGCGGGGTCCTGCCCTTTACGGCGGCGGATATTCCGCCTCCTCCACCCGGCACCACCAGCCTGAGCATGGATACGGCGGGCATTACGGCGTGGGATTCGTCCTTTATTTCCTTCCTGTGGGAAGCCAAGCAGGCGGCGGCCAGTGCCGGGCTGGCGTTTGAGCAGGACGGCCTGCCCGCCCCAGCCCAGCGCCTGCTGGCCCTGCTGCCCCCCAACCCCGCGCCCCCTGCGCGCCACGACAGCCACAAGCAGAACCTGCTGGAAAAAACCGGTGACCTGACCCTTGGCACCCTGAACGAGACCGGGGTTGTTGCCTCCCTTGCGCTGGACACCACACGCGGGGCCATGCACGCCCTGCACGGCAAAAGCCGCATGCGCACCAAGGACCTGATTACGGACCTGTGGAACGCAGGCCCCAATGCGCTGCTGATTGTAGGTGTGGTCAACTTCCTTATCGGGGCCATTCTGGCCTTTGTGGGGCTGGTGGAACTGCGCCGCTTTGCCGCCGAGATTTATGTCACCAACCTTGTGGGCATTGCCTGCGCGCGTGAGATTTCGGCTATCATGACCGCCATTATCATGGCCGGGCGCACGGGTGGGGCATATGCGGCCCGCATTGCCACCATGCTGGGCAATGAGGAAATTGACGCCCTGCAGGTCTTTGGCATTCCCATTTCGGGCTATATCCTGCTCCCCGCCATTCTCTCCCTCTCGCTCATGATGCCCCTGCTCTACCTGTACGGCACGCTCATTGGCATTCTGGGCGGGTTTGTGGTGAGCATGAGCATGATGGATGTCTCCCCCGTAGGGTACTGGATTTCCACCGTGAACGGGGTCGAGCTCAAGGAGTTCGTGTTCGGGTTTATCAAGGCCTTTTTCTTTGGCAGCTTTATTGCCCTTGCCGCCTGCCGCGTAGGGCTTAAGGCGGGGCGCAGTGCTGCCGATGTTGGCATTGCCGCCACCCGCGCGGTGGTTATTGGCATTGTCGGCATTATCGCAATGGATGCGGTGTTTGCCGTTATGGCCAACGCGCTGGGAATCTGAGCAATGGCCGAGAGCGATACCCTTATTTCCGTGCGGGACGTGGAACTGTCCTTTGGCCCCAAGATTATCCAGCAGAACGTCTCGTTCGACCTCAAGCGTGGTTCCATTTTTGCCGTGATGGGGGGCTCGGGCTGCGGCAAGAGCACCCTGCTCAAAAGCCTGATCGGGCTGCTCCCCCCCACCACCGGGCGGATTCTGGTTGGTGGGGAGGATTACTGGGCACAGGACGAACACCGCCGGACCCAGATCAACCACCGCTTTGGCGTTCTGTTCCAGTCCGGCGCGCTGTGGAGCTCCATGACCGTGGGCGAGAACGTGGCCCTGCCCATGGAAATGTTTACCGCCCAGCCGCCCGATGTGGTGCGCAAGCTGGTGGAGCTCAAGCTCGGGCTTGTGGGCATGGAACAGGCGATAGACCTGTTCCCGTCCGAGATTTCGGGCGGCATGCGCAAACGCGCAGGCCTTGCACGCGCCATAGCACTGGACCCCGATATTCTGTTTTTTGATGAACCCTCCGCAGGGCTGGACCCCATTACCTCCGCCCGGCTGGATGACCTGATCCTGACCCTGCGCGACGGGCTGGGCGCAACCATTGTGATTGTCAGCCACGAACTGCCCAGCCTGTTTGCCATTGCCGATGATGGCATTTTTCTGGACGCGCGCACCCACCGGCCCATAGCCCACGGCTCCCCGCGGGACCTGCGCGACCACAGCACCATTCCCGAAGTCATGGCATTCATGAACCGCTCCTCCACCATCCCCCCGACTGATGAGACAAAGGCTAACCAGCATGTCTGAGAGCACAAACCGCAAAACCGTTATCGGGGCCTTCGTGCTGTTGGGCGGCTTTCTGGCCCTGTTCATTGTCATGGCCTTTGGGCATATGAGCTTCCTCTCCCCCTCGCGCGAGGCGGCGGTGGTGTTCCAGAACTCCATTACCGGGCTGTCCGTTGGCGCGCCGGTCAACTTCCGTGGGGTCAAGGTTGGCACGGTCAAAAGCATTACCCTGCGCTTTGACCCAGCCGACCACAAAGCCTACATTCCCGTGGTGCTGACGCTGGAGCCAGACCAGATTCACGTGGTCAAGGACGTACCCGGCGGGGACAAGGTGAGCATTCAGGAACTTATCGGCATTGGCCTGCGTGCGGAGCTGAACCTGCTCAGCTTTGTAACCGGGCAATCCAACATCGAACTGGACTTTGACCGCTCGGTGCCGCCCGTGCTGCACCCACGCATTACCAGCCTGCCCGAAATTCCCGTCCGTATGTCGGCCGTGGAAAAGCTGAAGGATTCGCTGGGCCAGATTCCCATAAAGGAAATCAGCCACCATGCGGATGCCGCCCTGCTCTCCGTCACCCAGCTGAGCGACAGCCTGAACCGTGACCTGCCCCCCCTGCTGCTGAGCGCCAAACAGACCACAGACCTCTCGCACGAGACGCTGAAAACCACGACCGAGGCCATAAAAAACCTGCAAGCCAAGCTGGACGTGACCCTGAGCAAAATGGACCAGCTGATGGAAACGGGGAACACCCAGCTTAACGCCCGCGGGGCGGACCTGCACGCCACACTGGCCTCTGCCACCAAAACGCTGGGCTCGTTGCAGGACATACTCTCCCCCCGCTCGATCGACCGCGCCAACCTGGACGCGGCCCTGCGCGATATTGCTGCCTCTGCCGCATCCTTGCGTGGCTTCTCGTCCGATATTGAACGCAACCCGCAACTCCTGCTGATGGGACGCCGCCCATGACCCCCGCGCCACGCCGTACGCTGCTTGCCGTTATGGCCTGCTGCTCGCTCCTGTCCCTTGCTGGCTGCGCGTCTCCCCCGCTGCGGCTGTACACACTGGGCGTGCCATCGGACGCCAATATAGGCGAGCCGCACCTTTCCTCCCGCGCGGCCACCATTGCCATCAGCCGCGTGATCCTGCCCGATTATCTGGACTCGCAGGACATCATTACCCGTCAGGGCGAGGAAATCCTGCGCAGTGCGCGTGCGCGCTGGGCCACGCGCCTGTCCCTTGGCGTGACCGACCTGCTGACCAATGTGCTGTCCAACAAACGCCCATCCGAACTGATTACCGACCAGCCGCTGGCCGATGTAGCCACCATGCGCGTGCAGATTGATATTTCGCGCTTTGATGTGGACACAAACGGCGTGGCCACGCTGGATGCCACATGGGCCGTGCTACCGCGTGACCCCAACCTGCCGCTCACGCGCGAGCGCACCCACCTTGTTGCCACAGGGGATGTTGGCTCCGCGGCCGAGGTCGCCTCCCTTATGCGCGGGCTGGTTATCCGGCTGGCCGAGCGGGTTAACGCGACCATTCCCCCCGCGCACTAAGGCCAGCGCGCCTTAAACCTTACCCCGCCCTGCCCCACACCAAATGGGGCAGGGAGGTTACTTTTTGCCGTTTTTTGCACCGGCACCGTGGCACGGGGCCAAAAGGGCGGTAAAGTGCCCCCGCATTGATCCAGACGGGCATGAGGGGAACAGACCAAGGTGGCTAGGACATTCTGCGTGGTTGGGGCCGGGTTTAGCGGCGCCGTGGTTGCCCGGCACCTTGCCAGTCTGGGCCACAGGGTGGTTGTGGTGGACGAGCGCACGCATCTGGGTGGCAACTGCCACACCGAGCGCGACGGGCAGACCGGCATTATGGTCCACCGTTATGGTCCCCATATTTTCCATACAGCCAACGAGCGCGTGTGGGCCTATGTGCAGCGCTTTGGCCAGTTCCGCCCCTATATCAACCGGGTCCGGGCCATAGCTCGGGGGCAGGTATTCAGCCTGCCCATCAACCTTGCGACCATCAACCAGATGTTCCGAACCACATTTGGCCCCGCGCAGGCTCGCGCCTTTATTGCCAGCAAGGCAGACCGCTCCATAACCAACCCCCGCACCTTCCGTGAGCAGGCCTTAAGCATGGTCGGCTCGGAGCTGTATGAGACTTTTTTTGAAGGCTATACCCGCAAGCAGTGGGGCTGCGAGCCAGATACCCTGCCCGCCTCCATTCTCAAACGCCTGCCGCTGCGCTTCAATTACGACGACAACTACTTCAACCACCCTTATCAGGGCATGCCAGAAGCCGGGTACACGGCCATTGTGCGCAACATTCTGGCCGAGTTTGCACAGCGCATAGACATCCGTCTGGGTGCTGCATTCGAGGATATGCCCGAAACCTTTGACCACGTGTTCTACACCGGCCCGCTGGACCGCTACTTTGGCTTCCGCCTTGGGCGGCTGGAATACAGGACGCTGGATTTTGAGCGCTTTGTCAGCCCCGAACCTGATTATCAGGGCACGGCGGTCATGAACTATTGCGATGCGGACGTGCCCTACACCCGCATTGCCGAGCACAAGCATTTTGCCCCATGGGAACAGGCACAGTTTGAGCAGAGCGTCTGCTTCCGCGAATACAGCAGAGCCGCACAGGCAGCCGACACCCCCTACTACCCCATACGCCTGACCGGCGAGCAGCCTCTGCTACAAAAGTATGAGGAGCTTGCCCGCGCCAGCACGGGTGTTTCCTTCCTCGGGCGGCTGGGCACCTACCGCTATCTGGATATGGACGTCACCATCCACGAGGCCCTTCTGGCCTGCGAGCAGATTGAAAGCATCCTTGCCAGCAATGGCGCGCAGGCCCTGCCCGCCTTTTTTGCCCCCCAGCCCTGAACAGGGGCAGGGCCACAGCCCAAACCGGGTTGCAATTACAGGCTATGCTGGCAGAATGCGGGCATTAACCGCGCCATGCCCGCTTTGTTTTATGGCCTTTGCTCAGGACCACAGATGCACAAGTATTTCATCAGCCTCGAAAGAACTCCACAGCGGACGGAGCGGTTTTTAAAAGCCAATGCCCACATCAAGGACCTGGAATGGATGCCCGGCATGGACGGCAAGACGCTGGACCGGGACACCATTATCAGCAAAGGGCTGATGGAGCCGAACTGCGGCTTTACGGCTGGGGCCATCGGGTCGGGGCTGACGCATGTCAAACTCTGGGCCAAGGTGGCGCAGAGTGGCCAGCCTGCGCATATTTTTGAAGATGACGCTTTTCTGTGCCGCAACTTTGAAAGCGAAAGCGACCGGATTATTGCGACCCTGCCCCATGACTGGGACATTATCCTGTGGGGCAACAACTACGACAGTATTCTGGAGTTTGAACTCCTGCCCGGCATTACGCAGTGCGTTGCCATTTTTAACCAGGACACCGTGCGGCAGGGTATTCCCGACTTCCTGAACATGGATGTCTCCTCCAGCCCGTTCAGGCTGACACAGACCTTTGGCATATGCGGCTATGCCATATCCCCCCGTGGGGCCACCCGCCTGCTTGAGCGCTGCCTGCCGTTCAAATCGGTCGAGGTGCCTTATGTCGGGCTTGGCCGCCTGCTGACCAGCACATCCGTTGATCACCTGATGAACATCCATTACCGGGACCTCAAGGCCTACACCACCCTGCCCCCGCTTTGCCTGACAGATAACGACGTAGCCCAGAGCCTGAACAAGTAAAACGCTCCCCAACAGCCGGGCCAGCCAGCCCAGAACAGGGCATGCAATACACGGCGCGCACATTGGCAACACTGCCTTTGTAGAACAATCTGTATTGCCCTGTTCTGGCGGGGGTTTGCGCGTTTTTGTGCCTACATAAATACAGACAAATACCCTGATATTTATTTTTAAACGTATATTTTGTAGTTTTATTTTTTATAGTTAACCATTGTAAAAAATTTTCAAGCCGTGATTTTGCGTATATAAGAATGAAAATAGTATAGACAGGATGATATACATGAAACAAAAATTTCATAGAATATGGTTCGGGGGCAAGAAAATCCCCCATGCGTATGAAGCCTTCTGGCAGGCATGGCAGCGCCAGCATCCGTCATGCGAGTTTATTACATGGACCGACAAGGATCTGGAAAAACTCACCATTTCCCATGAAAAACTGAAAAGCTTTTCCAGCCCCGTATCCCGGGCGGACCTTGCACGGTACGAGATCCTTTACCAGCACGGCGGCATCTATATCGGCTGCGACATGATGCCCTATAACCATATGGATCTTGAAGACATAACAAAGCAGCTTACCATCTGTAATGAAGATGGTTCTGAAGAATACTGCTCCATCGGCTTTATTGCGGCCCCTCCCGGCCATGCCCTTTTCCATGACCTGATCCAGCATATTATTCACACTGATATAGACGAAACAAAACCCAACATTACAACAGGCCCGCACCTGTTCGGCCGTTATCTGAAAAAACACCCCCACAAGCGCCTGCCAACCGCTGCATTTTACCCCTACCAGTACAATCAGCCGTTTTCCTCCATTTTTGCCAAAAACCTTGATGCCACCTATGGCATTCATGTGTGGGGCGGGGGATGGCTCTCCCCCGAGGTAAAAAAGGAAAGAATAATCGCCCTCATCAAATCAGGGGATGTTGAAGAAGCCCGTAAACTGGCGGACATGCTGGACGGCATTGATGAGCTGAAGAACATCATTCATGGCATTCACAGGCACAGGGAACAGACCCTGACATCTGTCATGGCCATTGAACAGAATGTTAACTTCAATGACAGCGACGCAAAACTTTTTGAAATCTCTAAAGTTCTACACTGGATTTTCAAAAACCACCCCGACAAGGTAATCTGGCAGATTGGTGCGGCAGATGGCGTTCTGGTGGACCCGATCCGCAATGTCATGATCAACGCCAACCCGCATGCGCTCCTTCTGGAGCCCAACCCCTATATGTTTGCGTTTCTGGCCGAAAACTACAAAAACAATACAAACACCAATATCATCCAGCGTGCCTATAGTCTGGACAAGCAAAAACTCACCCTGAACGCCATAAACCCGCAAAAGGTCAAGGAAGCAGGTCTGCCGGGCTGGGTTCTTGGCATCTCCTCCGTTTACAATGACAAGAATGCCATTGGTGGACTGGGCGGAACGGACGAACAGACGACCAGAAAAATCCATACATGCATTGAAAAAATTGAAGTTGATGTTGTCGGCTTTGATGAGCTTCTGGCTATCTCCAATGCTGTTCCCCCTGATGTGCTCATTATTGATGCCGAGGGAATGGATAAAATTATTATTGACGACATTTTTGCCCATAACTGCCGCCCCATGGTCATGCATTTTGAAATTCAATGCATGGAACCGGGCAACATACAGGAACTGGTTGCCACGCTTAACGACCAGTATTTCCTTCTGCAGTTCGGGAACGATGTTTCCGCCTACCGGAAGGATGTGCTGATGGAGTATGCCAAATCCATTTATGTGGAAAACGGCTTCCAGACCATTTTCCAGCCCGGAATTAATGTTCTGAACCTCCTGCAAAAAGCATAAACAGCGCCACAACACAAAACGGGATAAGCACGTTACAGTCTTATCCCGTAACGGCCCGCCACATGCGCGGCAATACACACATATTTCCTTGATATTTTTATATTCTGGACTTCCCGAATGTATTATAAAACCCCCATACTAAATGGGGTCATTGGGAATGGTGAGCATGATTCAGGAAAAAAATATTTCCAAACCGGATATTTCTATCGTTCTCAATATCCATAAAGAAGCCAATTTTCTCGCACGCACGCTCATTAACCTCGAAAGCTGCGTACGTCACGCACAGCTCTCCGGCCTGAGCTGCGAGCTGATTGCCGTTTTTGATTCCAGCGACAAAGAAACCGAAACCGTTTTCCATAACAACAGCCTGCACGACCTGTGCCCCGTAACATGCCTGCATGTTACGCACCGCTCGCTCGGCCTGTCGCGCAATTCGGGCATTGAAGCCGCCAGCGGCACCTGCGTGCTGCTGCATGATGCAGACGACCTGATTTCCTTCAACGCGCTGGCGGCCCTTTATGCCGATGTGATGCAGGGCGGAAAATTGGCTGTCAGGGTCTGCCAGTATCTGTTCTCGTTTGGCACACAGAACCACATTATCGAATACCCGGACAGTGACGCCACCTCCCCCTTGCCATTTGTTGGCACACACCCTTACCTGTCCTGCATCATGTTCCAGCGCAGTCTGTATGATAACGTGCAGTTTGTGGACCATTCCCTCTCCTCCGGTCTGGCGTATGAGGACTGGCACTTCAATGCCACAGCGCTAGCGCTAGGCTGCACAATCCGCCCGACCCCGGACACCATCTTTTTTTACAGGCGGCGGGCCAGCAGCCTTTCCGTTCAGGCGGCCAGCAGTTCACCGGGGCAGATTGCACCGTGCATCCTGTTTGAGCCCCCCAATTTTCTACGTGTCAGCAAAGACAAATATCCGCTGTGGAAAACACAGGGCAAAGAGTTGCTGAAAACCTTTGGCTTCAAGCGGATTGGGGCCTTGAGCGACCCGGTCTTCTGGGGTCTGCTTTGTGCCGCCAATAAAATAGAGCCGTTGATTGACCCCTATGTGCTAACAGACAACGCCTTTATTTCCTCTCTGGATGCCATGAACCCCGCCATAGGCGTTGCGTATTACGAGGCGTGTGAAATTATTCAGGACAGGACATTTACAGATGTCCTGCTTCTGCCCTTCCTGTCTGTTGGTGGTGCGGAAAAGTATATTTTTGAAATCATCAAAACGCTGGAGGCCCTGCCCCCCCAGACCAGAACCCTGATTATTACAGGCGAAAAACCATCCACGCTGACAGACCTGGAACGCCTGCCCAAGCATATAACCATTGTGGACATGCCCGCACTGGCCCCGAACCTGAACGGGCATGAACGCAACCTGATTGTGCTCAAACTGATCCAGAACTGCGCGGACGGGGCGCGTATTCACATCAAGCCAAGTCCATTTGCTTATGGCTTTACGCAGATGTTCCTTAAGATTTTTAAAAACAACAAAAAAATATTCTACAGATTTTCTGATGAAAAATCAGGCTCCGACTATTTCCCCATTTACAGGAACTTCTTTACTACGGCCGTGCCCCTTCTGGATGATGTGGACTTCCTGCTCTCTGACAACAAAAACATCATTAACAACGATTTTTACTACGTTGGCACAAAGCACCAGAAGTGGAAGCTGCTTTACGCTCGCCAGCCCAGCCATACATCCCCCCAGGCCATACAGGCCAGCAACAGCCAGCCCCAGACCCGCATCCTGTGGGCCAGCCGACTGGACGCGGAAAAAAAGCCGGAACTGCTGGTGCCTATTTCCAAACTTCTGCACGCACTCTACCCACAGGCCCAGATTGATGTGTACGGCATTAACGTTCTGGGGCATTTTGACACGCAGGTGTTCGAGGCACTCCCCAATATCAGTTACAAAGGCCCCTTCTCCGACTTTATCAAGGTCGCGTCTCAGGGGTATGCGTGCTTCCTTTACACCAGCGGTTTTGACGGCCTCCCCAACGTGCTGCTGGAGGCCATGTCTGTAGGGCTGCCCATTGTTGCACCTGCCGTGGGCGGGATTGATGAAGTGATTGAAAACGACGTCACCGGCAAACTTATCCCCTCCACAACCCTGACAGATGAAGACCTGATAACCGCCTACGCCCATGCCCTGAATGAGCTGCTACGCAACCCCGAGCAGCGCGTACAACTGGCGCTGAACGCCCTGAACAAGTTGGAACGCCAGCACGGGCCGGAACAATACACCAGAAATATCGAAGCCCTTTTCGGGGAAAGCCCACAGGGTTGATACCTGCGGCCCGCCCCATCCGAACTTCTTTTTAAAACCAGCAAACTTTACCAGACAGAGGCAACAGAGCCATGACAGCCAACACGCAGGACGCCAAGCAGGAACACTCCGTAGAGTTCCTTTTGTACAATGAAAAAAGACTGAAAAACAATTTTGCAGAACTGCAGAAGCAGCACCTTCTGGCTTTGCAGAAACTGCGCGCAACCGAGCAGGCCCATGCTGCCCTGCAGGAGCAGGTTAACGCCATTCATGGCAAGATTGATGCCTTCCGCAAAGGCTATCTGGACCTGCAAAAAGAACGGGATGATCTGGCCCGCACGGTTGCCATGCTCAAAGCCCGGTAAGTCGCAACCGGGCACGCGCCACAGCCTGCCTGCGCCACCACCGGCCCCCTTGCATCCAATGATTGGCTTGGGCCGCAATGCTGAGTATAATCCAGCCTTCTGGTCCTTTTATGGCGAAGTGAGCTCGTGGCACGTATTCTTCTGACTGGTGGCGCCGGATTTATTGGCTCCCATACTGCGGTGGCACTTCAGGGCCGTGGGCACGATGTTGTGCTGCTGGATAATTTTTCCAACGCCTCCCGCTCGGTCCCGGCCCGGCTCAAGGAAATTACAGGGGTAGACTACCCCGTGCATGACGTGGACATCCGCGACATGGACGCCATGCAACGGGTTTTTGCCGCAGAGCCCTATGATGCCGTCATTCATTTTGCCGCACTCAAGGCCGTGGGGGAAAGTGAAGAAAACCCCCTGCACTATTTTGATGTGAATGTTGCAGGAACATTAAAACTGCTTACCGCCATGCGGCATGCAGGCGTGGGGCGCATTGTTTTTTCGTCTTCCGCAACGGTTTATGGCGCGCCAGAACACTGCCCCATAGCAGAAAGTGCCCCCCTGCACGCCACCAACATTTACGGGCGCACTAAGCTGATCATGGAGGATATGATCAGCGACCTCGTGCGCACTGGCATGCTGTCCTCCGCGTTTTTGCTGCGGTACTTCAACCCGGTAGGCGCGCATCCTTCTGGCCTGATCGGGGAGGACCCACGGGGCGTTCCCGCTAACCTGATGCCTTA
Organism: Acetobacter fabarum; assembly: GCF_022483405.1. Lineage (NCBI taxonomy): Bacteria > Pseudomonadati > Pseudomonadota > Alphaproteobacteria > Acetobacterales > Acetobacteraceae > Acetobacter > Acetobacter fabarum. The sequence goes on from NZ_JAKVNI010000001.1 coordinate 386,995, forward strand.
TCTGTGCCAGGTTGCCGCCAGACAACGCGACCATCTGACCATTTTTGGCGATGATTACCCAACGCCAGATGGCACAGGTGTGCGCGACTACCTGCACGTCATGGATCTGGCCGAAGCCCATTGCGCCGCAGTGGAAAAAGCCCTTGGCACCGAGGGCACCCACGCCGTTAATCTTGGCACCGGCACAGGGTATTCTGTGCTTGAGCTGGTTCATGCGTTTGAAAACGCAACCGGGATCAACATTCCCTACCAGATTGGCCCACGCCGCCCCGGCGATGCCCCTACCTGCTACGCAAACCCGGCTCTGGCCAGAACCATGTTCGGCTGGTCTGCCAAACGCACCCTGCTCGATATGTGCCGGGATTCCTGGCACTGGCAATCCATGAGCGCCAAGATCAGGCAGCAGGCCTGACACACACATCCGCCGCCGCAGGGTGGTTTGCAAATGATCATAAAGAATTGGGCAGGATTTAAATAATGGATATCCGGATTTATGTTTATCATCATGCTGATGCGAATATAAATAAAAACCGTTATTTTGAGCCCATTCAGGGTGGCCGCTCCATTGCCGATACAAAATTTGCAGGCATGATCGGGGATGATACCGGCGACAATATTTCTGCCAGAAACAGGGACTGGGGCGAACTGACTGTCTTGTACTGGATATGGAAAAACACACGCCACGACTATGTGGGCCTGAATACTGAAAAATCCTACCTGAATTTTTCCGAGCATGGCCGCCAGCAGATTTCGCTGCTGAACAAGCAGATGGATTTTATTGATTTCTGTTCACAGAATATCGAAGAGCGCTGTTCCCAGCATAGGTTTTTGACCGCCCCCATTACCAAAATCCACCCCCCTTCCGCAGCATCCGATATTCAGACATTTTATGAAAACTACTGTTTTGAACATGACCAGCAGGACCTTGATCTGCTGCTCACACTGATCAAAAACGAGTTTGGCGCGTATTACGAAACAGCACTGATTACCGCACACATAGACACAAGATTTCATGATGAAAATATCCTCATGAAACGTGATGTGTTTGATGAATACTGCACCTTTGTTTTTTCAGTTCTGTTTGCGTTTGAAAAAGTCATCGACACTTCCGGCCGCTCTCCGTACCAGAAAAAAGTGTTCAGGTTTCTCTATGCTTTCCTCAGCAATGTTTTTTTAATGAAGCATTTCATGCATGGGAGCAAAGAAGCGTTTTTTCAGGCTGGGGAAATTATTGTTCCAAAATTTGCCAAACAGTACAGCATTAATGCGGCCATCTGTAACCCGGAGCCTGCAAAAACCCCCATTGCGTATGGCAGCACCATACATATTGCCATCTCGTTTGATGACAATTACGCAGTGCACGCACTTGTCGCGCTGTACTCCCTGCTCAGCAACACCCAAAATGGCAGCCACATCCATTTTCATGTCCTGCATGACCAGAGGCTCAGCCCGGCCAACATCCACAGGACACAGCAGACATTTCCGGGTTCAAAGTTCAGTTTTTATGATGTCAGTGCAGACAGTTTTTCCAATTTTCTGCCCCATAACAGGCAGCATATCAGCCGCAACACCTATTACAGGCTGATCATGCATGAGGTGCTGCCAGCAGAGCTGAAGCGCCTGATCTATGTTGATCTGGATACGATTTTCTGTGACGACATAACGCTTTTGTGGAACATGGACCTCAAGGGGAAAATCCTTGGCGGGTGCATGGATGAAGGCGGCATAACCCATTCGCGCAAGCTATTCGGACGCAATTACAATACCAACTACATCAATGCCGGCATCCTTGTTATTGACCTTGCCGCTGCCAGAGAAAAATACGGGAACCTCAAATTCCTTTATCTGGAATCCTTTGTAAAAAACATCAAAAGCATCACCCTGCAGGATCAGGACATCATCAATATTGCCTTCAGGGACGATATTCAGATCCTGCCCCTGCGCTGGAACGCGGGGGGGCGCCTGTATAGCCATAATGAGCAGGATGTCGCCTATACCGATCAGGAGCAGGATGATGCCGCCACCAACCCGGCGATTGTCCACTTTACGGGCGAGGCCAAACCCTGGGTTGCGTCGTGTGAGCACCCGCTCAAGGAGTTGTATTTTATCTATCAGGCCAGACTGCGGGAGCAGGCCGGGGGCTAAGGCACCCCCACCTGCGGCCAGCCCGCTTGCCAGCGCGGCCCCTGCACGCAATACACACAGCCATGCAATACGCCCCTCTCCACCATTGAGTAGGTGCGCGCCAGCAGTTAAACTGATAACAGTGTGACTGATTAACCATTCCGGAGCCCACCAGACATGAGCGAGACTGTAACCGGCGCAAGAGAAGCAGATGCTGCCGCAGCAGTTCCCAGAGCAGACGCCCCCAAGTCCAAGCGGAAACTGATGATGGCGGGCGCTGCCGGTCTTGTTCTCCTTATTGGCGGTGGGGTGTTCTGGGAAAAGGACAAAATCTTCACATCCAAGCTCAAACAGAACGTGGGCAGCAAGGCCGAGGCCGCCATGCACCCGCCGGTGCTGCTGGGTATTCCGCCCATGGTTTCCAACCTCGACACATCCGGTGGTCACCCGGTTTATGTCAAGCTGACCGCCAAGGTGGAAATCAGCGGTGTGCCTAACGAGGCCGCATTGCAGGACCGGATTGCGGAAATTCAGGACGTGTTCCAGACCTACCTGCACGAAACCCGGCCGCAGGACATTCGGGGGAACGGCATTTACAGGCTGCGCGAATCCATTCTGCGCCGCCTGCGCGCACAGCTTGCCCCCCTGCAGGTGACAAACCTGTATCTTGTTGAATTCCTTGTCCAGTAAAGCTCTCCGGCTTCTGACACCCGCTCAAACCGACACCCCTCAGGAACCGTAGCGACAGACCACATGCAGGATGTAGACGACACAGCATCAGGGCCCGGGAACCACGAACCCGAAGCAGACGCCGCACCGGACGCCCCGCATACGGAGGAGGCGCACGACCCCGCACAGGAGCAGGCCACCCAGGCCAGTGCGCCTGAAAGTGGTGCCGCACCCGAGGATCACACACCCGATGCCTCAGCCGACACAACGGCTGAGCACACGGACCCCGCGCCAGAACCCGGCACGGCAGACGCCCACGCGCAGGACGATGCCACCGCCCATGATGCGCAGGACACCCACGCGGAACAGGGTGAACAGGGCGAGCATGAAGCCACCCCCGAGGAAGACCCGTTTGGCAGCCACCTGCTGGACCAGTCGGAAATCGACAATCTGCTCGGCCACACCTTTGGCGGGTTTGAAGAGCCGGAAGAAACCGGCATGGAGCGCGTTATCAAGGCCGGGTTCGTGGCCTATGAACGCCTGCCCATGCTGGAAATTGTCTTTGACCGGCTTGTGCGCATCCTCTCCGCTACCTTGCGTAACTTCACCAATGATAACGTTGAAATAACGATCGAGGGCATTCGCTCCCTACGTTTTGGGGACTACATGGGGGCGGTTCCCTCCTCCTCCATGTTTGCAGTGTTCAAGGCCGTACAGTGGGACAACTACGGTCTGGTCGTTGTGGACTCGGCCATGTCCTACTCCATTATCGACATTCTTATGGGTGGGCCGCGCGGCGTTGGGCATGCAGGGGTGGAAACACGCCCCCACACCGCCATTGAACGCGCGCTGATTGAAAAGCTGATCACCCTCACGCTCAACGACCTGTCCATTGCGTTCAACCCGGTCTGCAATGTGGACCTTACGTTTGAGCGGCTGGAAGTCAGTTCCCGGTTTGCCGCCATTGCCCGCGCTTCCAACGCTGTGGTGCTGGCCAAACTCCATATTGATATGGAGGACCGCACCGGCAACATGGACCTGATCATTCCCTACGCCACGCTGGAACCGGTGCGCGACCAGCTTTCGCAGCAGTTCATGGGCGAAAAATTTGGCCGCGACTCCATCTGGGAAGACCACCTGTTTTCCGAGATTCTGGAAACAGATGCCCAGGTTTCTGCCGTGTTTGATGAAAAGATCGTCCCACTCTCCGAGGTGCTGAACCTCAAGATCGGCTCGCTCATGACCTTCCCGCACAAGCAGGGCGCGCCCTTCCCCATCCGCCTGCAATGCGGGCAGACCCCACTGTTTGATGGCCGTCTGGGCAAGCTGGGCAACAAGAACGCGGTCAAGATCCAGCGCAGGCTGGTCCCGCCGGAAGAACACCACCTGCCACCGCCCCTTGGCGTGCCCCCGCAGCCACCCCACCCACCCGCAGCAAACCCCACACCGGATCAGACTGGAGGATCTCCTGAATGATGTTCACACAGATCCAGATGATCATTGAGATCACGCTCTCCGTCTTTCTGTTCCTTGGTATTATCTACAGTTTTTACCTCGGGCGGGTACTGGGCAACCTCAAGCGCGACCGGACCAGCCTGCTGGAACTGGTGGACAAGCTTGAAAACAGCGTTAACCAGGCCGAAGAAGGCGTGGACAAGCTGCGCGTGGCAGGGGAGGTCAGCGGCCGCCCCCTGAGCCGCATGATCGAACAGGCCAAGGTTACCGGCAGCGAGCTGGACGACATGGCCACTAAAGCCGATTCGGTAGCCGACCGGCTGGATTCGGTGCTGACACAGGTGCCCTCGCAGGAGCGGCGGATGGAAAGCCTGATCGAACAGGCCGAAACCGCACGGCTGGCCATAGAGGAAACGCTGGAAAAGCTGCAACAGGCCAGCCAGACAGCCCAGCAGACCGCGCAGGAACTTGTGCAGTCGGCGCTGGAGAGTGCAACGGCTGCGCAAAGTGCCATAGCCAAGGCGGTGGAGCAGCAGTCATCCACAACGCCGGACCAGCCTGCCCCCACACAGTTTGCAGACACGCTGGACATGCCCATGCCCGCAACCCTGACCAAAGAGCGGCCTTACCTGCGCGCCCTTGGCAAGGGCCAGAGCACCCCGCCCGAGCGTGAAAGTGCTTAACGTTTAAGGGCCGATATTAACGTTCCGGCAGAAAGTTCCATCCGATTCCAGCCAAAGCCTCCTCCCTTTAATGGGCGGAGGCTTTTTTTATGCCTTGCGGAGAATAAGCAAAAACTGGCGGATAACTGCCATTCCCCCCACCACCATCTGCTTTTTGTGACCATGTTCTGGCCCGGTGGTGGATTTTTTTTACCCACCCCTCAAAAAAAAATGATCGCGTTAACCTTCTCTTAGCCGTTCGGGGGTTTATTCATCCTTGAACACGGGCACTAAGCCCACTCGAAATGGAGATCACAACGTGAGCCTTTCTATTAACACCAACACCTCTGCAATGGTTGCTCTGGAAACGCTGAACGCGACCCAGACCCAGCTGAGCGCCACCGAAAACGCAGTTTCCACCGGCAAAAAAGTTGCTAACGCTTCTGACAGCCCGGCTGCTTTCGGTATTGCTTCTCAGATGAACGGCAACATTGCCGGTCAGGGCGCAGTGAACGACGGCCTGTCCTTCGCTTCCACCGTTGTCAGCTCCACCAACAGCGCCGCCAACCAGATCCTTTCCGTTCTGGCTGAAGTTCAGGCTGCTGTGACCACGATCGGCAGCAACGAAGGTAGCTCCACCTCCCTCGCTCAGATCAACACCGAAATCACGGGTTACCTGAAGCAGATCGACACCATTGCAACCAACGCCACCACCAACGGCGTGAACCTGCTGGTCAGCTCCGCTAGCGCATCCACCACGGGTTCCTTCAACGGCATCACGGCTGCAAGCGTTGTTTACGTAACCGGTCTGCAGGGCAGCACGGCTACCATCAGCAACCTGTTCAACATCATCAACGGCGTGAGCGGCGTGACCGGCACGGGTTCCACCGCGTCCCTGTCCGAAGCTCTGGGTCTGTCCACCGGCGTTGACACCAACGGCCTGGCAACCGCCAACGGCTTCCTCACCACCGATGGCAGCCTTGCTGCTTCCTGGGGTGGCGCATCTGGCTCCTTCGACCTGACGAAAGCCATTGCAGCCGTTCAGAAAGCCATCACGGCTATGACGAACGTGACCTCTGAACTGGGTCAGAACACCAAGAACATCGCCAACATGACCACCTTCGGCCAGACGGTTTCTGACAACCTGACGACCGGCGTTGGCGCCCTGACCGATGCTGACATGTCCGCAGAAAGCGCAAAGCTGACCTCCCTGCAGACCAAGCAGTCCCTGGCAATCAAGTCCCTCTCGATCGCCAACGGCCAGTCCCAGAACATCCTGTCCCTGTTCCAGTAATCCTACTGATACAGTTGACGAAAAGTGCCCTCGGCGAAAGCCGGGGGTATTTTTTTGCCCGGACCGCAACGCACTGGTCCTTGGGCTAACCCGTAAGGTACGCAGGCCAGCCTGCCCCTACGGCGTACGGAAACACCCGCACCCTTGGTGGCCACGGGCCTTCCACTTCCCACCCAAAACACGCAATCCCCCTGCCAGAGCAGACGGTGCGCGATCACGCGTGCATGGGGTGTATTTGCTGGATTAGCTGCCCAAGGCAGCAAAGTGGGCCGGGCGGCAGGCCCGGTTATGGGCCACGCCTCCCCAGCCAGCGCATCAGAAGGCTGTCTGCACCGCCACCGTGTTGCGCAGCATGGCATAAAATGCCGAAAAGATTTTGTGCATCTGGGGAATTTTGTAGGGGAAAACAGCCTGATCATCACAGGCATGAATGATCAGCGCGTTGGACAGTTCAAACACCAGCAGTTTGCCATCTCTGGTTTCGGCACAGTCAAAGCCAAAATAGTCCAGCTTGACCGCATCATAAATACCGTTCAGGGCCACAGCATGCCGCTGGCCAAACTCCTGATCAAAGTGGAGCATGGCGTGGGCTTCCTCCCCACGGCGGGCGGCAAACTCCTTCATTTCCCTGTAGGGGTAATGCACCATCCAGTGGGTGGAAATACCCATATGTGCCAGATAGGCTTTACCCTCCACCATCACCACGCGGTATTTGCGGTAAAGCTGGTCGTCCGATGCGTAGTTGACAAAATTGGCGACAAAAAACAGCTCTGCCCCAATATCCGCCAGATAGGCGGCAAGGTCCTGCGGTTGGTCTATCCGGCTCAAGCCAATACCGCCATGCAGCCCAAGGGGGCGCACAATAAACGGGTAAGCCAGATTAAGGCCCAGAGATTCCAGCGTATTATGCCCGGTGCTTAACCGCTCCAGTGCAGCGCGCTCGACCCGGTATGTCTGTGCCATGTGCAAGCCCGGCACAGTGTGCAGCAGGTCAAACGCCGCAGAGCGGGAGAGCTGGGGAATATACTGGGGCTTGTTCAGCACCGGCACCGGGCTGTGTGCCAGCACCTGTGCCAGTTGCGCCAATACGGGGGTATGGGTGTCCCCCTCCCCAACCGCGACAAACACGAGGTCATGCGGGGGGAGTGTCTGCGGCCATGCCAGACCGGGGCCAACATACACCACATCCATATGAACGGGTGCATTTTCCAGAATACATTCTATGGGGGTGTTGGCGGTCAGGTCTCCGGGGGTTTTAACCACCAGCAGGCGCAAAGCATCCCGCCCTGCATGCGCGAGGTTAAAAACCTGCTGCACCTTGAGTGCTTCGGTCAAGAACGCCTCGGCTTGCTCCGGCTCAAAGGTCAACTGCATGACCAGCGCCAGATCGAGCAGTGTTTGCGCCGTTGGAGCCTGCGCGGCCTTTTGGAGCAGTTCAGTCCGGTAATGCGTAATATCCTGCCCATGCAGGGACTGCCGCAGGAGCGGGGACAAACCAAAAGCGTTCATGTTTATACTCGGCTACAGCCGGGGGCAGAACCAATACAAAGTGCCACAGACCATAGAAGTGCAAAGCACTGGAATAGACAAAACACTCAAATATTCTACTGACCGACTTTATTTCATCAGATTGATGGTGCGCGTCAGCATGGAGCGGGTGATCTGCATGGTGTTCAGATTCGCTTCGTACGAATGCTGGGCGTCATGCGTGTCCATAATCTCGACCATGGTGTTCACGTTCGGCACCTTCACGTACCCTTTGGCATCTGCCGCAGGGTGGGAGGGGTCGTAGCGTGTTTCAAACGGCGTGTGGTCCTGCCCGATGGACTTGACCTTAACGCTGGATGCGCCCGTGGCCTGATCCAGCGTTGTCTGGAAGGTAATGGTTTTGCGGCGGTATGGGTCCGCACCGGGGGTGGAGCCGGTTGTATCCTTGTTGGCAAGGTTTTCGGCCGACACGCGCAGGCGTTCGGCCTGTGTGCGCATGCCATCGGCGGAAATCCCAATTGTATTGGTAAAGTCCATCTGCTGCTTCCGTCCTTACGAACTGGTGCCCAGCGCGGTGGAGAACATGCCCATGTAACGGGTGTAAACCGTGGTGGCAAAGCGCTGCTGGTCGTTGGTATCGGCTATTTTGCCCAGCTCATCTTCCAGCCGGACCTCGTTACCATCAATGGATGTGTTGCCGCCCGTGGTTTTGCGCGCAAGGGCGATATTACCCGGCCCGGCCATATGCCCTGGCTCGGTCTGCACCATGGCCATGGTCATCTGGTTCTGCAACACGCCTGCAAACGGTGCCACATCCTTGGAGACGTAACCCGGTGTATTGGCGTTGGCTACGTTGCCTGCCAGAACGGACTGGCGCGACTCCAGCCACTGCAAGCGCCGCTCTGCCAATGAAAACAGGTCAGTCCCGCTATGGGTCAGCGCGGTCTGGGATGACAGTGCCTCCAGCATGAAAATGCCAGCTCCCTTGTGTTTGTGCGGTGCCGTAGGGGTAGGTTGGACCTCCTCTGCTCACGGCAGTTCAACCATAAATAGCGTTCCTTCCCCCCGATTGCCACAGATTTATTGGCCTCCCCCCTTCCAGCCCCACCCAATGCCCCATGACAGACGCCCGGCACGGCGTTATGGCATGGTCCGTACGGCACACCACGCCTTTGCCAGAGCGAGCAGAGCATGCGCACACCCAGAATGACCGATGCAACCATTCAGGCCGGGGCAACACTGGCCATGCTGGCGTGGAGCCTGCTGGCGCGCACCGCACCCGCAGCCCTTGCCGGTATGTGCATTGCCCTGCTGTTCCCTCTTTCCGTCCGGGTTTGCGCACTTGCGCTGCGCTGGCTCCCTGTAGCAGCGGGCGTGCGCCCCCATGTGGAGGCACCACCCCCACAACAGCAGCACGAGCTGGTAGCTGGGTGCCTGCTGGTGGCGGCCTGCTCGCTCACCCTGCTGATTTATACCCCACCCTTCGTCACGCTGGCTTACGCAGTGGCCCTCCACCTTGCCAACCTGCTGGTACAGTTTGACCGGCGCGAAGGCTGGCTACCCAACGCCATACTCATGCCCATGCTCTTATGCGGCCTGCTGGCAGGGGCTGCTCTGGGTTATGCGGGCAGCGCCATTGGGGGGGCCTGTGCAGGCTGGGTGCTGGGGGGGGCTGGCCTGTTTGGCCTGTCCATTACCCGGCGGGGTAATTTTATGTCCGCGGCCGATGTGCTGTTGTTTGGCGCATGCGGGGCATGGGTAGGGCTGGGTGGGTTCTGGGCTTTTCTGCTGCTTGCTGGGGCTGGGCTCTGGGCCGTGCGCGGAGTGCGGCGCAGCACGCGTGCCCCCATGGTGCAGGCAGCAGTCTGCTCCGCCACGCGGCCTGTATGGCGTTACCCCACAGCCTTGCCCTGCGCCGTGGGGCTACTAATGGTATTTTTGCTCCGCAACAGCCCCGCCCTGCCCCACTGGGTGCAGTTTCTGCTGGGCGGTTAACCCGGCGGGGCAGAACACCCGTAAGCAGCAAACCCCAGCCATACAGGCCGGGGCAACACTGGCAGATCAGGGTTTGGCAGCCGCCGTAGCGGGCTTGGCGGCCGTGGCAGCACCGGGTTTTGGCCCCCCGACCTGTGTCAGCAGGCGGAAGACGCGCCCGCTCTCACCATCCATGCTCCGGTCCCCTACCAGCTGGGCGAGCCATGCCAGCGTCTGCGCATCCGACGCCTGAGACGCATCGGAGGCCAGACGCAGGGCGAGTGTCTGCTGGGCAGCACTCAGCGGGCCTTGGGGCGGAATCTCTGCCTCGGCCATTTTGCGCACATTGGCTACGGCGGCAGGCCATTCGCCCCGGCTTTCATGAATACGGGCGGCCATATCCAACGAGTCGGAAAAACTATCCCCGTTCAGCAGGCCCAGTGCGGCGGTCTGGTCGCCTTTGGCCAGCGTAATGCGGGCCTGCAGGCGGCGGCGCGAGGCCTTCATGTCATCCGGCAGGTCGGGGCTGTCCGTGCGCTGGAGCACGTCGGTCGCGCTCGCAAGGTCCTTGAGTGCAATGTAGGATTCAGCCAGTCCCTGCCCCGCGAGTGCCTTGAGCTCGGGCGAATCCAGCATGGGCACGGCATCGGAGAACGCTTCCTGCGCCTCATCCGCCAGCCCAAGGCCCAGCAGCATCTTGCCGTAAGCCATCAGGATTTCGCCCTTTTTGGTGCCCGGTTGCAGGGCAGACAGGTGGGCACGCAGCATGGCCGCACCATGCAGAATGGAATCGCGGTCCGTATCCTTGACCACTTCGGAGGCCACAGCGGCAAGGGTTTGGAACAGCATGGGCGACAGAACAGGCTCGGACACCTGCTCGGGCGTGTCCTTGACCATATCCAGCGTGGCCAGTGCTTCGGGCCATTTGCGCGCACGCATGTAGGCATCGGCCTGCAACAGCCGCACTGTGGCCTCGCGCCCGGCAAGGCGGGCATCGGGCATAAGGCCGTTAAACATTTCCGCGGCGGCAACCGGGGTCAGCTTGCCATCGGACATGTCGAGCGAGATTTTCTGCTCCAGAGCCTTTTCCGCCACCACGGGGTCCGGATCAACCGAGAGCGCATTAAACGCATCATACGCCTGCGTGCGCTTGCCCGTACGCAGGTCGCGGAAGGCAGAGGCCAGCTTGTACACGGACCCTGCGGGCAGCTTGTCCAGCACGCTCAGGTCCTCTGCCGTGCCGTAACGGCCAACCTGCTCGGCGGCAAAAGGCAGCAGCACGCTGCGTACGCTGGTGGGGTAATTATCCAGCCGGGTAAAGTCGCGCGCCAGCAGGTGGGCGGCCTCGGCCTCGTGCCCACCCTTGGAGGCAAGGTAAAGACCGCGCCAGAGCTGCGTGGCACGCTGTTCGTTATCGGGCCATGGGCCTTCAAGCAGGAACGCGCCATCCATGTTGCCGCTCAGCAGTTCGGATGCAGCGAGCAGAAAGCTGACCTCCGGCCGCACGGCCTCTTCGGGGTCATCTTCCAACGCGACGGTCAGGATTCCGCGGGCTTCCAGAAAAGCACCAACGCCAAAGGCCGCGCGGGCTTCCTCCAGCCGGGCGGCAAAGCGCTGGGCGGGGTCGGAATCGGCTGCGGCCAGCAGGGCTTTGTGCAGGCGGGCTTCCAACTGCTCATTGGGCAGTTTTTGCAGGCCCAGCCAGTCCAGATCAACCGTGTTGGCGTACACGGCCACCTTGCTGTCGGGGAGCGGGCTTTCACCCGATGTCAACAACGCGCCTTCAGGCGTTGCGCGTAGCCCCACATCGGGCGAGTTGGCGGCCACAACCACGCCCTCGGTCGTGGGCCAGATGTCATACCCATCCCCATGACGGAAGGAGAGAATCCCCCCGTCATCCGTGGTGGAGGTGCCAACAAACAGCTTCTGCCCGGATGCGGGGTCCGTAATGCTGAGCACCCGGCCGGGCTTGCGCATGGGGTAGAGAATCCCCCCATCTGCCACAATCGGGTTGATCACGCGCCGGTCGCCATAAACATTACCCGGCGGGGGCTTGTCCCCCAGTATCCAGCCTTCTGCCTGCTGGGACAAAAAGAACTCACGCGTGTCGGGCAGTTTGATCTGCAACAGGGTGGCACCCGGCAGGGTTGTAACGGTCAGGGTAGAAAAAACACCGTCCCCGTGCAGGGCGCTGGTATCCATGGGTTCAGCATTATCCACCACAATCACAAAGCTGTCGCCACTGCGGAAGGCGGCCAGCCCCATGCGCGGGGATATGGGAATAAGCACGCGGCTGGTGGATGTGGCGGGCACGTTAATGGAGCCACCACCCCCGGCAACGCTGGAGCCGGAACCACCGGGCTGCCCTGCCTTTTGCCCCGGCTTACGCCCCTTGCCTGCTGTTTGCGGCGCGGGGGCTGGCGGGGGGAGTGGCACGTCCAGCACTGTGGCTTTCCACGGTGCGGGCAGGCCTTTAAGCAGGTCGGCATCTGCTGCGGTGCCGGGGTCGGCCGGGGTGGCGGGTGTTGCAGCAGCGGCACCAGCCGTGGCGGCCACGCCTGCTGCTGCGGCAGCGGTTGCAGCCGTTGCCGCGTTAAGCCCTTTGCCCTTTGGGGGCGCCGCCTGAGTGGTGCGGGGCGCGTGGGTGCGCCGCGCCGCATCGGCCACGGTTGTCATGGCGGAGCAGGACAGAAGCAGGGCAAGGGGAAGAAGGCAGCGTCTCATGCAAACGGATCTGCTAAAATACACGTCTGGTTAATCCTGAACGATCAATGGCCCTGCCATGGGGCGGGACTCTTCTGCACATATGGTAGCGGGTGCAGAAGAACTGTGGCTGACCGGCCCGCCTGCCAGAGCAGTAAACACGAACCCCTCAGCCATGCAGGACCAGAACGGACACTGCCGCTGCTGCGCACTCATCAATACCCTGAAGCATCATGCGTTAAATAAGGACCCTGTCCCGGCCTGTTGCCCAATGGGGCCGGGGCAGACCCGGCCCGATGCGCAATCAGGCCAGAAGGTTGATGAAGCTTGCCGAACCGGAATGCTTGTTGTGCGTATTGCCTGAAGGCACAACCTGCCCCGTGGCATCAAACTGCATGGAGGAGGAAGAGCCGTCCTGGCCGGTGGACGCAACCTTGAGCGCGCTGGAGGCAATATGCTCGGGCTGGACCGAGCGGTGAGCCGCCTGAGCCATGTTGGCCGTAGCCGTACGCATGCTGGAGGCAAGCTGGGCGGCAACCGTGGTATCTGCCATGTGTATGGAACCTCTTCAGGGCTTACAGGAAACACAAAGCCGGTATGCCGCACCGCAGCGCCGCATGCAAACCGGAAGAAAAAATCTTGCGCTCAGATTATGGGATGGCCATGCCTTAGCCAAGGTGTTTTTTGGAGTCTGCCCTTGCGCAGCCCCCAATGCACCCCAAATACCCGACCAGCACCGTGCATCGGCCTGCCGGACAGGGCTGGTCCACCGCAGTTCCCTGCGGCATCAAGCACACGCATTCGACAGAACCGATAGACGGAAAAAAACATGCGCCTGTTGTGTATCGGAGACACCTCGACCCAGGGGGATATCCGCCCATACCGTGGCCTGGCGGAAGCCGCAGTGGAGGGGGCGCTGTCCCTGACCATGTCCGGCCCGGAAGGGGTGGTGGAAACCCTGCGCCGCTCGCAGTACGATATTGCGGTTATCCAGCAGGCCCGGCCCGATACGCGCCTGCTGCGGCATATCCGCAATTCCCGCATTCCCACCCCGATCATCATGATCGTGCGCACGTCCACCCCGCAGGAAGTGGCGGAAACCCTGTCCATTGGTGCGGATGACTGCGTCAGTGCCGCCATAGAGCCGGTGGAGCTGCTTGCCCGCCTGCGCGCCATTGTGCGCCGCACCGGCGGGCATGACAGCCTGAGCCTGCATGTCGGCCGTATGGTGGTCAACGTGGACCGCAGGCAGGTCCTGATAGATGACCGCCCCCTCCCCTTAACCCCGCGCGAGTACGACGTGGTGGAACTGCTGACCCTGCGCAAGACACAGGTGCTCAGCAAGGAAGCCCTGCTGGACAACCTGTATGCCGGGCAAGAAGAACCACACGCCAAGATCATTGATGTAATGGTGTGCAAAATCCGCAAGAAACTGCGCGATTTTGGTATTATCGACCCATTTATAACCCAGTGGGGCATTGGCTACAGGCTGAACGAGCAGGCGTTCATCCCCCTTGGTGCGCGCATGAGCACGCACAGCGCCACCCCCGCCTCGCGCGAGACAAGTCTGCCGGTGACACGGGGCATTAACGTAATTTCCCCCGCCACCAAAATGGACGTGCTGTAATCCGCAAAGATTGGGCGGGCAGGCGTAAAAGCCACTGGCCTTGCAGGGGCCAAATGGATTACAGTAGCCCCACGTTCCAGACCACTCTCATGGCGGCATGCCCCCTCCGCGCCAGACAGGGCCACAATGACCAGCGATATCACCACACGCAGCCTCGACGCGCTCAACGCCTACGGACAGACCCAGAAGAGCATGCAGTCCACAACGGATGGGCAGGGCACGGGTTCCACCGGAGGGGCCGATATTGTTTCCGGCTTTACGTCCGCGCTGGACAACGCACTCAAAGGCGCCATCCAGACCGGCAAAACGGCAGAAACCCAGACGGCAACCGGCCTGTCCGGCAAGGGCAACATGAGCGATATCGCCACCTCGGTCGAAGAAGCCAAACTGACCCTGCAAACCGTAACCACCGTGCGCGACCGTATGGTGCAGGCCTACCAGGACGTCATGAAAATGTCGATCTAAGACCCATCGCATGCATAACACGGTCGATATCCACGACATTCTGCGCCAGACACTGTTTGTGGCGGTCAAGCTGGGGGCACCCTCCCTGCTGGCCTCGCTGGTGGCGGGTGTTCTGGTATCGCTCTTTCAGGCCATGACACAGGTGAGCGAAGCCACGCTCTCCTTCGTGCCCAAGTTTGTGGCCGCCATGGCCGCCCTGCTGCTGACCGGCTCCTACATGGCCGCGACCCTGAACACCTATGCCCGCACCATTTTTGACCAGGTCATTATGGTTGGCGGGTCATGACCGGCCCCCACACCACCCCGTGGGCATGACCGACTACCTGCTGTTCCCCGGCGGGTCCATTCAGGTGCTGGCCGCCACGTTCCTGCTGGTGCTGTGCCGGGTGAGCGCGCTGGTCATGGCCTCCCCCGGTCTGGGGGAGAGCACATCCCCCATGGTGGTCCGCGCAGGGATTGCCCTGTGCATTACCGTTGCCATTCTGCCGCTTGAGCAGAACGCACTCAAGGACGTGTCGGGGCAGGCGCTGCACATGCCAGCCCGCGCCATTGCCATTATTGCGGGCGAACTGCTTTACGGTATTTTTATTGGCTGGCTGGCGCGGCTGATCTCGCTTGCACTGGGTATTTCCATGCAGTTCGTGGCCATTTTTACCGGCCTTGCCAGCGTGCTCCAGCCCGACCCGGACCTGGGTGCCGGCAGTACTGCCATCAGCCATATGGCCTCTTTTCTGGTGCCGGTTATTTTTCTGTCCACGGGGCTGTATGCGCTGCCGCTGGCTGCCATTACCGGCTCCTACAGCGTGTTCCCTCCCGGCCATGTTCCCATGGTGGGGGATATGGCGCGCAGCGTAACGCAGGTTACGTCCCAGACCTTTATGCTGGCCTTCCAGCTTTCGGCCCCATTTGTGCTGATCGGCACCCTGTGGCCTGCCATGCTGGGGGTGCTCAACCGGCTTATGCCGTCCATTCAGGTCTATTCCATGGCCATGCCTGCCCAGCTGCTGGGCGGCGTGCTGCTGCTGGCCATTCTTATTCAGGTCATGAGTGGTGTATGGCAGGAGCGTGCGGGCGACATGCTGCTGGGCCTGCCCGGTATTGGCACCACCCCCGCGCACCACTAGGAGCGAGCGCGCATGGCCGACGACAGTTCAGGCGAAAAGAGCCAAGCCCCAACCGGAAAACGGCTGGAAACCGCGCGTGAGGAAGGCAATATTGCCCAGTCGCGCGAGGTGCAGCTCCTGATTATCCTGAGCGGCTTCCTGATTGTTTTTACCACCAGCACCGGCCTGTCTGCTTACCGGTTTACCAAGCACATGTATGGGCTCATGGCCCATTTTGACAGTATTCCCTTCGACCGTGCCTCCCTCTACCGCGCCTCGGTTCAGGCATCGCTGGAGGGGGTCTGGCTGGCGGCCCCTCTGGTGGGTACGGGGGTGTTGGTTACACTGGCCTTTGGCGTGGTCCAGAGCGGGTTCCTGTTCCGCCCCAAGGCCATTATGCCCGACATTACGCGCCTGTCCCCCGCCAAGGGGATCTCGCGCCTGTTCAGCAAGAACAATCTGGTAGAAACCGCCAAAAGCCTTATCAAGCTGGTGGTGTTTGGCTGCGTCCTGTTTGGGGTCGCCAAGGAAACCCTTCGCGTGGCCCCCGTTTCCGAACGGTGGAGTGTGCTGCACCTTACGCACGAACTTGTCTCGTGGTTTGTGTACGCAACACTGGTGGTGCTGGTGGTGCAGGCCGTTATTGCCGTGCTTGATGACGTGTGGACACGCTGGAACCGGCTGCAGAAACTGCGCATGAGTTTTCAGGAAATCAAAGACGAAACCAAGGAAATGGACGGGGACCCCAAAGTAAAGGCCCGCCAGCGGCAGATACGCATGCGCCGCCGCCGCCGCATGGTGCAGGCGGTCAGGGACGAGGCCACCGTGGTCATTACCAACCCGACCCACTACGCCGTGGCCCTGCAATATGAAAACGGGATAAACAGCGCGCCCAAAATTGTTGCCAAAGGCACGGATGAACTGGCCGCGCGTATGCGTGAGGCCGCGGAAGAAGCACGCGTACCCATTGTGCCCAACCCGCCCCTGGCGCGCGCGCTGTACACCCTGCCACTGGATTCGGAAATTCCGGCCGAATACTTCCAGCCCGTAGCCGCCATTATTGCCTATGTCATGAAGCTCAAGACCCCCGGCGCGCGTGCGGCCCCTCCCCCCGTGCAGCAGCCCCCGCAGCAAGCGCCACGGCTCCGGCGCTAAACGCCCGAAAACGGCGGTTTACAGTTCTTTCATGCAGGAAAAACTTGCGTTCCACGCCCTACATGCTACTCAGTTGGGTAACTTAGGCGCAGGCCATAATGGTGGGGCGGGTTTAAGCCCCTTGAGTCTGTTCGCCATTAACCCCGTGGCTGATGCGCGTGCCCCAGAACGGCACAGACAGCCAGCGTAAGAAAACTGCGCATCCACAAGGCAGGGACGACACATGTCTATTTTTAACTCCCTTACCACGGCTGTCAGCGGGATTAACGCTCAGTCCACCGCGTTTACCAACCTCAGCAACAACATCGCCAACAGCCAGACGGTTGGCTACAAGGCCGACACCACCGCGTTCCAGGACTTTGTGGCCGGCGCAGGCTCCACCTCCGGCTCGTTCGCACAGGGTGTGGCCAACTCCGTGGCCGCCGTAACCGTGCAGCACGTCAACTCCCAGGGCACCGCCTCCTCCAGCACGGACGGGCTGGCCATGTCCATCTCGGGCAACGGGCTGTTCAACGTCTCCAAAAAGACCGGTGCGGTCACTTCGGCTGGTGCCGACTTTGCTTCTGAACAGTATTACACCCGCAACGGTGAATTCTATGAGGACAAGGACGGGTACCTCGAAAACACCAGCGGCTACTACCTTGATGGCTATATGGTGGACGCCACGACCGGCGCGCTGGACACATCCAGCGTAACCCAGATCAACGTTGCCAACGTCACCTTCCGGCCCACACAGACCACAACAATTACGGCAACGGGCACCCTGTCCTCCGTTACTGGTGCAAGTGCGGTTACAACAAACACCACTGTTTACGATGGCACCTATAATCAGGCCAAACCCAAGGACAACACCGGGGATGTCACCCTGACGTGGACGCAGTCCTCCGCCACCGAGTGGACTGTGCAGGCCTCGTCCAGCACCACGGGTATGTCTGTCACACCGACAACGGCCTACACGGTGGACTTCAACACCGATGGTTCGCTGAAATCCGTGACCGACAGCTCCGGCAACAACGTGACCTCCACCCTGAACGGGGCTGCCGCCAACCTGCCGATCTCCATCACCTACCCCGATGGCAACACGCAGAACGTGAACGTCAACATCGGCACCATTGGTGGCACAAGCGGCATGTCCCTCAGCACCTCTTCCACAACACCCAAAGCCGTTAGCGACAGCGTGACCTCCGGTACTTACCAGAGCGCCAGCATTGAAAGCGATGGCTCTGTGATGGCAACGTTCGACAACGGGGACACCCAGCTGATCGGCAAGGTCGCACTCAGCAACTTTGCCAACGTCAACGGCCTGCTGGCGCAGGATGGTCAGGCTTACACAGCCACCGCCGCATCAGGCAGCGCCAAAACCGGGCTGGTGGGTGAAAACGCTACAGGCTCCCTGACAGTCGGCTATGTGGAATCCTCCACCACCGACCTGACAAGCGACCTGTCTGCCCTGATCGTTGCGCAGGAAGCTTACACCGCCAACACCAAAATCGTGACCACGGCAGACCAGCTGCTGCAGGCCACCATTGCCATGAAGCAGTAAGCCGCTTTTTAACCCAAAGCGCTTTTGCACCGGCCTGCCCCAAAGCAGGCCGGTTTTTTTATGCCCGCCTATTCAGCGGCTATCGGGTAGTCATCCGCGTAACCCTGCCCGTAATCGGAGAGCACAAAGTTGCTCACCAGATCCACCATTCTGGCCGAGCGCTGGCTCAGGTCCTGGCAGTCGGCAGAGGCATTTTCGCTCATGGCCGATGTTTTTTCCGTCAGGTCACGCAGGGCAGCGGCCTCGCGGTGTGTGCCCTTAACGCTTTGCTGCTGACCGCCCATTTCCTTGTTAATCTTGGAAATGGCGTTGTTCACCACTGCAATGCCTGCCCCTATATCGGACAGGTCCTCCACCATCTGATTAACCGCCTCCGCTCCGCTACGGATCACGGCCTCGTTCTTTTGCGCGCTGGCCGCAATCTGGCGGGCGGCGTGGGATGTTTTAACCGACAGGTCCCGGATGGCCATGGCCACTACCGAAAAACCACGCCCCATGGCCCCGGCCCGCGTGGCCTCCACATTGGCATTAAGGGCCAGAAAGTTGGTCTGGGCCGCAATGTTCTGAATGGAACCAACCAGATCGGATATGGTTTTCCATGCGGTTTGAATATCCGCCATGGTGGCGCGTACATCATTCATGTTGGTGTTGCCACGCGCTGCGGCATCCACACATTTACGCGCCGCCTGTTCGGCGGCCACCGTCTGCCCCGATACATCATCCAGCGAGGCTTCCAGCGTAGCGGTGGCGTTGGTCAGCCGGTGGATGGAGCCAACCTGCGCTTCGTTCTGGCTAAGGATACGGGCATTGCTCTGACTGATGGAGGAGGCTGCATCCTCCACCTGCGTAGAAACCTCACGAATATCGGAAACAACATCATTCAGGCCGGTTTTGAGCTTGGCAAAGGCCGCTGCCAGCACAGGGGAGCGCTCTGCCACATCCCGCGCCAGTGTAGCGCTCAAATCCCCTTCGGCCACGCGCTCCAGCGCCTGGGCAATCTGCTCCAGTGCCGAGCGTTCGGATGCGGCTTTCTGCCGTTCCTCCTCCAGCCGTGCAAGGTAGGTGGAAATCACCAGATCCATGTCCAGGAACGCGGCCTTGAGAATAGCCCCGATCTGCTGGCCCAGCTTTTCGCCCATTTCAGCCTCAACCGCCGCACGGCCAAGGGAGAAACGCCGCCCGCCACGCACCCCCTGCTTAATCAGGCGGCGGCAGATGGCATCCAGCAGCACGGCGTAGCCATCAATATACCACCGTGGTTCCAGCCCTATGCGGGCATGGGCGTGGCCGATCCGGGTGACATCACTTACATAATCCGGCCCGAACTTGCCCGATAGAATGGTCTCCCAGTGCATCTGTTGCAGGGAGCGGGCCTTGGACGTCGTGGCCTCGGTCGGGAAGAACCGGGCCAGTTCTGGTACATCATGCACACGTTGATAAAATTCGGACAGACTCTCGTCCAGAATCTCGGCCATATCGGGGCGCATACTGGCCAGCGTATCCCGCTCGCGCCGCTCTATGCCCATAAAAGACAGTCTGTCCGCTATTGAGGCAGGCTGCCAATGGCCAGCCCGCGCGTCCGAATTTTCCATAGTCGAGCCACCTTTTTTGGCCCCTCGACCGTTCAGAGCATGGCGTCGGTATCGAACTCCTGTCCGGAACCTGCGGATGTTTCCAAGCCTTCCAGAACGGTTTCTGCAATCCCGACCAAGGGAGCGAGGGACAGATTGGTATCAAGAATGGCACGGATGCCATAACGCTGCGCCTGAGAGGCAAGCCTTACAAACAGTTCCCTGTCTTCATAATTGGTGGCCCCTGCATCCAGCGAATTCGCCTTCATGATCATGGACCACAAACGCTGGTTCTTGGTCAGGGCCTTCAGCCGAACAGAGGGGTCAGAACTGGCGGATGCCGTTTCCAACTCTTCTATCAGCAGTCTGAAGCAGGTCGCATCGGCCTGTCGGTCCGTCAGGGAATACCCTGCCACATTCTGGTAGGCGCGCATTGCGGGATGGATCATGATTGCACCATATTTTTATCGGCTGTTTCCGGCCCGCAGGGGCAAAAACCAGCAACGTGTGTGTGTCATTCATTCTACACCCGGCGTTAGAGCGTGACCAGAGCAACCTAACGGAACCCACACGCCTAGTGTTGGCAGGTATTTATAAAAATTTCCTATATTTTTTATCGATTCCCTGCCTATTCAAGCACCAGTTTCCAACACACTCGCGTGAGCATGCCTGAAGCACACAGCAAAAAGGCCGGGCGCACATGCACCCGGCCTCTGCTTTACGCTCATCCCCGTCCATAAAGGGCAGGTCAGGGAACCTAGAAGTCTGACCAGCCACCGGCCATGCTGCTTTCCAGCTGGCGCGGGGCAGCAGGCTTGCCTGCGCCAAGGGCTGCCGGGCGGCGGGGCGTGCTGGCCGGGTTGGCCAGTGCCGGGCGAGCCGCCCCCCCATCCGGCCCGGCCAGTGCGGGGCCAGAACCGGGCAGGGTAAAGTGGCCCACCACATTGACCAGATTAGCAGCCTCGGTCTTGAGGTTGTGGGCAGCCGCTGCGGTCTGTTCCACCATGGCGGCGTTCTGCTGGGTTGTGGCGTCAATATGGGTTGCGGCGGTGTTGACCTCGCCCAGACTACCCACCTGCTCGCGGGCCACACTGGCAATATTGCCCACATGGCTGGTAATGGCTTCCACCTGCCCGGCCACCAGCCTGAGTTCCTTGTCGGTCTGTTCCACAAGGCGCACGCCCTCGGTCACCTGCCGGGTGGAAATCTCGATCAGGCTGCGAATATCGCGCGAGGAAGTGGAGGAACGCTGTGCCAGCGCCCGGATTTCGGTCGCAACCACGGCAAACCCACGCCCTGCATCACCCGCACGGGCAGCTTCCACCCCTGCGTTAAGGGCCAGCAGATTGGTCTGGAAGGCAATGTCGTCAATAATCCCGATAATAGCGGACATTTTGGCCGACGAGGTTGCAATTTCCTGAATGGCGGACATGGCCGACAGCATGACCTTGGTGGAACGCTGCACGGCGGCATGGGCACTCTGTGCCGCATCGCGCGCTTCCTGCGCGGCTTCGGCCTGATCATCCACACCGTTTTTAACGTTGGTCACAGAGGCCGCCATCTGGCCCATGGCCGCGGCCTGCCGCTCGGTCCGCTGGGCAAAATCCTGCGAGGCTTCGGCAATTTCCATCGACCCGCCCTGAATAAGGGCAGAGGCCGCGGCCACTTCGCCCATAGCTTCGGACAGGGAGGACACGGCCTCGTTAAAGTCGCGCCGCAGAGCGTCAAACTCCGAGGCAAAGGGGGATGTAAACTGGAAGGCCAGATTACGGTCGGCCAGTATGCGCAGCCCCTTGCCCAGTTCCACAATCATGCCGTTCTGGTCTACGGCACGCTGTTGGGCCAGCTCGCTCAGGCGCTGCTGTTCGGCGGCACTTTCCTGTGCGATTTTCTGCAGGTCAAGCTGCTTGATCAACGCGCTGCGGAAGGTGGTCAGCGCCTTGGCAAGCCGCCCGGCACAGTCCGACCAGTCAACATACGGGATTTTTTCATCCAGCTTGCCTGCGGCAATGCGCTCGGTCAAGGCTGTAATGGTCTCAAACGGCACGGCGGCGCGGCTGATAAGCACCCAGCGGGCCAGAAACACCATAAGGGAACTGACAGCAAAACCACCCAACCCCAGATAACGTTGCACAGCCAGCGGCAGATCCAGTTCGGAACTGACAAGCTGCATCAGGATCTGTAAAATCATGTAGGCTTGCAAACAGGCCATGACGATGGAAATTTTCCGCCTCAAGGGCGCTTTTTCGGTAAACCAGGCCAACATAATTTTTCCGCCTTAATGCCAGTTATCAGCGCAAGGCATAGCCGGTTTTACCCCCGGTTCGTCAATTTAATGTTAAGACATATGTCAGATTTATTCTAACATGTGTAGAAAACCGCCCACCTTAACGCTTGGGCTGGCCAATTTTCGGGCTTTTAAAAAAACATATACTCCCCGGCATCATCCGCTCTGGCGCAGTGGGGGAGAAAAAAAGGGGTGTGGCACTGCCACACCCCTGCATGCCTTACGACCCGGTTGAGGACGTATCCGTGTCCGTATCGGACGAGGAAGAGGACGAGGACGATGAGGAAGAAGAAGACTTGGACGTGCTGGACACGTTGACAAGCTGGCTCATGGGGATTGTCGCCCCACCCATCTGCACTTCCATATCGTTGGTGCCGGTCTGGATACCGGTAATGGTACCCGTAACGGTAAAGGACACATCGGACGTATTGCCCGAGGAATCCATGGTCTTGACCGCAACGCTGTAAGCGCCGTCGGACAGCTTGTTGCCGTTGTTGTCCGTGCCGTCCCATGTCCAGGTATTGGTGCCGCTGCTGGCGGTAACCAGATCGTCCTTGACAATGGTCCCTGCCGAATTGGACACGGCAATGGCCACGGTCTGCCCCGAGCTGCCTTTGTAGTTGAGGGTGGCCGAGCTGTTCTGCAACGGCAGGGTGGTGCTGTTGGCCGTTGCCTGCGAACCCACAAGGGCGCTATCCGCACTCAGCTGCCCGCTCTCGTTCAGGGAAATGAGCGAGGAAAGCTTGGAGTTGGTCTGCACCTGCTGTTCCACCCCGGCAAACTGCACCAGCTCGCTGGTAAACGAGTCCGAGCTCATGGGGCTGCTGGGGTCCTGATGCTGGAGCTGCGTGGTCAGCAGGGTCAGGAACGTGGTGTAGTTATTGGCAAGCGAAGACAGCGCAGCCGTGCTCGACGTGGAAGACGAGGATGAGGACGACGAGCCAGACGTGGCCGCCGAGCTTTTTGCCGTCGATTCCGCGGCCGAAAGCAGGTTGTACTCGTTGGTTGTCAGTGATGTCGTGGACATGTGCCCGCTTCCTTCCTGTCTGCCTGTAAAGCGCCCGGGTCAGGCGGTAATGTTAACCCCACGTCCATCATATGTGCGCGTGGTGGTGGCAGCTGCCCCACCCACCTGCGCCTGCTCCGCCGCCAGACCCTGCGTGGCTGGCAGGGCGCTACTGGTCCAGGCATTCCCGCCCGAAGACTGGTTGCCACCCTGCCCCGCGCTGGTATCCGCCCCACCAAAAGCGCCGCCTGCGGCACTGCCATTATCCTGCTGGCTGGCATTGTTGCTGGTGTCGCTCGCACTCACAACATCAATCTTGATCTGCCCTACGTTTACACCCGCCGCATCCAATGCTGCAACAAGCTCGTGCCGGGTGTTGGCCAGATGGTGCGCGGTGGCGGCATCCTCGCTTTGCAGCACAACGCCGGTGGTCACGCCATCACTCCCCTGCACACGAACATGAACGGGGGTGGAATCGGCGGTCATGACCGTCATGGACACACCCGTATCCGCACTGGCGAGGGAGAACAGGCCAGTGGCCGTACCATCTTCCGCCGCCGTGGTGGTGGTGGGGGTGGCTGTAGCCTGCGCGGGGGTGGCCTGTGCGGTACGCCCGCTATCCAGCGCCGAACCCAGCGTGGAGGCAAAGCTGGAAGCCCCCTGTGCGGCCTCCTGCGCCAGCGTGCTGGTGGCGGCGGCACCATCAGCCAGCAGGGCCTGCCCTTCTGCCTCAGCCCCTGTGCCGGACTGGTCGGAAAAACCGGATTGGTTCTGGCCCGTGGCCTCCTGCACCGTGCTGCCCAGTGCCACCATGGCTGTCGTGGCCCCAGAGGCCAGACCACTGGTTGCATCAGCCGTAAGGGAAAGTCCGGCAACACTATCCTGCGCCTGTGTGCTCTGCCCTGCGGTCTGGGTTACGCTCACGTTGCTCACCGCTGCGGCAACCTGCTGGAGCGTTAACGCCACCTGCTGGGCGGTATCCGTAGCTGCTCCGGTGGCTGTGCCCTGCGCGCTGGTAGCCTGACTGGCCGCACCCGTAGCCGCGGTAAGGGACGCCGCATTGGCATGCACACCATTACTGCCTGCGCCCATAACTCCGCTTGCAGCGGCACTGGCGGTAACGCTCTGGGCCAACGTGGCCTGTGCTACTGGTACGGCCTGCGCGCTGCCCAGGGCGGACAGGCTGGCAAACCCGGCACCGGCAACACTGGTGCTCGGCTGCGCCACGGCAGAGGCAAGCCCCATAGGCAGGCCGCTCAGCCCCGCAGTCAGGGAGACAGAACCGCTCTGCCCGGCAACGGTGGACAGGCCCAGCCCCCCAAACGCATCTGCCGCGGCCTGAACCGCCCCCTGCAACACGCTTGCCGGGGCGAGTGCGCCGGTATCCTGCCCGGTGCTGGCCTGTATGGATGCGGCCAGTGTGGTGGCAACCTGTGCGGCATCCCCCTGCGTGGCGTCGGTTCCTGTTGTGGTGTCGGCCCCGGCCTGTGCTCCGGCAACGCTCTGGGCTGTATCCTGCGCGGTGGCGGCACCCTGCATGGCCATTTGCAGCAGCATTTCTGCCATGCTCGAGACCGTTGTGCTCTGCCCGCTTTGCCCGGCATCCGCTGTGGTGGCACTGGCGGTATCGGCCGTGCCGTCTGCCGCAGCCGTTGTATCGGCATCATTGCTGCCGGACTGGCTTTTCTGGGCTTTGGTGCTCTGGGTCTGGGCGGTCTGGGTGGTTGCTGCGGCCTTGCTGGCGCTGGCCTTACCAGCCTTTGCACTGGCTGTGGTGTGTTTTGCATCCGCCGCCGTATGCGCGCCGGACTGGGCGGGCGTGGCGCTGCTCTGGCTGGCGGTGTTGTCTGCTGTGGTGTCGGTCTGCTCCGGGTCCGCCTGCTGCGTGCTGCTGTTGTCGGGCTGTGTGGTGGTCGCGCGCGCCTGCGTGGTCGTGGCCGGGGCGGACATGCTTTTGAGCACCGCCGCAAAACCGCTATTCTGCCCGGAGGGGCTGGAGGCAACACCCGTGGTGCTGCGCGACGCAATGGCGGCCAGCAGGGAGGAGAGCGGTGCTTCCTGTGCGTTTTCGCTCAGGTTGGACCCACTTGTAGATTTAATACCCATTACTTGCTCCCTCCCGCCAGCGGATGCGCCGCCAACATTCCCTTACGCTCAGGCCGCCGCTGCGGCGGCGCCGGGGTTGCTGGCCTCGGACAAGGCAGAATCCAGCTCGGCAAAGGTTGGCATAAACGCATGGGGTATGTCCTTACGCCCGATTTCCGCGCAGATCTGCGGCGGGTTGCCTTGCAGATGCGCCACAAATACCGTGCGGATCAGGTCCTGGTACCGTGCGTCCTGCGTGACCACATCGCGCATCCTAGACGAAAGTGGGGCCACAACGCCATAAGACAAAAGCACCCCGAGAAAGGTCCCGACAAGAGCACCTGCAATCATCTCACCCAGAATGACCGGCGGCTTGCTGATCGAGGCCATGGTTTTGATAACCCCGAGCACGGCGGCCACAATGCCAAGGGCTGGCAGGGCGTCTGCAATGCTTTGCAGGCTCTCGGAAGTATGCAGCTCTTCGCTCAGGTTCTTTTTGAGCTCACGCGCCATGACTTCATCAAGCTGGTAGGCGTCATCCATGTTCAGGCTGACCAGACGCAGGTAATCGCAGATCAGCGCACGGGTTGGCACATCGTCCCGCACATTGGGGGAGAGGGCAAAAATGCTGCTGTCGTTCGGGTTTTCAATATGTTCTTCAAGCGCCATGTTGCCCTTGGCCTGCGCCAGCCGCATGAAGCGGAACAGCGTGACCAGCAACTCCGTATAGGCCGCCTTGTTGTAACGTGGCCCCTTGATGGTCCGGCGCAGGTAATGCGGGAACTCCTTGAGCACGTCCTTGGAGTTGGACATGACAAAAATACCCACCGCGGCCCCAAGAATGGTCAGCAGTTCGAACGGCATGGACATGATAAGGGGTGCAAGCGCCCCCCCGGATGCCACAAACGAACCAAATACGCAGAGCAGCGCAAAAATGAGCCCCCCGATGAACAGCATTTAACGGTCTCCACTTCCATCTACTTGCACCAGGCGGGCACACATTGCCTGCGGCACGGTCATCATCGTGTTACGGGCGGGTTACTGCGGCGCGGGTGTCCACGTATCCTGCGAGGGTTGAAAAGGCTGGTCCACTGGCGGCTGGGCCGGCTGGCCCTGCGGCGCTCTGGGCCGTGTTACGCTACGCACCCGCACACCCCGGTTGCGCCGCACGGCGGGCGTGGCGGGGGCTGGTGCTGCCGCCGGCGCCGGAGTTGCCGGGGCCTGTGCTGCGGGGGCCGTAGCGGGAGCCTGCCCGCCAGCCGGGGCGGAGGGCGCATTCCCTGCCGGGGCCGCTGGCGGGGTTGCAGGCTGGTCAGCCTGCCCGGCGGGGGGCTGCGCTGCGGGCGCGGCACCACCAGCGGGTAGCGGTACAATCGCCCCGCCATCGGCCCCCGGGTTAACAAAGCGGCGGTGCAGAATAAGCACCACGCGCCGGTTGGCGGCGGAGCCGGGGTCTGCCGGCAAAGCCAGGTCCCGGTCTGCACGGCCGGATACGCTTAGAATATTACGGTCGGGGTACCCTGCCTTGACCAACACCTCCCGCGCGCCATCGGCCCGCTGGGCGGACAGGGTCCAGTTGGACATACCCGTACCATGCTTGGTGGTGCGGTACTGATCCGCATCCGTGTACCCCACAATGGAGAGCTGCTCCGGCATGGGGGCCAGCCACGCGCCAATCTGCTCCAGCATCTTGCGCCCGGCGGCATTGGGGGTGGCGGAAGCCGTATCGAACATGGGGGTGTTGTTGGCGTCGCGCAGTTCAATGCGGATATCATCCCGCCCGAAGGAGACGGTCATGTTCTTGGCCGCTTCCTGCGTATCGGGGTTCTGCGCCACGGACTGTTCAAGCCCCTGCACCATGTTGTCGATCTTGGACTGCTCGGCCGCAGCAGCCACAGGGTTGTCCACGCCAACGGTGCCTATGCTTTTACCGCCCCCACTTTCCGGCCCGCCAACGGGAATAATGGCGGGGGATGCGGGGGTCAGATGCGCCTTGAGCCCACGGGTAATATTATCGGGGGAGCCGCCTTCTTCCGAGCGACGGGGGGCATCCCTGGCACCGGGCTGCTCGCCACCGTCATCCTCCGGGGCATCCCCATCCTTGACCTTGCGCAAGGTGGTCCCTGCGGTCAGGGGAGAAGGCGATGTTTCGAGCATACCGTTGGAGGAGCCAAGGCGGGTGTCTTTTTCCGCCATGGGGTTAAAGAACTGCGCAATACCCTTACGCTGCTCCTCTGTTGTCGCATTCAGCAGCCACATGACCAGAAAGAAGGCCATCATGGCCGTCATGAAGTCGGCGTACGCAATCTTCCATGCGCCACCGTGGTGGCCATGCTCGCCGGAATCGGACACACGTTTGATAATAACGGGCCGTTTTTTGTTATCTGGCATGTGGTGCTATTGCGACCTTAGGCGCCCTTGTGGTGAACCATGCCAACACGGCAGCCCGGCTTGCCGTGGAACGCGGCGCGGCCTGCATGTGTCAGATTGATGGATGTATCCAGCCAGACTTCGCCCCCAATTTCGCGCCAGCGGCGGCAGAAGGTGAAGTCCTCGCTCTGGTAGGTTCCGGTTTCGGGGTCGATGCTGCCATCAAACAGGGCGTAGGCGGTGCTGCCTGTTTCGCCGTTGGCGGCGTCTATGCGGGTGTAGGCTGTCTCGGGGTAGGCCTTGACCATCCGCTCAAGCGCACCACGGCTGATCAGCATGAAACCCGTACCCGCGTAATGCGTTTTAACCATCGGGCCTTTTTCAATCTGCTGGTGCATGGCCTCGGTCTCGCCCACATAGCGCAGGGATGCGGTATCCTGCGGTTCGCCATGGAGCATGTTTTCCTGCGTGGTCTTGTCCCAGAAATACTGACGAATCGGGTAGGCCCCGGCCACGACATCCTTGCCAGCCGCCAGCAGACGGGCTGGTGCTTCGGCCGGGAAACCAATATCGGCATCAATGAACAGAAGGTGTGTTGCGTCAGACAGAGTGAGGAACTTGTGCATCAGGGTATTGCGTGCACGGCTGATCATGGCATCGTCCCCCAGCAGGGACAGGGTCATGGGAACCTGAAGCACACCGGCGCAAGCAATGATGGATTCCATATACTCCTGCGTAACCATCCCGCCAAAGCACGGGGTCGCAATAAAAATCTTTGCGGGTTGCAGCTCTGTCTGTTGCATACGTTTTCCTAATCACTCACGAGTGTGGGGAGAAACGGGTCGCATGGTACACGATCACTGTCAGCCCCTTATGATCTGTAAGCGATAGCGGGCGCACTCCGCTTTCTCAAGGATCAAACATAAGAAAAGAGCCAATTGCCATCGTTTTTTCATGGCTTTGGCGTTTATGGCCGCCAAACAATGGACCTTGCCCGAACTTACAGAAAAAACGGGCGGGCACGCCGGGCCAGATCGTCCAGCTCCGCCTGTTCGCGCCGGGCCAGCAGAACGCGCTCTTCCTCCTCCCGCTTCTCCAGCAGGGTCTGCGCGGCCTTGAATGCAGCGTTGGCCTGAATCAGCTCCTCACGCACCCGCATGGAATCGTTACGTGTCCTGAGCACAACCTGCTCGGCCCGTGCCACGTTTTCCTGCGCTATGGGCAGCCACAGGCGGAAGGACTCACGCCCGGCATCGCCCTCGGCCTCATCCCGCTCCACTTCAATCTGGGTCAACTGCCGTTCCAGGTCGGCCAGAGCCGCACTTTCGGCCGCCAGCGCACGGGCCATGCCTGCGCGGGCCTCGTCCACCTCCTTCTTGCGCACGCGGATAAGCGCGTGCAGGGAGCGGATTCGCGCGCTGCTCATGCGGGATCAGCTACGATAATGCGCCCCGCAGGGCATCAAAACTTTCGGGCAGGGTCGCGCGCTCGCCCTTGCGCTGCTTCAGCATTTCCTCCACCGCCGGGGCTACGCGAATGGCTTCGTCCACACGCTGGTCGTTGCCGGGGCGGTACGCACCCAGGCGCACCATATCCTGCATTTCATCCCAGGTGGACAGGCAGGAGCGGGCTTGCAGCACAAGCTGGTTCTCCTCCTCCGTCAGGCATCCCGGCACGGTGCGCGAGAGCGAGCGCAGCACGTTAACCGCAGGGTAACGGCCAGATTCCGCAATACGGCGCTCCAGCACCACGTGCCCGTCCAGAATACCGCGCACGGCATCGGCCACGGGTTCGTTCTGGTCGTCCCCTTCCACCAGCACGGAGAACATGGCGGTCATCTGCCCTGCATGGCCGTGCTCGTCCATAAGCCCCGGACCTGCGCGTTCCAGCAGGCGGGGCAGTTCGGCAAAAACACTGGGCGGATAACCGCGCGTGGCCGGTGGCTCGCCCGAGGACAGGCCAATCTCACGCAGGGCCTGACAAAAGCGGGTTACGCTATCCATCAGCATCAGCACCGATTTACCCTGATCGCGGAAGTGCTCGGCCACGGCCATGGCGGCATAGGCTGCCTCGCGCCGCATAAGGGGGGATGTGTCGGACGTGGCAACTACCACAACGGACTTGGCCAGCCCCTCCGGCCCCAGATCATCCTCCACAAACTCGCGCACTTCGCGCCCACGTTCCCCTACCAGCGCAATAACGGCCACATCGCACGCCGTATCCCGCGCGAGCATGCCCATAAGGGTGGATTTACCCACGCCCGAGCCTGCAAACAGGCCAAGGCGCTGGCCCTCGCGGCAGGTGGTAAACAGGTTGAGCGCACGCACCCCAAGGTCTATGCGCGGGCCAAGGCGCGCACGCATGGCGGCCTCGGGCGGGGCGGCATGGAGCCGCTGGGCCGTACCCTCGGATGGCAACGGACCTTTGCCATCCATCGGGCGGCCCATGGGGTCCACAACCCGGCCCTGCCAGCCAGCATTGACCATGAGCGTACCCCCCGCCCTGCGGCGGCGCTGCTCCTGATCATACAGTAAAAAGGTTGCCCGGCAGCCCGAACCAATGCCCTCCAGCGAGCCAAAGGGCATGGCAATGGCAATATCCTGCGCAAAGGCCACAATTTCGGCCTGCGTCTGTCGCCCATCCAGCCCGTAAATGGTCACGCGGTCGCCTACGCCGGTAAAATCCCGCAACCCGCTCAAAGAGACAGACAGCCCCGAAAGCCCGGTGACCCGCCCTTCCAGCAGCCCGACCGGCACATCATGCCGGGGGCTGGCAATGGCACCGCGTACCGCCTCCATCACACCGGAAAGAGCGGATACAGATGCCTCGACAGGCGAGGAGGGTTGCGGGTCCAGACTCACGTTACCAACCAAACAGATGCAGTGTTATACGGCCCTGCCCCAAAGGATAACGGGCAGACCAGCGCGCCTAGAACAGGCTGGAATAAAGGTCGCCCGAGGAATCATCCCCACCGAACAGGGAGAGGATGTCATCATCACTGCTCCCGCCAAACAGGTCGAGCATGGACGCGGGGGTATCTGGCGTTTGCGGGTTGATCTGCAACATGGCCAGATACTGCTCCGCATACTGCTGGATCTGCTTGGGGGTGGACAGCTTGCTGAAGTCCACCTTCTTGGACAGCAGGCGCACCTGCTGGTCATAGTCCAGCGCACCAAACTGGTCCGGGTCGTAGCCCGATACGGTTTCTGCCACCTTGAGCAGGGTCGGGTCCGACATCAGCTGCGACAGGGAGGTAATGCTGCTCATGGTGCGGGTAAAGTACAGGGCATTCCCCACGCCGTTATCACTCAGATCCTTGCTGCTTTCGTACTGCCGCATCTGGTAGCTTTCCACGATGCTCTGGATCTTTTCGGACGTGAACGGTGTTGCACTGACACTGCCCCCGTTAGCACCCCATACCTTGAAGTCCGTTGCAAAGCTCTGCCACGAGGCATTGCCCGACGCACTGGCCAGCGATGTGGAGGAGGTGGGGTCCTGCGTGAGCAGGGAGTTCATCAGCGTGGCTTCATTGCTTGAAGCATCAATCCCGAACGCGCCGGAAACCACACTCAGCACGGCGGTGTTGCTCAGCAGGGCCGATGCGGTGGTAATGGAGCCAGCCGCGTTTTCAAAGTTCGTAATGCCCGATTGCACCAGCGTATTGGTGTTGCTCTGGAAGCTGGCACTCAGGGACGCCACAAAAGACGTGGACATAATGGCGCCCTGACCGTTGTTCTGCCCCCATGCCTTGAACGCCTGCGCAAAGGTCTGCCACGCCGTATTGCCCGATGTCTGGGCCAGGGATGTGGAGGAATCCGGGTCCTGCGTCAGCAGGGTTTTGACCACGGCCGGGTCGGAGGCAAGGGAGCCCAGACCATACGCCCCCAGCACAACCTGCAACGCACTGCTGTTGCTCAGCAGGCTGCTGACCGAGGTAATGCCCGCCGCATCGCTTTTGAAGGATGCAATCGCGCTTGTGGTGCCGCTGTTGATGGCATCCGTATATTTGGTGGCAATGGAGCTGATGGTCGCGGCCGTAAACGGTGTGGACGTAGCCGTGCCGTTGTTCTGCCCCATGCTTTTGAAGGCCGTGGCAAAATCCTGCCATGCCGTGCTGCCCGAAGCCTGCGCCAGCGATGTGGAGGAGGTGGGGTCCTGCGTGAGCAGCGCGGTCAGGATACTGCTGTTATCCGTGCTGGAATCCAGCCCGTAGGTGGACATGACCATGGAGAGCACGGTCTGGTTGTTCAGCAGGTCGGAGGCGGAGGTCATGGTCGCTGCCTCGGCCTTGAACGCGTTGATGTTGTCATCCACCGCCGAATCAACCGCAATGGTGTAGCCCTGCGTAATGGTGGTCATGGTGGTGCTGGTAAACGGCGAGGATGTGGCCGTACCGCCGTTTTTGCCCATGTCCTGAAATGCATTGGCAAACAGCTTCCACGCCGTATTGCCCGATGTCTGCGCCAGCGATGTGGAGGAGGACGGGTCCTGCGTGAGCAGTGCGGTCAGGACCGAGGTATCCCCTTCCAGCGAATCCATGCCATAGGCGCTCAGCACAACATTGAGCACGCTTGTATTGGCCAGCAGGGCAGACGCGGTGGTAATGCTGGGGGCTGCGCTTGTAAAAGCCTTCAGATCGCTCTGAAGAGATTTATCGGTATCGGACTGGTATTCGTTAACAATGGACGTAATGGTGGAGGATGTGAGCGGGGAGGTCTGCACGCTCCCTCCGCCCTGCCCCCAGGTCTTGAACGCATCGGCAAAGGCCAGCCACGTGGCATTGCTGGACGATTTGGCCAGCGATGTGGAGGAGGACGGGTCCTGTGTCAGCAGCTTTTTGACCAGCGCCGTGGCCGAGGAATACGAACCCATGCCATACGCGCCCAGCACCACGTTCAGGGCCGAGTAATTCTTCATCAGCCCGGCAACGGTGGTAATGGAGGCAGCGGCCTGCTCAAACCCGGCGGAAGCCTGCTTGGTGGTCACATCCGTTTTGGCATAGGTGGAGGCGGCGGCATCTTCATTTTTCAGGGCCGTCAGATACTGGCTTACCGGTGAGATACCGCTAACGCTCATTAATCCAATCCTTTACGTGCTGCACACCAATGCCGGACCCTGCCGTGCAAGACCCAAAAAACATATATTGGCGTTTATCATACGGTTTTGCCCCCGACAAAGCCACAGGAATATGCTCGGCCGGGTTTGAAGCACCTCTCAAGGCTTTCCATGCGCCTTACTCTGCCGTATCCTTGTAGGCACCAGATTATGGTCTCGTCGTGGCGGTTGTGTTGGACATGGTGGAGCCAGCTACCCATTGCGCCCCGTTAGTGATCGCATTTTTTGCTCTCGCCACCAGCAGGAATCCTCGATGTTCAAGTTTTTCATCAGCAGCGACGCAACCCCGGACCAGAGCGAACGCTTTGTGCGGCTGAACGCCCATGTTCCCGACCTTGTGCGCTCCGTGGGCGTGGACGAGCACACGCTGGACGCACAGGCCATGCGGCAGATGAACCTGATCTCTGCCGAATGTCTGTTCTCGCACGCAGCGTTTGCGCAGGCCCTCTCCCACGTTGCCCTGTGGGGGAACGTGGCCCAGCACCAGACCGCCGCCCACGTGTTTGAAAGCAACGCCGTGCTGTGCGCCAATTTTGAGGCCGAAAGCACGCGTATTCTGGCCAGCCTGCCGCAGGACTGGGACTTTGTTCTCTGGGGCAACACCCCCGGCTCCACGCTCCAGTTTGATGTTCTGCCCGAGCTGGCCCTGTTCAACGGAGCAATACAGCCCCCTTACTCCGCCCGTGGCGCAGGCGCGCTGAGCGAAATGGAAGTAACTTCCCTCGCCTTCCCGCTGCTGGCGACCCAGAGCGTGTGCGGCTATGCCATTTCCCCCACCGGGGCCGAAAAAATGATCAAGGCATGCCTGCCCCTGACCAGCACCACCGTACCCGCTGCCAACCCGGCAGACGGCAGCATGGCCGCGCAGACCCTCCAGCAGCTGATGAGCCTGCACTACTCCACCATGAAGGCCTTTGTCTGCGTGCCCCCCCTGTGCATGACAGACGCGGCTGCGCCCTCCCTTTAAACCTTTAAAAAAACACAGCACGGAACCCGCCAGATGCACACAGGCAGCTCCCTACCGGCCAAGGCCACACCCCGCCCTGCAAAATGGCTGGCGCAGGCGGCAACCGGGCTGTTCTGCACGGCACTTGCGGGGTGCACCCCCCCCGCTGCCCCGTATCTGGAAAAAGGGAGAACCCTGTCCGAGGCAGGGTTTATTGCCCATCAGGCCGATACAACCGCGCGTTACGCCATGATGAACCTGCTGCCACCGGGGCAGTTGACCTACCGCCCCTCCCCCGATGGTCCGATTTACCTTTACGCGGACCCCATAGGGTGTGGCTGTGTATATATGGGCTCGGAAACCGCATTCCGGACCCTGCACAACATGACCGCCGCAGAACTGCGGAACCAAAAGAAGCAGGCCCCCTCCGTTGTGGATGAGCTGGCCGCCATGACGGCGGAAAACCGCCGGGATACCTTTTTGTGGGATTGGAGCGCCTGGTACGCAGGCGCCGACCCTGCCGGGGACCAGCCCCGCAAGGTTATGGGCGGCTACTGGTAAGCCAGTAGCCCCGCCACAGGTTTTTTACACGTCACTCCGCAGGGCCAGTGCCCCGGCGTGGCTATCCACCGTATAGCCGCCAGATGCCCCGTAGCCCGTGCGCTGTTCCTGTGCTGCATCATCCAGCACAAGCTTGATCAGGGTACCCTGAGCGGCAATGGCGCTTTGCAGCAGTTCCTCATTGGCGCGGACCAGAGCATTGAACTGCTTGGCGGCGGCTTCCATCTCCGGGCTTACGCTCGCGCTGCGCTGTTCGGCTGTCAGGGGTTTGGTCTGGCCCGGCGGCAGCAGTTTGCGCAGCGTTTCCATTAACGTGCGCTTGCGCGGCAGCAGTGTTTCCACATCCTGCCACTGGCCGGTTTTAAGCAGGGTATTTTCCTGCTCAAGCAGGGCGCTTACCGCCCCGAATGCCTGTAACAGGCGGCTTTGCAGATCCTGCGGCGTATCGGTCATGATTTACCTGCTTCCTGCTGGGCTTTTTCCTGCATGGCCAGCATCTGGCGGTAAACACTGTCGGCCAGACCGATGCCGCCATTATTGGCAATCTGCTTACCCATTTCCAGCACCTGCAACGACCGGAACTGGGACTCCGCCGCCCCACCGCCAAACAGGCCGTTGGCGGTGTCCACCGTATCAAACATCGGCTGGAGCATTTCGCCTATGGTCATGCCCTCGAACTCGATGGCGGCCTTGCGGGTTTTTTCCAGTGCCTCCGCCTTCAGCCCGGACTGGGTGGAGGCGGTATTCTGTGCGCTGGCAATCTGGGCCGCGCTCACATTGGCTAGCGTGCTCATGCTCTGCCTACCTTACTTCCAGATCGGCCTGTAGGGCGCCATCGGCCTTGATGGCCTGCAAAATACCAATCATGTCGCGCGGGCCCATGCCCAGTGCGTTCATGCCGGCCACAAGGCTGGCCAGTGTTGGCCCTTCGCGCAGGATGCCCAGCCTGTGCGAGCTATCCGTGCTTACATTGGCCTGTGTCCGCGGCACAACGGCTGTTACACCGTTAGAAAAGGGTGCTGGCTGGACCACCTCGGGTGTTTCGGTCACCTGAATGGTCAGGTTGCCCTGCGCAATAGCCACGGTGCTGATCCGCACGCTATCCCCCATAACAATGGTGCCACTGGCCTCGTCCACCACAACCTTGGCCATGGTATCCGGCTCGATCTGGAGGTCACCGATACGGAACAGGGTCAGCGATGCGTTGCGCCCGGTCAGGTCCACGGCAATGGTGCGCGGGTCATCCACCTGCGCCATATGTGCGCCAATGCTGCGGTTGATAACCTCGGCCACGCGGGTTGCGGTGGTAAAGTTGGGGTTGTGGAGCGAGAGGTGGATAACCCCTGTCTCACCCAGCTTGACCGGCACTTCACGCTCGACCACCCCGCCATTGGCAATATGCCCGCTGGTGGGAATGTTGCGCGTGACCGTGGCGGCCTGCCCACCCGCCGTAAAGGCGTTGGTAACAAGGGAGCCCTGCGCCACGGCATAGACCTCGCCATCGGCAGCCTGTAGGGGGGTTACCAGCAGGGTGCCGCCGGTCAGGTCCTGCGCGTCACCCACGGCGGAAACGGTCACGTCTATCCGCCCGCCCCCGTGCGAGAACGGCGGCAGGGTGGCCGTGACCATAACGGCGGCCACGTCATGCGTCTGCAACTGGATTTCGCGGTCACGGATGTTCACGCCAAGGCGGTTGAGCATGCTGATCAACGTCTCACGCGTGAAGATGATGTTGGTCAGACGGTCGCCCGTACCATGCAGGCCCACCACCAGACCGTAGCCGACCAGCTGGTTGTCCCGCACGCCTTCGTAATCCACAATATCCTTCACCCGCACCGTAACGGCATGGGCGGGAGAAAGCGGGACAAACAGGGAAAGCATGAAAAACGCGGCCATAACGGCCCTGACCCACCGTGGCGCGCCAGAACGGCAGGCCATACGGTTCAAGGAATAGGCCGCCCTGCCACCATGCTGGCCGACCGTACCGGCCTGCCCGTTGCTCGCCTTGAGGCGGTTCCTCATATACCTGTTTACCCCTGGTTGGTCAGCCCGGCACACGGTGCAGGCTCATCACGTCAGCTTGTGCCATAAGAATAGGCGCGCGGGCCAGCACATTCAATGCCCATGTAACCCGCCACGGTGCATGCCCAAAAGCCTTTTTTGCCCACACCCCCACTCCGGGCCTGCCCAAGCGCCATGCGCCCCGCCATGCCCCAAGCTCAGGATCCTGCAAAATCATGGCGTGACTCCGGCACCCAACAAACAGGGGAGGCAGAACTATTGGGGGAACAGAGCCGGCAGGGGCAAGGGTGTTCCGGGCCATGAATCCTTGCATAATCCGTACCGCAGGACTACAGCCGGGTGAAAAATCGGTCAGGCAAGGCCAGTATTACTTGTGCATCGCCCAGTAGAGTCCTTACATGACTGCCAAGGAACCACCACCAGCCAAGGAGCCAAGGGCCCCGTTGTGCGGGTAACCCCCGCCCCGAGCCCCGCCAGACTGCGCATGACGCCACCCTTCCCCCGCACCCGGCCTGCCCGCTGGCTCCTTGGTGTTGTAACCTTGGCGGGCACTGCCCACATGGCCGCACACACCCCGCAGGCCCACGCCCGCTCTGCCGAGGCCGGGTTATGCACGGAGGCCACGGCACAGGCCGAACACAACCTGCATATTCCCGACGGGTTTTTATCCGCCATGGGGCGGGTGGAGAGTGGCAAGGTCGAATCCGACGGTACGGTTTCCGCCTGGCCGTGGACCATTAACGCAGCAGGCATAGGCCACCACTACAACAGTCAGGCCGAGGCCGTAGCGGCTGTACAGAGCTTCCGCCAGCAGGGCATCATGTCCATTGACGTGGGGTGCATGCAGGTCAACCTGCAACAGCACCCCGATGCCTTTGCCTCGCTCGATCAGGCATTTGATCCGCTACGCAACGCCATGTTCGCGGGCGGCTTTCTGCTCCAGATGTATGACAAGACGGGTAGCTGGCCACGGGCAGCAGCGGCCTACCACTCCCAGACCCCCGGCATAGGCACCCCCTACCAGTGGAAGGTGCTGGAGGCATGGGCCGTGCCGCAAGACGGGCGGGAAGGCCCGCAGCTTGCACAAAAATCGCCCCTTATGCCGCAGGTATTCCCGCACCCTGTAACCCCCACAACCCGCCACGGCCCAATGATGGTGGCAGAGGCCAGCACCGGCACAGGCCCGGATGGCATGCCCCAGATCTCCCACCCCAAGGTGTTTCACCCCTTTCAGGGCATGCGGAACTTTGTGGAGCCCGGGCCAGTGGGGAACAGCCGGGGCGGTGGTATGCGCGGGCGCTCCCTTGCCTCCTACAGGGCGGCCCCCGTCGCGCGGGCCAGCGCCCAGCGTATAGTGGCGCAAGGCAGCGAATAAGCCAAAACGCCACACAGGCAACCCTGTGTGGCGTTCCAACAGGCCAGATAACCGTTGGACGGTTGGTCATCAACCGCCACAACCCCCATGCTCCGGCTGCTTAATTTTTCTTGTAGATATAAAAACTGTAACCGGGATACTCAGTTTGGGAAATCTGGCTGTATCCGCTCATATCTATCGCATATATATTTGCCAAATAGAGCATACTGGATGGCACTATCCGTATGATATAAGTGTCATCCCCTGAATTGAACTTTTCTCTTTCCAGCTTTTCCCATGCCTGTGGGTTATCAGACTGATATGCCGGAATAAGTTTGTTTTTTCTGCCGTTCCTATACGTGATGAACCTATTAAAATCGCACGACACAAAAACCTTGCCATGCAGGTTTTCGGCAACGGTTTGCACATTCCCATAAATTTCAAAGCTTTTCTGGCGCAGTGCATTGTATGTCTCATCGTCCTGCTCAATCCAGTACGCCTGCTGTGGAATGTAATACAAAAATGTAACAGCCACCTGCGCCGCCGCCGCCCCGACCAAAAGGCAGGTCAGAATTTTCTTCCGCATCGCGTTAAGGAGCTCGGACTTCTGGCACGCAGAAATCAGACCCAATATAACACACAGGGAATAGCAGAACCCGTGCCATGGATAGCCGGGAGAAAACCTGAAAATATAATTGTAGAACAGTACAAAATTAACAATATTCAAAAATAAGCATAAGTATCTTTTTGTAACTACAGGAACCAATATCGCAACAATAAACAGGGATATAACATTAATATTTGAGTAGTTATACCCCAAGGAGTTCACGTGATCCCAGATCTTGCCATCCCGATCGAACAGGAAGGTCATGAAGTCTGATTGCGCCGGGTAGGCAGAAATACCCAGAACCGTTTTTTCTACCGAATAGAGGAATGAGTAATTCCCCAGCACATATCCCAACGCAAACAGAATAGTCGCTTTAAGCAGTTTCAGCGGGCTGAGCAGAATGTTCAGCAAAAGCGTTCTTAGTTTTGCATCGCAGAGAATGAATGAAAAAAGCCCTGAAAGGATAAAGATGTTATACGGCTTCCAGGACAGCATAAAGCCGCAGGCCATGCCAAAAAGATAAAAAAGAACGGGCTTATGGGTCTCTGAAAAATATGCTTTGAGCAGAATGTAAATGGTAATGGCGAGAGAAAATACAGTAAACGGAAAATCATAATATACCTTGCCGCTCAAGTAGTACCAGATCCCGCAGGATGATACGAATATACAGACAATTACGGAATTAACGTTTTTACCAATATATTTGAATGCCAGAGAGTTAACTGCAAAAAACCCGGATGCCATAAAGAGCATGCTGGCTATAATAAATGAGCTGGCTGGGTAATGCGCAATAAGCGATGAGATTTTGACAAATAAGGTCGAAAACCCGTCTTTGCTAAAATGCCCAAAATTATGCTGGAACCCGGAATACAACTCAAAATCCGGAACATAATAATGGAATCTATAAAATACACACAATAATAAAAAATACAGAAATGTTAAAACAGTTACATTTCTTTCCATATAATTCCGCACAATATTATACCTTTGTTTTATCGTAATTATCCATTGATCCAGACAGCTTTCCAATAAGCTTCATGATACCAGAAAAAATGAATGCTTTTTTTGTCGGGACATACGTGCCTTCTGGCGTTTTTTCGAGAAATTTCGCCATCTGCGCATCATGGATCCGCTTTTGGAAAACAGAATCTGCAAACTGTTTCTGAAAAACATCTTCCTGAATTGCGCCATTCTCTACGGCGTAAAACACCAGATGGTAGGAAATGGACCTGTCGATAAAGACCGGCCCAAAAACCGAAAACGTAAACAGGACAAAAAAGCCGATCACGGCCACAAGAAAATTTTCAAATGATGATTTAATAAAAGAATATTTTTTGACAAAATAAACCATCCCGATCGGAATCAGGGCAGACAAAACAGTGGATACAAAAAAGATGCTCAAGCCAAACAAATAACTTTCACATCTCATTAATATTAAATAAGAAAAGACTAACGCAGCACAATAGGCCGTGAAAAAATAAAGCGTTTTTCTAAATGGCATTTTAATTCCAATCAATATTTTGTATTGATAATAGCCTCGGCCAGTAGCAGCAACATGCTATGTTGTCTAGCTCTTACGGTTTGACGTGTCAGAGAGGCAACCCGCAAAACACCTTACAACACGCAGGCCCTTAACGGGCAGTCTGCACGCATCCAGCGCATGCCTGCACCAGCCAGCGCGCTGTGGATAAGGGCCGATCCGTTGCGCGCCAGAGTGCCACACTCAAACGGCCTCATACAAAACCAAACCTGAGATGACCGACCTAGTCCAGCGCGCCCTTGCCCGGCTGCCATGTTGCAGCCCATGTGCGCAGGGCCGCCCCCATCTGCTCCAGCACCGGGCCAAGCGTGCGCTCCTGCGCGCGAAAAATACGCATGGTGGGGTACCAGGGGGAGGTTTCCCCCGTATCTCCCCACCGCCAGCATCCATCCCACCGGCTGAGCAGCCACACCGGTTTGCCCAGTGCGCCCGCCAGATGCACGACCGATGTATCGACCGAAATCACAAGGTCCAGATTTTCAATAAGGGCGGCGGTGTCGGCCATGTCGTGCGCATGGTCCATAATGTCGCACACCGGCTGGCCGTGCCAGGTAGCAAGGTCTTCCCGGCGGGGGCCAAGCTGGAGGTTGACCAGTGTGGCGTCCACCGGGGTAATGGCGGCCAGCATCTGCCCCGCTGTTGTGGAGCGGCGCTGGTCGGTTAGCACATCCATGGCTTTTGTCCGCCGCCCTCCGGACCACACAAGGCCAATACGGGGCCGCCGCGCAGGCAGCAGTTCCGCCAGACGCGCACAATCGACCGGCACAGTGCCCAGATAAGGCACCTGCGCGGGAATATCGGCCAGTGTTTCCAGCCCCATGACAAAGGGCAGGTCGGGAATGGGCAGAATGGCATCATACCCACCCTGCGGAGCAAAAGCCTGCTCCGTCACTACCCGGACCTGCGGGAAGGCAAGGCTGAGCAGGCGGGTAAGTGTTGTGGGCACCACCAGCGTAACCCGCGCCCCCTGCGCCACAACCATGGGCAGGTAACGGATGAACTGGAGCGTATCGCCCAGCCCCTGCTCCTGATAGAAAATCAGGTTTCTGCCCTGCAGGGGTTCCCCTTTTTGCAGGCGTGGCAGGGACAGGTACCAACTGACCGTATCCTGCACCAGCCCGGCGCGGGCAAAGTAATAGGGTGCGCCTTCTTTAAAATGCCCGGTTTTAAACAGGGCCACCGCATACCCCATGCCCGTGCTGGCATTATGGGGGTCGGCTTCCAGCGCTTTTCTGTACCAGCCCAGCGCTTCTTCCGACCGGTTCAGGCGTTGCAGCACACAGCCCATATTGTTGAGCAGCGCGGTCGTGACCGGTTTTTTATCCCTGAACCACGCGTCCAGCACCATAAACCCTTCCTGCGCGTAGCCCGCATCCAGCAGGGCCACCACCAGATGCTCGCACGCATCCTGATGCAGTTCTGGGTGCTGCTGCATGATCTCGGCAAAAATGCGCAGGCCAGCGGCAACATCCCCTTTGGTGACCAGCGCCGTGGCTAAAAAGACCTTGAGCTGGGCCATATGGGGCAGGGCAATCAGCACCTTGCCCAGAATGGCCACAATAATATCGTAGCGCATGGTGTAGGTGGCCAGCACATCGGCTGCGGCCAGCAGCAGGGGCAGGTTGTCCTGATGCGCGGCAATAACGTCCAGCACAAGGCGTTCGCCCGCAACATACTGCTGCACATCAAAGATCAGCGTTGCCAGACTTTTCAGCCCTTCGGGGGTGGGGTTCTGCAACAGGGCTTGTCTGGCCTCCCACAGCCCTTCCACGGTCATGCCTTTGGGCAACCTTATGGCGGGGGCTTGTGCTGGCTGTTCCATTGGCTGGTCCTTTGTTTTCTCCACGGGTGTCGCCAGTGCGTCTAGGGCGTGGGGTGGGTGGCGTGCCATGTGGCCACCCATGTTTGCAGGGCCTCACCCATCTGGCGCAGTACGGGAGCAAAGGAGCGCTCCTGCGGGCGGAAAATACGCATGGTGGGGTACCATGCCGTGGTTTCCCCACTATCCAGCCACCGCCAGCAGGCATCCCACCGGCTGAGCAGCCACACCGGCTTGCCCAGTGCGCCCGCCAGATGCAGGACAGACGTATCAACCGAAATTACAAGGTCCAGACTGGCTATGATCGCGGCGGTATCGGCCATGTCCGTTACGCTGTCCATCAGGTCACAGACTGGCTGGCCATGCCATTCCGCCATATCCTCCCGCGGGCTGCCAAGCTGGAGGCTGACCAGCGTTGCATTCACCGGGGTCAGGGCGCCTGCCATAACGGGCAGCGTGCTGGAGCGGAGCTGGTTGGCCATGACATCCTGCGCGGATGTCCGCCTGTCCCCCGACCAGACCAGACCAATACGCGGCCCGGCGGCTGGCAGCAGGGCGGCAAAGCGCGCCACGTCCTGCGGGTCCGCGCGCAGGTAGGGCATTGTATCGGGAATATCCGCCGTGCTCTGCATCCGGGTAACATAGGGCAGGTTAGGGATGGGCAAGGCGTAATCATACCGCTCATCCAGCCCGAACTGCACCGCGTCACGCACGATCAGGTCCGGGTAGGACTGGCTGATCAGCCGCACAAGGGCGCTCCCCACAGCCACAGTCACCCGCGCGCCGCGCGCGACCAGAGCCGGGGCAAAGCGGATGAACTGGAGCGTATCACCCAGCCCCTGTTCCTGAAACAGCACAACCGTTTTGCCCGCCACATCGTTATCGGGTTGCAGGCGGGGGAACTGG
This sequence comes from Acetobacter fabarum, assembly GCF_022483405.1. Lineage (NCBI taxonomy): Bacteria > Pseudomonadati > Pseudomonadota > Alphaproteobacteria > Acetobacterales > Acetobacteraceae > Acetobacter > Acetobacter fabarum. The sequence goes on from NZ_JAKVNI010000001.1 coordinate 429,446, forward strand.
GCAAACCATTTTGTAACCGATGTCAGCTTATGAGCGCGCTGGGCAAACAGCTCCCACCCCTTGGCGTAATGGCCTGCCTTGAGCGTGGCAATGGCCGCACCAAGCTGGATGCCCTCATCATGCGGGGCCAGACGCAGGGCCTGCTCGTACCATGGCAGGGCTTCCCCCGCGCGGTTGAGGCAGCCCAGCGCACACCCCACGGCATTATACAGTGCGGGTTGCCCCGGCTCCTGCTGCACGGCAAACAAAAGGATGTTCAACGCTTCCATCGGGTAGCCCATGCGCAGGAAAACCTGCGCAATCTGCACCGTGGCTGCCACGCGCTGGCTGGGATAGAGCTTGATGATGTCCGAAAACAGCGCCGTGCCACCCGCGAGGTCCCCGTTCACAATAAGCGCCTGCGCGAGCATGATCTTGATGGCGGGGTTATCAGGCTCAAGCAGCATGGCCTTGCGCAGCAGCGCCACGGCAATATCGTAACGGAAAACATGGGTGCTCAGCACAAAGGCGGCAACCAGCAGATAAGCCACGTTATCGGGCTCACGCCGCACCATTTCCAGCGACAGTTTAACCGCCTCCCCCGCCAGTTCGGCCCGGCACAGCTCCTCGCAGAGCTGGCCGACACTCATGGGCGTGGGATTTTGCAAAACGGCGTCTTTGCGGGCCACCAGCTTTTGCATATTGGCTTTTTCAGGTTCCCAAGTCGCTTTCATGTCGCCTTATCTGCATCCTGTGGTCATGGTCGGTGATCTTACCATACCGCCCCGACTTAACCATACCCAACCCGCCGCAATACCCATGGTGGAAGGGGCCGTACGGGCAGAACCATTTTCTGGCCTTGAATTACACTTGATGATAACTGTAATGGCAGGGCACAGGCATGGCTTTGCAGGGCGCTGTCCGGTTCAGGTGCGCAGCAGGATGGACCGTTACACACCCCGCCGCAGGCCGTGCTGCCCGAAACACAAAAGGAAACGTGGTTCTTGGATACTGCCGATGGCAACTCGGTCAAAAAAGCCGCCGCAGGTAAACTGGCGGACAAGACCGCAGCCGCGCGCCTGAGGTTTGCATCGGGCTCGCGCCTGCTGACCCATGCGGCAGGCACCCTGCGCAATGGCGGGTGGAAAGCCCTGCCCTGGCGTGCCGCCGTTCCGGGGACCGATATCGGGCTGGCACTGGGCGTGGTGCTTTTGCTGTCCATCCTTATCCTGCCGCTGCCCACCTTTATTCTGGATATGGGGTTGTCCATCTCCATCACCTCCTCGGTGCTGGTGCTGATGGTGGCGCTGTTCCTTGAACGCCCGCTGGATTTTACCTCCTTCCCTACCCTTTTGCTGCTCACCACCCTTTTGCGCCTCTCGCTGGAAATTGCGACCACGCGCCTGATCCTCAGCCATGGCAGCGAAGGCCCCTATGCCGCAGGCCATGTTGTGGCGGCCTTTGGCGGGTTCCTTATGGGCGGGGATGTGGTGATCGGGGGAATCATCTTCTGTATCCTGCTGGTCGTGAACTTCATGGTCATTACCAAAGGGTCCGGGCGTATTGCGGAAGTGGCGGCCCGCTTCTTCCTCGACTCCATTCCCGGCAAGCAGATGGCCATTGACGCGGATCTGGCCTCCGGCGCAATCAACGAGCGCTCCGCCCGTGCCAAGCGCAAGGAGCTGGAGGAAGAAAGCGCGTTTTACGGCTCCATGGATGGTGCCGCCAAGTTTGTGCGCGGGGATGCCATTGCCAGCATCATCATCACCGCCATCAACATTGTGGGGGGGCTGACCATTGGCGTGCTCCGCCACGGCATGCCGCTGAGCGAAGCCGCAAGCACCTTTACCATGCTGACCGTGGGTGACGGCCTTGTCTCCCAGATTCCGGCGCTGCTGGTCTCCACCGCCGCCGGTATTGTGGTGACCAAAGGCGGCACGGATGGCACGGCGGACGTTATTCTGGCCCGCCAGCTCAGTGGCAACGCCAAGCCGCTTGGTGTGGCGGCCGCGCTGTCTGCCCTGTTTGCCCTTATGCCCGGCCTGCCCGCCTTCCCCTTTCTGGCCATTGCGGTGGCGGCTGGCACGGGTGCCTGGCTGCGCAGCCGCGCCCCCGCCGCCGACAGCGATGGGGACGTAACCGAAATTGCCCCACAGGCTGCCGCCACCCCCATTTCCGACATTCTCAAGCTCGACCTGCTCCGCCTTGAGCTGGGCTTTGGCCTGCTGCCCCTGACAGGGGGCGACACCCCCCAGCTTGCCGAGCAGATCAAGGCGCTGCGCCGCTCGGTTGCGACCGAAATGGGCTTTGTCACCCCGCCTGTGCGCATTCAGGACAACATCCACCTGCCATCGGAAAAATACGTCATCAAGCTCAAGGAGATCGAGATCGCCTCGGGCGAGGTCCGGCCCCACAAGCTGCTGGCCATGACCCCATCTGGTGGCGCGCCCCCCGTGGCGGGCGAAAAAACAACCGAACCCGCCTTTGGCCTGCCCGCAGTGTGGATAGACCCTGCGCAAAAGACCAAAGCCATGGCCATGAACTGCACCGTGGTGGACCCGGCCAGCGTGATTGTCACCCATCTGAGCGAGATGGTGCGCAGCAACCTGCCAGACCTGCTGACCTATGTGGCCACACAGGCCCTGCTGGACGACATGCCGCGTGAACAGCAGAAGCTGGTCAACGACCTTATTCCCTCGCAGGTGCCGCTCAGCACCGTGCAGCGCGTGTTGCAGGCCCTGCTGGCCGAGCGTGTTTCCATCCGTGACCTGCCCACCATTCTGGAAAGCATTCAGGAAGCCTGCGGCATGGGCCTGCGCGGCATTGGTCCGCTGGCCAACCATGTGCGCATGCGCCTGTCCCGCCAGATCTGCAACGCGCTGGTCGGGCCGGGGGGGTATATTCCCATTGTAACCCTTTCCCCCAAATGGGAATCGGATTTTATGGCGCATATTACCGGCCCGGCAGAAGACCGTAAGCTGGCCATGCCGCCTTCCATGCTCAATGTTTTTGTGGGAAAACTGCGCGATACATTTAACGCCCTTTCCACAAACGGCGAAATTCCGGTTATTGTTGTCGCCTCCCCTGTAAGAGATTCCATGCACGCCATTGTCGAACGGGTACGTCCTTCCATTTCCGTTCTGTCACAAGCTGAGATATACCCACGTGCCCGGATCAAGACGGTTGCGACCATATCGTGACAGTCCGCCAGAAGACCGCACCATGGGAGTAGAATATGCAGGATAGTCCCTCCGACACCGCAAGCCAGAAGGTTGCGGAGCGCCGTCAGGGAAACACGCGGGAGGAATCAGCCGTGCCGGAACAGGCCACGGATGACAGCACAACCGCGACCAATGGCGTGGCCCTGCCGGTCAGCCACCTGACGGTAGAGGACATTCTGCGCTGGCATTCCGTGCCGCAGCCACTCATTCAGGCTCTTGCCGGCAAAACACTGGCCGACGGGCTGAGCAATGTGCTCTCCTTTGGTACCCTGCCCGATGCCACACAGACCCCCCTTGCCTTTGGCGGGGCATCGGGGTCGGGCAAAACACTGGTGCTGGCCAAGCTGGCCGCACGCTACATTCTGGCCGAAGAGCACAAGGACCGCCCGCCGCCGCTGATTATTGCGTGCGACCATACAGCGGGCAGCTTTGCCAAGCTCTCGGCCCTGCTCCAGCCGTATAATATTCCCATCATTCAGGGTAACTCGCCCGAAATACTGGCCGATGCCGTGCTCCACAAGGAACCGGGGCAGCCTATTCTGGTCGATCTTCCGGGCATTTGCGTCTATTCCCCCGTCAGCATGGGCAGAATGATGCAGATGGTCGAACGTGTTGGCGCAACGCTCAGCCTGGTATTGCCTGCCGGGCTGGATGCCGAGGAATCGGCCGATATTGGCTACGCCTTTGCCCAGCAGGGTGCCACCACCATGGTTGCCAGCAAAATGGATCAGGCTGGCCGGGTGGGAGGCATTATTGCCGCAGCCGCCTGTGGCTTAACCCTGACCTACGGCAGCTGCTCCTCCAGCATTGTGGGGGGGCTGGTGCCCCTTAACGCGCCCATTCTGGCAAACCGCCTACTCACCCTGCCCTCCTGAACACCGGAGGGCAGACCACGGGGCAGAACCACCGGGCACAGGCCACTGCATATTGTGCGGCCTCCCCGCGCTCCGTCTCCCCTGCCTGTGCAACTCCGACCCACTTTGCAGGCAAAACCGTAGCCACCCACAACAGGTTTTTCCGCACACCCGCAGCCCATCCCCCTTACGCCGCACGCAGGCACGCAGGCACGCAGGCACGCAGGCACGCAGGCACAATAACTGCATGGGCGGAGGAACCTTCCTGGAAAAATCCTGATCGTTCCAGCCTCTTTTACAATCTTTCATCATCAGGCCACCATACCTGCTCCCCCATACACCGGCGCTCCATGCAGGTGGTTTAAGAATGGCTTTTGCGCACAGAGTCTTTTAATATCCGGCGCAATTGGAGAGCCCCGGCATGACCTTAAAAAAAATCCTTACGTCCTGTGATCTTTATTTAAAAAAAATCTCTCTGGTGCTCTGCGTTTTACTTCCCTTTTTTCAATTACGCGGCCGCGCCATAGCGGATCTGAGTATCCTGTTTATTGCAATAAGCTTTTTGCTATACTGCATTTTTGAAAAACATTACCGCTGCCTCCTGCGTGGGTGGTTCCCTTACGCTCTGGGCCTGTGGGGGGTTATTGTTGCCTCCTCCGCAATCAACGGGTCCACACATGCCGTTCTGGAGGCCATAGCGCTCCTGCGTTATTTTGTTTTTGCCAAAGCACTGGAAGAATGGCTGCTGGACAGCACGCAAAAACAGCAATTACTGGGCCTGTGCGTAACACTGGCCGGGGTATGGATTATCTGCTTGTGCTGGGAGCAGTATCTGGTCGGGGTGAACCCGTGGGGCTACCCGCGCTGGCAGGATGGTGCTCTTACAGGGCCGTTTTTTAAGCCACGGGCCGGGCCACCGCTCGCCATCATCATGTTTCCCGGCTTGATGATCTACCCCATGCGCATGGTGCAGAAAAAGGAACTGGCCCAGAAGCTGGCAGGGCTTGCCCTTATGTCCTTTTTGCTGCTGACCATGGTCATGATCGGGCAAAGAATGCCTGCACTGCTGGTGTTTTTTGGATTTTTCCTGTGCGCCATGCTCATTAAAACCACACGGGTCATGGTGCTGCTGGCAACACTATCCGGTTTTGTGGCACTGGCCCTTCTGCCGTTTATCTCCCCTCCGTCCTACGACAAGCTGGTTCTGCGCTTTTTTGAGCAGCTCGGGCATTTTTCGCAGTCCCCCTACGGCCAGCTTTATATTCGTGCGCTCAATATGGTTCATGCGCACCCGTTGCTGGGGCTGGGGTATAACGGTTTTCGGGCCCATTGCGGCGAGACAACCTATGTATACGGTATCCCGCAATTTGCTCACATGGTTGCCGGGCAGGACATAGGCGCGGGGTGCACCATTCATCCACACAACACCTATCTGGAAATCGCCACCACGGCGGGGCTTTCCGGGCTGTTCCTGTTTGTATGTGTGGTGCTGCTGTGGTTGAAAAAACTGCTGCTGGCAACCCTTGCAAGCCGGGACCTTATGCAGGCCATGCTTTTTATTACGGTGTGCATGCTGTTCTGGCCGCTTGCTTCGACCAGTTCCCTGTTTACGGAACGCACGGCAGGGTGGGTCTTTTTAATGGTTGGGTGGGGGCTGGCCCGTGCGCGGCTCCTTGGCCGTGCACACACCCCACAAGCCGGGGCATAAACCGCACAACCCGCTACGTGGCGTAAGCAAGGCTTACGCCAGCACGGGCCGTATGGGCGTTAAAACAGGTCCACTTCGCCCGAATGGCTGTCCGTTTCCGCCTGCACACCGTGGCGGAGCACCTGAATAACATGGCAGAGCTTAACGCCCTGGCTCAGAACACCAACATCCAGCGGCTGTGTTTCGATCTGCCCGTAAGAGGCCACCAGATTTTTGAGCACGGTGGAGACGGCTTCTACCGTTTGTGTGGCGGAATCCAGCCGTTGCAGGGCCTGCACATCCGCATCACTCAGCGGGGCGGCGGCCATGTTTTCGCCTACCACGCGCTGCACACCCGTAAAATCCTGATAAGTCTCATCCAGCAATTCTACCAGATGGTCCATCACATCGCGCATACTGCGTTCGGTCCCGGCTGCACCATGGGGCAAAGGGGGCACCACATCCATGTTCTTCATCCTCTCCGGCCCGGCTTTTAAAACAGCTCGACCTCGGAACTGGCTTCTCTAGCCCATTTCCGCTCTGCTTCAGCCTCACGCCGGCTGTAGGCCACTTCCTGCTTGCCAATACCCTGTACGTCCTGCACCAGATTTTGCTGTGCACGGCCCGTTGTTGGCCAGAACCGAATACGCCGGGCCAATGTGCCGCCCAAGCTCTGGGACACGCAGCGGATACCTTCATCCACCAGATAATGGGTTACAAAACGAATATTTTCCTGCCCGATGCGGCCCAGACTAGGCACTACGGCCGCACCGCCAAAAACCTTGCACACCAGCCGGCTACGCTGCCCCCCGGCCTTGAGCAGACCGTTGACCAGCATTTCCATGGAGTTCACGCCAAACCGCATGGCGGTGCCGGATTCACTCGCTCCCCCCTCTGGCAGCAAAAAATGATTAATGCCACCAACACGTGCAAGCGGGTCAAACATGCAGACCGAAACACAGGAGCCAAGCAGTGTTGCAAAAACCACTGACGGATCGCCAGAAATTTCTACTTCTCCCTGAATAACCGTTTTAACTACGGAGTGGTCGTTCACTTGATAGGCCCGAACACCTTTTCCAGAACCTCACGCAGCTTGGCTACGGTGTAAGGTTTGGCAAGGAAGTTGTTAACACCAGCCTTGACCGCTTCCTGCACCAGATCCTTGCTGGCCTCGCCGGTCAGGATGATGAACGCCACTTTCTGGATTTTCGGGTTGCTCCGCACGGCGCGCAGCAGGGCCAGGCCATCCATAACCGGCATGTTAAAGTCGGAAATCACCAGATGCGTGGGGTTCTGGTCCAGATATTCCAAAGCTTCCTTACCATCCTTGCGCTGGGCAATGTTGGTAAAGCCGATTTCGGCCATGCTGTTAGCCAGAACCTGACGGATAGAGGCCTGGTCATCTACGATCAGGGCCTTGATTTGTGAAGCGGCAGGCATTTGTCTCCCCCTTATTCCTAGTCTCAATTCCAGCCATCAAAGACCGGCAGCGGATAAACAGGGCGGTTAAGTGCCGCCCTTTTTGAAGTTAGCGCGCGTGAATGGCCATGGCGGCAGAGCTGATCTGGCGCAATGGCACAACCTGACAGGCCGCGCCAATTTCCGCCGCAACCCGTGGCATTCCATAAACAACTGCGGACGTTTTGTCCTGCGCGATTGTATAGGCCCCGGCCTGCCGCATGTTCAGCAGCCCTTCGGCCCCATCCCGCCCCATACCGGTCAGGATGATCCCCAGCGCATTGCGCCCGGCATGTTTGGCAACAGACTTGAACAGCACATCCACCGACGGGCAATGCCCGCTAACGGGTGCACCGCTGATCAGCCGCGTTATGTATTTGCCGCCGCTGTTATCAATCACAAGGTGCCGGTCCCCGCCGGGGGCAATCCGGACCATGCCGGGTTGCAGCACCTCTCCATCCTGCGCCTCGGCAATGGAGAGCGCGGGCATGGACTGGTTAAGCCGGTTTGCAAAGCTGGCCGTAAACAGCGGGGGCATATGCTGGCAGATAACAACCGGCGGGCTCTTTTGCGGGAACCCCGAAAGCACTTCTTCCAGCGCTTCTACCCCACCGGTGGATGAGCCAATGGCCACAAGATCCACCGAGTTGCCCCACGTGGTCTGCGCGTGGCTGACCGGGGCCGAAGGTGTGCGCCGCTGAATGCGTGAAACCGGCTGAGAGCGGGCCGCCAGCACAACCAGCCGCCCAAGGCCTGCAAACGCATCTTCCCCCGGAGCCACGTTGTGTTTGGGGTAGCAGTCAAACGCCCCCATCTGGAGCGCCGTAATGGCCGTATCCGCTCCCTTGGCTGTCAGGCTGGACACCATGACAACGGGGATGGGGCGCATCCGCATGATTTTTTCCAGAAATTGCAGGCCATTCATCCCCGGCATTTCCACGTCCAGGGTAATCACGTCCGGCTGGTCTTTAATAATCAGGTCGCGGGCTTCCAGCGGGTTTGCCGCTTCACCACAGACTTCAATATCAGGGTTCTGTGCAAAGGAACGCTTGATCAGCGCGCGGATCGTGCGTGAATCATCAACAATCAGAACTTTTACTGGCTGGGCCATTAATCAGCTTGCTTTCCGGTAAATGGTCGGAGCCACCTGCTCCAGGCCGCACTGGCGGGGATTGGCCACTTTTTCGGAATGACCAACATACAGGAACCCACCGCTTTCCAGCTTGTCGGCCAGACGGCCCCACAGGCGCTCCCGCGTGGGTTCATCAAAATAAATCACGACGTTCCGGCAGAAAATAACCGAAAACTGCCCCCGCATCGGCCAGTCGGCATTCAGGTTGAGCACCTTGAACACCGGAAGCGAGCGGATATTGCCAACAAAGGTCAGGTTTCCCCGGTCATCGGCCTGCATGAACTGGTTTTTCTGGGTCGTGGAAATCCCATCCGTCTCGCTGGCAACGTAGGTTCCCGCAGCGGCCTGCGCCACCACGTTGGAATTGATGTCCGTTGCCAGAATACGCATGTCATACGATGCGGCCTCTGGAAAAGCCGACAGAACAGACATGGCAATGCTCCACGGCTCCGGGCCAGTGGAACATGCGGCAGACCATATGCGCCCACGCCCGCCACTACGCAGCTTGGCTGCAAGTGCTGGCATGACATTCTGCTCCATATGCACAAAATGCGGCCGCTCGCGGAAAAAGCTGGTGACGTTGGTTGTTAACGCACAGACCAGCTTTTCCATTTCCGCCCGGCCAGAGGGGCTTTGCACATAGTTAAGGTAAGCGTGGAAGCTCTCCATCCCGCTTTCGCGCACACGGCGGGAAACGCGTGAATACACCAGCGTACTTTTGGAATCGGGTATAAAAATCCCGGCTTCCTGCTTGGCGATCCGCCGCACCATCTGGAAGTCGGCGTCCGTATACTCCGGTTCGGCAGTAGAACGCGCGTCAACCATCAGGACGTCATCCCGCCTACCAGCTGGCCGACCACAACTTCCAGCCGGAGCACGCCAATCATGCGGTCCGCAATCATGACCAGACCGCTCAGGCTGCTATCTTCCTCCGCCACGGCCTGAATATCGGCCAGATTAACGTCAGCCATGTCGATCACCCGGTCCACCAGCAGGCCACACACGGTGCCATTGCGGGATTCCACAATAATCACCACGCGGCGCGGATTGTCGGGCTGCGGTTCCACGTTCAGGTACACCGCAAGGTCGATCACGGTCAGGATAATGCCGCGCAGGTTGATTGCACCGCACACATAATGCGGGGCAAACGGCAGGGCTGTTGTTTTTTCAAACCCACGAATTTCGCGCACGCTCAGGATAGGAATACAATATTCCTGATCACCCACCGCAAACACGATCATCTTGACAAGTTTGGCGTCCGCGCCGGCTTCGTCCGTCATATCCATTTTCCTACTCAAATACAGATCGGCTGATGTGGTGTTGGGTTTTATGCCGCAAGCCCTGTGCGAACATCCGACGGTCGTGTGTCAATCCGCCCCAGAGCATTCGCAACCAGTGCGGGAACATCCAGAATAAGGGAGACGCTCCCATCGCCCAGAATGGTGGCAGCGGAAACACCGGCCATCTGCCGGTAGTTCTTCTCGATGCTCTTGATCACCACCTGTGCCTGATCGCGAATATCCTCCACAATCAGGGCCGCGCGTGCGCCGGACTCGTTTTCCACAACCAGGATCACGTCCTCCTCGGACAGGCTGGCCGTGCCGCCGCCGCCAAGCCCCAGCTCGGAGGCAAGCGGAATAAGCGGCATACATGCCCCGCGGATAGACACCACATTGGCGCCATCGGGCAGCATGTAAATGTCCTTGTGGTTGACCATCATGGTTTCCACCACGGAGGACACGGGAACAACCATGGTGGACCCGGCCGCTACAATCAGCATGCCATCAAGCACGGCCAGTGTAAGCGGCAGGCTCAGGCAGAAGGTTGTACCCTGCCCTTCCACGCTGCTGATTGTCACACGCCCGCCAAGGCCCAGAATGGCCTGCTTGACCACGTCCATCCCCACCCCACGGCCCGAAAGGTCGGACACGGTCGCGGCGGTGGAAAAGCCTGGAGCAAAGATCAGGTTATTGATCTCATCATCCGTCAGCACGGCATCGGGAGCAATAATACCGCGCTTGACCGCAGTGGCCAGAACGCGCTCGCGGTTGATCCCGCCCCCGTCATCCTTGATGGTGATGAGAATACGGCCAGAGCGGTGCCCGGCGGAAAGCAGGATCTGCCCCGTGGGGGATTTGCCAGCGGCAATCCGGGCCTCGGCACTTTCAATCCCGTGGTCCACGGCGTTACGCAGCATGTGGGTCAGCGGGTCGGACAGTTTTTCAACCAGAGTGCGGTCCACTTCCGTGTCCTCACCCTCCAGCGTCAGCACCACGTCCTTGCTGGTCATGGAGCAGGCCTCGCGCACAACGCGCTGCATGCGCTGGAACACGCTGCGCACAGGCTGGGCCCGCACGGCCATAACGGCGTCCTGAATATCTCGCGTCAGGGCCTTCATGCTGGCGATGCGCTTGATCATTTCCTGCTGGGCATCGTCTTCACGCTGGCCAATGGATTCCAGAGCGGCCTGTGCAATCACCAGTTCGCCCACAAGATCCATCAGGTCGTCCACGCGGTGCAGGTCCACGCGGATGGTCGCCTGTTCTACCGGGCGGCGTGTGGCCGCAGCATTGCCAGCGGCAATAGGCGCCGTAGCGGCGGGGGTTGGCGCGGGCGGCATTTCCGCCATAATTTTTTCCGCAACCGTACTGGGCGCAGGCGCAGGGCTGGCCGCCACGGGGGCCGGTGCGGGGGCTTCTGCCACGGGGGCGGGCTGTTCGGGCTCGGCCGGAGCGGCCTGTTCCTCGGCGGGCTGTTCCCCGCCGCTGGGGCCGGGGCCACCGTCGCGCGTGATGGTAACATCACACACATCGCTCACCCAGTCGAAGACCGTGTGCACGCTTTCCTCCGGCACGGCGGCGGGCAGAACCACACGCCATGACAGGTAGGATTTTTCGGTTTCCAGAGCGTCCAGCGCAGGCAGGGCTGCGGTTTCGCAGGTGACCGTGCTTGCCCCACCGTGGGCCACGGCCACATCGGCCAGACCGATCAGCAGGTTACGCGCGTCATCCCCACGGTCATACATGGCGGTATGGGGGCTGAAGGTCACGACAAGCGATGCCGCTTCTGCCGGAGCTTCTTCCTCAAAGCCAAAATCGCCGAAGTCAAAATCGGCCATGACCGGCTCAAAATCCACCGGAACCGGCGTAAAATCAGCCGGGACGGTTTCTTCTTCCTTCTGCCCTGCAGTGCCGCTGCCTTCGCCAATAATGGCCTGAAGTTCAGCGCGGCTTTCGTCTATGCGGGCAGTATCAACCGTGGCGCCACCCTGGGCCTCGGCAACCAGATCGCTCAGAACGTCCATGGCCTTGAGAAAGGTTTTGACGATCTCTGGCGTTGGGGCAACACGGCCGGAGCGCAGGCCGTCAAGGGAACTTTCGAACACATGCGCAAAGCGGACAAGGTTTTCCAGACCGAACGACGCGGCCCCACCCTTGACCGAATGCACGGCACGAAAAACGGCGTTGATTGTCTCCTTCCCGGATTCACCATCCGAAAGGGCCGACAGACCACGCTCCAGTTCCTGAAGCTGCTCTTCACACTCCTGGAAAAAAACCAGAAGGATATCGTCCATGTCACCACTCATGCTGGTCTCTCTCCTTCAGGCGGTCACCCGGCGGATAGCCGCCACAAGGCTGTCTGTGCTGAACGGTTTGACAATCCACCCTGTCGCGCCAACGGCACGGGCACGGGCTTTTTTCTCGGGATCGCTTTCCGTTGTCAGAACGATCATTGGCAGATGTTTGTACTGCTCCAGCGCCCGGACTGCCTCGATAAACTCAAAGCCATCCATACGGGGCATGTTAATATCCGTAATGATCGCATTGGGCGTGGGGTCAGCAGCCTGAAGGACTTCCAGCCCTTCCACGCCATCCCCACCCTGAATAACGTCGTACCCCGCCCCTTCCAGGGCTTTGCGGAGCATACCCTGCATGGTGCGCGAGTCATCAACAGTCAGGACACGAATGCCCACTTTTTCCACCATAGTCCTCATTACTCCTTCAATGGCGCCAGCGGCTCAGTCAGATACGCACTTACGCCAAAAAGGCCGTACGCCTCCACGACTGGCTCCGAAGGCGCCACAAGGGGGCATCTGCTGGCGAGGAGAACCTGCAAGCACAGACCTCCGAGGTACGTCACGCCAGAGGCATCCAGAGAAACCTGCTCGCCTCCCGCATTTTTAACAGCCTGTTCGATCTCACTCTTCAGGGCAAACGCCGCAGAGGTGTCCAGACGTTCAGGTAAGGTCACACTAGCCAACGGTCCGCTCCCTTGTCAGCCGCACAGGCAGGGGCCGAGCGGCCCCTGACATGCTGGAATAATGGCCATTAAAATTCTTCCCAGCCTGCATCGGAAGATGTGGTGGGCATGGACAGCGCGGGGGCAGCCGGGGCCTGGGGCGCCGGAGCCGCCACACGGGCCGGGCTCGCGGGTTTGGGCCGGGGGGCGGCAGAGCGCGGTGCGGCAAGGGCCGGACGGGACGGGCGGCTTGCGCGCACACCGGACGTATCCATTTTAAAGCGGCTGAGGGTTGCTGCCAGTGTCCGGGTTTCGGCGGTCAGGTTGTGGCTGGCTGCCGTGGTTTCTTCCACCATGGCGGCGTTCTGCTGGGTCACCTGATCCATGCCGCCAATGGAGGCGGTTACTTCGGACAGGCGCTGGGCCTGATCCTGTGTGGAGGAGGAAATTTCCTCAACACGGATGGCAATGTTCTGGGTGCTGCCGGCAAAGTCGCTCAGGTAACGCCCGGTCTGCTGCACCAGATCCACACCCTTGGCCACCTGCTCGGCAGCAACGGAGATCAGGCGTTTGATCTCGCTGGCGGATGTGGCGGACTGTTCGGCCAGCGAGCGCACTTCCTGCGCAACCACGGCAAACCCGCGCCCGGCTTCACCCGCACGGGCGGCTTCCACGCCTGCGTTGAGGGCCAGCACGTTGGTCTGGAAGGCAATGCCGTCTATGACCGAAATAATTTCACCAATCGCATCGGAGGAGCTTTTGATCCCGTCCATGGCCTTGGTGGTTTCGGTCATGACCGTTGTTGCGGCCTTGACCTTTTCCAGCGCTTGCTGGCTTTCGGCATTGGCATCGGCACAGGCTTTGGCGTTGCTCTGCACACCTTCGGTAATGGTCCGCACGGAGGAGGCGGCCTGCCCAAGGTTGGCGGCCTGCTTTTCTGTCCGTTTGGCAAGATCGTCCGACGCGGTGGAAATTTCTGCCGCACCGGTGGAGATCAGGTCCGAGTTGGAGGCAACGGCACTCAGCGCTTCATTCAGGCGGGAAGCGGAATGGTTGAACGCATCACGCAGGGGAGCGAACTCGCCATCAAAAATCGGGTCTTCAATGCGTGCGCGCAGGTCACCTTGCGCCATGTCGGCCAGTGCCTGACCCAGACGTTCGATAACCAGATGGGTGTGCTTGTCGCGTTCCTGGCTGCCGGTCAGGGCGCCCTGAATTTCGGACGCCATTTTTTCCTGCCGCTGGCGGGCTGTGGCCTGCTCTTCCACCATACGGGAGAAGCGCGCCATAATGCGGGCAAGGCGGCCAACGCAGTCTTTGTTTTTGAGGAAGGGAATGTTGTTGTGGGCGACACCGTCGCCGAGTTCTTCGCCCATCGTGGCCAGTTTTTCAACCGGCTCGGTGATCAGGCTTGTGAACCACCGCCAGATCTGCAGAACAACCAGCTGCCCGAAAACAAGAGCCGCCATGTTGATGATATACGTGTAATGCGCTGGCGCGTGCCAGAAAAAGCCAACTGTCTCCACAATGATCTGGAACATGAAGTATGCTTCCAGACACAGCATAACAACCCGAATCTTCTCGCGGAACGGAGCGTCCTTGTTCAGCCATTGCAGCATATCAGTGCAACTTCCTTCATATTATTGGGGCACCTTGCGCGGCAACTCCTGACCATTCTTCCCGCACATGGAAAAAACGCCAGCCAGCCGTGGCCTTAATGGCCCCCTTGCACATTTACAAAAACCAGGAAACGCCAGTGGACGCCCCTTGAGATAAAAAGCAGATAATCTGTTCTCATCCAGACACACGGACCAGACAAGCAAGGGCCTTCATACCGCGTTCGTGACTAGATGTCTTTACAGAAGATCGTATGATCCGCAGACAATCGGCTTTGCGCTCCTGATAGATAAAATACCTAAAAACAATACCATAGCGGCCACCACCCCCGTTCCGGCCATAAAGCCGGACGGAACAGGTGCCTGCCCTGCGAGAAATGATAGCTTTTTCTTGACAATGAGCAAGCCTGTAACCGCATTGCGGTTTCTAAAAACCTTGCAATATTAAAGGCTCAAACGCTCTACTTGCGACTATTTATTATTATGGGGAAACAAAACCGGCAGACTCCACCCGTGCCGGAACACAGGGGCAGAGCAGCACCCCTGCTCAGCCGCCAAAACTGCGGACAAGCCCCCCGGCCACCATCTGCCAGCCGTCAACCAGCACAAAGAAAATCAGCTTGAATGGCAGGGATATGGTTGCAGGTGGCAACATCATCATCCCAAGGCTCATCAGCACACTGGATGTGACAATATCAATCACCAGAAACGGCAGGTACAGCAGGAACCCCATCTCGAACCCGCGGCTGAGTTCACCCACCATAAAAGCGGGCATCAGCACACGCCACGGCGTATCTGCCACGTTTGCAGCGGGGGTTACGTTGGCCAGACGCTCAAACGTAGCCAGATCAGCCGACCGGACATGGGAGAGCATGAACGTGCGAAAAGGCTCTGCTGCCGCCTTCAGCCCTTCCATCTCCTCCACCTGTCCGTCCATCATGGGGGCAATCCCCTGATCCCATGACTGCTGGAACGTGGGCTGCATGACAAAAAAGGTGAGGAACAGGGCAAGCCCGATCAGCACCGTGTTGGGCGGTGTCCCCTGCGAGCCAATAGCCCCGCGCAGCAGCGAGAGCACCACAATAATACGGGTAAACGCCGTAACCATAACCAGCAGGCTGGGCGCAAGCGAAAGCACCGTCAGCAGGGCGGTCAACTGGATAATGCGACTGGTCGTACCCGGGTCCCCACCCTTGCCCAGATCCAGCGCTATGGACTGGGCATGGGCCACAACCGGCATGCCAGCCAGCACGCCTACCGCCAGAGTACATAGCGCAAGGCTCGCAAACCACACGCCACATCTTGTAAAGGCAGGAACTGTCAAGGCTTGGGGCTCCGCTTGTGCATCAGATATGGGGGGCCGGACCGGGCGCAGGCTGCCCGCCGGGCAAAGGGGGAGCGGGGGAGGGCACGGCATTGCCATCATCTACCCAGCCCATAAACACGTCATTACCGCCGCCGGTCAGGACCAGCCCTTTTTTCTGCCCGTAACGGATAACGCTTACCCGCCTGCGCTGGTCCACGGCCACACTTTCCATAACCGCCAGATTGGGCGTCTGCCGCCCTTTAAGCAGATACGGCTCCATGAACTTGAGCCCGTAACGGGCCAGAAAAATAAGCCCGATAACAAGTACAAACGCCACAATGCAGGTCAAAACCGGCACAACAAACGCCCCTGCCCCCAACCCGGCAGCGGGCTGGGCAATGCTTGCGGCGGCTGTACCGGGTGCAGGCAAGGATTTTAACCGTTGGTCGCGGAGGAGGACAGGATTTCCGTCATGGTCACGCCAATATGGTTATCGTCCACCACCACCACTTCGCCACGGGCGATCAGGCGGTTGTTGGCGTAAATGTCCACAGCCTCGCCCAGCTTGCGGTCCAGCTCGACCACGGCCCCACGCCCAAGGCGCAGCAACTGGTTGACCGGCATGGTGGCCGTACCAATAACGGCCGTTATCTTGACCGGAATATCGTAAACGGCTTCCTTCTGGACGTCGTCCACATCCTTGCCATCAGCAGCAGGGGCTGCACCGGGGGCAGCCGTGGCGGAGGCATCCGGCGCTGGCGCGCTGGTGGCGAAATCCTCAAGCCCGATATCGGTGTTCTCTGTTGTCATGGTTGTCTCCGCCTGCTTATGCCTGCCCAGTGTTGTGCTGCATGCGCTGGCGCGCAAGGGCCGTTACACTGGCAACTATTTTTTCAGCCATGTTTTTGCGCCACTGCACTGGGTCAATGACAATGGTATTGGCTGCCGTGGAAATCCGTATGATGCCCGGCGTAAGGTCGGACATGGATTCGACCTGCACACCGCCCTCATTCTGTAAGGCAGCTTGCAGGCGCTGTATATCGGCCGGGCTGCACTGCACGGTTACGTCGCCCTCGCACTCGCGGGCAAAGCTCGCGGCATCGGCCAGCAGGTCGCGCTGCATGCCTTGCAGTACGGTGCCGTCCAGCGCCGTCAGGCTCCGTACAATGTCTATTACCGTTGCCACAAAAACCTGCGATGCCTTGGCCAATGCCTGATCCCGCCGGGCGTTTTCCGCCTTGAAGGCATTGGTCAGCTCGGCCAGGCACCCGGTGTAAAAGGCCTGTAGCTCCGCATCTTTTTCGGCAGCGCCGGCTGCGTAGCCCTCATCCCGCGCCTGCTGCTGCACGGCAGCCAGCTCGTCACGCGTGATGCTGAGCAGGTTGGGGTCGGGTGGAGGTGGCTCGGGAGGAGCTTCCTCCTCCGGGTCTTTTTCGGGGGTGGGTTCCACTTCCGGGAGGCCAAAATCCTCCAGATCCATCACCCGTGGGTATGTGCGCACAGGCGCATCCGGCACCCCACCAGAGGAGGCACCATCCGCCATACGGCACAGACCAGACCGGAAGAGTGCCCGCTCCAGCATTATGGAATGATCTCGTCGTTACCGCCGTTTTCGGTCAGGTCGATTTCACCCGCATTGGCCATGTTCTTGATGATGGTCACAATATCAACCTGTGCCGCATCAGCATCCTTCACGCGCACAGGGCCAAGGGCGGAAATTTCTTCGAGCAGAATGCTGCCTGCACGCTTGGACATGCATTGCAGGAACATCTTGCGCACGGTTTCGGACGCGCCTTTGAGGGCGAGCGGCAGTTTTTCGCGGTCCACCTGCGCCACAATACGCATGAGGGCTTCGTGCGGCAGACGCTTGATGTCCTCGAAGGTGAACATAAGCGCCTTGACCTTTTCCATATCGGCGTGGTTGCGCTTGTCCATGGACGCCATAAGGCGCGTTTCGGTCTTGCGGTCGAAGTTGTTGAACACTTCGGCCAGCAGTTCGTAACTGTCGCGCTTGGACGAACGCCCAAGGGAGGAAATAAACTCGGACCGCAAGGTGGCCTCCACGCTGTCCAGCACCTCGCGCTGCACCGTTTCCATGTGCAGCACACGCATCATCACTTCGGTTGCGTAGTCTTCTGGCAGCAGGGTCAGCACACGCGCCGCGTGAGCGGGTTGCAGGCGGCTGAGAATAACAGCGGCGGTCTGCGGGTATTCGTTGCGCAGGTAGTTGGCCAGAACCATCTCCTGCACATTGCCCAGCTTGTCCCACATGGTGCGCCCGGCCGGACCACGGATTTCTTCCATGATCTTGTCGACCTGTTCGCCCGACAGCGCCTTGCGCAGCAGTTCCTCTGTGGTTTCGTACGTGCCCACCAGCCCTTCGGAAGATTCGAAGTTCTTGGTGAACTGCGCGCACACTTCCTCCACCACGGAAGCGCTGATCAGCCCCAGCCCGGCCATGGCGACCGATACATCGCGGACTTCATCTTCCTGCAACTGCTTGAGCACCTTAACCGCGCGCTCACGCCCCGCAGCAAGCAGAAGAATGGCAACACGCTGCTTGCCGGTCAGGTGTCTGGTTTCATCATGCACAACGGGAGAAGGGGCTTCCGGCGGCCGTGCCTCGGGGGCTGCTGCGGTCTCGGACATGGCCTAGGCTCCCTTCTTCGGATCCGGGGCGGACAGCCAGCTCCGGATAATCAGTATGGTTTCATCAAGGTTGTTTTCAAAGCGATCGGCCACCCTATCCAGTGCTTCCTGCCGCAGCTTGCCCTGAACACCATCCAGATCGACCCCATGGCCATCTTCGCCCACAGGCAGGCCACTGCTGGCATGGAGCATCTGGCCGTTAGCACCCATAACAATGGAGCCACCCTCCACACCTTCGAGCAGTTTTTCCTGCCCGTGCAGTTCCTTGGAAATAAGGGTAACCAGCCCGGTGCGGCGCAGCATGGGGCGCAGGCCAATAAACAGGGCACCCAGTACCAGCAGGATGGGAATAACCCACTCCGCCATGTAAATGAGCATTTCGCGGCTGAAGTAGTCGATGCTGCCGCCAGCAAAATCAAACCCGCCATCGGGCATGAACCGCATGGACACAACGCGCACTTCGTCCCCACGGGCCTTGTCAAAGCCTACGGCGGTCTGGGCGAGGGTGGTAATCCGCTCCAGCTCGGAGTCGTCCAGCGGGGTCCAGACTTCCTTGCCGCTTTTGTCCTTGGTCATGGTGCCATCGACCAGCACCGCCATGCTCACCCGTGCAATGCGGGGGCGCGACTGGCTAACAACCCGCACGCGCTTACCAATTTCGTAGTTATTGGTTTCTTCCTCGCGGTCGTTGGTCGAGCCGGTTTTGTTGTCCTGATTGGCATTGGCGTTGGGCAGGTTGTTGCCCACCGTGGTGCTGGGGCTGGATTCGGTGTTAACGCTCTTGTCCGAGCTTGTCTGCTGCGACCGCAAAACCTGCTGGTTGGGGTCGTAGCTTTCCTCCGTTTCGTGCACTTCCTCGGTGGACATGGTCACGGCGGCACGGGCGCGCACATGGCCTGCACCCAGTGTGGGCACCAGCATGTCCTCCACCGCCTGAGCAAGGCGCTGCTCTTCCGCATGACGGATTTTTTCCATCTGCGATTCCTGCCCGGCCAGGCTGTCCGGGTCACCCGGTTTGACCAGCACATCACCGCGCGTATCCACGATGGAAATATTCTGCGGGCGCAGGCCCGGCACGGCGGCGGCAACAAGGTTCTGGATTGCCTGAATACCATCGGGCGCCATACGGCCAGCACGGCCAATATCCAGCACCACACTGGCCTGCGAGGGATTTGTCTCGGTCGAGAACAGGTCCCGGTGCGGCAGAACCAGATGCACACGCACATTCCGCACCCCATGCAGCAGGCGGATGGAGCGTTCCAGCTCGCCTTCCATGGCGCGGGTCTCGTTGATCGACTGCTCGAACTGGGTGCTGGTCAGGGTGCCGCTTTTGTCAAACAGCTCATACCCGACGGCACCACCGCTGGGCAGGCCATCCTTGGCCAGCAGCAGGCGCGCACTGGCGACCTTGTCCTTGGCCACAAAAATGCGGGTGCCATCCTGGCTGGTGGTAAAGGAGATATGGGCCTTGGCGAGGTCATCGGCCATTTCGGCCGCTTCGGTCAGGTCCAGTTCACCATACAGCAGGGCGCTGGCCCCGGCTCCGGCATAAAAAGAAAAATAGGCCAGAGCACCCAGCAGGGCAGCCCCCGCAACACCAAGTGCGATCTGCTGCGTGCGGCCCAGAGCCTTGAGACTTGTAAGAAAATTTTTCATGCGGGAATGGCTACGCTGTCACGATGGAAAAATGGGGAACCACACAACTCTCCAGACGTTTCAGCATCCAAACACTCCGCGCTCCGCCAAACCATGGCCTTGCCATCGCCTTATCATGCCCGTCAAGGCAAACTGGCTGCTGTATAGCCATAAACACATCATGGGCACGTTGTGCCACAGTAAAAGAACAGCCTTGCAACACCAGACCCACTCCAGCTTGTATTGTAACCCGGTCCGGTGCACCAAACGAACCCCGTTTTATGGATAATACGCGTTTGTCGGCGGAATTTTTTTGATCGACATGTTCAACCGCTGTGCGTTCTGGTCCTGCGTCAGCCCTGTTGGGCCTTCTGCCACCTCACGCGCCACATTGGGCATCAGGTCCGGGCGGGCCCAGCAGTCCACACCATTCCAGCTTTGTGTGCAGTACGGCTGCGGCGCAGGCGGACGCTCGGGGGGAGCACACCAGTCCTCCCCTTCCTGAATATAACCGGCGCTGCACTCACGTCCCGTTATTTTGCTGGCAATATGGTCGGGTGAACACCCCGCAACCGCCAGAACCAGGGCCACCATTATTCCGCGCCTGATCATCATGCCTTTTTGTTCCCGTCCTTCAAGCCCACACGCGCACCCTGCGTCCGACCTGGTCGATCTGGGTGCCTGATGCCGCCAAGCCCGGCAAGCGGGCCATGGCTGCCAGATGACGTGTTATTTTAAGCCATTTCCCATGCAAATGCGAGATAAGAGCCGCCCTTGCGCCAAAAAACCCGAATAGGCCAGTGGCTACTGGGAAGACTGCGCCCCTCCCGCACGGTTACCTACCGCAGGGGTGGCACTAACACTGGGCTTGGCCCACCATGTTGCCGTGCCTACGTTCTGCGCGACCCGGTCCCCGCCATCTCCCCCATCGGACGGTGCCCGGAAGCTCCGGACCCCTGCCATGAACTGGGAGATAAGGTTCACACGTTCGGGCGACATGTTGCCCATAATGGCTGACACCTTGCGGGTGTTCATTTTGCTGGCCACGGCAATAAGCACGTGGATGTCCATGATATTGAAGACCGCCGCTGCCTCCTTGGGGGGCATGTCCTCGTAAATCTTGACCAGCCGGTCTGTCTCGGCGTCCATCACCTCACGGTGGGCGGCCTGCTTCTGCTCCAGCGTGGCCATGGAGGCATCCAGCGTGTTCATTTTCTGGTCCAGCACGGCGCGGGCGGCGTTCAGCACATGCTTCTGCTGGTCAAGCTGCTGCTGCTCACCCTCAATGGTGGACTGGCGGGCCAGAATATCCTTGACCAGATCGGCCTCAGCCTTGCTGACCTCCGGATCGGGGTCGGGGCCAAGCCCCGCCGTTCCGGTTTTGACCTGTGCGCAGGAAATACCCTTGGCGCAGTCATCTGCCGCAACAGACACCTTTTTTTTGCCGCCACCTGCCGCATCCCCCACATCGGGGGACATTTCCGCCGCCTCGTTGGCGTCCAGCACGGAAACCCAGCCCTCCAGCGCGTCCTTGTCGCTTTTGGTCTTGCTGCTGGAATCGTTGACGGAAGGCATGTTCTCGGCCGCTGCCGCCTGCGCGACAGAAACCAGAGGCTGCGCAGCCGTCTCCGCACTATCATCCTTCATGTGTCCGGCGATGGTGTGGATATTCATCGCCAGAAGAAGAGTCATCAGGCTTGATGAAATATGCACAAGTTTCCCGAACGACAAACGGGGTATCAGCATCACAACCTACGACATCTCTTCATAAAAACACTCTGGCGGTCGGGCATGGCGGCAGAACCGGCCACATAAAGGGGAGTGCAGCCAGCCACACACCCCACCCACAAGCCTGACCCCAGACCAGACACAGACTTACGGCTGCGTATCGGACATACCCATCAGGGACGCATGGCCATCTTCCGTTTCCGCCGTGGAGCGGATGACCTGATCCACATCCCCCCAGACCGAACCGTTATCCGTGCTGGCCGGTGCAGACTTGGAGGATTCCGTGGTGGTGGACTTGGAAGACACGGCAGCAGCCAGGGAGGGTTTGACCTCAACCTTGACAGGCTTGGCAGATGCGGGAGCAGCAGCGGCCGGGGTAAAGCTTGCAGGGGCGGCAGCAGGTGTTACAGGCGCTGCCGGAGCAGCCGGGGCTGCGCCAAGGGCTGCCGTGGTGATCTTGAAGTCACCCGTCAGTTCCGCACCCTGCTGGATGCTGCACCCGCTCACGCCTTCAAGGAACAGCGTGCAGTTCTGAATCTTGGCGGTGCCGGTTGCAAAAAAGCGCTTGGCGCGGACAACCACGTTTTCCGCCGTGCCACGAATAACCACTTCCTCGGCCACCAGTTCGCCCGAGACCACACCGCTTTCCAGAACATCCACAATCGGGGCCTGCAGATGCGCGCTGCGTACCGTGCCACCAATAGCAATGGGGGCGTCGGTTTCACACTTCAGGCTGGCAACATTCAGCCCCTGTACAAGTATGGTCTGGTTAGGCTCGGCCAGGGTGCCGAATGCGTTGTCACCGTTATTCATGCTTATCTCCCGTGGTGTTACCTGCCGATAGTGCCAGCATCGCCATCCATGCGCGATCCGGCTACCGCCAGGTTCCTTCTGGCCGCAGCACCCCGCCCCGGCATTGATGGCCATGCAACACACAGAAAACAGGCATTGCACAACTTGTTGAATGGGGTGAATTGAACCCTTATGTCAAGTTATGCGTTGGGGAATGCCCCACCTTTTTGGAACCTTCATCCCAACGCAACATAAACGCGGTGTCCGCCCGATTAGAACGGCAGGACATTGTCCAGAATCTGCTGGCCGTAACGCGGCGTCTGCTGCTTGGTCAGCTGGCCACGCCCACCGTAGGAAATACGGGCTTCCGCAATGCGGTCGTGGGTTACGGTGTTGTCTTCCAGAATGTCCTGCGGGCGCACAACACCGCTGACCATAAGCTGGCGCAACTCCCCGTTAATGCGCACTTCCTGGCGGGCCACCACCACAAAGTTACCGTTAGGCAGCACCTGCGTAATGGTGCCGGCCAGTGTAAGGGTGACCGCTTCTGTCCGGCGGATGGTGCCGGTACCGGCGTTAGCACTTGCGCTGCTCGTGTTCAGCGCATCGGACTGGGTCAGGTGCGACAGGGCCTTGCCCTTGAGCCCGAACAGGCTGGGAATACCAAAATCTTCCGACCCGCTGGACGAGGCGGACGTGTCATTCGTGACATCCGCGTTATCCGCAATCTCGACCTTAATGGTCAACAGGTCCCCTACCTGAGAAGCACGCTGATCCTTGAAGAAGGCACGGCTACCCGGCCGCCACAGGCTACCCACCTCGGTTGGCGGTGCCTGCAAGGGCGGCATGGGCATGGTGACCGGCCGGTAATCAGGCGTTTGCGTGGGGTCCGATGTACGGGTCATGCGCGGGGGGTGCCCCAGCTCGCTCGTATCCGCCAGCCCGGAGCAGGAGGCAAGGCCCAGCAATCCGACCATAATGGCGCCAGACAGACGGTGTTGGGTCAATAAGTCTCTCCAAGTCATTCAGCTACTACCGGGGGTATATGCCGCCCTGCCCACCGGAGCGGGAGGACGAACTGAGGCGACGCAGGGCGTTCCCATCCGATGGCACGGCGCCCGATGTGGTGTCCACCTCCATTTCTGACCCGTTGATCACCCGCCCTGTCAGAATCATTTTGCTGGCGAGGTTGAGCGCATGCACATACTGGCCCACGCCCCCATCTTCCAGCGCGCGCCCCGTGGCCGACAGCCGCAGGCCCGGCGCAATATAGGAGAGCATGATGGGGTCCCCCTTGTGCATGACAATCGTCCGCCGCAGGTCCCGCTCCAGCACCGGTTCGTCCACCATAACGCTGTGCAGGAGGGTCATGCCCGCAACATCCGCATCCGCCGTATAGGCCTTGGAGCCACTCCGCCCCGTGTAGGAGTCGTCCACCCGCACGTCGGCTGCGGCCAGCACCGTACCAGCCGAGAGCGCATGGGTGTAAACCAGCACACGCTGGGCCGCATGGACCACCCCGGTCAGCAAAAACGAATCCTGCGTAATATCGCCCAGCGGGTGAGTGCGGTACACGGTGGCGGAAAAACGACCACTCTTCTGGTCCCAGTCCAGATCGGACATGACAACAGGTTTGGGGTCATCCGCCGCAACGGTCATGGGGTGAAAATCCCCCAGCTCAACCGTTACAGGGCCTTCGCCCAGATCAGGCAGGTTCTGCTTGATCATATGGATAAAAAAATCACGGTCCAGCACGCGGCCAGCGCGTGTAACGGTGGTCTGCGCCGTTGCGGACTGGTCCATCCAGTCCACGCCATACTGGTCGGCTATGGCCAGAAGCTGCCGCCCGCCCACAACAAAACTGCTGCCCGGCAGAGGGGCTGGCCCAAGAACGCGGTCCTGCCCGGGTTCGAGGTCCATGAACAGGTCCGACAGCCGCACCGTATCCGATGTAACCGTGGTTGCCGTGCGCAGGGTTGCGGCAAGGCAGGCTACGGGCGGCAGAACCGCAAAAACCGCAGCCAGCAGCGGCAGTATGGCTGCCCGCAGGGACATGTTATTTCAGATTCGTAAGTGTCTGAAGCATTTCATCAGAAGCGGTGATGACCTTACTGTTCATTTCATACGCACGCTGCGCAGTAATGAGGTCGGTAATTTCGGTCACGACGTTCACGGCCGATTCTTCCACAAAGCCCTGCCGGATGTCCCCAAAGCCCGTGCTCTGCGGTGTGCCCGTAATGGGGTCACCCGAAGAGGTGGTGGAGGTAAACAGGTTCTGCCCCATGGCGGCCAGGCCGTTTTCGTTCTGGAAGGTGACGAGCTGGATCTGCCCGGCAACCTGCGCCGTGGTCTGCCCGGACAGGGTGTACTGCACCTGCCCGCTCTGATCGACGGTAATGTTTTCAGCGTTGTTTGGCAGCGAAATATCGGGGCTGAGCGGGTAACCGTCTGCCGTTACGATCGTCCCGTCGTTGGAGAGGGAGAACGTGCCGTCTCGCGTATAGGCGTATTCGCCCGATGGCAGGGTAACGCGGAAGTAGCCGCGCCCTTCAATGGCCATATCCAGCGCATTGCCGGTCTGTTCCAGAGTACCCTGCTCGTTAATGCGGTAAATGCCTGCGGTACGCACGCCCAGACCAACCTGCGCGCCGGATGGCACAAGGTCACCCGTATCCGAGCTCATGGTCCCCGCGCGGCGCAGATCCTGATAGATAAGATCCTGGAACTCCGCCCGACGCCGCTTGTAGCCAGTGGTCGTCATGTTGGCGATGTTGTGGGAAATTGTCTCGACGTTCGTCGTCTGGGCCTGCATGCCCGTACCGGCGATATCAAGGGAACGCATCATAGGATGACAAGCCTCCGGGTGTGCCTTGCACCACGCTCACCCCAGCAACAGCACGATGATGGGAGCATGGGCGGGAACTTACATGGCCATACGCACAGCCGCTAGCTGCCACACCATGTATTGCCAGCAAGAGGTAAGACGACAGCATGGCCATTGCAAGAGGTTTTGTCTGGCCAATTCCTTACCACTTATACATTAAGCCACGTTTTGTTGTATATGCCACACATCCTCTGTTGCTGTATTATGGTCAATCCAATAGATTTCCTGCACGGAAAACCATATTATGCCCCGCATGATTCGGGGCCTGCCGTGCGTAAGCTGCCCAAACCACCCAAATCACCCGCCGGAGTCAGAAGCCATGGACAACACGACCTACATCGCCTTGTCCCGCATCAATGCGCTAACGCATGACCTTGAAGTCACGTCCAACAATCTGGCCAACGCCAATACAACGGGCTTC
Source organism: Acetobacter fabarum (assembly GCF_022483405.1). Taxonomy (NCBI): domain Bacteria; kingdom Pseudomonadati; phylum Pseudomonadota; class Alphaproteobacteria; order Acetobacterales; family Acetobacteraceae; genus Acetobacter; species Acetobacter fabarum. The sequence goes on from NZ_JAKVNI010000001.1 coordinate 455,047, forward strand.
AAGTCCTCCCGCGAGCTGTTTTCGGATTATATCGTCAAGCAAAAAGACATTCACGGCATCCCCGGTGAACGCACGGAAGCTTACACGCAGGACCGCGCCACCTATCAGGACCACGGGCAGGGCCAGTTGCGCCAGACCGGCAACCCCACCGATTTTGCCATTAACGGGGAAGGGTTTTTTGCCGTGCAGACCACGCAGGGCGTGCGGCTGACGCGCAACGGCCAGTTCCAGCGCCGCTCTGACGGGACAATTGTGGATATTAACGGCAACCCGATCCTCAACCGTTTCCAGCGCCCCATTGTTATCCCGCGTGAGGACGATGTTCTCTCCGTTGCCTCCGACGGGACAATCTCCACGCAGGATGGAGCCATTGGCACGCTGGACCTGATGACGGTGGACAACCTGAACACCCTCCAGCCCGAGGGCAGCTACCTGCTCAAGCCCACCACCCGCACGCGGGTTCTGCCCCACAAGGAAATCCGGCAGGGCATGCTGGAAAGCAGCAATGTCAACGCCATTACGGAAACCACCCGCATGGTGGAAATCCAGCGCGATTACGACCTGAACTTCCAGCTTGTGCAGACCGAATCCACCCGCCGGACCAACGCGATCGACAAGATTACGCAGGATTCCAGCAGCTAGGCAGCTGCCTGACGGGGTGTTTTGCGCAGCGCGTTAACCTTCTAAAAACCATTGCGCCGTAAGACTTCTTTAACTGCTGCCAAATGGCTGCTATTCGTGACCAGATTTTTAAAAACGCCGTGATGGACGGACGAGGAACACAATGGATCTAGGATCAGCTCTATCAATAGCCTCCAGCGGGCTGAACGGGATTGAATACCAGTACTCCGTCGTTTCCCAGAACGTCGCCAACTCCAGCACCACCGGCTATGCCTCCGAATCGGCCAGCGTGACCTCGGCCGTTGCGGGCAATCAGGGTACGGGCGTGCGCATTGGCAAAACGGTGGTCAATGTCAGCCCCTTCTTGCAATCTTCGCTGTACACGCAGAATGCCAAGGTTTCGGCCCTGACATCCTCCTCCAATTCGCTGGCAGCGGTAGAATCCGTTCAGGGCTCCACCTCCGCCACATCGGGCGATACCCAGACCCTGTCGGACGAGCTGGGCAATGTGCAGAGCGCCCTCACCTCCCTGACCTCCACCCCGCTGGACAGCTCGGCACAGACTGCGGTCATTACGGCCGCCACATCCCTGACCGACACGATCCACACGCTGGCATCCACCTACACCCAGCAGCGGCAGACGGCGGAAAACACCATTGTTTCCACCGTGTCCACCATTAACCAGAACCTCACCCAGATCGGTCAGCTTTCCAAGCAGATCATGGGTTTGCAGGCCGTTGGGTCCGACACGTCCAGCCTGGAAAACAGCCGTCTTGAGGTCATGAACGACCTCTCCTCCGAACTGGGGGTAAAGTTCACCGAAACGTCCAAGGGCGATATGATCGTCACGACCGAGGATGGCACCCAGCTGCCAACCCGCCCGGACCAGATCGGCCTGAGCAACAACACCCAGACCCTGCCCAGCAATACCTGGCCGCTCTCGGCAACCAACGGTGGCACAGCCAGCACCACCATTACCGATTCCATGTATTACAAGGCAGGTGACCCGGCCAATTCCCCCATTGCGGGCATTACGGTTGCGGATGGCACGACCAACACCTCCACCACGGATATTACGTCCCACCTGACCAGTGGCACGCTGGGTGCCAACATTACCCTGCGCGACACGACCTACCCCACCATGCAGGCGCAGCTTGATTCGTTCTCCGCAACGCTGATCAACCGCTTCAACAACGCGGGTATGTCCCTGTTCACCAACGGTACGAATACCGCGCAGTCCTACGACACGACCAAAACCACGCCTGACGGTATTGTTGGCCTGTCCTCCGCCATCAGCGTGAGCGACAGCTACGCCACCACCCCATCCCAGCTTGCCCCGGATGGCAGCATCAGCACCATTACCAAAGTACTGAGCACCACCTTCGGCACCTCCAGCGATGATGTGGACGATGGCGGTACGCTCTCTGCCCCCACCACGGGCCTGGGGCCAAGCGGGACACTCCAGACCGGATATAGCGGCACGCAGGGGCTGGTTGCCCTTGCCACCTCCCTGACCTCCGCCCAGGGTGCGGTTATTGGCACGGCCAGCACCAACCTGACCTACGCAACCGCCGTGCAGACCACCATCAATACCAAGGTGACCAACGTATCGGGCGTGAACGTGAATAACGAAATGTCCAAGATCGTGGCGCTGCAAAATGCCTATACGGCCAATGCCAAGATCATTTCTTCCGTCCAGACCATGTTCAGCGCTCTTCTTAACGCCATCAACTAAGCCTTGAGAGAGGGAGATACTTTATTATGAGCACTTCTATCGGGCAGTATGGCGCGAGCGCTGCAAACCTTGTTCTTTCTTCCGCTGTGCAGGAACTCACCAACGCCCAGACCACTCTGGCGTGGCAGACCTCCAGCAACGGCATTACGGCAGAAACCTTTGCCGGTCTGGGCTCTTCGCGCTCCAATGTTTTTGAGCTGACGCCAAAGATCACGCAGGTTAAAGCCTGGCAGACCAACATTACCAATGCCCAGAACAGCCTGACCGTTACGGCCAGCGCACTCAAGCAGATTGTCTCGCTCGCCCAGAGCATGGCCACAAACCTGCTGAGCATTGGCGGGTCCAGCTCCACCTCCACGGTCAACTCTGTCTCGACCGAGGCAACAAGCAGCCTTAGCCAGCTGGCAACCATCCTGAACACCTCCAACGGTACGGGCTATGTTTTTGCCGGGCAGTCCGCGACTGAAGCGCCGGTCAAGGACCCGTCCAGCGTTGCCAGCGGCACCACCAGCACTCAGGTTGCAGATACGCTCAGCCTTCTGGCATCGGGGTCGAGCATGGACTCTGTCCTGCAACAGGCCACCTCGCTGATCAATGCGGACAGCTCCATTTTTTCGAGCACCATTTCCAGCGCCACCAGTGCCACGGATTCGCTCAGCCAGGCCAAAAGCCAGCAGACCAGCATTGTTACGGGGGACAGCACCTCCAGCAGCTACGGGGTTGTGGCCACACAGGGCAATACAAGCGATGTAAGCAGCACCTCCACCGGGTCGCCCATCAAGGACCTGATGCGGGACATGATGCTGGTTTCGGGCATGCAGGGCATGTCCTCCACCAGTGCTGGCTATTCCGACATGATCACCCAGCTCCATACCTCGCTGGTGAACACGACCAACCAGCTGATCAGCATGGAAACAGCCGTAGGGGCACAGCAGAACGCCCTGACCGCACGCTCCACCCTGCTGACCAACACGACAACAGCGCTGCAAACCCAGCTCGACAACGCCCGCACAACCGATATCGGGCAGGTGGCCATCCAGTCCGCCAACGTGCAGACCAGCCTGAAGGCGTCGTTCATGCTGATCGCGGACATGAAGGACATGTCGCTGGCCAACTACCTCTAAACCGCCAGCGCAGCTTTTACACATATCTGCAACAGCCTGATGCGCACCATCAGGCTGTTTTTTTATGCCTGCAGCACATAAAAAGCGGACAGGAAAGCCGAGGTTTCAAGCTGGGTCTTATACGCGGCCACCAGTTGGGGGGCGCACACCACCACCATAACCTCCAGCGGTTCCCCCACACCACGCACCCGGCTTTGCGCCTGCACCAGCAAAAACTGGTCCAGCCCACCCCGCCCCACACAGCACAGGCAATGCCCGCCATGGGTTGCGCCGCCTTCGGCCCCGGACCATTCCAGTACGCACCGCCACCCCTGAGTTTGCGCAGGTTCAGGGGCCATACCGGCAAACACCACCCCCCCTTTGCCCCGCCATGCCTGCCCTTGTGGAGCATCCTCCAGCACAAAAAGCGGCATGCGCCCGCCGCGCATGTGCGGTGGAGCACGCATGGCGGTGGACAGGGTAGCCTCTGTCTGGAATAAGGATGTGGCTTTGGCCCGTTCCTGCGGCTGAGGCGTACCCTCCCCACTATTCCGGTCTTGTGCTGTCATGTCTTCTCGTCTGCCGCTTCTTGATGCCCTGCGTGAACAGGTTCTGCTCTGTGATGGAGGGATGGGGTCCCGCATCCAGATGCTCGACCTTGATGTGCAACGTGATTACTGGGGACAGGAAAACTGCACCGAAGTCCTGACCCTGTCACGCCCTGAACTGATCCGCGAAATCCACCGTGGGTATTTTGAGGCCGGAGCCGACATGGTGGAGACCAACACGTTTGGTGCCTCCCCTATTACACTGGGCGAGTTCGGGCTGACAGACCGCACGCGTGAGATTAACCGCGCCTCCGCCATTCTGGCGCGTGAAGCAGCGGACAGCTTTGCCGATGGCCGCCACCGTTACGTGCTTGGCTCCATGGGTCCGGGCACCAAGCTGCCCTCTCTTGGCAATATTGATTACGATACCCTTGAAGCCGCCCTTACCGAACAGACCCGTGGCCTGATTGAAGGCGGGGTCGATGCGGTGCTGATTGAAACCTGTCAGGACACGCTCCAGATCAAGGCGGCCGTCAATGGCGTCAAGATTGCGCGGGCCGAAGCGGGCGTCACACTCCCCATTTTTGTGCAGGTTACGGTAGAAACCACAGGCACCTTGCTGGTTGGGCCAGACATTGCCGCCGCCGCCACGGTCATTAACGCGCTGGATGTGGACCTGATCGGCCTGAACTGCGCCACCGGCCCGCAGGAAATGGCCGAACATGTGCGCTGGCTGGCCGAAAACTGGCCCCGTCTGGTTTCCGTCCTGCCCAATGCGGGCCTGCCCGAACTGGTGGACGGCAAAACACACTACCCACTCAGCCCCGAAGACATGGCCACATGGGTCGAGCGCTTTGTGCACGAAGACGGCATTAACATGACCGGCGGGTGCTGTGGCACCTCCACCCCACACATTGCAGCGCTGGACGCCATGCTGCGCCGCCGGGCAGAAGCCACGGGCCGCCACCGCCCGGCCCCTGTTGCCCGTACGGCCGTGTGGGTGCCCTCCGTTGCCAGCCTGTACTCGCAGGTGCCCCTGCGGCAGGAAAACGCCTATTTTTCCATCGGGGAGCGCTGCAACGCCAACGGTTCCAAAAAATGGCGCGAACTCCAGGAAGCGCATGACTGGGATGGCTGCGTAACCGTAGGCCGCGAACAGCTGCGCGAAGGCTCCAACGCGCTGGATGTCTGCACCGCCTTTGTCGGCCGCAACGAACGCGAGGAAATGGATGAGGTGATCAAGCGCTTCACCTCCTCGGTCAACGCGCCACTGGTCATTGACTCGACCGAAACCCCGGTGATCGAGGCAGCCCTCAAGCTGCATGGTGGCAAGCCGATCATCAACTCCATCAACTTCGAAGATGGGGAAGGCCCGGCCGCCGACCGCATGGCGCTGGCGCGCAAGTTTGGCGCCGCCGTTGTCGCCCTGACCATTGATGAAGTGGGCATGGCCCGCAAACCCGAGGACAAGCTGCGCATTGCCAGCCGTCTGGTGGAGTTTGCCTGCAACAAATACGGCCTGCCCCAGTCCGATCTGATGATCGACCCGCTCACCTTTACCATCGCCACCGGGGCGGAGGACGACCGTAAGCTCGGCCAGTGGACGCTGGAGGGTATTCGCATGATCCGCGAGGCCTTCCCCGATATCCAGATCGTGCTGGGCCTGTCCAACATCTCCTTCGGGCTCAACCCTGCGGCCCGCGCGGTGCTGAACTCGGTTTACCTTGATCTCGCGGTCAAGGCGGGCATGACGGCGGCTATTGTGCATGTCTCCAAAATCCGCCCGCTGCACCTGATCGCCCCGGAGGAAGTCAAGGTTGCCGAAGACCTGATCTTTGACCGCCGGACCGAGGACTACGACCCCCTGCAGGCCCTGCTGGCCATGTTCGCGGACCGTAAGGCCTCCGAAGCCGTCAAGCGCAAGCAGGCCGAAACCGCCGAAGAACGCCTGAAGGACCGCATTGTGGATGGCGACCGCAAGGGGCTGGAAGCCGACCTTGCCGAAGCCATGCAGACCATGGCCCCGCTGGACATCATCAACACCGTGCTGCTCGATGGCATGAAGGTGGTGGGCGAACTGTTTGGCGCGGGCAAAATGCAGCTCCCCTTCGTGCTTCAGTCCGCTGAAACCATGAAGGCCGCCGTGGCATGGCTTGAACCGCACATGGAACGTGCCGAAGGCCAGCAGCGTGGCACCATTGTTCTGGCCACCGTCAAAGGCGATGTGCACGACATTGGCAAAAACCTTGTGGACATCATCCTGACCAACAACGGCTACCGTGTGGTCAACCTTGGCATCAAGGTGCCTGTGGCCGACATGATCGACGCTGCCCGCAAGGAAAAAGCGGACGCTATTGGCATGTCCGGCCTGCTGGTGAAGTCCACCGTGATCATGCGCGAAAATCTGGAAGAAATCGCCCGCGCGGGGCTGGATACCCCCGTGCTGCTCGGCGGGGCGGCCCTGACCCGCAACTACGTGGAAGAGGACTGCGTAGCCGCTTACGGCGCCACCGGCCGCGTAGCCTATGCGCGTGATGCGTTTGATGGCCTGACCCTGATGGACCAGATCGCCCAGAGCGGGTTTGACGGGTATCTGGCCGCCATTCAGAAACGGCGTGAAGGCAAGGCCACCCGCAAAAACGCCCGTTCGCCAGAAGTGGCGGAAACACGCGGCTACGGCCCGGTGGACAAGGCCGAGGTTGCCACCCGCCGTGCACGCCTGACGGCGGATGAACCCCGCCTGACGCCCCCCTTCTGGGGTGCCAAGGTGCTGCAGGCCACCCCCGAGGCCGTTCTGCCCTTCCTGAACGAGCGCGCCCTTTACCAGTTCCAGTGGGGCTTCCGTAAACAGGGGCGTTCTTTAGACGAGTTTCTGGTCTGGGCACGGCAGGAGCTGCGCCCCATTCTGCAACGCATGCTCAAGCTGGCAGCGGATGAGCAGATTCTCAAACCACAGGCCTGCTACGGCTACTGGAAAGCCGCGGGCGATGGGAACGACCTTGTTCTGTTTGAACCCGATGGCACAACCGAGGCCGCCCGCTTTGCCCTGCCCCGCCAGCCCCGCGCGGATGGGGAGTGCATTGCCGACTTCGTGCGTGACATAAACGACCCCGAGCGTGATGTGGTGGGCCTGCAGGTTGTGACCGTAGGGCAGAAAGCCTCCGACATTGCCCGCGACTGGTTTGAGGAAAACCGTTACCAGGACTACCTCTACCTGCACGGCCTTTCGGTGGAGATGGCAGAAGCCATGGCCGAATACACGCACAAACGTATCCGCGCCGAACTGGGCTTTGCCGCCGAAGACCCGCGGAACATGGAAGACCTGCTCCAGCAGGGCTATCGTGGCTCGCGCTACTCGTTCGGCTACCCGGCCTGCCCCCGGCTGGAAGAGCAGAGCAGCATCCTTAACCTGCTTGATGCAGAGCGTATTGGCGTTTCCCTGACCGATGGGGACCAGCTCCACCCCGAGCAGTCCACCTCTGCTCTGGTGGTGCTGAATAAACACGCCAAATATTTCACGATCTGATCAGCCGGGCATTGACCAGTTGGGATGGTGCAGCGCATCATCCCATAATGGTCTATTCCCGCCCGCATCTGCCGCCTCCGCTTACTCAGGAACGCAAGGACCTGTACATGCAGGTGGGGCTACACGCGACCGGGTGCACAACTGCCTTTATTGCTGCCAGACGCGCAGACCTTGTGCGCGAGAGTGCCCTGTTCCTCCAAACCCTGAGCCATATGTGGGTGCTGGACGGAGTGGATGAGGCCGATGTCTGGACCGAACTCCTGCGCCGGGTGGAAGTGTCCGAGCTGCTGCACAAGCTTAACCAGCCCCCCCACCGTAAAAAGAAAAACGGCAGCTCCAGCAGGCCATGGCGCGTTACCACAAGCAAGCTGCCATAGGCGGCGCGGGCTTTATGCGTTTTTCCCTCTTTCCCCCACCCCACTGGGGGCTGTAAGCCTGCGCTCATGGCAGCCATAGATGCACTATCCCTGATCATTGTGGCCCTTTCCACCCTGCATGGGATGTGGCGGGGGTTTACGCAGCTTGCCCTGGGCCTGCTGAGCTGGGCTTTGGCATTTGTGCTGGCTTTTCGCTTCCATACTGTGCCCACGCCCTGGCTGGCGCGGTTCATTCACTCCCCCATAGGGCTGCAACTGGCCAGCTTTGCGCTGGTGCTGCTGTTTTTTCTGGTGGCTGGTTACCTGCTGGCCGCCGCCATTGTGCGGCTGGTGCGCGCCACCCCGCTGGATGGGCTGGACCGCACGCTGGGTGGGCTGTTCGGGCTTGCGCGGGGTGTGTGCGTGGTTGTGCTGCTGTTCATGGCCGGGCAATGGCTTTTGCAGCCCGAGGACATGGAAGCCATAGAGGCCAACGGGCGACTGACCCCTTATATTCGCTCCGCGACAACCTATATCCAACCTTATCTGGCTGAATTTGATGCAAAAGGGGTTGCGCCAAAGCGTTCAACAGGTCATGACGCCACCTTGTAATCCCCATACGGCCAGTACCAGCCATTTGCGGAGGCCCTGCGCGCTTATGCACCCCCACTCCACGCCGTCCGTTTCCCTCCCCGATCCTGTCCGTGCGGACGAGGACCACCTGCAAGAGGAATGTGCCGTCTTTGGCATATGGAACGCCAAGGACGCAGCAACCCTGACAACCCTTGGACTGCACGCCCTCCAGCACCGTGGGCAGGAAGCAGCGGGCATTGTCTCCTTCGATCCGGCTCATCACCGCTTCAATTCCCACCGTGGGTTGGGCCTTGTGGGCGATGTGTTCAGTGATTCGCGCGTTATGGCCACACTGGCTGGCACACGCGCCATTGGCCATAACCGTTACGCCACAACAGGGGCTACCCTGCTGCGCAACGTGCAGCCCCTGTTTGCCGAATTCGCCTTTGGCGGTCTGGCGGTGGCCCATAACGGCAACCTGACCAACGCTGACACACTGCGCCGCGAGCTGATCCGCCGTGGCTGCCTGTTCCAGTCCACCACGGATACGGAAGTGTTCGTGCACCTGATTGCCATCTCGCTTTACGCCACGGTGGAAGACAGGCTGATTGACGCGCTCAAGCGGGTCACTGGTGCATACTCCCTTGTTGTTCTTTCGCAGGATGCGCTGATCGGCGTGCGTGACCCCATGGGTGTGCGCCCGCTGGTGCTGGGCAAGCTGCCCGGCGAAGGCAGCAAGGACGGCGCATGGGTTCTGGCATCCGAAACCTGCGGGCTGGACATTATTGGCGCGGAATTTGTACGCGACGTGGAACCGGGCGAGCTGATTGTCATCAATGATGACGGTATTCGCTCCCTGCGCCCGTTCGGGGACACGCAACCCCATTTCTGCGTGTTTGAATACATCTACTTTGCGCGCCCGGACTCTGTGCTTGAAGGCTTGCCGGTCTATAACGTGCGCAAGGAAATCGGGCGTGAACTGGCGCAGGAAAGCGGGGTTGAGGCCGATGTGGTCGTGCCCGTACCCGACTCCGGCGTGCCTTCCGCCATTGGCTATGCGGAGGCCAGCGGCATTCCGTTCGAGCTGGGCATCATCCGCAACCACTATGTGGGCCGCACCTTTATTGAACCCACCGACCAGATCCGGCATCTGGGCGTAAAAATGAAGCACTCGCCCAACCGCCCGATTCTGGACGGCAAGCGCGTTGTGCTGGTGGACGACTCCATTGTGCGCGGCACCACATCCCGCAAGATCGTGGACATGGTGCGTGCGGCCGGGGCACGGGAAGTGCATATGCGCATTTCCTCCCCCCCCACCAAGCATTCCTGCTTCTACGGGATCGACACGCCAGAACGCAGCAAGCTGCTGGCCGCCCAGAACGACCTGCAGAAAATGGCTGAACTGATTGGTGTGGACAGTCTGGCCTTTATCTCGCTCGATGGGCTGTACCGCGCCATGGGGCATGAAAGCCGCAAGGCCAGCCGCTCCACCTACTGCGATGCCTGCTTTACCGGCGAATACCCCATTGCGCTGGTTGACCATGATGCGGAATTTGGCCCCGACTCAGCCTGAGCCACGGCCTGCCGCCCTGTTATGAAAAACCCCGCCAGAGGCACGCTCTGGCGGGGTTTTTGTTAGGTGGTGCGCGCAGGCTGTGCCCCTTAGCGGTACACCATACCCCCATCAATCAGGATCGACTGGCCGGTTACATAATCGGAATCGGGGCCAGCAAACCAGGACACAAGACCTGCCACATCATCCGGTGTTTCGGCCCGGCCAAGGGCTATGCCGTCCACGAACTTCTTGTACGTCTCACCCACAGGAGCACCGGTCAGCTTGGCGAATTCCTTGTCGATTTCCACCCACATATCCGTCCCCACCACACCGGGGCAATAGGCGTTTACGTTAATGCCATGGCAGGCATATTCCTTGGCAGCAGCCTGCGTAAGGCCGCGCACCGCAAACTTGGTGGAGGAGTAAACGCCCAGCATGGCGTACCCTTCGTGCCCGGCAATGGAGCAGGCGTTAATAATTTTGCCGCGGCTTTTGCGCGCAATAAACTTGGCCGCAGCAAGCTGGATGCCCCACAGAGTGCCTTCCACGTTAATGCGGTAAATGCGCTGGATTTCCTCAGGCGTTACATCCGCCAGCGGCTTGATCTGGGCAATGCCTGCGTTGTTGACCATAATATCAAAACTGCCCAGCGTAGCCTCGGCATGGTCAATCGCTGCCGCTACCTGCGCGCGGTCGCCAATATCGGCAATAAAGCTGGTGGCCTTGCGGCCCAGTGCCTCGATTTCCTTAACCACACCTGCCAGACGATCCTCGCGGATGTCCACCAGGGCTATGTCCGCACCGTCCTTGGCCAACCGTAGGGCTATGCCACGGCCAATGCCTTGCCCGCCGCCGGTAACCAGCGCCACTTTTCCTGTAATGTCCGCCATGAGAACCTCTCGCATGTGATGAGAAACGAGGCGAGCGTAGTGCAATAACAAAAAAAAGCCATCACCAAAAAAACAGCCCCCGCACGGCACATGCGGGGGCTGACATAAAACACCAGACAGGGGCCGGAGCACCCCTTATTTGCGGTGCCCCTGCGCGGAGGAGGGCGCAGACTGGGCTGCATCCTGCGCCGCCGCGGCGGCCGTGGCATTGGGGGCATCGGGCGGGAGCAGGCGGATCTGCCCGGCCGCCACATCCGCCAGTTGGCCCAGAAGCTGGCTAAGGCCCTGCACCATGCTCATGGTGCTGCCACCGGCAGGGCCACTCAGGCTAATGCGCTGGAGCGTGCCCCGCCCGTAAGGTGCCCCCGCCGCCGCAGGCTGGACCGAGAGCATGGCATCCAGCTCCACATGACCAGACGGTCCGGTGGAAAAGCGGCTGACCGAAAGCTCCACATAAACCTGCGGGTCCGCAGCAGCGGCATCGTTTTCCACAAACACGCCCGTACCGGGCAGGCGCTGGGCCAGATCCCCCGCCAGTGCGTGGCCGATCTGGCTGGCAAGGGAATCGCTCCACGCATCGGTGCTGGAAACGCTCAGCCTATAACCGCTATCGGCCGTAACAATGCGGTCACGGTCCAGGCCGGAGGCAATGCTGGGCAGGCGCACCTCCACAAAGCGCGGGCCACCAGCCTGTGCCTGCCCCGGCACAACTGCCAGCGTGTAAAGCGAGGCCCCACTGCTGGCACAGCCTGCAAGGGTAAACGCCATAAGCCCCAACGAGGCCCCGCCGACCAGAACGTTGCGACGGCAAAGACCAGCCCCAGCCAGTCCGTAAGGTTTAACGCGAGCCATGATCTTATCGTCCCGATATGAGCGCAGAGGGGTGGTTGGTCAGGAAGTCGGACAAAAAGCGCAGGGAGCGCGCGGTTTGTCCAAGCTGGATAACCATGGCCTGAAGGCTGCGCTTGAAGTCGCTGTTGCCCCCGTAGCTGGCCAGCAGGCGGTTGGCGTTGTGGAGCATCTGGTCCAGTTGCTCGGCCATGGCAGGCAGGCGCTGGCTAAGAGGTGCCAGTCCTTTTTGCAGGTCCTGCGTTAAAGCCTGAAAATGCTGCATGGACACACGCAGGCTGGCCAGAGACTGCTTAACATCCGGGCTGGTCAGCGTTTCGTCCGCATGGGCCAGCAGGTTGTTGGCGTTGGTGCCAATCTGCTCAAACGGCATAGCCGCCAGACGGTCGGTTACGGTGGAAAGCGATTCCATAATCCCGCTCATACCCCCCGGCTGACCGGGGATAACAAGCGTTGTGCCCTCCATGCTGGTAGTGCCCTTGCCTGCGTTCTTGACAAAGTTGAGCGAGATCAGCCCTTCCCCCGTCAGCAGGCTTGCGCTGTCGGTGGAGGCCCGCAGGCCGTTGGCCACCAGTGTCCGCAGCATGGCCGTGACCTCCTCGTGCGAGAGTTCCTTGGAGGTCATCACCCGTTCGGGCTGGATTTCCATGCCAATACGCACGCGCGGGTGGCCGGGGGTGGAGGTCATGTCCAGTTTAACACTGGTCACGTTGCCAACCTGAATCCCAAACATGCTGACCACAGCCCCCGGAGCCAGCCCCTTGACGGAGGAGGTCAGGTACGTGGCAACGGGAACACGCTCATGGTACCCGGCGTTCTGGGCATCTTCCTCGCTCTCATAGAGCTTGAACACGGTATTGGCCTCAGCCATGGGCAGGTCACGCTGGAGTTTGCCCTCCTCCAGCGGGGGCAGGCCAAACGCTACCCCGCCGGAGAACAGCGCCTGAAGGGACTGCAACTGAACCTTGAGCCCACCGGCCCCAAAGCCCACCTTAACGCCCGAGACGTTCCAGAACCGTGTGCTCCCATTGAGGTAATGGTCGTAGGGTTCCTTGACAAAAATCTGGATCAGCACCGGCCCGCGCCCACCGGGTGGCATGGTGTAGCCCAGCACTTCCCCCACATCCACATCGCGGAAAAAGACAGGGGCCCCCTGCCCGATCGAACCAATATTGTTGGCCACCAGCGTATAGGTCTGACCCGGCTGGTCCGAGCGCATGCCCGGTGGGGCTTCAAGCCCTTCAAACTGGTCCATGTGCTGGCCGGAATTATGCCCGCTTTCATCCAGCCCGGGGTCAAAGGCGATGTACGCGCCAGACATCAGCGTTTCCAGCCCGGTAATACTGGCCCCGTTAATGCGGGGGCGCACAACCCAGAACCGTGCCTTGTCGGTCAGCATGTCATTGGTGCCCTTGTTCATGCGAATAAGCACACGAACATGGCGCAGGTCGGGGGTGAGGGAGATGTTCTGCACCGTTCCCAGCACCACGGACTTGTTCTTGACCTGTGTCTGCCCACTGGTCAGGCCATCGGCGGTATCAAAGATAACGGAAATTTCCGGCCCGTTATCCATAAAGCTACGCCAGACCAGAAAGCCCGCGATCAGTACCGAAATAATGGGAATAACCCAGATAATGGAAAACCGGATCCTGCGCACCAGCGCATCCTGATTGTCACTTTCACCATGTTTTGGAGAATTGTGCCTGTCGTTCACGCCCTGTCCGGCTCCATATTGTTCAAATACGCGGCAGTTGTCTGCGGCGCGGGGGCGGGTGTTGCCCGCCCGGCAAGGCCGCAATCGGAGGATGTCTCATTGTCGCCCACCACGTCCCACATAACGCGGGGGTCAAACGCATGCACCGCAAAAATGGTCAGCACCACCACGGCGGCAAAGCAGACCATGCCCCCATTGGCGGTAATGCTGGCCATGCTGTTAAAGCGGACCATGGCCACCAGAATGGAAACCATGAACACGTCAATCATGGACCACCGGCCAATAATGTCGATCACCCGGTAAAGCTTGGTCCGTGCCACCAGCCAGCGCTCCGAGCGCCGCCATGTGGTAAAGAGCATGAACAGCAGACCAAAAATCTTGAGCACCGGCACGGTTACACTCGCAAACAGCACCAGCAGCGAGAGCGGGATCATCCCGTCCTGCCACAGCTCCACCGCCCCGGCTATAATGGTATGCCCCGTGCCCCCACCCAGGCGGATGACGGTCATGACCGGGTAGATATTGGCTGGCAGGTAAAACACCACGGCAGAAATAAGCAGTGCCAGCGCGCGCATGCGACCATTGGACTTGCGGCGGCGCACCACATGGCCACAGCGCGGGCAAAAGCCCAGAGCCTCGGTTGTGGGCATGGCCTCATCAAACGCCAGCACAGCCCCGCAGGACAGGCACGATGCCATGTGCGAAGGCGGCGGCAGAGGGGTGTGGCGCGCCACACTCTCGCATGTCAGGCGGACGCGCTTGTTATCCATGCGGCGCAGGCTATGGTCTGTCTGCCTGCGTTCCCAGATCAGCTCCGTATCCAGCGTGGCATCCGTAGCGGACATGGTCAGCATCAGGCCCGAGACCAGATACACCGCAGCCCCGATCTGCACATAAGCCAGATCGGACAGTTTGGTGTACGCCACGAACACGCCCAGAATATACACCTCCACCATGGACCACGGGCGCAGGCGTTCGTACCATTTGAGCAGATGCGGCACCCAGAAGGGCAGCCGGGGCTGCAACGCCCCCACCAGAATGGACAGCATCATGCCAATAACCAGACCGGGCACAATAATGGTGGCAATGGCCACCAGCACGCCAACCTCGCCCCAGCCTTCGTGCAGCAGTTCAATCGGGCCGGTCAGGATATTGACCGTGCGCTGGCGGCCGTACAGGTCCAGCATCATCAGGGTTGAGGCCAGCATGGCAAGGTAGAGCGCAGCCGAGCTGATGCAAAAGGCCAGTGGCGTTGCTATGGGGGATGTGCGGTTACGCCGGTCCAGCAGCTGGTTACACCGGCAGCAGCGCGCCTGTGTACCGGGGTTAAGCTCTGGCAGAATCTGGTAATGCCCGCAGCACGGACACTCCACCACCCCGCGCAAAAGCCGGACGTGCCGTTCCTCATCAACCGGGACATCCCGGCCGGGGAACAGAGCCTCCCGCAGCAGGGCCATGACTTGCGTTGCGTTCATCACTTCTGTTCTTAATACCAACCGCCCCCCCTGTAACTGAAAAAACCGTATGGCACCCCTGCCATACAGACCTGCGCCCAGCGCTTTTGTACTCCGCCCCCCAAAGCAAAGAATAAAAAAACCAGCCCACACCGGAATATGGGGGAGAAAAGCCCCCTTTACTGCCGTAATGGATGTTGCATGCTCTGAATGATCATGATAGTCAGCCTACCGCACACACTGCTGTGCCCGCTTAGCTCAGTTGGTAGAGCACATCATTCGTAATGATGGGGCCGATGGTTCGAATCCGTCAGCGGGCACCACCTTTTTCCCTAAATTGTCATATGCTTTGCTGCACGCCACTGGCGCGTTTACAGCGTTACGCAGGCATACCTGCATGACCAAAGCAGCAGACGACGTACACCCCGCATGCTCCGCAGGTGCCTCCAAAGAGCGGGAAAGAGCAAACTCTCCGGCAGATAGCCAGACAGGCGCCTTTGCCCGCCCCCCATCGCCCCGATGGCGAGATTTAGTGGGGTGTTTTATCCACCGCCGGAGTGTCCAGCGTGTAAAGGCTGATCGCCATGGCGTGGCCGTTGGAATAGTTCAACCCTGCAACCGTGCCACGGCTGAACGCCTTTGGTGCTTCCGCGCCCAGTGCTTCCATAAACGCCTTGCGTTCACGCACATCCACAAGGGCTGCGGTGCAGGCCGGGTGGTCGCGCATGGCCTGTGCGGCCTGTGCGGGGCTCCCCAGCACCACCTTGCCCCCGATCAGGAACACCAGACTGGGCTCGGTAAAGGAAACGGAATAAACCTGTGTCTGTGCGCAGGGTTTATGCGCCTGCACAAGTGCCACCAGACGGGGTGCCAGCCAGATACTGCGCAACTGCGGCACCACAACCGTAAACAGCCCCACATATAACAAGGCCGCCGCAACACAGCTGCTCAGTGCTGCATAACATAGCTCTGCCCGCCAGATCTGCCACACCGCCAGCCCAACCAGCGGCAGAACGCCACCCGCCAGCACAAGGGCGGGAACACTAAACTGGCGCTCCAGCGTCCACAATAAAAGTGGCCCCGCGGCAGCCAGCGCACAGCCGGCAAAACCCCACAAAACGGCATAGGCCCCAAGCAGCAGGCGGCCCCAGCGGGTCTGCGGGCCGTTCCGCCACACCACACCACTTTGCGCCAGCAGGCCCGCACTCAGTATGGCAATGGCGGGGTATGTGGGCAGCACGTAATGGGGCAGCTTGGTTGCTATGCTTTCAAACACCACCCAGTGCGGCACAATCCAGCACAGCAGGTAACGCACCGGCAGAGTGCGCCGCTCCCGCCATGCCTGCGGCAGCACACTGGCGGCAAAGTAGGAGCCGGGCCAGAATGCGATCAGGAACACAAGCAGGTGGTAGCCCGGCGGCAGGCCGTGCGCCTCCTGCCCGGACGCCACCTTGCCCAGGAAGTTCCCACCCACCGCACGCCGGAAGAACTCGCCATGGCTGACCACCCCAATGGCCACGCACCACGGCAGCACCACAGCAGCAGCCACAAGCCAGCCCCATGCCGGGCGCAGCCTGCGCCACAGGTCCAGATTGCGCTCCACCCAGCCCATGGCCAGCGGCGTTGCAAGGGAGGGAATAAGCACAACCGGGCCTTTGAGCATAAGCCCGCAGCCCACAGCGCCCCAGAACAGCAGCGCCGTGCCCGCAGGTGTGGCGCGCGCTGCTTCCCTGTCTGCCAGTGCCCGTACCAGCGCGTACTGGGCCACCAGCACGCTGAGCAGCAGGCACGAATCAATCGTGCCCATACGGCTTTCCGCCGCCACCAGCACCGAGGCCATCAGCAGGACCGCAGCCCCGACCCCAGCCATGGCCCCAAACAGGCTGGTCCCCATTATGGCAGTCAGCACCACCGCTCCGGTCATGGCCAGCAGGGAAGGAATACGGTACGGCCACACCGTGCGGGCATACTCCATGCCCACGGCCTTAACTGCCATGGATTCCAGCCAGTAAATACCGGCGGGCTGAAGGTAGCGCGGCTTGTCCTGAAAGCGCACATCTATGTAGTTGTGCGTCTCCAGCATCTGGGCCGATGCTTCCATGTAGCGTGGTTCATCCCGGTCAAACGGGGGAGTTGTCATGCGGCCGGGCAGAAACAGCACAAAAGCCGCCAGACCGATCAGCACCAGCACACGCCACGGCAGGGAACGGGCCCCGCGTGCAGGCCCTAGCATTCATCAACCGTTCTGGGCAGCCGGGTGCGGTTGCGCAGCCACATAACACCCAGCAGGTCCCGCACACCCACGACAGCACGGTTGAAATTGGTATATTTGGACTGCCCATGCAGCCGCGGCCGATGCGAAACCGGGTGACACACCAGAGGCACCCCATAAGAGGCAAAAAAGGCGGGCATAAACCGGTGCAGGCCTTCAAACTGGGGCAGGCGCAAAAAATCGGCGCGCTGAAAAATCTTGATCGGGGCACCCGTATCCGGGCAGTGGTCCTGTAGCAGCCTCTGGCGCAGGCCATTGGCAAAGCGCGTGGCAAAGCGGCGGGACCAGCCATCCTTCCGTTTGGCGCGCACCCCAACCACAAGCGGGGGCGTACCCTGTGCAGCCCGGGCCAGAGCCACCAGTGCCACCAGTTCACGCGGGTCGTCCTGCCCGTCTCCATCAATCGTGGCAATCCATGCGCCTTTTGCCGCGGTAATGCCCGTGCGCAACCCGGCGGACTTACCACAGCACCGATCGTGCGAGAGAATGCGCAGGTTAGGCAGGCAGTCCTGCCGAAGCTGGCGCAGCACGGCCACCGTGTTATCCCGGCTGCCGTCGTTTACAAACACGACTTCCGATGGGGGGAGGCTCTTGCAGGCTTCGGCCAGTTCGCGGCAGACCTGTGGCAGGTTATCCTGCTCGTCCAGAACAGCAATAACGATGCTCAGCACGGGCTGAACATCGTTTGCCTGCGACACAGAGGTTTGCACCGTTTGTGTCATACATATGCACCCTGAAGGGAGATGGGCTTAAGCTGCCTGACGGGAGAACGCGGCGGGCAGGTCTGCCAGTGCCTGATCAACCAGTGCAGAGGCTTTCTGCTCATCAATGGTCTGGGGGATAATGCTGTGTGCAGCATTGACCGCCACATCAATAGCAAGCTGGCGCACTTCCTTTACGGCGGCGCGCTCAACGGCGGCAATCCGGTCACGCGCCATCTGCTCGTGGCGGCGCACGGCGGCCTCGGCTTCGGCACGGGCCTGCTTGGCCATTTCGTCCGCCTTAATGCGGGACTGCTCGATAAGGGACTTGGCTTCCGCCAGAGCCTGTTCACGCTCACGCGTTGCATCTTCGAGCATCTGCTCGGCTTCGCGGCGCAGGCGGGCTGCCTCGTCCAGTTCCTCACGGATCAGGTTGGCGCGGTTGTCCAGAATGGACGCGATAGGCGTCCACAGCTTTTTACCGGCCAGCACAAAGAACAGAACGAACGAAACAGCGACCCAGAAACCCGCCACATGAAAAATGTCAGTCATGACCAAAATTCCCCTGAGTACGGATTTCAGATAATGCTGCGATGCGCGGATGCGCTCTCAACACTCTGGGCAACAAGCTGGGCGTCTGGCGCAACACCTGTCAGCCGCTGGACCAGCGCCTGTGTGGTATCGGCCGCAATTTCTTTAAGCGCGCTCAAGGCCCGCGCTTTTTCTGCTGCAACATTCTTTTCGGCATCCGCAATTTCGGAAGCCAGACGTGCGTTGATTTCCTGCATCTGCTGCTCGGCCGCACGGTGCTCTTCGTCCAGAACCTTCTGAAGATGCGCCTGGGCTTCTGCCATGGCATCTTTGCGGGCCTGCTGGAGTTCGGCTACGGCTTTGTCAGCATCCTGTTTAGCGGACCGGGCGACCTCAAGATCACCTGTAATACGCTGGCTACGGTCATGCAGAACGCGGGCAACACCCGGCAGCATGGCCTTGCTGAGAACAAGATAGAAGACGAAGAAAATAATTGCCCCCCACATGACCTGACCGGTCACGAGTGGGTTGGCAAAGTCAAGCTGAGGCATTCCCGTGGCGTATGCACCAGGTGCCGAAACGGCCAGCAAAGAAACGCCGCAAACCGTTGCAAGCAGTCCGGCACGAACTGTCTTCGTAATCACACCCACAGGAATGTCTCCTCTTGTTTTCCCGATCTCAGACGAAGAGGATCAGGAATGCGATCAGCAGCGCGAACAGGGCGATAGCTTCTGTCAGTGCGAAGCCGAGCATGCCCAGACCGAACACGTGCGGGCGAGCCGCCGGGTTACGGGCAATGCTGCTGACCAGCGTGGAGAAGATGTTGCCGAGGCCGATACCAACGCCGGCGAGGGCGATAACGGCGATACCTGCACCGATTTCCCGGGCTGCAGCGATGTCCATATCAGTCACTTCCTTGTTTCAAGACAGTTTCAAACGAAACGGGCAAAGCAGCTCAGTGAGCCACGGCCTCCCGCAGGTAGATGCACGTCAGGATGGCAAACACGTAGGCCTGCAATACCCCAACAAGCAACTCAAGAGCCATAAGCGCCACGTTAATGGCGATGGGCCCGATCGCAAACACGTCACCCACTACGCCAAAACCGGCGAGCATGACAACAAAGCTTGCGAAAATATCGAACATGACGTGCCCGGCAACCATGTTGGCGAACAGTCGGATGGACAGGCTGACCGGGCGGGAAAGGAACGAGAGAATCTCGATCGGGATCAGCAGGGGCGCCAGAAAGGGGCTGGCGCCGTCCGGCATGAAGTGGGCGAAAAACCGCAGGCCCTGCACCTTGAGCGACACAACAACCGTCAGCAGGAACACCATGAACGCCATGGCGAAGGTGACAGCAATATGGCTGGTAAAGGTGAAGGAGAACGGCAGAAGGCCGATGTAGTTCCCCGCCAGAATGAAGAAGAACAGGGTGAAGATGAACGGGAAGAAGGCTGCACCTTCCGGCCCGATCGTATCCACGGCCATGTTATGAATGAACTCGTAGCAGACCTCGGCTGCGGCCTGAAGCCGGCCGGGTACAACTGCTGCGGGGCGCATGCCAAAATACAGGAACGCAAGAACAAGGCAGACTGCCGCGATCATGTACAGCGGAGACTGGCTGAAGCGCAGGGCCTCGCCCAGCCCACCAAGAACGGGGTGGAGCTCAAACTGTTCAAGTACGTTAATGCTGGAACCGCCCGCCACAACCGCTCTCCTAGACCTTGCCCCGAATCGAATATCCGGGCTTCAGCTTCTTACTTTACGTCCATCGTCCTGACCAGACGCCAAACATTCAGCATTCCGGCGCTACCGCCCAAAAGTGCGAAGATGACAAGGAACAACGCCCGGGTATGGAGCCAGTGATCCAGCCCCCACCCCATGGCAACCCCTACAATCAGCCCCGCAAGCATTTCTGTCCCGGCTCTGAACGCCAATGCAGCCAGAGACCTGTCGGCCTCCATGTTTGCATCAACCTGAGGTTTTTCCTCCTTGACCAGACCGTAGCGGCGCTCTGCCGACTGCAATCTGGCGTTGAAGGAATCGTCTTTTTCCTTACACATACCTCGCACCTCCCAAGGGGGTGCAGGCGCTTGCTAACGGGGCTGCCATATCCTGTCAAGAAACCTTAGCAGGCTTATGGGCCAAAATATTGCTCCGTAGCATTTGCGCCACCCCGCCGATCACTCTGTTCCGGGCAGGCCAACCAGCCCGCGCGCGTAGTCCATAGCGGAAAAAGGCCGCAGATCCTCTACCTGTTCGCCCACGCCAACGGCATGCACCGGCAGGCCGAACCCATCGGCCAGTGCGACCACAATACCGCCACGGGCCGAGCCATCCAGTTTGGTCACGACCAGCCCGCTCACGTTCACAAGTTCGCGAAAAACCCGCACCTGCTCCACGGCATTCTGCCCCGTTGTGGCATCCAGCACCAGCAGGACCGAATGGGGTGCACTTTCATCAAACTTGCGCATGACGCGAATAATTTTTGCCAGCTCTTCCATCAGCGCCGACTTGTTGTGCAGGCGGCCGGCCGTATCCACGAACACCAGGTCCGCCCCTTCGGCCTTGCCACGCTTGAGCGCTTCGTATGCAAGGCCTGCGGCATCAGCCCCCGGGGGGCCAGCAATAACCGGGCAGCCCGTGCGCTCGCCCCAGATCTGGAGCTGCTCTACGGCTGCGGCACGGAACGTATCGCCCGCCACCATCATGACCTTGCTGCCCTGAGCGGAAAAAAAGCGGGCCATTTTGCCAATGGTGGTTGTTTTGCCCACGCCATTAACCCCCACAACCAGCACTACGTGCGGTTTGTGGGCGGGGTCGGGGGTAAACGGTACGGCTACCGGCTCCAGAATCCGGGCAATTTCTTCGGCCAGAGCCAGCCGGATTTCCTCATCCGTGACTTCGGTACCAAAGCGGCTGGATCGAAAAGTCTCAATCACCTTTTCCGCAACACCGGGGCCAAGGTCTGCGGTAATGAGCAGTTCCTCCAGTTCCTCCAGCGCCTCGTCATCCAGTTTGCGGCGGGTAAAAATACCCGTAAGCCCGCCACCCAGCTTCTGGGTGGAGCGGGACAGCCCCTCCTTGAGACGAGAGAAAAAACCAAGCGCCATTCTAGATCCTTTCCGCCACCAGCCCGCCCTCTTCCACCGCGATGGGCAGAAGGGAGAGAATATCCCCGACCGAGGCTTCGGCCCCGCTCAGGCGGACGGGTGCAAACTGCTCGCTATGTCCTGTTGTGGGGGTTTCCATCAGCACACGCTGGGGCTGGCCCAGCAGGCTTGCATAGTACCGCGCCGCAGATGCGGCCCCCACCGCACGCAGGGCGGCTGCACGCGCCTTGCGCTGGGGCACGGGCACCGCACGCATGCGCGCTGCCGGGGTTCCCTCACGCTCGCTGTAGGGGAACACATGCAGGTAAGGCAGCGCCATGTCTGCCACAAAGGCACGCGTCTGCTCGAACAGGGCGTCATCCTCAGTGGGGAACCCGGCAATAAGGTCGGCACCAATA
Organism: Acetobacter fabarum; assembly: GCF_022483405.1. Lineage (NCBI taxonomy): Bacteria > Pseudomonadati > Pseudomonadota > Alphaproteobacteria > Acetobacterales > Acetobacteraceae > Acetobacter > Acetobacter fabarum. The sequence continues at coordinate 476,984 of NZ_JAKVNI010000001.1, forward strand.
CCAATATCGGGCCGCAGGCTTCTGGCGCGCGCCACAACATGGGCGGCATCTTCCACCAGATGGCGGCGCTTCATGCGTTTGAGAATAAGGTCCGCCCCGGCCTGTAGGGAAAGGTGCAGATACGGCATGAACCGGGGCTCGGCCTCCAGCAGCTGCCAGATGTCCTCATCAATTTCCACCGGATCAACCGAGGACAGGCGCAGCCGCTCCAGCTCGGGCACCAGCCGCAGCACACGGCGGCATAACTGCCCCAGCACGGGCTTGCCCGGCAGGTCCGTGCCCCAGGAGGTCATGTCCACCCCGGTCAGCACCACCTCGCGGTAGCCAGCCCCCACCAGTGCGCGCACCTGCTCCACCACGGCCCCAACCGGCACGGAGCGCGAAGGCCCGCGCCCAAAGGGAATAATGCAGAAGGTACAGCGGTGGTCGCACCCCTGCTGAACCTGCACAAACGCACGGGTACGGCCTGCAAATTCGGTGACCAGATGAGCGGCCGTTTCCCTTGCCGCCATAATGTCGGATACGGCTACAGGCTCGGCCAGTGCCGCGGGGGACCAGCTTTCGGCCTTCAGTTTTTCCTCATTCCCCAGCACGCGGGTCACGCCGGGCAGGGTGGACCAGTTTTCGGGGTGGATCTGGGCGGCGCAGCCGGTCACGACAATGCGGGCATCGGGGTTTTCACGATGTGCGCGGCGGATGGCCTGCCTTGCCTGCCGCTCTGCCTCCCCCGTAACCGCGCAGGTGTTGACAATGATCACATTGCCCAGCCCCTGCGCGTGGTCCCGCATGACCTCGCTCTCCCACGTGTTCAGGCGGCAGCCGAAGGTCAGGATTTCTGGCCGGGTGGTCATGATGGATAGGCGGCCAGATCGACCGTCCCTTCAAAAGCTGTGGTGGCGGAGCCGGTCATGAGTACATGGCCCGTCTGCTCGGACCAGACAATGTGCAGGGTGCCGCCATCCAGTTCCACCGTGCAGGTCCGTGCGGCAAGGCCACGCCGCACGGCATTAACCACGGCGGCACATGCACCGGACCCGCAGGCCTCGGTCACGCCGGCACCCCGTTCATGCACCTTCAGGCGCATGTGGTGCGGCCCGTCCATGCGGGCAAAACCGATATTGGCACGTTCGGGAAAAATGGGGTCGTGCTCCAGAGCATGCCCCTGCGCCACCATACCAAAATCGGAAACAAAAAACGTGGCGTGCGGATTGCCCATGGAAGCCGCCGCCGGATCACCCGGCAAGGGCAGGTGCAGTGTATCCACCGCCATGGCCAGTGGCACATCCTGCCAGTGGGTGCGTGGAGCGCCCATGTCCACCGTAATCAGCCCGTCGGGGGTTCTGCTGGTGGGCAACACGCCTGCGCGGGTTTGCAGCACAGGTGTTGCATTACCGCTACAGCGCCACACAAGATCGGCCACACAGCGCGAGGCATTGCCGCAGGCCCCGGCCTCCGACCCGTCGGGGTTGAAAAAGCGCACAAGCACATCTGCCCCATCCGCCGTGGGCGCGCGCAGGGTTACAAGCTGGTCGCAGCCAATACCCCGGCGGCGGTGCGCCAGAGCTGCAATGCGGCCGGGGGTAAGGGGCAGGTCGCCCGTCCGCTCGTCGAGGATGACAAAATCATTCCCCAGACCGTGCATTTTGTAAAAAGAGGTCAGCATTGCGCGCCTTATATGCCAATTCAGACCGGGATGCCATGCCCCACCCGCACGGGTAGGCGCTGTACTGGCCCGTAAGGCATAGCATGGCGCGGCCCCTGCTGTCCCGGCCTGTATGCGCCAGGTGGGGTTAGATAAAGCGGCCCGGCGCGCCGCGCTGGAGCACCTCGATCTTATAGCCGTCCGGGTCGGTCAGGAAGAAGAACTGCCCGATCACCGTGCCCTCGTGCTGCAGGGTTTTAACCGGCGTAACCGGGTGGCCTGCTGCGTGCATGCGCGCGTGCTCAGCCACCACATCCGCCACCGAAACCGCCAGATGCCCATAGCCATCCCCCAGAGCATAAGGCTCCGTGCGGCCGTGGTTGATGGTGAGTTCCAGCTCAAAACTCTGCTCGTCATTGGCCAGATAGACCAGTGTAAAACTGTCAAACTCAAAGCGCCCGACCGGGGCAAGCCCCAGCGTATTGGCGTAGAAGGCAACAGATTTCTGTTCATCCAGCACACGCAGCATGCTGTGGATCATTCTGGCCATAAAGACTTCCTTTTCCCCAATGCTCTGTTTTTTTCAAACTCTATTGCGCCTTCTTTAACGGCAAGCGCGTTTGTTCTGAAATTATTTTTTAAGCATGTCTCTCTTTACTAAGGGGGGGCTAAAATGGTTCTGATCAAAACAGGTTCCCGCGTAACACTTGCCAGAAAATGAAGAGAGCATGCGCATCTTTAAGTCCCTGCACGCCTCTTGGGCGCACTGCATGAAAGCCAGCCTGTGTATGGGCACAATGCTGGCCTCCGGCCCGCTGCTGCTGTGCCTTGGCACGCCAGCCATGGCCGCAGGGGACGAAGCCGCGCTTGATGCGCTGGAACAGCAGATTACGCGCATCCAGTCCGAACAGCGGGCTTTGCAGAAAGCTCTGGTAAGCGTGCAAAAGCAGATTGCCGCGCACCGCTCGGTTGCCCATGCGGGGAGTGCCGCGGCCCATCACGGACTGGCCACCCACCAGATTGCCAGCATGGATGACGCCGACCGCGAGGCCGGCATTGCCGTACACTCCGCCGACCATGAGGAAGAACCCGGAGTCCACCACCTTGGCGGCAGCGGGCACTTCCATACCGGCGGGCCGGACGCCCAGCCCGTGTTTGGCAGCGCGGATGACATCCCAACCGTAGAATCCGTTGTTGGCCACCGCGCGGAAGACGTGATCTCCCGTCTGGCGGAAAACGGCGTTGGCCCCCACTCGCGCGAGACGGCGGGCGCACAGGCGGCAGGTGCACTGGGTGACCACGGCGTATTCCACATCGGCCCCGTTACCCTGATCCTTGGTGGGTTTATTGATGCTTCGGCCGTGGAGAGCAACCGCCACACCGCCAGCGGCACCTTCAACTTCTGGCAGGACACACCGTTCAAGAACGAACCGCGCTACCATACCGACAACTTTGAGGGCAGCGCGCGTTACAGCCGCCTCTCGCTTATGGCGCGTGGGAATATTGACAAATACTCCACCATTTCCGGCGTGTTCGAAATGGACTTTGGCGCGGGTGCCGCCACCACCGATGCGTATGAGAGCAACAGCTACGCCTTCCGCATGCGTCAGGCCTACCTTGCGTATGACAACAGCAAGGAGAACTTCCACTTCCTTGCCGGGCAGGCGTGGAGCATGCTCACCCCCGGCCGCGTAGGGATTATCCCCCGCCAGGAAAGCCTGCCTGAAACCATAGAATCCTCCATGCTGGCAGGGCAGACATGGGCGCGGCAACTCCAGTTCCGCTTTGTAAAGGACTTCCTGAGCCACCGCCTGTGGACCGGCCTTTCGATTGAAAACTCGGCAACGCTGTACAGCACCAGTTCCTTCCGCAACGGCACATCGGACGGGCAGGTGATCATGCCCGGCGGGCAGACCGTTACCGTGGGGTCCAGCGGCACAGGCCTGACCAACGATGCCCTGTTCCCCAACGAAATTGCCCCCGATGTGATCGGCAAGATCGCCTGGGACCCGCACTGGGGCCATTACGAAGTGGAGGGGATTCTCCACTTCCCGCATGACCGTGTTTCCACCCTTGGGGCGGGCAAAAACCATACCGCCGTGGGTGGTGGTGGCGGTGGGTCCATGATTCTGCCGGTTATTCCGCACAAGGTGGAAGTGCGGCTGGCAGGGCTGGCGGGTTATGGCATTGGCCGCTACGGCTCCGTGCTGCTGCCCGATGCCACGCTCAGGGCCAATGGTGCGCCCTCGCCCCTGTTCTCCCTACAGGGCACGGCGGGAATTATCGCCCACCCCAACCCGCTCATTGACGTGTATGGCTATTTTGGCTACCAACAGGCCGGTCGCAGCTACTTCTCGGAAGGTGGTCAAGCCTACGGTTACGGCAACCCTGCCTATAACAACACGGGGTGCTATACCGAGCTGAGTGGTAATTGTGCGGCTGGCAGTAACATCCATAGTGTTATGGAAGCCACAATCGGAGCGTGGTATCGTTTCCTTAAAGGCCGTTATGGTACGGTGGAAGCTGGTGTGCAGCTTGCCTATTCGCGCATTCATGCGTGGGAGGGCAACGGTGGCGCGCCAGACACCAGCCTGAGCGAACTCTTTATGGATTTCCGTTACCTACCCTTCCAGTAAGGATGTCTTTTACAGGTTGCCGGGGCACTGCGGGTCAGCAGTACATCCCCCCGGCACGAGAGAGAGGTCTTTCCGGACAGGACGCTTTATTCCCTCTCTCATACCTGTTTGTCTGGACCTCTTTATATGCCTTTCCAAAATGCTCCCGCCCCGCTCGCCCAGGCTCTGGCCGCGCGCGGGTTTGAAGCCCCGACCTCTGTTCAGGCCGCCATTCTGGCGGATGATGCCAAAGGCCGCGACCTTCTGGTTTCCGCCCGCACGGGCTCGGGTAAAACGGTCGCCTTTGGCCTTTCCCTTGCAGATACACTCCTTAACGGCGCGGACCGCTGCGGCCCTGCTGGCGCACCAATGGCGCTGGTCATTGCCCCCACGCGCGAGCTGGCTCTTCAGGTCCGCAGCGAGCTGGAATGGCTCTATGCCAAAACCGGCGCACGGATCGTGTCCTGCGTAGGGGGGATGGAACCCCGCACGGAAGCCCGCCACCTGTCCGCTGGCTGCCACATTGTTGTAGGCACGCCCGGCCGCCTGTGCGACCACCTCAAGCGCGGTAACCTCGACTTGTCGCAGCTCAAGGCCGCCGTGCTGGACGAAGCAGACGAAATGCTCGACCTCGGCTTCCGCGATGAGCTGGAAACCCTGCTGGACGCCACCCCCAAGGACCGCCGTACCCTGCTGTTCTCCGCCACCATCGCGCGGGAAATCGCAGGCCTTGCCAAACGCTACCAGCATGATGCCCTGCGCGTGGATACGGTTGGCCCCAACGCCGCCCATACCGACATTACCTACCGTGGCGTACTGGTGGATCAGGGCGACATGGCCCGCGCCGTGGTTAACGTGCTGCGCCTGATTGAATCCCCCTCTGCCATTGTGTTCTGCCACACGCGTGAGGCCGTGCGCCAACTCCAGAGCATTCTGACCGAGCGCGGTTTTGCCTCTGTCGCCATTTCGGGCGATCTGGGCCAGAACGAGCGCACCCGCGCCATTGAAAGCCTGCGCCACGGTCAGGCCCGCGTTTGCGTAGCAACCGACGTGGCCGCGCGCGGCATTGATATTCCGGACCTCGGGCTGGTTATCCATGCCAGCCTGCCGTCCAACCCGGCTACCCTGCTGCATCGCTCGGGCCGTACGGGCCGTGCGGGCAAAAAGGGCACCTGTGTTCTGCTGGTTCCGCCCTCACGCCGCCGTCTGGCCGAACGCCTGTTGCAGGCTGCCAAGGTTACGGCAGAATGGAGCGGTGCCCCCACCCCGCAGGCTATTGCCGAGGCCGATGCCGAGCGCCTTCTGGGCGCGCACTTCCTCTCGCTCCCCCCTTCGGAGAACGAGAACATTCAGGCGCTCACCGCACGCCTTGTGGCCGAGCATACGCCTGAGCAGCTTGCCACCGCCCTTGTGGGCCTGTGGCGCAAAAGCCTGCCCGAACCCGCACAGCTGCGCGTGATTACGCCTGACGCCACCCGCACCCGCGGCCCACGGGACGAAAACGCCCCCCCGCGCGAGCCGCGTGAACGCGCACCCGACATGAACGGGAGCTGGTTCCGCCTTTCCGTCGGCCGGGCAGACCGGGCAGACCCCAAATGGCTGGTGCCTGTTCTGTGCCGTCTGGGCGGCATTAAAAAGCAGGATATTGGTGCAATCCGCATTGTAAACGACCACACACTGGTTGAAATCGCACAGGACAAGGCCGAGCGCTTTGCCGCCTGCGCAGCCGCTGCCGATGCGGATGAAATGACCGTGGAACCCGCAGCAGCACCCCGCAAAGGTCCGTCTGGTGCAGGTGGTGGCCGCCCCCCGTTTGGCGAACGCCGTGGCCCGCCAAAAGGCCGTGCCAATTTTGACCGCAAAGGCCCACCGGCTGGCAAAAGCGGTGCATCCTCCCGCAAGCGCAAGTAAATTGCGCGCCCCCTTCTTCGGTTGAAGAGGGGGCCTACAAAAAAGGCTGCCCCCGGTTAGGGAGCAGCCTTTCTTTTGTGACCTGATACGCTTAGGCCCGCAGCCAGCCTCCCCTTACAGGGAGGGAATGGACGGCAGGGTGGTGGCGTTGTTCACATCCGACTTAAGCTGGTCTTTTTTGCTTTTCCATGCGTTTTTGGTGCTTTCGGACGCGTTGTTCCAACGGTCCTTCACATTTTTTTCCGCATTGGTCACGTTATTGGTGGCGTTGGTCAGCTTGTCGCGCTGGGCCAGAATTTTCTGCCGTTCGGTCGTGCTGGCGTTGTTCCAGCGTTCTTTAACGGTTTTTTCCGCGTTGTTCAGTTTTTCCGTAGCATTCGCGCCCTTGCTGGTCAGCGCGCCGCCCTTGGCCAGCAGTTTTTCACGCTCGGCTTCGGTTGCGCTGTTCCAGCGCTGCTTGGCCTGGTCGCGCACACCGGACGTAAACTGGTTGCCTGCGTTTTTGGCGGACTCCACCTGATTGTTCACACCCTGCTGGACACAGCCACTCAGGGACAGGCACGGATCGGCATGCGCAACAGATGCCGTACCAGCAAAGGCAAACAGAGGCAGGCCAAGAAGCGCAATTTTCCGAATAGAGAGCATAAATATTCCTTTCCTGTGTTCCACACCCTCACAGTGCGAACATCGGTTATGTGTAAGACATGGGATTGGGGCAAAAAATAGTCCAGCCCACCCTTGCAGGAACACGTTTGCACAAGCAGCATGGCTCCCGAGCAAAAGCCTGCAAAGGAAGATACAGCCGTGACCACACGCCCAGCACCTTACAACCCCACCCGCGCCCGCGCTGGCCTGTGGCCCGGTCTGCCCCTCTGCCTTGCCCTTTGCCTGTCCACCACATCCGCACTGGCGGCTACAGCCTCCGCCCCCACCCGGGCCGAGGCAGGCCAGCCCGCCCAGACCCCCGATGCCCCCGATACCTTCCATGACGCAGCCGCCCTGCTGCCCAAGGATTCGGTCACCCACCATAACGGGACCTTTGGCGGGCAAAAAATGACCTACACCGCAACAGCAGGCACACTGACCCTGCGTGACGATACCGGCAAACCCACAGCGCGCATGTTCTATACCGCCTACACGCGTGATGGGGCGGACCCTGCACACAGGCCGGTTGTGTATTTTTTTAACGGTGGCCCCGGCGCGGGTACCGCCTACCTACACCTTGGGGCGGCTGGCCCGGTCATGCTTGATTTTCCCACAGGCAACCCAGCCGATGGCGCCAATGCACAGATCAAACCCAACCCCGAAAGCTGGCTGGGGGCTGCCGATCTGGTTTTTCTGGATGCACCGGGCACGGGCTGGTCAGTCCCGACCGACCCCAAACAGGCGGACAAGCAGTTTTATGGCGTCAAACAGGATGCCAAAACCTTTGCCAAGGCCATTCAGCTCTGGGCCAATGCCAACAAACGCCTGACCTCCCCCCGCTACCTTGCGGGGGAAAGCTATGGCGGCCTGCGGGCCATAGAGGTGGCCAATGCGCTGGCCGAGGACCAGCACATTCTGCTCAACGGCATTATCATGGTCTCCCCCGCACTGGACATGACCCTGCTGGATACGGAAAACGACATTCTGGCCGAAGCTTTTGTGTTGCCCACGCTTGAGGCCGCAAATCTGGCTCTCCAGCACAAGCTGACCCCTGAAAACACCGCCCAGCATCTGGACAAGGCATACCAGTACGCCATGGGGCCATACCTGAGCACACTGGCAGGCACGCCCCCCACGGGTGATGATGCGGAAGATTTTTACGAGGCCGTTGCCAACCATACCGGCATTGAGCAGGACATTATTGCCAAGCAGCGCGGCATGCCCCGGCCAGAGGCACACGACATACGCAGCCGCGATGGCCGCCTGTATTCGCTGTATGACGCCACATTATCCATTGCCGACCCCTTCCCCGAAGGGGTGGATAATGGGGAAAGCCCCGAACCCACGTTGGACGGGTTTGGCCACGCCTATGGCAGCGCCTTTGAGCATTATGCCACCACCGAACTGCGCTACCAGACAGAACTAAGCTACAACCTGCTCAACTACGCCATAAGCCAGGCATGGGACTACCGCGACACAAACGCCCCTATTGTACGCCCCATTCCCACCCTGCGCCGCCTGCTGGCCCTTAACCCCACCCTGCGGGTGTTTATTGCCAACGGCGCGTATGATCTGGTGTGCCCCTATGCTTCCTCCCGCTGGGTGGCGGAGCATATTCCCGTGGGCCGCAGCCGTATTGGCCTGCATGTTTATCCCGGTGGGCACATGCTCTACACCCGCCCGGACAGCCGTGCAGCCCTTGCGCGCGATGTTCGCACCTTTCTGGCTCCCTGAGCCAGAGGGCACGTAACGCCCGCCCCATCAAACATACGGGGGCCGGGCACGCGCCCTAGCCCGGTCCAGCCCCAAGGCTGCAAGGGCTGGCCCACGTAGAGGGCACAACCACTCCCGCAGACCCCAAACGCAAAACGGGCGGGGGGACCAAAATCCCCCCGCCCGTCTGCCGAACGAAAAACCGAAGTCCGAACCGGATCAGCGCTTGCTGAACTGGAAGGAACGACGTGCTTTTGCGCGACCGTACTTTTTACGTTCAACCTGACGCGAATCGCGGGTCAGGAAGCCAGCAGCCTTGAGGATGCTGCGCAGTTCGGGTTCGTAGTGGGTCAGCGCGCGGCTGATACCGTGGCGAACCGCACCAGCCTGACCGGACAGACCGCCACCGGTTACGGTGCAGACCACGTCAAACTGGTTGTAACGATCGGATACGAGGAAAGGCTGGGTGAGCAGCATGCGCAGCACTGGGCGTGCGAAATACTGAACAACCGGACGGCCGTTAACGGTGACTTCACCTTTACCCGGCTTGATCCATACGCGAGCCACGGCATCCTTACGGCGGCCTGTGGCGTAGGAGCGGCCCTGTGCGTCACGCTTTGCTTCGTAAACCGGAGCGGAATCGGCCAGAACCGGTGCAACGGTCTTCAGATCGGCCAGCGTGCCTGTGCGTTCCTGAGTTTCAGACATTGTCTCAGCCCTTCTGAGCGTTAACGACGTTTTTGCGGTTCAGCGCCGCAACGTCAAGCACCTGGGGGGTCTGACCACCGTGGGGGTGTTCAGCGCCAGCATACACATGCAGGTTGCGCATCTGCTCACGCTGGAGCGGACCACGCGTGATCATGCGTTCAACTGCCTTTTCGACCAGATGGCCGGGGTGCTTGCCGTTCAGGCGCTGCGAGACCGTGCGGGTCTTGATACCGCCGGCATAGCCGGTGTGGTAATGAAAAAGCTTCTGGTCCGCTTTGTTGCCGGTCAGCGCCACTTTTTCGGCGTTGATGACAACAACGTGGTCACCGCAGTCAACATGCGGTGTGAACTGAGGCTTGTGCTTGCCGCGCAGGCGCGTGGCGATGATGACGGCGAGACGACCCAGAGCGAGACCTTCGGCATCGATCAGGATCCAGTTCTTCGTCACCTCCGCGGGCTTCAGCGAGAGGGTGGTCTTCATGACACTGATTCCATATGAGAACAGTTACGTATTGATGGCGCGTTATGATGGGTGGCGCACGGGCAGTCAAGAGGTATTGCAGTTAATGACCGTATTTTCAGGCAGTTTTCTCTAGGTAACATGTTACCGTGGCGCCGCTTGCCCCCCACCCCCGCATGCACTAAAGCTGAAGGCTGTGGTGAAAACAGCAGGATTTCCAACGCGTGAAGAAGAACGTTCTTGTCACGGTCTCCGGCATTGCCATTCTTGGCGGGATCGCATGGTTTGGCGCCCACCACGCAGAACGTGTGATGGTTGATAAAGGGATCGAGCGGTTCAAACAGGCGCTGGGGCCGGATGTCTCCTTCACCTACACGCGGGCCAAGCCCGGCCTGCTGGGCCGCAGCGTGCGGTTTAGTGGCCTGGTGTTCCGTCAGGGGCCGGAAACCATGACCGCCGATGAGGCGGAACTGACCAAGCCCGACACGCAGGATTCCGACGTTACCCGGATTCACCACCTGAGCTTCCGTAACTTCCAGCTTGCAGACCCCGCAGGCAGCCTGCACCTGAAAACCATGGAAATGGACGATCTGGCCCTGCCCACCAAGGCCGAGGACCCCACCGCCCCCGGTGTGCAGACCCTGAGCATCGGCCACGCACAGGCAACCGGCCTGCACGGTTTTGTCAGCGCCCTGCAATCCGACCTCTCAGCCGATAGCGCCAGCATGGACGATTTTGGCGCGAACGAAACATCGCACCTGCAGGCACGCAACGTGCAGCTTTCCACCGATGTTGCTCCGCCGCGCCATATAAAGGCCGAATCCATTAACGTGGATGGCGTTGCCCTTGCCGACCTGTACAAAACCCTGACCACGGGCGCGCCCTACACCACCCATGCCAATACGCGCGACATCACCATTGACCAGCTGAGCATGGATGGTACCACCCCGCTCATACGGGCAAAGCGTGTGCTGTCCCACGCAACCCATACCGAGTCCACGGAGCAGGAAGTCTCCAGCATACAGGGGCTGGAGCTCTGGCCGAACGTGCCCAACATGGGCTGGATGCCCTCACTCGGGTATGACCATTTTGTGGGCAATGTGGTGCTCAATGACACGCACACCCCCAAAACAGGCGCGCTGCATCTGGAAACCCTCAGCATCGATTCCGCCAACATGGGACGGCTGCATATTCATGGCGAACTCGGGCAGGCAACATCCGCCTCCGTGCTGGTGGACAGCAATACGGACATGCAGGTGATCTCGCTCTCGCTCGATTACATAGACCACGGGCTGGTCCCCAAAGCTCTTGGGGCCATTGCCGCAGCCCGCGGCCTGCCACCGCAAGGCCTGCTGGCCTATGTACAGGCCCAGTCCGCCACGGCGCAGAACCCCGCCTTTGCCAGCTTCTTCCACTGGCTGGCCAACCCCGGCAAGCAGACCCTGAGCATCACCCTCAAGCCCGTGCAGCCCATGCCGCTCATGCTGGTTGCCGCCTCGCTGGGTGAGCTGACCTCCATGCCCGAACTGGCACAAAAAATCGGGCTGTCCGTTCAGGCGCACTAACGCCGCATAACCCGAGCAGCCAGCAGGCACACACCATGCGCTCCCCCCAGACACCCCCGCACCCCGTGCATGTTATTGGCGCATCCGGCCGGTCGGGGCGGGCGGTGTGTCAGGCACTGGCCCTGCGGGGCACACCCGTTGTGCCCGTTATACGCAACCCCGCCCGCGCCACCGGCCTGCCCACCCCCCGTATTGCGGACCTGAGCGGCCCAACCGGCCCGCTGCGCGCCGCACTGGCTGATGCAACGCGTATTATCTGCACAGCCCATGCCCGCCATATTCCCGCACTGCTGGCTACGGCCCCCGCCACAGCTAGGCTTGTGTGTCTTGGCAGCACGCGCAAGTTCACCCGCTGGCCGGATGCACACGGCAAGGGCGTGCTGTTGGGGGAGCAGGCCCTGCTGGCCTCTGGCCATTCAGGCGTAATCCTGCACCCCACCATGATTTACGGCGCACAGGGCGAGAACACCGTACAGCGGCTGGCCGCCGTGCTGCGCCTGCTCCCGTTTACGCCCCTGCCCGGTGGGGGGCGCGCTCTGGTGCAGCCCATCTGGCAGGGGGATGTAACCGCCTGCATTCTGGCCGCCCTGAACAAAGCATGGGATGGCCCGCACAGTCTGGTTATTGCAGGCGCAGATGCCGTGCCCTACCGCCAGTTTGCCGCCATGGTGGGTGCAGCCGCAGGGCTTGCGCCACGCCCGACCATACCCGTGCCAGCAGGCCTGCTGATGGCCCTTGCCAAGCTAAGTGCCTGCGTGCCCGGCCTGCCCCGCATTGGCCCGGACGAAATCCGCCGCCTGCTGGAAAACAAGAATTTTGATATTACCCCCATGCAGACCACGCTGGGGGTACGGCCCATTGGGCTGGCCGAAGGGCTGCACCATACGTTTTTTGCGCTGGGGCCAAAAACCCCGCAGGCCTGAAGCCCATGCGGTGGTGCCAACAAAAACGGGCACCCTGACCTTTTAAAGCCAAAATGCCCGATCCTGCGGCAAACCCTGCGGTGTTAGTGCCCGCCCCTGCCGGGGGCTGGCTTATTCAGGCTGTTCAACATTGGTACGGGCCGCACCGCCGCGTGGGCGAACGGATGGCAGCATTTCCCCCGTAACCGCATAGTACACACGCTCGGCAATATTGGTGGCGTGGTCCCCGATCCGCTCAAGGTTTTTGGCAACAAACAGCAGATGGATGCACGGCCCGATCTTGCGGGGGTCTTCCATCATGTAGGTCACCAGTTCGCGGAACATGGTGGTGTACAGTTCGTCCACCGCCGTATCGGCCTTCCACACTTCCTGCGCGCGCTCGGCATCGTTCTCGACCATGGATTCCACGGCCATGTGCAGGTTTTCCTGCACCAGACGCGCCATGGCCCGCAGAGCGCTGAAGGAAACCGCCCCGTCCAGCACTTCCACCTTGCCAGCACGGCGCGCAATGGAGGAGGCGTAATCCCCGATCCGCTCAAGGTCGCCGCTCATTTTGAGCACGGCCACAATCACGCGCAGGTCCACCGCCATGGGTGCGCGCAGGGCCAGAATGCGAATAGCCAGCATTTCGGCCTCACGCTCCAGCGCGTCCACTTCGGGGTCCAGCTCCGGGGGTTCCAGAGCGGCTTCTTCATTCTGGTTCACCACGGCGGCAATGGCCTGAGCGGTCTGCCGCTCCACCAGACCACCCATGCGCGCCACAATGCCACGCAGCCGGTCCAGCTCCTGATCGTAGCGGGTAATGGTATGTGCGGGTTCGTTGCCCATAACGCTTTCCTCCGTGCCCTGTGCTCGGCGTTTAGCCGAAGCGGCCTGTAATGTAGTCCTGCGTCTGCTGTTCACGCGGGGTGGTGAACATACGGGCGGTGCTGTCCACTTCGATCAGGCGCCCCATGTAGAAAAACGCCACCTGGTCCGCACAGCGGGCAGCCTGCTGCATGTTATGCGTGACAATGGCAATGGTGAACTCGGTTTTAAGCTCGTCGAGCAGTTCCTCGATCCGGGCGGTGGAAACCGGGTCCAGCGCACTGGTTGGCTCGTCAAGCAAGATCACTTCGGGGCGTACGGCAATGGTGCGGGCAATGCACAGGCGCTGCTGCTGCCCACCGGACAGGGCCGTGGCCGAAGCGCTCAGCCGGTCCTGTACCTCTGGCCACAGGGCCACGCGGCGCAGGGCATCCTCTACCCGTCCGTCCATTTCGGAGCGGGAGACACGCTCATGCAGGCGGATGCCAAAAGCAATGTTGTCATAGATGGACATGGGGAATGGCGTGGGCTTCTGGAACACCATGCCAATGCGCGAGCGCAGAACGTTAAGGTCCACCCCCGAATTGAGGATGTTCTGCTTATCAAAGATCACCTCACCCGTGGCGCGCTGGCCGGGGTACAGGTCGTACATCCGGTTGAGCACACGCAGCAGGGTGGATTTGCCACAGCCTGAAGGGCCGATCATGCCCGTAACACTACGCTCGGGGAAGTCGAGCGAGATGTCATGCAGCGCGTGGGACGTGCCGTAATAGAAGTTCAGCCCCCGGACCTGCATGGCTACAGGGTGCGGTGCGTCCTTGCTTGTGGTGGCGCTGTCCAGCGGTTGGGTCATGCCTGTCGCTTTTACGGGAACCTCTACGCTCATGACCGTCCTCCGCGGGTTCCGACCCGCACTACAATATTGATAATAAGCACACCCAGTGTCACCAGCAGCGCGCCGGTCCATGCCTGCTGCATCCAGTCCTGATAAGCAGAGCCGGCATACTGGTAGATGGCCACGGGCAGGCTGGCCATGGGGCGCCCGAGGTCAAGCGACCATTCGGAATTGCCCAGCGAGGTAAACAGAAGGGGGGCTGTCTCCCCCGCAACGCGGGCGATGGACAGCAGCACGCCGGTCATAATACCCGCACGCACGGCACGCACACAGATAAACAGGATAACCCGCCATTTGGGCGCGCCCAGCGCAATGCCTGCCTCACGCATGGCAACAGGCACAAGGCGCAGCATGTCCTCGGTCGTGCGGACCACAATAGGCATGGCCAGAATGGCCAGCGCCACAGCCCCCGAAAAACCGGAAAAGTGCCCGAACGGGACAACCAGCATCATGTAAATGAACAGGCCGATCAGGATGGAAGGGGCAGAGAGCAGCATGTCCGACACAAAGCGCACAATGCGCGCCATGCGGCTACCAGCCCCGTATTCGGCCAGATAGATGCCTGTCATCAGCCCTGCCGGCGCACCGATCAGAATCGCAAGCCCGGTCTGGATAATGCTGCCCATAATGGCGTTGGCCAACCCACCGGGCTGCCCCGGCGCTGCCATGGACAGGGTGAACAGGTGCACGCTCATGCCCGCCAGGCCATTTTTGAACAGGGTCCACAAAATGGAGCCGAGCATGAACACCACGATCAGCATGCCCAGCCAGCTCAGGCCCGTGGCCAGCTTGTCGCACATGTGGCGCCGCCAGAGCAGCGAGGCGGAGCGGTCAGCCCGCATGAGGGTATTGTTCGCCTTCATCCTCAACGTCCTGCTGCCTGTTCGCCACGGGCCAGCAGCCAGCGGGAGAACCAGAGTGTTACAAAGGAGATGGCCATAAGAATGGCCCCCAGCGCCATGAGGGAAGCCAGCTTGAGGCTCCCTGCCGGGCTTTCGGGGAATTCAAGGGCGATCAGCGAGGCAATGGTGTTGGCCGGTGCAAACAGCGACCAGCCAATGTGGTTGCTATCCCCGATCACAAAGGTCACGGCCATGGTCTCACCCATTGCGCGGCCCATGCCCAGCACAATGCCGCCCACAACCCCCTGACGGGACCAGGGCAGCACAACATGGCGCATGACCTCCCACCGGGTAGCACCCAGCCCGTACCCGCTCTCACGCAGAACAGCAGGCATGGACAGGAACACATCACGCATGACGGCGGTAATGGACGGGGTGATCATGACCGCCAGAATAAGTGCTGCCGTAAACAGCCCCGTGCCAAACGGCGCACCCGCCACAAGGGCGGACAGGCCGGGCACATGGCCAAAAAGCTGGCGGGCAGCGGGCTGCACGTAATGCGCCACCACCGGCACCACCACAAAAAAGCCCCACATGCCAAAGATAATGGAGGGCACGGCGGCCAGAAGCTGCACGGCCATGCCAATAACCGAGGCGGCGGCGGGTGGCGCAAGGGCGGTCAGCCAGAATGCGGTACCAAAGGCCAGCGGCACGGCCACAAGGAGAGCCAGCGCACTGCTGATAACGGTGCCAAAAACCGGGGCGGCGGCCCCGAAATGCTGCGTGACCGGGTTCCATACCGCGGAAACCAGAAAGCCCGGACCAAAGGTTGCAAACGCCTTCCAGCCACCTGTTACCATAACGGCAATAATGGCACCCAGAACAACCAGCACGCCAACACCTGTTGCCGTTACCAGAAGCCTGAAGGCGGGGTCGCCCTTCTGCCCTCCCTGATGGGAAGGGGCCTGTTTCATCGCGGGCAGGGACTGCCGTGCGGGAATTTCCATCTGCTCTCCGTTCCGAACTATCAGCCGGATGGGGCGAGAAATACTGAACGCTGTGCGCTCCTGCAACACGGAGACCCCATGAAAGTCCCTTTAAACAGAGTTTTGTCACAAAACTGTAGTGTTATCAGGGACATTGGTGGACAGCGGACCGGCACCTCGCGCATTCAGCCCCCGGCAACCGGGAACCTGCCCGGCCATTTCTGCATAATCCGGCCCTGACAGCCAGCACAATGTGGCGTAATGTGCCCAAGCCCATGCCGGTGGACCCACCGCGCATACCCCACGACCCGATGCTTTACCCAGCACCATAGCAGAAGAGACCCCATAATGGCCGGCTACCGATCACGCACCACCACCCACGGGCGCAACATGGCGGGTGCCCGCAGCCTGTGGCGCGCAACCGGTGTAAAAGACTCCGATTTTGGCAAACCCATTATTGCCGTCGCCAACTCCTTTACCCAGTTCGTGCCCGGCCATGTGCACCTCAAGGATATGGGGCAGCTTGTGTGCGAGGCCATTGCCGAAGCCGGTGGCATTGGCCGCGAGTTCAACACCATTGCGGTGGATGACGGCATTGCCATGGGCCACGGCGGCATGCTGTACAGCCTGCCCTCGCGCGAGCTGATTGCCGATGCCGTGGAATACATGGTGAACGCCCACTGCGCGGACGCCATTGTGTGCATCAGCAACTGCGACAAAATTACGCCGGGCATGCTCATGGCCTCCATGCGGCTGAACATTCCGGTCATTTTTGTATCCGGCGGCCCCATGGAAGCCGGGCGCGTGACACTGGATGACATTGAACAGCGCGCAGACCTTGTGACCTCCATGGTCGCAGCCGCAAGCCCGGGCGTGAGCGAGGCCGACTCCCTTGCCATCGAACGCTCCGCCTGCCCCACCTGCGGCTCGTGCTCGGGCATGTTCACCGCCAATTCCATGAACTGCCTGACCGAAGCCCTTGGCCTGTCCCTGCCCGGCAACGGCAGCCTTGTGGCCACCCATGCCGCACGCCGCAACCTGTTTGTGGAGGCCGGACGCCGCATTGTGGACCTTGCCCGCCGCTACTACGAGCAGGATGATACCTCCGTGCTGCCGCGCAACATTGCCACCATGGCCGCGTTTGAGAACGCCATGTCGGTCGATATTGCCATGGGTGGGTCCACCAACACGGTGCTGCACCTGCTGGCCGCAGCGCATGAAGGCGAAGTGCCCTTTACCATGAAGGACATTGACCGCCTCTCCCGCAAGGTGCCGCATCTGTGCAAGGTCTCCCCCTCCCGCCCGGATGTGCACATGGAAGACGTGCACCGTGCTGGCGGTATTCCCGCCATTATGGGCGAGCTGGACCGGCTGGGCCTGCTGCACCGTGATGTCAACATGGTCCACGCCGCCAACCTGCCCGAAGCACTGGATAAATGGGACATCCGCGCCCCCGGAGCCGAGAGCCGGACGGCAGCACGGGAGTTCTTCAGCGCAGCACCCGGCGGGGTACGCACCACGGTCGCGTTCTCGCAGTCCAGCACCTACAAAACGCTGGATACGGATCAGGCCAACGGGGCCATCCGCGATGGCGCGCATGCCTATAATCAGGATGGCGGGCTATGCGTGCTCTACGGCAATCTGGCCGAAGACGGCGCGATTGTTAAAACCGCAGGTGTTGCCGCAGGGCTGGAAACATTCTCCGGCCCCGCCCGGATTTTTGAAAGTCAGGATGACGCGGTTGCCGCCATTCTGGGCAACAAAATCAACCCCGGCGATGTGGTGCTGATCCGCTACGAAGGCCCCAAGGGCGGCCCCGGCATGCAGGAAATGCTGTACCCGACCAGCTACCTTAAATCCAAGGGGCTGGCCGAAAAATGCGCGCTCATTACCGATGGTCGCTTTTCTGGCGGGAGTTCGGGCCTGTCCATTGGCCATATCTCCCCCGAAGCGGGTGAAGGTGGCGTTATCGGGCTGGTGGAGGAAGGCGATACGATCGAGATCGACATTCCCAACCGCCGCCTGTCCGTGGCTGTGGCGGACAGCGTTCTGTCCGACCGCCGCGCACGCATGGATGATCTGGGCGATCAGGCCTGGCAGCCCAAGCGTGAGCGCGTGGTCTCCAACGCGCTCAAGGCCTATGCAGCCCTGACCACCAGTGCGGCCCGTGGCGCGGTGCGTGACGTAAGCCAGCTGACCCGCCGCACCCCGCGCTAACACGCGGCCCGGCAGCACAACGCAAAAACCCCCGCAGGGCAGCGCCTTGCGGGGGTTTTTTGTGCCCCCTCCCCCATAAAGCCACAAACGGCACAACCGGGCAGGGTAACCTCCGGTTTTGCTTGACGGCCCGCGCCTGAGCAGCCAGCGATAAGGGCCATGAACACCCTTGATCTTCTTGCCCTGCTGCTGTGCCTTTCTGCCGGGTTCAGTATTCTCAACCACCACACGCTGCGTATGCCTGTCACCATTGGTGTTCTGGTGTTTTCGCTGCTGGCATCCCTGCTGGTCATGGTGCTTAACCCGCTGTTTCCCGCCTATGACCTTCAGGCATTTCCGCGCAGGGTGCTCGGCGCGGTCAACCTGCCTGATGCCTTGCTCAATGGCGCGCTCTCGTTCCTCCTTTTTGCCGGAGCCATGCAGGTTGACCTTGGGCAACTGCAAAAGCACCTGCTCTCGGTCACGGCCCTGTCCGTTGCCGGGACTATTCTGGCGGTGGGGTTCATGGCGGGGGCAACATGGGGCGGGCTTAGTCTGGCAGGCCACCCCGTGCCCTTTATCTGGTGTGTTGTGCTGGGTGCCATTCTGGCCCCCACGGACCCGGTTTCCGTTGTGGGGATGCTGAAAAGGCTGGGCCTGCCTGCCCCCCTACAGGCCATTTTTGCGGGGGAAAGCCTGTTTAATGATGGCGTGGGTGTCGTGATTTCTGGCGTGGCCATCGGGCTGGCAACGGGGCAAAGCCCCACCATTACCCTGCCCGACCTGCTTGTGCGGTTCTGCCACGAGGCCATAGGGGGTGGGCTGCTGGGACTGGCCACAGGCTGGGCCGCGCTGTTTGTGCTCCGGGGGCAAAGAGACCCGCATATTGACCTGCTGACATCTCTGGCGCTGGCCACAGGCACCTTTAGCCTTGCCAGCCAGTTTGGCATGTCTGGCGCCATTGCGGTTGTGGTGGCCGGGCTATGCCTTGGCACACGCTACAGCCGCGCCATCCTCCACACGGAGGCCCGCACGAACCTTGATACAACATGGACAGTGATTGACGAGGTTCTGAACGTGTTCCTGTTCCTGCTGATCGGGCTTGAACTGCTGGACATAACCCCGCGCCTGTTCACGTTTGTGCTCACTCTGGCGGTTATCCCGCTCTCCATTGCCGTGCGCGCCGCGAGTGTGCTGGTCAGCACATTGCCAGTGCATCTGCGGCAATGGGACAGGGGGCGTGTTCCGGCCCTGCTCACATGGGGTGGGCTGCGGGGCGGTATTTCGGTCTCGCTGGCACTCGGCCTGCCTGCGGGGGACATGCGCGACCTGCTCCTGCCCGTCTGTTACGGCGTGGTGGTTTTTACCATTATCGTGCAGGGGCTGACCATGGAGCGGGTTGCCCGCGCACTCTACCCCAACGCTCCGGGCTAACGCGCAAAGCCTGTGCGGGAAGCCCCCCGCACACTCTGCACCATACCGGTCATGCGTATGCCCGGCGGGGGAACAAAAAACCCCGTGCAGGGGTTAAAACCCGGCACGGGGGAAAGCACCTTTTAAAAAAACGTACCTGTCTGCTACGCAGCGTTTACTGCGCGGGAGCAGGTGCAACCACATCCCCCGCCGGAGCGGCAAGCTGGGGGGCTGCGGGCGCAGGCTGCGGCACGGTCTTGTTGGTCACGATATAGGTAATGGATTCGGCGCGGGTAATATCCACCACGTCACCAATCTTGAGTGTTTTCAGGAAGTCCTGCATCGCCTTGGTGCGCAGCACTGCCACGTGCAGGGAATCATCCCCCTCCGTGGTGAAGGAGATGGTGCTGGAGGGCAGGTCGATGGTCTTGATCAGGGCGCGCTCGCGGTTAAAGGCCGCAATAATGCCGCGCGGGTGACCATGCACAAAGCCCCGTGCCGTGGTGAGCGTGGATTCGGGCAGGGGGCTGCCCGGAGGAGCAAGCTGCGCGCCCAGTGTGGTTCTTCCGCACTTTTCGTGATGATGTTTTTTGATTATGCGGGCTGAAGGACACGCGCCCTGAGGAGTTCGAAGCCTGCTCTTCCGAACATGGTTCGCTTGATCATTTTCAGTCGGCTGATCTGTCCTTCAACCGGGCTGGTTGTCCAAGGTGTGACAAGAGACGCTTCAATGGCAGCCGCATCCCGTTCAAGCGCGGGAATCAGACGTGACAGCAGCGTCGTCTTTCCTTCTTCCAGCAGAGCCTTCAGATCGCCTCCCGTGCAGGTGTCACCCCTTTTACAGAGCAGGGTCTGCATTTTCCTGAGCCAGCAGAGTGTGACGGCAAGGTGCGGTTCAGCTTCCAGAAGGGCAGGAACCAGCAGTCCCTCCTGTCCGGCAGATAACGGATCCTCTGCGAGGAGAAGCCGCGCAAGTCTGCGTCCCCGAGGTGCAACGACATGCGCGGAAGGAACGGGTTTCGCGGAACATCCCTGTCGCGTCGCCACCCATTTCCAGACGGTGCCATATTGTCCTGCAAAGCCCTGCTCCAGGAGTTCCCGCCATAGCTGACGACTATTGCGACATCCTTCGGACCATCTCTTTTCCAGGTGGGCTGCGTAAGGCACGAGTATGCTGCGTAGCGGAACCGTCCTTTTCCATGGTGGTGCATGGCCCCGCTGAAACCAGCGCCGCACGGTTTTTCTCTCTACCCCGATCGTTGTGGCGATAGCCTGAATGCTGTGTCCCTCTGCTTTCAGGGCAAGAGCTTCCTTGAAAAGAATATCACGTCGTTCCCCAGAGGCTGACCTGACGACCGCCTGCGCCTCTTCTGGATGCGCTCTGATTGTTTCAGATATTTTGCTTACTGCCGTTGATACGTTCAGCTGTCGTGTCAGGGTCCTCACTGTTGTCGTAAAACGGTCCAGAATGCTGACAAAAGCGTCTGACAGGTTCTTCAGCAGATGCCAGCGGTCTGTCACCTGAAGAGCGGATGGTGCGCCTCTGCGGCATCCGTCTGCATAAGCACCGGCACGGTCTCTGGCAATGATTTCAATACCGGGATGGACCTGCAGCCATCGGGCAAGGGTATCAGCGTCCCGATCTGGCAGGAGGTCAATGACATCATTTTTCTCAAGATCAACCACAATCGTTCCATAGTGATGTCCCCGCCGCCATGCCCAGTCATCCACCCCCACCACACGTGTACGGGCCATGCCTTTTGTGGTGTTCTGCGCACGTGAGAGAAGACGGCGGACAAGAGTATCGGCGCTGATGGGGCAACACAGGCGCACGGTCATTCGTGCTCCAGCGGAACCGCCCAGGGTATGGGCGATATAATAATGAAGATCGGCAAGACGTGTGGTCTGTCTGCCATGACGCACGGTTATCCCCTCAAGGGGCATGACAAACGTCCGACGTGGACAAAGCATCGTCTGGCAGAAAAAGCGCGGCACAGAAACGATCAGCGTGGCTGGACGGCCCTGCCATGGAAGATCCGCGAGTTTTCTCTGATAGAAACTGTGAATGCGTCGTGTCGGGCACTGACAGTCCGGACACACTGCACTCCGCTTTCGCAGACTGACTTCGATCTCCACTCTGTTGTCCAGTGCAACAACACGACGAACGACGAGGGAACGGGGAAGATCAAGAGACCGAAGGCGTGACACTGGGGAATATCCATGAAAGTGAACGACTTTCTGGATTTCCCAGTTCCGGAACCTAAGTACAAGATACCCATCACGAAAAGTGCGGAAGAACCCCCAGTGTTTCCACGAACTGGATTTTCAGTTCATCACCTTCGTGCAGGTGCGGCACGTCCTTTACGGCAGCGCCGTATTCAATGGTCAGCAGGTGGCCATTGCCTTCACGCAGCAGCAGTTCACGCGCTTCGCGGTCAACACTTTCCACAATAGCGGTCGCCTGCTGGCTCTTGAGCAGAACAGAGGCCTGCGCATGGGCCGCCGTTGGCATGGCCATTGTGGCCAGCCCCGCAAAACCGAGTGCACAGGCCGCAACAGATGCCGCAGCCTTGGAGGAAAAGCGGGAAACAAGAGGATGCAACACTCTCAATCCTTTCCGTCAGAAGCCTGAAGCAAACAGCGCCAGGCCAGATATGTTACTGGCAGTGATACAACGCCTACACCATAACACAAGCCAAAGCGTTGCGTTGCGCGTTTGCGCCTGTGGCAGAGCCCGCCACCGCAAAAGAAAAAACCCGTCTGGGCGGACCAGACGGGTTTTTGCCGTGTGTCGGGCGTTCAGGAACAGGCCCGACGCGGGCTTAGCCGCAGCACTTCTTTTTACGGATGAAATAAACAACCGCTGCAATCAGGCCCAGAGCCAGAATACCACGTGCACAGGGGGATTTGGGGCATTTTGCCATGTCTTGAGCTTCCTCAATATGGGTTTCCACCCAACACGGGTCGGGCGTTCCGGTTCTGTTGTAGCGTAATTGGTGGGCCACGTCATGCCATCTGGCGTGCATAATCACCGCCAGACCTCATGCCTGCCGCGCAAAATACTTATGGAAGCAGAATAGTGCTGCCAAGGGTTGTTCCCGCCTCCAGCGCCTCATGCGCCTTGTGGGCCTCGGCCAGTGCAAAACGCTGGCCAATGGTGGGGCGGAGCGCACCCTGCTCAAGCATGGCAAACAGCTCCTGCGCTGCGGCCTCCAGTGCCGGGCGGGTAGCAATGTAGGTGGAAAGCGTAGGCCGGGTCAGGTACAGGCTGCCCCGTGCTGCAAGCACACCCACATCCACCCCCGTAACCGGGCCGGAGGCATTGCCGTAGCTGACCATAAGCCCACGGGGGGCAAGGCAGGCCAGACTGGTCTCAAACGTGGCGCGGCCTATGCTGTCATACACAATGGGCACCATGGCTCCGTTGGTTAACGCGCGCACACGGTCGGGCAGGTTGTCCATGCCCACCAGCACATCTGCCGCCCCGCAGGCACGGGCAATTTCCGCCTTCTGCTCCGATGAGGTTACGCCAATAACCCGTGCGCCAAGGTAGCTCCCCCACTGGCACAACAGCTGGCCCACCCCTCCGGCGGGGGCATAGACCAGAATATTTTCCCCCTGCCGCACCCTGTGGACCTGCCAGACCAGCATATGGGCAGACAACCCCCGCAGCATGACCGCAGCCGCCTGCTCGGTAGAAATCCCATCGGGCAGAACCACAAGCCGGTCTGCCGCAACCACACGGTACTGGGCATACCCCCCAAGCACCCCGGCATAGGCCACGCGTGCGCCAACGCTCAGCCCCACAACATCGGCCCCTACGGCCTCCACCACCCCGGCCCCTTCCATGCCGGGAATGGCAGGCAGGTGGGGGAACTTGTACAGCCCGCTCCGAAAATACGTGTCGATGAAGTTGACGCCAATTGCCTCCTGCCGCACCAGCACCTCCCCCCTGTGGGGCAGAGGTACGGATACGAACTCGGGCAGAAGAACGTCCGGCCCGCCGGTATGGTGGACCCGAACAACCTGATTATGCTGCGCCGTCATGCTGTTGGCCCCTCTGGTTCCTAAAGGTGGCGGCTACGGGCATGGGCGTGGCCAACGGGCCACGGTGGCGCGTACCGGCTGGCCGCCACAATGTGGTTTATGGGGCTGCACGGTCCTTGTCATCCTCACCCAGAAGCTGGATGAGCTGGCGCAGGTCCGTGAGCAGAATACCCACCACAAAACGTATGATCGGGTCTGCCGTTTCATTTTCCGTCGGCAGGGCGGCCATCACTTCTGCGGCAATGCGGTATTCATCCCCCGTGCGGGCCACGGCCTCGCTCTCACAACGCTGGATGATCCACTGGAATCCACGCAGCATGCCGGCGCGTACGCTGGCCGCGCGCTCCAGCTCCTCCGCCGTAGCACTCTGGGGCAGCACCAGTATGGCGCGGGCCACCACCAGCGCATCCATTTGCAACTGCCGTATCCGTGCAGGCAGGCGGGCCAGCATGGGGTCGCGCTCATCCAGCGGGCGCCAGTGTTCGCGCCGGGCCTCTTCCAGCGCGGCCTGTACCTTGCGCAGGGAGGCCGCACATTCGTCATTCATGTCCTGAATGACCGACCATTCCACGTGCCCCGTGCGGGCCTTTTGCAACATGGCCACAATCTGGCGCACCGTAAGGGCGGCGTTGCGGAACGCATCGCGCCGGGCCTGTTCGTGCAGCACCACATACGTGACCAGCGTGCCCGCCCCGACCCCGATCAGAATAGCCAGCACACGCTCGATCGGGCGCAGGTAGGGGTCGTTATCGGAGGGGAACAGTATGGCCACCATAAGCGTGACCACGCCCATGCGGGCCTCCGGCTTCCAGGATACCAGAACGGCCAGCGGCACAAACGCAATGGTAAACGCCCCCCACAGCGGCCAGTGCGCAAACATGAGCAGCGTAATGGGCACAATACTGACCGTAGCCCCGATAAGCGTGCCCACAAGCTGGTCACGCCCCTTGGAGATTGTATCCGTAATGCTGTTCTGGGTCACAATGACCGAGGTAATCAGTGCCCAGCCCGGTTCCTGCAGGTTGGTCAGCCAGGCCACAAACCCGGCCACACCAACAGCACTGAGCAGGCGCACGGTCTGGCAGACGGTGGCGTTGCTCAGCCACCGTGCCAGCCATGGGCAATACCGGCCTATATCCAGCACGGGCGCGCGCCTGCCCGTTAAAAGTGCAATCAGGGCGCGTCCTCCGCGCTCAGGGGGAAGGGAATCCAGCGCAGGCCATCCGCATCATGCACCAAAAGCAGGACCGAACGCTTTTTGGCTTTGCGCGCGGCCTCGATCCGCTGTTTGAGGGCCGCGGGCGTTCCCACCTCGGCCTGCTGGACCTCGGTAATCACATCCCCTTCCTTCAGCCCCCGGTCCGCCGCCGTGCCATCGGGTTTGACACTGCTGACCAGCACACCTTTAAGGCTGGCAGGCAGGTTATACTTCTGCCGCCCGGCCGCATCGAGCGGGCCAACGGTAAAGCCAAAATCCGCAAAGCTGACAGAGGCCGCGGATTTAGGAGCGGTTACGGGCTTGGCCGGGGCTTCCTCCGGGGTTTCGGGCAGAGCGCCTATGGTTACGGGCACATCCATCACCTTGCCATGCCGCCACAGGCCCAGCTTGGCCTGCGTGCCCACCGACAACTGGGCGGACAGGCGCGGCAGGGCCTTACCCTCAATCGGCTGGCCGTTCAGGCTCTGGATCACATCGCCCGTTTTAAGCCCCGCCTTGTCGGCCGGGCCACCTTTTTCCACCCCGGCCACCAGCGCGCCGGTGGGTGTGCTCAGGCCCAGCCCGTCAGCTATGTCCTGCGTGACATTCTGGATACGCACACCAAGCCACCCGCGCGAGACCCTGCCGGTCTTGCGCAGCTGCTCCACCACGCCGCGTGCCTCGTTGGAGGGAATGGAAAAGCCAATCCCGACCGACCCGCCGGAGGGGGAATAAATGGCGGTGTTCACCCCAATGACGTTGCCATCCATATCAAACAGCGGGCCACCGGAATTGCCTTTGTTGATGGGCGCATCGGTCTGGATGAAGTCATCATACGGGCCTTGGTCAATATTACGCCCGCGTGAAGAGATAATGCCCGCCGTAACCGTGCCGGACAGGCCAAACGGGTTGCCAATGGCCAGAACCCAGTCCCCCACCCGGCGGTGTTCGCTATCCCCGAAGCTGACAAACGGCAGCGGCTTTTTGCTGTCCACCTTAAGCAGGGCAAGGTCCGTGCGGTCATCATGCCCAACGGCATGGGCGCTGAGCACCGTGTTGTCCTGCAAGGTTACCGTTATGCGGTCTGCTTTGCGGATCACGTGGTTATTGGTCACGATGTAGCCGGTCGGGTCGATGATAAAGCCCGAACCCAGCGCCTGCATCCGCCTTGGCGGGGCGTTGGGGTCTGTCTGGCGGTTCATGAAGTCATGGAAAAACTTCTCGAACGGGGAGCCCTGCGGGAAGTTGGGCATCTGGGGGAGCTGGTCGTCCTCGTCATCCTCCTCCGCATCCGCTTCACGCACGGTCTGGGTGGTGGACACATTGACCACGGCAGGCAGCAGCCGGGCCGCAAGGTCGGCAAAGCTGTCTGGCGCGCGGCCACCGGCGGCCACAACCGCAGGCACCGGAGCCTCCGCCGCATGCAGCGGGGCACACACCCCAAGGCCCGCCACCAACAGGGTGGAAAGGGAAACAGAGCAGAACAGACGGACGGACACACGCATGGACAACACAACTTTCTGCCGGGACAGGACAATTCTCGAAGACTGGGGGGTAAGGTTATTCATGGCGTACCAAAACGGCAAGCATAGCCTACCCCTGTGTCGCGCCGGGGGCCGCAACGGGTGCCGCCGGAGCTACCGGCCGGCCAGCCCGCGCCCGTGTGCGCCGCCGGTCCAGCCATGAGGCAAGGCTGATCAGAATAGCCAGCCCCACAACGTTTACCGCAACCTGCAGGGCCCAGCCCTCCCCAAAGGTGCTGAAGATAAGCCGCGCATACAGGTCCAGTATGGTGCCGACCACAAATACCTCCAGCGAACTGCGGCCAACACGGGCCAGTTCCTGCCCTACCCACGATTCGGCCGCCCACCGGCGCGCAGGCTCGGAGGACTGGACAAGGTAGAAAATGGCCATCACATCCAGCAGCCGCAAAGGCGAGAGCCAGCTTTTGGCCGGGGCAAGCGTATCGCCAAACGGGCGCAGGTCCGGCAGACCCCACAGGGCCCACGGAAATGCCTGAATGGCCGAAAACAGCAGGTACACCCAGCACAGCGCCACAAGGGCTGGCACCCGTTTGAAGTCACGGCCGCGCTGCTGGGTCTGGGCGGAGGCCGTCAGCCCGAGTGCAAACAGGAACTGCCACGCCAGCGGGTTGAAGTACCAGCCATCGGGGTCCAGCCAGTTGGGAAAATTCAGCCCCGGGTCCATGTTCACCAGCATCCACAAGGCCCCCGAAAGCAGCAGGGCCAGCGAACGGTGGATCCGCATCAGCAGGTAAAAAATGGGGAACCCGCCCAGCAGCACAAGGTAGAGCGGCATGATGTTGAGGTTGCTGGGCAGGGCGTCAAACATCATCACCCGCCAGACCCAGCCCAGACCATGGGCCAGCTCCGGCTCCAGATAATCGACCGAAACAGGGGTAAAGTGCCGCCAGCCCCGAACCGTAAACACATACGCCATGACCATAATGGTCTGGCCGATGTAGAGCTGCACACAGCGTTTGAACAGGCGTTGCAGGGTGGGCAGCACACCGTATTTGGTAAAGCCCCGCCCATAGGCCAGCCACGACGCATAGCCCGCCAGCAGCACAAACACCTCCGCCGCATCGGCAAAGCCTACGTTGCGCATGGTAAAGCGGTTAAGCAGGTTCTGGGGAATATGGTCTATGAACATCATCAGCAGGGCGGCACCCCGCAGGGCGTCAATCCTGTGGTCGCGGCGGCTGCGCGTGGGGGTTGCCACTGGTACCGTGGGGGCGGCTGCACCACCCGGCTCCTGCGCAGGCGCACCCGTGGCGGGTGTTGCCTGTACCGTGCCTGCCTTGTCCGTGTGCGCCTGCATCTTACCCTTTCGGCACGGCCCTGCCTCGCCCGTTGGTTATTCCCCGGCTGTTCCTCTACCCATACCACCCTGTATGTGCCAGAAAAAAGGCGTTATAACCCATGGCCGCCCCCAACGGCGCGCCCCTCTTTGCCGTATCTTCCCCCAAGTACGGTGTTGTAACCCCCACGGCACAGGACAAGACCCTTGGCGCAGACTGCTCCTTTTTCTTCTGACACACTGATGGACCTTCTCAAGACCATCAGAACGCCACAGACCGGGCTTTCCCTTGCCAGCGCCGGGCGACTGGAAAGCTGCATGGTGGATGATACCGGCCGCCTGACCCTGACGCTGGCCGTCCCGCGCGAGCAGGCGCCCGAGCTGTCCGGCCTGTGTGATGAAGCCGCCCAAAAGCTGCAAACCCTGCCCAACATCACCAGCGCCACCCTTATCCTGACCGCGCACCGCCCCGCAGGTGCGCCGGAGCCAAACACCCGCCCACAGCGCAGCGCACCCGCCGCGGCCCAACCGGCTGCCGGTGGGCACCGCCCGCTTGGGGGCACACCCGCAGCGCCCGATGCCCCCGTGCTGCCCGGTGTTAAAACCATTATTGCCGTGGCCTCGGGCAAGGGTGGGGTGGGCAAGTCCACCACCGCAGTCAACCTTGCCGTAGGGCTGGGCATGGAAGGGCTGAAAACCGGCCTGCTGGATGCCGATATTCATGGCCCCTCCCTGCACCGCATGCTGGGCACAACGGGCAAGCCAGAGGTTGTGGAAGGCCGCCTGCAACCCGTGCAGGCATGGGGTATCCGTGCCGTCTCCCTTGGCATGCTGGTGGACGAAAAAGCCGCCATGATCTGGCGTGGCCCCATGGTTATGGGCGCAATCAACCAGCTGCTGACCGATGTGGACTGGGGCAATCTGGATGTCATGGTGGTGGACCTGCCGCCGGGCACGGGGGATGCCCATCTCTCGCTCACCCAGAAGGTGCCGCTGAGCGGGGCTGTTATTGTCTCCACCCCGCAGGACATCGCCCTGATCGACGCCCGCCGGGGCGTGACCATGTTTGAAAAGGTCAAGGTGCCGGTGCTGGGGCTGGTGGAGAACATGTCCTACTTCTGCTGCCCCAACTGCGGGCATAATACAGAGCTGTTTGGCCATGGCGGCGCACGGCGTGAGGCCGAAGCCATGGGGGTTCCCTTTCTGGGGGAAGTGCCGCTGCTGGCAGACATCCGCTCCAGCGCGGATAGTGGCGTACCGCTGGTTATTGGCGCACCCCAGAGCGAAGGCGGTAAGGCATGGCGCGCCATTGCCCACACCGTGGCCACGGCCATACAGACCCTACAGGCCTAAAACCACCCCCTGCACCTTGCGGGCCGGACGCTCCCTGCCTGCAAGGCATCAGGCCCACGTAGACCGCCGCAAAAGCCCCAACACGGGCCATGGGCAGACCTTATGCCAAAGGGCCACCCGGCAGGCATCCTGCCCACTCAACAGCCCCTCACACGCAGCCGCTCCATAGCAGCCCAGATATGGGGCCAAATGTCAGGCCCAATACCGGAGCCGGTATAGCCTAGCGCTTGGGCTGGGGCGTTTTAGCCTTGGCCTGCGGGGCTGGTGTGTCCTTGAAATACGCACGGCAGGCGGGGCTGAGCTTGTCTTTTTTACGCTCCATGCAGGCTGTAATTCTTTTTTCATTGGGAATGGCAAAGGCGCAAAGGCGCAGGGCATCGCCCTTGCAGGCTTTGGTCTGCTGTTCGCGCGCCGTATCGGCCCGGGCTGGCAGGCCCGCTGCCATCAATGTGAACGCACAGGCAAAGGCGGACAGGGCAAGGCGGGCAGAACGCCGGTTGGGACAAGACATGAATGCTCCTTATAATTCCCCAGAAATCCTACGGTCTTGCCGTCCCCCGGAACCGGGCTTGCGGGTAGGGCGAGCATGGCAGGCAAACATGGCGCACGGCAATACAAACCCGAGCGCTGCCCTGTTTATGGCCCGCTGCTGCGGCGTTTGACAGGACAGGCGTCAAGTCCGCCCAGATTTAATGCAGATGTCTTGATAAAAAATGAGCGCCGGAGGGGTAGGCCCCACGGCGCTCGCATAAAAACAGGTTGGGCTGCAATGCGCCCCGCGCCTGCTCAGGGTGTGGAGGTTTGCAGGGTGGCCATCATTTCATCCCACTCACGGCGGCTCAGGCCCGAGCCAGCCTGCTCCACAACCTCGCCCGCCAGCATGCGGCGGACAACCGCCATCATGGAGGCCGAGAATGTCACCGCCCCGCGCCGGTATTCCTCAAACGCGGCGGCGGTGGTGGGCACCCATGCGTGCAGGATTTTCAGCATGGCTTCGGCATACACGCGAATTTCGTACTGTGCGTGGGGGTCAATGCGCAGGGCGAGGAAGTGCATGAGGTTATGCAGGTCAATCTTCCAGTACCACTGCGTGTAGGTGTTCAGCGTCAGGTTGATGCGCCCCAGCTCACGCGCAAGGCCGTAACCGTTTTCCCCGTCCAGCATGCGCTCGTAGTCGCGGTAGGTGCGCATGGCGTCTTCACGCAGGATGTCCAGCACCTCGGCGGCGGCTTCGGGGGCCAGAATCTCGCCCCGGCCCTGACGGTTGACTTCGCTCTGGGCAGCCATGTGGGCGGGGTCGGGCAGATAGAACTCGCTATCCAGAATGGAGTAGCGGGCCGAATACTCGTTCACGCTCGCCATACGGTGGCGAATCCACTGCCGCGCTACAAAAATGGGCAGTTTGACGTGGAACTTGATCTCGCACATTTCAAACGGGGAGGAATGGCGGTGCCGCATCAGGTAGCGGATCAGCCCGGCATCTTCCGATACCTTGCGCGTGCCCCGGCCGTAGGAAACACGGGCCGCCTGCACAATGGCCGCATCATCGCCCATATAGTCGATCACGCGCAAAAAGCCGTGGTCGAGCACTTCCTGCGGGGCGTACAGCATGGCTTCAAGTGCTGCCACGGTCGGGCGGCGGGTGGAGAATGTTTCCTGCCCGTGGGCCGCAATTTCGGCGCGTTGTGCTTCGGTCAGTGACATGCGCAGGATCTCCACCATGCTAGAAAAAAACAGACAGCGCACACGGTAGGCCCGCGTGTATGCGCGCGGTTGTAGCAGGCATACCCCCACACGGGGAAGGCAGAAACACCAGCGGGCGCTTGCATTTTGGAAGCCAAGTTCCTATGTGTGGGGTGCCGGAAGATTTCTTGCGGCTATGGCAATAAACGGGATGTGGCATAGGCGTAGTGGACCCGGGGGCGGTACCCGGCGTCTCCACCATAAATCCGGATCGCAAGACCCGGACAGATGGGGACGAAACAGGCTCGACACGCGCAGTAAAGACATCTTTTTTGCCCGGTATTGTACCACCGTTATCGGGCTAATTTTACAAGTGCCAATGATAACACTGAGGTGCTCGCTGTTGCTGCATAAGCAATAAGCGCGGTTCGGGAGGGCACCGGGCAACAGAAGCCCTCCCACTTCATGCCATTTTTCCCCTATTATATTCCGCCACGCCCTGAGGCATGGCCCGTATGTGCTGTGGCGGCCCGCCCGGCCCCTGCCCTGCGGCATGGCCGCAGGCAGGCCTTGGCGCTTGCACTGGCCGAACCTTTCGCGCATGGCTGACGCTAGAGTGATACGTATGGCCAGCCGCCCCCAGACGGCTGAAGCAAGGAGACCAAGCATGGCTGATGACCACAACAATACCCCGGGAAATGACGGTACCCTCCCCCCCAGCCTGCTGCCCTACGACCAGTGGTTGGAGGAAGCCTACAGGGACGTCATGCTCAAAGCACTCGAACATGTGAGCCGCGAAGGGCTTGCAGGCGAGCACCATTTCTATCTGAGTTTCCGCACGGACCTGTCTGGCGTGCAAATTCCCGACCGGCTCCGTGCCCAGTACCCGCACGAGATGACCATTGTGCTCCAACACCAGTTCTGGGACCTCAACGTGGACCGCGATGCCGGTATTGTGTCCGTTGGTCTGTCCTTTGGGGGTGTTGGGTCCATTCTGGTCATTCCCGTCCGGGCGATTACCGGGTTTGCAGACCCCTCCATCCACTTCAACCTGCATTTTGAGCCGGTGGAGGATGAGGAGCCCGCACCCACAGACCACACGCCGGCCGATGCCGGAGAGAGTGCGGAAGCACAGGGCGACTCCTCTTCCCAGGTTGTCAGCCTTGACGCCTTCCGCCGCAAGGGACCATCACCAGCCTGAGCCCCCGGTGCGCGGGGGTCAGGCCGACGGAGAGAGTAGAGACACGACCATGACCAGCCAGCCCCCCCGCCCCCCACTGCCAGAGTTTGCCTATTTCCCCCTGTTCCCTCTGGGGGAGGACACAACAGAATACCGCAAGGTGGATATTGCAGGTGGTGTCAGCACATCGCATTGCGGTGGCAAAACCGTTCTGCACGTTACCCCCGAAGCGCTGACCGAGCTGACAGCCCGCGCCTTCCATGAGGTTGCGCATTTCCTGCGCCCTTCGCACCTGCAGAAACTGGCCAATATCCTCAAAGACCCCGAAGCCTCGGACAATGACCGCTTTGTAGCGCTTGACCTGCTCAAGAACGCCTGCATTGCCGCAGGGGGCATCCTGCCCATGTGCCAGGACACCGGGACCGCCATTGTATTTGGTAAAAAGGGCCAGCGCGTCTGGGTGGAAGGGAACGAGGAAATCGCCTTTTCCCGCGGTGTGTACGAAACCTATACCCGCACCAACCTGCGCTATTCGCAGATGGCCCCGCTCACCATGTTCGAGGAAAAGAACACAGGCACCAACCTGCCCGTGCAATGCGACATCTTCGCCAGCCCCGCCGGCGTGCATGACGAGCAGATGGACCTGATGTTTGTGGCCAAGGGTGGCGGCTCGGCCAACAAGACCTTCCTGTTCCAGGAAACGCGCGCCCTGCTGGGGTCCGAGCAGCAGTTGCTGGACTGGCTGGATACAAAGGTGCGCACGCTGGGCACCTCCGCCTGCCCGCCTTACCACCTTGCCATTGTTATTGGCGGCATGTCCGCCGAGCAGACGCTCAAGACCGTAAAACTGGCCTCCACCCACTGGTATGACGCCCTGCCCACCAAAGGCGACATGACCGGCCACGCCTTCCGTGATCTGGAGATGGAGCAGAAGGTGCTTGAGCTTACCCGCAAGCTGGGTATTGGCGCACAGTTTGGCGGCAAGTATTTCTGCCACGACGTGCGCGTGGTGCGCCTGCCCCGGCATGGGGCTTCGCTCCCCGTGGGGATTGGTGTGTCCTGCTCCGCCGACCGGCAGATCAAGGCGCGGGTCACGGCGGAAGGGTTCTTTCTGGAACAGCTTGAACACGACCCCGCGCGCTTCCTGCCCGAAACCACGGACGAACACCTTGAGGGCGAAGCCGTGCGCATTGACCTCAACCGCCCGATGGATGAAATCCGCAAGACCCTCTCGCAATACCCGGTCAAGACCCGGCTGGCCCTGACCGGCACCGTGGTTGTTGCGCGTGATATTGCGCATGCCAAGTTCCGTGAGCGGCTCCAGCGCGGCGAGGGCCTGCCCCAGTACCTGAAAGACCACCCCGTTTACTACGCAGGCCCGGCCAAAACGCCCGCAGGCATGCCCACAGGCTCCTTTGGCCCCACAACGGCCGGGCGCATGGATTCGTACGTGGCCGAATTGCAGGCCAATGGCGGTTCCTACGTTATGCTTGCCAAGGGCAACCGCTCCAAGGCCGTGCGGGATGCATGCCAGCAATACGGCGGCTTCTACCTCGGCTCCGTTGGTGGCCCCGCCGCCCGGCTGGCCAAGGACTGCATCCGCAAGGTGGAGGTGCTGGAATACCCCGAACTGGGCATGGAAGCAGTGTGGAAGATCGAGGTAGAGGATTTTCCCGCCTTTATTGTTATTGATGATAAAGGCAACGACTTCTACGCTGAACTGTAACCCCCCACCGGGGCTGCCCCGCCGCCACACCATGGCGGGGCAGACAGAAGAGGAGCTGTGTGGTTTTCATGCGCTTTACAGTCGATCGTCTGGATCATGTTGTCCTGACCGTGCGCGATGTCGAAATTTCCGCATCATGGTACCAGCGTGTACTTGGCATGGAGCGGGAAGAATACGGGCGCAACAACCGCACCGCCCTGCGCTTTGGCGGGCAGAAGCTTAACCTCCGCCCGCACGATGCCACCGGCTGGGACACGGCAACCCATGCCCTGCCCGGTGGTAATGACCTGTGCTTTATTACCGCCATTACCAGTGATGACGTGGTAGAGCACCTGAAGAACTGCGGCATTACCATTGTGGATGGCCCCGTCGCCCGCCTTGGCGCCATTGGCCCCATTACCTCGGTTTACTGCCACGATCCGGATGAAAACCTGATCGAAATTGCATCTTACCAAGGATAAAACACAACAGATTCCCCCAAAGCAGAGAATGAACAGCAGGACTCAGGCCAGAGTATGCTGTTCATCTATGCTGGGGCGCGCTATAGTCCGGTAACAAATTATTTTGTATTGATTTTGAAAATAATTTCTAGGTTCCCGGAATATGCAAAAATCTCAGCAGAAACTCTTTTTACTGGGTCTGATGGCATTATCAGGCTGTGCAACAATTCTGGAACCTCCCAAGCAGACCATCTCCATCAACTCTGACCCTCCGGGGGCTGTCTGCGACGTAACCAGAGCGGGCAAACCGATCAGCACATTCCATACGCCGGGCGAATTTACGGTTGCCAAGAGCCACAACAACCTGATCATCCGGTGCCAGAAGCCCGGTTATGCCCCCGTTACCGGTGTGGATGAAAGCCACAACGCAGGCTGGATTTTTGGCAATATGGTGATCGGTACTCTGATCGGCACGATTGTGGATCTCTCCACCTCCGCAGATGATGTGTACGGCGAGAGCATCCGGATCAAAATGCACAAACTCGATAAGGATGACCCCGACGTGTACAGCCTATACCGCCTGAGCCATGACACGGATGACGAAAAAAATCATCGCGAGCCCCTTAGCGCGCCCATACAGGCCGAAAAATACTAACCGATAGGCCGGGAAAGAAGTCTGTTTTTACTTTCCCGGCCGCGGGCCTTGCCCTGACCTAACCTGCCTTGGTCTGTGCCTGCTGCTGCTTGAGCCGCACGGCATCATCATGGTCCACAATCCCGTGGCGGGTGGTCAGCCAGCCCCCTCTAAAGCCCGCGCGCAGCAGGCCACGGCAGATAATGGGATTATCCTTCATGGTGTTCCACACCATGCCATCCCGCCAGTTTTCCACCATGAGCAGAATGGGCCCCTGGTCG
Source organism: Acetobacter fabarum (assembly GCF_022483405.1). NCBI lineage: Bacteria > Pseudomonadati > Pseudomonadota > Alphaproteobacteria > Acetobacterales > Acetobacteraceae > Acetobacter > Acetobacter fabarum. Next base: position 511,667 of record NZ_JAKVNI010000001.1, read on the forward strand.
ATACCAATATAGGTATCATCCGCCCAGTAGGCCTGTTTGCCATCATGGTAGCTGGGGTTGAAGGCATCTACAAAGCCGTAGGTGCTGTAGATGCGGTCCCCGTATTTGTCGCGCATGGTGCGCAGGGCGGGAATGGCCAGTTCTGGCGCAAACGCCACGGAGCCACCCGCCGCTGTTGGGGCCAGTGTGCCATCATCAAGCGTGTAGTCACGCCCGACGCCACGGGCGGTATAGGCCATGAACTTGCGCTGCTGGCCGTTTTCCACCTTTGTGGTTTCTGCCGGGCCGTCACTTGCTGTCAGGCCCCAGATATTTGGCCCGTAATCCTGCCATTTGCCGGGGTTTTGGGTCGCGTAGCCCTGCTGGGCGTACACGGCGCGGCGGCTGTTTTCAAAATAATCAATCCCGGCCGAACGGCTCCAGTCATCCTTGATACCCCGGAAGTCGATCCATGCATGGGTGTACTGATGGCCGAACAAGGGGGCGAAGTTGAGGAAGGTCTGGCCATAAGATTCGCCCCAACGGCTCTTGTTGGTGGAAATCCATGCCTGCCATGATGACGGGTCGAGCGGATGCGTGGTGGAGCCAAGGCCCATCACATACAGCATCATGCCCTCATTATACCCTTCCCAGTAATTGGATAAAAAGCCACGTTCGGGCGACCAGCCCATGCTCAGCCGGTTATCCGGGCGCAGCATCCAGCGCCAGTCCACGCGGTTGAACAGCTTGGCGGCCAGGTCACGTATTTCGGCCTCGGCGGCGGAATCATGCGTATAGTAACTGGTCGTAAACAGCACCCCCTGCATGAGCAGGGCCGTGTCTATGCTCGACAGTTCAATATCCGGGTTAAGGCGCAGCCCGTTCTCACGCTTGAGGAAGTGGTAGAAAAAGCCATGGAAGCCCGCGGCTTTGTCCGGGCTGTCGTTCTGGGGGAGCTTCCACAGGTAGCGCAGGGTTGTCAGGGTCCGGTCCACGGCCTGCTGGCGGTTAATGTAGCCCCGGTCCGCACCAATGCCGTAGGCGGTCAGCGCAAAGCCAATGGACGCAACGCTGGACTGGGTCTGGTCCGATGGGTAGCGGTCGGGCACCAGCCCGGTTGCAGGGTCTGCCGAATCCCAGAACCACAGGAAGGTCCGGTGCTCCAGATCCGCCAGAAAAGCCCTGTCTGTCTGGTCAGGGTGGAAGGGGCTGGGGGCTCGCGCCACAACAGAGGATGTCGCTGCCGCCTGTGCGCCCCCCCCTGCTGCAAGGCCGGTCAATGCGCTACAGAGCATGAGCAAGGACAGACAAACCCGACCGTTCCTCTGGCGTTGCCCCTGTGCGGGCAGGCTGGTTTTTGTCTTGCCATGTGCAAAAAAGCGCCTCAGTACCATAAGCCTTGCATTCCTCATCTGTTCACACCAGCGCCACTGCCGCAGCGGGCTGTTTTCTGTCCGGCCCGGTTGCCGCGCTGCACCGGAACGGGCGTTGAATATAGGGGCCATGTCCCGCACCCCGCCAGAGCGGAGCGGGGGCCTGCGCCACGGAATCTGCCGAATTTCAGAAAATATTCACGTTTTATGTGTGCCTCAAAGGCTATGTGGGCGGCCACCACCCATACAGCATGCCTGCCCAGCCCTGACCGCCCCACAAGCATGCAAAACAACACCGTGCGCAGCTCCTCCTGTTAAGGATATAAGGAGTGCCTGATCATTCCAGCCCCGAATATGATTCCGCCATGACATACCGCTACAACATTTTCCGATTTGTTTATGAGCTTGTGGATATTCTGGTATCCCGGCTGGAATATGGCCTGCGTGGCCTTGCCACCAGCCATGTGCTGGTTCCCCCACCAGCAAAAAGCCACTCATTTCTGGTCATGACCGCGGAGGAAAAAGGGGGCAGAACCTTTTACAAGCCCGCCTATTACCTGTTTTCCAAAACCCGCGAACGACTGAGCGGATATTTTGCCCAGGGGAAAGACCACCTGTTCTTGCAAAACACCCAGCACTGCCTGCTGATTGCCTTTGCGGATTCCACTCTGGTTGTCGGGCGTGAAGACACAATAGCCGAGTACCACCCCCACTCGTTTGAAACCCTGCTGGCCCTTAAGGCCCATATGCGCGCCATCAAACTGGGCCGTTACCCGCATGAGTATCTGGTTATTTCCAAAAAAACCGCCATACCCCCGCGCCCGCCAACATTCCGCCTGCGCGCACAGGCCCATTAGGCCGGGCCTTTTAAGCCCCCGGCCGCGGCACAACGCCCTGCAAAACAGCGTGACGGATTCTGGCGGCTCATGTATTGCAACGCCTTGACGCACCGGGACAATACGCCCCGATCACGCAGGGTGTGGGGGAAAGAACACCATGAAAATTGCAGTTGTCGGTCTTGGGTATGTTGGCCTGTCCAACGCCATTCTGCTGGCCCAGCACCATGACGTAATGGCCGTGGATGTGGATGCCGGGCGGGTCCACAAGGTGAATAACCGGGTCTCCCCCATTATTGATACCGAGATCGAGGACTACCTGCACAACAGGCCACTCAGCCTGAGTGCCACAACAGACCTGACCGCAGCCAGCCAAGATGCCAGCTTTGTCATCATTGCCACCCCGACCAATTATGACGCGCAGGAAAACTACTTTGACACATCCTCCGTAACGGATGTGATTGCCCGTGTCAGCGCGCTCAACCCCGAGGCGACCATTGTTATCAAATCCACCATTCCGGTCGGGTTTGTGGACCAGATCCGCGCGGAGCTGAACACCGAGCAGGTCATCTTTTCCCCCGAGTTCCTGCGCGAAGGCCGCGCACTGTATGACAACCTCCACCCGTCGCGCATTATTGTGGGGGAACGCAGCGCCCGGGCCGAACGCTTTGCCGCCCTTATGCTTGAAGGGGCGATCAAAAAAGACGTGCCCCTGCTGTTTACCGAAGCCACAGAGGCCGAGGCCATAAAGCTGTTTGCCAACACCTACCTTGCCATGCGCGTGGCCTTTTTTAACGAACTGGACAGCTACGCACTGGCCCGTGGGCTGGACACCCGCCAGATTATAGAGGGTGTCTGCCTCGACCCGCGCATAGGCCAGCATTACAACAACCCCTCCTTTGGCTATGGCGGCTACTGCCTGCCCAAAGACACCAAACAGCTTCTGGCCAACTACATGCAGGTCCCCCAGAACCTGATCCGCGCCATTGTGGACGCCAACCGCACCCGCAAGGATTTTCTGGCCGACCAGATTCTGGCCATGCAGCCCAAGGTGGTCGGCATTTACCGGCTGGCCATGAAAACGGCATCCGATAACTTCCGGCAAAGCTCCATTCAGGGGATCATGAAGCGGCTCAAAGCCAAGGGGATCGAGATTGTGGTCTATGAGCCCGCCATGGCGGAAGAACAGTTCTTTGGCTCGCGCGTGCTGCGCAATCTGGATGAGTTCAAGGCTGTGTCGTCCATTATTGTCAGCAACCGCCACCACCCCGAACTGGCTGATGTAAAGGACCGCGTGTTCACCCGCGACCTGTTCGGCAGCGACTGAGCACCCCCCAAGCACACCCCGGCGCACCCGCCGCGGGTGGGGGGCGGGGTTGTATTTGCCTGTTCATGCCTGTGCAATTAGTATCGGCTCAGGCTGGAAGCACCATGGGCGCGTCCGCTGTTTTGAACCACCGTGCAAAGACACAGAACCCAGAGCTGGCGCCTATGACCGTAACCGTTCCTCCCCCCGAGCACATGGTGCCGTGCTGATATGGCCAGACGTCTTATTGTCACCGGGGGTGCCGGGTTTATTGGCAGCAACATCATCCATGCCCTCAACCAGCGCGGGCTGACCGACATTATTGCCGTGGACAACCTGACCAACGGCGACAAGGCGCTTAATCTGGCCGACCTTGCGATCAGCGACTACGTGGACAAGGACACGTTCTACGATGCCCTGAGTGCTGGCCATTACGGGCCAATAGATACGATTTTTCATGAAGGGGCCTGCTCCTCCACCACCGAGCGCAATGGCCGCTACGTGATGGCCAGCAATTACGAGCCCAGCAAAAAACTGCTGGCCTACTGCCAGAACACGGGCACCCGCCTGCTCTACGCCTCCAGTGCGGCCACCTATGGCGCGTCCACCACCTTTACCGAAGCCCCCGCCAACGAAAAGCCGCTCAACGTCTATGGCTATTCCAAACTGCTGTTTGATCAGGTGGTCAGGCGCGCCCTGCCCGGGCTGAGCACGCAGGTTGCGGGCTTCCGTTACTTTAACGTGTATGGCCCGCGCGAGCAGCACAAGGGCGGCATGGCCTCCGTGGCGTTCCACAACTTCAACCAGTTCATGGCCGAAGGGCGCGTCCGCCTGTTTGGGGAATACGGGCCGTACCAGCCGGGCGAGCAGATGCGCGATTTTATTGCGGTCAAGGATCTGGTGGCCACCAAGCTCTGGTTCTTTGACAACCCCGGGCATAGCGGCGTGTTCAACCTGGGCACAGGCAAGGCACAGCCGTTTAATGATGTTGCCACAACAGTCGTGAACACCGTGCGCGCCGCGCGCAGCCTGCCGCCGCTGGACCGGGCCGAAATGGTACGCACCGGCCTACTGGAGTATGTTCCCTTCCCCGACACGCTGCGTGGCCGCTACCAGTGCTACACACAGGCGGACATGCGCGCCCTGCGCGCCACCGGGTGCACCGTAGCACTGGACAATGTGGCCAACGGCGTGGCCGACTATGTGCACCACCTGCTGCGCACCCGGCCAGACCACACACCATGACCGCCATACCCCCCGCCCCCCGAGAGCATGAGCATCCATGATTGAAAATTTTGAATTCGGACGGCTTGTTGTTATCGGCGACCTGCTGCTGGACCAGTATGTTTTTGGCGCGGTGGAGCGGATCTCGCCCGAGGCCCCCGTGCCGGTACTGCGCAAGGCCCGCCAGAGTGCCGTACCCGGCGGGGCCGCCAATGTGGCCGTCAATGCCGCGGCACTGGGCTGTACAGTCAGCCTGATTGGCGTTGTCGGGCAGGATGAAAACGCCCAGACCCTGCGCAACGCCCTTGCCGCATGGCCCGGCATAGACGTGCACGGCCTTGTGGCTGAACCGGGCTGGGCGACCATTTCCAAAATGCGGGTTGTCAGCGGGCACCAGCAGATCGTGCGCATTGATGATGAAACCATTATCGACTTTTCCCCCGCCACCCGGAACAGCCTGATCGCGCACTGCATTGCCGCACTGGATACGGCAGACGTGCTGATCTGCTCCGATTACGCCAAGGGTGTTCTGTCCGAGCCGGTGCTACAGGCGGTTATCGGACATGCACGGGCCAAAAATATTCCCGTTATTGTGGACCCCAAGCGCAAGACCTTTGCCGCATACCGTGGCGCCAGCCTGATAACCCCCAACCGGGCGGAAATGGCCGTGGCCACCGGCCTGCCCCTGCACACGAACGCAGAGGTGGAACACGCGGCTCAGGCAGCCTCCGTCCAGTTCGGGGGCGATGTGCTGATCACCCGCTCCGAAGAGGGCATGACCCTGTGGCAGCGCAACGGGCATATCCGCCATCAGGTCGCCCGCAAGTCCGAGGTGTATGATGTCTCGGGGGCTGGGGATGCGGTGGTCGCTACCATTGGCAGCGTGCTCTCCGCCGGGCAGGACCTGGATACCGCCATTGTCATTGCCACGGTAGCGGCCTCCATTGCCGTCAGCAAGCTGGGCACCGCCGCCGTTACCCGCGCCGAGCTGGCCGAGGAGCTCAAGGAAGACAACCCCGATACGGGGCTGATCGCCACATGGCCACAGGCCTGTGCGGTCATGCGTCGGTGGCACCAGCACGGGGCCAGCGTTGTGTTCACCAATGGCTGTTTTGACCTGCTGCATCCGGGGCATGTCTCCCTCCTTCATGCTGCGGCACAACTGGGGGACAAGCTGGTGGTGGCCATTAACAGCGATGCCTCCGTCCGCAGGCTCAAGGGCCCAACCCGCCCCGTGCAGGACGAAATGGCGCGCGCCACGGTAATCCGCGCCCTGCGCGACGTGGATATGGTGGTCATTTTTGAAGAAGATACCCCACTGGAGCTGATTACCGCCCTCCAGCCCGATGTGCTGGTTAAAGGAGCGGATTACACAGAGGATACCGTAGTCGGGGCCGATGTGGTCAAGGCCGCCGGGGGGCGGGTGGAACTGGTCTCGCTGGTCGCGGGCTGTTCAACCAGCAATCTGGTCCGGAAAATGAACGCGCCGCACGCCAAGCCTTCCAATGTCTGAGCATATGGCGCAGCCCGGCACACCGCCATGGGCCGCGTGGCTGGCCCATCAGGCGCTCCCCTTATGGAGCAGCGCGGGCTACGACCCCACCCGCCACCTGTACCACGAGCGGCTGGGATTTGATGCCACCCCACTGCCCCTGCCGCATCTGCGCCTTATGGTGCAGGCCCGCCAGATTGCCACCTTCTGCCAGGCCCGGCTGGATGGTGTTTTTAACGCGGCAGACAACGCCCTGCACGCTCTGGCCACAGTGCAGGCCCGCTACTGGCAGGCCGATGGCCAGCCGGGCTGGGTGTTTGCCATCGGGCCAGATGGCCGCCCGTCCAGCACCGTGCGTGACCTGTATGCCCACGCCTTCATCCTGTTTGCCTACGCATGGGCCTACCGCCTGAGCGGGGAGCCCGCACTGCTTGCGGTTGCGCAAAAAACCGTGCTGGAGGTGGAAAGCATTTTCCATGCCCCCCACGGCGGCTTTGCCGATGCCGTGCCCGCACCAGATGCCACCCGCCGCCAGAACCCGCACATGCACCTGCTGGAAGCGTATCTTGCGCTTTTTGAGGCCACGGCGGACCAGTTTTACCTCGACCGCGCGCAGTCTCTGGTCGCTCTGGCGCGCGAGCGCTTTATCAGCCCGCGTTCGGGCCTGCTGCTGGAATTTTTTGGCCCCGACTGGACACCCTGCCACGCATATGGCCAGAACCCGGTGGAACCGGGGCACCTGTTTGAGTGGGCATGGCTGCTTGGCGCCTATACGCGCCTCAACCCCACCGATAAGGCCGTAACAGCACTGCGCCATGTGGCTGAACATCTTTACCAGTCCGGCAGGCGGCATGGCGTGACCCACCAGCTTGTGCGGGACGGCATGATGGATGATGGCACACTCACCCAGACCAGCACCCGCATCTGGCCCCAGACCGAGCTGCTCCGCCTGCTGGCATGCAGGCAGGCAGAAGGAGGCAGCACTGCGGAAGACAGCCGACTGCAAACCGACCTGACCCGCTTATTTTTTGCAGATTTTGCCCCCGCACACCTGCACGGCGGCTGGATCGACCGCAGGGGGCCAGACGGCACACCAGCGGTGGACCACATGCCAGCAAGTTCGCTCTACCATATTTATGGTGCGGCAAAAGCGCACCTGCCCCCACCCGAACACGCCTGAACACGCAAGCGGGGCATGGGAAAGGGGCAAAAACACCCGGCCCTTAAGCCTGTGCCGCAAGTGCCGCTACAGGCTCAGGGCCGGTAGCGGAACAGATTCAGGTCCTCATAGGCAATATCTGGCTGGCGGTTGGACATAATATCCGCCAGCACGCGGGCAGACCCGCAGGCCATGGTCCAGCCCAGCGTGCCATGGCCTGTATTGGTGTACAGGTTATCCAGCCCCGTGCGGCCGATAATGGGGGTGCCATCCGGTGTCATGGGGCGCAGGCCGGTCCAGAACTGGGCTGCGGGCACGTTGCAGCAGTTGGGGAACAGGTCTGTTACCGAATGTTCCAGCGTGGCCCGCCGGGGGGCGCGCAGGCGGGTGCTAAAGCCAGCCAGTTCCGCGGTGCCGCCAATGCGCACACGGTCGCCCAGACGGGTAACGCCGATTTTGAAGGTTTCATCCATAATGGTGGAAACCGGGGCACGCGCCGCATCGGTAATATCCGCCGTAAGGGAATAGCCCTTGACCGGGTAAATCGGCAGGTCCAGCCCCAGAGGCCGCACAAGAGCGGGGGAAAAACTGCCAAGTGCCAGCACATAGCTCTCAGCATTCAGCACCCCGCGTGATGTTTCCACCCCGCTAACCCGCCCGCTCTCGCTCCGGATTGCGCGAATATCGGTGTTGTACAGGAAGGTCACACCTGCGGCTGCCGCCATTTCCGCCAGACGCTGGGAGAACTTGAAGGCATCGCCCGTCTCATCCCCCGGCAGGCGCAGGCCACCCACAATTTTGCCAGCCGAAGGCGCAAGACCCGGCTCGGCCTGTACGCACTGGGCGGTATTCAGTTCCTCAAACGGTACGTTGTACTGCCGGAGCACGGCAATATCCTGCGCCACGCCATCCATCTGCTTTTGGGTGCGGAAGACCTGCAAGGTGCCCTGCTGGCGGTCATCATAGGTAATGCCGGTTTCACGCCGCAGGTCACACATGACATCGCGGCTGTATTCAGCCAGGCGCACCATGCGGCCCTTGTTGCGGTCATAGGCGGGGGTGTTGCAGTTTTCGAGCATCTGCACCAGCCACTTCCACAGATGCGGGTCGGGCATGGGCCAGAACACAAAGGGGCTGTACTTCATGAACAGCCATTTGGCCGCCTTGAGCGGAATACCCGGCCCCGCCCAGGGGGAAGAATAACCGGGGGACACCTGCCCCGCATTGGCAAAGCTGGTTTCCAGCCCGGCACCGGGCTGGCGGTCCACAACCGTAACCTCATGCCCTGCCTGCGCCAGATACCAGGCGGTTGTTACACCCACAACACCACTACCCAGAACAAGAACCTTCATGATCTCACTCTTTCCCTGCTGCTCTGCCCTCAGGCAGTCCGTGTATAATTGCGATGATAGCGATGCCCGAGCGATGTCAGGACTTCGTAGCCGATCGTTCCTTCGGCGCGGGCCACGTCGTCCACGCCGTATGTTTCGTTCAGCAGTTCCACCATGCCATCGGCCTCAAGCTGGCCCGGCGGAATGGCGGAAATATCCACCGTCATGGAATCCATGGAAATACGGCCCAGTATGGGCAGGGGCTGCCCCCCGAACCACACAAGGCCGTTGGCACGGGCGCGCACAAAACCATCCGCATAGCCTACGGCAATGGTCGCGACCCGGCATGGTCCTTCGGCCCGCCATGTCAGCCCGTAACCGACCCGGTCCCCTTTGCTGAGGGTACGGGTCTGCAATACATGGGCCTTCAGCCCCACAACCGGGCGTAGGGGGTTTGGCTCGCCCGGCTGGGGGGCCACGCCATACAGTGCGGCACCGGGGCGCACGAGGCCAAAATGGTAATCCGGCCCCAGAAACACCCCGGAAGATGCAGCTAGGCTGAGCGGGGCAGAAACCGGCAACCGGGCAGCATAGGCCACCAGACGGGCCGCCTGCTCCGCGTTGGCAGGGTTTGCCCGCTCATCCGCACAGGCCAGATGGCTCATGACCAGCTGCACGTCCAGCCCGTCCAGCACGGCGGGGTTGGCGGCAATATCCGCCACATCCTGCGCGGACAGGCCAAAGCGGGACATGCCCGTATCCAGTTGCAGCACAACACCCACGCGCCGCTGCTGCGCCTGCGCCACCGCACGGACCCAGCCAATCTGCTCCACACTGTTCAGCACCGGGCGCAGCCCATGCGCCAGACAGGCCTCCACCGCATCGGGCCGGGGGCCGTGCAGCACGGTAATACCCACCTGCTCCCCAACATGCGGGCGCAGGGCCAGCCCCTCGTCCACATGGGCCACAAAAAACTGCGTGGCCCCGGCCTGCACCAGCGCGGGGGCAACCTGTGCCGCTCCCAGCCCATAGGCATCGGCCTTGACCACAGCCGCGCACACCGCGTTGGGCACACGGGCCCGAAGCAGGCGATAATTATGGGCTACCGCATCCAGATTAACGCTCAGCACCGCTCCGGCGCGTTGTGCGGGCCAGCCAGCGTGCATGGGGGTGGGAGCTTGGGTCACGACACATATCCGTTCTGTTACGGTATCAGAATTTTACCCCACTCTTTATGGCATATCCTGCCATTGTGGTGCATGATTGGGGTGTTTGCTTTTTATTTTTGCATAATATTGCGCCAAAAGGCCACAAAAGACAGATCATGCCAGACCGCATTAACGAGGCCATTCTCCGCCACCTGCGCCATGATGGCCGCCTGAGCAACGCCGAACTGGCCGAGCGTATAGGGCTTTCCCCCTCGGCCTGTCTGCGGCGTGTAAAAATGCTGGAAAAAGAAGGGGTTATACGCGGGTATCAGGCCATTATCGCCCGCCGCAACGCACCCCCTGTAGCTACGGTCATTGTGCAGATCACACTCGAACGCCAGACAGAGGAATGCCTCCGCCGCTTTGAAAGCCGTATCCGCGAATGCCCCGACGTAAAGGAGTGCTACCTGATGACGGGAGACGCCGACTACCTGCTCCGGGTGGAAGCGCGCGACATGCAGGATTACGAGCGCATCCATAAGGAGGAATTATCCCGAATGCCCGGTGTTGTGCGCATTCAGAGCAATTTTGCCATCCGCCCTGTTGTTCAGCAGGAAAAAGCACAGACGGGCGGGTAAGGTTACAGGGTCAGGGTCAGGGTCAGGGTCAGGGTCAGGGTCAAAAAAAAAACCTGCCAGGGTGCTCCCCGGCAGGTTTTTAAAAAGCTGTTTGCCATGACTGGCTACCGGCCAGACCTTAGTCTTCATCCGGCTGGTCATTGCCTGCTTTGCCAAGGTCACGCTGGACCTCTGGCAGGCGCAGGAGCGAATCCACATGCATCGCTGTATCCAGCGCCGTATCGGGCTGGAAGTGCAGTTCGGGCACTGTGCGTATGCTCAGCTTGTGGGCAAGCTGGGTACGCAGCCACGGGGCCACCCGCTTAAGTCCGGGCAGAAGAGCCGCAACGTCGCTGCGCCCCAGCCGTGTGACAAAAACAGTGGCGTGTTTGAAGTCTGGCGCAAGCCGGACTTCGGTCACGGTAATGGCAACATCGGACAGGTCCGGGTCACGGAAGGTGGTGCGCGCAAACAGCTCAGCCAGAACGCGCCGCACTTCTTCGCCTACCCGCAACTGCCGCTGCGATGGGCCAGATGAGGAAAGACCGGCAAGATAGTCTGCCGGTCCCCCTGTTTTACTGCCTGATCCGTGGCGACGACTCATGCTGGAATTAACTCGCTTTCAAAGCATTCCACCACATCGCCTTCGCGCAGATCGTTGTAACCTGCAAAGGAAAGACCACATTCGTAACCCTTGGTCACTTCCTTCTGGTCGTCCTTGAAGCGCTTGAGCTGGCTCAGATCACCTTCATGGATCACCACACCATCACGCAGCAGACGCACGCCACAGCCACGTTTGACAACGCCATCGGTCACGAAGCAACCGGCCACCTTGCCAACCTTGCTGATTTCGAAAACCTTGCGGATTTCGGCGTAGCCAAGGAACTTTTCACGATGCTTGGGCGCCATCTTGCCACGTACGAGCAGTTCCACGTCGTCCGCCACCTGATAGATGATGGAGTAGTAGTGGATGTCCACCCCTTCACGCTGGGCCAGCAGCCGCGCCTGAGAGGTTGCACGCACGTTAAAGGCAACAATGACCGCATCCGATGCTTTGGCAAGCTGCACATCACTTTCCGTGATCTGACCAACCGAGGCATTGAGAACGCGCACGCCCACTTCTTCGTTAGCAAGCTTGAGCACCGTGGTTTGCAGTGCTTCGGCCGAACCCTGCACGTCCGCCTTGATCAGGACGGAGACTTCCTTCTGCACACCGGCCTGAATACGGGCCAGCATCTGGTCAAGCGTGCCGCGGGCCGCAGCCTGCCCGGCAACCTGATGTTCCTTCAGCTTACGCTGGCGGAACTCGGAAATCTCACGGGCACGGTTTTCGTTTTCCACGACCACAAACGGTGCACCAGCAGCGGGAACCCCGGACAGGCCGAGAATTTCCACCGGCATGGACGGGCCAGCCACTTCCACCTGACGACCACGGTCATCAACCAGAGCGCGCACACGGCCCCATTCTGCACCGGCAACCACAATGTCACCCTTGCGCAGCGTACCCTTCTGCACCAGCACGGACGCCACGGAACCGCGACCACGGTCCAGACGGCTTTCGATCACGGCACCTTCGGCTGCACGGTCGGGGTTGGCCTGGAGTTCCAGAATTTCTGCCTGAAGCAGAATGCCTTCTTCCAGCTTGTCCAGCCCCATGCGCTGGCGTGCGGACACTTCAATGTCCATCACGTCACCACCCATGGATTCGACCACGATCTCGTGCTGCAGCAGGTCCTGACGTACGCGGTCAGGCTTGGCGCCGGGCTTGTCCATCTTGTTGATGGCAATGATCATGGGCACATTGGCAGCCTTGGCGTGCTTGATGGCCTCGATCGTCTGCGGCATGACGCCGTCATCCGCGGCAACCACCAGCACCACCACGTCCGTAATGGACGCGCCACGGGCACGCATGGCCGTAAAGGCCTCATGTCCGGGTGTGTCAAGGAAGGTGATCTTGGCACCGGATTCCAGTGTAACCTGATAAGCACCGATATGCTGGGTAATGCCACCGGCTTCACCCGCTGCCACGTCCGTTGTGCGCAGGGCGTCCAGCAGGGAGGTCTTGCCGTGATCGACATGCCCCATGATGGTCACCACAGGCGGACGGGGCAGCATATCTTCGGTCGTGTCTTCCACGCCCTCAATACCCAGTTCCACATCCGCTTCGGAAACGCGACGTACACGGTGGCCGAATTCTTCCACCACCAGTTCCGCCGTATCGGCATCAATGCTCTGGGTTACAGTGGCCATGACACCCATTTTCATGAGCGCCTTGATCACTTCACCCTGACGGGCTGCCATACGGTTGGCCAGTTCCTGCACCGTAATGGTTTCGGGCAGGATAACGTCACGCACAACCTTGACCTGGTCGGAACGCAGGCGTTCCAGCTCGGCCTGACGGCGTTCACGCTCACGCTGGCGGCGTACGGATGCGAGCGAGCGGGTTTTGTCGTCATCCCCCTCAATCGCGGCCTGCACGTCAATCCGGCCTGCACGGCGGCCACCGCCAGTATCACCCTTGCGGCCACTGCTGTTCTTGCGCGGCGGCACGGCCTTGTTACGGGCTGGGCCACGGCGCTGTTCTTCCTCGCCTTCCGTGCCACGGCCGCTGCGCAGGCGCAGGGTCTGGGCGGCACTGACGTCCTTTTCCGCTGCGGGAGCAGCAGCAGGCGTGCGAGCAGGCGCGGCAGGCTTGAGCGGCTTGGCCGGCATAATCGCACGTTCAGCCAGCGGGCGCAGGCGCCCGGCAGGCGGTGCGAGTGTTACTTCACCGGGAATTGGCACGGCAGACACAACAGGTGCCTTGACCTCGATCGGCTTGATCGCGTCAATGCGGGCCTTGCGTTCGGCATCGCTTGCAGCAGCCTCTTCGGCGGCGCGCTCTTCGGCCAGACGCTTGTCTTCCTCTTCCTTCCGGCGTGCTTCTTCAGCCGCGGAAAGAATACGAATCTTCTCGGCTTCGCGCCGCTCGGCATCACGCCGTTCGGCGTCTTCTGCCTCTTTCTTCTGTTCCTGAAGCACGCGCTGGCGCATGGCCAGTTCGGCTGCGGTCAGGGTACGGCCGCCACCTGCGCGGGAACCGCCGGAGCGCCCACCAGCGCCAGCCGGGGAAGGACCACGTTTTTTACGCACTTCCACCTGCACGACCTTTGAACGGCCATGACTGAAACTTTGCCGCACGGACCCGGCATCAACCGTCCGTCCGACCTCCGGACGCCCTGCCGGCCGAAGGGACAAACGCCCCTTACCCTGATCCTGATCCTTGCCTTCGCTCATTGACCCGCCTGTTCACACCCATCCGCCGGAAAGGTCCGGCAGACCCGGGGATCGCCAACGGCCACCCCCGCAAAACGTCTGTTTTCACAACAAAGACGCGTAGCCAGCCCGCCGGCCGCCAGCGCCACATTCACAACACGTTCACGCCCGAAAACCTTAGCCAGTTCTTCAGACGACAACGCATCAACGACAGGAATATCCCGCCCGCCCGAAATCAGGCGGTCCAGTTCTTCCCTGCTTCCGTCCGATGCGTGAACGATAACAGCAGCACGACGCTGCATAACCCATTCGCGCACCTTAACGAAGCCACTAATGGCCTGACCAGCGCGGCGCGCAAGCCCAACCACTTCTATCATCCGCCGGTGCAGACCTACTTCCACCTGAGAGAGAAGATCTTCCGGCACCTTGACCTGCATCCGCGCAGAGCGTGCGAACACGCCGCGTTTGCTGGCCTGTTCTATCACATCCCGGCGGGCACTCAACCATATTCCCCGTCCCGGCAGACGCGCGTCCAGATCAGGGACGACTATGGATGAGGGTGAGATAACAAACCGCACCATCTGAGCCGGAATGCCTTCCTCCCGCGTGACTGCGCACCTGCGGAGGCTGCCCTTCTCTTCTGCTGCTGGCAAGAAATCACCACCCACCCTGTATCAAGGCCTCAGACGCCTGCCCCGCCTTCTGGCGTGGAGGAAGGGGTTGCACCCTCTTCATCCTCAAACCAGTGCGCACGCGCTGCCATGATGATCTCATTGGCGGCGTCTTCTTCTATGGCATCCGACCCCAGAATTTCGACCAGCTCATCGCCAGCCAGGTCACCAAGGTCGTCCAGAGTTTTTACACCCTTTTCGCCCAGAGTCACAAGCATCTGGTTGGTGAACACACCCATATTTGCAATATCGTCGGCAACACCAAGCTCCTGACGGCGCTCATCCAGCTTTTCTTCCTGCCGGACAAGGTGGCCTTCGGCGCGCTGGACCAGTTCCTGCACCACCGATTCGTCAAAGCCTTCAATGCCCACCAGTTCATCGGGGTCGGCAAACGCCAGTTCCTCGATGCTATGGTAGCCTTCGGTCACCAGCAGGCCAGCAATCACGTCATCCACGTCAAGCGCTTCAACAAACTGGCCGCTACGACGGCGGAATTCTTCCTGACGGCGTTCGGATTCTTCCGCTTCGGTCAGGATGTCAATGTCCCAGCGCGTCAGCTGGCTGGCCAGACGCACGTTCTGCCCGCGCCGACCAATGGCGAGGGAGAGCTGGTCATCCGGCACCACAACTTCAACGCGCCCGGCTTCCTCGTCCATCACCACCTTGCTGACTTCAGCCGGAGCCAGAGCGTTGACCACAAAGGTCGCAGCCTGCGGGCTCCAGGGGATAATGTCGATTTTTTCGCCCTGCAATTCGGCCACAACAGCCTGCACGCGCGAGCCGCGCATACCAACGCAGGCCCCGACCGGGTCAATGGAGGCATCGCGCGAGATCACGGCCATTTTGGCGCGGGAGCCGGGGTCACGGGCCACGGCCTTGATTTCGATGATCCCGTCGTAAATTTCGGGCACTTCCTGCGCAAACAGCTTGGCCAGAAAGGCCGGATGTGTGCGGGACAGGAAAACCTGCGGGCCGCGCGGTTCATCACGCACATCATAGATGTAGGCGCGCACGCGGTCGGAGTTACGGAATGTCTCACGCGGGATCAGCTCATCGCGGCGCAGCAGCGCTTCGGCGGAGCCAATTTCAACCAGCAGGTTGCCGTATTCGGTCCGTTTCACGGTGCCGTTGACGATTTCGCCTACGCGGTCCTTGAACTCGTTGTACTGGCGTTTGCGTTCGTATTCACGCACGCGCTGCACAATAACCTGCTTGGCGGTCTGGGCCGCAATACGCCCGAAGTCGATCGGGGGCAGCGGGTCGATCAGATATTCGCCAACCTGAATTTCGGGGCGGAACTTGCGGGCAATGGAGAGGGCGATCTGTGCGTCCTCGTTCTCCACCTGATCCACAACTTCCGTCCAGCGGGAGAGGCGAACCTCGCCCGAGCGGCGGTCGATTGTGGCGCGAATGTCCTTTTCGTGCCCGTATTTGGCGCGGCCAGCCTTCTGGATGGCCTGCTCCATGGCCTCCAGAACCTCTTCACGGTCAATGCCCTTTTCGCGTGAAACAGCGTCTGCCACCAGCAGCAGTTCAGGACGGGAAACGGAGGTATCCATGCTCTCAGCTCTCCAAAACAGGCAGCTTTATCAATGCACCTTGGAAGCAGGCGGCTCTTTTTTGCCATCCTGCTCCACACCTGCATCCGATGCAGGCTGTACCATACGGGCGCTGTCTTCAATCAGCGCATCGGTCAGCACCAGTCGCGCCTTGCGGATTTCGGCCAGTGGCAGAGCCACTTCCGTGCCGTCATCCAGGCGCATACGGGCCACTGTTCCATCAGACCCCAGAGAAATACCGGCAAAGCGACGCCGCCCTTCAATGGGGACCAGAACTTCTGCCTTGGCCTGATGCCCTGCAAAGCGGGTCCAGTCCTTGGCGCGTGTGAGCGGGCGGTCGATTCCGGCGGAGGACACTTCCAGCGTCCACGCCCCCGGAATGGGGTCTTCCACGTCCAGCACAGCGCCTACAGCGTGGCTGATTCGCTCACAATCTTCAACATTGATCAACATTCCGTCTGCGCGGTCAGCCATGATCTGCACCGTAGGGCGCTCACGCCCAAGCACTGCCACGCGCACGATTTCGTACCCCATTTCCTCTACGGCAGGGGCAATCAGTGCGAGCAGGCGGCCTTCAAGGCCGGAATGGGCAGAAATATCTTTGTCCAAAGCAAAAAAGGCGGCCCTTCTAAGGCCACCCCCCGAAACGTCATTCAAATTGAGAAGGATGATGCTTTATCTAGTGCACAAAGGCACAGACTGCAAGGGCAGAAACCACAGCCCCCCTGTTTGTGCGCGATGGACCATAAAAAATAAATTATGGCTGGACCAGTTTTGCGCATTGCGCCAACCCACAGACATGCTTTTATTGCTTTGGCTGCGACATATCTGCAACGCTCCACTACCCAAGGCAAGGAGACTGACCGTTATCATGCAGAACAAGCCGGACCCGGCATGGCAGCCGCAGCCCCAGACGGCTGAAAAACCCTCCAATCTGCGGCTCGGGCTTATTGGTATGGCGGCCTGCGTGCTTATGGCAGGGGCCGGGCTGCACTTTTATGGTGCGGGCAAAAACACCTCCGGCCCGGCTGTGGGCGCCGAGTCCGTTACTGGTGACGACTCCCAGCGCATGGGGCTGCCCCTGAATGTGATTGCCCCGCAGAATGCGGCGCAGGCACTGGCAGGCTCCAGCTTTTCCGCCCAGCAGCAGGCGGATATTCTGGCCGCGGTCAAACGGCGGGATGTGCGGCTGGTGGCCATGCCGGTCTATGATGCCACCGGGGCTGGCGGCATGATTACCCTTGTCTGTGGCCCATGGCAGCAAAGTGTCGGGCTTACGGCCAAACCCACAACGGTTATCCTGCCCATAAGTGTGAGCGGGCATGTTGAGGTTATTCCCGCAGCGCCACCCGGCCCGGCGGGAATTGGCAGCGGTGCCATAACGGCCTTTGGCCCCATGCCCCTGCCCGTTCTTTATAAACAGGGGGATACCCTTGCACTTACGGTGATCGCGCAATGAAGGGTCTGCTCCCCGCATTAAACCGGCTGATGCCGCTGATGATGGTGATTTTTCTGGTGCTCGCCAGCATCCAGATCGCGCTCAGCCTGCATCTTTCCCTGCATTCCGTGGCCCATGTGCTGCAATGGTGTGCATCTGCCTGGCCTGTTCTGGCGGCATCCGGCCTTGTGCTGAGTGTTGCGGGACTGCTGTTTGAAACTCGGGCCGAACATCTGGCCCGCAAAGGGCTACTACGCCGACGGGGATTCATCATGGACGTTCTTGCCAGACTGACCAATCGCGCCGAACTGGAAGAAATGCTTGCGCGTGAACAGCGCGAAACCACCATAGACGCCGAGGAACTGGCCGCAAACCTGCGTGCCCGCGTGATCGGGCAGGACCAGGTGTGCGAGGATATTGCCGTCCAGCTCCGCCGCCGCCTGGCGCTACAGGTGCGTGGCAAGCCGGTTGGCATCTTTTTGCTCGCCGGGCCTCCGGGCACGGGCAAAACCTATCTGGCCAAGCAGATGGCCCGCCAGCTCGAACGCCCCCTGCTGCATTTTGACATGACGCAGATGAGCAGCCCCCACGCCGCCACCCAGCTTTTTGGCTCGCCCAAAGGCTATGTCGGCTCGGACACCTACGGCAAGCTGACCGGCGGGCTGAAGGAAAAGCCCGATGCCGTGGTGCTGCTGGACGAAATTGAAAAAGCCCACCCCGATGTGTTCAAGAAGTTCCTGACCGCATGGAACGACGGCCACATTACCGAGGCCTCCACCGGGCAGCAGATTTCCACCGTGCGGGCCATTTTTGTGCTGACCTCCAACATTGCCACCGATGCCCTGACCGAAATTGCCGACCGCCTGCATGATGACCCCGACCGCATGCGTGCCGAATCGGTCGAGGCCCTGCGTCAGGCTGGCTTTGCCCCCGAGGTGCTGAACCGTCTGGACCGTATTTTTGTCTTCCGCACCCTGCGTGGGCTGGATATTGCCCGTGTTGGCGCGCTGGAAATTGAAGCCATGATCGAAGGCTACGGCCTGAAGGTGGAAACCAGCGGGATTGACGCCTCCCTGCTGCTGGATGTGATGCGCCGCCAGAGCCGTATGGGGGATGCCGCCTCCGCGCGTGATCTGGTCCGCTCTATTGAGGACATGATCAGCGAGTCCCTTATTATTGCCCGCCAGCAGGGGGCTACCATGGTCCGGCTGGTCAAGGAGGACGATGGCACGGTTGTCGCCAAAGTGGCCGACAACCGTGATGACGGGCTGCATGCCCGCCTGACCCCCTGACCGCCTGCCCCGGCAAGCCCCCCTCCAACGCCGCCCACATAACCAAGGCTACCGCATGACCGCTTTTACCCGCCTGTGGCACCGTGCCCCGTTATGGCGCACCGCACTGATAACCGCAGGCGTGTGCGGCACACTGTCCGTTCTGTTCCCCGCACCTTGGCTAGCCTCCAGCGTGCCGGGCTATGGCGCGCTCAGCAGCAGGATTCGGCACATGCTCCCCTCCTCCCTCGGCGGCACCGAGGCGAGCGATGCCCTGCACCCCGATGAGGACCAGCGCACGGTTTCCATCCCCCCCATGGATGCACAGTTTGAAGGCTCGGTTGTTTTTGCCGGCCGGCAGCTTCCCCTGCCTGCGGGCAAATGGCACCCGGTTGTGAACTTTCAGGATGATGTGGCCCACGGGGAAGTGCTGACAACCCTGTATGTCCGCTCCGCTCAGGGCATTGTAACCGGGCTGATTATTGCGCAGGCCACCACGCAGTCCCTGCCCATTGCCGCCATGAGCATGATTGAGGCGCAATGCCACAGCTCCTTCAACTTCATGAACGAAGCCGCCCCGCAGGATGGCAACCGCAGCGAATGCTGGATGACCACCCCCATACGGGTGGTGAACAACCTGTTCCTGACGTCCAACGAACCGCTGCAGACACTCCTGAGTGACCAGATGTACATCCCACCCGCCGTGCAGCGCCTGACCATCATGGGTTTTGACCTGCCCCCCATTCTGGTCGATGCAGGCTGGAATCTGGTGGAAAAAAGCAAATCCGGTACGGGTGTGGATTTTATGAGCGTGCATACGCTGCTCAGCCCGGCAGAAGCAGGAGCCCGCCGCGTTCCGGGCGCGCCGGAGAACTGGTCTCGCGCGGGGATGTCCGACTCGGCTGCGGTCACGGATTTTGTCCAGCGCACCAACACCTGGCTACGCGGCTGGGTGCCAACGCTCCTACATGGGTTTGAGAACAAGCTACCCCAGAACGCCCCGCCCTCGACAGAGGCCATTGACCCGGCTTTTCACGGCTAGGTCGGGCAGGCCCGGAGCAACTGTCTGGGCCGCCCCTTTTATTCCCCCTTACAGAACGGGGGATAAAAGCCCGCCATCACGCAGCAGGTCGGCTGAAACCTCGACCAGAAAATCCATGACCGTGCGGGTCCGCAACGGCAGGGTGCGCGGGCCGGTATGCACGGCATAAAAAGGCAGGCCGGGAATGTTCCAGTCCGCAAACAGGCGGACCAGACGGCCACTGGCCACTGCATCCCGCACCTGAAAAGCCGGAAGCAGGCCAACACCAATACCGGCTTCCACCGCGTACATTACGGCTTCGCTGCTATTGGCACGGAACACGGCGGCGGGGGCAATAACGCTTTCTTCCCCATCCCGCTCAAAGTTCCAGTCCAGACGGCTGGAACCGTAATTATACACAACGCCGGGGTATTCCGTGAGCGCGCGGGGGTGCTCTGGCATGTTGTGGCGTTGCAGGCAGGCGGGGGACGCCACCAGCCACTTATGCACCAGCCCCAGCTTGCGGGCGATGAGCGTGCCCTCAGCAATTTCGCCCACACGCACGGCCAGATCCAGCCCTTCTTCCACCAGATCCCCAAACGAGTCGCGCATGACCACTTCCACCGACAGGTCGGGGTGGCGGTCCAGCAGCTCGCCCATTCTGCGGGTCAGGCACAGACCAAAGGCCGTGGTCACCCCCAGACGCACAAGACCGGAGACCGAAGCACGCCTGCGGCCCAGAACGGTTTCTGCCGTTTCCAGTATTTCCAGCACTTCATAGGCATGGGGGAGCAGGCTGCGACCGTCCTCGGTCATGGTCAGGCTGCGGGTTGTACGCGCAAACAGCGTGGTGCCGTAATGCGCCTCCAGCAAGGCAATATGGCGCGAAATTGTAGGCTGGCTGACCCCTGTCTCGCGCGAGACAGCGGAAAATGAGCCTGTAGCGGCAACACGCACAAAACTGTGAAGTGCGGAAAGAAGATCCATGGAGGTCGGCACCGTTTCCTGTGTAGGCGGCTAGCCTTCTCCAGTGCTGCCGACAACAACAGGTGAGACAGTTCAGAGTGTGCCGAAAATCTGGGCTCCAACCATCCCGCCCTGTAACCAGCATGCTGTGTCAGGCTACGAGCTTATCACCTTCCCTATTGCAGCAAGGTTAGGTTGGATACAACATAGACAGAACAAGAAGCGGCCATGCCTATAGCGCATTAAAGCTATAGGCATGGCCGCAGCCCCGCAGCCTTAACGGCGGCGGGTATGGGGCATGGCAAGGCGTTTTTCCGCCAGACGAGCCAGACGCACAAAGGGCAGACCCAGCAGCAGGTAGGCCGCACCCACCATGAGCCCCGTGCCAAAATAGTCAAAATAGGCAGAGGACAGGCGGATATAGGTCTGTGTCAGTTCTGTCAGGGTGATCACGCTGACCAGAGACGAATCCTTGAGCAGGGAGATAAAGTCGTTGGTCATGACCGGCATAACCAGCCTGAACGCCTGCGGCACCAGCACATAACGCAGGGCCTGCGGGTGGGTCATGTTCAGGGCAAGGGCTGCTTCCATCTGCCCATGGGCCACCGATTGCAGACCGGCGCGGTAGTTTTCTGCCTCGTATGCCGCATAGTTCAGCCCAAGGCTGACCACACCGGCCACAAAGGGGGACATGCTGATACCAAATTCAGGCAGGCCATAAAAAATGAACAGCACCTGAATAAGCAGCGGCGTGCCACGCACAATCTCCACATAGGTTGCGGCCAGCCATGCCAGCGGGCGCGGGCCATACAGGCGCAGCAGCGCAAGCCCAAGCCCCAGTGCAACCGCAACAACCATGGCGCACAGCGAAACCAGCAGGGTCAGCCCCGCCGCCCGGACCAGCTGGGGCACAAACCCGGCATAGCGTTCAAGCTTGACGCGCAACCCGCCCTTGCCCTGCAACTCGGCCACATAGTTGTTCCATGCTGCGGGGGTTACGTTGGGCTGGGTGTGGTCGTTGGTGAGCTGCGCCATTTCTGGCGTCCACAGGTCCCAGCGTGTCAGGATATGGTGCAGGCTGCCGTCCTGCTGCATGACCTGCAATGCTGCGTTCACCCGCTCGCGCAGTTCCGTGTTCTGGCCTTTGGCAAAGGCAATGCCGTACTGCACCCGGCCAATGGGTTCGCCTACAATATGCAGGTCTGGGTTGGTATCCCCATAATATTTGGCAATGGGGCCGTCGATCAGGATGGCATCCGTGCGCCCATTGACCAGATCCATGAAGGCATCTGTTTCTTCATCATAGGTGCTCAGGGATATTTTGGTGTTGTTGGTCAGCATACGCTCGGCCTGCGTATCCTTGATTGTACCAACCTTGTGCCCTTCAAGGTCTGCCAGTGTAGTAAACTGCTTGCCCTTGCGGCGCACCACCAGCCGTTCGGAGGTCACGTAATAGGGGATGCTGAAGTCAATGCCTTCAGCATGTTCATCGGTCATCTCGATCCCGCAGATGACCATGTCGTACAGGCCACGTTGCAGGCCGGGAATAAGCCCGTCCCAGTCGTTGTTGATGAAGTCCAGCGGCGCGCCCATATGGCGGCTGAGTTCCTGCATCAGGTCATATTCAAAGCCCGTCAGCTTGTTCTGGTCTTTGAGGTCATGGAACGTGTAGGGCACATCGGCCGAGGAATCGGCGGCCCAGTGGAACGGCTTGCTCTGCGCGTGGGCAGCCGGGGCGGCGCCGGGGGCGGCTGCCAGCACCAGCAGCGCTGCAAACAGGCCAGACAGGACGCCCAGCAGGCGGCGAGGGCGGGGCTGTGCGGTGTTCATCACAGGACGGTCCTCATAAAGCGGCGGGTCTGTTCATGTTCGGGGTTCACGCACAGGACTTCTGGCGGGCCGGCCTCAATCACATGCCCGCCATCCATGTACACCACCGTATCGGACGCGACTTCGGCAAAGCGCATGTCATGGGTCACGATAATCTGGGTCATGCCCTCATCATCGAGTGTGCGCATGACGTTAAGCACCTCCTCGGCCACAATGGGGTCCAGAGCGGAGGTGGGTTCGTCGTACAGCATGATCTCGGGCCGCATGGCCAGAGCGCGGGCAATGGCCGCACGCTGCTGCTGACCGCCAGAGAGCGAGACAGGGTAACGCTGCGCCACCTTGGCCAGCCCCACTTTTTCCAGCAGGGCCATGGCCTCTTCCCGGTCGGCTTCGGCGTTACCGCCTTTGACCACGCGGGGGGCCAGCATCACGTTATCCAGCACGCTCAGGTGCGGAAACAGATTAAAACTCTGGAACACCATGCCCACATGGGTCCGCAGCCGATGGGCCATATGCTCATCCGCGCTCCGCCACGGGCCACCATTGCGCGCAATGGTCACCCCCATGGCCGTTACCGTGCCACGGTCGGGTATTTCCAGAAAATTGAGACACCGCAGGAAGGTGGATTTACCGCAACCCGAAGGACCGATGATAGACACCAGCTCCCCCTTGCGGACCTGCATGGACACGCCACACAGGACTTCCCCCTCGCCAAAGTCCTTGTGCAACTGTTCCGCACTCAGAACTACGGGGTCATTCATAGAAAAAGCCGACCCGGTTTGCACCGGGCCGGCATTAAGACGTTCACCTTGAACGGATGGGTTCTCAGGCAGCTTTCGTCATCCCTCGCAAGACGTACTGAAGGATGCCACCATGCCTATAATACTCTACCTCGTCCAGAGTATCGACCCGGCAAAGCAGCGGTACTTCCTGCTTGGAACCGTCATTTCTTGTAATTGTCATAATCACGTCCATACGGGGCGTGAGTTTGTCAATTCCGGAAATGCTGATCACTTCATCCCCCTTCAGACCCAGGGTCTGGCGGGTTGTGCCTTCCTTGAACAGCAGGGGCAGAACACCCATGCCCACAAGGTTGGAACGGTGGATACGTTCAAAGCTTTCCGCGATCACGGCCTTGACGCCCAGCAGCAGGGTGCCTTTGGCAGCCCAGTCGCGCGAGGAGCCCATGCCGTATTCCTTGCCACCGAACACAACCAGCGGCACGCCCGCTTCCTTGTATTCCATGGCCACGTCGTAAATCGCGCCTTCCTTGCCGTCGGGGTAGTGCTTGGAATAGCCCCCTTCGGTGCCCGGCACCATTTCGTTCTTGATACGGATGTTGGCGAACGTGCCGCGCACCATCACCCGGTCATTCCCGCGGCGGGACCCGTAGGAGTTGAAGTCCTTGGGTTCCACACCGTGTTCGATCAGGTAGCGGCCAGCAGGGCTGTCCTTTTTGATGGAACCAGCGGGGGAGATATGGTCGGTGGTGATGTTGTCACCCAGCAGGGCGAGAATACGCGCACCGCTGATGTTGCCCGGAGCCGTGGGCTCAACCGCCATGTTCTTGAAGTACGGGGGGTCCTGCACGTAGGTGGACTTGGGGTCCCACTTGTAGGTTTCGGACCCGGTGGCAACCTTGAGGCCCTGCCATTCCTTGGTACCCTTGCCCACGTTGGCGTAGCGTTTGATGAACTCTTCGCGCGTGATGGACGAGGCGATCAGGTCGGCAATTTCCTTGTTGGAAGGCCAGATGTCCTTCAGGTACACCGGCTTGCCATCCTTGGAAGTACCAAGCTGGGCTGTAGTAATGTCCTGCCGCATGGTGCCCAGAAGCGAGTAGGCAACCACCAGCGGCGGGCTGGCAAGGTAGTTGGCGCGCACGTTGGGGGAAATACGCCCCTCAAAGTTACGGTTGCCGGACAGGACGGAAACAGCAACCAGGTTGTTGTTTTCAATCGCGTCCACAATGTTGCCGGGCAGCGGGCCGGAGTTGCCGATGCAGGTGGTGCAGCCGTAACCAACCGTGTTGAAGCCCATGGCGTCCAGGTCTGCGGTCAGGTTGGAGCGGTTGAGGTAGTCGGTCACAACCTGCGAGCCGGGTGCGAGCGAGGTCTTGACCCACGGCTTGGGGGTCAGGCCCAGAGCGCGTGCCTTACGGGCCACCAGACCGGCAGCAATCAGCACCGCCGGGTTGGAGGTGTTGGTGCACGAGGTAATGGCCGCAATGACCACATCGCCACTGCCCAGCTCGTAATTGGTGCCTGCGACCGGAACCTTCTTGTTGGCTTCGGCTGCGGGAACACCAAGGGAGGAAGTCAGTTCTTTTTCAAACGCGGTGGTGGCGCTCTTCAGTTCCACGCGGTCCTGCGGGCGCTTGGGGCCAGCCAGAGACGGCACAACCGTGCTCAGGTCCAGTTCCAGCACATCCGTAAACACGGGTTCGGGCGTTTTTTCGGTGCGGAACATATCCTGCGCCTGCAGGTATTCCTTGACCAGTTTAATGCGGTGTTCGTCGCGGCCGGTCTGGCGCAGGAAGTCCAGCGTCAGTTCGTCCACGGGGAAGAAGCCGCAGGTTGCGCCGTATTCGGGGGCCATGTTGGCAATGGTGGCACGGTCGGCAACGGGCAGGTGGTCCAGAGCCGGGCCAAAGAATTCCACAAACTTGCCAACAACACCCTTTTTACGGAGCATCTGGGTTACGGTCAGCACCAGATCGGTGGCCGTAGCCCCTTCGGGCAGCTTGCCAATCAGCTTGAAGCCGATCACATCGGGGATAAGCATGGCAATGGGCTGGCCCAGCATGGCAGCTTCGGCCTCGATCCCGCCAACACCCCAGCCCAGAACGCCCAGACCGTTGATCATGGTCGTGTGGCTGTCCGTGCCGTAAAGCGAATCGGGGTACACGTAGTCCTTGCCACCCACGTTGGCGGTCCATGCCACCTGCGCGATGTATTCAAGGTTCACCTGATGACAGATACCCGTATCAGGCGGCACCACGGAGAAGTTCTCGAACGCTTCCTGGCCCCAGCGCAGGAAGGCATAGCGTTCCGCGTTGCGCTCGAACTCAAGGGTGATGTTTTCCTGCAGGGCTTCATCGGTCCCGGCAAAGTCCACCATCACGGAGTGGTCGATCACAAGGTTGACCGGCACCAGCGGGTTGACCTTCTGCGGGTCGCCCTTGAGGTTAACAATACCGTCGCGCATGGCTGCAAGGTCCACAACGCCGGGAACACCCGTGAAGTCCTGCATGAGAATGCGGGAGGGCTTGAAGGGCACTTCCTTGGTGCTGCTGCCTTTGGGCAACCAGCCAGCAATGGATTTTGCGTCTTCCACGCTGTAGGAGCGCGCATCTTCAAACCGAAGGATGTTCTCCAGCAGAACCTTGAGCGAAACCGGCAGGCGGCTTACGTCGCCAATGGTTTTTGCCGCTTCGGGAATGGAAAAATAGTGGTAGGTCTTGCCGTCAACCTCAAGGGTGCGGCCTGTTTTGAGTGAGTCGTGGCCAACCGATTTCATCGTCGCTTTCTCCCCGATCACAGCCGATGGCTGGTGATGCGTTCAGGACACCGTTGTGTTCCGTATTGTTCCGCACGGCGTTGCGTGCGTGTCCGCTCTTCGGACAACCGGCTTGATATCCCGTTGGGGCTAGAACATACCGGCACTAATAAAAGGCACAAGCGGGGGAGTGACCACGACCGCGCGAGCAATCCCGCTTTTTGTGTGATTACGGTAACAAAAAGGAGAAGTCCCATCTCCGTGAGCCAGTCTGAACCCCGTGCCAGCGCCCCATCTGGCCCCCCTGCCCCCACCGGTACGGTGCTGGAGGCGGACTCCCTTTGCGTGTTCCGCGGGGACCGTCTGGTGCTCGATGGCGTAAGCCTGACCCTGCATGCGGGGGACGCCATGCTGCTGACCGGCCCCAACGGCGCGGGCAAATCCACCCTGCTGCGTGTGCTGGCCGGGCTACGCAAACCGGATTCGGGGCAACTGACATGGAATGGCCAGTCCATTTTTGATGACCGCGCCGCCCATGCGGAGCGCGTGGCCTATATTGGCCACCAGGACGCACTAAAACCCGGCCTGAGCGTGAGCGAAAACCTGCACCTGTTCACCCGCCCCGGCGCCAGCATGGCCGATGCACTGGAGGCCATGGACCTGTGCGCGCTGGCCGACCTGCCCGCCCGCCTGCTTTCTGCCGGGCAGAAGCGCCGCACCGCCCTTGCCCGCGTTCTGCTCGCACAGGCACCGCTCTGGCTGCTGGACGAGCCGAGTCTGGGGCTGGATTCGGCCGCCATAACCCTGCTGGGCCGTGCCATGGCCACCCACCGTGCGCGAGGCGGAATCCTGATCGCGACAACCCATGTTCCCCTGCCGCTGGACAACACCTGCGCACTGGACCTGCCCGGTGCCGCCGACCCCCGCCCCTTTGGCGCGTTTGAGGGAGACTACGCATGAACCGGCTGTTCTGGGGCATTGTCATGCGGGACCTGCGGCTGGCCCTGCGCCACGGGGCGGACACGCTGGGGGCCGTGCTGTTTTTTGTAGTAACGGCAACACTATTCCCGCTGGCTCTTGGCCCCTCGCCCGAGCTTTTGCGCCATATGGCGCCGGGCATTATCTGGGTCTGTGCCCTGCTGGCCGCCCTTTTGCCGCTGGACCGCCTGTTTGGCGCGGAGCTGGAAGATGGCTCTCTGGACCAGCTGCTCCTGCTTGGCCTGCCGCCCGCACTGGTGGCACTGGCCAAAATAACCGCCCATTGGCTGACAACCGGCGTGCCGCTGCTGCTGGCTGCGGTTCCGCTTGCGGTCATGCTGGGGCTGCCCTCCTCCACCCTGCCGGTGCTGCTGGGGGGGCTGTTTTTGGGGTCTGTCGTGCTCTCGCTTATCGGGGGGATGGGCGCATCCATTGTGCTGGGCGCGCGGCGGGGTGGCGTGCTGCTCCCCCTGCTGACCCTGCCGCTGGCCACACCCGCTCTTATTTTTGGCGCAGCCGCCATAGATGCGGCCTCCAACGGCCTGCCCTGGCAGCCAGACCTTGAACTGCTGGGGGCATTTGTTGCAGGCACGCTCCCGCTCTGCCCCCTTGCCGCAGGGGCGGGGTTACGCGCAGCAGCGGAGTAAGCCACACCACAAAAAAGGGGGGCGGCCATTGTGTGGCCGCCCCCCTTTTTTTGAACCCGTCCGGCCAATGCGGACCGGCCTGTATGCTTATTTTGCCGGAGCAGCCGCCGGGGCTGCGGGGGCCGGTGCGGCCTTGGCATTGGTGGCCGGGTTGGACACGGCCTGAATATCTACCGAGGCATAACGCACGGCTTCCTGCGCATCACGCAGGGCTTCGCTGGCCTTGTAGGGGTCTTTGCCAATCAGCTTGGCTGCGCGGGCCACGTCCTGCGTCACCTGGTCCAGCGGCACGGCGGCAATAACGTAATCCGCATCCACGCTGGTCACGCGCAGCACTTCAGCCGCACGGGCCGGATTACCGGATTTGAGGTGTCGGTTGGCAGCCGCCACAACAGCGGTTTTTTCCGATGTTTCCTCGGCGTTGGCGTTCAGTACCAGCTCGCCATCAATTGGCAGCCATGCCACCTGCTGCGTTGTGGGCGCATTGGGGCGGGGGCGGGACTGGCCGGTTTTGCTCGGCATCAGTTCGGCAGCGGCTTTCTGGAAGGCGGTGTTATCCGAGCGGGCCGTGGCCAGTGCCTGCTGGGCGTTGGCAATAAGGGCCTTGGCCCCGGCCAGATCACCATCAAAAATGGCGTTCCGTGCGAGGGTCAGATATTCGAACGCCATGCTGCCATCATCGGAAAGACGGCTGAAATCCTGCGTAGCTGCGGACTGTGCAACCGTGCCGGACGCGACGGCACCAGACTGCGCCTGCTGTGCATACAAAGGTGTTGCAACAGCCGTTGCCACCAGAACCGTACCCAGCAGCATACCCATTCGTGTCATGATAACTCCCTTTATCCAGACCCCTGATCATGGGCCTGTATCTGGGGCAATGTTTAAGCGCATCGGGGCGTCTGCAAAGGGCTGCACGCACAATACAGGGCTGTCTTTACGGCAGGGGGTAGGCATAAAAGAAAAACCCCTCCCCCACCGGGCCAGCACAGCCCGGCGGAGGAAGGGGAAAACCGCTTGCAAACACCCCGTAAGGCGTGCGCTCAGATGTAATACTCGCTCAGGGGAGCAAAGCCATTAAAGCGGGTGGAGCAATAGGTGGAAACATAAGCCCCCGTCCCCAGCAGGTCGATCAGTTCGCCCGAGCACAGGTCCAGCGGCAGGTCGTAGTGGCTTTTTTCGTACAGAATATCCGCCCCGTCGCAGGTTGGCCCCGCCAGCGCCACCGGCCCCGTGGGGGAACCATCGCGCGCGGTGCGAATGGCATAGCGAATGGATTCGCCTTCCGTTTCCGCCAGACCACCAAAGCGCCCGATGTCCAGGTACACCCAGCGTGGCCCGTCCTGCCGACCGCGTGCGCTCACCAGCACCACCTCGGTATGCACAACGCCTGCTTCGCCCACAATAAAGCGGCCCGGCTCAACCAGCATTTCCGGCAATGCATTGCCAAAATGCTCGGTCATGGCGCGGCAGATCGCCCCGGCAAAATGGTCGATCTCGGGCACATCCTCACGGTAACGGATGGGGAAGCCCCCGCCGAGGTTGATCATGCGCAGGTCCAGCCCGGCATCGCTCAGGTCCGTAAACAGGCTGGCCACGCGGGCAATGGCGGCTTCGTAAGCCTCGGCCGAAAGCTGCTGCGACCCGACATGGAAGGACAGGCCATACGGGTCCAGCCCCAGCTTGCGGGCTTCAAGCATCAGGTCCCGGGCGGATTCGACCGTGGTGCCAAACTTGCGTGAGAGCGGCCATTCCGCATCGTAATTGTCCACCAGCAGGCGGCAGTATACGCGGCTGCCCGGTGCGTGCTGGGCAATTTTTTCCAGCTCTTCGCGGCAGTCGAACACAAACATGCGCACGCCAGCCTTGTAGGCTGCCTGAATGGCCGACACTTTTTTAACCGTGTTGCCAAAGGAAATGGCTTCGGGGTCCGCCCCTGCCTCCAGGCAGAGGGAGACTTCCTCCCAGGATGCGGCATCAAAGCAGGAGCCAAGCCCGACCAGACGGGTCAGGATAGGCATGGCCGGGTTGGCCTTGACGGCATAGTAAATGCGCGCGAGCGGCAGGGCTTTGCCCAGCGCGCGATAACGGGCTTCCACCTGGTCAACATCGACGACAAGGCAGGGCGTTGCCGGTTTTTGCTCGGCAAGAAAACGGGTGATTTTGGGATTCATGTCCCCACTCCCCCAGTATCAGGCTCCCCCGCCTGTACAGCGGGGAAGGACGTTGCGAAACGGTCTAACGGACCAGCGAAAGGCAGACCTGCAAAGAGGTCCCGATTAGCCAGAACGCTTGACGTCGTTGCGTAACCTCAGAGGGCCAGTGGCACGTGCGTTGCTGCGTAGGGGCGTGCATATGCGGCCAAACCGACACAAGCGCAAGTAAAAAATCCAGATAAAACAAAAAAACTTGGCATCTCCCCCCAACCCCCGATAAGACTTGGAAACATTACGGTTGCTTCACGCTTTTCCGCTGCTTTTTTCATGCAAAGTCTTTGTGCGCCCCATTGTGAAGTAAACCTTACCAGGCTCCACAACCGGCCCCCCGCTGGCCGAATCCATGGTGCGCACGTGGAGCGCCCGATACCGCAATCGGGCCGGACCACAGATCAAGGATTTTTCTGGATTCATGCAGGCTCTCTGGCAGTCGGACCGTTCCCCGCTCCCCCACCGTACCGGGAGTGCTCCCGTGCAGGTCGCCAAGCTGCGTTTTGCCAGCCCGTGGGCCATGTGCCGCAAAGACTGGCGGACCATTGTCTCCAACACGTTCAAGAACCTTGTGTTCGGGCCGACCACGCTGGTGGCAGCAGGGTGTGCATTCTATACCACCCTCTCATTGTTCCCAGCCATTAGCGCCATGATCTCCATTTACGGGCTGGTGTTTGACGTGCAGACCGTGGCCCCGCAGATGGATATTCTGCGCAACCTGCTGCCCCCCAGCGCCTTCAACCTGCTCTATGACCGGGTGCAGACACTGGTGGCCGAGCCCCCGTCCTCCCTGACCGTAAACCTGATCATCTCGCTCTCGGTTGCGTTGTGGTCTGCCTCGGCTGCCACGCGCTCCATTCTGTCGGCCTTAAACATTGCCTACAACACGCGTGAGAACCGGAATTTTCTGGTTTTTCAGGCCACCGCCTTCGCCATGACCCTGTCTGGTATTCTGGGGGCTGTGCTCACACTGGCCCTGCTGGTAGCCATGCCGCTGTTTTTAACGCTGCCTGCCATCCTGCATATTCCCACCCCGCCCGGTTCCATTGAGTTTCTGGCACGGTGGAGCGGGCCGGTGGTCATGTTTACGTTTGAAACACTGGCCCTGTCGGCCCTGTACCGCTTTGGGCCGGACCGCAAGCGGCATACGCAATGGCGCTGGGTGCTGCCCGGTGCGCTGGCCTCCACCATTACGTGGATCATGGCTTCGCTCGGGTTCTCATACTACGTGGCGCATCTGGCCAGCTACAACGCGACCTACGGGCCACTGGGCGCGTTTATTGCCATCATGATGTGGTTTTTTGTCACCGCATGGGTGGTGCTGATGGGGGCGGAACTGAACGCTCAGATGGAAGGCTATGCCCTAGGGCTTATTCACCCGCCTGAAACCGATTCCATGCTGGCCAGCAAACCCGCAACCCCCACGGACTGCCCGCAGGCACCACGCGCAGACCTGTAAACAGGCTGCGCGCCCGGCCCGAGCGAGGCAATAAAGTGCTTGTTATTTACGGGTGACCAAAGCGCTTGCGCTGGAGGTGCAGCGGACGCCCACGCTTGCCAGACTGCGGCTTGGGTGGTGCGCTCAGGGCAGGGGCTGTGCCCACTTCGGGGGCGGCGGCCACTTCTTCAGGCGTTGCGGCCTGCACACTCACATGCGCCACGCCAGAGTTCAGCATGCCAATCTGCGCGGCAGCGGCCTGCGAAAGATCAATAATCCGCCCGTGGCTGTAAGGCCCGCGGTCATTAACCGTGACCACAACAGAGCGGCCGGTCTCTTCCGATGTCACAAGCAGCTTGCTGCCAAGGGGGGCTGTGGGGTGGGCGGCGGTCAGGCGGTTCTTGTCAAACCTTGTGCCAGAGGATGTGCGCCGCAGGTGCTGGCGTGCGCCATACCAGCTTGCCATCCCTTTTTGGGAAACCTTGTGGCCCGAGGCAGAGTCAGTATCGGTCACGTCCTGCGCGTCGCGCGCGGCAAGGGCTTTATGCACGGACTCGGCCCATGCAGTGCCGCTTGGTGCTTCCGCCGTGGCCGCGTGGGCTGCGGGGAGCGCGAACAGAGAGGTTGTGACAAACACACTTCCAAGAAGTGCCCGGCGCAGGGCTGACATCCGCCTGTTAACTCCGTTTCCGTGATAGACCATTCCCTAATGGGCGCTTTAGCAGCCCAAAGGCAACCTTTTTCAACCACCACTACGGGTAGCCCACCCTGTATTGCCCGCCCGCGTGGCAAAAATATGACGCACCCTGCCCCCCTGCAGCCAAGGCAAAATGTAGGGTCGGGGGGTATGGGACCACTTTTCGTGCCGCTTTCTCTTGGATACGCGGGCGCATCGTGCTACGGCCCCGTCTGTCATGGAAAGACCTCTCATTGCTGTGCTGAACGGCCCCAACCTGAACATGCTTGGCCAGCGCCAGCCCGAAGTGTACGGGCGGGCAACGCTGGACGACGTGGAACAGCTGTGCCTACAGACCGCCGAAAAGCTGGGACTGGCCATAGACTTCCGCCAGACCAACATTGAAGGCGAGCTGATCTCCTGGGTGCAGGAGTGCCGCAGGCGGGCCAAAGGCATTATTATCAATCCCGCAGGTTATACCCATACTTCCATCGCCCTGCTGGATGCACTGCTGGCTACGGACCTGCCGGTAATTGAGGTCCATATCTCCAACATTCACCGCCGCGAGCCATTCCGCCACCACTCCTACGTTTCGCGCGCCGCCAGCGGCGTTATCTGCGGGCTGGGTGTTGGCGGGTATTCTCTGGCCTTGCAGGCAATGACTGATCTTATTCTGGATGAGGATGACCAATGAGCGGACTGCTCGTGGACGCGGATGCCATTCGGGCTCTGGCCGAAATTCTGACTGAAACCGGACTGACCGAAATTGAGGTGTCTGAAAAAGACCGCCGCATTCGCGTGGCCCGTGCCCCCGCAACCGTGCAGGCAGCAGCCCCCGCGCCGGTGGCCCCTGTAGCCCCCGTGGCCGCAGCCCCCGCAGTGGTGGAAAGTGCCGCCCCGGCTGACCTTTCCCGCCATCCCGGTGCGGTGCCCAGCCCCATGGTGGGCGTGGCCTACCTGACGCCCGACCCCTCCTCCCCCCCGTTTGCAAGCGAAGGGCAGATCGTGACCGCAGGGCAGACCCTGATGCTGATTGAAGCGATGAAGACCTTCAACCAGATCAAGGCTCCCAAGGGCGGCACGCTCAAGGCCATTCTGGTTGCTTCGGGCGACCCGGTCGAATTTGGCCAGCCACTCGCCATTATCGAGTAATGTTCTCCAAGATCCTTATCGCCAACCGTGGCGAGATCGCCCTGCGTATCCTGCGCGCCTGCCGGGAACTCGGGATCAAAACCGTGGCGGTCCACTCCACCGCTGATGCCGATGCCATGCATGTGCGTCTGGCGGATGAGGCTGTGTGCATTGGCCCCGCCTCCTCGCGCGATTCGTACCTGAATGTGGCGGCCATCCTGTCCGCTGCGACCATAACCGGGGCGGAAGCCATTCACCCCGGCTACGGCTTCCTGTCCGAAAACGCGGATTTTGCCGAAACGGTGGAAGCCCACGGTCTGGTCTTTATTGGCCCCACGGCGGAACATATCCGCATGATGGGTGACAAGATTACCGCCAAGACCACCATGCTCGCTCTTGGCGTGCCACTGGTCCCCGGCTCGGACGGGGAACTGGCCAACCTTGAAGAAGCGCACGAAGTGGCCAGCCGCGTTGGCTACCCCGTGCTGATCAAGGCTGCCGCCGGTGGTGGTGGACGCGGCATGAAGGTTGCCCACTCTGCCGATGAACTGTCCGATGCATGGAGCATGGCCCGCACCGAAGCGCGCGCAGCGTTTGGCAACGATGCGGTGTACATGGAAAAATACATGGACCGCCCGCGCCATATCGAGCTCCAGATTCTGGGCGATAACTATGGCAACGTGGTCCATTTTGGTGAGCGTGACTGCTCGCTCCAGCGCCGCCACCAGAAGGTGCTGGAAGAGGCAGGCTCCCCCGCCATTTCCGCCGAACAGCGTGATGCCATTGGCCGCACGGCAACCGAAGCGCTCTCGCGCATGGGCTACCGTAACGCAGGCACGCTGGAGTTCCTGTACCAGGATGGGCAGTTCTGCTTTATTGAAATGAACACCCGCCTCCAGGTCGAACACCCCATTACCGAAATGGTGTGCGATGTGGACCTGGTGCGCGAGCAGATCCGCCTGGCAGCAGGCGAAAAGCTTGGTTACACGCAGGCAGATGTCACATTCTCCGGCCATGCCATTGAATGCCGCATTAACGCCGAAGACCCGACCACCTTTGCCCCCTGCCCCGGCACTGTGGCTGTGTACCACCCCCCGGGTGGTCTGGGTGTGCGGGTGGATAGCGCGCTCTATACCGGCTACCGCGTACCCCCGTACTATGACAGCATGATTGCCAAGCTGATCGTCCATGCCCCCACGCGTGCGCAGGCCATTGCCCGCATGCAGCGCGCACTGGACGAGTTTGTGGTGGAAGGGATTAAAACCGTTATT
This sequence comes from Acetobacter fabarum, assembly GCF_022483405.1. Taxonomy (NCBI): domain Bacteria; kingdom Pseudomonadati; phylum Pseudomonadota; class Alphaproteobacteria; order Acetobacterales; family Acetobacteraceae; genus Acetobacter; species Acetobacter fabarum. The sequence continues at coordinate 545,986 of NZ_JAKVNI010000001.1, forward strand.
CCGCTCCACCGCGCCATTCTGGAAGACCCCGGTTTCCAGAGCGGGGATTACACCATTCACTGGCTGGAACAGTTTATGGCGCGCACGCACTAAGCCGCCATAACCTGAACAGCTTATGCAAAAAGGCCGGTCCAGAGTATGGGCCGGCCTTTTTTGTTAGACCCCCGCCGACTTATGGCGGGGGCAAGGTTAAAGCACTTTTCAGGCCGGGCTACTGGCCTGCTGGATGGGGGCGGGAGCAGCGTCCTCCTCCACCTCATACTGGGGGATGGCGTAGTTGTTCTCGGCCCGTGGCACAAACTCACCATCACGCAGGGCCATCTCAATATCCTCCAGCGTGGCCCCACTGGTTTCGGGCACGCAGAAATAAACAAAAACAACCGATGCCAGATTAACCGCGGCGTAAATCCACATGGTTCCACCAAGGGAAACCAGCTGGACCAGCGAGAGCGCTGTTGCCGTCACCAGCAGATCGGCCCCCCACAGCACGGCGGCGTGCAGGCTGGTGGCAACCGCGCGCATGGGCAGGGGGAACAGTTCCGCCCCAAGCAGCCAGCCCACGACCTGAATACCGCCAGAGTTGAACACCATGAACAGCAGCAGGAATACAACGATCATCCAGCTCCCGACACTGCCCTTATCGGGGTGCAGGGCAAACATGATGCCAAGCCCGATAAGGCTGAGCACGGACCCCGGCCCCATGATCAGCACCAGACGGCGGCGGCCAATACGGTCCACAAACAGGCAGCCCAGCAGGGTCATGACCAGATAGACCATGGCAACGCCAAGGCTGGTCAGCAGAGCTGATGAGCTATTAAACCCGGCATCCGAAAGGAAGGTAGGGGTATAGTAGATCATCATCTCCAGCCCACCGGCCTGCGTAAAGAACGCAATACCCAGTGCCGCCACCAGTGCTGGACGCACCCAAGGCAGACGCAGGCCTTTCCAGCCCCGTTCATCCTCATCCATGCCCAGCACGTTCTTGCGGATTTCGCTGATCTCACGCTGGATAACCTTGCGCGATGTACGCACACGCCCAAGCTGCTTGACAGCAGAAACCATGCCCTCGTTCTCGGCCACCCAGCGGGGGCTTTTGGGCAGGAAGAACATGCTCACGAACACCACAGCCGCAGGAATGGCGGCAATGGCGATCATCGGCCGCCAGCCCCATGCGTCCCGCATGGTAAAGCCCACAAGGTTGGCCATGAAAATACCAATGCCGATGGCCACGTTGAACAGGGTTACCAGATTACCACGCTTGGCCGCGGGGGCGAGTTCCGAAATATAGGTCGGCACCACCTGCGTGGACCCACCGACCGCAAAGCCAAGGAACACGCGGTCGATCACCAGCATGGTCACGCTAGAGGCATAGGAACAGGCAATGGCCCCCAGCACGAACACCGCCGTAACCAGCATGACCGAAATCCGGCGTCCGTACCGCTCGGAAAACCAGGAAACCCCAACAGCCCCAATGACCGCCCCGACCAGAATGGCCGAAGTTACCATTTCTTCCTGTACGGAGGTTAAGTGGAAGTCCTTGGTAATAAGGAGAAGTGCGCCGGAAATAATTCCCGTGTCGTATCCGTAAAGACCGCCGCATATGGCAGACACAAATGCCGCTATCCACAAGACGTAATGAGCACGTGGGGATATTTCGAGATTTTTTACCGCATCAAGCGTTTTATTTCTTTCTGTCTGCATGACACAATCATGACATACTCGAAAAAACTTGCATATCTTACTAATTTCTATTTATTATAGTAATTGGGATGTTGCATGCCATCTGCCAAACGTGTGGCAAAAGCAGCGCTTTACAGCCGCCCCAGCCCCCATTCCTTTTATGCATTCCCCGTGTTTGTCCCCCGCATTGGGTCACATATTGGTGTAAATGCTTGACACAGGCACACCTCTGGCTATCTGCTTGCACATAACCAAGGGGGGTTCCGGGCCAAGGAACTGAGAGGCCACTTTTTGCACTGCGTCCATCGCAGGGCACCGTGGCGACCCTGCCGCCAGCAACATAGGGTTCTGGCGGGGAACCTGATCCGGCTCATACCGGCGGAGGGACTGGTGCCTGTTAAGGAACAAACGCCCCGCCAACCTGTGCGTGGCGTTGCCAGCAGTGGTCGCGCTCCTTATTGACGGGCCTGTCCTCCTCGCGCCTGAGGAGACTTTGAAGCATGTCTGCCACCACCACACAGCCCACACAGGGCGGCAACCCCAAACCGGCCAACACGGCTGCTCCAGCCCCCGGGCAGGTCACCACTGGCCCTATCCGCGGGTCACGCAAGGTGTATTCCAGCCCCGACGGGCACCCCGACATCCGCGTACCGTTCCGTGAAATCGCACTCGACCCGGCTGCCAACGAGCCGCCCCTGCGGGTGTACGATACGTCCGGCCCCTACACGGACCACACCGCCAAAATTGATGTGCGCACGGGCCTGCCCAAGCTGCGCAGCGCATGGCTTGCCAAACGCAGCCTGACCGCCACAACCCCGCGCAGCATCCGCCCGGAAGACAACGGCGGGGCCGAGGGCAGCTATCTGGTCCAGCCCTGCCCGGCCCCGCACACAGTGCTCAAGGGTGCTGAAGGCAAACCCGTTACCCAGTATGAATTTGCCAAAGCCGGGATCATTACCGAGGAAATGATCTATGTGGCACACCGCGAAAATCTGGGCCGCCAGAAGGCGCTGGACGAAGCGGCCGCACAGCTCAAGGACGGCAACTCCTTTAACGCCGCCCTGCCCGAGTTTGTGACCCCTGAATTTGTGCGGGAAGAAATTGCACGTGGCCGCGCCATTATTCCGGCCAACATCAACCACCCCGAGCTTGAACCGGTCGTGATCGGGCGCAACTTTCTGGTCAAGGTCAACGCCAATATCGGCAATTCGGCCATTACCTCCTCCGCGGCAGATGAAGTGGAAAAACTGGTCTGGTCCATCCGCTGGGGTGCCGATACGGTCATGGACCTGTCCACGGGCCGCAATATTCACAACATCCGCGACTGGATCCTGCGTAACGCCCCCACCCCCATTGGCACGGTGCCGCTGTATCAGGCGCTGGAAAAAGTGGGCGGGGATGTCAGCAAACTGAACTGGGAGGTCTTCCGCGATACGCTGATCGAGCAGGCCGAACAGGGCGTGGACTACTTTACCATTCATGCCGGTGTGCGCCTGCAACACGTGCCGCTGACCGCCAACCGCGTAACGGGCATTGTCTCACGGGGCGGCTCCATCATGGCGAGCTGGTGCCTGAACGGCCACCGCGAAAGCTTTCTGTACGAACATTTTGAAGACATCTGCGACATCATGCGCGCGTATGACGTCTCCTTCTCGCTCGGTGATGGCCTGCGTCCGGGCAGCATTGCCGATGCCAACGACGCAGCACAGTTTGCCGAGCTGGAAACACTGGGCGAACTGACCAAGATTGCATGGGCCAAGGGCTGTCAGGTCATGATCGAAGGGCCGGGCCATGTGCCCATGCACAAGATCAAGGAGAACATGGACAAGCAGCTGCGCGAATGTGACGAAGCCCCGTTCTACACGCTTGGCCCGTTAACAACGGACATTGCCCCCGGTTACGACCACATTACCTCGGCCATTGGGGCGGCCATGATCGGCTGGTTTGGCACATCCATGCTCTGTTACGTCACCCCCAAGGAGCATCTGGGTCTGCCCGACCGGAATGATGTTAAAACCGGGGTGATCACCTACCGCATTGCCGCCCATGCGGCCGATCTGGCCAAAGGGCACCCGGGAGCCAAGCTGCGGGATGATGCCCTGAGCCGCGCACGCTTTTCCTTCCGTTGGGAGGACCAGTTCAACCTCTCGCTCGACCCCGATACGGCCTGCGCGTACCATGATGAAACCATGCCGCGCGATGCGCACAAGACGGCGCATTTCTGCTCCATGTGCGGCCCCAAGTTCTGCTCCATGCGGATCAGCCAGGACCTGAAGGAAGATGCCGCGCGCCTTGCGGGCATTGAACAGAAGAATGAGGAGTTCCGGCAGGCGGGCGGCAAGGTGTATGTTGCCGCCGAATAATGAATACCGGCATATAACTGCCTGAATATTTATAAATATGGAGAATAGGCTTGCCTGTTCTCCATATTTTTTAACAGCACCCGTTAAAAATAATGCCGCAGGAATACCTTGGGTGCGCTCTCTGTATTGAGGCACGAGAACACGATCACCACCACCCAGACCAGACAGGCGGAAAAGCAAAACACCTTGCACCACAAGGAAACTTTTTCGTCCCGCCCCTTCATGATCGGCCAGTACAGGGCCTTATGGCCGTACCACTCCAGCAGCCCCGACACGACCAGCGCCAAAAGCTTGGGCGTAATATAGGCGCGTGCGCCAATATGCACCGGATCGTAAAAAAACAGGGCAAAGCCCGTGAGCATGGCTATGGCATAGCTAATATGCAAAGGACGCAGCATAAAGCGCGAAAGCCTGACCAGTGCATCCCTGTCCATCTGCTGGACAACAGCAAGCGCGAACAGCAACTCCATGCCAAAAAACCCGGCCATGCTCAGAATATGCAGCATTCTGACCAGATAATGCACCGGCTGGAACCAGAAATGGAACGTCCGGCTATCGAGCGCCATAAGCAGGTCGGTTGGCAGACGCATAAAAGCCAGAGGATGATTCGACATGAGCTTACAATTCACCGATCGGTATAAACATTGACTTTAATAATGATTCTCACTAACCCAAACAGTCAAGACAAGTGGAGAATCAGAAAATGAAACGGCTTTTTGCGGCCCTCCCCCTTTTAACCGGGATGTATCTTTTTCCTCCCGTACAGGCTCAGGCGCAAACCGTTTTCCACCTTACACTCAAAGATCATCATTTTGAACCTGATCATCTGAGCGTGCCTGCTGGTGAACGGTTTATCATTGAACTGGAAAACCAGGACAGCACGACAGACGAGCTTGAGAGCTATGACATGAAATTTGAAAAAATTATTGTCCCCGGCTCAAAAATTCGTGTCCATGCAGGCCCCCTGCACCCCGGACAATATACTTTTTTTGATGACTATCACCCCGATCATGCCAAGGGAACAGTCACAGCAGAAGCAAAGCCGTAAACCATGCTTGGCAGTCTGATCATTGTTTTCCGTGAAGTTATAGAAGCCGGTCTGGTTGTTGGCATTGTTCTTGCGGCAACGCGGGGCATTGCCGGGCGCGGCTGGTGGGTAGCTGGCGGTGTGGCCGCAGGTGTAGCCGGCGCCGCCATTGCCGCAGCCTTTGCCGGTGCGCTCTCCACCGCATTTTCAGGCAACGGGCAGGACATTTTTTCCGCCGCCATTCTGTGCCTGGCCGTGCTCATGCTCTCCTGGCATGTCATCTGGATGGCCAAGCACGGGCGCGAGCTCGCACAGCAAATGCAGCAGATGGGTGCTGCCGTCTCCTCCGGCAGCCGTTCCCTTGGAGCCATGGCAACCGTGGTCGCCGTAGCCGTGCTGCGCGAGGGGATGGAAGTTGTCCTGTTCCTGTACGGTATTGCCGTATCCACCCATGTTGGCGCGTTTTCCCTGCTCAGCGGTGGCCTGCTGGGCGTTCTGGGTGGTGCTGCCCTGTCTTACGCCCTGTATCGCGGGCTGATCATTATTCCCTTGCGGCATCTTTTTGCCGTTACCAATATTCTGGTCTCCCTTCTGGCGGCTGGCATGGCCTCTCAGGCCGCGGCCCTGCTCGCATCGGATGACCTGATTCCGGCACTGGGTTACGACATCTGGGATACATCCTGGCTGTTGTCCGATGGCAGCCTTGCTGGCCGCACGGCCAAAGCCCTTGCCGGTTACACCGACAGGCCAACAGGGATCCAGATTCTGGTCTGGGGTCTGACCCTTGTATGCCTGCTGGTAACAGAACGCTTTGTGCGCACCCGCCCACACCCCTCCCCCTCACCATAAAACCCCACTTTTTCAACCCTGTGCCTTGAGGCACTTCTGATCATAGAGACCTGAAATGAAGCGTTGTATCAAAGCTTTTTCCGTTCTGACCGCCATTTCCGCCGCCTATGCCGCACCGGCCATGGCGCGTGAATACCCCGTTGGTGGCCCCGTGCAGGCCCATGATATGGAAATTGCCGCCAACTACCTGATTGGTGTGGAAATGGCCCCCATGCCCAAAGACATGGCCATGGGTGCAGACACCATCCATCTGGAAACCGACGTGCATGCAACTGCTGATAACCCCTGGGGTTTTGCCGATGGTGCATGGATCCCCTACATTGGCGTGGACTACACGCTGACCAAAAAAGGGTCCAACTGGAAAAATGAAGGCATTTTGCACGCCATGACTGCAAAAGATGGTGCGCACTACGCCAACAATGTCAAAATGGATGGCCCGGGCACCTATACGGTTGTGTTCCGCTACAGCTCGCCCGAAACCAACGGCTTCCTGCACCACACAGACAAGGAAACCGGCACACCCGGCTTTTGGGCACCGTTTACCGAAACCTTTACGTTTAACTACCCCCAGAAATAATCTTTTCTGATTTCTGGTGAAAAGGGCAGGGATTGTGCCAAATCCCTGCCCTTTTTTGTATTGCAGGGTTGCAATTAAAACATATTTAACTTATCCCCCATTCCCATATTAGTGTTTTTGATAATTATTCGCATATAGGATGCAACCCAATGTCAACCTCCTGTCTGGCGCCGCGCCGCACCCCACCGGGTAGCGGGCACAAAAGCAGAGCATTTTCAAAAACTGTTTTTGTATCACTTGCTTTATCCCTACTCTCCAGCACGGCCGCATTTGCGCAGAATGCGGAGACGCAGCTGGAGCAGGACCGCCGGCGTCTGGGCAATTCCGGCCCTCTGGTGTCCGAGGTTGACCCTGCCACGGTGCGTGACAGCATGCGCGCGGCAGAGGCGGCTGCCTCCAAGAATGATGAAGACCACCCCGACCTGAGCGACCACCTGCTGGGCAATATGTGGGGCGCACGTGACTGGATGGCCCGCCACGGCATTACGCTCGACATTCAGGAAGTGGATGAACTGTGGGGCAATACCTCAGGCGGCACCGCATCGGCAGCCGATGGGGCAAATGGCTCGGGCACCGGCCCGGCCTATGACGGCATGACCATGCCAACCCTGACCGTGGACCTGGAAAAACTCATCGGCCTCAAGGGCGGTATTTTCAATATTAGCGCACTCCAGCTGCGCGGGCGCTCGATCTCGCAGGATCATCTGGGCGTGTTCAACCCCGCATCCGGGTTTGAGGCAGACCGCTCCACCCGCCTGTTCGAGCTGTGGTACCAGCAGTCCTTCCTTGGCGGCAAGCTCGACGCGGATTTCTCACACTTGAGGCAATTTCGGGTCATTTTGTAGAATTCAGTCATCCCACAGGAGCCCGATCTGGAATATTGACGATATTCTGCTTCTGGCGGCGGGTTCTGAACGCAGTGAGGGTGTCACGGCCTGAGAAGGCAGTGTTGGTGGAAGCTATGTGGTCTGTGCACTGTCTGTTTCTTCAGATGGCCTGCCGGAGCCTTCGCAATCGTGCATGAGCGAGGGCGAATTCATGCTGACAGGGGAACATGTCCGGCATGGACAGGACAATCCGACGGACGCTGAGCGTTACACGTGTCGCGATTTTGAGCAGTCGTGCGCGTATGGTGCCACAGGTCGCCGCCTCCAGGCTGGTCTGGCCAAGGGCCAGTCTTTGCAGAGCGGTCAGCAGGACATAGGCAGCGGCCGAGAACCACAGCCGGAGCTGGTTGGCCCGGATGGTGTGGGACGAGGTCCTGTCTGAGAACAGATCCATCTGGCATTCCTTGATGCGGTTTTCCATATCCCCGCGTGCGCAGTAAATCTGTTCGTAGAGATGGCGGGGGTCGGACATTCCCTGCGGTAGCGTGGTGACAATAAAGCGATGATAGCGGTTGCCGTGGCGCCATTCGGCCTTGGCCACGACCCGCCTGCGGCGCGTCCAGCTGTCCTTTGTGATCCAGTCAAAGGAGGCGAAACCGCGCGCAGCTCTGCCTGTCGTGGCGGCTTCGTCACGAACCTCAGCGGACAAAGAGGCAATCCGGTCATACAGGCGGGTGTTGCCTGCAAGCCCGAACAGGAAGTCAACGTGGTTGTCTTCGCACCATGTCATCAGACTGTCCCGGGCGAAACCGCTGTCCCCACGCACCAGGATACGCACCCGGGGCCAACGGCTCCTGATCTGCTCCACGATCCGGCGGATGTCTGCCAGTGCTTCCTTCCCCGGGTCCCTGTCTGCCGTGCGCAGGGTAGCGCTGAGGAGATGGTCCCCGCAGAAGACATACAGGGGAAGATAGCAGTTATGGCCGTAATATCCATGAAAGGCGCGGCCTTCCTGATGGCCATGGATACGGTCATCGGTGGCATCCACATCCAGAACGATCCGGGCGGGTGCGTGCTCATGCTGGTCAAGGAAGAGCGTGACGAACAGGGTAGCCATGGCCTCATGATCAGCAATGATCCGACAGTAACGATCTGCCTTGTGCCCACTGCGCTCCAAGCGGTTCAGTGTAGATTTGCCAGCCAATGCTGCGCAGTTTGCCCGGCCTCCTGACAGACGGCCCGAGGCCAGACCCATGACAGGATCATGACGTAAAGCGTCATGGTCATTAAGGTCTTCATAGCCCAGTGCCAGGCCCATGATCCGCTGACGGACAAGGTCTTCAACCCGGTATTCCACAAAGGCAGGATGCCGCTCATCGCGAAAACATGCAGCAAAACGGCGACTGAACCCCAGACTATCATCGACCTGCTTTACCAGGATGACACCGCCATCCGAACTCATGCGACCCCCGTCAAAACGGGCTACAACACGCCGTCCATAGGAGGCTGGAAATTCATACGCGCCTGCGCTACACTCTGTCTGCATCGGGTTTTCTTGATGATTATGGAAATTTCTTTTGTGCAAAACAGACTTTTTCATAATCTAACCCGATGTACAACCCTTCCGTGAGATTTCCGCGTCGACGTCAAGATCGGGCAGCAGGATCTGGATACCGAATTCCTGATCAGTGATTACGGCAGCCTTTACCTCAACTCCAACTTTGGCTGGCCCATGGCGCCATCGGTCAACCTGTATGGGGGTGGGCCGTCCTGGCCGCTGGCATCCCCCGCCATCCGTATCCGCTACCGGCCCACGGACCAGTTTACCGTCATGTTTGCCGCAGCGGATGATAACCCGCCGGGCAACCGCTACAACTCCACCGCCATCCAGCAGGCCACAGGCTCGGATGCAGGGCAGACCAACGACCCGACCAGCCAGAATGCCAACAACAATGCCTCGGGCACCCAGTTCAACATGGGCACGGGGGCGCTGCTCATGACCGAGCTGCAATATGCCATCAACCCCCAGCCCGATGACATGTCCAAGGTCACCAAGGACCCCGGCCTGCCCGGTATTTACAAGCTGGGTGGTTTTTACGACACCGCCAAGTTTGCAGACTACCGCTACAACAAGAACGGGGGCTCGCTGGGAACAGCGGTGCTGAACGGCAGCACCAACCAGCGTGACCTGACCCCGCGCTGGGACCGTGGCAACTGGATGGTTTACGGCATTATCGACCAGATGATCTGGCGTCCCTCGCTCCAGTCTCCCCAGTCTGTGGGTGTGTTTGCCCGTGCCACGGGCAATGGTGGTGACCGCAACCTGATCAGCTTTGCCGTGGATGCGGGGATCAACCTCAAGGCCCCCTTCAAGGGGCGTGACAACGATACGGTGGGCGTGGGCTGGGGCATTGGCCGTGCCTCTTACGGGCAGCGCCAGTTTGACCGGGACTCCGGCACACACCGGCAGGGGAACGAAAACCATCTGGAAGTCACCTATCAGGCGCAGGTCATGCCCTGGTGGGTCATGCAGCCGGACTTCCAGTATGTCTGGAACCCTTCGGGCGGGATCCCTCTCTCATGGGGAGATTCACCCAAACGGATCGGGAACGAGGCCATCTTCGGCCTCCACTCCAGTATTACTTTCTAATCCGAAGGACGTGTGGCCTTGTTCAGGCAAAGCCATACGCTCCAACAAAAAGGGCCACGCAGTTGCGTGGCCCTTTTTTTATACCGGCATAAAGGCTGTTCTAGCGTTAGCGCGCCTGCGCACGCGGGGACTGCAACAGTTTTTCGGCCAGTGCGCCAAAAACCAGCCCCAGAGAGGACCACATGACAAGCTGCATGCCAATGGCTGCCTCGCGGAAGCGCCAGAGCACAATGGCGGGGAAATTACCCGGGACCTCGTTAATGTCTGGCAGACCGAACTGCGCCAGAACCACAAGGGCCAGCCCCAGGGCAATGCCGCACAAGGCCGCGTTCCAGCGCCCCAGAGATGCCACCAGCGCCCGACCGACCAGCAGCGAGATCATGGAAATGGCAATGGCAATCCCCACCATGGCAAAATACATGGCTGTACGCAGGCCAATAGTTTCCTCCAGCCCCACAGCGGGTGGGTTGGGCGGATATTTAAGGTCGGGGATAAGGACAAAGGTTAAAAAGCCAACACCCGCAAGCAGCAGCGCCAGTACGCGCGGGCTGGACAGGTTCAGGCGTTTGTAAGCCAGAGCAAACACAATGGCGAACGCGCCACCATAGGCCGCACCATACATGAGCACTGCGGTCAGCAGGCCATAGGATGCCTGCACCGAGCGGCTGACCAGTTCGGGCTCAGGCGCGATACCTGCTGCGGCGTCCTGTGCGGATTCAAAGGCAATGGCCAGAGCCACCTGTGGCTCGCCAAACAGTTTGGCAAACACAAAGGTCAACAACGCAGCCACAATACCCGCGACCATGCCGCGGGCGAGAAGACGACCAACCATGAGATGAGTTCTTTCCTGACGCCTAGTTATTTAATGGCAGGGGAAGCCAAGAAGGTGGCGGCCGTCATGCACGAATTCATGCACGGAATGGCCAGAAATAAGGGAAGTGGCACCCTGTTCCGCACCCACAAAGTAAATCAGCAGTGCTGCCATGATCAGGCCGAACACGCCCCAGGGCAGAATCTCACGCAGGGGAATACCCGCATCGGCCACCAGTGCGGGGGCATTTGTATGAACGGATGTGTTCATGGTGTTATCCTTTTCTTTCTTGGCAAGGTGGCACAACGCAAAACGTGTGCGGGTCGGTCAGAAAAAACTGCGTACTCTCATGGTTGTCGTGGGTGCATCATAGAATTATGGCATCACACGGCAAGAGTTTTAACCGACGGTCCGCCATCCTCCTGCGTCATTCCCCCTGCCTGCTGGGTCATTAGAAAGTAATACTGGAGTGGAGGCCGAAGATGGCCTCGTTCCCGATCCGTTTGGGTGAATCCCCCCACGAGAGGGGGATCCCGCCCGAAGGGTTCCAGACATACTGGAAGTCCGGCTGCATGACCCACCAGGGCATGACCTGCGCCTGATAGGTGACTTCCAGATGGTTTTCATTCCCCTGCCGGTGTGTGCCGGAGTCCCGGTCAAACTGGCGCTGCCCGTAAGAGGCACGGCCAATGCCCCAGCCCACGCCCACCGTATCGTTGTCACGCCCCTTGAAGGGGGCCTTGAGGTTGATCCCCGCATCCACGGCAAAGCTGATCAGGTTGCGGTCACCACCATTGCCCGTGGCACGGGCAAACACACCCACAGACTGGGGAGACTGGAGCGAGGGACGCCAGATCATCTGGTCGATAATGCCGTAAACCATCCAGTTGCCACGGTCCCAGCGCGGGGTCAGGTCACGCTGGTTGGTGCTGCCGTTCAGCACCGCTGTTCCCAGCGAGCCCCCGTTCTTGTTGTAGCGGTAGTCTGCAAACTTGGCGGTGTCGTAAAAACCACCCAGCTTGTAAATACCGGGCAGGCCGGGGTCCTTGGTGACCTTGGACATGTCATCGGGCTGGGGGTTGATGGCATATTGCAGCTCGGTCATGAGCAGCGCCCCCGTGCCCATGTTGAACTGGGTGCCCGAGGCATTGTTGTTGGCATTCTGGCTGGTCGGGTCGTTGGTCTGCCCTGCATCCGAGCCTGTGGCCTGCTGGATGGCGGTGGAGTTGTAGCGGTTGCCCGGCGGGTTATCATCCGCTGCGGCAAACATGACGGTAAACTGGTCCGTGGGCCGGTAGCGGATACGGATGGCGGGGGATGCCAGCGGCCAGGACGGTCCACCCCCATACAGGTTGACCGATGGCGCCATGGGCCAGCCGAAGTTGGAGTTGAGGTAAAGGCTGCCGTAATCACTGATCAGGAATTCGGTATCCAGATCCTGCTGCCCGATCTTGACGTCGAGCTTGCCGCCAAGGAAGGACTGCTGGTACCACAGCTCGAACAGGCGGGTGGAGCGGTCTGCCTCAAACCCGGATGCGGGGTTGAACACGCCCAGATGATCCTGCGAGATCGAGCGCCCGCGCAGCTGGAGTGCGCTGATATTGAAAATACCGCCCTTGAGGCCGATGAGTTTTTCCAGGTCCACGGTCAGGGTTGGCATGGTCATGCCGTCATAGGCCGGGCCGGTGCCCGAGCCATTTGCCCCATCGGCTGCCGATGCGGTGCCGCCTGAGGTATTGCCCCACAGTTCATCCACTTCCTGAATGTCGAGCGTAATGCCGTGGCGGGCCATCCAGTCACGTGCGCCCCACATATTGCCCAGCAGGTGGTCGCTCAGGTCGGGGTGGTCTTCATCATTCCTGGAGGCAGCCGCTTCTGCCGCGCGCATGCTGTCACGCACCGTAGCAGGGTCAACCTCGGATACCAGAGGGCCGGAATTGCCCAGACGCCGGCGGTCCTGCTCCAGCTGCGTCTCCGCATTCTGCGCAAATGCGGCTGCGGGCAAAAGCACACCAGCAACACCTACGGACTGGCACAAAAGCGCCAGACGCCAGAGCATACGGGCTGTTTTTTGTAAAAAAATCATGGAATCAAGCCTGTTTTCCCCACCCCGGAGCGGGGCGTGCTGTTGAATGAAATGCGCGTATGGGAAAAAGGGCCGTCAGGGATAAAGTAGCATGGTCGAGCATCCATCTCCGGCACCCCCGTCCGGCGATCAAGGCATGAGCGGCAACGGCAGGTCTCCTGACTTGCGGATCAACGCATCGGGCCCAACCTTCCCGGTTGCGGGGCAACCAGTGGCAGCGATGCACAACACCGCTCGGGCCAGATACTCTCCGCCTACAGTTGCGGGGGCAGTCGCCGACTGATCTCCCACAGGGGGAGAATACGGCATTCCCTTTTATTCCGCTTGCGCGGGACCGTTGGCTATAATGAACTGCGCAATAGCCTATATTTTAACCGATTTGCAACGCAAAAACCCCACCCACGCGCCATACCGCCCCAACATGGCCAGAGGCAAACATGGGGCAGGCGCTTGCTTTTTGGGCCATTTACCCTCCAATGGCGGGCCAGCCACCCCGGACATGACCCAGCACACCAGACCCATGGACCCACGCTACCGTATTCCCCCCCTGTCCGCCCTGAACGCCTTTGTCGCCTTCGCCCGCACGGGTGGCATCCGGCGGGCGGCCACGGAGCTGCGCGTGGACCACGCCGCCATCAGCCGCCATATCCGCGACCTTGAACTCTCTCTGGGCATCACCCTGCGCGACAAGACCACTGGCGGGCTAACCCAGGCAGGCCAGACCTATTACGACCGCATAGCCCCCCTGCTGGACGGTTTGGCCACGGCCACGGCAGATATGCGCAACCGCGTCGCCCCCCTGACCGTGACCTGCGTGCACGGGTTTGCCTACCACTGGCTGCTGCCCCGGCTTTACGCCTTTCGCAAACTGCACCCGCACATGGAGGTGCAGCTCCGCTCGGTGGATGCCAGTGCGGCCTTCCACATCAGCGGTGTGGAATCCACCAACCATGCCCAGATCGGCTATGTGCGCGATGGCAGCACAACGCCAGAACCACGCACCATCCGGCATATGGCCATTGCCCGCCCGCCGGTTTTTCCCGTCGCATCTCCCCAGTGCATTCAGGCCCTTGGCGGCCAGCCCCACACAACCGAAGACCTGCTGGACGCCCCCCTGCTGCATGAGGAGGACGATACGGAATGGCGGCGTTGGTTTGCAGCACAAGGGGTTCAGGCCGCCACCATTCCCACCGCAGGCAGGTTATGGCAGGCCCATATTACGTTGGCCGCCGCCCGCGCGGGGGAGGGTATAGCCCTTGGCAACCCGTTTTTGCTTGGTGATGACCTGCTTAGCGGGCGGCTGGTGCGCGTGCAGCCCACACAAACCCCACTCAAGGCCACACCGCTGGGGGCCTACGTGCTGCGCGCCTCCGAACAGATGTGGGAAAAACCCTCCCTGCGCACCTTCCGCACATGGCTGATGGAACAGGTTGCGCAGGAGGCGGACACCCCCCTGCCCCCTCCGGCATAAACTGCCAGAAGAACGGGTCTGGCGCCGAAGGATCGGGTGTTGATTTTTCATCACCACCCACGCACCAAAAAAGCGCCTCCCCGCGTGCAATAAAACCACTTACGGAACGAACATGTTTGTCCCGCCCCAAACACGGGCCGGACCATATGACCGCCAACCGGAGCCAAACCTGACATGAGCACCACCAACAAAGACCTGCTGGCCCGCCGTAACAACGCCGTGCCGCGCGGGGTTTCCACCTCCACCCCCGTTTTTGCCGACCGGGCCGAAAACGCGGAGCTGTGGGATGTGGAAGGCCGCCGCTACGTTGACTTTGCAGGCGGTATTGCCGTGCTGAACGTGGGCCACCGCCACCCCAAGGTGATGGCTGCGGTGGCAAAGCAGCTCGAACGCTTTACACACACGGCGTTTCAGGTTTCGGCTTACGAATCCTACATTGAACTGGCCGAAAAGCTGAACGCGCGCGCGCCCTTCTCCGGCCCGGCCAAGACCATTTTCTTCACCACGGGTGGGGAAGCAACCGAAAACGCGGTCAAGATCGCCCGTGCCGCTACCGGCCGTAATGGCGTGATCGCCTTTTGTGGCGGGTTCCATGGCCGCACGCTGCTGGCTTCGGCCATGACCGGCAAGGTACTGCCCTACAAGGCACCTTTTGGCACGCTGCCGGGCGAAGTGTACCATGTCCCCTTCCCCGACCATGACATTACGGTGGAAGACAGCCTGAAAATGCTGCACTTCCTGTTTGCTGCCGATATTGCCCCGAGCAATGTGGCCGCCATTATTATTGAACCCGTGCAGGGCGAAGGCGGGTTCCGTGTAGCCCCCACAGCACTGCTCAAGCACCTGCGCGCCCTGTGCGACCAGCACGGCATTAAACTGATTGCCGATGAAGTGCAGAGCGGCTTTGGCCGTACCGGCAAGCTGTTTGGCATTGAACACTCCGGCGTGGAACCGGACCTGATCTCCGTTGCCAAATCCCTTGCAGGCGGCATGCCGCTCTCTGGCGTGATTGGCCGCGCGGACCTGATGGACAGCGTGCCCCCCGGCGGGCTGGGCGGCACCTATGCCGGTGCACCGCTGGCCTGCGCCGCAGCCCTTGCCGTGCTGGACGTGATTGACGAGGAAAAACTGCTCGACCGCGCCAATGCCATGGGCGAACGCCTGAAGGCACGCATTACCGCATGGCACAAGCGCACGGACATGCTGCCCATCAGCATGCCGCGCGGTCTGGGCGCCATGATCGCCTTTGACGTTCTTGAACGCCACGCAGGTGTGGAACAGCGGGCAGGCTTTGCCTCCAAGCTCTGCGCCAAGGCATGCGAAAAAGGGCTGATTCTGCTGGCTTGCGGCGTGCAGGGTGCAACCATCCGCATTCTGACCCCCCTGACCGCATCTGACGCGCTGCTTGATGAAGGGCTGGACATTATTGAACAGATCCTGATCGAAGAAGCCAAAGCCTGATCAGCTCCCCTTACGGGGCTGAACCTGCGGCAAAAGGCGGCTCTCCTTCCCCCACGGGGGCGGGGGAGTCGCCTTTTCTGTATGTCCGGTCACGGGCGGTTGCCTGCACGGGTCAGCCGGGGTCATAGTCAGGCCATGATTCTCCATTAGGTTAAAAAAGAATTTAAACCGATGGGGGTCACGCGCATGACCGCGTTTGCAGCCTACTGGCAGGCCGTAAAAACAGGGCTGGGCACGCTCCGCTCCGCGCACCGTACCTTCTGGCGGGTCCGTAACGCGGACCGATAACGCACGGACCGCACTCCGCCCTTAATGCTCCGCAGGGCAGGCATGGCGGATAAAGATTGACATCCCTTTCTCCCCGGATCGACAATACCCCGAGTTTTTAAAACCAGCTGATAAGCGAGGCATCCCTTATGTCTTCTTCCATTTCAAATCTGAGCGGCAGCAGTGCTGTGAGCAGCCTGTTTGGCACGTCTTCCTCCTCCAGCACGGCTTCTGGCTCTTCCGCTTCGGGGAGCAGCAACAGCAGCTCCTCCTCTTCTTCCTCTTCCACCACCACAAGCCAGACATTTAATGCCGATGGGTCCATTACAACCATCGTCAAGGATGCCAGCGGGGACATCCTTTCCAAAACCACAACGGGTGGTTCTTCCGGTTCGGCCTCCGATTCCGCACAGAACGACACCAGCGTGCTGGACACCTTCGCCTGATACGGGGCGGACAGTTCCGGCCTGCCGTGCAGAGTCCATAAAAAAACCCCGCCCTTTCCATTCCGGAGGGCGGGGTTTTTTACAGGCCAGAGTTATCCGGCCTTATTTTTTGTCATCATCCGTAAAGCCGTTACGAATATCGTGCCCGACGGCGGTGCTGGTGTTGCCGATTTTCTGGCCCGTGCGTTCGCCCCACTTGCCTACGTCATGCGCTGCATCGGTGGTGCCGGTTTTGGTTTTGTCCCAAGCTTTTTCGGTCCCGGACTTGGTCTTGTCCCAAGCCTTTTCCGTGCCAGATTTGGTTTTATCCCATACCTTGTCCGTACCGGCTTTGGTCTTGTCCCAAGCCTTGTCGGTGCCAGCCTTGGTTTTGTCCCAGGCTTCGGTTGTGCCTTCTTTTGTCTTGTCCCATGCCTCGGTCGTGCCGGACTTAGTTTTATCCCACGCCTTTTCCGTTCCCTGACGGGTGGAGTTCCATGCTTTTGTCAGAGTGCCTTCTTCCGCATGCACAGGGGCTGCGGGCAGGCTTACAGCAAATACGGCGGCACCCACCATGGTCATTAAAGCGGTAGCAAACGACTGCTTGGTCATTGGGTATTCCTTCTCAAATATCTTGTAACGTCTCTTGTATGCCTAGGTTTGCGGACCATTTGTGGCAAATGTAAGCCCCTAATCTGGAATCAGAAAGGCGTGATGGCGCTGGGCATGCTGTCCAGCGCTGCCTGCAAAATATAGGCGGCGGCCAGTTTATCCACCGCTTCCGCCCGCTTGGCGCGGGACAGATCGGCCTCCTGTATGAGCATCCGGTTAACCGCGGAGGAGGACAGGCGCTCGTCCCACAGGCAGGTAGGCAGGCCGGTCTGGGCCGACAGGTCCATGGCCCAGTCCCGGCTGGCCTGCGCCGCCGGACCAAACGACCCGTCGAGCGAGAGAGGCACCCCCACAACCAGCCCCGCCACCCCATGCTCCTGCGCAACAGCACGGATAAAGGTAGCCATCTGCCCCAGCTTGCCGCGCTTTACGGTCTGGAAGGGGGAGGCCACCATGCGGGATACATCGGACAGCGCCAGCCCCACCTGTTTGCGCCCGGGATCTATGCCCAGAAGGCGGGCATGTCTGGGCAGGGTGGCAGCTAATTGGGGAAGAGTGAGAAGAGTCATGCCCATGGTATGTTGCCTTCCGCGTGATTATGCTAGGTACAATTCTCTATTCAGACTGAAGAAAGAGGGGCCCACTCTCATGTCGCTAGACCTTGCGACCACCCGACGCATCGCAAAACTGGCCCGTATAGGGCTTGAGGAAAACGAGCTGGAGGCCACGCGCCAGAAGCTTAATGGCATTCTGGGCTGGATTGACCAGCTTGCCGAAGTGGATGTTACCGGTGTGCCGCCCATGGTGGGAACAGAAACCGAAACCCTGCGCCAGCGTGAAGACAAGGTGACCGACGGCAACTGCCGCGATGCCCTGCTGGCCTGCGCGCCCGAAACATCTGGCCCCTTTTATACCGTACCCAAGGTGGTGGAATAATGCTGACCGGTCTAACCCTAACCGAAGCCCGCGCCGGGCTTGCCGCCCGCAAGTTTTCCGCGCGGGAGCTGGCACAGGCTCACCTGGACGCCATTGGCCGCCTGAACACCGCCCTTAACGCCTACATTACCGTTCTGCCCGAAGCCGATGTACTGGCCAGTGCTGACGCCGCAGATGCCCGCTACGCAGCCGGCACGGCCGGTATTATGGACGGCCTGCCCATTGGCGTAAAAGACCTGTTCTGCACCAAGGGCGTGCGCACCACGGCTGCAAGCAAGATGCTGGCCGACTTTGTGCCCCCCTATGAGAGCACGGTCACCGCCAATCTGCTGAACGCAGGCGCGGTGTTCCTTGGCAAGACCAATCTGGACGAGTTCGCCATGGGCTCGGCCAACATCAATTCCGCCTTTGGCCCGGCCACAAACCCGTGGAAGCGCAAAGGGGACGAGGCCACCGCCCTTGTGCCCGGCGGCTCCTCCGGCGGGTCCTCCGCTGCGGTTGCCGCAGGCATGGCGCTGGCCGCAACGGGCACGGATACAGGCGGCTCCATCCGCCAGCCCGCAGCCTATTGCGGTATTGTTGGCCTTAAACCCACTTACGGCCGGTGCAGCCGCTGGGGCACCATTGCCTTTGCCAGCTCGCTCGACCAAGCTGGCCCCATGACCCGCAGCGTGGCCGATGCCGGGCTGATGCTGGAAGCCATGGCAGGTTTTGACGCCAAGGACAGCACAAGCTCCAACCGCTCCGTGCCCGCATTCCACAAAGCCGTGGGCAAAAGCGTTAAGGGCCTGCGCGTGGGCATTCCCGCGGAATACCGCGCACCCGGCCTGCCAGCCGAAATTGTGGCCATGTGGGAACAGGGCATTGCATGGCTGAAGGCCGCAGGCTGCGAAGTGGTGGATGTCTCCCTCCCCCATACGCGCTACGGGCTGACCACCTACTACATTATTGCCCCGGCTGAATGCTCCTCCAACCTTGCGCGGTATGATGGCATCCGCTTTGGCCTGCGCAAGGACGCCCCCTCGCTGGATGGTGTGTATGAAGCCACCCGTGCCGCAGGCTTTGGGCAGGAAGTGCGTAACCGTATTCTGATGGGCACGTATGTTCTGTCCGCCGGATATTACGATGCGTATTACCTGAAGGCGCAGAAGGTCCGCACCCTGATCAAGCGTGACTTTGAAAACGCGTTTGAAAACGTGGACGTGCTGCTGACCCCCACCGCCCCGTCCGCCGCCTTTGCACAGGGCGAAAACATGGACGACCCGGTGCAGATGTACCTCAACGACATCTTTACCGTGCCCGCCAGCATGGCCGGCGTGCCCGCACTTTCCGTGCCCGTAGGGCTGAACGATGCCGGGCTGCCGCTGGGGCTACAGGTTATTGGCAAGCATTTTGATGAAGAAACCGTGCTGTCCATTGGCGGCGCGCTGGAAGCGGCGGCAGGCTTTACGCACACGCCATCCGTCCATGCGGGAGCAGGCGCATGAGCTACACGATTGAAGGCCGCACCGGCACGTGGGAAATTGTGGTCGGGCTGGAAGTCCACGCACAGGTTATCAGCCATTCCAAGCTGTTCTCCGGTGCGTCCACCACCTTTGGGGGGGACCCCAACACACAGGTCAGTCTGGTGGATGCCGCATTCCCCGGCATGCTGCCCGTCATCAACCACGAATGTGTGGCGCAGGCCATTCGCACAGGGCTGGGGCTTAACGCGCAGATCAACCTGTTCAGCCGGTTTGACCGCAAGAACTACTTCTACGCCGATCTGCCGCAGGGCTACCAGATCAGCCAGTTCGAGCACCCCATTGTGGGCAAGGGCACCATCAGCATCGAACTGCAAAACGGGGATGTGCGCGAAATCGGCATTACCCGCCTGCACCTTGAGCAGGATGCGGGGAAGCTGCTGCACGATCAGGACCCCACAAAGTCCTTTGTGGACCTCAACCGCTCCGGCGTGGCGCTGATGGAAATCGTGAGCGAGCCTGACATCCGTGAGCCCGAAGAAGCCGGGGCCTACCTGCGCAAGCTGCGCCAGATCCTGCGTTACCTCGGCACCTGCGATGGCAACATGGAAGAAGGCTCCATGCGTGCTGACGTCAACGTATCGGTCCGCAAGGCGGGGGAACCCTTCCGCACGCGCTGCGAGATCAAGAACGTCAACTCCATCCGCTTTGTCATGCAGGCCATTGAGGTGGAAGCCGCCCGCCAGGTGGAAATCTGGGAAAACGGGGGCGAGGTGGATCAGGAAACCCGCCTGTTCGACCCCGGCCGGGGCGAAACCCGGACCATGCGCTCCAAGGAAGATGCGCATGACTACCGCTACTTCCCCGACCCCGACCTGCTGCCGCTGGTGCTGGA
The DNA here is from genome assembly GCF_022483405.1 of Acetobacter fabarum. Classification (NCBI taxonomy): domain Bacteria; kingdom Pseudomonadati; phylum Pseudomonadota; class Alphaproteobacteria; order Acetobacterales; family Acetobacteraceae; genus Acetobacter; species Acetobacter fabarum. Next base: position 566,386 of record NZ_JAKVNI010000001.1, read on the forward strand.
ACAGGCATGGGTGGACGAACTGGCCACCAAACTGCCCGAACTGCCCGATGCCAAACGCGCGCGCTTTCAGGCCGAATACGGCATTGCCTTTTACGATGCCGGGGTGCTGATAGCCGAACAGGCCGTAGCCGACTATTACGAGGCCGTGGCCCGTGGGCGGGACGGCAAGCTGGCAGCTACGTGGGTTATGGGCGACCTGTTTGCCGCCCTCAACCGCACCAGCAACACGATTGAGACCAGCCCGGTCAGTGCGGATGCACTGGGCAAGATGCTGGACCTGATTGCGGACAAGACCATTAACGGCAAAATTGCCAAGGAGGTCTTTGAAGACATGGTGGAAACGGGTGAAAGCCCCGATGCCATCGTGGAAAAGAAGGGCCTGCGGCAGGTTACCGATACGGGTGCGATTGATGCGGCCATTACCGCCGTGCTGGAAAAACACCCCGACAAACTGGCCGAATACCGCTCCGGCAAAGACAAGCTGTTCGGCTTTTTTGTGGGGCAGGTCATGAAGGAAACCAAGGGCAAGGCCAACCCGGCCATGGTGAACGAAGCCCTGAAGACCCATCTGGACGCGTAAAAACGACCAGATAAAAAATAACACCAAATTACGCATCAGGGGGTTTGACGGAACGCGCCAAACCCCCTAAAAGCAGCGATGCAAACGTCGTGTCTGCACTCTTCGGCGGAGGGGTGGCCGAGAGGCTGAAGGCGGCGGTTTGCTAAACCGTTATACGATGTCAAGTCGTATCGAGGGTTCGAATCCCTTCCCCTCCGCCAAAGCCTTCCAAAAATCACAATAAAAACAACGGCTTAACGGTTTTCTTGTAATCGTTACCCCCCTTATTCCCCATCTTAAAACGAACGCTAGGCCTGCCATGAGCTCTGCCAGCATACCTTTTCCGCGCAATACGCGCGGGCACGCACACACGCGAGGATTTCCGCAGCAAGTGCGCGCATGCACGCACGCGAGCGCTTAGGGGCGTCCCCCTGTTTTTCTTGATGTAACCAGCCAGTTCCTTTGTTTGTCCTGCCGGAAGTCCAGAGCACTTTCACCCCCGAATGAGAGCGCTCTTGTCACGATACGCAGCTCTCTCAGATCATGCCGGAACACCTGTTCTGGGTCCGCAGGCAAAGCGGCCCCCTCCGGCCATAGAACTTCCTGAGCAACACTGAATGGGAATGCAGTCTTTTCACCGTGCCGCCAAAAACACGAGGCTAACGCCCTCATAGCTGGAGAAAGCACTATGCTCCCAGCCGGGCCTGTCATGCGGCCCGTTGTCATGTCGAACGATATGGGGGCGATGATCTTGGGGGATGTGGCCATGGCTTTTCCTCCGCTTCAGACCGACCTTACCGCCCGGCCCGTCAGGCGGAACCAGTGGCGGAGGGAAGCATCAAGCATGAGGTCTGTTTTCTGATCCATTTCGTCCTCTCCCTCTCCTTGCGCCCGCCATGCCTCTGCCCCCGCCTCAAGGGCCGCCGTAAGGCCGCGCTGGAACAGTTCATCCGTACTTCCTTTGCTGTAATGGTAATCAGCAACCAAAATACCGAACTGCGCAGGTGACAGGCTGCCTGCACCCGGGCCCTGTGTCTCGTCTCCATACAGTTCGGCCAGCTTCGCACAGGCTGCCTCTGTTGCTGCCCGCATGTTTTTCTTTACGTCATGCGGCGGCATTGCCCCCTTAGCTTCAATATCCGCGAACATACGCGCCAGCTTATGGGTGATGCCTTCAACGGCCACGCCAAGAGGCAAGCCCGCCTCATGCGCAAAGATGGCAGCCATCCGCCCCATGCCGGGTATATTCACCCAGCCTTTGCCATCCATTTCCATCCGGTCTCCCTCATCCAGAGAGGCAAAGACCCGATCAGCAGCCACCTCAGCACTCCCTTCCAATACCCTGCCATCTTTCACCGGCCAGTCATGGATGGCCGCAAGGCGCTGGCAGAACTGGCGGGCGTGCAGATCGTTCATTTCACACGCCAGAGGGCAATCCGTGCCGTCCGTGAAAACTACGGAGGGAAGGAATGCGGCCATGCTGTCTTTATTCAGGACAGGGCGCATCCACAGGCACCGTACGGACTGTGGGGCCAGCGTGGCGGGGTCGGCAATAATGCCGGGTATTGCGGATGCTGTTGTGTAAAGCGCGGCCATGTCAGGCTGCTCCTTTGTCCTGGGGTTCAAAGATTATTTCGGGGTAGTCGGCAGGCAGGGGCGGGCCACCGCCTATCATGTCGCATGGGCGCGGGTCGGCTCGATCATGGGGGTAAGTGGCAACAAAGCGCCGCTGCCTGTCGTCCCACGCCCACCCCTGTTTTTTCAGCCATGCCGGGCTTGGGTTGCCAAACAGGTGCAGCTTGCCGGTGGCGGCGTCTTTGCGGATGCCTGAGCGTTCCGAGATGATGCTGGCGGATAAAGGCCCCGCTAGGGCTGCCCGATCACTAAGCCGAGCGATGATGGCTGACCGGTTCTCTTTCAGCATAGCCAGCAGGGAAGGCGTGAGTGCCGCGCTGTTGGCTCGGATAACGGGCTGGCAGTCCACAAGATCAATCCGGCACCCCAGACGCTCCACCTCACTGAGTAGATCATCCACAGACGGAGGGGGCGCGGCAGAGCGAGGCCCGGCCTGCACATCGGCTTTCCCGCCGTCATGCTGGCTGAACAGATCAAGAAGGGCGTGGCTCACCATGTCAGCGCCCTCCGGGTGTCGTTAAATGCGGTGTTCCACGTGTTCCGGGTGTTCCACCCCATAGAAAGCGCAGTTTCCGGCCAATTCCTTACGGCAGAATTGGAACACCTACTCTCTTTGCAAGGTGTTCCGGGTGTTCCATGAGGGAGGACGGCGCGCTTGCCGGAACACTTGGAACACCAGAGAGATTTCCCGGTGTTCCAGTGTACACCAAGATAAACCGACTGTTTTCCGCCATTTTCCGCACAGCGGAACACCGGAACACCCGGAACACCGGAGTAATGAGCGCTTAGTTCCACAGAAGAGCCGTTAAGCATTGTCGCCCCCCATGATCGTGCTACTCACGACATAGACGCGCGCCTTTCCGATATTGGGCAGGCGCACGGATTGAGACATTTTCCCGGACTGGTCAGGCAGCAGATAGCCAGAGGCACGCAGGGCTTGCGCGGCTCTCTTGGCGTCAATTCCCTTGCAAACCTCTTTCCTCCATGTCTCGGGCAGGACCAGATATTCCCAACGCCCTCCATCTGGCGTTTCTGTCAGCCGCCGGAACCCGGCCCGGTAGTTTGTGCGGGTATGGGGGTTTTCCCCCTCATCATCAGGGCTACCCAGAAGGGTAAAGCGGCTCTCTCCGTGTTCCTCTATGAAGGCGCGGACCTGCTCTATGGCTTCGCGGTCTTCTGCGGCCTGTGTCCCGCCGCGATCTTCCAGCCATGCCTGAAAGCAGACCTTAGCCGCATTTATGGACTCGCCATGCTTCCAAGGCAGCACACCGTAAGCCGTTGCGACTTCGCCAGCGGCAGCCACAAGGCCAAAGCGGCGCACCACAGAGCGCACCTGCCCGTCCACAGGGCCGCCGGGCAGGCAATCGACCTCAAAGCTGCCCACCATCCCTTTTATGCCTGAGGACAACCCTGCCTCGTCCTCCGCCCGATCTTTCACAAGAGCTTCAAGATAGGCATGGCTGGCAGTTCCATAACTGGTACGGGCTGCGTTGCGGATATGGTCGGCCAGATCACCGGCGGAGGGCATACCATGCAGGGCCTCAAACAGACCCATCCCGGCCCCTGCATCTGCTGGGATATTGACCAGGCGTACTTCCTGCCCCGCCATTGCGCGGCGTCCGGCCTCGCCCATCTTGGTTGCAAGCGTGACCTCGCCCGTGGATAGGAACAAAGAACGCCATGTCTTGCGTGTGCGGGCCTCTCCATTACGCCCCGCCCGCTGCTTGCCGGTGTTGTTGGCCAGCATATAGGTAATGTCCCCGACTTCCCGGCTGTCGGCCTGCCCCATCTCATCCAGAATAAGCAGGGTATCGGAGGTTTCCGCAGCAATGCCCTCCGTGCCGTTCGTGGTGCCACGCCATGACCGCACCTGTCCGTCACGGTCGCCCTTGCCCCAGACGGAGCCCGCCGCGTACAGGGAGGTGGATTTGCCAGACTGGCTTTTGCCTACGATGTGGAAACCCCCGGACTGCTCGCCCATAATATCCAGAAGGGGACCGCAGAACGCTACTGAGAGGGCAAAAGCCAAGCGGCTATTGCCCACCGCATAGGCTGCAATTTCGCGCTTCCAGTCCTCCAACGCCCCTGCCGTTGCATATTCAGCGCCAGAGGCGGCCCGTGTAGTCTGGAAAGCCACGGCCCTGCGTCCGATCCCCAGCGTTGTGCCATTGGGCAGTACAAAGACCGGCCCCTGCTCCGTCTTGTGCCATCCTCCAGTGCTCACGCACCGAAGGCGGATTTTTGTATGAACGGATGCAATGAACTGGCGGAGGAGCCGGGTTGCAGAAATGGAGCAGTTCAGGCCTGCATCTTCCAACTCCCCGGCGATCTCTTTGCCTTCACCATGCGCCATCTTTTTGGGGATGGCCCACTGGTGACGCCGCCGGTCCTGATCCAGCCAGCTTATAAGCACTCCCCAGCCAGTCCCGCCCTCATCGCGCGTTTCGGCCATCACCTCAAAAGGGGCGGATACCCATATGGGCATGGGCAACGTGTCACCTGTTGCATCTGGGGTGAAATACAGCCCGCGCGGTGTCATGCGATAACCGGGGGGCATTTTTACGTTGGCCTCTGCCTGCGGTGCGGTGTCCAACAGGGCGCGGAGGGTGTCGGCGGCATCTGCTTCGCTTGCCATGCTTTCCGGCAATGGGTCGGCAACATCCCATCCAGCGGGCAGAGCATCAGGCAGTTTCACCGCTCGTACGGAACGCGCTCCAGCATCGCGGGCCGCTTCAATGGCAGCTTGGGCATATTTCTCCCCCGGTTCGTCATTGTCAGGCCAGATCGTGACATCCCGGCCAGACAGCGGCGACCAGTCGGCACTTGTGGCGGACGTGCTCCCGCCGGAGGTAATCACAGCGTAGTCAGGAAAAAGCGAAGCCCCGGCATCAGCCGCTTTCTCGCCTTCTACCAGTAGCACGGGTGCATCTGAATGCGCCGCCAGCCGGTCCAGACCATACAGAGGCAGGGGTTTGGCAGGCTGCTTCCAGTGCCACCCCGTTACATCATGCCGCCGGTTGTGCTTATCCATCCAGACACGGCGGCCATAAGTCAGTGGTCGCACTTCTTTGGCTATAGGACCGCCTTGGCTGATGCTGTCGTACCGGAAACGCGCAAAAAGAGGCTGCCCCTCCGCATTGCGGTAAACCCACATAGCCTGTGCGCCAGAGGGTATTTCCGGCTCGGAGGGGGCTGGAACAACAGGCTCCCACTCCTCTTTGAAGGCGCTCATGTTGACCGGGGCAGAGGTTTTCTCCGCTTCCGTCAGGGGGGCGAACAGGTCTGGCGTTTGGGTGCAGGGCTCGGATGAAAGCGTGCTCATGCTCCAGCACCTTTCAGGCCCAGCATTTTGGCCAGTTCCTGTGCGGCTTCGTACTGGGTGATGCTGGCCAAATAGGCGGCAAGAGAGATCACATCCCCGCCGCGTGCATCTGCCTGGGCGAAGTCTGCCCAGCGCCCCGTGTTCAGGTTCACACTGAAAGAGCCGGGCTGCCTGTCTCCCCTTTTGGGATTCCGGGCGACCCATTCATGCCCCTGCTTTTTCCCGTCTGGCAGCCACCGCCCCAGCAGGGCCGGAAGCGCGGCAAGGGCGACCCGGTTGATTGTCTGGAAGTCTATTGGCCCCGTGCGTACAGAGTCGGGGCGTAGCGGGTTTTTAACCGTCATGGTCATTTAGTCCTGCAATCAGGACCAAGCGCCATTTCCATTGGACGAGATCACGCCGCATTCTGTATAAGGAGATAGCGATTACTTCTTGTACAGAACACGGAACGGCCACCCTCAGAAATGACGGGTGGCCGTTTTATTTCGTGATGATCTCAGCGTCAGGCAAGGACTCAATCCATGCCATACCAACCCGGAAATCTATGACCGTTTTGCGTCCAATTTTCTTGGCCTTCAAAACGCCCTCACCCAGCTTGCGGTACGTGTCCGTGCGGGACATGCCTGTGCGGGCGAGCCATGCCTCCATAGAGACGTAATGAGGGGCGTCCTGATTATGATCTGCTGTGCTCATGGTGGCTGCCCCTCATACCACGGAGGCGGAGGGCCAACGGCCACCAAGCGGCAGGCGGTCAGCAACAACGGGCAGATCAGACCGACGCACAAAATAGGCCCGGCCCCTCCGTTCAGCAGGGATACGGCCTGCTGCGGCATATCCATAAGCCGTGGACGGCGCGTAACAGTGCGCATTGGCGTCACGCGCCAAGCGTTCCCTATTCAGTACGGCAAGCGCTTCTGTGAGAGATAGAAAATCTTTGTGTTCTGCGGCCATGTTTCACTCGTCCGGCTGGTTGATGGGTGCCGAACGGAACGAAGGTTTAGCTGAGCTATGCATTAAAAAATGGGATAACCCCCACCTTAACACTTTATCTCAGCAAGCAGGTACATGTAAGAAAAGGTTACAAGCCGCTCTCAAAAGGCTTTGTGTCCTTGCTTACACGCTCCGGTTCAACCACCGTACCGTCCAGCAATGACGCTTAATCCTCGGAAAAGCCACTCTGGGCGTTGGCGCGCCTTGGGTGGCTTTTCTTTTGGACGGCCCGCCACTCAACCAGTAAAGCAGCAGGCCCGCGTCGTATTCACTCTGTTCTCTTCTCTCTATGTAGCAGCGATGCACGCGCGTGGGAAAGGCATTATATCTTCGTTTTCGTTTTTTTTGGCGTACACAGCACCTTTGCCGTGTGTTGGGTGCCCTCACACATGAGATGTGACAAAAAGTCACATACAAGCTTCTGGTGGGATTTTAGGGCATATCTGTCGCGCCAGTGCGACACCCTCCCCAACCATATTGCGCGCGCTCACGACAGTTCCTCATCAATCAAAGCGCACCGGCGCTCGATCTCAGCACTCAGCCATTCAAGGGCATGCCCCACCCCATCCGGCAGCCGTCTAGGGGCATTGGGGTTCATCATCAGATCCCCGCCTATGGCGCCAAGGCAGATAGAAATGGCGCTGAGGTCCTGACTGGCGGCTAGGATAAGATCGCGCTTATCCGGCGTTGCCTCTGGCGTTTTGCAGGTCATGCTTTTGCCCCCACGTAAGCCAGCACATCGTGCGCCAAGCTGGCCTCCATGCTGGTGGGATCATCAGAAGTCAGCAGGACCAGCCGGGCCTTGCATTGCAGGTCTTTGAGGGTGGTGGCCCTTGCCTTCTGCACTCTGCGATAGGCGCGGACAAATCTCCGACTATGCTGGAGACCATCGTTAAAGGTCGCCTCTTTCCAGCAGCAACGGTCAGAGCTGAGGGCGGCAATGGTTGCCGTCTGTATGGGGCTGGTCATGCGCACCCTCCGTGGTGTCGGGACATATAAAGATCAAACAGCCGGGCCTTGGCTGAAATGGTGAAGGCGCTGCAGTAATGCTCAACCAGCGGTGTGCCGCCCCGCTCTGTCATGGTTTTGCCCAGAGCGTCCGCCTCCTGCGGCACAAGCTGAACAGCCCGGGACATGGGCAGGCCATCAACGCCCCACACGGACTCGGCCCATGCCTTCCCGTGTTTAATCGGGTCAGACACACCGAAGACGGCCCACGCTTCATCTGGGGTCATGGACGCGCTCCCTCTTGCATCATGTATCGGGGGGCATCCTTTTGTCCGGTATGGGCGGACAGTAGATCGAGTTGGTCTTGCAAGCGCAGGCTCAACCAGTGCAGGGCATCGGGCTCAGCCATTTCGCGCGATGGGTTAAGACCTTTAGCAGTCACTTCCACCACAAGAGCAGACAGCATCTGGGCCGTGTGCAGTATGGTGTCTGTGTCTCGGAGATTAAGCACTGCGTCATGCTCAAACCCGGTAAGGGGGAATATACTTGTCATGCCCCAGCCTCCGCGTGCTTGGCGTCTTCTGCGGCCACGTCTGCGCCATGCCGGATATAAGCCGACAGGAACAGGGCCACCCCTCCGCACAGGTCTGCGTCCCCGCTATCGGGGCCGCCTGCCTTGTTGCTGAGGTAATCGGTCAGGGCGTCACAGATCACGGCAACGCGGCGTTGGTGGTCGGCCTGCCAGTTCAGGCCATAGGCTGCGCGCTCCAGAGGGGTCATTGTGCCACCCCCTGCGCATGTACGGCCCGGCCCGATATGACCGGATCAGGCGTTGCCAGCCCCAGCAGGGCCAGCGCAACCAAGGCCGGGGCCATGAGAGCGGGAAGCCTTGTACATACGATGTGGAATGCCCATGTGCTTATGGGCGTGCTATAGGCACGGTTAGCCATTGCCGAAACTCCGCTTCGGTTGTGGTTAGGCCGGGCGCGGGAGCTTCCACCTTCCCGTCCGGCCACCTTGCCAAGAAACGCAAGGTTGCTACACTGTCCACAAGTTTTGCCTCTTGGTCAACCCAATATCGACACGGTGTAGCGAAGTTTATATGACCCCAGAACAGTGCAGGATGGCCCGCGCGGGCCTTAATCTAGGTGTGCGGGATTTGGCCGGGCTTGCGCAGGTCTCTACCAACACCATTACTAGGCTTGAACGCGGAGAATCACTTTACCCCCGTACGATCGAAGCCATTCGCACAGCTCTAGAGACCGCAGGCGTGGAGTTCATTGCTGAAAACGGTGGTGGGGCTGGGGTCAGGTTGAAACGATAAATTTGCAAACTTGCGCAAATTCGCAAGTTTTGCCATTGAACCCACTTTTGAATCTGGAGGGTTCGAAAAACCCTCTGGTTTTGGGCCTCTCTGTGTGATTCCATTCCCTCTGCGTTGATTTGGGGGGTATGGAAGATGAAGCAGTTGGGTTTCTTTGATGTTGAAGAGCGGCTTGCCCGGTTGAGCGGGCTGGGTGACCAGCTTGAAGCGTTTTCCCGGACTGTGGATTTTGAAGTCTTCCGTTCTGATCTGAACAAGGCTCTGGCCTATTCAGACGGCAGCAAAGGCGGTCGTCCTCCGTTTGATCCGGTGCTGATGTTCAAAATTCTGGTCATCCAGACGCTGAACAATTTGTCCGACGAACGGACGGAATACCTGATCAACGACCGCCTGTCCTTCATGCGCTTCCTTGGTCTAGGGCTGTCTGACCGCGTGCCTGATGCCAGGACCGTCTGGCTGTTCCGGGAACGTCTGACACAGGCGGGAGCAATTGATGTTTTGTTCAACCGCTTTGATGCGACCCTGCGGAATGCCGGTTATCTCCCCATGTCAGGCCAGATCCTGGACGCGACACTGGTAGCGGCCCCGAAGCAGCGCAATACCAATGAGGAGAAGGCCGATCTGCGGGAAGGACGGATCCCACAGGATTGGCAGGACAAGCCGTCAAAGCTGTCCCATAAAGATCGTCATGCGCGATGGACGCTGAAGTTCACCAAAGCAAAGCGTCAGGATGACGGGACGATCCCGTCTACGGATCTCGCCATCCCTTTCTTTGGCTATAAATCGCATATTTCCATCGACCGGAAATTTCGGCTGATCCGCAAATGGAAAACGACGGATGCCGCTGCCAGCGATGGTGCCAGACTACGTGAGGGGCTTCTTGATCGCAGCAATACGGCGTCTGATGTCTGGGCAGATACAGCCTACCGCTCAAAAGCCAATGAGAACTTCATGGAAAAGCATGGCTTTGTCTCGAAGGTTCACAGGAAAAAGCCTCATCTCAAGCCCATGCCACGACATATCCAGAAATCGAATGCAGGAAAATCCGTTATCCGGTCGCGTGTCGAGCATGTCTTTGCCGATCAGAAATCGCAGACAGGACTGTTCATACGAACTGTTGGCATAACGCGAGCCACCATGAGGATCGGGCTGGCCAATATCGTCTATAATATGCGTCGCTTTCTCCTCCTGGAGCGGATTAACGCGATCGCGTAGCAATCCAGGGCATGAGACCCTCACTCTGCTCAATACACAGAGTGAAAATCAGGTCCACGAACCAGCAATCAACTCGCTAAAAACCTGAAATCAGGCAAAAGGGAAATCAATCAACGGTTCTTCGAACCCTCCAGATTATTGAGCGGCAGGAACAATGCATTCGAGAGTTACGGACTAGCTGTATCTAGGGGCTGGATCATCAGCAAGAACTGCTCCGTGATGTGACAGAGCACATTGTCGGGCAATTGGAGGTAAAACATGGAAAGCCGTTACTTGCGGCATTACTCAGAACTGTTTGTCATCCGTAAAAAATTAAAGAGAAAAGGGATTCCGGATTCGCCCTGAAGGGGTTTTATTTGAGACCGCCCTGTGACTCAGCCCTGCAACTGTAGATTATTTGCCAGAAGAAAACAGAAATTTTACAGCTATATATCCCATTCCTACGATTTGAAGAAATGTTTCTACCGTCACGGAAGTAATAAACCACCTGTATTTTGTGTAGTCTAAATATCCTATCCCTATAAACAACGCCAAGCTGCAATTGAAAATAATCAAAACAGATATCCATGCGATAATACACCAAGACCATATCGAACGCATGAAGAAAAATTTTGCGCGTCCCTCTACCTCAACAGTTTCACGACGCGCATCAGATAACTCGTGACCTTTGCCTCTATCCCGTTCTTTTCTGTCGTCATCTAGGCCACTCTTTGCAGCATTGAGATCAAAGGGTTTAACTTGCATCCGATTATCGGCGCCACCAGCCAGTTCTTACTCGCGAAAGCTGGCTCACCCTGTGACGCATAGCGGCATCGGATACTGCGAACATACGAGCCATTTCTGGGATCGATGCGACTTCCATGTATTTGCGCACCATTGTTTCAGGCATCAAAAGATTGGCCGCAAAAACATCTGCTTCTTTTTCAACATCTGGCTTGCGGTCTGCGTAATCATCGCGTCTTGGCAGCGTCAGATAATTCTGAGACGCCGCATAATCCTGATGCAAAATGAAATGCCCCAGCTCATGCGCAATCGTAAAAATCTTCCGCGTGGGTGAAATTTCTTTATTCACCACTATCTCACGACTTTTAATATCCAAGTAGCCAGAAAGATTGTTTGAAACCGCAGGCTTAAAGCGCGCATATAACACGTCCACTCCCTCACCCTCAGCTATAATTTCAGGGTCAACAGGGGGGGTCTCAAAATAATATCGCGCAACCAGACGGTTTGCTTCCCTAATGGCGCGGTCATAATCTGGCATGATTTTCCTCCGGCTAGGGTTGCATCAAAAACAAAAGCTCTACGGCAAACAGCCACAAAACGCGGCTTACAAGCATCAACTCCTGCTGTAACTTTCCGTTCTATGAGGCCCAGATATCAATCTGACAAGAGGCTTCAATGTGCCCCCCCATATGCGAGTATACAGCCTATAACTAGATTAAATGTTGGCTGAGACCCCTTCTTCCAAGACCCACCCTTGCTCATGCGGCAAGCTATGGGGATCTCAGGCCAACCCCGAAAACCGTGTCACATTCAAACCTTTGATTAGTTTTTCAAAGGGTGGCGGTTTTCTGCTGGTTCCAGCGGAGGGGAATCAAAGCAAGCGGGTCATGCCCGCCACCGCCTCAGTGCCTTCACGGTGTTTGCCCAGGGCACTTCCAGAAACGACCCGCGATCAGCCGCCATTGAGCAATGCAGGATCATGGGCCACCACCAGACCATCATCCGTGTGCGTTCCACTACATCGCTTTGCTGGTTCCATACCTTGGTACACAGCACAACCACAGCACCAGTCTCACGGATTGCCGCTATCTCATGCTGGCGGCGTGACATGGCCTTATCTGCGGTAATCAGAACTGCCTTGGCGTCAGGATTGGCGAGCATCTGGAACAAGTCCACGTCCTTGGTGCTCTCTAACTGTCTGAATCAAAAAGCAACCTGATTGATTTTCCGCAGAACTCTGCGGATATGAGCGATCATAAGCCAAGCTTCAGATGAGGAGATTGTGGCTTCGACGTCCCTGGTGAGGCGGCGACAACGTCCCAGCCAGGCAAAGCTGCGCTCGACGATCCAGCGCTTTGGCAGGACGACGAAGCCCCTGGCCTGATTGGAGCGCTTGATGATCTCGATCGTCCACCGCCCGATTTGCGCCAACCCGTTTCGCAGCTTCTCACCGGCATAGCCGCCGTCGGCGATCAGGTGCCGCAACCAGGGGAACAGCGAACGGATCCGGGCTGCAACCAGCAATGCCCCGTCACGATCCTGGATGTCGGCGGGATGTACGACGGCGGTCATGATATGGCCCAGCGTGTCGGTGGCGATATGCCGCTTGCGCCCCTTGATCTTCTTGCCCGCATCATAACCGCGCGGACCGCCGTTTTCTGCGGTTTTAACCGATTGGCTATCGATAATTCCTGTGGTCGGTGTGGCATCACGCCCGTCCTGCTCCCGCGACAGGATCACGAGAATATGGTTTATCGCTTCCCAGCGTCCCTCGCGGATCCAACGGTAGAAATAGCCCTGCACGGTCGTGAAGGGAGGGAAGTGCCGGGGCAATTGGCGCCATTGGCAGCCGGTCGTAACAATGTACAGGATCGCCTCCATGACACGACGCAAATCGGTGCGCCGCGGCCTGCCCAGCCGCTTTCTCTCGGGCATCAGCGGCGCTATCAACGCCCATTCCCTGTCCCGCAGGTCGCTTGCATACTCCAGGTCGTCCCGGCAATACTGCGCACGGGTGATTTCAGTCCAGGTCATCGTGATCTCTTCAGGTTGTCGCAAACCCATGAATCATAACCTGCTGAAATCACTCAACTCATTTTCGGTCAGACAGTAAGCCAAGTTGGCGGACAGAGGTGGCAATATGTCCGCCCATATCCGCCAAGGGGGCCAGAACCCGCGCCATGATGGGCGGGTGGTTTTCATCAAAAATGAACCTCAAGCCGCCGCCCGACGGTTAACCCACAGTTCAAATTCAGCCGCCTGCTCAACAGCATCAGTCGGCACCTCCCACAACTTCGCCACCCGTGCGACGTCACCGCCCTCCGCGCGCAAGGCATCAGCCAAGACCTCGGTGGGTATCCCTGTGCCACCGTCAATCGGCCTGCCAAATCGTCGGGCAGGGTCAAGAATGACACGCGGCTGATCGGCATTAGGCCGCCACTGGCTTGCCGTGCCCGTAAGCTGATCGAAAGAGACAGACTTGCGGAAGCTTCTCTCAAGCACCTCAAGCATTGCCCCATTGCCGTCCGTAAGATCGACAAGGCGGCGGTCTCCGGTGGCCTCAGCGGTTTCTATCCAGATTGCTTTCCCATCGGTGTGGAATTGCCGGATAGCAAACGGGTGCTCCGTGCCCATCAGTTTCCGGGCTTTTTCAATCATGGCGCGAATGGATTGCAGGCTTATGCCCTGCCCCCGCAACTCTGACAGGAACAGAACCTCGATGAGATTGATGAAGCTGAGGGCATCTTGGCCACCTTCTGGGGGAAGGTCGGATACAAGCACCGGAGAGGAGCCATTGCCATATACCCACGACCGAATACGGGCGGAAGGCATACGCAGCAGTTTTGCCGCCGTAGCTACCGGATAAACGCCCCGGCCTATGATATTGCTGCCATCCGGCATACGCACCTCCTCGTGGCAAAAGCGGCCTAAAGACACGCCACCACAACGCACCCTGACACGTCCCGTTTTAATATGGGCGGGTTGCAGCGTATATCACACGGTTCTCTCTCTACAAGATAAACCATAAACGCGGACGTTCTGCGTGCCCGACCGAAAACGGCCCCTCCGCCCACACCAAAACCATACTGGAACACCCGGAACACCGACCACTGTCCAAGGTGTTCCACCCTGCCTCCCTGAAAAACCGCAGTTTCTCAAGGGGCGCAGCGCGGTGGAACACCGGAACACGTGGAACACCGCAAAAATAGATACCCAGCGCTAAGCCGCGACCAGACGCCCCACGTGTATCTCGTCTTCGTGCGCACGGGCACGGGCTATTTCATCAATACGTCAACATTACCCAAATTTGAGGTTTGTTGGGTTGTCACCGCGCGTTGCTCCCACAAAGGTTGTCCACTGGCCGTCCGGCACCTCTGATTCCAGATTGTGTTCGATGATGTATGGCAACCAGATGCCATTGGCAGGTGAGGTTTGGGCTGGAACCTGTCCATTCTGGTTATTGACCCATCCAGCAGGGGCGTAATTGCTCTTGAGCTGAAGGGGGGAGTTGTACCGAATTTTTGGGTTGAACAGGCACTCGAACAGGACGCCCGCGTCACTGTAGGCTGGGTAGCCGATAAGACCGCTTTTTGCGCTGATATAGGGCATATCAACCCCTTCATCATCGGCTTTATAAGCGTAATCATGCGGCCAAATATGAAGAGTCTTCTGATCTTCATCCAAATGAAAATCCGCCTTTACCGACAGGCACAGGCGCTCCATCGCGCTTCTTGGGTCGCCACACCCATAATAGCTTGGAAACACGGCCTTCACGCCATGGTTTAGGAGCGTCCATCCCATCGCGTTGCAAATGGCGGAGGCAATAGTTTGAAATGCCGCAGGGCCATTGAATGATATGGGCTGCATAGCTGTAACGGCTGATAGACACAGGTTATTGGCCTCGACTTGAAAGGCCACATTTGGTGCGCCAGTAAAATCCACGAACGCAGCGGTAACGTATCCGGAAAAGATCACTGACTTAGGAGATGTATCGTCTCCAGCAAGCAGAGTAATTTTGTTGGCATTTTGCCATGTCATCCGCGCGCGGATGACAGACATTCGGTTCATTTTGCTTAATGTCATCCCCTCGATACGCAGAGAAAGAGACGACCCAGCGGCCATGCCTGCATTCGTGATATGAGCGCGCACTCGGTGGCCTGACAGCATCAGGCTATCCTTGCCATCGGGGCCAAAGCCTCCGGTGACAAGGTCAAACTTCACATCAAGTTTGCGCTGGTGGAGACGTCTCTCTGAATGATGGCCTGTAGCAATAATGGTTTCAGACATTTATCTCCTCCCGGCATGCAAGTTCTCGTGACAAAACCCATGCCCTCAACAGCAAAAGAACGTTTTGAGAACCATAATGTGGCGGGATCATTTGTACAAGAAAGCAAGGCACCTTTCCTCGGCGATCGGTGCGCGATTTATTGCCTAATCCTGCGCCCCTCAGAGGGCACAAAATATCCGCTGCACTTGTTATGGTGTGCTTACTGATCTGTGAAGTAACGGGGGGATATGGGTCTTTTGGGAAACAACGCCCGTTTTCGATCGGACATGCAAGGGAGTACGCTTGGAACACCATGCGGAGGGCTGGGAAGTCGTTATTTTCATTATTCCAGAGAAGGATATTTGAAAAAGAATTTATACTAAAATCTTATATATTTGGTGTTCGAAACAGCGAATGTTACCGCATGACGCCTATAACGTTTCCCCATAAATAAAACAGCAGCGTGTGATACGATATGCAAATTGACGTTTCCAAAAAAAGAGAGAAGGTTCGGCAACTTCTTAGAAACGTCCAGAGAACTCAGTTTCTTGTAAAAATAAAAATAGAAGAATACACAGATCATATTATAAATGCACAATACGATACAAACGTGGTGCATAATAAGACATCAGAAATGATTTCCTCTTACATCATGCTGCTACAAATTCAGGACATTATTCTTACTGGGCTCTCAAAAACTCCTCCCAACGGGAAAGTGTTCTTATCCTCCGAACTGGTCGGTGTTTTGCTGGATTATGGTCTGGTCGTGAGATAAAGGGGATCCTTAGCAATCAATACCTTTCAGCTGATTGTAGCAGCGTGGCGACCACCCACGATCTGGCCATCATCCTTCCAAGCAATACCATTCCCGGCTGGCTGGCAGACCGATCCTGCCAGTGCATCATCCGTCCTCTTTTGGCGCCACAAGGGCGGAGAGGAAATGCTGGTCGTCATGGATAGATACCGTAGGCGGAAAGTTACACAATGCACGCGCATGCACGAGACGTTCAGCAATCGGGTAATGTCCTGGCTGGCCCAAGTTGCACAATACGCGCGCGAGGGGGAGCGCTTTTCCCCTTTTTTATGGACTCAAGAAATTCATGGGCGGGTTTGATTTAATCACTCTGCACAGCGCAGAAAACTGCCAACGTTTGAAAACTAATCAAAGTGCTTTCGTCCAGAACAACGCGGCTGAGCGCGTGCGCGCGAGGGAATTACTCTCTACATTGCTTGGCCCATACTTCCATAAGGCTGCGGCGCTGGTCGAGCAGATCACTCCTGCGGTATGCGGCCTCCACCTTGTTCTCAACTGCATGTGCAAGGGCTGCTTCGGCCACATCCCGCAAGCAGGCATTGGTATCTGCAGCCCAGTCACGGAAGGTCGAGCGCAGGCCATGCACCGTCACGTCTTTCGTGCCAGCGGCAAGGTGCAGGGCTTTGGAGAGGGCCACATCAGACAGAGGCTTGCCCCTCCGTTGGCCGGGAAACACAAGGTCGCTGCCTGCGCTATCACGCAAGGGGCGCATCTCATCAAGAATGGCTATGGCATCATCAGACAGAGGAACGCGATGCTCCCGGCCTGCTTTCATCTTCTCAGCCGGTATGACCCATAGGCGCGCGGCCTCATCAATTTCCGACCATAGGCAATTTCTGACCTCACCAGACCGGGCAGCTGTCAGGCAACAGAAGCGTGCAGCTTTGGCCGCGATCCCCTCTGAAGGCCGTAGGGCTGCCATCACGGCAGCAATGTCCCGCCAAGCAACTGCATTGTGGTGCTGCACCTTCATCAGTTTGGAGGGAGCGGGCAATGTTGCAGACAGGTGCCCCCGCCACCGAGCCGGGTTTTCTCCCTCCCGCCATCCTTGGGCGCGGGCATAGTCCAGAATGCGCTCAATGCGGCCACGCAGTCGCCCGGCTGTTTCGGTCTTTTCTGTCCAGATCGGCCGGAGGGCCGCCAGCACGTCCTGCGTGTCCACAATCTTGACGGCTTTCCCTCCGAATACAGGGAATACATGCAACGACAAAGAGCCACTCCATGTGTCCGCCGCCTTGCGGTCTTTCCATGCTGGAGCCTGCTCCTTGATGTAACGCCTTGCTACATCTTCGAACGTCACACCCACTTCCAATTTACGGGTAGCCTTGTCCTTTTCCCGCTCTGCAATGGGGTCCAGTCCGCTTTCCAGCAACTTACGGCACTCAGAAGCCCGCACCCGTGCATCGGCCAAGGATAGACTGTGCGCGCTGCCAAGGCTCATCTGGCGGCGGGTGCCTGTTATGGGGGATTTGAAGCGTAGCTCCCAAATGCGGGACCCTCCCACCACCATGAGCCAAAGACCGCCCCCGTCGCATAGGCCGCCATTCTTGTGTTTGGATACCTGCAAGGCAGTCAGTCGGTTGGGTGGGAGTCGGCTCATTGTCTTTTACCCCTCTTATTACCCCCCTTAAAACATGGAATGTGGGGGAACGTCCAGAAACAACCGTGGACGGAAAGGGGCGTAATGCGCTGGTAAACCAATAGGTTTTGGAACGACATGGAACGGTATGGGACGTGGGTTAGGCGGACTTCCCCTCCGCCAAAGCCTTCCTGAAATCACATTTATTCTGCTGCAACGTTACTGCAGACCATAAACGTATGGTCTTGCTCAGCCTGTCTGTGTTGGGTGGCAACAACAATGTATGCCCGCAGGTCGGCCTGATAGATTGGATTTTTCTGGCCTGTGACCTATAGGCTCCGGCCTTTTTATGCCATTCAGGCTAGACTATAACACAATGGCATAGTTTAGATTCTGAATGTTTCTTATTCCATTCCTTATTCTGGTCATGGCGCTGACAGATATTGCAGGCTGCCACTTTGCCGGACTTGATTTTACCGGCTTTGCAAGACCTTTTCTTATTTGTCTTGTTTCTGCTCCCATCGCAATTTTTTATTCCTTTCTGCGACCTAGCAAAATTATTGTAGAAGCTATTCTTTACGTTCAGGCGTGGATTCTTTTTTCCTTACTGGGATCCATCCAGACCTACCTTGCTTGCACGGCAGGGGGGCCAACGATCGATAAAACCCTCATCACTCTAGACCGCCTTGCCGGATTTGACTGGCCCGCCTGTTTTAGTTTCGTACGGTCTCATCCCATTTTATATAATTTTCTTGCCCTGTTTTACGGCACTCTTCTTGTTCAGATTGTTATCAACATTCTTATATTTTCTTTTTATGGGGACCAAAAAAGAAATAGAAGAATGCTATTGTCTGCTATTGCCGCGATATTTATTTCCAGTTTTATCGTGATAGTTTTTCCATCACTCGGGCCATTTTATGCATTCGGATATTACAGCAAAGGTGTGCCGGGAAGTGAATATGTTTATACTTTTCTAGCACTTAGAGACAGCGTGGCACCCCATACATTCTCGCTCGACCACATGGAGGGCCTGTATAGCTTTCCATCTTACCATATTGTTCTTGCTATTATTTTTACTTATTACAACCGCGGGTTACGCAGTTTTTACCCTTTTGCTGCTGTAAATTGCATTATGGCCATATCCACCATTCCCGTAGGTGGGCATTACCTGATGGATGTCCTGAGTGGCGCTCTTGTGGCCTGTGTGGCCATTCCCCTAGCTAATAAACTTGCCTGAAATGACGAGCGCACACCTCATGTCATCCGGTTTTTCATTCTACAGGCTTTGCAGGTTATAGAGCCGCTGGTACAGCCCGCCTTCCTGCTGGACCAGTTGCGCATGGGTGCCGTCTTCCACAATCTGGCCGTGTTCAAACACAAGTATGCGGTCCAGCCCTACAACGGTGGAAAGGCGGTGTGCTACAATCAGCACCGTGCGGCCTTCCATCAGCCGTTCCATGGCCTCCTGCACCAGAGCTTCGGATGCGGAATCCAGACTGGCCGTGGCTTCATCCAGCACCAGAATACGGGCATCGGCCAAAAAGGCGCGGGCTATAGCCACACGCTGGCGCTCCCCGCCTGAGAGCTTGATGCCCCGCTCACCCACCAGTGTTGCGTAGCCTTCGGGCAGGCGTTCTATAAAATCTGCCGCATTGGCCAGACGGGCCGCCTGCACAATCTGTTCGGGCGTCGCATCCGGCTTGCCATAGGCAATATTCTCGGCCAGCGAGCGATGGAACAGAACTGGCTCCTGCGGCACAAGGGCAATCTGGCGGCGCAGGTCGGCCTGACGCACCCTTTGTGTATCTACGCCATCAACCAGAACACGGCCGCTATTTTGGGCATATAACCGCAAAAGCAGCTTGGTAAATGTGGACTTCCCCGACCCCGAAGGCCCGACCAGACCCACCCGGCTCCCCGGTGCAATATGCACTGACAGGTCGGTAAAAAGGGGTGTCTGCTGCCCCGGATACTGGAATGTCACGTGTTCGAACGCGATTTCCCCATGTGTTACATGCAGCGCAACCGGCTGTGCGGGGTCTGCCACCCCTGCAGGGGTGCGCCAGAGCAGAAGCAGTTCTTCCATCTCGTTCACCGAACGTTGCACTACGGAAACCTGCTGCCCGATCTCCCGCAGGTAGCCCTGCACCAGAAAGGTCATGGTCAGCACATAAGCCACATCCCCCGGCCCTGCCCGGCCCTTGCACCACAGCCAGATAGCCGCAGCCGCCAGAGACAGACGCATGACCACCACGGCAGCGGCCTGAATATTGGCGCTATCCGTGCCGCGTATCCACATCCGCGCGGTTGCGGTGCGCCACTGGTCCAGTATCCGGGCCAGATGGGCTTCCTCCCGCGTTTCGGCCCCGAATGCCTTGACCACAGCATTGCAGGTCATTGCATCGGCAAGGGCTGCGCCGACCTTGCTGTCCCCCGCATTGGCGGCCTGTGCGGAAGGCGCAACATAATACAGCGTCAAGGTGCAGGACAGCGCCACAAACAGCACCGACAGAACACCAAGCAGCACCCCCATGGCAGGCCAGTGCCAGCCCAGCACAAGGGTTGTCAGCACCAGCAGGCAGAACTCGGGCAGCAGCATGAGCAGGAGCGTGTCGTCCAGCATGTCCACCGCCCACATCCCGCGGGTGAGCCGCCTGACCGTGGAGCCTGCAAAGGTGTTGGCGTGCCAGTCGGTACTCAGGCGCTGCACATGTGCAAACGATTCCGTGCCGATTTTCTGCATGACCCGCGTGGTCAGCCGCGTAATACCCAGATAGGCGTAGCGTTTGGCTAGCACGCTGCCAAACCCGCAGGCGGCAAGGGCTGCCAGCATCCACAGCGCATCTTCCAGCCGGGTAGGCTGGCTGGCGGGTTCGGCCACATCGGCCACAAGCCGGCCTGCGGCAAGGGGCATGAGCACATCGGCCAGCGTAGCCAGCAGCACCGTGCCCACAGTAACCGCCAGAGGCCGGGGAAAAGCCAGCCACAGGCGCATGACAAAGCCCAGCACGTCCACAAACAAAGACGTTTTGCGCGCGACAGAGGCTGTGCTGGAAGCAGAAGTGACCATGACCCAAAAACCCGAAAAAAGCGTGTGCACCCACGCCAACAGCGCAGGTGTTTAGCCTGTAGCGTGATGGCGCGATATTGCGCAAACCCGCTACGGCTGGAAAAATGGCCGCCCCAGCCCATTTGCAACAAGCAGCCCCATGCCCCCCAAAGCCCCCCGCAAGACCACCCATAACAGGGTCAGCACACAGCCAGCCCCCAAGCAGGATGCCCCCGTGCGACATGCTGCCGGGCAGAATGCCCCTCTGCCGGGCCATACGCCTGAACCTGCACCGGCAGAAGACACTCCCGCACAGGCCACACTGGCGCCACAGGCCAGCGGCAGGCGCACGGCAAAACCGGCCAGCACCCCGCGTGCCCGCAAACCGGCCCCCGGAACCACAGCCAAACCCCGCGCCAAAGCCGCCAGCCCCAAAGCCCAGACTGCGCCCCAGACCGCCTTGCGGGACATGACAAAGGCAGAGGTCCAGCAGTTCCTGACCGACCTGTCGCGCGCATGGCCCGATGCCCAGACGGAACTGCACTACACCACACCCTTTACACTGCTGGTGGCTGTTGTGCTGTCTGCTCAGGCGACCGATGCCTCGGTCAACCGCGTAACCCCGGCCCTGTTTGCCGCAGCCCCCACCCCGCAGGCCATGGCCGCACTGGGGGACGAGCAGGTGGGCCAGTTGATCCGCACCATCGGGCTATGGCGCAACAAGGCCAAAAACGTTGTGGAACTCTCCCGCCAGTTGCTGGCCGAGCATGACGGGCAGATCCCCCACACGCGGGAGGCGTTGGAAAAACTGGCCGGTGTTGGCCGCAAAACCGCCAATGTGGTGCTGAATGTGGCCTTTAACCAACCCACAGTGCCCGTGGATACGCATGTGTTCCGGCTGGCCAACCGCTCGGGCCTTGGCCGTGGCCGCACGGTAGAGGCGGTGGAAAAAAAGCTGGAAGCGCGTATCCCGCTCCCCATGGTGCGCGACTCCCACCACTGGCTTATTCTGCAAGGGCGGTACGTGTGCAAGGCGCGCAAGCCCGAGTGCTGGCGGTGCGCGGCACAACAGAGCTGCCTGTTCCCTGACAAGACCCCTCTGCCGCGCCCCAAAACCCCACGCGCCGCGCCATAACACGAAAGCCCCATCTGCACGGCTAGCCCGTGCGGAGAACCCCGCAGCCACGCCCGGCAAACCACCACACCCCGGCCTTGACAGGGGCGCGGGGGCAAACCCTCGCTACAGCCAGCCCTGTAGTTCGCGCCGGACCAGTTTTTCCAGCAGGCTGATGCTGGCGGGGCTGTCGTTCAGGCAGGGGACAAGAGTAAAGGACTCGCCGCCCGCCTTCATGAACTCCTCGCGCACTTCGTGGCCAATTTCATCCAGTGTTTCCAAGCAGTCCGCCATAAAGCAGGGGGTTACCACCGCAATACGCTTGATGCCCTTTGCAGGCAGGCCCGCAATAAAGGGCGCGGTGTAGGGTTCCAGCCATTTGGTTGGCCCAAAGCGGGACTGGAAGGTCATGGGCAGGGTGGCTTCATCCATCCCCAGTTCGGCGCGCAGGGCGGCCACGGTGCGGGTACATTCCGCCAGATACGAATCGCCCTTATCCACATACTGGCGCGGCAACCCGTGGAAGGAGGCCACCACCATCTGGAACGGCTGCTCCGCGTGTATCTGCTCCTCGCGGATGGAGGAGGCCACGGCGGTAATAAAATCCGGATCATCGGGGAAGGATGGCACCGTGCGGATGGCAGGCTGGTTGCGCAGCTTCATCAACACCCGGAAGAGCTGGTCATTGGCGGTGGCCGTGGTGGTTGCACTGTACTGCGGGTACAGGGGCAGGCACACAATGCGGTCACACCCCTGCTCCATAAGCGAGCGGAGCGCCTGCGCCACACTGGGGCGGCCATAGCGCATGCCCCATGCCACTGGCACACCATCGGCCTCGAACTGTCTGGCCAGTTTTTCACCCTGATGGCGGGTGTAAGTGCGCAACGGGCTTTCATTCCGTTCGGCATCCCACACACGGGCATAGGCGCGGCCACTGCGCGTGGGGCGGGTGGTGAGAATAACGCCCTGAAGCAGAGGCTGCCAGAACAGGGGCGAGCCTTCGATCACCCGGCGGTCGGACAGGAACTCGGACAGGTAGCGGCGCACGGCGCGGTACCCCGTGCCTTCGGGCGTGCCAAGGTTAAGCAGCAGCACACCCGGCCTGCCATATGGAGGCTGGCCCTGAGCGGGCAGATGGGCCTGTGGCGGAATATGGTGGAAAACCATGCAACCTCTTTTTTCTTTTTTACGGCCCGACCCGCACGGGCCGCCCTACCGGGTGCTGTGCGCCAGAACACTCCGTCTTTTCATGCACGATGCAGGAAGTTGTACCCTGTTGACATACATTTTTGCATAATTGATGGCAGCGATGCGGTTTTGGTCTGTGCCGCAGGCAACAAAAACCCTTCCCCCACATCCTGATTGGAAAAGCGCTCCACCTGCGCGGCATACACAACCACGTTCAGCGTAAAATGCGTAAACACGTGTTTGACTGCGCCCGCATTGCTCCACTGCGCGGCAACGGGGGCATGGGCCAGTGCCTCGGCCTCAGTCCATGGTGTTGCGCGCCATTCGGTGCCGGGCAGTTCGGTCATGGCGGCCAGCAGGCCTGTCTCGGGGCGTTTGCGGAGCAGCACGTTCCCGGCCCGGTCCATGACCATAAAATGCACACCATACCGCACGGGGCGTTCGGCCTTGGGGGCCTTACGCGGCAGGGTGGCCGCCGTACCCTGTGCATACCCTTCGCACACACCCTGCCACGGGCATAACCCGCACGCAGGCTGGCGGGGGGAACACAAAGAAGACCCAAGATCAAACAAAGCCTGTGCAAAATCGGACGGCCGGGCACGGGCCGGGGCATCCGTATTCAGCCCGCTGGCCAGTTGCGCCAGCGTTTTACGGGCAGCCGGCAGCGGGTCCTGCACATTGTACAGGCGCGCCGTAACACGCTCCACATTGCCATCCACCGGCACAACCGGCACGCCAAAGGCTATGGCCGCCACGGCGGCAGCCGTGTAGGCCCCAATGCCGGGCAGGGCGCGCAACCCCTCTACCGTGCGGGGGAAGCTCCCAAGGGCCGCAACGGCCTGTGCGCAGGCATGCAGGTTGCGCGCGCGGGAGTAGTAACCAAGCCCGGCCCAGGCGGCCAGCACATCATCCCTTGGGGCACTGGCCAGCGCCTGAACTGTTGGAAATCTTTCCACAAATCTGAGATAATATGGCCCGACAGCCTTGACCGTTGTCTGCTGAAGCATGATCTCGCTCAACCAGACACGATACGGGTCTGGTGCTTCCCCCTCCGTGCACCGCCATGGCAGGGTGCGGCGGTGTCGGTCGTACCAGTGCAGCAGGGCGTGGGCGGGTGGCGTAATCACGGAGGCTGTTATGGCGAAGGAACTTCATTCGGGCAAGGCGGGTACCCCCGCACGGCAGGCCAGCACCCCCCGCAAGCCCGCCGCACGCACGCGCGCAAAGGAAGAAGCACCACCACAGCCCCCCCGCCGTGTAATGAAGGCCCGCACACTGGGCGCCCTGCTCCCCAATGTAACAGCGCCCGCCTTCCGCCGCCGCTCCCCCACAGGGGCCATGCTGTTTGCCCGCTGGGCCGATGTTGTTGGCCCGGCCCATGCGGCTGTTACCTCCCCGCGCAAACTGAGCGCCGCCACGCTGACCGTGGCCTGCACCGGCCCCGCCGCCATGGAACTGCAACATCAGGGCGACATGCTTGTGGCGCGGATCAACACATGGTGCGGGGAGCCACTGGTTGCCCGGCTGCGCTTTGTGCAGGACCCCACGGCAGGCACACGCCGCAGGCTGCCCCCCCGCAGGGGAGCCACCCCCACCTGCACCCTGCCCGACATGGGTGATGAGTCGCTGCGCATGGCGCTGGAGCGGCTGGGCACGGAAATTTTACAAAGCCCGATAAAAAAAACCTAACAAATATAACGGGTTATTTCTTTTATTGTCATGGTTTTATGACAAAACCGCTTAGCGCTTGAAATTGACACATTGTGGGTGTTCTAAGGCCCCGCACCCGATGCGCAGTGGCGCACCTGTGCAACAGTCAAGAGCAGAGCAGCCTAACTAACAGGATTTATGATTATGTTGCGTAAACCCGGCACCACGCCAGGGATTACTACCCCAGCCGCCCTGAAAACACTGCGGCAGCATGGGCCAGAAACCCTGTCTGACCTCCAGTTTCTGGAAAACTGGACAACCCGGCCGTGCTACACCGCAGCCAGCGTGCTGCGTGCAGGCCAGATCCGCCGCACAAACCCGGCCCTTATGAACGACATAACCGCAGGCATGCGCCAGCACGGCAAATAGCATCCGGCAGGGCGTACCCCGGCCAGCATGACCATTTGCATCTGCCCGCCTGAACGGGCACCATGCGTGCCATGCTGCCACGTGTTTTTACCTGTGCGGACCAGCGCATCTGGCGCAGGGCCTTCTCCCTTATCGCTCTAGGCGGGCTGGCTGTGCTGTCCGCCTGCGCGGGGCCGGGTAAAACATCGTATAATGCGCCGGGGTCGGCCCTTAATCCGTGGGGGCCTTATATTCACGAAGCCTCGGACCGGTTTTCCGTTCCCCAGTCCTGGATCCGCGCTGTGATGCAGCAGGAATCGGGCGGGCACCAGTACATGAACGGGCACCTTACCCGTTCCGTGCATGGTGCGGTCGGGCTTATGCAGATCAAGCCAGATACATACGCCCAGCTTGCGCAGCGTTACCGCCTTGGCTCCGACCCCTATAACCCGCACGACAATATTATGGCCGGGACCGGCTATATTCGCGAATTATACGACCGCTTTGGCTCCCCCGACTTTTTGGGCGCGTACAATTGCGGGCCACAATGCATGGAAAACCACCGCTCACGCGGGGCTCCCCTACCCGGTTACGCCCGCACCTACATGGCGGCCATTACCCCCCACCTGAACGACCCCGTGCCCCCCAGCACCCTGCCTGTGCAAACCGAGCCCAACCTGGCACCGCAGCAGATTGCCCCCGTGCAGGTGGTCCAGAACACCGCCCAGCCCTATGGCCCGGCCAGCGCACCACCGCTGGAGGATGAGACACTCCCCCCACCCTCCGCCGGAGCGGACAGCCCTGCCCAGCAGGATGACAGCTCCACCATGCAGCTTGCAGGCGACTCCACCCCGCAGCCCGCAGGCTACCAGCCCGCAGCTTACCGGAGCGTGAGTTCCACCCCTCTGGCCGGTCCGGGTATTGTCTGGCGTTCTGCGGGAAGTGGGGGCAATGCCATTATCCAGATCGGGGCTTTTTCCACCCCGGCACGGGCCATGCATGCCATTGCACTGGCGCGGCAATCCTCCCCCGCACTCAGCCATGCCCTCAACCGGGTGGAAAAGGTAACGCCCACAGGCCGGGCACCGGTATGGCGCACCCGGCTGGCGGGGCTTCCCTCCGGGCAGACAGACACCATATGTTCTGCCCTGCGCCAGCAGGGGCTTTCATGTATTGCCATAACGCCCTAGAATATTACACCACTGTTAAATTTACTGTTTGCTAAAACCTTCTTTTTACAGGGAAATACAAAAGCATTTTTTTCTGACCGGCAGGAATAACTTTAATGTTCGTGATCGGTGTCTTACTGGTAATTAACGGACCTTCTGCCCATGCACGCATCCCCCGACACCACAGGCGCACCACCAGACAACCCTTTGCTCCATATTTTTCTGCTCGGGCATATGCGCGTCCTGTCCAGTACGGGGCTTTCCCTTTTACCTACGGGCACCAAAACCAAGGCGCTGCTGGCCATTCTGGCACTTTCCAACCGGCGGCCCGTAGCCCGCACCCGGCTGGCCGAGCTGTTATGGAGCAAGCGCGCCCCAGAGCAGGCGCGCGCCTCCCTACGGCAGGAAATCCACCGGCTGATGGATGTCCTCCACCCCCTTGGGCCGGAGGTGCTGGACGTTCAGCGCCACACACTGGCCATACGCCCCAACCTGACCGACATTGATACCGAGCGCGTATTCCGCGCCACACCACAGACGGTCATGGACCTGCCCGACCCCCTGCCCCCGTTGCTGGAAGACCTGAGCGCGGTTGACCCCGGCTTTGCCACATGGCTGGAGGAAGAACGCAACCGCCTGCTCGACTACAAGACCGCACAGCTCGAAGCCCTGCTGGCCAGCACAACCGAGCCCGCCACGGTTATGGCCGCAACCCGCAGGCTGCTCCGCCTGAACCCGCTGAACGAAGGCGCATGGCGCGCACATATTCAGGCCGCCATGTACAGCAAGGAGGAAGGTACCGCCCTGCTGGGGGCCGAAAACTGCCTGCGCACATTCCGCCACACCATTGCCACCACACCGGGGCAGGAAACCATGCGCCTGATTGCAAAGGTGCGTGCCACACACCAGCAGAACACGCAGGGGGCCCAAGGCACGCTGCCTCCGCTGCCCCATACCTCTTCCGCGCTCTCCCGCTCCCCTGTGGCGGATGACCCGCTGCGCATGCTCAGGGCCACGGTGTTTCTGGCCTGCCCCACAGCCGGCAGCACGCCAGAAAGCGTGGCTCTGGCCGAGCGGTTCCGTGATGAGCTGGGGCTGGATATTGCCATGCACGGCGTGCTGGACATAAGCGTGCAGACCGAATGCTTTGCAGCAACGCCCTTCCAGTCGCTCCCCAGCCGCGGGCAGTGGGATTTTCTGGTCGGGATTACCATAACCGGGGTAAGCGAGGGCAAAAGCACCTGCCTGTTACAGGCGTTTGACACCCGGCTGAACGACACAATCGTATGGGGCCACAGGATAAGCCTGACCCCCACAACCCTGCGCGCCCTGTCCAACCGGTTTGCCTCGGTGCTTATTCTCAGCCTGTTCAAGGCGGAAGCACGCAGGCTGGCCAGCGTACCTGTGGCGGCCCTTTCCCCCTTCGGGATGGGCCTGCGTGCCTTAACCTTAAGCATGCGCGCCGACCCACGCCTGTATGACACGATAGAACGGCTGATGGCGGAAGCGGAACAACGCGCGCCTGAAAACCAGTTTCTGTTTTTTGTGCATGCGCACTACCTGCTCATCCGCATGTATGATGAATGGCACATGCCCGTGGCTGACTACATTCAGCCCATGGTCACCATGCTCAAGCAGAACTTCACCCTGTTCCCCAGCAACATTGCCACCCGCTACCTGCTGACCGCTGGCCTGTTTTACGCCAACCAGCCGGAGGAGGCGCGCTTTCTGCTGGCCCAGATGCACGCAGCCCTGCCCACCGATTCCCCCGTAAGCATGCTGGCCCTGCCCGATGGGCTGGACGCCCTGTGCCGGGGGGACGCCGTAACCGCGGCCCGCATTTACACGTCATTTTTTGGCATGGCCCCCAGCGTGCCGCTTTTTAGCGCCCCTGATCAGGAATTTATTCTGTCGTGCTTTTTAGCCGACCAGTACGAGGAAACCCTGCTCCACGCCCGCGGCATTCTGGCCACCTCGCCCGACCGTTCGGCCATTCTGGTCCCCGCCCTTGCGGCGGCCAACATGCTGGGGCACCAGTCTTTAGCGCAGGATTACCGCCAGCGGCTGCACCGTTTGCACACCCCGCTCTGCGCTTCGGCCATAGAGGGGCACTACGCTTATCTGCCCGCGCACCTGCGCCAGAAACTCTGCCACGCACTGCACCTGACCCTGCCCTAAGCACGCGCCCCCCCCCCCCACCACCAGAGCAGACAGGCCACGCAGACGCTTGGCGGAAAAGAGTTGAAAGGATATGAAGACGGACAGGACCACCTGTGCCGCCAGCCAGACCTGACTTCTTTTTTATCCGGCGGACCGGGAAAGACGGATACCCACGTGCCAAGGAGCCACATCAACGCCATGCTTCGCCGTCTCATGCCCAGCCATGCCGCTGCCAGCCGCCCCCATCCCATGCTGCTCCTTAAATGGATGAGCGCCGCAACAGCCGTTGCGGGGATATGCCTGTTAAGCGGCTGCTCCAGCTCCGACCGGACCCGGACCGGCCTTGCCGCCCCGCACAACCACCTGCTGGCCGAAGATCGCGGGGCCTCTGGCGGGGAAGCCAGCCTTAAAGGCGGCGTAAACGCCTATCTGTGGCGCGCAGCACTGGACACACTCTCCTTCATGCCCGTGGCTACGGCCGATGCGGAAGGCGGGATTATCCTGACAGACTGGTACACGCCCCCCGCCACGCATGACGAACGGTTCAAGATTACCGCTTTTGTGCTGGACCGCCGCCTGCGCTCCGATGCGCTGCGCCTGAGCGTGTTCCGCCAGCTCAAGCAGGACGGAACATGGGTGGATACTCCCCCCGCCCCCAATACCGCGTCCGACATTGCCACGCGCATTCTCTCCCGCGCGCGCAAACTCCGCGCCGATAACGGCAATCAGGACTGACTCACCCGGCTCTGGCCACGGTGTTCGTCCTTATTTTTTCCTTATAGCCTGCAAGCGTAGATTCTCATTCCATGTCCCAGCCTTCCAGCCCATCCCCCTCCTATGACTTCAACGCAGTCGAGCCAAAATGGCAGAAGGCGTGGGAAAAAGCCGATATTTTTACCGTTCCGGATGTCCCTCCGGCGGACAAGCCCAAATATTATGTGCTGGAAATGTTCCCCTACCCATCGGGGCAGCTCCACATGGGGCATGTGCGCAACTACGCACTGGGCGATGTGATTGCCCGCTACAAGCGCGCCCGTGGCTTTGCCGTGCTGCACCCCATGGGGTGGGATGCCTTTGGCCTGCCAGCCGAAAACGCAGCGCGCGAACGCGGCGTGCACCCGCAGGAATGGACGCTCAACAACATTGCCGCCATGCGCGCCACCCTGCAACGGCTCGGCTTCTCCCTCAACTGGGACCGTGAAATTGCAACCTGCCTGCCCGACTACTACGGCAAGCAGCAGAAGCTGTTCCTCGACTTTATGCAGGCCGGGCTGGTTGAACGGCGCGAAAGCTGGGTCAACTGGGACCCGGTGGACCAGACCGTTCTGGCCAACGAACAGGTGGTGGATGGCAAGGGCTGGCGCTCTGGCGCACCGATTGAAAAGAAAAAACTCTCCCAGTGGTTCCTGCGCATTACCGACTTTGCCCAGGACCTGCTGGACGGGCTGAAAACGCTCGACCGCTGGCCCGAGCGCGTGCGCACCATGCAGGAACGCTGGATTGGCCGCTCCGAAGGGGCCAAGCTCACCTTCTCACTGCATGAACCCCCCACGGGGCTGGATACCAACCTGAACGCGGTGGAAGTGTTTACCACCCGCCCGGATACGCTGTTTGGCATGTCCTTTCTGGCCATTGCCCCGGACCACCCGCTGGCTCAGTGGGTTGCCGAGCGCAACCCGCAGGCTGCGGAGTTTGTGGCTGAATGCCGCCGCCTTGGCACCTCGGTCGAAGCGGTGGAAACAGCTGAAAAACGCGGGTTTGACACGGGCCTGCGCGTGAACCACCCGTTCATGGACAAGAGCTTTCCCATCTGGATCGCCAATTTTGTGCTGATGGACTACGGCACGGGTGCGCTGTTCGGCTGCCCGTCGGGGGACCAGCGCGACCTCGACTTTGCCCACAAATACAACCTGCCCGTGACCCCCGTGGTGCTGCCAGAAGGCAAGGATCAGGCAGACTTTGCCATTACCGAACATGCCTTTACCGGCGATGGCACCATGATCAACTCCGGTTTTCTGGACGGACAGAGCACCGAACAGGCCCGCAAATCCGCCATTGCACGTTTGCAGGACCTTGGCGTGGGCCAAGGTGTTGTCAACTGGCGGCTGCGCGACTGGGGCATTTCGCGCCAGCGGTACTGGGGCTGCCCCATACCGGTCATTCATTGCGACACCTGCGGCGCGGTGCCGGTGCCCGACGAGCAGCTCCCCGTCAAACTGCCCGAGGATGTCACCTTTGACAAACCGGGCAACCCGCTGGACCACCACCCCACGTGGAAGCACACCACCTGCCCATGCTGTGGCAAACCCGCCACGCGTGAAACCGATACGTTTGACACGTTCGTGGACAGCTCGTGGTATTTTGCCCGCTTTACGGCCCCCCATGCCGCAGCCCCCACCGTGCGGGATGCCGCCGATGGCTGGCTGGCCGTGGACCAGTATATTGGCGGGATTGAACACGCCATTCTGCACCTGCTTTACGCACGCTTTTTTACCCGCGCCATGCACCGCACCGGCAACCTGAACGTGGACGAGCCATTTGCTGGCCTGTTTACTCAGGGCATGGTCAGCCACGAAAGCTACAAGGACAGCGCAGGCCACTGGCTCTACCCCGAGGAAGTGGAACGCACGCCCGAAGGTGTGGTCAAACGCGGCACCACCGACCCCGTGACCGTGGGCCGGGTGGAAAAAATGTCCAAGTCCAAGCGCAACACGGTTGCCCCCGTGGCTATTATCGAGCGCTTTGGGGCCGATACCGCACGCTGGTTTGTCCTGTCCGACAGCCCACCCGAGCGTGACATGGAATGGACCGAGGCCGGTGTGGCCGGGGCTGCGCGCTTTGCCCAGCGCCTGTTCCGCACGGTTTGTGGCGTTGCCGCCAGCGTGCCCGCCACCACCACCTGCCCCGCTGATATTGACCGCAAGGCCGATACGCTGCGCCGCACCACGCACCGCACACTTGCCGCCGTGACCGAAGCGCTGGAAAGCTTTGCCATTAACGTAGCCGTTGCGCGTATTCATGAACTGACCTCCGCTCTGGCGGATGCGGAAAAAGCGGCCAGCGTTGCGGGCATGGACTTTGCCCGGCGCGAAGCAGCGCATATTCTGTGCCTGCTCTGCGCCCCGATGATGCCCCATCTGGCCGAAGAAATGTTTGCAAGCCTTGAGCCCACCGCAGGGCTTGCGGCAACGCAGGCATGGCCTGCCCCCCAACCTGACCTGCTGGCGGCAACGCAGGTCACCATAGCGGTGCAGATTCTGGGCAAGCTGCGCGGCACTGTAGAAGCGCTCCCCGATGAGGACCCCGCCGCCGTACTGGCACGGGCAGAAGCCGAACCCAACGTGGCGCGGCTGCTGGAGGGCAAGCGCATTGTCAAACGCGTGCATGTGCCCAACCGCATTGTTAACTTTGTAACGGCAGGCTGATGACCCGGACCCGCTCCCTTTTTTCTCTCTGCAAGGCCACACTGGCCGCCACAGCCCTTATGGCGGCTCCGCTGCTGCTGAGTGGCTGCGGCTTCAAGCCTTTATACGGGGAGGAAAAAGGCGCGGTTGATGTTACAGCCGAGCTTAAAGATATTTACGTTGCCAATATTCCGCAGCGCTTTGGCCAGCAGATCCGTCTGGCGCTGCAATCCCAGATGGCGGGTGATGGGCCAGAAGACCCGCGCAAATACAAGCTGGTGGTCCAGCCCACCATTAGTGGTGAAGCCATTGACATTCATGGCGACAACACCACCGGGCGGACCCGTATGCTTGCCACCGCGCACTGGCAGTTGCTCACCATTGAGCAGACCCCACAGCTGATCACGCAGGGATACGCCCAGACGCTGGATGGGTACACCAACACCTACGAACAGTATTTTGCCCAGACCCTGAACATGGAAAGCACGATGGGCCGCATCGCGCAGGCATTGGGCGAGCAGATTACCCAGCAGGTGGCCACCTGGTTCAAAACCCACGCCACCCCGGCGGATGTGCCCGATAACCAGCCCAAAGCACTCTACCCGTCCCCCAACCTTATTCCCGATTCCGATCAGGGCACCCCCATGGAGCAGGAAGGCCCGGACGCCATTCCCAACATGGCCACGGGGCGTGCCCCCATTGATACCAACTTCTAGCCACCGGGCGGGCTGGTCATGAAAATAGACGCCCGCGGCACTGCCCGTGTTCTCAACGACCCCGGAGCGTGGCGCGTGATCCTGCTCCATGGGGAAGATACGGGGCTGATCCGCGAACGGGCCTTACAGGCCACGCACCGGCTGGCTGGCACGCTGGACGACCCCTTCCGCATAGCCCTGCTGGACCGCGAAACCCACAACAGACTGGAAGAGGAAGCCACGGCTCTCTCCCTTATGGGCGGCCGCCGGGTTGTGCGTGTGCGAGATGCCTCGGACACGCTGCTCAAACCCGTAGAGCATGTTCTGGCCCAGAACACGGACACACTGGTTATACTGGAAGCTCCGGGCCTTGCCTCCCGCTCCAAGCTGCGCCAGCTCATGGAAAAACTGCCCGTATGCGCCAGCATTGGCTGCTACCCCGAAGAAGGGCGTAATCTGGAATCCTCCATTACCCAGATGCTGGGCGCCCACCATGTACAAATTGATAGCGATGCCCTGCACTGGCTGGCAGGCCGCTTGGGGGCGGACCGCGCGGCAGCCCGCAGCGAGGT
Source organism: Acetobacter fabarum (assembly GCF_022483405.1). Classification (NCBI taxonomy): domain Bacteria; kingdom Pseudomonadati; phylum Pseudomonadota; class Alphaproteobacteria; order Acetobacterales; family Acetobacteraceae; genus Acetobacter; species Acetobacter fabarum. The sequence goes on from NZ_JAKVNI010000001.1 coordinate 599,171, forward strand.
GGAAAAACTGGCCCTTTACGCGGGGGACACCGGCACTCTGGCGCTGGAGGACGTGCGCGCCTGCATTGGCGATGCCGGAAGCGTATCGGTTGAAGATGCAGCCTTTGCCGCAACAGAGGGCAACCGGACAGAAACCGATACCGCGCTCGAGCGTGCACTGGCCGAAGGCACTGCCCCCATTGCCATTATCCGTGCTTTTATGGGCCACATGCACCGCCTGCGCAGGGTACGGGCCGCCATGGCGGCGGGGCAGAGCCGGAGTGACGCACTTAAAACCCTGCGTCCCCCCGTGTTTTTCAAGCGTACGGCCAGTTTTAGCCGTGCGTTGGAGTTCTGGTCCTTACCAGCGTTAAGCAAAGAGCTGGCAGAGCTACAGGCACTGGAGCTGGCCTGCAAGCAGACCGGGGCCCCCGACCTGCTGCTCTGCCGCCGCCACATTGCAACATTGGCAGCCCGCGCAGCGCTGTACAGCCGCCGCTAGCGCCTGCTTTTCCCCTTGTCCGCTCAGGGGGCATTCAGTATACAAAAGCGGTGTGTCCGCGTAGCTCAGTAGGATAGAGCACAGGATTCCTATTTAATTGGGCACCATAACTGGAAACATTATGGTGAATCCGCTCAAAGTCGGGGAACGCTACGGCCTGCAAGGGCCTTGCCAATCCCGAGCCAAGCCGTTCCACAGGAACGGAAGGTGTAGAGACTGGACGGGCGGTGCCTAAAGGCCTGTTGTTTACAGGTCTATGGTAAAGGGACAGTCCAGCCCACAAACGCTTCGGCAACGCAGCGGCAGTGAAAGCTGTAGTGGGATGAATCCTGGGGCCGTGGGTTCGAATCCCGCCGCGGACACCAACACACACTCCCCTTTTCCCGGTCAGCCTGCATGCCCCTGTGCGTTATGCTTTGATCAACGCACGTGCCCTGCCGCATGGCGGGGTGCATACTGCGACCACCCGCAAAGTAATGTTTGGCATTAAATAACAAGTTATAAAATACTAAACAAAATACATTTGAAAATATCGTCACAAAAAAGTTATTCTTCCATTCCACCTTGCCGGGTAAAAGAAATAATGCTCTAAAAAAGTCCATTATATCTTAGTCATAGAATGTTTGAGACCATCCAGCATTCTGAAAGGTGACACATGAAACGTGTAGCTGAAAGAATATTGTGTTGCTCTCTTATTTTATTCACAAGTGGCTGTTATAGTATTGGAAGCTATAAGCTCGGAAAAGATCAGGACCAGTATGCAAGTTCCATGATCGAAGCCAGTAAACGGCAGACACTCTCCAACCTTGTGCGCCTGCGTTATGCAGATACACCCGGATTTTTGGACACAACACAGCTTATTTCAGGCTACCAGTTGCAGCGCAGTGGTTTTCTTGGTGTTGCATCAGACACTTTTCCCATTCGCCCCAACGGGGGCATAGCCGCACAGTTGCAGGAAAGCCCGACCTTTACCTTTCAGCCCGTAACGGGTGATGCCTACGCCCATAATTTTTTACGCCCGCTGCCCCCCGCCAGCCTTTTGCCGCTGGCCATGGGCGGGTTGCCTATAGATGTCCTGTTGCGGCTGTCCGTGCAGTCCATTGATCTTTTCAGTAATAACCGGCCATTTTCACGCAATGCGGGGGATATTGATGCCGAGGTTGATGCCCATAGTGCAGATTTTTTCAGCCTTCTGCATGACCTGCGTCTTTTACAGGCAGCGGGCCTGCTGAACATTCAGCTCCAGCAGGCATCTGGCACAAATGGTAAAGAAATTGAAAACAGCCGTGTTTTCATGAGTATTTCATCAACAGCAGACCCAAACCTTGCAGCCATTGCGGAAAAAACCAAAAAACAGCTTAACTTTTCGCCCAAATCTGAGCGGATGGAAGTTGTATATGGTGTTGGTGCCCCCAGTCCGGGGCAAATCAAAATGCTGACCAGAAGCATGCTGAGTATTCTTGGCCAGATCGCCTACCAGATTCAAATTCCTGATGATGAGGTTTCCTCCGGTAATACCCGCAAATCCGTTGATGTGGCGGGCAATAATGGGGCCAAACCCCTGATGAATGTACATTCGGGGCACAAGCAGCCTGATAACGCGTTTGTATCCATTCTGTACGACCATTATTATTACTGGATTGATCGCGGGGATTTTGAAAGCAAACTGGCGTTTACAATTACCCAGATGCTTCTGGAACTGTCCAAAACAACCCTGAACCCCGGAGCCGTGGTGACCATTCCTGTCAACAAATGACAGGACACCCTGCCCTAACATCCACAAAATAAATCCATTTTTCTTCAGTTTTTTACAAAACAGGAAAAATCTGCATGACCTCCAGCACTCCTTGCGATCAGCCTGTGCGTTCGCTTATCAGCACCACACTGGCAACTCCTGCCCTGCGCGCGGACCGGTGGCTTCTGGTCCTTGATCTGGCTCGCAAATGGTCCACGACCAATGCGGCAGATATTAAAAAAAGTCTTTCCAGTTCATTGGAAAAACTGGATGAGGTTGAGCGGTTTTTTGCCTATCCGGGCGCACAGCTGCTTGAGCGGCTGAAAAGCTGCCTGAGTGATGACGACAACAAGGCCTTCCTGCGCCTTGCCCAGCGTATTTCCACCACCATTGTCTCGCGCAAATACCACCGCGATGCCTCTGCGTGGAACATGGATGACCATGATGATGAACCCCTTAACCGCCTGCCGCAGGCCATAACGCACCTGAAAAGCACACCTTATTTTGAGGTCCTGAGCGTGGTGCCCCATGCCCGCTCGCGCTGGCCGCTTATTCAGGAAGAAGCACGCGGTGTGCGCCGTGCGGAAGACGACTTTATTTACCAGCCGGTTATTGTGGGCAACGCACAGGACGCCCTGACAGGGATTTTGCTGAACCCCGATATTGGGGCCGTAGTCCTTTACGAAGGGTTTACCGCGCAAAGCCTGACCGAAAACCCGCTTCTGGCGGCTTTTCAGAGTGTGATCGACTTCTCGACCATTGGGGACGACGAAACACTGGTGTTGCAGCTTGCGCAGGCCATTAAAAAAATCCGTCCGGAAATGGACATCTACCTGCTGAGCGACAGAAATATCGAAACACTGGCAGGCAAGCCCGAGAGCCGGTTTTTCAACCGTATTTTCTACCAGATGGAAGAACCTCTGGAACTGCACCTGTCCATTCTGGAAGGCATACGCAACCGGTATAAAACGCCGTTTTTTGACAACCTCAAACGCTATGCCCAGCGCCCCATTGCCACGTTCCATGCCCTGCCCATAGCCCGCGGCAAGTCGGTCTTTACGTCCAACTGGATCAGCGACATGGGCGAGTTTTACGGCCCCAACCTGTTTTTGGCCGAAAGCTCCGCCACCACCGGCGGGCTGGACAGCCTGCTGGAGCCGACAGGTAATATCAAGGATGCGCAGGCCATGGCGGCGCAGGCCTTTGGGGCCGACCACGCCTTTTTTGTAACCAACGGCACGTCCACCAGCAACAAGATGGTGCTTCAGGCCCTGCTGGCACCGGGCGACATTGTTATTCTGGACCGCAACTGCCACAAATCCCACCATTACGGGTGCGTGCTGGCAGGCGCACAGCCTTATTATGTGGAAGCCTTCCCGCTGGTGGAATACTCCATGTATGGGGGTGTGCCGCTGCGCACGATCAAGCAGGCCCTGCTGGCCCTTAAAGCGCATGGTGATCTGGCCCGTGTAAAAATGGTGGACCTGACCAACTGCACGTTTGACGGCCATGTGTACGACACCCGCCGGGTTATGGAAGAATGCCTTGCCATTAAACCCGACCTGATCTTTTTGTGGGACGAGGCCTGGTTTGGCTTTGCCCACTGGTCACCCCTGCTGCGCCAGCGCACGGCCATGGGCGCCGCTGCGGCCCTGACCGAATCCCTCACCCGGCCAGAGGCCCAGCAGGCATGGGACAAGCAGGCCAGCACACTGGGCAACGCCCCTGATGATGAAACCCTGCTGAACACACGCCTTGTACCCGACCCGCGTGCGGTGCGGCTGCGGGTGTACCAGACCAACTCGGTGCATAAATCCATGTCCGCGTTGCGGCAGGGCTCCATTGTGCTGGTCAAGGATGTGGACTTCGAACATGTGGAGTCCCAGTTCCATGAGGCCGTGTTTACGCACGCCTCCACCAGCCCCAACCTCCAGATTATTGCATCACTGGATATTGCGCGCCGCCAGATGCAGCTTGAAGGTTACGGGCTGGTCAGCAACGCCTTGCAGATCGCACTGGAAATTCGCAAACAGGTCAACAGCCACAAGCTGATTTCCAAATACTTCCGGGTGCTCAACAGTGCGGAAATGATCCCCGGAGCGTTCCGCCAGTCCGGGCTGACGGATTACAATGACCCCAGCATAAGCTGGGACAAGGCTCTACAGTCCATCAAGACCGATGAGTTCCTGCTTGACCCCACACGCATGACCCTGTCCTGCGGGGCGGCGGGCTTTGACGGCACGACATTCAAGAACACTCTGGCCGACAAGTTCAATATCCAGCTCAACAAAACGTCACGCAACAGCGTTCTGCTTCAGTCCAACATCAACAACACCCGCTCCGACATTGCCCTGCTGATCCGGGTTCTGGTGGACATTGCCACCGACATTGACAAAAAAATTGCCGATAACGACGAAGGGTATCAGAAAACGTTTGAAAACAGGGTGCACGCGCTGGTGGATGACCTGCCCGAGCTGCCCAACTTCAGTCATTTTGATGACCGCTACCGCGACCAGCCCAAAGACCCCACCCTGCACGGGGACATCCGCCGCGCGTTTTATGATGCGTATAATGAAGCCGAGTGCGAATACATACCGCTCGATAGCCCAGAAATTGCCAAACGCCTGCAATCTGGTCCGGCTCTTGTTTCCGCCAACTTTGTTATTCCCTACCCTCCGGGTTTTCCCATCATGGTGCCGGGGCAGGTTATTACGCAGGGCATTGTGGATTTCATGCGCAAGCTGGATGTGAAGGAAATCCACGGCTTTAACAAAGCTCTGGGCCTCAAGCTGCTCAAGCGTGTTCCCGGCAAAAACAAAGGCTGATCCCCCCTAACCTGCCCGCTCCCGCACCTTACGTGCGGGAGCATGGTTTTTGCACAGGCTCTGCAAGGCGCACTTGCGGGTAAAGGAGCTTACACATGACAGTGCACTGGATTGCAGAGACGCTACGCGCCTCTCCGGAGCTGGCAATCTTTCTGACACTGGCGATCGGCTTCTGGATCGGGTCGCTCAAGTTCGGCAGTTTCAGCCTTGGGGCCGTTACGGGCACGCTGCTGGCCGGGGTGCTGGTCGGGCAGTTGGGCATTGCCATTTCGCCCCAAGTTAAATCCGTCTTTTTTATCATGTTCCTGTTTGCCGTAGGCTTTGGTGTTGGCCCGCAATTTGTGCGCGGCATTGCCAATGACGGTTTGCCACAGGCTATTTTTGCCATCATCATTTCCGCCCTGTGTCTGGTGTGTGTGTATGTGGCGGCTATTGTCTCGGGCTATGGGCCGGGTATGGCGGAAGGGCTTTTGGCCGGTTCGCAAACCATTTCCGCCTCCATTGGTCTGGCGACCGATGCCATCAACCGTAGCGGGCTACCAACAGAGCAGATTCAGGCCGAACTGAACGCCATACCCGTTGCCTACGCGGTCACCTACCTGTTCGGCACGGTGGGCACGGGCTGGATGCTGGCATTTCTGGGGCCCAAGCTCCTGCGCATCAATCTGGCGCAGGAGTGTGAGCGCTATGAGCGCGAGATGAACATCCGCCCCATAAACGAGAATGCCGATACCGCATGGCACAACTATATTATTCGTGCTTACAGGCTGAAAACCACCGGCCTGATTGCCGGCAAAACCGTAGCGGAAGCAGAACAAGCGCAGGATACGCGCATTTTTCTTGAAAACCTGCGCCGGGACGGAAGGATTATTCCCTTCACGCCCACAACCCTGCTGCGTGAGGGCGATATTGTTGCCGTATCCGGCCCACATGATGCACTGGTTTACTGGTCCAACCATGCCGAAGAAGTGGCTGACCAGGAACTGATTGAAATACCGGTGGAAACGGTGGATGTGGTGGTTACCAGCAAGCAGCTTGGCGGCCAGCGCCTTGTTGACCTGTCCACCGCCCCGTATGCGCGTGGCATTTACATTAACGCCATCCGCCGTGGCTCCATGAATGTGGAAATACCCGTTCTCTCCCAGACGGCCATCAACCGTGGGGATATTATCAACATTACCGGCAGCCGCAGGCATGTGGCCGACGTAATCGCGAATGTGGGTTATGCCGACCGCCCAACCAATGCCACCAGCATGGTGCTGGTAGGGGGCGGTATTTTTGTAGGGGGGCTTCTGGGCTCGCTTGTGCTGCCTGTGGGCGGCGTGCCCATTACCCTGTCCTCCTCCGGTGGGGCGCTGATCGCGGGGCTGGTGCTGGGCTGGCTGCGTGGTGTTACCCCAAAGCTGGGGAGCGTGCCTTCGGCCTCCGTATGGTTCATGAACACGGTGGGCCTGAACATCTTTATTGCGGTTGTAGGCATTTCTGCCGGTCCAACCTTTATCAAGGGGTTGCAGGAGGCCGGGATTAGCGTGTTTTTCTGGGGTGTGTTTGCCAGCGCCATGCCCATGCTGCTTGCCCCGCTTATTGGCAAATACATCTTCCGCTTTGACCCCGCGATCAATCTGGGGTGCTGTGGGGGCGCGCGCACCAGCACCGCCTCGGTTGCAATGGTGGCCGACGTGGCCAAAAGCAACGTGCCCATGCTGGGCTACACAGTGCCTTACGCGGTCAGCAACACCTTGCTGACCATGTGGGGACTGGTCATAGTACTCCTGCTTGCCTGAGCATATTACCCCCATACCGCGCCGCACATAATACGGCGCGGCACAGGCGGGCGCGCTTTGTGCGCGCCAATCTTTTTGTGTCTGGCTGGTCCATATTGGCCCCCATACGGGCAGAGCACCCCCTTACCGGCCAGACACCTCCCCCCGATAAAACAAAGCTCGCGCAAGCACGCAGCCCTTGCGCGCGCACCTGCCCGTGCATCGCCCGAAGTTGAGTTGCCCCCGCCGGGCCGATGGGGGCAGCGTGCCTTACCTTGTAAAAGCCCGGGAAATCCTTTTTATAAGTGCGCCACAAAATACTTAATTTAAATATGAATTAACGGAATAATCGCATGCCCTCGGCCCCGCAACCGGTTCCTTCCCCCACGCACAAACCCGCCATAACCAACCAGAACGCCTATGTTGTCGCGTGGTTTTTGTGCCTGGTGTTTTACTGGTTGCAGTATTCCACCCGCTCTGCCCCCAGCGTGATGGTGGGCGAGCTTGTGTCCGCCTTTGGGCTGACAACCGTCGGGCTGGGCTCCCTGCTGGGACTTTACTATTACACCTATTCCCTGTGCTCCATTGTCTCGGGTGCCGCGGTGGACAGATGGGGGGCCAAATACACCATTTCCTTTGGGGCACTGGTGCTGGCAACGGGCACATGCCTGTTTGGCTGGGGCAATGAGTGGATGGCGGGTCTGGGCCGGCTGATGCAGGGTGCGGGCTCGGCCTTTGCGTTTGTCGGGGCCGTGTACCTTGCCGCGCGTGGCTTTTCCAAACAGCATCTGGCAACTGCCGTGGGGGTTACCCAATGCGCGGGCATGATGGGGGGTGCCATGGGCCAGTCTACCGTGGCATGGCTGATCCATGGTGTGCTCAACTGGCATTTTTTCTGGATTGATACAGGCGGGCTAATTGCCCTTGTGGCCGTGTTCATTTTTTTCCTGACCCCGGGCGAGCACAAGAGTGCCACCGCAGCGCACCACCCGGCAGGGTCCATGTTCGCGCCTTACAGGAGCGTGCTCTCCAACCCGCAATCCTATTTGTGCGGGTTGTGTTCTGGCCTGCTGTTTTTGCCAACAACCGTTGGCAGCATGACATGGGGCATAACCTTTTTAACCCAGAGCTGGCACATTGGGTACCATGAGGCCGTGATGCGTGCCGCCATGGTGCCGGTTGGCTGGATGGTGGGCTGCCCAGCCCTTGGCTACCTGACCGACCGCATAGGCCGCCGCAAACCCGTGCTGCTGGGTGGCATTGTGGTTATGGCGCTGACAGTTGCTGCCATTATTTACCTGCCAGGCAACACATTCCCCCCTTATGTTCTGGCCTTTATGCTGGGTGTGTCCTCCGGTGCCGCCATGATCCCCTATTCCATTATCAAGGAGGTCAACGCCGACGAGGTAAAAGGCAGTGCAACCGGAGCCATTAATTTTCTGGTGTTTGTCATGAGCGCCATTGCCTCCCCCCTGTTTGCAGCCTTTTTGCAGCATCTGGGCCACGGGCAGGCTTTGACTGGCGTGCAGTTTTCGCAGGCGTTCAGCTTTGGGCTGGCGGGTATTGTGCTGGCAGGGGTGCTGACCTTTTTCCTGCATGAAACGGGGCCACGCCGCCGCACCAGCCGCTAGGGCTGCCTGCGCAGGCGCTGGTTGGTGCGCTCCATCAGGTCCGCTCCGTAGGGGGCGGGCATGAAGGGCAGAAGTTTCTGCATGGCCATAAAACACGCATCAAACCCGGTTTCGAGCGTTTGGCAAAAAAACGCCTGTGCGGCTGGAATATCGCCTGCCTGCAAGGCCAGCCGGGCCATGTTCAGCGCCCCCCAGCAATCCCCCGCCTCTGCCGCCGCCATGTAATACTGGCGGGCCACGGCTATGCTGGGCGGGTTATTATCCTCATGCAAAAGTCCAATCATGTTCAGGGCTTTTGCAACACCGGCCTGCGCTGCCCTCACGTAAAGTGCATAAGCCCGCTCCACGTCACGCGGCAGGCCATGCCCTGCCATGTACAGATCCGCCATATTAAAAAACGCCCAGCCGTAATTCTGCTGTGCGGCCATTTCAAAATACTGCATGGCCAAAAGCGGATTGGGGGTTACTCCCCAGCCCCGCTCATAGGCACGGCCAAGCATGTTCAGGGCCGGGGCAGAGCCACTTCTGGCAGCAACTTCAATCATACTGAAGGCCGCCTGCATCTGCCCACGGTCCAGATAAATCTGTGCCAGCACAAGCTGCCCCATAGCGGGGGAGGACGGAGCTCCCCCACCCGCGGGCCTTATGGTAGCCGGCACCAGGGGCCTGCCGGGGGTATTCACCCCAGCACGTGGCACACCCCCAGCACCCTGACCTGCACGTTCTGGCATAGGGTTAGAACGTAACACCAACGTTGCCAATAAAGGTGCGCCCGGCAGCCGGCACAGCCCGACTCCCCGAGAAGGACGACGCGTAGTTCAGGTGATTGGTAATGTTGTTGGCATTGAACGAAACACGATAATGCCTGTATTCCCATGACAACATCCCGTTAAAATTGAAGTTGTGCGGCATGCGTGCGGTATTGGTCGTATCCGGGCCAGCCCAGTAACCTGATGCATACTGCACCCCGCCCCCAACCTTGAGGTCACCCCAGTTCGGATTAAGGAGTGCGCGGGACAGGTCGTACGAACTCCAGACCGACATGGTGTTATGCGGCACCTGCGGTGCGGTTTTGCCATTGGAAGTTGCGCTGTGGGTCACCTTGCCATCCATATAGGAGTAGGATGCAAAAACCTGCCAGTCGTCAGTAATCTTTCCGGTTGCGCTCAGTTCAACACCACGGATACGGCGACCACTCCCGGCATCCCCGAAGCCGGTCGTCAGATCCCCATTGACGTCGGTGTACTGGGAGTTGTTTTCACTGATCTGGAAAAAGGCCAGTGTTGTCCCAAGTTTTTTGTTCAGGAAGTCTGCCTTGCTGCCAAACTCGAACAGGTCACTCCGCTGGGGGGAAAGATCAACCCCCTTTTGCGCCACGTCATGCGTGGTGGCCCTGAGCGTGACCTGAGAGGACACATCCGTGCCAACCGGCTTATACGAGCGGGCAAATGTGAAGTAGAATGAAGCAATTTTGAAAGGTGAATACACAATACTGCCCGATGGGCTCCAGCGGTCGGACTTCTGCTCCGCACGGCCATTCGCCTGTGTGGCGCGGGAATAGTACGTGCTGGCAAAGGAATCCCACCGCCCGGTGCCAAACAGGGCAAGCTGTTTGGTCAACTGGATTTTATCGGCAATAAACAGGCCAAGATCACGCGCATTGGCGTTGCCATACCCTGCATCGGGGAAGCGGAGCGTTGTGCCGCTGGCCTGATATTGCGGGTTGCGAATGCTCTGGTCGTTGCTGCGGTTGGCATAACTGCCCGGCCAGCGGGAATCGCTTGTATAGTTTATATCCACCCCGGCTTTAAGGTCATGTTTGACAAAACCGGTGTTAAAGCGTGCCCGCCCCATAAACACGTTCTGTACCCCCCAGCCCTGCTGGCGGTAAGCAGCACCGCCACCCGCACCATAAGGCAGGGTCGGGTTGCCCCCATTAAGGAACGCCGTTGCGCAGGCCCCACTACAGGCGGCGGGGGTGGTGGCGGCATAGTCACGCTCGTACAGACTAAGCCGCGTATCGTTGCTGATGGTCAACCAGCTGTTGACCTCGGATTTCAGCACCGATGTAATGGTATGAATATTGGACTGGTCGCGGTCAAAACTGCGGGTGTAGCTGGTATTGCGCGGCAGGCCGTACTGGGTAATCGGGCGGTAAATGCCGTTTACCTGCAACATGCTAACCCCGTAATCCGGGTTGCTGTCACTCCCCAGCCACTGCCATGTCAGATGCCACGAGGTTTTGCTGCGCAGGCCAACACCAAAATCCACCGCGGCACCATAGCGGTTGGCGCTGACGTTATTCCGGTCCACAATATCCTGCCGGTTGAACATGCCGTTCACCCGAATGGCCATGTCATTATTGATCTGGTAGTTGATGTCCCCTTCCCCGCGGAAGAGGGGGCCGCTACCAAAAGACTGGTCATAGCTAAAGGACTTGCCCAGATGGGCGTGCTTCTGGGTCTGGTTGATCACCCCGCCCACATTGCCCGCGCCAAAATACTCACCCGACGGCCCTTTGATGACCTCTACACTCTCGGTATTGAACATATCGCGCGTGTAGGTGCCAAAATCGCGCAGGCCATCGGTGTACATATCACCCCGCGCCTGCAAACCCCGGATGCGGAACTGGTCACCGTTAAGCCCGCCTGCGCCCTCACCGGTAGACATGGTAATGCCCGGCACGTTGCTAAGGGCCTGGTCCAGTGTAAAGGCACGCTGCTGCTTGATCAGCTCCTGAGGGACAACACTGATCGTTTGCGGCGTATCCCGCACACTATCTGGCATTCTGGAAATATTGAGTATCTGACTGTTGGTATTGCCAGACTGGTATCCGTTCTGGTCATCCTGCGTGGCGTGGCCACCAACACGCACGGCTGGCAGTTTGATGGCATGATCAGACGAGGATGGCTCCGCCCCACCTGGCAGGTCCTGTGCCTCGGCCTCCCCTGCGGCAAAACCAAACCCCACCGAAACACCAATGGCCATGGCGGTGCGCAATGTTTTGCCCTGTGCTGGAGGCCGCTGTGAGTAACCCATGCACTATACTCCCCGTTCCGCCCTTGGGATGAGACGGAACGCTTTCAGAATCTGATTGAAACACACCGCCACATAATTTTAATCAGGTCTGATATGCAAATGATTATCAATAACGATAATTGCCTTGATATGATGATTGTGTTAAATTTACCACAACCAATACATACCAATCTGGTGCTGTTTTTTTGGTTCCCCCTTACATAATCAGGCTAAATGCAAAACGCCATTTTTTGGACCAGACGGCCTAATTCTGGATTTTTCCAATTTGATAAAGATTCTCACTTGCAATTAAAATCGCGTTTAGGCATTGCTCAGGCACCGCGCGAGGCCTCATCCGCTCAGGGGTGAGCTGCGCAAAAACCATAGTCCCGGTACGCTCGGGGACAGAAAAAACGCCATAACTACAGAAAATAAAAGGCGTTTTCCCCTTACTGCCAATATCTGGATTGTTACTGAACAGGTAGGAACCATGCCCTCTGCCCCGCAACTTTCGCAGAATTTTTCCCCGTGGGAGATGTTCCTTGGCGCAGGCCCCATTGTGCAGGGCGTTATGGTCATTCTGATACTGGCCAGCCTGCTCAGCTGGACAGTACTGCTCGCCAAATCCATCGAGCTCATCCGCACGAAAAAAGGCCTGACACAGGCTGAAACCATTCTGGAAGAAGCCGACACGCTGGACGGGGCCGAAGCCCATACGCGCGACTGCCGCATTGCCCACACGCTGGTTATGGCAGCCGAAACAGAGCGTGCCCGCTCGCAGGATATTCCTGACGATACGGAAGGGCTGAAAGAACGCATTGTTCTGCACCTTGAACGGCTGGAAGCGACAGAAAGCCGCCGCCTGCTGCGTGGCACCGGCCTGCTGGCCACCATAGGGGCAACTTCCCCTTTTGTGGGGCTGTTTGGCACGGTCTGGGGGATCATGACATCCTTTACCGGCATTGCCGCCAGCAAGGCCACCAGTCTGGCTGTGGTGGCACCCGGCATTGCAGAAGCCCTGCTGGCAACAGCTCTGGGGCTGGTTGCGGCCATTCCCGCCGTTGTTATTTACAACCATCTGGCCCGCCAGTCGGCCGCATGCCGGGCACAGGTGGGGGATATTGCCTCCCTTGTCATGCGTCTGGTCTCGCGCGATCTGGGGCGGATGCAAAGCCTGCTGGACAAGGGCCGCGTGGTGCGCTTTGGCAGCCGCGCGACCGGCGCAGAATAAAAGGGAGCCACAGCCATGGCCATCCGCCTGCGCCATACAGATGACACCCTCCATGAGGCGCACGAGATTAACGTCACCCCGTTTATTGATGTCATGCTTGTTCTGCTGATCATTTTTATGGTCACGACCCCGCTGACAACCGTAAACGTACCCGTGGACCTGCCATCGTCCACACAGCAGCCCGCCCCCCGGCCAGACAACCCTGTGTTTGTCACCATAAAAGCCGACCAGACCCTGGCTGTAGGGGAGAACAGCGTTGCCCAGAACGACCTGCCCACCGCCCTGAATACCGCAGCAAACGGGAACAAGGACGAGCGGATTTTTTTGCGCGCTGACAAAACCGTGGATTACGCAACCCTTATGAGCGTCATGGACAAGCTGCGCACGGCCGGGTTCCTCAAGGTGGCTCTGGTCAACCTGCAAGGGCAGGAAGAAGGCGCACAGGTTCCATGAGCGCCTCGGCTTCCCCCCTCCCATTCTCTTTCCACCACTGGAAGGCCGAGCGGCTACGCAGGGAGCAGCGCCGCGAGGCACGGTTATGGGGGGTTTCCCTTCTAGGGGTCAGCGCCATTGGCGGGGGTGTTCTTGGCTGGCTCCTGCTGCTGCCAGCACCCACCGCTCCTATGCAGGATGCGGCTCCCCCCGCTATTGCCATGGACCTAGCACCCAGCCCGCTCTCCATCCCCGCCCCCCCGACAGATGCACCACCGGGGCCGCAGCAGACCCTCTCCCAGCCCGATCCGGCACCCGAGCTGCCGCCGGAAGTTTCCGCCCCGCCAGCACCGGCCCCCAACCCGCCGGTGCCCGTGCCGATGCCGGAAAAACTCCACAAGATTGTTAAAAAACACACACCTGCACCACGCCTGCCCACACCCGCCCCAGACCTGCGCAAAACAGCGGAACAAACCACCGCCCCACCAGCCTTTGCGGCGGCCCCGGCCAGCACGCAGGCAGCCCCCCCGCCCGGGCTGGCCTCTGCCCAGAACACGCACGAGCCTGCCACATGGCAGGGCCTGCTACTGGGCCGGCTGGAAAAATACAAACGCTACCCCGCGCAGGCACAGGCCAACGCTCAACAGGGCACAGCACTGCTGACTTTTACCATGGACCGCAAAGGCCGCGTGCTGTCCGCCAGACTGGCGGGCAGTTCCGGCCATGCCCTGCTGGATGCCGAAACACTGGCCCTTGTCCACAGGGCAGAACCCCTGCCCAGCCCGCCAGAAAGTGTACAGGGTGAGCGGATTACCCTGACCGTTCCCGTAGAGTTTGACCTCAAACAGAATAGTGACTGAAACCAGCCGCCGGGGCGGGAGTTACCAGACAGGAGCAGCTTTGCGCCACACAGGGCGCAAACGCCACGCCGCCCACATGGCAGCGCACCCAAAACGCGACATAAAAGGAAAACCGTTATGGCTTTTGAACTGCCAGCTCTTCCCTTTTCCTATAACGCCCTTGCTGGCAAAGGCATGTGCCAGGAAACTCTGGAACTGCACCACGACAAGCACCATCAGGCCTATGTTACGGCGCTCAATGGCTTTGTGGACAGCAAACCGGAGCTACAGGGCAAATCACTTGAGAAGATTATTCTGGCTGCCAAAGGCAAGGCCGATCTGGCTCCGGTGTTTAACAACGCGGGGCAGCACTGGAACCATATCCTGTTCTGGAACAATCTCTCCCCCAATGGTGGTGCCATTCCCGGCGCGCTGGAAGCAAAAATAAAGCAGGATCTGGGGAGTATCGAAGCATTTAAGGAAGACTTCAAAAAAGCCGCCATCTCGCAGTTCGGGTCAGGTTGGGCATGGCTGGTGCTGACCCCGTCGGGCAAGCTGGCCGTAACCAAAACCGCCAACGGCTCCAACCCGCTGGCCGAAGGGCAGGGGCAGGCCCTGCTGGGGCTGGATGTGTGGGAACACGCGTATTATCTGGATTTCCGCAACCGCCGCCCAGATTACATTACAAACTACCTCGACAAACTGGCCAATTATGAGTTTGCCGAAGCCCAGCTAAAAGCAGCCTGAACCTTCACCCACCTCTGGCGCAGGCTCACTCACCCACACGGTGTGCGGGCCTGCTCCAGTTCGGCCTTTAGGGTACTGACCAACTGGGCAGCGGGCATAGCTCTGGCCAATGGTGCGCCCTGCCCCGCCCAGTGCGCGCCAAACCCTGCTTCCCCCCCAGCTCTGGCTACGGTGTTCAGGGCTTTGGCGGCAGCGTAGGCAATAGGGTAAGCAGGCGGCAGAGGAGCATTTTCCTGCTCGAGCCAGGCGCTCAGGCGGTTAGCCAGCCCACGCGCGGGTCTGCCGGAAATACCCGTGATCAACCGGGTGTGGTATGCGGCTGGCCCCAGCAGCGCCTGCCGGTAAGCTTGGTCCGCGGCAGATTCGGGGCAAGCCACAAACGCCGTACCCATCTGGGCCGCCACGGCCCCCAGTTCCAGCACTGCGGCCACACCTGCGCCATCCATAACGCCACCAGCGGCCACCACAGGGCAACGCCCCTGACGGGCAAGGATACGCGTTAAGACAAACACTCCCAGAGCATCATCCGGGGCTTCGGCATCAAACACCCCTCTGTGGCCGCCTGCTTCCACACCTTGGGCAATTACGGCATCCATACCCGCCTTTTCGGCCAAGCGGGCTTCCGCCAGACTGGTCACGCTGGCCAGCAGAATGGCGCCAGTGCTGCGCAAAGCCTGCACTTTGGCTGGAGTCGGCAGACCAAAATGAAAACTGATGACCGGAGGCCTGAGCGCCAGCAACATGGCCAGCATATCCGGGTCATCTTCAAAACTGGTATAAGGTGCAGCCAATGCCGCTGGCGCGGATGCCCCATACTGTGCAAACAAAGGGCGTAGCCAATCCAGCCAGACGGCCTCCCGCTGCGGGTCGGGCTGTGGCGTGGCATGCACAAACAGGTTGACGTTAAAAGGCCGCTCGGTCCGTGCGCGCACCTGTTCAATCATGCCTCGTGCGCCAGCTGCATCCGTTGCGCCAAGCCCAATGGCCCCCAACGCCCCGGCATTGCTGACTGCGGCCGCCAGAGCTGGTGTGGAAACACCGGCCATAGGTGCCTGTAACACCGGAACACTCAGGCCAAGCTGGTCGATAAAAGACATATCTGCCCTCCTTTTGCCGCGCGCCGGGCCACTCCGGCTTATCCTGCGTAACCGCACCATAAGCACGGCCCAACAATCATCAGAAAAAAATCGATAGAATAATTACCTATGTATAAAATGTATGGGTTTTCTTTCTAAAACAGAAAAAACCCTGACCTGACCCGGCTCTGCATTATGAACATAGAGATTTTTTAACATAAATATGCCATAGGGCACACTGCAAAGCCCAACAGGCATATTAGCACCAGAAGGAAAGAGCCATGATGCTACGGAATAACACCGTAAAAACCGTTTTTCTTTTAAGCCTCGCTCTATTTGTCTCGCATCCGGCAAAAGCTGAAACCAGTATTATCGGGCTTGGCAATTTTTCTTGTGAAAAATATCTGAAGCTTCTGGATATCAACCCCCGCTCGGACGAAAAGTTCATGGCCTGGGCACAGGGGTATATTAGCGGGCTGAGCAACGATCTCTCTCAAAGCAACCCCAATTCCAATCCGAACGACTTTGTCAGCAACATGACGTACGGATCCGAGAAAATAAAACAGTCCTGTATCGAAAACCCGGAATCCAAGTTCTACACGGCCGTGGAAAGCGCCTTCCACGACATTGAAAAACATCAGGGCGCAGAATAATCACCGCGGGTGGTCCCTTTTCCCACCCCGACCGGCGCTGCGTTACTGACCTGCGGCTACCGCGCGCAGCGCTTTTCAACCTGACTCACACCCAGGGTACATTCCCCGTGAATAACCCTGTGGATAATGTGTATAAACCAAAACGGGAACGACTCCGCATATTCCTATACATGGCGGAAATCCGGTCCCATATCCCTTTTTCCACAAGCCTGCAGCCTGAGTGGCATAATCCCCCTGCCTATACCCCCCCCCGTCTAGATTTTTTCACGGTGATCTAGCTGCTGAGGCTGTGATGATTTTCCGTTTTTCCCGCCCTTTTCCGGCCACAAAAAAACCCGCCTCAAGTGGGCGGGTTCGTCGTGTCTTTTCAGACGTTTATGCGTGGTTGCGGGGGCAGGATTTGAACCTGCGGCCTTCAGGTTATGAGCCTGACGAGCTACCGGGCTGCTCCACCCCGCGGTTGAGAGAGTGCTGATTTTGTTTTGGCTTAGTTTTGTGAGGGTAGACTGGAAGACCTGGCGGCGACCGACTTTCCCGCGGCTTAAGCCGCAGTATCATAGGCGCTGGGGGTTTTCACGGCCGAGTTCGGGATGGGATCGGGTGGAACTCTCCCCGCCATGGCCACCAGGTCATCCAGACTACCCTGTAAGGGTGTGTGGATGCGGTTGGTGCGTTTTGGTGTTTTGTGTGTGACGTGGTTATGGATGATTTCTGTGCACGGGCTATCCGTAAGGATAGTGTGAGAGTGAGCCTATTGGGTGATTAGGACCAGTTAGCTGCACGTGTTACCACGCTTTCACATCTGGCCTATTAACGTGGTGGTCTACCACGACCCTCAGGGAGATCTAGTTTTGAGGTGGGTTTCCCGCTTAGATGCTTTCAGCGGTTATCCCGTCCATACTTAGCTACCCGGCTGTGCCGCTGGCGCGACAACCGGTGCACCAGAGGTATGTTCATCCCGGTCCTCTCGTACTAGGGACAAATCCTCTCAAATCTCCAACATCCACGGCAGATAGGGACCGAACTGTCTCACGACGTTCTAAACCCAGCTCACGTACCACTTTAATCGGCGAACAGCCGAACCCTTGGGACCTGCTCCAGCCCCAGGATGTGATGAGCCGACATCGAGGTGCCAAACCTCCCCGTCGATGTGGACTCTTGGGGGAGATCAGCCTGTTATCCCTAGAGTACCTTTTATCCGTTGAGCGATGGCCCTTCCACGCGGGACCACCGGATCACTATGGCCGACTTTCGTCTCTGCTCGAGCTGTCACTCTCGCAGTCAGGCGGGCTTATGCCATTGCACTCAACAGCCGGTTTCCGACCGGCCTGAGCCCACCATCGCGCGCCTCCGTTACACTTTGGGAGGCGACCGCCCCAGTCAAACTGCCCACCATACAGGGTCCCGGACCAGGCTTACTGGCCGCGGTTAGACATCAGAAAAATTCAGGGTGGTATTTCAAGGATGGCTCCACAAGAACTGGCGCCCCTGCTTCAAAGCCTCCCACCTATCCTACACAGAATGTCTCTGATGCCACTGTAAAGCTACAGTAAAGGTTCATAGGGTCTTTCCGTCTGACCGCGGATACCCCGCATCTTCACGGGGAATTCAATTTCGCTGAGCCGATGCTGGAGACAGCGGGGAAGTCGTTACGCCATTCGTGCAGGTCGGAACTTACCCGACAAGGAATTTCGCTACCTTAGGACCGTTATAGTTACGGCCGCCGTTTACCGGGGCTTCAATTCAGTGCTCTCACACCTCCTCTTAACCTTCCGGCACCGGGCAGGCGTCAGACCCTATACGTCGTCTTTCGACTTCGCAGAGTCCTGTGTTTTTACTAAACAGTCGCTACCCCCTGGTCTGTGCCACCCACAAATGGTTGCCCAAATGTGGGTCTCG
>NZ_JAKVNI010000001.1:622500-1865000 GCF_022483405.1 Acetobacter fabarum
GAGCTCGGACTGGGCGCTATCCACATCCAGTTCGCTCACCAGACCGCTTTTGTAGCGCGACTGGCTCAGTTGCAGCAGTTTGGCTGCGGCATCGCGGTTGGCCGTGGTAATGCGCAACTGCTCCTGCAGGCTGCGCAGTGTCATGTAATCCGATGCCAGCTCGGACTGGCGGGCGATCAGAATCCCCCGGCGTTCTTCCATGGTGGCATTGGTGTAGGACTTGGCGGCCTCGTACTGCCTGCGCACACGGCCCCACAGATCCACCTCCCAACTGGCCTGCACGCCATCCTGCCAGTTGTTCAACAGGGGGATGGTGGCATCACCCACTGCCGCAGAATCTGGAATCAAACCCGGCGATTTCGACCCAATACGCTCCACAATCCGCTGCAACTGTCGGCTACTGTGCTGCACACGGCTGTACGAGCCAGACGCGGCAAGGTCGGGAAAACGCTCAGCCCCCGCCAGCAGCAACTGCCCACGGCTGACAGCCAGCTGTTCGGATGCACGCAACACATCCAGGTTCTGGGCCGCCAACCTTTGCTCGAGCGAGGTAAGCTCGGGGTCATGGAACACGGCCCACCACTGAACATCAGGCTCCAGTTCGGTGGGAACACTCAGCGCACTGCTACGTTCCTGCGTTGCCGCCTTCTGCCATTGGGCGGGCGACCACGCCTGGGGCTTTTTATAGTCTGGCCCTACAGCACAACCTGCCAGAATAAAACCGGCTGCCAGTGCGCCCGCCCGCCGTGCATTCCTTCTTGCCACCCGCTTACCCTCGTCGAAATTATGCGCCTGCTTTAATATGCGTTATAACCGCTACGCTGACCGACCAGTTCGGTCAGGGCATACCCTATCGTCTTTCCCTACCGCGTCAATCACAAGTCTCCAAAGCCCGAAGATCCATGGCCCTATCTCCTCCCCTCCCCGCGCCCTCCTGCTCCCCCTGCACGGGAGAGTCCGAGACCAAACGACAGCAGATTCTGACTGGAGCCAGTGCGGTTTTTGCCGAACATGGCTACGAGGGCGCAAGCATGTCCGCCATTGCGCGGCAGGCCGCTGTATCCAAGGGAACGCTGTATAACTACTTTACCAACAAGGCCGACCTGTTTGCCGCATTTGTGGAGCAATGCTGCCGCGAAAAACTGCCCGTGGCTCTTGCCCCCGTGCAGGAGGATTCGCCCGCGCGGGAAACGCTGACCGCCGTAGCCCGCGCCATGGTGCGCCTGATTACCCAGCCCGACAGCCTGATGCTCTACCGGATTATTGTCTCCGAAGCGCCGCGCTTCCCCCAGCTTGGGGCCGTGTTCTGGGAAAATGGTCCCCGAGTCGCCATTGCCACACTGGCCAACTGGATACGCGAACAGGAAGCGCTGGGCACCTTGCGGACAGAAGACCCGGTTTTTGCCGCCGAGCAGTTTTTTGCCCTGTGCCAGACACGCATCGCCCATCTGCGCCGTTTTAACCTGAACCCGGAAAACAGTGCGGAGGAGGAAGAAAAAGTAATCCATGCCGCAGTCCGGGTGTTTATGGCGGCTTACGGCGCGGAATAACTCCATAAAAAAAGCCCGTACGCCACAAGGGCATACGGGCTTTTCAAGCACGCGATTATGGGGATGCGCTTATTTTTTAAGCTCTTCCACCAACTGCGGCACAACCTCAAACAGATCGCCCACAATACCGTAATCCGCCACCTGAAAGATGGGGGCTTCGGGGTCTTTGTTCACGGCCACGATCACGCGGCTGTCCTTCATGCCTGCCAGATGCTGGATTGCGCCGGAAATACCAAACGCCATGTACAGTTCCGGTGCCACGATCTTGCCGGTCTGGCCGACCTGCAATTCGTTGGGCACAAAACCGGAATCGACTGCAGCGCGGGAAGCACCAACAGCAGCACCCAGTACATCGGCCAGCGGGTCCAGCGCGTGGAACTTTTCCTCGCTGCCCATGCCACGACCGCCGGACACCACAACGCGTGCCGATTCCAGATCGGGGCGCGCAGAGTCAGACAGCTGAACGGCCTCAAAGCGGGACACGTCAGGGCTATCTACCGCTGCAACAGCCTCAACCGGGGCGCTGCCACCTTCGGCCGGGGCGGCATCAAACGATGCACTGCGCACGGTCAGGACTTTTTTTGCGTCGGAGGAACGCACGGTCGCCAGTGCGTTGCCAGCGTAAATCGGGCGCACAAAGGTTTGCGCGTCCACAATGCTCACCACATCGGGGATGGGCTGCACGTCCAGCAGGGCAGCAGCACGCGGCAGCACGTTCTTGCCCGTGGCACCCGCAGCGGCCACGATATGGTCATAGCTGCCAGCAAGGGAGACAAGCAGGGCTGCCAGAGGCTCGGCCAGTTCATGCGCATAGCGGGCATCTGCCGCATGCAGCACCTTGGATACGCCTGCAATCTGGCTTGCAGCCTGTGCCAGAGCGGCATCCCCGGCGACCAGCACATGCACATCACCCAGACGGGTTGCGGCGGTTACAGCAGAAAGGGCTGCCTTCCTGATCTGGCCGCCTTCATGATCCAGAAGAACAAGAGCGGTCATGTTCAGATCACCTTTGCTTCGTTACGCAGTTTTTCCACCAGCTCTGTTGCAGAGCCAACCTTGATCCCCGCCTTACGTTCTGCGGGTTCCGCAACGGAAACAACCGTCAGGCGCGGGGCCATGTCCACACCAAGATCAGCAGCAGGAATGGTTTCCAGCGGCTTTTTCTTGGCTTTCATGATGTTGGGCAGGGAGGCGTAGCGCGGCTCGTTCAGGCGCAGATCGGCCGTGATAATGGCTGGCAGGGTAAGGGAGACCTGCTCCGTTCCGCCATCAATTTCACGGCTGACATTCACGCGGCCATCGACCACATCAACCTTGCTGGCAAAGGTACCCTGACCCCAGCCCAGCAGGCCGGCCAGCATCTGGCCCGTTGCGTTCATGTCATCATCAATGGCCTGTTTGCCCAGCACAACCAGCGAGGGGCCTTCTTTTTCGACCAGTGTTTTGAGCACCTTGGCAACAGCCAGAGGTTCGGGGCTTTCATCGGTCAGCACCAGAATGGCCCGGTCAGCGCCCATGGCCATGGCGGTACGCAGGGTGTCCTGCGCCTGCTGCACACCAATGGACACAACCACGACTTCCGAAGCAGCGCCTTTTTCACGCAGGCGCACGGCTTCTTCCACCGCAATTTCGTCAAACGGATTCATGGACATCTTGACGCCAGCGGTTTCCACTCCGCTGCCATCCGCCTTGACGCGCGGTTTGATGTTGTAATCAACAACCCGCTTTACAGGTACGAGTATCTTCATGACTTCTTTCGCTTGCAGACGCAGGATGGTTCGGACGGTTCTTTATCGTACTTTGACCGAAATTCACATACCAGCCGGATAATTCGGCCCACCACCCCCTTCGGGCGTGGTCCAGTCTATATTCTGGGTGGGGTCCTTAATGTCACACGTTTTGCAATGTACGCAGTTCTGGGCATTGATTTGCAGATGTGGCGCTGTCTGCTCATCCGCCACTTCGTACACACCTGCCGGGCAATAACGCGCCTCTGGTGCGTGGAACACATCCCAGTTGACCGTTTTCCACAAGGACGGATTTTTAAGCCGCAGATGCACCGGCTGGTCCTCCTCATGATTGGTGGCTGACAGGAAGACGGAAGACAGACGATCAAACGTCAGCTTGCCATCGGGTTTGGGGTAAAACGGCTTTGCGCACAGATCAGCCGCGCGCAATGTTTCGTTATCCTGATGTTTGAAGTGGAGCGTCCACGGGGCGCGTCCACGCAGCACCATGGCATCCAGCCCCGCGTACACCGCGCCACCCATGGCCCCAAAACGGGCAAAGGCGGGACGAATGTTGCGTGCGGTGCGCAGTTCCTGCCACAGCCAGGACTGCCGGACCTTCTGCGTATAGGAGCCCGGCTCTACACGGTCGGTTTTCATGGCATCCACCACGGCTTCCGCCGCCAGCATGCCCGACTTCATGGACGTATGCGTGCCCTTGATTTTGGGCACATTCAAAAACCCTGCCGAATCCCCGATCAACGCACCACCGGGAAAGGTCAGGCGCGGAATGGACTGCAAACCACCCTCGGACAGGGCACGCGCACCGTAGGAAATACGCCGCCCCCCTTCCAGATGCTGGCGGAAAGCCGGATGCAGCTTGACGCGCTGCATTTCCTCAAACGGGGAGAGCCATGTGTTGGCGTAATCCAGCCCGATGACAAAGCCATAGGACACAAGGTTTTCGCCAAAATGGTACAGCCACGCGCCACCATACGTGCCGTTGTCCAGCGGCCAGCCAAAGCTGTGCTGCACCAGACCGGGGCGATGGTTTTCTGCCGGGATTTCCCACACTTCCTTAATGCCTAGGCCGTAGGTCTGCGGGTCTGCATCCTTGCGCAGGTCGTAATGGGCCATGACCTGCTTGGTCAGGGAGCCACGGCAGCCTTCTGCAAACAGGGTATAACGCCCACGCAGTTCCATGCCGGGCTGGTAGTTGGGGCCGGGTTTGCCGTCACGCCCCACACCCATATCCCCCGTGGCCACGCCCACCACGCGGTTGCGTTCGATCAGCACTTCGGCCCCGGCAAAACCGGGGTAAATTTCCACCCCCAGTTCCTCGGCCTGCACGGCCAGCCAGCGGCAGACCTCGCCCAGACTGACAATGTAATTCCCGTGGTTGGCCATGTGCGGCATGACCTTGTCGAGCATGGGCACCCGAATACTGCCTGTTTCGGTCAGGTAGAACATATCTTCCGCCGTTACAGGCGTATCCAGCGGCGCACCACGTTCGCGCCAGTCGGGCAGCAGTTCGGCCAGTGCGCGCGGTTCGATCACGGCGCCGGACACAATATGCGCCCCGATCTCGCTCCCTTTTTCAATCAGGCAGACACTGGTTTGCGGCGAAAGCTGGCGCAGGCGAATGGCGGCAGCCAGTCCGGCGGGGCCACCGCCAACAATGACAACATCGAACTCCATCGACTCACGCACAGGTTCACTCATTCCCGTTTTATCCCCGTTGAAATTTCTGTAGCTTTCCTAAACCCGATTTGTCACAGAATTGCAAAAAACGGGCACCCCGGCCCGTTTTGCGCCTTTTCCGCCAAACAGGAAAGGTCAGGCCCGGGCCATACGCGGTCCAAAGGCCAGTTCGTGCACGGCACGCCAGTTTTTATCGACAAAATTGACGATCAGGGTCCGCCGTGTACCCCGGATCGGGCGCTGCACAAAGCCATGCCATGTCTTGTCTGAAGGGATGAACAACACCCCCGAATTGAACACGCCAGATGCACGGGCAACAGATTCGCCCTGCGGTGTCATCAGGTCCGTGCCCCATTGCTGCGCGTCCTCCCCTGTAGAAAGGGAGATCAGCAGGGTCAGTTTTTTGGCCCCGATGTCGGTATGGGGTTCAAGCCAGAATCCATCCGTATCCAGACACAGTTCCAGCCTGAGGGCGGCCTCATCCAATGGGCTGCCGCATATGGCTTCAAACGTCTGGCGCATGGGGTCGCTATCCAGCAGCGTGGCCATGCGGTCCAGCCGGGCATCCCTTGCGCGCACGGCCGGGTCCACAAAAACGCGGAAGGCATTGCGCGTTTCCCGCCGCCCGCCAACATCCCCTGCAATGGCGCTCTCCCCCGGGTTCCAGTCCACAAGGGCGTCGCATGCAGGGGGTTCCAGAACGTTTTCAAGCATCCAGTGCGCGAACGGGTATGTGGCCGCGGGTGTGTGGCGCAACCTGTCCGGCAGGGTAAAAGACCCGGTCTGGCCGGGCAAAGGAGCATCAGGACGCATGTTGTCCGATCCTTCCGATAAAACAGAAATATGCTGGAGAACCAGAGGTGCCGGGCTTTTTGCAGCATTGCCTCTGCGGTTCAGAAGCTGTTCTTCCATGCGCCAAAACAACCCGATGATCAAGTTGCATGGCAGAAATGCCAATTTGAACGGCCTGCCTTACAGCGCGCCAGAAAAACGGGGAGCAGGCGCTTTGCCTGTGCTTGCAGCGGCCAGTTCTTTCTGCCGCGTGTCAAAAACAGCGGCGACATTCCGCAAAAACGGACGCCCTTTTTCTGTCACCTCTATACGGCTGTCAGCGCGGGTAATCAGCCCATCCCGCTCGAACAGATGCAGGCTGGCCAGCTCCTCCACAAATCCATCCATACCCGGGTTATCGGGAATGTGGTTTGAGCGCAGATCCACCGCCAGATCGCACATAATACGCTCGATAATGGCCCCACGGTAGCGGTCCTCCGCTGTGCAGGCCACCCCACGCATAACCGGCAGTTCTGCCGAATCGGCCAGCGCACGGGCATAGGTTGCAACAGTAGGAATATTCTGGGCAAACCCTGCGGGGGTCATGGAAATGGCCGAAGCCCCCATACCCAGCAGCACCGGGCAGGAATCCGTTGTGTAACCCTGAAAATTGCGGTGCAGAGTGCCGGCATTGGCAGCTTTGGCCAAGGCATCATCCGGCAGGGCGTAATGGTCCAGCCCAATGGCCTGATACCCGGCCGCCTGCAACACGGCATCAATCTGCGCACGCTGGGCCAGCCGCTCCGAGGAGGACGGTAGCGCGCTTTCAGGAATAAGCTTCTGGCGCTTCTGCTTCCACGGAATGTGGGCATAGCCAAATACGGCCAGCCGGTCGGGGCGGAGCAGGGCAATCTGGCGTGCCGTCTCGCCCACACTTTCTACCGTCTGGTAGGGCAGGCCGTAAATCAGGTCGATATTAACGCCCGTAACACCCGCGGCGCGTACCTGCTCAATACAGCTTTTGGTCTGCGCAAAGGACTGGTGACGACCGCAGGCTTCCTGCACCTTTTCGTCCAGGTCCTGCACGCCAAGGCTGATGCGGTTGAACCCCAGATCACCCAGGAGTGCCGGATAACCTTCGGGCACATGGCGGGGGTCCATTTCCATCGCCAGTTCGGCATCATCGGAAAAACGGAAGAACGTGCGTACGGCACGCATAAGCTGCCGGAGCGAGGCCGGCGGCAATGTGGTGGGCGTACCACCGCCAAACTGAAGATGATGCACAACGCGCTGCTCGCCCGTTAGGGCTACAACCCGGCGCATTTCCTCGCGCAGCAGGTCACCATAGGCCACGCGCCCGTCCTCATGCCGCATGACTGAGGTATTGCACCCACAGAACCGGCAGAGTTCATCACAGAATGGAACATGAAAATACAGAGAAACAGGCAGGTCTGCTGGCAGCGTCCGCAGCCAGCTTTCCACGTCCTGAGCCCCGACCGCATCCGAAAAGCTCGCAGCGGTCGGGTAACTGGTATAGCGCGGCAGATTCCCGCCGTAGCGGGAAATCAGGTCAGAGACGGGATCCGCGCTCATCAGCTTAGATCAGAAGCGGTATGCAATACCGGCGGACACCACGGTGGGGTCCAGGGATTCATGAGCACGAACCTTGAGGGTTTCGGCCCTGTTTTCAGCCCATGCGTGCATACGAACGAACATCTGCTTGACGTCGGCGTTGAAGAACCAGTTGCCGACCAGCTGATAGTCGAAACCAACGTTCACAGCCGGGCCACCGGTGAAACCACCATTCAGTTTGGTCAGCCCAAGCTGGCCCGACCCACGTGCGTTATGGAACCACATAGCCGTTGCACCCACACCCACATACGGGTTGAAGCGCTTGTGCGGACGGAAATGCCAAGCGAAGGTCAGAGTGGGGGGCAGCACCCAAGCGGAACCAACGTCCGTTACCTGCCGGCCGCTCACACCAGCAAGCGCGCCACCAACTGCGTTCACACGGTGGTGCGTGCTGGTTGCAATCAGGTCAACAGACAGGTTGTCGGTGATGAAGTATTCAACCGTCAGTTCCGGCATAGCCTGGTTGGTGGTGGACAGGTGCGTGCCGTTCATGTGGCCAACGCCAGCGACCTTCACGCTGCTGTCACGGTCCTGCGGCAGAACGCCAACGCCGGACAGACGCACCATGAAGTCACCCTTGCCCAGACCGATTTTGGTGCTGGCGCAGGTTTCAAAGATACCGCAGTGGCCAGAGGGCTTCTGCGCGTCCGGGATGTGGTTCATGACCGGGGCATTGACGTAAGCAGCATTGGGGGTTGCTGTCTGCGCCTGTGCCGCACCGGTCAGGGCGGCCACACCAGCCACTGTGGCTGTCAGAAAGGAACGGAACTTGACCATTGTGTTTTGTCTCTTCCACTGCACTGTAATTCTGCGCCGGAAAGACCACGCCATCGCTCATGCAACCTTGATTTAGATCAAGTCTGGCGCATACTGGTCAAAGATGAGTCAAAACTGTGTCATTTTAACCACAGACCCCGGTTTCGACTTTTTTGCAGTTCTGGCCTGCAATTAAAATAATCCCTTGGCATGATTGATTTATGTCAACAAAAGCTCAATGCTGCGGGGCGACCTTTTACGGCCCCAACCGTTATAACAGACCGCAACCGGTTAATACTAAACGGTTTTCTGGATTTATCGCATGACATCTTCTCCCCAGACATCTGCCTTCGCGCCCGCTGGCGGGGCAGTTCATACCCCCAAAGCGGATATGGATGTCATGCGTTGCCTTGTGTGTGACATCCGGAACAAAAGCCTGTGCAGCAGCATGGATGAGGAAGGACTGGCCGCACTGGCCCACTCCTCCCGCCAGTTACTGCTGCCGCCGGGCACAACAATTGTTGAAGAAGGGGAGCCTGCACTGGCGTTTTTCAATGTCACGCGCGGCACGGTCAAACTCTTCAAATCCCTCCCCGATGGACGCAGGCAGATTACGGGCTTTGCCGATGCAGGCCAGTTTTTGGGCCTGAGCACAGCGCAGACATACTCTTTTGGGGCAGAAACGGTGGATAATGTGCGGCTGTGCCGCTTCCTCCGCCCCCAGCTTGAGGCATTGCTGAGCGATTACCCAACATTTGAGCGCCGCCTGTTAGCCGCCGTAACCGACAAACTGGCCGAAGCGCAGGAACAGATGCTGCTGCTGGGCCGCAAAACCGCGCGCGAAAAAGTTGCCACCTTTCTGCTCGACCGAATGCGCGCCTTCCACCAGACCGCAAACCGGCGGCAGGAGGCGGAAAACATGGCTTCTGTCCCCATGACACGGGTGGATATTGCCGATTATCTGGGCCTGACCATTGAAACCGTAAGCCGGACCATTAGCGCTTTCCGCCGCAGCATGCTGATTGCCAGCGCGGAAAACCATCGCATCCGCATTCTTTCGGTTGCGACTCTGCTCAACATCGCCTCGGGGCAGAAAGCGGACTGAGCGGGCCGCCTAACCGCACAGGACTAAAGTATTAAAAAAAGGTCGACTCCAAAGGAGCCGGCCTTTTTTGGCTGATAACTCAGGACAAGTCTGCCTCAGTTATCATCATCATCACCGCTACCAGCACCATTATCCGCTGGCAGGCCTGCGGTACTGCCATCGGGCGAAATGGCAATGAACAGGGATTGCCCATCCCGCAGAATACGCAGCAGCACCGGTTTTTTGGCCGCCATAGCCGTTTTGACCAGACTGACGGCCGCCTTGGGCATATCCACCTGTTGGCCACCAACAGACTGAATGACATCCCCCGGACGAATCCCGGCCTGATCCGCAGGAGAACCCGCCTCCACATCGCTCACCACAACGCCGTGCGTATCCTGCGGCAGACCAAGCTGCTGGCGCGTATCGCGGTTAAGCGGGGCAAGAGCCACACCCAGATGCTGCCCGCCTGCGGTACTCGCCGTTTTGCCCGCATCCCCCGTAGCACTGGCAAGATTGCCAATTTTGGTGGTGGCGGTCTGTGCCTTGCCTGCACGCACAAAGCCGATTGTTACCTGCGTGCCCGGCGCCACTGCCGCCACACGCACGGCCAGATCATGCGGGGTGGCAATTTTCTGGCCATTAAAGTCGGTAATCACGTCCTCAGCCTTGAGGCCCGCTTTTTCGGCCGGGCTGTCCTGGCTGACACTGGCCACCAGCGCACCTGCGGGCGGCGTACCCGCAACAGCAGGGGCCGGCAGGTTAAGCGCGCTGGCCATAACGGGGGAAATAACCTGAGCGTTTACGCCAAGGTAGCCGCGCACCACATGGCCGGTCTTGCGCAACTGGTCCACAACGCTGCGCACCGTATCGGACGGAATGGCAAAACCAATACCAATCGACCCCCCGCCAGAGGGGGAGAGAATGGCGGTGTTGACCCCCACCACCTTGCCGTCCTGCGTAAAGAGCGGACCACCGGAGTTGCCGCGGTTAATGGGGGCATCCACCTGAATGAAGTTGTCGTATGGGCCTTCGTTGATGTCACGCCCACGGGCGGAGACAATACCAGCCGTAACCGTGCCACCCAGACCGTAGGGGTTGCCAACGGCAATCACCCATTCCCCCGGCTGTACGTCATCGGACTCGCCGAGTTCAATAAAGGGCAGTTTTTGTGTGGGCGTAACCTTGAGCAAAGCCAGATCGGTCTTGCCATCGCGGCCGACCACCTTGGCAGGCAGGGTTGTGCCGTCATCCAGTGTGACGCTGACCTTGGTCGCCCCTTTGACCACATGGTTGTTGGTCACCACGTACCCATCGGCCGAGATGACAAAGCCAGACCCGCGCGCCTCAATCAGCTGCTTGGAGGGCTGGGGCATCATCTGGAACGGGAAAGGGAACGGAAAAGGCCCGCCACCCATGCCACCGCCTTCACCTTCCATGGTATCGGAGCGGATCATGGAGGTAATGGACACCACCGCCGGTTTGACCTGTTTGACCAGCTCCACAAAATCGGGAATCCGCTGGGCGGGGCCACTAGGCTTGATCATGCTGGACGTATCCGCCCAGGACACACCGCCAGCCCACGGCCCGGCGGCGGAAACCAGCATGCAGCCAGCCAGCAGAGCCTTGGTCCAGTTGCGGCGACCGCCACGCGTGCAAACGTTTGTCACAGATTTTTCCGACATCACGATCTTGACTGTTCCTTGTTGTACCCAAGCAGGACTCGTTTCGGGTGACCACGGCCTGCTCTGGCGGCCACCTGCACCAGACGGCTGCCAAAACCTGCATCACCTTACGCCCTGTAAGCTAACATGGTTTCCTTTTCGGAAAAAAAAAGCCTTTAACCCACCCTACCCACAGGGTTTTATGCAGGGGGCAGAGGCTCCTCGCCCCGCAGGGTCCGGAAAAAGCTTTTCAGCAACTCTCCAGCCTCACACTCACGCACGCCGCCTATAATTTCCGGGCGGTGCAGGGCCTCGGCCCGGTAAGGCAGGCGGGGGCCGTGTTCCACCGCGCCGCCCTTGGGGTCATACGCCCCAAAAACCAGCCGCCCTACCCGAAAATGCGCCATGGCCGCCGCACACATCGGGCACGGCTCCAAAGACACAACCAGAGTGCAGTCCGCCAGCCTGCGGCCCTGCCGCTGGTGCACGGCGGCACGCATGACCAGCATTTCCGCATGGGCAGAGGGGTCTTGCAGTTCTTCCACCCGGTTACCGGCCTGTGCCAGCACCGTGCCTTGCGCATCCAGCAGCACGGCACCCACAGGCACCTCCCCCCGTGTGGCGGCCATACGAGCCTGCTGCAAGGCCAGCTCCATACCCGACTCCCTGCCGGAATGGAGGGGCGTATCACACACCATTGCAGCGCCTTTCATGGCTGGGTATCCGCATGTCTGAGCAGGTCGGGGGCTGCACCATCATATTCTTCTTGCAAACCTCACCATAACTTTGTCATCCTGCCTTAAAGTCGCCATTATCCGTGCACAGCGCAATGCACTTTGCGTGCGGTGCGGATTATGGCCTGACCGTCTCTCAACTCTTGGCTGGAAAGGTCGGAACCATGCATTCTCTGTCTTTCATTCTGGCCGCGGCCGCAATGGGGTTTGGTCTTGCTGTTGCAGACAGACTCCCCGGCGAATCCTCCCCCCCTGCCACCAGGCCGGTTGTGAGCAGTCATATGATGCCCCATAGCATTCCGGTGTTTCTGACCCGCTAGAAGCGGCTCCAAAGCACCAGCTCCAGCACGGGGCAGATGGGAAAAGATGCAAAATTTACGCACCTGTGGCACCTGACACGAAGCAGTTCCAGTTTTCCAACGGCTTTTTGTGCAGGACCACAGGCTTATGGCAGCAGAGCGCCCCGTTATTGGCATTACCCTTGATCTGGAAGACGGCGGCGCGGAGCGTTACTCCCGCTTTGCGTGGTGCGCCCTGCGCGAGAATTATCTGAGCGCCGTAGCCACCGCAGGTGGCCTGCCGGTAGCCCTTCCCCTGTTCCCGCAACTGGGGCTGGAATACGTGGCCAAGCTGGACGGGCTGCTCATAACCGGTGGCGCGTTTGATATTGATCCCCTGCTTTATGGTGCGTCCGAGCGCCACCCCAGCGTAACCCTGCGCCCGCGCCGCACGCGGGCCGAAAGCGCCCTGCTGGCCGCCGCGTTGCAGCGCAACATACCCGTGCTGGGCATATGCGGGGGCATGCAGTTAATTGCCGTAAACCTTGGTGCAACGCTCATCCAGCATCTGCCCGACACAAACCCCACAACCTTGCCACATGAGCAGCCCAACCCGCGGGATGAGGCAAGCCACGGCGTGGACATCCAGCCCGACACCCTTCTGGCCCGCATAACCGGCGGGGCCACACGCATTGCCGTTAATTCCGCCCACCATCAGGCCGTTGGCACCCCCGGACGCGGGCGGGTGAATGCCATTGCCGAAGATGGCGTGATAGAAGGCATAGAAGACCCGGACCACCGTTTTTGCCTTGGGGTGCAATGGCACCCGGAATTTGGCATAGACCCGGCAGACAAAACACTTTTCAAGGCCTTCGTACAGGCAGCAGGAGAACAGGCGTGACACAGGAAGCGCGGGGAGAACGCATTGCAAAATGGCTGGCCCGTTCAGGGGTAGCCAGCCGGCGCGATGCAGAGCGCATGATTGAGGAAGGGCGCGTGCGGCTGAACAGTCAGGCTGTTACGCACCCGGCAACCTTTGTCACCGATGGCGATATTGTTCTGGTGGACAACCAGCCGGTTGCAACCCCGGAGCGCACAAGGCTGTGGCGCTACCACAAGCCCGACGGGCTGGTAACAACCCACAAGGACCCCGAAGGACGGCCAACCGTTTTTTCCTCCCTGCCAGAAGGCATGCCCCGCGTGATCAGCGTCGGGCGGCTTGACCTGAACAGCGAAGGGCTGTTGCTGCTGACCAATGATGGCGAACTGGCCCGCAGGCTGGAGCTGCCCTCCAACGGCTGGCTGCGGCGCTACCGCGTGCGCGTGTTTGGTGTGGTGGACGAGGCGCGACTGGCCTCCCTCGCCCATGGCTGCGTGTTTGAGGGCGTGCGTTACGGCCCCATTATTGCAGCCCTCGACTCGCGCAAGGGCGATAACGCGTGGCTCACTGTCTCGCTCAAGGAAGGCAAGAACCGCGAGATCCGTAAGGTTATGGCCGGGCTTAACCTGCATGTCAGCCGCCTGATCCGCACCAGCTACGGGCCGTTCCCCCTTGGCACGCTGCAAAAAGGTGAGCTGGAGGAAATTCCGCCCCGCGTCCTGCGTGACCAGCTGCCCAAAGCGCCGGAAAAAACCGCCCAGCAGCCCGCCCCTGCCCGCCACAAGGCCCGCTGATGGTGCGCATTATTGCCGGGGCACGCAAAGGCCGGGTGCTGGCCGCCCCCTCTGGCGGCACCACACGCCCTACGGCAGACCGTGTGCGCCAAGCTCTGTTTGACGTACTGGCCCATGCTCCGTGGGGTGGAGCGGCCCTGCTGGAAGGTGCCCATGTGCTGGACGCCTTTGCAGGCACGGGCGCTCTGGGGCTGGAAGCTTTGTCCCGCGGGGCGGAAAGAGCCGTTTTTTTTGAAACCGACCGTCAGGCCCTCACCGCCCTGCGCGCCAATATCCATGCCTGCGGGTGGGAAGAACGCTGCACGGTGTACCCGCGGGATGTTACCGTTCCACCAGCCGCCCGCGCAACGCCTGCAACCTTGGTGTTTCTGGACCCACCTTACCACAAGCACCTGCCCGGCACGGCTCTGGCCGCCCTGAAAGCCAGAGGCTGGATTGCCCCCAACGCCATAGCCGTGATTGAAACCGGGCGCGACGAACCCCTGCCTTTTGCAAATGACGCCGAGGACGCCCCCGCCTGCCCGCACGAACTGCTGGCAGAACGCCAGCACGGTGCCGCGCGCCTGTCCATCTGGCGGCTGGCGTAAAGTATGGCGTGAGCCACCCGCACAATAGGTGGACCACGCCCCCCGTGCTGCGCTACACAGACCGGAACAAAACGAACTCACAGGTTACAGAAGGCGAAGAGAACCATGGCTGGAAGCGTTAACAAGGTCATTCTGGTCGGCAATCTGGGCAAAGACCCGGAAGTCCGCTCCAGCCAGAGCGGGCAGAAAATCGTGTCCTTCTCCCTCGCTACCAGCGACACATGGAACGACCGCGCCTCGGGCGAAAAGCGCGAGCGGACCGAATGGCACCGCGTTGTCATTTTTAACGACCGGCTGGCCGACGTTGCCGAACGTTTCCTGCGCAAAGGCCGCAAGGTGTACCTTGAAGGCGCATTGCAGACCCGCAAATGGACCGACCAGAGCGGGCAGGAACGCTACACGACCGAAGTGGTTGTGGACCGCTTCCGTGGTGAGCTGGTTCTGCTGGACAGCCGCAACGGTGGCGAAGGCGAAGGTGGCGGCGGCTTTGGTGGAGGTGGCTTTGGTGGCGGCAATGGTGGCAGCAGCTACGGCGGCTACAACACCGGCGGCGGCTCGGACTACGGCAATGGCGGTAACGGCGGCGCATCCTCCCGCCTGCCTGCCCCGCAGCGTGGTGGTGGCGGTGGCGCACCGTCTGGCGGCTGGGATGCTTCCGGCGGTGGTGATCTGGATGATGAAATCCCGTTCTAATCGGGCAACATACGCCAGAGTGTATGCAAGGGGCCGTGCGCGCACGGCCCCTTTTTTATGGTGGAGGTAAGGGCCTCCCCCGCGCTGGGCCAGTTGTTGCGCCAAAGCAAAAACCTGTGTGGCAGGGGTAGCGCGCCACATATCGGATTTTATTGAAATTTTAATAATCGGATGTTTTCTGTTTATTACTTTTTCCGAATATCAGTTTTTCTTTTATCTTACTGACCGACCCTCCTGCTTTTCTTCTGGCATCTGTGCATAAAATTCTTGGCGCACGGGCATGATGCCGCTATAAGCCGCGTCATTCTTTCAAGGCAGGTTTCCTGTCATTGCAAAGGCTGACGACTGACATGATTACTTTACCGCCAGATTATCGCCCGTCAGAAGAAGAAGAGTTCATGAACCCTCTTCAGACGGAATACTTCCGGCAGAAACTGCTCAAATGGCGCGCTGATCTTTTGAAAGAGGCGGGGGATACCCTGGCCAGCCTTTCCGAAGGTGGCATTCATGAAGCCGATATTACCGACCGCGCAAGCGTGGAAACGGACCGTGCCCTTGAACTGCGCACCCGTGACCGTGCCCGCAAGCTGATTGGCAAGATCAACCTTGCTCTCCAGCGGGTTGAAAACGGCAGCTATGGCTACTGCGAGGAAACCGGTGAGCCCATCGGCCTGAAGCGTCTGGAGGCCCGCCCGATCGCTACCTTGTCCATTGAAGCGCAGGAACAGCACGAGCGTATGGAAAAAACACATAGGGACGATTAATTTTCGTCTTTTTTTGTTCACCCCACTCTTGCGGTGGTGCGCCCAAAAGGCTAGAACCCCGCAAGCAGTGCTGCTGTAGCTCAGTGGTAGAGCACTCCCTTGGTAAGGGAGAGGTCGACAGTTCAATCCTGTCCAGCAGCACCAGCAACTCCCCCACGCATATGGCATGGTTTTTTTTCAGGCTTCCGAGCGACCTGAAAGAAAAGTAGCCCGCCTGCCCCTCACGGGGTTTGGGTATTCTCCCCTCCCATACAAAAAAGGCCCCGCACTCTGGCGGAGCCTTTTGCAGACATACCCCAATCAGGCAAAGCCCAAAGTGGCTCAGCCGCGCGGGGGGCCTTTATTGGGGCCACCCCCACCGCCGGGACCACCCTGACCGCCGCCATGGCCACCACCGGGCGAACCACCCCCGGATGGACCACCACCACCTTGTGCACCGCCGCCGGGCCGCTGGCCACCACCACCGGGGCCACCTCCCCCCGGACGACCGGGACGACCGGGACGACCGCCACCATCCGGGCGACCACCCCCGCCGGGGCGGGACCAGCCCCCTCCATTATTATTGCCACCACCGGGGCGGCCAGACCCCATACCCGGCCTGCCCATGGGGGGGCGCGGTGCAGGGCGGGACCAGCCACCACCAGAATACCCACCGCCATATCCGTAATAGTCATCATACCGTATGCTGGAACCAGCATAGCCGTACGGGTAGTACGGACGTGGCCGTGGGCCGGGGCCACCAGGGCCTGCACACCCTGCCAGAACGGTTAAAGAACCCAATGCTGCCAGAGCGCACACAAGACGTTTCATAACATTGTCTCTCCTGCTGGTGGCTTGGCGTTCAGGACCCTACCTTCACCAGCACATGATGTTTTTTGCCAGCAGAAAGCCTGATGGCGCCATCTACACTATCGTGCTCCACAATCAGGCGATTTTCATCCGCTATCACGGCATTGTTGAGGCGCGCGCCCCCGCCCCGTACCAAACGCCGGGCCTCGCCATTGGTTTTGGCAAGCCCTGCCTCCACCAGCAGGCGGAAAACGGGAATCCCTGCGGCAAGGTCAGGCTGGGTCACTTCATGCACAGGCAGGTCAGCGGCTGTCAGCGCACCTTCCTCAAAGGTCTGGCGGGCGGCTTCGGCTGCGGCCAGAGCTGCCTCGCGCCCGTGGCACAGGGCCGTGGCTTCGGTCGCCAGCACCTTTTTGGCTTCGTTAA
Organism: Acetobacter fabarum; assembly: GCF_022483405.1. Lineage (NCBI taxonomy): Bacteria > Pseudomonadati > Pseudomonadota > Alphaproteobacteria > Acetobacterales > Acetobacteraceae > Acetobacter > Acetobacter fabarum. Next base: position 639,331 of record NZ_JAKVNI010000001.1, read on the forward strand.
TCTGCGCACCCGGCAGGCTCTCAAGCCGTGCACATTCCTCAAGCGGCAGGTCCGTGAACAGGCGCAGGAAGCGCCCGACATCGGCATCCTCGGTGTTGCGCCAGAACTGCCAGTAATCAAACACAGGCAGACGTTTTTCGGACAGCCACACCGCCCCACTGGCCGTTTTGCCCATTTTTGCGCCGGAGGAGGTGGTAAGCAGCGGAGTGGTCAGCCCCATAACGGATTTCTGATCCGTCCTGCGCACCAGTTCCACGCCAGAGATAATGTTGCCCCACTGGTCGGAGCCACCAAGTTGCAGCACCAGCCCATATTTGCGGCTGAGTTCGCGGAAGTCATAGGACTGGAGAATCGAGTAGTTGAACTCCAGAAAAGTCAGCCCCTGCTCACGTTCCAGACGATTCTTGACGGAGTCGAAGGCCAGCATGCGGTTAATGGAAAAATGCACCCCCACATCGCGCAGCAGGTCAATATAGGCCAGCTTGTCCAGCCAGTCGGCATTATTGACCAGCAGGGCATCCGAAGGGCCCGTGCCAAAGGTCAGGAACTGGCGCAGACACCCTTCTATGCCGGCAAGGTTGGTCTGGATGATGTCATCCGTCATCAGCCGCCGCGCTTCCTCCCTGAAGGAAGGGTCGCCAATACGGGCAGTGCCGCCGCCCACAAGGGCGATGGGGCGGTGGCCATGCTTTTGCAGCAGGCGCAGCATCATAATCTGGATCAGCCCGCCCACATGCAGGCTGTCTGCCGTGGGGTCAAAGCCGATATAAGCCGAGATGGACTCCCGTTCCATAAGTGCGTCCAGTGCCTGCGCATCCGTGCACTGGAAAATGAAACCGCGTGCCGCGGCCTCGCGCATGAAAGAACTCCGAAATCCGCTCTCGACCATTTTCCTGTCCCTATCCTTCGGCCCGCATCAGGCGGGCAGAACCCAAGGCACACGCTCTAGCATGAGAGGGCGCGCAACAGGAACAGCCCACCGCAGGCCATAACCAACTGGTGCAGCCCTTACGCCGTGCCGCCCACGGTCAGCCCGGTCATTTTAAGGGTGGGTTGCCCAACACCCACCGGCACGCCCTGCCCGGCCTTGCCGCAGGTGCCAATACCGGGGTCCAGTTCCAGATTGCCCCCGATCATGGAAACCTGGGTCATGGCCTCTGCCCCGCTGCCAATGAGCGTTGCCCCCTTGACCGGGGCCGTAACGCGGCCGTTTTCGATCAGATACGCTTCGGAGGCAGCAAACACGAACTTGCCCGACGTAATATCCACCTGCCCGCCACCAAAATGCACGGCATACAGCCCACGCTTGACGGAGCGGATCATCTCCTCCGTGGTGGCGTTGCCTTCGAGCATAATGGTGTTGGTCATGCGTGGCAGGGGCATATGCGCATAGGACTGGCGGCGGCCATTCCCCGTAGGGGCAACCCCCATGAGCCGTGCGTTCAGCCGGTCCTGCAAATAGCCTTTGAGAATACCATCCTCAATCAGCACCGTGCGGCCTGTAGGTGTGCCTTCATCATCTATGGTCAGGCTGCCACGGCGGTCCGGCATGGAGCCGTCATCTATGACCGTCACCCCGGGGGAGGCCACACGGGTGCCAATACGCCCGGCAAAAACGGATGTTCCCTTGCGGTTAAAATCGCCTTCCAGCCCGTGGCCTACGGCTTCGTGCAGCAGAATACCGGGCCAGCCAGCACCCAGCACCACTTCCATTTCCCCTGCCGGGGCGGCCTGTGCCTCCAGCGCCACCAGCGCCTGACGCAGGGCCTCGTCCACCGCACCCTGCCATGTTTCCTCATTCAGCAGGCGGTTAATCTCATAACGCCCGCCAAGGCCGTGGCTCCCGCTCTCGCGCTTGCCATCATGCTCCACCACAACCGACACATTCAGCCGCACCAGTGGCCGCAAGTCGGCCACGCGCGCGCCATCGGCACGGATGATCTGCACGGCCTGCCACTCGCCCGAGAGCGAGGCCATAACCTGCACCACGCGCCGGTCCTTGCCCCGTGCGTAGGCATCCATGCTGGAAAGCAGACCGGACCGGGCGGCAAAATCCGTATCCCCCAGCGGGTTGGCATCCGTGTAGAGCCGCTGGTTGGTGGGGCGTGGTGGGGGGGCCATAACCCCAGAGCGGCCCGCGCGCACCGCACCCACGGCACCGGCCGCCCGCAGCAGGGAGGAGCGGCTCATCTCATCCGAATGGGCAAAGCCTGTCTCTTCCCCCAGCACCGCGCGCAGGCCAAAGCCCGTGCTGGTGTTGAAGGAGGCGGAACGGATAACCCCGTCATCCAGTGCTATGGATTCGCTCTCACGGTATTCAAGGAACAGTTCGCCATCGTCCATGCCGTCCAGCGCCGTGCGGGTCAGCTTTTCGGCATCATCCCGGCTAAGCTGGGCCTGCTCCTGAGCAAAAAACAGCTGGTCTGTGGCGGCCAGCGCCCCGGCGTGTGAGGGAGAGAAAGACATGGACCAAAGCCCTCCGTCTGGGAAATATCCGTCTGGGAATAACGGCTGCCCGCACGGCCAGCCACCTGTTTGACCTGAATGCCAGAAACCGCGGTGTTCAGATACCCGGCAACTCGTTTACCGTAACCACCCGCCAGCCCGTATCCAGCCGCTCCAGAATGGTCAGGGAGAGGTTCTGGACCGAAAAATGCAGCGCGGTTTCGGCGTGTATGCGCAGCGCATGCGCCAGAGCCGCACGAATAACCCCACCATGGGCCACGGCCACAATGTTGCGCCCTGCATGTGTTCTGGCCAGCCGGTCCAGCAGGCGGCCAACACGGCTGCATACCTCAATCACGCTCTCCCCCTCCGGGGGGCAATCACTGGCGGCAACGGGCCAGAACGGGTGGGGGGGCAGGGTCAGGTGCGCAGGCAGGGCCTTGTATTCCAGCCCTTGCCATGTGCCCAGATTCTGCTCGATCAGGTCCGGCTCCACAGTGAGCGGGCGGGGGCCGTACCCGGCCTCCTCAATCGCCTGTGCGGTGCGCCGTGTGCGAGAGAGCGGGCTTATGAACCACTGTGCGTCCTGCGGCAGACGCTGGGCCAGCGCGCGGTACATGGGCTTCTGGGCAATCAGGCTGTCGGGGCAGAGCGGCACGTCCATGCTGCCATACATGCGCATACGGGCGTTTTCTTCCACCAGAGCATGGCGGATCAGCCAGAAGCGGGTAATACCGGTTGGAAGTTCAGGCCCATCCAGAAAATGGTCCTGAGAAGAGGATGAGGCTTTTTCGGCAATCATGTGTTCGCTCATGCCTCTGTTGTGGAATCAGCTTTGCCCGAGCGCAAGAGCAGAAATGCCCAGCCTGCCCAGAGCAGGGGCCTGCCCGGGCATACACCCACCGCCGGACAGGCTGGCACGGGCGGCATGCGGGTGGCACGGTGGCTGTGCATGGGCAAGGTCCGCCCAATACCGCAGGATCAGGCCCAGCTTGGCCAGCATCCACGCTACGGGGAGGTCTGCCGTGGAGGCCCCTTTTGCCACGGCGGGGGCAGCCGCATAGCCCCCTCCCGTGCCCGAAATATGCCGTGCAGAGGCCGAAACACGAAGCGCGCCCATGCCTGCCTCAACACCCTGCGCCGTGGTCAGGGCAACCGGTTGCCCCACATGGCAGGGCAGGGCCGCAAGGGCACGCTCCTCCCCCCGCAGGTCCATGGGCAGGTAGGGGGTCAGATCCGCCAGCAGCCAGCCATGCACCAGCCTGGCCTGTGCAAAATCCAGCGCACAACCGTCATGCATTACAGTAAAGGCAAAAATGCCCGGCAGGCTGTCCCACGCATCTGCCTCCGGCTGGGTAGACAACGCCACCGAGGGCAGCAGGCGCACAAACGGGCAGGCACGCAGCGCGGCTGCGGCCCCCTGCATGAACTGCTGCAACCGCTCTGCCTTTTGCGCATCCGGCACGGCGGCAAATGCCTCCATTTCGGCCCGTGCTCCACTCCAGCGCACGAACAGGCCCGCGTTCAGGCCCGCAGGCAGGGTGCGGCAGGCAGGCAGGTCCGGCCATTCAGCCCGCGAGGCATATGCCGCAAGACCGGCAGGCAGGCAGGCTGTGCCGTGCAGGCGGGCCAGCCAGCTATCGGGCAGGAACAGTGCGCCACTAAACGGTGGGCCAGTAAAAAACTTGGACCCCGTAACCATAACCGCCCAGCCCCACGCCACGTACTGGCGTACAAGCTCTGGCCGCAGGCGGGCCTGACAGGCATCCACCAGCACATCCACCTGACCGGGGTATTGCGCACACAGGGCGCGCACCCTGCTGGCGGGCAACACAAGCTGCCCGGTTTTGGAAACATGCAGCATGTAAAGCAGCACGCGCCGCCCCGCCCCAACCGCGCGGGCCACATGCTGCTGGCAGGCGGCAAACAGGGCGTTATCGGGCACACGCTCCGCGTTGCTGCCACGCAGTTCCAGCGCAACATGTTCCGCATCCCGCATAAACCCGTCTATGGGCATGCCCTTCTGCACAGCCAGCCCTCGCGCGGTGCGGTGGGCAAAATGGCGGCCACAGGTCGCCAGCGGCACGCCACTCCCGGTTTCTTCCACACCGGGGACGATGGTTGTCAGCGGTGTGTTCAACAACCCCATGACCGCCGTGGCAGCCAGAGCGCAGTCGGTCCCTGATGGCGCGAGCACAACCCGCCCGGCTCCATCCAGATGGTAAAACCCCGCCAGAAAGGTCTTGGCTTCTTCCACAACGGCTTCGGCCCCCTGCCCCTCCACCGCAAGGCGGATCAGCCGGGTAGCCGCCTGATGCATGGCCCGTGCCGCAGGCAGTGTTGGGGTGGATGCGGTGGAGGAGGAAAAATCCAGCTCCCCATACCGGGGGAGAGGCTGGCACCCATACCGGTTAAGGCCGGTTTGCGCACCGGGGTCCAGCCGCTCGTCCCCTCCGCTTACAACCAGCCATTCCGCAGGTTGCAACACCGGCCATGCGGCGCAGGCCCATGCCTGCAGGGCGGGCACATCCACCCCATGCGGGCGCAAGGCGGGAGCTACAAAAAAAGCCAGTTCCGGAAGGCACTGTGCAAGCTGGGTGGCATCGGGCGCTGTGCTCCCCGCCAGACCATGCCCCCATGCACATGGCATGGGCACGGACCTACCGGGGGGGCAGAATGGCCCCGTCTGCCAGGCACAGGCCGTAACCCTTGCCGCAGCCAGCAGCAGGCGCGCCATGCGCTGCCCATTGCCCCCCTCCGCCAGACCTGCCCCCGCAGGCGGGCAACAGGCACGCACAAGGGCGGACAGTTCCAGTGCAAACCGGGCGTAAAACCATGCCTGAGCAGGCTCAACCGGTTCAGCAGAGCAGGCAATGCTCCCATCGGGCTGAACACAGACAGGCCGCCCGGAACCGGGTTGTTGCAGAACAAAGCAGGGTGCCAGCATATGCCGCAGGAAGGGGGAGGACTGCATAGCCTGCAAAACACTGGTCAAATTACTTGCATCCATTCACACGGCACACCCTGGAGCGGAAGATAAACAAGGAACAGACATCCGCCATGATACCGGCCTGTGCACGCGACAATCCCTTACCCAGACCACCACAGCCCCGCCCCAGACTGCCCGGCCCCATGCGGCATACACCCCACACAGGCCAAGGCGCAAAGTGCCAGCCGTATCCGCATAATGGGTATGAGCTGCCTAATATTGTCGATCCCCCGCCGCGGAACAAGCCGTACACACCCCATACGCCCATGCCTGTCACGCCGGGTGGCCATGCTCCCACCTGTGGGCATGCCTCTTTAACATGGGTTCAACACCGCCCGCCTCTGGCCGCAATCTTGTGCAAAGGATGCGGTTCGCAATACGCGGCAGGGCTGCTAAGAAGAAAGCAGTCACCCTTTACAACCACCCGCGCACACGATTCCTGCCCAATGCAGGGAACAGGCGCGGCCTCTGGAGTCAGGACCGGCACCCTTGGCGCGCACAAGCCCTTTAAATACCACCAGTTCCCCCGCCCCCCACAAAAGTACCCTGCGCCTGCGCATGGAGGAAGGGGGCGGCATTGCGCTCTGCATTCTGGCCTGTGCCCTGCTGGCAGCCCTGCTGACCTACAACCCGACCGACCCCTCCTTTAACACCGCCACCAACCAGCCCCCTACCAACCTGCTGGGCATAACCGGCGCGTTTGTAGCCGATACGCTGTTGCAGGGAATCGGGCTGGGAGCCACGGTACCGGTGCTTATTCTGCTGGCATGGGGGTGGCGCTTTATGGGCCACCGCCTGCTTGGGCATGAAACATGGATGGTCTTTGGCATGCGGGTGGCTGCCATTTTATGCCTGCTCCCCGTAGCCGGGGCCCTGCTTGCCGCCATTCCGCTGCTGTTTACTGCCCTACCCAACATGGAATGGCCCACACAGGCCGGTATTGGCGGGGGTGTCGGGCATTCCATTGCCCAGACCTCCATTGCCGCGGGCATGGCCGCCATAGGGCCTGCGGGGGGCATGGTTATCTGGCTGCTGGGCGGGCTGCTTGCCGGGCTTCTGCTTGCCCTTGGCACCGGCCTGCGGCGTGATGAATGGTATGCCATCTGGCGGGCATTTGTGTTTGTTGTGTGCCTGCCGGGCAGGCTGGGCAGGCGGTTTGTGCGCTACTATGCCAGCCACAAACCACACCCCGCCGCCCCGGCAGCCAGCACACAGCCCAGCGCCTACACCGCCCAGGCCGCCCAGCCTGCGGCAGACGCATTTTATGGCAGCACCCTGCCCACCGGCCCCCTGTTTGATGATGAAGAGGACGAGCACGACCTCGCCCCCTATCACGCTCCGCAGCCCGCCACCCACCATGCCACAGGCACGGCACTGGTGCTGCACGGCACGCAGGACAACAGCCAGCACAGCCCGCATGCCCTTACCCCCGCACCACTGGATGCACCGCCGGGCACCCCTGCACGGGCAACGGCCATAACCCCTCTGCCAGCCACAAAGGCCGAACCCGCCTTTACCCTGCCCACCGCTACAACACCGCACCCCGCACCGGAAAAACCCGCCAAAAGCGGGTTGCTGGGCCGCCTGTTCTCCGGTGCCAGCCAGCCCGAAAGCACGCACGCTACCCCCGAACGCAGCACCCCCACCCGCAAGGGCGGGTGGGAACTCCCCCCCATGAGCCTGCTGCGCGCAGCCCCCAGCAACGCCCATACCGGCCCCTCGCCCGAGCTGCTCAACGCCACCGCCCGTATGCTGGAGCAGGTTCTGGCCGATTACGGCGTGCAGGGCCGCATTGTGGGCATGAGTGCTGGCCCCGTGGTAACACTGTATGAACTGGAACCCGCACCGGGTATCCGCTCGGCCCGCATTATCGGGCTGGCGGACGATGTGGCGCGCTCGCTATCCGTGCTGAGCGTACGCATTGCCACCGTGCCGGGCCGCAACGTGATGGGGATTGAAGTTCCCAACCAGACGCGTGAGACGGTTTACCTGTCCGAACTGCTCAACCAGCCCACATGGCGGGAAGATACCGGCCAGCTCCCTCTGGCACTGGGCAAGGATATTGCGGGCGAACCCATGTTCTCCGACCTTGCGCGCATGCCCCACCTGCTGGTGGCGGGCACCACCGGCTCGGGCAAATCGGTTGGCGTGAACGCCATGATCCTCTCCCTGCTCTACCGGCATTCGCCCGATGAATGCAGGCTGATCATGATTGACCCCAAGGTGCTCGAACTCTCCATTTACGACGGCATCCCCCACCTGCTCACCCCGGTTGTGACCGAGCCCCCCAAGGCGGTTAACGCGCTCAAATGGGTTGTGCGGGAAATGGACCGCCGCTACCGCACCATGGCCCACCTGCAGGTGCGCAACATTGCAGGCTACAACGCCCGTGCGGCCGAAGCCCGGGCAGACGGGGAGGTAGTCGTCCGCCGCGTACAGACCGGCTTTGACCCCGAAACCGGCAACCCGGTGTTTGAGGAACAGTCCGTCGCCTTGGACCCCATGCCCTATATTGTGGTCATTATTGACGAAATGGCCGACCTGATGATGACCGCAGGCAAGGAAATTGACGCCTGCGTGCAACGTCTGGCCCAGAAGGCGCGTGCGGCGGGGATTCATGTCATCATGGCAACGCAGCGCCCTTCGGTGGATGTGATTACCGGCACCATCAAGGCCAACTTCCCCACCCGTATTTCGTTCCAGGTGATCAGCAAGTTCGACAGCCGCACCATTCTGGGCGAGCAGGGGGCCGAGCAGCTTCTGGGCCAGGGGGACATGCTGTTCATGCAGGGTGGTGGGCGCATTACCCGCGTGCACGGCCCGTTTGTGGCCGACAGCGAAGTGGAGCAGGTTGTCAACTTCCTCAAGGAACAGGGCGAGCCCATTTATGATGAGGACGTTCTGGCCGAACCCATGGAGGAAGGCTCCTCCTCCAGCGCTGGCAGCCGTGCCAACGGGAACGAAAACGCCGAAGCCGACATGTACAGCGAGGCGGTAAGCATTGTCACGCGTGAGGGCAAGGCATCCACCTCCTTCATCCAGCGCCACCTGTCCATTGGCTACAACCGCGCGGCCAAGCTGATTGAGCAGATGGAAAAGGAAGGAATTATCAGCCGGGCAGACAATGTCGGCCGCCGCAAGGTGCTGATCGGCTCCAACCGCGAAGAAGACTAAAACCCCGTATGCCTGCCCCCCTGCCCCCCCTGCTCTACCAGAGCAGCCATGTGGTTATTCTTGACAAGCCCGCGGGCCTGCCCGTGCACACCGGCCCCGGTGGGGGTGCCTGTGTGGAGGACTGGTTCCCCCAGCTTTCCCGCCGCAAGGATGGCCCATGGCTTGCCCACCGGCTGGATGCGGATACATCGGGCTGCCTTGCCATAGCCCTGCGCAAACAGCCCCTGCTGGCCATGCAGGAAGCCTTTGCCAACAAAACCGCACGCAAAACCTACTGGGCCGTAGTGGATGGTGGACCACAGGCGCCCACCGGGCGGATTGACCTGCCACTGCTTAAAACCAGCACCAGAGCGGGCTGGTCCGTGCAAGTGGCGGACAAGGGAGCTCCTGCGGCCACCACATGGCGGGTTCTGGGCCGGGACGGGCAGACAAGCTGGCTGGAACTGGAGCTGGAAACCGGGCGCACCCATCAGGCCCGTGTCCATTGTGCCGCCATGGGCTGGCCCATTGTGGGGGACGCGCTTTACGGCAAGCCCCACGCGGCCGGGCTGCACCTGCTGGCCAGAAGCCTGTACCTACCCATTGATAACGGTGTTACCGTAACCGCACCCCCACGCGCGGGCATGCGCCCCGCCCTGCACGCCTGCGGCTGGCGCGCAACCGAACAGGGCTGAAAAACCCACTCCACGGCACACCGTCCCTTAAGGCTGCCCGAGTGCTCCTGTATCGGGCCAGAGCTGCACAAGCCTTGCATGCAGGTTGTGGCGTCTGGTGCGGAGCGCTGCACTATCAAACATCTGTGCCCGCACACGCCCGGCCTGCCCCATGCGGCTGCGCAGTTCGGTATCGGACATCAGGCGGTCAAGCGCCTCCACCATGGAAGGCAGGTCATCGGGGTTGGCGTAAAGTGCGGCCTGCCTGGCCACATCGGGCAGCCCCCCTTTGCGTGATGTCACCAACGCGGCCCCACAGCCCATGGCCTCCAGTGCGGCCATGCCAAAAGGTTCGGCCCACCGGCTGGGCACGGCCACAATGGCCGCGTGGCTCATGGCCTGCAAAACCTGCGCATGGGGCTGGTAGCCTAACATCTGCACTCCTGCGGCCTGAGCCTGCGCCTGTATTCTGCTCAGGAATTCGGTTTGGGGGGACATACAGCCAAACCTGTCTGCCCCTATAATCTGCGCCTGCCATGTGGGGTAGCGGGGCAGCAGAGTGGCGCAGGCCTGCACAAAGGCATCCACCCCTTTGTCTGCCACAACGCGGCCAGCAAACAGCACAAGATTGTCCCTTACAGGGGCGGGGGCTGGCAATGCCGCAAGGTCCAGCCCATTGGGCAGCACGCTAACCTGCGCCTGCACGCCCTGCTCCAGAAAACGGTTCCGCAACCACTCGGACACCACCACAACAGCCACCCTGCGGGCCAGCAGCATGCGCTTACGGGCCGTTTTGATCAGGCGCATACTGCGCGGGTCATTGTGCAGCACCAGCACCAGCGGCAGGTGGGGAAAGCGCCGGCTTATGGCCCACGCCAGATCCGGGCGGTTATGCACCTCCACCAGATCGGGGCGCAGCCTGCGGACCAACCGCACCACGCCAGCACGGTAACGCCCCGCATGGCTGAACGGGAACAGAACAGGCGGCACGGGCGCAAAAGGCACATCATCATACGGGCTGGTTGCGGGGGGGCTGCCCGCCACCACTTCGCCCGCCCCGGCCATGCGGTGCACCAGCAGGGCTATGGCCCCGGCCTCATCAGGGGCAAAACTTTCACGCGGGGGCAGAACAGTCAGCACCCGCAAGGGGGGAGTGAACGCTGCGGGGGAACCGCGCACTCCGTTACCCTGCTGCGGGTTGCGCACGCTCATGCCTGCTGCCCTGCTGCCCGCCATGGTGTGTTCAGGCGAGGGTTTCGTACATATCCAGTTGCCATTCCACCGGCTCACGCGCAGCAGCAGCGTACCATTCCACCATCAGCGGGTGGTGGCGCACGGCCTGCATGTAAGCCTGCGCCGTGCTGGAAAGCCCCGGTACGTCGTAGGATAGAAAGCGGCAGACAACAGGGGCAAACATGGCATCCGCATTCCCCATACCCGACCCGCACAGGAACGGCCCGCCCCGGCCGGCCCCTTCGGTCCAGATGGCGTTAATGCGCGTTATATCCTTGTGCACATCTTCGGCCAAAGGCGCGGCCAGCGGGCGATTACGGCCCAGATTCATGGGCAGGGCAGAACGCACGGCCCTGAAGCCGGAGTGCATTTCCGCCGCCACCGAGCGCGCCCATGCCCGCGCGGCCCGGTCCTCCGGCCATAAAAAGGCGTGGTGCTCGGCACAGTATTCAGCGATGGAGAGCGAGTCCCACACCACGGCTCCCCTGTGTTCCAGATACGGTACGCACCCGTTGGGCGAGAGGGTTTTAAGGGCTGCGGTCTGCCCTGCACCGGCCAGCGGCACAACCTCCACCCCCACATCCAGCCCGGCCAGACGCACACACAGCCAGCCGCGCAGGGACCATGACGAATAACGCTGTGTACCAATAACCAGACGACCTTCCGCCATGTGCGTGCTCTCCTGTTCTGTTCAAGCCGTAGCCTGCTGGTCCGTCCGGCGGATAAACCCGCCGCCCAGAATACGACTCCCCTGATAAAACACACAGGCCTGACCGGGGGCGGGCATGGCGGGTTCGTCCAGCAGCACGGTTGCGCCATCGGGGGTTGGGACCACACGGGCCGTGCGCGGCTCTTCACGCGCGCGCATCTGCACCTTGCAGACAAGGCCTTCAGCCGGAGGGTCCAGCAGCCAGTTGACATCCCGCACGGACAAGGAACTGACAAACGCATGCGCACGCGGGCCAATAATAACACGCTTGCTGCCCGGCTCCACGCCCACCACCATCTGGCGCTCACCGTGCAGGCGGGCAGCATTCCCCAGCCGTTTGCTCTGGCCCACGGTAAAGCGCATCACACCTTCATGCGCGCCCACAACATGGCCGGACTGGTCCACAATCTCGCCCGGGCCGGCCATTTCGGGGTGCATGCGCTCCACCAGATCCACGTAGGAGCCATCGCTGACAAAGCACAGGTCCTGGCTGTCTGGCTTGCCTGCCACAACCAGCCCGTACCGCTCGGCCTCGCGCCGTACGGCGGCCTTGTCTGGCATGTCACCCAGAGGGAAGCGCAAAAAATCAAGCTGGTCGCGTGTCGTGGCAAACAGGAACCAGCTCTGGTCACGCGCCTCGTCCACCGGGCGGTGCAGTTCCGCACCCTGCGGGCCTTCCACACGGCGAACATAATGGCCGGTGGCCATGGCATCGGCCCCGATTTCCTTCGCCAGTCCCAGCAGGTCGGTAAACTTGACGCCCTGATTGCACGCAACACAGGGGACCGGGGTTTCCCCCGCCGCATAGGCATCGGCAAAGCGCTCGATCACGCTATCCTGGAACCGGCGTTCCGCATCAATCACATAATGCGGGAATCCCAGACGATCGGCCACAGCGCGGGCGTCGCGGATGTCCTGCCCCGCACAGCACGCGCCCTTTTTGGCCGCCCCTCTGGAATCGTAGAGCTGAAGGGTCGCGCCCACAACCTCGTGCCCTTCTTCCAAAAGGCGGGCAGCCACCACGGAACTATCCACCCCTCCGGACATGGCAACAAGAATACGCATGGGCGGGCTTTCCTTCCCTTTTTGTATCAGGCCTTGCTGGGCAGGCGCACGACCAGACCATCAAGGGCTTCGGTCATGACAATCTGGCAGCCAAGGCGCGAGGTTTTTTCCAGCCCGAACGCAAGGTCGAGCATGTCTTCTTCATCATCGGTCGGGGCATCCAGCCGGTCTGCCCATGCGGGGTCCACCACAACGTGGCAGGTCGCGCAGGCCAGCGACCCCTCGCACGCGCCCTCAAGGTCCACATCGTGCTTATGGGCAATTTCCAGCACGGACAGGCCAACCGGGGCATCGACCGTGCGTTCTGTTCCGTCCTGCTCAACAAACGTCATCTGGGGCATTGGTTTTCATCCTGCCAAAAAATATCATGGCGGCGGCGGCCTGTATGGTCCGGGCCTTAGGCTGCGGGCATGGGCCGCCGGGGTGTGGCCCGCACCTGCAGGGCAGCCTGTGCCAGACTGTCCGCCGCGCGTTCTGCTTCGGCGGTGGAGGTAAAACGTCCGGGGGACAGACGCAAGCTTCTTCCTGCTTCATCAAAGCTCAGCCCCATGGCCTCCAGCACGTAGGAGGGGGCCAGTTCGGCCGAAGAGCAGGCCGAACCAAGGGAAACCTCAAGCCCGGGCATAACCGCCAGAACCTCTGCCGCGCGCAGGTCAGGCGGCAGGCGCAGGCTGAAAATACCCGGCAGGCGCGCAGCCTCCTGCGCATTGACCACACATCCGGGCAACTGCGGCCCCAGACGGGCCAGAAACACCGCCTGCACGTCGGCCAGATGCGCACCATCACGCGCCATATCCGTGCTGGCAATCTGGCAGGCTTCCCCAAATCCTGCCAGCAAAAAGCCCGGCAGGGTGCCAGAACGCAGCCCCCGCTCCTGCCCACCACCAGAGAACAGGGGGGTCAGGCGCACACGCGGGCGACGGCGTACAAACAGCGCCCCCGCCCCCTTTGGCCCATACAGCTTATGGCTGGAAATGGAGGCCAGAGCCACGGGCAGGACGTGCAGGTCCAGCGCAATTTTACCTGCCGCCTGCGCCAGATCGGTATGCAGCAGCGCCCCAGCCTGCGCGACCAGCGCACCCAGCGTGGCAAGGTCCTGCAGAACCCCGGTTTCGTTATTAGCTGCGGCAATGGATACAACAGCCGTGGGGGCCTCTGCCAAAGCGCGGGCCAGCACCTCCGGCTCCACCTGCCCAAGGGAGTTAACCGGCAGAACAACCGGCTCAAACCCTTCATGCGCCAGATCCGCCACACTTTGCAGCACACATTTATGCTCGGTCGCGACAGTTATAACCCGGCGGCGCGGGCTGCCCTGTGCCGCCAGATGCCGTGCCGCTCCCTTGATGGCAAGGTTATTGGACTCGGTCGCCCCCGAGGTAAAAACAATCTCACGCGCCTCCGCCCCCAACAGGGAGGCAACCTGCGCGCGGGCATGTTCCACCATATGGGCCGCCCGGGTGCCGCTGGCATGGGTGGTGCTATGCGGGTTACCGTTTTCCTCCGCCAGAGCGCGCAGCAGAACCGCCTGCACACGCGGGTCGCATGGCGTGGTTGCCGCGTGGTCAAAATACAATGCCGCCATACCCGGCCCCCTATTGCGCCAGAGCCAGACCAGCCCCGGCCGCCATGCGTGCGTAACTTTGCACAAACCGCTCCACATCCGCCTCCCGCACGTTCCATGGCAGGGACACGCGTATGGCCTGCCCCGCCTGCTCCCCCAGCCCCATGGCCTCCAGCACATGGGAGAACGCTACCTTGCCCGATGAACAGGCCGAACCTGCGGAAACACAAAGCCCGTCCAGGTCCAGCCGCATAAGCTGCCCCTGCGCGCGCCGACCGGGGAGCACAAGGGACGCCGTATTGCCCAGCCGTGGAGCCCCTGCGCCACACACCAAAGCTCCTGCGGCCTGTGCAGCCTGCTCCAGCCGGTTGCGCAGGGGGGCCAGATCGCGCGGGTTGTCCAGAGCATCACACAACGCTGCGGCAAGCCCGGCTATGGCGGGCAGGGGCTGGGTGCCCCCCCTGCGGCCCTGCTCCTGCCCGCCGCCTTCAAACACCGGGGCCAGTGGCCTTGGGGCTGGGCCGCGCAACAGCAGGGCACCAGCCCCTTTTGGCCCACCCATTTTGTGACCGGAGCAGGCCAGACTATCCGCCCCCAACTCTTCCACATTCACAGCCATGCGGCCTGCGGCCTGCACGGCATCCACATGCAGATGTGCACCATGCTGGCGGCACAGGCGGGCAACCTCGGCCACGGGGTGGAGCACACCCGTTTCGTTATTAGCCAGCATGAGGCAGACAAAGGCGGGCGCGCCCGGCGCACTCAGGGCTGCCTCCAGCAGGTCCAGACGAACCTGCCCGTGGCTGTCCACCTCCAGCCATGCCCGGTCTGCCCCATCGGGCACACCCTTGCGCACGGCATCATGCTCGGTGCGACCAACCAGAAAACGCCGCCCCTGCCCAAGCCCGTGCATGGCCAGTACGTTGGCTTCCGTGCCGCCAGAAGTGAACACGCAGTTGAGCGGAGCCACACCAAGGCGGTGCGCTACCGTGTTGCGCGCCTCCTCCAGCACGGCGCGTGCGCGCCGCCCCGCATGGTGCACGGAAGATGGATTCCCCGTAAGGTCCGCCGCCTCCAGCATGGCCGCACGCGCCTGGGGCCGCAGGGGTTCGGTCGCGTTGGCATCCAGATAGACGGGTTGAGGAAAATCCTTTGCCCTATCGTCTGTTTTATCATTCATGCTTTTTTTCTACCCGTAACCATACCAGAACTGCGCTTTTTGCAGGCCGTGCAGTACGGCCATTGTCACGATTTATGTGGAAATTCTGGCCCCCAAGCCGCTATAGAGTGCCGTATGGTCAGCACCACAGGGCACAATGGAGACGGCAGGCTGGAAACGGGTTTTCCCGCATGCGCAGCATTCACGGACAACAGCCCGCACGATTATGCCTGCGTTTTGCGCAAGGTCAACGCCGGAGTGTGCCGCACACCCTTTTCTGGTCGTGGGACGGACACCATGTGTCTGTAATGCGCTCCTTTTTCCGTTTTCCCCCAGAAACGGAAAAAGGAGACAGGCTGACTGAGAGTTAAAGTTTGCGGGCCTTTGGTCTGCCCGCATGCTCCGACCCGGAACGTGGCATCGTTCCCCGCCGGGGCAATTATCAAACCCGGAAGCGTCATGCCCGCGGACGCCCTTCCCAGATCAAGCGGAACCTACATGCCTGAGGTTATGTTTGCCGGCC
This sequence comes from Acetobacter fabarum, assembly GCF_022483405.1. Taxonomy (NCBI): domain Bacteria; kingdom Pseudomonadati; phylum Pseudomonadota; class Alphaproteobacteria; order Acetobacterales; family Acetobacteraceae; genus Acetobacter; species Acetobacter fabarum. The sequence continues at coordinate 654,842 of NZ_JAKVNI010000001.1, forward strand.
CGGATGGACGTCTTGAAGGACGTTATCACCACTCAAACGAGCCCAACGCCCCGCTTGCCCTCGTGCTGCACCCCCACCCGCTGCACGGCGGCACCATGAACAACCGGATTACATACGCCCTGTACCGCACGTTCGAGAACATGGGCTTTTCCGTCATGCGCTACAATTCCCGTGGGGTTGGCCGCTCGCAAGGGCGGTTTGACGGGGGCATTGGCGAAATTTCCGATGCCGCAGCAGCCCTTGACTGGATGCAGATGATCAACCCCAACGCCAGCGGTCTGTGGATTGCCGGGTATTCGTTCGGGGCGTTCGTGGGCATGCAGCTGCTGATGCGCCGGCCAGAAATTACCGGCTGGATCAGCATTGCGCCGCCAGCCGCCCATTATGACTTCGGCTTTCTGGCCCCCTGCCCGTGCGGCGGGCTGATGATTGCCGGTGGCAAGGATGACATGGCCCCCGAGCCCGCCATCCACAAACTGGTTGATAAGCTGAACACCCAGAAAGGCGTTGCAGTGGACTACCGTGTTTACCCCGAAGCGGATCATATTTTTGCCAAACAGGCAGACAAGATTACCGCTGCGGTGGAAGACCACGTAACCCGCGCCATGAGCCAGCAGCACATGGCACTGGCCGCAGACTAACACCTGCGCGGTAACCGGGTGTGGGCTGTAACAGCAGGCCGCACCCGCAACCCCCTACCCGCTGCATAACCTGCGACGGATAGGGGCCAACCGCCCCCTTGCGGGGTGGTCAGTCCTCCGTCCGGCGGGGGTGTGCCAGTTCGCGCACAACACCATGCAGGGTGCGTAGTTCCTGCTCTGTAACTTCCCCACGCGTAAAAAAGTGACGCAGGTTGCGGACCATGCCGGGGCGTTTTTGCGCGTTCCGCAAAAAGCCGCATCCATCCAGCTCGCGCACAAGATGGCTCATGAAGTTCTCAAGCTCACCTTTGGTGGCCACGTGGGTCTCGTTGGTCATGAGCGTGCGGGGAGGTGTTGCGTCTGCCGCCATCCACCATTCATACGCCATGATCATGACCGCCTGCGCCAGATTGAGCGACATGAAGGTCGGGTTAAGCGGGTAGCGGATCAGCGCGTCCGCGCGTGCCATGTCCTCGTTATCCAGCCCGGCGCGTTCGGGGCCGAACATCAGCCCGACCTTGAGCCCGCGCTGGGTTGCCGCACGCAGTTCCGCCGCACCGCCACGCGCGGTCATGACCGTTTTTACAATATGGCGCGGCCGTGGGCAGGTGGCGTACACATGGTGCAGGTCGGCTATGGCGTCATCCACACTGTCATGCACCGTGGCAGCTTCCAGAATCCGGTCTGCACCCGAGGCCGTGCGCCATGCCCGGTCCTGTGGCCAGCCATCACGCGGGCTGACAAGGCGCAGGTGGAACAGGCCACCATTGGCCATGGCACGGGCCGTGGTGCCAATGTTCTCGGCCATTTGCGGCCTGACCAGAATAACAACAGGTGTATTGCCCAAAGGCTCCAGCGGTGCCCCGCCGTCCCGCCCGGTCATGCGCGCCTCCAGTTTGTGCCGTCTTTTGTATCTTCAAGCACAATACCCTGTGCCTGCAACTGGTCGCGCAGGGCATCGGCCCTTGCAAAATCCCGCGCTTTTTTGGCGGCCAGCCGCTCCGTTATCAAGTTTTCAATCGCGGCATCTTCCTCGGCGGAAGACTCTCCACGGAACCACTGCGCCGGGTCCCCCTGCAACAGACCCATTAACGCCCCACCGGCTTTGAGCGCGCCTGCGGCCTCGCGGTCCCCGCCCATGGCCTGGTTCGCCAGCACATGCAGTTCGGCAATGGCCTTGGGGGTATTCAGGTCTTCCTCCAGTGCGGCCAGTACGGTTTGCGGCACAGGGGCTGCGGGCACATCCGGCACACTGGAGAGGGCACGGTAGAACCGGTCCAGCGTCTTGCGGGCCTCATTCAGCCCGGCTTGCGTGTAATTCAGGGTGGAGCGGTAATGCGTACCCAGCAGCAGCAGGCGCAATGCCTCCGCCGGAGCCTGCGCCAGCACATCGCGGATGGTCAGGAAATTGCCCAGTGACTTGGACATTTTCTCACCTTCCACCAGAAGCATGGCATTATGCACCCAGTAATTGGCAAACTGGCTATGCGGGAAGCAGCACAGGCTTTGCGCGCGTTCGTTCTCATGATGCGGAAAAAGCAGGTCCGACCCACCGCCATGAATATCAAAACTATCGCCCAGATAACGGTGCGACATGGCCGAGCATTCAATATGCCACCCCGGACGCCCCCTGCCCCACGGGCTATCCCACCCCGGCTGGTCTGCATCTGATGGTTTCCACAGCACAAAGTCGCCCGGTGCTTTTTTGTAAGGTGCCACTTCCACACGTGCGCCTGCTTCCAGCTCGTCCGGGTTACGGCCGGAAAGTGCTCCGTAGGAAGGGAACGACCCGACCGAAAACAGCACATGCCCCTGTGCTGCGTATGCGTGCCCGTTTTCAATCAGCCGGGCGATCATGGCCTGCATCTCGCCAATATTATGGGTCGCGCGGGGTTCTATGTCGGGGGGCAGCACGCCGAGGGATGCCAAATCCTTATGAAACTCCGCCGTGGTGCGCTGGGTAAGCACGCCAATATCTTCCCCATTGGCACGGGCGCGGGCGGTAATCTTGTCATCCACATCGGTAATATTACGCACGAATGTAACACGGGGATAGAGCGTGCGCAGCAGCCTGACCAGCACATCCGCCGTAAGCATGGCGCGCAGGTTGCCAATATGGGCCAGATCATACACCGTGGGGCCACAGTAATAGACCTTGATATGCGCGGGATCGAGCGGCTGGAACGGCACGGTCGCGCGGCGCTGGCTATCGTGCAGAAACAGGGCGGGAGCGGGGCTTGGGGAAACGTGCGGCATGTCCGCCTAGATGCGCCACCCACGAAAACGATGCAATATGTGTATGGGCCAAAAAAACCGCGATTATTCCAAAAAACAGGACTTGACGCTCTTACCCTTTTATCGCTTATAGTCCGGCCTTAGCGCAGAATATGTGCATGTGCCCTTATAGCTCAGTGGTAGAGCAACCGCCTTGTAAGCGGTAGGTCTTCAGTTCAAATCTGAATGGGGGCACCATTCTTTCCCGCAAAAAAACTGTTCGCGCCTGACCTCTCAGGCATTTGCCACTGCTGGTAGAGCGGCAGGTCTTATGTCATGACCCAGCCATCCTGCCGGAGCGCCACACCCGCCAGATACAGGCTGCCACAGATCAGTACGCGTGCGGGTTGGGGGCTGGTTGCCGCATTGGCAGCCAGTGCGCTCAGCGCGCGGGCAAGCGTGGGGCCGGTATGGGCCTTGCCCCCCGATGCGTCCACAATAGCCTGCGCAGGCAGGGCCAGATGCTGCTCGGGCTCACAAATGGCCCACAGGTCATCCGCATAAGGCAAAATCGGACCAAGAAAGCCCGAGGCGTCCTTGGTCTGCTTCATCCCCACCAGTATGTGCAGGGGCTGGTCTTTCCAGCGGCCCAGCTCCTGCGCCAGAGCGGCACCGGCTCCGGGGTTGTGCCCTCCGTCGAGCCACAATTCCCATCCGGCGGGCAGCATGGCCGCCAGTTTGCTGTGCAGGCGCTGCATGCGGGCAGGCCATTGCACCTGCCCCACACCCTGCCATGCAGCCTGTGGCACATCCAGCCCGGACAGGCGCAGAGCCTCCACCGCCAGACCGGCGTTTTCCATCTGCCACGGACCGGTCAGGGCGGGCATAGGCAGCGCGAGCGTGCCTTTGGCATCGTTCAGGCACAGCCCGGCGGGTTTGTCCGCATTGCCCTGGGGGGGCTGGGGCGCAATCGTCCATTCCACGCCACGGCGGGCCAGAACAGCCCCCACAGCCTGCGCCTGTTCCTGTAGAACCTGCATGACCTCGGCAGGCTGGCAGCCCGTAACCGCTGGCACACCGGGTTTGAAAATACCCGCTTTTTCCCCCGCGATTGCTGCCAGAGAATCCCCCAGAAAAGCCTCATGATCGCGCGAGATGGAGGTCACAATACAGGCTGCGGGGTGTTCCAGCACATTGGTGGCATCGTACCGCCCGCCAAGGCCGACCTCAATAATGGCCAGTTCCGCCGGGTGGCGGGCAAACAGCATAAAGCCTGCGGCGGTCAGCACCTCGAACACGGTAATGGGGGCACCATTGTTGATGCGTTCGATTTCCTCCAGCGTGGCCACAAGTTCAGCTTCGCTGACCAGCTTGCCTGCCACACGGAACCGCTCGGTTACATCCACCAGATGCGGGGATGTCATGACATGCACACGCCACCCTGCTGCCTCGGCTATGGCGCGCAGGGTCGCACAGGTGCTGCCTTTGCCATTGGTGCCGGCCACATGAATAACCGGCGGCAGCTTGCGCTCCGGGTGCCCCAGACGGGCCAGCAGAGCTTCCAGCCGCCCGAGGGAGAGGTCGATCAGCGCGGGGTAAAGATGGTTCAGCCGTTGCAGAACCTCCCCCGTGCGACCGTTAAATTCGGGCACCGGGGCTCTCTCCCCAGCCTGCACCTGACCCACGGAGGGGCTTACTCGGCTGCCGCAGCAGGTGCTGCAACGGGCTTGGGCGGGGGAGCCTTAACATCGGCCGGAGCATGGGTAAGCAGGCCGATCAGGCGCGACAGGGTGGCGGGCATATCCTTACGGGCCACAACCATGTCGAGCATACCGTGCTCAACCAGATATTCGGAACGCTGGAAGCCCTCGGGCAGTTTTTCGCGCACCGTGTCCTGAATAACGCGGGGGCCGGCAAAACCGATCAGGGCGTTGGGCTCACCGATCTGCACATCCCCCAGCATGGCGAAGGAGGCCGTAACCCCACCCGTTGTCGGGTTGGTCAGCACCACAATGTACGGCAGGCCCGCATCACGCAGCATCTGCACCGCAACGGTTGTACGGGGCATCTGCATCAGGCTCAGCACCCCTTCCTGCATGCGCGCGCCACCGGAGGCAGTAAACACCACCAGCGGGGATTTTTGCAGGATGGCCAGACGGGCAGCAGCCACAAACCGCTCACCAAAGGCGGCCCCCATGGTGCCAGCCATGAACTCGAACGCCATCACGCCCACAACGGCGTTATGCCCGCCAATGGTGCCATGTGCGACAACAAGGGACTCGTCCAGATGGCTCTTGGCACGTGCATCCTTCAGGCGGTCGGTATATTTTTTCTGGTCCCGGAAGCCGAGCGGGTCCACGGGGGCCAATGGCAGTTCAATACGGGTGAACTCACCGTTATCAAAGGTCCATGCCAGCCGGTCATTCACCAGAACGCGCATGTGATGCCCGCAATGGGGGCAGACATTCTGCGCCTTGCGCAACTCCTTGGTCAGGACCATCTGGGAGCACGAATCACAGGTGGTCCACAGGTTATCCGGCACATCACGGCGCAGAAGACCGCGGATTTTAGGACGGACGTATTCGGTGATCCAGCTCATTTTGAACCCTGTGACTGCACGAGACTAACGACGCGGACCCAGCCACGCCTGCGTGGTTGCATTACGCGGGCGGCGCCAATCTGCCAAGTGATTATGAAAAAACGCGGCCATATCCACGCAGGCGGGCACGCGTTTGAACGTGCACCACCTGCGCGTATGGGTGTCGCTTACAGCGCGCCTTCAACCCATGCCTTGAGCTGGCTTTTGGGCAGTGCGCCAACCTTTGTGTCCACAACCTTGCCATCACGCACCAGCATAAGGGTGGGGATGGACCGCACACCGTAGGTGTTGGGGGTTACGGGGTTGTCGTCAATATTGACCTTGGCAACCGTAACTTTGCCCTGCATGTCCTTGCCGATTTCTTCCAGTGCCGGGCCGATCATTTTGCACGGGCCGCACCATTCGGCCCAGAAATCGACCAGAACAAGGCCAGACGCCTTGAGCACGTCAGCATCAAAGCTGGAATCGCTGACAGCAAGCGTATGTTCACTCATGACATGTTTTCCTTAACTACCGGGTGCCTGCGCACCCCATGCTGTCCTAGTTAACAGGTCTGCGGGCACTGCACAGGGTGCGCACCAGCAGACCGGGCTTAGCTAACACTTAAGGTGGCCTGCGCCGTGGTCAAGATGCCACGCCCGCGCAAGGTTGCGGAGCGTGCCTGTCCAGCAGGTGCTCCGGCAGCCGGTCGGCACGGGGCAGTTCGGTCCAGACCAGCACGCACACAACCTCCCGCCCCGGCCACAACCCTTGCAGCAGGGCGCGGTACGCCGCCATCTGGCGCAGGTACAGCACCGGCGTCTGCTCCACCGTGGAGGGTGCGTGGCGACCACTTTTGTAATCGCACACAATAACCCGGTCAGGCATGACACACATGCGGTCCACCTGCCCCACAATAACCTGCCCGCCCGCAATACCCGCCAGCCGCTGCTCCGCCCGGGCATGGGGGGCAAACAGGTCCACCAGTGCGGGCATACGCAGCACTGCCACAATCTGTGCGGCAAGCCGGGCGGCCTCCAGCGTGGACAACCCCCCCGATGCCGGGCGGGCCAGCCAGTCCGTGGCAAGCTGCTCCTGCGCACTGGCAGGGTGGTCGGGCAGGAACTGCAAAAGCGCATGCACCAGATTCCCCCTGCGCAAGGCGGCCTCCCGCGCCTTGAGCGGGGTAATGGCCGCCACATCCAGCGGGGAACGCGCGGGGGGGAGCGGGCCAAGCATGGTATCATCCGGCCGGCTTGGGGCCAGTGGCCGGGCCAGTGGTCCTTCCGCTTCCGGCAGGCCGGGCCGCCAATGCGGAGCCTGCCCCATCCAGCCGGGGAGCGGCGGGAGCACAGGGACATCCTGCGCGGCAGACGCAACAGGGGCTGCTGGGGCGGACAGGCTGGCGAGGGCTGCGTGCTCTTCCAGCACCAAAATCTTGCCCGACCAGTCCCCCACGCTCCAGTCGCGCAGCTGGGCACCTGCGCGCTCAAAACCAAGGCGGCAGCACTCGTACCAGCTTTCTGGCGGTACGGTGCGGCCGGGTTTCCAGCCACACACGATCAGCCTGTCCGCCGCGCGGGTCAGGGCCACGTAGAGCAGGCGGTTGTATTCCTCTATCGTCTTTTCACGCAGGGTTTCGTACAGGCTGCGGGTCAACCCGACCGACAGGGCGTTGCGCGGCACGTAAATGGGCACCTGCACCCCTGTTTTTTTGTCCGTGCTCCAGAACAGCCTGTCCTCAAACCGGGGCAGGCCCACCGTATCGGGCAGAATAACCAGCCGGGCCTGCAACCCCTTGGAGCCATGTGCGGTCATAACCCGCACGGCATTGCCACCGGCCTCTGCCTCGCGCTTGACACTCTCCTGCGAATGTCTGAGCCAATGCACAAACCCCTGAAGAGAAGGTGGGTGCTGCTCCTGATAACGCAGCGCGGCGGAGAGCAGCTCGTCTATTGGTTCCGCGGCCTCTGGCCCCAGCCGCGCCAGCAGGCGTGCCCGCCCGCCCTGCTGGCCCAGAGCCGCGCACAGCAGTTCATACGGGGTAAGGTAATCCACCCGGCCAAACAGGGCGTTGAGCATCTGCCAGGCCTGTGTCCAGTCCGCCTGCTCCGCATGGCGCTCACGCAGGATGGCCCACAGGGGGGCACCGGGGGAGCGCCCTACGGCAAGGGCCATCAGGCTGTCATCGGACAGGCCACCCAGCGGGGAGGTCAGCACACAGGCCAGTGTCAGATCATCCTGCGGGAGCAGGAGTGCAGCACACAGGGCCATAAGGTCCTGCACCGCAAGCTGGTCGGCAAGGCCCGTGCGCACCAGTGTGGCCACGGGAATGTTGTGCCCTTTAAGGGCGCGCACCAGCAGCGGCACAAAGGAGGAGCGGCGCGGCACCAGCACCAACACGTCCGCCGGTGTCAGCGGTTTTTGCCCCGGCTGGGGGGGGGCTGCCAGTTCACGCGCAATGGTGCTGGCCAGCGCATCCGCCAGTTTTTGCCGTGGGCTCTGCCGGGTGGCGTTCACTGCGGCTGGTTCCCACGGGCTTATGCTGTCCTGCGCATCCTGTGCCTCCGCCAGAGGCCAGAGTTCCACCCGTCCCCCCTGACCGGGGCGGGCCGTAATGTGGCGCAGAGGGCGGCCCTGCTCCTCCGCCACGCCCCGCGCGGCCTGTGGGTCGGCAAAAACCGCATCAACCAGTTGCAGGACCGGTGCTGTGGAACGGAAGGAGACGGTCAGTTCCGGCTCCCGCCAGGGCAGGTCCGCCGCCTGCGCACGCTGTTTGAATGTAGCCCGCCAAGCCCGGAACTCGTCCGGGTCCGCGCCTTGAAAACGGTAGATGGACTGTTTGTAGTCCCCCACGGCAAAAACCGTTCTGGGACCTTCCTCCGCCGCGTGTGCGCCTTCACCTGCAAAAAACTCTTCGGTCAGGTCCCCTGCAATGCGCCACTGCTGGGGGGAGGTATCCTGCACCTCGTCCAGTAGCAGGTGGTCTATGCCGCCATCGAGCTTGTACAGCACCCATGCGGCCCCCGGCTCACGCAGGAGCAGGAGTGTACGGTGGATCAGGTCATCATACTCCATCTGGCCCTGCATGGCCTTGCGCTGGTCAAACATGCTGGCCACGGGAGCCGCCATTTTGAGCAGCGCCACACCAAGGCGGGCCAGCTGGCGGGCGTTCATGCCCTCCTCCACCGCCAGTATGCGCTCGGCCTCCTTTTGCAGCGCATCGGCCAGATCGGTATATTTTTCCGCCAGTTTGGCCGAGAGCAGGCCACGGCTGCGCAGTTTGCCATCCTTGGTCAGCAACCCGTTGCGCCATACCGCCCATTGCGCGGCACGCTCCGTGGGGGGCAGGGCCAGCCAGTCCAGCAGGGCGAGTGCGTTGGTCCTGACTGTGGCCGATCCCTCCTCCGCCATGGCCCGCAGGCCTGCGCGCAGGGTAGGCTCGGCCGCAAACCCGGTGCAAGCGGCCAGCAGAAAAGCCTCATCGGGCTGCCTGAGTGCTGTTTCCGGCAAAGCCAGCACCCGGCACATGAGACCTTCCGCCTGTTCGGGGTGAGCGCTTACGCGGGCACGCACGGCCTGTGCGTGCTCATTGCGCCGCAAGATACCCGCAAGGGCAATAAAATCTCCAAGCCCGATCTGCCCGGCCAGCGGAGCCACCGTGCTGGCGGGCTGCCCGCCCAGAACACTCTCCACACAGCCCTGCAACGCCAGAGCCGCGTCTGTTTCCTCCATGACCGTAAAATGCGGGTTCATGGCGGCTTCCAGCGGAAAACGCCGCAGGAGCGACTGGCAGAAGGCATGAATAGTGCCAATACGCATGCCACCGGGCAGGTCCAGCACCTCCGCAAACAGGGCGCGTGCCTTGCGCCGGGTCTGCTGGGTGCAGGGCACGGCCAGAGCGGCCAGTTCCGCATTCAGCCGGTCATCCGGCAGGGTCACCCACCGGCCAAGGCGGGTTTGCAGGCGAATGGCCATTTCCGCTGCGGCAGCCTTGGTAAAGGTCAGGCACAGAATGCGCGCAGGGTCGCTGCCGGGTACAACGTCACCCCCCACTTCCACCCGTGGCAGCATCAGCCGGAGCAGGCGGTCTATCAGCAGTTTGGTTTTTCCACTCCCCGCAGAGGCGGACACAAAAACCGATGCCGTGGGGTCGGACGCCATGGCCTGCTGCTGGTTGGCCTGCGCAATGGCGGCATCCAGCGCGCCCTGAGCCGTATGGTGGGTCATGCTTCGGTCTCCATACGGCCGGTATTCCATTCCGGCACACGGGCCAGACGGGCATAATCGGCAAAGCGTGGTTCCTGCCCCGGATGGGGGTGGGAGAGGTAGGGTTGTGTAGGCTGGTCGTACGCGGCAATGCGCGCCAGCAGGCGCTGCCATGTCTGTTCGGCCAGATCAGTCAGATTGTCATGCTCCTTGGAGGATACGGCCACCTCCTCCCCCGGTTCGGCCCCGCCGGTCAGACGCCAGTAGATCAGCCCGGCAATGTCGGCCACATTGGGAGCATCGGCAAAGCCCCCACGCAGCAGCATGGCGGCCTCCAGCGGCAGTTGCGGGCTCCAGCCTGACAGAACATCGCGCATGGCTGGCAGCATGCCGGTTTTGTAGTCCTGCACAATCACACGCCCCTGCGCACCCAGTTCCACCCGGTCTGCCCGCCCGACAAGGCGGAACGCCCCCCCCGGAGCATCGGGGACCAGCACGCTGCCTGCAATTTCGGTCAGAATAGCCTGCGGCACGCCGTGGGTGGCGCGGCGCTGCTGCTCCGCATGTGCAACCCATGCGGCAATGCGCTCCAGCCGGGGCGCCCACCATGCCTGCAAAGCCGGGCGCAGGGCCTGTTCGGCCAGGCAGGTTTTGAACACCTCCGCCAGCTTGCGCTGGGCATCTACCGGCCAGTCCACGCCATGGGTTTTAACCCAGCGTTCCAGCGCGTCATGCACGATCATGCCGTAATCGGAGGCATCGGCCCCTTCCTCCAGCTCGGGCAAAGGCTCAAGCCGCAGGATGTGCCGGGCGTAAATGGCGTAAGGGTCGCGCATCCATGTTTCTATTTCCGTCACGCTCAGGCGGCGGGGGCGCAGGGAAACATCCGGCGTGGGCCGGGGTGGGGCCACTGGCAATGCCGGCCCCTGCGGCTGGTCCAGCCGCGCAAGCCAGGACAGAACCGGGTGCTCGGGCACACTGCCCCCCCAGCCAGCCAGAAAAGCATCCAGCCGGGTTAACCAGCGCGCAGGCACCACAGGTGCGCCATCACGCCTGCGGGCGGAGGACAGAACAACATGTTCCGCCGCGGCTGCCATGGCAAAAAAGTCGTGTGCCGCCTGCCCCACGGCCTGCTCGGGCGGGGGTAGGCCAACCCGCTTGCGCATGGGGCGGCTCATCCACGGCCCGGCATCGGGGGCGGGGGGCCACACCCCTTCGGACAGACCACCCAGTATAACGGTTTCCGCCGTTTGCAGGCGCGCTTCAAACAGGCCCCAGATCAGCACCCGCGGGTGCAGGGCCTGCGGGTTATTGCCCCGACGGGTGGCAACACGCTCCTGCGCCAGAACCGCCGTAAGCAACCCATCCAGCACGGCGGGCGGCTGGGGGGGCAGCAGGGCGGTTGCCAGCATAAGCTCGCTCAGCCGGGAGGCCAGCAGGCTGCCGTCCTCCCCTTTCCACAACCGGGCGGCGGCGAGTTCTTCCTCCGTGCTGGCAAGGCGTTCCACCGTGGCAATCAGGGCTTCGAGCAGGTCGGGCACGCTGGCCTGATGCCGCGCCCCTTCCCCCCCGGCCAGCACCGCACCTTCGGCCTGCTCCCAGCCCAGAACAGGGGCCAGACAATGGGCCAGACGCTCCATAAAGGCCGGCAGGGGTTCGGGGCCAAAGGGGCGGTCCGCGCTCTCGCCCTGCGTCATGCGCTGGCGGTCTTTTTCGCGCTTTGGTTCCAGCCTGTCCCTTACGGCAGCACAAAGCCCCGCAAACCCCGGAGCGGGAGAAGGACCACGCAACACCACACGCTCGAGCAGGCGGGCCGAGGCACGGCAGACGCCCGGAGCCAGACCACACGCCACCAGCGGGTGCTTGAGCACGGATAAAAGAGCAACAGGCGCAAACTGGCTATCCACCATCTGCGCCACCAGCCGCAGCAGCACGGCGGGGGGCGTATCCGCCAGTGTGGCGCCTGCGCTGTCATCGGCCAGAATGCCCCATCGCTCCAGCTCTGTGGCCACGCGGGCCGCCAGCCCACGGTCGGGCGTGACAAGGGCCACGCGGTGGCCGGGCTGCTCGATGGCGTTACGCATGACCATGCTGATGGCCACGGCCTCTTCCTGCTGGTCTGCGGCCTCAAACCGGCTGACATGGGCCAGTGCGACCGGGCCGGGCTTTGCCCAGTCATCCAATGCTGCGGCAGGCAGCATCACGCGGGAGAGCACGGCCGCACGTTCGGGGTCCCCCCCTTGCGCGTTCCAGACCTGCACATCCTCCCGCCGGGCCTGCAATGCCGCGAGCAGGTGGCTCATGCCTGCCTGCGGGTGACTGTCTGGTAGGGCGGCAAACACCTCCTCGGGCATGAGCGTATCCAGCCCCGGCAATACGACCCTGCCCCCCGGACAGGACAGAATAGCCTGAAGCGCATTGGCCGTGGGCGCCATGGCATGCGTAAACCCAGCCGCCCAGAGCGGAGCGGTGTAACCCTGCTCCCCCATGTTCCGCCACAACCGCGCCTGTGCGCCCAGAAGGGCCACCTGCCGGGCCACGGGGTTGATCAGCCCCTGCTCCTGCAACCACACAGGCCATTGTGCGGTAACAATGTTCAGAAAACCCAGAATGGTCTGCCAGTGCTGGGCGTAATCCTCCTGCACGGCATCGGGCAGGCGCTCGAGCAGGTTGACGCCAGCCCATTCCGCCTCGTCCATCAGTTCAGCCAGAGCACGGGCCAGTGGCCATGCCTGATCCAACGTGGGGCGGGTACCAAAGGCGTTATCCGCCTTTAAAACAAACAGTGTCAGCACGGCCAGACGGGTCATGGCTGGCACGGCGGGGGGGAGCGCCAGCGCCTCTGCCCCACCACAGGCGGACAGGCCCAGTTCGGTCTCGTCCAGAGCGCCTATGGGCATGATGCGGGGCAGGAGCATGCTGCGCCCATCCATACGCCGCAGAAAAGCCTCGGTTAACGCGCGCGCGGCCCGGCGGCCGGGGAGCACAATGGTCCCTTCACCCATGGCCTCCGGGTCATGCCCGGCGGCCTCTATCCAGCGCGCCGCCAGATGGTCCAGAAAAGGCAGATGTGCTGGAATGGTTGCGAGCTTCATACCCCGGGCTCCAGCAGTGTGGCCGGTTGCGGGGGAAGGCGGTCCGCCCAGCCAGCCAGAGTGACACGGCGGTTTCCATCCGCTCCGACCATAAGGGTGATGTGCAGCGCATCGGGGGGGGTCATGTCCTCCAGCCGTTCGGGCCATTCCACCAGCATGACGCCCTCGCACGCATCATCCCACCCCAGTTCGTCCAGCTCCTCCACACTGCCCAGACGCCACAGGTCAAAATGGTAGGCCGTGGCCGTGGGGGAGTCGTAGGCCTGCACCAGCGTATAGGTGGGGCTTGGCACCTCCATATCCGGTGCGGCGCAGAAGTTACGCAAAAACGCGCGTGCGAACACGCTTTTGCCCGCCCCCAGCGGACCAGACAGCAAAATGGCATCCCCCGCACGGGCAAGGCCTGCCAGAGTTCTGGCCAGTTGTGCCGTATCGGCTTCGGTTTTCAGCAACATGACCGATTCCTGCTCCTGCTCCGTGGTGGGCGCGTGCCCTCTGCATCGGGTCCAAGACTGACCTTTTCCATATCAAGCCGGAAGCGGGAAGAGTGAAGCACTGAATTTGTAAACTTTTTATAAACACAGATTTTGTTAGGAAATAATAAATACACTCAACATGACTATTTATTGTTCGCAAAAAAATTACTTTATAATACTTTATTATTTATCCCATAGGGAACTTTTTGCCCGTATAGTCTGTTCCAAAGAACGCTATGTTTTTTTTCCGATATGTCGGGTCAAGCTATACGCCAGTCACATATCTGTTATTATCGAAATAATAAAAATAATATGAATTTGTGTTTATTTTTTCAGAAAAACACGTAAAAGTATCATCAGAGCGAGCCAATACAACCTCAAGGTGTATCACCCCATACCTGCAGCTATGTGAGGCCAGTCATGCGCATTCTATTTGCCGAGGACAAATTTACCTCCAGCCGGGCCATTCTTTCCGCCCTGAAAAAAGCAGGTTTTGCGGCGGATCTGGCCCGCTCTGGCCAAAACACCATAGAATTGCTGCGAAATTACGATTATGGGCTTGCCATTATTACCATGACCCTGGCGGACATGGACGGGTACACCATTCTCAACACCCTGCGCACGCTCAAGATCACAACACCCGTTATCATTCTTTCCAACGTTGATACGCCAGACGCCAAGATACGGGCCTTTACACTGGGGGCTGATGATTATCTGGCCGAACCATTTGAATCCGCTGAACTGATTGCCCGTGCACAGGCCATTCTGCGCCGCTCCAACGGATACGCCCACCCGGTAGCCCAGGTTGGCGCGCTGACCCTGAACCTGAACAACCACACGGTTACAGTCGGCAACCGCCCCATCCACCTGACCGGCAAGGAATTTGCCATTCTGGAACTACTGGTGCTGCGCAAGGGCATTGCCCAGACCAAGGAAACATTCCTCAACCACTTATACGGTGGCCGGGATGAACCAGACATCAAGATTATAGACGTCTTTATTTGCAAACTGCGCAAAAAACTCCAGACCGTGGGTGCGGAAGACCTTATTTCCACCGTATGGGGTCGCGGGTACATTCTGCATGACCCGCAGGCACAGACACAGCCTGTTCCCACCCCCTTGATGGCCCCCCTTGCACACCGGCCTGTGCTGCCCGAGCCTGCTCTGCTGCAGGCTGTTGGGGACTAATAAACCACCTGCTCCACACTGGGTGTTCCCATAGGGAGCCAGTATTCTTCAGGACCGGGTTGCAGGGTACCAGGCATGGGCATGCCATAATGGCCCCGCCCCCCTGCCAAGTTCGGGGGCCTGCTCAATAGCATCATGCACATACTGGCAGGACTGCCGGACCGCATCTGGCATGGCGAGTCCCTGCGCCAGTGTTGTTGCCAGCGCGCTGGCCAGCGTACAGCCCGTGCCATGAGTGTGCCGGGTTGCAATACGCTGCCCCACAAACTCCCGCGTTCCCGCCCCATCCAGCAGCACATCCACCAACGCTTCCCCCGCCAGATGCCCGCCTTTGAGCAGAACCGCCGCCCCCGTATGCTGGTGCAGCCATAGGGCTGCGGCCTTCATATCCTCCACCGTATGAATGGTAAGCCCTGTCAGCTTTTCCGCCTCAGGCAGGTTGGGGGTAATCAGGGTTGCAAGGGGCAAGAGCGTTGTACGCAGGCAGGCCAGAGCATCCTCCGCCAGCAGGGCAGCGCCCCCCTTGGCCACCATGACCGGGTCCACCACCACAACAAGATCAGGGGTATTGTGGCGAGTCCGGGCAATTTCTGCCGCCACGACCTGCGTTTGCACAACACCCCCCAGCATGCCGGTTTTAATGGCATCCACCCCCAGATCATCCACAACACAGCGGATCTGGTCGCGAATAAACTGTGGCGGCACAGGCAGAATATCCTGCACGCCCTGTGTGTTCTGGGCCGTCAGGGCGGTTAGGGCGGTCATGGCATACCCACCCAGCGCCGTAATGGTTTTGATGTCGGCCTGAATACCCGCCCCTCCGCCAGAGTCGCTCCCTGCTATGGACAGAACTCTCGGGCGCTGGGGGGCGGGGTGGGTCATGCAGAGGGGCTTTCCGGCTTCAGGCGGGCTGGGTTGCTTTTTCCAGCACAGCGCACATTTTGCTTACGGCCTCATCCACAAGGGCGGCATCTTCCGCCTCGGCCATAACACGCACCAGCGGTTCCGTGCCGCTACGTCGTAACAGCAGGCGGCCCTGACCGGCCAATATACGTTCCACCTCATGCTGGCGTTCACGCACTTCATCCGTATCCAGCGGGCAGGCTCCTGCGTAACGGACATTACGCAGCTTTTGCGGGAAGGGCTGGAAAAGACGGCAGACCTCGCTCGCAGGGCGTCCGGATTCGACCAGCACGGCCAGAATCTGCAAGGCGGCAATCAGGCCATCACCCGTTGTGGCAAAGTCGGTCAGCACCATATGGCCCGACTGCTCGCCCCCCACATTCACCCCACGCTCCCGCATGCGTTCAACCACATGGCGGTCGCCTACGGCGGTACGTTCAAGGCCCACGCCCATTTTTTCCAAAAACCGTTCAAGCCCCATGTTGGACATAACCGTGGCCACCACGGCATTGCCCACCAGACGCCCTTCCGCTGTCCATGAGCGGGCGATAAGGGCCAGAATCTGGTCCCCATCAATCAGACGCCCGGTTTCATCCGCGATCAGCACACGGTCGGCATCCCCGTCCAGGGCAATGCCAATATGTGCACCATGCTGCACCACGGCCTTGCACAGGGCCTCGGGGTGGGTGGAGCCACACTGTTCGTTAATATTCACACCATTGGGCTCACACCCGATGCGAATAACCTCCGCTCCCAGCTCCCACAGCGCTGTGGGGGCAACCCGGTAGGCCGAGCCATTGGCGCAGTCGATCACGATTTTCATGCCGTCCAGCCGCAACTTGCGGGGGAAGGAGGATTTGGCACTTTCAATATACCGGCCTGCGGCATCATTCAGGCGTGAGGCGCGGCCGATCTGGGCCGGGTCTGCCATATCGGCATGCAGGTCGGTCACCATCAGGTTTTCAATCGTGCGCTCATCCTGATCGGAGAGCTTGAACCCGTCGGGGCCGAACAGTTTGATCCCGTTATCACCAAACGGATTATGGGAGGCGGAGATCATGACCCCCAGATCGGCCCGCAGGGAGCGGGTCAGCAGGGCAATGGCGGGTGTGGGCAACGGCCCAACCAGTGTGACATCCATACCAGCGGACAAAAAGCCGGAAACCAGAGCGCTCTCGATCATATAACCGGATAATCTGGTATCCTTGCCCAGCAGCACGCAGTGCCGGTGGTCCCCACGCCGAAAATGCAGCCCCGCCGCCTGCCCCAGCTTCTGGGCAATTTCCACCGTCATGGGCGCAACATTGGCAGTGCCGCGAATACCGTCTGTTCCAAAAAATCGCTTCATAATACTCATTCCATTCCGCAATCGGCAATGGACCTGAATACTCTGGCCGTTGCTGGCGGAAACTTCTGTCCTGTCCTGCTGCTCTTTCCTAAAACGGTTTTGGGTTGGAAGAAACCGTGTTCAGGCCACAAAAAACATTTTTGGTGCAGCATGCTTACCCACCCTGCACCCCCTGCCAGACCCGGACACCCTGCGCCATGCTGACCACAGCGTGCACCCGCAGCAACGGGTTACCAAAGGGCATGGCCATAAGGGAGGCCGCCACCGTGCCGCTATCACGCTGGGCGGGGTCTGCCACACCTGTTAGCGTACCAATCATGCGTTTGCGCGAAAGAGCGCACACCACACGGCACCCCAGATTGGCCAGCAGCAGAATACGGCGCAGCAGAACAACATTCTGCTCCTGCGTTTTGGCAAAGCCAAACCCCGGGTCCACCATCAGCCGCTCACGGGCAATGCCCGCTTCCACCGCAGCCTCCACCCTCTGCCCCAGTTCCCGCACCACATCGCAGGCCACATCGGTATAATGGGTGTGTTGCTCCATGGTCTGGGGGGTGCCGCGCATGTGCATGAGCACAACGCCACACTGCTGCTTTGCCAGTAAAGGCAGGGCAGCCGGGTCGTGCCCAAGGGCGGAAACATCATTGATCACGCGCGCACCCGCAGCCAGTGCACGCTCCATAACCAGACTGTTCCGCGTATCGACCGAAAGCGGCACATCGGGCATGCTCTGGTGCAGCCCCTCCAGCACCGGGCCAACCCGCTCCCACTCCTGCTGGGGGGAGACAACAGCGGCACCGGGGCGTGTGCTTTCACCCCCAATGTCGAGCACACCGGCCCCATCACGCACCATCTGTTCGGCCGCCTGTAGGGCAGAACCTGCATGGTAGTGCTGGCCTGCACAGCTAAAGCTGTCTGGTGTTGTATTCAGGATTCCCATAACCAGCGGCCCCGCAGGCAACCCGGCATCGGGCACGGGGGAAACAAGGCGCTGCATCACAGGTAGCCACGCATGCGGTACAGCGCCCACAGGCACGGGGCCAGAAGCGCTATCCCCTTCAATCAGCAAAACGGCTGTAAACGCGGCAGTACTGTTCTGGAATGGCAGGGCCACGCCTTGCCGTATGGCCTCCTGCGCCATTGGTCCAAACAGGAACCCCATGGGTTCAACCAGCCTGTGCCACATCGCCTTATCCTTTTTTACTGTCCCCACCATACAAAAGAGGCGGCACCGGGTGCCGCCTCTTCTGCTTCATATCCGTTTACTGCCGCACCCTGCCATTAACCGGCCTGGGGGGCGGGAACAGCGCCGCCGTCTTCCGCCGGGGTGGGGGCTGGCGCTTCCCCCGTAACCTGCGGCACGGAGGCGCGGCGGTTAACCGGACCATCATCCGCTTCTTCCGGCCGTTCAATCGGCTGGCCGCGCATGATCTGGCGGATTTCTTCACCTGTCAGGGTTTCGTATTCCAGCAGGGCTTCGGCCAGACGGTGCAGTTCGTCCACATGGTCATGCAGGTAGTTGCGGGCCTGCACGTAGGCTTCATCAATCAGGCGTTTGACTTCAACATCAATATCGCGCGCCGTCTGTTCGGAAAAATTGCGGGCAGCCCCAAAGAAGCTGTTGCCCTGATCTTCATCCGCATAGGCGATCATGCCCAGCTTGTCGCTCATGCCCCATTCGGTCACCATGCTGCGGGCAACACGGGTGGCCATTTTAATGTCCCCCATTGCGCCGTTGCAGATGTTGTCCTTGCCGTAAACCACTTCCTCGGCAACACGCCCGCCCATGGCCACCACAAGGTGGGCAATGGCGTTCATCTTGCTCATGGAGAGCCGGTCGTCCTCGGGCAGACGCATGACCATGCCAAGGGCACGCCCACGCGGGATAATGGTCGCCTTGTGAATGGGCTCGCTCTCGGGCACCAGCACGGCGGTAATGGCGTGCCCGGCCTCATGGTAGGCGGTGCGTTTTTTCTCGTCCTCGCTCATCACCAGCGAGCGACGTTCAACGCCCATCAGCACCTTGTCCTTGGCGTCTTCAAACTCACGCATGGACACCGTGCGGCGGCCAAGGCGGGCAGCGGACAGAGCGGCCTCATTGACCAGATTGGCCAGATCCGCACCGGAAAAGCCGGGGGTACCACGGGCAATAATGCGCGGGTCCACGTCGGACGCCAGCGGCACCTTGCGCATATGCACCCGCAGGATTTTTTCACGCCCGCTTACGTCGGGGTTGGGCACCACCACCTGCCGGTCAAACCGGCCGGGGCGCAGCAATGCGGGGTCCAGCACGTCGGGGCGGTTGGTGGCGGCAATCAGGATCACGCCTTCATTGCTTTCAAACCCGTCCATTTCCACCAGCATCTGGTTCAGGGTCTGTTCGCGCTCATCATTACCGCCGCCCATGCCCGCACCACGATGGCGGCCAACGGCGTCGATTTCGTCAATGAAGATAATGCACGGTGCGGATTTTTTGCCCTGTTCAAACATGTCTCGCACACGGGAAGCACCAACACCGACAAACATTTCCACAAAATCGGACCCGGAGATGGTGAAGAAGGGCACATTGGCCTCACCCGCAATGGCGCGGGCCAGCAGGGTCTTACCCGTGCCGGGGGGGCCAACCAGCAGCACACCTTTGGGGATTTTGCCGCCCAGCCGCGTGAACTTCTGCGGGTCCTTGAGGAAATCCACAATTTCCTGCAACTCGCCCTTGGCTTCATCAATGCCGGCCACGTCTTCAAACGTTACGCGGCCATGCTTTTCGGTCAGCATCTTGGCGCGGGACTTGCCAAAGCCCATAGCACCACGACCACCCGCACCCTGCATCTGCCGCATCATGAACAGCCATGCCGCGACCAGCAGGATAATGGGCAGGGAGTTCAGGAAGTAGCGCAGCAGCGGGCTGCCATCCTGCTCCAGTGGCTTGGCTACAACCTCCACCCCTTTACCCACCATGCGCGAGACAAGGGAGGGGTCCATGGGGGCATAGGTCTCAAACGCGGTGCCGTCGGTCAGCGTGCCGGAAATATTGTGGTTCTGCATGACAACAGACCGGACATGCCCCGAATCAATATCGGCCACAAAATCGGAATATGCCAGTTGCTGGGCGGCATGCTGCGCCGTGCCCGGCTGGAACATGTTCACCAGTAACAGCAGTAGCAGGATAATGCTGACCCAAAGCGCCAGATTGCGACCTAAATTGTTCATCTTGCCCGAGTGTCCATACTTCTAGTGCGTAAAGCGCCGGAGTGTCCTGCCATCTTGCCCGGCGCCCGGGGAAAAAAGCAACCTTTGCTCTTATAAATGGGATGCCTGAACCGTTTTCCTAGCCCACAGGTCCCACATAGTCCTTGTTGTGTACTTTTTTGCACCCGTACACACCCATTCCCGTTACGGGAACAGGCGGTCTGAACTCAAAAAAAACATCTGCCCAGTCTGCCGTGCTGCACCACCCCAGATGCGGCACCGCAACCCGCTGCCCCTGCCACCACAAGGCGGGCAGCCCGGCACAGAACAGGGCTGGCCACCCGGCACGGACCTTGCGCGCCAGCCCGTAACCGGCAGCCCCCATATATACCCCGCAACGCAGCAGGGCAGAAGGGGCGCGCAGCACAAAGCGGCCATCCCATACAACGCCGGGGCTGGCCGCTACCGGCGCGCTCACGCCAGCGTACTCCCGGATGAGAAACCACTCATCGCGCCATCTGGCAAGCTGGGTGCCAGCCAGTGTGCCCGCTCCCCCGTTTTTGCACAGCCGCGCTACGGCAGCCGGTGCAGGGGGGTACTGCTGCGCACCAACCGTGCGGATCAGCCCCGACAAAGTAGCCGCTTCGGGCAGGTTTTGCCCAAGCCCAACCCAGCCATGGGGGTAAAATGCGCAGGTCTGCGCCAGAGCCATGGCCTGCGCCCTCTCACGCGCCATGCGCTGCGCGCCTGCATCCATGGCAAGGCACCAGAACTGCTCGGACAGGCCATTGTCCTGCAAGGCAAAGCGGACCCGCACACGCTCGGCACGCAGGTCCTGATTAGACGGGTCATCCACCCAGGCCAGCCCGGCCGTACGCAATGTCTGGCGCAAGGCCACGCGGGAAACGCCCAGTAATGGCCTTACCAGCCGCACATCCGGCGTGTGGCTGATCCAGCCCATGGCTGCCAGCCCATCCGGCCCGCTCCCCGCGTTGGAACGCATCCATGCGGTTTCGGCCTGATCATCCGCCTGATGGCCAAGGAGTAAGTCCACACAGCCAGCCTGCTGGCAGGCCTGCACCATGCGGGCATAGCGGGCCTTACGCGCCCGTGCGGCCATGGCAGGGCCTTTGGTCAGGTCGGTCAGGGTTATCAGGCGGGCGGGCACGTCCATGGCGTGCAGGCGCTCCACCGTAAGCCGGGCCTCTGCCCCGGATTCGGGGCGTAACCCGTGGTCCACCACAAGGGCCAGCAGATTGCGCCGCCAGTGCCGGGCCAGCCATGCCAGCGCCAGACTGTCCCCCCCACCAGAAACAGCCAGTGCAACCGGGGGGCTCCCCGGTGCATCCGCACCCCACGGGCCAAGGGTGTCCAGCAATGCGGCAAACCATTGCGGCGGAACCGGCTGGTCAGAAAAAACCGGGCGCTGTTCAAACCGGACCGGCAATCCCCCTACCCCCGATAACCCGAGGGTACGTGCTGGAGCATTAGTTACAGCCACCCTTACGCCCGTATATTTCCGCCGCATGGGCCACGCGGGGTGCGGGGGACGGGAACTCGTTATTCAGCTTGCCCAGTGCTTCACACGCGGATTTTTTGTCCCCCAGCGCCAGAAGCGAGGCCGTTACACCCAGCAGGGCATCAGGCGCCCGAGCGCTTTTGGGTGACTGACGATACGCATCGTAATACGCCACGGCAGACTGCCGATACTGCTTTTGCCCGGCAAGGGACTGGGCCAGCAGGAACTGCGCATCCACCTTGAATGCCCCTTTGGCACTTTTAAGGGCGGCCTCGGCATTGTCATGCGCGGTATCGTAATCCCGCTTTTGCAGGGCAGCCTTGCCCGCGCTCAATAGGGCATCGGGTGTGGTGGGGCGTGCCGCAGGCTCTGCAGAGGCTGCGGCTGCCGGGGCTGCACTGCCCCCTGCCCCAGCCTGCGCGGCAAACTGGCTATCCGCAACCTGCTTGGACAGCGCTGCTGTTTTTTGCTGGAGGTCATTGGTCAGCTGGTCAATTTCGCCACGCATGTCGCGCTGCTGCTGTTCCAGCGTGCTGACCCGTTCCAGCAACTGGGAGACCAGATCCCCATTCACAGCCGATGACCCACCAGCAGAGGCAGATGGGGGGGGAGGTGCCCCGCCCTCGCTCTGGGAGGCCTGCATCTGGCTCATGGCCTGTTTGAGGGCAAGAATCTGGTCCTGAAGGGCAATGCCTTCCCGGCTGGTAACATCCTGTGCATGGCCCATGGGGCTGGTTGTGCCCATAAGCACGGCCACCAGGCCCGAAAGCACCAGACCATGGCGGACAACGCGTACTGCTTTAACCCGGGACTTCATTGAAAACCTCACCCCATCGATAAGAAACGGGCAAGAATTCCATCATTCCGTCCCGCAAAACAAGACACGAAATACAAAACAGGCCGGGCTTTTGGGCCCGGCCTGTTCCGTTTAATCAGTCAGATTTCAGATAATGTCTGAAAATCTTACTTCACAGCCGTAATGGCGTTACGGTTCTGTGCCCATGCTTCTTCGGTGTCGCCCAGAGCGGTGGGGCGGTCTTTACCGTAGGAGATGGTGGAGATGCGCGAAGAGGTCACGCCTTTTGCCACCAGGTAGTCACGAGCGGCGTTTGCACGGCGCTGACCCAGAGCAATGTTGTATTCTTCGGTGCCGCGGTCATCGCAGTTGCCTGCAACTTCAACGTTCACCTGCGGATACTTTGCAAGCCAGTCAGCCTGCTTCTGCAGGGTGGTCTTGGCGTCTGCGCTCAGGCCGCTCTTGTTCAGGTCATAGAATACGCGGTCCCCCACGTTGGCGACCAGATCAGCTTCGCTGCCCGGCACCGGGCCAGACGGCTGAACAGCCGCGCCGGTGGAAGCACCCGTGTTTGCATTTTCGTGCGCACAGGCTGACAGAAGAGCAACCATACCAAGCGCAGCAACAACTTTCAGTCTCATGTGTCGGATCCTGAGAATTAGCCTTAGGGCTATTCGGAGAAAAAGAAGTTAATAACCTTGTATCTCCGCGTATTCTTCTGCTCCCCTCCGAACCCTTCGAAGAGCCGACGAATTTTGGAGACCATTCCGCCGTAAGCCATAGCTTATGCGGCCGGTCAAGCATGTTCTCTGTTTCTCATACCAGCCATACCTTGACTGATACCCAAACAACACACCCCGGCCCCAAGCACAATAACCCTAAATTACGAAATTATAAAGAAAATTAGGGCGGAATTATGAAAACTTCTCCCGCCCCAAAGCCGGGCGGGAGAATAATCCTTCACCCGTTCAGGGGGGACCATGCCGGGTCGGATGCCCCTTCTGGCGTCGGAATAACGCGGTCGTTAAAGCCCGTAATATCGACCATGCCGATAATGGAACTGAATCCGCTCCCACCCGCGCCGGCGCGGCTCTGGCGGCAATAGGCCAGCACGCGCCCGTTGGGGCAGAAGCTCGGGCTTTCCACCGTAAAGCCTTCGGTCATGATCCGCTCACCCGTGCCATCAGGCTGCATGACCCCAAGGGAGAACATGCCCCCGGCAATGCGGGTAAAGGCGATCAGGTCCCCACGAGGGGACCATACGGGGGAGCCATAGGTACCCTGCCCGTAGGAAATGCGCTGCGCGTTCCCCCCGCCTGCGGGCATGATGTACAGCTGCGGGCTGCCGCCCCGGTCGGAGTTGAAAACAATCTGCGAGCTGTCCGGGCTGTAGCACGGGCTGGTGTCAATCGCGCCCGAAGCCGTAAGCTGCCTGCGCGCGCCCGAGGCCAGATCGACCGAATACAGGTCCGACCCACCATTACGGGTGACGGACAGCAGGACCGAACGCCCATCGGGCGAGAAGCGCGGCGCGAACGAAATCCCCTGAAAATCACCCAGAATCTGCTGCCGACCGGTATTGAGGTCGAACAGATACACCCGCGGCCGGTTATTGGCGTAGGACATAAAGGCGACCTGATCCTTGGCAGGGCTGAAGCGGGGCGTCAGCGTCAGCCAGTTCCCGGCCGTGAGCATGCGGGCATTGGCGCCATCCTGGTCCATAATGGCCAGCCGTGTACGCTGGTGCCCACGCGGACCAGAGCGGGAAATAAAGGCGATACGGGTATCAAAATACCCTTTTTCACCCAGCATCCGCTCGTAAATCACATCACCCACAATATGGGCGATACGCCGCCAGTTGGCGGAGGATGTTGTGTAGGCCGTCCCCTGAATCTGCTGCTGGCTCAGCACATCCCACAGCCGGATTTCCACCCGCACGGATGCGCCACTCCCCGTAACGCTCCCCGTAACCTGCGCATGCGCGCCAAGGCCCTTGGCGGTGGCAAAGTCGGGTTTGGCGGCAGTGGACGAGCCGGGAATAACCTTGAACAGGCCCGTATTGTTCAGGTCGTTGGTCAGTACCTCGGCCATCTGCTGGCCAAGACCGCCCCCAAAATCGGGGATGATAATGGGGATAGGAGCCGTGCGGGCCTGATCTACCGTAATTTCGGCTTCTGGCGCGGCTGTGGCGGCAAAAGCAGCCAGCGGAGTGGCCAGAATGCCCCCTGCGGCAACGCTTGCGCCAAGCAGGGTACGGCGGCGCAGCGCGCCCACCAGAGCATCTGCTTCCTGATCGGAAATAAGAGGCCGGGTACTCATCAGCATGTGTTTTCCTCCGTGTGGCCTGCTTTTAAGGCCTGAAGACAAATTTGAGTTGCCGGGGCTGCCCAAGAAGCTCCTTGGGAATCGGCAGTTTGGCGCATGTGGGGCTTAACACGGCCGCGCGGGCACGCTCGGCCAGAGCACGGTAAGACGCATCCGCACTCATACGGGCCTGTGTTTCCGGGGCAAACTGCACAATCCGTGCCTCGCCCGTTGCATCCACGGTTACAACCAGATGGGCCACAAAACTGGCATAGTCCTTGGCCGCCGTATCTTCCGAATAGCAACGGCGGACGGATGCCCCAATGGCCTTTTGCTGCCCAACGCTCAGGCTGCCCGTAATGTTACTGCCCACGGGTGATCCACCCCCGTTAGGCGCCCCACCGGCAAGCGGGTTGGCCCGCGCCTTGGGGGCGTGTGTCTGCTTCTGGTCCGAGCGGAAGGTATCCAGCGTTTCCAGCAGCGAATGTGTGTCCGGCTCGCTCTTCTTGGCCTTGTTGGGCTGCGTCAGATGCGAGGGCACCACCATGTCGGGCAGCGTATCCGTCTGCTGCGTCATGGGGGATGGGGGTGCCACGCTGGTAGACGGCTTGAGCGGCGCCGGGGGGGATGGGGGCGTCTTGACCGCCTCTGGCGAGGGTTCCTCCGCCTTGGGGGGCAGGGGCACGTCCGGCAGCGGTTCAGCCTCCGCCTGGGGCGGGGGCGGCACAGCCTGAGGCGGCGGGGGCGGTGGTGGGGGCTCCTCGTTCGGCACGTCCTTGGGCGGCTCGGGCGTGGGAGGAGCATCCTGCACGGCGGGAGCAGGCGGACGCGGCTCATCTGCAGGCTTTTCAGCCTTGGCAGAGGGGCCTCCATCCTGCGCGTCTGATGGCTCGAACTCCATCTCGACCGTTGGCTGTGGCGGTTCTTCCGGCGGCTTTGGCGGCGGCAGGGAGATCAGCAGTGCCACAAGTGCTGCGATATGCGCCGCACCTGACACATAAAGAGACCGCCTGAGCAAAAGCTGATCAGACCGGCGTGGCCGTGCCATAGGCATCGTGTTCGTACCTCTCCACCCGACCGGATGGCTTATTGCCCGGAGCTGGCGGGTTGCTGCGCCAGCAGAGCCACATGTGTAAATCCACCTGCGGTAATCTGACCCATGACCTGCATGACCTGCCCATAATCAATATGGGCGTCACCACGCACAAAAATGCGGTGCTCGGTGTCATTGTTCGCAGCTGCCTTGAGCTGGGCCACAAGCTGTTCCGCTGTGACCGGCTCATCCCCCAGAAAAAGGGCCCCATCCGCCTTGATGGACACCGTAATCGGCTTTGTATCCGAGTTTACGGGCCGGGCGTCGGTTTTGGGCAGGTCAACATTCACGCCGCTGGTCATCATGGGAGATGTGACCATGAAGATGATCAGCAGCACCAGCATGACATCGACCATGGGCGTTACGTTAATATCGGCCATCGGACGCCTGCGGCGGCGCCCGCTCCCACCAGACGACATAGCCATGCTCAGACCCTTTCTTCAGACTGGCGGGAGAGAATGGCGGCAAACTCGGTGCCGAATCCTTCCAGGCGGTCCTCAAACAGGTCCATGCTGTTGCTGATCACGTTATAGGCCACATAGGCGGGTATGGCGGTCAGCAGGCCAATGGCGGTTGCAAACAGCGCCTCGGAAATACCGGGAGCCACAACGCTCAGGTTGGTGTTGTGTTCTGCCGCAATGGAGCTGAAGGAATGCATGATCCCCCACACCGTGCCAAACAGGCCCACAAACGGAGCGACCGGCCCCACGGTTGCCAAAAAGATCACCCAGCGGCGCAGGCGGTCCATCTCCCGCGTGATGGTAATGCCAATGGCGCGGTCCACGCGCTCCTTGACCCCACCACGCACCAGATCCACCCCCGGAATACGGGCTGAACGCCGCCATTCCCCCATGGCTGCGCCAAACACGGCGGCCATCGGGCTTACGGGCTTTGCGCCATCGCTTTCGTACAGGTCATCAAGGCTGCCACCGGACCAGAACCGGTCCTCAAACCCCGAAGCCGCGCGGTTGATCCGCCGGATTGTCACAAACTTGTCGATAATAATGGCCCAGACCATAATGGAGCACAAAAGCAGCCCCAGCATAACCAGCTTGACCACAAGCGAGGCGTTCATAAACAACGCCCAAACCGACAGGTCTCCCGCCGCGCTTACGCCGAGATTTGCCGCATCAACCGCACGATCCAATAATGCCTCCTGCCTCTGCACCCGTTGCGGGCCACCAGTCTCCGACTCGGGCGAGATTCCTCACGGCCCAACACTGCTGCTTCTTACTGTTTTCCGTAAAAAAGCAGAAGAGGCGCTTTTAGTCCTTTGGTGCCAACCGGCTTAGAAGATCATGCCATAAAGGCGGAAATCGGGCAGGACGCCCATCTGCTGCGCGCACACATGCCAGACCTACATCCACCTCGGCCGCAACATCGGCCCCGCGGGTTACAATCTGTTCCAGCCGGCAACTGGCCGCACGCAGGGATGTCAGCCGTGTTGTAACGGTCAGCACATCATCCAGCCGCAGGGGCATGCGGTAGGTCAGTCTGGCGTCACGCACCACAAACACAAGCCCGTAATCATGCAAAAGGCCCGAGGCAGGCATGCCGCAGCTGCGAATGGCCTCGGTTCTCGCCCGCTCGGCAAACGCCAGATACCGGGCATGGTACACAATGCCCCCTGCATCCGTATCTTCATAATAAACGCGAAAATCTATGGAGTGGCTGCTCATGGAGCTTCCTCATCATCCGCCAGAAAATCCATCTGGGGTCCGGCAGTGTTTTCCGGTCGGGGCGGAGGCGTCAAGCCAAGATGCCGCCAGCCACGCTCGCCCAGCACACGGCCCCGGCTTGTGCGCAGGACCAGCCCTTCCTGAATAAGAAAAGGCTCAATCACATCTTCCAGCGTATCACGCGATTCGGCCAGAGCTGCAGCCAGTGTTTCCACCCCAACGGGGCCACCGTGATGGTACTCTGCTATGCGCCGCAGGTAACGCCGGTCCATGCCGTCCAACCCCAGACCATCCACTTCCAGCCGGGTCAGGGCTGCATCGGCCACATCAACCTCAACCACCTGCCCCTCTGGCACGGAGAGAGAGGCAAAATCACGCACCCTGCGTAGCAGACGCCCTGCAATACGGGGTGTCCCCCGCGAGCGGCGTGCAATTTCCATAGCCCCACCGGCGGACAGGGCAAACCCCAGCTTGTCCGCCCCACGCGCCACAATGCGCGCCAGTTCCTCCGGCGTGTAAAACACCAGACGGAGCGGAATGCCAAAGCGGTCACGCAAAGGTGTCGCCAGCAACCCGGCACGGGTGGTGGCCGCAACCAGCGTAAAGGGGGGCAGGTCAATCCGCACGGAGCGCGCTGCCGGGCCTTCGCCAATAATCAGATCGAGCTGGAAATCCTCCATGGCAGGGTAGAGAATTTCCTCAATCGCGGGCTGAAGACGATGGATTTCGTCAATAAACAGCACATCCCGCGGTTGCAGGTTGGTCAGAATAGCCGCCAGATCACCCGCACGCTGGATAACGGGGCCGGATGTAGCACGGAACCCCACCCCCAGTTCGCGCGCCACAATCTGGGCCAGTGTGGTTTTGCCCAGACCCGGCGGGCCATGCAGCAGAACATGGTCCAGCGCCTCCCCCCGGTTGCGGGCGGCATGAATAAAAACGGACAGGTTTTCGCGGCTGGCTTGCTGCCCCGTGAAATCGGAAAGAGTTTGTGGCCGTAAGGCGGCCTCCCCCACATCCTCCCCCTGCCGGGTCGCGTCAATCTCGCGCTCGGGGGTAAATTCGGGGCTCATCGGGCAAGGTCTTTCAAGCTGTCACGCAGCACCGTGTCCAGCGTGGCTTCCGGCCCACTGGCGTCCATAATGCGGCGCACAACGGGGGCTGCCTCCATGCGCCGGAAGCCCAGACCTGCCAATGCCATAAGAGCATCGGCCTCTATGCTGCCAACAGGGGTTGCCATGACCGGCACACTAAAACCGCCCTTGCTGCCGGGCATTTTACCTGCCTTGTCGCGCAGTTCGGTCAAAATCCGCTCGGCCAGCCGCGCACCCACACCCGGTGCGCGCATAAGGGTGGCCTTGTCTGCCGTGGTCAGGGCTGCCACCAGATCACTCGCCGAGAGAGCGGACAAAATACCCAGCGCCACCTTGGCCCCAACTCCCTGCACACCCGTAAGCAGGCGGAACCACTCACGCTCCGCACTTTCGGAAAAACCGTAAAGCAGGATCGCGTCCTCACGCACCACGGTTTCGATCAGAATCCGGGCCTTTTCAGGCGGGTTGGGCAGGGCTGCCAGAGTGCGGGTGGACGCGGCTACCAGATAGCCCACGCCATTCACATCCACCACGCAACTGCCCAGATCCACCTGAATGACAAGTCCGCATAAAAACGCAATCATGCCATGCGCACTCCGGCTGCAATGTGGCGGGCGCTGGCCCTGTGGTGGGCATGGCAGATGGCCACGGCCAGTGCATCGGACGCATCCGCCCGTATGACCTCCACCCCCGGCAGGAGCCTGCGCACCATCATTTCCACCTGTTTTTTATCTGCCGAGCCGGTGCCAACCACCGCTTTTTTAACCGCAAGCGCGCCGTATTCGGCCACGCTCAGCCCGGCAAGGGCGGGGGCCAGCAGGGCCACGCCACGGGCATAACCCAGCTTGAGCGTAGCAGCCCCGTTGCGGTTGACGTAGGTTTCCTCCACCGCTGCTTCTGCGGGCTGGAGGCGCTCTATCAGCCAATGCAGATTATCGTGCAGGACTTTAAGCCTGTCTGGCACGCTCTCTGCACTATTGGTGGCAATAACGCCATTTTCCACATGCCGGAGCCTGTTGCCCTCAACATCAATCACGCCCCACCCTGTAAAGCGCAGGCCGGGATCAATGCCGAGCAGACGTACCACAATCAGGCCGACAGTTTTTCCGCCAGATCATCCGGCAGGTCAAAATTGGCATAAACGTTCTGGACGTCATCATTGTCTTCCAGAACATCAAGGAACTTGAACAGGCTCCGGGCCTTTTCCTCATCCAGTGTCACGGTGTTTTCAGGCCGCCAGTCCAGCTTGCCGCTTTCGGCCTCACCAAACCGGGCTTCCAGCCCGTCCTTGACCGCAAAGAAGGATTCGACCTCGCACGTAATCTCATGCCCTGCATCGGTCGAAACCACGTTTTCGGCCCCGGCCTCAATAGCCGCTTCGAGCATGTCATCTTCCGAAGCAACGGATGCGGGGTAGGTAATCACCCCCAGCCTGCGGAACATGAAGGAGACGGAATTGGTTTCCCCCATGGAGCCGCCGCTTTTGGAAAATGCTGCGCGCACTTCCGATGCCGTGCGGTTGCGGTTGTCCGTCAGGGCTTCCACAATAACCGCCACACCTGCAGGGCCGTAGCCTTCGTAGCGCATTTCCACGTAGTCATCGCCACCAGCGCCACCCGATGCCTTTTTGATCGCACGCTCAATGGTGTCCTTGGGCATGTTCACATCACGCGCCGCAACAATCGCTGCACGCAGGCGCGGGTTGGAGTTGGGGTCGGGCAGGCCGGAGCGTGTGGCTACGGTCAGCTCGCGGATAATCTTGCCAAACTGCTTGGCGCGCTTGGCATCCTGCGCACCCTTGCGGTGCATAATGTTCTTGAACTGGGAATGACCAGCCATATTCCTTAACCTTACCTGTCCTGCCCCGGGTGGGCCGTGTTCAGCCGAGCTGCCCGTGGCAATGCTTGTATTTTTTGCCCGATCCGCATGGGCATGGCGCGTTGCGGGGGGTTTCTCCCCAGCTGGACGGATCATCCGGCATAATGGCGCTGCCCCCGATGGGCACGGCCATTTCCGGCGCGGCACCCGGCGTAAGCCCGGTACCCGGTTCCGAGGCATACCCTGCAACTTCGGGGTCAGCATGAATGGCCGCCGTGTCTGCAAAGGGGTCTTCCATCGGTGGAGGCGAGACCTCCACATGCGCCATGAGCGATGCTACGCGCTGGCGCATTTCCTCAAGCATGAAGGTAAAGAGCTGGAAGGCTTCATGCTTGTATTCGTTCAGCGGATCTTTCTGCCCGTATGCGCGCAGGCCAATGCCCTGACGGAGCTGGTCCAGCGCGTGCAGGTGCTCTTTCCAGACCGCATCATACGTTGTCAGCAGGATCTGCTTTTCAATAAACCGCATCAGGTCGGGGCCAATATTGGCTGCCCGCGCGGCCTGAGACTGGGTAACCGCCTGACTGATCCGGTCGGCCACGCCTTCGGCATCCATTCCGTCTTCACGCGCCCAGTCGGCAATTGGCAGGTCAAGGCCAAACGTCTTGTGGACCTGCTGGGTCAGCCCCTCAACATCCCATTGCTCGGCAAAGGATTTTTCGGGGATGTGGCGTGCAACCAGCATATCGGTCACATCGTCCTGCGCATCGGCCACAATTGCGGATACGTCATCCTGCGCCATGAATTCGCGGCGCTGGGCATATACTTCCTTGCGCTGGTCGTTCATCACGTCATCATATTTGAGCGTGTTCTTGCGCATGTCGAAGTTACGGGCTTCGACCTTTTTCTGCGCCCGTTCCAGCGCCTTGCTCAGCCATGGGTGAACAATGGCCTCGCCTTCCTGCATGCCCATCTTCTGGAACATGCTGCCCATACGGTCGGAGCCGAAAATCCGCATCAGGTCATCCTGAAGCGAAATAAAGAACTTGGAGTTCCCTGGGTCCCCCTGCCGGCCCGCACGGCCACGCAGCTGGTTGTCGATCCGGCGGCTTTCATGCCGTTCCGTGCCGATAACGTACAGCCCACCGGCCTCACGCACCGTAGCGTGGTCACGGATTACGCGGTCGCGGATTTCCTGCTCCGCAGCGGCGCGTTCGGGCGTGTCTTCCATATCGCCAAGCTGCTGGGCGATCAGCATTTCCACATTGCCGCCGAGTTTGATGTCCGTCCCGCGGCCAGCCATGTTGGTGGCAATGGTAATGGACCCCGGTGCGCCAGCCTGCGCCACAATCTTGGCCTCCATCTCATGGAAGCGGGCATTGAGCACGTGGTGGGGAATGTTCTCGCTCTTGAGCAGGGCAGACAGGGCCTCGCTCTTCTCAATCGAGGTGGTGCCGACCAGAATGGGCTGCTGGCGCTGGTGCACCTCGTTGATCAGCTTGACAACGGCGGCAAATTTTTCCGCCTCTGTCAGGTAAACCTCGTCGTCCTCATCCTTGCGGGCTACGGGGCGGTTGGTGGGAATGGCCACCACATCCAGATTATAGATTTCGGCAAATTCATCGGCTTCGGTCATGGCCGTGCCGGTCATGCCCGAAAGGCGGGGATAAAGACGGAAGAAGTTCTGGAAGGTAATGGAGGCCAGCGTCTGGTTTTCCTGCTGGACTTCCACGTGTTCCTTGGCTTCGAGTGCTTGGTGCAGACCATCGGAATACCGGCGGCCTTCCATCATGCGGCCGGTAAACTCGTCAATAATCACAACCTTGCCGTCACGCACGATGTAATCCACATCGCGCGCAAACAGGGTATGTGCGCGCAGGGACTGCATGACATGGTGCACAACGGCCACGTGGTGCAGGTCGTACAGCCCGCCCTCATCCAGCACGCCTTCTTCACGCAGCAGCAGTTCCACCGCATCCGATCCGGCATCGGTCAGGATGACCGTGCGGAACTTTTCGTCTTTTTCGTATGCGGTTTCGTCCTGCACCAGCCGGGCGACAACGCTATCCACCGAGCGATACAGGTCGGAACTGTCTTCCGCCGGGCCGGAGATAATGAGCGGGGTCCGCGCCTCGTCAATCAGGATCGAGTCCACCTCGTCCACAATGGCGTGGTGGAAGGGCCGCTGAACCATTTCGTTCAGCTGGTACTTCATGTTGTCGCGCAGGTAGTCGAACCCGAACTCGTTGTTCGTGCCGTAGGTAATGTCTGCCGCGTAGGCCTGACGGCGCTGCTCATCAGGCATGTTGGGCACGATAACGCCCGTGGTCAGCCCCAGAAATGTATAGAGCTGCCCCATTTCCGCCGCATCGCGCGAGGCAAGATAATCATTGACCGTGACCACATGCACACCCTTGCCGGAAAGGGCGCTCAGATACACAGCCAGCGTTGCCACCAGCGTTTTGCCTTCCCCCGTGCGCATTTCCGCAATGCGGCCGGAGTGCAGGACCATGCCGCCGATCAGCTGCACGTCAAAATGGCGCATGCCCAGCACGCGGCGCGAGGCCTCACGCGTGACGGCAAAGGCCTCGGGCAGCAGGTCATCCAGCGTGGCACCTTTGGCCAGCCGGTCCCTGAACTCTATGGTTTTGGCTGCCAGGGCAGCATCATCCAGAGCCTGAATCTGAGGCTCCAGTGCGTTAATTTCCGACACACGGCGCTGGAATGCCTTGAGCGTCCGGTCATTGGCTGTGCCGAACAGGGCGCGGACGAAGCGTGAAAGCATGAACACCTTTCCAGAACAGTGCGGCCTTGCTCCCCACCCTCAATCATCCCGCAAAAATGATGCGGGACAGGGCGAAAGACACAGGCGTTTTGCGTGGCTTGCCCTGCAAAATAGGACCGGGCAGGGGTTCGGTCAACCAAGCTTACCGTCCAGCCCCCATATCCGAACGAAACAGGGGTTGCCGGGGCGGGTAGCCTCCTTCATACATATCGAACTGTTTTTTACCGACTTTAAGGTTTTGTCCTATGCGGTTTATTCCCTACGCGTTCGGGTTGGCAGCTACTGCCCTGCTCGGTTCCTCCATGCTGTGCGCTCCCTCCTTTGCGGCAGCACCAGCTCCGGCGGCCTCCACGGCACCTGCACAGCCCACAGACCCGAACACGGTTGTGGCCACCGTTAATGGTGAAAAAATCACCGTTGCCGATGTGCAGAACGCCATGGGCACCATGCCACCGCAGATGCGCCAGCTCCCCACCACCCTGATCTACCCCATGCTGGTCAACCAGCTGGCAGACCAGAAGGCCATCCTGATTGCAGCGCAGAAGGAAGGGCTGAACAAAAAGCCCGACACCCAGAAGCTGATGCAGACAGCAGCGGACAACGCACTCCAGAACGCATGGCTGTCCCAGCAGGTGATGCCTCACCTGTCTGATGAGTCCATCAAGCAGTATTATAACGAAAACTACGTGGGCAAGCCTGCCGAGCAGGAAGTTCACGCACGCCACATTCTGGTCAAGACCGAAGCCGAAGCCAACGACGTTATCAAGAAGCTGCAAGGTGGCGCGGACTTTGGTAAGCTGGCTGCCGAAGTCTCGACCGACAAAGGCAGTGCCGCCCAGAACGGTGGTGACCTTGGCTGGTTTAAAAAGGGCGACATGATCCCTGCCTTCTCCGATGCAGCCTTTGCCATGAAAAAGGGCGAAATCAGCACCAAACCCGTGCAGAGCCAGTATGGCTTCCACGTTATTCAGGTACTGGACACACGCACGGACCCGACCCCCACGCTTGACGCCGTGCATGACAAGATCCGTCAGGCCCTGATCCAGAAATACGTGCGTCAGGCCGTGGAAAAAGCCACAGCCGGTGTCAAGATCGTGCGTTTTGACCCCACCACGGGCAAGCCGCTGGCCGATACGCCCGCAGCACCTAAAAAGTAAGATACTCCAACCGACAACAGCCCCGGCCCGCCCCAGAATGTTCTGTGGTGGACCGGGGCTGACATCTACCAAGGATACCGCCAGATGGCGCAGTCTCTCCCCGTTTCTCCCCTTGCCCAGCCAATGCCTGAGCTTGGCATTGTTCGTGGAGTAAGGCTTGGCGCCATTGCGGCAGGTATTCGCTACAAGGGCCGGACCGATCTGGTGCTGGCCGAATTTGCACCCGGCACCACGGTTGCCGGCGTGTTTACCAAATCCAAATGCCCCGGCGCGCCGGTGGACTGGTGCCGCGCCATTCTGCCCAGCGGGCAGGCCCGCGCACTGGTGGTTAACGCTGGTAACGCTAACGTGTTCACCGGCCGCGCCGGCCGCCAGACATGCGAGGCCACGGCACAGGCCGCCGCCGAAGTAACAGGCTGCTCGCCCGATGCCGTCTATCTGGCCTCCACCGGGGTTATTGGGGAAATTCTGCCTGCCGAGCGCATTACCACCGCCCTGCCCGCACTGCATGCCGCTCTGTCCGAAACGGGGTGGGAGGCTGCTGCACGTGGGATCATGACCACGGATACCTTCCCCAAGGCCGCCATCCGCAAAACACGGATCAACGGCACGGATGTGGTTATTCAGGGCATGGCCAAAGGCAGTGGCATGGTCGCGCCCGACATGGCCACCATGCTGTCCTTTGTTGCAACGGATGCGGCCCTGCCAGCCTCCGTGCTGCAAACCCTGCTGGGCACCGGGGTTAAAACCACCTTCAACTGCATTACGGTCGATTCCGATACGTCCACATCGGACATGGTTCTGCTGTTTGCCACCGGTGCTGCGGGCAATGCCCCCGTGGCCGACACGGTGGATGCCCTGCACGACCCCGCTCTGGCCGATTTCAGGACCGCCCTGAACGACCTGCTGCGCGAACTGGCCCTGCTGGTCATCCGTGATGGGGAGGGTGCAACCAAGCTCATGACCATTACGGTCAGCGGAGCGGTATCGGACGAATCCGCCTGGCGTGTGGCCATGGCCATTGGCAACTCCCCACTGGTCAAGACCGCCATTGCGGGGGAAGACGCCAACTGGGGCCGTGTGGTCATGGCCGTTGGCAAATGTGGCGAACCTGCTGACCGGGACACGCTGAGCGTATCCATTGGCGGCGTCTGCATTGCCCGGGATGGCACCGTAACCGAAGGGTATGACGAAACACCCGTGGTCGCCCACATGAAGGGGCAGGAAATTGATATTGCAGTTGACCTGGGGCTTGGCCAGGGCACGGCCCGCACATGGAGCTGTGACCTGACACACGGCTATATCGACATCAACGGCTCGTACCGTAGCTGAGTGTTCCGTTTTTTACAGATGACCTGCCTTTTCGCGGCACATCAGGGAGCCTGACCATGGCCAGCATTACGCCTCCGCCCGGCTGGGGCGCAACACCGCAACCCCAACCTGCCGGGTCCGGAGCATGGAACACACCACAGCCGCAGCCCGATGTATGGGTTTACGCAGGGTTCTGGTGGCGTGTCTGGGCATTTTTGATTGATGCGGTCATCCTGAGCACGGCTGAAGGTATTCTCAGCCTGTTTTTTGGCCCCAAAATTAATGTGGACTGGGAAGAACTGCCCATCCCCGATACCTCCAGCCAGACGGTGGATGTGGTGAACATCGCCGCAACATCGCTCCCGCATGCAAACCCCATTTCCGTGCTGATCCCGCACCTGCATGCGGGGTCGGAATGGCATACGTTCGGCATTGTGCTCAGTCTGCTGCCCATGGTGTACTGCGTTATGTTCGAAGCCTCCTCGTTCCGGGCAACGCCGGGCAAGCGGCTGTTCGGGCTGGAAGTGGTTACGCTTCAGGGGGAACAGATTTCGCATCCGCGTGCGCTGCTGCGGTTTGTTATCAAGGCGTTTCTGTCCTTCCCCCTACTTTACATCGGGGTGCTGATGGTTGCGTTCACCCAACGCAAGCAGGGGCTGCATGACATGATGGCGGGCACACTGGTCCTGCGGCACACAAAACCCGCCCAGATTGCCCCTTTTCCACCCCACAACTAAGCCCACCCGCCTGCCCGAATAACAGTTGAACCGGTTGCCGGTCTTGATACCGCCTGATTTGCCTCCTACCCTGCGGGCAATATCAGGCGCGTAGCGCAAAACCCCCAGACCGTTCAGCAAAGGACAGGGCAGGTCATGACCGCACAAAGCCGGGACCGGTTTTTCTTTTTCTCCTGGATTTTCAAAAGTTGCCTTATTCTCCTGCTCGGCTGGGGCCTGCTCCCCACCGCGCGCGCTCTGGCTGACAGCCCTGCCGCCGTGCAGGCAGGCGGGTTGAGCCAGCAGGATGCCCAGCAACTGCTGAACGTGCTGAACGACCCGCAAAAGCGCGCCGAATTTTCCAAAACGCTCTCTCTTATGGCCAAAGGGCTGCCCGCAGCCCCGGCCGGTGCTGCCTCCAAGGCTTCTGCCGCCTCCAGCGCCACACCTGCGGTCATAGACAATTCCGTGCACTCGGAACTTGATGATCTGGGCAACACGGCCACCGAGTACGTGGACAACTTTACCAGCCTGTTTACCGATCTGGGCTCTGTTGGCACATGGTTCCGCCATGAGGTGCAGAACCCGCAGTCCCGCCAGTCCCTGCTGGATTCCTTTGGCCGCGCCCTGCTGATTATTGCTCTGGCCCTTGTGGCCGAGCGGGCAACCAGCATTGGCCTGCGCCGCCCCCTGACCTCGGTCAAAAAAATGGCCGAGGCGCGCGAGGCCCGGCAGGCAGAAGCTCAGACCATAAACCGCGACACACCGACCGAAACCGCAGCCGTGGCCGATGCGGACAGCGCCACAGATGCAGACACGACCCAAACGCGCGAAAAAGACCAGCGCCGCGGGAACGAAGTGCTCCGCTACCTTGTGCGCATTCCCTACAATGCCATGCACTTCCTGCTCAAACTGCTGCCGGTTGGGGTATGCCTGCTGCTTGGCTACCTTGGCGCGGAGTTCCTGACCTCCACCGATCAGGCCCGCACCGTGGCACTGACTCTGGTTAACGCCTACGCCATTGCCCGCGGCCTTTACCTGATTGTCGAGACCGTTCTGGTCCCGCGCTCGCCCGCCATCCGCCTGCTGCCCATGCCAGATGACACGGCCCGGCTGCTGACCCGGTGGTGGAACGTGCTGGTCGCAGCCCCGTCCATTGTGATCTGCCTGTCCATTCTGGGGCGGGAGTTTGATCTGGATACGCGAGGGGTGGAAGCCATGATGCGCGGTGTGGTGCTGATCGAACACCTGCTGATTGCCGCCTTTATCTGGCGTATCCGCCATATTGTGGCCCGCGCACTCCAGCCCTCTCCGGGGCTGCGCAAAAATGCCCTGTGGGCGTTTGCTGGCACGCTGGCCAAGCTGTGGTGGGTGCCGGTTATTTTTCTGGACATGGCGTTGTGGTTTGTCTGGGCAGCCCACCTGAAGGGGGGATACCAGTGGATATTGCATGGCACATTGCTGAACTTCCTGTGCCTGATTGTCTCCCGCGTTCTTGCACTGCTGGTTTACGGGTTGCAGGACCGGCTGTTCCGCGTTGGCCCGGAATTGCAGGCCCAGTATCCTGACCTGCAGAAACGGGCGGATTTTTACTACCCGTTCGTGCGCAAGATCATCACCATTGCCATTATCCTGACCACCGCGATCTGCGTTGCACAAAGCTGGAGCATTCCCACCTTTGACTTCTTCCTCCACTCAGCCCTTGGGCTGCGTCTGGTCGGGGCTGCGGCCTGCCTGCTGATCGGCATGACCATTGCCGCTGTGGCATGGGAGACAGTGAACAGTATTCTGAACAAGCAGATCTCGCGCTATTCGGCCAGTGCGCAGGAGGCACGGGCCGCAAGGCTGCGTACCGTGCTCCCCATTATCCGCACGGTGCTGCTGGCCGTGATCATTATTTTTGTGGCCGTTACCACACTCTCGCAAATCGGGATCAACGTCACACCGCTGCTTACGGGTGCGGGTATTCTGGGTGTTGGCCTGTCCTTTGGTTCGCAAAGCCTTGTCAAAGACGTGATCACCGGCTTTTTCATGCTGGCAGAGGACGCCATTCAGGTGGGGGACTGGGTTACAACGGGTGGCATTGCCGGTACGGTTGAACATCTTTCCATCCGCACCCTGCGCGTCCGGTCGTTTGACGGGGACCTGCATATTATCCCGTTCTCCTCCGTGACCTCCATTGCCAACACGGCGCGCGGCTTTAACCAGATTATTGTGCGCCAGACGCTGGACCTGAGCGAAGACACGAGCAAGGTCGTCAAGATCATGCAGAAAACCATTGAAGACATGCGCAAGGAAGACACCTTCCGCCCCATGATCTTCTCTGATTATACCGATCTGGGTGTGGATAGCTCGGATGGGAACGGTGCTGTGCTGGTTGGCATCATCAAAACCGCACCGATGATGAAGTGGAAGGTCCAGCGCGAGTTCTACCGCCGTATTGCCCTGCGTATGGCAGCCGCTGGTGTCAAGTTCTACACCCCCACCAGCTACTCCACCACGCCCCCCAACGTGCCCCTGCATATGGCGCTCGACGCCATGCCCCCCATGCCGCAAGGTGGCCCAGCAGCCCCCGCCCCGGCCAGAACCGAGCAACAGCCCGCGCAGCAGCCTACGGCAAACACGCCACCGGCCGCACCGCCCAAAGCCGACGAATAAGAGGCCCATCCCATGTCCGAGCCTATTTTTGCGACCACCCTTGCGGGCACCATTCTCCAGACTCTGGAAACCCCTTTAGCGGAGGATGGCTTTGCCTTCCTTCAGGCGCAGGCCATGCAGACCGCACTGGAGGCCGAGGGCCTGCAGGGGTGGGAGGATTTTGCCGCAAGCTGGAACGATCTGGGCGTGGACCGCTACATGGCCGATGGCGGGCGCTACCGGCGCAGGCGCTATGCCACGTTCTCGCTGACCCAGGGCGCGATAACGCGCAAACCACACCAGCCCCATTACCAGAGCCGGGATTACAATACCCTTAATGGGGGGGTGGAACGCTGGTTTAAACCCGTACTCCCCGCCCTTGGCGAGCACCCGGCACTCATGGCCATATTGCGGCTGGCCCTGCGCGTGGTAACGGACCTGACCCCCGCAGAGCGCAGGCCCAACGCATGGCACACGGAAATACACCAGTTCCGTATTGAGGCACGGCCCGATGCCGTTGGCCGCCCCACGCCTGAAGGACTGCACCGTGATGGCGTGGACTGGGTTTTTGTGGTGATGGTACGGCGGGAAAACGTGGCGCAGGGGGAAACATCCATCCACGATCTCGGCCACAAACAGGTTGGCAGCTTTACCCTGACCAACCCCATGGACACAGCCGTTGTAAACGACAACAGGGTTTACCACGGCGTAACCCCTGTACAGCCCGTGGACCCCAGCCGCCCGGCTTACCGCGATGTGCTGGTTGTAACCCTCCGCCACGAATAGGCGGAGCAGCGGCCCGGAGCAGGGCCGCTTTTAGTAACCTGCGTAGTAAATTGCGTGCAGCCCAAGGGCTACAAAGCAGACTACAAAAACCATTGCCCCCGCCATCTGGGAAAATTCCTTGAACGTCATGCCCGGATTATGGGCTGGCGGGGCAACAGGGTGCTGGATGGGGGCAGGATTATCCGGCTTGGAGGCCGGCAGCACATGCACCGGCTCGGCCAGTGCCTCGTGCGTTTGCGTATGCACCGCAGCGTTGCTGGGTGCGGCAGGCTGGGATTCATCCGCCTGTTGCGGGGCCTGTACTACGGGTGCCTGCCCATCGTGCAGAGGAGCGGCCCCGTCAACACGGCTTTGTGTTTCCTGCTCACTCATGATGCTGTTCTCCACGTGGTTGTCATGCAGACCGGAAAAGATCCTGTTTTTTTGGTCCTGTCATGGGGGTTCGTCAAGCAGTTCAGGGTATCTGCCCCACGGTGCCAGCACTGGACGGGACCTGACCAAACACGCCACATAGACCGGACCTGATTTTTTGCTACGGAAGCAGACATGAAACATATTCTTCTTTGTTCCGCCATGCTGGGGCTGGCAGCGGCTCCCGCAATGGCCGCCCCCCATACGGCTACCCCCGCACCCGCAGCCGCCACGGCAGAGGCCACCTACCCCATGGCCACCTTTATGGGTGCCTGGACCGTGCGGGCCGAAGTGCCTGCCTTTACGGTTGCTGGCAACCGGGCCATGGGCCCCGCCGCCCGGCTTTTGGTCAATGTGCCCGAAGTCTATGCCGCCAATATTGGTGAAAGCCGGTTCAGCCTTGCCCAGAAATCCGGTTCATCCTGGTCTGGCACACAGCATGGCACCACCATGACCATGACCCTGATCTCCCCTAACGCAGGGCATATCCTGATCACCAATACCAACGGTCACAAGGTGGACGTTCCCCTGTACCGCAACGACCCCTGAGCCACTGACTGGCCTGCGGGCCAGACAGATCCCCCCTCCCGCTCGTTTTAACGCGCGGGAGGGGCACGCATTATGCGTTTACTGCGCTTTCTGGCGTCCAGTCCTTTAGAAAAGCCTCCAGTGCGGCATCGGCCTTGCCAACCTTGACCTCCAGCCGCACGTAAAGATTCCCCGCTTCCTTGCCGCCATGAGCCTGCACACCCTTGCCGCGCAAGCGCAGCACGGTGCCGGTATCGGAGCCTGCGGGTACATTCATTTTAACCGTGCCTGTGGGTGTTGGCACCATAATGGGGCCACCCAGCACTGCGGTTTTCAGGTCCACGGGCAGGGTTTCCCGCAGGTCCGGGCCTTCTCGCGTAAAGGTGGCATCGGGCAGTACGGTCACTGTAATCAGCGCATCCCCTGCGGGGCCACCCTGCACGCCGGGCATACCCTTGCCACGCAGGCGCAGGACCTTGCCATCCTCCATACCGGGGGGAATACGCACATCCAGCGTTGCGCCATCTGGCAGGTTCACGCGTGACGTAGCGCCATTCACTGCATCCAGAAAACTGACATTCAGCGCAAAGGACCGGTCAGCCCCCTTGCGCGGGCCAGCACGGCGTGCGCGGGCACCTCCGCCAAACATGCCACCGAACAGGTCGCTCAGGTCTTCTTCCTGAAAACCACCCATGCCAGCGCCACCGGGGCGGAACCCGCCTGCACCGCCAAAACCACCCCCAAAGC
The DNA here is from genome assembly GCF_022483405.1 of Acetobacter fabarum. NCBI lineage: Bacteria > Pseudomonadati > Pseudomonadota > Alphaproteobacteria > Acetobacterales > Acetobacteraceae > Acetobacter > Acetobacter fabarum. The sequence goes on from NZ_JAKVNI010000001.1 coordinate 696,064, forward strand.
CGCCGCCGCCAAAACCTCCGCCCCCAAACCCAGGGTGGCGTTCCTGCCCGGAGGCATCAATCTCGCCCCGGTCAAAGCGCGCGCGCTTGTCCGCATCGGACAAAAGATCATTGGCCTGATTGAGCGCCTTGAACTCCTCCTCGGCCTTTTTATCGCCGGGATTCAGGTCTGGATGATATTTTTTGGCCAGCTTGCGGTACGCCTTGCGGATGTCATCCTGACTGGCTGTCTTGGCAATACCTAATACTGAATACGGATCGCGATCACTCATGCAGCCGTCCCTTCCCCCATCCTGTTACCATTGTCGGGCTGCATCCTGCGCCGCCCACAGCCAGCCACCGCCCCAAGGCGTGCATTCAGGCGGAGGGGGCAAAAAGCCTCCGCCAAGACTGTTGTCATTATAATTGTGTCTCCATACCACACTGCACGCCTGCCCAAAGTGTGTTGGTTGCGCGCACCGTTTTTGCAACTGTTATCCCTAATAATGGGAACGCGCCCTCAAGCGGTCAATGGAGGGAGAGCGAAAGCCACATGTGCGCCCAACAGATAAACTACACCACAAAAACGGAAACCGGGGCATGGCCTCTGTCCGGCTGAGCCTTTATTCTTTATAAAGTCGGGACCATAAGAGCGCTACGCCAGACAGCCGCAGGCTGTTGGTCGCTCATAACGGATTGATTGGAGACTCCCGCATGGCTGACAAACCGCGCTTTTTTGATGATCTTGCAGGTGTTGCCGGAGGTGCCGTGTCCGCACTGACCGGTGTGCGTGAAGAAATGAACGCCATTGTCCGCAGCCGTGTGGACGAAGTGCTGACCAGCCTGCAGGTTGTCCGCCGTGAAGAATTTGAAGTCATGCGCGAACTGGCCGCACAGGCCCGCATTGGCCAGGAAGAGGCCGAACGCCGCCTGGCCGCACTGGAAGCACGGGTAGAAGCGCTGGAACAGCACCTGACCAGCAGCCACAAGGGCGGCGCACACTAAAAGGCCGCACACGCCCTTTGTCCCGTTTTTGTTTTTGACCGCAGGCACGGGAGTCATGCCATGCCAGCCCTGACAACCGGCTCCACCACCCCACCCACCAACCCGCTGGACCTGATGGAACAGGTCATTGCCGGGCATGGGTGGACCTTTGACCGCTGCACCCCGACCGAAATGGCGGCCGAAGCCCCGGCCAGATGGTGCGACTACGGATTGTTTTTTTCGTGGTCGGCCGAGCTGGGCACCATTCTGTTTACCTGCGCCTTTGACCTGCGCGTAAGCCCGGACATGCGGCTGGCCCTGTACGAGCTGATCGGTCTTGCCAACGAGCAGGTATGGGTCGGCCATTTTAGCGTCGATACGGAAGACGGGGTGCTGCTGTTCCGCCACGCCCTGCTCCTGCGTGGCACGGAAACCGCAACCGACATTTTTGAAGACATGATCGACATCGCCCTGACCGAGTGCGAGCGGTTTTATCCGGCCCTGCGCTTTTTCCTGACCGGTGGGCTGAGTGCGGCAGATGCACTGGCTTCGGCCATGCTGGACTGCCATGGAGAGGCATGAACATGACTGAGCATTTTCCCCTTCCCTCCATCCTGCTTGTCGGGTGCGGCAAAATGGGTGGTGCCATGCTTGAAGGCTGGCTCAAGGCCGGGCTGGCCCCCTCCGTTATTATTGATCGCCACCTTGCAGACCTGCCAGCCCCCCACAAGGTGGTGCAGAGCATACAGGATGTTCCCGCCAGCTTTACGCCGGACGTGATTATTGTTGCGGTTAAACCGCAGAAGGCCAACCCCGTGCTGGCCGAACTGGCCCAGCGTTTTGGGCAGGCAACGCTGCTTTCGGTCATGGCGGGGCGTACCATTGCCAGCCTGCACGACACCTATGTGCAGGCCAACCCGCAGGCCAACCCGGTTATTATTCGCTCCATGCCCAACACGCCCTGTGCGCTGGGGGCAGGTATGAGCGGGCTATACGCCCCCCCCAACGCCACAGCGGAACAGAAATCTTATTGCGATGCCCTGCTTTGTGCTGTGGGGGAAACCGTATGGGTGGCCGAGGAAGGACTGATCGACTCCGTTGCTGCCATTTCCGGCAGTGGTCCGGCCTATGTATTTTTAATGGCAGAACTGCTGGAAAAAGCAGGCGTGGAGCAGGGCTTGCCCGCCGATGTTGCCCGCAAGCTGGCCCGTGGCACCCTGTATGGCGCAGGCTGCATGCTGCATACTCTGCCGACCGATGCCGAAGAACTGCGCCGCAACGTAACCAGCCCCGGCGGCACCACGGCTGAAGCCCTAAAGGTAATGATGGCCCCGCAGGCATGGCCTGCAACCACCTCCGCCGCCATTGCCGCTGCCGTACACCGCGCCAAAGAGCTGGCCAGCTAGCCTGTACTGCTTTGCCAGCACCACTCCGCCAAGCCATTTACCGCTCATGCGACAGGTCTTTGATATGGATAATGACGACTTTGACACAGCCCTTGTCTCGGCTGCCCTAACACTGGCTCAGGACCGGGGCTGGAGCTCCGTAACCGTGCTGGCTGCGGCGCGTGAGGCAGGGCTACCCCTGCCTGAAGCTCGGCGGCGCTTCCCTCTCAAGGCCAGTATCCTGCTCCGTCTTGGCCGCCTGGCCGATGATGTGGCTCTGGCGGACGACATGCTCTGTGGCGCTGTGCGCGAGCGGCTGTTTGACCTGCTTATGCGCAGGCTGGATGTGTTCCAGCAGTACCGCGGTGGATTGCAGTCCGTTTTGCGCACCCTGCCCATGGACCCGGCCCTGACCCTGCTGCTCGGGGGCGCTACGGTGGAGAGCATGCGCTGGATGGCCGATGCCGCAGGCGTAAACGCCAATGGCGTGCTTGGCTTTGTGCGCGTGAACATGCTGGTGGCCGTATGGACCCACACCCTGCGCGTCTGGGAAAAAGACGAAAGCCCCGACATGGGCAGCACCATGGCAGCTCTGGATCAGGCACTGGACAAGGCCGGGCGCTTTGGCCTGTTCCCCACCGGCGCAGATGCAGATACCCAGCCGGACGGACTGGCTGACCTGGACGATATGGCTGACATGGATGCAGGCTTTACGCAGGGCACAATATCCGCCCCGCGCGACTAATTTTGCGACAACCGGCCTTTACGACCGAACCCTGTTTAGCTTAAAAGAGGCGCAGGCAGTTCAGGCCATTGGGGCGTAGCCAAGCGGTAAGGCAGCGGATTTTGATTCCGCCATGCGGAGGTTCGAATCCTCCCGCCCCAGCCAGAACCTGTTTTCCCCCTCCGATAAATCATACGGTTGCGGCTTCTCCCGGTCTTGTGGGAGGGTGCGATGGTCTTACTGTTCCACCATCATGGTCTCCACATCAGGTGGTGGCCATAACACAGCAGTTTTTGCCAATACGGTGTTTTGATTAGCCCTGCGGGTGTTCGTGCGCATTCATGGCCGAACAGAGTGCTTTTTAAGCCCGCCACTTTTTCTGTTCCCGGATACAATACAGCTTTTGCCATGCCTGATGCCCCTGCTCCCCCATCCCCCCTTTTGCGCCACCCCGGTCTGGTTGCTGTTATTGGCGCACGGGCCTTGTCCGCTTTTGCCGGGCAGGTGCAGGCCGTAGCTGTTGGCTGGCAGGTTTACGCGCTCACCCATAGTGCAGCGGCCTTGGGGTTTGTGGGGCTGGCACAGTTCCTGCCCATGGTGGCGTTTATCTTCCCGGCCGGGCATGCCGCAGACCAGCACAACCGCCAGCGTATTGTGGTCACCTGCCAGACCATAGAACTTCTGGCTGCGGCGTTCATGGCCTATGCCTCTTTTACGCACCAGTTGAACGCCACCATGATTTACGGGCTGGTTGCCATATTTGGCACCTGCAAGGCGTTTGAAATGCCGGCCCAGCAGACCTTCCTGCCCTCCATTGTGCCGCCGGCACTCTTCCCCCGTGCCACAGCGCTCTCTTCCTCCCTGTTTCAGGTCGCGAGCATTGCCGGGCCGTCTCTGGGGGGGCTTTTGTACGGTCTGGGTGCGGGGGTGTGCTATTCGCTCTGCGCGATCAGCTTTGCCATAGCGGCGCTGGCGACCTGGTCCATGGTCATAACAAGTCCGGCCCGGCCACGGCAGCGGGCTACTCTGGCCGCGGTTTTTGGCGGCATTGCCTTTTTGCGGCGCAAACCCACCATGCTGGGTGCGATCTCGCTTGATCTGTTTGCCGTACTCCTGGGCGGGGCCACGGCCATGCTGCCCATTTTTGCCACGGATATTCTGCATGCCGGGCCGTGGGGGCTTGGATTGCTACGGGCGGCCCCTGCCATTGGTGCCTTGCTTGTTGCTGCGGTGCTGGCCCGCCACCCGCTGGGCAGGCATGCCGGGCGGTGGATGTTTGCCTCCGTAGCCGTTTTTGGCGTGGCGACCATTCTGTTCGGTTTTTCCCACTCCATAGCCGTATCCGTGCTTATGCTGGCCATTCTGGGCGGGGCGGATGTGGTGAGCGTTATGGTCCGTGGCGCACTGGTCCAGCTTGGCACACCGGACGAAATGCGCGGCCGCGTATCGGCCGTGAACATGCTTTTTATCGGGTCATCCAACCAGTTGGGTGAATTTGAAAGCGGGATGCTGGCGGCTGTTATGGGTCCGGTTGCCGCCGTTGTACTGGGAGGTGTTGGCACACTGGTTGTAACAGGCATATGGATGGGCCTGTTCCCCGGCCTGCGCAAGCTGGACAGGCTGGAAGATATTACAACCGATACAGTATAAACCCCGAACAATAAAAAAAGCCGCACCAAATGACCGGTGCGGCTCCTTGCATGACCGGCCCCTAAAGGCCGGTATGGCTTTGGTGTTCAGACAGCTTTTTTAAGATTGGGGCTGGCTTTAAACCGTACCGTTTTACCAGCCTTAACCTTGACCGGCTCGCCCGTGCGGGGGTTAAGCGCCTTGCGGGCCTTGGTTTTACGGACTGTAAACGTGCCAAAGGACGGCAGGGTAAACCCACCCTCACGCTTGAGTTCGACAACAATAGCATCAATAAGGTCATTCGCAGCCTGATTGGCGGCAACCCCTGTGCAGTTGATCGAATCCTGAATCACTGCTGCAATAAAGGCCTTGCTCATAGAGTTACTGGCTCCCTTTCAGACAGAATTTTGTACATGACAATTATTGAACGGATATGCCTAAAAGGCTTTAACGGCTTGTAGTCACATTTCTTAAAAATTACCAACATAAAAAATATATCTTTTTTCGATTCCTCCCGATGGGAACAGCAGAAACAGAATCTGTGTCTTTACAGACACACACCTCCCACCTGCTCACAGGCACGATGTGCTGGCTGTGCAGACCGCAAAACCCGCACTATTCCCTCCAACTGTTACAAACTCCCTTATGCTATTACATAATTCCTAACCATAAATAGCATGACAATTTGCAGAACATATTCAATGACTCAGATCATTTCTTGTGCGGATAAAAGCAACACCCCTGACCTGACACAACAACCAGAGAGCCACAGGGTTTGTATATGGCGACTTATTTTTGAAAATACCGTTTTTGAATAATGGATTTTTTAAACTACCCACGCATAGGTTCCGTGGCATGGCCGGTTATGCAAGCATATGCTTACGTCTTTTTTTTCGGCCACACACCAGACTTCCCGTTCTTTCCGGGGATTCCAGATTTTGTAAATTATGGAGTCCGTCACAGTTAATTTAATATTAACGGGAGCAATTCGGTCTGGTTTTATTATGCACTGCCTGTACGTTTATTGCCCTTGTTTGATCATAATACAGGTATAGTCTGATCCGTAAGCCAAATACAGAACGGATATGGTTCTGTTATTGTGGCAAACAGAGTTCATGAGGTGCAACCATGCGTTTTTCCCTCCTTTTACTGTCGGCTCTTGGTCTGGCAACACCGGCTCTGGCGGCAGAACTCCCTGTTACTGCGGAATTTGCCGCACAGCCTGCATTCGCACCCGCGTACCATGCCATGAGCACCCTGCCCCCGTGGGTTTCGGAGCTAAAGGCGACCTCGGTCCCGGTTGAAAAAACAAGCATTGATGGCAAGCCCTACCTGCTGGGGCACCTGTGCAAACCCCATGACTGTGCGGCCTACCAGATGGAGGTGGTATTTACTCCAGATGGCCATAAGGCATGGGGGTTCCTGTCCGTTGTCACCAATGGTGCCTTGTACCAGATGCCACTGGGTGAACCATCTGCCCCCATTCTGGCAGCACTCAGGGCCGCCTATACGACCAACAACCCCGAACATCCCGGCTGCAATAGCCCTGCCGCTGGAAAAACAGACCAGCCAACCCCATAAAGCAGGGTATGACTTTTTTTCAGGATGACCTCTTCCCGCGCCGGACTGTAGCACCACAAGCTGTGGTGCCACCAGAGTTGTGGGAAAAACTGGCGCGCTCCACGTTCAGACAACGTTTTCATCTCAATGCGCAGGATATGGCGTATCTGCGGGAAAAAGGTTTGCCGCTGGTGCTCGAGCATGGGCAGGACTTCATTGCCCGCCGCCTGGCACCCGCCGCACCGCTCAAAGATGGACGGCAGACACCGTGGAAGGGGCACCCGGTTTTTGTAGCCCAGCATGCCACGGGAACATGCTGCCGCTCATGTCTGGCCAAATGGCATGCGCTGCCATCCGGCCGCCAGCTGAATGAAGCGGAACAGGACTATATTCTCAGCGTGCTGGCCCACTGGCTGGCTGGGGAGCTGGCGCGGCCAGACACACCACAACCAGCCCGCAAAACCCGTAAACCTGTCCGCCCTCCGGCTCAGGGAGTAGAGGGCTGACGGTCCATTAACAAGGATGTCACTGCCTTTTTGAAAGGGGAGAACCTGTCTGCCATACGCAGGCACCCTTCACGAATCTGGCGGAAGGGTGGGCCGTCATGGGTGTAGAGCGAGGCAATCCCGTTTGTGCCCGCAAACAGTAGCGCCGTTGCCTTACGGTGCTGGCGCTCAAATGCGCGCAGGGCCGCGGGGTTGCCTGCATCCCCATTATTCGCAACGGCTGCCAGCACCTGCCGGGCCAGTATGTCCTGCCCCTTCAGGCCCAGATTAAACCCGTGTGCCGTAATCGGGTGCATGCCAACCGCAGCATCGCCCACCAGTGCCAGCCTGCGGGCCGTAAACCTGTGCGCGTAAACGCCTTTGAGCGGGTACACGTGGCGGGTGCTGACAAGCCGCATGGCCCCAAGGCGGTTGCCCACGCGACGCATGATTTCGGCATTAAACGCTTCACGCGGCATATGGGCCAGTGCCTCAATCTCCTGCGGGGACAGGGTCAGCACAAGGGAGGAGGCCATGCCGTTAACGGGCAGCAGGGCGATTGTCTGCCCCTCATCAAACCACTGGAGCGCAACATTATGGTGGGGGGATTCGTGCGCCATGCGGCAGACCATCATGGACTTGCCAAAATCATGCACAATTGCGCCAATGCCCGCGCGCTGCCGGGTGGGAGAAAAACGCCCGTCCGCCCCGACAACCAGCTTTGCATTCACCTGCCCGCCCGTGTGGTGAACCGCCGCGTAATCCTGCCCCTGCCGGATGGTCTGCACCGCCGTGCCGGGCTGGAGGGTAATATTAGGCATATGCTGTGCCGCAGCAAACAGGCCGCGACGGATCTGGTTGTTGGAAACCAGCCAGCCCAGCGCATCCACCCCTTCGCCCCGCGTGTCAAACGTGAGCGGGTGCCGGAAACTGCCGGTTTCAATCCGTGCTTCCTTGAGCGGGCAAACAACCGCCTGCGGAATATGGGCCCACGCGCCGGTCTGTTCAAGCAGACGGACAGAGTGGTGGGTCAGGGCAATTTCGCGCCCGTCAAATCCGGGTTCGGACCATGTATCAAGCGGAGCGCGCTCCAGAACGGTTACCGAAAGACCACCACGCGCCATAAGAAGAGCCGTGGCCAGCCCGACCGGACCACCACCAATAACGGCAACATCTGTCTGCTGTATGTCGGACATGGGTTAGTCCTTGTCTGCGCCAAAGGTTACGGGCTGGCCGTGCCAGCGCGCGGTAAACAGGCCGGGGTCGGCCCGCTTGGGTGTATGCTGTGCGCCGTCCGGCGTACCCACAAACAAAAAGCCCGCCAGCCGACTTAACCCCAGCTCGGCCGCCAGAGCGGCGTCCTCCACCAGTGCACCGGAAACCCATACGCCCCCAAAACCCGTTGCATACAGGGCGTTGAGAATGTTCATGGCCCCTGCGGCCACGCACATTTCCTGCTCCCAGAGCGGAATTTTATGCTCGGGCTGCAGGTGCATGCCCAGGGCAATAATCATGGGCATGGTGGCAAAACGGGTGCGACGTTTTTCAATTTTGGCAGCGGGGGCTTCTGGCTCCACGCGCGCCATGCTGGCCACAATGCGCTCGGCCAGAGCGGGGCGGTCCTGCCCCTCGATCACAACATAACGCCATGGCTGAAGGCGACCATGGTCGGGTGCGCGCATGGCCGTGCCCAGAATAGCCATCAACTGCTCGGGCGAAGGAGCCGGGTCCTGCAGCCGGTCGGTAGAGGCGCGGGAGAGAAGCATGTCCATAGGCGTCATGGTCTGGTGCCTTTGTTGCAAAAGGGGGCGTTAAGCCGTGTTATTGTGGGAACGCCGGAAGCGGGCCACCCCCCATGAGGTGCAGATGAAAATGCGGGACTTCCTGCCCCGAATTGGTGCCTGCGTTGGTAATCAGCCGGTAGCCGTTTTCTTCCAGCCCCAGAGTATGGGCAATCTGCCCGGCAGCGCGCATGACCCCGGCGATTTCTTCCGCCGGAGCGGTCTTGCTGAAATCCATGAAGGAGACATACGGCTTTTTGGGAATAATCAGCACATGCACGGGAGCTTTGGGGGCAATGTCCTCAAAGGCCAGCACCCAGTCGTTTTCAAAAACGGGTTTGCACGGAATCTCACCACGCAGGATTTTCGCAAAAATGTTCTGCTGGTCGTAAGGGCCTTTGCCGGTCACAGCCATGGTCGGTCAGTCCTGTTTTGTTGCGTCTGATGCGGTTGCGCCGGATGGGGGCAGGGATACTTTGGGGCGGGAGGCTTTTTCGGCAATGCCGCTTGTGCCTTCACGCCGGGCCAGTTCGGCCCAGACCTCATCTGGCGTAATGCCTGCATTCACCCACATGACAATCAGGTGGTACAGCACATCGGCACTTTCCCCCACCAGCAGGTTGGTGCGGCCTGCCACGGCTTCGATCAGGCATTCCACCGCTTCCTCACCAAACTTCTGCGCGATCTTGTAGGTACCGCGTGAGAGCAGGCGGGCCGAATGGCTTACTGCGGGGTCCGCGTTCTTGCGGCTTTGCACAACGTCATACAACCGGTTGAGCACGGAAGCATCTGCCCCATCGGACAGAGGAGGGAGTTCCTGAGTTTCTGCCACCTTGGTTTTTTTAGCCTTGACGGTTTTTGTCTCGGCTTTGGCAGTGGCTTTTGACGGAGCTTTTTTGATCATGACGTCTGACTGACCTGAAAAGGAGCGGGGGAAGGGCGAACCGGCAGTCCGGCCTGGGTCAAAGCCTGTTTGACCTGAGAGACGGTAAACTGCCCAAAATGGAAAACACTGGCCGCCAGCAACCCTGTTGCCCCGGCCCGGGCACCTTCCACAAAATGGTCGAGCGTGCCAACACCACCAGAGGCCACAATAGGCAGGCGCACAGCCTGTGTTGCCGCGCGCAGCAGGTCCAGATCAAACCCGCTGCCCGTGCCATCACGGTCCATGGATGTCAGCAGGATTTCACCCGCGCCGCGCTCGGCAGCCTGTTTGCACCAGTCTATGGCGTTAATGCCCGTTGGGGTGCGGCCACCATGGGTAAAGACCTCCCACGTGCCCGGTGCGGTCTGGCGGGCATCCACCGCAACCACAACACACTGGCTGCCAAACTTGCGCGCGGCCTCGCTAATCAGTTCGGGGCGGGTCACGGCGGCGGAGTTCATGGCGCATTTGTCTGCCCCGGCCAGCAGCAGGCGGCGCATGTCGTCCGTGGTGCGCACCCCCCCGCCCACGGTCAGGGGCAGGAAGATTTTTTCTGCAGTACGACTCACCACGTCCAGAATGGTATCCCGGTTTTCGTGGCTGGCGGTGATGTCCAGAAAAGTCAGTTCATCAGCCCCGGCAGCATCGTACACCGCAGCCTGCTCGACCGGGTCGCCCGCATCACGCAGGGCAACAAAGTTGACGCCCTTGACCACCCGGCCATTTTTTACGTCCAGACAGGGAATAACGCGTAGCTTCAGCATCCGCTCAGCACTCGCAGGGCTTGTGAGGGTGATACGCGGCCATCATACAGCGCGCGGCCAACAATAACACCTTCTATGCCCGGTGTGGTGTTAGCCGCCACGCGCAGGGCTGCAAGGTGGTCAAGGCTGCCCACCCCCCCGCTGGCAATAACGGGAATGGATACGGTGTTGGCCAGCGCTACGGTCTGCTCAATATCCAGCCCTTCGAGCATGCCGTCCCGGCTGATTTCGGTAAAGATGATTGCGCCAACCCCTGCATCCTGCATCCGCAGGGCAAGGTCGGTTGCTTGCATGTCCGACACTTCTGCCCAGCCCTCGGTCGCCACCAGACCGGAGCGCGCGTCAATCCCGGCCACAATACGGCCGGGGAAGGCACGGCAGGCCTCGCGCACCAGAGCGGGGTTCTTGACCGCGACCGAACCCAGAATAACGCGGGTAATCCCCGCCTCCAGCCATGCGGCAATGGCGGCCATGTCCCGCAGGCCACCGCCAAGCTGGACCGGCACATGGGCGGCGTCCAGAATGGAGCGTACAGCCTGTGTGTTGGCCGATGTCCCGGCAAATGCGCCGTTCAGGTCCACCACATGCAGCCATTCAAACCCTGCATCCTGCCATGCCGTGGCCTGTGCGCCGGGGTTGTCGGAATAAACGGTTGCGTCGTCCATTTCCCCACGCCGCAGGCGCACACACGCGCCATCTTTCAGGTCAATGGCGGGGTAGAGGGTCAGCGGGCGGGAGGGCGTGGATGTGGTCATGGCGTGTGGCTGGCTTCTTGTTCGTTACGGGTCTTGGTGGACTGTAAAGGCAGGGTATCATCGAGGCATTTGGTAAGGAACAGCCCCGATACAAGCTCATCCCCCACCCGGGCGTAAAACGGGTGTTTGCCCCATATGTGGAACCCAGTCTTTTCAAATAGAGCAATGGCTGCGGTCTGTGTCTGCAACACATCCACATTCAGCACCCGGAAGCCCATGTTGCGTGCGGCGTTTTCCACCTCCTGCAACAAGGCGGCCCCCAACCCCTGCCTGCGCGCGTACGGTGCAACAAACAGGTGGGCAAGGGTAATGCACATGGCCTGCAATTCGTTATTGCGGGGAGCGCGAATAAGCTGGGCCCCGCCAACAATAACCCCATCCAGCCGGATGGCGAACAGCATGCGCTCGGGCACCAGCAGCAGACCGCGGAAATAACGCTCAAGCACCTGCCGGCCCTGTGGCTGCAACCAGCCAAACCCGCCGCCATCCAGAATGGCGGCATCCACGGACTCGCACAAAGCCTGAAGGTCATCTTCCTCCAGCGACAGAATGCGCTGGACGCGGGTTACGCGGGACATCAGAACGTCGCTTCCGGTTGCCATGCTAAAAAGTTCGCAAGAATCTTCAGCCCTACAGTCTGGCTTTTTTCCACGTGAAACTGTGTGCCTGCCACGTTATTGCGGCAGACAATGGCTGGCACGCTGCCGCCGTAATCCGCACTGGCCAGCAGCACGTCATCCGTGGTGTTGCGCAGGGCGTAGGAGTGGACAAAATAGCCGTGCGGGGCTGGGCCCAGCCCCTGGGTCAGCGGGTGGGACTGGTGGAGTTCCAGCTCATTCCAGCCCATTTGCGGCAGGCGCAGACCGGGGGCTTCCATGGGGGCGATTTCCCCCGCAATCCAGCCAAAACCTTCGGTTACACCATGCTCAAGCCCGCGTTCGGCCATAAGCTGCATGCCAACGCAGATTCCCAAAAACGGCGTGCCTTTTGCTACAGCCTGCAAAATGGCGTCCTTTAAACCCGCAATGGCCTCAAGCCCCTGCGCGCAGTCCGCAAATGCGCCCTGACCGGGCAGGATAATACGGTCCGCGCGCCGGACCTCGCCCGGTTCGTTGGTAATGATCACCGAAGCGTCAAGGCCGGAAAGCTCGGCAGCACGCTGGGCGGCCCGGGCGGCAGAGGCCAGATTGCCCCCTTCGTAATCGACAACAGCAATGGAGAGAGGCTGGGCCATAAAACCCTCCTGGTTCTGATCGTGCGGAAAACCGTGCCACTCCCCCGCACCGGGGCAAAAAACACGGCTGGTTGTCTGTTGGGGCGGGACCATGTTCTGGCCAGAACATGGCGGAATCACACCCGCCGCCGGTTGGTTTACAGGACGCCTTTGGTCGACGGAATGGCCCCAAGGGCGCGCGGGTCCGGCTCTACTGCCATACGGAGTGCGCGGGCAAGAGCCTTGAACGCTGCCTCGGCAATATGGTGGCAGTTTTTACCGGCCCGCTGGTTCAGGTGCAGGGTGAGCATGGCGGACATGGCAAACGCCCGAAAAAACTCTTCCACCAGTTCCGTATCCAGTTCGCCAATACGGTCCCGGTCAAAGGTGGCCTCAAACGTCAGGAACGGACGGCCAGAAAGATCGACCACTGCCTCGCACAACGCTTCGTCCAGCGGTACAAGGGCCGAGCCAAACCGGCGCACGCCGCGCTTGTCGCCCAGCGCCTGCCGCATGGCCTGCCCCAGGGCAATGCCCGTATCCTCCACCGTATGGTGGCCATCTATATGCAGGTCACCCTTGACCGTTATATCCAGATCAAACAGGCCATGCTTGGCCAGGGCGGTCAGCATGTGGTCAAAAAAGCCGATACCGGTTTCAACCCGAGCCTTGCCAGTCCCGTCCAGAGTCAGGGCAATGGCAATATCGGTTTCGCTGGTAACGCGGTGAACTGTGGCGTGGCGCGATGTTGTCATGGTCCCAGCTTATAGCCCAAGACCGGGCACAATGCCATTCCGCCGACTGGGCGGTATTTCAGGCTTCGGGCACATGCTCTTCCAGCTCCTTCAGCCACAGGGTTGCGTTGCCATCGGATGGGGCGCGCCAGTCCCCACGGGGGGAGAGGCTCCCCCCCGCCATGACCTTGGGGCCATTGGGCATGGCCGAGCGCTTGAACTGGCTGGTGGTAAAAAACCGGAACATAAAGACCTTCAGCCATTTGCGAATAACCGGCAGGCCGTAGCTTTTGTGGTCATGCGGCATAAAGCCCGGCGGCCAGGCGCCTTGCCCGGCATCACGCCAGACCTGTTCAGCCATAAAGGCAATGCGCGCGGGACCAAAGCCGTGGCGCAGCACGTAATAAAGCGTGAAGTCATGCAGGGCATATGGCCCGATTGTGTCTTCCGTGCTCTGGCTGGCACCCGCCGTTGCGGGGATCAGTTCGGGGGAAATCTCGGTTGCCAGCACGGTGCGCAGCACGGCGCAAACATCCGCCGGGAAATGCCCCGAGGCAATGCACCAGCGGATAAGGTGCTGGATAAGGGTTTTGGGCAGGCCAGCATTCACGTTGTAATGCGCCATCTGGTCCCCCACGCCGTAGGTACACCACCCCAGCGCCAGCTCCGACAGATCACCCGTGCCAATAACAATACCGTTGTGCTGGTTGGCCAGACGGAACAGAAAATCCGTGCGCAGCCCGGCCTGCACATTTTCAAACGTAATGTCATGCACAGGCTCCCCTCTGGCAAAGGGGTGGTCCATGGTCTGGAGCATAAGGGTTGCGGCAGGCCGGATGTCCAGCGTTGCCTGCGTGATGCCCAGATGCTCCATCAAGGCATGCGCGCTGGCCAGTGTCTGCTCCGTGGTGCCAAAGCCGGGCATGGTGTAGCCCCGTATGGCCGTGCGGGGCCAACCCAGTTCGTCCGCCGTGCGTACCGCCACCAGCAGAGCATGGGTGGAATCCAACCCGCCAGATACGCCAATAACCATGCCCGCAGCCCGGCAGCTTTTAAGCCGCTGCTTGAGAGCCGAAACCTGAATGGTAAAGGCTTCAAAACAATCCTGCTCCAGCCGTGCCGGGTCCGCTGGCACAAAGGGAAAACGGGAGAGCGGGCGCAGCAGACCCAGGTCAGAGACCGGAGGAGCCAGCGTAAACCCTATAGAACGCCAGAGGGCTTGGGCCGGGCCAGCCATGGCGGCGCAGTCGGCAAAGGAGCCAACCTGTGCGCGCTCATGGCGGAGCAATGTAAGGTCAATATCCGCCACAACGGCCTGTGCGCCTGTGGGAAAACGCTCACTTTCGGCCAGCAGCACACCATTTTCAAAAATGGCGGTCTGGCCATCCCATGCCAGATCCGTGGTGGATTCGCCCTCGCCCGCCGCGGCATACAGGTAGGCCGCCACACACCGCGCAGACTGGGAAAGGCAGAGCAAACTGCGGGTACGGGCCTTGCCCACGGTAATATCGCTTGCAGACAGGTTGGCCAGCACGGTGGCACCGGCCATGGCCTGCGCTGTGGAGGGTGGATTGGGGACCCACATATCCTCACAGATTTCCACACCAAGGCAAAAACCCGGCACATCCTGGGCGGTAAACAGCAGGTCCACACCAAAGGGAACATCCTGCCCACCGAGGCGCATACTCTGCCCCCGCACGGCAGCACCCGGAGCAAAGTGCCGTTTTTCGTAGAACTCGCGGTAATTGGGCAGGTAACTTTTAGGCACCACGCCAAGAATACGGTCCCGGTGCAGCACCACAGCGCAATTATACAGGCTGTTCCTGTGGGCCAGAGGAGCCCCAACCACCAGCACGGGCAGCAGATCCACCGTTGCCTGCGCCAGCTCCACCAGTGCGTTTTCCACCCCACGCTGGAGCGTGCTGTGCTGGAGCAGGTCCTCGATGGAATAGCCGCTCAGCCCGAGTTCTGGGAAAACGCACAAGCCTGCACCCTGCTGGGCGCAGGTGCGGGCCGTGGCCAGAATCTGGTCCTTGTTGGCATACGGGTCTGCAAGAGTGACGGGCGCCGTGCAGGCCGCCACGCGCACAAATCCCTGATGGTACAGAGATCGGAATAAGGACGTGGTCACGGCTTTCCTTCCTTGCTGCGAGGAGCACTGTCCTGTCTAGCAGGCAGGCAAACCGACCGCCAAGGGCTGGCAAAGCGCTGCTCCATGACAGATGCGTGCAGTTGCATGAAAAAAAAGCGCCTTTTTTGCATTTTCCCTCTTGCACAATTGAGCGCTCCCCCATAAAAGAAGGCCATCCAATGCGGGCGTAGCTCAGGGGTAGAGCACAACCTTGCCAAGGTTGGGGTCGAGGGTTCGAATCCCTTCGCCCGCTCCAGATTTTCTCTTGAAAATCAGGTCGATAAAGACGGTCCTTCGGGACCGTTTTTGCTGACAACGCCTCCATAGAGGCCTATTGTCAGCAGGTTGTCAGCGCCCAAAAGAGCACTGTGGGACGTCATGGCGTACTTTTGGTGTGGGTGACGCCTCATGGGAAGGCGCACGAGGGCTGTTCTGGTCCTATTGATCTCCGCTGCCCTCCGAAGGCGGAAGCCTGTAGATTCCGAGGGAAGCCGCCCCCCAATTCCGAAATGATGCCGCCCCCCTGTTCCGAGAAATAGTCGCCCCCGGATTCCGAAATGATGCCGCCCCCTGGAGGCGGTGTCGAGCGGGGTTCGCCGGCGGGGTTAGGTTCGCTGCTTTAGCCATTGTCCTCGCTGGCGCAGCCAATCGTCCGCACGATGATCCCGCCGCGCATCTGGCCGCTGGGATGGTCTCCACAGTTTGGAGCGTGGCATTTGCTCAGGGAAATGAGGTTGACCTGCCCCCCGAAAGATCCCTCATTCTGATGTAGAGTCTGTCCACGAGAAGGAGCAGCCGCATGAGGAAGAGCCGTTTCACCGAGGCGCAGATTATCGGGATGATCAAGGAGCAGGAGGCCGGGCTGCCGACTGTGGATGTTTGCCGCAAGCACGGACTGAGCACGGCGACGTTCTACAAGCTGAAGGCCAAATACGGCGGATTGGAAGTATCCGATACCCGCCGCCTGCGGCAGCTTGAGGATGAGAACGGCAAGCTCAAGCGCCTGCTGGCCGACAGTATGCTCGACAACGTCATCCTGAAGGATTTGCTGGGAAAAGTCTGACGACACCGGTCCAGCGGCGGGACGCGGTGCTGCGGGTGTTGCGGGACTATGAGATCTCGCAACGCCGGGCCTGCGGGCTGATTGGTGTCGATCCCAAAACGGTTCGGCGCGAACGCTCGCCTGACCATAGCGCCATCCGTGACGCCATGAAGGAGGTTGCGGGCAAGCGCCGCCGGTTTGGCTACCGGCGGATCGGCATCATGCTCGAACGCCAGGGGATGACCATGAACCACAAGAAGCTCTACCGGCTCTATCGGGAGGAAGGCTTGTCAGTGCGCCGGCGTCGCGGACGCAAACGGGCGCGGGGCAGCCGCACGCCGCTGCCCGTGCCGCTGGCTCCGGGCGCTCGCTGGTCGATGGACTTCGTGTCCGACACCTTCGGCGCATCGCGCAAGTTCCGGATTCTGGCGATCAATGATGACTGTTGCCGGGAGAACCTGTGCCTGGTGGCGGATACCAGCATCTCTGGTGCCCGGGTGGCGCGCGAACTCGACACATTGGTGCGGCTCTATGGCAAACCGGCTTGCATTGTCAGCGACAATGGGACCGAATTTACCAGTCGTGCGATCCTGGAATGGGCGGCCAAAAATGAGATCGAGTGGCACTACATCGATCCGGGCAAGCCCCAGCAGAACGGGTTCATCGAGAGCTTCAACGGCTCTCTGCGCGATGAATTCCTCAATGAGGAACTGTTCGACAGCCTGGCTGACGCCCGCCGGAAGCTGGCCATCTGGCGTTACGATTACAACCATGTCCGGCCTCACTCATCGTTGGGAAACCGGGCGCCTGCACAAGCGCGTCGAGCGTTCGAGCAGAATGAAACCGTCACGCCCGACGCGCTTGTGCAGGCGCAGGGCACATCGTATTTAACCGCTGGACTCTCGTTATGATCGAGGGACTGACGGGGGGCAGGTCAAATACGTTGAATTTCAGGAAGCCGTCAGGCGAGGGAACAGCTTCTCCGCATTGCCCCGGTTGATCGCGTAGCGCTGGTTCTCATCCAGCGGATAGGCATCCAAGGCGGCGTTGAATTGGTGACTTGATGGTGCAAAGGGAAAGTCGCTCCCGAAGGTGATATGTGTCGGATCTGCGAAGGCCAGCAGCGACGGCAGCGCGGCCGGGGTCGAGGACAGCGCGGTATCGAAATAGAAGCGCTTCATGTCCGCCATGATACCCTCGGGCGTCGTGCTGGGATTGAACTGCGCCGCGCCGACGAAGCGATAGGCAGCATAGGGAAGAAAACCTCCGCCATGTGACAGAATCACCTTGATCCGTTTGTGTCGGCTCATGACTCCGTTGGCGACCATGTGGATCGCAGTGCGCGTGGTATCGAACGGATAATCGAGCAACGGGCTCGGCAAGCCCTTGAGCATCTGGATCGGCGGCTCGGTCGGGTGGATGAAAATCACAGCCGAGCGAGAGTCGAGTTCGGCCCACAGCGGTTCGTAGTCGGGATCTCCCAGATATTTACCGCCGGCATTAGACAGAAGAACGACGCCATCGGCGTGTAGCACATCGAGTGCATGAATCGCTTCCGCGACCGCCCCCTCCACGTCCGGCAGTGGGATACAAGCGAACTGGCCGAAGCGATCAGGTCGGCCCTTGACGAGCTCCGCGTGATATTCGTTCACCTGCCGCGCCAGAGTGCGGCCTTCTGCGTCGTTCGCCAGATGCACGCCCGGCGCGCTCAGGGACAGGATTCCGGTTGCGATCGATTCCTTGTCCATCATGGCGATAGCTGCCTGTGGATTCCAATCGGGAGTTGGCCAACCGCCAGCGGTCAGACCGCGCTCATCAAGCAACTTGCGGTATGCGGGCGGGATCAGGTGCTGGTGGGTGTCAATACGTGCGGGTGATGTCATGACTGAACTCCTTTGGGTGTGATGGCTAGCCTGTGACCTTGGTTTCTGCTTGCGAAAGTGCCGGGAGATGCAGAAAAGCTTCAAGAATGCTGGCTGTTAGCAACTCCTGAGCGCTGTCCGGATGGATGTCTGGAGAGAGTTGATGGAGCAGGATGGGGGCGGCGCGTGGCTGGTTCACAGCGTTGTTCAGCAGCGCGAAGAAGGCCGCCGGGTGACGGACGCGGATGATGCCGACGTCTATCCCCACCTCAATGAGGGGTAGGCTCGCCTTATAGGACGGCCGGACCAACTGCTCGGTGAGGAGGATCGCCCGCTCGCTGTTCTCGGAAGCGTGGCGAACAACGAACTGGCGAACTTCCGGGTGGGCAAAGGCAAAACCGACATAGTGCTGGATCAGGGCAGTCAGTCGCTCCGACACCGTGGCGCTTGCATCAGACGTGATACGTTCGATTTCCGCGATCAGGGGTGCTCTTCGCGCGATGATGGAATCCATGCAGGCCTGCCAAAGACCAGCCTTGCCGCCAAAATGGATACGGACAAGCCCCGCATCAACATCCGCGGCACGCGCGATGCTCCGCAAGTCAGCAGCCTCATAACCGCGTTCTGCGAAGGCGAATGTTGCCGCCTCGATCAGCGCCAGTCGCCCATCCGGCATGTCGCGCCGCCTTCGTCCGCGCCGTCGCTGTTCCGATACCCCGTCCAACTTCTCCTCGGCCTTTCGCAAATTATATCTACATATGAGGATATATTATAGATCGCACCTTATCAAGATTGCCATGGTCGGCGGCCAGCGAGACGCCCTCAAAATGTCACTAGACGACTAGTCTAATTCTAGCTATGTGGGGATGGCGATCGACAGCGTCGGCACACTCGGCGCCCCGAGCGATGGCTGCACCGAGTGTGCTCCAGCGTTGCGGTCAACCATTTCGGTCGCAGGGCAGACCAAGCAAAAGTGGAGCAGTTGTTATGAAAATCTTTTATAAAACCCGCGCAACATCCACCGGTGGTCGATCCGGCCACACAGCGTTAGACGATGGCAGTCTGGCGCTGGAGATGGCGATGCCGGGATCTGGCAAGGCCGGAGTCAACCCTGAGCAGCTGTTCGCAATGGGCTATGCGGCCTGCTTCGACAATGCGCTGCCGGTGGCGGCCAAGCAATTGGGATTGCACCCGGAAGGTAGCAGGACCTCCGTTGAGGTGGGCATCGGCCAAACGGAGGCGGGCGGCTACGCGCTGGACATCGACCTCTATGTCGAGGTGAAGGGTCTGAGCGAAGCCGATGCGCATGCCCTGGTCGAAGCGACACACCAGGTATGCCCCTATTCGAACGCCACGCGAGGCAACGTCGACGTGCGCCTACATACCAGCGTCGCGTGATCTGAGGCACTTCCTAGCTATTTCGGGAAACATAAACATGACTGTAAAGGCTTATGGAGCCCTAGCGGCTAATACTCCTCTGGCAGAACTCGATATCGTTCGTCGCGAGCCCGGCGCCAGCGATGTCAAGATCGATATTGCTTATTGCGGCGTCTGCCATTCCGATCTTCATCAAGCGCGCGGCGAATGGGGCAACACAGTGTGGCCCTGCGTTCCCGGGCATGAAATCGTCGGTCACGTGAGCGCCGTCGGCCGCGGCGTGACCCGGTTCAAAGTCGGGGATACGGTTGGTGTCGGCTGCATGGTCGGAAGCTGTGGCCACTGCGCGCCTTGCGAACATGGGTTGGAGCAATATTGCGACAACGGCACGGTCTATACCTATAACAGCCCGATCCAGGATCCTCCGGGACATACAATGGGCGGCTATTCCCAGCAGATTGTGGTCCAGGAAAGCTTCGTACTGAAAATCAGCCATCCGCGAGAACAGCTCGCCGCCGTCGCACCGTTGCTATGTGCCGGCATCACCACCTATTCACCGCTCCGTCACTGGAAAACGGGGCCAGGCAAGAAAGTGGGAATCGTCGGGATCGGCGGGCTCGGCCATATGGGGATCAAGCTGGCCCATGCCATGGGCGCCCACACAGTGGCCTTCACGACCTCGGAGAACAAGCGTGCCGCAGCACGCGAACTCGGAGCTGATGACGTCATCGTATCAAAGAATGCCGAAGAGATGGCTGCACACGCCAATAGCTTCGACTTCATTCTGAATACCGTCGCAGCAAGCCACAGCCTCGATGCGTTCACCGATCTTCTCAAGCTCGATGGCACGATGACGTTGGTCGGTGTACCGGAACACCCCCATCCCTCGCCCGATATCAGCCATTTGATCTTCAAGCGGCGGCAAATCGCCGGTTCGTTGATCGGCGGTATCTCCGAAACGCAAGAGATGCTGAATTTCTGCGCAGAAAAGGGGATCGTGGCAGATATCGAGATGATCCCCATCCAGAAAATCAACGACGCATATGACCGGATGGTGCGCAGTGATGTGAAGTATCGGTTCGTCATCGACAACGCAACACTGGCAGCGGCCTGACCCTGTAGACGACACGCTGCCTGCGCCTAGCGAAGCATTTCACCGGCCACGCCATCATCATTCGAGCGGAACGCGAAAGGCTCGCCTGATGCCCATGTCCCTGACGTAGTCGTCGACAGCATTAAGGTTCAAATGGAGTTCACTATGGATCATAAAACACTGTTCACCCCAGCCCAACTCGGAAAAATAGTAATTGCGAACAGGATCGTCATGGCGCCCCTCACGCGCAGCCGTGCCGATGACGCGACCGATGTTCCTTCTGAATTTGCGGCGGATTATTACGCGCAACGCGCTGGCGCCGGCCTGATCGTCACCGAAGCGACGCAGATCAGCCGCATGGCCAAAGGCTATATCGGAACGCCGGGCATCTACGACGATGCACAGGTAAGGGCCTGGGCCAAGGTTACTGATGCGGTTCATGCTGCTGGCGGGAAAATCGTCGTCCAGCTTTGGCATGTTGGTCGCAGCAGCCATCCCGATCTGCTGCCCGATCATGCTTCACCTGTAGCACCTTCGGCGATTCAGGCAGATTCCATTGCGTTCACCGCTTCAGGCCCGAAGCCGTGTGCGCCTCCTGTAGCGCTGGATCGCGCTGGCATCCGCGAAGTGGCCGCCGATTTCGCCAAAAGCGTAGCCAATGCTCGACGAGCCGGGTTCGATGGCGTGGAAATTCACGGGGCCAATGGTTACCTGATCGATCAGTTCATCAGGGACCGGACCAATCATCGGTCCGATGAATATGGCGGCACGGCGAAAAATCGCGCGCGTTTCGCGCTGGAAATCGCGGCAGCCGCTAGTGAGGCGTGGGATGCCGGGCACATCGGCATCCGCCTGTCGCCGTTCGGCACCTATGGCGATATGGGCGACAGTGACCCGGAAAATACCTTCGGCACTCTCATCGAGCAGCTCGACCCTCTCGGGTTGGCTTATCTGCACATGGTCGAGGAGTTCCCGTTCGCCAATATCCAGATGGAGCCGGGTCAAGCGCCCAGCCGGGAGCAGCGGGCCGTATTCCATCGCCTTCGTGCTTTCTGGAATGGCGCCTACATCGCCAATGGCGGCCTAACTGCGGACAGCGCGGAAACACTGCTTGAAGACGGTTATGCAACCGCGACTTCATTTGGGCGGCCCTTTATCGCCAACCCCGATCTCGTCGAACGGTTCCGCAACGGCTGGCCGATCTCGCAGGGTGACAGCAGCGTATATTATGGTGGCGGCGCCAAAGGCTATACGGATTTTCCGCGCTACCAGACGGCTAATCTAGCTGTCTGACGCCATCATTGGATCGAGAAAGCAGGCTCTGTAGATGCTCTTTTGGGGCATCTACAGAAGGGTGAGGAAGATATCCATGCTGACCGTCTATCATTTGGGAGTTTCTCAATCTGAACGCATCGTCTGGTTGTGCGAGGAATTGGAAATTCCATACGATCTTGTCCGCTTCGACCGAGATCCCGTCACCCGTCTGGCCCCTACCGCGTACAAGGCGCTGCATCCCACGGGAATGGCTCCCGTAATCAAGGACGGGGACGTTGTATTGGCGGAATCCTGTGCCATCATCGACTATATCATTCACCGCCATGGAGACGGAAGGCTGGCTGTCGGACCCGAAAGCGACGCCTATCCGGATTATCTCTTCTGGTTCAACTATGCGAACGGGACCGTTATGCCGATGGAGATGATCGGCATGATCTTGAACGGCATAGGCTATGATGGAAGTCATGGAGTTCTTGACAATCTTATGAAGCGCCTGCCGATTGCCTATGATTTGCTTGAAGCAAAACTGGGACAGGCGCCGTATCTCGCCGGTGATGATTTTACGGCAGCCGATATCATTATGCTGTTCCCATTAACCACAATGCGGGTTTTCTTTCCGAAAGATCTCTCACCTTATCCAAATATCCTTCGATATCTCGCGAGGATCGGCGACCGTCCAGGATACCAGCGGGCGATGGCCAAGGCGGATCCTGAAATGCAGCCTCTGCTGGCTGCGAGCAATAAGCCCTCATCAATAATATAGAAAGTCTATTACCTAACGCCCACTCAACATAACGACGAAGGGAAGAAGTAATGAGAGCTGCTATTCTGGCAAGCCCCGGTGGTATCGATCGGATTGAGATCCGGGAGATCGCCGATCCAGGGCAGCCTGGCCCTGGTCAGATTCGCGTTGCCGTGCACGCGACCTCGCTCAATTTCCATGACCTGTTGGTTGCCAATGGAGGCATTCCGACCAGCGATGGACGTATCCTAATGTCGGACGGCGCCGGTGTTGTCGAAGCGGTGGGGGAAGGGGTGACGGAGTTCAAGGCGGGGGATCGGGTCGTTTCCTGCTTCTTCCCGCAGTGGTCGGACGGACTGCCTTGGGGAGGGGTAGGCAACTTCGCCGGCACACCGGGTGACGGCATTGACGGTTTCGCGGTCGGATATGCCGTGAGGGCAGCGACTGCGTTCACCCACGCACCGAGTGGCTGGAGCCATGCGGAGACCGCGACGATCACAACGGCTGGGCTCACCGCGTGGCGCGCTCTTGTCGTCGATGGCTCAATCAGGGCCGGAGAGACGGTCCTTGTCCTCGGCACTGGCGGCGTGTCGATCGCGGCTCTGCAGATCGCCAAGACGATGGGAGCGGCGGTCATCGCCACATCATCGTCCGACGAGAAGCTCGAACGAATCCAGGCGCTCGGCGCGGATCATGTGATCAACTACCGGCAGACCCCCGATTGGGGAAAAAAAGTGCGCGATCTCACCGGCGGTGGCGTGGATCATGTTGTCGAGGTCGGCGGCCCTGGGACTTTGGCGCACTCGATCACGGCAGTTCGGGTGGGCGGTCATATCGCACTGATCGGTGTTCTCACCGGTCGGCAGGGAGAGATACCAACAGCAGTGTTGATGGCCAAGCAGGCGCGCTTGCAGGGACTTATTGTGGGGAGCCGGCGACAGCAGCAGGATTACATTGTTGCGCTGAACCAGAACGACATGCGCCCAATTCTAGATCGCAGCTTCACCCTGGATCAGCTCGGCGACGCCTTTCACTACCAGGCCAGCGGCGCCCATTTTGGCAAGATCTGTGTGGAGTGGTGAGCCAATCGAAGCAGCCTCAGGCTATCGCTTTTCCCTTGTGGCGCCCATGCCCGGCGAACACTTCGCCGCCACTAGACGACTGGTCTAACTTCATATATATGATGTGAATCATGTCCACACCGCAAACTACACTCGCCCGCGACGTCCGACAGGAGATTCTCGACACCGCCCAAATCATCATCAGTGGCAAGGGGTATGCGGCCGTCGGCTTGAACGAAATTCTTGCAGCGGCTGGTGTTCCGAAGGGGTCCTTTTATCATTATTTCGAATCAAAGGATGCCTTTGGTGAGGCGCTGCTAGAGAGCTATTTCGAGACCTACCTTGAGGATCTCGACGCCATGCTGCAGCGCCCTGGACTTAGTGAGGGTGAGCGTCTGATGGTTTACTGGCAAAAATGGGTGGACACCCAGGCCAGTTGCGATCCGGAGGGCAAGTGCCTTGCGGTAAAGCTCGGCGCCGAAGTGTCGGATCTGTCCGAGACAATGCGCAAAGTCCTGCTGCGTGGCACGTCGGCCGTTATTGGACGGCTCGCTCGGACGATCGAACGTGGCCTGGCTGATGGTTCGGTCACGATCGCCGGGGAACCTCAGGAGACCGCAGAAACGCTTTATCAAACGTGGCTTGGTGCCAGCTTGCTCGCCAAGATCGCACGCAATGCCGAACCATTGTTGAGCGCGCTTGCCGCCAGCCAGCGCACACTCGGGATCAACCAGGCGACGTAGGTCATTTCCTCCTGACGATCACATGCTTTTGCCTATCGCTTAGACGACCAGTCTAATATGGAGTGCAGTCATGTTGAACTTCGAATTTTTTAACCCGACGCGCATCGTCTTCGGCCAGGGGACGATCGCGAGGCTTGACACGCTGGTCGCCTCGGATGCGCGCGTGCTGATCCTGCTCGGTGGCGAAAGCGCCCGGAAGAACGGCACGCTTGCCGAGGTTCGCGCCGCACTTGGCACTCGGGAGGTTTATCAGTTCGACGGGATCGAGCCGAACCCCAGCTACGAGACGCTGATGAAGGCGGTGAGCCTTGTCCGTGAGAAAAAACTCGATTTCCTGCTCGCAGTCGGTGGTGGCTCGGTGATCGACGGCACGAAATTCGTGGCCGCCGCGATCGATTATGACGGTGAGCCCTGGGACATCCTGGAGACTCGTGGCGATACCGTGACGAGTGCTCTTCCCTTCGGCAGCGTCCTCACCTTGCCGGCGACCGGATCGGAGATGAACGACGGCTCAGTCGTCACGCGCAGAGCCACCCAGGCGAAGCTCGCCTTCACCAGCCCGCACGTGTTTCCGCGATTCTCCATTCTCGATCCCACGAAAACCTACACGCTTCCGATCCGGCAGATCGCCAACGGTGTCGTCGATTCCTTCACCCATGTGATGGAGCAATATCTCACCTACCCCGCAGACGGCCTCGTCCAGGATCGCTTCGCCGAAGGTCTGCTTCAAACGCTGATCGAGATCGGCCCCAAGCTGCTGGAGAAGGCTGATGATTACGAGCTGCGCGCAAATTTCATGTGGGTCGCGACGCTCGCGCTCAACGGGCTGATCGGCGCCGGCGTGCCGCAGGACTGGTCGACGCACATCATCGGTCACGAACTGACCGCGCGCTACAATATCGACCACGCACGCACGCTGGCCGTCGTCCTTCCCGCCAACCTTCAGGTTCGTAGGACTGCGAAGCATGGCAAGTTGCTACAATATGCGCAGCGCGTCTGGGGCATCACGCAAGGCTCTGAAGACGAACGCATCGATGCAGCGATCGATCGGACCCGGGTTTTCTTCGAAAGCATGGGGATCCAGACCCGGCTGCCCGACTATGGCATCGACGCAAGCGAGATCGGGATCCTTGTCGGCCAGCTTCGCGCGCACGGCATGGTCGAACTCGGCGAGCGCAAGGACGTCACCCCTGAGGTGGGTCAGCGTATTCTCGAAGCCAGTCTTTGACAAGAAACGGGAGGCATCGTCATGACCACGCAACATCGAATCCTGCTCGACAAGCGCCCGACGGGCGCTCCGCAACTCTCCGACTTCCGGCTCGATGAACAGCCTGTCCCGAAGCCCGGTGAGGGACAGGTCCTGCTCCGCACGATCTATTTGTCCCTCGATCCCTATATGCGCGGCCGCATGAGCGATGCGCCGTCCTACGCGCCTCCCGTCGAGGTGGGAGCGGTCATGGTCGGGGGCGCCGTGAGCCGCGTCGAGGTCTCGCGTCATCCAGACTATAAGGAAGGCGACCTCGTGGTGGGCGACACCGGCTGGCAAAGCCATGCCATCTCGGACGGTCGCGACATCACCCGGCTCGACGCGCGCGTCACCCACCCCTCCTACGCGCTCAGCCTGCTCGGCATGCCCGGCTTCACCGCCTATCATGGCCTGCTGAAGATCGGTGAACCCAGCCCCGGCGAAACGCTGGTCGTTGCATCCGCGACCGGCGCCGTCGGTTCCGTGGTTGGGCAGATCGGTAGGATCAAAGGCGCGCACGTCGTCGGCGTTGCGGGCGGCGCGGACAAGTGCCGCTACGCGGTCGACACGCTGGGGTTCGATGCTTGCATCGATCACCGTGCGCCCGATTTCGCGGACCAGCTCGCCGCCGCGACGGGCAATGGCATCGACATCTACTTCGAGAATGTCGGGGGCGCGGTGTTCGATGCCGTCCTGCCCCGGCTAAATATCGGTGCGCGCATCCCGGTGTGCGGATTGATCGCACACTATAATGATTATTCGGCGCTTCCTCCCGGACCGAACCAGGCGCCACGCCTGATGATGCAGATCCTCATGAAACGCTGGCGCGTCCAGGGCTTCATCATCACCGATCATTGGGCGGAGGGTTTCGGCCCCTTTCTTTCCGACATGAGCAATTGGGTGGCGCAGGACAAAGTCAAGCTGCGTGAGGACTTTGTAGATGGCATCGGGAACGCACCGCAGGCGTTTCTGAACCTGCTCTCAGGCAAAAATTTCGGAAAGGTCGTGGTCCGCGTGAGCGACATCTGAACACTTCGAGCCACCTTACATCAACTCGCTTCCAGAGGCTTATCTCATGACTCATATCCTTGTGGTTCTCACCTCTCACGATCAACTCGGAGACACGGGCAAGAAGACCGGCTTCTGGTTGGAAGAATTGGCCGCGCCTTATTATGCGTTCGTCGATGCAGGCGCTGAAGTCACTTTGGCTTCCCCGAAGGGCGGGCAGCCGCCTCTCGATCCGAAAAGTAACGAGACGGACTTCCAGACCGACACAACCCGCCGGTTCGAGGCCGACGCCACAGCCAAGGCGGTGCTCTCGAATACGAAAAAGCTGTCCGATGTCTCGATCACAGATTTCGACGCGATCTTCTATCCGGGTGGCCATGGGCCGCTTTGGGATCTGGCTAACGACCCCCATTCGATCACGCTGATCGAGGATGCGTTCAGCGCGAGCAAGCCTGTCGGCCTGGTGTGTCATGCGCCGGGAGTGCTCCGCGATGTAAGGAATGCCGATGGCACGCCGCTCGTCAATGGCAAGGCCGTCACCGGCTTCAGCAACAGTGAAGAAGAAGCCGTTGGATTGACCAACGTCGTGCCTTTCCTTGTGGAGGATATGCTCAAGGCCAGCGGTGGCCATTACAGCAAGGGCCCAGATTGGCAGTCCCATATCCAGAGGGATGGGCTGCTGGTGACCGGTCAGAATCCTGCGTCCTCCAATGCAGCCGCGCATGCTCTGCTCGAACTGCTCGCCTGAAGGAAGAAAACATGTCTGCATATGCTGTCATAATCCGCGATCGCACAGTCGATGCCGGAGAACTGGAACTATACAAGCAAAAGGCACCCGCCGCTCGTGAGGGCCACGATCTGACGCCACTTGCCTTCTATGGTGCGTTCGAGGTGCTGGAAGGCGAATCGATCGAAGGCGCAGTGATCCTGCGCTTCCCGTCCATGGAAGCGGCACGGGCCTGGTACAACAGCCCTACCTACCGCGAAGCGCTTCCGCACCGCCTCCGCGGAACGCAAAGCCGCGCTTTCTTTATCGAGGGAACAGATACGGAAGCAGCCATCTGACGGGCGGATCATACCAAGCAGTTCGCGCGCGCCGTCAAGGGCGCTGCGCAGCTGTCTGGTTCATCCCTGTTGATTTTCACTGAGAACTGACCCGGGTAGGGCGGAAATTTTCATCGAGATTTGACCCATGCCTTCACACTCCCCGGCATCATCTGCTGGGGGGTTTTTGGAGTGATTGACATGGAGCTTCTGAGTGTGATCCGCCGGTGGCACTGCCGGGATCATCTTCCGATCCGCGAGATCGAACGCCGGACGGGACTGTCACGCAATACGATCCGGAAATATCTCCGGGCACAGAGTATTGAACCGCGGTTCCAGGTCCCCGAACGTCCCAGCCGACTGGACCCGTTTGCTGACAGGCTGAGGGGATGGCTGGTCCTGGAAGCCGCTCGCCCCCGCAAGAATCGGCGCACGGCGCGACGACTGCATGAAGACCTTGTGGCACTGGGTTATGATGGATCCTACGGACGGGTGGCCGCTTTCATCCGGCAGTGGAAACACGAACAGCACCAGGCACGCCAGACAACGGGTCGGGGTGTTTTTGTGCCCCTGTGCTTCCAGCCTGGGGAAGCCTTCCAGTTCGACTGGGGCGAGGACTGGGCGGTCATTGCCGGCCGTCGCGTCAAGCTGCAGGTTGCCCACACCAAACTGTCCTTCAGCCGGGCCTTCATACTCAGGGCCTATCCCCTGCAGACCCACGAGATGCTTTTTGATGCGCTGACCGAGGCCTTCCGCGTGCTCGGTGGCGTGCCACGGCGGGGTATTTTTGATAACATGAAGACCGCTGTGGACCGGATTGGCTCTGGCAAGGCACGTCAGGTCAATCTGCGCTTCATGGCCCTGGCCAGCCATTACCTGTTCGAGACGACCTTCTGCAATCCGGCAGCCGGATGGGAGAAAGGGCAGATCGAGAAGACCGTGCAGGATGCCCGGCGCCAGATCTGGCAGGATCTGCCTGCCTTTCCTGATCTGGGGGCGCTGAATGCCTGGCTGGAAGCCCGCTGCCTGGACTGCTGGGAACGGCTGCAGCATATCGAACTGGCCCGGAGCATCGCCGAGGTCCATGCTAGCGAGCGTCCTCACCTCATGGTGCCGGGGCGTCCCTTTGACGGGTTTGTCGAACAGACCAAGCGCGTCTCACCAACCTGCCTGATCCAGTTCGATGGCAACCGCTACAGCGTGCCGGCCTCCTTTGCCAATCGTCCGGTCAGCCTGCGGGTTTATCCCGACAAGCTGCGCATTATCGCCGAAGGGCAGGTTCTGTGCGTGCATGACCGGATCATCACGCGTTCGCATGGTGTGCCAGGCCGCACGGTGTATGACTGGCGGCATTATCTGGCGGTCATCCAGCGCAAACCGGGCGCCCTACGCAATGGCGCGCCGTTTACCGAATTGCCAGCCGCCTTCCGGACCCTGCAGGATCAACTGCTCAGGCGGCCTGGAGGCGACCGGGAAATGGCTGAAATCCTGGCCCTTGTGCTGCAGCATGATGAGCAGGCTGTCCTCTGCGCGGTTGAACTGGCACTTGAAGACGGCGTGGCGACCAAGACCCATGTTCTCAATACGCTTCATCGCCTGATCGATGCCAAGAGAACCGTGGTTCCCCGGCTCGATGCCCCACAGGCCCTGGTGCTCGAACACGAACCGTGCGCCGATACAGGGCGGTATGACATCCTGCGAAGGGACAGCCGCCATGCGTCATGATCCTGCGGCTGCTTCACTTGTGGTCATGCTCCGTGGATTGCGGATGTATGGCATGTCCCAGGCCACGGCCGACCTCATCGAGCAGGGGGCACCTGCCTTCGAGGCGGCCATCCCCATCCTCTCACAACTCCTGAAGGCGGAACTGGCCGAACGCGAAGTGCGCTCCATCGCCTACCAGACAAAGACCGCCCGGTTCCCCGCCTACAAGGACCTGTCCGGGTTCTCCTTTGCCGATACGCAGGTCAACGAGCCCATGATCCGCCAGCTCCATAGCGGGGACTTCATCGAGCGTGCTGAAAATGTCGTGCTGATCGGCGGTCCGGGAACCGGGAAAACCCACCTGGCGACCGCGCTGGCCATCCAGGCGATCACCCATCACCGCAAGAAGGCGCGCTTCTGGTCAACGGTCGACCTGGTCAATGCGCTCGAACAGGAAAAGACCGCCAACCGGGCCGGGCAGATTGCCGACAGGCTGCTCCGTCTGGATCTCGTGATCCTTGATGAACTCGGTTATCTCCCCTTCAGTGCGTCTGGGGGCGCCCTGCTGTTCCATCTGCTCAGCCGCCTCTACGAGCGCACCAGTGTCATCATCACAACCAATCTGAGCTTCAGTGAATGGGGAGACGTCTTTGGTGACCCGAAGATGACAACGGCGCTCCTCGATCGGCTGACCCATCACTGTCATATCCTCGAGACAGGAAATGACAGCTACAGGTTCCGCGCCAGCACCGCCGCGTCAAAAAACAGAAAGGACAGATCCTCTTCTTGACCGCCCGCCCGACTGTGCCTGAAATACCATCTGGCTGGGTCAATTCCTGATGAAAAACCCGGGTCAGTTCTCGGTTCTTCCGCACTTTTCGTGATGGGTATCTTGTACTTAGGTTCCGGAACTGGGAAATCCAGAAAGTCGTTCACTTTCATGGATATTCCCCAGTGTCACGCCTTCGGTCTCTTGATCTTCCCCGTTCCCTCGTCGTTCGTCGTGTTGTTGCACTGGACAACAGAGTGGAGATCGAAGTCAGTCTGCGAAAGCGGAGTGCAGTGTGTCCGGACTGTCAGTGCCCGACACGACGCATTCACAGTTTCTATCAGAGAAAACTCGCGGATCTTCCATGGCAGGGCCGTCCAGCCACGCTGATCGTTTCTGTGCCGCGCTTTTTCTGCCAGACGATGCTTTGTCCACGTCGGACGTTTGTCATGCCCCTTGAGGGGATAACCGTGCGTCATGGCAGACAGACCACACGTCTTGCCGATCTTCATTATTATATCGCCCATACCCTGGGCGGTTCCGCTGGAGCACGAATGACCGTGCGCCTGTGTTGCCCCATCAGCGCCGATACTCTTGTCCGCCGTCTTCTCTCACGTGCGCAGAACACCACAAAAGGCATGGCCCGTACACGTGTGGTGGGGGTGGATGACTGGGCATGGCGGCGGGGACATCACTATGGAACGATTGTGGTTGATCTTGAGAAAAATGATGTCATTGACCTCCTGCCAGATCGGGACGCTGATACCCTTGCCCGATGGCTGCAGGTCCATCCCGGTATTGAAATCATTGCCAGAGACCGTGCCGGTGCTTATGCAGACGGATGCCGCAGAGGCGCACCATCCGCTCTTCAGGTGACAGACCGCTGGCATCTGCTGAAGAACCTGTCAGACGCTTTTGTCAGCATTCTGGACCGTTTTACGACAACAGTGAGGACCCTGACACGACAGCTGAACGTATCAACGGCAGTAAGCAAAATATCTGAAACAATCAGAGCGCATCCAGAAGAGGCGCAGGCGGTCGTCAGGTCAGCCTCTGGGGAACGACGTGATATTCTTTTCAAGGAAGCTCTTGCCCTGAAAGCAGAGGGACACAGCATTCAGGCTATCGCCACAACGATCGGGGTAGAGAGAAAAACCGTGCGGCGCTGGTTTCAGCGGGGCCATGCACCACCATGGAAAAGGACGGTTCCGCTACGCAGCATACTCGTGCCTTACGCAGCCCACCTGGAAAAGAGATGGTCCGAAGGATGTCGCAATAGTCGTCAGCTATGGCGGGAACTCCTGGAGCAGGGCTTTGCAGGACAATATGGCACCGTCTGGAAATGGGTGGCGACGCGACAGGGATGTTCCGCGAAACCCGTTCCTTCCGCGCATGTCGTTGCACCTCGGGGACGCAGACTTGCGCGGCTTCTCCTCGCAGAGGATCCGTTATCTGCCGGACAGGAGGGACTGCTGGTTCCTGCCCTTCTGGAAGCTGAACCGCACCTTGCCGTCACACTCTGCTGGCTCAGGAAAATGCAGACCCTGCTCTGTAAAAGGGGTGACACCTGCACGGGAGGCGATCTGAAGGCTCTGCTGGAAGAAGGAAAGACGACGCTGCTGTCACGTCTGATTCCCGCGCTTGAACGGGATGCGGCTGCCATTGAAGCGTCTCTTGTCACACCTTGGACAACCAGCCCGGTTGAAGGACAGATCAGCCGACTGAAAATGATCAAGCGAACCATGTTCGGAAGAGCAGGCTTCGAACTCCTCAGGGCGCGTGTCCTTCAGCCCGCATAATCAAAAAACATCATCACGAAAAGTGCGGAAGAACCCAGTTCTCAGTGAAAATCAACACAGACAGCCTTTGGCCGCCGTGAAATGCCCGTCGGTGATGTCGGATGGGAAGATGTAGAGGCCCTTGCCTCGTACAGGTTGGCTGGCGGCCAGTTTCGCAGCGGACGGGCCGATCGCCCGGATCTGAGCATCCCCCTTGGTGTCGGGGAAGGCCACATAACCCGCATCGGCATAGAGCCACGGCCGTTGCAGGCCTTGGCCTTCGGAGATGCGGAAGCCCGTCAGGGCCAGGAACCGCACGATCGCAAGGGCCACAGGGCTTTCGCCGTTGCGTTCCGCGTGTCGCATCGCCGCGCCCAGCTTCTTGATCTCGGCCACGCTCAGACGACGCTTCTTCTTGTTCGCGGCCAGCTTGCGGGCTCCACGGCTCGGATGGCTTTCGAGCTTGTCGAGGCGGGCGGCATGGCTAAGGATGCTCTGGAGGGTTCCGACAGCACGGGAGGCAACGCCGGGGCCGCCTGTCGTGACGCCGCCGCGGCCTTCTCCTCTCGGCTTGGCGGTCTTGCCGTCGACGATATCGGACTGCATCCCCTCGATGTCGGCCACCTTCAGGGTGTGCGCGAGGCGGTCGCCCAGAAGCGGCTTGATGTGCGTTTCGATCCGGCTCTTGTCCATGGCGAGCGTCGATTTCTTGATCGGCCGATTGCGGCGGCCCAGGATGCGGCCTGCCTCGGCCTCCGTGAGATACCAGTCACACAGCGCGGACACCGTTGCTTGCTGGTGGGGGTTCTCGTCGGGTTCGGCAGGGTCTTCACCGGCTGCGATCGCGCCCAGCTTGATCCTCGCCTGATCACGGGCCTGCTCGACGGTCATCACCCCGAAGCGGCCAAGGTTGATGCGGCGTTCCTTATTGGCCGCATTTCGATAATTCAGCACGAAGGTTTGCAGTCCCGAGGGCAGCATACGCACGCCGAAGCCGCGCAGTTCGCTGTCCCACAGGATTGCCTGCTTTCCTTTCGCGGGCGGGACCATCGCTTCGAGCGCCCGCTTGGTGAGCTTCGGCATATGACCCTCCTCTTGCCTCCAGTTGCGATCTTTGCTGACAATAATCCATCGAGCGGCTATTGTCAGCATATTGTCAGCAAATGAGCGGAAAAAATTGGGGATGAGACGGTTAAGTTCGGCGGAGAGATATGAAACATCTATATGTTTTATAGCATGTTATAGTGTTTTTGGCTAGTCTAGCGTAGGGCCTTCTCAATTTTGCCAAGGTTGGGGTCGTGGGTTCGAATCCCATCGCCCGCTCCAGGTTTTCCTGAAAAATTCTGGAGCTTGGATGAATACCAAAAATGTTCATCCTGCCGCATTGTTTACTTCCCTTATGATATTCATAAATACTCCGATCATCCACCGTGTTACGTGCAGCTGATCGCATTGCCTTTATCTACGATGAGCACTTCTTGTGCAGTCATTCGGCCAATCCCCCTAGATTGCCTGAAGTAGCCACGCATAGTGCCTTCCCCATACACGTTATGGCTGTGCATGGGCCGCCCTAAAAGAACGGCGCTTACCGTAGTCCAGCCAGTTTGCCTTTTCATTTTGCACGGCTTTTTTTCTGCCTAGTTCGCCGTAATAAAAAACATGGCCATACGGAGGGCGCGTGACCTCAGGCAGGAGTTCTTCCTTGATAAGAACCCACCTCCATTCTTCCGCACAATGCAGCAAACACATAACCAAGGCTGTGTCTGGTGGCACATCATATGCTCAACGCACGGATAGCCTTTGGGTCATAGAATCACAAAAACAGACAGATTTTTGGAAAAGAGAGGAAGAAGCCCCAGCCTTGGTGCTGAGAACACGCCGGCAACGGAATAAAGCTTGCGCCGGGTCAGCTTGAAAAAACAGTTTCAAATGATTCCGAAGAGACTCCGGCAGGCTGGACTATTTTTCCAGCCTGACATCTGAACCACCAAAATTTAGGAAAATTTGGTGGGTGCACAAGGACTCGAACCTTGGACCCGCTGATTAAGAGTCAGCTGCTCTACCAACTGAGCTATGCACCCTTACAGCCCATTGGGCTGAAGTGGGGGTCTTTTACCACCCCTTTTTGATAAGCACAAGCCTGAAAATTCAGGATTTTAACAAAGCCAGCACAGTATCCAGCTGATCGAGGCTTTTATAATGGATTTCCAGAGAGCCCCCTTTGCGTCCATCAAAATTAACGGCCACTTTGAGCCCCAACCGGCTGGCAAGATCACGCTCAAGGGCTGCGATTTCCGGGTTCTGGGTCTTTTTTTCCTTCACCACCGGCTTACCGGCCTGCTGCTCCAATGCCTTCTGCACCAATGCTTCAGTCTGGCGAACTGACAAACCACGGGCAATAACTTCGGCCGCAGCAGCCACAGGGTTGGGGTGCGCCAGCAATGCCCGGGCATGACCCGCAGACAGCGTGCCTTTTTTAAGCTCCGCCCGAACGGCATCAGGCAGCTTGAGCAGGCGCAACGTGTTGGCAACATGGGGGCGGGACTTGCCAATGGCTCTGGCAAGGTCTTCCTGCGTCAGGCTGTAATCGTCCATCAGGCGGTTAAAGCCTTCGGCTTCTTCCACCGGGTTCAGGTCCGTACGCTGGAGGTTTTCCACCAGTGCCGCGGCCATGGCATCGGCTTCGCTCAGGTCACGCACATGCACGGGCACTTCGTGGCACTGGGCCAACTGAGCGGCCCGCCACCGGCGCTCACCGGCAATAATCTGGTACTGGCCTTTTTTGCCCGGGTCCGGGCGTACCAGAATAGGCTGCAAAATACCCCGCTCGCGAATGGAGGCTGCCAGTTCCTCAAGGGCGGCCGGTTCCATAATCTGCCGAGGCTGGAATGGCCCGGCAACAAGGGCTTCAACCGGAAGAACGCTCACAGCACCACCCTTGTATTCAGATTCATTCCCTTTTGAACTCATGCCCGCCCCGGCGGCATCCCCCAGTAATGCGGCAAGCCCCCGGCCCAGTTTTGGGCGGGCGGCAGCTTTGCTCCGTGGTGGCGCGCTCATGCCGTTCTCCTCATGATTTCGGCGGCAAGCGCCTGATAGGCCGTGGCTCCAGTTGCGCGGGGGTCGTAGGTCATGACGGGCAGACCGTGGCTCTGCGCTTCGGAAATGCGGATATTCCTCGGGATAAGGGTTTCAAGCACATCATCGCCAAAAAAGCTGCGTGCGTCTGCTGCGACCAGTTCGGACAGATTATTCCGTTTGTCATACATGGTCAGCACAATGCCTGCGACCTTAAGACCGGGGTTCAGGTTTTTGGTCACATGCCCAATGGTTTTGACCAGATGCCCCAAGCCTTCGAGCGCAAAAAATTCGCACTGCAAGGGGGCCAGCACGCCGTGGGCTGCAACCAGAGCATTCAGGGTCAGCAGGCCAAGGCTTGGGGGGCAGTCTATGATAATATAGTCCACCTGCTGGGCCAGTGGCTCCAGTGCCTCGCGCAG
Organism: Acetobacter fabarum; assembly: GCF_022483405.1. Classification (NCBI taxonomy): domain Bacteria; kingdom Pseudomonadati; phylum Pseudomonadota; class Alphaproteobacteria; order Acetobacterales; family Acetobacteraceae; genus Acetobacter; species Acetobacter fabarum. The sequence goes on from NZ_JAKVNI010000001.1 coordinate 731,356, forward strand.
CCTGTATTCGCGGCCTTGCGTTTCAACCAGCTCGATCTCCGCCCCGACCAGTTCCGTGTTGGCTGCGATAACCGACAGGTTATCAATCTCGGTTGGCTGCAAAAGATCCTGCGCAGATTTTTCGTGCATGAGCAGAGCATAAGCGCCACCTTTTCTGGCATCATAGCTGACACCAACACCGGTAGAGGCATTGCCCTGCGGGTCCAGATCCAGAAGCACAACGCGAGCGCCATCGGCTGCCAAAGCTGCGGCCAGATTGATGGCGGTGGTTGTTTTGCCCACGCCGCCTTTCTGGTTTGCTACTGCAAGAATGCAGCAGTCTTTTCGGTTTTTTTTAGCCTTCTGCACGATTAAAATTACTCACTTCCAGAATAACACCATCGGGGCTTGTTTTGCTGGGCCATGACCGGACATCAAACCGCCAGGTCCTGGCTGCCTCCTCAATTTCCTGCTCGGCCTGCCGTCCCTTCAGAAACAGACCAACACCACCGGGCTCCAGTAATGGACGCGCCCATGTTAACAATTTGTCCAGCGGGGCCAGCGCACGCGCCGTAACCACTGGTGCGGGAGCAACCTCAGCACTATCCAGCCGGCAGGGCAGGACAGTAAGGGGGGCACCCGTTATTCTGGCGGCTTCACGCAAAAACGCGGATTTACGCTGATCGGATTCGATCAGCACCCCCGGAATATTGGCCGCTATACCCAGCACAATACCGGGAAAACCACCACCTGACCCCATATCCACAAATCGCTCGCGCCCTTTTACCAAAGGTACAAGCTGGAGACTATCCAGAATATGCCGCTCCCACAGGTTATCCATATCCTTGGGGGAGACAAGGTTGATCCGCTCATTCCACTTTTTGAGCACAGCCATATAGGCGTGCAGACGTTCTTCTGTTTCACGTGAAACAGTCTCGTACTCAGCCAACATGCACCTGCTCCTGCCCTTTGCGCAAATAGGCCAGAATTGCCATAAGTGCCGACGGTGTCATTCCGGGAATACGCTGTGCAGCACTAAAGCTTTCTGGTTTCGCCTGCTCCAGCCTTTCCTTCATTTCCGTGCTCAGCCCACCAATGCTGGCAAAATCCAGCTTCGGCGGAAAACGGATTTCCGTTTCAGCTTCCAGTTGCTTGATTTCCCTGTTCTGGCGGGTCAGGTACCCACTATAGCGCGCCTGCGTGGTCACATACTGGCGCACCCGTTCCGGCACCTGCAAAAACCATGGAGCAATCTGCTCTACAATCGATGGATCGGCCCCATAGCCCAGAACTTCCAGCAAGCTCCTGCGTCGGCCATCCTGCGCAACCTTCATGCCCACACTGGCAAGCTGCTGTGGCTGCCAGCCTTCGGCTTCGGCCTGCGCCGTTACGGCATTGATCTGAGCCAGTTCGTGCGCAAAAGCTGCCTGCCGCTGGGCACCAACACACCCCCACTCCACGCCGAGCTGAGTCAGACGGATGTCGGCATTATCTGCCCGCAGGGTCAGCCTGTATTCGGCCCGGGATGTGAACATACGATAGGGTTCGCTCACCCCCTGCGTTGTCAGGTCATCCACCATAACACCAATATAGGCCTTGCCACGGTCCAGACTCACACCTACCTGCCCACCGGCACACCAGGCGGCATTAACCCCGGCCAGCAGGCCCTGTGCCCCGGCCTCCTCATACCCGGTTGTTCCGTTAATCTGCCCTGCCAGAAACAGGCCGGGGCATTGGCGTAGCTCAAGCGATGTTGTGAGCTCGCGCGGGTCAACATAATCATACTCCACTGCGTATCCGTACTGCGCGATCACCGCGTGTTCCAGGCCGGGAATGGAGTGAATCATGGCATCCTGCACATGGGCAGGCAGGCTGGTGGAAATACCGTTGGGGTAAACCAGATTGCCCCCCTCATGCTCGGGCAGAGCTTCGGGTTCGAGAAAAATCTGGTGGCTTGTCTTATCCGCAAACCGCACGACTTTATCTTCAATCGACGGGCAGTATCTTGGCCCACGGCCCGAAATCCCTCCCCCATAGACCGCGGACAGGTGCAGATGTTCACGAATGATCTCGTGCGTTTTCTGTGTAGTCGCGGTAATGCCGCACACCATTTGCGGGTTGGTAATAGCCTGCGTCATGCGGCTGAAAGGTTCGGGAACAACGTCCCCTTTGTCTTCAGCCAGAGCGGACCAGTCTATGCTGCTGCGTTCAAGCCTTGCCGGTGTACCGGTTTTCAGGCGCCCCATGCGCAGGTTCATACCCCGCAGGCGTTGTGCAAGAGCTTTTGCCGGCTGCTCCCCTATACGCCCTGCTGGCTGGGACTGATGCCCGATATGGATAACCCCATCCAGGAACGTACCGGTTGTAAGCACAACCGCACCGGCCTGCCATTGCCTGCCATCTTCGCACACAACACCACAGACGCGTCCATCGTTCTGGCACAGCAGATCGGCCACAGCGCCTTCCACAATATCCAACCCCGGTGTCTGGGCGAGCAGGTCCTGTATGGCCTGACGGTACAGCATACGGTCCGCCTGCGCACGCGGCCCCTGCACGGCTGGCCCCTTGGAGCGATTAAGCAGTTTGAAATGAATACCAGCCCGGTCAGCCGCGCGGCCCATAAGCCCATCCAGTGCGTCAATTTCCCGCACCAGATGGCCCTTGCCTATGCCCCCGATTGCCGGGTTGCAGGACATGGCACCAACCGTGTGTTTGTTATGCGTCAGCAGGAGCGTTCTGGCTCCACACCGGGCGGCTGCGGCGGCTGCCTCGCACCCGGCGTGACCACCGCCAACCACAATCACATCGTAAGACTCCATCATCACCACGCCTGCACCATGCCCTTATTTGCCAATACAGAACTGCCCAAAAATGGCATCCAGCAGTTCCTCAACCCCTACATGTCCTGTTAACCGCCCCAGAGCCCGCATGGCCAGCCTGAGTTCCTCACCCCGCACTTCGAGCCATTCCTGCCGGAGTGCTTCTTCCAGACTGGCGCAGGCATCCTGCACGCCTGCGCTATGGCGGGCCCGGGTTAACAACGGCATCCCTGTGGACGATGCGGTTAGCGCCAGTACCTTCTGCTCCAGAATCTGGCGTAGCGCATCCAGCCCCTCGCCTGTTTTCAGGCTGACAGGAATAACACCAACGCCCTCTACCTCTGCCGGAAGGTCGGCCAAGTCAAGCTTGTTCCCAACCACAAGCGCGCCGGGGAATACACTTTGTGGCACGTCGGGGGCTGCAAACATCTGCACAACACAGTCGGCCTGTTTCACGTGAAACAAAGCACGACGCACACCTTCGGCCTCTATTTCATCCTCGGTTTCACGCAGGCCAGCAGTATCAACAAACGTGACCTTGATCCCCGCCAGACTACCCACAATTTCCAGCGCGTCCCGCGTGGTCCCTGCAATGGGGGAAACAATGGCGGCATCCCGTTCTGCCAGCCAGTTTAACAAACTGGACTTACCTGCATTGGGTGGGCCTGTAATGGCAAAAACCACCCCACGCCGAATACGCTCCCCACGCTGCCCATCAGCAATATGCTGCTGCATCTGCTCAATAAGCTGGCGGATTCCTGATCGGATTTCCTCCTCCACTTCGGGGGGGATATCCTCGTCAGGGAAGTCTATCAGGGCTTCCTGAAAAGCCAGAAGCTTTTTCAGCCGCTCTGACCATCCCTCATAAACACGGCTCAGTGCGCCATCGGCCTGCGCCAGTGCCTGCCTGCGCTGGCTTTCGGTTTCCGCGGCCACCAGATCGGCTATGCCCTCGGCCTCTACCAGATCCATCCGGCCATTGGTAAAAGCCCTGCGCGTAAATTCACCCGGCTCCGCAGGACGTGCCCCTGCATCCACCAGAGCATGGGCCACAGCCTGAATTATGGCAGGCCCCGCATGCAGGTGCAGCTCAAACCCATCCTCCCCCGTATAGCTTTTGGGGCCGGGAAACCACAGGACAAGGGCTTCGTCCAACAGGGTGTCCTGCACATCCGCCTGCCGCCATATGCGGCGTAAAACCGCCTTGCGTGGTGGAGGCAACACACCACAGAGCTTTACCAGAAGATCCGCACTCCCTTTGCCGCTCACACGCATAACAGCAATAGCCGCGCGCTCTACACCTGTAGACACAGCAAAAATAGTGTCTTCCCCCTGATATCCCACCGTACTGTGTTCCTTACTGTTTTGTTCAAGACAACACCGTGTTTTTAGTGCAGTTTTGTCCGCAAACGTAGATTTAAAAAATGATAAAAAGCGGCCTATATGGAATGTGCTCGCAGCAGCACCACACCGTGCCCGCTTTTGCTCCGTCCACTCTGTTGTTATTCAGAAAGTGCCAGACCCATGCCTCAGCTTTCCCTCCACTCTCCCCTGGGACCACTTACCCTGTCTGAAGAAGATGGAAAAATCATTTCCCTGGATTGGGGCTGGGGACGGGACCAGACCGAAACACCACTCCTCTGCCAGGCACGGGACTGGCTGGACCAGTGGTTTGATGACCCGTCGGCCCTAGGCGCCTTCCCCTTTCCGCTCGAACCCTATGGCACACCATACCAGAAAAAAATCTGGGCCGTTTTGCAGACCATACCCACAGGAACGACCACAACCTATGGCGAGCTGGCACAAAAGGCTGGCGGCAGCCCCCAGTCTGTAGGGCAGGCTGTTGGGCGCAACCCTATTCCCATTCTTATCCCGTGCCATCGCGTGCTGGCACGCAATGGGCTTGGTGGATATTCGGGCGATGGTGGCGTGGATGACAAGGTCTGGCTACTTGAACTTGAAGGGGTGGAACTCCCGCAACGGGCCTGAACAGCCCCACAGGTTGCCAATGCTCCCGCGTAGCAACCTGTGGCTCTGGCCTTAGCGCTTATCGCAGTTTTGCGTTAAGTTGTTGTAAAAATAACCACTTTTACAATTGAACATCGCAGTTCCATCACTCCCCTCCACATTCTGGCTGGGCGGGGGCATGCTTTGTGTTGCCGGATATTGCCCATAATCCGGACTGGCATAATAGGATGGCGGCGCGTAGTAGCTCTGCCCCGTTGCCTGCTGTGGTGGCGTTCCCTCTGGCACGGGTTGTGGAGGAACCTGCTCTGGCGGTGCATATGATCCGCTATATGTTTCTACATCAGCCGTGCGGCCATAAGCATATGGCATGGACCATCCCCAGCCCCAACCCGCCCAGTAAGGGCTCCAGTAGGGGTTGCCCCAATACGGGTTCCAACCGCCATATCCCCCATAACCACCATAAAAATAGGGGTATCCCCACCCCCAGCCGCCTCCGTAATAGCCACCCCAGCCACCGCCCCAGCCGGGGCCTCTGTCCCATCCACCAGGGCCACGCCAACCGCCGCCCCAGCCGCCATGGCCACCCCCATGCCAGCCACCACCCGGCCCGCCAAAATGACCACCACCGGGGCCACCGCCAAAATGCCCCCCATGCTGCGCATAGGCATGACCGAAAGAAAGATGAACCCCCGCCAGCAGCAAAGCCAGAAGACCTATTTTTACCGTATGTGTCTGCTTCATTCCTACGCCCCCACTCTTGTCTGCTGATCAGGAGACAAAAAAATCATGTTCTAATAATGGGCATGATCTGGAAGGCTTTCCAGCACAGGATTCCATCTTTTTCAGTATGCCAGAAGAGCCTCTCCTGCACGATTTACCTTGCATATATTGAATACCTGATATACGTTTTAAACAACGGAGGAAGCGCGGTGTCTTTATACACCGTTCCGCTTTTGCCCCCTAACAAACCCAAATTAGGAGGCCGGACAACATGGCATGGAAAAAAGCAACATTCGTCTCGCTCTGGCTCGCAGCCCTGAGCCTTGCTATCTGCTCCACGTTTATTTTTATGACATGCGGACTTAAATTTTCTGTCTTCCATGCCGGTTTGGCCGTGCACTGGCAGGATTTTACAGATAATTCCGCCCTGTCGCGGTTCTTGTGGCAATCCCTGCCGGAGTCCGAGCAATGGTCCGACTATGCGCTCTCACTCCCCGGTCTGGTTGCCAGTGCGGCTTTTGTGTCCAGCATTGTGCTCGGTTCTTTTGCCGCATTGCAGTTTGAGGAGCTGAACAAAGGTATTCAGGCTGACCGACAGGCCGATATGCGCCGGTGGGAAAACCTTCTGGTCGGGCAGATGCAGGATGCACATCATCCCTCCCTGTTTGCAGCCAATACCCTTGTGGACAGCCATTACACAGCAGTCGCCAAACGGGCCTGAACAGAACTTTTGCCACATAAAAACCCCTCACGCTTCTGGATAGCGTGAGGGGTTTTTTATTGAATACAACAATAATTTTTATAAATGATGGGACAAAGGAATACGCTGTCTGCATATTATATGCGTTGGATTTTGCAGGTGTTGCATACTCTTGGCATGCAAAAACAGAGTGCCTAAAAGCACCCTGCAAGGAAAACTGATTTTTCCAGAAAAGCCATGGTCGGAGTGAGAGGATTCGAACCTCCGGCCCCTGCGTCCCGAACACAGTGCTCTACCAGACTGAGCTACACTCCGTTATGGCTGAATGCGCTATACATCTCTCTTGCTTTATAAGCAAGAGAGGAAATGCATGAGCCCTCTGGTTTACAGGGCAGACATAGGCAGATCATGCACCTGATCAGATACAACAGAACACGCCAGAGCGGCCGATATATCCGGCACGACCTGAAACAGTGCGCGCGCTTCTGCCGAGGCAAACCCCTGACTAACTGCTGTATCCAGCATGGCGACCATGGCATCGCCCCAGCCGTCCACATTAACCAGCAGAATAGGCTTTTTGTGCTGGCCAAGCTGCTTCCAGGTCAGAATTTCCATTGTCTCATCAAATGTGCCAAATCCGCCCGGAAGAATCCAGAATGCATCGGCCTGCGCAAACATGATCTGTTTGCGGGCATGCATGGAGTCCGTCACAATCAGCTCGGAAACCTGATCATGCATCCGTTCACGGGTTTTCAAAAACTCGGGGATAACCCCCGTTACCGCCCCGCCGGATTTAATAACGGCATCGGCCACCACGCCCATGAGCCCGTTGGCACCACCGCCATAAATCAGTCGGATGTTTTTTTCGGCCAATGTTTTACCAGCCAGTTCCGCTGTCTGGCGATAAACAGGTTTATCCCCCATGCGGGAGCCACAAAACACCGCAACTGAACGCACAGTTAAGGACATATTACGCCTTCTCCCCGATATTGTATTTTTGTAAATTTTAGCAATTCAAACATATGGGCAAAAAATAATCCATGTTTTTGCCATAGGTTTTTAAACCTTGATGTCAGGTTACAAGGATTTACATAAAACGCAAATCTGTGTCTTTTGCAGGAAAGTCAAAGCCATTACCCCGCACAAAAAGAGCAGAGTAATGGTAGTACGCTGCATGATATAATATACGAAATACTTTTATATTATATCATATTTTTCAAAATGGCCTAACAACAACCATAATCACGACAACCATCATCAGCACGGTTGGCACTTCATTGGCCAGTCTGTAAAACTTTTCCGAATGCTGGTTATTATCCTGTGCAAACCCACGGTACCAACGACCACACAGGCCCTGAAAACCGAACATAAGCAGCACACACAGCAATTTTAAATGCCACCAGCCAGCTCCCCAATCCACCGAGCCGGGTGTTAAAACCAGCAAGACACCAAAGAGCAGACTGGAGCACATGGCCGGCACCATAATGGCCTTGATCAACCGGCGCTCCATGGTTTTGAACCGCGTGCTTTCCGCAGTCCCGGCCTTGACCTGACAGTGATACACAAACAGCCGGGGCAAATAAAACAACCCCGCCATCCATGCCATGACAGACATGATGTGAAACGCGACAAACCACCTGACCCAGGGAAGAAGCACGTCAAAAACCATTATGATGCAACCTTGATCAGTTCGGAAAGAATATGCGGGAAATCAGATAATTTCTCTATTCTTTCGACCCCTTTCCAATCCGGAAGTGCTTTTTCCGGTGCACGGAGCATAACGCAGGCCATACCTGCATCAACTGCTGCCTTAGCACCGGGGTCACTATCTTCAAGCACCACGCATTCGCACGGCAGAACACCTTCTGCCTCGGCTGCTTTCAGATACACATCGGGTCTGGGCTTGGGCACGCCCATATCCCGCGCAGAATGAATACGCCCATCAAAATAAGGGGAAAGGCTGGTTTTTTCAAACTTTACGTCCATTTCCTCGCAGGAGGAATTGGACGCAACACGCACGGGAACACCCAGCTTTTGCACAGCATCAAGCATGGCGTGCACACCGCTAACTGGTTCCACGCCTTCCTTCATGGCGGCAACAAAGCGCTGCTGCATTGTTGGCTCCCACTCAGCGCCAAGCTTTTTGCCTGCATTGCGCTCGATCATGGGCTGAATGGTCGCCAGGGACATGCCAGAAAATGTCTGCACAGCCAGAGCATCGGGCACGTTCCATCCGGCCTCCCGCGCCGCCTGCGCACACAGGCGGCAACAGGTTTCCTCGCTATCAACCAGCACACCATCACAGTCAAAAATGACCAGTTTAAGCGGCCCGCGAAAAACCTGAGAGAGAGCCAGAGTCATCAGGGCGTTTCCCGCACGGTTTGAACAAGATCAGCCACATGCTCCACAGGCGTTTGCGGCAGAACACCGTGGCCTAGGTTAAACACATGGGCACGCCCCCGCCCGGCTTCACGCACCTGCAGGGCTTCACGCCGCATGGCTTCCCCCCCGGCCAGCACGGCAACCGGGTCCAGATTACCCTGTAGGCCCAAAGTGTCTGGCACCATATTGCGCACGGTTGCCATATCGGCCCCGGTATCGAGTGCAAGAACATCCACACCCGTCTCACGCGCGTATTCTGCGGCCATCACACCAGCAAGGCGTGGGAACCCAACAACTTTGACGTGCGGGTAACGGGCCTTGATGGTCTGCACGATCTGCCGGCTAGGCTGGATAACGTGACGGCGAAATTCCGAAGGAGGCAAAAGCCCGGCCCATGAATCAAACAGCATAACGGCTTCTGCCCCGGCTTCAATCTGGGCGCAAAGATAGGTTGCTGTTGTCTCGGTCAGCAGGGCCATAAGCCGGTCAAAAAGTGCAGGTTCAGAAAAAGCCATGTTCCGCGTTACAGAAAACTCGCGCGAGCCACGACCTTCAACCATATAACAGGCCACGGTAAATGGAGCGCCCGTAAAGCCGAGCAACGTGGTTGCACCAGGTTTGGCAACCCCAATGCTTTCTGGCCCATCCACAGCCTTGCGCAGGCGGGACAGGGTTTCCAGCACAGGGGCGGTTGCCTCTGCAATGCGGGCAGGGTCCAGTGCATTAAGGTCCTGTTCGGAGCGGATAGCGCCAAGAACCGGGCCTGTGCCTTCCACAAATTCAAGGGACTGACCCATAGCCCATGGCAGGATCAGAATATCCGAGAACAGGATTGCCCCATCCATGCCAAAGCGGCGGATAGGCTGTAAGGTCAGCTCCGTTGCAATATCAGGGGTCATGCAACGGGTCAGAAAATCCGCCTGTGCCCGCATGGCGCGGAATTCAGGCAGAAACCTGCCAGCCTGGCGCATCAACCACATCGGAGGGGGCCACAGTGCCTCCCCGTTCAGAGTTCTGAGCAGACGTTTGGCGGCGGGAATGTGTGTTTGCGTTGTCATGAGCAGAAGTCCTGCACGTCTTTGTCCGCGCTGTCCACGCCCCTCTTCCTATAAAAAAAGAAAGAAAAAGATTTGATGAGATATAAGGGTACTGTTGATAACGGGGTACCCGGCATTCCAAAAATGTACCCCATCTTTCCCACACTGTGTACAGATTGAAGACCCTTGCAAAATAAAGGCTTTTTGGAGTTATCCAGAAAACATCCAGCCACCCCTGTGTACAACTCACCGGTTCATGAGAGTTGCAGGTTGTGCCCGGTACTCGGTACGGCCATGTTCTGAACTCCGTACAATCCACATGTACCCCGGTACTAAGGGAAGTACTCACAGCCCCATTTTTCACCAGTACCTGAAAGAGACTCGCTTCCGTGACTGATTTAGTACTAACGCCGACTCTAATACAGAACAGAGCGGACAAACTGCTTCTGGCCAGTGGTTCTGCTGCCAGGCGGCGTATTCTGGAAAATGCCGGACTGGCCTTTGATGTTGAAGTTTCTGATGTGGATGAGGCACATATCAAGCACGAAGGCTTACAGCAGAACTGGTCTGCCGATACGGTAGCCCTTCGGCTTGCTGAAGCAAAAGCGCTTTCGATTCAAAAAACCGATCGGCTTGTGATCGGGGCGGATCAGATGCTGAGCTGTGATGGCACATGGTATGACAAGCCGGGGGGACTGGCAGGGGCCCGCCAGCAGTTGCTTGAGCTGAGGGGAAAAACACACACCTTACATACTGCGGTCGTGCTGTGCCGGAATGGGCATATTCTCTGGCGGCATGTTGCCTGCCCAAAGTTGAGCATGCGTACCTTTTCACATGCATTTGTGGAACAGTATCTGGCACTGGAGGGAGAGGCCTGCCTTGGCTGTGTTGGCTCTTACCGGCTGGAAGGTCCGGGCATACAGTTGTTTGCTGCAATAGAAGGAGATGCTTTTGCCATTCAGGGTTTGCCGCTCCTCCCCCTTGTTGCGGCACTGCGTGAGATGAAAGTGCTCCCAGATTAAAAATTAGGGCTTGTCAGCATTTTAAGTAGGTTGTAAGAGGCTCAACACGCACCGCAGGACTGTTGCAAAACAGAACAGGGCAGTGTGTGACAGAACAGTGGGGCCATAGCTCAGTTGGGAGAGCGCTTGAATGGCATTCAAGAGGTCGGCGGTTCGATTCCGCTTGGCTCCACCAGTTCTTTAAAATCCTCAAAATAGTATAATCCTCCGGCAGCCGCTTCAAGCGGCTCTGCTGCTTTGTATGCGTTTTGGGTGCAATGCCTTTTTTCAGACATATCCGGGTGCCACTGTTCCTCACAGGCAGGGTGTATCGCCTTGTAGCTTGGTATTCATGAAGACGAAGGCTGAATGATGAAAAGAGCATTGCTGGCAACAACACTGGTTATGGGCCTTGCAGCTTTTTCCGGGTCTGCGGTGCGGGCGGAAGAAGCCGCTCCTCCAGTCGGGGCTCCTCCCCCTCCGCCGGAATGTGGTGGCATGCACCACGGGCCGGGTGGGCACATTCTTAGGCTGGACGGGATCAAACTGACCGCCGAGCAGAAAAAGAAGATCAAGGCTGTGCTCGATGCCAACCGGCCGGAAGACCCCAAGGCAGGTATGGAGCAGGCGCATGCCCTGCAGGAACGGATCCGCACCGTGCTGACAACACCAGGCCCGGTTGATCAGGCCAAATTGCAGGATCTGGAACAGCAGATAAGCGCGTTGCATACGCAGCATGCCCTGCATAAGCTCCAGGTTGAAGCCCAGATTCATGATATTCTGACCAGCCAGCAGCTCAAGCAGATTGCCGAGCAGCCTGACCATCCGCCCGGTCATCACCCCGAATGTGGTGGCAAAATGCCGCCGCCGCCTCCCAAGCCTGCCCAGAGTGGCAAGGCAGAGTAAGCCAGATTCAGGGGCTGCCGGTTCGTCCGGCAGCCTTTTTGGTAAGATACGCTGCCCGAGCAGGAGATGCCCGGTTTTAGGTGGTGGACAAAAGCGGAGTGACGGGAGAAAAAAAGACCCATTCTTTCTCCGGTAATTCACGAGATGACATCTTCTCCCACGGCCCCGTTATCCTCTTTTCCATTCAGGCTTATTTTCCTTCTGGGGCTGGTCACGGCCATTGGGCCATTAGCGACAGATATGTATCTGCCCGCTTTTCCATCGGTTGAGCACGATTTGGGAGGTGGGGCCGGGTCTGCACAGTTTACGCTGGGGGCGTGGTTTTTGGGGCTGGCGCTGGGCCAGTTTTCTCAGGGCCCTCTGTCTGATCGGTTCGGGCGCAAGGGGCCACTGGTTGTGGGGCTGGGGGTGTATGCACTTGCTTCTGCGGGGTGTGCGCTGGTCAGTAATTACCACCTGTTCTGTGTGTTGCGTTTTATTGGTGCGTTTGGTGGGTCTGCCTGCGCGGTTATTCCGCGTGCGATTGTGCGGGATGTGGCAACAGGCAAAAAAGGCGCACATATTATGGCGCAACTGACACTGGTTTTTGGTGTCATGCCTGTTCTTGCTCCGGGGCTGGGGAGCCTTGTTTTAAAAATTGGTGACTGGCGTTGGATGTTCTGGATTGGAACACTCTACGCGGTTGCGGCCATTATGGGTGTGCTGCTTATGCTGCCCGATACGCTGGCGGTCGAGAGGCGTATCCGTTTCCGCCCAGTGGAAATTTTATGGCGCTATCAGGGTATTTTGCGTGAGCCTGTCTTTTTTTCCAATGCCCTGATCACAACATTTTCCACTTTTGTCATGTTCGCCTATCTGGGGAGTGCCCCTGTTCTGTTTGAGCAGAGGTTGCATTTTTCGCCCGGGGCGTTCGGGCTTTTCTTTGGTGCCAATGCGGCAGCTTTTATTCTGGGCACTCAGGTCAACGGGCGTTTGATACATCGTGTATCCATGCCTGCCTTATTGGATGGGGCTATTCTGTGGGCCTTTGTGCTGGGGTGCGCCTTTGTGGCTCTGGCCTTGGCGGGTGTGGTCGGGGTTGGTCACCCATGGCTGACCTGTGTCTTTATTGTGGGACTAACCGGAGCTTTGGGGTTTATTGGCCCCAATGGCACGGTCATGTCCTTTTCCCGCCATGGGCATCATGCGGGGAGTGCGTCTGCCCTGCTGGGGACCATGCAGTACAGCTTTGGCTCGCTGAGCAGTGTGCTGGTTGGCCTGCTGCCCGGAGGGGGCGCCATACCAACCGCCATAGGCATGATGACCGGCGTTATGGGTATGGCCATAGGGGATCTTCTGCGGCGCAGAACATCCCACCTGTATGATGCAGAGCATTAACGCCCCGCGTTATTTGGATTTTTGTACCTGCCCGTTGTCCGGCCTGCCGTAAATAGCCTGCGCCTGAGGCGTAATGGTATGGCCATCTTCCGTAAGCATTGGGCCAGCAGAGCCACCTCCATCATACATGGGTGGCAGAACTTCGTAGTGGTCTTCGGGTTTGGGGGGCGTATCCGGTTTTTTTATGCCTGCGGCCCGCTGGGCTGCATCCAGCTTTTCCTGCCGTTCGACATCTCTTTGTGCGGCCCGTGCCTCTGCCGGTGCGGCCTCGGGTAAAAAACGGCCGGGGCGTTCGGGGGGAAGATCAATATCATCCCCCTCGATCAGATGGTGGCAGCCTGCCAGCAATGGAGCGAGCAGGAGCAGCCTCCTAAAACAAGCACTGTTTTTTTTTCCCAGAAGCATGGGCAAATCCGAGGCAGAGGGAAAAAAACGTCAGTCAGCCTTCAATACGGCGGGCTTCATCGGGCAGCATAACGGGAATGCCATCAAGGATAGGAAAGGCCAGTCCGGCTTTTTCGCTGATCAGTTCATTGGTCTGCGCGTTAAAAACCAGTGGGCCTTTGGTCACGGGGCAGACCAGAATGGACAGAAGGCGCGGATCAAGCGGTGCTGTATCGGACATAAAACGGTTCCCACATATATTGTCAGGAAGGAGGGCCTTCCTGTTCCGGACCGGACAGGTCTAGCAGCGTTTGCAGGACCCGCACACGGTCTGTCAGATTTTCTGCATCCAGCAATGCCTGTTTTTCCGCCGGAGGGAAAGGACAGATCATGGGTAAAGTCACCAGAAGCAGGCTGTCGTCCATCTGTTCTATCAGGGACCAGCGGGCATTCAGCCCTTTTTTTTGAAAATAACTCTTCAGCGAGCTCAAAAGCTGGGGCCGGTCAAACGGTTCGGACGGAATTTCGTTCAGGTCCCCCGCAAAGGAGGATACGTCAATACGCGCAACCCGGTACCCACGGCGCAGCCCAGTTTCACGCAGCAGGCGGAAGCGGAGCAGGCCGGTCAGGGTCATGGCATAGGTGCCATCGGCCCGTTCGGTCATGGATGTCAGGCGCCCAAGGCAGCCAGTGGTATAAAGGGGCGGTGCTTCGTTCCCTTCGTCCTCATCTTCCTGCCAGCGGGGCTGGATAAGGCCGATCAGCCTGTGTGATGCCAGAGCATCTTCCACCAGTGCAATGTAGCGGGGTTCAAACACATTGAGCGGCAGCTTGCCCCGGGGCAGGAGCAGCACGCCACTAAGCGGGAAAAGCCCCACTTCTGGCGGAATATCCGCCAGTGTCATGTCCCCCAGCCGTGGAATACGGCGGGGAACATCATCATCTACAAACAGGGGTGTTGTGCGGGGCAAGGTGCTGATCAGGAGAACAGGAGGGAGGACAGGCGGCGGCGGGACAGAACCGTGGCTGGGTCATCGTTCCCCCATGCTTCAAAAAAGCGCAGGAGCTGCTGGCGGGCTGCGCCATCCTTCCAGCCCCGGTCGGCCCTGATGATGTGGAGCAGTTCGTTTGCGGCATCCTCCCGCTTGCCTGCGGCGTTCAGGGCTGTGGCCAGTTCACAGCGGGCTTCGTAGTCTTCAGGGTTGGCGTCCAGCCGTGCCCGAATACCTTCCATGGCTTCGGCTGCCTGACGGCCTTCCTTTTTCAGCTCAAGGGCCGCACGGGCCCCGGCAACTTCCGGTGCATCCGTAATTTTTGCAGGCACATCGGCCAGAGCTGCGGCTGCGGCCTCTTCATCATCAAGGGCCAGCATGGCGCGGATCAGCCCGCCCCAGGCTTTGGCGTTTTCAGGCTCTTCGCCAATAACAGCGGAGTACATGGCTGCGGCTTCGGCATGCTGGCCTGTTTCCATGGCCACATCGGCTTCGTGCAGCTGCTCGGTTGCGGGCAGAGTGCCGCCCCCGCTGGCTTTGAGCAGGTTTTCTACAAACTTTTTTACTTCGCTTTCAGGCAGGGCGCCCTGGAACACGTCCAGAATCTGCCCTTTCCAGAAGGCTGCCACAAGCGGGATGGACTGGAGCGGCAAACCAGCCTGTGCAAGCTGGCCTGCAAGGGCGCGGTTGGCTTCAATATCAATTTTAACCAGCCGGACCTTGCCTTTGGCAGCGGTAACGACTTTTTCCAAAATGGGGGTCAACTGCTTGCACGGGCCACACCATTCCGCCCAGAAGTCCACCAGAACGGGCACGTTCCGGCTGGCGTCCATAACGTCGTGCATAAAGCTGGCCTGCGTACCGTCGGTAATGACAGCAGCAGCACCCGAGCCACCTAAACTGTTATCCGAGCTCGGGGCTGGCTGACCGATCAGATGCTCCATCTGGTTTTGTTCCTCAAATTTCTGTCACGCAGGCAAAATGGTACCTGTCATGCTTTTGGCCACAGTACATCACTTGTGTCTGTAAATGGTCAATCATGCCCGCAAGCGCAATGGTCAGAATGGCCGGTCAGGGCATTTTGCATGGCGGCTCCCTCTGGTGTGTTTCATGGATTGCATAGGGACGGATTAAAGCGCCATAATAGAGGACAAAACAGGAACGACGGTAAAAGAGCTCTTCATGACAAAATCAGGTCTTCGAGGTCAGCACAGCATTCGGGTGCGTGGAGCGCGTGTCCATAACCTGAAGAATGTTGATATTGATATCCCCCGTGACCGGCTGACCGTCGTGACCGGGCTTTCGGGGTCGGGCAAATCTTCTTTGGCGTTCGATACCATTTACGCGGAGGGCCAGCGCCGGTACGTGGAGAGCCTGTCCGCCTATGCGCGCCAGTTCCTGGAGCTTATGGGCAAACCTGATGTGGATTCCATAGAGGGCCTGTCCCCCGCGATTTCCATCGAGCAGAAAACAACATCCAAAAATCCGCGCTCTACCGTGGGGACGGTCACGGAAATATATGACTATATGCGTCTGCTCTGGGCGCGGGCAGGTGTGCCGTATTCCCCCGCCACCGGCCTGCCTATTGAGGCACAGACCGTAACCCAGATGGTGGACCGTATACTGGCCATGCCTGAGGGCACGCGGCTTATGCTGCTGTCCCCCGTTATTCGGGACCGCAAGGGCGAATACCGTAAGGAACTGGCTGAACTCCAGCGCAAGGGTTTTACCCGTGTGCGGGTGGATGGCACGCTGTACGAAATTGCAGAAGCCCCGAGCATGAACCGCAAACTCCGCCACACGGTGGAAGTGGTTGTGGACCGCGTGGTGGTAAAACCCGGTGTGCAAACCCGTCTGGCGGATAGTCTGGAAACCGCACTGACCCTGAGTGATGGCATTGTCTATGCCGAGGAAGTGCTCAAGGATGAAGAGCGTGAACCGGAAAAACTGGTTTTTTCATCGCACTTTTCTTGCCCTGTCAGCGGGTTTACTCTGGAAGAGATAGAACCGCGCCTGTTCTCCTTCAATGCGCCGCAGGGTGCCTGCCCGGCCTGCGATGGTCTGGGGGTGGAAACATACTTCAACCCGGTTCTGGTTGTGCCCGATATTGCACTCTCCCTTAAAAAAGGTGCTATTGCACCGTGGAAAGATGCAAAATCTCCCCTTCTGGAGCAGACGCTACAAAGTCTGGCACAGCATTTTGGCGTCAGCATGGATACCCCATGGCGCGACCTGCCCGAACAGGCCCAGAACGGTATTCTATACGGTGTGGAAGACGATATAAGCTTTACCTATCAGGATGGTAAAAAAAGCTATGTTGTCGAACGGCCGTTTGAAGGGGTTCTGACAAGCCTGCAAAAAAGACTGGCCAATACTGAGAGTGCGTGGGTCAAGGAAGAACTTTCCCGTTATCAGTCAGAAAAAGCCTGCCATGTCTGCCATGGTGCACGCCTGCGGCCGGAGGCCCTGTCTGTTCGTGTGGCAGACAAAACCATTGCGCAGGCCTGCGACCTCTCCATTGGGCATGCGCTGGGCTGGTTTGACACTGTTTTGCCAACCCTTACCCCTCAGCGGGCAGAAATTGCCCGGCGTATCCTGCGTGAGATTCTGGAACGTCTGAAATTCCTTGATGATGTGGGGCTGGATTACCTGACCCTCTCACGCGGGTCAGCCACCCTTTCTGGGGGGGAGAGCCAGCGTATCCGTCTGGCAAGCCAGATTGGATCGGGGCTTACAGGGGTGCTTTATGTGTTGGATGAGCCGTCCATCGGGTTGCATCAGCGCGATAACGCACGCCTGCTGGGTACTCTCGAGCGGTTAAAAAACCTTGGGAATACACTCATTGTTGTCGAACATGATGAGGACGCCATAAGAAGTGCTGACTGGCTGGTAGATATGGGGCCCGCAGCCGGGGTTAATGGCGGTCAGGTTGTTGCACAGGGTACGCCGGAGCAGGTTGCCAAAAACCCCGATAGCCTGACAGGCGCTTACCTGTCTGGTCGCAAAAGAATTGAGGTGCCACAACAGCGCAGGCCCGTGAACAAAAAACGGATGCTTACGGTGGAAGGGGCAACTGGGCATAACCTTAAAGATGTCACCGCGCATTTTCCGCTTGGTACATTTACATGTGTAACCGGTGTTTCGGGGAGCGGTAAATCAACCCTGGTGATTGATACGCTTTACAAGGCGCTCTCGCGCCAGCTTATGGGGGCTGCCACCTCGCCCGAGCCGTATAAAAAAATCAAGGGCATGGAACTGCTGGACAAAATTATTGATATTGACCAGTCCCCCATTGGCCGCACCCCCCGCTCCAACCCCGCAACCTATACCGACCTGTTCACCCCCATCCGGGACTGGTTTGCCGAACTGCCAGAAAGCAAGGCCCGAGGGTACAAGGCGGGGCGTTTTTCCTTTAATGTCAAAGGGGGACGGTGCGAGGCCTGCCAGGGTGATGGCGTGCTTAAAATAGAAATGCACTTCCTCCCCGACGTGTTTGTTACCTGCGATGCCTGTAAAGGTGCGCGCTATAACCGCGAAACACTGGATATCCGCTTCAGGGGTAAAACCATAGCGGATGTGCTGGCCATGAGTGTGGATGAAGCCTACCCGCTCTTTTCTGCCCAGAACCGGATACGCGACCGACTGGCCATTTTGCAAAAGGTTGGTCTGGGCTATGTGGCACTTGGCCAGCAGGCAACGACCCTATCGGGGGGGGAAGCACAGCGCATCAAACTTTCCAAGGAACTGGCGCGCAGGGCTACGGGCAGAACCGTCTATATTCTGGATGAACCCACAACCGGGTTACATACAGAAGACGTTAGAAAACTTCTGGAAGTCTTGCATGCACTGGTCGATCAGGGGAACACGGTTATTGTGATCGAGCATAATCTGGAAGTTATCAAGACTGCGGACTGGCTTATAGATGTAGGGCCAGAAGGGGGCGATGGTGGTGGCACCATTGTTGCCGAAGGCACGCCCGAAACCATTGCTGCATGCAAAAAAAGCTATACGGGTCAGTTTCTTGCCCCCCTTCTGGTGCAGTCATAATGAAAAAAGCATGGTTATGCGGTCTGTTTTTAGGGGCGTTGGCAGTATCACCCTTGCCAGCGCAGGCCCAGTGCCTGAACCTTGCCAGAAGTGTTCTGTTTGAAAGACTGACATGGACCGAAATTGCACAGGATATATCCTGTGGTTTTACAACCATTATTGTGCCTGTGGGGGGTACGGAACAGAGTGGACCGTACATAGCCGTTGGCAAACATAACAGCCGTGTGCAGTTTCAGGCTGAAAAAATAGCCCGTCAGTCCGGCAGAACACTGGTGGCTCCTGTGGTGGCTTATGTGCCAGAAGGGGGTACGGCTCCGCGTACATCGCATATGCGTTTCCCCGGTACCATTACATTACCGCCCGATGTGTTTGACAGAATGCTGGCTTCCATTGCCGAAAGTTTTCGGGTGCAGGGGTTTAAGCTGGTTGTTCTGATCGGTGATCACGGTGGCTACCAGAAAGATATGGAAAAACTGGCCGCACAGCTGAATGTGCGGTGGCAGGCCACGGGTGCGCGGGTGCTGTATGTGCGGGATTATTACAATGTGATCCCCCACCAGTATAGCGAATGGCTCCGGCAGAATGGCTACAGGCTGGATGTGGGCCAGCATGCGGATATAAGCGATACATCGCTCATGCTCGCGGTTGATCCATCCATGGTCCGGGAGGAGGCCTTGCGGCATGCACCCAACCCGTCTGCGGCGCAGGGGATTTATGGTGGAGACCCACGGCGGGCCACGTCCACACTGGGGCAGCCCGGCTTGTCCATGCAGGTGGACGCGGCCGTTAAAGCCATTGATGATGCGCGCAGCAAATAAATATATAAAATAATTTTTCTATAATAATAAATGAAAGATTTTAACCACCCCCGAATAGACGTTATTTACGCCGCATGATAAATGCGGAGCCGTATCAGGAGTTAAAGTGATAACAGGCACAGAAGGGTCTGGGTTATGGGTTTTAAACAGTATCTGGTTGCGGCGGTTGCCATTGTTGGCATAAATGCTGGCAGTGCGCCCGGTTGGGCGCAGGATGTTGGCACTCCGTCCGAGAGCGGGAGCAGCACGGCGGCTCCTCTGGTGCAGACCATTCCTGGCATGCCCCCAGTCCCCAACCCTGCCAACCTGTATAGCGAGACCGGGGTAGGCCACATTGCGCCGGAAGTGGCGCAGGACCCCGAGCGGGTTTACGTGCCCAACCTGCGCTCGAATGATGTGTCTGTCATCGACCCGACCACCAACAAGGTGGTGGACCATTTTCCTGTGGGTAAAAGCCCCCAGCATGTTGTGCCGTCATGGGACCTGCGCACCCTGTGGGTGACCAATAATGCGGAAGGCACCGTGCATGGTAGCCTGACCCCCATTGACCCGCGCACGGCCCGCCCCGGCCCGTCCATTGCGGTGGATGATCCCTACAACATGTATTTTACGCCCGATGGCAAATCCGCCATTGTGGTGGCCGAAGCCCGCAAACGTCTGGATTTCCGCGACCCGCATAGCATGCAGTTGCAGCAGTCCATTGATGTGCCCGAGTGCAAGGGCGTCAACCACGCCGATTTTTCCATAGATGGGCGCTACGCCATTTTCACCTGTGAATTTGGTGGCCATCTGGTCAAGGTGGATATGGTTGAGAAAAAGGTTCTGGGTTACCTCAAACTGTCCAGTGGTGGCATGCCGCAGGATGTTCTGGTCTCCCCCGATGGCAAAACCTTTTATGTTGCCGACATGATGGCCGATGGCGTGTTTCTGGTGGATGGGGATACGTTCCGCGAGACAGGCTTTATCCGCACGGGGCTGGGTGCGCATGGGCTGTACCCCAGCCGTGATGGCACAAAAATGTATGTTGCCAACCGTGGTTCCCACCTGATTCATGGCCACCCCCACAGCAAGGGGGGCGGGGTTTCGGTTATTGATTTTGCTACAAACAAGGTTGTGGCAACATGGCTTATTCCCGGTGGTGGCAGCCCGGATATGGGCAATGTCAGCGCGGATGGCAAAGCCCTGTGGCTGTCTGGCCGCTTTGATGATGTCGTTTACCGGATTAACACCGATGATGGTACCATGATCAGTATTCCGGTTGGGCAGGAGCCACATGGCCTTACCGTATGGCCGCAGCCGGGCCGCTACTCCATTGGTCACACGGGTATCCTGCGCTAAAAACCATCGGGTTTTCTGGACGGATCAAAAGCCTTTCCTCATAATGGAGGAAAGGCTTTTTTGTTTTATGGGGGGTAAACGTGGTGGATAGGCAGAACAATCAGGCTTTGCAAAAACTCTCTCCCGATCATTCTCTTTCCGTAGAGCAGGAGCAGCTATGCCAGCAGGTTGTCAGGTTCTGTCAGGACCACGTTGGGCAGGGGAATGCTGTTTTTGTTATTGAAGGCGATGCAGGGACAGGAAAAAGTATTGTTATCAATAAAATTTTTAACGAAATACAAAAACTGTCCCGACAAAAATCAGCTGCAAACCCGTTAACGGGGACAAAAAATTATCTTTTGGTCAATCATCCAGAGATGATGAAACTTTACAGGAATATCTCGGAACATTCGCTTTATGTGAAAAAGAAAGACTATGAGCGCCCGACAACTTTCATCAACACCATGCACAAAACCGGGCAGATGGCGGATGTGGTTCTGGTGGACGAGGCGCACCTTCTTTTAACAAAATCCGATAAGTACAACAGGTTTGCACAGGATAATCATCTTGAAGAGATTCTGAAATGTGCAAGGGTTGTGGTGCTGGTTTTTGATGACAAGCAGGTTCTCAAGTTCAAAAGCCATTGGACAAGGAATATGCTGGAAACAGTTCTGGCCCAAAAGCAGGTGCAGACCTGTCGGCTTAAAAACCAGTTCCGTATGCACGCTGGTGCACAGACATGCGCATGGATAGACGCATTTTGCAAAAAGACCATTCTGCCGGTTCCCCATGATCCGTCTTTTGACCTCAGGGTTTTTGAGGATGCGCAGGATATGTACGATCTGGTGCGCCAGAAAAACACCGAGTTCGGCCTCTCCCGCATGGTGGCAACGTATGACTACCCCTACCGGCTGGATGGTCAGGAGCATTTTGTAACCGAAGGGCGTTTTCGGCTTAAATGGGATATTGCCAAACCCGAAGCCCGCCTGCCATGGGCCGAACGTGCCGATACAATAGATGAGGTCGGCTCCGTTTACACCGTTCAGGGGTTCGACCTGAATTACGTTGGCCTGCTGCTTGGCCCATCCGTAAGGTACGATAGCGCGGCTGATACCCTGATACTTGACCCGACCCGGTATGAGGATGGCGCAGCTTTTGCCGGGCGCAATGGTATTGCCCAGCCCGGGCAGACCATGGAGCGGATCATGCTCAATGCGATCAATGTGTTGATGACGCGCGCGGTCAGGGGGCTTTATATTTATGCGCACGACCCCGCGTTAAGGGCACGTCTTGTTCAGCTCCGGGCCGGGTAAGGGCGCAAAGGGCAAGGGCTGAATGTCGTGCACGGCATGGCTGCCTTGTGTGGATGTCGGGCGGGAACGGCCCAAAACAGCCCTTTCTGGCCCTGTTCCGGGGGCTGGTGGCACTAAAATTTTCATACAGAACTTGTTCTGTCCTCATTCTGGTGCCAACTGAAAGGTAATCATACAGGTTTACCCTACAGATCGGACATTTCCGCCATGTTTATCGAAACCGAAGGCACCCCCAACCCCGCAACGCTCAAGTTCCTGCCCGGTCAGGCCGTGGTAGGGGATGCGGGCACCATAGACTTTATTGATGCCGACGCCGTGGTTGGCCGCTCGGTTCTGGCCGATGCGCTGTTTGCCCTGCCCGGTGTTGCCCGCGTGTTTTTGGGGAATGACTTTGTCTCCGTCACCAAGTCCGATAGTGCGGACTGGGAGGAACTGCGTCCGCTGGTGCTGTCCACCCTGATGGATCATTTTGTGGCGGGCCTGCCGGTTGTTGCCGAAGGCGTTGCTGTTCTTGAAGACGACATTGCCCCAGAAGATGCGGAGATTGTTGTCCAGATCAAGGAACTGCTGGATACGCGCGTACGCCCTGCCGTTGCGGGCGATGGTGGGGATATTGTTTTTCGCGGGTATCGCAACGGGGTTGTGCGCCTGACCATGCAGGGTGCGTGCTCCGGCTGCCCCTCCTCCCGCGCAACGCTCAAGCATGGGGTGGAAAACATGCTCAAGCATTACGTGCCAGAGGTTGTCTCGGTCGAACAGGTAGACTGAGCAGCCCCTGCAACGGTGGCTCTTTTCGGCGCGGGATGCTTGCCTTAAAAGAGGGAAGTCACGCGCCGGAGCAAGCTGGCGCAGCAGGAGGCAGGACAGAACATGTTGGACGCAAGTGGGTTAGAACTGCTGTTTACAAAGGCGCGAACCCCCCTGCGCTGGACGACCCGCCCTGTGGAGGAGGCTTTGTTGCGCCAGATCTATGATCTGGTGCGCATGGGGCCGACCTCGGGCAATTGCTGCCCTGCCCGCATTGTTTTTATTACAGGCTCCAATGGGCGCGAAAAACTGCGCCCCGCCCTGTCCGCAGGGAACGTCAACCGGGTTATGGGGGCACCGGTTATTGCTGTGCTTGCCCATGACCCGCTGTTTTTTGAACAGCTCCCCAAGCTGAGCCCGGGGGAAGAACTGCGCTCCTGGTTTGCCGCCGATGTCGGCCTGTCTGAGGAAACCGCTTTTCGTAATGGCACCTTGCAGGGCGGGTATATGATCATGGCGGCCCGTGCCCTTGGGCTGGATGTTCTGCCTGTTTCAGGGTTTGACCAGTCCGTGGTGGAAGACGCTTTTCTGGCCGAATGGGGCTGGCGCGCCAACTTCCTGCTCTGTCTGGGGTATGGGGACTTCGCGGGCCAGCCCGAGCGGGCCCCCCGGCTTGAGTTCGATCAGGCCTGCCGGATTGTAGAGTAGTGGTGCAGCGTATTCTGGTGCTCGACGGGAGCCCCGCAGGCGACCATGCCTGTGGCACGGCGGCCTGTGTTACCAATACAGATGGCGTGTTGCAGGTGCTTGCCTTCAGGCAGGAGGCTGGCAAGCAGGCGGCGGAAGGGCTTAGCCTGCTGGCAGCACAGGTTTTGCAGCAGGCTGGCTGGTCACGCGCACAGGGGAGTGTGCCGGATCTGGTTGCTGTTGTGGTGGGGCCGGGGTCTTTTACCGGCCTGCGGGCGTCCTGTGCGGCGGCGGCAGGGTATGCCGTAGGTGTGGGGTGCCCGGTTGTGGGGGTCACGCGGGCAGAGGCTCTGGCCCCGGAACTGGACGCCGCCCTTGCCGCTCAGCCAGACCCCATGGCTGGCTGGCTGGTGGTGACCGCCGCCCGGCGTGGCCGCGTTTTTGTGGAAGACAGGCAGGGTGCGCGGGCCGTAACCATAGCAGACTGGTCCGCCCCGCAAGGGCGGTGGCTGGTTGCAGGTGAATCCCGGGCTGATCTGGCTTTCCCCTCCGTGATCCTATGCCCGATTACCCACCCTGATGTAGAGCAGGTTGCGGCTACGGCCCTGCGCCGGATGCGTGGGGACTTGCCACCGCGTGGCGCACTGCCCGTTTACGTGGACCCGCCGGAGGCCAAACTGCCAGCCAATGGGTTGCGGGCTGCTCCGGTCTAATGGGTCTGCCGCAAATGCAGTCTGTGGGGGTGGGGCACGCGGCTGTGCTGGCCTGCCTGCATACGCAGTGTTTTACCCCGCAGGAGCAGTGGGACACAGCCGCCATGCTCAGCCTGCTCGGCTCAGCCGGTGTTTGCGCCGGGTTGGTGCTGGTGGGGGAGCAGCCCGCAGGGTTTGTTATGCTGCGTTGCGTGGCGGGGGAGGCAGAAATTCTGACCCTGTGTGTGCTGCCTACATACAGGCGGCAGGGGCTGGCCGCGCAGTTGGTGGCATGGAGCCTTGTCCACGCCAGAGCGCAAAAGGCCGAAATGGTTTTTCTGGAAGTTTCGGTCGGGAACCCTGCGGCACAAAAGCTGTATGCACAGGCAGGGTTTGAACAAAAAGGCCTGCGCCGGGCCTATTACCCCGATGGGTCCGATGCCCTTGTGCTTGGGCATGTTCTGGAGTGTGGCGGGTAAGGCCCATGCCGCCGGGGGTGCCGTGCGGCATGGGGTATGCTGGTTTACGGGGCCAGATTGACCCCGTTTTTACCCGGTTGCTTACAGGGCGCGGTTGCCAATATCCGTCCGCCATACCGCACCATCCCACGTAATGGCCTTAACACCGGCATAAGCGCGCTTCTGGGCTTCTTGCACCGTGTCCGCCAGAGCGCAGACAGCCAGCACACGCCCGCCTGAAACCACCAGTTCTCCGGCCATGTTCTGTGTGGTGCCTGCCTGAAAAACCCGCACCCCTTCCAGAGCATTGGCGGCGTCCACCCCACGGATCACGGCCCCTTTTTCCGGGCTGCCGGGGTAACCCCGTGCCGCCATGATCACGCAGACCGATGCTTGGTTGGAAAATGTAATGGGGGCCACGTCCAGCCGGTCCTCGGCCAGTGCCTGCAAGGCAGGCAGCAGGTCCGATGTCAGGCGTGGGAGCAGGGCTTCGGCCTCGGGGTCGCCAAAGCGCACATTGTATTCAATCAGCGATGGCCCGTTTTCGGTCAGCATCAGCCCGGCAAAAATGACGCCCCGGAATGGCGTGCCCCGGCGCACCATTTCGCGCAGCATGGGGCGCACCAGCAGGTCCAGTGCGGCTTCCTGCTCTGCCCGGCCAAAGCCTTTTGGGGGGGATACGGCACCCATGCCCCCGGTATTGGGGCCTGTATCCCCATCTCCAATGCGTTTGTGGTCCTGTGCCGCACCAATCAGGCAGGCGGTTTCCCCCGCACAGAAGGCAAAGAGAGAGACCTCCTCCCCTACAAGGCAATCTTCGATCACCACGCTGCGCCCGGCATCGCCCAGTGCGCCACCTGTCATCATGTCCGTAATGGCGGCTTCGGCTTCGGCTACGGTTGTGGCAACAACAACACCCTTGCCCGCAGCCAGCCCGTCGGCCTTGACCACGATGGGCGCTCCTTTGCGGCGCACATAGGCAATGGCGGAGGGTGCATCCGTAAAGCGTTCCCATGCCGCGGTGGGAATACCCGCCGCATCGCAGACTTCCTTGGTAAAGCTCTTGCTGCCTTCAAGCTGGGCGGCGGCCTGCGTGGGGCCGGCACAGGGCAGACCCGCCAGTGCGCAGGCATCGGCCAGCCCTGCGACCAGTGGCGCTTCGGGGCCGGGCACCACCAGATCAATCTTCTGCTCGCGGGCAAAGGTTACAAGGGCTGCCACATCATGCGCGCCAATGGGCACGTTGGTTCCGCAACGGGCCGTGCCGGGGTTGCCGGGGGCAATGAACAGCGCGGAAAGTGCTGGGGATTTGGCCAGTGTTTCGGCCATGGCATGTTCGCGGCCGCCTGAGCCTACCAGAAGTACGCGCAATTCTTTTCTCCTGCTGTTCATGTCTGCTCTTTCAGGGCGAGCGTCTGTAGCATAGGTTGTGCGGATGCACGAAGAGTTTGGAGCCGCCTCCCCATCTGGCGGCAATGTCCCTGAATATACGGTTTCGGAAATTTCCGGCGCAATCCGGCGTACGCTGGAGGGGTCGTTCAGCCGCGTGCGCGTGCGCGGCGAAATTACGGAATTCAAACGCTACCCCTCCGGGCACATCTATTTTTCGCTCAAGGATGAGCAGGGCAAGATTTCCGGCGTGGTCTGGCGTGGCAGTGTCAGCCGCCTTGGGCTGGTGCCTGAAAACGGGCTGGAAATTATTGCAACCGGCAAGGTCTCCGCCTACGGCGAGCGCT
Source organism: Acetobacter fabarum (assembly GCF_022483405.1). NCBI lineage: Bacteria > Pseudomonadati > Pseudomonadota > Alphaproteobacteria > Acetobacterales > Acetobacteraceae > Acetobacter > Acetobacter fabarum. The sequence continues at coordinate 757,436 of NZ_JAKVNI010000001.1, forward strand.
CAAGCTACCAGCTTATTGTGGAACGCATGGAATATGCGGGCGAGGGCGCATTGCTCGCCCGTATTGAGCGCCTGCGGATAAGGCTGGGGGAGGAGGGGCTGTTTGACCCCGCCCGCAAACGGCCCATTCCCCTTCTGCCGCGCGTGATCGGGCTTGTTACATCCCCGCAGGGTGCTGTGCTGCATGATATTTGCACAACGCTCCGGCGGCGCTTCCCCCGGCCTGTGGTGGTGTGGCCCGTGCCCGTGCAGGGTGAGGGGGCTGCCGCCCAGATTGTGGCTGCCATTAACGGTTTTTCCGCGCTGGATGGCACAGGGGCCGTGCCTCGGCCCGATGTGCTGATTGTCGCACGCGGTGGCGGCTCGCTTGAAGACCTGATGGCCTTTAACGATGAAGGCGTGGTGAGGGCAGCCGCAGCCTGTTCCATCCCCCTGATCTCGGCCGTAGGGCATGAGACCGATACAACCCTGATCGACTTTGCATCCGACCGCAGAGCGCCCACCCCCACCGCGGCGGCAGAAATGGCCGTACCTGTGCGGAGCGAACTGCTGGCCGAAATTGAACACCGCGCCGCCCGTGCCACAGGCGCACTGGCCCGGCAGATGCAAACCGCCCGCCTGCGGCTGGACAGGGCAGCCGCCGCGCTACCGGACCTGCCCGGCCTGGTACAGACCGCGCGCATGCAGTTAGATGACCGTGCCCGCAGGCTGGACGTGGCCCTACCAGCCCTTGTCCGCCGCCGTAAGGCGGACCTTGTGGCGGTGGAGCGGCACATGCCTGCGGTGGAAACACTTCTGTCCAGCCGCAGAACACGGCTTGCCGTACTGGGTGGCGCGTTTGTGGGGGGCATGCAGCACACCCTGCAACGGCAGGAAGTGCGGCTGGGCCGCTGCCGCGTGTCCCCCGCCCCCCTGATGGCGCTTTTGCGTGAGCGGCGGATTGCGCTGGCAGGGGCTGCCGGGCAACTGGAGGCCGTATCCCCCCAAGCAGTGCTGGCACGCGGTTATGCGCTGGTCACAGCAGATGGCCACCCCGTGACAAAAGCCGCAGGGCTAAGGAGCGGGCAGCAGGTTGACCTGACTTTTGGCGATGGCTCCTGCCGTGCCATTATTGGTGGCCAACCTGCGCAGGGCCTGCTGGACCTGTAAGCCTGATGTTGGGTTCAGGCGGGTAACCGGGTTATGCTGGCCTCCCTGCAACTGTGTGGGCAACAAGCCACCGCGTGCTGAAAGACTGAAGAGCGCATGTTCATTCCTGTTCGTATTCCGGCTTTGGGGTCTGTCCTTGTGCTTGGGCTGCTGGCCGGGTGCGCCAGCCAGCCCACCCGTATTCCCCCGCAGAGCTTTGCACCGGGGCTGAGCGCACCAACACCGCCCCCCGCAAACGAAAGCCAGTTGGTGAATGACCCCTCCGCCCCCACCAATACGCCGCTGTGCGGGGCTGCCGCGCGGGAGGCCATAGCCATGGCGGTGCAAAACTACCCCCAGCCGCTTGCCGTAGGGGGCAGTTGCGTGCGCAATGCGTGCTACAGTACACAGACCGGCACCTACATTGCTGCAGACGGCACCCAGCGGGTCTGCCGTTAGGCTGGGGTGAAGCGCTTTGTGCGACAAATGCCGCCAACAAACCCTTTTCCGGGCGGCAATTTGCTGGTAGGGGAAAAAGCAGTTCGCGAGAGTGACGGAACTGGTAGACGTAGTCGACTCAAAATCGACCGCCCTTACGGGCTTAGGGGTTCGAGTCCCCTCTCTCGCACCAGACTTGTCCCTCCCTCTTCTCGGCCAAGGTTATGAACGCCCTTTCCCCTTCCGCTTCGTCCCGTCCGGCCATTCGCCCGCTCAATCCCTGTTTTTCATCCGGACCGTGCGCCAAGCGCCCGGGGTGGAGCCTTGCCGCGCTGGATAAGGCGCTGGTTGGCCGCTCCCACCGTTCGCCAGAAGGGCGTGCGCGGCTGAACGAGGTTATTGTACGCTCCCGCAAAATTCTGGGTGTGCCCGAAGGCTGGCGCGTAGGCATTGTGCCTGCGTCCGACACGGGTGCGGTGGAAATGGCCCTGTGGTCCCTGCTGGGCGAACGCCCGGTGGACGTGCTGGCGTTTGAGAGTTTTTCCGCCCTGTGGGCGCAGGATATTGTAACCCAGCTCAAGCTGGACAATACCCGCGTGCTCAAGGCCGATTACGGCCAGTTGCCAGACCTGAACGAAGTCAACTGGGCGCATGATGTGGTGCTGGCATGGAATGGCACCACCTCGGGCGTGCGCCTGCCATCGGCTAATGCCATTCCCGCCGAGCATGAAGGGCTGGTGATCTGCGATGCCACCTCCGCCGCCTTTGCCATGGACCTGCCATGGGACCGGCTGGATGTGGTAACATGGTCCTGGCAGAAAGCTCTTGGGGGCGAGGCCGCACATGGCATGATCGCGCTTTCGCCGCGTGCTGTGGAACGGCTGCAAACCTTTAAGGCCCCCCGCCCGCTCCCCAAGATTTTCCGCATGACCGCCAAGGATGCGCTGATCGAAGGTATTTTTAAGGGCGATACCATCAACACCCCTTCCATGCTGTGTGTGGAAGACGCGCTGGACAGCCTGCAATGGGCGGAATCCGTCGGAGGGCTGGAAGGGCTCAAGGCCCGGTCTCAGGCCAATCTGGCGGCTGTTGCCGCTTGGGTTAAAACCACGGACTGGGTCTCCTTTCTGGCAGAAAAGGAGGAGGAGCGTTCCTCTACCGCCATTTGCCTGCGGATTGTCGCACCATGGTTTCTGGCTCTGGAGCGGGACCGGCAGATGGCAACAGTCAAAACAATGCTGGCTGTGCTGGATAAGGAAGGCATTGGCTTTGACCTTGCCAGCTACCGTGACGCGCCCGTGGGCCTGCGCATATGGGGCGGTGCTACGGTGGAAACAGCCGATATTGCGGCCTTGCTGCCCTGGCTGGACTGGGCGTTTGCACTGGTTGTGCCTGCATAATTCTGTCTGGAGAGGGGTAACCCTGACCAGTATTATGAAAAGACCGTGTGCCTGGCACACGGTCTTTTTTTATGCGGGGTTTGTGCGGAAAATACGGCCCACGCGAAAAAAGCATGATCTGCTCGGGGTATTTGAAAACCTTTAGTCTGACATCTGGATACAAAAAAGGCGGAAGGAGTGATCCTTCCGCCCTTTCTGGTTAACGCTGTTCAGAAAGCATCAGAACGGTGCGTCAATGTCCACAATATCAATCAGCTTGGCATTGACGAACTCTTTCAGGCCCAGACCCAGCAATTCGCGGCCAAAGCCCGAGCGCTTGACGCCACCAAACGGCAGATCGGCCTTAACCATGGTCGGGTGGTTGATGTAGACCATGCCGGTATCAATCCGGCGGGCCAGTTCTGCACCACGCTCTTCGTTTTTGGTAAAGATGGAACCACCAAGCCCGTAGGGGGAGTCATTGGCAATTTCAATGGCGTGGTCAGCATCTTTCGCACGGAACAGCATGGTCACCGGGCCAAAGAATTCCGTGTGGCGGGCCGGGTTGCCTTCTTCCAGATGGCTCAGGATAACCGGGCGGAAGAAGCAGCCTTTGTTGGGCATTTCCAGCGGGATTTCTTCCGCTTTGGCACCCTGTGCCACGGCATCGGCAACCTGCTGCTTCAGCCCATCTACCGCCCCGCGAGAGGACAGGGGCGGCAGCGTGGTGGCGGGGTCCATCGGGTCGCCCATACGCAGTTCGGAAATACCTTTGCGGTACAGCTCAACAAATTTGTCGTAAACGCCGTCTTCCACAATCATGCGCTTGGCGTTAACGCAAACCTGCCCACCGTTCCAGTGGCGGCCATAAACGGCCCACTTGGCGGCTTTTTCAATATCAGCATCGTTCAGCACGATCAGGGCATCGGACCCGCCGAGTTCCATGGTGCATTTTTTAAGTGCAAGCCCCGCTTCGGAAGCAACCTTGGCACCAGCACCTTCGGAGCCGGTCAGGGCCACACCACGTACGCGGATATCGGCAATAATCTTGGCAAGCTGGTCACGCGTTGGGTAGAGGTTCTGGAACCCACCTTCAAGCAGACCGGCATCGTGCATCAGTTTTTCCATGGCGGCGGCACACTGCGGCACGTTGGATGCGTGCTTGAGAATAACCACGTTACCAGCAGAAAGCTGCGGCGCAATAATGCGGGCGACCTGATAGTAGGGGAAGTTCCAAGGTTCGATAGCCAGCAGAATGCCCTGCGCTTCGAACACGATCTTGGCGCGACCTTCCTTGACGGAGGCAAGGGGGAGCACTTCGGGTGCCAGAAGGCGCTCGGCATTAACGGCATAATATTCAAAAATTGCAGCGGAAAGCTCGGTTTCTGCCTTTGCTTCGGCGTAGAGCTTGCCCATTTCCAGCGTCAGCAGCTTGGAGTATTCGTCCACATTGGCGCGCAGAAGATCAGCCGCTTTTTGCAAAACGCGTGCACGTTCAGCAAAAGTTGTGTTTTTCCATTTTTTGAAGGCCGCATGGCCCTTGTCCAGTGCGGCATCGACCTGAGCATCGGTCGGGCTGGGAAAAACCTTGACCTGTTCTTCGGTAAAAGGGTTTGTCGTTGCGTAAGCCATGGAAAAAATCCTTCTGGTTCGTCAATATTGAAGGGGGTTAGTTTCTGAAATCCAGAACAACACGCCCTTCAACACGACCATGCTCGAGATCATCAAATATCTGATTGATGTTTTCAAGCCGATCAGTCTTGGTAACCGAGGTCACTTTTCCTTCAGCAAAGAAGGAGAGAGCTTCGATCATGTCCAGCCGGGTACCCACAATGGAACCGCGGACGGTAATGGCGTTCATGACCATATCAAAAATGGAAATGGGGAAGTCCCCCGGCGGCAGCCCGTTCAGGACCAGTGTGCCACCAGCGCGCACATACCCCATGGCCTGAGAGAACGCCTTGGTGGAAACAGCCGTGATCAATCCCCCATGAGCGCCCCCGACTTCCTTCTGGATAAAGGCTGCCGGGTCGGTTGTCTTGGCGTTAACGGTGTGTGCGGCGCCAAGTTTCCGTGCGGTTTCAAGTTTGGCGTCGTCAATATCAACCGCGATCATGTTCAGGCCCATGGCCACACCGTACTGGATGGCCATTTGCCCCAGCCCGCCGGCACCGGACACCGCAACCCAGTCACCTGCGCGCGTGTCGGTCATTTTCAGACCCTTGTAAACGGTCAGCCCTGCGCACAGGACCGGCGCAATTTTAATGGGGTCCACGCCGGGGGGAATATGAGCCACATAGCCCGGGTCCGCCACAACGTATTCCGCAAAGCAGCCATTAACGGAGTAGCCGGTTTCTTCCTGTTTCTGGCAAAGGGTTTCCCAGCCTGCATAACAGTGCTCACAATGACCACAGGCGGAATACAGGAAGGGCACACCAACGATGTCCCCCTTTTTAATCCAGTCAACATTGCTGCCAACTTCCACAACCGTGCCCACGCCCTCATGCCCGGGAATAAAGGGCAGGGTCGGCTTTTTGGGCCAGTCCCCGCTGGCTGCGTGCAGGTCCGTATGGCAGACGCCGCAGGCGATCATCTTGACCAGGATCTGGTTGGAGTTGATGGAGGGAATGTCCAGTTCCTCAAGCGTGAGCGGCTTGCCAAATTCATGGACAACAGCGGCTTTCATCTTGCCTGACATAATCTACGCCTTTTGTTGCAAACAAAAAAAACGGGAGGGACCGTCTGGTTCCCTCCCGTTTGCCGTTAGGCGGTGCCGAGCGCCTTGACGGCTTCGACCATTTTGGAGAGCACGGCCTGTGCATCCCCAAAGACCATGGTGCAGTTCTTCTGGAAGAAGAGCGGGTTCTGCACCCCGGAATACCCCGTGCCGGACCCACGTTTGATGACAAAGACCTGACGCGATTTGTAAGCGTTCAGGATAGGCATGCCATAAATGGGGGAGGATTTGTCGGTCAGGGCTTCGGGGTTGACCACGTCGTTCGCACCAATAATCAGGGCAACGTCGGTGGTGGCAAAGCTGTCGTTAATATCGTCCATATCGTAAATCATGTCGTATGGAACGCCAGCTTCGGCCAGCAGCACGTTCATGTGCCCCGGCATGCGGCCTGCCACGGGGTGAATGGCAAATTTGACATCCACACCATCAGCCACAAGCATTTTAACAAACTCGTACAGCTTCTGCTGTGCCTGTGCCACGGCCAGACCATAGCCGGGCACAATAATCACGCTGGATGCATAGCGCATGGAGGTGGCTGCATCCGACGGGTCGGCGGATTTCATTTCCCCTTCGGGGCCTTTGGCAGAGCTTGCCGTATCCCCAAAGTTGCTGAACAGCACGTTGGTGAGCGAGCGGTTCATGGCTTTTGCCATAAGGGCGGTCAGCAGCGTGCCAGCCGAGCCAACAACCATGCCGGCAATCATCAGGGCGGGGTTGCCCATCACGTAGCCTTCAAGGCCCACGGCCAGACCGGTAAAGGCGTTGTAGAGCGAGATCACAACCGGCATGTCTGCCCCACCAATGGGCAGGGTCATGCAGACACCAAACAGCAGGGCCGCACCAAAGAACAGAATACCGGGCAGAACACCTTCTGGCGTGCCATACTGCATGACTGTCAGCGCACCGAGGGCGAGCGAGATCAGGAACAGGGCGGCGTTGAAAATCCGCTGTCCGCCAAAGCGCACGGGTTTCCTCATACGCCCGTCAAGCTTGGCCCATGCAATGATCGAACCGGTAAAGGAGATACAGCCAATAAGCGCACCCACGATGGTAACGCTCAGGTGCAGGCCGGACGTGGCATGGTCGGACAGAAGGCTGACCGCAGCAAGGGATGCCGCAGAGCCACCCCCCATGCCGTTAAAGATGGCGACCATCTCCGGCATGGCGGTCATCTGCACCGTGCGGCCGCGCCAGCCCGCCCACAGGCAGCCCAGCAGCAGGGCCACAACGGCCAGTGCGACATTGACCAGCAGATGCGGGCGTGCATCGGGGCTGACATTGAACAGGTTAAGGAACGTGGCCCCAACCACAAACACCATGCCGTAGCCTGCGGTTACAATGCCCGATACGGCGGTTACGGGGGAGGACATGGCCTTCAGCCCGTAAATGAACAGACCTGCGGCAATCAGTCCGCTCAGGCCAACAATGTATTCGATGAACATGTTACTGCTGGCCTTTTTTCTCTGTTGTCGGCTTCTGGCTCGGGCGGAACATGGCCAGCATGCGGTCGGTCACGACGTAGCCGCCCATAACGTTCCCGGCTCCCAGAAAAACGCCAACAAACCCGATAACCTGCCCGGTCAGCGTGGTGGCGTTGAACAGTACGTCCAGCGCGCCAACCACCACAATACCGTGAATGAAGTTGGAGCCGGACATAAGGGGCGTATGCAGGATGGAGGGCACCCGGCTAATCACCACGTAGCCGGTAAACGCGGCCAGCATGAAGATGTAGAGGGCGATAATGAAGGTCATGGATGTTACGGAATCCATCATGCTTTCTCCGCTGGTGTGCCTTCGATGACCGTCTGGATGGCGGCATTGGTAATCTTGCCATCATGGGTCAGGGTGGTGCCGGTTATGACTTCGTCTGTAAAATCGGGCTTGAGCACACCATCATGCAGAACCTGCTCGAGCAGGTTGTAAATGTTCTTGGCGTAGAGCTCGCTCGCCTGTGCCGCCAGGCTGGAGGGCAGGTTGGTCGGACCAACCATGACCACGGGACCAACCTTGATGGTTTCGCCCGCTTTGGTGCCTTCACAGTTGCCGCCGTTGGGCGCGCCCATGTCCACCACAACGGAGCCTTCCTTCATGCCGGCAAGCTGTTCGGCATCAATCAGGCGGGGGGCCTTGCGGCCGGGGACGGCTGCTGTGGTAATGATCAGGTCGGCCTGTGCGATATGCTGCGAAAGGGTCGCCCGGACCTTGGCTTTTTCATCTGCTGTCAGTTCACGGGCGTAACCGCCTGCGCCGCGTGCATCAATGCCTGTATCCACGAACTTGGCGCCAACGGATTCCGCTTCTTCCTTGGTTTCGGGGCGTACGTCGTAGCCTTCGCACACGGCGCCAAGGCGGCGTGCCGTAGCCAGAGCCTGCAGGCCCGCAACCCCCAGCCCCATGACCAGTACGCGGGCCGCACGCAGCGAGCCAACGGCGGTGGTCATCATGGGCAGGATTTTCTGCATGTGTACACTGCCCAGCAAAGGCGCATAGTACCCTGCAAGAGCTGCCTGACTGGACAGGGCGTCCATGGCCTGTGCACGGCTGATGCGTGGAATAAGCTCCATGGCAAACGTGGTGATCTTGCCATCGCGCAGCGCCTTGACCAGATCAGGCTGCGTCTGGGCGTAAATGAAGGAAACCAGCAGGGCGCCGGGCTTCATCTGTTTGACGGTCTCGACCGATGGAGGCTGGACGGAGAGCACAATATCCGCATCGGCAACAAGTTTCCCGGTATCGGGCTCCTGCGTTACTTCCGCCTTTGTGTAGGCATCGTCCGTGTAGGTTGCAGCACTGCCCGCTCCCTGCTCCAGAACAAGATTTGCCCCAAGCTTGGCTATGCGCTGTGCTACCGCGGGAATCATGGCAACCCGGCGTTCGTCGGGCTGCGTTTCCTTCAGGATGGCAATTTTAACGGTCACGTTCTTTTCCCAATGCATTCTGTATGGGGTGAGGAGGGACCGGGATGGCAGGGTAGAAAAACGGTCGTCCTCCACAACTTCTTCTGTTTGATATGACAACCATATCTGAAAAAGGTTGCATTGATATGCGTCAAAGAAACCTTTCCCGCAGGATATAAAAATATTTTTTTCATTATTGCACTTTATAAATAAGTCTCAGGTGTCATTTCTCGTAATGTCCTGAGCGGCTTGTCATCCGCGCGGGCCGTATTCCGCCCTGCCCGCCATTTGCCGGAGTGGTGGGTGGGAAAGCTTTGGGGCGAGCAATTCCATTTGCTGCCGGAATGGTCTAGGGTTCGCGCGATTGAACGGCCCCCGTGCGGGGGTGCGTTTTTCTGGTTTCTAACGTGCTCTGAATCAAAGGTGGATTATGGGTTATCGGGTTGCTGTTGTAGGCGCGACAGGTGCGGTGGGGCGGGAAATCCTCAAGACACTGGCCGAACGGGAATTCCCGGTGGATGAGATTGTCGCACTGGCCTCCCCGCGTTCTGCTGGGCGTGAAGTCTCGTTCGGGGATCGCGTTCTGAAAGTCCAGAACCTTGAAACCTTTGATTTCAAGGGCTGGGATGTCGGGCTGTTCTCCCCCGGTGGGTCTGTGTCCGCCAAATATGCGCCCATTGCCGCCAAGGCTGGCTGCGTTGTGATCGACAACACATCCCACTTCCGCATGGAGCCGGATGTGCCGCTGGTGGTGCCCGAGGTTAACCCGCTGGCGCTCAAGGACATGAAGCGCAACATTATTGCCAACCCCAACTGCTCGACCATTCAGATGGTGGTGGCTCTCAAGCCCCTGCATGACCTGTTTACCCTCAAGCGGGTGGTGGTCTCCACGTATCAGGCCGTATCCGGCGCGGGGAAGGATGGCATGGACGAGCTGTTCTCCCAGACCCGTGGCAGCTTTGTGAACGACCCGCCCAAGATCGAGCAGTTCCAGAAGCAGATCGCGTTCAACTGCATTCCCCAGATCGACCGTTTTATGGATGACGGTGCGACCAAGGAAGAATGGAAGATGCGAGTCGAGACCAAAAAAATTCTCGATCCGGACGTGGAAGTGCTGGCAACCTGCGTGCGTGTTCCGGTGTTTGTCGGTCATTCCGAAGCCGTTATTGCCGAGTTTGCCGAGCCTGTGGACCTTGAGCGCGCCCGTGCGGCCCTGCGGGAGTCCGAAGGGGTTGTCCTGCTCGACCAGCGCGAAGATGGCGGGTACGTGACCCCGCTCGAGTGCGTGGGGGAAGATGCAACCTATGTGTCACGCCTTCGTGTCGACCCGACCGTGCCGCATGGTCTGGCGTTCTGGTGTGTGTCCGATAATCTGCGGAAAGGTGCGGCTTTGAACGCGGTTCAGATCGCGGAAACCATGATCGCACTTGATCTGCTGCCCAGACACGCCTGAGTGAGAATCCTGCCCCTCTCGGTCTCGTGTTGATCCGTTGAATTGACCGGGCCGAGGCACGGGGCGTAGGACAAAAACGATGCAAAACGCTGGATGCAACCAGCGCTCAGGGATAGACACGGGGTACGAGGCTGACAATGCAGGATATCCGTAAGGCCCTCTATGTAGGGAGCCGAAGTGACGGCACACTGATCCAGCGGCCCATGTCGCCGCACTTGCAGGTGTACCGTTACCGGCTTTCCATGGTTCTTTCCATTTCAAATCGAATCACGGGAGTGGTCGCCACGGCCGGTGCCGCGCTTGGCGTTTTTTGGCTTGGCGCTGCGGCCAAGGGGCCAAAAGCCTATGCTACGGCGCGTAAGGTAACGGGCAACCCGCTAGGCCAGCTTGTGCTGGTAGGGTGGCTGGCTTCGGTCGTTTACCACACGGTCGGTGGCATCCGGCATCTCATCTGGGATGCAGGATACCGCTACGACAAGGAAGAGCTGAACAAGGATGGCCCAGTGGCGGTGGGTGTTACAGCCGGTGTAAGCACCGTGCTGGCCGTCGCCCTGCTTGCTGTGGCGGGTTGCCGCAGAAGCAAACGCGCCAAAGCCGGGAAGGTATCCTGACATGAACGCTTCTGTTCCACATATTGAAGTCATGCGCTCCCAGCTTGGCCGCGCGCGCGGTCTGGGTGCGGGGCATTCGGGTGTAAGCCACTGGTGGGCCGAGCGTGTTTCCGCCGCCAGCCTGCTGCCGCTTTCCACATGGTTTGTTGTGCAGATGTTCCGCCTTGGCGGGGCAGACCACGCCGAGGTGGTTAAGTGGGGCGGCAAGCCCGTTAACGCCACCATGTTGGCAGCACTGATCATTACCACCTTCTACCATGCGCAGGTTGGCCTGCAGGTTATTGTGGATGACTACGTGCACGGCAAGGCGCACCTGCCTACCCGCCTGCTGGTCAAGATTGGCACGTCCCTTATGGGGCTGCTTGGCGTATTTGCCGTGATCAAGCTGGTGGTGCGGAGCGGTTCCGGCAAGTAAGCCGGGCACCTGCCACATAGATAAAGAGCCTTGTGCCGCCGACGGAACAGGTCGGATACGCGGCGGCATGAACCTGAACGACTGACAGGCCGAACGCATATGGGAGCGCCGTCACGATGAATGCCAATTCCTCTCCTTCTCGGGGAGCTTACCGGATTGTTGATCACGCATACGATGTTGTGGTCGTGGGTGCAGGTGGTTCGGGCCTGCGTGCAACGCTGGGTATGGGGGCCGCGGGCCTGAGTACTGCGTGCATTACCAAGGTTTTCCCCACCCGCAGCCACACGGTGGCCGCACAGGGTGGTATTGGTGCCTCCCTTGGCAACATGGCCGAGGATAACTGGCGCTGGCATATGTATGACACCGTAAAGGGGTCTGACTGGCTGGGCGACCAGGACGCCATTGAGTTCATGGTGCGTGAGGCCGTGCCCGCTGTGCAGGAACTGGAACATTTTGGTGTTCCCTTCTCCCGCACGGAAGAAGGCAAGATCTACCAGCGCCCCTTTGGCGGCCATATGAGCGACTTTGGCAAGGCACCGGTGCCTCGCGCATGCGCTGCCGCCGACCGCACGGGCCATGCCATTCTGCACACGCTGTACCAGCAGTGCCTCAAACATAATGTTGAGTTCTTTGTCGAATACTTCGCCATCGACCTGATTATGGATGATGAAGGCGCCTGCCGTGGCGTTATGGCCTGGTGCCAGGACGATGGCACGATCCATCGCTTCAATGCCAAAATGGTGGTGCTGGCTACGGGCGGTTATGGCCGTGCCTACCAGTCCTGCACATCCGCCCATACCTGTACGGGTGATGGTAACGGCATGGTCATGCGTGCGGGCCTGCCTACGCAGGATATGGAGTTTGTGCAGTTCCACCCCACGGGTATCTACCCCGCAGGCTGCCTGCTGACCGAAGGGTGCCGTGGTGAAGGTGGCTACCTGACCAACTCCGAGGGTGAGCGCTTTATGGAGCGTTATGCTCCTACCGCCAAGGATCTGGCCTCGCGCGATGTGGTGTCCCGCGCCATGACGATCGAGATCAAGGAAGGGCGTGGCTGTGGTCCCAAAAAAGACCACATCATGATGCATCTGGAGCATCTGGGCTCCGACCTGCTGCATGAGCGCCTGCCGGGTATTCTGGAAACATCGCGTATTTTTGCCGGTGTGGACGTAACCAAGGAACCCGTGCCGGTTCTGCCGACCGTGCATTACAATATGGGTGGTATTCCCACCAATATTCACGGCGAAGTGGTGCGCCCCACAGCGGACAACCCCGATGCGGTGGTGCCGGGCCTGATGGCTGTGGGCGAGGCTGCGTGTGTGTCCGTGCATGGTGCAAATCGCCTTGGCACCAACTCCCTGCTCGACCTGATCGTGTTTGGTCGTGCGGCGGCCCGCCGTGCGGCAGAGGTCGTCAAGCCGAGCGACTTTGTGCGCCCGCTCCCCGCCGGGGCTGGCGAGTTTGCTCTCGATCGTCTGGACAAGCTGCGTTACGCCAAGGGTGGGACCAAGGTTTCCGCCATGCGTGACCGCCTCCAGCGGGATATGCAGGCCCATGCCGCCGTGTTCCGTACGCAGGAAAGCCTGCAGGAAGGCGTGGACAAGATCCGTGACATCTGGAGTGGTCTGGGTGACATCTCCGTTTCCGACAGCTCATTGATCTGGAACAGTGACCTGATGGAAGCGCTGGAGTTTGAAAACCTGCTGGCCAATGCAACAGCCACGCTGGAAAGTGGTCTGGCCCGGCACGAAAGCCGTGGCGCGCATGCCCGCGATGACTTCCCCGATCGTGATGACAAGGAATGGCTCAAACATTCCGTTTCGTGGCTGGATGACAAGGGCGGCGTCAAGCTGACCTACCGTCCGGTACATATGAAAACCCTGACCGACGATGTCGAGGTTTTCCCACCCAAAAAGCGCGTTTACTGATCCGCAGGGCAAAGGGAGGCGAACATGGTCGAACTCAGACTGCCGCGTAACAGCACCGTAGGGAAAGGCAAAACCTTTCCCGCTCCGGCCGGCGCAAAAAATGTCAAAACCTTCAAGGTGTACCGCTGGTCCCCTGATGACGGTAAAAACCCGGTCATAGACTCTTACGAGCTTGATCTGGATACCTTTGGGCCAATGGTGCTTGATGCCATTATCCACATCAAGAATGAAGTGGACCCCACACTGACATTCCGGCGCTCCTGCCGCGAAGGGATCTGTGGATCCTGCGCCATGAACATTGATGGCGAAAACACACTGGCATGCCTTAAGCCGATCAAAAGCATTGAGGGCGACGTGCGGATTTACCCGCTGCCCCATATGCCCATTGTCAAGGATCTGGTGTCCAACCTGGATGGGGCTTATGCGCAGTTGCGCTCCATCCAGCCCTGGATGCAGGCAGACAGCGCTCCTCCGCCGGATGGTGAACGCCGCCAGAGTATTGAGGAACGCGGCAAGCTGGACGGTATGTGGGAATGCATTCTGTGCTTCTGCTGCACTACGTCCTGCCCGTCCTACTGGTGGAATGGGGACAAGTATCTTGGCCCGGCCGTGCTGCTTGCCGCATATCGCTGGATTGCAGACAGCCGCGACGAACATACCGGTGAACGCCTTGATTCACTGGAAGATACGTTCAAGCTCTACGCCTGCCGTACGATCATGAACTGCACCCAGACCTGCCCCAAGGGGCTGAACCCGGCCAAGGCCATTGGCCGGATCAAGGAATTGCAGATCGAACGCAAGATCTGATCCTACAGGTTCGGCCTGCCTGGTTTGGTCTGGCAGGAATAAATGAAGCCCCGGCAGGAGTAACCCCTGCCGGGGTTTTTCTGTTCAGGGCGCATGCACGGGGCAGCGGGGGATTATTGACGTGTGGGGCCGGAGGTGGAACATGGAAAGCCAGCATGCTGCTGCATGAGACATGAGGGGGTTTTGTGTTTAACGGCCATCTTTCTTCCCAGACCGGCCGTGCCAGAGCATGGACGGATAGCCTGTTTGTTGATCATGCTATCCTCCGTCTGGTCTGGACCAATTTTCATGCGGTTATTCCGGGCAAGGTGTACCGGTGTAACCACCCCACCCCTGCCCGTTTGCGGCGGGCTGTCAGCAGGCTGGGCCTGCGCACGCTGGTCAACCTGCGCGGGCACAGGCAGTGTGGTTCGGATGCCCTCTCCCGCAATGCGGCTGCACAGATCGGCCTGACCCATCTGGATATGGCGTTTGAGAGTAGGGGTGCTCCGCACAAGGACCGTATTCTGCGCTTTGCACAGATGTACAGCACATTGCAGTTCCCTATGCTGATGCACTGCAAGTCCGGTGCAGACCGGGCCGGGCTCGCATCTGCTCTGGTGGTGATGTTTGAAGGCGGGAGTGCGGCACAGGCCCTGCGCGAGCTTTCGTGGCGGTTCGGGCATTTCCGTGGTTCTCGCACGGGGATTCTGGATGCGTTTTTCCTGCGTTATCAGGCACAGGCGGAGGGGCGCATCCCGTTCATGGAATGGCTGAACACCGAGTATGATGAAGCCGCCCTTAAACAGGATTTTGTTGCAGGGCGGATTGCCGCGTTCCTGACCGATCAGGTTTTGCGCAGGGAGTAGCCCTGCATTATTAAAAAAAGAGCCGTGCATGACACATGGAGGATACGCAACGCGCAAAGTGCCGTTTCTGGCGGTGTGTGCGGCTATTTTGTCTTGGGCAAGCGCATATCCGCTTGTGCGAATGGCGCTTGTTTACGTGCCCCCCATACCACTTGCCGCATTACGGTACGCTGTAGCAGCCGTTATTGTGGCCGGGTGGTTGTGTGTGCAGCGGCCGGTGCGGCCCAAGCTGCGTGACATCCCGCGTTTTTTACTGTGCGGGGCTGTGGGTATTGCTCTGTATAATATCTTCTTCAACACGGGCGAGCAGAGTGTTTCTGCTGGGGCAACAAGCCTTTTGGTTAATTTTGCGCCGTTTATGTCTGCCTTTGTGGCTGTGGTGTTTCTGGGGGAATCCCTGCCGTTATGGGGGTGGGTTGGTTCCGTTATAAGTTTTAGCGGGATTGTGCTGATTGGCAGTGGCCTGCCGGGTGGTTTTACCTTTGGTTCGGGGGCGACCGATGTGCTGGCGGCTGCGTTTTGTTCGGCCCTGTACCTTCTGCTGCAAAGGCCGCTTGTGGCGCGCTATGGCGCACTGGCATCCACGGCATGGATATTGCTGATTGGTGCCGTTGTGCTGGCCCCCTGGTTGCCCGCAGGCCTTACCGCCTTGCAAGGGCAAGGGGGCTGGCCGTGGTTTCTGGTCATTCTGCTTGGTGTTTTCCCCGCTGTTCTGGGGTATGCGGCATGGGCGCATGTTGTGGGTGCGGTCGGTGTTGCGCGTTCTTCGGGCTTTTTGTTTCTGCTGGCTCCAACAACGCTGATTCTGGCTTATGTCATGACGCATGAAGTGCCCGCCCTGACAACACTGGTGGGTGGGGCGGTGGTTATGGCTGGCGTGTTGCTCATGCAAACATATGGCCGCCCCCGATCTACTCCGCTTACCCTGCCAGATGGCTCGGATTAAGGCTGCTGGGCATCAGGGTTATGCCGGCACCGAATAAAACCGGATTTTTGTTGTAAGGAGAGGGAGGGTGCAGGAAGCGAGCATAAAAACCCTCCTTTTTACGCATGGCTGAGGAATATGAACGTCGTATGATGCGTTACAGAAGTGATATTGACGGCCTGCGCGCGCTTGCAATTCTTCCTGTTGTTTTCTTCCATTATGGACTTAAGCATCCCTTTAACGGCGGATTTGCCGGGGTTGATGTTTTTTTTGTTATTTCCGGTTTTTTGATTACCCGGCACATCAACGATGCGGTGGAGCAGGGCCGGTTTGATATTCTTGATTTCTATAACCGTAGAATTCGCAGAATATTGCCTGCGCTGTTTTCAGTTCTGGTGGTCTGCTTTGGTGTGTCCACACTCATACAAACGCCACCGGAGGTTTATAATACAAGCCGTGGAATCCTGTGGTCCATACTTTTTGCATCGAACATTTTTTTCTATAGTCAGAGCAGCTATTTTGATTCCGCTTTGCAGGCTAACCCCCTTTTGCATACGTGGTCACTCTCTGTGGAGGAACAGTTTTATATAGTTATTCCTTTTTTGATCTATTTTTCAAAAAAAGTTCTAAAAATACCTTTAAAATTCATAATTTTCTCTCTTCTAGCGTTAAGTTTTTCTGCCTGCCTGGTCGAGGTTTTTTACGATAAATCAGCAGCATTCTACCTGCCGCAATACAGGGCGTGGGAGTTTCTGCTGGGGTCTGTTGTCATGCTTGCCACGCAGCCAGCCATTCTGGCCAGAAGCCGGGTGACAAAGCCTGTGTTGGAAAGTTTTGGGGCTGTTGGTCTTGTTGTTATTCTGGCCAGTCTGTTCGCGCTTAACAACAAATCGCTCTTTCCCGGACCGGGGGCTTTGGGGCCGTGTTTGGGGGCGGCTTTAGTCCTGTATTCTGGTAGCCAGCAGCGCACGGTTGTTGCTACCGCCCTTTCCTACAGGCCGTTGCGGTTTATTGGCCTTGTTTCCTACTCGTTATACCTGTGGCACTGGCCGATATGGGTCTTTTTTTCCATGTATGACAGGCCCGGTTTCTGGACAATCCCGTTGCTGCTGGGGGCGGCTTTTGGGGTCTCTGTTCTGTCATGGCGGTTTATTGAACAGCCGTTCCGCACAAGGCCATTCCGCTTATCTGCCAAAAGCACAATAGGCATCATGGGGGGCATTATGGTGCTCATGGTACTTCTGGCTTTTGCAAGCAGCAGGCTTAATGCAACATTATGGCATTACAGCCCTGCTGAGCAGAAGGTCATGTCCTATATGGCATACAAGCCGACCACAATGCGGACTGGCACATGCTTTATTGACCGGAAGACCGAAGATATTGAGGCATATAAGGCCGCACATTGCCTGGATGTACAGGCAGGCCAGCCGAACTATCTGGTTCTGGGGGATAGCCATGCGGCAGACCGCTGGTACGGGTTGCAGCAGGGTTACCCTAACATCCATTTTCTGCAGGCAACAGCGCCAAGCTGCGAGCCTGTTCTGGGCAAAAATGGCGGCCAGTGTGGTGCACTCCTGCGCTATATTTTTGAAGATTTTGTGCTGTCTCATCATCTGGATGGCATTATTCTTTCAGCAAACTGGCTGGAGCACGATTTTAACAACATTGTTAAAACAGCACAGATGCTCAGGAATTATACAGACCGCGTTATTGTGCTTGGCCCAAGCCCGGAATACGACCAACCTCTGCCGTTGCTGCTTGTGCGGGCAATGGTAAAAAACAATATGGATCTGGTTTTCAACCACATTCTGCAGGACCGGAAAAAACGGGACCAGATGCTTGCCGCCCGGCTGAAGGGAACAGGCATTGAATATGTATCTGTTTACAACATTCTTTGTCCCGGCACTGTGTGCCTGACAACCGTCAACAACAACGTGCCGGTTTTATTCGATGCGGACCATTTTACAGCCGAGGGTTCGGTTTTTCTGGCCAAAAACATGCCGCTGTTTGGCCAGACACACGGCAATGCTGGCGAGGCTTTGCCGCATTAGGGTTATCTGTGAGTTTTAAAATGAGATCAGGCGCTTGCAGGTTGCAAAGTAAGCCACAAGCGCCTGATATGGTCTGGTCTTGGTATACCCTGCCTTTCTCGTCGCCCTCGGTCTTTCCCTACGGGGTAGGGAAAGACCATGCGGCTCATGTCCGCATGGTGGTCCAGAGAGGAACAGGCAGGCCCTGCGCGTTAGATCGGCAGGGTTTTTTCCAGCGTGGTGCTGATTGCGGTCAGGCCCGGCAGAATCTTGCCTTCAAGCCATTCCAGAAAAGCGCCACCAGCGGTCGAGACATAGGTCATGTCATGCAGCACACCCGCATGGCGCAGGGCGGATACGGTATCCCCACCCCCGGCAACGGTTTTTAGCTGGCCAGCCTTGGTCAGTCGGCCTGCTTCCTGCGCTACCGCGTTTGTGCCCTCATCAAACGGAGGCAGTTCAAACACGCCCAGCGGGCCGTTCCAGACCAGCGTTTTAAGCCCTGCCAGCTTGCTGTTGAGCAGCTTGACCGTTTCCGGCCCCACATCAAGCGCCATCCAGCCATCGGGAATGGCGTTGGATGGCACGGTGCTGGTGGGGGCACCTGCCATGAAGTCTTCGGAGATGAGCATGTCAACCGGCAGGATCAGGTCGCAGTTCTTGGCTTTGGCCTGCGCCATAATCAGGCGGGCCGTGTCCAGCATGTCCTCTTCCTTGAGCGATTTGCCAACGCTCAGGCCCTGAGCCGCCAGAAACGTGTTGGCCATGGCACCGCCAATAGCCAGCATGTCCACCTTGTCCAGCAGGTTTTCAAGCAGCTGGAGCTTGGTGGAAATCTTGGCCCCGCCCACAATGGCCCCCACGGGGCGTTCGGGGTTTTCCAGTGCTGCGTACAGGGCCTGCAGCTCCGCTTCCATCAGTCGGCCACCAAAGGATGGCAGATGGGTGGCAATCCCGGCCGTGGAGGCATGGGCGCGGTGTGCGGCGGAGAACGCATCGTTCACATACACATCGCCCAGATTGGCGAGTGCTGCGGAAAGCTCTGCGTCATTACGTTCTTCACCGGGCTGGAAGCGGGTGTTTTCCAGCAGCAGAACGTCCCCGTCATTCATGGTGCGGGTTGCGGCTTCTGTTTCAGGCCCAATGCAGTCATGGGCAAAACTGACCGGGCGACCCAGTGCCGTGGCCAGTGCCGTGGCAATGGGTTTGAGCGACATGGCCGGTACAACCTGGCCCTTGGGCCGGTCAAAATGGCTGAGCAGAATAACCCGCCCGCCTTTTTCCGCCAGTTCCCGAATGGTGGGAACGACCCGCTCAATGCGGGTCTGATCGGTAACCTGTCCGTCCTTCATGGGGACGTTCAGATCCACGCGGAGCAGGATGCGCTTGCCCTTGGGGTCCAGCGTATCCAGCGTGGCAAAGGGGAGATTGGTAGCCATTAGAGCGATCCAAACAGGGCTGCCGTATCGGACATACGGTTGGAGAAGCCCCACTCGTTGTCATACCAGGAGCACACGCGCACCAGCTTGCCGCCATCGACCAGCGCGGTCTGTGTGGCATCAAAGGTGGAGGAGGCAATGGCGTGGTTGAAGTCGGAGCTGACCAGAGGGGCTTCGTTATAGGCCAGTGCGTTCTTCATTTTGCCGGAGTCCACAACGGCCTTGATCGCGTTGTTGACCTCTTCCACGCTGCCGGGAGCCGTTTTGGGCACGAAATCGAGCGAGACAACGGACACATTGGCCGTAGGCACACGGATGGCCGTGCCATCCAGCTTGCCCTTGAGCTGCGGCAGAACCAGACCCACGGCGCGGGCTGCCCCTGTGGAGGTGGGGATCATGTTCATGCCTGCGGCACGGGCGCGGCGCAGGTCCTTGTGCAGCGTGTCCACCGTGCGCTGGTCGCCGGTGTAGGAGTGGATGGTCACCATGTAGCCACGTTCGATGCCAAAGGCGTCTTCCATCACCTTGGCAATGGGGGCCAGGCAGTTGGTGGTGCACGAGGCATTGGAGATGACGGTCATATCCGATGTCAGCACATCTTCATTCACGCCGAAGACGATGGTTGCATCCACATCCGTTGCCGGGGCGGAGACAATAACCTTGCGTGCACCAGCAGCCAGCAGCAGGCCTGCTTTTTCCTTGGTGGTGAACAGCCCGGTACATTCCATGGCCACGTCCACGCCTGCAAACGGTACCTTGGAGGGGTCACGCTCGGCGGAAACGGTAATCGGGTCCCATGTGCGGCCATTGGCGGAAATGACCAGCTTGCCGTTTTCCACCCGAACGTCTGCAGGCAGGCGGCCGTGCACGCTGTCATAGCTCAGGAGGTGGGCGTTATCTTCAACGCTGCCCAGATCGTTAATGGCTACGGGCACAACGTCGGTGCGTCCGCTTTCAATAATGCCGCGCAGCACAAGGCGACCGATACGACCAAAGCCATTGATGGCGATTTTGACTGCCATGGGATGTGTCTCCGTACTTTTTATGATCTTGTTATCGTTAGTGACATGTCCAGGGCTTCCAGCCGGGACGGGGGTGGGGCGGTAGGGGACGAGTCCTTTTGCGCTCCAGATGCAAGAAAACGTGCAAGCACTTTCTCGCAGATCGCTCCAGCTGTAATGCCAAAGCGTTCATACACCGCGTTGGCAGGGGCGGATATGCCAAAATCATCCATGCCAACGAAAATTCCATCTGCTCCCAGCCAGCGTTCCCAGCCAAAGCTGCTTGCGGCTTCTATTCCCACGCGCAAACCCTCCTGCCCCAGCACGGCCGTGCGGTAGGCGGCTGGCTGCTGTGCAAAAACCTCCCAGCAGGGGATGGAAACAACAGCCACGTTCAGCCCCTGCTCGGCCAGATGCTGCCCTGCCTGCGTGGCAATGGCAACCTCGGGGCCGGATGCCATGAGCGTGACGTGCCGCTCCCCCGCACCACAGGTTATAAGGTAGCCGCCATGGGATGGGCCGCCGTAATGCCCGGCCCGCCGGGCTGCGCGTGGCGGTGGGGGGTGTGGGCACAGGATCAGCAGGGCCGGGCCTTGCGGCCAGTTCAGGGCGGCCTGCCAGCAGGCAAAGGTTTCATCGGCACAGGCCGGGCGGAAAACGGCCAGATGCGGCATGGCGCGCAGGCTGGCTAGCTGTTCCACAGGTTGCCAGCCGCCGCCGTTATCGCTCAGGGCCAGCCCGTCATCGGTTAGCAGGTAAAGCACCTTGCTGCGCATGAGTGCCGTCATGCGCAAGGCCGAGCGCATGCGGTCAATGGTCATCATCCCGGCTACGCCGCAGGGCAGAATACCCCCGTGGCGGGCCATGCCGTTGAGCATGCCCGCCATGCCATGCTCCTGTATGCCACAAGGCTGCGCGGTATTGCTGAAGGGTATGGGCAGGTTGGCCCGGCGCGAACTTCTGGTACTGGAGGTGGCGGCCAGAATGGCCACATCCTGCCGGAGTATTGCCAGTGCGCGCAGCCCGGCAAAGGCTGCCTGCTGGGATGAGCCATCGGGGGCTGCGCGCATGGTCTGGCGCCAGAGCCGCCCCCAGTCCTCCCGCATGGTCTGGCGGGCCTTGCCGGACTGTTCGCGCTCAAAATCCGCACGGGCGCGGTGCTGGGCCAGCCTGCGCAGCCAGGAGCGGCGGATGGAGCCACCACGCCGGGCGGTGGGGCTCCATGGGCCGGTCAGCTCCTCCTCGGCTGGCAGGTCGGGCAGGGTGGCGCAGCATTCGGGCATACAGGCAACAAGGGTGGGCTTTCTGGCCCGCAGCGTGGCCTGCAGCGCTGCCATAATGCCACCAAGGTCATGGGCACGCACTTTGCGCACACTCCACCCCGATGCCCCAAACCGGGCCAGTGAGTCCGAAAAATCAGCCGGGTCGGTCAGGGGGGAGGGGCAGACAAGTACGGCCATGCGGTTCAGGCCAAAGCGGCCGGCCAGTTGTGCGGCTTCCAGCGCAACACCTGTGGCCAGATCACTGTCACGCGCCAGCACCCATGTGCGGTGGTTTACAAGGGAACGGCCATAGCGTTTGGCCAGATGCTGTTCGGCCAGCGCCATACCGGCCGCCGCAGCCATGCCCTGCCCCGCTGGGCCTGTGGCAATTTCCACGGCCGGGTGCTGGCCATATTCCAGCGTTGGGCTTAATTCCTGCGCGCCGGCCGGGGCAGTCAGGCGTAACATGGCGGCCAGCAGGGGCAGCATGGCGGAAGAGGGTACTACGCAGCGGTCCCTGTCCGGCCATGTGGGCATTGCGGGGTCAAAGCGGAGAATGCGGCACCATAGCGCTGTCATGGGCAGGCACATGGTCTGGAGTTCGGTCCGGGTGTCCTCTTCCGTGGTGGCGGAGGCCAGAAGCGCGCGGGCTGCCTTGTCCATACGCAGCACAAGGGCGTCCTGCGTGTGGGAGGCGTGTGGTATGGTGTGGTCTGTGGAAGATGTGCCGGCCATCAGCCCTGTGTTTTGCCCAAGGGAGTGCAGTACAGAAGTGCCCCGCGCAACCCGCCCGGTGCCGCTGGGTAGTTAACCAGAGAGCAAACGGTACCCGCAAGAGGCAGTTTGGCGGTCGAATACGTGTTTTGCAGCCGGGTTACAGGCGTAAGGGCTTGCGCCGGGCGCGTGGGAGCGCGAAAGAAGGGGCGGATACCTTGTAAAATACGTGCGTCTGGTGCGCTGCCTTGTTTCAAGTGGAGAGTGGTCCGGTCATGCTGTCTGTTTTTCATGCCGCAAAAGGGGGGCGCGCTGTTGGGGCGGCGCTCTCGGTCTGCCTGCTGGCGGGCATGGTCGGGTGCAAACCGCTGGACCAGAGAACGTTTGACCCTTCCGCCAGCGTTGAGCCCAAACCGTATATTCCCCCTCCCCCTCCCGGTCCACCACCCGTGCCGCCCCTGATCGAACTGGTGGCAGGCACGCCACAGGCGGAGTGGAAGGCGCCGGTGGACCAGATTGCGCACAAGGCTCTTGCGCGTAAAAAGGAAGTGCTCTTTGTTGTAAGCTGTCTGGTGCCACCACAGGCCGGGCAGGAGGCGGAACAGACCGCCTTGCAGGAGCTTGTCCAGCATGACGGACACGCCATTATGCAGGAACTGGTGGACGCAGGCGCGCCCGAAGCACAGGTGGAAATGTCCGCTATGCCGGATTCGTCGGTGACGAAGCCCACCATACGGGTGTATGTGCGATAGGTTACCGAACCGAAACGCAAAAGTACGAAGACAAAAGGCCAGACGGCCGATGGGTAAGCCCATGCCCCGACCGTTTCTGACGAGAAGCGAGGAGAAAACAAGCGTGGGAGCGATCAAGAACGCCCGGCATCCATTTTACGAACACTGTGAGGAAGCGCTGGGGCGGATCAAGCAGCAGGGGCGTTACAGAACCTTTACGCCACTTGCGCGTCAGGCAGAACGCTTTCCCCTGTATGAGGAATACGTGGCCAACATGCCCGAAGGGCGTGAGGTTATCGTCTGGTCCACAAACGACTATCTGGGCATGGGCGTAGTGCCCGAAGTGCAGGATGCCGCCATTGCCGCCATTCGCGAGCATGGCGCAGGAGCGGGGGGCACGCGCAATATTGCTGGCACCAGCCCGCTGCATAACCAGCTGGAAGCCGAACTGGCCGCCCTGCATGGCAAGGAAGCCGGGCTGCTCTTTATTTCGGGTTATGTGTCCAATCAGGCCAGCCTACAGACAATTCTGACGTCGATGCCCGGCTGGATCTGTTTTTCCGACCGCCTGAACCATGCCTCCATGATTGCGGGCATCAAGGGCGCGCGTGGCTCCCAGACCGTTATTTTTGAACATAACGACCTGCAGGACCTTGAAGCCAAGCTGGCCGCAGCCCCGGCTGATGCCCCCAAGCTGATTGCGTTTGAGAGCGTGTACTCCATGGATGGAGACATGTCCGACATTGGCGCGATCTGTGCTCTGGCCAGAAAATACAATGCCCTGACCTATCTGGACGAAGTGCATGCCGTAGGGCTGTACGGGCAGGAAGGGGGCGGCGTATCGCAGCGCGATGGTGTGGCCGATCAGGTGGACATTATTGAGGGCACGCTGGCCAAGGGTTTTGGCGTGCACGGGGGCTACATTACCGCTTCGGCCGAAATTGTGGACTTCCTGCGCTCAACGGCATCGGGGTTTATTTTCACCACAGCCCTGCCGCCATCCGTGGTGGGGGCGGCGCTGACCAGCGTGCGCAAGGTGCGGGCAGAAAACTGGCGGCGCGAGTCCCTGTTTGAGCGTGTGCATACCATGCGCCAGCGCCTGCGGGCTGCCGGTGTGCCCTTTACCATGACGCCAAGCCACATTGTGCCCATTCCCATTGGGGATGCCGAGCGCTGCAAGCGGATATGCCGCCGTCTTCTGGTGGAGTTTGGCCATTATGCAACGCCGATCAACTACCCGACCGTGCCCGAAGGCACCGAGCGCCTGCGCCTGACGCCCGGCCCCTTCCATACGGATGAGATGATGGACGATATGGTGCGCGCACTTGCGCATCTTCTGCGCGAGGAAGGGGTTATTCCCCAGCCGGTTGCGCAAAAGGTCGAAAACGTAGCCTGAGGCAGAACCGGCCCTGTTCTGGTCTGTTTAAAAACCCTCCATGAACATGGAGGGTTTTTTATTGCAGGTTATAATGTGCTGGTAGGCTGTGCATGTTACTTGTCATTTGCGCCAGTTCTGAAACATTGATGAACAGATTGTCGCAGATCGCGTTGGTGTTGTGCACTGTTTCGTTATTCTGGGCGGTGGAGACATTGAGTTTCTGCATAATCTGGTGCAGTTGGTTAATTTCTTCTTTTTGCACCAGTGCGGTTTCTTCAAACTCTTTAAAGGAACACTTTATTTTTTCAACGTGGTGAATAATGCCGGCCAGTGTCTGGGAGTTGTCGCACATGGAGCCGGAGCAGGTATGTATGGAATCCTGCAAGTAGGAGATAAGTGTTCTGGTGCGGAGCAGAGATTCCGATGTCATGTGTGACAGGCTACGGATTTCCTGCGCAACTACACCAAAGCCAGCACCATAGCTGCCAGCCTTGGAGGCTTCTATGGTTGCATTGATCCCCAGAATATTGATCTGGGAAGAAATGCTTTTCATGATATTAAGAATTTTACCAATATCTTCTGATGCTTCCGATATTTTTTTGAATTTTTCTATGGTGTCGTTAATTTTTACGCATGATTCCCGTATGCTGGTGGAGGCATGCTGAATATAATTTCTGGATTCTTCCATTTTTATATTCTGGTCTTGGGTTTTTTCTATGGTTGATTTTATGCGTTTGTCAGATTCCTGCAAATGCTGGTTTTGCGTGCGGTTCCGCTCCGAAAGGTTTTCGGACTCATCCCTCAGGCTGCGGGATTCCGCACTGATCGAATGGGTTGCGGTCTGGATTTTATGCAGTGTTTCATGCAGCGTTATGGTTCTGGTCTGGAGTGTATCTGAAATACGATTGCTGTGGAGGTAGGACATCCGCATAAGGTCAAACGGAGTGGCCGTGCCAACATAGCACTGGTTATGTGTAATTATAAAAGATTTGTTAATGTCAGATATTTTGTTGTTCAGAATCTTTTTTGTAAAATCCAGAATGGGCGTTCTGGCCTCCACCATAAGTGGGCTATCATCCATCAGCAGTGTAACAGGGCGTTTGTGATACAGGGCGTATGAAAACGGACTGGACATAAGGGAAAGGAACTTTTGCCTTTCCACCACGCCAACGGGAATATTCCTGGCGTTGATAATGCAAATATGATGGGTGTCTGGATGATTTTTAAAAATCTCCATGACGGCACTTCCGGATTCTGTCGGGCTGAGTCTGAATCCGTCTTGCGCGAGGGAACCCATGCTGTGCTGGTCGAATGTTTGCGGCAGGGTCATTTGTCTATTTTTTGGTTAAAATAAAAGGGTTTTTGAGCGTAGTGCCAGTTTTTGCGAAGGGTAAAGTGACAGTTTTGTGTCGCTCCGCCGGCCGCCGTGTTGACGGATTGCGGGAGAGAACTGCAAATCCGTCCATTTCAAACAGGTTTTAAAAAAGTGAAGTCTATAAAATTAATATGAAAGTTTGGTAAAAAGTCTGCGTCATAAAAAAGCGGTATCACCATCCGGGCACAGGTATGCCCGGATGGTGTGCCTGCGGCGGTTAGTGCGCCTGCTTCAGCTTTTCAACCGCAGCTTTCAGGTCGTCCAGAGAGACCGCGCCGGGAATAATCTGCTGTTCGCCAATAATAAAGGTAGGCGTGCCATCCAGATCAATCGAGCGGGCAAGGGCTACGTTCTGTGCCAGTGCTGTGGCTACGGCGGGGCTTTTCATGTCCTTTACCAGCCGGTCCGCATCCAGCCCGGCCAGTGCCGCTGCATGGCGGATACGTTCCATGCCGGGGGCGGAGGTGTCGGCCATAAGGGCCTGCTGGAACGGCTTGTAGGCATTCTGCAAACCGGCGGCCACAATAGCCTGGGAATCCAGCACGCTGTTCGGCCCCAGTACGGGAATGACCTTTTCCACCAGCTTCAGGTCCGGTTCAGCGGCAACCAGTGCATCAAGGTCTGGCAGCACCTTGCGGCAGTAAGGGCAGCGCGGGTCATAAAACTCGACAATGCTCAGCTTGCCGTGGGGGTTGCCCAGAACAATGTCGCTTGTGCTGTTGCCAAACTGCGCCTTGTTGTGGCGGACAACATCCAGCGCGGATGTCGCCTTCTGCTCTGATGCCTTGCTCTGCATGGCCGCCACGGCATCGGTCAGGATTGTGGGGTCGGTTTTAAGCGCATTGCGTACGATCGAGACAATCTCGGCCCGCTGGGCGGGGGTAAAGCTGCCATCGGTTGCAGCATGTGCGGCTGTCTGGCCGCCCAGTGCAAGCAGGGTTGTCAGAGCGCCTGAGGCTGTCAGACGATAGAAAGATGAGATCAGTTTTTGCATGGTGTCCTTATCCGTAAAACAGGACGCTACGGTGCCCGCCCGCTTGGGGCAAGGGAATACACAGAGTGTTCTGCAACAAAGGTGCCACGCAAGTTGTGTTGCTGATAGCCCCAAAGCAGGGTAATCCAGCTATGAGATTAAAGTACAAAAACGTCTGCCCGCCGGACGGGCCCAGAAGTGGAGAGCGCTAGGCGTGGCTGCCCGATTCAACAAACACCGTTCTGTCCTGCCCCGCACCGGCTTGCCCGGTCGTGCCCGCGCGGCAGCGCTTGCTCTTGCCCTGACCAGCACACTGGCGGCCTGTGGGGGGGCGGATGACCACGTGAACCAGCCGGTTGTCAGCGGGTTTGTCGGGGCTGTGGCGGCGGATGAACCGCGCGCGGCTCTGGTCGCGCGGGACATTCTGGCCAAGGGTGGCAATGCGGCGGACGCGGCTGCGGCACTGGGGCTTGCGCTTTCGGTTTCCCTGCCATCGCGCGCCTCCCTTGGTGGGGGCGGGGCCTGCCTTGCATGGCGCCCGGGTGAGCCTGCGGGACAGGCGTTTGTTTTTGTGCCTCAGGGTGCCGCCCAGACCAACGCACAGGCAGACCGGCCTGCATCCGTGCCCCTGCTCGCGCGGGGGCTGTTCCTGATGCAGATGCGTTATGGCAGCGTGGATTTTGCAGACCTTATTGTGCCTGCGCGGAATCTGGCCTCCCGCGGGGTGCCCGTCGGGGGGCTGCTGGCAGCGGATCTGGCGGCTGTTCAGTCCTCCCTTTTGGCGGATGACAAGGCGCGTGCCGTTTTTGGTAACGACAGCGGGCATGTGCTGGCAGCAGATGACATACTGGTGCAGACCCGTCTGGCGGGAGCACTTGAGCGTATGCGCATTGCCGGGGTGGGTGACCTGTACACAGGTGCTTTGGCCCAGACCTTTATTGAAGGGGCGCAGGCTGCGGGTGGTGGCCTGTCCTCTGCCGACCTGCGAGGGGATGTTCCCGTGGCCGAGCCCCCGCTTACGGTGCATGCCCGTGGGCTGGACATCAGTTTTCTTCCTCCCCCGGCCGATGGCGGGGTTGGCATGGCTGCGGCCTATATGGCCGGTGGCCGTGGTGGGGAGCGTGTTGTAGCGGCATGGCGTGCGCGCCAGAGCGGCAAGGGCAGTGCGACCATGGTGGCCGATGCACAGGCACTGCTTAATTCTGGCAGCCTCTCCTCCGGCGGGGCGCTGCCTGCGCTGCCAGCCTCCACCTCCTTTGTTGTGACCGACCGGCAGGGCCAGACCGTGGCCTGCGCACTGAGCATGAACAATCTGTTCGGCACAGGGCGTATTGCAGGTTCGACCGGCATTGTGCTGGGGGCTTCTCCCGCACAAAGGCCGCTCCCCCTGCTGGCAGCGGGTATTGTGCATCAGGGCACGGATTTCCGCGCGGCCGCTACGGCCTCGGGGCAGAATGTGGCGGCTGATACAGCGGCCATTGCCTTGCAGGCAGCAGTTGCAGGCGTGCGTCCGCAGGTGACCAATGGCAACGGACGGGCCAATTTTGTGTCCTGCCCTGGTGGGCTTTCTGGTGGGGCTGGCCGGTGCTTTGGCTGGACGGACCCCAGAGGAGCCGGCCTTGCGGTGGGGAGCACCCCTGTCGCGCACTAGGTCTGGCGTTATAAAAATCAGGGGTGGCGTGCTGGAGCAGCATGCCGCCCTTGCCATGTTTTTCTTTTGTTCTATAATGGAACAAAACGGGTCCAAATTCTTAACGGGGTTTGTGCCGGGGCCTGAGCCTTCGTGGCGGCGCGTTGCGGAGCAAAAATGTTTGTGGCAGGGGTTTTAAACCTGAACCAACAGGTTTCAGGCTCGGGGTCACGCGGGGGCCCGGTCTGGTTGTTCGGCTCATAAGCTGAGGGAATGGTAGAGAATGGATAAGGCAAAGGCGCTGGAAGGCGCTCTTGGGCAGATTGAACGGGCTTTTGGCAAAGGGTCCGTCATGCGGCTGGGCCAGCGGCCCAAGGAACAGTCGGATGTCATCTCCACCGGCTCGCTCGGGCTGGATATTGCTCTGGGCATTGGTGGTCTGCCCCGTGGCCGTGTGGTGGAAATTTACGGGCCGGAAAGCTCGGGTAAAACCACACTGGCGCTGCACGCCATTGCAGAGGCGCAAAAACGGGGCGGCACCTGCGCATTTATTGATGCCGAACACGCGCTGGACCCCGGCTACGCCAAAAAACTGGGCGTGGATGTTGATAACCTGCTGATCAGCCAGCCCGATGCGGGTGAACAGGCGCTCGAAATTGCTGACACTCTGGTGCGGTCAGGGGCGATTGACGTGCTGGTGGTGGACAGTGTGGCCGCCCTTGTGCCCCGTGCCGAACTTGAAGGCGATATGGGCGACAGCCATGTGGGCCTGCATGCCCGCCTGATGAGCCAGGCCCTGCGTAAGCTGACCGGCACAGTCGCACGCTCCAATACGCTGATGATCTTTTTGAACCAGATCCGCCTTAAAATCGGTGTGATGTTCGGCAACCCCGAAACCACAACGGGCGGGAATGCGCTCAAGTTCTATTCTTCTGTCCGTCTGGATATCCGCCGCATCGGCTCGATCAAGGACAAGGACGAGGTCACGGGCAACCAGACGCGCGTCAAGGTCGTCAAGAATAAGATGGCTCCGCCCTTCCGTCAGGTCGAGTTTGACATCATGTACGGTGAAGGCATCAGCAAGGTGGGGGAACTCATCGACCTTGGTGTGAAGGCCGGCGTGGTGGAAAAATCCGGCGCATGGTTCTCCTACGACAGCCAGCGTATTGGTCAGGGGCGTGAGAACGCCAAGCAGTTCCTGCGTGATCACCCCGAAATGGCGGCGGATATTGAGCGCAAGGTGCGTGAACACGCAGGCGTTGTGGCTGAAGCCATGATGGTCGCCCCCGAGCATGATGCCGAGGGCGAGGACTAACTATCCGATACGGCGGGAGAGCAGGCAGGCCTGTGGGTCGTATGATGCCAGAATGGCCTGTTCTTCCGCACTGATCACATCTGGCACAAACCCCTGCCGCGCCCAGAACTGAAGGGCATGGCGGGTGGATGTCAGAGTCAGTGTGTTCAGGCCCGTTGTGCGCGCGGCCTCTTCGGCCCGGGCAATGGCCATTTGTGCATAGCCCCTGCCGCGCCCGGCCGGGGCTATGACCACATCATGAATATACCAGCGGTCCGCCGGAGCGGGCAGGGCACCGAGCAGGGCGTTCAATGGGGGGGAAAGCAGCCCCCGCCACGGGTGGCTGATCAGGTAGCCCGCTAACATTCCGTCCAGCATCAGGCTCAGGCAGCCTGTGGGGGCAAGGCGCAGGCGTTCGGCAAAAATATCTGTATCTTCGGGGTAGTCAGGGTGCACACTGCCAGCCAGTGCTGTAACGTGGGCAAGATCATCTGGCGTCATCAAACGCCAGATGATATCTGCGCGCGAAGTGTTCATACCAAGGTTCCGCTCTTTATGCGTGGTGTTGCACGGAGCTACTTATGACTGAAAAGCAGAGATCATGACAGGCCGACTTAGACTGACATTGCGGGTTGATGCCGATGGACGTGCCGCTCTGGGGCATGGCAAGGTTCGCCTGCTGGAGCAGTTGGCCGAAACCGGCTCTATTTCTGCGGCAGGGCGTGCCATGGGCATGTCTTACCGGCGTACGTGGCTTTTGGTGGATAACCTGAACCAGCTTTTTGTGGAGCCGCTGGTTATGACCCGGCCTGGCGGGGGTGGTGGCGCATTCCTGACCGAGACAGGCAAAACCGTTCTGGCACTTTATCGCCAGATCGAGCGTGACGCGGCGCAGGCGGCCCGTTCTGGTATCAGCCAGATGGAAGCCCTGCTGGCACCTGCGGCCGAATGCCTCCAAAAAACCTTATCTGAGTGACAAAATGCACGGCGTAGCTACAATCGCGCCAGAGATTTATTGGTCATAGCGGGAGATTAAAGTGTCATCAAACGTACAGCGACGCGGGGTCATTCGGGCCGGGGCGGGCGTGACTTTGGCATCGCTCGTTGGCGGAGTCGCCCGTAAGGCACGGGCGGAGGGGCTGAGTGGCGCCACCGGCAAGTTTGATGATAGCACCGTAATCCAGATTGCCCGCAGGCTGGCCAATGCGGAGTATCATCCGCCGGGGCAGAGCCTGCCCAAAGCGTTGGATAATCTGACGTTTGACCAGTATCGTGGCATTGCCTACCGGCCCGACCGCGCCTTGTGGGCAGGGGATAACCTTGCGTTTGACGTGGAGTTCTTCCCCCGCGGTTTTCTCTACCGTCCCCGCATAGAAATTTATGAGGTCCGGGACGGGCAGGCCGGCACTGTGCCCTACTCCCCCGACCTGTTCACTTATTCCGACCCCGCCTTGCGGGTTACGGATGATCTGGGTTTTGCCGGTGTCCGCCTGCGTACCGCCATTAACACCCCCGGTGTTATGGAGGAGTTCTGCGTATTTCTGGGGGCGTCCTACTTCCGGGCTGTGGCCAAGGGGCAGGATTATGGGCTTTCCGCCCGTGGATTCGCCAATGGCACGGGGGATCCAAAAGGGGAAGAATTCGCACTGTTCCGCGCATTCTGGCTGGAAAAACCGCAGCCGGGCGTACAGTCCATTGTTGTGCATGCGCTGCTGGACAGCCCGACGGTAACAGGGGCCTTCCGCTTTACCATCCGCCCGGGCGACAACACTGTGTTTGACGTGCAGACAACCCTGTTCCCGCGCGCCAAGATCGAGCAGTCCGGTATCGCTCCCCTGACCGGCATGTTCTATTTTGATGTTAACGACCATAACCACGTCGATGACTGGCGCCCCGCAGCGCATGACAGCGAAGCCCTGCAAATGTGGACCGGTGCGGACCAGCAGCTTTATCGCCCGCTGCGCAACCCGCTGGACCTCCAGTTTTCCACGTTCTCGGATGTCTCCCCCCGTGGGTTCGGGCTGATGCAGCGTCGGCGCGCCTTCCATGATTACGAAGACCTTGCCCTGCATTACGAAAAACGTCCTTCCCTGTGGATCGAACCGATCGGGGATTGGGGTGCTGGCTGGGTTGATCTGGTGGAAATCCCCACACCCAACGAAGTGAACGATAACATCGTCTCCTTCTGGCGGCCCAAGGAGCCCTTGCGCGCAGGGCAGGAATACCACTTTACCTACCGCATGTACTGGGGGTGGGATGCGCCCTTCCCCACACCGCTGGCCCGTATAGGCGCGACCCGCGTGGGTTCGGTGGTGGATAATAATGATGCCCGTTTCTTTGCCATAGACTTTATGGGCACTCCCTTTGAGCATCTGCCAAAGGACACGCATTTCCATGTCACGCCCAAAACATCGGCGGGCACAATCCAGAATGTGGTTGTCGAGCCTAATCCGGCTATTAACGGAATCCGCACTACGTTTGAGTTTATTCCGGGGGATGCCAAGGTCGCTGACCTGAGTGCGGTGCTGGAAACGGATTCTGGCCCCATTTCCGAACAGTGGCTGTACCGGTGGACGCCCTGATTATGCCGGATATGAATACGGGTGCCTCTGAACGACCTTTTGAAGCCCTGCCCCCCGAAGCACGGCTGGATATGCCGGTCCAGAACCTGCAAAAACCCGCCAGTATGGAAGGGCGCGGGCGCACGCCTGCCACATCGCCTTCCAGCATTGTGCTGCGCCGTCTTTCGGTTATCGGGTCTGCGCTCGCACTCACGGCGTATGGGGCATGGCGCACGCACATGGTTATGGACGAGGCGGGTGTGTCTGCCCTCGGCGTTATCATGCTGGTGCTGTTCATTGCCTTGTTTATGTGGATTGCCCTTGCGTTCACCTCTTCGGTGGCCGGGTTCTGCTCGCTGGTAACGCATGGCGGCCTTGGGCTTGGTATCCGCCGCACAGGCCCCCTGCCCCAGCTGACCCGCAGAACCGCCCTGCTGCTGCCCACCTACAACGAACCCCCCCACCGCGTTATGGCGGGGCTACGGGCCATTTACAGCAGTCTGGAGGAAACGGGGCAGCTTGGCAGTTTTGACCTGTTTATCCTCTCCGACACGACCAACCCGGATGTATGGGTCAAGGAAGAAGCCGCTTTTCTGGCCCTGCGGGAGCAGGTTGGCGGGCATGAGCGTATTTTTTACCGCCGCAGGCACAACAATGTAGAGCGCAAGGCGGGCAATGTGGGGGAATGGGTGCGCCGCTTTGGGGCCGCATACGACCACATGGTTACGTTGGATGCGGATTCCGTCATGTCCGGCCAAACGCTGGTGCGTATGGCGGATGCCATGGAGCGCAACCCCGGCGTGGGGCTGATCCAGACACTCCCGGTTATTGTGGGGGGCACGACCCTGTTCGCCCGCTTGCAGCAGTTTGCCGGGCGTGTGTATGGCCCCATTATTGCGTATGGCATTGCCTGGTGGCATGGCTCGGAAGGCAATTACTGGGGGCACAACGCCATTATTCGCACCCGCGCCTTTGCCAGTCAGGCGGGGTTGCCCCATGTGCCCGGCAAGCCGCCTTTTGGCGGGCATATTCTTAGCCATGACTTTGTGGAAGCCGCGCTGATGCGCCGTGGTGGCTGGGCCATTCACATGATCCCCGCACTGGACGGATCGTATGAGGAAAGCCCGCCCTCGCTGACCGATGTGGCCATTCGTGACCGGCGCTGGTGTCAGGGTAACCTGCAACACGTCAAGGTGCTGCCCACCAAGGGGCTGCACTGGGTCAGCCGCATGCACATGGTTGTGGGCATTGGCGCGTATGTGACCTCCCCCCTGTGGCTGGTGTTCCTGCTGACCGGGATTTTAATTTCGCTTCAGGCGCATTTTCAGCGTCCTGAATATTTTGGGGATACCAAGCTCCTGTACCCGCATTGGCCCCATGTGGACCCGGTGCAGGCCAAATACGTGTTTATTGGTACAATGGTTGTGCTGCTTGCCCCCAAGCTGCTGGCCTATATTGCCCTGCTGCTGGACCCCGAGGCACGGCGCGGTAGTGGTGGCCCGGTCCGTGCGGCTGTGTCCGTGCTGGTGGAAACGCTGATCGGCGGCCTGATCGCACCCATTGCCATGCTTATCCAGACATCGGGCGTTATCTCGATCCTGAGCGGGCATGATTCCGGCTGGAATACCCAGCGGCGTGATGATGGCGGTATTCCCTTTATGGAAGTGGTGCGCCAGTACGCGCGCTTTACCCTGTTTGGGCTGGTGCTGGGGGCTGGGGCATGGGTTGTTTCTCCCTCCCTGTTTTTCTGGATGACGCCGGTTCTGCTTGGGCTGGTGTTTTCCATTCCTCTGGTTGCCTTTACCAGCAGCCGGAATGTGGGGCTTGGGTTCAGGCGGGCAGGGCTTTTGCTGGTGCCCGAAGAAACACAGACCCCCGATGTCCTGCAAAAGCTTGAGCATGAGGAGGCGCAGGACCAAACCCCAACCCTGCCCGATGACGCCCTGCGCGCCCTGCGGGCTGATCCCGCATTGTGTCAGGCGCATATTGCCATGCTGCCAGCCGAGCGCCGTGTGGGGGACCCCATTAACGCCGATCAGCTTGTCGGTCTGGTCAAGCTGGCGGAAGCGCCCTCCCTGCCGGATGCGGAACGCCGCCTGACGGTTAAGGAAAAAGCCGCCGTTCTGGGCAGCCGCAAAGGTGTGGACTTGATTTTGCACCTCCCCGAGTCGTAACAAAACGGCGCGGGGTGATGGCCCTGTTATGGGGCCGATGGGTGTGCGGTCTGCTCAGGCAATGCGCTGGCCAGCCACCCAGACTTCCTGCACGGTGAGTGCGTTATCCATAACAACAAAATCGGCGCGTTTGCCTGCGTGCAGGGTGCCCCGGTCATGCAGGCCCAGATACTGGGCCGGGTTGCGTGTGAGCAGCACGGCGGCCTGATGCAATGGCAGGCCCGCCTGCACCGCGTTGCGCAATGCGGTATCCAGAGTCAACACACTCCCGGCCAGATTGCCGCCGGGCAGGCGGACCGCGCCGTGCTCCACCATAACCTGCTGCCCTCCCAAAAGGCTTGGACCATCGGGTAGCCCGGCGGCCCGCATGGCGTCTGTTACAAACAGCAGGCGTTCGGGCATAACGCGCTGGGCCAGCCGGAAGGTGGCGGGGTGGACGTGGTGCGTATCAAAAATCAGTTCGGCGTAGGCATCGCTGCACATCAGGGCCGTGGCGGGGCCGGGCTTACGGCTTTCTATGCCAGCCATGGCGTTAAACAGGTGGGTGGCGCCTGTTATGCCCCCTGCGGAGCAGATGCGGCATATGGCCTGCTCGGTTTCTTCATACCCGGCAAGGGTGTGCCCAAGGCTGACCCGCACACCAGCCTGCGCAAAAAGCTGCATGGCTTTCTGCGCATGGGGGAGTTCAGGGGCAAGGGTTACAACGCGCACGCAGCCAAACGCCAGAACTTCCGCCACGCGTTCGGGGGTTGGCGCCAAGGCGTGGGGAGGCTGCGCACCCAGCCTGTGCGGGCTTACAAACGGGCCTTCCAAGTGTGCACCATGTATGTTTGGGCCGTCTGGCATGGTGGTACCGCAAACTTCGGCAATGGCGGCAAGTGCGCCAAGCACGTCTGCCCAAGGGCTGGTAATGGTGGTGGGCAGTATGGTGGTGGTGCCATGGCGGGCATGGAAACGGGCAAGTGTGTGAATGGCCTGTACGCCGTCCATGGTATCCGCCCCATTGCCGCCATGCACATGGCCATCAATAAAGCCGGGTAAAATATAACGGTCGGGAATGGCGGCGTTATCTGGCGTTACGGCCTGTATCTGCTCCGCAAAGGTTACATGGCCTGGAACAATGCGTTCGGGCAGAACAAGATGCCCTCTGAGTTCGGTCATGCTTCAGATTTCCTTCACCATAGGCGGGGTTTTGCGCAAATCCCTGTTCATGAAGTGGAGCGCGTACAGGGTGATGAGAGCGTAGGATAAAAGGGCAAGGCATGTGAATGCTGCCTGAAAACCCATGACAGGTTTTAAATGAACAAAAAGCTGGGGCACAACCCCACCCCCGCAATATGCCATGACCAGAAAAGCCGAAACCTGCGCCGTATGTTGACCGGAACCTTTAAGGGCCAATGGAAACAGGGATGGAAATATCATGGAGTTTGCAAAACCCAGCAGGGTAACGCAGGCAACGGATATGTAGCCGTGCGTAACCCAAGCTCCCACGCTGAGCAGCCCCCCACACAGGCAGGAGAGGGGAAGATAGCGTTCCTGTGTGATCAGGCGGGGGGACAGGACAAGCCCCGCCACATACCCGCAGAGCATGAAAAAAAGAGTAAGGGATGTAAAAAACTTTGTTTGATCAAGGGATATGCCAAAACCCTGTGCATAGGTTCCCACAGCATCACCGGAAAGTACTTCTACTCCTACATAAAAAAACATCGCCCCGGCACCCAGCAGGGTTCGGGTATTGAGGGAAGAGAGAAGTATTTTTATAAAACTTGTTTTTGAAGACCTATTTTTGCAAATATCTGTACGGATTTCCGGTAGGGAGGACCGCAAAACCCACAGGGCTGTCAGGGCCAGAAAAAACGCCATGCCCATATAAGGCCAGTAAACACTGTTCAGAAAATCCTGTTGTACAGACAGGCGTTGAACCGGGTCGGTCAGGGCGGGTAGGGTTGCGGATATGTCGGCCATGTGACGCATGGCCAGTGTGGCCAGCGCAACGGGGGCCACAATACCCCCCAGTTTGTTGCAGATACCCATAATGGCAATGCGCTGTGCACTGCGGTTTTCAGGGCCGAGAAAGCTGACATATGGGTTAATGGCCACCTGCAGCAGGGCCAGCCCCATGCCCAGTACCAAAAAGCCCCCCAGCGCACCGGGGTAGGAGCGCGCATGCAGGCACTGGCCAGTCAGCCCCATGCCGCCCGCCATGACCAGCAGGGCATAAACCAGCCCGTTTTTAAAGCCGGTGCGTGTGACACTCAGGCTCGCGGGGATGGAAAAGACAAAATAGGAAAAGTAAAAAACAAGCGGCACCATAAATGCCGCCAGATCATTCAGGGTAAAGGCGACCCGCACAAAAGAGATCAGCGGGCCATTCAGCCATGTGACAAACCCGATGATGAAAAACAGAGCCGCGCTAAGCACCAGTGGCCGCCACCCATAAGGCCCAGCCGGGCAGGGTATGCGTGCGGCGGCTGTGGGCTGGGTGGGCGGCTGTGGCATGTCCGGCTATGGCCCGCTGTAGGGTTTTCAGGGTTTGGGGCCTAGTCGGCTGCCTGTGCATCCTTGGACGGCAGGCTGTCTATTTTTTCGCAGGCCTGACGCAGCTCGGTGGAGGGGTTATGCGTCTCGCACAGTTTTTCCACATCGGCGGCGCAGGCCTCGATCGAATTTTCAAAGTCGGATTCAAGCACGTCCTCGGCAACCGTCAGGTCCTGGTTGCGGGTGTTTTCTTCATCCTTTTGCAAAAGATCCTGCGTTTTGTGCAGTTCCTTGAGCGATTCAATACAGGCAGGCCCCGCCGCGTCGGGCTTGAGGTGCAGAACCGCAAGTTCCTTTTGCAACTGGACGTTGTTGACGTTGTTGCGCGGGGCTGTCTCATCATCGGCCATGGCAAGGGAGCCTGCGCTCAGGCCACCGACCAGAAGAACGGATGCCATAGCGGCATGATACAAACGAAAACCGGACACGAGCACAATTCTCCTGAGTCTGCGACACTGCGCACCAATTACCCTGTTTTCTAGCCTGTCTGTGTCGGATAGGTAAAGAAACAACCCGGAAAAGCTGCCAGCAGGCTTGGCATGGACTTGGATTTGGTGCTAGGTGTGACCTCGGAAAGTCGGCGGTGGACGGACACCTTGCTAAACCGGTCAGGTCCGGAAGGAAGCAGCCATGGTGAGTTTCGTCCGGGTCATTGTTCGGCTTTCCACCCTAATTTTCCGCCCTTGTGGATCAGACCATTCTGCGCCGGTCAAACCGCGCATGCAGGGCGTGACCTTACACAGTCTGCGGGCATGGCATGAGTGATACGACTGACGAGCAGTTCCCTCACGATGAGGGGCTTCCCAGTCCGGAACCGGAAGGCCCCGGCCTGTTTGGTGATGCCGATCCGGCTCCCGCCCCCTCCGCGCCTCCCCCGCCAGTGCCCGATGCCGCAGCCCCTCCCTACAGGGTGCTTGCCCGCAAATACCGCCCCACAACATTTGATGACCTGATTGGCCAGGAGGCCATGGTCCGCACCCTGCGCAATGCGTTTGCGCTGGGGCGGGTGGCCCATGCCTTTATGCTGACCGGGGTGCGCGGAGTGGGCAAAACCACGACCGCACGCATTATTGCCCGTGCCCTTAACTGCACCGGGCCGGATGGCAACGGCGGCCCCACGGCTGACCCGTGTGGTGTATGCCCCAACTGCGTGGCCATTCTGGCTGACCGCCACCCCGACGTGCTGGAAATGGACGCCGCCTCCCGCACAGGGGTGGATGATGTGCGCGAGATCATAGAGGCCACGCGCTTCCGCCCCATGCAGGGGCGTATGAAGGTCTTTATCATCGACGAAGTGCATATGCTCTCGCGCAATGCCTTTAACGCCCTGCTCAAAACGCTGGAAGAGCCGCCTGCGCAGGTGACGTTCATTTTTGCCACGACCGAACTGCGCAAGGTGCCGGTCACGGTTCTGTCGCGCTGCCAGCGGTTTGACCTGCGGCGGGTGCCACAGGCCGAACTGGCCGGCCTGTTCGCCCGGATTGCACAAAAGGAACACGTTGCGCTCTCCGATGATGCACTGGCCCTGATCGCCCGCGCGGCAGACGGCTCGGTGCGGGATGGTCTCTCCCTGCTGGATCAGGCCATTGCCCAGGGCAGTGGTGTGACGGATGAAGGCGGGGTTATTGGCGCAGGCATTGTGAGCGACATGCTGGGGCTGGCGGACCGCGAGGTAGTGTTTGACCTGCTCGATGCGGTGCTGACCGGCAAGCCCGACAAAGCCCTTGCCCTGCTGGATGCAGCCTATGCCCGTGGGGCTGACCCCGGCCTTGTGCTGGGGGATATGCTGGAGCTTGTGCATATTGTTTCCCGCCTGCGGGCTGTGCCCGGTCTGGGGGACTCGGCAGATATGCCAGAGGCCGAGCGGGTGCGGGGCACACATATGGCCAGCGCCTTTACCGTGCCCGTGCTCATGCGGGCATGGCAGATGCTGGTCAAAGGTGTGCGGGAGGTGGAGAGTGCACCAGACCGCCGCGCTGCAGCAGATATGGTGCTGATCCGCCTGTGTTACGTGGCCGATCTGCCCTCGCCCGAGGATCTGGTCAAACGCCTGAGCGCTACGCAGGACGATACCGGGCGTGGCGGATCATCTGCCCCCCCTTCCGCGCCACAGGCCAGTGGCCCGTCCGGGCTGGCTGGTGCACCTGTGGGGAGTGCTGGCCCGAACGGGACCGGCGCTTTTGTGGCTCCACAGGGTGATGCAGCAGGTGGGCATGAGCCGCCGCGCCTGCGTATGGTCAGCTCCGGCGGTATGGCCGTGGCCGCGCCCGTACAGGCAGCAGCCCCTGTTGTGCAGCCCGTGGCCCCGGTTGAGCCGGCCCCTCCGCCGGTCCCGCGGACATGGCGGGAGGCCGTGGCGTTGGTCAGGGAGCAGCGCGAGGCAATTCTGCACGGGCAGTTACGGCATGCCGCGCATCTGATTTCTTTTGCCCCCGGACGTATTGTCCTGCGGTTTGAGCGCGGGGTGCCGAGCGATATTGTGCCGCAGCTCCGCCGCGTGCTGGACCGCGCAACGGGCATAAGCTGGCAGATTGAAGCCGGGCAGGAGGATGGTGAGCCCACGCTGGACGCGCAGGGCGCGGAGGTTATCCAGTTCCGCCGGCGCGAGGCAGAGGCGCACCCGCTGGTCCGGGCTATTCTGAACGCTTTTCCCGATGCGCAACTGGGTGAGGTGAATGACCACGGGCTGGATGATTACGGCCTCCCTCCGGAGGAACCGCCCGAACTGCTGTTTGCTCCTCTGGACGCGCAGCCGCTGGATGAAGACGACCGACCATACGACCCCGGTGCCTCGCAGGACTGAAGTGAGCGGGCCGGGCTGGCAAAATAGCACGTTCTGGGCCAGATAGGGAACAGGTGATGCGCCGCAGGGGTGCGCCATAGCCGCACCACGCGGCAGACAGACAAGCTAAGGGGATGACCATGAAGAACCTTGCCTCACTGATGAAGCAGGCTACGCAGATGCAGTCCAAGATGGAAGCCATGCAGAGCACACTGGAAGCCATGAACATTGATGGTTCGGCCGGTGCAGGCATGGTCAGCGTTGTGCTGAGCGGCAAGGGGGACATGCGCTCCATTAAAATCGACCCCAAGCTGGCAGACCCGACCGAAATGGAAATGTTGCAGGACCTGATTGTTGCGGCCTGTGCGGATGCCCGCAAGAAGCTGGACGAAAAAGCAGCCGAGGAAATGCAGAAGGTCACCGGTGGGCTTAACCTGCCCGCAGGCATGAAACTGCCGTTCTAAACCGCAGATACAACCGACCTTGAGCGCGGGGGAAAGCAGGCGGGCATGGGTGGTCAGGAAATAGAGCAGCTTATTCGCCTGCTGGGGCGCCTGCCGGGTTTTGGCCCGCGCTCGGCCCGGCGTGTGGCGCTGTACCTGCTCCGCGAGCCCCATACACGGCTGGCCCCGCTGGCCCGCGCCATGGAACGGGCGGGGGAGGCCATTCGCACCTGCTCTTCCTGCGGGAATCTGGATACATCGGACCCGTGCCACATCTGCACCGACCCGCTGCGTGACAGGGGGCTGGTGTGTGTGGTGGAAACGGTGGGGGACCTGTGGGCGCTTGAACGTGCGGGGGTCCATAGGGGTGTTTATCAGGTTCTGGGGGGTACTCTGTCCCCTCTGGCTGGGGTTGGGCCGGAAGACCTCAACGTATCCGCCCTTATGACCCGCCTGCATGAAGGCACCGTGCGCGAGGTGATTCTGGCTCTGGGCGCCACGGTGGAAGGAGCCACCACCATGCACTGGCTGATGGACCAGCTGGAAGCATATGAGGGGCTGACCATCAGCCGTGTGGCGCAGGGCGTGCCCATGGGGGGCGCTCTGGATGTGCTGGACGATGGCACTCTGGCCGCCGCTCTGGGTGCTCGTCGCCCTGCCTGACAGAGTGGCGCCAACCATTAAGGGAAGAATCATACCCGTGGACATGCAGCCGATCAGCCCGGCCATACCACGCCGCGCTCTGGTAACCGGGGGTAGCGAGCGGTTTGGTCAGGCCATTGTGCTTGGTCTTGCGCAGGCTGGGTTTGATGTGGCCATCCATGACCGCACCAACAGGGCCGGGGCGGAGGGCATATTGCATGCCGTGCGCGCGTTAGGCCGCACCGGCTGTGTGCTACAGGCCGATTTCATGCGGGAGGAGCAGGTACAGGCCCTGTATGGGCAGGCCGCGCAGGCTCTTGGCGGCCCTTTGGGGGTGCTGGTCAACAATACCTCCACCTGTGAGCAGGATGAATGGGACAGTGCCTCGCTGGAAAGCTGGATGCTGCACATGAAGCCCAACCTGCGTGCGCCTTTTGTGCTGATTCAGGCTTTTGCCAAGGGGTTGCCCCAAGGGGCACAGGGCATGGTGCTGAATATGCTGGATGAGCATGTGTGGCCGCTATCGCCGCACTTTGTCAGCCATACCGTGTCCAAAACTGCGCTGTGGACACTCACACAGACCATGGCGCAGGCCCTTGCTCCCAAAGGGATCAGGGTTAACGCCTTGGGTTCTGCTCCCGGTCCTGCCCTGCCCGGCTCCGGGCCGATGCAGGAACAGCCTGCACGGCAATGCGCGTCTGTGCCCCCCGCCCAGAATGCTTTGCCTGATCAGGCTGCGCGGGCAACCCTTGCCCTTTTGGCCGAGCCCTTTGTGACCGGGCAGATGCTGACCCTGAACAGTGGGCAACACCTGCAATGGTCCCCGGCCCTGTTGGCCGGACATGCCGTGGAAGAATAAAAGAATGGCCGTTTTTGCTCCGTGGGCCGACCAGCCGCCGCTGCGTTGCCTGTTTTTGAAGAACATGGTGCTCGATGCCCATATTGGCGTGTTCCCGCATGAGCAGGGTGTAACCCAGCGTATTCGGGTGTCGGTCCATTATGGGGTGGATGACCGCACGGACCTGGAGGTCGGGCCGGATGACCTGAGCCGTACGGTCTCGTACGAGCGGGTGGTCCAGCTTGTGCACCGTATTGTGCGCGAAGGGCATGTGCGGCTGGTGGAAACACTGGCCGAACGCATAGCCTCCGGCGTGCTGAGCGATGACCGCGTGCGTGTTGTGCGTGTGCGCATAGAAAAACTGGATGTGTTTGCAGAAATAGAAGGTGTGGGCGTGGAAATAGAGCGCCGCCCTGCAAGCTGATTTCTGGCCCTAGCCTGCCAGCCGGGGCTGGCGACATAAAAAAAGCCCGCTGTATGCCAGCGGGCTTTTTTTGGTCTGAAACACAGATGTTCAGAATCCCCTGAGGGATCAGGATTCGTGGTCTTCCGAATCCGTGTTGACATCGATGTCTGAGCTGATGTCGTCGTCATCATCATCCAGATCAGCGGTGTCTTCCATCACATCATCGTCGTCCGTATCGTCATCGGTGTCGATATCGATATCTTCATCGGCCTTCTTGATGGGGGCAGCACTCGCTGGAACGGGGGACAGGCTGTCAGAGTTGCGGCGCAGGCGCGGCACCAGAGCAGGCTGTTCCGTTCCGC
Organism: Acetobacter fabarum; assembly: GCF_022483405.1. NCBI lineage: Bacteria > Pseudomonadati > Pseudomonadota > Alphaproteobacteria > Acetobacterales > Acetobacteraceae > Acetobacter > Acetobacter fabarum. The sequence continues at coordinate 799,574 of NZ_JAKVNI010000001.1, forward strand.
ATTTGGGGCAAATGGCGGGTGCGCGGTTCAGGTCATAAAAACGGGCACCACAGGACACGCAGACGCGTTTGGTGCCGAGATCGGGCTGGGACATCTTGCTACCTGTCAATCCTGAGCAGATATTGGGGCCAACGCCCCGGAACACGAACGAACCCCGAACAGCACCGGAGTGCTGGGACAGGACTCGAACCAGACTGTTAAGGCGATGCCCAATGCCACTGTGTTTCGGGTCGTGTCAAACCCGGAGTTTGCAAAAGGTGGTATTTTCTGCATCCCCACCCCTCTTTTTCTGCCCCTGCCCGGATTGACTTGCAGGCCGTCCCGCCGGAATGAAAAGAGCATGACACACGTATCCTCCCCCTCCGCCCGTCCGCTGCGGGTTACGCGCGCGCAGGCCCCTCTTTCCGGTTCCATCCGTGTGCCGGGTGATAAATCCATCAGCCACCGTGCCCTTATGTTTGCCTCCCTCGCACGGGGGGAAACTCATATTACCGGGCTTTTGGAAGGGGAGGACGTTCTGCGCACAGCGGCGGCCATGCGCGCGTTGGGCGCACAGGTAGCGCAGCACGCACCGGGGGACTGGCGCGTGAGTGGTCTGGGCATTGGCAAGCTGCGTGAGCCCGATGATGTGCTGGATATGGGCAATTCCGGTACGGCGGCCCGTCTTTTGTCCGGTATTCTGGCCAGCCACGGCATGGTGTCGGTCATGACGGGGGACGCCAGCCTGCGCCGTAGGCCCATGAAGCGCGTCATGGACCCGCTGGCAGGTACGGGGGCCACCTTTATGGCGCGTGAGGGCGGACGCCTGCCCATGGCCATTCATGGTCTGGCAGACCCCAAGCCGCTGGATTACCGCCTGCCCGTGGCCTCTGCGCAGGTCAAATCCGCCGTGCTGCTGGCCGGGCTGAACGCACAGGGGCAGACACGGGTGGAAGAACCCGTAGCCACCCGGGACCATACCGAAAACATGCTCCGCCACTTTGGCGCGCACGTTAAGGTGGAGGAAACCCCACAGGGTGGTCGGGTTATTCTGCTACAGGGCCGCCCGGACCTTGTTGCGCGCGATGTGGTGGTGCCGGGGGACCCGTCCTCCGCCGCCTTCCCTATTGTTGCAGCGCTGCTGGTGCCGGGGGCGGATATTACAATTTCCACCGTGGGACTGAACCCCCTGCGCACCGGCCTGTTCATTACCTTGCAGGAAATGGGCGCACAGCTTGAGGTCACCAATATCCGCACCGAAGGGGGCGAGCTGGTGGGGGATTTGCATGTGCGTGCATCCAGCCTCAAAGGCGTGACCGTACCTGCCGACCGTGCTCCGTCCATGATTGATGAATACCCCATTCTGGCTGTGGCGGCGGCGCATGCTTCTGGCGTATCGCGCTTTTGCGGGGTGGAAGAACTGCGCGTGAAGGAGAGCGACCGTCTGGCCGCAACCGTGGCGCTGCTGGAAAACAATGGCGTTAAAACCGCAGTGGAGGGGGATGATCTGGTTGTGTACGGCACCAGCAACGCCATTCCCGGCGGTGGCGTGGTGCAGACCCATATGGACCACCGGCTGGCCATGAGCGCGTCCGTGCTGGGGCTGGTGGCCCAGAACCCGGTGGAAATAGATGATACCGCGTTCATAGACACCAGCTTCCCCGGCTATTTGCAGCTCATGAACAGCCTTGGCGCGGGGTTTGCACTATGACGCGCGGCGGACCCGTTATTGCCGTGGATGGTCCCGCGGCGGCTGGCAAGGGCACTCTGGCCCGCAAACTGGCCGAAGCACTGGGCCTGCCGTATCTGGATACAGGGTTGCTCTACCGTGCAGTCGGGCGGCTGGCCCTTGATGCCGGGCAGGACCCCGCACAACCCGCCGAACGGTTTGCCCAGGCCCTGACGCCAGAGGACATGCAGCGCAAGGACCTGCGCCTGCCAGATGCCGCTCTGGCAGCCAGCAAGGTGGCGGCCCAGCCTGCGGTCCGTGCCGCTCTGGTGGAAACCCAGCGCCGGTTTGCCGCCCGGCAGGGGGCCGTGCTGGACGGGCGGGATATTGGCACTGCCATTTTCCCCGATGCGGATGTCAAACTGTTCATTACCGCATCCCCCGCCACCCGCACGCTCAGGCGCTTTTTGCAAAGCGGAGGGGACCCGGCCGCCCCCGATGCGCAAACGCAGCTTCAGGCCATGGAAAACGCCCTGCGCGCGCGTGATGAAGCTGATGCAAGCCGGGATTCCGCACCCATGCGGGTTGCGGATGACGCATACGTGATTGAGACGGACACGCTGGATGCACAGGCCGTTCTGGCCGAAGCCTTGCGGTTTACGCGGGAACGACTCGTGGCTGCACGGGGCTGAGTGCAGGCCCCCGTACAGGGGACGCAAGCCATGGTTACGCATTTTTTGCCCCCCATTTGCGTGATGAATGGCGCTTTAAGTTGACAAACCGGGGTCAGGTGTTCTCTGTGCAAACAGAAATCCGCCCCGATGGCGGGTTTTTCTGGATAACAGTCTGGCCTGACCCAAAAAACGGGGGGTATTGCTACCCATCCGTTCCGTCGGGCAAGTCGTGCCGCAGTTTGCGGTGCGCAGGAACAGCCTGCACGCATGTTGCTGGCGGGCTCAGGATTTACGGTACCACATGGCTTCAGCCACCACCCAGACCACGGATCACTTCCGTGGCGAAGATTTTGCCGCCCTTCTTGATGAGACCCTTGGCCGCGATTCCGGCTTTGACGGGTCCGTTGTTCGCGGTCGCGTTGTTCGTCTGACCGACGACTACGCCATTGTTGACGTCGGCCTGAAGAGCGAAGGCCGCGTTTCCCTGCGTGAATTCGCACCTCCGGGCGTCAAGCCTGAAGTGCAGCCGGGCGATGTGATCGAACTGTACGTCGAGCGTTACGAAGACCGCGACGGCAGCATCGTTCTCTCCCGCGAAAAAGCACGCCGTGAAGAAGCCTGGACCAGCCTAGAAAAAGCTTTCGAAGCCAACCAGCGCGTTAACGGCACCATCTATGGCCGCGTTAAAGGTGGCTTTACGGTTGATCTGGGCGGCGCCATGGCGTTCCTTCCCGGCAGCCAGGTGGACATCCGCCCCGTGCGTGACGTCGGCCCGCTGATGGGTGTGCCCCAGCCGTTCCAGATTCTGAAGATGGACCGTGCACGTGGCAACATCGTTGTCTCCCGTCGTGCCGTTCTGGAAGAAACGCGTGCTGAACAGCGCAGCGAACTGATCCAGGGCCTGACCGAAGGCATGATCCTTGATGGCGTGGTCAAGAACATCACCGATTACGGTGCGTTCGTTGATCTGGGCGGCGTTGACGGCCTGCTGCATGTGACCGACATCGCATGGAAGCGCATCAACCACCCCTCCGAAGCACTGCAGATCGGCCAGCCGGTACGCGTGCAGGTGATCCGCTTCAACCCCGAAACGCAGCGCATCTCCCTTGGCATGAAGCAGCTTGAAGCTGATCCGTGGGAAAATGTGGCACTTAAGTACCCGCCGGGCGCTCGCTTTACGGGCCGCGTGACCAACATTACCGATTACGGCGCATTCGTTGAGCTGGAACCCGGTGTTGAAGGTCTGGTGCACGTTTCCGAAATGTCCTGGACGAAAAAGAACGTCCACCCCGGCAAAATCGTTGCGACCTCTCAGGAAGTGGACGTGATGGTTCTGGATGTGGACAGCTCCAAGCGCCGCATCTCTCTGGGTCTGAAGCAGGTTCAGCGCAATCCTTGGGAACAGTTCGCCGAAGAACACAAGGTTGGCTCCACCGTGGAAGGCGAAATCCGCAACATTACGGAATTCGGCCTGTTCATCGGCCTGTCCGCAGACATCGACGGCATGGTTCACATGTCCGACCTGTCCTGGGACGAAGCTGGCGAAGAAGCCATGAAGAACTACGAAAAGGGCCAGGTTGTAAAAGCCAAGGTTCTGGACGTGGACGTGGAAAAAGAACGTATCTCTCTGGGCATCAAGCAGCTTCAGGAAGATCCGGCAGCCGATGCGCTGGCCAGCATCCAGAAGGGCACGATCGTTACCTGCATCGTGACCGCTGTGCAGACCAACGGCATTGAAGTGAAGGTTGACGACGTTCTGAGCGGCTTCATCCGTCGTGCGGAACTGGCTCGTGACAAAGCCGAACAGCGCCCCGAACGCTTCGCCGTTGGCGAACGTGTGGACGCCAAGGTTGTGTCCGTTGACCGTGCATCCCGCAAAGTTGCCCTGACCATCAAGGGCCGCGAAGTGGAAGAAGACAAGCAGGCTATCAACGAATACGGCTCCGCAGATAGCGGTGCATCGCTCGGTGATATTCTGGGTGCAGCGATCCGTCGCCGTAACACCGAAGACTGAGCATAAAAAAACCGGGGTGGTTTGCGCCATCCCGGTTTGGCAAAATCATTTGCCATGCAAAAAAATAGCGCCCCACAAGGGCGCTATTTTTTTATGGGCTATGCCTTAGTCCAGACAGGCCTTGCGGAAGGCCGCAAATGCGCGGGCACGGTGACTGATGGCGTTTTTCTGCTCATCCGTCATTTCCGCAAAGCTGCGGGTCTGGTTTTCGGGTTCAAAAATCGGGTCATATCCGTGGCCGTTGGCACCACGTGGGGGCCAGACAATCTGCCCGTCAATCCGCCCTTCAAAGCTGAATGTGCGCCCATCGGGGAAGGCAAGGCAGAGCACGCAGATAAACCACGCATTGCGTTCGTCCTGCCCGATGCCTTCCTCAATCCGGGCCATGGCGGCGTTAAAGTCCTTGTCCGGGCCAGCCCAGCGGGCGGAGTAAATACCCGGCGCACCCCCCAGAGCACTCACGCACAGGCCCGAATCATCGGCCAGTGCTGGCAGGTTGGCGGCCCGGGCGGCTGCCAGCGCCTTGATGGCGGCATTACCGGCAAAGGTTGTGGCGGTTTCCTCCGGTTCGGGCAGGTTCAATTCCCCGGCGGAGAGTACGGTAATGCCAAACTCCGCCATAAGGGCGGAAAATTCGGCCAGCTTGCCTGCGTTATGCGTGGCAAGTACCAGCCTGTCGCCGGATTTAAGGGTGGGGTTGGTCATGTTCAGGGCTGCTCTGCTGTGTTGACGGCAGTCAACTGGGCTTCAAACAGTTCGCCTGCACCTTTGCGGGCAAGGGCGAACAGGGAGTTAAAGGCATCCTCGCTAAAGGGGGCATGTTCGGCCGAGGCCTGAATTTCCACAATACGGTTATCAGCGCTGAGCACAAAGTTGGTGTCGGCCAGTGCGGCGCTGTCTTCCGTGTAGTCAAGGTCCAGCACGGCGCCGGCACTGGTCAGCCCGCAGGATACGGCAGCGACCTGCCCGGTTAGTGGCATGCGTTGCAGCACGCGGTTGGCAACCAGCTTGCCAAGGGCCAGACGGAGGGCCACCCACGCGCCGGTAATGGAGGCACAGCGCGTGCCGCCATCGGCGTTCAGTACATCGCAATCCAGTGTAATGCAGAGTTCGCCAAGGGCCTTAAGGTCCGTAACCGCGCGCAGGGAGCGGCCGATCAGGCGCTGGATTTCCTGCGTGCGGCCTGACTGCTTGCCCCGTGCGGCCTCACGGTTGCCGCGGGCATGGGTGGCGCGGGGCAGCATACCATATTCCGCCGTAACCCACCCGCTGCCCTTGCCGCGCAGGAAGGGGGGAACACGGTTTTCCACACTGGCGGTGCACAGGACCTCTGTGCCACCAATGCGGATAAGGGCAGAGCCTTCCGCATGGCGGGAAAAGCCGGTTTCTATAATAATCGGGCGCATCTGCCCGGCCTGTCGGCCTGATGGACGCATGCTGCTGCTCCTGCAAAACAATAACAAAGGGTTGCGCCTGCACATAAAATGCTTTTGGCAGGAGTAAAACCGGCAATAAGCCGTTATAATCGCTTATCAGACCGCCCAAAGGAGCCTGAGAGCCATGAAGCGTGGCCTGTTGCCCGCCCAAGCAATGCTACCTCCCGAACTGGATGGACGCTCCGCCAACATCCTGCGCGAGATTGTGGAAGAATACATGGCCAGTGGCGAACCCGTGGGGTCGCGCACTCTTTCACGCCGGTTGGGGCAGCCGCTTTCCCCCGCGACAATCCGCAATGTCATGGTCTCCCTGACCGAGGCGGGCCTGCTGTTTTCCCCGCATACATCGGCAGGCCGCCTGCCAACGGAAAAAGGGCTGCGCCTGTTTGTGGATGGGCTGCTCCAGTTTGGTGCGCTCTCCGAAGATGAGCAGAAGGTCATCGGTCATTCGCTGGAAGCGCGCGGACGCTCCTTGCAGGATACGTTGACCGAGGCATCCTCCCTGCTCGCAGGTATGTCCGATGCGGCAGGGCTGGTGGTGGCTCCCAAGGGTGAGGGCGGGATCAAGCATATAGAGTTCGTGGCGCTGGGTGGTAACCGTGCCCTTGTGGTGCTGGTGGGGGCGGATGGACATGTGGAAAACCGGGTGATCGAAATTCCGGCCGGGACTCCTCCCTCTGCGCTGGTGGAGGCTGCCAATTACCTGAACGCGCGCGCCATGGGGGCATCCCTGCCCGACCTGCGCCACCGCGTAGGGGCGGAAATGAGCGAAAACCGCACGGTGCTGAATAGCCTGACCGCCGAGGTGGTGGAGAGTGGTCTGGCGATCTGGAACACCGAGCGGGGGGAAAGTGGCGGCACGCTGATCGTGCGTGGCCAGTCCCGCCTGCTGGCTGATGTGGACGGGCAGGAGCGTCTTGTTGCCATCCAGACCCTGTTTGACCGGCTGGAAGCGCAGGAGACAATGCTGCGTCTGCTGGAACTGGTTGAAAGTTCGGAAGGGGTGCGCATCTTTATTGGCGCGGAAAGTGGCCTGTTTGGTACCACTGGCATGTCCGTTGTCATGGCTCCGGCCAGAAACGAGGCCAACAGGATTGTCGGGGCCATAGGCGTTATTGGCCCGACGCGCATAAATTACGGGCGTGTTGTGCCCGTGGTGGACTATACAGCGCGCATATTGGGCGAACTGCTGGGTCAGGCGTAAAAGCCGGGCCTGTCAGGGTTTGGAGCACAGGTCGGAATTCCGCCACGATTGTAAAGAGAATGGCAATGGCGAGGAGACGACAGAATATGGGAATGATAAAGGACCGGTATGACACGCACTCCACCTTCTGGTGATCCGGATTCTTCCCCCCCCCATGACCGGGATACAACACGGTCCTTTTTGTTAGGCAGGCCGCGCTTTCGCCAATGGCGTATGCTGCTGGGCACGGCTGCGGCCGTGCTGCTGGTGGGCAGTGCTGGCGGGGCCGTGGTGGTGTGGTCGCAATACCAGAGTATTGTGGCTGACCTGCCAACAGTGGATGGCCTGCGCTCCTATCAGCCGCCGGTCATGAGCCGCCTGTACGCATCGGATGACCAGCTTGTCGCCGAACTGGCGGACGAGCGGCGGGTGTTTGTGCCCTCCAACGCCATTCCCGACCGGGTAAAAAGTGCGTTTATCGCGGCGGAAGACCAGAAGTTCTGGACCCATAAGGGCGTGGACCCCGCCGCGATCATCCGCGCGGGCCTGACCGACCTGACACGTGGACGCGGGCGCAGGCCTATTGGTGCGTCCACCATTACGCAGCAGGTTGCCCGCGTCATGCTGCTGGGGAGCAATGCTGTCTCGTTCAAGCGCAAGGCCAAGGAAGCGTTTCTGGCCATGCGCATCGAGCAGGTTCTGCCCAAGGAAAAAATCCTCGAGATTTACCTGAACGAAATTTATCTGGGTAACGGTGCCTATGGCATTGGTGCTGCTGCCCAGACGTATTTTAACAAACCTCTGGACCAGCTGGATAACGCGGAGGTCGCGTTTCTGGCGGCGCTGCCCAAGTCGCCCACCAATTACAACCCTGCCCGCTTCCCCGATGCAGCGCGGGGCCGCCGCAACTGGGTGCTGGAGCGCATGGCCGATATTGGCGCCATTACGCAGGCCGAGGCCCGTATGGCCGAGGCAGAGCCGCTTGTCAGCATCAGCTATTCCCGCCCCGGCCCCGCTCCCGGCTCCGAATGGTTTGCCGAGGAAGTCCGGCGTGAACTGCTGGAAAAATATGGTCAGGATGTCACCATGCAGGGGGGGCTGGATGTGCATACCAGTCTGGACCTGCCCCTCCAGCGTGCGGCCCAGACCATTTTGCAGCAGGGGCTTATGGCGTATGACCGCCAGCACCGTGGCTGGCACGGCCCTGTTACGCACCTGAATACCCCTGTGCCGCTCACGCAGGACGAGTGGGTACGCGCCCTGCGCACGGTCAGTGCTCCGGCCGGCATGCTGGACCAGTGGCGTCTGGCCATTGTGCTGGATGGCAACAAGGGGCAGGTCGGCTGGCTGGAAGGCAGCGTGGTCCGCCGCAATGTTGCGCAGGGGGGTGAACCCCATACAGGGCAGATCCAGCCCAAGGATATGGCATGGGTCCGCCGGGCCCGCCCCCTCCGCACGGGTGACATTGTGATGGTCGAACCCCAGAGCGGGCAGTCCGGTGTTGCGCTGATGCAGATACCGGTTGTGGAAGGCGCTATTGTCACCATGAACGCCCGCACGGGGCGTGTTCTTGCCCTAGTGGGGGGGTGGTCTTTTCAGGCCTCGCAGTTTGACCGGGCCACGCAGGCGCTGCGCCAGCCGGGCTCCTCCTTCAAGCCATTTGTCTATCTACAGGCCATGGAGCAGGGTATATCGCCCTCTCAGGAGTTTGATGACTCCCCCGTGTCCTACGGCACATGGCACCCCAATAACTACGAAAAAGACTTCTGGGGCCCCACGTCCCTGCATGACGCGCTGCGTGAATCGCGCAACCTTGTGACCATTCGCCTTGCCGCCCATCTGGGCATGAACACGGTTGCGGATACGGCCATCAAGCTCGGGCTGGTGGATAGCATGCCCCATGTGCTGCCTGCAGCGCTGGGTGCTGTGGAAACCACGGTGCTCAAGGAGGCCGGAGCCTACGCCGCCCTTGCCGCCGGAGGGCGCAGGATTACTCCGACCCTGATTGATGATGTGCAGGACCGTGATGGGCATGTCATCTGGCGGCCTGCCAGCGGGTTGTCTCTGGTTGCGGCGTCTTCCCTGCCTGCCGCGGGGGCTGGCGCAGCCAATGGGGTGGACGCCATACACCCGGATGCACCGCAGGCGAATGCCGGTGGTGCGGGCTCTGGCCAGCCTTCCCCCCAGCCGTCGGTTGTGGTGCTTACACCGCAGGACCTCCCCGCTTTGCGTGATGACAGGCCCGTGGCGGCATCCGAGCAGAGTGCGTTCCAGATCACGACCATGCTGCAAGATGTTATCCGGCGCGGTACGGGTGTGCGGGCGGGTGAGGGCATAGATACGCCCATCGCAGGCAAAACCGGCACCAGCCAGAACTTTAACGATGCCTGGTTCGCAGGTTACACGCCTGAACTGGTGACAGTCGTGTGGGTCGGGTTTGATACACCTCAGTCCCTTGGACGGAACGAGACGGGGGGCGCCATTGCCGGCCCGTTGTGGAACAAGGTGATGAAGACGGCCCTCAAGGACCAGCCCAAGCTCGACTTTGCTGCCCCCGATGGCGTGACACTGGTCAGCTACGATACGGGCCGTGGTGTTGCGATAGATGCGTTCAAGGACGGTCAGCTCCCCGGTGTGAGTGCCAACCTGCTGAGCAACGTGGATGCTCAGGAGCTGAGTGCCGCCGATACAGGGGCCGAGAACATGCCGGATTCGGAAAGCGATATGGCGGCCAGCGTCAATGGTTCCGGCCCGTCTGGTGCGGCTGCGGCCAGCCCGGCCGAAGGCAACAGCGCACCACCTCCCGCACCTTCTGGGGGTGACATTGGCATGGGTGGCCTTTATTGAAGGCCACAGAGAACGGAATGGGACGATAATTCCCCCAAAGCAGATGGAGAACAGGCCCGATGTCCGCCGAGACAGAAGCCCTTAACGAACAGATCAAGCAGTCGGTCGCACTGCTGAGGAGGCATCTTTAACTGGGATGTCGCTGAAGCCCGCCTTGCGGAACTGAACAACCAGGCCGAAGACCCCGACCTGTGGAATAACCCCGAAGCCGCGCAGAAAATGATGCGCGAGCGTACGCTTCTGGCCAACCAGATCGAGGGTGTGCAGGCGTTGGAAACCAACGTGAACGACACCTCCGAACTGATTGAAATGGCCGAAGCCGAAGGGGATGCCGATCTGGTGGCCGAGGGGCTGGCCAGCCTGCGCGCCTTGGCGGAAGAAGCCAAACGGCGTGAGATTGAAAGCCTGCTTTCTGGCGAGGCGGATAGCAATGACTGCTATCTGGAAGTCAATGCAGGGGCCGGTGGTACGGAGGCGCAGGACTGGGCCGAAATGATGCTGCGCATGTACACCCGCTGGGCAGAAGCGCATGATTACAAGGTCACGCTGATTGAAAGCTCGGAGGGCGAACAGGCCGGGCTTAAATCCGCAACCATTCTGGTTTCCGGCCCCAATGCCTATGGCTGGCTGAAGACCGAAGCAGGTGTGCACCGGCTTGTGCGTATTTCTCCTTTTGATGCAGCAGCCCGCCGCCAGACGTCCTTTGCATCGGTCTGGGTTTACCCGGTTATTGATGATTCAATTGAAATTGAAATCAATGACGCGGACCTGAAGGTGGACACTTTCCGTGCTTCCGGCGCGGGTGGTCAGCACGTGAACAAGACGGATTCCGCTATCCGTATCACCCATATTCCTACTGGGATTGTGGTTGCGTGCCAGACAGACCGCTCCCAACACAGGAACCGCGCTACGGCCATGCAGATGCTGCGCGCACGGATGTACGAAGCCGAACTGCAACGGCGTGAGGCGGCAGCGGCTGAAGCGGAAGCCGCCAAGACCGATATTGGCTGGGGGCACCAGATACGGTCGTATGTTCTGGCCCCTTACCAGATGGTCAAGGACCTGCGCACAAGTGTTGAAACCGGCAACCCCGATGCCGTTCTGGATGGGGAGCTGGACGCATTTATGGCGGCAGCACTGGCCATGCGCGTAGGGGCAACCCGCTCGGAGGCAAGTGCCAGCGCGCAGTAGGCCGGGGCTGTTTGGTCCGGTCCGTTACGCGGGATGGTAAAAAAGGCGGGCTCCTTGCAGGGGCCCGCCTTTTTTCGTGTTTATAAAGTACTTAACTTCATAAAGTTCATATGCAAACTTTTCTCATATAACCTGCTTGACATCTGCCGTGCCAGATTGCCCAATCAACCCAATGGATAAAGGTATGTCAGCAGGCGTGCCGGTTCTGAGCCATATGGCCAGATTAAAATTCCTGAGTGTTTTTCGTGGCTGAAAGCGAAACAGAGATGTTTTGTTTGGCGGCTTGAAGAGGGAGGGCCAGAATGAGTAACCCTGAGCAGCAGCCAGGTTCGGCAAAGTATGCCTTTCGGGCAAGTGCTGCTGTTGGTGTGATTGCGTTCCTGCTTGTGCTGATCATGCATGTGCTGGGCATATGGGGACTGATCTACGGGATGGGGAATGGTGACAGCCCGCCCCCGCCGGCCAGACCGCCCATTCAGACGCGCGTTCTGCCGCCGCCACCCCCTCCGCCGCCTCCGCCGCCGCCTCCACCACCCCCGCCGGTCATGACGGTGCCTCCGCCGCCGTTCATTCCGCCGCCAAAGATCGAGGTGCCGCCTCCCCCCAAGCCACCTATGAGGCACGTGGCCCGCACACCGCCCAAGCAGCCTGTGGCTCCGCCAACCCAGACCGCAAAGGCCCCGCCCGCGGATACACCGCCCAATGATTCGCCCGATACAACGGCCGGAACATCGCCGCTGAACAATGTGCGCCCCGTCTATCCGCCAGAAATGGAGGAAGACAACATTGAAGGCCGCGTAACCATTGTGTGTGATGTGGAAATCACGGGCATGACCAGCAACTGCCGCGTGCAGTCCGTAACCGGCGGTCAGGCATTTGCGCAGTCCGCGCTGGATTACGTGAGCAAGGCCCGCTACCGGCCCGCAAGCCGCAATGGTGTGCCCGTGCGGGAAGTGAACAAGACATATGTCATCCGCTTCCGGCTGGATGACTGACACAGACTAACGGTTCGGCCTTGTGCCGGACCCCTGGATAACACAGCAACACGGACCCGCCCGGTCCGCTCCGGCAGGGGAACAGGACCGGGCCTTTGGATGAGGATCTTGAGTAAAATGAGCAGACTGCCCCGTTCTTTTGTGTCAGGTCTTGCCGCTCCGGCTCTTGCGCTGCTGATGAGCACGGCAGCCCCCATTGCCGCCTTTGCGCAGGATGCCGCAGCCCCCGCACCGGCAGCCCCGGCGGCTACCGCTCCTGCGGCTCCGGCTGCTCCGGCTCCGGCAGATGGCGCTGCAGCTCCTGCCCCCGGCCCGGCTACACCCGCCGCCCCGGATGCCGCAACAACCCCCACACCCACCGATGGCACAACAGCCCCGACCCCGGCCGCCGCTGCCGCAGCAGAAGCTCCTGCGCCGGACGCCAAGGATGACGCCAACCCCTACGGCCTGTCCGCCCTGTGGTCGAACGGTGATATTATCGCCCGTGGTGTGCTGCTGATCATGCTCGTCATGTCGCTTGGCACATGGTTCATCATGATCACCAAGTTCATCGAACAGGGGCGTCTGTTTGCTGCTGGCAAGGATGCCACCAAAAACTTCTGGACCAAGCACAGCATTCAGGAAGGGGCTTCCGCACTCTCCACCTCCTCCCCGTTCCGCTATATTGCCGATACCGGCATTACGGCAGCCGAACACCATGAAGGCACGATGCAGGAAGCCATTGACCTGCATAGCTGGACCTCCATGTCCATCCAGCGTGCGGTCAACAACATCCAGAACAGCCTGCAGAAGGGGCTGGCCTTCCTGGGCACCGTGGGGTCCACATCCCCGTTCATCGGGCTGTTCGGCACGGTCTGGGGTATCTACCACGCGCTGACCGCCATTGGCATTGCCGGTCAGGCATCCATCGACAAGGTTGCCGGTCCTGTGGGTGAATCCCTGATCATGACCGCCATTGGTCTGGCAACGGCTGTGCCTGCGGTGCTGGGTTACAACCTGCTGGTGCGCCGCAACAAGGGGGCCATGGACCAGGTGCGCGACTTTGCCGATGACCTGCAGTCCATCCTGATCGGTGGCGTGCGCCACGGTGCAGCCGCGGAGAGCGTGCGGGTCAACGCCGATAACTCCCCGACCACGGTCACAACCTCCAACCGGGTGGGCTGAACCATGGGAATGCAGGTTGGCAACGGAGGAGGGGACGACGAAGTCGTCTCCGCCATCAACACGACCCCTCTGGTGGATGTGATGCTGGTTCTGCTGATCATCTTCCTGATCACCATTCCGGTGGCCACCCATACGGTCAAGGTCAACCTGCCGCGCGACATGAACCAGCCCACCCAGACCAAGATGAGCAACGTGGTGCTGGCGGTTACGGCGGATGGCAAGGCCTTCTGGGATGAAACCCCGCTGAAGGACCAGGCTGACCTGCTGGAGCATCTGGAAAAGGTGGCGGTGGTCAAACCGCAGCCGCAGATCCAGATCCGTGGGGACATGAAGGCGCGGTATGAGACGGTTGGCAGGATGGTGGCGGCATGCCAGCAGGCTGGCATCTATCATATCGACTTCATTACCGAGAAGCCGAAGACCAACTGACAACGGCGGGCTGCGGCCCCCGTCCCCCGCGCGGCACGCGTGGGGGCAGGAGTGAAGAGAGTAACTGATCATGGGCATGAATGTCGGGTCGGATAGCACAACGGAAGACGAAGGCATTGTAGACATCAACACCACGCCATTGATTGACGTGATGCTGGTTCTGCTGATCATGCTGATCATCACCATCCCGTTGCAGACCCAATCTGTTGCGATTGATCTGCCGCAGGGCAACCCGCCGCCTTCGACGGAGGAGGTTCCGGTTGTGACCCTTGTGGTGGATTTTGATAATACGATTACCTGGAACGGGCAGCCGGTTAACAGCGAGGACGAACTGCAGGCCCACCTGCGCGAGATTGCCTCCGCCCAGCCCAAGCCCGAGTTCCATATCCAGCCCAACCGGCTGGCTGATTACAAGACTGTCGTCCATGTCATGGCCGACGCCCAGAGGCTCGGGGTCACCCAGATGGGCATCGTCGGGCAGGAACAGTTCGTCGATCAGTAAGGGAGTGAAGAAGATCATGACCATGCGTTTTGTGCGGAGCCTGTTGTGTTCCGCGGCTGTTGTCTCTTTTGCCATTCCGGCCGTGCAGGCGGCGGATACACTAAGCCAGCCCGTTGGCGTGGCATTGCAGCAGGCCCAGAGCGCTCTTGCTGCGCATAACTACGCCAAGGCCATGGATGCTGTGAACGAGGCAGATGCGGTCGCGGGTAAAAGCGCATATGAGGACTACACTATTGCGCAGATGCGGGCTGCTGTGGCTTCGCAGGCGGGTAATGTGGCTCAGGCAACCGCCGCGTATGAAAAACTGATCGCCTCCCCCCGTACACCGCGTAACCTGAAAAACCAGATGCTGATGTCCGAAGGGAGCATGGCGTATAACGCCAAGGATTACCCCAGGGCTGCTGCGGCTATCCAGCGTTACCTCAAGGAAGCGGGGCCCAACCCGGCAATGGAAACATTGCTGGCACAGTCTTATTATCTGCAAAAAGACTATGCCAATACACTTAGTGTTCTAACGCCAATTGTGTCCAGAACGGTCAAGGCCGGGCAGAAGCCCGTGGAATCGCAGTTGCAGATGCTTGCGGCAAGTGCCACGGCGCTTAAGGATTCCACGACAGCGACACACGCCTATGTTCTGCTGGCAACCTATTACCCCAAAAAGGAATACTGGGCGCTGCTGCTGCACGAACTGGTCGTGAATACAAAAATCCCAGCTTCCCTGCAGCTGGATGTGTACCGTATTCGTCTGGCGGTAGGAGATATTTCCACCCCCCGTGATTTTATGGAAATGACCGAAATTGCCATGCAGGGCCATATGCCCCAGCTTGCGCTGGACCTGATGAATCAGGGATACCAGCAGGGTGTTCTGGGCCAAGGTGCGGAAGCGCCCCGGCAGGCACGCCTGAAGGCAATGGTGGAAAAAACTGTTGCTGCCAAAAAGGAATCCATCGAAGCGGATGAAAAAGCCGCCCTTGCCCAGACATCGGGCAATGAACTGCTGAATGTGGGGTATAATTACGTCACGTTCGGGCAGGCCGCCAAAGGGTTGGCACTGATGCAGCAGGCCATAACCAAAGGGGTAACAGACCCCAATATTGCCCGCTTGCACCTTGGCCTTGCCCAGATGCAGGCAGGCAACAAGGCTGAAGCCATACAGACCCTCAAGAGCGTTGCCGGGGATAATGGTGCCTATGACATTGCCCAGCTCTGGGTGCTCCGGCTGGGGCAGGCACCTGCCAAGCACTAAATGCGGGCAAGGTAGAGTTTGTAAAAAAGGCCGCTCTTGAGCGGCCTTTTTTATTGGATCGGGTGTGGTCTGGCTTACCCTGCTTTTGGGGTGCCAGACTGCGCAGCAGGTTGTTGTGCTGTGCTGGGGGGAGTGGAGGTTGCCTGCCAGCCGCCGCCCATTGCGCGGTAAATGGTGACAAGGTTCTGGTATTTTGCAACAGCAACCGTAATCTGGGACTGTTGGGCCTGTAGGTAGTAGCGCTGTGAATCCAGTGTGGTCAGGTAGGAATCTGTCCCGGTTTCATAACGCAGTTTTGCCAGACGGTAGGCATCGCCCGAGGCCGAAACCAGACTATCCATCTGCTTTTTTTCGTCCAGGTAGGCTTTGCGGGCGGCAAGGGCATCGGCCACTTCGCGGAATGCGCTTTGCACCGTTTTTTCGTAAGCGGCAATTTTGCCGTTACGGGTTGCCTTGGCTACCTTGAGGTTGCCGCTGTTCATGCCCCATGTCCAAAGGGGAATCTGGAGGCTGGGGTTCAGACCCCATGTGGTGGCCGCCGCCGTAAACAGCTTGTGGAACTGCAAGCTGGAAACACCATCCGTTGCTGTGAGCGTCAGACGGGGGAAGAACGCGGCGCGTGCTGCCCCAATACTGGCCTGAGAGGCCAGAAGGTCATGTTCTGCCGCTGTAATATCGGGTCTGCGGGTCAGCAGGTCCGATGGCAGGCCAGCGGGCAGGTCCGCCAGAATGGACTGTTTGCCCAAAGGCAGGGGGGCTGGCAGGTTTTGCGGAATGGGCGCGCCAATCAGCAGGGTTATCAGGTTTTCGTCCTGCTCCACTTTGCGGCGGGCATCGGTGAGCAGGGTCGCACTTTGCTGCACCTGTGTTTCCAGCTGCCGCACGGTCAGCAGGTTTTCTTCACCGTGGGCGTATTTGTCCTGTGTCAGCTTCAGGCTGTTCTGCTGGCTGGCGAGCGTGCTTGCCGCCAGTGCTTGCGTGTCCCGGTCGCCCAGCCATGTAATATAGGCCATGGCCACCTGCGAGACGACGCTGATAACCATGCCGCGCATGTTTTCCTGCTGGGACAGGGCACGTTCGGCGGCTTCCTTGGTCAGGGAGCGGATACGCCCGAACAGGTCAATCTCGTAGGAGGAAAAACCAATCCCGCCGGAATAGTAGCGGAACGGGTTGCGGGCCATGCCGCCGCCTGTTTTGTCGGTATCCAGCCCTGGTGCAAAGCTAAGCCCTGCCGCATCGGATGGTGCCTGATACATAGGCCCGCCCGTGGCGGAAATGGTGGGGAACAGGCCCGCGTGCTGCACGTCATATTCGCCCTGTGCCGTGGCGATATTGGAGGCAGATGTGCGCAGGTCCCGGTTTTCACGCAGGGCAATGGTGATCAGGGCTTGCAGGCGCGGGTCTACAAAGAACTCGCGCCAGCCAATATCGGCTGCCACTTTGGGTAACAGCTTATCCCCGGTCTGGGCATAGTCTGGCCATGTTGTGGCCAGCGGAGGCGTGGGCCGCGTGTATTTGGGGATCATGGTACACGCGGAGAGTGCCTGTGTTGTTGCAACGGCCATGACAACCGCACGGAGCCGCAGGGAGCGACGGAAAAAGGACTGAGGAGCCATATCTTATTCGTTCCCTGTTGCGGTCTGGACGGGGGTGGTGGCCTGTTTACGTTCGCTGATGCGTTTGACCTTAAACACACGCAACACCAGAACAAAAAAGACCGGCACAAAGTAAACGGCCAGAAGTGTTGCAGTGGCCATGCCCCCAACCACTGCGGTACCAATGGCCTCGCGGGATGCGGAGCCAGCCCCGGCAGCAAGGGCAAGTGGGAACACACCCACAACAAAAGCGATGGAGGTCATGAGAATGGGGCGCAGGCGTTCGCGCGATGCGGTAATAACTGCGTCCTCCAGAGATTCCCCACGCTCAAAGGCTGCTTTGGCAAACTCCACAATAAGAATGGCGTTTTTAACAGCCAGCCCAACGGTGGTCAGCAGCCCGACCTGAAAATATACGTCGTTGTTCATGTCCCGCCACAAGGTGGCGGCAATGGAGCCAAGAATACCCAGAGGAATAACCAGCATGACCGCAAACGGAATGGCCCAGCTTTCGTAAAGTGCGGCAAGGCACAAAAGAATAACCAGACTGGCGAGTGCATAGAGCGGTCCGGTGGAGGAGCCGGAGGAAATTTCCTCAAACGAGAGGCCGGTCCATTCGTAGCCTATGCCTTCCGGCAGTTTTTTCAGAATATCCTTGATAGCATCAAGGGAATCACCCGAACTGTAACCGGCTGCGGGCTGGCCCAGAATTTCAAAGGCGTTAAAGCCGTTGTAATCCTCAACCTTTTGCGGGCCGGTCAGCCAGTATCCGCGAATAAAGGTATCCAGCGGGGCCAGTGTGTTGGTGTTGGTGCGGATGTACCATTTGTTCAGGTCCTGCGGCAGCATGCGAGAATCCATGTCGCCTTGAATATAAACCTGTTTTACGCGGTCATTGCGGGTGAACTGGTTAACATAGATCGACCCCAGCGCCCCTTCGATTGTTGTGTTGATGTCATCAATCGTAATGCCCAGCGCGTTGGCCTTTTCGCGGTCAATGTCCAGATGATACTGTGATGCGTCTTCCATACCGTTGGGGCGCACCGCAAGCAGGCGGTGGTCCTTGCTGGCAAGGCCGAGCACCATGTTACGCGCTGCCAGCAGCTTTTGGTGGCCAAGGTGCCCACGGTCTTCCAGTTCAAGGTCAAACCCTGTGGCGTTGCCCAGTTCGAGCACGGCAGGCGGGTTGATGGCAAAGATCTGGGCGCGCGGGTCAAACCAGTAATGCATCATGATCCGCTTTGCGATGGCGGCTGATGTCTGGCTTGCAAGAGGGCGGTTTTTCCAGTCTGTCAGGCGGATAAAGAATGCACCCGAGTTCTGGCCCTGCCCGGCAAAGTTAAACCCGCTGATGGCGTAAACGGATTCTACAAGTCCGCTCTCCGACTTCAGAATATAATCCGTAATCTCGCGGTTGAGCTGTGTGGTCTGCTCCATGGGTGTATTGGGGGGCAGTGTAACCTGCCCGAAAATAAGCCCTTGATCCTCGTCCGGCAAAAAGCCGCTGGGCAGGCGGGTAAACAGATAGCCCGCCAGCGCGCTGATCAGCAGGAAACAGGTAATGGACAGCGCGGTGGAGGAAATAAGCTTGCGTACCCCCTTGAGGTAACCATTGGTCAGGCGCTCAAAGTTGCGGTTGAACCAGCCGGCAGGGCCGGTTGTTTTAACGTGCGTGCCGGGTTTGAGCATGGTGGCGCACAAAGCGGGCGTAAGCACCATGGCCACCAGCACGGACAACCACATGGCAGAGACAATGGTAATGGAGAACTGCCGGTAAATAACCCCGACCGAGCCGGAAAAGGCCGCCATGGGCAAGAACACGGCGGTCAGCACCAGCACAATGCCGATCAGCGCGCCTGAAATTTCGTCCATGGAAACGCGGGCCGCTTCGATGGGGGAGAGTTTCTTCTCCGACATCACGCGTTCCACGTTTTCCACCACCACAATGGCGTCATCCACCAGCAGGCCTACGGCCAGCACCATGGCCAGCATGGTGAGCGTGTTGATGGAAAAACCAAAGATGTTGAGCAGGCCAAAAGTGCCCAGCAGCACAACCGGCACGGCAATGGTGGGGATAAGCGTTGCGCGGAAGTTCTGCAAAAACACCAGCATGACCAGAAAGACCAGTCCGATGGCTTCAAGCAGGGTGATGATCACTTCCTCAATGGAGAGGGTGATGAAGGGTTCCGTATCCAGCGGGTAAACGGTTTTCAGGCCCGGCGGGAAGAACTTTTCCAGTTCGTCAATCTTGGCGCGGACTGCCGCTTCGGTCGAAATCTGGTTGGCGCCGGGGGCGAGCTTGAGCGCCATGCCCGATGCCGGGTGATTGTTGTAGTAAGAGGATGTGTTGTAGGTCTGCGGACCCAGTTCCACCCGCGCTACATCCTTGATGCGGACCTGCGAGCCATCGGGCTGGACCCGGAGCAGGATTTTCTCAAACTCGCCAGCCGATGTCAGGCGGGTCGGGCCAATGATCGTGGCATCCAGACGGATGTCCTTGCGGGCAGGCAGGCCACCGAGCTCACCCGATGAAACCTGAATGTTCTGGGTCTGGATAGCGGTTTCAACATCCCGCACGGTCAGGCCGTAGTTGAACAGCTTGTTGGGGTCCAGCCAGATGCGCATGGCATATTCGGCCCCGAAGAGCGTGTGGTCACCAACGCCGGTTACGCGGCTGAGCGGGTCAGAAATGTTGGAGGCCACATAATCGGCAATGTCCGAGCCGGTCATGGAATTGTTGGTGGAAATAAAGGCCAGCACCAGCATGAAGTTCTTGACGGCCTTGGTAATGCTCAGCCCCTGGGCGGTCACTTCCTGTGGCAGTTTGGGCTGGGCAAGCTGGAGCTTGTTCTGCACCTGCACCTGAGCAATGTCGGGGTTGGTGCCCTGCTCAAAGGTGAGGTCAATTTCCATCTGCCCCGAAGCGTAGGACTGGGCAGAGATGTATTCCAGATGATCCAGCCCGAACATCTGCTGGAGGATGGGGCGCACGACCGTATCGTTCACCGTATCGGCGGAGGCGCCGGGGTAGGTTACGGTAATGGCGATCTGGGGCGGGGCAATGCTGGGGTACTGGGCAACAGGCAGCCGCAGGATGGACAGGCCGCCAAACAGCATGATGATCAGGCTGATCACCCACGCAAAAATGGGTCGGTTGATAAAGAACCGCGAAAGCGACATGGATTTACTGCCCTTTTTGTGCAGGCTGTGCCGCAGCACCGGGTGCGGTGTCGGTCTTGGGCTTGCTTTCCTGCACCGAGACCTTGGCTCCGGGGGTTATTTTTTGCGTACCGCTGACCACCACGCGCTCACCGGCCTTGAGTCCGTCTGTCACCAGCCAGTTGGTGCCTATGGCCATGCCGATCTGGATCTGGCGCAGGGCCACGGTGTTGTCGGGCTGCACAATCCATACCTGTGGGTCGCCGTGGGTGTTGCGGCTGACGGCTTCCTGGGGGACCAGCAGGGCATTGGGGTCAATCCCCTCGTCAAGCTGGGCGTGGACATACATGCCCGGCAGCAGCAGTTTTTGCGGGTTGGGCATGATCGCACGCACGATAACGGTGGAGGTTGTTGTATCCACGTTCACTTCGGCCAGCGCCATGTGGCCCTTGAACTCGTAAGGTGAGCCGTCTTCGAGTGTCAGAACCACGGGGACCTCGCCATTGGCCTGACGTTTGATACGACCTTCCGCCAGTTCACGCTTGAGGCGCAAAAGGGTAATGGCGGGCAGGTTAACGTCCACATAAATGGGGTCCAGCCGGGTGATAATGGCTGTGTTGGAGGTCTGCTCGGCGGTAACAAGCGCGCCCACCGTAATCAGTGTGCGGCCGATACGCCCGGAGATCGGGGCATACATCTTGGTGTAACCAAGGTTGACCTGAGCACTTTCCACCTGCCCCTGAGCGCTCTGTATCTGGCCCTGCGCCTGCTTTTCTGCGGCTACGGCGTCATCATAATCCTGCTGGCTTACGGCGTGCTCACGTACCAGCTTCTTGTAGCGGCGGACCTTGGCCTTGGCTGTGCCATCCAGCGCCATGGCCTGGGCCAGTTGGCCACGGGCGGTGTCGTACACGGCTTTGTAGCGGGCGGGGTCAATCTGGTAGAGCTGCTGGCCAGCGACAACGTCCGAGCCTTCAATAAACAGGCGTTTGAGCACAACGCCTGTGACCTGAGGGCGGACCTGAGCAATTTCAAACGCATCTGTACGGCCGGGCAGGCTGGTATGCACACTTACGGGCTGGGGTTGCATGGTTACAACGCCCACCGCCTGCGGTGGCACCTGCGGTGCGTTCTGCTGGCGTTTACAGCCTTCCAGCGCAAGCAGGGCAACCGTGCAGAGCAGGACCGGACGAAGAGAAAAAGTGTGTGTTGTCACTTTGGTGTGGCCCTGTGTGTTGAAAGGTTTTCCGCACATTTCAGGCTTGGTCAGGCAGTGCAGGAGCCGGGAAATAAGCCATTTCCTGCCCTGATGGGAGCTTGAGCCGCAGGCCGCTTTGTGGAGAAAACAGAGTGGACAAATGAAGGTGAAAAAACAGTACTAAGTGTTACCTTTAACGTGCAAGCTAAAAGTGCAACCCTACCAAGTCAAGAGCAGATCAAACCAAAAACACAAGCTTTATTGCGGGTGTCAGGCTGTGCGGCCGTTGCTTTCGTCCAGCCGTGTGTCCCGATGGACCCATGTTGAAAGCAGAAGCCCAAACCCCAGCATAACATTCAGCATGGCCGATCCACCGTAGGAAACCAGCGGCAGAGGCACCCCCCCAACCGGAATTGCCCCCATGACCATGGAGAGGTTGACCAGACAGTAAAAGAAAAAGTTCATGCTGATGCCAAGCGCAATCAGCCGGCCAAAACGGTTGCGGCAGCGTATGGCCATGATCATGCCGCCCATAATCAGCAGCACCAGCAGGGCAATGACGGTGGCCGCACCGATAAAGCCCCATTCTTCGGCAATCATGGTGAAAATGAAGTCTGTCTGCTTTTCGGGCAGAAAGTTCAGCTGCCCCTGCGAGCCGTGCAGGTAACCCTGCCCCCACATGCCCCCGGACCCAAGGGCAATCTTGGACTGGATAATGTTGTAGCCTGCTCCAAGCGGGTCATTTTCAGGGTGGAGGAAGGTGGTAATGCGTGCCTTCTGGTAATCATGCAGGTGCCCGTAGGCAAACTGCACAAGGGAGGGCAGTGGCAGAACAAGCAGAATAATCTGCCAGAGCCGCATGCCTGCCGTAAAAAACAGGGATGCGCCAATACCCCCGATAATGACCGCCGTGCCCAGATTGGGTTCCTTGAGCACCAGCCCAACTGGTACCAGCACCATAAAGGCAGGCGGAATAAGCCAGAGCGGGTTGCCCATACGGGCATAATCCATGCGCGAAAACCATGTGGCCAGCACCGCCACCAGGGCGATCTTGGCAAATTCGGACGGCTGAACCTGAAGCCCCCCGATCATGAGCCAGCGTTCGGCCCCTTTGCCAACATGGCCCATGTGCAGGACCGCCGCCAGCAGCACGAGCGAGAGCGCATACATTCCCCATGATGCCCGCATAAGCAGGCGGGGGGGCAGCATGGCAATGGTCACCATCAGCACAAGGCCCACGGCAAAACGTGCGGCCTGCGGGGCTGCAAATGGGTAAGGCACACCGCCTGCGGCAGAGTAGAGGGTAACGTAGCCAACACCGGCTAGTGCACAGATCAGCAGAACATAAAGCCAGCTTATCCGCCACAGCTTGGCCATCAGGCGGAAGCTGGGTTCGGCCCGTAACAGGCGCTTGTGGAATCGGATTGGGTTATTCAAAGCTGTCATCCACAGCGGCCACGCTTTCTGGCGGGGGTGTGGTGTGGTTGGAAGGGTCGCGCAGGAGTGTGTCGCGCATGATGTTGCGCGCCAGTGGTGCGGCGGCGTCTGCCCCTGCGTTGCCGTGCTCAATCACGACCGATACGGCGTAGCGGGGTGCATCATACGGGGCAAAGCAGATGAACAGCGCGTGGGGGCGGTATTCCCACGGCAGGTTGGCGGAGTTGAAATGCCCGCTCTCACGCAATGCGCGGGAGACGTGGCGCACCTGGGCCGAACCCGTTTTACCCGCCATGGTAATGCCCGGCAGGTCAAGCTGGGCCTTGGGGGCCGTGCCGTGGGGTTCGTTCACCACGGCAAACATGCCTGCCCGCAGGGCTTCCAGATATTTTTCGGGCATGTTCAGGCTGGGCCAGTGCTCGGGGCTGGCCATCGGGCTGATCTCGCCATTAATGGCGCGCATAAGGTGGGGCTGCACGGCCCGGCCGGTGGCCATGCGGGCGGTGTAGGTGGCCAGTTGCAGGGGGGTAACCTGTATGAACCCCTGCCCGATCCCGCTGACAATGGTATCCCCCCCGTTCCAGTGGTGGTGGTGGGCCTGACGCCATGCGGGGGTGGGGATGAGGCCCGTGCGGGTATGGGGGAGTTCAATATCCAGCGGTACGCCAAGGCCCATGCGGTGTGCGGTTTCGGCAATACGGTCCATGCCGATCCGGCGGGCAATTTCGTAAAAATAGACGTCGCAGGAGTATTTGAGCGCCAGATGCAGGTCAACCGACCCATGCCCCCAGCGTGACCAGCAGTGGAAGCGCGTGCCCCCTACATCCAGATGACCGGGGCAGAAAACCCGATCGGTGGGGGAGATCAGCCCCGACTCCAGTGCGGCCATGGCTACAGCGGGTTTGAAGGTGGAGCCCGGTGGGTAAACACCCGCCACAGCCTTGTTAATAAGTGGGGTGTGCTGGTTGTTGGTCCATTCAATCCACTGCGCGTGGCTGACACCGCTATCAAACAGGGATGGATCGAACGAGGGCGTGCTGACCATGGCCAGCACCTCGCCATTATGGCAGTCCAGCACCACGGCGGAGGCGGTCTGGTCCCCTATGTGGTTGAGCACCCTTTGTTGCAGTCCGCGGTCTATGGTCAGGGAGATTTCTTCCCCCGGCACGCCTTCTTCGCGGTTCAGCTCGGAAATTACGCGGCCAACGGCGTTGACCTCCATTTCCACCGAACCTGCGGTGCCGCGCAGTTTCTCGTCCTGATTCTGTTCTATGCCCGCGCGGCCAACCCGCATGCCCGGTAGGGCCAGCAGGGTGGAATGTGCCACGTCGTTCTCGTTAGGGGGGGCAACATAGCCGATAATATGGGCCAGCAGTTCCCCTTCTGGGTACACGCGGCGTGTGCCCACATCTATCAGCACACCCGGCAGAGAGGGCGCGTTGAGCTCGATCCGCGCCATTTCATCCCAGGAGAGGAAGTCCCGCAGCATCACAGGCACAAACCGGCGCTGGTGGCGCATCTCGCGCGCAATGCGGTTGCGGTCACGCTCATCAAGCGGGATCAGGGTGGAAAAGCGCTCTATGGTGCCGGCAACGTCGGTTGTTTCCTCCGGCATCAGGAGTGCGCGCCAGTTTTCCTTGTTGTTGGCAAGGGCAATGCCGTAGCGGTCCACAATGCGCCCACGCGGTGGGGCCAGCAGGCGCTTGCTTACGCGGTTGTTGGCCGCCATGCGGGCATAGTGGTCACCATCATTGATCTGGATATGGTACAGGCGGCGCGCCAGCTCGCCCATGGCCCCGGCCTGTACCGCCATGCACAGCAGGGCGCGGCGGGTAAATACGCCGCGTGCCGGGTCCTTCTGATCCCGGATCGGCATCAAGCGGCGGTTCTCGCGTTTACGCCGCTTTAGCCACATGGGAGCACCTCCCATGCGGTCATGGCGTGTCCTTCTCGTCCAGAATATGCAGGAACCACGAGAAAGTGGCGGAAAGCAACGGATAGACCCCTATGCAGAGCAAGGCTTCAAAAAAGGCGGGTGCGGGATCAAGCAGATGGAGCCGGAACAGGCAGGCCAGCGCCCACTGCAATGCCGCTGCAGCCGCTCCTACCAGTCCAAACAGGCACCACACCACTAAAAAATTCATCCGCATGAGACCAAAACGGGCATAACTGCCAATGCCATGCACCAGTAATAGAATAAAGGCGCTCACCCCCAGCGGTGTAAACCCCACAAGGTCCATAAAAAGCCCAAGCAGGAACACGGCCAGCGAGGGCATGCCGGAGGGCCGCCACACGGACCAGAAAAAAATCGTGTTGATAACAATGGCCGGGAGCAACTCCGCCGCTCCGGGAACAGTCAGGGGGGCCGAGAAAAAAATAATGACCAGCGCCGTAAAAACGGACGGCAGAAGATGCCGCGCCGTACGGTCGAGTCGCTGGCGGGATGTCAGCTGGGTTTCGGTATCATGTTCCCAGCGGGGCTGGTGGGGGTCAGACATGCCGTTATCCCTCCTGCCCCGGACCAAGCAGGGTTTTAAATGGCAGCGTAAGGGCACGGTGCGGGCGGGTTAGCGGCACATGGCCGGGGGCTTCGGGCGGTTCTATCTCGGATTGCCCAAAGTCAAACACGCGCAGCATGGTCAGCCTGTCCAGCCTGGCAAAAGGCTGCACCACGGGCTGGCCGGGGTGTAGGTAATGCACGCTGCCAATGGGAATGCCAGAGGGAAAAGCCCCAGCCTGATCGGAGGTCACAACCCGCTCACCCTCTATGGGGCGGGTATCCTGCGAATAATAGAGCAGGCGGGGCAGGGGGGAGTTGTCCCCCACCATAATGGCCGCGGCATGGCTGGATTCCAGCTCCACCGGCAGGCGGCTGGCAATGTCGGTAATCAGCAGGATGCGTGCGGCATGCGCGCCAACTTCCGTAACCCGCCCGGCCAGCCCGCTGGAGGCCAGTGCTATGTTGCCAACCTGTACGCCACTGGTTGTTCCTGCTACCAGCAGTACGGCGCGGGCGTAAATCCCCCCGCTGTCGGCCACTACCCGGCCGGTTACAAATGCGGGTGTGGGTTCGGGCACCCAGTGCAGTTCGGTTTTGAGGGTATCATTCTCCCGTGCGAGGGAGACGGCAACTTCGTACCAGCGCCGCAGGTTGGCGTTTTCAGCACTCAGGCGGTGGTTTTCTTCCGCCAGATTACGGGCTTCCTGTATCCCGTGCACAAAGCGTTCGCTGTCGGTCTGGGTGCGTGAGAGCAGGCTCCACAGGGGGGCCAGCACGTCGGCCACACGCATGCGTGCCTTGTCTGCCAAAGGGCGGTCGGCCTGCCCGGCAATAATGATCCCGACAGACATGAGCAGCAGAACTGGCAGAACCAGTTTGCTCAATGCCTGCCTTACCTGAATGGAAACCGGGACCATGGAAAACCGGATGCCCTTATATCTGACGGCATAAAGAACCAGATTCAGCCACGCACCGCAAAGTGGCCGGGGTGGCTGAACCGGGACGTTAGTACATGGTGGTCAGCACATTGCGCAGACGCTTCATTTCTTCCAGTGCACGGCCCGTACCCAGCGCCACGCAGGAAAGGGCGTCTTCTGCCACGGTGACCGGCAGCCCGGTTGCCAGACGCAGCACATCGGCCATGCGGTACAGCAATGCGCCGCCACCGGTCAGGACAATGCCCTTGTCCACAATATCTGCCGCCAGTTCGGGCGGGGTGTTTTCCAGCGCGGTCTTGACCGCATCCACAATCTGGCTGATCGGCTCCATCAGGCTTTCGGCAATCTGGGCCTGAGAGACCTGAACCTCGCGCGGGACACCGTTGATCAGGTCCCGGCCCTTTACGTCCAGCCAGGGGCCGCTGTCTTCCGGGTCATCCGGGGGGAGGGCCGCACCAAGGTTGATTTTAATCCGCTCTGCCGAGCTTTCACCGATCAGCAGGTTATAGGCCCGGCGGATGTAGGAGATAATGGCTTCATCCATTTTATCCCCGCCAACGCGGACCGAGCGGGCATAGACAATGCCGCCAAGGGATATAACGGCCACTTCCGTAGTGCCACCGCCAATATCCACAATCATGCTGCCAGAAGGCTCGGTTACGGGCAGGCCCGCACCAATGGCGGCGGCCATGGGTTCCTCAATCAGGAAGACCCGGCGTGCACCGGCGCTCTCGGCACTTTCCTGAATGGCGCGGCGCTCAACGGCTGTGGAGCCGGAGGGCACGCATACAATAATCTGCGGGCTGGCAAAGGCCCGGCGGTTATGCACCTTGCGAATGAAATGTTTGATCATTTCTTCCGCAACATCAAAGTCGGCAATCACCCCATCGCGCATGGGGCGGATGGCGGCAATGTTGCCCGGTGTGCGCCCGACCATCTGCTTGGCTTCTTCCCCCACAGCCAGAAGCTGCTTTTTGCCACGTATGTCTGCAATCGCCACGACCGAGGGTTCGTTCAGTACAATGCCACGCCCTTTGACATACACAAGGGTATTGGCAGTACCGAGATCAATGGCCATGTCCGCAGACATAAGACCGAGCAGACGAGAGAACATCCAGGACTCCTGGTTGAGGCGGCACTACGCGACTGTGCGGAAGGGGCAGGCAAACAAAAGGGACCCCAACGGTCGCTTTGGTCAATATATTTGCACGGATTAACGGGGCATAGCGAGGCAGACAAGCCCTCAGTTCATAAACTTCCGCATAATTTTCTTATGCGGCGGGGTATCTGCCTCGTTATATGGGGGCGCAGGCCCCCAATGGGCGCGGCTCAGGCGGTCAGGGCTTCGGGCGCGGTGCGCGCACGTTTGACCAACAGCTTGTTCAGGGCATGCACGTAAGCGCGCACGGCGGACACAACGGTATCTGCATCCGCGCCCTGGCCATCAACCAGCTTGCCATCTTCTTCCAGCCGGACTGTGGTGCGGGCCTGTGCATCCGTACCTTCCGTTACCGCACCAACGCTGAACAGCGCCAGACGGGCCTCATGCGGGAACGCCAGACGCAGCGCGTTAAAGGCGGCGTCCACCGGCCCGTTGCCGCTGGCATTGGTCTGCACGTCCTTGCCATCGACCTGAATGGTCAGGTCCACTTCGGAAGGTTTGCCCGAGGTGGATGTCAGGCTCAGGGCTGCAAAGCGGATATGGTCGTGGTCACGGGCTTCATCATCAACCAGTGCGACAATGTCATCGTCGTAAACGACCTTCTTGCGGTCAGCCAGATCCTTGAAGCGGGAGAACGCTTCGTTCAGGCGGGTGTCATCCATGTCCGCATAGCCCAGCGCCTTGAGCTTGTCGCGGAAGGCGGCACGGCCCGAATGCTTGCCCATAACCAGAGAAGAGCGGCTCCAGCCCACGCTTTCGGGGGTCATGATTTCATAGGTTGCGGCGTTTTTCAGCACCCCGTCCTGATGAATGCCACTTTCATGTGCAAAGGCGTTGCGGCCCACAATGGCCTTGTTGGGCTGCACGTCAAAGCTGGTAATGGTGGCCAGCATGCGGGAGACCTTGAGCAGGTCGGTGGTCTGGATGTTGGTGGTGTAGGGGTACTGGTCGTGGCGTGTGCGCAGCGCCATCACAATTTCTTCCAGTGCGGCGTTCCCTGCGCGTTCCCCAATGCCGTTAATGGTGCATTCCACCTGCCGTGCGCCACCGCGCAGGGAGGCCAGCGTATTGGCAACGCCCAAGCCCAGGTCGTTATGGTTATGGGCAGAAAAAATGACCTGATCCGCACCCGGCACACGTTCGCGCAGCATGGAAAAGATTTTTTCCATGTCTTCGGGGGTCGCGTATCCGACCGTATCGGGCACGTTGATGGTGGTGGCCCCGGCCTTGATCGCGGCTTCCACGCAGCGGCACAGAAAATCCGGGTCGGTGCGGGAGCCATCCTCGGCGGACCATTCCACGTCATCTGTCAGGTTACGTGCGGCGGTGTTGCCGGTGGTAATCAGGTCCAGAACGGTTTCCGGCTCCATGCGCAGCTTGTACTTCATGTGCAGCGGGGAGGTGGAAATAAAGTTGTGGATACGCTTGCGCTCTGCCGGTGCCAGTGCCTCGCCTGCCGCAGCAATATCCTTTGCTCCCCCACTGCGTGCGAGCGCGCAGATAACGGCCCCCTTGGTGTGGCGGGCAATTTCGTTCACGGATTCAAAGTCACCCTTGGAGGCAACGGGAAAACCCGCCTCAATCACATCCACACCCAATGTTGCCAGAGCTTCGGCCATGCGCAGCTTTTCGGCCAGGTTCATGGAAAAACCGGGGGACTGTTCGCCGTCACGCAAGGTGGTGTCAAAAATAATGACACGCTCAGCCGTCATGCGGCCAAAGGATGGGTGATTGAAGCTGGACTGATCAGCAGACATGAAAAATGTTCCTGAATTGACTTTGGTCTGGCGCTGCCAAAGGCTTGTCACGCCTTATGTTTGCCTGTGCCGCACACAGGCGCTCTCACTTGCAAAATCCCCTGGGCGCGGCAGCACATGGCCACCCGGATCGCTCAGGGGCTGATAAGTCGAAGGAGAAGGTCCAGACGAAAAGCCACGCCGCCCTGAGCCGCTGTTACGCGGGTCTTGAGGGAATCGGACATGAACCGGTCGGAGATCATGCCCGGTAGAATACCGTCCTGTTTTGTCAGCGCAACAGGAAAATGACCGGCGTGGGAAATCATTGGGCTCTGCTTCAGCCCTGCGGCCTGCCACGGCGCAGGGTGTGCAGCACATACAGCATGACCCCCAGCAGCACGGCGGCAAAGGTCTGGTGTACGGCCCCGGCCCATACCGGCACAACCAGCAGCAGGGTGGTAACCCCCAGCGCATACTGCACCAGCACGGCCCAGCCGAGCAGAATAATGCCGTTCTGCGCCTGTGGGCCAAGCCCCGCACCCCGCCGCAGCCCGGCCAGCAGCACCGCGCCAATGCTCAGCGCGGTCAGGGTGGCCAGCAGGCGGTGGTCAAACTGGATGGCGGCCTTGTTGACGATCCAGTTCATCCACAGGGGGGAAAGCTGGGCGTAGTCAGCCGGAACAAGGTGCCCGTCCATGAGCGGGAAGGTGTTGAACAAAAAGCCCGCATGAGTGCCCGCCGTAAAGCCGCCCGCAATAATGGTGATGCACAGCAACCCGATGCTCAGGCACGCCAGACGCCGGGTGAGTTTGACACCGGGCGTAAAGGGCGTGGGTTCAGGCTGGGGCCAGCGGATGGAAAACGCAGTCCACAGAATGGCCCCATACAGCAGTAGAGCGGCACTCAGATGCAGCACGAGTCGTACCGGCTCAACCGCCGTGCTGTTGGCCCGGAAGCCCGAGGCCACCATAAACCAGCCAATGGCGCCCTGAAGCGCTCCGAGAATGAAAAACACGAACAGGCGCACGGCAAGGCGGCGGGTGATCATGCCCCGGATAACAAACCAGACCAGTGGTGCCAGCAGCACCAGCCCCATAAGGCGGCCCCAGAAGCGGTGGATCCATTCGGCCCAGAATATTTTCTGGAATCCTTCCAGCCCGAACCCTTCATGCTGGAGGTGGTACTGGGGAATGGTCTGATACAGCGCAAACAGGCGCTCCCACTCTGCGTGGGACAGGGGCGGGATCATGCCGCTCACGGGCTGCCAGTCCATAATGGACAGGCCAGAGCCGGTCAGGCGGGTCACGCCGCCAATGGCGATCATGCCCAGCAACATGAAACACAGAAGGAACAGCCAGCCCGAAATCAGGCGGCGGTGGGCAGGCGTCATGTCTTGCTGGCGCTGGGGCGTGGTGGGCATGGCACTCTTTTGCGCTTGGGTTAAACTTTATGGCTAGGGTTTACAGCCAGCTTGCGGGCCGCGGCAAGAAGATGCTAGCGCCCAAGGGATGGAACCAGCCACTCCTGCACCGGAGCAGCCCGCCAGGGTCGTGTTCAAACCTTTGCTAATGCTGCTTATTCTGGTGGTGGGGGCAATCGGGTTGCGGCATGTGCCTGCCCTGGAGCAGGTGCTGGGCAGTACGGATATGCTGCGCGCGGGCGTGGGCGGCCGGCTGGTGTTTGTGGCAGGGGCAACGGTCTGGTGTGCTTTTGGGCTGCCCCGGCAGGTTGCCGGCTTTGCCGCAGGGCTGGCCTATGGTGTGGCCGAAGGGCTTGCCATGATCACCATAGCTTCTACATTAGGGTGTGTGGCCGGTTTTTTGTGGGCCCGCTGGGGTGGTCGTTCATGGGCGCAGGCTCGCCTTGGACCACGGTTTGAAAAGCTGGACGCGTTTTTAACCCATAAGCCCTTCCTGAGTATTCTGACATTGCGCCTGCTGCCTGTTGGGTCGGCCCTGCTGCTCAACCTGCTCGGAGGTGTGTCCGGTATGGCTGTATGGCCATTCTTTGCGGCAACCCTGCTGGGTGCGCTGCCCCAGAACGCCGTTGCGGTGCTGCTTGGGGCTGGTGTGCAGGTGGGGGCGGCTTGGCAGTATGGCGCGGGGGCCGGTCTGTTTGCCTTTTCTGCCGTGCTGGGCTGGTGGCTGTGGCGGCACGCCCGTATTGCCCGGGCCAGTACGCAGGGCTAGGCCCGGAGCGTTGTGTGCAGGCAGGCCACCAGTATCTGCCTGTTATGAATACGGCCCTGTTCCTCAATAGTTTTTCCATTATGGGATGAATTTTTTGCGGCACTTATCTCATTCGGCACACCCGGAGGGCCGGGTATGACGTCTTCTTCCTCATCCCCTACGGCGCAGGGTACGCCGGGGCCGGCTTTTGCACAGGGTGTGCCGGGCTGGCTGTCCCTTCTGCTTGGGTTCCTGACTGCTGTTGGGCCTATTTCTACCGATATTTATCTGCCCGCCTTCCCGGCCATGGAGCAGAGTTTTCATACCAGTGCGGGCAATGTGCAGTTTACGCTGGCCATCTGGTTTGTGGGGCTTGCCATAGGGCAGTTGAGCGTAGGGCCGCTGGCAGACCGGTATGGCCGGCGCATGCCCCTGCTGGTGGGGAACGTGCTGTATGCGGTGGCGTCTGCCGTTTGTGCATTTGCACCGGATATTACGCTGTTTTCCGCTGCCCGGTTTGTGGCGTCTATTGGCGCATCGGCCAGTCTGGTTGTGCCCACAGCATGTGTGCGTGATGTGGTGTCCGACCGGGCAGCGGGGGCACGCATGATGTCCCGCCTGATCATGGTCATGGGGGTGGTGCCTATTCTGGCGCCCATGCTGGGTGGTCTGGTGGTGGAGTTTGTGTCGTGGCGGATTATTTTCTGGGCTTCGGCGGTGTACGGGCTGGTCTGTGTGGGGCTTGTGCTGTGGGTCCTGCCTGAAACACTGCCTTACCAGAAGCGCCAGAGCCTTTCCCCCATGACCCTGCTGACCCGCTACGTGGGCCTGCTGGGGGATAGGGGCTACAGCATTTACGCCCTGATCACGGCGTTTTCGACATTTATGACCTTCAGTTACCTGACCGCAGCACCGTTTGTTTTTGTGCAGCTTTTCCACTTTTCGCCATTGCATTTTTCCATGCTGTTCGGGGTCATGTCCGTGTTCATGATCGGAGCATCACAGGTGAATGGCCTGCTGGTCGGGCGGGTGGACCCGGCCCGTCTTTTGCATGGTGCTGTGGCCCTGTCGGTTCTGGGCACGGTGCTGATGGTGGGCGTTAGCGTGTGGGGTTGTTGGTACGCGCCTGTGGCGTACAGGCCGTATGAGGTGTGGCTGGTTATTGGGACCATGGTCATAGCCCTTGCACCAACGGGTATTATTTTCCCCAATGCGATGATGATGGCTCTGGCCGACCATCCGGCTCAGGCGGGGGCGGCATCCGCCCTTGCAGGCACGTTGCAGTACGTGCTTGGCGCACTGGCCGGGGTGCTGGTGGGTCAGTTTGCCGCCACATCTTCGTTACCAATGGCTGGCTGTATGGGCTTTGGTGCGCTTATGATGCTGTGTATGCATACATTCCGCCCCGCTTTGCATGATGTTGCCTGATCCTGCATGGGCAGCCATGCCTTGCCCGGTTAAGATCAAGCTGTCATGCCCACAGGGATGGCAGGACACAAATAATGGGGGGCATGCCTGACATGCTACGGCATCCAGCAAGACGGGCTCATATTCTGGCTCTTATCGGGGCTGGTGTGCTGATTGTGACCTTTGGTGGCATTGGCATAGAACTCGGGAACGACATGGCCCGCCATGGCAACCTGGACCGCCAGAGCACGGCCGCAGGTAGTTATTTGCGCGGCGTGCACCACGCCACCAGCAATGCCCGTATCTGCCATTATGCCTTTGAGGCAGAACATAACCCGGCTGATGGCGAATGTTACCTACAGGCCATTACCCAGCTTTCCGATGCCCGCGCAGGGTTTGACGGCTTCCGCTCCGTGCAGCTACGTGAAGGGAGCGGGCGCAAGGAAGTGCTGGGGGTGGTGGAAAAACAGCTCCAGACCATTAGCGCATGGCCCCGATCGGCCGAGGCCATGCCGCAGGGCGGGGCTGCCCTGCTGGCCACACTGGACCAGAACCTGTCTGTGCTCAGCCGCGCCAGTACGCTTGATCAGGCGGACCGGGTTGCCAATATGCTGCGCAATACAAGCT
The DNA here is from genome assembly GCF_022483405.1 of Acetobacter fabarum. NCBI lineage: Bacteria > Pseudomonadati > Pseudomonadota > Alphaproteobacteria > Acetobacterales > Acetobacteraceae > Acetobacter > Acetobacter fabarum. Next base: position 832,830 of record NZ_JAKVNI010000001.1, read on the forward strand.
GGCAGCGCAGGCTGGCTGTTCTGGGTATTCTGACTGGTGTGCTGAGCATGATCTCGGCAGGCTGGGTGCTGGACCGCTCCTCCCTTGCAGCAGCACGGGCCGAGGCATCTTCGCGTGATCTGGCGTTGCGGCTGCGCGCCACGTTGGACAGTCTGAGCCTTGGCGTTGCGGTGTTTGGTGCGGATGGGCGGCTATGGCACTGGAACGAGCAACTGGCCACGGTGCTTGGTCTGGGCAAGGATTTTTTGCGCACGGGCCTGTCCTACAATGCCCTGAGCGGCATGCTGGTCGTGGATGGCGTGCCCCTGCTGGAACCGTTTGAACATATTGAGAGCAGCCTGTCCAAAGGGGAGCTGGCACCGCCGGTTGTGGTGGAGTGCAAGGGCGGCAATGGCGCGGATCTAGAACTGTGCCGCACGCTGTTCTTTGCCCCCGATGGTGCAGCCGAACGGCGCGGGTTTGTGCTGACTGCGGCAGATATTACCATGCGCCTGCGCAGTGAGCGCGCTCTGGGCGAGGCACAGAAGCTGCGTGCCCTTGGCCAGTTGACCGCAGGCATTGCCCACGACTTTAAAAACCTGCTCACGGTTATTCTGGGTAATCTGGAACTCGCGGCGGAATATGATCAGCCGGATCAGGTGGAGCAGCGGCAGGAATACCTGTCCGCGGCCACACATGCCGGGCATCGTTCCGAAGCGCTGACCGGGCAGCTCCTCTCCTTCATGCGCAGGCAGCGTGGGGCGCCGGATTCGTTGCGGCTATCGGACCTGTTCTCCTTTCTGGGTGGGTTGCTTGGGCGTGTCATCGGCCCGCGCATTGTGGTGGAGTGCGGTGTTGTGGCCGATGTGTGGCCTGTCCGCGCAGACCCCGCGCAGCTGGAAAGTGCCGTGCTTAATCTGGCCATCAATGCGCGGGATGCCATGCCTTCTGGCGGGCGGCTGCGCATTACGGCGCGGAATGTCACGTTCTCGGTCAATGCTGACCTGATGGGCCTGCCGGTGGAGGAAGGGCGCAGTATCCGTGTTGTTTCTGATGCCTCCCCCCTGCCTGCAGGGGACTGGGTCCGGCTGGATGTGGTGGATAGCGGTTTTGGCATGACGCGGGAGGTCATGGACCGCCTGTTCGAACCGTTCTTTACCACCAAGCGCGAGGGAGCGGGTACCGGCCTTGGCATGGCCATGGTTCTGGCTTTTTCCCAGCAGGTGAATGGCCGGGTTGTGGTGGCAACGGGGCGTGGCAGCGGGACCGAGGTTTCGTTGTGGCTGCCACGCGCCATAACGGCCAGCGCCGGGGCGGAGGCCACGGCAGTCGAGGCCGTGCCCGCTTTGGCCAGACCCACCAGCCCGGCCCCGCAGGCGCAGGCACGCAGCCTGCAGGTGCTTGTGGTGGAGGATGATGCCGCCATACGCGATATTGTCGTGACCATTCTGAGCATGGCAGGCCACAAGGTGCTGGAGGCGGGGGACGGCGAACAGGCGTTTGATACAGCCGCCGGGGTGGAAGGTACGCTTGACCTGCTGGTGACCGATATTCAGCTCCCCGGCCCGCTTGACGGGGTTACCCTCTCGCGCGTGCTGGTGGAGCGCTACCCTGCTCTGGCCGTGGTGTATATGTCGGGCGACCTGACAGCCGATTCCCCCCCGCCGGAGGGGAGCGTGCCCAATGTGCGCCTGCTGGCCAAACCTTTCCGCCGCGATGGGCTGATGGAAGCCGTAACCGCGGCACTGGGTGCGCGCGCGGGGGTCTGACCAGCCGGATATTTCCTTGCGGAACGCTCCCGTGCGGGATAGAGCGGGGCCGGTTGCCTCAGAACTGTTCGCCGGCGGTGCTTGACCTATGGGAATAAGGCAGGATGGAAAACGCGCTTCCACAACGCTGGGCGCATGGATGAAGGATTGTCAAATACCATGACGGGACGTCAGGATATCGACCTTAAGGATTACATCCGTCACATTCCCGATTTTCCCAAGCCGGGTATTTTGTTCTACGATATTTCAACCCTGATGCGGAACCCCGACGCATGGCAGATTGCCATGGGCCGCCTGACGCGCCAGATTGCTCCCTTGCAGCCCGACCTGCTGGCCGCAGTGGAATCCCGCGGGTTCCTGACCGCCGCCCCGATTGCAGACCGCATGGGCTGCGGCATGCTCATGCTGCGTAAAAGCGGCAAACTGCCGGGCAAGACAATCTCGCACACCTATGAGCTGGAATATGGCTCCGACACGCTTGAAATTCAGGCTGATGCCGTCAAGCCCGGTCAGCGCGTTGTGGTCATGGATGACCTGCTGGCAACCGGTGGCACGCTCGCTGCCTCCATCGACCTGCTGCGTAAAGCCGGGGCCGAGGTTGTTGGCGCATCCGTGCTGGTTGAACTGACAGGCCTTGGCGGCCGCGACAAGCTGGACACGACTGTAACAAGCCTGCTGTCCTACGAAGACTAAAAGCGGACGACGTTTTTTTGTATGCCATGTCCTGTGCGTAACGCTGGGTGCAGGACAGGGCATACGAGGTGTGAATACGCTTTTGGGCTTCTTTGGGGTAAGAAGAAGCAGATGGCAGTCTCTCTGATCAGTCCTGACCGGCAGAACGCGGCATGAAGGCTGCGGCGTTTTCATTTGGCCAGTTCTGTCAGGCCTTCAAAACCATTGTCCGGCAGGCGCTCGAGGGGGGAGGCCCCCCGCGTGACCTGAGCAGGCTGCGCTGGCTGTTTGCCCCTAACCTGCTGTCTTTCGGGTATGCACTCCGGACCACCATATCGTCCCTTATAGCCCTTGGCATTGCCCTGTGGTGGGAGTTGGGGAGCCCGCAATGGGCCGCCCTGACCGTGTGGATGGTGGCACAGGGCACGCGCGGCAAGTCCATTGCCAAAGCGCGGTGGCATATGTTTGGCATGGTGGTGGGCACATTGTGTGCGCTTATCCTTGTCGGGAGCATGCCGCAGTCCCCGCTGCTCTATATTTTCTGGCTTGCGGTGGGTATTGGCGGGTTCTGCTTTGTGGGCACCCTGCTGCCCGGCCCTGCCAGCATGACCAATTACCGTATTCATGGCATGCGGGCCTCGGGTTTTACCTACGCCATTATCGCGCTTGATGGGGCAGCTGCCCCGGACCAGATTTTCCATATCGCCATGGCGCGCGCCACGTATATTACGCTGGGTATTGTGGTGGAAACCACCATATCCTCCCTGTTCCAGTACCGGCTTGGCCTGCGGGCCAGAAACAGGCTTGCCACCAATTTTGTGCAGGCACTTGATGGTGCCGTGCCAGCACTTGTGCGCCTGCTTGGGGGGGACCGCCGCGCGGTTGCCAATTCCCCCGACGTGTTCACCACCATTGTTGGCCTGAGTGATCAGGTCGAGTTTGCGGAAGTGGAAATGGGCGAACACCAGCACGAGGGCGACCATGCCCGTGCCGCCCTTGCCGCCATAGCCGTGCTTATGTCCCGTGGGCTGGACCTTGGTGCCCTGCTCTCCATGCCCGAAAGTCAGGGTAAGGAGTATTTGCAGGTTGCACAGCAGGTGGCCGGGTTTTTAAAGACCATTCCCCAGCGCCTGACGGATGAGTCGCCCGTGGCCCCGGTCCTGCGGGACCTGACCGCCCTGCGCGCCACCTGCACCCAGCTTGCGGCGACCTGCCTTGAGCAGGAGATGATAGCGGCCACCAACCCGCCTATTGATGTGGCACAGGAGAGTAGCCTCTCGCGTGAGGGGCAGCTGCTCCACAAGCTGGGTGCCATTCTGGATGAGTTGCAACAGGCCATTGAACAGTTCGAGATGAGCCGCAACCCGACGCCGCATGACCACTTCAGGTACCCCATGCGCAGTTACCGGGACTGGCGCATGGCCTTTACCAACAGCCTGCGGGCATCAGTCACCATTTTTGCTTCGGGGCTGATCTGGATTACAACGGGCTGGACCGACGGGCTGACATTCATGATGTTTGTCTCCATTGTCTGTGCCCTGTTCTCCACGCTGGAGCAGCCTGCACTAGCCACGCAGGCGTTTTTGCACGGCACGATTTTTGTTGTGGGCATGAGCGGGCTGCTTGATCTGTGGGTCATCGCCCAGCCAACAATATACGAAACACTGGCCCTGTGTCTGGCCGTGCCCATGCTGGTGGGGGGGCTGGCCTTTGCGTGGCCCCCGCTCATACTGGCGGCAGTTGCGTATAACCTGTTCCTGCCCATTCTTATCGGCCCGATGAATCAGGGCCGGATGGACGAAATCCTGTTTTTCAACACCGCGCTGCCGCTGTTTCTGGCCATGGTTTTTTCCATGTGGATGTACCGGCTCTTCCTGCCGTTTGACCCGGATGGCCTGCGGTGGGACCTGCGCGTGAGTATTCTGCGCCGCCTGCGCAGGCTGGCCCAGCACCGTGCCGCCCCCCCCATGACCGAAGTGATCGGCCGCGGGGTGGATGGCTTTGTCCGGCTGGCATCCATGACAACAGATGATGGCAACACCTACGTGCGTGACCGGTATGTAAGCGGTGTGCTCTCGGGCATGACCATAGAGCTTAACCTTTTGCGCCTGCGCGTTATTCTGGGGCGCAATATTCTGCCAGCTGATGCCCGGCATGCCACACAGGCCATGATGAACCGCATGCAGCAGTTTTCTGGCCGGTATGGTGGGCAGTATGGCCGCACAGCACGGGCAGCGGCTCTGGCGGTGGAATACCTCTCGCGCATGGAGCAGGCCGAAACCAACCTGTCCGTGCGCGAGGAAATGCTGCGTGTGCTGGCCAGCCTGCATGTGATTGCAACGGAACTTAAAGAAAATCAGGCGTTCTTTGACGCATCCTCCCCTTATCTGGACAAGGCGTTTACCTGAACGCAAGGTAGGCCAGTTACGGCGGAGCCGGTCATAAGGGAGAAACATCATGCCAGATGCAGGAGTTGCATGGGATAACGCGCGGGCCAGAACCCTGCTGCGCTCCATGTTTGATGCCGCCGTAGCCAGCGCAGACCCGTTTGTGGTGCTGGCCAAACACCTGCCCCCCAAACCCAAAGGGCGCTGTATTGTGGTGGGGGCTGGCAAGGCCTCGGCGGCAATGGCCGCAGCCCTGGAAGCCGCCTGGCCCGATGTGCCGCTTGAGGGTGTGGTGGTCACGCGTGACGGGCATGCCGCCCCGACCCGGCATGTGCGTATTCTGGAAGCCTCCCACCCTGTCCCCGATGCCCGGAGCGAGGCAGCCGCCCGCGCCATTATGCATGCCGTAACGGGGCTTGGGCCGGATGATCTGGTGATTGCTCTTGTATCGGGCGGGGGGTCGTCCCTTCTGGCGTTGCCCGCGCCTGGGCTGACGCTGGAAGATAAGCGTCTTGTCGGGCGGCAACTGCTGCATTCTGGCGCGACCATTACGGAAATGAACACCGTGCGGCGCTACCTGTCCGCCATCAAAGGGGGGCGGCTGGCACAGGCTGCCAGCCCTGCACAGGTGCTGACACTGGTGATCAGTGACGTGCCGGGGGATGATCCATCGGTGATTGCCAGCGGGCCAACCGTGCCGCCATCAGGCACGGCGGCGGATGCGCTGCGGATTGTGGAACGGTATGGGCTGGACCTTTCCCCCACTGTGCGGGGGGTGCTGGAGCAGGCTGTGGCAAACCAGCAGGACCATAAACCCGTAGCGGACCCGCGCAACCGTGTGGTGCTGATTGCCACCCCGCTTATGGCGCTTATGGCCGCAGCAGATGTTGCGCGGCAGCAGGGCGTGACCCCGCTTATGCTGGGTGATGCACTGGAGGGGGAAAGTCAGGTTGCCGGTATTCTGCTGGGTGGCATGGCACGTTCCGTGCATGCGCATGGTCTGCCCGTTCCCTCGCCTGCGGTGTTGTTAAGCGGGGGGGAAACAACCGTGACCATCCGTGCGGGGGAAGGGGCTGGTAAAGGCGGGCGGAATACGGAGTTCCTGCTCTCCTGCGCGCATTTTCTGGGTGGTGAGAGTGGTATCTGGGGGCTGGCAGGCGATAGTGATGGCATAGACGGCACGGAAGATGCCGCCGGTGCCATTTTTGCCCCCGATACACTGGCCCGTGCAGCGCAGGCAGGCTGTGTGCCTGAGCCATTCCTGCGGAACCATGACAGTTACAGTTTTTTCAAGGCGGTGGATGATCTGCTCATGACCGGGCCAACGCTGACCAATGTCAATGACATCCGCCTGCTCCTGATTACCTGAAAAATCCGGGCTTAGTCCTGCAATGCGCGGGCGACCTCGCGGCGCAGGGCGGGAAGAACGGTTGCCCCGAATGCGGGTGTGCGCCGCTCCCACGCCCCTGTGCGCCATGATGGATGGGGGAGGGGGAAGTAGGTAGGCAAAAACTCTTCAAACCGCATAACCCGGTCAAACACCCCGCCTTTGCCCAGCACATAATTCTGCGCATAGGAGCCTACCAGCAGGGTAAGCCGGATATTGGGCAGATGTTCCAGAATGCGTTTGCGCCATAAAGGCGCACATTCCGGCCTTGGGGGGCGGTCTCCCCCTTTTGGCAGCACGCCGGGGTAGCATAGCCCCATGGGTACAATGGCGACTTTTTCCGTATCGTAAAAAAGGCTGCGGTCCATGCCCAGCCACGCCCGCAGGCGATCGCCCGAGGCATCGTTAAAGGGGATTCCCGTTTCATGGACCTTGGTGCCGGGAGCCTGCCCCGCAATCAGCAACCGTGCGCGGGGGGAGATATGGAGCACCGGGCGTGGCCCAAGTGGCAGGGCATGGGCACAGGCCGAGCAGGCGCGGACCTGCTGGAGCAGGGCGTGTAACTGGTGGTCCGTTTCTGTGTGCGCCAGAATCTGGGCTCCTGCTGGTTCCGGGGTGGGGTATCCCTTTGTCCCGGAATGGGTGGGTGCTTTTTATGTGTGGTTGGAAAGTCTGGAAAAAAGGGCTGGAATGTCTTCTTCCGATATTTCTCCATAACCATGGGACACAAGGTTAGGCAGGTCTGGCAGGCCCGGGTGGGAGCGGCTGCTGGCCGCGGCATAATTACCGGGGAAGCGGATTCCTGCTTTTTCCGCCTCGGTCAGGAAAGGCTGCACCTTGCCGAACCCAGCGGGCAGGAACCAGCTCAGGCGGGGGGCATGCTCTGTGCCGCAGAATTCCATACGGCCAAAAAACCGTTCCAATGCGGCCATAAAAACCTCTCTGCGGCGCATCATAACCACCCGTGTACGGCGCAGGGCATTGTCCAGCTCGCCCGAGTCCAGCATGCGGGCCAGAGCTTCCTGCTCCAGCCAGGGCAGGCCGTTCCCCGTAAGCAGCTTGGCTTCCAGCACGGCTGGCAGGAAGGACCAGGGGACGACCAGATACCCAAGCATCAGCCCGCCACCAAGGCAGGGAGCAAACAGGCCCGCGTGGAGCAGATTGCGCCCCCCTGTAAGGGAGAGAAGGGAGGGGATCGGTTTTTTTTCAAACGAGAGCAGGTCATACATCGCTTCTTCAAACACAAGGCAGCGGTCCTGCATGGCCAGTGCTGCAATATGTTTGCGACGCGGCAGAGAAAGCGTGACATTGGTCGGGATGTGGCACCCCGGATTAACGCATAAAAGGCGTGCCTGCTCGGGGGCCAGATCAGCCAGCTTGATCCCCTTGCGGTCAATTGCGCCGCTAATCACGTGCATGCCCAGTTTTTCGTATAACTGGCGTTTTCCCGGGTAGCATGGGTCTTCAAGAATCACATGGTCGCCGGTTTTAAGCAGGGCATATGCGATAATGGAATGCGCTTGCTGTAGCCCCGTAACAATAATGATCTGCTGCGGGTCAATGGTGACTCCGTGGCGTAAATGCAGCCACCGGGCCAGTGTTGAACGCAGGAAGGGGAGCCCGGCATTGGGCTGGAACTCGCCCCCCCGTTTCCAGTTATCGCGCAGCAGCAGGCGCTCGATGGTTTTTTGCCATGCGGGAAAACGATAAAGCGGCATGTTGCTGCCAAAACCGAGGTTAAAGACTCCATCGGGTGTTTGGCGTTCCTGTGCCGGGTCTCCAATAAAAGCCTGACCGGGCCATGATGGCTCCCCAAGGGATGCGGCCGCGGCACCGCGTTCGTTCCCCAGCTGCGCAACGGAGCTGGTGCTGCATGGTGGTGTGGGGTGGATGAATGTCCCGCGTGAAGGGCGCGTCTGCAAATACCCTTCCGTTTCCAGATGTTCAAAAACAAGCACGACCGTATTGCGCGATACGCCCCAGCGTACGGATGCCTCCCTTATGCCCGGCAGAGGGGTGTTGGGGCGCAGCATGCCAGAGGCAATAGCGGCAATAATCTGCCGCATAATCTGTTTTTGCAGCCCTTCGCGGGCATTGCGGTCAAGCTGGGGCACAAACATGCGGGCCTACTTTCATGCACATATTGCACTATTTAATATCGTTTAAACCGTACCCATAAAAATTATAAAAGCCGTCACTGTCGTAAAATGCAACGAATTAATACTAATCAAAATAGTAAATGGTTAAAAACAACGCGGCGTGGAACATGATTTACCCTTCCTCACTCTCGGCTCCCCGGTCCTTCCTCTCCCTTTCGGGGCGGGCTATGGCCTGCCTGTCCAGGCGGAACCGGCTTGCTTGCGCCGCTTTGCCATCCCTGATCCTTGCATCGGGTCTTGTGGCGTCCGCCACATCTTCCGCCAAAGCCGAAACACAGGGCAAACCTTCAGGTGCCAAAACCGCCCCTGCTCCTGCCAAGGGCGGCAAGGCCAGCAAAGTGGGCAAGGTGGCTTCTCCTGCTGCATCAGGCGGGCTGGAGACCGTTATGGTCACAGCTAACCGGCGCACGCAGGATATTCAAAAGGTTGCGGCCACCGTTACGGCAATCAGTGCAACCACCATCGCCCGGCAGCATCTGGATAGTGCAGCCGATGTGGCCGCTTTTGCCCCTAACGTGCTGGGGTATAATTTTGATGGTCGCTTGCGCCCCCGGTATTACATCCGTGGTGTTGGCAACGGGAATGTGGCCAATAACGCCATTGGTGCCGTGGCGGTTTATGCAGATGATGTGTATCTGAACAGCCTGAGCTTTCAGGGCTTCCCGCTGTTTGATCAGGCGCAGGTTGCCATTCTTAACGGTCCGCAGGGCACCTTGTGGGGCAAGAATGCAACGGCAGGGGCCATACAGTTTACCTCCCGCCGTCCCGAATTTAAAAAAGAGGGTCACGCACAGGTCGATTTTGGCGATTATGGTCAAAAGCGGGGTGAGTTTGTTATCAACACCCCCATTACCGCCAATACGTTGACCACCCGCCTGTCTGTTCGGCAGGAAAATTCGGATGGCTGGGCAAAAAATGCCAGCACAGGCAAGGATGTCGGTAATTTTGGTGACTTTGCCGCCCGCTTTCAAACGCTCTGGCGGCCATCGGATGATCTGGAGTTTCTGCTGAATACGCATGTGCGTGACATGCAGAGTTCCAACGTGCCTTACTATAGCGCTTCGGGCACGTCAGTATATTCACCGCTTAAAACATCAAGCAGGGACTGGACCAATTCCAACGTCAACGGGCGTCAGGCCCTTGTGTCGGAGGGGGTATCCCTGCACACAACGTGGCATCCGGGGCATGGGCTGACCTTTACCTCCATTACCGCGTTTGAAAACGCACAGCGCCGCCAGACTGGGGATGGAGATTACACACCCCTTGAATACAGCAGGTCTTATGACAAACTGCACCCTGTGCAGGTCAGTCAGGAGTTTCGTCTTGCATCAGACCCACACCAGCGGATCGCATGGATTGCAGGCGCTTATTATTTTCATGAAACCCTGAACGACCACTACGCGACCGCAACGCTCCCCCCCGGTGCGCCTACAACGCCCGCCATTATTGGCCAACCAGCCTTTACATCTACACAATACCGGCAAACCACAGATAGTTTTGCTATTTTTGGTAATACAACCATCCATGTTGTGCCGTGGTTTCAGGTTGCTGGTGGGGTAAGGTGGACGCACGACCACCTGCGCCTTGATCTGGACAGTGTTCAGGCAAGGTCTCCGGTTTCGTTCGCGGGGAATGCGACAAACTGGTGGAATGCCCAGAACGTTCTTTCACCCATAACGGGGATTGATAGTTACCATGGAGGCAAAAGCTGGTCGAATGTCAGCTTTGATGTGGAGCCACAGTTCCTGATTGGAAAAAATCAGATGCTCTACGTGCGTATTGCCGATGGTTATCGTTCAGGTGTTTTCAATACCCAGATTACTCCCAACCCGGTTAACAGGGGGGGCACGCCGTTGCAGACAGCACGGCCGGTTAACCCTGAAACCCTGACATCCTACGAAGCCGGTTACAAAGGAAGCTGGTTTAACCACCGCCTGACCCTGAGTGCTGATGGTTTTTACTCAAAATACGACAATATCCAGACCTCCTGGACCGCAACGGATGCCGCAACAAAATCAACCATTATTTCGCTTACCAATGCCGCATCCGGGCGCACTTTGGGGGGTGAGTTCTCCTTTCAGGCCCGCCCGATTGATGACCTGACAATATCTGGGAATGTGGGTGTTCTCAGAACAAAGTTTACGGACTTTACCGCCCCCACCGGTGCAACCAGCCTGAAGGGTAACGAGTTCGCCCGTGCGCCACACCAGACAGCCAATATTTCGGTGGACTGGAACTTCCGTACCGGTATTGGCAACGGCAGCGTTGGCACGCACTGGAACTATACCGGGCATTATTACTACCTCGTTTCCAACGAAAAAGCATCTGCCCTTCAGCAATCATCTGTCTGGCTGGGGGATGTTCATGCCTCCTTCCGTCCGGGGAACAGCCGGTGGGAAATCAGCGGGATCGTCAACAATATTACCGGTAACCGTTATCTGGTGCAGGTGCTGCCGTATTCCGCAACAAGCCAGACATTTACTTACCAGTACAGCAACCCCCGCATGTTCCTGCTTTCGGCCCGTGTGGACTTTTTCTGAGGAGAGCGCGTCATGACAACCCATAAGACTGTAATCGACCTGCACTCCCACTGGTTTGCACCTTCCACACTGGATATTCTTGGGCGCCGTGCGGAGGCACCGCGTATTGGTCGCCAGGGAGATGAACTTGCCATCTGGCGCACGGGGGCGGGGGCAGGCAAGGGGGGAGCATTCCCCCTTGGTGCGCAATGGTACGATTTGCAAACCCGACTGACTCATCTGGATCATGTAGGGATTGCGCACCAGCTTTTATCCTGGCCAACAACACTGGGGGTAGATGCCGCACTCCCCTTTGCGGATACGCAGGACCTGTGGACGCAGTGGAATAACGATACCGCCGCTCTTGTGGCCCAGCACCCGGACCGCTTTAGCGCTGTGGCGGCACTCAGCACGGATAATCTAGCCTGGTCTGCCAAAGAGCTGGAACGCGGGCATGAACAACTGGGCCTGATCGGGGGTGTGTTGCCTGTTAACGGGTTTTTCTCCCGTCGCTCGGCAGAGGCCTTTCGGGGGATATTCGAAGTGGCTCAAGCGCATCGCAGCCATATTTACCTGCATACGGGGTTTGCCAGTCCCAAGGTTCATGGCCAGCCCCCCGATATTCTACATGATGACAACGAAGCCCTGCGCTGGGTCATAGACAACGGGTTCTGCTTTGCATCTGCCGTTGCAACGCTGGCGTTTACGGATTTTCTGGCCCCATTCCCCGATGTGACAATCCAGATAGCCATGCTCGGTGGTACGGCACTGGGGGCGCTGGCGGCCGAACAGGCCGTAGTCTCCCCCCGCGTGCAGGCTGGCCCGCTGCGTGAGCACTTTAAGCAGATATGGCTGGACACGGGGGCAGCTGGCAGTGGAACGGCTGCTGTTGCCGCAGCCGTGCGGGTTCTGGGGTCTGAGCGCGTTGTTTTTGGCTCGGACTATGCTCCGGTGCCCGATATTGGGCCTACGCTTGAGCGTGTGCGCGCGGCAACGGCAACCGACCCCGACGGACAGAAATCAGTTCTTTTTTGGAATGCACAGCAGCTTTTGGCACGCCATGGCGTGCAGGTTGCCCCACAGGAGTAAAAAGCCATGACCCGTCCGGTTGTTCATTATACCCGTTGCCCGTCTGTGCCGACCATTAGCGCACTGGCAGAAGCTTGGGGCACGCTGCGGGCTGAATTTGCAGAAGAGCACGATGTTGACATTGTTTTTCAGTCCGTAGGGTTTTCACCCAAAACGGAATACGATCACAAAGATCGGTTCTGGCTTCGCAATGCCGGGCATGCACCAGCCATATGGAAAAAAAGCCATGGCGTGGACTGCAAGGTTGTGGGTCTTGCTTTTCTGGATGGTCGCTACCCGGTGTTGAGCCTCCATTCTTCCGGGCTTGCGCAGCCTGCGGCCCTTAAAGGCAAGCGGCTTGCGGTGTTTTACAACCCCGATAGCCCGTTTGACCTGATGATTGCACAACAGCTCAAGATTTATCAGACCACTCTGGCCACTGTCGGGCTGGGTCTTGATGATGTGGAACTGGTGCGTATTCCACGCACTTTTCCACCACGCGGGGAGCGGCAGAGTTTTCTGCTCGCGGGTTTTCAGTCAGCTTTGGCCGCATTGGAGGAGGGTATTGTGGATGCGGTGGCCGCATCCATCCCCCCCGATGGTGGCCTCTACCCACGCCTGAATGTGGTGTACGACACCCGGCTTGCCCCGGACCTTATCTCACGCGTGCATCCTTCCGTGCTGCGTGGTCTGGTGGTCAGCACGGCGTTGATTGAAGAGCAGCGAGACCTGCTGGTACGCATTGTGGCAACGCTCGTGCGCACGGCAGAGCGAGCGGCAACCCAGCCGCTGGATGCCCTGCGGGCTCTGGCAACCGATCTGGGGCAGGCACCAGAAAACCTTGCCGCAGTGTATGAGAACATCGCACAGGGTATCCGGCTGGACCTGAATGATGATTATGTCGCGACGCTGGATGCACAAAAAACCTTTTTGCTGCGCCAGGGGCTGATCAAAAAAGACTTTGATCTGGAAAGCTGGATTGACCGCTCAATTCTGGCAGATGCCACGGCCCTTGCGCAGCGAGCCCCCCAAAATTCTGCGGTTTTCGAACAGACGCACCCTCAACCGGTATGAGGATACAGCCATGTCTTCCACTGCAACCACACTCTCGTCAGTTACCCCGCACGTGACAAATCAGCCCGCTGTGACCGGCACGGCATTGTCACGCCATCCAGCGCTGGTGCTGCTGCTGGCAACGGGTACGGTTTGCGCCATGGATAATATGGTTCTTTCCGGATTGCTAACACCAATCAAGGCGGATCTCCATCTTTCGGATGCTGCTTTTGGGAGTGTATCCTCCGCCTCCACACTGGCGGGTATTCTGGGCGCACCACTTTTTGCGGTGCTGGCAGCACGGTTTAGTCGCCGTTCCGTGCTGGTCGGGTCTATTGTGCTGTGGAGTCTGGCATCGGCGGGTAGTGCGCTTTCTACTGGTCTGGCAACACTGGTTTTGTGGCGCACACTTACCAGTTTTGGCATGGCTGCCTATCAGGGCATTGTGCCGGGCTGGCTGGCCGACCTTTATAACAGGAAAGAGCGGAACTTCGTTTTTTCTCTTTTCATGTTGCGTAACAAGCTCGGGTCTGCGCTGGCTTTTGGTGTTGGGGGATGGATTGCAGCCCACTCCAACTGGCATCAGGCATTTTTTCTCACCGGTCTGCCGGGTCTTGTTCTGGGTTTTCTGTTACTGTTTGTGCCTGAGCCGGTTCCGGGCCAGTCTGATGGTCATGTACCCGCGGTGGAGAACAAGGTTAGCTGGAAACAACAGTTTTCTGTTTTTCGTATTGTTCCCTACACCACACATCTGATCGCTCTAAGCCTGTTTTTTTCCGGCACAATTACCGCGCAGATGTGGCTTCCCGCGTTTTTGCACCGGGTGCATGGTCTGGATAACCTGCATGCCACGGGCTTTGCGTTCTCAGCCCTTATGCTCACCCTTCCGGCGGGGCCAGTGGGTGGGTGGTTGACGGGGCGTTATCTGGCCGGGCGCACGGGGGCCATTGCCGCATCTCTTGCTGTCAGCGCGCTCTTGGCTTCGGTTTTGTTCACCATTGGTTTTACGGCATCTTCCCTACGTGTTTGCGAGGTTTTTTCCCTGCTGGCCATTGCATCCTTTGGTGCCACGGCAGGGAGCCTGACCACGCTGCTGGTTGAAACCGTGCCTCCGGCTTTGCGCACTATTTCCGGTTCGTTTGGTGCGATGGTTGCCGGTGGAGCATCAGGGCTTTTTGCCCCGTGGCTTCTGGGCCTGATTTCCGATCATGCGGGTCTGGCACAGGCCATTCTTATTGGACCGGCTTTTTATGCAGTATCATCCATCTTCTGGATCTGGCTGGCAGTTTACGCCAAAAACGACTCAAAGAAAGACTGATCTCATGACTTTCATCAAAAAAAACACAAGCTTTCCTGCTCCTCGTAATGATCTTGTGCATGCTACGCGCCCGCAGGCAGTGGCACCTTACCCACAGGACTGGGTAGATGCTGCGCAAAAACTTGCGCATGAATTTGCCGAAGGTGCTGTTCAGCGTGATCTGGATGGCGCAAGGCCCGTTGAGCAGATCCGCCGCCTGCGCGAAAGCGGGCTTGTCAGCCTGCTATACCCCAAAAGTCTTGGGGGCGGTGGAGGTTCGCTCCGCGATGCGGCACAAAGTGTGCTGGAAATTGCCAAGGTGGATGGTTCCACCGCAGCACTGCTTGGGTTTAATTACTATAACTCCCTTGTGCCGCTGCTAACGGACTACACCGGTGCGAATGATGATGTTGTGCGCCATGCCGCGAATAACCGGTTTTTCTGGGGCAATGTCACACAGTATGTGAACAAGGAGTTTGTGGCCGAACACCACCCGGATGGCGGATTTACAATTACCGGGACCAAAAAGTGGAACACGGGCGCGCCACTGGCAGAAATTACAACAGTGCTGGCCATTCACCCCGACCGAGATCACTACATTTACGCTGTAATTCCTACTGCGCGTGAAGGGCTGGAGTTCCATAATGACTGGGACCCCATTGGTTTGCGCGGCACGGATTCAGGCACCATTACCTTCCATAATGTGCGGATTTTGCCAGAAGACGTCCTGCATTGGGGCCACAGCCCGGCCCAGACCGGCCCCTTGCCCTTGTGGGCCAGCTTTGGCGCCATTTTTTATACGGCTGTGTTCATTGGTCGCACGCTGGGGGCTTTGGAGCATGCGCGCAAGTGGGTGCTGCAAGGGCGCAGGCAGGGCAGCTTTGGGGGTGTCAGTATTTCGGCGGATGACCCGTTCATTCAGGCTGAATTTGCTGAATACTGGGTGCAGGTTCAGGCGGCTCAGGCGTATTTTGAGAGAACCATTGCTTTTGTGCAGGAACAATGGGACAGGCGCTCCACCCTGACGGAAGAAGATTATGGCGCTATTGCGCTGGAAACGCTCTCGCTCCGTACTTTTGCCGCACGCACGGCTTTGCATATTACACCGCGTGTTTTTGAGTTGCTGGGGGGGCGTGCAACCGCACGGGAAGCAGATTTTGACCAGTACTGGCGGGATGTCAGAACCTTGTCTTCCCATGACCCGGAAGTATTGGCCCGTCGCGTAATTGGCAAGCATGTCCTGCATCAGGACCCTCTGGTTTTCCCGCCGCATTTCAAGCAGGATAAAGCTGGTTAAAAGAATAATTGGAGTTTTTTCTGGTCCACTCTAGGTGTGTGACACTCCTAGAGTGGATGGAAAAATCCTTTGATAAAATAATGGTTTTTAGAAATAATTTTTCATTCACTCAATGAGTGGAGTGTCTATGGCCTTCCTGATGTGGGGAAGCCATAAAAATAATCGTACGAAGGAAGAGATCTGGATCCTTCGTGTAGGGGGATAATCCTCATATAAGATGATCATGTCTGCAATTTTTATATTTTAAATCTTTATGGTATTGCCGCGCCCCATGCATGGTGGGTGACGCGCTACCTTATCTAGATACATGCAGTACAGTGCAGCATATATCTGACGCAGGATGGTCTTGGACCTCCTTCTCCCATTCTCTTCCCCTTTGCTCCAGCGTGTTTGTGCTGGCTTTAACCCGCCCGTTTCGATGTCTGGCAAACAGGGGTGTGTGTAGTCCTGCGGGATATAGGCGATGCCGTAAAGGGTAGAACGGCAGCCTGTTCCATCATGGTTGTTTGTGTAAATGCTGGACAGAACCACGAGATAGGTCTGAACAGTGCCAGTGCCAGTGCCAGTGCCAGTGCCAGTGCCAGTGCCAGTGCCAGTGCCAGTGCCAGTGCCAGTGCCAGTGCCAGTGCCAGTGCCAGTGCCAGTGTGGCTGTAGCAACCCTGCTTGGTGCTTTACTCCTTACATCTGACGGCAGACCTGCAAGGGCATAGGAGAAAGAGCCAAGCCGTTCTGCCGTATGTTGTGGCAGGTGGCTTACGGGTAGTTTGGTAATGTTGGCTTCACGCCATAAAAAAACACCGCAGCGTTGCCACTGCGGTGTTTTTTGTAATCCAGCCCATCTGGTGAGGGGCAGAGGTAAGGTTGGTTAGACCTTACTGTTCTGCGTCCACCCCGTTATGGGTCTGCGGAGCAAAGGTCCAGCCAGCGCCGTAGGGCTGCGGCATGAACAGGCCCCAGGTTGCCGTAGCGGACGTAGGGTCAGCCCAGCCGGTGGTCGGGATCGGAGCGTGGTCCAGACGGAGTTTCTGAACATCAGCAGCCGTCACATTAGCCGGAGCCTTGTTGCCCCAGGCGGAGCGGACAAAGTTGACCACATCAGCCATCTGCTGGTCGGACAGAACGCTCTTGTAGTCCGGCATGGCAACGGCGGAAGGTGCCCAGTTGGTGGGCGGCAGAACACCACCAGCCATAACAATATGGGCAATGGAGGTCGGGTCATCCCCAACAACAACCGGGTTGCCAGCCAGCGGCGGGAACATCCGGGCTACACCACCACCATCGTTACGATGGCAGGCTGCGCACTGCTCAACATAAACCCGTGCACCCGGGTTGTTGGCCGTGTTGCCAGAATCCAGAGCCTGAGCCGTGGACGGATCGTACGTGTAATCCCCCCGTGACGGCGGAACCGGAGGCAGGGCCTTCAGGTATTTTGCAATGGCGTGCAGGTCGGAGTCCGTGAAGTACTGGGTGCTCCAGCCAACCACGTCGGCCATGCCGCCGAAGACTGCGGAGTGGTCGGTACGGCCGGATTTGAGGAACTGGAAGATGTCCTCTTCAGACCAGCGACCCAGACCCACAACCGGGTCGTTGCGCAGTGTGGGCGCAATCCAGTTGTCGATCGGAGCGCCACCGCCAAGGAAGTCCGGACCACCAGAGGCATCCAGAGCCTTTTCCTGCATGGCAAAGCCACGCGGCGTATGGCACATGCCGCAATGCCCGGCACCCGTTACCAGGTATTCACCACGGGCGATGTCTGCATCCGTGCCCGGAGCAGGCGTAAAGTCCTTGGGTGTGGGGGCAAACATGGAGCGCCAGATGGCCAGCGGCCAGCGCATGGACAGAGGCCAGCTAATGCCTGCCTCGCGGTTCTTCTGGGCAACAGGCTGCACGCCGTGCATGAAGTAGGCGTAGAGCGACTTCACATCGTCCTGCGTCATGCGGGAGAAGGCCGGGTAAGGCATGGCCGGATAAAGCGTGCTGCCATCCTTGCGGATGCCATGGCGCACGGCTTCATCGAACTCCTGCAACGTGTAGGTGCCAATCCCGTAGGTGGGGTCTGGCGTGATGTTGGTCGAGTAGATCATGCCGATGGGGGTTTTGATTGCCAGCCCACCTGCAAATTTCTGACCATTCAGTGCTGTGTGGCAAGCCACACAGTCACCAAGACGGGCGACATATTCGCCCTTTTTGATCAGGTCTTCATCCGCTCCCTGCGCGTGTGCCAGGGAGGTTCCTGCCAGAAGCCCGACAGTGACCGCTCCAAGAGCGGCTTTTAGTCTGTTCATCATCATTTTTACCACTGTATCGCTTGTGTACCGAATGACGTTATGACTGCCGCTTTATTGGGGCGTAATGCCCACGACAGGGGTCTGAGGAACTCCCTGAGCGTTCTTTCGGGCATCCACTTCGCGCTGATAGGTCTCGTTCGCCCTCTTGATGAGGTACTGACGAATGGATTCGATTTCTTCAGGCTTCATGCTCGTGTCAAAACGGTCCATGCCGTAAGCGGTCAGCGCACCACGGCCCACAACGTTGTAGAACGCATCGTCATGGCGGATGGCACCGGACCAACGCAGGTCAGGGAGCACGCCCGAACCTTCGCCGTTGTCGCCGTGGCAGGTCTGGCAGTAGGTCTGGTACTGGAAGTAGCCCTTGGCAGCTTCCTTGGTGTCATATTCCGCAGGCGGCTTGACGGGCAGGAAGCCCAGTTCGTTCATGGCAGGCAGCTGGGCTTTGCCATCGAGCGAGAACACGGCCACGTAGGAGTGGTTGACGGTCCAGCCCGACGTACGGCCCATGGCACCCATGGAGATCGGGTAGATGCCACCCCAGCCCACTTCAACTGCAACATACTGCTTGCCGTTTACGCTGTAGGTCACGGGCGGAGCAATAATGCCGCTCTGTGCGTCAAACTTGTAAAGGTCGGCACCGTTGGTTGCATCGTAGGCGTGGAATTCACCGTTGGCCAGGCCCTGGAACAGCAGATCGCCGCCCGTTGCCAGAACGCCACCGTTCCATGGGCCTTTGTGGTCGATCTTCCACACGGTTTCCATTTTCACGGGATCCCATGCCAGCAGCTCGCCCTTGAGGTCCTTCAGGTAAGCGGAGCGGGCATCGGCCGAGTCAGGCAGACCGGTTTTGGTCATGTCCAGGCCAAGGTTCCAGGCATCGGGGTGGGGTTTGAAGCCGCCAGCCTGGTTCTGGTAACCAAATGGAATCTGGTGTGCAGGCAGATAGACCAGGTGGGTCTTGGGGCTGTACGCCATGGCCATGAAGTTATGGGCACCCAGCGGGCCGGGAATACCGTACCAGAAGTTGCCGTTCAGGGTCCACAGGCCTTCAGGCTTGTAGATCGGGCGGCCCGTCAGCGGGTCCAGACCACTGGCCCAGTTTTCGTACACGTAGTTCTTGCCAGCCAGGAATTCACCCGTCTTGGCGTCGAGCATGTAGAAGAAGCCGTTTTTGGGAGCCTGCACCACAACGTGGCGCATTTCACCATTGATCGGCACATCAAGGGTCATGACCTGCTGGACAGAGGTGTAGTCCCACTGGTCCATGGTGGTGGCCTGGAAGTGCCAGACATATTCACCCGTTTCTGGCTTGACGGCGACAATGCTGCCAAGGAACAGGTTGTTGCCAACGCCTTCGGAGCGGTATTTGTAGTTCCAGGGGGAACCGTTACCGACAGCCAGATAGACCAGATCGGACACGGGGTCATACACAATGGAGTCCCACACGGTGCCACCACCGCCCTGACGGACCCATGCCCCGTTGGGGCCCCATGTCCGGTAGGCTTTGGTCATCAGAACATTATCCGACGCAGCGTGGTCGGGTTCGTTCTTGTTGTTCGGAACCGTGTAGAAGCGCCATTTCAGCTTGCCGGTTTCCGCATCAAAAGCGGAGACAAAGCCGCGGGCACCAAATTCTGCGCCACCGTTGCCGATAAGGACAAGGCCCTTGGCAATGCGCACAGCGCCGTCAACCGTATAGGAGCGCTGCTTGCCCAGAGAGGCATCGGCAGGAATGGTGTTGATTTCCCACGCTTTTTTGCCGGTTTTGGCATCCAGCGCAATCAGGCGGCCATCGAACGTGCCAAAATAGACCTTGCCGTTCCAGTAGCCAGCGCCACGGTTAACCGTGTCACAGCAGCCCTTGTCGGCAATGTTGCCGGGCACCTTGGGGTCGTATTCCCACAGCAGCTTGCCGGTTGCCGCATCAAGGGCTTTCATTTTGGACCAGTTGGTCGTGGCATACATAATGCCGTCCACAATCAGAGGCGTGCCTTCCTGACCGCGGTTGCTGTCCAGATTGTAGTACCAGGCCAGCTTCAGGTTACCAACGTTGGAGCGGTTGATCTGATCCAGCGGGCTGTAGCGCTGTTCAGAGTAGGTGCGTCCATAGGACAGCCAGTTCTCGGGGTGCTCATCGGCATGGATGATGGCTTGTCCCGTGTCACCCTGACTGTCGGCGCGGGCAGGGGCTGCTGCGTAAGGTAGGGCAGCGGCACAGATTGTTCCAGCCGCGAGAATTCCTAGCAGCGAACGTCTCTTGGCGGAGGCGGGGCGGGTCATGCGTTCATGTCCTCGACTGTGTATCAAGATGAGGAAAAATAGAGCCGGAAATCCGGTTTCTCACACATCAGCCAAGGCGGGCGCTGTATGTCAATCACGCCAAGAGAATAGCTGCATCCCCACGTATTCGTTCCTTGTAGAGATCAGGGGTGCAAAAGGTCGGTTCCGGCGCATGCAGGAGCGGGAACGGAACTGAGGAAAGATCATGTTATAACAAATTGGAGGTGTGTGGGAAGCCATCAGCAAACTGGTATTCCGCCATCACCTCCCAAAAAGGGTTTTCACGGTTTTTTCCAGTCTTGAACACGGTGAATTCGCAAACTTCTTCTGTCTGGGCAAAGAGATGGCGGTGGGTTGCAAGCCATAAATTGCACACATTCGGGTCCACATCGGTAATGTCTGCCAGGGCAACGCCCGAGGGGAGGAGGGAGTGTGTCGAGGAGACGCCAGCCAGCCGCGCCTGGTTCCTGATTTTCACGGAAAGGTGATCTATAACAGAGGCTTCTACAGTGGCCTCCAGCATGATTCGGTTCCGTTTCAGACTCACGTCAAAACCCGTATGCCGGAGCGTTGCCGGGGCAGGCAGATGGAGTGTGTACAGGGTCTGGTCCAGTTCCTCCCAGACCTGCGGCTGCATGCGCCCGAAGGACACAAGGGGCAGGTAAAGCAGTGGCATGGACCTCCATTCCCGGGAGGGAAAGAAGTCCTGAAAACCATGGAGGAAAAGGCGCATCTCCACCGGGAGCGGAAGACCGGCAATAAGGTGCATATCCGGGCCTTGTGACAGGGTGCGGGAGGAAGCAGGCCGTGACCCGAACAGATTGTCGGCCGGCCTTATATTATATGACGCGTGATACCCTTGACGGAAAGGCAGGGCAGCCACAAGTATAAAGCAAAGCCAGCTTGTCTGGGTAAGGAGTGTAGAAAACCATGTCGTTTAGTAACGACTACCGTTCCCCCGCATCAGCGTCAGGCTGGAACGATCAGGCCAGTCTGGACGCTGGTCTGCGTAGCTATATGCTGCGTGTTTATAACTGGATGGCATCTGGCCTTCTGCTGACCGGGATTGTGGCGTACGTCATTGCCAATACCGGTCTGAGCGACCTGTTTTTTCAGATCTACCTGACTGCTGCGGGTCCATTGCCGCGCCCCACTCTGCTGGGTGATCTGGCCATGCTCTCCCCGCTGGCGTTTGTGCTGGTCATGTCGTTCGGGATCAACCGGCTGTCTCTTCAGGGGGCGCAGGCGCTGTTCTGGGCGTTCTGTACGGCTATGGGGGCCAGTCTGGCCAGTGTGTTCGTTATTTATACCGGGACCTCCATTGTCCGCGTGTTTCTGGTAACGGCGTGCATGTTTGGCGCGACCTCCCTCTGGGGTTACGTGACCAAGGCTAACCTCATGCAGTTCGGGTCGTTCCTGATGATGGGGCTGTTTGGGCTGGTCATTGCCGCTCTGGTCAACCTCTTCCTCAAAAGCCCGACTGTGTATTACCTCTACAGCATTGCGGGTGTGCTCGTTTTCACGGCGTTCAGCGCGTTTGATGCCCAGCGGATTCGGGTTACCTACCCGCAGTTTGCCGCATACGAAGGCCCGGAAATGACCGCCAAGCGCAGTGTTTATGATGCGCTGAGCCTGTACCTGAACTTCATCAACCTCTTTCAGTTCCTGCTGCAGTTCATGGGTGTCCGCAATTCCAGCGACTGAGAGCTCCAGAGCAGCACTCTTGGTCCTGCCAGAGGAAAGCCCGGTCAGTTATGGCCGGGTTTTTTTGTATGGGCAGTTATGCTTGGTCCGAATGATGGCATGAAAATCAAGAATGGGTGCAGAAATGGTCCTGATTTCAATTCTTTAAGTTGTAACAGGGATGTGAGATTTTGTGTGCTCTCTAACAATATGAAATTTCAGACTAAATTTTGCCATTATTGAATTTTTTGAAATATTACGAAACATTCCGTGATATGCTGTTTGGGTCATCCAGCCGCCGCAAAAGTAGGCAAAAGCCATGCTCACAGCGGCTAACTGATTGTGACGAAAGGCAGATGGAACTTTTCTGACGTTTGAGAATCCCCGCGTAAGGAATAAAGTAGGCGCAATGCGTTTCCGCCGTGCATGGGGGGCTGCGCCGTAAGCAACATATTCGGGGTATTCATCTTGGATGGCCAGAATGTGTTGCTGGTGCGGAACAGAAAGGGCTCCCCATGCCGGGACGCGGTTTTTCTTGCTGTTGTCAGGCTTCTGTGGCAGCAGGGCAAAAGTCTTTGTGAGGCTAAGTTGATGTCAGAACCAAGAGGCGTGCGATGAAAAACAAGTTACTGGCGAGAACGGCGCGATTGGGCGGCCTATCGTCAGCGTTGCTGCTTGCCGGGTGCGAACTAGACGTTCTGGACCCGAAAGGCCCGGTGGGAGAGGGGGTTAAAACTCTTATTACCACCTCTGTGATCGCAATGCTGATCGTAGTGGTTCCGACCATTATTCTGACACTCTGGTTTGCCTGGCAGTATCGCCAGTCCAACACGAGTGCCGAATATCTGCCGAAATGGAGCCATTCCAACAAGATTGAAGTGGTGATCTGGGGCGTTCCGTCTCTGATTATTCTGTTTCTGGCAGTGATCACCTACCAGACCTGTCATTCTCTGGACCCCTACAAGCCGCTTGAGGCAGAAGCCAATACCAAGCCGCTGCATGTTCAGGTTGTGGCGCAGGATTGGAAATGGCTGTTCATTTACCCCGAACAGGGAATTGCAACAGTTAATCAGCTGGCTATGCCGGTCAATACGCCTGTTGATTTCGACATCACCTCTGATTCCGTGATGAACTCGTTCTTCATCCCGCGTCTTGGTTCCATGATTTATGCAATGGCAGGCATGCAGACCCAGCTTCATCTGCTGGCAAGCGAGCCGGGCGATTACATGGGTGAATCCGCCAACTACAGTGGGCGTGGTTTCTCGGACATGCACTTCCATGCCCTGGCCATGAGCAATGACGAGTTCAATGCTTGGGTCGAAAAGGTGCGTGCATCTTCCGAACAGCTGGATAGCCAGACCTATCCTAAACTGGCTGCACCGAGCGAAGCGAACCCCGTCGAATATTTCGCGCATGTTGAACCCGGCATGTTCAACACGATCGTTGCCAAATACAACAACGGCATGGTCATGGACAAAAGCACTGGCAAAATGATTCAGGTGCAGCAGTCCGCGATGTCCGACATGAATATGAAGGAATAGGATCTATGCTAGGGAGACTATCGCTTTCGGCCATCCCGTTGGATGTGCCGATCCTAGTAGGTACGTTCATCGGCGTTCTCATTGTCGGTGTCGCGGTACTGGGACTGATTACCTATTACGGCAAATGGGGCTACCTCTGGAAAGAGTGGTTTACCTCTGTCGATCACAAGCGTCTGGCTGTCATGTACATTGTACTGGCGCTGGTTGCTCTGGCCCGCGGTTTTGCGGACGCCATCATGATGCGTACCCAGCTTGCGCTGGCTTATGCGGGTAACCCCGGTTATCTGCCCCCGCATCACTATGACCAGATCTTCTCCGCTCACGGGACGATCATGATCTTCTTCCTGGCCATGGCGTTCATGACCGGTCTGTTCAACTTCATTGTGCCGCTGCAGATTGGCGCACGTGACGTGGCTTACCCGTTCCTGAACAACCTGAGCTTCTGGATGACGGCTGTTGCGTTCATGCTGGTGAACATATCCCTGTTCATTGGTGAGTTCTCGCAGTGCGGCTGGCTGGCTTATCCCCCGCTGTCCGAAATGCAGTTCAGCCCTGGCGTGGGTGTTGACTACTATATCTGGGCAATCCAGATCTCTGGTGTTGGCACGCTGCTGACCGGTGTGAACTTCTTTGTCACCATTGTTAAGATGCGCGCTCCAGGCATGACCTGGCTGAAGATGCCCGTGTTCACGTGGACGGCTTTCTGCTCTTCCATCCTGATCATGGCAACCTTCCCCGTGCTGACGGTTGCTGTCGCCCTGCTGGGTCTGGACCGTTACT
This sequence comes from Acetobacter fabarum, assembly GCF_022483405.1. Lineage (NCBI taxonomy): Bacteria > Pseudomonadati > Pseudomonadota > Alphaproteobacteria > Acetobacterales > Acetobacteraceae > Acetobacter > Acetobacter fabarum. The sequence continues at coordinate 856,993 of NZ_JAKVNI010000001.1, forward strand.
TCGGTATGCACTTCTTCACCAATGATGGTGGCGGCAACCAGATGCTGTACCTGAACCTGATCTGGGCTTGGGGCCATCCGGAAGTTTACATTCTTGTTCTGCCTGCCTTTGGTGTGTTCTCCGAAGTTGTGCCTGCCTTCTCCGGCAAGCCGCTCTTCGGTTACAAGACCATGGTCTATGCAACCTGCTCCATCATGGTGCTGTCCTTCCTTGTGTGGGTGCATCACTTCTTCACCATGGGCGCTGGTCCGGACGTGAATGCCTTCTTCGGCATCGCAACCATGATCATCTCCATCCCGACTGGTGTTAAGCTCTTCAACTGGCTGTTCACCATGTATAAGGGTCGCATCCAGTACCATGCTTGCATGTATTGGGCTGTTGGCTTCATGGTGGTGTTCACCATCGGTGGTATGACCGGTGTTATGATGGCCATCCCCGGTTCCGACTTTGTGCTGCACAACAGTCTGTTCCTGATTGCTCACTTCCATAACGTGATTATCGGTGGTGTGTACTTCGGTTACGTCTGCGGCATGAACTTCTGGGCTCCGAAGGTTCTTGGCTTCAAAATGAACGAAGCTTGGGGCATCCGCGCCTTCTGGTTCTGGCTCGTTGGCTTCTTCTTTGCCTTTATGCCGCTGTATGTTCTCGGCTTCGAAGGCATGACCCGCCGTATGAACCACTATGACAACCCGGCCTGGCATCCCTGGATGCTGATCGCTGAAGTTGGCGCAGTGCTCATCCTGTTCGGTGTTGTTTGCCAGCTGATGCAGATTTTTGTCTCCATCCGCGACTGCAACAAGCCTGAAAACCGTGACTTCACGGGCGATCCCTGGAACGGCCGTACGCTGGAATGGTCCACTTCCTCTCCTCCGCCGGTGTATAACTACGCCATTGTCCCGCATGTCAGCTCGCTTGACGCTTATATGCACGACAAGGAAAACGGCATTGATACCCGTCAGGCTGGCGGTCAGTACGAAGCAATCCATATGCCGAAAAACACGGCAGCTGGTATTTCGGCTGGTGCTTTTGCCCTGATCTTCGGTTTCGCCGCCGTGTGGTACATCTGGTGGCTGGCAGCCATTGGCCTTGTGGGTGTGATCGCTACGATCATTGCACGCAGCGCTAACAAGGATATTGACTACTATATCCCTGCCGAAGAGGTTGCCCGGATCGAAAACGAGCACACCCGTAAACTGATGGCACAGGCAGCAGAATAATGGCACAGAACACAACTGTTCCGACCGCAGGCCACGACGAACATCACCACGAAAATACGGTGGTGTTCGGGTTCTGGGTCTATCTGATGACGGACTGCATTATCTTTGGCTCCCTGTTTGCCACGTTTGCAGTCCTGCGTAACCAGTTCAACGGTGGGCCAACCCCGCACGAACTGTTCGAGTTTGGTGGGCTTGGGCTGGAAACAGCCCTCCTGCTTCTCTCTTCCATTACTTATGGGTTTGGCATGATTGCCGCCCATAAGACCCAGATCAGCTCGGTTATCATGTGGCTTGGCGTCACATTCCTGCTGGGTCTTGGGTTCGTTGGTCTGGAAGTGCGTGAATTCGCGCACATGATCGCGGATGGTGCCGGCCCCGATCGCAGTGCATTCCTGTCTGCGTTCTTCACGCTGGTTTCCACCCACGGTCTGCACGTGACGTGTGGTCTGATCTGGATTGTTACCCTGATGGTTCAGCTGATGGGGACAACTGAAATTCCGGAACGCATGATGAACAAGCTCACCTGCCTGAGCCTGTTCTGGCACTTCCTGGATATCGTCTGGATCTGTGTTTTCACCTATGTCTATCTGGCGAGCATGATCTGATGAGCAATCCGAACACATCCTCCTCGGGCGAGAGCCACGGTAGCGTATCTTCGTACCTTATCGGCTTTGTTCTTGCTGTTATCCTGACGGTTCTGTCGTTTGGTGTGGTCATGAGCCACAGCCTTGCGCCAACCGGCACGCTGGCGGTGCTTTCTGTTCTGGCACTTGTTCAGGTTCTGGTGCACCTGCACTACTTCCTGCACATGGGTGGTGGTTCTGAAGCACGTTGGAACAACATTGCGTTTGTTTTCACCGTTGCTTTCGTGTCCATCCTTATTGTCGGCACGGTCTTTGTCATGGCGAACACGTCCATGAACATGATGTCTCGCTGATATCATGTCGCTTCGCTGCTCTGGCTTAGGTCAGGGCGGCGGTCAGCAATAAAAAACCCCGGGGCTCAGGCTCCGGGGTTTTTTATTGGGCCTGTTGCCGGGCAATGCTGGGGCGCTGCGCGTTGCACCGCCTGTTACCCTTTGCGAAGGCTGTACTGCGCCCAACAAAAAAGGCACCGGAAAACCGGTGCCTTTTTTGTTGGTAAAACCCCTTAAGTCAGGTGGGGTTTCAGTCCTTGTGCGGTTCGGGGGAAAGAAGGTCAGCCTTGTTGGGCTTGTCTTTCCATTCCTGCGCATCAGCCGGTGGGGTGCCCTTGCGTGTAATGTTGGGCCACTGGCTGGCATATTTTGTGTTGATTTCCGCCCACGCTGCTGACCGGTCGTCGCTGTCGGGGAAAATGGCTTCGGCCGGGCATTCAGGTTCGCATACGCCGCAGTCAATGCATTCATCCGGGTTGATAACCAGAAAGTTTTCACCGGCGTAGAAGCAGTCAACGGGGCAGACTTCCACACAGTCCATGAATTTGCAGCGGATGCAGTTTTCAGTGACCACGTAGGTCATTGCCATCTCCGAAATTATCTGGCGGTCGAGTGGGGCTCGCCGCGTGGGGTCAGATGGCCAACCAGCCGGTCGTGCCACCAAGGATGGCGCAGATATGATGGGCTTTTTGCACTATGGCAACCCGCTTGGACGAAAGGGGGCACTTCAATGCCCGCAGGGCTGCTCCTACATTTGGCTCCGTAACGTGCGCAGAATGGCAAAAGGACTGTTATTTTGGGCACTTTGTAGATGTGCACCATGTTTTGGACGGCTGGACCGCTGTTTTCTTTTTTCTGCGTGGCGTGTTGGTAAAACCATAAAAGGTGCCGGTGGCCCCGCATAACGCGGCGGCAAGGGGGCGGGGGGGTGCAGGCGGATTCCTAACCCTTTGAGCACATGGGGCAGCTCTTTTTTGCTGATCCCCAGGCGGGATGCCAGAGAGAGCGGCAAAGGTTTGGGGGTGCGGGCACACAAAACCCGCATATCCTGCATGAGGCTGGCTGCAATATCGAGTCGAACCAGCGTGTTGTGGCTGAGCAGCCAGCCAAGGCTGGTCAGCAGTGCCTGTGCAGGGGGTGCTAATGGTGCGCTCAGACGCACGGAAACCGCACCACCGGGCAAGGGCTGCGTTATAGATTGGCCCGTGTGGATGCGGAGCAGCAGGCTGCGGAGCGCCATGGCATGGGGCTTGAGCAATGGCGAGCAGAAAGCCAGCGGGCCATGGAGCCGAATGGCTTGCCGGCGGAGTAGCAGCGCTTCCGCCGGGGGAAGAACAGGCGGGGCGGGCAGGGTGGCAACGCCGCCATTTTCGGTAACAGCATGCACAATGCCGCGGAGCAGGGGGTGGTCTGCCACAGCCTGCTCCGCACGGAAGAGCGGGGCAAGGGTGTGGGCAAGGACCGAGGCCATAAATTGTGTCAGCCGCTCGCGTATTCTGGCTTTATGGGTGGATTCCAGAAACTCCGCATCATCAATATGGATCACCGGGTGCAGGACCGAAGGGCCTTTGCGTAAATGGGCGATTGGCTCATCACGCCACAGGATGTGGCCTGTCTGGTTGTCCAGCGTGATCTCGCTCTCAGGGGCTTGCAGAAAACGGGCAACAAGCCGGGGGATCTCACTCCGGGCAGCGCGCCGTGCGGCTTTGAGAATAAGGGCCTGATCAGAGCGTGCGGCTTCGGGGTCGGGCACAAAGGCAAAGCCGCGCATATGCCCTACGTCATGCCCTTCCACGCGCACTTCCCCGGCCTTGTTAATGGCGCACAGCAGGGGGGCTCCATCTGCCTCTTCCAGCCTGCGTGCCAGACTGGCGGCGCGTTTGTCCACAAACCGGCTGGCCAGCCGCTCATGCAGGGCATCGGAGAGTGTGTCTTCGAGCATGCGGGTATGGCGCTGCCAGTGCTGGGCGTTTTCCACCCAGTCGGGGTGGGCTGCAACATAGGACCATGTGCGAATACCCATCAGGCGGTGCATCAGGTCTTCTATCTCGCCACCTGTATGCTCCAGACTGGCGAGCCGCCCTTTGAGCCAACTGGAAGGCAACTGCCCGTCTTTGGCCAGAATACTAAACAACTGGCCACATAGGCGGATATGGCTGTCCAGTCCCAGTTTGCGAAAATCCGGTATCTGGCAGATTTCCCACAGCAGGCGGGTGTGTGCGGTGGTTGTGGCCAGTGTGCGCACGGCAGGGGTTTGCATAAGTGCGCTAAGCGTCTGCATGTCGGCTGCGGGTTCGGCAGGGCGCAGGTTGGGGTGTGGGGTCTTCTGGCACAGGCTGGCATACAGGGCTTGCGGGGAGGCAAAATCGAGCTTGCTGCTACGCCACCACAAAAAGGGAAGAGGCTCAAACTTGTGGGTTTCCACGGCCTCGGCCATGGCCTCTGGCAGAGGAGGGCACTCCCCGGTGGTACCAAATGTGCCATCGCGCGTGCCACGACCTGCGCGCCCGGCAATCTGGGCGATTTCCGCCGGAGCCAGCATGCGGTGGCGCTGCCCGTCAAATTTGGACAGGCCCGCAAAGGCAACATGGTCGATCGTCATGTTCAGCCCCATGCCAATGGCATCGGTGGCGACCAGATAATCCACCTCGCGGTTCTGGTACAGTGCGACCTGCGCGTTGCGGGTGCGGGGGGAGAGCTGGCCCATGACCACCGCACACCCACCTCTTTTGCGCCGGATCAGTTCGGCAATGGCGTACACCTCGGCCATGGAAAAAGCGACAATGGCCGTGCGGGGCGGCAGGCGCGACAGGCGGGTGTGGCCAGTATGGCTCAGGCTGGACAGGCGCGGGCGGGTTTCAATGCTGATGTCGCGGATCAGGCTGCGCATGAGCGGGGCAATGGTGTCCGCCCCAAGGAACAGGGTTTCGGACCGGCCGCGGGCGTTGAGCAGGCGGTCGGTAAAAATATGGCCACGCTCGGGGTCGGCACAAAGCTGGATTTCGTCCACCGCCACAAAGTCCACCGGGCGGTGCATGGGCATGGCTTCAACCGTGCAGGAGAACCAGCGCGCCTGCGGAGGAATGATTTTTTCCTCCCCCGTAATCAGCGCAACCGAGCGAACCCCTTTAAGCCGCACCATGCGGTCATAGTTCTCGCGCGCTAGCAGCCTGAGTGGAAAACCGATGACACCGGACGCGTGTGCCAGCATCCGCTCTAGCGCCAGATGTGTTTTGCCGGTGTTGGTCGGGCCCAGAATGGCACGGACCGGAGCCTGATCTGCGCACTGGGCTGCGTGCAGGGCAGGAGCCATCTGGCGGGGGGGAACCTTCATGCCGTGCATGGTCCGCTGCCCGCGCCTGAAAAGCAAGTCGGCAATGCGTGCAGCCTCCCCCGTTGCATCATGCAAAAGGGAAGCGCAGGGTGCGGGCAGAAGGAGGAATGCCATGCCTATTCATGATCTGGACTGTCTGAGCGTTGCGCGCAGGCGGAAGACTCTGTGCACCGTTTATGCCGTGCGGGCCTGTGAGCGAGAGACATGGGTGGCATTGGCAGGGGAGGCGGCGGTCAGCTTTGCCCAAAGCTGCGGCTTTGTCGCGCGGGCAGGCCAGCTTGTGCTGGTGCCCGGCCCCGGGGGCAAGGTGCAGGCGCTTTTTGGCCTGCCTGAAAAAAAGACCACGCCGCGCGACCCGTTTATATTCGGCAAGCTGGCACAGGACCTGCCCGCAGGGGACTGGACCGTGCAGGCACCAGATGATGTGGCGCGGGATGATGTTATTCTGGGCTTTTGTCTGGGCGCATACCGCTACAGCCTGAAAACCGAAGAGCAGGGTGAGCAGCCCCGGCTTGTCGTGACGGCGACCGAGCGCAAGGGGCTGGCAGCGCAGATGGCACGGGCTATCTGCTTTGCGCGTGACCTGATCAATACCCCTGCCAACCTGCTGGGGCCATCCGAGCTCGCACGGGAGGCCAAAACGGCACTCCGCCCGCTTGGGGCTGAGGTCGAGGTCATCAAGGGCACAGCGCTGGACGAGGCTTATCCGCTGCTGGCGCATGTGGGTAATGGTTCGCAGCGTGGGCCCAGAGTGGTCGTGGCCCGCTGGCATGGCACACACGCCGGCAAGGATGCACCGCTGATCTCCCTCGTTGGTAAAGGTGTGTGCTTTGATAGCGGGGGGTATGACATCAAACCTTCCAGCGGCATGCTGCGCATGAAAAAGGATATGGGCGGGGCAGCGACCGTGCTGGCGCTGGCTTATCTGGTTATGGCGCAGGACCTGCCCGTGCGGCTGGAACTGCGGCTGGGATGTGTGGAAAACAGCGTATCCGGCCATGCCATGCGCCCGCTGGACGTTATTCGGAGCCGCTCGGGCTTAACGGTGGAAATTGGCAATACCGATGCCGAAGGGCGGCTGGTACTGAGTGACCTGCTGCACGAGGCAGGTGAGAGCGCGCCAGACCTGCTGGTGGATGTGGCAACCCTTACAGGCGCTGCCCGCGTGGCGCTGGGGCCAGACCTGCCTGCCCTGTTCTGCAACAACGACTCCACGGCCATGCTGTTCGCGGAGGCGGCGGAGCACGAGGCCGACCCTCTATGGCGTCTGCCGCTCTGGCAGGGTTATGCAGGCTGGCTTAAAAGCACGGTGGCGGACCTGAATAATATTGCCTCCCGGCCCATGGCAGGAGCTGTTACAGCCGCGCTGTTTTTGGAACATTTTGTAAAACCAGACCAGCGCTGGGTGCATATCGATAGTTATGCGTGGAATGATTCCAGCAGACCCGGACGGCCAGAAGGCGGGGATACTCCCGGGATTCGTGCACTTTTTCGTGTAATCTGTTCTCTTTGTGGAACGAATCGGGCGCAAAAGAGTTAGGGTTTTTACAGACCACTCTGGCGTAATATTTTTTTGTGACAGCGCTTTAAAAAATCGTTTCGGTGTCTATATAAAGCGCATCAGATTCATTCCGGTTTGCATATGGGCCGGAAAAACACAGCCGGGCGGGCCAAAGCTCTGGTCCCCGGCACAAAAGGAAGTTGAACGTCATGGCACAGGCCGCAGAAAAGGCAGAGGATCTGGTCAAGACCCTGCGGGATACCATTGTTGCACTGGTGCGCGGAGAAGGGCCGGACCTGTCCGCCCGTCAGCTCGCTGTGTTCCTGACCTGCTATCTGGATGAAAGCGGGCATACAGTGCGCGGTCTGGCGGCAAGCCTGAACGTGTCCAAGCCTGCCATTACCCGGGCACTCGACCGTTTGACCGAACTGGATCTGGCACGCCGCAAGGTGGACCCGCTGGACCGCCGCTCCGTGCTGGTGCAGCGTACCCCTAAGGGCGCTTCCTATCTGAAGGAAATTCGCTCCATCATGGGCATGACCGCGCATGATGTGGCCCAGAACACCCAGCAGGAAGAAAAAGTGGCAACAGTGCGCCGCCTGCGCCGTGTTGCGGCTGCCTGATCAGCCAGCCTGCACGTTTTATACATGCACGTATAAAGGTTGCCGTGTTGCGGACCTCGTACCCTTCCAGAAAGGGGGCGGGGCTGTAATCGGCAACCTTTTTGCATGGAGGGCGTTGTTATTCCTGACCTGTGTCAGATGTTTTCAACCTTCAGGTTGTTAACAGTCTTCTGGACACGCCTGTAAAGGGAGCTGTTCCATGCGTTTTTCTTCTTTTGTTGCCGCGGCCACTCTGGCTGTCTCTGTTGCGGGCGTACCTGCCGCATACGCCGCCGATGCCATGGGCGCACCCACCGCCAAAATTACCCTGACCGCCAAATCGGCCGATATTGGGCTGGGCTATACGTGGGGTGAGGGTAAGCTGACCTATGGCGGCAAAACGCATGCCTTTTCCATTACCGGCGGGACGATTGCCGCTGTCGGTTTTTCCAAGATCGAGGGAACAGGCACGGTTTATAACCTGCACCGCCTGAAGGATTTTAGCGGCACCTATGCTGCAGCCCACGGCGAGGCCACGCTGGGTCAGGGCCTGGGTGGGGCTGTGCTGGAAAACAAGAATGGCGTCCGGATCAAGATCGAGACCATCTCGCAGGGGGCGCGGCTTGCCGGTTCTGCTCAGGGGCTGACGTTAACACTCAAATAACCGCTTGCCGGGGTGTGTGACTTACCACGGGCCAATTGCGTGCTGGCGTGCGCGCAGCACACCCCAAAGGGTCCATGCCAGTTGGGGTAATATAAGCAGGGCTGCGCCAGCCATGCCGCTCCAGAACCCTGTTGTGGGCGCTACAAGGCAGGCAACGCCACCACCCCACAGGGTTAGCCCCCATTCCAGCAAGGAGACAATGGGCACCGCTACGGCGCTACGGTAGATAATCTGGTAAAGGTGCCCCCGGTGCGCCTGTACAAGCGTCTGCCGCATGTACAGGCGGCGGATAAGCGTGAACAGCACATCATAAACCAGTGGGAACAACAGGGCAGGACCCAGTATTCCTCCGCGTGGCAGGGTGGTATGGCTGGCAATATACAGGCTGGCTATTCCCGCCAGCAGGCCGCAACCCTGGCTGCCAACATCACCCAGAAAAATCCGGGCATGGGGGAAGTTAAAGGGCAGAAAGCCCACCAGGCAGGCGCTGAGCAGCAAGGCAGGCCATTGTAGCTCCGGCACGCCAAAAAACGGGGCAGCAAGGCCCACGCACAGGGCGGCAAAGGCCAGACACCCCGCAATCAGCCCGTTTAACCCGTCCATGAAGTTGACGGCATTGGTGATAAAAACCAGCCACAGAACAGACAGGACCGCACCCGCCAGCGGCGTTGGCCCGGTCAGATGCACACCGCCCGCTACAATCAGGCAGGCGGCTATGGTTTGCGCTGCAAACTTAAGGCCGGGGTGCCACTGGTACAGGTCATCCAGCCACGAGACACAGCACAAAAGCACCAGAGCCCCCGCTGCCATAAGACATGGGAAAGAGAAAACAGGCTGGCCTGCCACCCCCTGCAGAACAGGAAAAAACAGTCCGAATGCCACCATAACCCCGATTCCTCCCCCCTTGGGTGTGGGGGTGGCATGGGCGCTACGGTGGTCGGGCTGGTCCATGACCGCCAGCCTGATCATGCACCGCACAAGGGCTGCACACAGCAGGGCAGCGCAAGGCAGGCATGAAAAAACCAGAACGGCGGGAAAAAAAGACATGAAAGAGAGGGTTGTCCGGTTAGGCTGCTTCTAGGATGTCGGGCGCTGGGCTATAAGCGCACGATCATGGTATCGCAACGTTCCCAGCTCCAGCATCATTATGCAAGATTTTGGCCGCTGAACAGGATTGCCCTGAATATCCTGCTCGACGGCGGGCTGGCAGCGTTGGCGGCAGTGCTGGCCTGCTGGCTGGCGGCCCCTTATGGGGTGCAGCTTCATCCAGTGTGGTTTGCCCTTGCGGGGGGTGCCTCACTGGTGGTGGGAGGGCTCCCCTTTAGGCTGCCGCAGCAATATTGGCGCTTTGCAGGCATGTCGGACCTGCTGGGGCTGGCCGGTGCGTCATTCAGTAGCGCTCTGCTGCTTTTTGCAGGTGTGGTGTGGGCCGGGTTGCCCCTGCCCAGTGTTGCGTTCCCCTTTATTTACGCCCTTGTGCTGCTGGTTCTGCTCGGCGGGGTGCGGGTGTTCCACCGTCTGGCGCACAGAGCAGGCGGGCCACGGACTGATGGACAAAGCGTGCTGCTGATTGGGTCGGATACCGCAGCGGATCTGTTTATTCAGGTGGCAGAACGCGGCAAGCACATGAATGTCCGTATTGCGGGGCTGGTGGGGGGGAACCGGTCACAAACGGGCTACCGGATTCGTAACGTGCCTATTCTGGGGCACCGGGAAGAGTTGGCCCGTGTGCTGGCGCAGATGAACACGGCGGGGCATCTGCCAGAAGCTCTGGTGGTGCTGGACCCCGATTGCAGGGGCCGTGCATTAAGCCAGATGCTGGATGTGGCGGCAGAATACGGTCTGGCTGTGCTGCGACCGCCAGCCATGCTGGACATGACCCCGGCAGAACAGGTGCGTTTGCAGCCAATGCAGCCGCAGGACCTGCTGAACCGCCCGCAGGTACCGCTGGATCAGGCCGGGCTGGACCGCCTGATCAACCAGCGCTCGGTTCTGGTAACGGGGGTTGGGGGGACCATTGGTTCCGAGCTGGTGCGCCAGATTGCCCGCCACGCGCCCGCCTGCCTTGTTCTGCTGGACCATGGCGAGTTCGCACTGTGGCAGATTGATGTGGAGCTGGCGGAGTGTGCTCCGGGCATTACGCGCAAGGTGGTTGTGGCCGATGTGCGGGATGCGGAGCGGATTAACGCCATTATGGCCCAGTACAAGCCTGATCTGGTGTTCCATGCGGCAGCACTCAAGCATGTTCCGATTGTGGAGGCCAATCCGGCGGAAGGTGTTCTGACCAACCTGCACGGCACGCGTGTGGTGGCCGATGCCGCAGCCCGGCATGGGGCGGCCGCCATGATCGTGATTTCCACCGACAAGGCAGTTAATCCTTTCAATCTGATGGGGGCGACCAAGCGTGCGGCAGAAATGTACTGTCAGGCGCTGGATGTGCAGGCCCGCTCTTCGGGGCGGCCTAAGGCCATGCGCTGCATTACGGTGCGGTTTGGCAATGTGCTGGGGTCCACCGGTTCTGTCGTTCCTCTGTTCCAGCGGCAGTTGGAGCGGGGCGGCCCGCTAACCGTAACCCACCCGGAAATGCGGCGTTACTTCATGACCGTGCCTGAGGCCGTGGGGCTTGTGCTGCAGGCATGTGTGCGCGGCATGTCCTGTGCAACAGGGACGGATATGGAGGTTCTGCTCCGTCAGGGCGGTATTTTTGTGCTGGATATGGGGGAGCCGGTTAAGATTGTGGATCTGGCCCGGCAGATGGTCCGTCTGGCGGGCCTTAAGCCGGATGAAGATATTGCCATTCATTTTACCGGCCTGCGTGCAGGGGAAAAACTGTACGAGGAACTGTTCCATGGGCGTGAGACCTCGGTGCCGACCGATGCTCCCGGCCTGCTCATGGCAACGCCGCGTGTGGTGGAAATGGATGAGGTGCGCGCAGCCGTGGACCAGATTACCGCCCATGCCCGGCGTGGTGATGTCGCCGCAACCTTGCAGGCCCTGCGCCTGCTGGTGCCCGAGTTTGACCATAACCCTAACGGGGATGTGCGCGAACTGGCTCCGACTGGTGCAAAATTCCATGGTGCGGTAAAAGACGAGCAGATAAAGGCCGACGGCACGGAGCAGATGGCACCATGAGCAGTTCAGACAGCAGGCCCATTGCATTTCTTGACCTTGCAGCCCAGCAGAAGCGGCTGGGGCCTGTGCTGCGCCAGCGTCTGGATGCCGTGCTGGCCCATTGCCGTTTTGTTATGGGGCCGGAGGTTGCGGAACTGGAAGGCCGTCTGGCGGAATGGGCTGGTGCGCGGGAGTGCGTAGGGGTGTCTTCTGGTACGGATGCACTCCAGATTGTCATGATGGCTGAAGGTATTGGCCGGGGGGATGCGGTTTTTCTACCCGCCTTCACCTATACCGCCACGGCGGAGGTGCCTCTGCTGCTGGGGGCAACGCCCGTTTTTGTGGATGTGGACCCCAAGACATTCCAGATCGATCCTGCGCATCTGCAAAGCCGGATACAGGCCGTGCGGGCGGCGGGCAAGCTGCGGCCGCGCGCGATTGTGGGGGTGGACCTGTTTGGCCAGCCCGCTCCGTGGCCGGAACTGCGGGCCATTGCTGCGGCGGAAGAGCTGTTCCTTATGGCGGATTGCGCCCAGTCTTTTGGGGCGGAACTGGCGGGCAAACCATTGGGGTGCGAGGCTACGGCAACCACCTTGTCCTTTTTCCCGTCCAAACCACTGGGGGGGTATGGGGATGGTGGAGCCATTCTGACGGACGACCCCGAGCGGGCCGCCCTGTACCGCTCCCTACGCACCCATGGTGAAGGAGCAAGCCGGTACGAGGTCCTGCGCACAGGCATGAATGGTCGGCTTGATACGCTGCAGGCAGCAGTTCTTCTGGCCAAGCTGGAAAGCTTTAAAGATGAACTGGCCCGGCGCGATGCCATAGCTGCACAATATGATGCAGGGCTTGGCGGGTGTGTTCAGGTGCCGGTACGTGTGGCCGATAGCCGCAGCGCGTGGGCTATTTACGCCATATTGCTGGCAGACACAGCGGAGCGGGACGCCCTACAGGCCCGCTTGGCAGGCAAAGGGGTGCCTTCGGCCATTTATTACCCCCTGCCACTGCATAAACAGCCTGCCTATCGTGACCACCATGATGGTACGGCCCTTCCTGTTTCCGAAGACCTGGCGCAGCGTATTCTGGCACTGCCCATTCACCCGGAACTGACAAACCAAGACGTAGCGCGCGTGATTGCCGCAGTCAGAGGGTAAGAAAGATATATCATGCGGAAAGAAACGGCGTTTATTATTGGCTTTCTGGTTTTGACCATAAGCACCACGATTGTGATCTGGACCTTTGCCCTGCCTAATTTCAAACCTGTTTCTTTTCCGCAGGTTGCCAGTGGCGTTATTGATGTGGGGCCAATGCACCGCCAGCGCCCGCTGGAAGCGGATGAAGTGGCAGATGTTAACAAGTGGCTTTCAACCCACAAGTCCGGCTGGGGGCCACTTAGCCGCACGCCACCATCCTCGGGGGACTCGCATGTGCAGCTCAAGGATGCTCAGGGCAAGGATGTTCTGACCCTAACGCTGTGGACCGGGATTAGTGCGGCCGATTGGAATGCTACGGTTTTTGTGGAATCGCCCGACGGGTCATGGGTGCGCACGGAAACATTTTCCAACAAGGACTTTGCTCCGCTGCGCATGATGGTTGACCGCTATCCGTTCAAGCATTCCAGCTTTCCATAAGGCGGTCATGAGGTGGCAGTGTTAGGGCGCTAACCTGCCTTGAAAAAGTGCCTCAGTTTGATTTTTCTTCGTGGTATTCATCATCAATATTAATTTCCCAGATTTTGCTCTTATCCTGCTGACCAGAGATAATCTGGTCAGCCGCTTCCTTGGCTGTTAGCATGGAATGGTCCTGATTATTGTAACAGTGCATACCATTCCGCCCGATAAGATAGAGATTTTCCACAGTGTCCAAGGCATTGCGGATTGTGGAAAAACTTTTGTAGGACTCACCAAAATAACCGGGATACGCTTTGGGCACATGCACCACAACACTGTCTAATGTGTTAAGCGTTGAAACAAGACCGATTTTCTGCATTTCAAAACAGGCGAGCTTGATCATATCCTGCTCGCTCAGAGTCCAGAGTTCATTTCCTTCGGAACAGAAAAACTCAAGTCCAAGCCATGTGGTTTTTGGGTCGGCAACCAGATAGGGGCTCCAGTTATTAAAGATCTGCACCCGTCCGACATTGACGCCGGGTTCCTGAATATAAATCCAGTTGTCTTCTAACTGGCGTGTTATGTCCGAAGATTTATAGAGCAGGCCAACTGTAATAAAGTCCCTGTATTGCAGGTTTTGTGCAATCTGCCTTACCGTGGGGGAAAAATAATTTCCGCTGGCAGAGACAAGCTCTTTAATCGGCATGGTTGACACCAGAACATCGCACTTCTGGCGCTCTTGTCCGCCATCCTGATCGGTAACAGTTATGGATACGGCGCGATTATTCTCAAAAGTAATCTCATTGACATGATGATTGAGGAGAATTGTTCCCCCCATATCTGTAATATGCCGCGCAACAGTTTCCCACATCTGGCCCGGACCATATTTGGGGTAGATGAATTGCTCTATAAGGGAGGTCTGAACACTCGTGTCTTTCTGCAGGCCAAGAGCTTTTTTACAGGCATGCAGAATTGCGCTGGAAATAGACAGGCTTTTAACCCGCTGAGCGCCCCAGTCTGCACTAATGCTAGAGCACGGAACGCCCCAGACCTTTTCAGTGTAATCTTTAAAAAACTGTTGGTACAGTTTGCGGCCAAACCGATTTATGAAAAAATCTTCCAGTGTCAGTTCAGGTGTAATTTTATGGAACCGAGCCCAGAGGTAACTCAGGCCGAAAACAATGGTTTTACGCCACCCAAGCTTGGCCAGATTTGTTGGTGTGAGTTTAAGCGGGTAGTCAAAAAACGTTTTATTGTAATAGATACGAGACAGGCGTGAGCGGACCAGCATGACGTCATCAGTCGCAGAAGACTGAGGTCCAACAACCAGCTCTCGCTCTTTACCCTGATATTGTAAGGTAACATTTTGTTCGTTTGCTGCTGCAATTGGCAGAAAGCTCTCCCACCAGGACATGACCCAGTCTGATTTGGAGAAAAAGCGATGCCCACCAATATCTATACGGTTACCATGATGCTTGATGGTTTTTGATATTCCGCCAACCTGTTTGTCGCATTCATAAACAGTTACATTTTTCCGACCGGCTTTCAGGAGTTCATAGGCAAGTGTCAAACCTGCTGGCCCAGCACCAATAACAACGATTTTTTCATCTTGTGCCATGACGTTCCCTATATTTACCCAACTTCTTATTTCTGATCGGAAAGCTCGGTAGTAAATACAGGGTATATGAAGAATACAAAAGGTCAAATCGGTATATTTTTTTAATTATGATAATGTGACGAAGAAATTTCAATAATCCAGATAATAAATTGAAATTTTTAAAAATTACCCCATTATTTTAATTTCACGGCAAATAATTTTTGGGTGTGAGGTGTGATGATTGAATAATGCGCGTAACAGGTAATCGTATCAGTAAACAAAGGGCAAAATCTTCCAGCGAACTTGCTTTGACCAAAGACACCATTGTGGATCTGTGGAAAGCATTTTTTCTTCTGCTCGGATACGCAGGATCTGTAACGACCATGTACTAAAAATAGCGCAGATATTCCAGAGACTGAAATTATACAGGAGAAAACCGAGGCTGGTTAACATGTAGCCAGCATACATTGGATGCCGGATGATACGGTATGGACCATAAGTTTTTACAACCCGTACAGCTGCAACAATTGCAAAGCTTCTACCTAGGCAGAGTTTGGCTGAAAGGCTGATAAGAATGCCTATAAACGACAAGATAAAGCACAATGTAACAGGGGCAAGATGTGTATTGCTGGCATGGGTAGAAACGATCTGCGCCGAATACGTTCCCAGAATGGCTAATATCCAGTCTGTTGTATTATGACTCATTCTTCCCGGAGATCGAAATAACGTAAAGAGAAGCTCCAATATCATTTCCACCATATACAATATAGTTATAATATTATAATCAATAAAGATCAATTTGAAATTATGATTTATGAAATAAATATATGGGATGATTATAATTATTTTTTCTAGTTTATCGTTAATATATTTATTTTCACTTAACATTGAACTGCGTTCTTTTCAAGGTACGAGTGGCGCCGGGAGGCTACGTAAAGGAAGATCAGGGCAATAATTGGTTCAATCGGCATATGATAATGCAAGGTTAGGGACAAAATATAAAAAGGTGAAAAATATAAAACAATCAGTAGAAGTTTTTCCCAAGGAAGAAATTTCGTTTCAATAGCTGTATTAATCATCCATATTGCGGGTATCATCATATAAGTAAGGTCGTAGTGTAGAAGATAAGGTGTACATAAAGGAGATGCGGCCAAGCATAGAATGAGATTATTTTTAATACTCCTCCCTTTTTTTATTTTATAAAAAACAAACATTATGATGGTAGAGGAAAATATAATTTGCAGCCATAAAGCTGTAGAGAATGGCACATGGTGCACGGACAGAAAACCGAATAGCGTGATAAAGATCTGACATAAAGCCACGTTATGCAAAATGCTATCTTGCATCATGTGTGAGTATTCAAAAAAACGTATCCAAGCATCAAGACCAAACACACACAAGGAAAGGCCTACCATACAAGTGGCAGATGTCATCATTCCAATTATTGTGCGCCAGCGGCCCATAAAAATAAGACCAAGAGGAACAAGAAATGCAACATGTGGTTTAATAATAAGGAGACCGAAAAATAAACCAGAAATGAATGGTTTTTTTTCAATATAGTAAAAACCTAATGTTAAAATCAGAGCGATCAAAAGCCCTGTTTGTCCTGTAACTAGAGAAATGCAGAATTGAGGAGATACAAATGCAAATGCAGTAATGGACCAGTTGCGGCACAAAATACTCAATGTTTTTGCGGTGATGAAGGGGGCCGTCAAACCCCATAGAGTGTAAGATAATGTATAAGTAAAAAATGCCCACGGCCAGATGAAAAAAAGCATGGAAGGCGGATATAGAAATGGTAGTTTGTAAGGGTGGCTCAGGGCATGAGCACTTTGCATGACTGCATCATGAGCAGCTGTATTGTAGATATCATAAATGTGGCCGTGAATTAACTGCTTGGAGGCTGCCCAAAACAGTATAAAATCTCCACCAAATGCATAGTCTTCAGTTGTATTTGTTTCTTTGATAATATATAAAAAAGATAAAATAATCGAAAAAACTATAATATATATTATCAAATATGCATTACATCTTTCTTTATTCATGAAATTCATATTTTTTAATTCAGAATATAGAAATTGTACTATATCTTTAGTCTTCTTCGAACTGAGCATTTGCGTAATGCGCTTTGCATGATGTGATTTGATGTGGTTCGACATTAAGGAATTTGATGGAAAATTACAACTCTACGTCGCGAGAGTGAGGTGAGAGGATTTTTTTTGAAATTTTGATTTAAAGCAATTAATATATAACCCGATGTGTATTAATAGTACACACTAGCGTAAACCAGTGGGGGTAACCTCCATTGATTTTTTAGATTTAGGAGAATGATACATGTTGCGAGTAAACGAATATGCAGCAGTGGTTGCCCGTTTTTTTTCCATTAAGGATAAGCGCGGGGTGACGGCTATTGAATATGGTCTGATTGCTGCCTTGATTGCTTTGGCAATTATCGGTGGGGTGTCGACTATTGGTACCAAGCTCAGCGCAGTGTTCAGTTCGATTGCGCAAAGTATCTCGTCGTAATTGCGGAGGATATTGCTGCGGCCTTGCGTCGGTTTACGAGGTGTAACCTTGGGAGTGCTTCTGCGCTCCTGAGGGGCAATGGTCAGAGGGTCTAGTGGTGTCATGGTTTGTTCTCATGGCAGCCTATGCCCTGCTTTGCTATGCAATGTGGGTTGACGTGCGAGTGCGGGAGATCCCTGACTGGGTCAGTCTGGGTCTTCTGGCTCTTGCGATTTTAAATGGTGTGGTAGTCCATTGGATTTCCCTTGCCTTTGGTGCTCTGATTTACCTCCTGCT
This sequence comes from Acetobacter fabarum, assembly GCF_022483405.1. Classification (NCBI taxonomy): domain Bacteria; kingdom Pseudomonadati; phylum Pseudomonadota; class Alphaproteobacteria; order Acetobacterales; family Acetobacteraceae; genus Acetobacter; species Acetobacter fabarum. The sequence goes on from NZ_JAKVNI010000001.1 coordinate 874,347, forward strand.
TTTTTTCTTGTGGAGTCTCGGAGTCATCGGGGGTGGGGACGTTAAGCTGATTGCCGCAACCTCATTGTTTTTTATGCCGTATGAGCAGCTTATTTTTCTTTTGAATATTGGTTTGGCTGGCGGTGTTCTGGCCATGCTGTATCTCTTTGGTCGGAACAGATTGCCAATCATATCAAAGAGGACAACAAAAAATCGCGTTCTGCGCGTCGAGGCCTGGCGGATTAGGCGGGGTATGTCCCTACCCTATGCTGTGGCTATTGCGATTGGCTTCATTATGACGACCCTGCGGGGTGAGTGGTAGGCGGTAAGAATGGTCACGCGTATTGCGATGTTGTTCATTGGTGTGATCGGCTTGATTGGTCTTTTTGTGCTCGGGAAAGTTATGATGTCCCCCGCGCCTGCACCGCAGAAGGCCGCCCAGCAGGAAGTTGTTGTTCATACAAAAAAACTGCTCACGGTCCGGCATGCCATGCATGCGGGTGATTTTCTCCGCGAGGCAGACTTAGTGACGTCGGCTATCCCTGATGATTATGTCCCCCCAGGGAGTCTGGAGGATACTCCAGCGAACCGGCAGGCTCTGGAAGGGGCGTTGCTGCGGATGGATCTTCCTGCGGGCGGCGGAATTGTTGAACAGGCTTTTCTTCGAGTCGGGGACCACGGCTTTCTTTCCGCGGTTCTGAAGCCCGGGATGCGCGCACTGAGCATTGGCGTCAATCTGGCCTCAGGCGTGTCAGGCCTTATCGAACCTGGTGATAGAGTCGATGTGGTGATGACCGAACGGGTCGGAGATGGTGCCGGCGGAAGCAATGTTTCGCGCCTTGTTTCCAAAATTGTCCTTTCAGGTATCCGGGTTGTTGCCGTGGGTGGTGCTCTATCTCCGCGTGGGAGCCGGAATGTTACTGAGCAGGCCGGTATAGACGTGCGAACAGTAACTCTGGAAGTCACGCCTGAGCAGTCAGGTGTTCTGGGTACGGCCCAGCAACTCGGTCAAATAGTGCTGACAGTTCAATCGCTTGGTGGCTCACATGATGATCTTGCCACACCCCCGGTCTGGGAATACTCTGTCTCTGCGTCTGATAGTCAGCAGGTGAAGGGCGGCGTAAAGGTTATGCATGTCTATAATGGGATTTCAGGCGCTCAAGATGTCCACTTTTAAAAGAGCCATGCGGATTGCGCTAAGTGGCATCGTATTGTTTGGCATGTGTCCTCCTATGGAGGCATCCGCGCGCAAAGCAAAAGCGCACCCCAGAAGGCACCATGCGCCAGTTGCTGCAAAGCGCCATGCGGCGCAGCCCCGCTCCCTTTCGGTTCTGACCCTTGAGGTCGGGAACGGTAAGCTGGTCGAACTGTCCGGCTCAGCCGAAAACGTGTTTTCAGCGGATCCAAAGGTTGCGGAAATACGTCCGGCAAGCCCACACAGCGTGTTTGTCTTCGGGCTGTCCGCCGGTCGCACAAGTATTGTGGCGGCAGATACCAATGGGCAGGCGATTGACCATTACGCGGTGCGTGTTGAGCCCTCCACTTATCCCGCCAACACACTGGATCATTCTGCGGGCAAAATTGTGCCTATGCTCCGGGCCACGGCCACACCAGATGGGCTGAACATTGATGGGGATTCCGATAATCCCGAAAAAGCCTGGCGTTTTAGCGACCGTGCTCGTGGGTTGGTCGGTAAAGACGGTTTTGTGTCCGATTATTCCAAAATGCACGGCTCCATTCAGGTGAACCTCAAAATCCGTATTGTTGAAATGGATCGCTCGTTGGTGCGTGAGCTTGGGGTGGAATGGCAAAACGTTAACGCCTTGGGAACATCGGCAGTTATCGGCCTTGCGACTTCTAGCCCCTTGGAAACACTGGCAACGACCAAAAGCAGCATTGGCTTTCTCTCGCGTTTTAAAGCCGGTAGTCAGTCGGTCACGCTGGAAACGGTTGTGGATATGCTGGCCAGAGATGGTCTGGTGCATAGCCTTGCCGAACCAAACTTGACCACGATTAGCGGGCAGCCTGCCAATTTTGTAGTTGGTGGTGAATACCCTGTTCCGGTTTCCAGTTACAATAATACGACCAACGTCAGCTTTAAGCAGTATGGTATTTCTTTGGCGTTTGTTCCCACGGTTTTAGGGGATGGCCGTATCAGTCTGCATGTAAGGCCCGAGGTGAGCGCGCTTTCTTCTAACGGGGCAGTAACGCTCTCGGCTGGGAACTCTTCTGTTCAGATTCCAGCGATTACTGTCCGGCGTGCAGATACCACTGTGGAAATGGCAAGCGGGCAAAGCTTTGTTCTTGCTGGTCTTATGTCGGATAGCACAAAAATTACGGGTCAAGGCCTGCCATGGCTGGGGGATATTCCTGTGCTGGGGGCGTTGTTCAAATCCTCAAGCTTCCAGAAAGACGAGAGCGAACTGGTCATTATTGCCACGCCGTATCTGGTCAAGCCGGTGAGCAACGAAAAAGAGCTGCACACACCGGATGAAGGCTGGACGCCGCCAAATGACATGGAACGTATTTTTATGATGCGTCAGAGTGGCACCGATGTTTCTCGTAGACGCCCCTGGCAGCGTCTGGAAACCGGCGATGCTGGTTTTATGGTGGAGTAGCACCTTATGTCGTATAAAATAGTGTCAGGCACTGCGGTTATCTTGTTGATGGGTTTGGCGGACTGTTCGGTTATGGAACCGCTTGATCAGTCTTATCACTGGCGGAGTCTGGGGGTTTACGATGCCAACACGGCCGCACAGGTAGAGAATAAACGAGATTTGCAAAGAGGTCGTCCGCTGCCGCCGTCTGACGGGCAGACAGCCGTGGCTGCGGTGGAACGTTGGCGCGAGGACCGTGTCAAAAGCCTTGGCCGGAGTGGTCTGGCTGAGTTGAATATGAACGGTGAGGATCAGGGAAACTCCGGGGGTGGAGTCGCTACCAGTAGCAGTGGTGGGGGGCAATAACACGTGGCACTTCCCCCAGAGCAGTCCCAGCCCCAGCAGCAGCCTGCTGATACTGACAACATAAAGCAGGGCAGCGTCCTTGCTTTTGTGCAGGACGCGGATACAGAGGCGCAGCTCACCGAATGCCTTAAAGAGCTCCGGTCCGGCACAGTGCAGGTTTTGCGTGGGTCTGGGGCGTTTGCGATCTCCTACCTGGGTAAGCATGAGTTTCCATCTTACCTGATTATCGATGTTGGTGGAGAAAGTGACGCATTAGGCGTTCTGCGTACAGTTACGGAGTTATTGCCACCTGACGTAACCATTATGGTGTTGGGTGATCGCACCGATGCGGATTTCTACCGAAGCGTCACCCACGTGTTCGGGGCGGCGGAGTATTTGTATCGTCCCTTTAGCCGTAACCTGATTTTACGTATTTTTGGTCCGATTATTCTTCACGGGCGTGACACGCATCGCCTGATGGAAGGGGCCAGCCTGATTGCCTGCATCGGGGTGCGCGATGGTGTGGGGGCGACAACTCTCACCACAAATCTAGCTTATTTTCTGGCAGAAGAAGCCCGCCGATATTCGTTGCTGATCGATTTTGATCTGCGCGCAGGCAAAATGGCAACGCTGCTGGATATTAATACCAACGGGGGTTTCCGGTCTGCTCTGGAAACACCCGACCGTATGGACGAACTGCTGCTTGAGCGTAGCATGCAGGCCGTTGGGGAGCGTTTGCAGGTCCTGTCGAGCATGGGGGATCTGAACACGTTGCCCAAAATCGGGAGTAACGCTGTTACCCGGTTGATGGAACTTGTGCGCCCTCGTTTTCGTTTTGTCCTGACCGAAGTAAAATGGTCGGATGATGACGTGTATATGCGTGTTCTGGGGCAAGCACAGCAGTATATCTTAATAATGGATCCGACCATTGTCTCCGTGCGTGATGCACTGCGGGTCATGGCCAGCCTTCCGCGTGTTTCGCCTGTCAGCAAGCCGTTTATTGTTGTTAACAACGTGGGGCGGCCTGGGTCCTTGTCGCTGGACGAGATTACGCAGAGTCTGGGCACAGAGCCTGATATACTCATGCCGTATCTGCCCGCAGATTGTGGAAATGCTGAAATCGACGGCAAGCTGGTTGTTACCAAAAACAAAGTGTACCGCCAGACTATTGAACAGCTGGCACATGGTGCACTGGCTGTTACGTTGAGCTCCTCCCTTTCCAAGGGAGGATTTTTTGCACAACTCAAAGAAAAAATAAAAGCTTTGGGAGCACGGTTTAAGAAATGAGCTCTAGCAAGCAAAATGAGATTGTTGATCGTCTGCGCCGCATGCAAAATGTGCAAGACGAGTTTAGCGTGCCTGATGCAGCAGCTGCTGCTCCGCAGGAAACGGCACCTGCCGCAGAGGTTGAAAGCCCTGCGCTGTCCGATCAGTCGCTTATTTTGCGTCCGCTGTGCTTAAACCGGCTTGATCCTACAATAGTTTTATCCCTGTCGGCCGAGGACCTGCTTGAACAGGTCGAGCAGGTGGTCGATCAGGTTGCCACGGAGCAGCGGATTCAGCTCAATCTGCGTGAGCAGCGCCGCATTGCGACTGAACTTGTTCATGACATGAAGGGGCTGGGCCCCATTCAGCCGCTGCTTGATGACGATAGTATTGCAGATATTATGGTCAACGGGCCCAACAGCATTTTTGTTGAACGGAGCGGGAAAACGCAGCCGTCCAATATCCGCTTCCGGGATGCGCGCCACCTTGCGTCTGTTTGCCAGCGCATTGCGTCAGATGTCGGCCGACGTGTGGATGAATCAAGCCCGATGGTTGATGCGCGCCTTAAAGACGGCTCGCGTGTTAATATTGTTTTCCCGCCTCTGGCGCTGGATGGTCCTTATCTATCCATTCGTAAATTCTCGCGCCACAAAATCAGTTTTCAGCAGTTGGTTAATAATGGCAGCTGCACGCCTGCCGTTGCCAAAATCCTCGAAATTGCAGCACGGATTCGTTTGAATGTTGTAATTTCTGGCGGCACGGGTTCTGGTAAAACGACGCTGCTGAATGCACTTTCGCATTTTATTGATTTTGGTGAGCGTGTGATTACCGTTGAAGATGCTGCGGAACTCCAGCTTCAGCAGCCGCATGTTGTGCGTATGGAAACACGCCCCGTGTCGTTGGAAGGCAAGGGGGAAGTGACGCAGCGTGATCTTGTCCGTAATGCTCTGCGTATGCGCCCTGACCGCATTATTATCGGGGAGGTCCGTGGTGCTGAAGCGTTTGACATGCTTCAGGCCATGAACACCGGCCATGATGGCAGTATGTCCACGGTCCATGCGAACACAACGCGTGATGGCGTGACACGTATTGAAAGCATGGTGCAGATGGGCAACTTCGGTCTGCCTATTTCTGCGATCCGTAACCAGATTGTTGGTGCGGTTGACATGATTATTCAGGTTGGGCGTCACAGGGATGGCGGCCGCCGGATTACTCAGGTGACAGACGTTTCGGGTGTTGAAGGGGATGTTGTCGTTCTGAACGATATTTTCCGGATGCAGTTTGATGGTGAGGATGCAGAAGGCAAGCTGCTGACAAGCTACGAAGTCTCGCGCATTCGCCCCAGCTTTTATGAAAAACTCGTTTATAACCAGATGGATGGCGTATGGAATGCCGCGTTTGAAAGCGTGTCCTTATGACCAGTTTCCTTCTGGTTATTGGTTTTTTATTTTTTGCGGGTATTAATGTTCTTGCGTACCTTCTTTATCAGTCCAGTATAGCTAAAGATCGCCGTAATAAGCGTATCTATAAAGAAATAAGCTCTTACCTTCTGCACAATATTGAGCCACGCAAACGTACACCGGTGGAGTGGGCTGTATATATTGTTGAATCTGGTTTTATCAGAAAATTTTTGATCTGGGCTTCAAAGTATAATCCACAGCATTATGCACATAGTGATGTGGGTTTGCTGAAGATATATTTATTGTCCTCCATATTCCCGACCATAACGCTTTACTATCTGTTTAGTGTTATCGGTATATGGAGCGTTATTATAAATTTTTTCATATGGGTTGCTACTATCCGCTTTATTTGTAATTTTCTGCGGAATCGATACAAAAAAAAATTATATACACAATTCCCCGATGCAATTGGTATGATGGTGCGCTCTCTACGTGTTGGTGTCCCCCTTTCGCGCTGCATGATTGTTGTCAGTGAGGAAAGCGACGAACCAACGTGCAGGGAGTTTAAAGTCATTGCGGGCGAGGTTGCCGTGGGCCGGAGTTTGGGGGAGGTTCTGCAGGCTGTGGCGGACCGGGTTGATCTTCAGGAATACCGTTTTCTGGCAACGGTTATCAGTATTCAGTCTTCTACGGGGGGCGCGCTGGCTGATGTGTTGTCATCGCTAGCAGATACGATCAAGCAGCAGATTGCCATTTACAAGCGAGGCCTTGCACTTTCCAGCGAAGCTAAAATGAGTTCTTACGTCTTGGCTGCACTGCCCTTTTTTATTGCCATTCTGTTGGAGTTCGTTAATCCGGACTATATCAACCAGCTTTTTTGGACGCAGTCTGGTCATTACCTCTTGGCGTCTGCCCTCTTTTTGTTTGTTTTGGGGATGGCGGTTATGAAGATAATTATCAGCAGAACTCTTGACCTCTAATGGCACCTTATCTGAACATCATCATATTCCTTTGCTTGCTGGCGGTGTTCTGCGCTTCTGTGCTCATTCTGGTGGCCAAAACACGCAGTGACGACAGACGTGCCAAACGTTTGCGGGTTATTCTGGCGACTGTAGGCGAGCTCGACCCTAATTCTGTTGAAGAACGAAAAGGGGGTAGATTTTCAGTAGTATTTCAAAAAATAGGCCAAGTTGTTCTAAAAAGTGGAATTATAGATGAAAAGAGCATTCAGGCGTTTACAGAAGGCTTGCGTGCAAGTTCCTATATAGGAAGTCATTATCTGGAAATCTTTGTTGGATGTAAGCTGATCCTGCTACCGGTTGGCGGCTTTGTTGCTTGGTTTTTTTCCTATGATTTCTTTTCCAAACCTGCATTGCATATTATTGCTCCTGTTGCCGGGGCCATTTTTGGCTTGCTGTTACCTGATATCCTTATTCGGCAATGGAGGAAGAGCTACCTTAAAGCGGTAGAAAAAGGACTCCCTGATGCGCTGGATATGCTGGTAATCTGTGCGGATGCAGGCTTGGCAATTGAAGCGGCCATTAATCGCGTGGCGCTGGAAATGAAGAGTGTCAATCCGAGTACGGCTTTTGAGTTTCAGTTGACTGCTCAGGAGATGAACATGATTACTGATCGACGGGAAGTTTTTCAGTTGATGGCAAGCCGTACGGGATTGCTGGATATGCGCCGTATTGCCAATTCCTTAAGCCAGACTATTCAGGTCGGGTCGTCGGTAACGCTGGCGTTGCGCGCTCTTTCTGTTGAAATTCGTAAGAACCGCATGATTGAGTATGAAGCCCGTGCTGCTCAGTTACCGGTATTGCTGACGTTGCCTATGATTCTATTTTTTCTACCAATCGTGTTTATTATTGCTGGTGGACCAGCCTTCCTTCAGGTTGTGAAGACGTTTTATAACTAATCTAAGGGAAGAGAAGAGTACAATAGAGATGTACCGTATCAGATACATGAATGTCCTGCTGTTCCTGCTGCTTCCGTTGCTTGCCGGTTGCGGAACGCAGTCGGCGATGACGGATGAAGTTGTCAAGGCCGATGCAGAACTGCGGGATGGCGCGCCTCAGGCGGCTCTGGAGGTGCTGAAACATTATCTGAATGAACATCCTGATGACCCTAAAGCCCTGACTGAACTGGGTAAGGTTAATGCCAGCATGGGCCGTAATCAGGCAGCCGCCATTTTTTTTGAGAAAGCCCTCCAGCACAAGCCGCATTCCCTGGAAGCAACCAAAGGTCTGGCCAAGATCAAGCTGAAGATTGATCCGCCGCAGGCAACGGTGCTGCTACAGGATATGGTCAAGCGTTATCCGCGCGATGTACAGGCATGGGTTGATCTGGGCGTTTCGTATGACCTGCAGGGCCAATATGTGCCTGCGCAGGCGGCCTATAGGAAAGCCATGGGGCTTGATCCGATGAAAGTGTCTGCTCAGAGCAATCTGGGGCTGTCGTATGTGTTGAGTGGGCAGTACGCTCAGGCGCTGGATATTCTGGAACCTATTGCTGCTGCACCGGATACGACTTCAAGCAGGGTGCGGGCCAATTTTGCACTGGCACAATACTTGGCTGGATACCGGAATAATGCGCGGAATACGCTCATGCAGGATATGCCAAAGGCGCAGGCAAACATTGTCATGGCGTCTTTTTCCAAATTCAGGACCCGCCCTTATGTTGCGCAATGATCGTCGTGGTGCGGCCGCAGTCGAGTTTGCGTTAACAGCCCTGCTGCTGATTATGGTTGTGGTGGGCACGATAGAGGTTGGCTGGCAGCTGGAAACCGAGGCTGCCCTGCGGAACGGGGTGGACGAAGCAATACGCTTTGCATCAACCGGGCAGTCGATTGTGCCAAACGTAAAGGCCTCTCCAACGTGTCGTGCTCAGGCTATTGTTTTTCTTGTGACGTTACGTGCCCCGACAATTTTAAAACCCGAAAACCTGACAATAACGTCGGCGGCAAATAATGCTACGGCTGTTTCTTCCAGTGGCAGTGGATTTGGGGGTGCTGGGGGGGATACAATGATTTATACATTTGTTTATACTCAGCCATACCTTACTTTTTTTGGAAAGTGGATTATGAACTCTAGGAGTATGGTCCATAAAGTATCATCGTTGGTTAAAAATGAACCGTTTTCAGGCACGATTAGCTGCTAACCGTAAGGGCTCCGTAGCGCTGGAACTGGCGCTTGTTGCCCCTGTGGCTCTCTTGCTGCTGCTGGGGGCAGCAGACATGATTTTTGAATTCAGGAACTGGATGCGCCTTCACTCTGTGACGACGCAGGTGGGGCAGATTATTGCCCAATGCCAGCATATTTCAGACCCGTATGACCTGAATGTTTTTTTTGCTGATGCGCAGCAGATCGCGGCACCTCTGGACATTGTCGGTACAACCAATGGTGCCGTTATCATTACAGCGATAGGACCGGATAGTAATAATAAGCTCGCCATTTACTGGCAGAAGCAGGTTGGCTCCACTACCTTTAAAAGCGGGATTACATCAGCGAGTCTTTCGCAATATGCAATATCCGGTGTCTCCATGAACCCTGCTCAGACATTTATTGCAGTGGAGGCATTTGCCCGGCCCGGGTTATGGCAGTTTGCTTCGGGGCTTATGACCAACCGGGATAGTCCGGTGCTCAGCAGCCAGTCCGTTTTGCCTGCCCGTTTTTTTGGTACCAATATTGGCGTTGGCAAACTTGATACCACAGCAACAGCGAAAGAATGCACATGATGGATCGAAAGGGAGCTGTGGGGCTGGTTGTTGGTATAGTCATGTTTGCCATGGTTGCCTCTGTTGCCATGGGTATCGACTTTTCCCGCACCTATCTGACACGTGTAAGGCTGCAAACCGCTATTGATGCGGCAGCCCTTACGGCTGGGAGGGAGGTCAAGGCCTCGACCCGTGATGCAGATGCTACACTGGTGTTCTGGCAGAATTTTGCAGTCAATCATGTTGCCAATGGGATTGGTCCGCTTGGATCGCAAACGCCTGGGCCCAAAATTACGTTTGTGGATGCTTCTACGCTGAACATCTCGGCCACAGCATATGTGCCGATGGTGTTTGCTAAAATTTTTGGCTGGAATCAGATCCCGGTTGTGGCGCAGGCTCAGGTTGTTGCCGCAGGGGGCGGGCTTGAGGTCGCTCTTGTGCTGGATAATACGAACTCACTGGGTTCGGATGGTATTTTGGCTCTTAGAACGGGCGCAACCAACCTGGTCGAAACGGTGTATGGGGACAGTACAACAACGACAACCACATGGGTTTCTGTTGTGCCGTTTGGTGGCGAGGTAAATATTGGCAACTCGCATACAGACTGGCTGGATAGTTCCTCTAATATTTCCACCCTAAAATATGGCAAAAATGGCTGGGGTGGATGTGTGTTCGCACGTTATGCGAGTGATGGAACGGCAGATATGAGTGAGAATCCGCCCGTATCCAGTTATCTGTTCAAGCCGTTTTTCTGGCCCACCACTTACCAGAAAACACCTTATTATTGTTCGTGGTTTGGCGGCTGTAGCTACCTGCAGGGGGATAATGACTGGAGTGTTTCCGGCCGCCCCGGCATTACGGAAACAGCCCCAATTACATTATCCGCGTCTGCTCCCCCAAGGGTTTCCAGCGGTGAAGTCGGCCCCAATTTGGGGTGTCCGCCGCTTGCACTGTTGCCCGAGACTGCGGCAAAGGCGACCGTTGAAAAAGAAATCAGCCTTATGCCCATGTTGCAGCGTGGTGGAACCCTGATCCAGAATGCGTTGCAGATGGGCTGGTTTACAATCAGCCCCAAGTGGAAGGGCCTGTGGTCCAGTTCATTGCCAGACATGCCCTATGATTACGGGCAATCCAGCACAAAGAAAATTCTGGTGCTGATGACCGATGGTACGAACCAGATGTGCCCCTGTTACTATGGCTACCCTGATTATTATGACAATATGGGGGGATGGTGGAATAGTGACGAAACAGCATTCGGGCGTTTGCTGGATAATAACCTGGCTACGGTAAACGGGTATTATTATGGGTTTCAGGATACTGTGCGACCCATACTGGATAATCTTGTGGTGCAGGTCTGTTCTAACATGAAGGCGATGGGCATAGACCTGTTTGTTATTCTCTATACACATCAGGGCTCATCGGTGGATACGGCTGCAATCAACACCATGAAGGCGTGTGCAACCGATAGTAACCATTACTTCGAATCACCCAATGCTTCTGATATGCAAACGGCTTTTTCCAATATCGCTGGCCAGATTTCTGCTTTGCGGTTGTCTCAGTAAGTGTGTGGGTAAGGTTTTCTGTCCGGTAGTTGTTGCAGGGGCAATATTAGGGCCGATAAGCGGCGCTTGAACCGCTTATCGGCTGTGTTTCCCTGATATAACCGGCGCGGGGCCTGCCGTTTTGGAAGCTGATGACGTGGCGCTTTACTTGTCGGTTGCGTCAAAGCGGAAGGGTTGACCTGTTGCTTTGTCCGCCAGTGTTCCTTCCCACATCACCTGCTGCCCGCGAATAACGGTGCCCACAGGTTTGCCGGTCAGGGTCTCGCCCGTAAACGGGGACCAGCCACAGCGCGAGGCCAGCCAGTCCTGCTCTATAGTCCAGCGGGCCTTCAGGTCCACAATGGTAAAGTCCGCATCATACCCCACGGCAATCCGGCCTTTGCGAACCAGACCAAACAGGCGCTGGGGGCCGGCGGATGTCAGGTCTACCAGCCGGCGCAGGGTCAGGCGGTGGTGGGCCACATGGTTGAGCATAAGGGGGAGCAGCGTCTGCACACCCGGCATGCCGGAAGGGGAGGCCGGGTAGGGCTTGCTCTTGTTGGCCAGACTATGGGGCGCATGGTCGGAGCCAATCACATCAGGCATACCCTGCGTGACCCAGTGCCACAGTCCGTCGCGGTGTGCAGCGGAGCGGATGGGGGGGTTCATCTGGGCAAACGTGCCCAGACGCGGGTAAGCATCCTCGGCTGCCAGTGTCAGGTGCTGGGGTGTTAGCTCACAGGTGGCGATGTCGCGGTGCTGGGCAATCAGTTCCAGTTCCGCAGGGGTGGTAATGTGCAGGATATGCACGCGCCGCCCGGTTTTGCGGGCCAGATGCAGCACACGGGCAGTTGCGCGTAATGCCGTTTCATCATCCCGCCAGACGGGGTGGGAGGAGGGGTCCCCTTCCACACGTTCTCCCATGCGTTCGATCAGCCGGGCTTCATCTTCGGCATGGATGGCCACCCGGCGCTGGCCGGAGCGCAGGACGCGCTCAAGCATGGCATCATCAGAGACCAGCAGGTTGCCTGTGGAAGAGCCCATGAACACCTTGATCCCCGCAGTGCCGGGCAGTTTTTCCAGTTCGCCACACTGGTCGGCATTGTCGGATGTTGCACCAACATAAAATGCGTGTTCGCACCACATCCGGTCTTTGGCGCGGGCCAGCTTGTCGGCTACGGCTTCGGGCGTGGAGGTGGTGGGTTTGGTGTTCGGCATTTCAAAAACGCCAGTGACCCCGCCAAGCACGGCAGACCGGCTGCCGGTTTCAAGGTCTTCGTTTTCCACAGCCCCGGGTTCACGGAAATGAACCTGAGTGTCGATCACGCCGGGGAGAATGGTCAGGCCGCTACAATCAATAATCCGCGCTGCATCTGCCGTGCCGCCAATGGCGCTAATCTGGCCATTGCGCACATATACCGTTGTTTCCACCGTGCCATCAGGCAGGACAACGGAACCGTTTTTGAGCGCCAGATCATGCGCCTTGTGCGGAGTGTTCTGTGCGGATGCGGCCATGGGGGTTGTCCTTACTTGTCAGCTTTGGGGGTGGTGCGTGTGCGGGTGCGCATGGTCACCAGTTCCTCGGCTGAGGTGGGGTGAATACCAATGGTGCGGTCAAAGTCGGCTTTGGTCAGCCCGGCTGTTACGGCAATGGCTACGGCCTGTAGCATTTCCGGTGCTTCGTCGCCCAGAATATGCACACCAACCACCTTCTGGCTCTGCTGGTCTACAACCAGTTTCATGACCGTTTTGCGCACGCGGCCTGCCAGCGTGTAGCGCATGGGGTTAAAGCGGGTCAGGTAAATATCCACAGCCCCGTTTTGTGTGGCTTCCTCCTCCGTCAGACCAACCGTGGCGAGAGGGGGGGAGAAAAAGACTGCCTTGGGAGTGGTCGCGTAGCACCACTGGCGCGGGGGGGCCTGCCCGAACAGGCGATCGGCCAGATTATGCCCTTCCGCAATGGCAACGGGGGTGAGGTTGATACGGTCGGTCACGTCCCCAATGGCGTAAATGCCCGGGTGTGCCGTCTCGCTATTGCCATCAACCTGAATGCGGCCGTTATCGGCGGTGGTGATGGATGTCTTGCCCAGTCCCAGCGCATCAATTTTGGGGCGGCGGCCTGTGGCCATGAAGATGCAGTCTGCGCGCAGGGTCTGCCCGTTATCCAGTGTCAGGACCAGCTCGGCGCCGTTCCGGGTTATGCTGGTGGGGTTGGCATGGCGGTGCTGGGTAATGCCACGGGCATCTATGGCGTCTGCCAGTGCGGTGCGCATGTCTTCATCAAAGCCACGCAGGGGCAGGTCGCGGCGGTAAACAAGGTCTACCTGCGAGCCAAGTCCTGCAAAGATACCGGCAAATTCAATGCCGATATACCCGCTCCCAATCATGATCACCCGTTCGGGGCGCTGCGGCAGGGCAAAGGCCTCGTCCGAGGTAATGGCCAGTTCTGCTCCGGGAATATCCAGCTTGGTGGGGGTGGAGCCGGTGGCAATCACAATCCGCTCGGCGGTAATGGTCCGGGGCTGTTCCGTGGGGGCCAGAGGGGAGGGGGTAATACGCAGGGTATGCCCATCCACAAATTCGGCATGGCCGGTAAAAAGGGTAATGCCCGCTTTTTCCAGCATGGAGACGTAAATACCGTTCAGGCGCGTAATTTCGCGGTCCTTGGCGGCAATCAGGGTGGGCCAGCTATGGGTGCCCGGTGCGGTGGACCAGCCAAAGCCGTGGCTGTCTTCCACCATGTCGGCATAATCGCTGGCCATGACCATCAGCTTTTTGGGCACACAGCCAAGATTGACGCATGTGCCCCCCCAGTGGCGGCTTTCCACCACACCAACACGCGCACCGTGGCCGGCGGCAATGCGGGCGCACCGAACACCGCCGGAGCCTGCTCCTATGACCAGAAGATCAAAGTCATACGTCATGGGGCAGGGCTCCTTTGGTGCTGGGCTGAGGGTCTTTTACAGTAAGGTGGGACTACCTTTACCGTTCGGCAAATGCTTTTTCCACCACGTAAGCACCGGGGGTGGACATGTTGCCTTCATCAAACCCGCGGGCCTGAAGCAGGGCTTCCGTATCGGCCAGCATTTCGGGCGAACCGCAGATCATCACGCGGTCATGCTCGGGGTCCAGAGCGGGGATGTTCAGATCCGTAAAGATCTTGCCGGTTTCGATCAGCTTGGTAATGCGGTCGGTTACGGCAAAGTCCTCACGCGTGACGGCGGGGTAGTAAAGCAGCTTGCCGCTGATATCCTCGCCAAGGAACTCGTGCTGGGGCAGTTCGTGGCGGATATGGTTGGCATAGGCCAGCTCGCCAGAAATACGGACCGTATGGCTGAGGATCACGTGGTCGTAACGCTCATAGCATTCCGGGTCCTTGATCAGGCTCATGAAGGGAGCCAGACCCGTGCCGGTGGACAGGAAGTACAGGTTCCGCCCGGGGCGCAGGTTGTCCAGCAGCAGGGTGCCGGTGGGCTTGCGCCCGATCAGAACCGTGTCGCCTACCTTGACGTGGCGCAGGCGCGAGGTCAGCGGGCCATCAGGCACGGCAATGGAGAGGAACTCCATTTCGTCCGCATAATTGGGGGAGGCAATGGAGTAGGCGCGCAGCAGGGGCTTGCCGTCCACTTCAATCCCGATCATGGCGAACTGGCCGTTCTCAAACCGCAGGCCGGGGTCACGCGTGGTGGTGAAGGTGAACAGGCGGTCGGTCCAGTGGTGCACGGTCAGCACCTTGGCCGGGTAAAGGTGGCCGTACTCCTTGGTAGGGGGAGCAAGGTGCCACACACCGTCCTGCCCTTCTACCGGCAGCAGGCTGCTCGGCACTTCGGAGGCAGACATCCGGGGGAGAACGTCGTTATCAAGAATGGTTTCAGACATGGACCGCTTTGTACTCCGCTTATAGCAGATCAGATAGATGGCGCGCTTTTGCCCAAAGGGGGCAGTGCTTCAACAGGCAAAAGGCAACCCTGGTGCTTTGGCGGCGTTTTTAAGGGGCAGGCGCGTGGGACGCCAGTGCAAATTCGTCACAAGACGTGTTCCTGCTTCACACAGCAGGGCAGGAACAGCCTCGCTTGGAAGCCACAAACCGCCAGTGGCGGGCACAATGGGCACAAGGCGGCTGCCATATCAAGCGTATATTGCGCCGTTCCCCCCATTGCCGGGGCGCAATGTTTGATTTTTCCATGAAGTATTGGGCAAGGCCCATTGTTCCGCCGCCCGGGATGACGCAAGAGTAGGGCATGACGTCAGATAGCCCCGCCTCCCCCGCGCGTGAAGCGCTTGCCCGTGCCGTGGCCCATACGGGCCTCCAGCCCGAACCCAAGGAAGAAACAGAGGTTCTGCGCCGCATTGCCCGGGCACTTGAACCCGGAGCGCGCGAAGTCCCGGTTGAGGTCTATCGGGCTGCGCTGTGCCAGGTGCGGCGCAAAAAATGGATTTCCCGCCTGCTGGACCGTACGCGCCGCAGTGGCCGAATCTGGATTACGCGGGAGGAAATAGAAGAGGCCGTCGGCGGAATTACCGACCCGGCGGCGGATGATCAGGCGCTTGAGCACGCTCTGGCTCCGGTCAGTCTGGCACGCCTGCGTGGGTATGGGGCATCGCCCCATGCGGCGTTTGCCGCCATTCAGGCGGATCTGGTGGATATCGGGCGCGTGCCATCCCCCGCCCAGACCGACCTTTTGCTTATGGCCGTGGCCATTGCCTTTGACCTGCCCGAAGGCGACCCCTTTCTGGAGACCGCGCGCAAGGAAGAGGCCCAGCGCCAGCGGGCCGCCAGCCGGATAGAACAGACCGCCCAGAACAAACGCGCACAGGAGGAAGAGCACCTTAAGGCATGGGAAAGCAGCCTTGTGCCGTTCAATGAGGTGCCGCGACTCCTCCATTGCTCCCACCGTGAGGCCCTGCGCTGGATTGCCGAGAATCGGTTACCCGTTGCGCGTAAGGTGCAGGAACCCGGTGGGCGGGAGCGGTGGGAGTTTGACCCCGCAGCACTTGTGGCCCTGCGGGGCAACCTGTCCGAGTGGCGCAAGGAGGAACGTGGCCCCGCAACAGGTCCGGGCAAGGGCAAACATGCGCCGGATATGGGGCGTAAGGTCGCCAATGCCGTGATCGCCCGTGTGGCGGCGCTGGACAAATACGCGGCCCATTTCCGCACTGCGCGTGCCCTCAACCGCCAGATTACGCTGGTCACGGGGCCAACCAACAGCGGCAAGTCCTACACAGCCCTTAATGCGCTGGCACAGGCGGAGAGCGGGCTGGCCCTCGCCCCCTTGCGTCTGCTGGCGCATGAGTTCCGTGAAGCGCTGGCCGCGCGTGGGGTTGAAGCCTCCCTGTCCACCGGGGAGGAGCGGATTGAAGTCCCCGGAAGCCGGCACCTGGCTGCAACGGTGGAAATGTGCCCCTTTTACAGCCCGGTTGATGTGGCCGTCATTGATGAAGCCCAGATGCTGTTTGATACGGACCGTGGTGCCGCATGGACAGCCGCCATTATGGGGGCACCAGCGCGGCACCTGTATGTGCTGGGTGCGCCGGACTGTATTCCCATGGTCCGCCGGATTGCCGAACTATGTGGTGACCCGCTGGATGAAATCTCGCTCGAGCGTAAAAGCCCGCTCAAGGCCGCCAGCCAGCCTGTGCGTCTGGCCGACCTTGGGGCGGGGGATGCGCTGATTGCGTTTTCCCGCAGGGAGGTGCTGGACCTGCGTGCAGCCCTTATGCAGCACGGCAAGCGTGTGGCTGTGGTGTATGGCGCACTCAGCCCGGAAGTACGCCGGGCGGAGGCGCAGCGCTTTAACAACGGTCAGGCTGATATTCTGGTGGCAACAGATGCCATTGGCATGGGGCTTAACCTGTCCATCAAACGGGTGGTGTTTGCCGCGCTCAAAAAATACGATGGCCGGCAGACACGCGACCTGACTGTGCAGGAGGTCAAGCAGATTGGCGGGCGTGCGGGCCGTTTTGGCAAGCACGAGACAGGCGTTGTGGCCGTTCTGGCCGGTGCAGGCAGCCCGAGCTTTGTGCGTCGCCAGCTGGATGCCGATGCCGAATTGCCGGATGACTTGCGCCCCTACGTGCAGCCCGATGCGGACATTGTCAAAGCTGTTGCGTCCGAAATAGGCTCGCAAAGCCTGTATGGCGTGCTCTCACGTATTCACAGGGCGGTTCTGCGCAAGGATGATCCCAATTACCGCCTGTCGGATATGGAGCAGGCCTTTGCCATTGCCTCGGCGCTGGAAGGGGTGGAAGGGCTGGACCTGACCACCCGCTGGTCCTACGCCATGTGCCCGGTGGATGACCGCGATAACGGGATCAGGCGTCTGGTTGGCTGGGCGGCGGACCATGCCGCTGGCCGCCGTGTGCTGCCACCGGGCACAGGCCCGCTGCCTGCTGCCGAACGCGCCGGGCGTGAAGAACTGGAGCGGGCCGAAAAACGGCATAAGCGGCTGGTGGCATGGCGCTGGCTGGCGCTGCGCTTCCCCACCATCTACCCGGACCGGGAAGAGGCAGAGGATACCACCCGTAAGCTGAATGACTGGATCGAGCGCGTTCTGCGCCAGCAGAGCCGTGCGCGCCGCTCCACGCACGGGTAAGCGGCCTGGTTTTTACCAGGCCGTGTTGGTCAGCCGTTCCGAAACATCCCACAGGCGGGCGGCCAGACTGGTCTTGCGGGCTGTGGGGGGCACAATGGCCGGGCCGGGTGGGCCACGGCGTTCGCCCGTTCCCTGCGGGCCATAGTAATCCCCATCCCGCGCCTGGGGGGCAAGGGCTGCATAAAGCAGGGGTTCGGCCCCTTTGGCGGCGGACTGGCCCATAACGCGCAGGATAGCCGTGCCAAGGGTCTGTTCGATCAGCCCCAGCGGCTTGGGCAGGGTGGATGCTTGTCCGTTAGCCACAATGGAGGTAGCCGCCCATCCCGGATGTGCTGCGCGGGAGTGGATGTTCCAGCCCCGTTCCCCCGCTTTGCGGGCCAGTTCCTGCGCAAAAAGCAGGTTGGCCAGCTTACTCTGCTGATACGCCCCGAACGGGCTATACCTGTGGCGGAATTGCAGGTCGTTGAAGTGGATGGTGTTTTTACCTGCAGCAAGGCTGGCTACGGTTACAAGCACACCGCCCCCTTCTGCCGCTTCCAGCAGGGGGCGCAAATGCGCGCTCAGGGCAAAATGGCCCAGATGGTTCACACCGAACTGGAGTTCGAATCCATCCTCGGTTTCCATGCGTCGCGTCGGGGCCATGACCCCGGCATTATTGATCTGAATATCAATCCGGTCTGTCAGCGCGCCAACAGCCCGCGCACATTCCGCCACGGAGCGGAGGGAGGCCAGATTAAGCGGGAGCAGGGTCACATCCGTCCGGGGGCAGTCCGCGCGCAGGCGGTCCAGAGCATTCTGCCCTTTTTCGGGGTTGCGGACTGGTAGAATAAGTTTTGCACCACGATGGGCAAGGCCGAGTGCGGCCTCAAACCCCAGACCGCTGTTTGCGCCGGTTACAAGGGCTACGCGCCCATGGAGCTCCGGTTGTGTGCTGTTAACCCGCCAGGGACTGCGGCCCATCATGGCAGGGGGGCTTTGAGCTGCTCATCCTGTTCTGCTGCTTTCATGGCTTCCTCCGTCAGACGTTTTTCATTGTGCTTGATGAACACGAACAGCACGCCAATAACCACCAGAGTCGCGGCCCCAAAGCCTACGGCCAGCCAGCCGGAGAGTTTGGCAATCTCGCTTCCCAGCAGGTAGGCGCATGTTGTGTATCCTCCAGCCCAGAACACGCCGCCAAGCGCGTTATAGAACAGGAACGTATGCCAGGGCATACGGTTTGCTCCGGCCAGTATGGCAACAAACATCCGCAGGATGGCCACAAAGCGACCAAAAAAGATAACCGGCCCACCATGCTTGAGAAAAACATAACGTCCCAGCAGCAGGCGCTCAGGGGTTAAGCCAAAGCGTGGGCCGTGCTTGCGCAAAAGCCCAAGGCCCAGCCGGTGGCCAAGCAGGTAGCCCAGATTGTCCCCCATGATCGCCCCTGTCACCCCGGCAACAATAATGCCTTCGATCTGGAGCTTGTGGGTGGTTGCGCAAAAAATGGCCCCGGTAATCAGCAGACTTTCCGCAGGAAGGGGCAGGCCCATGCTTTCCAGCATAACAACCACTCCAACCACCCCATAACCGTACCGGGTGAACAGGGTTGTCAGGTAATCAAGCGAAAAGATGGATTCCAGAGCGTGTAACAGGACAGACAATCCAATTCAGAGAGAACATCGTCAGGGGTGGGGAGGAGCAGAGTCGCTCCCGTCATGTCAAGCCCACAGGAAAAAACAGCAGGTCCGTATGCCCTGCCTAGCATGGAATGCAAAGCGGCACATGCCTTTCCGTTCAGGGCGTTTTGCATGATAAACTGGGTGAATGATGGAACAGAACAGCGCTCATGCTCAAATGCCCCAGCCCATGCGCTGTGGTAGTTGGCCCTCCCCCGTAACGGCTACTCTGGTGGCTGGTAAAAGCCTGACTTTTTCAGAGGTACGCAGCACAGGGCAGGCCGTGTTCTGGCTGGAGCGCCGCCCGGCAGAAGGGGGGCGGACAGTTCTGATGCGCTGGGCGGAGCCCGATGGCGTGGCCGAGGTGCTGCCTGCGCAGGCCGATGTCGGGACCCGTGTGCATGAATATGGCGGAGGCGCTTATGCCGTCTCCCCCCACGGTATTGTCTATGCGGATAGGCGCACGGCGCAGGTCTGGCTGCTGGGGCAGGGAGGTGGAGCTTCCACCCTTCTGGCCGGGGCGGAAGGCGTGCGCTTTGCCGACCTGCGGTTTGACCCCGCCAGCCCTTCGGTTGTGGCCGTGCGTGAGGACCACCGCGTGGCTGGTGAGCCCCAGAGCACACTGGTCGCCCTTGGTGGGGGGGCTGGCCCGGAAGGGTTGGTGCTGCAACATGGTGCGGATTTTTACATGTCCCCCACCCTCTCGCCCGATGGCACGTTGCTGGCGTGGATTGAGTGGGACCACCCGAACATGCCGTGGGACTCCACGCGCCTGTGCATGGGGCGTGTGGTGCGCAGGGCAGATGGCACCATTGCGGCACTTGAGGGTGTGCAGGTTCTGGCCGGAGGGGCAGGCGACGAGTCGCTGGTGGAGCCGCGCTGGACGGTAGATGGCCACCTGCTTGTGATTTCTGACCGTTCCGAACTCTGGCGGGTATGGGAGGTCGTGCATCAGCCTGCCCCGCATCTGGTGGCGTATGCCATGCCAGAGGGGGAGATTGGCCAGCCCGCATGGGTGTTTGGCCAAAGCAGCTACCAGCCGTTGGCCAATGGCGGGTGCATGGCCCTGAGCGTGCGTGATGGCGAAGGCCAGTGTTTTGTACGCACGGCTGAGGGCCACACTCATAGCTTTGCAGGGCAGCCAGACCAATGCCCTGTTGCATTGGCAGACGGGCGGTTTGCATGGGTGCAGGCTCCGGTGGATGCCCTGCCCGCCGTGGTGGTGGGCTCTGCCGAGCAGGGTGTGCAGCAGGTACTCCGTCGTTCTGCCACGCTGGATTTGCAGGCGGCAGATATTTCCCGCCCCGAATCGGTGCGTTTTGCGGTGGATGGGGTCGATGGCCAGCAGGGGCATGCCTTTTTTTACCCCCCTGCCAATAGCCGTGCCTGTGTGCCGCAGGATGAAAAACCCCCGATGATTGTGCTGGTGCATGGTGGCCCAACCGCCCGGGCGCAGGATGGTTTTTCCTTTAAGGTGCAGTGGTGGACATCGCGCGGTTTTGCCGTGCTGGATGTCAATTACGGGGGTTCCACAGGCTTTGGGCGGTCCTGGCGCAATCGGCTGCAAGGCCAGTGGGGTGTTGTGGATGTGGCGGACTGCATTGCCGCCTGCCGCCATATGGTGGCCACTGGCCGCGTTGACCCCGAGCGAATCGCTATTCGCGGCTCCAGTGCGGGGGGAATGACCGTGTTGCTGGCGCTGGCGGCATCCGACCTGTTTGCTGCGGGTGTCAGCCTGTATGGTGTCACTGACCTGCGCGCACTGGCACAGGAGACGCATAAGTTTGAAGCGCGCTACCTTGATGGTCTGGTTGGCCCGTGGCCGGAAGCGGAGTCTGTTTATGTGGCGCGCTCACCCCTTTCTGTCGCCAGCCGGATAAGGGCGCCGGTGCTGCTGTTGCAGGGGACGGAGGACAAGGTTGTTCCGCCCTCTCAGGCACATGCCATGGCAGCGGCGCTGCGTGCGGCTGGTGCTCCCTGTACGTTGCATGAATTCCCCGGCGAGGGGCATGGCTTCCGCCAGGAGGCAACCATCCGTCAGGCATGGACCATGGAACTGGCGTTTTATGGCCGGGTTTTCGGGTTTGATCCGGCTCCTCCGCTGGACGCCTGACGCCATACGCCCAGTCGAATCGAAAAAAAACCGGGGCAGAAACACGGCCCCGGTTTTTTTGGTCTGTAAAAAATCAGTCCGCGTAGCGTGGGCTGTACGTCAGGCTTTCAATCCAGGCCCGAATATCCTTGGGCCGTTCTACCGTTGCGGCACCCTGATCAAAAATAAATTCGGCAATACGCGCCGCAGACGTAACCGATACCTCCAGAATGTCACTCTGGGGCGGGAACAGGCGGCCCCGCTCGCGTGATGCCGGGTCTACCTGATCCGCCAGTGCGCGGGCGGTTTCAATGACCATGTCATCCGTAATGTGTTTGGGGCATGTGGCGTACACAGCCAGCCCCAGAGCCGGGAAGATGTAAAAATTGTTGGCCTGACCGGGGTAGAAGGTCCGCCCGTTCATTTCCACTTCGGGGAACTGCAGGCCGGCGGCAAAAAGTGCCTGTCCCTGTGACCATTCATAAGCCTGCTCGGCCGTGCATTCCGCGTTTTTTTGGGGTAGGGAGAGCGGGAAAATAATGGGGCGCTCGTTCAGCGCGCTCATGGTTTCCACAACCTCCTGCGTAAAGGCTCCCCCGCTGGTTGAAACACCAATAAGCACGGTGGGCTTGATGGCTTTGATTGTGGCCAGCAGATCACGCGAGGGGGGCATGGCTTTGGCGTAGCGTTTTTGCTGTGGACTCAGGTCCGTGCGGGAGGTCTCGAGCAGGCCATTCACATCCATGAGCGTTATGCGCTCAATAGCTTCCTGCTCGCTTATGCCTTCCTGCTTCAGGGCGGAAATCAGCATATCCGCGGTACCCAGCCCGGAGGAGCCTGCCCCGAGGAATAAAAAGCGCTGCTGCGCCAGTGTTTCGTTCTTGATTTTGAGCGCGGTAATCAGGCCGGCCAGCGTAACGGCCGCAGTGCCCTGAATGTCATCATTATAGCACAGGGCCGTGTTGCGGTATTTGTCCAGATAATGCAGGGCGTCTGTGCCCTTCCAGTCCTCAAAATGCAGGCAGCAGTTGGGGAAGACCTCCTTAACCGCGCTTACAAATTCTTCCACAAACCCGTCCAGTTCCTCCAGCGGAGGGGGTTCCCTGCGCAGACCAAGGTAGAGCGGGTCTGCCCGCAGGGCGCTGTTGGTTGTGCCAATATCCAACTGCACAGGCAGGAGCACTTCCGGCGGGACCGCCCCGCAGGCCGTGTAAAGGTCCAGCTTGCCAATGGGAATGCCCATGCCGTTCACGCCAATATCACCCAGCCCCAGAATACGCCCCCCAGTGGTGACGCACAGGAAGCGTACGTTCTCCGTAGGCCAGTTGCGCAGCACGTCACGGATTCGGCCACGCATGTCCAGACTGATGTACATGCCGCGCGGGCGACGGTAGATGTGGCTGAACTGCTGGCAGACAGCCGCCAGAGTAGGCGCATACACAATGGGCACAAACTGTGCGGGGTTGGACATGAGTACCCGGTAGAACAGGGTCTGGTTCTGGTCACGCAGGCCGCTCAGATAGATGTAGCGCTCCAGATTGCTGGGTTTGGCTTCGAGGTGCCTGTGGATTCGCTCTACCTGCCGGTCCAGTGTTTCCACCTGTGTGGGCAGGAGTCCTTCCAGCCCGTATTCCCGCCGCTCTGCTTCTGTAAATGCCGTGCCCTTGTTCAGCAGGGCATTGTTAAGAAGGGCTGTTCCTCTAAGAGGCAGGGCTGAAGGCATGGTAACTCCTTGGCAAAACAAAAACCACGTCAGGCTAACAGACAAGGGTACAACCCGGAACATGCCCGAGTGTTCCAAACGCCGGAATGGGTTTGTTGTGTTTGCAAGGCAGATGGACGGTGCGAATCAGCAATAAAAAAGGCGGCCCGGAGGCCGCCTTTTTTAATATCGTATCTATGGGCTGAAAAATTACAGCTTTTCGACCTGATTGAACTCCAGATCCACCGGTGTGGAACGGCCAAAGATCGAAACGCTGACTTTCAGGCGGCCTTTTTCTTCATCCACTTCTTCAATAACACCATTGAAGGAGGTGAAGGGGCCATCAGCCACACGAATCTGTTCGCCCACTTCAAAGGTAACGGCGGAGCGGGGATGCTGCACACCTTCCTCTGTCTGGCGGATAATCCGCTCGGCTTCCGCCGCGGAAATAGGTGTAGGGCGGTTTTTGGTACCCAGAAAACCCGTAACCTTGGGGGTGTCCTTGACCAGATGCCATGACTCATCGGTCATTTCCATCTTGATCAGCACGTAACCGGGGAAGAACTTGCGTTCCGCATTCACCTTCTGGCCACGGCGGACTTCAATCACTTCCTCGGACGGGACAAGAATCTCGTCAATATGGTCGCTCAGTCCCTTCTGGGCCGCATCTTCGCGGATGTGCTGCGCGATTTTCTTTTCGAAGCCCGAATAGACGTGGACCACATACCAACGCTTGGCCATGCCGTTTCCTCAGCCTCCCAGCCCGAAAAGTTGACGCACGCCGAGACCGATCAGCTGGTCAACGACGAAGAAGAAGATGGATGCCATACCTGCCATGGCCAGTACGGCGCCGGTGGTGACAAATGTTGCGCGGCGGGTGGGCCATGTGACCCGTTCCGCCTCGGTACGCACATCATGCAGGAACTTACCGGGACTGAACGACACGAAGCACACTCTCCTTGTTCCGCCCCGCTCGGTTGCCAAGGGGGCAGTCTTAAATCAACACCACTCAGATTGTACGATAAAGCCGCATTTTACAGGTGAAAAGCGGAACCTTCCGTACACCACGAGAAAATCTGGCAGGGGTGGAGGGTCTCGAACCCACAACCTCCGGTTTTGGAGACCGGCACTCTAGCCAATTGAGCTACACCCCTGCAGCGTGTCCGCCACGGCTGGAAAAGACCTATAACGGAAACCCGTTCGTCTGACCAGCCACAATCTTGCGGGCATCACAGGAGGCGGAACAAAATATGTTGTGGCTCTAAAGTCAAGTGCCTGTTGCAGATTATTGTCGTGCGCGGGGAGCGTGGGCGTAAAAAAACTGGTGGGGGCTTGCGGCGCGTGTGGGGGATGGATTATAAAAACCAACACTTCGGAGTGCGGGCATAGCATAGTGGTAATGCAGTAGCCTTCCAAGCTACCGAGGAGGGTTCGATTCCCTCTGTCCGCTCCAAGGTTTCTCCCAAAAAGTCTGAATGCCTGTTACCTCACTGTTTCGTGAACGTAGTGGATTGCGTCTGGCTCCCATTGGCCGTTCCGGGCGTGGGGTTTTATCACCTAATAGGGTGCGCTGCTCCGGCGTTTAAGGGCTTTTGGTCTGGTATTTTGGTCTGCCAGAATGCGCTGCCAGCGGCGGGTTGAATAAAATAGGGTTGTTCAGCTAGTTGCGTGCCTGTTGTGGTCATGCTAGAGGCCGCGCCAACAGGTGCATCAAAATCTGGATTCATCGCCTGATGGTCTGGGTTGCATCGTTGTCAGTGTGGAATGCCGGCGCGCACAGAAGGAAAGAACCAAAGAGTGGTGGCCTCGGGCGTAACGACAGCACAAGCAGTAGCTTTTGCGGCCAACGGTCTTGAAGGCCGTTACGCGATTGCGCTTTATGATCTGGCTGCCGAACAGCAGCAGCTGGACACCGTGCTTGATGAAGGTGGCGCACTTGCGCGCCTGATTGATGAAAGTGCGCCCCTGCGCACTGTTCTGGAAGACAGGCGTCTGGATATTCTGGTGTCTCGCAAGGCCGTTCTGGCCGTGCTTGAGGCTCAGGGATTCGGTCAGATTCTTCGTAATTTTGTGGGCGTCGTGGCTGATAACCGTCGTCTGCCGGTCCTGCGCCGCATTCTTGCATCGCTGGATGCTCTGGCCGTGGTCCGCCGTGGCGAGGTTGTGGCCGAGGTCAGCAGTGCTGTGCCGCTTACGGCCGAACAGCGGGCCCAGCTTCAGGTTCGTCTGGCCGAAGCCGGTTATTCCCGCATCAATATTCGCGAGCGTGTTGACAGCGCCCTGCTCGGCGGTCTTGTCGTCCGCGTCGGGGCAAAGCTGTATGATGCCAGCCTCAAAACCCGCCTGTTTCGTTTGCATTACGCCATGAAGGGAGCCGCGTGATGGAAATCCGTCCCGCAGAGATTTCGGATATCCTCAAGCAGCAGATTGCCTCGTTCGACAAGGAATCTGATGTGGTCGAAACCGGCACAGTCCTGTCCGTTGGGGATGGTATTGCCCGCGTATTTGGCCTGCAGAATGTCATGTCGGGTGAACTGGTGGACTTTCCGTCCGCTGGCCAGAAGGGCATGGCCCTGAACCTGGAAAGCGACAACGTCGGTATCGTTATTTTCGGTGATGACACCAACATCCGTGAAGGGGACAGTGTCACCCGTTCGGGTATGGTTGTCAGTGTGCCGGTTGGTAAGGGCCTGCTGGGCCGCGTTGTGGACGGTCTGGGTAACCCGATCGACGACAAGGGCCCGCTGGTTGACGTTGAACTGCGTGGTGCGGAAGTCAAGGCACCCGGCATTATGCCGCGCCAGTCCGTGAGCGAACCCATGCAGACCGGGATCAAGGCGATTGACGCTCTGGTGCCGATTGGCCGTGGCCAGCGTGAACTGGTGATTGGTGACCGTCAAACCGGTAAAACCACCATCCTGACCGACACCATTCTGGCCCAGAAGGGCGTGAATGAGCAGGGCGACGACAAGAAGTCCCTCTACTGCATTTACGTTGCTGTCGGCCAGAAGCGCTCCACAGTTGCACAGCTTGTGCGTCTGCTGGAAGAAAAAGGCGCGATGAAGTATTCCATCGTCGTGGCCGCTACCGCATCTGACCCGGCTCCGCTGCAGTATCTCGCACCCTACGCTGCGTGCGCTATGGGCGAATACTTCCGCGACAACGGCATGCACGCCCTGATCTGCTATGATGATCTGACCAAGCAGGCTGTGGCTTATCGCCAGATGTCCCTGCTGCTGCGTCGTCCGCCGGGCCGTGAAGCTTATCCGGGTGACGTGTTCTACCTGCATTCCCGTCTGCTGGAACGGGCTGCTAAAATGTCCGACGCCAATGGCGCAGGTTCTCTGACGGCTCTGCCCGTTATTGAAACGCAGGCTGGTGACGTTGCAGCTTACATCCCGACCAACGTGATCTCCATTACGGACGGTCAGATCTTCCTTGAGACCGATCTGTTCTACAAGGGTATCCGCCCTGCCGTTAACGTGGGTGGTTCCGTCTCCCGCGTTGGGTCTGCAGCACAGATCAAGGCCATGAAGCAGGTCGCAGGCAAGATCAAGCTTGAGCTCGCCCAGTACCGTGAAATGGCAGCCTTCTCCCAGTTCGCATCCGATCTGGACCCGGCAACGCAGAAGATGCTTGCCCGTGGTGCCCGTCTGGTGGAACTGCTGAAGCAGCCGCAGGCTTCGCCGCTTTCGGTTGAAGAGCAGGTTGTTCTGCTGTTTGCTGGTACTCGTGGCTTCCTCGATGGCATTGCAGCCAGCAAGGTTGTGGCTTGGGAACGTGCAGTGCTGAGCGATGTGCGGAGCGCAGGCAAGGACATTCTGGACACGCTGAGCAAGGACAAGGCCATTTCCAAGGACCTTGAAGCGCGGCTGACCGAATATCTGACCGCCTTCAACCGCAACTTCGCCGGCTGAGGGAGCAGAAGCACTCATGGCTTCCCTTAAGGAACTACGCGCCCGGATCGGAAGTATCAAATCGACAAGGAAGATCACGAGCGCCATGAAAATGGTGGCAGCGGCCAAGCTGCGGCGGGCGCAAGCCAGCGCAGAAGCTGCTCGTCCTTATGCGGCAGCCATGCGCCGTATGCTGGGTGAGCTGGCCGGTGCAACCAAGGGGGAGGACGGAGCGCCTCTTCTTCTGGCCGGTACCGGGCAGGACAAGGTTCATCTCCTTGTGCCCATGACCAGTGACCGTGGCCTGTGCGGTGGCTTTAACTCCAACGTGCATCGCCTTACGGTGCAGACCATCCGTCGCCTTCAGTCTGAAGGCAAGACGGTGCGCCTGCTTCCGGTTGGTCGTCGCGCGCTGAACTTTTTCACGCGTGACCATGCGGACCTGATCGTTGATCATGTGATCGGGACAAATGCGAAGGAAATTCCCTTTTCCGTCGCCAGTGACCTGGGTGACAAGATCAATGCCCTGCTTGAAGCAGGCGAGATTGATGTCTGCACACTTGTGTTCAACAAATTTCGCAATGCGATGACACAGGTGCCGACATGCCAGCAACTGGTTCCCATGGTCGTGGAAGAGGCATCTGGTACGCTCGAAGCCTCCAACGATGTGGCCCAGTATGAGTTTGAGCCTGATGAAGCAACGCTGCTGGCCATGCTGCTGCCGCGCAATCTGCAGGTCCAGATTTATGCTTCGCTGCTGGAAACGGTTGCGGGCGAAAACGGTGCCCGTATGACGGCCATGGATAACGCTACGCGCAATGCAGGCCGCACCATCGATAGTCTGACGCAGGTCTATAACCGGACCCGCCAGACCAATATTACTAACGAACTGATCGAAATCATTTCGGGCGCACAGGCTGTCTGAGCCCGATCGTATGCCCCGCAGGAGCTGACCCATGTCGGATACCACAACCCAGACCCAGGCCCCTGCGGCCACGACGACCAATGCTGTTGGCCGCATTACCACCATTAAAGGGCCGGTTGTTGACGTGCAGTTCGAAGGTGAACTGCCCAAAATTCTGAACGCGCTGCATGTCAAGCTGGGCGATCAGGTTCTGGTGCTCGAAGTGGCCCAGGAAATCGGCGAACACGAAGTGCGCTGCATCGCCATGGACACGACCGATGGTCTGGTCCGTGGTACGGAAGTGGTTGACACCGGTGCACAGATTTCCGTGCCTGTCGGTCCGGAAACCCTTGGCCGTATCCTCAACGTGATCGGTGAACCGATTGACGAACAGGGCCCTGTCCAGACCGCACGTCGCGCCCCCATCCACCGCGATGCCCCTGCTTTTGACGAGCAGGCTGCTGCATCCGAAATCCTGATGACCGGCATCAAGGTTGTTGACCTGCTCTGCCCGTACCTCAAGGGTGGCAAGATCGGCCTGTTCGGTGGCGCAGGTGTTGGCAAGACCGTTATTATTCAGGAACTGATCAACAACATCGCCAAGGCGCACGGTGGTGTGTCCGTATTTGCCGGTGTTGGTGAACGTACCCGTGAAGGGAACGACCTGTATTTTGAAATGCAGGACGCAGGCGTGATCAAGCTGGGTGAAAACGGT
Organism: Acetobacter fabarum; assembly: GCF_022483405.1. Classification (NCBI taxonomy): domain Bacteria; kingdom Pseudomonadati; phylum Pseudomonadota; class Alphaproteobacteria; order Acetobacterales; family Acetobacteraceae; genus Acetobacter; species Acetobacter fabarum. The sequence goes on from NZ_JAKVNI010000001.1 coordinate 902,750, forward strand.
TCGACCGAAGGCTCCAAAGTGGCGCTGGTATTCGGTCAGATGAATGAACCGCCGGGTGCCCGTGCCCGCGTGGCCCTGACTGGTCTGACCATGGCGGAATACTTCCGTGATGAAGAAAACCAGGACGTGCTGTTCTTCGTGGACAACATCTTCCGCTTTACGCAGGCTGGTTCGGAAGTGTCCGCACTGCTCGGCCGTATTCCTTCTGCCGTGGGCTACCAGCCGACATTGGCAACGGAAATGGGCGCTCTGCAGGAACGTATTACGTCCACCAAAAAAGGCTCCATTACGTCCGTTCAGGCCGTATATGTCCCTGCCGATGACTTGACCGACCCGGCTCCGGCAGCAACCTTTGCCCACTTGGATGCCACTACCGTTCTGAACCGTTCCATCGCGGAAATGGGGATTTACCCGGCTGTGGATCCGCTGGACTCCACGTCCCGCGCTCTGGACCCGCAGATTGTGGGTGAAGAACATTACGCAGTGGCTGGCGAAGTGCAGCGTATTCTCCAGACCTACAAATCCTTGCAGGATATCATTGCTATTCTGGGTATGGATGAACTGTCTGAAGACGATAAGCTGGTTGTGGCCCGCGCTCGCCGTATCCAGCGCTTCCTGTCCCAGCCGTTCCATGTGGCGGAAGTGTTTACCGGTGCCCCCGGCAAGCTGGTATCCGTGACCGATACGGTTCGTTCCTTCAAGGCGATCTGTGCTGGTGAATATGACGATCTGCCAGAAGCGGCTTTCTACATGGTCGGAACGATCGAAGAAGCTGTTGCCAAGGCAGAAAAACTGAGGGAGTCGGCCTAACAGCCGGCTTCTGGAGGGAGCACCATTCATGCCAATCCAGATTGAGATAATCAGCCCTGAAAAGGTTCTGGTGTCGCGTGAGGTAGATATGGCCGTTCTTCCGGGCATGGAGGGTGATATTGCCGCCATGCCGGAACATTCGCCCATGATGCTTCTTCTGCGTGGTGGCGTTGTTGCCCTTTACGAAGGGGACAAGGTGACCGATCGCTATTTTGTGGGGGGAGGTTTTGCCGACATTACCCCCGCACGATGCACGGTGCTGGCCGACAAGGCTGTGCCGGTAAGCGACATTTCCATTGATATGGCCACAGCACAGCTGGAGGCTCTGTCTGAAGCATGGGACAAGGCAGACAAGACGGATACGTCCCGCCTTGTCGTGTTGCAGGATCAGATTCAGGCAGTACGGGCAGAAATTGAAGCAGGCAGCGCCAGCTAAAATTTGTGTTCAGCCAGATTTTAAAAAAAGCCACCGTCCAGGTGGCTTTTTTTGTGTCCGGATTCAGCCGCGGCCTCTGTAGGACGGGACATCCTGCGCGGGAATCCATACCCCAGCGGGGGCATCTCCTGTCTGCCAGAAAACATCAATGGGAATACCACCGCGTGGGTACCAGTAGGCACCAATGCGCAGCCAGACCGGGTTGAGCAGGTCAACCAGAGTGCTTGCGATCTGCACGGAGCAGGCTTCGTGAAACGCACCGTGATTGCGAAAACTGGTGAGGAACAGCTTGAGGGACTTGCTCTCCACAATCCACTGGTCCGGTACATAATCTAGCACAATATGGGCAAAATCCGGCTGGCCGGTAATAGGGCACAGGGACGTAAATTCCGGCGCGGTAAAGCGCACCATATAGCGTTTGTCCGGGTTGGGGGCTGGCACACGCTCCAGCACGGCCTCTTCCGGGCTGTTGGGGGGAGCAATCTGGCGGCCAAGCTGGGTAAGCGCGTGGCGTCCATCATCTGCCGTGTTCATCATTTTCTCCATGCAGCTATGGTTTTCTTGGGTGTCCGGCTTGTCGGCGCGTTCGTCAAGTTTCGTATGGGGTATATGGGTTCTGGCTGTCTCTTTCTGGTTGGCTGGTGTATGGAAGAAACATGGCCAAATTACCCACTCCCGTCTTTCCCCAACCCCAGCTTGTGTCCTCTACCCAGGACCTGGCGGAAGCTCTTAAACCGTTTCATGCCGAACGTTTTGTAACGGTTGATACGGAGTTCATGCGTGAGCGCACGTACTGGCCGGAGTTGTGTCTGGTGCAGGTGGGTAGCGCACATGCTGTTGTGCTGATTGACGCACAGGCGGAAGGGATTGACCTGACCCCTCTGGCAGAACTGATGGCCGATGCCTCGGTGCTGAAAGTGTTTCATGCAGCGCGGCAGGATCTGGAAATTTTTCTGCATGAGTTCGATGCCCTGCCGACACCTGTGTTTGATACGCAGGTTGCTGGCATGGTGGCGGGCTTTGGGGATCAGGTTGGGTATGACAGTCTGGTTGGCTCCCTGACTGGCCATATGATTGATAAAAGCCACCGCTTTACGGACTGGTCAGCCCGTCCGCTCTCCGAAGCCCAGCTGAATTATGCTGCAGGCGATGTGACATGGCTGCGGCTGGTTTACGAAAAGCTGGTGCGCAAGCTGGAGCAGGACAAGCGGTTGAGCTGGGTAGCTGCTGAAATGGCAGAGCTGGAAGACCCGGCAACCTTCCGCCCTGATCCGGAAAAGCAGTGGGAGCGGCTTAAGGCCCGCACAGGCAACCGCCGTATGCTGGGTGTGCTGCGTGCAGTTGCCGCCCTGCGCGAGCGTGAGGCCCAGCGCGTGAATGTGCCGCGCCAGCGTTTGCTCAAGGATGAAAGCCTGCTGGAAATAGCAGCCACAACACCGGGTACGGTGGATGCGCTTGCCCGTGTGCGTGGCGTATCCCGCGGGCTGGCCGAAGGCCGCACCGGCATGGCGCTGCTGGAAGCGGTCAAGCTGGCGCAGGCTTTGCCGGAGTCGGAACTGCCGCGTCCTGCTCGGGGCAAGGGTAAGGATAACGCAAGAGCACCTGCATCTCTGGTGGCTCTGCTCAAGGTGCTGCTGACCGCCTGTTGCGAGGAGCACGATGTGGCGCCACGCCTGGTTGCTTCCATGGATGAGCTGGAGGCTCTTGCGCTGGACCCGGCACAGGCTCCCACCTTGCTGTCGGGTTGGCGGGGTAGAGTCTTTGGGGATGTGGCGCAGGCTTTGTGTGAAGGGCGCGTGGCGCTTCAGGTCAAGGGTGGGCGGGTGATCAGCGTGCCCGGCGAAAACGCGGCCTCCTGACGGAGTGACGCGCGCCCGCCGGACGGGGGGCCTGTTTTAGAAGCCCATTTCTTCCCACAGGTTGGAAAGCGGACGCGCGCCGTAGTGCGAGATGATTTCCGACGCAGCAACAGAGGCAAGACGCCCACATTCAGGCAGGCTGCGGCCGGATGTCAGCCCTGCCAGGAAGCCTGCGGCATAGGCATCGCCCGCACCTGTTGTATCCACAACCTGTGTTGGAACCGGGGCTACGGTGGTCAGCTGGCCATCATGCACAATCACGCTGCCAAGGCCTGAGCGCGTCAGGGCTGCAAAGGTTGTGTCCTGCGCGGTGCGGCGGGCGGCTGTGTCAAAGTTTTCTGTTTCGTACAATGCACAGATTTCGTCTTCATTGGCGAACAGGATATCGACGTGGTTCTTGACCAGATCAAGGAAGGCAGCCCGGTGGCGACCAACGCAGAACGGGTCGGAGAGGGAAAGAGCAACCTGGCGGCCGTTCTTGTGGGCTAGAGCCGCAGCCCGGCGGAATGCCTCCTGCGCATGCGGGGGATCGAACAGATACCCTTCCAGATAAATAATGCTGGATGCGGCAATCATGTCCGGCAGTACGTCTTCGGGGGTAAAGCAGGTGCAGGCACCCAGATAGGTTGCCATGGTACGCTGCCCGTCGGGTGTGACCATGACCACGCAACGGGCTGTGGGCAGGTTGTCAAATACCTGCGTATTCAGCGGAGCGGACGGAAACTGCACCCCGTTATCGCGCAGGTCCTGCGTGAACTTTAGCCCGGCATCATCGCGCGAGACCTTGCCAAGGTAGGCAACGCGCGCGCCAAACTGTGCAGCAACAACGCAGGTATTGGCTGCGGAACCACCACCCATGACCTGCTCGGGAGCCAGAGCGGCTTCCAGTGCGTTGGCCCGGTCCACGTCGATCAGCGTCATGCTGCCGGGCGTGAGCCCCTGGCTTTGCAGGAAGGCGGCATCCGTGCGGGCGAGAATATCGGTAATGGCATTCCCAATACCGAGAATGTCGTATTGTGTGTCCTGACCGGTCATGGCGATAAAATTTTTTCCTGAAAAAATGATCTGTGCGGTTGTTTGGCTAGCGCGCTGCCACAAAAAGGGCAACAGTAAGGCTTAAGCAACATGCGCTGCTTACCGGACGGCTCCGTGCATGAAAATGTTCTGAAGGAAGCCGGGCCGGTGTTGGAGCGGCTTGTTAACGTGGACTGCTGCCTGAATACAGGCGGCCAGAAAGGCGGGGGATTTTCTTGTTCAAAAGACGTAAGCCTGAAGATAGTCAGCCAAACACACAGGCACCCTCTACCGTGCAGCAGGGTTCTGCGCGTCCGGCAGGGGCATCTGGCACTGTTCTTCCGTCCAATGCGGCGGCTCAGGGTAGTTCTGCGGCTGGGGCTCCCGTATCGCATTCTGATAATTCAAAGGAAACTTCACCTATGGGTCGTGCACCTTTTCCGTCTGGTTCTTCTCTTCCCGCAGGTGCTGGCATTCCGCCTATGCCCGGAGCTGCCGCCGCCCGTGGCCTGCCCACGCAGATCCAGCCGAAAAAGGATGGCCCGGAGCAGCGTACTCTGGTTGTCGGGCGTGGCATTAGCGTGCAGGGCACGGTGCAGGATGCAGAGCGTCTGGTGGTTGAAGGGACGGTTGAATCCAGCATGATCACGGCCAAGGAACTGGTCGTTATGCCAGGTGGCCTGTTCCGTGGTGGTGTGGAAGTGGAAAATGCGGAAATCGCCGGTACTGTGGATGGCTCCCTGACCGCACGTGGCGGGTTGACCGTACGTGGTAGCGGCCGCCTGCTGGGTAAGGCCGCCTGCCATCGCCTGAAAGTGGAAGATGGTGGCCAGATTACAGGGCAGCTGGAAATGCTGGCCGAAGGCAGTGCCACAACCAAAACGGCTGATAGCGCGGCTGAGCCGGTTAAGGCGATTGAAGGCTGATTATCTGCCTGTTAGCCTGATGGTGGTGGTAGTGCCACCATCAGGCATCATGCTTGGGTGTGGCTGATCAGGCTACACTGTCGCGGCGGTCACGCAGACGCACATAGGCGATCTGGGCGTGTTCCTCGCAATAGGGTTTGCCCGGAATGGGCGTTGCACCACAAAAATGAAAACCCGGTGTGCCAGGGTCGCCAATAGGCCAGCAGCAGGATGGGCCGCGGCGCTTTTGTGGTTCGGGGTCCGAGATGCTGCGCAGCAGTGTTTTGGGTTTGGCGCTGGTGCGCGTAACGGGTGCCGCTTTTTCTTTTCTGGCAGTTTTATCATCCACCGTACCCGTTTCAGTCGCAGCAGCAGGTGCTGGGGAGGGGGCTGCAACAGGTGTAGGCGCGGTGGTTGCAGCAACCGGCTGTGTAGCAGGTGCCACGGACGGAGCCGGAGCAGTCGCGCGGCTAACGGGGGCTTCCGGTGTGGGGGGAATAAGCGTGGGCTGCTCGGCTTTGTCGGCCGCTGCCTTGGGTTTGCTGCCGTTCCGCCGGATGGGGGAGGGCCGCGGCGGTAGGCCCAGCCTGTGCGCCTTGCCGACCACTGCGTTCTTGGTAATGGAAAGACGCCTGCCGATTTCCGCCGTTGAAAGACCTTCCGCCCAGAGGTCCTTAAGCTGGGCGATTATTTCTTCGGACCACTCCATTAACAGGCACCTTTGAGCATTGCATGGCGGGCTGGCAAAATACCAGTGCTTCTACGTTTTGCATATTAGGAGGATGGCACTCGTATCTCAAGCGGAAAGCCCGCAGTCTGGGTGCCCTGTGGTGTGTTCATGCCTGCAAAAAGTGGTTTTACCGGGTTTATGGGGGGCGGAAGGGTAGGGGCCGGTGCCTAGCTCTGCACAATATCCAGACCAATATCGAGTGCCTGCACGCTATGGGTCAGCCAGCCGAGCGAGAGCACATCCACCCCGGTCTGGGCAATGGCGGGGGCTGTTTTGAGCGTGATGCCGCCAGAGGCCTCGGCCAGTGCGCGCCCGTTAATCATGCGCACGGCCTGTTCAAGCTGGGGTACGGACATGTTATCCAGCAGATAGACATCCGCCCCCGGGCCGGACAGGGCTTCCTCAAGCTGTTCGAGGGTATCGACTTCCAGTTCCACCTTCATCAGGTGTCCTGCATATGTACGGGCAGAAAGCAGGGCTTTTTGTATGTTGCCGCCACACAGGGCAATATGGTTGTCCTTGATCAGAATGGCATCGTCCAGCCGGAGCCTGTGGCTGCTCCCGCCCCCGGCGCGCACCGCGTATTTTTGCAGGCTTCTTAATCCCGGCAGGGTTTTACGGGTGCAGGCCACACGGGCTTTGGTGCCAGCTACGGCTTGCACAATATGGTGCGTATGCGTCGCGATGCCGCTCAGGTGTGACAGCAGGTTCAATGCCGTACGCTCCCCAGCCAGTAGGGTGGTGGCGTTGCCTTCCACGGTGGCCAGAACGTCCCCTTGTGCAATCTGGTTGCCATCTTGCTTGATCTGGCTGAAGCGCACGCTGGGGTCCAGTATGGCAAACGCCTGTCGGGCTCCTTCCAGCCCGCACAGAACACCATTCTGGCGGCTGCGGAAGATGGCATGCAGTTGCTGCCCCGGCTGGGCCAGCGCCTGTGTGGTGACATCCCCCCCAATTCCCAGATCTTCCATGAGTGCGGTGCGCACAATGGGTTCCCATAAAAGGGTGGGAAGATGCAGGTTTGTGGTCATGTCAGGCTCCGGTATGGGGGCTTAAATTGCCAGCATCCGCTCCACCGCCATACGGGCGGGGTGTTGCAGATGTTCAGGGATGGTCACTTCCGTCTGCATGGTTTCCAGCGCCTGACGGATGTTGGACAGGGTAATCCGCTTCATGTGCGGGCACAGGTTGCACGGGCGCACAAACTGCGTTTGCGGGTAGAGTGCCGCAAGGTTGTCGCTCATGGAACACTCTGTAACCAGCAGGACTTTTTGCGGTTTGGTCTGGTCAATAAAGCTGATCATCTGTGCAGTGGAGCCTGCATGGTCGGCCTCTGCAACCACATCGGGTGGGCATTCGGGGTGCGCAATGACACTCACATCGGGGTGCAGGCGCCGGTACTGGCGGATTTCCTGCGGGGTAAAGCGTTCATGCACTTCGCAGTGGGCTGGCCATGTCAGCATTTCTATGCCGGTTTCGGCTTCGATGTTGCGGGCCAGAAACTCGTCGGGGATCATAATTACGCGGGGAACACCGAGACTTTCCACAATGCGGCGTGCATTGCCCGATGTGCAGCAGACATCGCTTTCCGCTTTTACATCGGCTGTGCTGTTAACGTAGGTTACAACGGGCACACCGGGGTAGCGCTTTTTGAGCGTTCGCACGTTGTCTGCGGTAATGCCTTCGGCTAGAGAACACCCAGCCGTAGCATCCGGGATAAGAACAGTTTTTTCCGGGTTCAGCAGTTTTGCGGTTTCGGCCATAAAATGCACGCCCGCCATCACCATGGTAGAGGCATCCACCGTTTGTGCCGCACGCGCCAGAGCCAGACTGTCGCCCCGAATATCTGCCACACAATGGAAGATTTCCGGTGTTTGGTAATTATGGGCCAGAATGACGGCGTTTTTTTCCTGCTTCAAGCGCAGGATGGCTTCAATATCCGCCGCGTAATTGGCTTCCCATTGGTCCCGCAGCATAATGTGGGCAACAGGATGGTATAATTCATCCCTGCTGGGCATGAGAGAGGCAGACATGGTTGTGTTCCATTTCCCGTGCTATATATGCTCTTATTGAGTATATATAGCATTCAGGAATTGCAAGGGTCGAACCAAACACTTTTTCAGGAGATGGCAGGTAAAGGAAGTTTGGCCCCTGCCAGATAGCAGTGTTCAGCTGTTTCGGGCGCGAATTGATACAGTTGTGCTGGCCGGCCCTGTGGGGGGGAATCGTATTCCGCGGTGCGGCTGACCAGTTTTTGCTGCTGCACAAGCCGCCGGAAGTTCTGTTTGTGCATGGCGCGCCCTGCCAGAGCCTCCATGGCCTGTTGAAGTTGCAACAGGGTAAACTGCCGGGGCAGTAGGTCGAACACTGCCGGTGTGTAGCGTATTTTTGCCCGCATGCGTGAAAGTGCTGTGGCCAGAATGCGCCGGTAGTCGCGGTGCATGCTCAGGCCCGGCAGGTGCGCGCCATTCTGCCACGAGGATTCGGGCACAAGCCCGGCCTCCCAGAGCAGTTCATAACGCTGGAGGCTGAGTTCATCGTTCCAGGCGTGGTCCTCAAGGCCAAAAACAGTGGTGCATCTTTGCCAGCGCTGCGTGTTACCGGCGGCCCACTGTTTGAGGCGCGTGGCAATGGTATGCAGCAATGGACAGGTTGTTGCATCCCGCCGGTCTTCCCATGGGAAGTAGTCATAAATGGAACGCTCGGCCAGACTGTGGTCGCAGTTCTGGCGGATGAACGCCATGTAGGAAATCTGCACCATCTGGTGGCCCTGCCCATGCAGGGGGTCGGCAAAGGTATAAAGCTGTTCTGTATGACCAAGCTTGAGGCCGGTCTGGTGTTCCACCCAGTTGCGCATCCCTTTTTGCAAGGAGCGATGCTCCACCATAAGCGGGCCGGACGGAAAGGAGCAGCCATGCTCCAGCGTTAGAATGTGTGGCGTATTGTTGCTGATACTGACCAGAACAGCCACCAGCTCGGTCTCACACAATACTGGTTGTGCGTTTTGGGGTATGGGGGTGGCCAAAGGACTGATCATGGCTGGCAAAGTGTCTGAACGTGTGGTGTCTGGCAAGTGTCATAAAATGAGTGCGCATGGCGCCGTGCGTGAGAAGAAGCGCGCCATGCCTGCGTGGTAAAAGAGTTATAAAAGAACAGGCCCGCTCAGGCCAAGGGGGAGATGGCCCGTCTGGCGGGAAATGTGTCCAGCCAGAGGGGCATGTCCTTTGCGGGGAGGGGTTTGCTGTAAAAATAGCCCTGCAGAATATCGCAACCCAGTTGTTGCAACTTGGTTTCCTGCGCTTCGTGCTCAACACCTTCTGTAACGACCTTGATACCAAGGCGTTTGCCAATGTTGATTGCCGCTTCTGCCACAACAAGAGAACTGATGTTGTTTTCAAAATTCTCAATAAAACTACGGTCGATTTTGATCTCTGTCAGCGGGAGTTGTGCAAGCCGCGACAGGGACGAAAAGCCCGTACCAAAATCATCCATGGACAGGCCAACACCAATATTGCGGATGGCGGTCAGGTTGGCGGCTGTTTCGGGGTCCTGCCGCATGGCCACACTTTCGGTAATTTCTATGGTCAGGCGATGCGGGGCCAGATTGTACTTCTGCAATACGGATAGGATCTGGTCTGGCAGGTCCATGCTGCAAAAATGAACGGCAGACATGTTTACGCTGACAATGGGAACGTAAACATTGTTCTGCTCCCATTCTATGACCTGCTGGCAGGATTTATCCAGCGACCATAAACCTATGGCTTCAATCTGCCCGGTTTCCTCGGCAATGGGAATAAAGGTGGAGGGTGGAATAAAGCCAAGTGTGGGGTGCTGCCAGCGGCTGGGTTCTTCCGCACTTTTCGTGATGATGTTTTTTGATTATGCGGGCTGAAGGACACGCGCCCTGAGGAGTTCGAAGCCTGCTCTTCCGAACATGGTTCGCTTGATCATTTTCAGTCGGCTGATCTGTCCTTCAACCGGGCTGGTTGTCCAAGGTGTGACAAGAGACGCTTCAATGGCAGCCGCATCCCGTTCAAGCGCGGGAATCAGACGTGACAGCAGCGTCGTCTTTCCTTCTTCCAGCAGAGCCTTCAGATCGCCTCCCGTGCAGGTGTCACCCCTTTTACAGAGCAGGGTCTGCATTTTCCTGAGCCAGCAGAGTGTGACGGCAAGGTGCGGTTCAGCTTCCAGAAGGGCAGGAACCAGCAGTCCCTCCTGTCCGGCAGATAACGGATCCTCTGCGAGGAGAAGCCGCGCAAGTCTGCGTCCCCGAGGTGCAACGACATGCGCGGAAGGAACGGGTTTCGCGGAACATCCCTGTCGCGTCGCCACCCATTTCCAGACGGTGCCATATTGTCCTGCAAAGCCCTGCTCCAGGAGTTCCCGCCATAGCTGACGACTATTGCGACATCCTTCGGACCATCTCTTTTCCAGGTGGGCTGCGTAAGGCACGAGTATGCTGCGTAGCGGAACCGTCCTTTTCCATGGTGGTGCATGGCCCCGCTGAAACCAGCGCCGCACGGTTTTTCTCTCTACCCCGATCGTTGTGGCGATAGCCTGAATGCTGTGTCCCTCTGCTTTCAGGGCAAGAGCTTCCTTGAAAAGAATATCACGTCGTTCCCCAGAGGCTGACCTGACGACCGCCTGCGCCTCTTCTGGATGCGCTCTGATTGTTTCAGATATTTTGCTTACTGCCGTTGATACGTTCAGCTGTCGTGTCAGGGTCCTCACTGTTGTCGTAAAACGGTCCAGAATGCTGACAAAAGCGTCTGACAGGTTCTTCAGCAGATGCCAGCGGTCTGTCACCTGAAGAGCGGATGGTGCGCCTCTGCGGCATCCGTCTGCATAAGCACCGGCACGGTCTCTGGCAATGATTTCAATACCGGGATGGACCTGCAGCCATCGGGCAAGGGTATCAGCGTCCCGATCTGGCAGGAGGTCAATGACATCATTTTTCTCAAGATCAACCACAATCGTTCCATAGTGATGTCCCCGCCGCCATGCCCAGTCATCCACCCCCACCACACGTGTACGGGCCATGCCTTTTGTGGTGTTCTGCGCACGTGAGAGAAGACGGCGGACAAGAGTATCGGCGCTGATGGGGCAACACAGGCGCACGGTCATTCGTGCTCCAGCGGAACCGCCCAGGGTATGGGCGATATAATAATGAAGATCGGCAAGACGTGTGGTCTGTCTGCCATGACGCACGGTTATCCCCTCAAGGGGCATGACAAACGTCCGACGTGGACAAAGCATCGTCTGGCAGAAAAAGCGCGGCACAGAAACGATCAGCGTGGCTGGACGGCCCTGCCATGGAAGATCCGCGAGTTTTCTCTGATAGAAACTGTGAATGCGTCGTGTCGGGCACTGACAGTCCGGACACACTGCACTCCGCTTTCGCAGACTGACTTCGATCTCCACTCTGTTGTCCAGTGCAACAACACGACGAACGACGAGGGAACGGGGAAGATCAAGAGACCGAAGGCGTGACACTGGGGAATATCCATGAAAGTGAACGACTTTCTGGATTTCCCAGTTCCGGAACCTAAGTACAAGATACCCATCACGAAAAGTGCGGAAGAACCAGCGGCTGAGTGCCTCAACGCCGCACAGGGTGCCCGTTAATGCGCAAATCTGGGGCTGATAGACCAGATGAAGCTGCATTTTCTGCAATGCTTCGCGCAGGGCAGAGCCAATAATCAGGCGTTCGCGCATATTGCTGTTGCCGCCTTTGCCAAAAAAACGAAACCCGCCACGGGCCTGTTTTTTGGTCTGCCGCATGGCAATTTCGGAAGCACCCAGTATTTCCTCTATTTCCGTGCCATCATCGGGGTAAAGGCTGATCCCTATGCTCAGGGAGGCAACCAGATCACGGCCCTTAACCTCTATGGGCTCGCGGGATATGCAGTTCAGGTCATGGGCCAGTTTGCAGGCTTTGTTGCGGTCTGCATCAGGCATGACAACCACAAAATCATCCCCTCCCAAACGGGCAACCAGATTTTGCCCGCGGCAAAAAGCGGCAATGCGGCGGGCAATGGTCTGGAGCAGGATGTCTCCACTATTGTACCCCATGACATTGTTGACATCCTGCAAAAGATCAACGTCAAGCATCAGAATAGCAAAGGGTGCCTGCCCAGTCTGTGCCAGCATCTGCCTCAGGCGGGTGGACAGGGCTGTTCTGTTCAGAAGCCCCGTTAGGGAATCAATGTTATTAAAATTATTGATTTTATAGAGTGTTTTTTCATGTTCTATAATGGATGCGCAGGACGGAATGCACCCTGTGACAATTTTTTGCGGCCAGTCAGTGATTTTTTCCTTGTTGCGTGAGAAAAGTGCAAAAATACCGATCAGTTCTCCCGCACCGTTGCAGATGGCCGATGCCCAGCAGTCATGCAGATCGTTGAGCTGGCTCTGACCCTGTTTTGGGGTCCAGATCAGGGCGCAGGCATGGTGTGGGTTTGCGCGCAGGGTCTGGATATCCGAAGCACTTAAAACCAGATTGTCCAGCTTGTTGACCTTGCTGCTGGGCAGGCTTTTCCCCGAAAGAATGGAGAGCCCCCCCTGTGGGGTAATGTGCAGGAGTGTGGCTATGCTGTTGGGAACAAGTTCTTCCACCTTGCTGCACAGCATATCTGCAACATCGTGTATGGTTGTGTAGTCTGCGAGTGCGGCAAAAACCTCGCTTTGCAGTTCCAGTAGCTTGCGGCGGTGGACTTCTTCGGTCACACCTTTAATAAAGGCCATGTAATAGCGTTTGTTATCTTTCCCGATCAGAGCAGTAGATAACGAGAGTTCTGCGGCAACATAATCCCCATTGCTGCGAACAAACGTAACTTCGCGCGAGGTGTTGACAAGGCGGTGAATCCCCGTCTTGCGATGGTGTTCAATATAGTCATTATGGTGCTGGCGGTGCCCCAGGGGGATCAGTAGGTCAACATTATTCCCCAGAACCGCAGATGCCGAACACCCCCACAAATGCTCTGCCGCAGCATTGAAAAAAACAATCCTGTTCTGGTCATCAATGATGATGACGCCATCAGTCGCCTGTTCAAGAATGGCCGCGTAAAACGTGTTGGTATAGCCTGAGAGCGTGAGCGGGTTTGCAAGTTCTGGCATGGACTCAATCTTTAAGCAGAAGGCTAAACCAGAGGGACATCTGCCTCATGACATTCATGCCAGATGGAAGAACCGCATTGCGCAAGGCATGGTTTGGTGTGTGAGGTCTTTTGAAAATTGAATATATGGGTGATTGCAAAGTCAAATAAATTTTGTTGAAAGCCTGAGGAATTGGAAAATTATTTTTCAGAAAGTGGCATGTTACATAAAACAGAACAGAAAAAATAAAATATAGTTCTAGTGTTTGTGCATTATATTCAATAAATTTGTCAAAAATAACCAAACTCATGTCGTATATATTCCCTTGTGATGACACACGTAATGTTTTTATTGTTATCGCAAGGCGTCAAAAATGTTTTAAGATCTGGGGGAATTGCTTCGCAGCAAAACCCCACCATGAAGCTTATCGTGATTCTCATACCACCATTGTCACATTGGCGTTACAACAGTGGAGCGTCCATATATTTTTTAAAAATAGGTAAAAAAAATCTAATTTTACAGTTATTTAAAGGATAATTTCCCGCTCCTGCTCCGGGGCGGAAAAGCAGGGTTTTGCTAGTGGATTGTGGAGAAAAACAAACAAGGTAAAGCATTGCTTCATACGGTGCCTGACTGGTTTAAATGGCTTAATTTTAATGTCAGGTTTTTGCTCTGAAGCGTGATATGCAGACAGGATCCGTTATCCGGCCCTCTTTTAAAGGAGCGGTGAAGGATCAGATAGATGGTTGCGACAAGAGAGTATGAAGACAGGCTTAATTTTTCTGGCTGCTGCAATAGCTGAAATCGGCGGGTGTTTTGCCTTCTGGGGGTGGCTGCGTTTGGGAAAAACGCCCCTCTGGCTTGTGCCGGGGTGTTGTTGCCTGCTTCTGTTCGCGTATCTTTTAACCCTGATTGATACATCCGTGGCGGGGCGTGCTTACGCGGCCTATGGAGGTATTTACATTCTGGTGGCGGTTTTCTGGATGTGGCTGGCAGAAGGAGCGCGACCAGACCCGTGGGATTTTCTGGGTGTGGGTTTATGCCTGCTGGGTACGGTTGTTATTTTATTGGCGCCCCACGCGCGGTGAGCAATTATTTGTTTTGGCGGAGGCATGTGTATTCATGAACGCAGAGTTCTGGCTTGCAAAATGGCGTCAAAACGAAATCGGGTTTCATACTCCTTGCCCGCATCATGCTTTGGTGCAGTATTTTTCCAGGCTCGGTTTGGCTCCGGGGGACCGGGTTTTTGTGCCATTATGTGGGAAGACAATGGATATCCACTGGCTTCTAGAACAGGGGTACAAAGTTGTCGGTGTGGAACTGAGCCGCCTGGCGGTTGAACAGCTTTTTGCTGAATTGGGGATTCAACCCGCTGTGTTTTCTCTGTCTCCAGAAATCATGGTGTTTGAAGGTCCTGATATAAAAATTTTTGTAGCAGATATTTTTGTGCTGACACATGCCATACTCGGTCCGGTTGATGCGGTTTACGATAGGGCTGCTCTGGTGGCATTACCTGAGGATATACGCGTGCGTTATGCGCAGCATGTTATGGAAATTTCCTGTAAATCAGAACAGTTTTTGATTTGTGTTGAATATGATCAGTCCCGCCTGTCTGGTCCGCCCTATGCCGTTATGGCGCATGATGTGGAGCGGTATTACGGGCAGACTTATAATATCGAGAGTATTGAGCGCCTGCCTGTGCCCAGAGGCATAAAGGGAAAAGAACCGGGGTTTGAGCATGTCTGGATTTTGCAAAGACGTGATGCAGCGCATGCGAGTGGCCAGAAAATTTAATCCATATTTGGTTTGACTTTTTATGAATTTGGGCCGCGTGCTGATTTTTGCAAAAAATCTGTAAAATATTTGTATCCATTACTTAAAAAACATAGAGTCTCTGGCATAGCGTCGTATATATTGCCTGTGAGCTTGTTATAAAATCCAGCATATGGTCATGCGCGTGAGTCCATTCCCATCCTTCTTTGTCGTGGCTTCTCAGGTTTTCAGAGCCATAAAAAAGCCGGCAAAAATGATGGTGAGCTACGGGCTGCCGGTTCTGGTTGTGGCAATCTGCGGTACAGCCGTTGAGTTTGATGAATACCAGCATGCCATTTCCAGAATTAACGAGGCTGCCCGCCGGGATAGTCAGGCTTATGCCAACCTGATTATGGAGCGGCTGGATACCCGCTTTACCGAGCTGGATATGGCGCTGGCCGCGCTGCGCGGTGCGGATGACAAGCTTGGCACTCCTCTTTCTCCCCAGGTTGAACTGTCGCTTCGGCACTATCTGCTTTCGCGCCCGACTTACTCGACTTTTAGCGTTCTGGGGGCTGATGGTGAGAGCATACAATGGTCCAGCTCGGAGCAGAAAAAGGCGCTGGATGAACCATTACGGGATTTTTTGCCCGTTCCCAAAATGCCACATCACCTTCTGGGGCCTGTGCATTATTCGGAAAGTCTGGGAACAGTCGTGCTGCCAATGCGGGTGCGCGAAAAAGACGGTGGAAAAGCGGGATATTTTTTAGGGTCTCCTTACCGGCTCAGCAGGTTTCTGGATGAGCAGGAACTGCCACCGGATTACCGGAACTGGGATTTTACGGTTATTGATACCCGGAGCGGGCAGTCCCTGACCCATTTGCTGCATATGCAGGTGCAGGTTCACCCTTTGTTGTCTGTAAAGCCGGAAATGGTCGCGCTGGCCCCTGTGCCGGGTTACCCGTTTGTTGTGCAGACGCTGGTATCTTCCTCGCGCGTGTGGCACGCATATAGCCAGCAGGCTCCCGCGCGCTGGAGTGCGGAGGCCCTGCTGCTTGTCCTGTTATTGCTCGTCGGGGAGTTTTTAATCCGTCGGCGTGATCGTGAGCAGATGGCGCATTTGCGCAGGCTGACCGATTTTAACATGTTTATGGCACAGGCCAGCCAATGTGCCAGTCAGGCAAATGATGAAGCGGGGCTTTTGCAGGAAATCTGCGATATGGCCATACGCTATACTCATTTTAGAATTGCCCTTATTGCCCGACCGGATGAAGCGCAGTGGTTTCAGATGCTCGCAATAAGCGGTGCGCGGGCGTATCTGAATAATATTGCCATTTCCGCGCGGGGGGACCTGCCGGAAGGGCGGGGGTACTATTGGTCAGGTCTGGCGCACGGGGCTACCTATTTTTAATGCGTCTTTCTCAAGTAACGCCGCCCTTGCGCCGTGGAAAGAACGCGCGCTCAAGCTGGGGTTGCGTTCCAATACGGCTCTGCCGATTTACAGGGATGGCAAGGTCTGGGCTGTTTTTAGTGTTTATCATGAAAAAGCAGATATTTTTGATGATCAGCTCCAGATCCTGCTCAAGGAAGTCTGCATTAATATTTCCATGGGGCTGGATAGGATTTACAGCCAGCAGTTGAAAACCGCTTTGCTGGATAATTCCCTTGTTGGGATTCTTCTTGTAAAAAACAGGGTTGTTCAGATGACCAACTCATATGCCACGCATATGTTTGGGTTGGAGCCTGATGCCCTTGTTGGTCAATCAACCGAAATTCTGTACGCAGACCAGGCCGAGTTCGAGCGTATTGCCGAGTTTTATGAGCAGCTTGCGCAAAAGCGTACAGTGCGGATAACCGGCGTGCGCCTTGCCCGCTCCGATGGGCAGATTCTGATTGCTGATTGCTCAGGCGTAAAATTGTCTGATCTGCAAAATGATATTTCTGTCTGGACGCTTGAGGATGTGACCAGCAGGGATGTCGCAAGGCGTTTGTACCATGCACTGGTGAACGCGGCAGATGCCGTGTTGCTGGCCACGGATGAACGCGAGATGTGTCGCCGGGCCTGTCTGGATCTGGTGCGGGATACGCTGTTCCATGCGGTCTGGATTGGTCGAGTAAGCGATGTAGGGCATCTGGAGGTTTTATCCCATGCCGGGGAGGGTACCGAAGGGATAGAGCAGATCAACAACTGTCTGGATCAATCCTGCTCCCTGTCCCAGCCGCTGGTGATTATGCGCGCATGGCGCGACAAGGATCTTGCTTATAGCAACGATGAACTTGCAGAGCAGGCCAATAGTCCCTGCTTTGAGTTTATACGCACCAATAACTGGCGTGCGGTGCTGTGCGCACCCATTTGGCGTGATGGCCAGATATGGACGATCATGACCTTTGTTTCCCCTCAGGCGCAGGTGTTTGATGCGCCAAGCATTGCATTGTGCAAACGGGTTGCCAGCCT
The DNA here is from genome assembly GCF_022483405.1 of Acetobacter fabarum. NCBI lineage: Bacteria > Pseudomonadati > Pseudomonadota > Alphaproteobacteria > Acetobacterales > Acetobacteraceae > Acetobacter > Acetobacter fabarum. The sequence goes on from NZ_JAKVNI010000001.1 coordinate 919,806, forward strand.
GTTGGGCCATGCGCTGGACAAGCTTGATGTGAAACAGCGCATTGAATGTTTGCAGGAGCAGGAAGCTGCCCGCGCCCGGCATGATATGCTGACCGGCCTGCCCAACCGTCTGGCGCTTACGGAGTATCTGCCGCAAGCTCTTGCCCGTGCGCAGCGCCAGACGACCAGTGTTGCCATTGGCATGATTGATCTGGATGGCTTTAAACAGGTGAATGATACATACGGGCACGAAGCTGGGGACAGGCTCTTGCAGCAACTAGGGCAAAACCTGCAAGCCCGGATACGCCAGACAGATTTTGTTGCCCGGTTGGGTGGGGATGAGTTTGTTGTGGTGTTTGAGGGACTGACACCCACGCAGGCGGTTGAGCAGGTGGAAGTTGTGCTGGCCGCGCTGCATACAGCAGTTGAAAAGCCTTTTCCGGTTACAGTGGAGGACACCGCAACTGTTGGTATGACACTGGGGGTAGCATTGTACCCGCAGGATGGTGAAAATGCCGAAAGTTTGCTCAAACGGGCCGATAAGGCCATGTATCACGCAAAACAGAATAAAAAAACGCGTGAAAAATGGTGGTTTTTGGTGAAGGATCTTGCGGGTGACGCACCGGATGCTCCTCTACCCTGAGGTAGCGGGCTCCGCATGGTGCAAAAGAGGTGTTTTCTGTCGGTCTGATTTTGCCTTATGCGCAACATGGGATTGATTGAAAAACCTGATGCCAGAAATACAGCGCAAAAATTACCGTTTTACTTTGTGCTAGCTGGCCCTTATTGCTACCAAATATTGTCCTGAATACAGGACTTTTCTCACAGATATAGCGGCTTCAATGGACACAAAGACTCTTTTTTCCGGCATGGCTCTGGCCTTTGGCGCTTATGCGTCTTTTGCAGTGAGTGATGCATTTTCCAAATTGCTGGCTGGCCAGCTTGATCCATTTGAAGTGGCTTTTTCTGGCGGGGTTTTTGGTTTTCTTATTCTGCCCTTTATCCGCAGGTCCGGTGAATCCTATCTGGATATCGTCAGGCCGCAAAAATGGGGCATGTGGTTGCTGCGTGCAGGGTGTGTGTTTGCTGCTACGGCTGCCAGTGTGGAAGCGTTTATGCTGCTCCCCATGCCCGAAGCCCTTTCGCTTATGTTTCTTATGCCGCTGTTTGTGACAATCCTGTCCGTGCTGCTGCTCAAGGAAAAAGTGTCATTCTGGGCATGGCTGGCGGTTGTGCTGGGGTTTGTCGGGGTTCTTATTGTTCTGCGCCCCGGGCTTCGGGCGCTGCAATGGGGGCATCTGTGTGCGTTGATCGCAGCTTTTGCCAACGCTGGCAGTGTTATTGCCTATCGTCTGGCGGATAAGGAGCCCACGCGCCTGTCTCTGTTTGGTTCAAGCCTGATTGGTCCTCTGGTTGGCAATGGGCTGCTTATGGGGCTGCATGCACAATGGCCTGCCACAACGACAGCATGGGTCTATCTGTTTGGTTATGGCTTTCTTGCGGCTTTGGGGCAGTTGATGATGATGATGGCAACAGCCAGAGCACCTGCCAACCGTGTTGCGCTGCCGCAGTACAGCCAGATGGTGTGGGGGGTGGCTTTGAGCTACCTCGTATTCCGCCAGCCGCTGGATGGCTGGACATTCGTGGGTATTATTGTGCTGATGTCTTCCGGTATTCTGAACTGGGTGCGTCAGAGAATCCGCTATGAGCGGATGGCCATGAAGGAACGCCTTGCCCGCCGTAAAGCCCGTAAGGCAGACAAGGCCGGTCAACTCGTGAGTTGACCGGGTTGGGGCCGCTGCTTCAGGCTTCTATAATTTTTGAACCAAAAATGGCGGATTGCAGGATAATGGTCATGGCAATGCGCGTGTCCATGACCTTGAACATGGTGTTGAACAGCATGCCTGTGGCAACGGTCATGGCGGAGCCCCAGAACGGCTTTGGGAGCGGGCCATATGGTCCGGGTTGATCGGGGTAATCCTGCTGAAAAATAGGTTCCACGTATGCCCACATGGCCTCGCGCAGGTTTTCTGTAGCGATCAGGGGGCGGAAGTGGGCTTCAACATCAGGCATGCCTTCTTCTGCGGTGCCCAGACGGCTGGCAACGCTTGCAAACTGGGCATTCAGGTCCGGTAGATCCTGTGCAGAGCAGCCGTTCTGGAGTGCTGACCCACTCAGGCAGGGCCACAGGCCGGGGTTATGCACACTGGCGTCACCTTGCATCAGCAGTTGGTTGAGCTGCTCACCAAACAGAAAGGTCCGCCCCCCAGCCAGTGTATGGGCCATTATATCCTGCTCCGGCCGTTGCCCAGAATGTATGAGCGCCAGCAGGCTGGTTTGGGCGGAAAACCCACAAACACTCCCTAAAGCCGCAAATAGCGTAGGGGCATGTACGCGCCGGTTATCATCTTGTAACGGGCGTGCAAAATTGCGCACGATTTCTGTTGTTACAAGGTTAAGAAGGGCCGCCTGAGGAAAATCTTTCCAGACAACACCATCAGAACCCGTTGTCTGGTTTTGTGGGGCGGAGGAGTGGGGCATGCAGACAGGCCTTGGTGTTTTGTATGGACCAAAGAGTGCTCCATAACGCGAACTGTGGTTTCCATCCAGCATGCAGGGGCAATGTTGGGGAAGGGGCTATGGAAAGGAGCAGCCTTTAAAAGATTATAAAAAAAGAGATGTGTAAAAATAAATTGGAATGATATGTAAATTAATGAGGTGTAACAAATTCAATATCATGTATAAATTTCTTGATCTCATAAAATAAAATTATGTCCATTATAAAAATAATAACTTGCCTTTGTATTGGAGGTGTGGGAAAAATATAGAGTGGATGCTCTTATAAGGCGAGTTGGTGCGCGTTGTGCCAGCCTTGTCCTGTTAGAAGTTACGATTGCGCACGTGTTCTGTGCGCGACCACGACGTTAAAAAGGAGCCTAGTTATGGCAACAGGCACCGTAAAATGGTTTAATTCGACCAAGGGTTTCGGTTTTATCCAGCCTGAGGATGGTGCGCAGGACGTGTTCGTTCACATTACTGCTCTCGAACGTGCAGGTATGGCTTCGCTCAGCGAAGGGCAGCAGATTTCTTACGAAATCGAAGCTGGCCGTAACGGCAAAAAGTCTGCTGTCAATCTCAAGGCAGTTTAAGACCAGACCAGCAGAAATGCTGTCTGAAGCCGCCTCTCGGGGCGGCTTTTTTTATGTCTGGGGTTAAGCCCGCTTAGGTGTGATCTGGCGCACGTGTTAACAGGTGGCTGATCATGGCCCCGACCAGGCAGCAGGTAGCACTGGCCAGGAACATGGCGGGGTAGCCTGCAAGTTCAATGATAGGCCCGAGTGTAAAGCCCGAACACGCAATGGCCAGGTCCAGAAAGATGGAATAAGCGCTGAGTGCGGCACCACGGTTATGAGGGCCTGCCTTGTTAACTGCCAGAACCCCTAATGCCGGGAACAGAAGCGAAAAGCCTGCCCCTGTTAGGGCTGCCCCCAGCAATGCACTGGTATGGGACGGAAAAACACCAATAACAACCAGTCCAATCGCTTCGACCAGCAAGGAAACAATGGCGACAAACACGCCTCCACGCCGTTTGATCTGGGACGCAAAGAAAAACCGGATACACACAAACACGATGCCAAAAACAGCAAGTGCCGTAGCCGCGCCAGTCCAATGATGGGCTGCATAATACAGTGCCAGAAAAGACGAGATGGCGGCAAACCCGATAGAGCCTGCGGCAAGGGCCGAGCCGTGCCACAGAACCAGATGCAATGCCTTGCTGAAAGCAATAGGTGTTTCAGTTGATGGGTGAGGCTGGGCTCCGTGGTAAAAGCCAATAAGGGCAAGCCCGAATAGTGGTAATGCGGCAGAAAGGGCACCAACCGAGACCAGCCCCCCATACGGTGCAGGCAGGAGTGCAAGTGCCGCACCAACCGGTGCCCCCAGAGCAATGCCCCCGTAAGAGCATATTCCGTTCCATGATATGGCCAGTGCTGTGTTCTCGGCCCCCACGCGGTGGATGTTCCAGATGATAACACCCGTTGCTGTCCAGCTTTCTGCCCAGCCCAGAAAAAGGCGGCTGAGCAATATAATGGCAAGGGAAGCAGAGGGGGCATATGGCAGCAGACCCGCCCCCCCCAAGAGCAGCCCGGAACAGACGCAAGTCAGTAACCCGCCAATAACCACGGGTTTGGGGCCTATTCTGTCCACCAGCCGTCCAGCGGAGGAGCGGGCCGCAAAGGTGGCCAGATATTGTAGGGCAAAGGTTAGCCCGGCCAGCGTTGTGCTGTAGCCCAGCGTTGTATGCACAAAAATGGTCAGGACCGCATTGGGCATGCCTATAACAATATAGACAAGCAGATTGAACAGAACGACGGAAAGAACCTTCCTGATCGGGGATGCGGCAGATGTTTGTGCGGTGGCCATGCCGTAATTGGAACAGATTTTGAACGCTTTGCACAGCAGGTTAAGCGCATGAGCAGCAATGTGATGAGTATGTGGGGCATGGAGCCGGAGAGGCTCTTTGGTGCCGGCATGGCGCAAAGAATTCGGCAGAGTAAAAGGGGATTTTTATAGACCGATCGGTCTAGTTGTATTGACTGAGCACTGTAGATACTCTATTAAATACGCATGAGTGTTGTAGAAAAGCATAATGCAGCCAAAAGGCGTATTGTAGAAGCCGCACGGTCTATTGTTGGGGAGCGTGGGTTTTCTGCTGTAGGCATTTCCCAGATACTGGAAGTTGCAAGTATCCCCAAAGGATCATTTTACCATTATTTTGATTCGAAGGAGGCTTTTGGCGAAGAGCTTTTGCGGATTTACATGGATGATTATCTGCAAAAAATGGACACTCTGTTCTCACCCGATGTTGGTAATGCAGCGGACCAGCTGTTTGCATATTTCCGCTTCTGGCAGGAAACGCATGTGGATGGGAAAACAGGCGATAAATGCCTGATTGTTAAGCTGGCAGCAGAAGTATCTGACTTGTCCGAACGCATGCGGAGAATTCTGGATACCGGCACAGCCAAAGCCATAGACCGCATTGCCCGCACCATTGCGGAAGGGCAACAGGAAGGCTCGGTCCAGCGCGGTATGGAGGCTCAGGCACTGGCGGGGGCTTTATACCAGCTCTGGCTTGGCGCGACCTTAATGGTCAAGATTACGCACCGCTCCCAGCCGTTTGAAAAAACATGGCAGGCGTCCCAGCGGCTCCTTCTGCCCTGATCCGGCGGGTCGTGTAACTCAAACCGACCCGGTTTGGTCTTTTTTAAAATGCTTTTGTTACAAGCATGTGCGTAACGTGCAGGGCGGATATGAGCCGATCGGTCTATTTTCGTCGTTGACCGCATCTATATCCATACATATATAGACAACATGAGTAGCACAAACCAGCAAGCCACGGTTTTGGCGGGGTGCTGTTTGTGTGGAGTTATGGTCGTGCACTGTTGTTCCAGGTTGTGGGCGCAAGAAGCGGGCAGCATCCGGCTGCTTCTCATGTGCCAACAATTAAATAGACTGGTCTATTTTTAATCGCCCCGATGTTGTGCGCGGTCGCGCATCGGGTGCGGGGTAGATTGTGCACACTTCTGCCTTGGCGACTTTTAATACTTGTGAGGAAAAAATGGCCTACGCGTCAACAAACCCCTATACGGGCGAAGTTCTAGCCACATTCCCCGATGCAACGGATGCGGAAGTGCAGACCGCACTGGCACAGGCTCACGCAGCTTATGAAAGCTGGCGCGAAACATCCTTTGCAGAACGTGCACGGGTCATGACGGCCGCCGCCGCCATTTTGCGCCGGGATGTGGATAAATATGCCCTGCTTGGCACGCTGGAAATGGGCAAGCTGTTTGAAGAATCCAAAAAAGAAGTGATTCTTTCAGCCGAAATTTTTGAATATTACGCAAAATTTGCCGAAAAACTGCTCCAGCCTGAAGCCCTGCCGGTTGCCGATCCCTCGGAAGGCAAGGCCACTTTGGTGCATGAACCGCTGGGTATTGTGCTGGCAATTGAACCTTGGAATTTCCCCTTCTATCAGGTTGTGCGCATTATTGCGCCCCAGCTTTCTGCTGGTAATGCCGTGCTGCTCAAGCATGCTTCCAACCTGCCGCAGTGTGCAGCAGCCTGCCAGAGCCTGATGGAAGAAGCCGGTCTGCCAAAAGGTCTGTTCCGCAACCTGTATGCTGCGCGCCCGCATACAGCCATGATCCTGAATGACCCCCGCGTTTGCGGCGTGGCCCTGACCGGGTCCGAAGGTGCTGGCGTTATTATCGCAGGCACGGCGGGCAAAGCCCTTAAAAAGGCAACCATGGAACTGGGTGGCGCAGACGCCTTTATTGTTCTGGATGATGCCGATGTTGAAAAGGCTGCCAAATGGGCCGTGCTGGGCCGCCATTGGAATGCAGGGCAGGTGTGTGTGTCTGCCAAGCGCCTGATTGTGGCTGATGCCGTGTATGACCGCTTTCTGGAGCTGTACAAAAAAGGTGTTGCCGAGCTTAAGGCGGGTGACCCTATGGACCCAGCCACCACACTGGCTCCGCTTTCTTCCCAGGGTGCCAAGGATGACCTGCACGATCAGGTAACACGGGCCATGAGCCATGGCGCAAAGGTAGAAGTTATCGGTGCTCCCGTGCCGGGTAAGGGCGCGTTCTTCCAGCCGCTGCTCATGACCGGTCTGGATGAGAATAACGAAGCCCGCCATTGGGAGTTTTTCGGCCCGGTAACACAGCTTTACCGTGCGAAAGATGAAGATGACGCCGTGCGTATTGCCAATGATTCGCCCTATGGTCTGGGTGGGTCTGTCTTTACGCGGGATGAGGCGCGTGGTGCGCGTGTTGCAGCCCGGATCCGCACAGGCATGGTGTTTATCAACCATCCGCTGGCACCAAAGGCCGATCTTCCGTTCGGGGGTATTGCCCGTTCCGGCTATGGCCGTGAGCTGATCGGTCTGGGGATCAAGGAGTTTGTTAACCACAAGCTGATCAACACTGTTGATATTGACGCACCGTTCTGATGAACACAGCCCGGTGGAAGTGATATTCCACCGGGTTTTTCAAAAAAATAATGACTGAATAAGATACTTTTTTATAAAAGTATCAGACTGAAACTCCCGGACTAAAATAATTCTTCTGTGTTTCCCATGCGGGAAACCCTTTTGGCTGCTCTTCCATTCTGCGTGTTTTTTAAAGAGGTTGGTAAAACCGATGGCATCCAGGTCTGAAATTCTTATTGTTGGCGGTGGTGTGGCCGGGCTGGCTCTTGCAACGCGTCTGGGTAAAACGCTGGGCAGGCAGGGTAAGGCCCGCATTACACTGGTGGATAAAAGCTTCTGCCACGTGTGGAAGCCCATGTTGCATTGTTTTGCGGCAGGGACGGTCATGAACGAAAATGACCGGATCAGTTTTATGTCGCAGGCCAGCGGCAACCATTTTGAGTTCTGGCCCGGTGAGGTCGTCTCTCTGGATCGGGAGAAACGGCAGGTAACTCTAAGCCCTTTTCATGCGTCCGATGGCACGCCGGTGCTGGAAAGCCGGACACTGACATATGATGCCGTAGTGCTGGCGGTGGGGAGCTGCGCGAACGATTTTGGTACACCGGGAGTTAAGGAAAACTGCCTGTTTATTGATAATCTGGTCGAAGCCAATTCTTTTAACGAGAAGTTCCGCATGGAACTGCTCAAGGCGTTCGCCAGCACATCCAAGCTGGATATTGCCATTGTTGGTGGCGGTGCAACGGGCACCCAGCTGGCTGCGGAGCTGCATAAATCGCTCGAAATCGTGGATCCGGTCAGCCTGCATGCCTTTGGTAAGGAGCCGCCCAAACTCAGTATTACGCTGCTTCAGTCCGGTGCACGTATTCTCCCGGCTTTTCCCGAATCTGTTTCCGTGGCAGCGCAGCAGGAGCTGGAACGTATTGGGGTAACCGTGCGCACATCGGCCAGAGTGGCAGGGGCGGATCAGAGCGGCTTTATCCTCAAGGATGGCACGCATGTGCCTGCCATGCTGCGTGTCTGGGCTGCTGGGGTTAAAGCGCCGGAAGTTACGCGTGCCTATGGGGGGCTATCGCTCAATCGTGCAGGGCAGATACAGGTTAAACCCAACCTGTGCTCAGTGGATGACGACCGGATTTTTGCAATGGGGGACTGCTCCTTTATTGTGGATGACCCTTTGCCAGCAACCGCGCAGGTTGCCCGCCAGCAGGCCATTCACCTTGCCCGGCACCTGCCTGCCTGGATTGAGCACGGTCAAGAAGTGCCTGGCTGCATTTTTCATAACAAGGGGGCTATTGTTGCCTTGGGCAATTATAATGGCTGGGCGGCCCTGCCGGGTGGGCGTGTGTTGGGGGGCGGCTTTATGCGCGGGCTCTCTGCCCGTATTGGCCATATCATGCTTTACAGAAAACATCAGGTTGAACTGTACGGATTACTGCGTGGTCTGGCCTCCATTTTTGCGGACAGGATTGAAACATTTATTCGCCCCCCTGTAAGGCTGGATTAATCCCGGCCAAGCAGGGCGAGGGGGAGCTGTAGGCCCCTGTGTTTTCCGGTTTTTGTCTTCAGGTATTTCAAGTCCCCAGCCTGCTTCTGGCCTAGTTCTGGAAAGGATAATACCGGAAGGTTACAAAAACCGTGTTGCCGTTTACGGTTGGTCGGGTTGTGGTTCCGGTATCATTCACGCCCCGAAAAGCAAATTTGCGAACATAGGTATATTGCAGGCCCGCCATAACACTACCGTAATGCCCATCCAGCAGGTGCCACCACCCACCCATTGTGTACGATATAAGGGACTGGGTCTGGGCATTGCAGACCCCCATCATCAGGGAGCAGCCCGAAAGTCTGGCATTGGGGGAGCCATAGCCGTAATAGTTGCCATCAGCTCCTTCATACACCGTGCGGTGGGCGGCTTCCACACCACCATAGGAATACAGGAGCAGGTTGTCCGTCGGGTGGCCGATCAGGCCAAGGGAGCCAATAATTTCGTGCAGGGGGGCGGGTGCGCCGGTGCTGCGGAAGGTCATGTCGGGTAACTGGCTGGGGCCGTAACGGCCAATTCCTCTGCCTGCCAGCACATCCCCCACTAGCTGCATTTTACCAGACAGAAGCGGCACAGCCATGGAGCCACCAACACCGCCCCCAAAGGCAACCCGGGAATGCGCCTGACCACCAAGCCCCCCACTGCCCCCACCATTGACAACAATAGTGCGGAACCACCGTGCCAAGCCGTATAGTTCGTAATGCCCGGCAGAAGTGTCCACCGCAGTCTTGAGAACAATATCCGGCGCGGCATCAAGGCTATAATGGGCTTCGGGGTCCAGCATGCCTGTACCCGTGCTGTTATAGATTACATGCGGGCCAGACGTTTGCCCCATGGCGGGTGGAATGTTGCCGCCGGAATCCAGCGTGGAATCATCAAACCCAAGGGTAGCCTGCGGGGTTTCAACTGACAGGCCAAGCCACCACTTGCGGTGGAAGTCCTTGATAAAGCGCACCTGAGGCACACGGGTAAAGGTTACGCCGGGAATAAGGTTGCTATCCACAACAGGGGGGAGTTGTTCGTGCCTGCGCAGCAGGGTGCTGGTGTAGCCCGTGGTCAGGCTCCATGCCTGACCGGCCAGAAAGTGCAGGCCCAGATCCCGGTCGTCTGCCGCCAGATAGGCCTGTCGCATTCTGGGCACGTAGCTGTTGGTCTGCACGGCATTGGAATTGCTGCCAGAACCGCCAAAATCGCTTTCCACGTAAGCTTCAACGGTAACCCCCCGGGCGGGTCTGCCCTCAATCAGCAGGCTGAAGCGGCTGAGCTGGGCGGTCGGGCGGTATTCGGAGGCATGGGCATTGGGGTTGCCGGAGTAAGGGAAGGCACCCCAAGGGGTTGCAGGGCCTGAGGTCAGGTTTTTATCTCGGTAGATATTGGACATATCCACAAAACCACCCAGTTTGACTGAGACTGAGCCAATTTTAAAAATAGGGGGTAGGCTGTCCACTTCTGTCTGGGTGAGCGCGGTAGGGCTGGAAGAAGACAGGTTGATGTTTTTAACGCTTGGCGTGTCCTGCGCCATGGTTGTGGGGGCAGGGTCGGCAGAAAATGGTTCGACTGGCTGGTTGTTGATCCGGATTGGCCCTGCCAGTTCTTCCGTCTGCTGGCTTGGCATGGAGGGGGAGCGTGCCAGACGTGTGCCCGCTGTGCCAGAAGCCTGTTGACCAGAGGCATAGTGGCTGGTGGGGCTCTGTTCCGCACGGGGCTGGTGGCGGAGGGGGCTACGGGGTGTCCGCTGGTTTTTCTGCAGGTCTTTAACCTGTGCCTGAAGTTGCAGAACCATGCTGCGCAATTGTGCAATTTCGGCACTATTATCCGCCAGAGCTGCGCGGGGGAAGCTGATTATGCAGCCCAGAACGCATGATAGCCCAAAATACCAGAGGTCCTGCGTGTAGAGATATGGAAAAGACTGTTTTTTCACCCTGACCGATCCTCGTGTGGCCGGCTGGAGACGATTATCCTTTCAGCGCCTTACCGGTAACGAAGCAGTGATTTAACGGGTATTGCTCCAGTCTAGATATGCCAATTTGGCGACCCATCCATACAGGGCGAATTCAGGCTGCCTAAACGACCGGAAGTGCCAGACTGGCACAGTGGTTTTTCAGTAAACTGTAGGAAGAACAGGGGCGTAGAATATAAAAAAGTCTGAAAAAGCAGGCGTGTTTATGATCTGCGCAGCGGTGTAAAATAAGGTCTTCCAAAGCTATGACCAGAAAAAGATGATGGGTTGATCTGGATTATGCCGCGCAGGTAGGTTTGGCCGAACAGGTTATGGGTCCAGCAGCATGCGGGTGTTGAGTTGTATCTGCCGGTGGTTGATTTTTTTGATGTAATTCTTGGTTTCCAGATATTTGAAAATTCTGCTGGTTGTCTCAAACGTCATGCCCAGATAATCGGCAATATCCTTACGGCTCATAACCAGCGTTAACACCTGCGTTGCTTGGTTGAAGTATTCAGGCTGTTTGCTGTAATCGAGCAGAAAACCGATCAGTTTGCTGGTCGCTGTTGGGTGGGACATCAGAATAATATGGTTTTTGGCCGCCATAAGGGAGGCTGTTTTCTGCTTGAGCAGTAAATCCGTTATGCCCGGATAGTTCTGGGCAAGGGTTTGCACGGCACTCCGGCGCAGGCGCTTGAGGTGTACGTCCACCAGCGCAATGGCAGACCAAGCGTAAACATCGTTTTCTACAATGCCCAAAACCCTGCCGGGCCATAAAAAATCAAGCACCAGATTGCGGCCATCTTCAAGCTGGTAATCCAGCCTGAGTGCCCCGGATTGTATGAAATAGATAAAATCGGCACTTTCCCCTTGCCGGAACACAATGCTTTTTGCGGGTTTTTTTAGGTCGCAGCCAATTCGCTCCAGAGCCGAGCATGCTTCTTCCACAAGACTAGGTGGAGTGCTTGGGGCATGCTCCCCGGAATACTCCAGATTATGCAGCGGTCGAGAGTAAGGCACGGTGCTGGTTACCACCCAAGCGGCAGCGCGGAGGCGGGCAGGTGGTCTGGTTCATGATGTGTGACCGCCATGCCGGTAAACCCTTGCTGTCATGATGACGAGGTTGCTGTTGAGTCCTAAATAAACGAAACGGAACCGTTTCACAATATCATCCAGTACAGGCGGCCAGCGTGAATGGAGCAGCCTTTCAGGCGGCTGAAGTGGTGCTTTGCTGCGGGGATTCGAGGTTTTTTTCTTCGGCAAGGGCGAGTTGGGTCAGATGTTTTTCGTTCTTGCGTAAAAAAAGACCTGAGCCAAGCAGGCCGATTACGGTCAGCACCCCTATGGCTATGCCGGTCGGGCCGGAAACTTCCGATATTTTGCGCCCCAGCAGGTAGGTGCCCATGGCGTACCCCCCGGCCCAGCATGTGCCGCCCAGTGCATTAAAAAGCATAAAGCGCTTCCAGTGCATGTTGCACGCCCCAGCCAGCAGGGCCACAAAAACGCGCAGGACAGAAACAAACCGCCCTAGAAAAACAATGGCGCTACCGTGGTGGCGGAACAGATATTGGCCCAGCACCAGCCGTTCTGGCGTCAGGCCGACCTTGCGCCCATGCTTTTGCAGGAGCGGAAGCCCAAAATGCCGCCCGATCAGGTAGCCAAGATTATCCCCGATGATCGCCCCGGCAATAGCTGCCAGCGCAACACCCTGAATGGCCAGATGGTGGGTTTTGAGGCAGTACAGCGATGCGGTGATAATACAGGTTTCGGCCGGAACAGGCAGGCCCATGCTCTCCATCAGAACAAGCAGGGTCACGATACCGTAACCGTAATGCTGAAGCAGCGTATCCAGATGATGTAGCAGGGGGAGCATCCTTTTTGGTGTTTCCGTTTTCTGATGCAGTCAGAGTGTTACGGGTGGGAAGGCTTTCTGTTGCATGGCTGCATTTCCTGCCATGTTTGAGTTGGCGCTGGCTGCTGGTGGTGTTGGATTACTGTTATCCAGCGGAAGAGAAAGAACAGAACTAAGTTAGAAAAATAAGAACAAAAAACATACAGTCAATAATTTTTAAACAAACGTATTTATAATCAATTAATAAAATATCAAATAATCTCAATAAATTGGAATAACCGTTTTTTTAACGCTCAATATATTTTCATGTGTGCTTATCATTAAGACAAATTCATGAGTAACAGCATTAATCTGATAAGGAATACAGTCGCATGAAATTAGATCGTGCAGGCATTTCCATGGGCAAAAACAGCACTAAAATTGTACTGTTTTCTCGCGCCAAAGTCCGTTCGTTTGCTTTGTCAGGCCCGGTTCTGGGTATTCTGGTCGGGTTGAATGTGGCGCTCCAAAAGGCTGCTCACGCAGATAACACCCTGTACCTGACCGGAAGCCAGACAACATATGTGGTGAATGGTCAGGAAAGTTTTTTTGTACCGGGGGGGGCCTGCTCAAACAATATAGCCCCATCTCCACTCTGCGTGGATGGTGGGGCTACGCTGGGAATTGTGGGCACAGGGGCCACGGTCACATCCACTGCGCAGGTTTATGTCGGGTTTACCACCTCGGGCACCAGCACTCTTTCCATTCAGGGGGGAGGGACTCTGCTGCTCAACCGCTCGGTTATGCAGATTGGCTGGAGTGGGGGGGATGGTCTGGTCAATGTTTCTGGCGCGGGCTCCCAGATAGTGACATCGCCCGAGAGCCTTCTGGTTGTGGCAACGGGGGATAACAGCAATTACGGCAGCCCGTTTATTGGCACGACCAACAAAACCTACGGCACCCTTAACATTACCAATGGGGGGCGGGTGCTGGTGGGTACAGTGGCTATTGGGATGTATGGTGATGGCATAGGCACTGTAACGGTGGATGGTGCCAATTCCCTTTTGCAGGCAAGCCAGGATTATTACGTCAATGGTGGTTCGGGGGGCGCAGGCGGCACGGGTACAACACAGGTCAGCAATGGCGGTATGCTGTTTGTGGGCGGGCAGGTCTATTTTGGTACGGACAACACTAATGGCGATGGCACGCTTATTCTGCAATCCGGCGGCACGCTGGCACTGGGGGACCGGGTTGCCAATGGCCAGACGCTCAGTGCGCTGGTGGATCAGGAGGGAACGGGCGGGCAGTCACATCTGATCCTGTCTGGCGGGGGCATCAAGCTGATTAATTCCGGCTTAACCACGCAAATGGCCATGCAGCTGACCGGTGGCGTGCAGTCCACCTTTGATACTAATGGCAGAATGGCGGTGTTGTCTGGCACGCTCTCGGGCAATGGGGGGCTGACCAAGGCCGGGCAGGGGACACTTATTTTATCCGGGACCAATACCTACACCGGGCAGACGGATGTGCAGTCCGGGGTGCTGGAGGTTGATGGCGGGGTCAGCAGCGCGGTGAATGTGCTTGGCGGGGCCACTCTGGCGGGGCAGGGTAGTGTTGGCACTACAACGGTGGCCTCCGGTGCTGCTCTTTCGCCCGGCGTGGGGAGCACTGGTGGGCAGTTGAATGTGGTGGGGAACCTGAGCATGAGCCAGGGTTCCTCCCTGCTGGTTAATAACCTGTCCACCACGCAGGAACTGGTGCGGGTTACGGGGAGTGCAAACCTGTCCGGTGGCACCGTGCGCCTGCTGGGTGCCGAGCAGAACCTGCGTTACGGGGAGCAATACACCCTGTTATCCGCTGCACAGGGTGTAAGTGGGCAGTATGAAGGGGTGAGTCTGGAACAGGCGAGCATTTACCCATTTTTATCTCCCACCCTGCTTTACACGGCAAATACGGTAAACCTGCAATTACTGCGTAATTCTGTGCCTTTTGCCGCAGTGGCACAGACACGGAACCAGCGGGCCGCAGGGAATGGATTGCAAGGCGTGGCGCTGGATAGTTCCGTGGTGCGTACAGTAGTGCAGCTTGGGGGTACCCGCGCGGTGGATGGTGCGCTGGATGCCCTGTCGGGCGAAGTCCATGCCTCCATGCGCACGGTTCTGGTGCAGGATTCCATGTATGTGCGGCAGGCCGTATCCGACCGGCTGGCCGGAGCCTGGTGTGATAATGGGCCAACAGGGCAAAACGTGCATGTGCTGGGCACGCGGCATGGGCGCGGTGTGGAGGAGGGCTGCACGGCAGAGCGCGCGGCAGTGTGGAGCCAGGCCTATGGGGGTTTTGGCAATAATAGCGGCAATGGCAATGCGGCCAGCCTGCACCATTCTACATCCGGGTTTATCATGGGGGCAGATACGCCTTTGGGGGAGGAGGCCCGGTGGCGCGTTGGGGGGCTGGTCAGTTATGGCCGTTCCATGGTGGACAGCGGAGGGCGCAGCGCGTCTGGCCGGAGCAACAACATAACGCTGGGGGGGTATGTGGGCGCGCGTTTGGGCGGGTGGCGCCTGCATATAGAGGGCGATTACACATGGAACCTGCTCTCCCTCTCACGCAGGGTGGCGTTTGCGGGTTTTGGCAACACCCTGTCTAGCCATTATGATGGAGGCACGGCACAGGGTGTGGGCGAACTGGGCTACCGGTTCCATACGGGGCGGGCTGTGCTGGAACCGTTTGGTAATGTGGCTTACGTAAACCAGCATACCAGTTCCTTCCGGGAGCGTGGGGGCGTGGCAGCACTGCGTGGGCGGGCAATGACCAGTGGGGTCACGTTTGCCACGTTCGGGGTGCGGGCTTCCGCTTCTTTCCAGACACATGGAGCATGGGTTACTCCACATGCCACATTAGGTTACCGGCACGCCTTTGGCCTGTTAACAGCCACCACGCATGAGGCCTTTGCTATTGGCTCTGGCTCCTATGGCATGGAGGTTGCCGGCATATCCCTGAGCCCGAACGCGGCGGTCATGGATGTGGGGGTGAGTGTTAAACTGACAGACCGGATAGATATCGGCGTGTCCTATCTAGGGCAGTATGGTGGGCCTTCCTCCAGCAGTGGTGCTCATGGTGGCGTGACCTTCCGTTTTTAACGGAGTGTGGCCCTTATCTGGCATATGCCTGTATTGCGGCACACAACCCCAGTGCTGGCAGGGCAGGCGCATGCCGGAGGTGCCGTAAGGTAAAGAAAAATTTGATATAACACTCCACTTTTGCCTGTATGCGCAAAAATATCAACACAGGAATAAAGCGCTTTATCTGGTTCCCTATGGGCCGGAGGGCTGTGATCGGGCGATAACTGCTCTTTTTTGGGGGTTCTGTTGTTCGTTCAGAGGAGTTATTCCGCTTTATCACCCCTTGGAGCCAGTGCTCTGGTTTATGTAGAGGGCAGACTGTCTGTTCGGTTGTCGCAATAATGTCCGGGATATTCTGCGTTCCGGTCGGGGTTATGATTTTAGGGTGGAGTGAGTTTTTGTGACGCAAGAAAGACGTTCCCCAGTGGCGGGTTCATGGCGTGCATCGCCCAATGCAATCAAGCTGAACCAGTCCATGCGGCTGATGCGTCGTGATGTGCTGCTCTCGGGCATTGGTGCTCTGGCAGCATGGGGTGGGGCCAGTGCTGCTCCGGCATTGGATACAGTGCCTCCACCCGTGCCGGCCGTTGACCCCGGCCTTGCCCGGTTTATGGATGTCTCTCATTGCCTGACGGACCGCACGGAGCTGGACTCCACCGTGGGCGCTGCCCTGTACGCCGGTATGGTGCAGGCCAAACCTGAACGTACGGCCCAGATTGAAACCCTGTATGACCTGAAGGCAAAATACAGGCTGATCACCGCGGCCGAACTGGCAAAAGCAGCAGAAAAAGCCGACAAGGCCTTAAAAGAGACGATTCATGACATCATGATCGGTTGGTACCGTGGTGTTGCGGGGGGCAAGGTCGTTGTGTACCGCACGGCCTTGATGTTCGACATCACCAAAGATGCAATTTACCCCAAGACCTACGCCGCTGGTGGTCCATTCTACTGGACCACCAAGCCGCCCGAGGTCGCGCGTCCGACCGGTCTGCCGGCCCTTTCGCCCTCGCCGTTTGTCGTGGAACCCACCTGAAGAACTGAAGCAGTCCAAACCTATGTCTTCTGACCAGAATCTTTCCGCTGATGTTGTTATTGTCGGGTCCGGCGTTGCCGGAAGTTCCATTGCCAACGAACTGGTGCGCGCTGGAATATCCGTTATCGTGCTAGAGGCGGGTCCGCGCGTGGACCGGCAGCATTTTGTAGAGAACTTTCGTAATCTGGAGAATAAACCCTCCTATCAGGGGCCGTTCCCCAGCACGCCGTGGGCGCCCCATCCGCCCAACCAGCAGTCCCCCAATAAATACCTCCACACGACCGGCCCGGATGCAGAGGCATACCAGCAGGCTTATCTGCGGCTTATGGGGGGCACAACATGGCACTGGGCCGGTTGCGCATGGCGTTACCTGCCATCGGACTTTGAGCTGAAAACCCGTTACGGGCAGGGGCGTGACTGGGCCTTGACCTATGATGACCTGGAGCCATTCTACTACCAGGCCGAGGTGATGATGGGCGTTTGCGGGCCGGACCCAAGCGTGGAAGACCTTGGTTCCCCCCGCAAGCAGCCCTATCCCATGGAAGCTCTGCCCCTGTCCTATGCCGGGGAGCAGTTCCGCAAGCTGATTACGGAAAAAACCCCCTGGCGCATTGTGCATGAACCGCAGGCCCGCAACACGCGCCCGTATGATGGGCGGCCAACCTGCGAAGGGCATAATAACTGCATGCCCATCTGCCCGATCGGGGCCATGTATAACGGTAGCTATTCCGTTTACCATGCTGAGGCAGCCGGGGCGAAGTTTATCCCCAATGCGGTTGTGTACAAAATTGAGCGTGATGCCGCGAATAAAAAAGTTACAGCGGTACACTATTACGATCCCGACAAAGGGTCGCACCGCGTGAGCGGAAAATACTTTGTTATTGCCGCCCATTGTATTGAAACCGCCAAACTCCTGCTTCTGTCCGCCGATGAGCAGAGCCCCGATGGGGTTGCCAACAGTTCAGGCCATGTTGGCCGGAACATGATGGACCATACCGGCGTGCAGGTGACGTTTATTAGCGGGGACAAGGCGCTCTGGCCGGGGCGCGGGCCGCTGGAAACAAACGTGATCGACAATTTCCGGGATGGAAGCTGGCGGAACGAACGCGGTGCGTACCTTGTGCATATGGTGGATGACAATCAGGTGGACTTTGCCACCCAGCTTGCCATTTCCAAAGGGTATGTCGGTCGGGAGCTGGAAGAGCAGATCCGCTACCTTGCATCGCACACGGTGCGTCTGTTCAGCCATAACGAGGCCCTGCCCGACCCCGAAAACCGCCTGACCCTGAGTAAGACGGAAAAAGACGTACTGGGTATTCCGCACCCCGAAGTCTATTACAAACTGCCCCAGTACACGGTGCGTAGCTGTGACCACACGCGTAGTGTGTTCAAGCAACTGATCCACCTGATGCATGGCACGGATGAAGAATGGACACCGGGCTACTTCCCGCAGGATCATCCCTCGGGCAGCACCATTATGGGCGTGGACCCCAAGGATTCCGTGGTGGATGGGCATTGCCGCACGCATGACCATGAAAACCTGTTTATTGCCAGTTCGTCTGTCTTTTCGACCGTGGGAACGGGGAATATCACCCTGACCGTAGCGGCCATAGCGCTGCGTGTTGCCGATACGTTGAAAAAAGAACTGCTCCATGGCTGATTTCAAACATATTTTCTGGTCTGTTCTGCTGGGTGGGGCGGTCTTTGGCGGAGTGCATGCCACGCCCGGCCATGCTGCGGATGACGAGCAGGCACTTATGGCGCGTGGTGCATACCTTGCAACCGCGGGTGACTGCGTGGCCTGCCATACGCGCCCCGGCGGCAAGCCCTTTGCCGGGGGGCTGGAAATTGCCACCCCCAAAGGGGCGGTGATTTCCACCAACATAACGCCTGACCCCCAAAACGGCATTGGTGCATACACGCTGGAGGACTTTGAAAAAGCCCTGCGCCGTGGCCTGCGAAAGGATGGGGCGTATCTTTACCCCGTTATGCCTTACGTGTCCTACGCCGGGCTGACTGATCAGGACGTCAAGGCGCTGTACACATGGTTCATGCACGGCGTGCAGCCGGTGGCGGAAAAAGCGCCTGAAACACAAATGGGGTTCCCCGGTAATATCCGTATGTCCATGATGGCGTGGAACATGCTGGCCGAGAGCGAAAAGCCCGAAACAGGGGATTCCGCAACCTATGACAAACTCCGCCGTGGCCATTACCTGGCTACTGCGCTGGAGCATTGTGGCACCTGCCATACGCCCCGTAACTTTATGCTGGTGGAGCAGCAGGACCAGTACTTGGCCGGGAGCCAGTTGAATGGCTGGTTCGCGCCCAATATTACGCCCAGCAATACTGGCGGCATAGGGGACTGGAGCGAGGATGATCTGGTAGCCTACCTTAAAACGGGCCATGCCAAAGGGCGCAGTCAGGCTGCTGGCCCCATGGGAGAGGCGGTTGAGCACAGCACCAGCCATCTGACCGATGAGGACCTGCATGCGCTGGCCGCCTTTATCAAACAGGTTCCCGCCCATGATGATGACATGGAGCATCAGGCGCGGGACAGTTTTGGCAAGGCGCTACAGGAGCCTGATATTCGGTCCGGTGTTGTCCATCAGGTCGGTGATCTGTACGAAATGGGTGGGGCTGAACTGTACGATGCAAACTGCGCAGCCTGCCATGGTGCCAATGGCGCAGGAACGGCGGACCAGTATGTGCCCTCGCTTTATACCAACTCCGTTGTGGGTTCGGGGCGGCCGGATAACCTGATCATGACCATTCTGGAAGGCGTTAACCGCACGACGCCGTCTGGCCATGCCAGCATGCCCTCTTTTGGCAGCCATTCCGACGTGCAACGCCTGAGTGATGAGGAAATTGCCAGACTGGTCAATTACCTGACCATCAGGTTCGGGAGTGGGGACCATCAGGTTAATGCCGAGCAGGTTGCGGCCATGCGCCAGCCGCGCCCGGCCCCGGCTCCTGCTTCCGCATCTGCTCCGGTGCCGGCGCCGGCAACCGCAGCACCTGCAACTGTTGCCTCCCCGCCTGCCGTGCCAGCTTCGGGCAAGGAGGCAGCCCAGCCCACGCCGCCTGAGCATCCATGAGGGCTGCTGCCTGTGGCGGATAAGCCGCGGGATAAAGGTGCATGCCCCTGAAGGCCCGGTAACGCTTACAAAGTCTGCCCCGTTATGCTCCCCTTGTGGGCGCTGGCGGGGCAGATTGCGTTTGGGCGGGTGGAGGAATGCTCTATGCTAAAAAGGTATAAGCAGGTAATTGGAGGCACATGGTGCCACGTCTCGCTCGGTCTGGCGTTAGGGTAAAGCTATCAAAGCCGGTTGTGCATTCGTAAGGTTACTTGCATGTTGCTGCCTCTCTCGCCGATATTGGTCGTTGGTGATTTTGGTTGAGGGTTATGAACACGGGCAGCTTGTCAAAGCTGGCAGAATCATAACAAACTAGATTATTTATTGTGTGGTCAGGTCTTTAGGAGATTTCCCATGTGGGAAAACCCAAAACATATTATTGTTCCCGTGTTCTTCAATTACCGTGGAACAGCCCTCTTTCATGAGGATCCTGTCAAGGTAAAGGCGAACCCTAACGGCCTGCAGAAGTTCATGGGGCTGTTTAACCAGAAATACCTGCCCACAGATGAAATCCGTTATCAGAAGCATTTTTATTATGGTTTTGAGTTCAACCCGCGTGAGGTTAAGGCAACCCAGTGCCTGATGGGGGGTATTTTTGACTTTTTCCATGCGCGTGGGCTGACCTTCAACTACCCCGATATTTCCAACCGCAAGGGAACGGAAATCTGGATTGGGGAGTATAAATGCCATCTGTTTGATATTATGGCGGATATCAGAAACCCCCATCTATGCGATTTTGGGTATTTTGACCCCAAAACAGGTGCCGTTGTGCTGGACGATAATAAAAACCGGTCCGATGGGCAGCATAAGCCCGCAGATGTGTCCCGCCGGTTTGTGCGTGACAGCTTTTTGAACGGGAAGATTCTGTCTAGCTGCATCAAGATCATGGAAATGCCCAAAGAAAAAGAACCTGCCGCCTAAGGAAAAGCCGGGTTCTCTCTCTGGTGTTCAGGTTTTGGTCAGGGTTGCCGGGAGCGTGGGTATCTGTTCCCCGGCGTGTCTGACCGCAATGCGGGTGTAGAATAGTCTGGGGTCTTTAAACGCGTGGAAATCTGCCTGTCAGCACAGGGGGTTCTGTATCTGATACCGTTATGTATTTAATAATTAAATATATTGTAACCGGTTTGCGGCGTTTTCACTTTATAAAAACTTCCTGTTTTTAGGTTGTATACGCACTGCAAACCCATTTTGGTGTTTTGGACTTTAGTTTTTGTGTCATTCATAAACTCTGGGGAAGGTTTTAGTCTGTTTTATGGAGAATGCAACAAATCTGGATTTAGTGCAGAGACTGTATCGCGCCCTTCTTAACACGGCCGATGCGGTGTTGCAGGCTTCTACCGAAAGCGAGATGTGCGATAAAACATGTGCCGATCTGGTATATGATGCGCTTTTTCAGGCAGTCTGGATTGGTCGGAAGGATGAGTCCGACACGTTGCATATCCTCTCCTGCATGGGGGCTGGCACGCAGGGGATGACCAACCTGAAGTTTGGCTTTCAGGAAGATTCGCCCCAGTTTCCTGTCGCCGTGGAGGCATGGGACAGACAGACCCTAGTTTACAGTAATGACGAACTGGGGGAGCAGAAAAATACGCCGTGGTATGATTTTCTGTACCGTAACCAGTGGCGTGCCGTGCTGGCGGTCCCGATCTGGCGGGGCGGCGTGCGCTGGGCCGTTATCTCGTTTGTATCAATTCGCACAGATATGTTCGATGAGCAGTGTATAGGTCTGTGCCAGAAGGTGGCGGAACTGCTGGGCCATGCGCTGGATAAACTGGATGCCCAGAAAAGGCTGGAAAAACTCCAGAATGAGGAAGCACGCCGCGCACGGCATGACCCGCTAACAGGCCTGCCCAACCGTCTGGCGCTGGAGGAGTATATGCCACAGGCCATAGCCCGTGCGGTCCGTCAGGGCAGTTCGGTGGCTGTGGGTATGCTGGACCTGGATGACTTCAAGCAGGTTAATGATGGTTATGGGCATGAGGCGGGGGACCGTCTTTTGCAGGCCCTTGGGCGTCGTTTGCAAGAGCATGTCCGGCATACGGATTACGTTGCCCGGCTGGGCGGCGATGAGTTTGTTATTGTGCTGGAAAATCTGGACCCGCTATTGCGGGTAACACAGGCTACAAAAATTCTGGATAACCTGCACAAAGCCGTGGAAACGCCCTTTGCCATTGCGCAGGATGCTTTTGCCATGGTGGGCATGACGTTAGGGCTCGCACTGTATCCGGTTGATGGTGAAGACCCCGACACGCTTTTGCGCCGTGCCGATGCGGCCATGTATTTGTCCAAGCAGAACAAGGCCAACCGCCAGAACTGGTGGTGCATGGCCAGCAATACCCGGCAGATGCCTGCTGAGGAGGCCGTGGAACAGGTTGCCTTTAACCCATATGGGCCAGAAGCTGCGGAACTGCTGACCCGCGCCAAAACGTTTCTGACGCGGATACGGCAGAATTTTATCGAGTGTTTTTACGACAGCCTGGCAAAAATGAGCGAGGCGCAGTCTATTCTGTCTGTCCTGACACCAGAGCAGCTTGAGCACCTGAAGCAAAAGCAGGCTGCACATCTGGATTTTTTACTGGGGGCAGAAACGCAACGGCAGGATATTCTGCAACAGGCGGCAAAGCTGGGTGCCATTCACATGCTTTGTGGTATTTCCCCCGCCCTGTTGGGAGAAGCCTATAGTATTTATAGACGTTTGCTGATTGATAGTCTGGATAAAGCGCTGCTGCGTGCGTATGACCGGTACCATATTCTCCTGACAACCGAAATGCGCTTGCAGGATGATAAAGGTGCACAGCTTGAGGCCGGGCAGAAGATAGAGGAAAAATATTTCTCTCTTCTTTCCAAGCGTCTGCCTGTTGCCGGGGGTGTATGGCCGGATGTGAGTGCGCAGGGCATAGAGGCTCTGGGCAGCCTGCCGGGTATTAAAGCTGTTTTGCTGTTCCGGATGAACCCTGCTGGTGAGCTGGTGGTTGAACATAGTGGAGGGTCTGCTGGTGCCCAGCTGACCGAAAGACTGAAGCAGATCATCAGCCAGCCTGTTGTGAATGCGCAATCGGTATTTGGTAATACTGTGACCGGTCTGGCATGGCGGACACGACAGAAGCAGACCTGTGCCTCTTATTCCACAAACCCCAATGCCGCTCCATGGCGGGAGATGATGCAGGCTTTGGGCATAAGTTCGTCCATCAGCATCCCCATTTCCATGGAGGAGGAGCAGGTCGCGGTTGTGCTGGCCCTGTTTGGTGCATGCCCTAACCAGTTTGAAACCCAGCGCATGCAGCAGTTTGCCCGCAGCCTGCAACACCGTTGGGAGCAGATGTGGATGCGGTGCTGCTTCCCCCGGGGGTCCGTCGTGACGGAAGAACAGTCCTGCTACCTGAGGGACAGGTTGTTCAGCGATGGGTTGCGGATGTACGTTCAGCCGATTGTAAACCTGCGCACGGGAGATTTGCTGGAAGTTGAAGCACTTGTGCGTATTCAGGATACTAATGGTGCCATTATCGAACCCGGGAGCTTCCTGTCCCTGCTTGGGCAGAATGAGCTCGACAGGCTGTTCCATATGGGGCTTGAGGAGTCTCTAAGCTTATTGCAGCAGTGGCAGAAGGACGGGCAGATTATCAACCTGGCCGTGAATATGCCTCCCACTTATCTTTTAAATGAGGATGGTCCAGCATGGGTTGAGAGTGCTTTGCAGCGCTATAACATCCGCCCCGAGCAGTTAACGGTTGAACTGCTGGAAACCCAGATGATCGACCCGACCATACAGGATATTGCCATCCAGAAGTTCAAGGCGGTAGGGGTCAAGATCGCGATTGATGATCTGGGGTCGGGTTATAGTAACCTGCTCCGCCTTTCTTCCCTGCCGTTTGATATTATCAAGGTTGACCAAGGGCTTTTGCGGAATATCCGCACAGCACCTCTTCAGACATTCAGCATGGTTAAGTCCGTGCTGGATATGGGGATAGATTTCCATGAGCTGGTTATTGTGGAAGGTCTGGAGGATGATGATGTTATTGAGGCCATCTACCATCTGGGTTGCCGTTTTGGTCAGGGATATGGCATTTCTCCCCCCATGCCTCCCGAGCATTTTGTCAAATGGCATGCAGAGTACCGCGTAAAAGCCCATTCCTGCAGCTATGCCAAGGAGCTGGTGAGCGATCTGGGCGTGCTGTCGTACCACTGGATGTCCACGCGGGGCGGGCAGAGTGCCAGCAGGCACTCACTGCGCCATAGCCTTATAACGCACTGGCTGGCTGCACGGGGGCTGGAAGGCTCCGATGCAGCACAATGGCATGAACAATGCCATTATGGAGATGATCCTGTGGGGGCTTCCCGCAAATTTATAGGCTGGCTGGTTAAAAGAATAGCCGAGGCCAATCAGGAACGTCTGTCTTTGGTGGAAGAGCCTAAAACGGGCGTATAGACCAAGTGCACATGGTGCTCCCATGCGCGGCATTGCTACGCCGGATGCAAGGGTTTTTCCTGCCTGTTCGGTAGAATGCACTTCATCGCGGCCGGACAGGTTCAGTTTCTGGCAGGAATGGGCAATCTGGCGCGATTGCCGGTTCCCATTCGGCGCAAAAAGGGGCTTGTCACTATAAGTGGCCGCAAGGCGGCATAGTCGGCTTATCGCCACGCGTTGGTGATTTGTTCCTGACAAATACCGGCGTGTTGTGGCTTGGCTGGGGGTAAAGCACAATAACTCCAACTGTAAGCACTGTAGTAAGCTGGTGTTTTCTACAGGACGTGGCAGTATATAAAAGAAGGAGCATCTGGCTCCTGCAATACTCTCTCTACCGTCCGTCAGAGGGAGATAGCTGATAAAAATGCTGGAGATAGAATAATGAAGATTAGCGCACGCAATCAGATCAAAGGTACAGTCAGAAAAATAGAAAAAGGTGCAACCACCTCTCATGTGAGCATCGAAATTGCAGGTGGAGCTATTGTTATGGCATCCATTACCAATGAGGCTGTGGCAGACCTCGGGCTAAAGGACGGAGAGTCTGTCTATGCTGTGATCAAGGCATCCGATGTTATGGTGGGTGTTGACTAAAGACATTCCATTTTTGGAACCGTGCCTTGTAAAGAGGGTGCTTGTAGCCTCATAAAATCTGGCACGGTTTCCATTCTTCTGTAACAAGAGTGTTCATAGATAAAGATGAACAGAGATATTTTTGAAACTGACCTGTGTTTTAAGGCAATAAAGAAATCAGCTTAGAAACCGGCTGGTTACAGCATTCTACGGGCTGCAAAGAACCAATTTGGCGATACTTGAAAGCAATACGTAAAGGTATGCCGGTACCAGACAGATATTATATTATCTGAGCAGAAAAATGAATTACTGAAGTATGTTCTGTTGTTATTACAAATAAGCGACAAGAACGTGAATTGAAAATTTTTAAAACCCGGTTTAGCCTCATAAAAAACAGTCATAAGAAAAAGAAAAAAATGTCTGACAAAATGATGCTCCGTGCTCCCCCAGACCTGCAACAGCACAATAAGGTGCCCGTAAGCTTGCCTGTCGTCAGCAAGCTCTAAGCGCGCCTTTATTCTGTAAATCAGGAATGTTGTGCCTCTGTTTCAGCGCAAGCTGGGGCGGATGCTTGCAGTTTTGGATAAAGCCATGTCCACATTTCGGGGTCATAGCCGCAAAGTATATGCCTTGCGGTGTTGTATCTTTTATTCTCTTGCAAAATTGCCTGCTGTTTTGGGGCTTGTTCTGCTGGCTGTGCCTTACGCCGTAATGGCGCAGGACGTTAAAAAATTGCCTGTGTCCGCGGGTGCTGAAGCCAGTGGGGGGCATGGCACTGCACCGCCCCCGACCAAACATAAGCGGCCTATTGCGGAAGAGCGTCTGGAATCCTTGTTTCAGACGGAAAGTATTTCCTCATTATTGAACCATAATGAAGATGCCTTGCGGCGGGGGGATATTAGTGCAGGGTATTATGTGTCCGAGCAGGCATTTGGCAACCTTATGCCCTCCCTTAAACCCTTACGGGACCGTCTGGCGAACCATGGTTTCAGCTTTGAACTAACCTATAAGGGTGAGGGCATGGGGAATATGAGCGGTGGCCTTTCCAAAGGAATGGACTACACGCATGAAGTGCGTATTGCCATGTTGTTTGATCTGGGCCGGCTAACCAGATGGAAACCGCTGGAAGGCTGGTTCCTGCACGGTATTGTCATGAACCGGGAGGGCCGGCAGGTTGGGTGGGACCACGTGGGCGAGCGCAATGTTCTGCTGACCGAGGTCTGGAGTATTCATGGCCCTGCCGCCGCACGTCTGGCAGACCTTTACGTAGAAAAATCGTTCCTGAACAACAGGATCAATATTAATCTCGGGCGTATTGCGCTCACGCATACCTATTCCACTTCGGTGCTGCTGTGCACGTTCATGACCATGTGTTCCGCACCTATGGCCATTCGTGAGCCTGCAGGCTGGAGCGTATATCCTAAAACATCGTGGGGCGGAACATTCCGCATACGTCCCACGCGGGATCTGATTTTACGAACAGGCGTGTACCGCATTGGCCCCAAAGCGGTTGATAACACAGGCTGGGCGTGGGGGAGTGAGCCGTACACTGGTATTCAGACCCCTGTGGAACTGACCTGGGAACCCTTTTTTGGTGAACGCAAATTGCCCGGTCATTACAAAATTGGGTATGCGCATGATACGTCCCCCTATGCGGACATGATCGGGGTTGTTCCGCCTGCTTTTTCCGGGTCCGTGCAAAAGCATAAGGAAAAGCCCAGAGATACGTTTTATATCGAGACGGACCAGATGGTTTACCGCAGTCATGGGCAGCACCAGATGGCGGGGGGGTATGTGCTGGCGGGATTTGTCCATAATACTCCAAGCAATTCTACATTCGCCAATGAGTTTTATTTCGGGGCTTCTTTGCTGGGGATCATTCCCGGGCGCCCGTTTGACCGGTTTGGGGTCATGTATTCCTATTACCAGCTCAGCCCCCGCACGACGTATGGGCAACGATTGCGCCAGATGGCAGGCATGTCCATGGGGGCCTATGTTAATGCACCTCAGACCCACTCTGCTATTCTGGAAGCGTATTATGGTATCCCCATCATGCCGGGGCTGGTTGTAACTCCCGAGTTTGAATACATGATGCGCCCGGGGGAGACATCGGTCATTCCCAACGCTGTTCTGGCAGGGCTTAAAGTGATCAGTGCTTTGTAAAGCGGTCCAGTCGGGCGGTGTTTCAGGCCGCCCGTATTTTTCCAGCTTCCAGCGTGCTTGCTACAGGCCTGATCTTTTGGGGTGGGTGCCCTCCTTGGTTGCCATATCTTAATTCTGGATATGTTTTTAGCCATTTGAGCTATTTATCATTCCGGAATCATAACTATAATTCAGGTCGTGCGCTATGTGAGGAGGCTCGATCTGTCAGAGATTCAGGAAACCGCATTTATCAGGCGTGGCGCCAATTTCTCGTTTGGTCAAACGGCTTACCCCGATGGAGGGGAGTTCAGGGTCACCAGTGGTGCCTATGCTGCTCTGATCCTGTTGGAAACAGGTACCATGAGCACGGTTATTGATAGGAACCGGCGCGAGCTGCATGCTGGTGAATGCGGTATTTTTATCAACAGAACAGGCCGTCGCTCCACTTACGCTCCGGGCAGCCGTGTGATGTGGTGCGAAACACCGCTGCTCAAGTCTGCCCTGCCAGCCAGAAGTGATTTTCTGGGGGACAGGGTTCGCGCATCCCAGCGTATTCTCACGTTGTTTCGTGAGGGCATTAACTGCGGCCTGAATAGCTCGCCCACGCTGGATACATTACGCAATGCTTTGGGCGAGGCCCTGTTTGCGGCATGGCGTATAGAGGCGGGGCAGGACGTTATCGGGCATATGCCGCCCTCCCTGATTGCGGCAAAATCCTATATCGACCAGCATTACGCGGAAAAACCATCCCTTGAGCAACTGGCTAGCGTGGCTGGTGTTACACCGCCTTACCTGATCGACCTGTTCCGTCGCCATCAGGGTACAACCCCTATACGGTATTTACGTAACGTAAGGGCTCAGGCGGCTTTGCGCCTTATACGGCATACAGATATGTCGCTTGCCAGTATCGCCGATATTACCGGGTATGGATCGGCATTTCATCTTTCGCGTGAGGTCCGGCTGATGAATGGCCAGAGCCCACGCAGTATCCGGCAGCGCGGTATTCATGGCCAGACATCCCATACCATGGGAGACGCCACCCGCCTGCCTGACGATCAGCATCAGTCTTTGCGTCCTGCGTTTGAAAGGATACGTCCGATGGTTCCCCCTATTCCTGTTATTGATATTGCAGCACTCCGCCATGGCAGCAGCGCGGAGCGTAAGATAGTGGCTGCAGCCCTTGGCAGGGCATGCCGCGAAGCCGGTTTTTTTTACATTACCGGCCACGGTGTTGCGCCTGAAATGATGAACAAGCTTTTTGAAGCTTCACGCATTTTCTTCAACCAGCCTGCCAGCGCCAAGGAAAAGGTCGCCATGAGCAGGCTTGGCAAAAATCGGGGTTATGTTGGCCTGGGCGTCGAGCGGCTTGATACGACATCCCTGCCCGATAATAAGGAAGCCTTCAATATCAGCCCCCATAATGTGGATGATGCAGATGTATGGCCCGATTTACCGGGGTGGCGGGACCTGATGATGGCGTATTTTACAACATGTCTGGATATAGGTGCGGCCCTGCACCGTGGTTTTGCGCGCGACCTTGGCGTGGATGAGAACTTTTTTGTTGATAAGTTCAAAAACCCCATGGCAACGCTGCGTCTGCTGCGTTACCCGCCTTCTCTATCAAAATATGCCGATCAGGCTCCGGGGGCAGGGGCACATACGGATTATGGCAATGTGACCATTCTGGCCGTTAATGGTGTGTCCGGCCTGCAGGTGCGCCCACGGGGGAGTGACTGGATGGATGCGCCACTTATTCCCGGCACGTTTATCTGCAACATTGGGGACTGCCTGATGCGCTGGAGCAACGATGTGTATGTCTCCACCCCCCATCGTGTTTTGCGCCCAGAAGGAGAGCGATATTCCATTGCCTTTTTTCTGGACCCGGACGCGGATGCACAGGTTGAACCAATTGTCAGCCAGCAAGGTGAAAGCGCGCATTACCCGCCTGTGAGTGGCTACGATTATCTGCAGGAAAGGCTACAGGCAACGTATGGGCACCAGAGCTAAGGTTGAATAAGCTAGTCCATGCTTTCCATTTTGATCGTGAGTAGAGAACATGATCAATACTCAAAAGATTTCCTTAATCTCATAGTTCAGTCGTACATGGCCGGAAGGAACTGGGATGAAGTGCTGCGAAACAAATGCAGGTGTGTCAGGTTGTATGACAAAGGCTCAATCAGCACAGGATAATCCGGTTGATGAAGTGCTGCCCTTAAACAAGCTGATTATCTATGGTGTTCAGCATGTCTGCACGTTTTATGCTGCTGCGGTTATTGTACCTATCATTCTGGCCAATGCGCTTAACCTGTCCAGAAGTGACCTGCTGCATCTGATCAATGCTGATCTTTTTACATGTGGTATTGCGTCTTTAATACAATCAGTTGGTATTGGAAAAATTGGTGTCCGTTTACCGCTGTTACAGGGGGTTACCTTTACAGCCATGGTGCCGATGGTCACCATTGGTGTAGCTGCAGGTGGCGGAATAGAAGGATTGCGAGAGATTTACGGTGCAATTCTCATAGCAGGTTTGTTCGCGTTTATAGCGGGAAAATATTTTTCCAAAATTGTAAGGTTTTTCCCGCCAGTGGTCATGGGATCAACCATTCTTATCGTCGGGCTTGCCCTGCTTCCCATAGCCGCAAATGATATTGTTGGTGGCCAGAGCCCGAGCATTATGCAGAGCTCTGTTAATATCAGGAATATTTATTATGCGTTGGGTACTTTTTTTCTGATTGTCATTTTACAAAGGGTGTTACGCGGTTTTTTTTCCACCATAGCAGTGCTGTTGGGTTTGCTCCTATGTTCGGGCATTGCCATGATGCTGGGTGACATGAAAGTGCATGATTATAATGCCCTGCCTTGGGTGGCTTATACTCAGCCCTTTTATTTTGGACTTCCTGTTTTTCATATCGCTCCAATTCTGTCGATGACAGTTGTTATGATCATCGCCATGATCGAAACATCTGCCGGTGTTTATGCCATTGGCTCCATTGTAAAGCGTGACATTCATGCCGAGGATATTGCCTCCGCTATTCAGGCGGATGGTTTGGCGACTGTTCTGGGCAGTATTCTCAACTCATTTCCTTATACATGTTATGCAGAGAATGTTGGACTGGTGCGTATGACTGGTGTGCGGAGCCGTTGGGTTATTGTGTCCGCCTCTGTGATTATGATCATTCTCAGCAGTTTTCCGGTCTCAGCGGCTCTTGTCGCCAGCATTCCGGCCCCGGTACTGGGGGGCGCTGCCCTTGCCATGTTTGCAACTGTCGCAATGATCGGTGTTCAGATCTTAAGTCAGGTTGATTTTGATGATCATAGTAACATCATTATTGCGGGGGCCAGCGTTGCATTGAGCATGCTGGTTACGGCTCAACCGCATATTACAGACAGCTTCCCATCATGGGTGCGGATTGTGTTTGGGAGCGGGATTACCGTTGGTGCTCTTACGGCTATTTTCCTTAGCCTTCTTTTCAATCATATTTTGCCTCCTTCAAAATCAGATAAAAATCTGGCCAGCAATTAACGGCGCTCATAACCGCCGAAAGATATGCCGTGCATGTATGGGAAGGGGGAGAACTCCTTCCCCTTCAGTGTTTGAGAAGAATGTTGGATATTTGTGCAGGAATGCTCTGGTTCCTGGTGGAACTGAAATTTTATAGTGTGTATTCAATAGTGAAAAAGATTAAGCACAAATTCTCAAAGTTGATGGTCTTGACACTTAAAAAATCCTCTTGAATGGCGTTGTTTTCTGCTTTATGAGTTCCGAAATGGCAAAATATTGTGGAAATAAAAAATGAGTAAAGGTGGGTTATTAAAAAATAAAAATATTAATTTAATTGGAATTTTTATGTTGTGGATTTTAACCATAACATACTTGGTTCTTCATCATGCCCTATGGCGGGATGAAGTGCGGAATTTTATGATAGGCATAGGGGCAACGTCCCGGATCCATATTATTGGGAATCCACACCCATTTTTGGTCTATAAAATAGAGCAGTTGTTATATTGGATAACTGATTCTTATTATGTTTTGCCAGCTTCATCGTTGTTCATATCTCTTTGCTCCGTAATATTGCTGCTGTTTTTCTCGCCATTTAATTTCAGACTCAAAGCTTTGATACTTTTTGGCTATCCCATGCTGTATGAATATACGGTTATGGATAGGAATTATGGCATAAGCGCTCTGTTGATGCTGCTGCTTGCCTGCTGTTTTTCAACTGATAAATACAAATATATTTTCTCAGGTCCTATTTTGTTTTTGTTGGCTAATACCAACGTACACTCCGCTCTGATCGTGGGGGGATTTTCAGTTTTATGGCCATTAAGCATTTGGCACGAAAATGGCAAAAAGTGGTGTGAGGACACTAAAAAAGCATGCCTCAACAGTTTTCTGGGTATTGCGGGATTTATCGCCTGTTTCATGACAGTTTATCCAACCCGTTATGATCTGGCTGCGGCTCATCCGGTAGAGATGACTGTCAAACACCATTTCCGATTTTTCAAGCATTTGACCTTTTTCGGGTGTAAAGACTATTTATCTGGTGTTTTCGGCCATCACCTTTTCGGAAAAATTGTATATCTTGCTCTGGAAGCAGTAGCTTACGCTGCTATCTTGTTTTCCCCCCTTGTTTTGTGGGGTGATGCTTTTCTATTTTCTGTTGCAGCGTTGTCTCTTATCGGATTTTCTGCGTTTTTTTCTATCGTTTATCAAGGTAATTATCGGCATGAGGCTCTCTGGCTCATGCTTGTTGTTGCATTATTGTGGATAAAGAAAAACACGGGCAAAGAGCCTACCGGTAATGTCCTGAATAAAATTGGGTCTGTATCATTTTATACAATACTTACTATTCAAGTAATTCTGTCTGGTTTGCTGGCATTTCATGAGGTGCATAAACCCAATAGCATGTCCAAACAGTTTGTGGATTTTATCAATAAAGACAAAGTTTTAAAGGATTCTCCTATTCTTTCATCCATGGATTATAATCTGGAGGCAATTCCTTACTATACAAAACGACCCGTGTTCATGATGACATTGAATGACTATGATGTTGTCGTCCCTTATAAAAACAAGCTGAATTACAATCTGGATGATTTGCTCAAGACCGCACAAAAGCTGGCCGCGTGTTCTAAATCTCCGCCCTTGATTCTGATTGCTAATGATAAGGAAAAAGCAGGGAGTTCTGTTCTGAATATCATGGATGAAAATGCGGAAAAATCTGTCCGAAATTATATGTACAACTATTGGACATTTACCGTAACATCCGAACAAAAAAAGAGATTTTTAGAAAATACGCGTGAAATTGCGAGGTATCCTAATGGTTATCTGGAGCAGGGCTTTATAGCTTACCAACTGAATGTGGCTAGGACAGAACAGAGTGATTGCCGGTCAAAATAGGGCAGGGCCTCTGTTACGCTTTTTCTGCCCCTGAGGCGTTACCTGTGGGGCAGCGCGCTGCCGTTCTGGCATGGCAGAAGCAGCTTTTGCATAGTCCGGCTGCTGGAGGTCGCGCGTACCATTATTCCAATGGGCTAATACCCATGCATTGCGTTGCAGTCGGGGGTTTGGACGCTTTGTTCTGGAGAGGAATAAAGTGACTGGCGATGAATTGAACGTCCTCCCGATTTTTCAGGCTTGTCTTCATCGTATATTTTTAGATACGTTATCGGAACATATCGGCCGATTTCCGTTACAACAAAAGTGAACTTTTCTTTTCACCTCTTTTTCGTACAGCTCTGATCATTCTACTTTGGCCACCATGCTACTCTGCACGAGCAGTGTTTGAACCAAAGAAGTTTTCTCCCAGATTCCTTTCTTTCCCCGACAGGAGACACGCCATGGTTGCCCCTCTGCCACCGCACACACAGCAGGAGTTTCAGGAGCGTGGTTTTTCCCGCAGGCAGATCGGTCGCATTGGTCTTGTTCTGAGCGCTGGTGCTGTTATGGCAGGCATGCCTTGGCATAGGAGCCGGGCGGATACCCTGCCTGTAGGCGGGGTTTACCCTGCGGGGGCCATTCTGCTCAATGGGAATGAATTCTGGACGGGGCCTTTTCCCTCGGCTTTGCCCGCCGGACAAAAGGCGTTGCTGAACGGCAACCGCTATCTGACCGGTAAGGAGCGTCAGGCGCTTGTAGAGGCCGTGGCAACGTATGATCATATTTCGCCAGAGCTGGTAACTCCCTGGCCGGGGTCGAGCGACCCGCTGTGCCGGACTGTGATTTCCTTCTGTTCGCCTACGCAGGGCCTTGTAACCAGCAACCCTACATACGAGACGGTATGGGGTGTTGCGGAATGGCTACAGATCCCCCTGAGCAAAGTCCCCCTAAGGGCAGACAATGGCTATAAGACCGATGTGCGGGCCATGCTCAAGGCTGATCCGCATGCCGGTATGTATTACATATGCAGCCCCAATAACCCGACTGGCACGGTTACGCCGTTAGCGGATATTGCATGGCTTGCCCGTAATATTCCTGAAAAATCTGTTCTGGTGGTGGATGAAGCCTATCTGCATTTCAGTAATGCCCCCTCTGCGGTTTCACTGCTTGGATCGTGCCGTAATCTTGTGGTTTTACGTACTTTTTCCAAACTATTCGGCATGGCCGGACTTCGGTTGGGGCTGAGTATTGCTCACCCGCAATTGCATGAAAGAATGATGCGGTATGATGGCATTTACCAGACGACCATGCTTTCCGTCCCCGCTGTTTCTATCGGCACGGATAGTCTGAAAGATCAGGCTGAAATTGCAAAGCGGCGTTCTGAAACACGCCAAAACCGCAAAGTCATGCAGGAATGTCTGAGCCATTATGGCGTCCGGACTATTCCAAGTGAAGCCAATATGCTTATGGCAGACTGGCGTACAGCACCCGGGCCAATTGTGAGAACATTTGCCCAGAACAATGTGATTATCGGACGAAGCTGGGATATCTGGCCAATCTGTTCCAGAATTACCGTGGGCTCGGCCAGCGATGTGCAGGTTTTTTGCAAAGCCATGGAACAGGTTGCGTCACTGATTAAGTGACCAGCTGATTGTGTTGCAACGCCGCTCAATAAAGGGGAGGGAGAAGATCAACTTCTCCCTCCCCTTTTTATAAAGTGCAGTTTCTAGGGTTGGAAAACCAGAAAGGTCTTTGAAGGGGTGTAGTGAAAAAAATCTCTTTAAAAAAGATGATCAGCTTTCAAAACAGCATTCAACAGAACATTGCTGCCCGCCGTGACATCTTCCGGTGTGGCGCTTTCTGCCTCGTTATGGCTGATGCCATGCAGGCATGGCACAAAGATCATGGCAGTTGGCACAACACGGGAGACATAAACGGCATCATGCCCTGCGCCGGAAACAATATCGCGCATGCTGTAGCCAAGTTCTTCCGTGCTTTCCTTAACGCTGGCAATGCAACGTGGGTCAAAATGAACAGCCGGAGAGTTCCATGTTGGTGTAACCGTGACCTGCACATCGTTTTCCAGTGCACAGGCCTGCATGCGCTGTAGGAAATCTTCTTCCATGGTCTGCAAGACAGGTTCTGACGGGTTGCGCAGGTCCACTGTAAAGCGGACCTCACGTGGCACAACGTTGCTGCTGGCCGGGAGTGCCGTAATAATACCAATAGTGCTTAGTCCTTCAGGCGCATGGGCCTGAGCCACGGCATTGACCTGTTCAATCATGCGTGCGGCAGCCAGGAGTGCGTCCTTGCGCATGGGCATGGGGGTTGTGCCTGCATGGGCGGAGCGACCACGTACAACAACCTCATACCAGCGCATGCCCTGCACACCCGTTACCACACCTATGGTGCGGTCTTCGGCCTCCAGCACGGGGCCTTGCTCAATGTGCAGTTCAAAATATGCAGCGGCAGGGTGCTGGCCACAGGGTTCTGTGCCAACAAAACCACCGCGTTTGAGTTCCTGCCGTAGGGTTATGCCGGCTCCATCGGCGCGGGAGCCTGCGAATTCCTCGGTAAAGGCTCCCCCAAAAACGCCCGATGCCAGCATGGGCGGGGTAAAGCGTGCGCCTTCCTCGTTGGTCCAGTTTACAACTTCCAGCGCATGCTTGGTTGTAACTCCTGCATCATGCAGGGCGCGCAAAACGGCAATGCCCCCCAACACCCCTAGAATACCATCAAAGCGACCACCTGTGACCTGTGTGTCCAGGTGGCTGCCCATCATAATAGGGGGGAGATCATCACGCGTGCCGGGACGGCGTGCAAACTGGTTGCCCATGGAGTCATACGTAACCGTGCAGCCAAGTGCCGTGCATGTCTGCTCAAACCAGGCGCGAACCTGCCTGTCTTCATCCGTCAGGGCAAGGCGGCAGACGCCACCTTTTTCTGTGCCGCCAAAGGCTGCGGTTGTGACAAGGTCATGCCACAGGGCCTGTCCGTTTACTGTCAGGTTGGCGTGCTGGCTCATATCCTGTCCATTCCCTGTTTTAAGCTGTTCGGTTTTTAGTAACCACGTGCTGTGTCGCACAGTAACGCGGGCTTTTCCCCCCGCTCCAGACTGCGCACCACGTCGGCTACGTAACGGGCCTGCACCTCCCGCGCGGCCTCAGAGGCAACATGGGGAGTTATGGTCAGGCGTGGGTGGTGCCACAGGGGATCTTCTGGTGGCAGGGGTTCTGGTGTTGCCACGTCCAGTACTGCGCCACAGAGTGTTCCATCATCCAGAGCGCGGAGCAAATCGCTTTGCACCACGTGGCGCCCGCGCCCGACATTGATAAACCCGGCCCCTTTGGGCAACTGGCTGAGCAGGGTGTGGTTGATCAGCCCGTCAGTTGCAGGGGTTGCGGGTAGAAGGTTGACCAGAACATCCAGCTTGGCCAGAAAATCGGGTAATGTGTCCGCCCCACTCCAGACCGTTATGCTATCCAGTTCGGCCGGGGTACGCTTCCAGCCCGATACGCAAAAGCCGACCTGTGCCAGCGCCTGTGCCACATAGGCCCCAAGGTGGCCCAGCCCCATAACGCCTACTCTGGTCGTGCTGGATGTGCGGCAACATACATTGTTGCGCCATATGCCCTGCTGCTGCTGCACGGCCCATGTCCGGGCATCCCGCAGCAGACCGATAACCGCCCACAGAACATAATCGGCCATCAGCCGTGCGGTTTGCTCCCCGCCCATGCGGACAAGTGGAACCGTGCGGGGGAAGTGCTCGTGCGCCAGAAGGTGGTCAACACCCGCTCCGGTGCAGATAATCCCCTTCATGCCCGCAAGGTGTTCCATATGTTCAGGTTCGGGGGTCCAGACGAGTGCGTAATCATCCTCCCCGACTTCCCACGCAGGGTCATACCATGAGCAGACATCTAGATCAGGCGCGACAGCAGCAAAGGCCTGATGCCAGCTTTCATACGCCTTCTTGCCATCTGCGCTGATAACAATCCGTGCTGGCATCTGCCCCTGCTCCTTTAGTTTGTGCCTTACGCGGTCTGCAAAGACTGACGGCGCAAGGGCATGGTCATGCAATGAATGCTGCCCCCCCCGCGGGAGAACTGGTTCAGTTCCGGATCAAGCACGGTCAGTCCTTCGGCCCGCAGCATGGCATTGATACGGGTGGAATGGCGCGGGCTTACAACCCGGTCACGCCCCAGAGCCAGCACGTTGCACCCCATATCCCGCATGGCTTCACGGTAGGTTACGGGCAGAATACGGATACCCTGCTCACGGAACCACTCCAGATCTGCTTCGTCCAGCACATCGACTGCCGCAATCGCCAGATTTTCCGCCACCATGCAGAAAATAACGTCCAGATGCAGGAAATGTTCGGGAAAATGGATCATGCGGCAGGTCCAGCCTGCTTCTTCAAACCAGCTGATGAACTCGGCCGCCCCTTTGGTATCCGTGCGCCCACCACTGACCCCTACGGCCAGAAGACCGGGGCGGATGATATGAATATCCCCCCCTTCAATCCGGCCTGCGGTGCAAGTGCGCCAGATTTCGTCAGGTGCATAAAAGGTGCGGATTTCCTTTTCTTCCCCCACCCGTTCAGGGCGGGAAAGGCTGGTGACCACCGTGCCAAATGGCGTGGTCTGCGAGCTGTCGCGGGTGTAAACCTCGTAAGGCATGCCCTTGTGCGGCGTGAGAAAATGGCAGGAAACATCCGCCCCCTTGAGGGTGGAAACCAGCTCGTTGAACTGGCTGCTCAGGATGTTCCGGTCAATACTGCCACCGCCAGCCATGGTCTGAATGGCGATGTCGTTGCTCGGAATCCATTCATAATAATCTGGCGGGCATAAAAGAACATCTGTCAGCACACCGGTTTCGCTATCAATAAACCACCTGTTTGCAGCCATGTCTTGTCAATCCCCAAGGTATCTGTTTTCCCTTGCAGGCTATCCGAGCCTCGTTTCGGACCCAATATGAACAGATATGAGTTTACTTTGGTTTTTTCGCAAACATAGGCAAACAACGCGGAAAACCGTCATTCTGCTGCGTTCTGGTGCGCGTATGTTTATGCATTGCACTGGTTCTCTCTTCACATCGTATATTTTCCACGTCATAATTATTCTGGATAAAGAACGATAACGGTTTGCCAGCATAGAACAGGAGCCTTTGGCAGCACCTTCCGCCCTCTTCTTGACGCCCCATCCGACAGGAGCATTCAAACCATGACGGGAAGCAGCCATAAAACACCCCGCCCCAGAAAGAGGCCACGCGGTTTTCAGGGGCATGTTTCCGAAATTGATCTGCGGCTGCTGCGTGTCTTTCACACTGTGGCGGAACAGGGGGGCTTCAGTGCGGCCGAAATTACGCTGGGCAAAAGCAAATCGTCTATCAGTCTGGATATTTCCGCGCTGGAAACCCGTCTGGGCCTGACCATCTGCCTGCGCGGCCGCAGTGGCTTTGCCCTTACGGATGAAGGGCGCGAGGTGCTGGAGGCAACCCGCAAACTCTTTGTCAGTCTGGAGAACTTCCGCCAGCAGATCAACCAGACCAGTGGCATGCTCAGCGGCACCTTTAACCTGTATGTTCCCGATAACATACAAACCCATGGCGAGACACCGCTGGTCAAAGCCATTCACACCTTTACGCAAAGCCACCCTGGTGTGTTCATGAACCTGCATTCCGCCTCCACCAAGGAGGTAGAAGTTGCGGTCATGACCGGGCAGGCCACGGCTGGCATTGCTCTTTATGCCCAGGGGCAGGCCCCGTTGGGTTGCCGCCCGCTTGTGGCGGAGGCGTCTTTTCTGTTCTGTGGCTCCCGCCATTCTCTTTTTGATATGCCTGAAGAAGACATCACCCTTGATGTGCTGACCAGCCACAGCATGGTCAGCGTGGCAGATGCCGCCACATCCGACAGGTGGGAGGAGATTCGCCCGCTGTTTACCTATCGTGCCAAGGCCGACAAGGTGGATGCGCGCGCCCTGCTCATTCTTTCTGGTAGTTATATGGGCTTTCTGCCCGAAGTGTTTGCCGCTCCTCTTGTTGCACAGGGTTTGCTGCGCCGGATTGTTTTTAACGATCTGCGGCTGATCACCTGCTGTCATTTTCTGGCACGTACGTCCCCCGAAACCAGCCTGATGGTCGAGACGTTCCGTACCCTTCTGGAAGCTTCCTATTGATGACCAGCGTTTTATCTTACCTGCGGCTCCCCCGCAGGCTTCGTCCGGTTGCGGCCCTTGCGGTTGCGCTTACCGCAGCAGTGCTGCCCGGCGTAGCCCGGGCAGAGCAGGTTCCCTCGTTCGTGCAGGACGGCACATTAACCGTTTGTACCAACCCCACGCTGCCCCCCATGACCTTTGTAAAAGGGCAGGATGTTACACACCCGGAAGGGTTTGACATAGACGTGGCACAGGCACTGGCCACGCGCTGGCATGCCCGCCTGTCTGTGATCACCATGGATTTTACGGGGCTGTTCCCCAGCCTTTCCGCCCAACGCTGCGGTCTGGTCATGAGCGGTATTATCCGCACCCCCGCGCGGGAAAAAAGCTTTGATGCCGTTTCTTATCAGGATACGGCGCTGGTTGTTGTCGGGCGCAAAGGCACTCCTTCCCTGAGCAGTATGGATGAACTGTCGGGCAAGGATGTCGCGGTGGAATCCGGCACCAGTTACGTAACCCGGCTGGGGGTTGTAAACGATGCCCTGATTGCTGCGGGCAAGCCCCCCATGATCATCCAGCAATACCCAACCGAAGAGCAGGTGGTGCAGCAGGTGCTGATCGGGCGTGTTTTTGCCTTCGTCAGTCAGGATGTCGAACTTTTTTACCGTATGCGCCAGCTGGGGGACAAACTGCATGTGCTGATTACCCCCAATATTCCGGATTACCGCCATTTTGCCATTTATATCCGCCAGAATCCGGAGGACCGGACACTGCTGCAGAACGCCATATCGGCGTTGGATAGCGACGGTACGCTGCAAACATTCCGCACCAAATGGTCTGTTACCGACCAGTCCACAAAAGGCGATGCAGCGCAGGCCGGGGCTGGCGGAATGTTTGACTGGGGCGCATTCTTTTCCGCTCTTACGTCCATGGCATTTTTGCACGGTGCACTGATTACCCTGAGTGTTGCGCTGATTTCGCACTTTATTGCCATCACAATTTCCGTGCCGATCGCCATTGTTTTGAATAGCCCGCAAAAATCGCTGCTAAAGGTGGCGCTGGAGGGTTATGTGTCGCTGTTCCGGGCTGCGCCTACACTGCTCCAGCTTCTGTTTATCTGGAATGCGGTGCCGCAGTTTTTCCCTATTTTTCGGGAACAGTGGTTTACGCCTTTTCTGGCAACCATTCTGGCTCTGTCCATTAATGAATCGGCTTATCAGGTCGAAATCAATCGTGCCGCATTGAGCGCGGTTGATCCGGGGCAGGAGCTTGGCGCAAGTGCTCTGGGCCTGAGCCGGCGCGATATTTACTGGCGCGTTATTTTTCCGCAGGCTTTTCGTATTGCCCTGCCGCCAACCATTAACGAATTTATCAATCTGTTAAAAATCACGTCGCTGGCGTCTGTTATCTCGTTGCAGGAGTTGCTGGCGGTCACCCAGATACAGGTGGCACGGACATTCGCCTTTACCGAGTATTATGCCGCAGCACTGATTTACTACCTTGTCATGGTGTTTTTTTTCCTTTTCCTTCAGAAACGGGTGGAACGACGTTTTTCCTGGTCTGACCGCAAAAAGGTTGTTTCCAATGCAGCATGAAACCACAACCACTCCCATGATCTCCGTCCGGGGAATGAGCAAACTGTTCGGCAAGTTTGTTGCTCTGGACCGTGTGGATTTTGATATAAGCCGTGGTGAAAAAATTGTGGTTCTGGGGCCATCCGGGTCGGGAAAATCAACCCTTATCCGCACGCTCAACCAGATTGAACCGCATGACAGCGGTATGCTTACCATTGATGGCAAGCTGATCAATGAAAAAACGGACCCCATACAGCTGCGTTGCATGGTTGGGATGGTGTTCCAGAACTATAATCTGTTTCCGCATCTGAGCGTGCTGGAAAACTGCATTCTTGCCCCCATGCGGGTCAGGCGCATGACCCGTATGGAGGCTACAGCACTTGCCCGCCGTTATCTGGAACAGGTGGGGATTCCCGATCAGGCAGATAAATACCCCATTCAGTTGTCTGGTGGGCAGCAGCAGCGTGTAGCCATTGCCCGTGCCCTGTGCATGCAGCCAGAAGTGATGCTGTTTGATGAACCAACCGCAGCGCTGGACCCCGAGGCCATTGTGGGGGTGGTTGGTATTATGGATGAACTGGCAGAGCAGGGTATTACAACCGTTTGCGTAACCCACGAAATGGCGTTTAGCCGCCGGATTGCTGACCGTATTATTTTTATGGATCAGGGGAAAATTGTAGAAATTACGCCCCCGGAAACTTTTTTTACCTCGCCCAAGTCGGAGCGGGCACAGAATTTTCTTAACCAGATGCTCCGTTATTGAGACGCTACAGGGCCGCATGCCAACAAGCAAAAGTATGATTTAGTCATTTTCAAACGAATGTGCCGGAGATTTTGTTATCAAATAGAAATGAAAAGACCGGTTGCCTTATAAGCCCAGGGCCGGTTCCAACTGGAATAAAATCAGGAATACGGGCATGAAATCCTTGTTTTTACGTCGGTCCTTCCGCCTTCTGGCTTCGGTTCCAGCGTATGTTACCCTGCCAGCTCTGCCCTGCCTGCTTTTGGCATCCACCTCCCCACTGGCAACGGCTGCACCTTCTGCTGCAAGCCCGCCGTCTGCAGATGCAAGCCACAGTGCCCCAGGCCATAAGCATGCGGGTACTGCGCCACGCCGCAAAAGCTCAGCCCCTCGGCAAGGGGGCTCCGAGCAGGTTGAAGTCACGCAGACCCATGCCCATCGCTATCTGTCCGAGCCAACCACGGTCAACGTGATCAGCGGGCAGGAACTCCGCTCGCTCCATCTGGAGAACCCCAAGGACATTGCCTCCTTTACCCCCGGTGTGACGGCAACCAACGCTGTTTCTGGTTCGGCTCCCATTTTCTCCATTCGTGGTGTTGGGCTGGATGACTATGTTGGCACCAACATGGGTGGCATTGGTATTTACCTTGATGGCGTTTTGGCTCCGTTCCCCGTGTTCTACACTGGCCAGATGCTGGATGTGGAAAGTGTTGCAACGGAAAAAGGCCCGCAGGGTTTTGACATGGGGCGCAGCACCACGGGTGGTAGCATTAACGTGCAGTCCGTAAAACCATCCGATAAGTTTGGGGGTTATGCGGAGTGGGGTTATGGTAGCTACAATACCAGCCGCGGCCGCTTTGCCATTAACACCCCCATTACAAGCAAGATTTCTAACCGTCTGGCCTTTAACTACGTCAAGGGCGACGGCTGGCAGAAAGACGTTGCAACGGGTGCGCGTTATGGCTCGCAGGATTTGCTGGCAATGCGTAACCTGACCAAGTTTACGGTGGATGATACCTCATCCTTCCTGCTGAACATCCACTATACGCGTGATAAGGGGCGGTCCACATCTCCACAGGATATGGATACGGTTGCCAATGGTGGTGTGGGTGCAAACCCCAACCCGCATGCTGTTAATGTTGGCAATACCCCGCCCCAACGCAACGAAAATGGCGGTGGTGTTTCGCTCAACTTTACCAAAATTTTTGATTTTGGTACGTTCTCCTCCACAACGGGGATCGATTTTTACCGCCGGAATGATCTGGACAACTACGATGGTCTTGGCACCGTTGCTGGCGGGGTGCGCTCCGATGGTACGGGCGTAGTAGGCGGCGTTGGCACCAAATATGCCGATTACCGCTGGAACGATACGGCTATTGCCCAGTCGCATGACATGCACCTGCGCATGAATCTGGCTAAAATCTTCCATCTGACGGTTGGTGTTTACGAATCTTATGACAAGATTGATGGCAGCTACACCAGCTACCGCATGGATGACCCCGGTAGCATGGTCAACCTGACCAACCATTTTTCGCAGCAGAATTTGTCTACCGGTGTTTATGTCAACACGGTTACCAATATCACGAAAAAGCTGGACTTTATCGCGTCTGGTCGTTTTTCCTATGATGAACGTGGCTTTAATGGTGGTTCGGTGTACTCGGCTGTCGGGAACGGAAGCCCGCGCCTTGCGGCCCCGTACAATGCAACGCTTAATGGTGCGATCAACCATCTTAACCAGCAGCATGATTACGAGCGCTTTACCGGGCGTGTTGGTCTGCGTTACCAGATTGTGCCGGGCACTTATGCTTATGGCACCATTTCCAACGGTTATAAGGCAGGCAGTTATTTTGCAGCCCCTGTTCTGGCGCCCGCAGCACTGGATTATGTTCGTCCGGAAAATCTGATTGCTTATGAAGTCGGGATCAAATCCTCCCTGCTGCATAACAAGGTTATTCTGGAAGGCTCCCTGTTTGACTACGAATATCACAACCGTCAGACACTCTTCTTTGGTACGTTCCACCCTTATGCAAATTCAAACATTTCCAGCAACTCGCTGACGCTGGGCACTATTCCGCGTGCACGCACACGGGGTGGCGAAGTTTCCACCACCTTGCATAACGTTATTCCTAACCTTGATCTGCGTGGTTCCTTTGCCTACCTGGATGCACAGATCAAAAGTCCGGTTGACTCGCTGCCCGGCCTGACACTGGACCCAAAGATTGCGCATAACTCCCAGCTTCCGTTTGCGCCGCGGTTCTCATGGAGTGCTGTTGCACGTTACAACATCAACTTTGACCGCTACCGCACCACATTGCAGGCCAGCTACACATGGAAAGACAACATGTGGGCCGCATTGGGGGACAGTAACGCCCAGACCAGCAAGATCAGCTCGCTTGGCCTGCGGATGGAAGTTGGCCCCAAAACCGGCAAATGGACTGCTGCCGTTTATGTTGACAACCTGCAGGACAATCACGGCTCCACCTACTCCTTTACCGGAAGTGACGGGAACCGCGCCCAGTATATCCAGACACCCCGCTGGGTTGGCTGCGACTTGCACTACAACTTCTGATACCTGAATAAAAACCGGGAAAGCGATGATGAAATTTGAACTTTTCCGAACATTGTGGGGAGATAACCGCCGGTGGGACATCCCACTGGCGGAAGCCCGCGCCGCGGGGTTTACCGGGTTGGAGGCGCGTATTCCTCCAACCCATGCTGCCGCACAGGAATGCAGCACTATTTTGCAAGAAGAAGGGGCACCGTATATCGCCATAGCCATGACAGGTGGCGGCGTTATTCCCAACCAGAGTGCCTCTGTTCAAAACCATCTGGACGACCTGCGGTGTGCTGTGGACAGCGCATTGCCCATGAACCCTCGGTTTGTCACCATTCTGGGGGGCAACGACCGCTGGCCCGCAAGCCAGCAGGCAGAGTTTATTGCGCAGGTGCAGGAAATCTGCCGTGCAGCCAATGTGCTCTGCTGTTTTGAAACACACCGCTCCCGTATTTTGGCAACACCGTGGGTAACGCTGGATGTGCTTGCACAGGTGCCGGATATGCTGTTTACGGCGGACATAAGCCACTGGGTTGTGTGCTGTGAACGCCTGCTGAATGACCCGGCAGATGACCTGTCCGCTTTTGTCGAGCGTGTGCATCACATTCAGGCACGTGTGGGGTATGATCAGGGGCCACAGGCACCCCATCCCGGCGCGCCGGAATATGCACCCGCCTTACGGTTCCACCAGAGCATCTGGCAGCAGATCTGGCAGAGCCAGCTTGCGCGGGGCTACACCACAACCACCATGACCCCCGAATGTGGGCCAGATGGTTACCTGCACACCTTGCCGTTTACCAACATGCCGGTTGCGGACCTGTGGTCCCTTAACATCTGGACTGGCCAGACAGAACGCCAGCATTTTCAACAGGCCATGTCAGCGCGTGGCAGTAAAAAGGAACTGGGTTGATGTCCGTTTCCACCACTACCGAAACTTTCACCCGTATTCCCGTTATTGATATCAGTGGTCTGTACAGCCCTGATATTGCGCAACGTCAGGCCGTAGCGGACAAGCTGGGTGATGCTGCGCGTAATGTCGGTTTTCTCTTTATTTCCGGGCATAATGTGCCAGAGGATCTGATCGAGGGCGTGCGCAAGGCTGCGCGTGATTTTTTTGCCCAGCCTTTTGAAAAGAAGATGGAATATTACATAGGCACCTCTGCCACCCACAAAGGTTTTGTGCCTGAAGGGGAGGAGGTATATTCCGCTGGCCGCCCCGATCACAAGGAAGCGTTTGATATTGGCTACGAAGTTCCGGCCAATCACCCGCTGGTGCAAGCTGGAACCCCGTTGCTTGGCCCTAACAACTGGCCGGACCTCCCCGGTTTTCAGGCCGCAGCGGAAGCTTATTACCGTGCGGTGTTTGATCTGGGCCGCAAGCTCTTCAGCGGTTTTGCTCTCGCTCTGGGGCTGGAGGAAAACTACTTTGATTCCGTAGCCAATTTTCCGCCCTCCAAACTGCGCATGATCCATTACCCGCATGACGCACAGGCGCAGGACGCGCCCGGCATTGGTGCTCATACGGATTACGAATGCTTTACCATTCTTCTGGCAGACAAGCCGGGGCTGGAAGTGATGAACGGGCACGGAGACTGGATTGACGCGCCCCCCATCCCCGGAGCGTTTGTGGTCAATATTGGTGACATGCTTGAAGTCATGACCGCAGGCGAGTTTGTGGCAACAGCACACAGGGTGCGCAAGGTTGCCGAGGAGCGCTATTCCTTCCCGCTCTTTTACGCCTGTGACTACCATACCCAGATCCGCCCGTTACCGGCTTTTGCCAAGGATG
This sequence comes from Acetobacter fabarum, assembly GCF_022483405.1. NCBI lineage: Bacteria > Pseudomonadati > Pseudomonadota > Alphaproteobacteria > Acetobacterales > Acetobacteraceae > Acetobacter > Acetobacter fabarum. Next base: position 964,734 of record NZ_JAKVNI010000001.1, read on the forward strand.
ATGCAGCTTCCTACGAAACCATCACTATTGGCGAGCACATGTGGGCGCAGGCCTTGCAGACATACCAGTATCTGGTGCGCAAGGTTGAAAAAGGGGACCTCAAGCTCCCCGAAGGGGCACGCAAAACAGCAACTTTTGGACATTTCAAGCGCGTTGTCTCAGCCTGAAACCATCTTTTTGAATTTAAGGACACCACAACAATGACAACACAGCAGACAGAACAGGAACTGCGCGAAGACCTAGCAGCCGCATACCGGCTTATCGCGCATTTTGACATGACGGATATGGTTTATACGCACCTTTCCGTCCGCCTGCCCGGTGATGGGCACCGTTATCTGGTTAACCCATATGGGCTTCTGTTTGAAGAAATTACAGCCAGCAGTCTGGTTGTGGTGGACGCAGATGGTGTTCCGCAGCAAAAAACAAGCTGGAACATCAACCCTGCCGGGTTTGTCATTCATTCCGCTGTCCATGCCAATCGGCCGGATGCTGCATGCGTCATGCATACGCATACCCTTGCCGGTATGGTTATTGCGGCACAGGATCAGGGGATTCTCCCACTTAACCAGATCAATATCGAGTTTTATGGTGCAGTTGCCTTCCATGCTTACGAAGGTATTGCAGCGGATGACAACCTGAGCGAGCGTGAACGTCTGGTGCGTGACCTTGGCACACGCAATGCCATTATTTTGCAAAACCACGGCCTGCTGACTGTAGGTAGCACCGTGGCACAGGCATTTTACCGCATGTACTACATGGAACAGGCCTGCAAGATCCAGATTGCAGCGCAGTCCACCGGGGTGCCGCTGCACATTCCGTCAGAAGAAAAAATGCTCCGTGCCAAAAACCAGTTTGATACGGACCCCGATCAGGGGCAGATGATCTGGAAAGCCCTGCGCCGCAAGCTTGACCGCGAACAGCCTGACTACAAAAACTGAGTATCTGACCCTGCCAGGGGGAGCTTTTGAGCCTCCCCCTGGCAGGGTATCCGCTCATTCGCGCCCGATGCGGTACAACAGGTGTGTTGCATCCTTACCAGCAGCAGCATTGCCAGATGTAAAGCCTGCTCAGCCAGATAAATCATCCGTTTTGCATGTTCATGGTCGGTCGTTTTGCGCGCAGGGGTAGCGCATGCACGGCAAACTCCCGTATGCTAGGTCTTCTATTCGCCAGTTGATCACACAATTAGGATACGCAGCTTGAAACGCAGAGACCTGTTTGCGGCCTCTCTGGCAGCCGGAATAATGGGGAGCACCCGACGGGGCTGGGCCGCCACCCCAGATGCAGCAGCCGCTCTTGGGCGTACTGCCCTGCACGGAACCATCCCGCGTATTGTGCCTATTCGTGCTCATGCGGACCAGATCATGGATATAAAGGTCTGCCTGCGTCCGTTCCGCCCTGCTGGCCCACGCATGGATGTGGAGCATGTGGCGGGCAAAACCGTGGTGCATAATTATGGCCATGGTGGTAGCGGCTGGTCGCTCTCATGGGGGGCGGCTTACATGGCTGTTGGGCATGCCGCGGCTACACTGGAGCGCAGGGTAGCGGTTATAGGCTGTGGCATTATCGGCCTGACTTCGGCCCTGACCGCGCAGCGCGCTGGGCTGGATGTCACCATCTACGCCCGCGACCTGCTCCCCCATACCCGTTCCGTGCGGGCGAATGGGAGTTGGACACCAGATTCGCGCATAGCCCTAACCCAGCAGGCTGGCCCCGAATTTGCCAGAACGTGGGAAAAAATGGCCCGTTACTCCTGGCAGACCTATCGGGATTATCTGGGCATGCCGGGCAATCCAATCGATTTTCGGGATAACTATACCCTTTCCGACACAGCACCGGATGCGGCAGACCATGGGCCTGCCCCAGCAGATGCGGCCAAAGGCAGCTTTGCCACCACAGGTATGCCGCAGAACAGTGCGGAGTTTGCCGAATATGCCAGCCTGATAAGCGATATTATTCCCGCACCCGAACTGCTGGCCGGGGCCGATAACCCATTTCCCGTAGCTTATGCACGGCGCACGCCGCTCATGATCTACAATTTTGGTTCTTACGGCCACCTTCTGCTCGAAGAGTTCCATCAGGCAGGTGGGCGTATAGTTATCCGCGAGTTCCATAGTCCTTCCGATCTGGCGGACCTGCCCGAGCGTGTGGTGATCAATTGCCCCGGCTATGCTGCGCGGGACTGGTGGAATGATAAATCCCTCATTCCTGTCCGTGGGCAGACAAGCTGGCTCCCGCCTCAGCCCGACGCATCTTATGCGCTGGAATACCAAGGTGCGGCCATGATCTCCAAATCCGATGGCGTGATGATTCAGGGGTATGACATGTCCGGACTGGGTGAGATGGACGGTGTGGGGAACAGTTTTGAACACCCTGACCGCGCCGAGGCAGAAAAGGCCATTGCTATTATTGGCGATCTTTTTACCCGTTTTCAGCCTCGTGCCGGATAAGAGCACTATCATGACCCGTTCCTTTACCCTGCGTACTGCTCTTTTGGCTTCTGTGCTGTCGGTCTTTTTGCTCCATACTGCTCCGGCTTGGGCTGACACGCATTATACAGCTCATGCTGCTGGCCAGAGCGGTAATGGGCATGCTGTCTCGTTTTCGGCTGAGCAGGTGGCTCATGGCGCGCAGATTTATGCTGGAGCCTGCGCCATGTGCCATGGTGCCGACCTTGAAGGTGGGCATGACGTACCGGACCTGAGCACGTATTTTACAGCACGTTGGGCGAACACCCCGATTGACCAATTAGCCGGATATATATCCCGTGCCATGCCGCTCATGGCACCGGGCACCCTGCCGCCACAGGATACGGCAGCTCTGGTCGCGTTTCTTCTGCACCAGAACGGAGTGGTCTCCGCAACGGATGCGCCTTTGCCGATGGAAGAGGCCCGGCTGGCCAAATTTCGCTTTCCTGCACCTTCTGCCAGTTCTGCTGTAGCTACCAAGCCGTAACAGGGGAGTCGCGCCGTAATATTCATCTGCGGCGCATCCTCTGTCGGGTAGATACAGATAGGTTAGTCCAAATATTGGCGGGTAGCCGCTACGACGCCATGCCTGAAGCTTCCTCTTGGTGCTCTAAATTCCAGGATGGCTTTATTCAGGAATAATTACGTATAAACAAAATAATGCTTTTCTTCCCATAATTTTGGTGTTTTTCTGTAGTAACAGAAATATTATTCAATAAAATATTAGCATGCTTATTTGCGGTCATTATATTGACACGAAAATATAATTTATGCAAAAAGCCTTCCTTTTTTAGTCTGAAGGTAGGAGTAAAACGCGATGTGATGGCGCTCTATGTTCTGTTGCGTCTGGTTTCATGCAGTATAACGCAATGGATTTCATAAATATTTTTTTAACAATGGATACAGACAGATGTCACCCGACGAAGAAAAAACAACGCTTCAGAAACTGTTCATAACAATATTATTTTTCTCTCTGTCGGTGTTCAGTGTTTTTTCACTTTTCATTATGATTCATCCCCGTGTCAGTCAAAATTACAGGAATTACTATATCAATAAAAATATCAGTGCATGGGAGTATCTTGAGGCTGAGATATACGGGGGAATGGATATTCAAGAGCGGGTCAAGCCAATTTGCGTGAAATCTGCAAGAGACACGACATGTTAACGATGAAAAAAATAATCAACAAAAAATATATATCTCTCTATATATTATCAACGGCCATGTTTTTTATGCTGACTCCCTTGTTCGGGGGAGTAGTGCCAGCCACATGCCATTGGGACTGCCATTGGTATTCTTATATAGCTAATCATGGATACGGAAAATATTCGCATCTCTATCAGACGATGATAGGAATGGGGGATTGGTGTTTTTTTCCTCTTTATATCCGGATGATAAAGGGATTTTCGTATCTTTCTACACTCAGCGTGCAGGCTTCCGGCCTGATCATTAACAACATAATATTGTTTTTCATTCCGTATTTTTTGATAAAATACAATGAAATCAGGAAGTGCAATTTAGATAATACGGTTATTATTTTTCTTTCGTTTTTCTCAATATTTTGCTTGTGGGATAGAATCCAGTACACAGAATGTGTTTATGGCATTCTGCTGCTGATCAGCCTGTATAATTTTTATAAGAAGAATATGCCTGCGCTCATGGCCTCAATATTTCTTCTTTCTTTTTGTCGGCCGACCGGGTTTGTGGTGGGTTTGATCTTGTCATTTTTCTTGATGAAAGAGGCAGGTTTTAAAAATATAATCGCAAAAAAATATGATTTTATGAGTTACGCACTGGTTGCTCTGGTGGGGTTCAGCGCAATCGGGTTGTATAGCTTGTATCTGTATCATCTCATGGGGGATGGTCTTGCATTTTCGCATGCCCAGATTGCGTGGGAACGAAAATTTCGTATTCCTGTGGTGGTTGCTTGGAACTATTTAAAACATCTGCATGGAATGCATCTTTTTGTAAGCTTCCTTATAGACATCGTTATTATATGGTATGCGTACAAGAGAAAATATTGTGTTGAAGCAACTATATTGCTGTTCACGTTCCTGATCTCATCATCCACATCGCTTATGTCCATACATCGGTATATCTGGGGATGTCCATTAACGATTATTGTAGTTGCAGATTTTGTGAAGCAACAAAAATTCAGGTATAGCCTTGTTTATGGGGCTTGCGTTGTATCTTTTGTGTCATCCTCCATCATATGGTTCATGGGGCTGAAGTATTTATTCTAAATGTGATGCAGGGCAAAATCTGTGCCCTGATCGTGTGGGTAAAGGCGTTTTCATGTTCCGCCCCTGTCGGGTGAGGCTGGCAGAAAACGCCTTTCGGCTGGCATGTCTACAAAACTAAAGGGCTTCACAGTATGAGAGACCAATATGTGAAGCCCTTATTGTGTCTGCTCCCAGCGCCTTAATGGGTTCTGGGTCGTGGATACACAAACCTCAGAAGTTTGCGCTAATCGTTCCAAAAAACTGTCTGGGTGCGCCCATGAGGAAATAATTGAAACCGTTGTTAATGAAGTTGTTTCCGGCCTCATTGGTGGTGGCAATGTAGGTTTTATTGGCCAGATTGTAGATGTTAAAGCTGGCGGATAGCCCCTTTAAGGGGCCGACAGGCCCAAAATCGTAGCGGGTGCCAAAGTTGGCCAGAAAATACCCAGGAACATGTAGGTCATTGGTATATGTTAGCTGACGACTGGACAGGTAAGTTCCGTCCACATGGGCTGAAAGTTTGCCAATATGGTAGCTGATACTGCCCTTGTACATGAACTGTGGATAGTTCGGGATCTGTTTGCCTTGGGTCTGGTAAAGAACACCACCGCTGGCAACGTTCTGGTCGTAAGAGGAATGGTTGTAAGAAAATGAGTTATAGATCGAAAGGCCTTTTAACGGCCTGACGGTAATGCTGGCCTCAGCCCCATTGGCTGTTACGCTGCCAACGTTCTGGACCACTGGAGTAGGGCTGATGTTCTGCCCGCCATATGTCATTTGCAGACGGTTGGAAAAATTGATCCGGTAGAGCGATGCCAGAGCACTGACCAAGGGGGTCGTATAACGGTATCCGCCTTCATATACCCAGTCAGTTTCGGGTTTTAAGGCATTTTTTGTGCTCTGGAACACGTTTTGCTGGGCTGCCCATGGTGTGGCTACCATATTGGTCTGGTAGCCATCTTCGGGAAAGCCGCGCATGTTGTGCGAGACATCAAAAAACAGCTCGTTGTGTGGCAGAAAACGCCAGTTGGCCGATACCTGTGGCAAGAACGCATTGGATGCCTCCAGCCGCCCCTGTGCTGCTTGGGGGAGGGAAGGGTCTTGCGTAGGAACATTGTTGCTAGCGTTGAGAATCATGGATTTGAAGCCAGCATTGACTGTAAGCGTGTCTGTGACCCGGTAGGTGTCCTGTAGATGAAAGACAAAGGTGTTGGAGGAAAAAGATTCCTGCCACGGGTGAGCAAAAATCTGGCTGGATGGAAAGCCGCTGGTCGGATTACCCAATGTGCCCTGCCCCAGTAATGGTGCCTGGCTAAAGTAGCGCCCTTCGTTGAACGTGCCATATTCGTACCACACACCGGCATTGAGGGTATGGCGGGCAATCTTGTAGGTGAATGCGGTTTCAAACCCGCCGCGTGCGATCTGGGGTGTTTGGAGGCGTTGCGACAGGGGTGCCCCGTTGGGGGAGGGCATATAGGGTGAGGTCCATGTGCTGTAGCCGTTGTCTGCATGGCCATACAGCGTTGTTTTCCAGTTCAGCCGGTCGGTTAGGTTTTCGTCCAGTGTCAGCCCACCCAGATAATCTACCCGGTTGGCTGTGCCTGCGTAATAGGAGGCATCGGCCGGGTCATACGTGGCAGCAATTGAGGGGGAAAAAATACCACGTGCTGCATTATAGGCTGCGGCATAGTTTGGGTAATAATTGGACAGTTTGGGGCCAATGCTATGCAGGTAACCCATGGTCATGTCCTGATAATCGAACTGTTGCGTTGAGCTCCAGTCGAAAAAGGCTTTTAAGGAGGATCCATTGGCAAGAGGCTGGACAAGCTTGGCGTTGACCTGATCCGAGTAGTTGTAGCCACCGCCTTTCCACAGGTTCATATCCGTGCGTGCGTAGGATACATAAAAGCGCGTGCCGGCTGCATTCAGGTCCCCGCTTTCAAGGCGTACAAAGGTACGCTTGGCCGCATTGCTTCCAAATGTCTGGCTGACAGTGCCGCCCCGTGTATGCGATGGGTCGATGGAATGAATCTGGATGGCACCCCCCAGATTACTGGTAGAGGCAACATCAATTGCCCCGGCACCTTGCGATACGTCCACGCCACCAATGTTGTCGGAAATGATGGAGCGTGTCACTCCCAACCCATTGTAGTTGTTGAACTGCTGGTCTCCCAGTGGAATGTCATCCAGCGTAAAGCCCAATTGCGACTGGCCAAACCCCCGCATAAAAATCTGGCTGGAGTATTCATAGCCACCAAATGGGTCTGCGGACTGGTACATCACGCCCGGTAACTGGTTGAGCACTTTTAGCGGGGATGTGCCGGGCACGCTCTGCTGCATCATGCTTCGGGTGATACTGGTCATCTGGCGGGTGGAACCACGCCCAAAAACGGCAATGTCCTCGTGCGCACCATCAACGGTTCTGGCAGCCTTGTTCACATGCCCTGCGGGTGCGGCAGCCGGGGTGGTTCTGGTCTCACCAGATACTTCAGCCGCCCGAACCGATTTGGCAGCAATGGCCGATGTCAGGGTGGGTATCATGATCATACCGCCCAGAATGGTGGAGCGGGCAAGCCTCTGTCGTGTCATCATGGGTTTGCTCTCTTTAAAGACGAAAGTGGATTGCCGATGAATCCGATATTGATAAATATTGTGTCCTGATCATGCTTTGTTCTGCCATGCAGATGCGTGCGAACATGATCGTGCGGACTGGGAGTGTTCTGCGCGAGAGGCTGCGGGGTCAACATCGCGCTGGAGGCAGGAAGATCGCCCGGGCGACATCTGTCACACTGCGCCTGATAGCCTCCGGCAGATGCACCGAGCAGATGAACGGCAGACCGGTGGAAGGGGCTGTCCAGCCAGCCACGTGCAGTTTTGCGCTCAGGCTCGGGTGGTGCCGCTGCGCCATAGCCCAGCTTTTGCAATCAATCGCAGCAATATCCGCTTCGTTGGCTGCTACCATGCGCAGGGAGGTCAAATGGCTGCCAGTTGGTGTAGTGTGCGAAAAGGCGCGCATGGACGCACCCTGCGCGTGCAGGTCACGCTCCACAGATAAGTAGCCCGAGCGGGAGTCCAGCGTGTTAAAGGCAAAGTGCTTGCCTGCCAGATCAGGCATAACCGGAGTGTCTGATGGTACGGGGGCAGGGCGTTGTGCCTCACTGCGGGTAATCAGCGCACTGCGGTACAGAATACCTTCTCCTCCCGGTACGCCAGAATAGCTGTTTTGTGCGATGACATGCACAAATGGTCGCAATCCCTGGTCCAGCGGCCCCCAGCATGTTTCACCAAACAGCAAGTCGGGGTGGCGCCAGAGCGTGTGTAGGTCCAGCTCTTCTGGCGGTAATGTTGCAGGGTCTGGGGCAATGATGTTGCCTGCGACATCCCTTATTCCACCGGGTACGGCGGGCAGGTCAGCATTACGGCGCACCAGTCGCTCCGGGGCAGCAATACCACGTAGGCGCAGCGCATCTCGCACGCGTTGCCAGCTCAGATCCACTGTCTCCCGTTCCTCTGGTGGGTCATACATTGGCATGGAAGCAATAAAGGTCATGACTGCTCCCTTGCAGGCTGTGGGCTATATGCCGGGTGCAGCAATGGCTCTTTGGAACGCAGCAGATACTGCCAGATAATTTTGTGGTAACCGCGATAGACATATCCACGATTCTGGATCTGCCATTGCTCCCGGTTCTGCTTGTACAGGCTGGGCATGCGGAACCAGGGTTCACCTGGCAGGGCATGGTGGACAACATGCAGATTGTTATAAAGAAACAGGAAGGACAGGAAAGATTTTTCAACAATAATCGTCCGTCCGTCCGGGGCTTCGTGCCACCGATGCTCGCAGTACGAACGCAGGGCGATCAAGGCATTACCCGCATAGGCCGGGCCGACTGCATAAAGCCAGAATGGTATGTGAAAACCATATGTAACAATGGCAGCAACAAGCAGGATGGACAGGGCATGGATAACCCACGCCCGCCGGACTGTGCGGTTTCCAGCCCGGATGAGCGCTAGATCCTGCCAGAAAAAACGGATACTCCCCACCAGTGGCCCAAGCAGCAGGCGGCCCAGAACGGTATTGTTGAGCGTGAGTAGAAAGCGCCAGAAAAACCCGAGATGTACCCAATTCGCGCGGTCCCAGTAATAGCTTTCCGGGTCCTGGTGCGGGTCGGTTAATGCATCATCGTGATGGTGCTGCAAATGGCTCGTACGGTAGCGGCGGTAGGGGTAAGCCAGACCAAGGGGCAGGCCAACCAGCACTTCGTTGCACAGGGCAGATGGGGTGGGGTGGCCATGAATGGCTTCGTGCTGGAGTGAGGAGTGGAATGCAACTGTTACAGCCATGCAGACCAAGGCCAGCAGCGGGTGAGCAGGATAAAAAAGGTATCCAAGCAGCACCCAGCTTGTGTAGCAACCCAGCAGGGCAAGCCATGTTGGCCATTCTGCAATGGCCTGCATGATAAAAGCACTATTTTTTGTGGTTTTATTCTGTACGTTTTCCATAAACTCGGTTTTAACCGTACAAATACCCTTTTCAATGAGTGTGTTGTAAAATATGTTGACTTTTGTCACATATAATACGCAATTAATCGTGGAAAAGCAGCATGAGCAAACGTGTCATTTCCCGCATCTTTCAGCAGCGCGTCTTGTCCTTGATTGCAAAATCAAAAAGTCGCTCCCTGTTCGCTGCGGAGATCGGGATTGATCGTTCAGCATTAAGCCAGTTGCTTGCCGAGGATGCCGTACGTCTGCCCCGGGCGGATACATTGGTGCGTATTGCCGAGCGCTATAATGTGTCCGTGGACTGGCTGCTGGGTGTAACAGACACCGCAAATACAAGTGCTACCCACACGACAGAAGTTGCAGATAATCCGGATTATTATAACATTCCTTTGCTAACCCGCTGGCACACGGAAGCAGAGGGTATGAAAATCCGTTACGTGCCCTATCGTTTGCCGGATATTCTGCGTATGTCAGAGGTTGTAGCATGGGAGTTGGGGCCGGAATATGATGACCCCGCAGAGATTGAGGCCATTGTCAGCAATCTCAATTATAACCGACCCCCGGGAACAGATATGGAAATCTGCCTCTCGACCCAGACCATCACGAGCCTGATAGATGGTGTGTTCCCATGGGATGGGTTGCCGGTTTCAGTCCGGCGGGCCCAGATGGAATATATGGTGGAACGGGTAGAAACGTTATACCCATCCCTACGTATTTTTCTGTTTGATGGGCGGGCACATCATACCGTGCCCTATACAATTTTTGGAACACAGCGGGCTGCAATCTATGCTGGTAGCCAATATATCATCTTCAATGATCAGGCGACCATTCAGCAGATGCAGCGCCATTCTGATCAGCTTATCCGCCAGTCTGAAACACAGCCTCATGATGTCTCGCGCTGGCTCAAGCAGGCGTCTAAATCTCTGGAAAAATAATAGGTTTTTAAAGGTATTTTATTTCTTATGCAGGATACAAGGTACCGCACGCGCCAGCGTATGACTCTTCTTCTGCTCGTAGGGGCGGGATGCATCAATTACATTGATCGTGCAACCCTTTCCATCGGCAATACTGCGATTATGGCAGACCTGCATTTGTCCTATGAGACCATGGGCTGGCTGTTGTCCGCTCTGGCATGGACCTACATGATCAGCCAGATTCCAATAGGGCTCCTGGCTGACCGTCTGGGGGGGCGGGTGTTTCTTGGGGCGTCTCTGGTTTTATGCTCGTTTTCCGAAATATTGTTTGGACTGGTGGATAGTTCGACCAATATTTTCTGGACCCGTGCCTTGCTGGGTGTGGGGGAGGCTCCTTTGTTTCTGGCGGGCACGCGTGTTCTGGTTCACTGGTTTTCGGCGGAAGAGCGGGGTAGTGCGATCGGGCTGTTTAATGGTTCTGCCTCCTTGGGGCCTGCACTGGCTCCTCCTTTTTTGCTGGCCATCATGGCTTGGTGGGGCTGGCGGGATATGTCGGTCCTGGTGGGCGTGATCAATCTTCTGCTTGCGGTTATCTGGATTGTTTATTATCGCGACCCGGCTTCGGGCGAGGTGTCTGCTCCCACACCTGCTCATTCTGCAACGGCATCACTCCGTTCTGCGTTAAAGGATGATCTGGGGTACCTGCTCAGGCAACGTAACACATGGGCGGCTACGGCAGGTTATACAGGTGTGGTCTATCTTAGCTCGCTTTATGTAACCTGGTTGCCGGCCTGGCTGGAGAAAACGGAAAATCTTTCAGTCATTCAGGCAGGATTATTATCAGCATTCCCTCAGATTTTCAGTTTTTTGGGCTGTTTTATGGGAGGGCGGCTGATGGACATGATCAGCCAGCGCGGAGTTGCTCCTTTAGTGGCATGCAGGCGTACTGTGGTGTTGTCCATGCTTGCCTGTGCAATCCTGACCGGGACACTCGCTTTGCAACCGGGATCGATCCCGGCCATAGTCCTGTTGACGTTTACACTGTTTGCCAGTGGTGTGGCTGTGAGTTGCGGATGGACACTGGGTACATTGATTGTTACGGAAAACCGCGTTGCAACGCTTGAAGCCATACAGAATACCGGTGCTTCACTGGGGGGTGTTCTGGCTCCTTTGCTGACGGGTATTCTGGCAACCCGTTATGGATCATTCGGTCCTGCGTTTGTACTGGCCTGTGGCATAGGTCTGGTAAGTGTTGTTATGTATCATAAAGGTTTTTCTGGCCGTACACTAAAATCCTAGCGCCAGACGCGCTATGCTTCATGCGCGGCTGCGTATGGCATGCAGGGATGTTTTTAGGAACAATCATCCATGCAGGCCTGTAATGCCTCAATCACCCTCTGCTGGTTCTGGGGGCTGAGTGGCAGAATAGGTAAAGGGGGCTGGGCATTGGCAAGCCCCAAAAAACGGGTTGCAGCATAAGCCACGCGCAAGCTCCCGAATTCCTTGAAGAGCTGCCACAGAGGCAGAAGGGTTTTCTGGTAATGGTTTACAGAAGCCACATCACCTGCACGCGCAGCTCTGACCAAGGCTTTGGCCAGTCGGGGCAGAAATCCCCCTAAAACACTAAACCACCCGTCGCATCCAGCCAGCAGGGCTTCGGCAGCAATCCAGTCTCCACTATAGCCAATACTGAGTTTTCCAGTCGGGCTGTTCCGTAGTTCTGCCAGTTCCTGTGTGACCGTGCCTGCTGCTGGGGCTGGCATTTTTATGGCGGCAATGTTGGGTATATCTGCCAGCCGTTCCAGTAGGGTACGACCAAAGCTGAAATGTGTCGTGCTGGGGTTGTTATAAATACACAGGGGCAAAGGCGTGACTGCCGCGACCGCGGCATAGTGCTGGTAGGCCTCTTCCTGCGTGAGGGGGGTATAGGATACAGGGGCCATTAACAGCCCATCTGCGCCTTCGGCGGCCGCATCGCGTGCAAGGTTCTGTGCATCATCAGTGCGCAGGGTTCCAACCCCCACGATCAGAGGGGTTTTACCGCCAATGGCTTTGACCGCTGCCCGAACGGCCCTGCATCGTTCTGTCCGGCTCAGATAGGCATAAGTTCCGGTGCTGCCTAACAGGCCAATGGAATCTACACCATTGGCTGACAGGTAGCCCGTCAGGTGCATTACACCTTCTGTATCGACCACACCATGTGAGTTGGTGGGTGTTATGGGAAAAGCTGAAAGACCGTAAAAAATCGACATATCAGACCTCATTCCCCGATGGAACATTGACGCCAATTGACTTCAGATCACGTTTGATGCCGTGGGCTGCTCATGATCTACCAATATCATGCGCAGATGAGAAAGTTTTTAACGCGCTGGGCAACATCTTAACAGGCAGGCGCTATCCGTAACCGGTGCTTGGTGGCTCACAGTCATGTGGAGAGACATGTCCCAATATGGTCTATGATACCTTTTTGCGGACCATCATTCTCATTGCTGTGTTGGCTGTTCAGCTTTCATCATAAGTGACCTCAGGAACACTTGGATGAATCTGGCCATGAAAGACCGTATTGCTCATCAGACATTTCTTGATCGCATCATGACGGCACAAGAAGCCGCAGCCCTGATCCGGAATAAGGATGTTATTGCCACCAGTGGCTTTACCGGTGCCGGATACCCCAAGGCCGTACCCGAGGCCCTTGCCCAACGGATTGAGGCAGCCCATGCGGCCGGGGAGCCGTTTACGGTGCGGTTGCTAACCGGGGCTTCAACCGGGCCGCAGCTGGATGGAGCGCTGGCCAGAGCTAACGCGGTGGCGTTTCGCAGCCCCTACAATGGGGATACCGCCATGCGGGCCCGGATTAACGAAGGCAGCACGCTTTACCTTGATACACATCTTGGTCAGGTGGCCCAGAAGGCGCGGCAAGGGCAGTTTGGTAAGCCGGATGTCGCGATTATCGAAGCGGTTGCCGTTACGCCAGATGGGCAAGTGATCCTTAGCTCTTCTGTCGGCAACAGCCCGACATGGGTGCAGATCGCGGATAAAATTATTGTTGAGGTCAATACCTGGCAGAATCCTGAACTTGCAGGCATTCACGATATCTGGGGTGGTGTGCAAATGCCACCAAACGGGCAGATTATACCCCTGCTACACCCCGGTGACCGTATAGGGAACGGCACACTTGCCATTGACCTTAACCGGCTTGTGGCTGTTGTTGTTACGGATGAGCCTGACCGTAACGCACCATTTGCAGAACCTGATACAACTGCACGGCAGATTGCCGGGCATGTTATGGAGTTTTTTGCACATGAGGTAAAACAGGGGCGGCTTCCCCCCTCACTGTTGCCGTTGCAAAGTGGCGTTGGCAATATTGCCAATGCCGTTCTGGAAGGTTTGAATGAAAGCCATTTTGAAAACCTAACTGGTTTTAGTGAGGTTATTCAAGACGGTATGCTATCCATGCTGGAAAGCGGGCGCATGACTGTTGCTTCGGCCTCCTCTTTTTCCCTTAGCCCGGAAGCAGCGCAGCGTATCAACCATCAAGCTGCATTTTTCCGCCAGAAAATTGTGCTTCGGCAGCAGGAAGTCAGCAACAGCCCCGAACTCATCCGGCGCCTTGGAATTATTGCCATGAACGGCATGATCGAGGCGGACATTTATGGCAACGTGAACTCCACCTGTGTCATGGGGTCACGGATCCAAAATGGAATAGGTGGTTCTGGCGATTTTGCACGGAATGCGTTTCTGTCCATGTTTGTGTCACCTTCTACCGCCAAAGGAGGAAAAATATCCGCCTTTGTGCCAATGGTGCCGCATACCGATCATATTTTGCAGGATGTGCAGATTATTGTTTCCGAACAGGGGTTGGCAGATCTGCGTGGCCTTGCCCCGGTGGAACGGGCACGGGCGATTATTGACAAGTGTGCACATCCTGATTTCAGGCCACATTTGCAGGATTATTTCGAGCAGGCCAAGCGGTATGGCTTTGGGCAGCATATTCCGCATCATCTTCCCGCAGCCCTTGCCTGGCATCAGCGTTATATGGAAACTGGAAGCATGTTGGGCTGAGAAAAATCCGGAAACCTGATGACCGAACTTCTGATTGTTTTTGTGGTGAGTGATGGTGTCCAGCTTATGGATATTGCCGGACCTGCCGATGTTTTTGCCGAAGCCAATACGTTTTACGGCAGGCCACTTTATCGGTCTGTCCTTGTGGCAGCCAAAAAAGATATCCGAAGTTCGTGTGGTTTCAATCTGCGGGCTGACCTGCTGCTGGGGGATATTGGCAGCAAATGTGTGGATACCCTGCTCGTGGCCGGAGCCCCCGATGCAGCGACCAGAAGTTACAACCCGGCCCTGACCAGATGGCTGCGGCAGGAAGCCCCCAAAGCCCGCCGGTTTGGGTCAATCTGTGGGGGTGTTTTTCCGTTGGCAGAAACCGGCCTGCTGGATGGACAGACCATTGCTACGCACTGGGCTGATGTGGACCGTGTTCGCCACAGATTCCCCGCCGTAACGGTGGATGCAGATGCAATTGTGCGCGAGGAAGGGGCTCTTAGAACTGCGGCAGGTGTATCCTCCGGTCTGGATTTGGCGCTTGCGCTGGTGCGGGAGGATATGGGGGAGCGAATTGCCCGTGATGTCGCCCGGCAACTCGTGCTTTTTTACAAACGACCCGGAGGGCAACTACAGTACAGCCGGCAAAGGGAACTGTCCCCAGCCGGGCGGTCTGCCTTGCAGTCTCTTCAACGGCAGATTTTGCAGCAGCCGGACGCTGAATACAGTGTAGAAGCCATGGCAGGGATGATTGCGCTGGAACGCAGGCAGCTTACGCGGCTTTTTGCGCAGGAAACAGGGTTATCGCCCGCCAGATGGGTTGAGCAGACACGCCTGATGATTGCCCGCAACCTGCTTGAAGAAGGGCGTAAGCCGCCCAAGGTGGTGGCTGCTGAAGCAGGCTTTGGGTCTGTCAGGGTTTTGCGGCGGGTTTTCCAGCGCCATCTTGGTGTAACACCGGCTGAATACAGGAAGCGCTTTGGGCAACTGCGAGAAGTCTGACCATGTGTTAGAGCCGATTGGCCTTTTGGGTATCATGGCTCAGTTCCAGCTCGCCTCCATTCTCCCATTCCAGTGCAAAAGTATGCTCTTGCCATGACAGGGATGCTGCGACTTCTTCATCTGCGTGGGCGAAATGAACAGTAATGTTCTCCTGTTGTGCAATCTGCTCACCGGCGATGATCACCATCATGATACCGGCTACCACCATGGCAGCATGGCCAATGTGGTGGAACAGGCGGTCATGCAGGTAAGGCAGAAGGTATTTCATGCCCATGGAAGACAGGATTGCGGCCATTGCTACGGCAAGCCCTGCAACGGTTGCTTGGGTACTGAGCAGGCCAAATATAGCGTAAAGAATGATTTTGAGCAGATGTAGCAAAATTTCGTTGGCTGCACGGGTTGCGATAATTTCTTCCTTCCGTAAACCCAGCCGATAATAGAACCCGTTAAAAACCAGACCAACGGCTCCCGTAAAACCGGATATGAACCCAGCCGCGGCCCCCAGCATATGCAGCTTTGCAACAGGAACCGTTGCAACCGTGCAGCAGGAAGCAGGTTTACGAAAAAGCATCGGCAGGTTCCCCATAAGGAACAGGCCCAGAAGGAGCGAGAGGTAGGCCGGGTTCATACAACTCAAAGCCCAGACACCAAGGCCCGCAAACGGTAATGCCGTGGGGGCAAAATGGCGGACAATGTCCCACCGGATTGCATGCCTGAAGGAGAGAATGCGGGCTGCGGAACTGGCGGCTGTGCCGATCGACAGGGTTGCGGGCACCTGGTTGCCCGGCAACGCCAGCCCCAGTAGGGGCATTAGAATAAGTCCGGCGCCACCGCCGGATACAGCGCTCAGGCCAAATGCAGCAGTTGATGTGACCAGAATAAGGAACCAGAGGAGCATTGGCTATCGGACCCCGGATGTTGGTCCCTGCATATTGGGAGCACTGCATGCAATTGCGTCTCAAGATGCAGGTGGTGCTACCACATCTGGCTCAAGCTTCCGGCAGTGTCAGCTTACAATCCCCCAATCTTCCGCCAAAGCGCTATGGGGGCAGAGCAGACCCACTATAGTATCCCCAATAAAGCATGGTCGCTTATTGGGTTTTTACAGGCAGTGAGATTATGCAGCACAAACCGGGTTTGTTATCACGCAGGATAATTGTGCCTGCATGCAGTTGTATGATCGCCTTGACCATGCTGAGCCCAAGTCCATTGCCATCATGCGTGCGGCTTGTATCCAGCCGGACAAAACGATCAAAAACCCGTAGCATGGCCTCGCCCGGGATGCCGGGGCCGTTATCGGTTATTTCTATGTGGATATTGTTGCCTGTTACCTTAATGGCCGCAGTAATGGTGGTCTGGCTGGGGGTGTGCCGTATGGCATTTTCAATCAGGTTGGAAAAGGCCTGCCGCAAAAGCACTGGATGCCCAATAATGGCAGGGCAGGCTGGCATGGGTGGGGCGAGCAGGTACTGTCCATGGTCCTCTATGACGGAACGATAGGGTTCCAGCACGGATTCCAGCAGTTGGGCCGGGTCTAGAGGTTCCATTTCCTTGTTCCATGCACCTGCTTCAAGCTGGGCGAGTTTGAGCAGGGAGGAAAATATTTCTAGCGCTGCATCCAGTTCCACAATCGCAAGCTCGACCTGCTCCTGCATGTTTTCGGCTGGTAAACGGGCCAGGCTGGCACGTTCAAGGTTCTGGCGCATGCGGGCCAGTGGGCGGCGCATGTCGTGTGCAATGTCATTGGAAACCTGTTTTAAGCTGGCAATCAGGAATTCGTTCTGATCAAGCATGGCATTCAGGCTTTCTGAAAGATGGTCAAGCTCATCATTGGTGCCACGCAGGGGAATGCGGCGCGACATGTCCCCTTGCATAATGCTGCGCGCTGTTCTGTTTATGGTTTCGATCCATTTCAGGATCAGGTTGCTCAGGAAAAGACCGCCAGCCATTCCCATGAGCCCAAAACCTGCAATTTCCCATAGGAGCGTGGTCCACAAGGCATGCTGTAGGTGTGTCAGGGAGGAGGCATCCATGCCGACAAAGTAATAGCCACCATCATCCAGAAGGTAGCCTATGCCATAAACAATGTTCTGGTTTGCTTCCTTTGGCAGGCGGTGGGACCAGGTTAGCCAGCGTTCTCCTGCTATGGGTTTCAGGTGCAGCATATTACCCGTAACAACTACCTGGCCGGGACCTTGGAGAAGGTAATGGAAGCCGGGTTCATGTTCGATCAGCCCCTGCACAACAGGCAGGAGGTGGTGCACATCTGCCGTGCCTGCATCGGCAAATGTTTCGTGGCCTTCGTTTTCTACTGCCTGACGGATTTGCTGGCGTAGGGTGGACTGGCTGTAAAGGCCGGATGTTACGGTCATGACCGTGCCACCCAGTATAAAAAGACTGGCAAACAGCGTGACAATACGAAATGCCGTTGTGGCCATGATACGCCGGGCCGCAGCACTCTGGCGTTTGAATGGTTTGTTCCCGAATATCATGGGATATTGTGACGCATTGCCGTAATCTCGCAAGGTATGAAGGGGAGGGTGTGTCCCATATCCGGTAGTTGATAAATTAAAAAATCCCCAATCATGACCGGTTTTGCATCATAGATAGTGCCATATAGCACTGATCCTGATACCGTGAGACAGAAATGAGCGCGCTTTCAGTAAGATGCAAAACTGTGATTGGTCTGCAGTCATGACGTCGGTCACACGTCCCCGCCTGCTGCTGGTTGAAGACGACCATGTTACAACGGATTACCTGCAACAGGGGCTGGAAAAATGCGGGGTTGACGTCGTCTCTGTAGCAAATGGGAATGACGGATCGCATTATGCGCTCTCCCAGCCATGGGACGTCATTATTCTGGACCGGATGTTGCCGGGTCTGGATGGGTTGACCATTCTTATGCGCATGCGCGCTCAGGGTATTATGACGCCAGTGCTGTTCTTGACTACCATGGACGGCGTGCCAAGCCGTGTGGCCGGTTTGCGGCATGGCGCGGATGACTACATGGTTAAACCCTTCGCCTTGCCAGAACTTGTTGCGCGTGTGCAGGTTTTACTACGTCGATCCTCGTCTTTTCGGAACATGGCCATCCTGAATGTAGATGGTGTAGAGCTGAATTTGCTGACACTAGCAGTGACCCGCAATGGAGAGAAAATTTTTCTGCAACCACAGGAGTTCAAACTCCTAGAATATTTTATGCGCAATGCTGGAACAATTCTTTCCCGTCAGATGTTGCTGAAAGATGTCTGGCATATGGATTTTCCGGTTCGTACAAACATTGTTGAAACACATGTTTGCCGCCTGCGGGAAAAATTGGGGCAGGATGCTCCCCCTCTGATTCATACTATCAGAGGGAGTGGTTATGTTATGAGCGCCAATTTGAACGATATTGTTTGATATAGGCAGGAATGCTCAGGCATCTTTCAATAAAGATTGTGATTCTGGATCAGAAATAATGGGTTATACTGACAGGGTTTTGATTGAAGGTCAGAGAAGTTGTACTAATTAAAACAGGGGTGGGGAAATGCGTGTGGGTACATATCAAGCCTGAACGCCAAACATCTTTCCTATTCCCGCTGTTATAGCCATTGCTACAACACCCCAGAAGATAACCCGCATTGGTTCTTCCGCACTTTTCGTGATGATGTTTTTTGATTATGCGGGCTGAAGGACACGCGCCCTGAGGAGTTCGAAGCCTGCTCTTCCGAACATGGTTCGCTTGATCATTTTCAGTCGGCTGATCTGTCCTTCAACCGGGCTGGTTGTCCAAGGTGTGACAAGAGACGCTTCAATGGCAGCCGCATCCCGTTCAAGCGCGGGAATCAGACGTGACAGCAGCGTCGTCTTTCCTTCTTCCAGCAGAGCCTTCAGATCGCCTCCCGTGCAGGTGTCACCCCTTTTACAGAGCAGGGTCTGCATTTTCCTGAGC
This sequence comes from Acetobacter fabarum, assembly GCF_022483405.1. Classification (NCBI taxonomy): domain Bacteria; kingdom Pseudomonadati; phylum Pseudomonadota; class Alphaproteobacteria; order Acetobacterales; family Acetobacteraceae; genus Acetobacter; species Acetobacter fabarum. Next base: position 983,819 of record NZ_JAKVNI010000001.1, read on the forward strand.
CAGCAGAGTGTGACGGCAAGGTGCGGTTCAGCTTCCAGAAGGGCAGGAACCAGCAGTCCCTCCTGTCCGGCAGATAACGGATCCTCTGCGAGGAGAAGCCGCGCAAGTCTGCGTCCCCGAGGTGCAACGACATGCGCGGAAGGAACGGGTTTCGCGGAACATCCCTGTCGCGTCGCCACCCATTTCCAGACGGTGCCATATTGTCCTGCAAAGCCCTGCTCCAGGAGTTCCCGCCATAGCTGACGACTATTGCGACATCCTTCGGACCATCTCTTTTCCAGGTGGGCTGTGTAAGGCACGAGTATGCTGCGTGACGGAACCGTTCTTTTCCATGGTGGTGCATGGCCCCGCTGAAACCAGCGCCGCACGGTTTTTCTCTCTACCCCGATCGTTGTGGCGATAGCCTGAATGCTGTGTCCCGCTGCTTTCAGGGCAAGAGCTTCCTTGAAAAGAATGTCACGCCGTTCCCCAGAGGCTGACCTGACGACCGCCTGCGCCTCTTCTGGATGCGCTCTGATTGTTTCAGATATTTTGCTTACGACCGTTGATACGTTCATCTGTCGTGTCAGGGTCCTGACAGTCGTCGTAAAACGGTCCAGAATGCTGACAAAAGCGTCTGACAGGTTCTTCAGCAGATGCCAGCGGTCTGTCACCTGAAGAGCGGATGGTGCGCCTCTGCGGCATCCGTCTGCATAAGTACCGGCACGGTCTCTGGCAATGATTTCAATACCGGGGTGGACCTGCAGCCATCGGGCAAGGGTATCAGCGTCCCGATCTGGCAGGAGGTCAATGACATCATTTTTCTCAAGATCAACCACAATCGTTCCATAGTGATGTCCCCGCCGCCATGCCCAGTCATCCACCCCCACCACACGTGTAAGGGCCGTGCCTTTTGTGGTGTTCTGCACACGTGAGAGAAGACGGCGGACAAGAGTATCCGCGCTGATGGGGCAACACAGGCGCACGGTCATTCGTGCTCCAGCGGAACCGCCCAGGGTGTGGGCGATATAATAATGAAGATCGGCAAGACGTGTGGTCTGTCTGCCATGACGCACGGTTATCCCCTCAAGGGGCATGACAAACGTCCGACGTGGACAAAGCATCGTCTGGCAGAAAAAGCGCGGCACAGAAACGATCAGCGTGGCTGGACGGCCCTGCCATGGAAGATCCGCGAGTTTTCTCTGATAGAAACTGTGAATGCGTCGTGTCGGGCACTGACAGTCCGGACACACTGCACTCCGCTTTCGCAGACTGACTTCGATCTCCACTCTGTTGTCCAGTGCAACAACACGACGAACGACGAGGGAACGGGGAAGATCAAGAGACCGAAGGCGTGACACTGGGGAATATCCATGAAAGTGAACGACTTTCTGGATTTCCCAGTTCCGGAACCTAAGTACAAGATACCCATCACGAAAAGTGCGGAAGAACCCAGTTCTCAGTGAAAATCAACACAAAGGGCACCATCCCGAATTCGATGATCTCATGACAGGCAGGGTCGAGGCCGGTTGTTTCCAGATCCAGAAAAAGGCCCACACGGGTCTGATCACGTGGCACCTGCGTCTCAAGCGGAAGGGGCGCGATACGGCGTAAAACCCGGTAAGCACCCGTGGCTTCCAAGGTGCGGGCCTGATCTTCCAGCGAGGTGTGTTGCATAGAAGCGCTCCCTTAAAGTCTGGTGTGATAAACAGGAGGCAATCCATTACAGGCTGTGACAGCATTAGAAGGAGGAAGTCTCATGCGCAAAGCCGGTTTTATGGTGATGACAGCCCTTGGCCTTTTAGGGCCAGTTTGTGGTTTTGCCCAGTCATCGGGGGACTGGCTGCCGCAGTCGGGTGTGAAATCCCCCTATAGTCCTTTGGCGGTTCCCACGACGTTGAAACCACTTGCGCTGTCTTTGACCGAGTTATTGAACAAGGGTTTCAAGGTCATCAGCACGACGGACTATTCGGGGCAAGGGGTTCTTTTAACAGTAGAAGGACGTAAGCAAACTGTGTTGTGTGTGTTAACCGCACCCAATCCCCAGACAGATCAGAACGTGCCGACTTCACGCTGTTGGGCTTTGAATTAAGAGACTGATTTCATGTCATAAATTGATTGGAAAGAGGTGTTCGGTTGGGAGACAGCACATCTTTTTGCAGAAACTGTAAGGGGTGTTTTATGCGACCATTGGTCGCCCAGGTTTCTTCCCAAAGCGACCAATGGTCGCACTCGAGGGTTTGGCCATGCGACCAATGGTCGTTGATGAAGGGCGGGTGATGCGACCGTTGGTCGCCCAGGTTTCCTTCCAAAGCGACCAATGGTCGCACTTGAGGGTTTGGCCATGCGACCAATGGTCGTTGATGAAGGGAGGGTGAGGCGACCGTTGGTCGCCTGGGTTTCCTTCCAAAGCGACCAATGGTCGCATGACGAGAGGGTTTTGGTGACAAGAAACAGCACCAGTGTCCTTTACTCCGGCCCCTAAAACCAGAGCAGGCCGGCTCGGTGTTCACCAGTTTGCAATGTCATCGGGATAGGTAATGGCCTCCACAACACGCTGAAGGTTTTGCAGATAAATAGCCGATGTGTATTGGGTCGTGCCCTGACTTTTATGGGTGGCTTCATGGCCTAACAGGTCATCAATCCAAAGCTCTCGAATGTGACTGTCCTGATTTCTGAGCACGGTTGAAACCAGATGGCGGAAGGAGTGAAAGGTGACCTGCGTTGGCAGGTTCAGGCGCCGTTTATGCTTGGAAAAGATCAGTTCAAAATTGGCGCCCCGCACCCCGAAATTGGAGATAGGCAGTTCACTGAAGAAATAGGGGCCGGCGTTTCTGAATTCCTCAAGGATACCTTTTTCCAGCAGTTTGCTGTGAATGGGCACGATACGGGTGCCGGCCGATGTCTTGGGAGACCATTCCCGAATTTTGCCGTCGATCTCAACCGTATGGGGTCGGATGTGGAAACAGGGAATACCGTTCAGGACTTCGATATCCTCATTCCTCAGATTGCAGATCTCGCCCAGACGCATGCCGGTATAAAGAGCAATGCGCACAATGCCCCGATAGGTGCGTTCGGGGAAAACACGCCCCAGCCATTTTGACGTCAGGAGTGTTCTCAGTTCGTCTTCTGACCAGGCCCGGCGATTGGTCTTTTGTGTTAAATCGAAAGACCAGTTGGCCCAAGGGTTTTTGGGAGCGAGGTCTCGCAGGACCAGTTCGCTCCAGATCGCAGACATGCGCGAGAAATGGTTTTTGACGGTCTTGCCGGAGACGAGTTCCGCTCCATTGTCTTCAGCCTCTCTGACAGCGTCCCGAAGGGGGAGGGTGACTTTACCTTTGCCATGGGTGGTCGGCAGGCCAGAGAGAAGGTCGTAAAATTCTCCAACCACGTCGCCGGTGATCTGATGAACCGGGATATCTCCGAAGGCTTCGGTGAAAAGGGCGACAGTCTTGCCCGTTCCTTTGATGGTGCCAGCACTTTTGGATGGTACTGAGAAGACAAATTTGTCCGCCGCCGCCGACAGTTTCATGCTGCGCGGTTGTTTGGACGAGGATTTCTGCCCATCGGGTTTATCTTCATTGTGAGGCAGGCTGGTCTGGATCAGGCTACAGAGCGTGGTGATCTGGTTTTGTAAGCCCTGTTTTTCGGTGACAGCCCAGACTTCCCGTTTTTCGAGGGTGTGCCTGAGTTGTCCCAGTCCCTTCAGAAGACCTTCCATGTGAGGCAGGACCGTATTGAGGAAGGTTGATTGCTTGGTGACCAGATCGGCTTTTTCAATGAGATGCTGGGCGCGTTCGGCTTCGAGCACTTTTTCGGCACTCTCTTCCTGCGCTTTCAGAGCGGCCTCGTAGCTGTCAATCAGGTCGCGATAGAGGGCCAGAAGGTCGTCTTTGGTGGGGTGTTGCATCTTGCCTGCTCTGAAAAGCTGTCCCGTCCTGGCATACAGGGCGGCTGCACGTTCACGGGCGACCAGCTTATCAGAGGTATGGAGGACAAGGGAAATCTCGGTCTTGCCCAACAGGGGACGGAGCAGTGCCGGGACGATGCGGCGGAAGTGATAACGAGGCTGTCCTGTGCGTCGGGACGGGATGGCGCGGAGCATGAAGTTTTCCCATTATGGGAAAATTCCCTCTCGGACAAAATACCTCTGTTTTTCAACAGCTTGTGGTGCGAACTGCGGGACTCGAACCCGAACCAACCCGCAGTGACACGTTTCTAACTTCTTGAAACAGCAAAAAGAATGCGACGTGCTGTCTTCCGGTTAGTGTCTGAGTTCCCAGAATTGGTTAAACAGTCTGGGAACCTGATGGAGCCATATTTAGCCTGTTTAGGCCGGTGAATCCAGTTCTCTTTCCCTGAATGGTCTATTGATGATTGCCATGACTTCGGGGGCAGAAAATATCCGGTTTCTGGCATATCCGGTGCGTTCCACCAAAATGCCAGCGGCCTGTAACTGTTCCAGCGCAGTTTTAGTTGCAGGAGCAGAAATATCTAGAATTTTCCCTAGTCGTGTTGCTGTAATGACTGGGCAATCAATCAGAACATCCAGGGCTCTCAGCGCTGCGGAGTTCTTTCTGTAGGAGCGTCTGCCCAGCCATTCCGCTTTCAGCGTCTCGGTCGCCTTCCTGACAGCTTTGAATTCCTGCACGGTCCCAATAATAGCCTGTGACATGAAGGCAATCAGGGGGAGCCAGTTCAGTTTCTGCTGCGCCTGTTTCAGCGCGTCATAATAATCCTGTTTGTACGCTTCAATGTAGGAAGAGAGATAGAGAGGTGGCTCTTGTTCCGCTGCCAGCATCATCGGAATCAGAAGTCTGCCAACCCGTCCATTGCCGTCCCTGAATGGGTGGACAGCTTCAAAATGGGCATGGGCGATAGCAACTCGCGTGATGAGTGATTGTGTCATCATCTGCATGCCATCTCCCGCCATATAATCCAGTGTGTTTTGAAGACATTGGAGCACCCGGTCAGGTGGGGGCGGGTTGTAGGTGGAATAGGCGATGTTATGTCTGCTGCCACCAATCCAGACTACGGTCGTCCGTAATGCTCCGGGAGTGCCGATATAGGATATGTCATGCCTCATGACTTCCTGATGCAATGCCAGCACGGTGTCGAGTGTGAAAACGGTTCTGCCGGATGCAGCGGCCAGAGGCAGGAATTTTTCAAGGGCCAACGCATAATCCCTGACCTGACGCGTTTCCTGCGTGGCCTGTTCATCGTCTTCATCAACGATCAGCAGTTCATCCAGGGTGCTGTGGGTGCCTTCCATTGCAGAACTGCTGACGGCCTCCCTGCTGCGGAGGGTTCTGCTAATGAGATAGGGATCAGTTGACGCCCGTGCCCATTCTGCAATTTGCCCCAGAGAAGCCATCGCCTGGGAGTGCAAGGCTGTGATGTCGTCCAGATATACCCCACTTTCAGGTGGAGCAGGTGGGACAACGCCATAATGGCTCTCATAAGGGGGAGGCAGGCGGGTCAGACACTCTCTGATGCCCCCCATTAAATCCTGACGGTTCACGGTGAAAACCTTAAACATGGGCGGGTAGCATGATCCATATTTAAGTTTCTTTGTGCAAGATTAATTTTGAGGTAAGTGACTTATTCTTTATTGAGACTTATCAGCCAATTACCAAAAACGTGGGTTGCTTTGGGGCGTCGAGCGGTAGGCTCATCAATGATTACGAGCGTTATGCTTCAACACTCGTAAGTCTCCATAGCCTGAAACGCTGCTATATTCGTTTATGATGCATAACAATCACAAGATAAAAATTGATCGTGAAAAGTTAAACTAAATATATGATGGTCATGTGAAAATAAAAATCTTAACTAACAATATAATAAATATTCACAAATTAGGTCTTTGTCAGAAGGTTTGTGACCGGTATTTGAAGTGCATTAGCTAGGCGCTCAACATTGTCGATACCTAGATTTCGTTCTCCACGTTCAATGCTGCCTATATACGTCCGATGAAGTCCGACAGCGTCAGCGAGGTCTTCTTGAGACCATCCTTTAGCAGAACGCATATGGCGCAAATTCTGAGCTAGGATTGTGCGGAGGGTGTGTGATGAACCACTTTCTTTCATATGCTCAAAGTGGACGCATGATGACTATTGTTCTACAGACTATTGATAGCATAGCGCATCGCTTAGCTTTGCGGATTAAAGTCGAAACAATATTATCTGGAGAGAACCTTAGCTCATGGCATTGTATGGATACGCAAGGGTTTCAACAGAAGATCAAACGAATGATCCTCAGCTGCATAGGTTAAATGCAGAAGGGGTTACAGAGATTACTACAGATGTTATTTCAGGGAGCGTGCCGTCATATGAGCGGCCAGGGTTGTCGGCGCTTTTGAAAAGGCTGCGGGCAGGAGATAGTCTTGTTACAGTCAAGTTAGATCGGCTTGGCCGTGACACGATCGACGTCATGGCTCTCGTGCGAGAATTGGATGCGAAAGGTGTCCGTTTACGTATCTTAAATATTGGTGTGGAGACTGGTACTCCAAATGGACGGTTATTTTTGACCATTCTTGCCGGCTTTGCTGAATTTGAGCGAGAAATTATAAGAGAAAGAACAAGAGCGGGATTGGTTGCAGCGCGAGCCGCTGGAAAAATACTTGGAAGGCCACAGAAATTAACATCATATCAACGACATTATGTGTGTAAGTTGGTAGCTCAAGGAGCTTCTCTACGAGAGGTCGGGCGTATTCTCGGAGTGAGTAAGACAACCGTTTGGCGTATAGTTCACCATGAGGAAGAGTATTCCTCATAGGTTGTTATTTCATCTTTCATCACAAGTTTTGTTGTCAGCTAATGAAACTTAGATTCGGAAATATCATTTTCACATGAAATTTGATGCAATGTGTCTAGGCAACGTGTATCAGAAATAGCAATCATGAAATCCGGTAAGGATAGCTTCTTCTGGTCATGAATCTGTTTCAAAATTCTTTCAGAGAGTTGCGATTTGAGGCGACTTCTGGCTCTTTGTTTGATATAAAAAAGTTTATTTAACAAAGCATATTTTATACAATCTTGAATTTCTTCTGGGTTAGGGATGAGGGATCTTAAATGGGCATTGCATTGTTCCATTTCTATAATTTCCTGTGGCACAACAATTTCTTCAGGGATCATGAACCATTTGGCTTTTTTCAGGCAGGGGAACGTTCGGCTAGTAATGCGGGCGATAAAAACGCTAGCTCCTAATCCAGCTAAAATGGGAAAGAACCAGACGAAAATGCTAGCAGGCTGTAACCAGTGCCCAGAAGCAATTGTAAGGAGAGCAACAACTTGCACTGGAACATGGCTAATTTGATAAAAAAGAGCAACTGTTGCAATAATTCCAATAGCACTTGTCCAGCCAAAATGTCTGAAGCAACTAGGCCATGATAGTGCCTCATCATCACGCTGTTGAGTGCCCCATGAGATACTTTTACGTTTCAGCCAGAACCAGACAAAGCGAGAAATGAAAGCCATCATAAGAGGAGCGAAAAAGAAAGAAAAAACCGTCTCTGCAAGGGTTGAGAGGATTAGTTTATGCTTTCCTCCAAAGAAAAAGGATTTTGATTTATTTATATTTAGGAATATTGCTAGTATTCTGGGGGAGAACAGAAAAACTACCGAGGCTGCAAGCATCATGATTGAAGGAACTTCAATTTGTGCAATCGTTCCTTCAGCTAAATGTCCACTTTGAAGATAAGACACCATGGACTCGGCAGAAATAATCAGAAATGCAGCCCATAAGGGAGCCGACATATATCCCATAAAGCCGCTAAGAAAGTTTTCTCGATGAAGTGGCTTCAGTCCTTCCAAAAATAAGAAGCGGGCATGTTGTAGATTTCCCTGCATCCATCGGCGTTCTCGAATCAGAAAACCTAGAATATTTGCTGGTATTTCTTCATAGCTTCCTTCCATATCAGGAAGGAACCATACCTCATAACCTGCACGAGCCATTAAAGCAGCTTCAATAATGTCGTGGCTAAGGGGCTTACCACCCCATGGGGTTTTCCCAGGTAAGTCAGGTAGAATGCAATGTTCGATGAAAGCTTGCGTGCGGATTAGGGCATTGTGACCGATGTAGCTAGCATGACCCATATACATGGCTTGAAGACTATAAGAAAACGCTGACCCGTACAGTCGCCCGGCGAACTGCTGCATCCGTCCGAAAAGGCTTTCACGAAGAATCGGTGTTGGGTTTGTCTGTAAGATACCAAGCCGATGATTCCCTTCCATCATTCTAAGTAACTGATGTATAGTTTGTCCCTGCATGAGGCTATCAGCATCCATTACCAACATATATTCGTAGGATTTCCCCCAGCGACGGCAAAAATCTATGACGTTTCCAAGCTTGGCATTGTCATTGGAAGTTCTCCAGCGATAATGAAATAAAATATCCGGACATATGTCTTGAGCATGGTTAAGCGCAGCAAGTTCTGCAATACGATAAGCAGGTTTCCTACTATCAGAAAGAAGGAAAAATTCGTAACGACTGGCATAATGAGGGGCATAGCGACAAATGGATTGTGCCGTTGCAATCATGCCAGCGACAACTCTGGCAGGGTCTTCATGATATACGGGAAATAAAACAGCAACTTTTGCTTCTGGCCGTGGGTCGGTGGCGCTATGTGCCGGATGCCATGGATTTCCTTCGGGACCGCGTAAGGCATGCCATGAACCGATTGCCAGTTTTGCAAAAGTTGCAATCATGAAATAACTCATGACTGTATATAAAACAAGGTAGGAGGATTTAAGTATAGGAGTAATGTGCTCAGCTGTTAGAGTTTCATTTGCAAGTAATGTTAATGAAAGAGTCAAAAAAAGTGTTGTAATGAGTGAAACTCGTCTCCGCCGTTCGACAACGGCGGGCCACAAAGGTTCTTTTCCTACAGGATATCCTTTCTCCTGCATTGTAAAGAAACGCCGCTTTAAAGCCGTCTTCCATGATGTTTCCATTACAGGCGTTCCAATAGGAGTGCGCTGTGTTGGGGGTGTACCATCAGTAGGACTATGCTTATCAAGCCACGCTCTGAGGTCCTCCCATGATGTTATCTGTTCTGCGATACGTATTGCTTGCTCAGGCTTTAGACCCGCAAGAGTCAGATATGGAGTGAAATTCATGAGAAAAACTTATCTGGCGATAGTAGCAGGAAGAGCCATTTGGAAAATGGTGTTAAGAACACGGGAAATTGGAACAATGGGTGATTCAGCGACGTATACAATGTCTTCATTTTTCACAGGAAAGCGTTGCGCAGCGATAAGACCTCGTCCGTCTTTCCATGAAAAAACGTACAGAATTGGTTTTTGATCTATTTGTTGTCTAAACACAAAAATTCGAGTGCTATTAGCCGCATTGGGATTCAGGCCTTGTGCGCTAGCGATAGTGGCAGCCAAACCTAACGGCTTCGAAAAGCCATAAAGGCCCGCTCTATTAATGCCACCTCCGATTATTGTGACCTGCACAGCAGGCTCTCGTTTGATTATAATTTTGTCAGCTGGGCGCAAAAGTATATCACGGTTTAAAGCATCAGGAATAGGAATGTCTACTTCTTCTCCATTGCGAATAACAGCAGCGCTAATGGCGTTTGTACTATTGTCTAATGCACTGTTTTCGCTCAGGGTAGATGTCCCATTACCTAATGTGAGTGTAATTGCACGAGCAAGCGTAATGCCACCAGGGTTCCATGATAGAACTTTCGGTTCGCCTGTGGAGCCAGTAACGATAATACCATTTTGTGTAGCTGAACTATTCAGTGTGATATCAGGTGAATGAACAAGGCCGAGCTTTGCATATTTATGAGCAATTATATCGCGTGCGGCGTCTGGAGTATGGTTTGCGATAGCGATACGACCAGCGTACGGAAGAGTAATGGTTCCGTTTGTGTCAATCTGGAACGTACCGAGTTTAGTTGCTTGAGGTCCGGTTACCAGTGGGGAAGTTTGTGTGGTGTTGCCGCCATCAGCAAAACTCCACAGAGAAACATCAACAGTGTCGCCGGGTTGGAGTTTATATTCCTTTGCAGGTTGGGTATTAGAAAGCTTTGCTAATGCTTGAGATAGCTTTTTTTGTTCGTCTTCTTTTAACTGTTGGACCATATCCAAAGCAAGTTCAGGTGTAACATTAACGGTTTCTACGCCCTTTGTATCTTCTACCTCTCCTGCCAAAGGGCCAGCATTCGGTAGAGAACATCCTTCCAGAGATGAAAGGCAGAGCGTAAGAGCGCTAGTAAGTCTCAGGTGAGCCCATAGTTTGGTCATGAGAGAATTGAATCCGTGTAAAGACAATCTTGGGGAGCGAATGGGAATACAGGCTATGCCAGTAAAGCGCGTAAAATGATGCTCGTTATAAGGACAACAAGCATCCATTTTAAGCGCTGAGGTCCTGATGGCGCACGCGGCTCGGAGGGTCTACTTACAGTTTTCAAATAATAATGATTCTGAGTTGACTTTATGCGAGCTTCCTGAAGAGCTGTTTCAGCAGATACCAGCAATTTAGAATCAGTTTCGCGTTTTAAGTTTAATGTTTCGTATTCAATCGCCACAGGGAAAATAGCTAAAGAGGCTGTACGAGCATCTAGCTCCGCATTTTGAATAACATTCATCTGTGTTTTTAGGGTGAGGGTAGAAGGGTTGCCGGGTGTGTTGTGGAGGACTGACTGATACTGACTGTTTAAGTCAATATACTTGTTGTCGAGCTGAAGATGTTTACTAGACAGATATGTATAGTCTGAGTCTGGGCTCAGATATCCATGCACAGTCCGCCACTGTGCGATAGCACTTTCATCAAGCGCTAATTCTTTTCTTAGGCGTTCCGTTTCTGTCGATGCGGAAGAGATGAAATCGTTATCCTCTTCTGTGTTCAGAAGGTTGAGGTGCGTGATACCATCATGAATAAGAGCTTCTGATATTTTGAATGTGTCATTTGAATTCCATCCACTTACGATGATTTTTGTAATTCCTGTTTGTTCATCAATATTGATTCCAATTTTACTCTGATAGTATTTCCACATCGAAATATCATCAGTGCGCCAGAAACTCGAAAGTCCACCTGCACGTGCGACAAAATCACCATTTTTATATATTTTTGCGATATGAAATTTCTCGTCGATCGATTTATATTCATCCCACGAAAGCAGCCTATTTTTTAAAATATATGCTCCAGAAGTCGATGCTCCAGCATTCCCGGCTAGTAGGGACGTTAGACTATCTGAATCTTTATTGGGATTGGTAACAACGACGATTGTTTCTGATTGGTAAACAGGAGAAGCAATCACGCCCCAATACGCCAAAGAGATAAGATTTGGAGCCGCAACAATGACGAGAAACAGAGGAGACCGTAAAAACTCCCATCGTGCTTTAATGGGAGTGTTTGAGGCAGGGATTGCTACAGGAAGATTAGCTTCGTGACGAGATTGTGTGGCAGGAGACTCCGATAGGTTCCCCGTCGAAAAATGATTCATTGTTACGCCACGTCCATAGAAAAACGATTCTTTGCGCCAAAAATTTACAGAAACATTGTTGTTACGGCGCGGAATTATATTAAATATTCATGATTGTAGACCAGATGGTCGAGCGTGCTGTCAGTCTATCAAGATGATAACTCCAATTGATGTATTAACTCTGTGGATACGGAATAAAAAATACTGGTGTTCCACAATCCGTCGTTTTTGGGACAAAAGGCTTTCGAAGCACAAACAGAGTAAAATGGCGTCTCAAAAACGTGTCCCGTTTACATAAGGAGACACAAACGATGGCGCGTTATGGTTACGCTCGTATTTCAACGGATGAACAGAGTCATGATCCTCAGCTTCTTGAGTTGAGGCGGGAGGGACTTGAGGAGATCATCACTGATACTGTTTCAGGTCGGATTCCTGCGGTAGAGCGTCCTGGACTTTCTGGTCTACTGAACCGGCTAGGGCAGGGGGATAGTATGGTAGTGGCACGTCTGGATCGGCTTGGACGTGATACCGTCGATGTCATGGGATTGGTCAGGAGCCTTGCAGAGAGCGGCGTTCGTGTGCGAATATTGAATATTGGGATTGAGACTGGCACGCCTAATGGTCAGTTGTTTTTGACCATCCTTGCAGGCTTTGCCCAGTTTGAGCGGGAGATTATCCGGGAGCGGACGCGAGCGGGCTTGGAAGCCGCGCGTCAGGCTGGAAAACGATTGGGGAGGTGCCCTATCCTGACGTCCCGTCAAAAAAAGCATGCCTGTGAATTGAAGCAGGCCGGGAGATCACTGGCAGAAATTGCAAAAATTTTTCGGGTCAGTCGGAGCACGGTCTGGCGCACGGTTCAGTGCGGGGTATAGCGTGCCAAAAAGCAGGTTTTAGGGACAGTAGCGACGTCGTCTGTTCGAGGCAGCTTGACAAGCTTCCAGAAACGACCGTTTTTCGGACACGAAACGTTGCGGGAAGCGTGATGGTTGCGTTGGGCTATGATCATTTCATATCGACTTTCGTCTTCATCTTAGAAATTCATTGCAATAATTTATATTTCCGAAAACAGACATAAATAACGCAAGGGTAAGTGTTTCCTTTTGCTGGTTTGTCAGTAACTGAGCGGTGTGGTTTACAAAAAAGATTCAGGTTGACAAATTTTCTATAATGCCCAGATTAACGTGTAGAATGGAAATGCGCGATGGCGGGCATGGGTATGGAACGAAAAACTCCTCAAGATTATCATCCTGATCTTACAGAAGGGCGGCTAGTCATGCTTGCGCAAGCAATTGCTCAGGCACGTGCAAATGCTGTTATTCATCATAATCCCGAAATTGGGGATATTGGTTGGACGTTAGGCTCCAGAGGATTCACGTGTAGTCTGAAAGAAATCGCAACTCTTTCCGAGAAGGAAGATTGGCTTTCCATAGAAGATGCAAGCCTTCATTTTGTATTTAAAATCGGTGCTGCAACAGTAAGGTTTTATAGAGGCGAACCTGACAAGCCTAACCGCAGGACATTACGGCGCACGCATTCTGAGGTTTTGCAGGAATCTTTTTTATTCCCTGAAGAAGATGAGGATGTCATTTTCCGTATCGCTGTAGATACAGACGTGGAGGGATATGCTGACAACATTTATTTGGTCTGTTTTCGTGGAGAGGCGGTGGTACAACACTGGATTATCCCGTATAAAGAAGGCGCAGTCAGTATTCCGGTTGTTTTGGAAGATATTGCCAAGTCGGAAGGTGTGGATATACCACCTGCTCCTGTTGGCATCCCTGGCGAAGAGAAGAAACAGGATGATGCCTCTTAAACACGGTTTGAAAGCACTTTTTCATGAGGGTCAGGTGTTATGCAACGCTCTGAGAAACCATTCTCTGGCGGTCAGTTGCGCATAGCGCGTTTAGCAAATTGTTTTTCATTGGATGAAATGGGGGAAAAGGTAGGAGTAACACGGCAATATATGCATCAACTGGAATCCGGAGCGAAGCTTCCTAATCAGGAAATGGAAGAAGCTTTGGCTGACGCTACAGGTGTGTTGTCACGTTTCTTCAGACTTACTGATCTGGCACCATTGGTGCCGGAACAGTGTCATTTTCGGAAGCAAGCTACGACGCCTCAGATGGTGAAAAGTCAGGCTCTGGCGCGCGGGACAGTTCTTGGAATGGTGATCGATCGACTTGATACAATGCTTAGCCTGCCGCCTGTCTCGTTCCCCAATATTCCCGTTCAGAGTGCGGAAGATATTGAACGCGCAGCTGAGCAGTGTCGTATAGAGTGGGGATTAGGGCTTACTGGCCCTATCACCAACATTATACGTGTGGCTGAAAATTGTGGTGCGATTGTCAGTCATTTTGAGGGCGTATCTGAGCGTGTGGATGCTCTTTCAATGGATCGCAAGCGGCCATTGATCTGTCGTAGTGAAGCTAAACCAGCAGCTTGCCGTCTGCGGTTTGATATTGCGCACGAAATTGGGCATTTGGTTATGCACCAAGGAGTGCAGACTGGAGACCGTGAAACGGAAAGCCAAGCTCATAGGTTTGCTGGCGCATTGTTAATACCTAGGTCAGTTTTTGTACGTGAGTTCCCACGTTCAAGGTATCTTAACTGGCAAAATCTGGAAGTTATGAAGTTGCGCTGGAAAGTTTCTTTGAGTGCAATCATTCATCGAGCATACGATTTACAGCTTATCGGAGCCGATCAGTACAAACGTGCTTACATTCATCTACGTAAAACAGGACAAAGCAAGAAGGAGCGCCATGATGATTACATTCAGCGTGAAGAACCAGAGTTGCTCGAGAACGCGCTCAATGTATTGGAAAATCATCAGAGCGGTTCCGTTGCTAGATTAGCCGTCAGTACTGGATTGAAAAACGAAATGTTTAAACTAGTAACAGGCTTTCCGGTACCTATGAGTAAGGCGCATTCGGTTGCGAATAATGTTGTCAACTTGTTTTAAAAGATGATTTTTTTGGCCTTTACCATTAAAGAATAATAAAAAAATCAAAATTCTTGAATATTGTGTGTTTGTGCATAAGCAGCCTGTATGTCGTGGAGGCAGTGAGTGTTAATGTCCCATACTTGGTTGCGATGGAGTGGCAGGCATATTTCCTGCTATTCCTTTTGGAATGACAAGTTTTGAACGAAGGCGCGAGATTTCTCGCTTTGCCTGTCCTTTTTCAGATTGGTGGGCTTTGTCCCATTGTCTGATACGGTTTGTTCTCGCCTGCACCAGTCTGTCAAAACGATGCTGGAGCCATGGTTCGAGTTTTTCCGGACCAGCCATGGCGGAAAATTCGGCATCATACTGTTTCCTGAATTCTTCAAGGACAGGTCTATCCTGTTCTGTCAGGATAGACCGGACAGGTTCTGGCGGTGTTGAGCGCAACCCGACAATATGCAGCAACGCCTGTACAACAAACCGCAGGACTTCCAGAAATTTGAGCAAAAGCTGCTGGCAGACTTTTGCCAGTTTCCCGGCTCGTCCGGTCATGCGTTGCCAGCGGCTTTCTTCCGCCTGTTCCCATTCTTTTTTGGCACGACGATAACGAGTAAAGCTGCTCCGCAGTTGCTTCTGGTAGGGGGTGAGGGCTTTTCGCCATTTTGCGAGCATTTCTTCCCTCTTTAATGGTGCCCAGTCCTCTTCTGGCGCTCTCTGGTCAAGGATAGCCTGCTGCTCCTGAATGGCCTGCCTGATCCGGTGGCGGATACGGGCTTCTTCCGCGCTGAGGATCAGCGGATACAGTGGTTTCGGAGGAATGTGTGGCACGGTGGCTGGCCTGTCCACATCCTCCATCTGCCTGCGCCTGAGTGCGCCAATCGCTTTATTCCTGCGTGGTAGGCGGATACGTTTTGGACTCCTGTTGGGGGCAGGTGAGGCGTCGGGGGCGGAGAATATTCCAGTCTGGTCATTCTCTGATGTCATGCGCACAGGAACACGGGAGCTTCTGATATCCAGTTTCGACTTTTCGTGTTCTGCTGATTGTTCTTTTGCCAGAAGCTTTCGGAATTCCGCCATGCGCACTTTTGTCAGCCGGGTAAAACTGCCAATCAGCGTTCCATCGCTGGTTTCAATGATATGAGCACCCGGTCGGGTCTCCTTTCGATCCCCTTCGCGCATGGTCAGACCATGCTCTGTCAGTGCTGCACGGAAAGACTTTAATCCGTCAGAGTGTCTCCAAAGAGAGGCAACAAGCTGTTTGAGTTTGGGCAGGTCAAGTCCCTGTCTTTCCGCTGTGCGGTGGGCCTGTGAGGTATAGGCGGCACGGGGCATGTCTGCTGGTTGTGCTGGAGCAAGGGCTGCGATCAATTCTGCTTCATGGACTTTGCCGTCCTGTCGTAAAGCTTTGGCAATCGAGCGGTTATGGCGCCCGGCGATGAGAGCATGGCCCAACCTGATTTCTTCCAGCCTTGCCAGTTTCTCCAGCCGTATCCAGCTAAAACGGCTGTCTAAAATATGATCCTGCTGCCATTCAGGCAGGATCAGGTGGCCATGGGTGCTGCCATCTTTCTGATGGATGACCAGAGTCATATGCTCCGGGTCTCCATGGAATTCGTGACAAATCCGTCTGGCAAAATCTGCCAGTTGGTTATCCGTCATCGGTTCCGCAGGATTGAAGGCGATATGACGCAGGCCATAGGTCAGCCCCTCACGTCTGGCTTCGCGCATAGCATCACGCATGAGCCAGTCTGAACCCGCCAGTATCCGGATGGCTTCATTCTTCGCACCATGCAGCATATGGCGGGACAAAGCACCCGCGCCACCGTGCGTTTTAATTCTGCTTTCCTTGACGATCACGGGGCATGACCACGAACAGTCAGTGCAGGGTAGGTACTGA
Source organism: Acetobacter fabarum (assembly GCF_022483405.1). Classification (NCBI taxonomy): domain Bacteria; kingdom Pseudomonadati; phylum Pseudomonadota; class Alphaproteobacteria; order Acetobacterales; family Acetobacteraceae; genus Acetobacter; species Acetobacter fabarum. The sequence continues at coordinate 1,000,070 of NZ_JAKVNI010000001.1, forward strand.
CCTGTCGCACCTGCGACGGGCAGACCTGTCAGAGCGGTGTCTCCGTGAGCGGGGGAGAAGGCCATCAAGATGCTGGATCAGTTTTTCAACCTCGTCCAGCACAGCCCCGCAATGCACGGTATCGCCACAGTTGGCAGAGTGGGCAAGCTGGTTGAGGTTGTTTCCAACACGGGAAAGCTGATGACGTATCCCGCGTAGTTCATCGGGAACGCGTGGCCCATCATGCCTGGCCAGTTCCGCACTGGTCAGGAGGGAGCGTATCCAGTGGGCGGTTGTGGCATGGCCATGAGCGTTGGCGATATGGTTCCAGCGGTCCAGTTCGGCAGGACTGGCTCTCACAGAGAGGCGGGAAGCCCGGGCAATCGGCATAACAGGGTTCTCCTTAAAGGGGGTCAACGGGGGAAGTATTCCCCCTTGCCAGATGCTGGATGGGTAGCCATTCAGCACTGCTGGCTCCCTGTAAGGGTAACCTATTCAGATGCCTGATTTCCGAACTTTCTTTTTATGAAAACAAGATCGACGATATGAACCGTTCAGAATGGCATGATGCACTCGGGCGGATAGCTCAGGGCTTCAATGACTTGTTTCAAATTGGCGGCCTCAATCCCGCTCGTGTAGTTCATCGTGCCCTGTGATTTATGGGATGCTTCATGTCCCAGAACAGTGTCGATCCACAGTTCCCGAATGTGCGCTTCCTGGTTTCGAAGCTTTGTCGAGACGGTGTGCCGGAAAGAATGGAAGGTCACAGCCTCTGGCAGACCAAGCCGTTTTTTGTGCTTTGAGAAGGATCGGGCAAAGTTATCGCCCCGTTCACCAGAAGTAGAAACGGTCAGGTCCGGGAACAGATATTTTTCACCATTGTCCTCAACTAGATTCAGCCCCTCCATTCTGAGCAGACTGGAATGAATGGGAATGATACGGGTGCCCGCTGACGTTTTGGGTGACCAGCCATCTTCGGGGTGAGGGCGGACATGGAAGCAGGGTACTCCGTCGATCACCTCAATATCCTGTCTGCGTAAATTGCAGATTTCGCCTAACCGCATACCTGTGAACATGCCGATGCTGATAATGCCAGTCCATGTCCGGTGAGAGACAGCCGTTCCCGACCACTGAGTGCGGGCGAGCAAAGCCAGTTCATCGTCAGTCCATCCCCGGCGGACAATCTTTTTGGTGACATTGAAGTCCCAACCAGCCCATGGATTCTTGTCGGCAAAGTCGCGTTTGACCAGATGACCCCATAATGCGGATAGTCGGGAAAAATGGTTTTTGACGGTTTTCCCGCCAACCGTTTCCAGACCTCGTTCCTGAGCCTGTGCAATGACAACACGTAACGGGAGAACAGTCTTGCCCTTCCCATGTGTTGTGGGCAGGGAAGAGAGCAGGTCAAAAAACTCTCCCGCCACGTTGCCGGTAATCTGTCGCACGGGCATGTCGCCAAAAGCTTCAATAAACAGATCGATAGTCTTCTGGGTGGCTTTTATGGTGTCGGCACTCTTTGCTTTGTCGGAATAGATAAAGCGTTCCGCCATGGTTGAAAGAAGAGGTGATGAAATTTTCGGGGCGGGTTTGCGCTCTTCCGGTGCAGGTGGGGCCATTGTCTGTGGCACCGGTTGGGCAATATGGGCAGGCTGACGGCTCTGGATATCAACGATCATGCCAGACAGGCGGTCGGCTTCCGCCCTGAGCATTTTCTTTTCCTGTTTGCTCAGGGCAACGCCGGTGGTGAGCTGCTGACGCAGACTGTCAAAGCGCTGACCGATTTCGCGTATTTTTCTTGAGCTTTCATCGAGGAAGGCGTTTTCGCTCTGAATTCTTTCGAGTAGGGCCATGTTATGGGTGGCGTCGCGAATTTTGCGGTCAAGGGCATGGCACTCTTCGGCCAGGGCGAGCGTCTCTTCCTGATCCCGGATCATCTGGGCCTGAACGGCCAGCAGGTCTTTCATCAGATCGGTGTCAGGCTTCTCGTCCATCATCCTTGCCCTTTCAAACAGTGTGCCCGTGGCTGCATAGAGGGCAGCCGCCCGTTCTCGCGCAATGAGCTTACTCTGAGTTTGCAGGGAAAGGGAGATTTCGGTTCTGCCGAGGCAGGCTTGCACGGCCTGAGGAACCGCGCGACGGAAGTGGTAATGTGACCCTATGAGTCGGAGCATGACGAGTTCCCATAATGGGAAGACAAACGGGAAAATCCCGCAGACCCGTCAAATTCTCATTTTACTGTTATATTTCAAGGGGTTAGTGGTGCGAACTGCGGGACTCGAACCCGCTCTTCTTGGTCGCGACCTGTCATATAACCCATTGAAACAGAACGATAATTTCAGATGAAATCATCCTTCATATGGTGACTGCGGGTTCACTGTGGGAGCAGGGGAGTGGGGCAGTCAAGGGAAAAATGTAGGAAATTATAGATATCGTGTCTTTTTAAACCGTTCTTATTTGATAGGGGACGGTATTTTTGTATAAATAATCTAATACATGGCGGCTGTTTCGGGGGTTAGATCGATTTCTTGTACAGTTATATCAAATGTTTCTTGAATCCAAGTGTCGAAACGAGTTGGCGAAATGCCCGAAGTGGTAAGTTTGTTTTTGTGGAGTAACTTAAGAAGAGATTTTGAATCAATAGGATAGAAGGATAGTTTGGGAAACTTTCTTAAATCCACAATTACGACACGTTCTACACTTTCGAGTGCTTCTTCTAAATCTTCAAGAGAGGCGCTACGACCGGAACCGATGTGTTTGGATTTCTGAAATTTAATAGTACCTTTGTTAAAACAACGTACACTTATTTCGAATTGGCCTAATGCGCCAAGATCCAGAGCGGCATCGGAACCCGGATGATTGCTATTTATATGCTTTCTATAGCTAAATAACCGTTCTCCCCAAATTTCAGCGAACCATGATGTTATCCGAGCATCAGTAAATTTATCTAATGCATCCTTCTCGGATATCTTCAGCGCTATGCTGATTTCTTTTAAAGACAGTTGAGTTTTTACTACTGTAAGTGGCAGCTTTTTCATCTTCTAGGTGTCCTTCAACGCGTGCCACGCTGGTTTCTACGTAGCTATCGTCTATTTCAAAGCCGATACCATGGTGTCCCAATTTTTCTGCAGCGACAAGAGTTGTGCCAGATCCTAGGAATGGGTCGAGAACAACAAGATCTTCTCCTCCATGAAGTTTCATGCACCGCATGGGGAGCTCCTCTGGAAAGCTGGCAGGATGATTAAACTTTTGTGTTTTAGAAGACACGGTTTTATATGGGATATGCCAAACATTGCCAGCGCAACGCTTATCAAGCGTATGCCCCCAACGAGAAATATTGGTCTTATCCTTAAAGGGAACGCCCACAGCCAGACGATCTATAATGGTTTTCCCGGTTTTTGAAAAATGGAAAATATTTTCATAGTTATTATTTAAGTATCTGGCGCTGTTAATAGGTTTAAAGTGACCAAAGCTTTGCTCGTCAATGCTAATTGACTTTGTCCATATGATATTATTTTGTAAAATAAAATCATTCCGAAAAGAAGAGGCCACTTCAAGGGCAATCCAAGGGTCAGAGCTTGTACTTCCGACATTTAGGAAAAATGAACCGTCTTCCTTAAGGACGCGACTAAGTTGTTTGCTGAGACGTGATAGCCACTTCAAATATTCTTTTCGCGGCATTGTATCATCGTAGGATCGGTAAGCTATTCCAATATTGTAAGGGGGAGATGTGATAATTACATCAACGGAGGCGTCAGGGAGACGTTTAATTTGTTTGAGGCAACTTCCATGCACTATGGTCTGCTTTCCTACATGCGTGACGTTGCGCGGAAAACAGGCTGATATGGTGTCTCGATCGGTGAGATGCGTCATGAAACTGTTACCCTTAGGTGCTTGTGACTTAACTATTGATTAAGCCGATTCTCAGCGTAAGCTTGAATCATGTTGCTTAATGGAACATTTGGCGAACAAGAGCAAGTGCTCAATGTCCTTAACACTAGAAAATTCCCTTTGTAAGAACCTGTGATTCTCGCTAGTACGCTCATGAGTATCTTGTCAATGAAATTTTTAGCTCATCGGGAATACTGGTAAATTTTAAGTATAATCAACTATGAATTACGAGGGGGTCAACGGGGGAGGTCACTCCCCCTTGCCAGATGTCAAATGGGTAGCCATTCGACACTGCTGGCTCCCTTTTAAATCGTCATGTTTGCAAAGGCTGTTTCCGGGTAACTTATTGCCTCTATGGTTTGCAGTAAATTGGCTGTTGAAATGCCTGTCAGGTAAGTGGTTGTGCCCTGACTTTTGTGTGTTGCTTCATGACCTAACAGGCGGTCAATCCAGACCTCCCGGATATCTGTATGGGCGTTTCTGAGTTGTGTGGAAACGGTATGCCGGAACGAATGAAATGTGATTTCCGCTGGCAGGCCGATACGGGTCTTGAGCAAAGAGAACGCCCGTCCCAGTGCTGCGCCCCTGATGCCCTGTTTTGAAGTCTCCAAGCCGGGGATGAGGTATGGGCCGTCTGTGGTATCCTTAAGAGCCAGCACACCAGCTTCAATGAGTTTTGAATGCATTGGCACAATACGGTTGCCTGCTTCTGTTTTCGGTGCCCAGCCGGTTTCGCTATGGGGTCTGATAAGAAAACAGGGGATGCCGTCAATGCTCTGGAGGTCTTCTTTCCTCAAGGTGCAGATTTCGCCCAATCGCATTCCGCTATAAGCTGCAATGAGGGTGACCAGTCGGAAAGTTTGTTCCGGCACAGAAGTGCTATGCCATGAGGCAGAAGCCAGCAAAGCCAGTTCCTTGGTCGTCCAGCTTCTCCTGATGGTTTTCTGTCCGCTTTCAAAATTCCAGCCCGTCCATGGGTTCCGTGTGACCAGTTCCCGCTGGTGTAGCTGGTTCCAGAGGGCAGAGAGACGCATCATATGGTTTTTCACACTCTTGCCACTCAAGGTTGGTAAACCTCCTTCTTTGGCTCGCTGTGCTTCTTCTTCGAGGGTAAGACTGCTTTTACGTTTGCCCAGCGATGCAGGCAGTGAAAACAGGAGGTCACGGAAGGCTCCGGCCTTCTCGCCCCCTATGATGGACACAGGGGCATCGCCAAAAGTTTGTAAAAATAGCTCTACCGCCCGCTGGGTCGCTTTCTTGGTGTCAGCACTGGCATGGGGACTGTCCAGCACGAAGCGTTTCAGCGCACCGGAGAGCATTAAGGGAGCCGCTTTTGGTGCTTTGGCCGTTTTCTTCACTGTCCGGGGTTTTGGCATCGGTGCTGGAACCGGCATGGACCCCGTTTCCTGAGCAGATGAAAGCAGGCTCACGCTCTGCAAATCCCGTAGTGAAACCCGCAGTCCCTCAAGCCTGCTGAAAGCATCCGGTTCAGCCAGCACAGAATGGGCTTGCATGAACAGTTCTGTGGTTCTGGCATGAAGCAGAGAAGCGCGTTTGCGGGCTTCGTTCTGATAGCCGGTTTTCAAAGAAACCCAGATTTCCCGCCGGTTTAAGGCTGCTCGTAGGGTAGGGGGAACGATACGGCGAAAGTGGTAGGTAGTGCCTCTAACTCGGAGCATAAAATCTTCCCTTGGTGGGGAAGGACGATGGAGCAAAGACAGCCTTTGCCCCTTATTCAGCCGAAAAATCGTGCTATTTCAGGTGTCTGTGGTGCGAACTGCGGGACTCGAACCGGAACGAGATTCAAGAATGCAGCTTTAACGCTCACTTTCGTTGTTATCTGGAATTGTGTCGTAGGCGTTTTGGGATAGCAAATGCGTATTGGGCATGGAGGTATGACATGAGGTGGCGCACAAAACATGCGTAGTAGGGTGCTTGCCTCGCGGCTAATTTCTTTATCTGTATGAATATGTGTGATACAAACGTAATGCAAATGAGGAGGCTTTTCGATGTCGGCCGTTACATTCCGGGTAGATGAAGCACTCAAAGCGGCTGCCGTTAAGAGGTTGTCAGCTCAAGGCATCTCACTTTCTGATGCTCTGCGGGATACTCTTGCGTATATAGCCGAAACGGGTCGCTCTCCCGTTAAGCGCAAGCTGGTCACGGACGAAGATGCGCAACTCATTGAGATTGTGCGTGAACGTCTTAAAAATCCAACCCAGAAGCATCGTATGAGTTTTGCAGAGCTTAAGAACCGTCATCGTGAATGAAAGAGTATGAGCTTGAATTTGACGATAGGGCGCTCAGAGAATGGGATGCTCTTGATGGCAGCATCCGTAAGAAATTTGAAAAGAAACTGGAAAAGCTGATTTGGAACCCTCACTCTCCTGGGAACGTACTCCATCGTGACTTATCGGGGTTTTACAAAATCAAGCTTCTCAAAGATGGCTATCGCCTTGTTTATCAAGTCATCGATGAACGGATCGTTATCTATGTGATCGCCGTAGGCCGAAGAGCTGATAATGAGATCTACGAATTGGCTGCGAAACGGACAGGATGAGCTTAGTGGTCTGGTGCGAAGTCAGTTTGCGCCTCGTTGCGGACATACATGCCGATGAGCAGCCTTCCACGCAGCGGACATTAGCAGCAAAGTGTATTTTGATCGAGTTTAACGAAATGGAGAGGTCTGTTTTGATTTGAATACGAGAAAAAGCGGACACGGGGAATCAGTGACGGCAATTAAGGTGAGGTTCAAATACCGATGCCTAACCTAAACGGCACAACACTGAGCATTGTAATGTTATTTAACGACGAAGCGCGGTTTACTATGCGACGTTTTTAAAATTGCGTCTGCATAGGATGCAAGCCACCGTCCCTTCTCTCTAACAGAGGGTTCGTTGTTCGCAACCAAAGAATCAATGACTATTTTCACAGAAGTCTTTAATTTCGTAGGACGTTTTCGGCGGGTCAAACCAAGATAATTAACAAAGAAGAGACCATCATCTTCTTGTATAACGGCTGATGGTATTTTTCTTAAATCAGGATAGACCAAGTTAATTACATCGGGAGAGACAACTACTCGGGGATAACGTGCTAACTTACTTTCGACATGATAAGCTGCAATAAGGCCGGCACTGAAAGTAAATGAATTTACCGAGTAATGTTTATTTACTGCAATCCCACCTCGGCAGAGCAAATGCTCGTCCAGCAGCATTCGTTGATAATCAGCAACTTTCTCCACGAACCACGTGAAATGTTCAACGTCAAATGGCTTCGCAATGACAACACTATCTGAAAATTGTGTTATGGTGCAGTCTGCATGGCCGCTGAAAATCTGGGATAGAGACTGATGACACTTGTATAGTTTTGATAGATTTTCTTGATCATCTCCGTGACTGTCTGAATTGACCATTTCAGAAAACCCGAGGATGTCTAAAAAAGCGACATAATGCTGCTTGAGTTCTACCGGCATGGAGTTATCGATCCCATGCTTTGATAATTTTAATTAGATTGTCAAAAAGTTCCCTGTATTTTTCCATTCGATCTTCTGCGTCGATCCAAGTTCCACCTTTCCAAGTCGTTCCATTGGGGCTCAGTTTAGCCGTATCTTTTTGTGTAATGTTAAATACCGCTTTGCCAACCTCCTGCATCAATGGAGCCAATTGATTAAAGTCGGGAACTTCTATTGCAATAGGGTTGGGCGTTGTAGGCAAAAAAAGCTTCTTGTTCTTACCGTATTTTTGCATGATTGGCTTCAACGAAGCTTCAATTTGTCGTGGCAAGCGTCCCATCCAAAGCTTATAGCCTGGTTTGGGCTTTCCGCCATACAATTTGAACGCTTGAACGATTGCGCCAAGAAATGCTGGTGTTCCTGGGCGTACAGGAAGCCCCAATTCTTCATATTGGGATTTGATCATTGCATGATCGGACATCCATCTATCAAGAATTTTTGCTAGCGTACTGATTGCTTGGACATTAAAACGATCCGGGGCCACGGGAATAAAAAAAGCGTCGCAGACAAGAAAGAAAGCGCGCGTCAACGCGCCGGAACTCGGGCCAACATCAACAAATATATACTCGTACTTCTCCTTTGCCGCCAACCGCGTTAATAAATCCCCAATAGCAACATAGGTGCGCATCAAATTCGTCCTCGTCGACTGACGCTGAACGTGCGCTTCCGCTAAGTCATCCTCAATTGAGCTAAGGTCAACCGACCCTCGGAGAAGCCAAAGATTTTGAGTTATTTTTGTCGTTTTAACTTTTGACAAGTCAATAAATGCGGCTTCGCCTTGTATGCGTTGATTTAGTGCATCTAAAACGCTGGAACCAGGCAGATCTGGAATTTCGGCTGAGGTTGGCGCTGCCTCTGCACGTATGTCCATCGTCGCAATCGTTGGAGCGAGAGCAATTTCGGTAAGATTACATTGCGGATCAGCATCAACCATCAGAACGCGATAACCTTCGTCTGCTAGACGGGAGGCCAAGTTAAATGTAGACGTCGTTTTTGAGACGCCACCTTTATGATTATAGAGGGTAAGAATTTTCACTTATGGTTACCATATTTCCGTTAGGGTTAACGTCGCCTCAAATGGATATTATGTAATTTAATAGTGATGCTGTCTTACTGCAAGTGTGCACCATCCATCCGACAATCCTGTCGGCGAATTGTGACTTTCGGGCTTGTTCCCAGTTGTTCAACGAGCACAGAGAGTATCTGCGCTACGAGGTAGCCGCCGGGTTGGGCTACCTGAGTGGATACTTTCGGGATTACGGCCGATCCCCAAGAATGGCTATCATGGGCGCATGTTTCGCCCACGCATCATGTACATGAATGGCCACTTCTTGCTTGCCGCTTCTATCAGCGGACATTCAGCTTACCCCCCCGTAACGGACCAAGTTATCTATTTTTGCAACATCAGTTCTGCCATTGTGTCTAGCTTTGTCTTATGGCGTACCCAGTCTGGCATGACTCTTTCCAGAAGAGACCAGAATTCTGGTCCATGGTTATGTTCTTTTAAGTGGCACAGTTCGTGTAAGATAACGTAGTCAATACAGTCCCGTGGGGCTTTTACCAGATGTGGGTTGAGCGTGATGGTACCGCCCGGTGAACAATTTCCCCATTGGGTCCGCATGACCTGAAGTTTGAGAGTGGGGGACGTGGTGACCCACAAGGCAGAAGGGAGGAGTGCCGCTAAACGGGCCTGGAACACGTTTTGTGCCCGTGCAAAATACCATAGTTCCAGAAGCTTCTGAATACGTAGGGCATGGCGTTCCTGTATAGCGACCTCCAGCCGTCCGCGTAACATACGCACGGTTTCTGGCGTATCGGGCTGATGATGGACTTTTAGCAAATGCCGTCGTCCCAGGTAGAAATGGCTTTCCCCGCTGACATATTCGCGTGGCGTGGCGTGTTCCTGAATTAAGCGGAAGTCTCTCAGCTTCTGCCATATCCAACGGGTTTTTTGCTGGAGTGCCCGATCCAGATCGGCATCTGATGTGCCGTCTGGCACAACGGCCTGCACTGTGAGGTCCGGATGCACCTTGATGCGCAGTGTCGTGCCAGGGCGGGAGCGGGTGAGCAAACTCACCCGGATATGCTCGCCACCATAGGTTAAAACTCGTTCGCTCATGGTCAACTGCGAAGCGTGTCGGCAGGTCCGGCCCGCATGATCTGAATGACCTGCTCTATAATCTCCTGTGCCTTGTCCACGCCAAAGCCTGCGTGTTTGCCTGTGGTAAACAGGAGCCCCAGCAACTCCTTGCGCACGGCCTTTTCCATATCCGGGCGGCTCAGAGAGTTCTCCCGCACGGCTTTGTCCACAATCCTGTCGATCTCAAACGCCAGATCAATCCAGCACTGTGGTGCATCATCCGTCTGTCCGTAGTTGAAAGTTGCTGCGAGCGTTTTGAGAAACACACCGTAATAGGCTTGTGCATGGCGATGTCCCTCAAATACAGAGGGAATGTCTTTGAGTTTGCGTTGCGCAACCTGCTCCTCAAATTCTTCAAACAGCATGAACTGCTTTAGGGGATGGTCAAACAGGTTCTCCGCTTTCTCAATCACTTTGCGTAGCAGGGCCGAGAACGCTTCCTTGGCGTAAGGGTCGTCCTGCATCTCATGGTCGATCATTTTTGTCACACGGGTGCGGATCAGATCTGTTTCGTTACGGGTCTTTTCCTCGCTCCAGTTCTCCGGCTGGTTGTCGTCCGGTTTCTTGCCCATCTTGCCGACCGCATACAACCCGTCGGACTCATGAACCTTAACGCCCGCCACATGCCGGTCCAGCAGCTTCTTTACCTGCTCGGCATACTGGTCGAAATCGACCGTCTCACCCGTATCCTGCATCACCATCTGGCGCAGGCTGGTCAGTTGCTTCAGCGTTTCCTTGTAGGTGGCGCGGTCCTTTTCCGTGAAGCTGGTGTCTTCAAAAAATGCCACGGATTGCAGCGCCACTTTCAGGCAGGCGGCAAACTTCGTTAGTGCCTCATAGAAATCATCCCGGCGCTTGAGGTTCACGTCCACCATCTGGCCGTGCTCCTCCACCATGCGGGGCATCAGCACGGCGCGAAGCTGCTGGAGGTCGCTTCTGTTTTTCACGCCCTCAAATATGGCCCAGAGCGCTTTATGCAGGGCCGGGAGTTCGCGGTATTCCGTGCTCATCTGGCTATAGAGCCCGGCAATATCCTTCGGGTCATAACCGCCAACATTTTCGGCCGCCAGTTCGTCATAGCGGGCCAGCGTGGTGTCCAGTTCCGCCAGAATGCCGCGATAATCAATCAGCAATCCATGCTTCTTCTGGTCATGCAGCCGGTTCACGCGGGCAATGGCCTGAAGCAGATTGTGCTGCTTCAGCGGCTTGTCGATATACAGAACCGCGTTCTTCGGTTCATCAAAGCCGGTCAGCAGCTTGTCGACCACGATAATCAGCCTGAGGTCCGGATCTTTCTCGAAGCGTTCAATGACGCCGCGCGTGTAGTCGTCTTCGCTCTGGCTGCCGACATTGTTCTTCCACCAGTCGTGAATCTCGGGCTGTTTGCGCTCATCGACTTCCGTATGGCCTTCGCGCGTATCGGGCGGGCTCATGACGATGGCACTTTCAAACAGACCAACCTCGTCCAGATACCGTTTGTAGCGGATGGCGGAGAGCTTGCTGTCACAGGCCAGCATGCCCTTGAGGCCGCTGTCGATGTTGCTGTCGAAATGGGTCGCCAGATCCATGGCGATGAGCCGGATGCGGTCATCGGCCTTGTAGACCTGATTGGCGCGGGCAAAACGCTTCTTGAGGTCCGTGACCTGCTCCTCGGTCAGCCCCTGCGTGATGCGTTCGAACCAGGCATCAATGGCCTCATCATTCACGTTAAGATCGGGCTTGCGTTCTTCATAGAGCAGGGGCGTCACTGTCCCGTCCGAGACAGCCTGTTGCATGGTGTAGGAGTGGATGATCTTACCAAAGCGGCTGGTGGTCTCACTCCCTTTGAGTAGCGGTGTGCCGGTAAAGGCGATGAAGGCAGCATTGGGCAAAGCGTGCTTCATGCGGGCATGGTTCTCCCCGCCCTGACTGCGATGCCCTTCATCCACCAGCACGATAATGTCCGCGCTGTCATTATGGCATTCGGGATAGCCGGTGGCGGTGTGGAACTTGTTGATGAGCGAGAAGATGATCCGCTCCTGCCCATGCCCGATCTGCTGCGCCAGACGGCGGCCTGAGGTGGCAAGTGCGTCTTCCTTGTCCTTCTTGTCTGCCAGTTCGCCGCCGGTGGAGAAGGTGGTGCTGAGTTGGCGTTCCAGATCCTTGCGGTCTGTGACCACCAGAATGCGGCACTGCTTGAGGTCGTCATCCAGAATGAGGGCGCGGCTGAGGAACACCATGGTAAAGGACTTGCCCGACCCCGTGGTGTGCCAGACCACGCCGCCTTCACGCCCGCCATCGCTGCGGCGGGACTTGATGCGTTCCAGCAGGCGTTTGATGCCGAAAACCTGCTGATAGCGCGCGACGATCTTGCCTGCCTTGCGGTCGACCAGCGTGAAGAACCGCGCCATGTCCAACAGGCGCTGGGGCGAGAGTAGGCCGATCAGCAGCCGGTCCTGATCCGTGACATGCAGCGGGCGGGACGCCCAGTCCTCGAACCAGTCCCGGGCCGGGGGCTTCCGGTCGGCAAACAGCGCGTCTTTCTGGGCCGACGAGAGTGGCGTGTTCTTGAGCGCCTCCATCCGGCTTTCGGGAATGTCTTCTTCCTTCCAACTGGCCCAGAACTTCTTGGGCGTGCCGCAGGTGCCATAGCGCCCGTCATGCCCGGTGATGGAGAGCAGAAGCTGGCTGTAGGCAAAAAGCTGGGGGATTTCATCCTTGCTCTGGTTGCGCAGGGTTTGGGAAATTCCGGCGTCCACGGTCGGGCCTTTGCCCGGCTGACCATCGGGGCGCTTGGCCTCGATCACGGCCAATGGAATACCGTTGACGAAGCAGACGATGTCCGGCCTGCGGGTCTGCGTCAGATCCGTACGCAGAACGCTGAATTCTTCAGTGAAGGTAAAGCTGTTGTTCTGCGGGTTCTGCCAGTCGATGAGGGCGATGGTCGGGTTGGCCTTGCGGCCGTTAATGAACTCGGTAATGGCAATGCCGAACAGCAGATGCGTGGTCATCTTGTCATTGGCATCGCGCAGGCCGGAGACGAAATCCGGATGCGTGACGTGGGAGACCAGCGCATCAATGCCCTGATCGGACAGGCTGTGCTCCTGTCCTTCAAACGTAAAGCGCCGTTTTTTCAGCTCCGCCCGCAGGAGTGTGTCCAGCACCACGGCATCCTGTTTCCCGCTCCGCAAGGCCAGCGCCTCGGATGGTGGCAGAAACTGCCAGCCGAGTGTGCTGAGCAGGGCCAGTGCCGGAAGTTTGGCGCTGTATTCTTCCTGAAATTTCGGAGCGGGAGCCATGTTTTCAAATATCCTGTTTCTGAAATGCCTTAATCGACCTTCACGCGGCGCTTGCCCGTGAGAAGCTGCTGCATCAGGGCTTTCTTCTCCTGACGCAGGCGCAAAAGGTCGGATTCAATCGCTGCGATTTCTTCGTCCGCTGTGGTTAGGACAGCGGCGATGGCTTTCTGTTCAGGGAGAGGGGGAATATTTAAAATATACAGATCACGGATAACACTTGGGTGAGCCTTAGTTTGATAATCAAAATGAAGTTTCTCATGCAGGAATTGAAGCTGAGAGCATAAAAATTTATAATTCAAATTCTTCTGATTAACGCGCATGTATCCAGACACATTTGTTATAGAGAATTTATGTTTTTTACGGTGGAAAAAATGTCCACCACCGTCTACCGACCAAGAAATCAATTCTTCATCGAACATGTAATGCCCGTATGTTCCCATAAGGCCACAGTTTTTAACAGATGACGAATATATGGGGTTTTGTCCGGGGTGAGCGTCAATATCTTTCTTAGATATAACGTTGCCTCTACCGAGTTCTAAAAACCCCTTTTTTTCTAATTCCCTTAGAGTAATACTTTCCCACTCCCCCGTGAACCCCGGCAGGCGTTTTTTGCCTGTGAGGAGTTGCTGCATGAGGGCTTTTTTCTGCTGCTGGCTGTTGGCCAGAAGCTGTTCAGTTCCCTCAATCGCACGATCCCACGTCGAGAGGATCGCCGCGATCTTCTTCTGTTCAGGGAAGGGGGGGAGGATTATTTTAAGTGTTCTTAATGACTCTAATGATATCTCTTTAAAAGTGCTGCCCTTACTTAAATTGAGTGCCTGCTGAATACAGGATGAGCTTCTCAATTCCTGAATCAGAAAGTTAGGGTAAACTTTCTGACTACATGAAATTCTAGCGGTGCCTTGCGTAAGGTTTGCTTCAGAAATCTCTGATGGAACAATGCAGGTCGCCCCAATATTTCCGCGCAGAGAAAATACGATGTCACCGGGATGAACAGAAGACCTGATGTATTTTCCGTGAATCTCAGCAGATGTGCGCTGTAGAGAAGCAAGTGAAATATCGTCTCTCACATCCGAACTTTTGATGTATGGAATTCCGCCGTCCACATGGGGGCCAGCCTGAACAATTCCATACGAAATCTTTTGACGAACGGCATCTGTTAGGCTGACTTTTTTCCACCCCTCAGGAAGCATAACCCAACTCCTTCAGATAAGCGTCCATCTGAGCTTCCAGCTTTGCCAGTTCTGCCTTGATCTTCGCCCGTTCGGCCCGCACGGCGTTCAGGTCGATTTCCGTTTCTTCCTCGAACGTATCGACATAACGCGGAATGTTCAGGTTGTAGTCGTTCTCTTTGATCTCGTCCGGCGTGGCGAGGTGGGCGTATTTGTCCACGTCCTTGCGGGCGCGGTAGGTGTCCACAATCTTCGTGATGTTCTCTTCGGTCAGCACGTTCTGGTTCTTGCCCGCCCTGAACTCGCGGCTGGCATCAATGAACAGCACGTCCTTCGTCTTGCGGTCCTTGCGGAAGATCAGGATGGCGGCCGGAATCCCTGTGCCGAAGAACAGTTTTTCCGGCAGGCCGATTACCGCATCCAGCAGGTTTTCCTCAATCAGCTTCTGGCGGATTTTGCCTTCCGAACTGCCCCGGAACAGCACGCCATGCGGAACCACCACGCCCATGCGGCCGGTGCGGTCTTTCAGGGTGCTGATCATATGCAGAATAAAGGCGTAATCGCCTTTGGTCTTGGGCGGCACACCACGGGCAAAGCGGTGATGCACGTCCTGTTCAGCCTCATCATGCCCCCATTTGTCGAGGCTGAAGGGCGGGTTTGCCGTCACCACATCAAACCGCATCAGGTGGTTTTTGTCATCCAGCAGCTTGGGGTTGCGGATGGTATCGCCCCATTCAATGCGGTGGTTGTCCTCCCCATGCAGGAACATGTTCATCTTGGCAAAGGACCAGGTGGAACCAATGGCCTCCTGTCCATATAGGGCGTAATCCTTGCTGCCCTTGTGGTTCTGTGTCACCTGCCGACCGCATTTCATAAGCAGGGAGGCCGAGCCGCAGGCGGGGTCACAGATAGTCTCACCCGGTTTTGGGTTCAGAATACGGGCCAGCAGTTCACTGACTTCCGGCGGGGTGTAGAATTCTCCGGCTTTCTGCCCACCACTGGCGGCAAAGTGCTTGATGAGGTACTCATAGCCATTGCCGATCACATCCAGATTGCCAACGCGGGAGGGGCGCAGGTTCAGGTCCGGTTTGGCAAAATCTTCCAGCAGATGGCGCAGGATGGTGTTCTTCTGCTTCTCATCACCCAGCTTGTCGGAGTTAAAGCTGATGTCCTGGAAGACGCTCTTGCCCGCGTCCTTCAGCTTGGTGCCGTTGGCTTCTTCAATGGCGTGCAGGGCCTTGTCGATCCGCTCACCATTGCCGGGGGTATTGCGCTCTTTATAGAGGGTATAGAAATCAGCACCTTTTGGCAGAACGAAGCGTTCCTGCTGAAGCATGGCTTCGATCAGCTCCGGATTGTCCCCATACTCCTTTTTGTAGCCGTCATAATGGTCCTGCCAGACATCGGAGATGTATTTCAGGAACAGCATGGTCAGCACGTAATCCCGGTAGGTATCGGGGCTGACAGTGCCACGGAAGGTATCGCAGGCGTTCCAGAGCGCCTTGTTGACGGTGTCTTGTGAAATCTGCTCGGTCACGAACTCAAATCCTGTTTCAAAACATAAGGGGAGTGTCAGCCCGCCAGAAGGTCTCTGGCAAGCCCGGTCATGATGTGTTGATTGGTCTGGCGCAGGCGTTGCAGGAGCGCTTCCTCCCGCTGCATGGCAAAAGCCAGACCAGCAATTTCCTGCTGTTGGGGGAGAGGCGGCACCACAATCGGCGTGGCTTCCAGCACTGGGCGGGCAATGTTGCGCACAAGGGTGGAACTTTGCGCGTTTTGCTCCAGATGGCGTTGTACCGGTTCCTGGTTAAGCCACCACGCCAGATAGGCAGGCAGCACGTCTGGGCTTTTGATGCGTAGAAGAAAGAAGTGAGGAGCAGCAACAGCCTGAAGGCTGCCAATCCGCTCATCAATCAGAACGGCGTGAGACACATTGCCACGGGCGGGGAAGAGAATATCCCCAGACTGCAACCAGTCAGGAGCACGACGCCCGGACACATCAGTCCGCACGCAGGACGCCCAGTTTACGCCATCAGGTGTGGTATCACGCATTTGCACAACAACGGTCTTAGCCCCTTCAGTAGGGTCAATGCGGCTTCTGAACGGGTGGCCCGCTGCGATTGCAGCAATGCCTGATAGAGTCGTTTTATGTGCGCCATTTAGCTTCATGCAATCTTGGTAGCCAAACCCAAATTGCCCGTCAAGAATTATCTTCCATTCTCTTTGGTGCATATAAAGTGGATGGAGGGGGCTGCCAATCTTGCCGTGCAGAGTCCCCTAAAGAGTGAGCATGCGTTCTGGCTCGTCAAGACGTGGGGTAACGCATACTCTCCAAAAGCCAGGAAGAATGGGGGTGTTGGGCATATGCGTCATGGCCCGTATGAGGAACCGGGACGAGTCAGCGCTATAACGTGTCTCGGTGTCAACGAAGGCTTTGGAGGTGTGATGGCAGGCTGGGAAGATATGACCAAAGAGCGGTTAGACGTTTTGCGCCCCTCGTTATAGTCCGTGATCAAGGTCAGGGCTGCATCAAACTCCTTGCTCCGTTGGCAGGCTTCAATCCGGTCATGTAAATGAGGAGGTACCTGGAAAAAGGCTGGGCCGATGGTCTCCAGATACCGAAGAGACTTCTGCGCTTTTTCACGTTCAGCATAATACTTCAGATGCCAGTCTTTGTTACGCTGACTATGCTTCTTATGTGCCAGTTGGCAATAATGCCGCAACAAGGGGAGGAGTTGCTCTTTGTCATCCAGCCGTTTACGGAATTCTTTGTTCTTGTCGCAGTAATCCTGAAGTGCGGCTTCTCTCTTTGTGGGGATTGGAAAACGTGGAAAAGTTGGCGCTTTTAAGCGTAATCCCAGCCAGTGCATGATAATTTCAAAGAGATATTGGATCATGGCCATGAGCTGCAAAGTGAGCTGTTCGTAGTTTTCATCGGCTTTTGTGCGTTTGTTGGTAAAGGTGGCCAGCCAGGATTTCTGGGCTTTCTGTTGCTCTCTGGCGGCCTCTTCCAGCTCTCTTTTGATATCCCGGTATCTGTCGCGTGTTCTGGCAACGGCGCGGAATAATCTTTGTACTTCTGCCTCAGGCTGCTCGAATGGTCCCCATTCCGAGGTGGGGTGGGCATTCAGAACAGCGTAACAGGCCTGTTTTTGGCGGATAATCAGGCGGTAGTTTTTCCGGACATCCGGGCGACAAAGAGCCGGTACGACCCGTGAGTGTCGTGGACGATCAAAAAACGGAAGTGGCTTGTTATGCAAAATCCGGTTTTCGATAGCAGCACGTGTGCATGGTTGGGGGATAATGAACTGAGCGATGCTCTCCCGTGAAGGGGGCGGGCAAGAAGACTGTTCCTGTTGCAATAATATGCGGAACTCTTTCATGCGCAGTTTTGTCAGTCGCGTAAATGAACCGATGAGTTGTCCATCGATTGTTTCAATAATATGGGCTCCAGTTCGGGTGTCCTGACGATCCCCCTCCCGCATGCGCAGGTTATGTCCGCTCAGCAGGTGGCGGAAAATGGCCAGGTTCTTGTTGCAGCTCTCCCATAGCTCACAAACCGTTTTCTTCATGCTGACCAGATCGATCCCCTGCCGTTCCGCCATTCTGCGGGCTTGAGAAGTATAGGCGGCACGGGGAAGGGGTTCGTCTGGAGGTGGGATAAGCGCTTCAACCTTGTTGGCCGCGTCGAGATGGCCTTCCTTGCGGAGTTGTCGGGCAATGGCGGCATCATGACGCCCTGGCACCAAAGGATGATTGAGCCGGATTTCTTCCAGGCGAGCGATCTTTTCCAGGCGCATCCATGAGTAACGACTGCTCAGAACATGGTCACCCTGCCATTCCGGTAACAGGAGGTGTCCATGGGATTTGCCGTTCTTGACGTGGATGACCAGTGTGCATTGCTCTGGGTTTGCGTGCAGTTCAATGCAGAGACGTATGGCGAAGGCCTCCAGTTCCCGATCAGTCATGGGGAGTTCGGGATTGAAGGCGATGTGGCGGAGGCCGTTGCGCAGTTTGTGGCGTCTGGCCTGTTGCATCCAGTCTGCCAGCAGAAAGTCCCCGCCCTGAAGAACGCGGATCTGTTCATTTTTGGCACCGCACAGCACGTGCAGGGAGACCGCTTTATGGCCGCTGGCAGTTTTGATGCGTATTTCATTGACAATCATGGCGAAGCTCCCGCGGTGCCAGGATTACAGACGGCGGATGGTGAAGTGGTCGAGGATCGTGTCGACCCGCTCGATGACGTCCTGGATGGTTGTCAGGGTTTCATCACACTGCACGGCATCGCCGCAGTTGGCGCTATGGGCCAACTGGTTGAGGTTGTTGCCAATACGCGCCAACTGGTCGCGTAGGGTATTGAGGGTCTGGCATACCTGCTTGCCGTCATGACCACAGATACCCGCTTCGGTTAGCAGATGACGTACCCATAATGCTGTTGTGCGACAACCAGCACGATGTGCGGCCTGATTCCAGTGTTCGAGTTCATCTTGCGTGGTTCTGACTGACAGGCGGTGCGCACGAGGCATGATCGTTCTCCATATCAGAGGGGGTCAACGGGGGAGATATCTCCCCCTTGCCAGCTGTCCGATGCACCCGAATGGGTAGCCATTGGACACTGCTGGCTCCCGGCTACAGAGAATTTTAGCGCACCCGCTTGCATAGAACGGATAAGTGACGCGTCTTGAGAGGATACGCCCTGAAATCTGCCCCGTTCGTTTTGGAGAATTTATGCGCGCAAAGACCTGCCACACCTCAACGCATGCTGCTTATCAGCGGAAAAACAGAGCTTTTTCTGGTGTGAGCGGTAGCCCTAAATATTTTTAGGAGAGCGGAATCAGAAGCGCTGATTGGGGCTGTGGTGACAGATCATATTTGAGCGCTTCAACGACGCGTTGTAGGTTTTTCACATCAATGCCGGACATGTAGTTCGTTGTGCCCTGCGAGCGGTGTGTTGCTTCATGCCCCAGAAGCGCATCAATCCAGAGTTCACGGATATCGTTGTTCTGATTGCGTAGCTTGGTGGAGACCAGATGGCGGAAAGAGTGGAAGGTCACCTCTTCTGGTATCTCCAGTCCACGCTTGAATTTGGAAAATGCCTGCGCAAAGTCGTTGCCACGAATGCCGTTGCGGGCGATCGTCAGTTCCTCAAAGAAGTAAAGCCCCGAGTTCTTGAAGCTCATGATATCGGCTTCGAGCAGCTTGCTATGTATCGGGACAATGCGTGTGCCTGCGGCTGTCTTGGGCGACCAGTCGCGTTGTTTGCCGTTCACAATTTCGGTGTGAGGCTGAATATGGAAACAGGGGATACCGTCAATAAACTCGACATCCTTGTTGCGCAGGTTGCAGAGTTCACCCAGACGCATCCCTGTATAAAGCGCTGTCTGGATAATCCCCTGATATGTGCGCTCGGAGATAACCTTGCGTGTCCATGGAGAACCGAGCAGCAAGGCCAGTTCGTCGTCAGACCATGCCCTGCGTTCGATTTTCTTGGTGATGTCGAACTTCCAGTTCGCCCAAGGATTGCGTGACACGATCTCGCGTTGGACAAGATGCGTCCAGATGGAGGACAGGCGCGAAAAGTGGTTCTTGACGGTCTTGCCGGATACGGTTTCCAGCTCCAACTCGGCGGCTTGCTCAACGGCGTCTCTGATCGGCAGGGGTTTACGGTTCTTGCCGTGCAGTGTCGGTAGCCCAAAAAGGAGGTCGCGCAACTCGCCTGCAATCTGCCCGTCGATCTGATTCACTGGAAGATCACCGAAGGCCTCAATGAAAAGCTGAACGGTCTTGCCCGTATCTCTGATCGTGCCAGCACTCTTGGCTTTGTCTTCATAGACAAAGCGTTCAGCCATCTGTGACAGCTTTGGCGCTTTGGGCTTCTTCTTCTCTGGTGCCGCAGGGGCGAGATTGGCTGTTTTGGTGGCGCAGTCCACGACAAGCTGATTGAGGTTATCAATCTGATCGCGCAAACCCTTCTTGTCTGCGGCTGTCACGGCATCCTGTTTATCAAGCTTGTGCCGGAGTTCCTGTATGCCTGTGACAATCTTCTGCATGGAGGGAGTGACGTCGTTCAGGAATTCGGTCTGGCGGGTGACCAGTTCCATCTGTTCGAACAGGAAACGGGCACGCTCGGCATTGCGCACGGCTTCGTTGCGTTCCTTCTCGACCTGACGCAGTGCTTCATGCTCTGCGATGATCTTCTGATACAGAGCGATCAGATCGTCCTTGCTGGGGTTCTTCATCCTGCCTGCCTGAAAAAGCTGTCCTGTTCGGGCATACAGCAAAGCTGCACGCTCACGGGCAACAAGCTTATCAGACGTATGCAGAACGAGAGAAATTTCGCGCTTCCCCAGGATCGGCTGGAGGGAAGCAGGTATGCCCCGTCGGAAGTGATATCTGGTCTGTCCATCGCGGCGCGAGGGGATGCTTCTGAGCATGTAAACTTTCCCAAATTGGGAAAGCGAGGTCAAAATTCCCAAAACCCAATGAAACCAATGAGTTATTGGTGCGAACTGCGGGACTCGAACCCGCTCTCTTTGGTCGCAACCAGACAGACAACCTATTGAAACAGAACGATAATTTCAGATGAAATCATCCTTCACATGGTGACTGCGGGTTCACTGTGGGAGCAAACCCGTGGGGCAGTCAAGAGAGGGATTGGTCTGGCCTCTGATGGGAATATGATGTATATACGACGTATAAACTTTAGCTGAGGGAAATCATCATGCAGGGCGTTGTCAGGAAATGGGGGAACAGTGCAGCCATTCGTCTTCCTGCCGGTGTGCTTGAAGCCGTCAGTCTGAAGATCGATCAGGCCGTCGATGTGCGAGAAGAAGATGGGCGAATCATCATAGAGCCAGTCAGAGCAGTTCCTCTCAAACTGGAAGAATTAGTGTCAGGTATTACGGTCGAAAACCGCCATGATGAAATGGACTTCGGTCCATCTGTTGGTGGTGAAAGCTGGTGAGTGCCAAAGCAACGACTGTCTGGGTTCCTGATTGCGGGGACATTGTCTGGCTTGAGTTTGATCCGCAGGCGGGCAGGGAGCAGGCTGGGCACCGACCTGCTGTTGTGCTGAGTCCTGTCAGCTATAACGCTAAAGCTGGAATGATGCTGTGCTGTCCGACAACGACCAAGGTCAAAGGCTATCCTTTTGAAGTGGCTCTGACTGGAAAAACTGCCAGTGTGGCCTTGTCAGATCAGGTCAGAAGTCTGGATTGGCGTGTCAGGAAAGCGAAGCTGAAAGGGACAATTTCGCCGGAAGAGCTGGAAGCAATCAGGCAGCGTGTCCGCCTGCTGGTGGGATAAAGGGAACAGGCCTCCCGCCAATCTCGTTTGCATAAGAAGAAAGTTCGGAAATCATGCATCGGTATTGGTTATCCTTACAGGGAGCCAGCAGTGCTCCATGGCTACCCGTTCCGGGTGCATGGCGCAGCTGGCAAGGGGGAATACTTCCCCCGTTGACCCCCTTTAAGGAGAACCGACCATGCCGATTGCCCGAACATCCCGTCTTTCTGTCCGTGCATCACCCGATGAACTGGTGCGCTGGAGCAGTGTTGCTCGCCACCTCGGTCACGCCACAACCGCCCACTGGATACGCTCCCTCCTGACCAGTGTGGAACTGACCGGGCATGATGGGCCACGCGTTCCCGATGAACTGCGCGGGATACGTCATCAGCTTTCCCGTGTTGGAAACAACCTCAACCAGCTTGCCCACTCTGCCAACTGTGGCGATGCCGTGCATTGCGGGGCTGTGCTGGACGAGATTGAAAGGCTGATCCAGCATCTTGATTGCCTTCTCCCCCGCTCACGGAGAAACCGCTCTGACAGGTCTGCCCGTCGCAGGTGCGACAGGTCAGCACTGACCCTGCACTGACTGCCTGTGGTCATGCGCCATGATCGTCCAGGAAAGCAGAATTAAAACGCGAAGTGGCGCGGGTGCCTTGTCCCGCCATGTGCTGCATGGTGCGAAGAATGAAGCCATCCGGGTTCTGGCGGGTTCGGACTGGCGCATGCGTGACGCCATGCGCGAAGCCAGACGTGAAGGGCTGACCTATGGCCTGCGTCATATCGCCTTCAATCCTGACGAGGCCATGACCGATGACCAGCTGGCTGGCTTTGCCCGTCGTCTCTGCGAAGAACTGCACGCGGACCCGGACCACATCACACTCGTCGTTCACCAGAAGGATGGCAGCGCCCACGGGCACCTGATCCTGCCCGAGTGGCAGCAGGACCATGTGCTGGAAAGCCGGTTCACATGGATGCGTCTGGAGAAGATCGCCCGGCTGGAAGAAATCCGGCTTGGACACACCCTCGTACCCGGACGACATGACAGGGCTATTGCCAGAGCCCTGCGACAGGAAGGCCATCATCAGGAAGCGGAACAGGTCGCAGCCCTGATCCCTGCACCTGACAGCACCAGCCCCCGCGCCGCCTACACATCGCAGGCCAGACGGATGGCAGATCGGCAGGGTGTTGATCTGGCTACCTGCAAAACCCTGGTGGCAACTCTCTGGTCCCGATCCGACGGGCTGGCATCCTTCCGGGTGGCGCTGGCGGAACACAGCCTGACCATGCGCGAGGGAGACAGGAACGGGACACGACCGGGAGCGCATATCATCGAAACCGGCGATGGCACGCTGATTGGCAGCTTTACCCGGCTGACAAAAGTGAGGATGGCTGACTTCAGAAGGCTTCTGGCAGAAGAGCAGTCAGCAGCAAAGGCAAAACCGAAAACGGATATCAGGAGCACCCGCGTCCCTGTCCGCATCACCAATGAGGAGAGCGGTCTCATGAGACTGCCCGCCCTCGTTGTTCCGGTGACCCGGCGGAAACAGCCAGGACGCATCAGGCTTCCACGTCTGGACAGGCAGCTTGAGGACGTCTGGCGCAGACGGATGGAGGAGGTCGACAGGCCATCCATCCTGACAGTCTCTCCCCGGCCACCATCCTGTCCGGTCATTCTCAGTGCTGAGGAAGCCCGTACCCGTCGCAGGATCAGGGAACTCATCCGCAAGCAGCAGGCCATCCTTGACCAGAAAGCCCCGGAAACGGGCTGGGCACCTCTGGACCGGGAAACAGTCGTTGCAAAATGGCGGGAAAGTCTCACACCCTATCAGAAACAGCTTCGTAACAGCTTTAAACGTTACAGTCGTGCCAAAAAGGAATGGAAACAGGCTGAAGGAAAGCTCTGGCAACGCATGACCGGACAGGCTGGCAAACTGGAAAAAATCTGCCAGCAGCTTCTGCTCGAATTTCTGGAAGTGCTGCGCTTTGTGGTCCAGGCCTTGCTGCATGTTGTCGGACTGCGCTCAACACCACCAGAACCCGTCCGGCCCGTTCTGACGGAGAACGACAGACCAGCCCTTGAAGATTTCCACAAACGGCATGATGCCGAATTTACCGCCATGGCTGATCAGGAAAAACTTGAGCACTGGCTCTCATACCGCTTTGACCGGCTGGTGCAGGCGAGAACCGAGCGCATCCGACAGTGGAACAAAGCCCACCAGCCGGAAAAAGAGCGGGCAGCACACGAGATCGCACTTCTGCGCTCGAAACTCGCAGGCCCGATATCCAGGACCGGACCCCAGGCTCCGGTTCCTTCCTCGCGAATGCATGCGCCGGGCCTCGGGTAGAACCCCGTCACCTGTGGCCAGAAAGGAGGAAAGGCAGGAGTGGGGGGAAGCAGAAGGTCCGGTATTGGATAGTAAAAGAGCAATAGACGACATTCATCACCGTCGCTCTATCTTGACAACCATGCGTCCATCTTCTCCAATACGGGGTGATACCTTACGTTGCGCTAAACCGGATCATTCTGGACCTCTTCTTGCAAAAATATGATGAGGGATAGCATTATGTTACCTTATCAGTCTCGTCTGGATGGTCTCATTGCCGTAACCATAGATAGCAATGTCTGGAATTTACTCTTCGACCTCAAGCTGGATCTAGCTGTTGAACTGCCATCGGACTGTTTCAAGCTCTTTATCCCACGTGAGGTTGAAATTGAACTTGCTGCGATTCCTGAATGTACAGACAAACGGGCCCTGAAAGATTACATTCGAACCCAAATAGCCGCTGCACA
The DNA here is from genome assembly GCF_022483405.1 of Acetobacter fabarum. Classification (NCBI taxonomy): domain Bacteria; kingdom Pseudomonadati; phylum Pseudomonadota; class Alphaproteobacteria; order Acetobacterales; family Acetobacteraceae; genus Acetobacter; species Acetobacter fabarum. The sequence continues at coordinate 1,024,116 of NZ_JAKVNI010000001.1, forward strand.
AGTGCAAACTCAATGGGTCTTTGGTTTTGCTCACGACAGTGATGGACCACAACGTTGCGGCGGTTTTGACATCGGTACCTGGCAGAGCGAAACTGAACGTAAATTTTATGATCTGATTCGCGAAAGATATTTACTCAGTAAACCGGCAACCAAGAGTCAACTTACTAGAAACGAGGGAGACGCGGCACTGGGCGCAAATTCTTTTTCCTCGGTCGTGCTGACTCTTGATCTCAAGCCGGGGCCTCTCACGGTCGCGCAGGTGAATGGTGGAAAAATACTCGACATGCGTCCCTTCAGGGAAGCTGGGATAGACCTCGCCTCTTATGTCACCGCCTACTACGACGCATCGCAAATGAGTAATGACCAATATGGGGAGGGCGAGCAGAATGTCGGTTAACGGTCGCGTTAGGCAAAAAACTGCTATTCATTTGCATGCTGCTTATGCGCCCATTCTGGCCATTCGACTGACAGCTGCGATGTCCCAAAGCAGACATTGTTTATGGCGTAGCCGGACGCCAGGCGATTGCTTCGGGTACATTCCGTGCCCTTGTGAAAGTGTTTTCCCGATCCGGCTGTGGCCGGTTCCCTCCACTGTTGTCGAAGTTTATGTGCGGTAGTCTGTTGACTGCGCTCAATAGGTACAGGCAGCGCAAAGTCGCGAACACGCCTAAATTTTTCCACCCACACCCTTGAACTTTTCAACGAACGCAGAGATGCGCTGGAACACATCTCGTTTTTTGGTCAGGTATCGTGGATTGAGCGGGCTCATTTTTGGAAGGATCGAGTTCAACTCTGTGCCGTTTTCGCTCGCATATTCGCGCTTGATCGATGTCGCAATGTAGCGCTTGGCGGCCTCTGCGTTCAATTTTTCATCAGTTATCAGTTCTTCCGCTTCCCGGCTTTGTTCGGCTTGTGCGAAAGCAAAAAAAGCCTCAATCACCCCCGCCTTATCCCCCAGTTCATCTAGGTTTGTCTGATTGATGAAATCGACAATAAGGCTTTCTTTCGCGCGGTTACCAATACTGGCGCGAATGACACGACGAACTTCGTCAACAAGCTCTGACTTGCTCTTCGTTTTTTTGTTGTACTCAAAAATTAGCTCAAGAATATAATCCAGATTTATTTCCTGAGATTTCAAGAGGTCGACCTCAAAGACGACATCATCCCAGTCGATCGTTGACTCAACCTGCTCGGCACTAGCCTTTTCGCGGCGAAACCAATCCCGAATGTCATTGTAGGTCGAACGGTAGTCCTGGACCTTTCGGTCAGCAGGCATTTCGATGCTCTTGAGCTCGTCAACGTCATCATCACTCAAATGATGCTGCTCCTTGAACGCTCTCACCGCTTCGGGGTCACTCTCGTCGATCTCCTGAAACTCTCGCAGGTTGGAGAACTCATCATAATTCTGAAGGATATTCTCAACACGGAGATACTCGCCGAACAGCTTTGCAAAGGCCTTTTTGTCCGCTTCCTTTTCGATGGCAGTGGGATCCGGGAAACGCTCTTTCAACTCACGGACGACATCGATAAAGCCTCGCCTCGCCTCGCCTGTCGTCTGGTCCGTAAAACCTTCCATGTATTCTGAATAGCTCTTTTCCAGAACGACGTTCTTGGTATTGGCGTTGCCAAAGAGTGTGATTGCCTTGACGGTCGCCTCTTCCAGGTCGCGGAAGGTAATGATGTTGCCGAAGGACTTGGTCGCATCATAAATGCGGTTGGTGCGGGAGTAGGCTTGTATAAGGCCGTGAAAACGCAGATTTTTGTCGACGAACAGTGTGTTCAGGGTTGGCGCGTCGAAGCCGGTCAGGAACATACCAACCACAATGAGTAGGTCGACTTCCTTGGACTTCACCCGTTTTGCCAGATCCCGGTAATAATTCTGGAAGCCCTTACTATCGACGCTGAAATTCGTTCGGAAACAGGCGTTGTAGTCCGCGATTGCAGCGTTAAGAAATTCCTTGGCGCTACTATTCAGCGCCGAAACTTCAAAACTCTCGTCAGGAATATCGCCAATAGCATCCTGTTCTTCGTTGGCGGCGAATGAAAAGATGGTCGCGATCTTCAACGGCTTATCGCTACCGTCCTGCAGCGCATTCAGCTTTTCATAATAGAGCTTGGCAGTATCAACGCTACTCACCGCGAACATGGCGTTAAAGCCCTTATTGTCTCCATAGAGACGATGCGTCTTGCGGCGGAAGTTATCGAGAATGTACTGGGAAATCTCGGCGATTCGTTTGGGATGCTGAAGAGCTTGCCGGTTTTCGGCGGCGGTCAGCTTCTTTTCGTCCTGTTCGGTTTCGATCGCTTTAAACTGAGGGCGCACATTGTTGTAGTCGACCTTGAATTTCAGCACCTTCTCATCGCGAATGGCATCGGTGATCACATAGGAATGAAGTTCGCGCCCAAATACGCTAGCCGTCGTCTCCGCACCCGAAGCATTTTCCGGAAAAATCGGCGTGCCGGTGAAGCCGAACTGGCAGAAATGTTTGAACTTCCGCTTGAGGTTCTTCTGTGCCTCACCAAACTGGCTGCGATGGCACTCGTCGAAAATGAAGACAACGCGCTGGGTATAGACCGGCAGGTCGCCCTCGCTCTTCATCAGATTGTTAAGCTTCTGGATAGTCGTGACGATGATCTTGTTGTCATCCTTGGAGAGGTTACGCTTCAATCCGGCGGTGCTGTCCGATCCATTGACGCTATCCGGGGAGAAACGCTGATACTCCTTCATCGTCTGGTAATCGAGATCCTTGCGGTCGACCACGAAAAAGACCTTGTCGATGAAGTCGAGCTGCGTGGCAAGGCGGGCCGCCTTGAAGCTGGTCAGCGTTTTGCCTGAACCTGTAGTGTGCCAGATATATCCGCCACTTTCCGGCTTACTAAGCGTCTTGCCTTCGAACGAGCTTTTGATCTTTCGCAAGATTCGTTCAGTCGCCGCGATCTGATAAGGGCGCATCACCAGCAGCGTGTCACTGACGTCGAAAACGGAATAGTTCAACAACACGTTCAACAACGTGCGCTTCTCAAAGAAGGTCGCCGTAAAATCCTTCAGGTCCCGGATCAGGCTGTTATCGGCCTGCGCCCAGTTCATCGTGAAGTCAAAGCTATTCTTGTCGCGCTTGGTCGTGTTGGCGAAGTAGCGCGTATCCGTACCGTTCGAGATTACGAAGATCTGAAGGTATTTGAAGAGCGAATTGTCCGAGTTAAAGCTTTCTTTGCTGTAGCGGTGGATCTGGTTGAACGCTTCCCGAATGGCGACGCCGCGCTTTTTCAGTTCGACTTGCACCAGCGGCAGCCCGTTCACCAGAATGGTCACATCGTAGCGGTTCGCATGAGTGCCCGCTTGCTCGAACTGCTTGATGACCTGAACCTTGTTGCGGCAAACATTGGCCTTATTGACCAGATAGATGTTCTGTATACGGCCATCATCAAAAACGAAGTCAAAGATATAGTCGTCGTGGATCTTGCGGGTCTTGTCAGTAGCACTGTCGCTGGGTCGATCCAGATAGGTCTCAACGAAGCGCACCCATTCCTTATCTGTAAATTGAACATCGTTGAGAGCTTGCAGCTGAACGCGAGCATTCACCAGCAGGGTGTCGGTTGATTTCAGGTCAGGCAGATACTCATAGCCTTGATCGTGCAGGTCCTGAACAAACTCGCGCTCTAAGTCAGTCTCAGACTGATAGCTTTCAGCCGCCTCCCAGGCGCGCACATATTTATCAAGAACGATAAAACGATTGGTCTCAGCGATGGGGGTGGTCTGGTCAGGCATTTGGGGCCTCCTCCTGCCAATAGCTGTAATTGTTGCGCAGATGATCTAGCAGGAGCTTCACCGTTTGCTTTTCTTGCGGTGTGGGCTCGGCGATGGCCTCGCTGGAGAGCGTATTATGGTTTGTGAACTGAATAATACGGTTCAGGTAAAGTTGCTGATCGCCGGGAAGCAATTCTGACCATCGCGGATAGCCCAGAAAATTCGATGTCTTTTCATAGAGATTGCGCAGCAGGGTGAAATGATAGCGCTCGATCTTGTCCGCCGCGATTGCCTCCTCCAGCGTTTGTTTGAGGTAAAGGTGATAAGAAAAACTCTGGTTTGAATCGCCGCTCTTCTCTGTAAGCTCGAACGTTCCATCCTCAAACCGTTTCAGCATGTAGCAGATCTTGTTTTTCAGCTCATTGAACAGCACGTTGAAGAAGAGTGGGCTGTGCGTTGTGATGATAAATTTCAGGCCGTTCGTAGTATCGCTTCTCTTGATCAGGTCCGCGACATCGACGGCAAGCTGAATGAGATGGTTCTCATCAAGCGAGCTGACCGGGTCATCGATGAAGATATATTCGAGATCATTGAACTGAGCTGTCTCGCGATCATCAACCTCAGTAATGTTGCGCGTGCTGATCACCTGATCCAACAGACAATAAAAGATGCTCCAGATGAAATTGCTCTCCTCGCCCTTGGATATCTTCAGATTGCCGCTACTCATATCGGTGCCGCGCTCAAGGGAGAAAGTAACCTCCGAAAAGTCTGCGCTGAATCGTGGTGTCAGATTTGGCTGCGTATAGCGCTGGAATGTTGCGATGACGTTGCCGTCAAGTCCTAAATCTTCAAAGGCGGATTTTGTATAGGCGTTCGGCTGAATTTTGAGCTTGCGCTCAATGTCTCCCTCAAGATCGTTGTCCCAGTAGAACAGATCTTCGGTGAAGGCGTTGTAGTAGAGCACCTTGGGGCGATGCTCGTCATCCCGCTCCTCGGTCTTCGGGTCGATCAGCTCCCTGAACTCACGTGAAAGGCGCGTCTTGCCGGAGGCGTTGAACGCATAGATGAGTTGCACCTTTTTGGAGGCGTCTCGCAGCTTCTCCGCGATCTCGGGCAGCGTCTGTCCCATTTACGCCGCCCCTGCGTCAGGCTTGGGAAAGCTCAGCAGCTGATCGCGGTAATAAGCATATTGCTTTTCACGCAGCTCAATCTCGCGGGGCAGGCCTTCGGTCAGGGAGGTAGTCAGCGTGTCGAACTTGTCGAGGATGGAGGCGATGCGCTTTTGGGCTTCTAGCGATATTTTAGGGTCATCTGGAAAGGGAATCGGGATTGGTATTTTCTCAACCTGATGACTCATCAGCTTCGGGTTGCCCATTCCACTGTAAACATGCTTCTTGGCCTCCGTCGAAAGCCAAAAGAATAAAAATTTTAGGTCCAGCGGGCATGCTCCATTTTCTTTGATTACGCCGCAAACATTAGTAATCGAGAATTTTTCATTCCTGTAGAATACTGTTCCGGCGTTTGCTCCGTCTGTAGTCCAACTGACGTACTCACCGTCAAAGTCAAACGTCTCGATCTGGCCAATCATGCCGTTGTTTGCAGTTTGGGAGCTATACACCGGGTACACACCGGCGTTATCTCGCAGGTAGCCCTTCGACATAACTCGCCCTCGGCGTAGAGTTGCGATATCCCCCAACGCCTTCCACTCCACCTCATCCTCATCAAAGGTCAGAAGTTGCTCGCGGTAGTGGTTGTATTGTTTTTTGCGGGCGGTAAGCTCGGCGGTAAGCTCGGCGGTAAGCTCGGCGGTAAGCTCGGTGAAGCTGTCGAGTATCCGAACAATTTCCCCCTGTATCGCCAGCGACTTCTGCGGATCATCCGGGCATGGGATGGGGATTTTCTTGTTGCAGTAGTTGCTTATCCATTGTCGCTTATGGTCTCCCTCGACCAAACCGCTAGGCATCGTATTTAGCCAGTGAAACACGTATCTCAAAATGAACCTGGCATCGTCGCTTGAGGTAATCATCTTCATCGCCGACGACTTAACTTTAAAATCGAAGTCGACCCATTTGTTCGCAGTTGTGAAATCATCAAAAATAATGACGGGCGATCGCGAGCCTTTATAAGTTCCACGATCCTCATCTGTATAGCCCAGAATAAAAGACTTTCCAGCTGTTAAGACCGGCGTTTTGTGGACATCACTGTAGTTCGCCGATTTCACAATATAATTAGTCGGCTGTTCATATTGAGTGACGTCTCCCAAAGGCATCCACGCCATCTCAGCCCCATCCAACAGCTTCTCCAGAAAGCCAGCCGCACTCATGCCTCGATCTCCGCGACAATCACGTCAATTTCGGCGCGCAGCTGATTGATCCGCTGAACTGTGGTGCTGATCTCCTCATTCAGCTCATCAATGTCCACAACTTCGCGCGTGTCGCGCGGCTCGACATAGGAACTGACCGAGAGGTTATAGCTGCGCTCTACGATGGTCTCATACGGCACCGAGGCGGCGACATGATCGACGTCTTCCTTGCGATCAAAAATCTCCATTACTCGCGCGATGTGTTTATCCGTCATGAGATTGGTGTTGGTGGCCTTCTTGAAGAATTCTTCTCCGCTGGCGTCGATAAATTGGATGGCCGTGTCGGTCTTGTTCTTGGCGAGGACCAGGATCGTTACCGCGATGGTCGTGCCGTAGAAAAGGTTGGAGGCGAGCGCGATCACCGTTTCGACATAGTTGTTATCAACCAGATATTGCCGGATCTTCTTCTCAGCCCCGTCGCGATAGAAGATCCCCGGGAAGCATACGATCGCCGCGCGGCCCTTGGCCGAAAGATAGCTGAGCGCATGGAGCACAAAGGCGAAATCGGCCTTTGACTTGGGCGCCAGCACGCCCGCCGGAGCAAAGCGGTCATCGTTGATCAGAGTCGGATCGTCCGAGCCGATCCACTTCACCGAATAGGGCGGGTTGGAAACGATGGCATCAAAGGGCTTGTCGTCCTGAAAATGCGGCTGGGTGAGCGTATCCCCGCGTTGTATATTGAACTTGTCATAATTAATGTTGTGCAGGAACATGTTCATGCGGGCGAGGTTATAGGTCGTGTGGTTGATTTCCTGCCCGAAGAAACCCTCTTCAATGATGTGTTCATCGAACTGCTTCTTGGCTTGCAGCAGTAGCGAGCCGGAGCCGCAGGCTGGGTCGTAAATCTTGTTGACCTTTTCCTGCCCATGCATGGCAAGCTGCGCGATGAGCTTCGAGACATGCTGCGGAGTGAAGAACTCTCCACCTGACTTGCCCGCATTGGCAGCATAGTTCGAGATCAGGAATTCATAGGCATCGCCGAACAGATCAATCTGACTGTTGTGGAAGTCCCCGAAATTCAATTCTGCAACGCGCTTAAGCACCTTGGCTAATCGGCTATTCTTTTCCGCGACGGTATTACCAAGGCGCGTGCTGGTCGTATCGAAATCGGCGAACAGGCCCTTGATGTCTTCCTCTGACGGATAGCCATTGGCTGAGGCTTCAATAGCCTTAAAGACCTGTGCCAGATCGGTGTTCAGGCTGTCATTCGTATTGGCGTCGTCCGCCACATTGGCGAACAGCTGGCTAGGATAGATGAAATAGCCCTTAGTCTTGATAGCGTCGTCCTTAATGTCATCAGTGATGACGTTATCAGACAGAGCCGCATAGTCGATGCTCTCGTCACCCGCCTCGATATATGAGGCGAAATTCTCGCTGATAAAGCGGTAAAAGAGCGTGCCGAGGACATATTGCTTGAAGTCCCAGCCATCGACTGAGCCGCGCACATCGTTCGCAATGGCCCAGATTTTCCGTTGTAGCGCTGCGCGTTGTTCTTGGCCGGTCATCTCTTTTTGTCCTTCTTTAGACTGGCTTCACGCTCGATCCAGTCCTCAATATCCATGCGCAAAAACCGCTAGGTGTTACCGTCCCTGAAGTCTGGCAGATTGCTGTCGACCGCAAAGCGACAAGCGGTTTTCCTGTTGATACTGAGATAGTGGACGACTTCATCAATGCTCATGATGTCAGCTGCCATACGAAGCACTTTCCCAAGATCACCTTTTGGGGGATTTCTATGGAAATTTGCGGTTTCCTACAAGGCGGGAATCCCAAGCAATTTCAGAGTTCTGATGAGATCGTGCTGGCTTTGGGCGTGTCACTCCTTGTATTCGGGTTGTTGTGTCACTGCCTTCGATGTCCGGACACTTGAGCCGAGGCACCGCCCAAGCCCTGTAGCTCTCTACCCACGGTCCAGTCTATGTCACCTGTGCGCGGTTTGACGATTAAAAACAGAAGCGGTCGGCCGGAAAGTTGGCACTTGAAACTTGACCTGACTTTTTCAACACAATCAAGGTGATAGCGGTCATTTTAGCGTCTTGATTTTCAGTCTTTCAGGGGGTCAACGGGGGAGGTATCCCCCCCCCTTGCCAGATGTCGAATGGGTAGCCATTCGACACTGCTGGCTCCCTTTTAAGTCGTTCCTTTTTTGAAGGCTGTTACCGGGTAACTTATTGCCTCTATGGTTTGCAGCAAATTGGCTGTTGAGATGCGGGTCAGATAGGTTGTGGTGCCCTGACTTTTGTGGGTTGCTTCATGACCCAGTAGGCGGTCAATCCATACCTCCCGGATGTTGGCATCCGCGTTTCTGAGTTGGGTTGATACGGTATGCCGGAACGAGTGAAACGTGATTTCTGCTGGTAGGCCGATACGGGTTTTGAGCAATGAGAAAGCCCTGCCAAGGGCTGCGCCCCTGACACCTTGTTTTGAGGTTTCCAGACCCGGAATGAGATAAGGGCTGTCAGTGGTATCCTTAAAGGCCAGAATTCCTGCTTCAATCAGTTTTGAATGGACTGGCACTACACGAGTGCCTGCTTCCGTTTTGGGTGCCCAGCCGGTTTCGGTGTGAGGACGGATAAGGAAGCAGTGGATACCTTCGATGGTTTGAAGGTCTTCTTTCCGTAAGGTGCAGATTTCGCCTAGCCTCATGCCTGAGTAGGCAGCAATGAGGGCAACCAGCCTGAAGGTCTGTTCTGGCACGGACGTGCTGTGCCATGACGCAGAGGCCAGCAAAGCCAGTTCCTTTGTCGTCCAGCTTCTCCTGACTGTCTTCTGCCCATTCTCGAAATTCCAGCCTGTCCATGGGTTACGTGTGACCAATTCCCTCTGGTGTAACTGGTTCCAAAGGGCAGAGAGGCGCATCATATGGTTCTTGACGCTTTTCCCGCTCAGGGTCGGCAGACCTTCCTCTTTGGCCCTCTGAGCCTCTTCTTCAAGGGTAAGGCTGCTCTTGCGCTTCCCCAGTGAGGCTGGAAGGGAAAACAGGAGGTCTCGGAACGCTCCGGCCTTCTCGCCACCGATAATGGACACAGGGGCATCGCCAAAGGCTTGCAGGAAGAGGTTTACAGCCCGTTGAGTGGCTTTTTTGGTATCCGCACTGGCATGAGGGTTATCCAAGACAAAGCGTTTCAGGGCACCTGAGAGCATCAAGGGGGCCGCTTTGGGTGCTTTGGTCATTTTCTTCACTGTTCGGGGTTTAGGCATCGGTGCTGAAACTGGCACGGACCCCGTTTCCTGAGCAGATGAAGGCAGGCTCACGCTCTGCAAATCCCGCAGTGCAACCCGCAGTCCCTCAAGCCTGCTTAAAGCGTCTGGTTCATAGAGGGCCAGATGGGCCTGAGAGAATAATTCAGTGGTTCTGGCATGAAGAAGTGATGCCCGTTTGCGGGCCTCATTCTGGTAGCCAGTTTTCAGGGAAACCCAGATTTCCCGCCGGTTTAAGGCTGCTCGCAGGGCAGGGGGAACGATACGGCGGAAATGGTAGGTAGTGCCTCTAACTCGGAGCATAAAATCTTCCCTCAGTGGGGAAGGATGATGGAGCAAAGACAGCCTTTGCTCCTCATTCAGCCGAAAAATCGTGCTATTTCAGGTGTCTGTGGTGCGAACTGCGGGACTCGAACCCGCACGCCCATACGGGCTGGAGATTTTAAGTCTCCTGCGTCTACCATTCCGCCAAGTTCGCATATGCTTTGTATGGCCTATGCGGCTGTTCTTTAGCATGCTTCAGCTATTGCGCAAATCTTCGGTTCATCTGGCTTGTAGCAGGAGAGGTCCCTTCTGGCGGAGCCATGCTTCGGCCTGTGTTTTGTGTGGTGTAATGCTTCTCACGCATTGCCAGAAGAGCGGGCTGTGGTTCATGTGCTGGAGGTGGCTTAATTCATGGGCAATCAGGTAGTGCCTCACCAGTTCCGGTGCCATGATCACGCGCCAAGACAGCATGATCCTGCCTGTTGAGGAGCAGCTTCCCCACCGGCTGGACGTGTCTCGGATATCCACCCGGGTCGGGCGCAGGCCAGTGTGCTGGGCCATTGCCTGCACTTCTCTTTTTAATACGGTCGCGGCATGGCTGCGGAGGAAATCGGTCACGCGTCTGTTAATGAATGCCGCATCCCCACTCACCATAAGGCGGTCGTTTTCAAGCCATGCGCCCCCCAGTTGTTCTGGGGAGTGGACAATCCGGTAGGGTGTTCCTTCAATCAGAATTGTGTTGTTGGCTGAAAAAGACGGTGCTTTTTCAAGTTTCTTCAAGCGCTCGCTAATCCATCCGTGATTTTTCTGGACGAATGCAAGTGCCTGGGCAGAGGTGCAGCCTTGCGGGATGGTAACAACAAGCTTTTGTTCGTGTGGAGCAATGCGTAGGGCAAGGCGCCTTGCCCGCAAAGAGTGCTTCCAGATGACCTGTAAGGGCTCCTGAGCGGAAAGGTTAATTTCCGTCGGGAGTTGTCGCAGGCTCTGCTGGCCAGTCAACAATGTAATCCTCCAGTGCTCCTGCACGTCTTTCACTAATGCATCGCCCCGCGGCGGATGCGCCGGAGGTGATAACCGTGTTGGGGTCCCCAGTGATCAGCGGGTGCCATGCGGGCAGGTCGAGACCGTCAGACAGTCGTTTATAGGCACAGTCCGGCGGGAGCCAGTCCAGGTCCGGGATCATGGTGGGGGTTAAGGTTACGCAGTCCTGCACTTTGCGGTGACGTTTGAGGTAGTCTGTGCACTGGCAGGTTTTTACATCCAGAAGTCTGCATGCGACAGATGTATAGTGGAGTTCTTCCGTGTCATCATCACGGAGTTTGTGCAGGCAGCATCGGCCACAGCCATCACATAGAGATTCCCATTGTTCGGTTGTCATGTCCGCAAGGGGAGTGGTTTTCCAGAAGGGGGGAGGGGATGGAGGTGTCATTGTACGATGCTAAAGAGAAGTGAGAGAAAAAGACTTTGGCAGGCAGCATTTTTCAGGAGTGGCAACCAGAAAAAACGGAGCCTTGCCTGCCGGCCTGCACCGAGTTCCCGTGCAGTAGCCGACCAGCCCTGCTGCAAGGTTCTGATGGGTAATGATAACGGAAACAAAAGTAGAGGAAGAAGGAAAAGGCCCTGCAAAAACGGTGTAGTTTGCGCATGGAAAAACAAAGACAGCGCTACGGAAAGGACTGTGCAAGGAAGCAGAAGAAAAAGTGTGGCCGCATAAAGCCATTGTTCCATACGCATGAGAATACCCAGCCCCAGGAGCAGGGCTGTAGCCATCAGACTGGTTGTGAGAATCAGCAGGCCATGGAGGCACGCTGTATGTGCATCAGCAAGGCCCCAGTAATACGGAATCATACGTGGTGAATCCATTGCTGGAAGCGGTCACTCAGCTTTTCCAGATTGGCCTCCCAGAAGGTGTCATCGACCATAATGGCAGGTGGAACGTGGCTAAGGCGTGGAGCCAGAGCATTCAGTTCCGTTATGGAGGGGAGGGAGGGCCAGGCATTGGCAAATGCCTGTTGTTGTGCCGGCTGTTCCAGCCAGGAGACAAAAGCCAGAGCCGCAGGGTTGCGTGCTGCAGCGGTTAGCACTCCCCAACCATATTGGACCAGAAAACGCTGCTGCCAGTGTAGGCCAAAACGCTGGCGGTCTGGTCCGGATATGCCAAGAATTTCCCCCGTGGGAACACAGCCCATAAGAGCACCGCCTGAAGTCAGGATGTGTCCAGCTTCTTCCGGCGTGGACCACCAGACAATATAGGGTCTGAGCTGTTCAAGTTTGAGGAAAGCGCGATTAACCCCCTCGGTCGTTGCCAGAGCAGAGTAGAGCGCATTGGCGGGCACGCCGTCGGCTAGCAGGGCAATTTCCAGTGTCAGGCGGGGGTCACGGCGGAGACTGCGGCGGCCGGGGTGGCGCGCAACATCCCAGAAATCGGGCCAGTTGGGGGCTGCGTCAAACCGGGCGCGGTCCCATGCCATGGCGTAATCTATGGCGGCGGAGGGCTGGCCGCAATTGCTGAGGGAGCTGTCGGTCTGGTGGCGTGACAAAAGCTTGAGGTTGCAGCCAATGCGCAGGCTGCTGCTTTCCATCATGGCAGCAGCCAGAGGACGGTGTGTCTGCTTTATAACGTGCTCCAGATCGCTGATCTGCCCGTTCCAGCCATGGGGTATAATAGTCTGGTGGGTAAGCTGTTCATAGGGTTTGAACAGGATTTTGCTCTGTATCCCGGAAATTTTGCCCGAAAAGGTCAGGATATGCAGGCTTCTGGCGGCTTTGCTCTGCGGAGCGGGGTGCCGGGCCATGGCAGAAGCTGGGAGCAGGGGGGCTAGGCAACCCAGCCCGGCCAGCAATGCGCGACGGCGCGATAAAACGCCAAGAGAAGGAGCCTGCCCTCGTTCCTGGGAGGACACTGCCTGCCTGTCGGGTGTGTTCAGGAAAGGGAAAGAGAACAGGGTAAACCTCATGCGTCGTTTTTGTTGGCCAGTTTTGCCAGCCTAAATCTAGCTGGTTTTTTTATCCATCGGAAAGGCTGTTGCGTTCCGTGTTTGCCAGGCTAGCAGGGCGGGGCGGCCGGCGCTGAGCTCGCGCTGTGTATGCACGGGGGGGCGGTTAACAGTTATTTCCGTTCCATCCCGCAGGCGCATGCGCATGGTAATGGTGTGACCAAGATGATGGGCGGATACAAGGGTGCATGGCAGGTCGCCTGCTTCGGCAGCACTATCAGCCTCCACCTGCCGAGGAAAGAGAACGGAAAGCCGGTCGGGCAGAATACAGATGCTCGCCAGATCATGCTCCGCCAGATCCCCATCGGCCATTGCCTCGACTGTTTCGCCCGATGGCAGCCGGAGTTCGGCGGTATCATCGTCAAGGCGCAGGACCTTGCCGGTCAGGATATTGGCGTCCCCCAATGCCAGCGCCACGGCAGGCGTGGCAGGGCGGTTGAGCAGGGTGGGGGCATCCGCCACCTGTAGCAAATGCCCCTGATCAAGCACGCCAATGGTGTTGGCGGTCATGAAGGCCTCGGTCCGGTCCGAGGTGAGGAACAGGGAGGTCAGGCCAATGGCCTGGCGGAGTCGTTCCAAAAACGCCAGCGAGCGTTTTGCAGCCTGTGGGGGCATACCCTTTAAAGGCTGGTTGAGCACAAGCAGGTCGGGGGAGGTAATCAGGGCGCGAGCCAGTGCTGCGCGAAACACCTGCTCGGTGGAGAGTGCAGGGGGTAAGAACGTGCGCACGGCATCCAGCCCTGTCAGGGCCAGAACCTCATCACGCCTGCGGTTGGTCTCAGCGGGGGAGAGCAGGCCCGTGGCGCGGAGGGGGAACAGAATGTTGTCGGTTACGCTCAGGTGGTCGAACAGGGGCGCATGTACCCCCACTGTGGCAATGCCGCGCCGCCCCTGCGGTTTGTGGCTGACATCCACCCCGTATACGCATATCTGCCCCGATGCCCGGCTGCGCCCTGCCAGGGCTTCGGTCAGCGCGTTCAGGTCGTGCGTGGTGGGGCCGATTCCCAGCAGGGCCATGCAGCAGCCGGAACTCAGGCGTAAGGCAAGTGGGGGAGCTTCGGGCAGGACAGTAAAATCCGTAAGCGCCAAAGCCGGGAGTGAGCCATGCGCTGGCGGCATGCAACTATGTCCTTTTTTGTGGGTTACAATGGTGTTGTAATTTAAAACGGTAAAGTCAACGAGGTTTGTTTCATGTCATCAGATAAAATCAAAGACGTTAAGTTGGCTGGCGAAGCCGCAGCCGACACCGCGCGTGAAGAACTGGAGGCCGTTAAAGCCCATATTGAGCGTCTGGTTACACAACATATTGTTCCCGCACTGGGCCGTGCAGGCGGCAAGGCAGGTGATCTGACAGAACAGGCAGTTGCCAATGCCCGCGAACTGGCGGATCATACGCGCAACGATCTTGCAAAGCGTACAAGCGGTCGTTCGTCCTGGTTGTCCATTGCCATTTCCGGCGTGGTGGGGTTTATCATCGGGCGCATGTCTCGCTGACGCTTTGCGCGTCATCTGAACGAAGGTAGCTCCAGAGCCCATGCGCATCTTTGATCTTGGTAAATCCGCCCTATCTGCCCAGTCCTCCCTGATGCAGCAGATGGCCATCCGTTACGGTCGTCAGGCCGCGTTTTTGATCATGGCTGCGGTGTTTGGCCTTTTTGCCCTGATCACGGGGCATGGTCTGCTCTGGATTCTTCTTGTGTTTGTTGGCCACTTCGGGCCGGTTGGCGCATCCTTTACCGTGTTCGGGCTGGATGTGCTGGCGGCCCTTGTGTGCGTTCTGTTTGGCCGCCGCTCCTACCTGACCACGGATGAAGTGGAAGCCCGGATCATGCGTGACCGCTGCATGACCCAGATGCGCGACTCCGTAACCATGGCTGCGGTTACGGCCACCGTTGCAACCGCTGTTGGCCGCGGTGGCACCCGCAAGGTGTGGGATATTGTGCGCGGTAAAAAGGACTGAATCTGTCCAGTCTAGGTTAAGCCATAGGTTCCATTCCAAATTTGCATTGGCGCGCTGGATTGTTTCTGTAAATGATGGCGTCAGTCTTTTGTGAGTGTGCAAACTTTTTGCATACTCGCTAGTGTGAGCAGTGAATGGAACTTGAGCATAATCCTGTTGTGGACAACGAGACCCGCCGGTCCTTCGGTTACCGGCTGGCTCGACTTGCGTCCATGTGGCGGCGGGAAATAGATGCCGATCTGCGGGTATTCGGCCTGACCGATGCCACGTGGCGTCCCATTTACTATCTCAACTTTTCATCCTCATCCATGCGCCAGACCGATCTGGCCCGTTCCCTGTCACTCGAGGCCCCTTCACTGGTGCGGCTTCTGGATGTGCTGGAAAAACGCGGCTACGTCGTGCGTGAGACGGATGAGGAAGACCGGCGTTCCAAGCTTGTCAGCATCACGTCGGAGGGGCGGCAGGTGGCCGCTCTGGTCAGCAGCGTGGCAGATCAGGTTACGGCCCGGCTTATGGCTGGTGTGTCCGACCCGGAGCTGGAACAGTGCTGCGGTGTTCTCGACCGGGTAGAGCAGGCTGCTCAGGCCCATAAAGAGAGTTCCGATGCTGAAAAAAGGGACGCACGGTAATGCTGGTGTCCAGGGCGGTGTCATGCTGACGGAATTTAATCTCTTTGGTGTCTTTATGGCACCGATTGTTGTGTATGCGCTGGCAGCACTCCCGCTGACCATGTGTATCCGGTTTGCGTTGTGGTGGAGTGGCCTTTTGGGCTGGTTCTGGCATATCGCGCTGTTTGAAGTTTCGCTTTACGTCTGCATTCTCTGTCTGCTGATCCTCTACGTCTGACCTGAAAAGGCTTTTGAGTCTCTGCAATGCCCCTTCTGCGCACCCTGATACGAGTTGTTCTGACCCTGGCGGTCGTCTCTCTTGCGATTGTTCTGGGGATCACTCTCTGGAACGTCTACATGATCGCCCCTTGGACCCGCGACGGGCGCGTGCGTGTTTACGTGGTCGATGTGGCCCCCGAAGTTTCTGGCACCGTGGTGCAGATTCCGGTGGTGGATAACCAGTTTGTCCATAAGGGCGACCCGCTCTTTGTGCTCGATCCGGTCCGCTTCCGTCTGGCTATCCGCGAGGCACAGGCCCGGCTGGATGGCGCATTGGAAGACCTGAAGCTCAAACGCAATGACGCCAAGCGTCGTATGGGCTTGGGTGGTATTGTGTCGGCCGAAGAGCAGGAAGTGTTCAACTCCAACGTGGCAACCCAGATTGCCGCAGTGGACGCAGCCCGCGCCGCACTGGACGTGGCCAAGCTGAACCTGCAGCGCTCGGTTCTGTATTCTCCCGTCAATGGTTATGTGACCAACTTGAACCTGCGGGTGGGCGATTACGCAGCCGCCAGTCAGGCACGTATGGCCGTGATTGATGCCGACTCCTACTGGGTTTACGGGTATTTTGAAGAAACCAAGATGTGGGGCGTGCATGTGGGTGATGTCGCCCGCGTCAAGCTCATGGGGTACAAGCCAATCCTTACCGGGCATGTTGTCAGCATTGCGCGTGGTATTAACGATACCAACGGCACGCCGGACAAGCTGGGCCTACAGGATGTGAATCCGATCTTTACATGGGTCCGTCTGGCCCAGCGTATTCCGGTGCGTATCCATCTTGACCATGTGCCCGATAGCGTCACCCTCGCAGCAGGTATGACAGCTACGGTTAGCGTGGGGCCAGAGCCAACCGGGCGCAGGGGTACATTGACCACCTGGCTGCAAGATCATCTCTGAGCGTGGGCCAAGGATGAAGCGCATGAAGGCTCGCCGTCGCTTTGGGTTATGTGCCGCAACAAGCATGTTTCTCTCCGCCTGTACCGTTGGGCCCAATTATCAGCCTGACCGTATGAAGTTGCCTGCCCAGTTCAAGGAGGCAGCGGAGGAACATGTTGCTACCCCTGAAGAGATTGAGCGCACAAACAAGGAAATGGTCGAGTGGTGGGCCCTGTTCAAGGACCCCCTCCTTTCCCGCCTTGTGCAGGACGCCATAAAGGGGAACTACGACCTCCAGATTGCGGGGCAGCGTATTCTGGCCGAACGCGCCATGCGTGACCGTTCCGCCGCGCAATGGTACCCGCAGATGGATGCCAACATGGGGGGCGGGGATGTCCGCTACTCTCTGAACATCGATAACTGGCCGTTGCGTCCGGGTAACCCGGCCAACCGGCCAGAAGCTTCCATGCTGACCTACGGTGCCACGGCATCGTGGGAGCTGGACATGTTCGGGCGTATCCGGCGTGATGTGCAGGCCCGTGAACACGCAGTTGAAGCCACAATTGAAGCCCGCCGTGCGGTGCTCATGGGGCTTTTGTCCGAGCTGGCGTCGGATTACATGCTGCTGCGCGTAACGCAGTTGCAGATCCAGATCGCCACGGACAATATCCGCGTTGCCAAGGACGCCGTGGACCTGACCAACAAGCTGTATCTGGAAGGTGTGGGGAACACCTTGCAGATCGCGCAGGCGCAGGCGGAACTGGATGCCCAGATCGCAGCGCGCGAACCGCTTAAAACCCGTGTTTCTCAGGTCACGCATGCGATTGCGGTGTTGCTGGGTAAAATGCCGGGTGAGCTGGAAGACGAACTGAAGCAGCAGCGTCCGCTGCCTGTTGTGCCGGAGTTCCCGGCGGTTCTGCCTTCTGTTGTCATTGCCAACCGCCCGGATGTGCGTATGGCGGAGCGGCGTTACGCCGTCGCCACGGCCCAGATTGGCGTTGCCGTTGCCAATCTGTATCCGCATTTTGTGGTGCCGCTGACCTTCAACCCCAATGCCTCTGCCATGTATCAGGCGTTTCAGGTCAATGCCATGAGCTGGCAGTTCCTGCTGATGGCCAGCCTGCCGCTGATGCACGGTGGTAAAATGACGTCTGAAGTCCGTGCAACGCAGGCTTCGGCTGAGGCAGCACGCCTGACATACCGGCAGACAGTGCTGACGGCCTTCAAGGAGGTCGAAGACTCCATGGCGGCCTGGCATGATGATATTGAATATGCCGAGCAACTGCACAAAGCGGCGGAAGATAGCGCAACAGCCAGTGACCGTGCGCGTAAACTGTATGGCGCGGGGCTGGTTGGCTTTCTGGAAGTGCTGACAACCGAACGCACCACACTGAACGCGCAGAACATGGAAGCTCTGGCCCGCCTTGAACGCCTGCGCGATGCGGTGAACCTTTACACAGCCCTTGGTGCGGGGTGGAAGGGTGTGGCCCTTACCAACTCTACCCTGCCTGTGTCGCTTGAAACGCAGAATATTCTGGCAAGAGCCTTCTCGCAGTAAGACACTCTGGTTCGTATGCTTTAAAAAACCGCCCGGTTATATGCCGGGCGGTTTTTTGTTGTGGGTCGGGGCTAAGCACCGGGGCGTGATGCTTGTTCCCCCCCTCTTGTATCTTGCATGCAAGGGCAGAGTGCTGCGTAGAGTTGCGGGCCCGGATGTGCCTTTGCCTGTGGTTGCGTTAACCTTGCGTGGTGCGGGCGGTAAGCTGCTGGAATGCGGGACGGGTGGCCTGCTCGTGCAGAAAACGCAGCATGGCTTTGCGTGCCAGCCCGGCATCCCGCCCCAGAGAGATCAATCCACCAATCTGGGAAGGGTGGCGGAGCAGGGAGCGCAGCAGCAGGCCGATTTGCAAGCCACCATCGGGGGACAGAACACAGGCCGTAATGGGGGGGAGGGAGCGTGTTGCCGGGTCGCACACAACCCGTAGCACGGCAAAGGGCAAACCTGCTTCATGGGCTGCACGGGCTAAAAAGCCACTTTCCATATCCAGTGCGGCACAGTGCGTAGCAGCAAACAGGTCGGCTTTGTGCTGGGCCTGCAATACGACCTGATCACTGTGGAGGAGAGGCCCGCTGATAACCCCGGCTTGTTCCCCGCCCAGAATATGGCGCAAGGTTGGCTCACTCGGCCAGACATTGCCCCATGCCTGCACGGCACTGGGAATAACAATGGTCCCGGGTGGCAGAGTCGGGTCCAGCCCTGCTGCAAGCCCGAAGGATAACAGGCAGTCTGCCCCACATGCGGCAAGCCGGTTGGCCTCATGCTGTGCGCCAGCACTGGTGGCACCACTTGCGGCAATGGCTGCGTGGGGGAATACACCCCGGATCAACTGTGCTTCCGCTTTAAGCCCGACCAGAATGCCAGGGCGTGTTGGGGCGCGGTGCGTGGTGGTTGACTGTGTCATGGATCAGAACCCAGGCCTTGGTGGAGACGAAAAACAATCGGATTAAGCTGGCAAAATGGCTCCGGCCAGCACGCAGGGTTCTGAACCCCCACAGATGGCCGGTATGGTTGCCTGCAATATTCTGGCCCCGGATCTTTGCTGAACCGCAGAACTTATGGCTAGGGGCAACACACTCCCCGCAACCCGGATAACGCGCAGCGGGGGCAGAACAACAGCCGTAGTTTCAGGATGGTGTTTTCAGGCCCAGTGCGTGTACGGCGCGCAGGCCCGAGCGCATGGCCCCTTCCAGCGTTGCAGGCAGGCCAGTGTTGGTCCAGTCCCCTGCCAGTGCCAGATTAACCAGAGGAGTGGCCGAGCCGGGGCGGCGGCGGTTCTGCTCCGGGGTGGCGGCAAAGGTTGCGCGCTTTTCCCATACAATACGCTGGGCATCCGGTGCGGAGGGGAGGGGCTGCTCCAATACCGCATCACACGCGCTGCGTAGCTCGGACCAGATGGCACGGGCCAGTTCCTCGTGGTCATGCTTGGCGTAGCGGTTGGCCGCACTAACGGTCACAGACAGGATATTCCCGCGCAGGAACACCCATTCGGTCACGCCGCCAATAACCCCCATAAATCCGCATTGGGCAAAAGAACCAACAGGGCGTGGGGCCTCTGCCAGACGGAAATGCAGGTTCAGAATGCTCTCAAACGCATTGGGGGTTGTCAGCCCGGCCATGTGCTGGCTCAGCAGCCCTTCGGCAACCGGTGCCGTGGTGGCGACAATCACCTTATCATGCTCGGACAGGGCAATGCTGCCCTGCGCAGTATGGAGCGTGGTTACGCGGCCTTTGGCAACGTCCAGCCCCGTAATGCGGGTTTGTGTGCGGATCTCGGCGTTCATGGAGGCCAGGTAAGCAACGGCCGGGTCCACGAGAGACTCGGAAAGACCGTCACGCGCAAACCACGGCACGCAGGCATGCCCCCCGAGCGAGAGCGATTCCCGCACCACAGCGCCAAGCAGTGCCGCGCTGCCTGTATCGCTCAGGGTGTTCAGGGCGGAAATGGAAAAAGGTTCAAGCAGTCTGCGGGTAAAGGCACCGGGCAGCAGGCAGTCGGCCACTGTTGTCTGGTCGCCTGCGCGGATCAGGCGGTAAAGGCTCTGCAACTCGGGCAGGCGCATGTCCGGCACGCGGCGGTGAGGCTGGAAAACCCATAGGGGCAGACGCCCGCGGGACAAATCCAGCGTCCAGCGTGCATCCTCGGCCAGATCAACAAACGGGAAAATCGGCTTGCCCGGTCCGCTGAGCGTATCCAGTGCTCCCGTTATGCCAAGGTAGCGGAATACCGTGCTATTGGCGGACAGGAGCAGGTGGTTGCCATTATCTATGCGGCAGTCCAGATGCCGGTCATGGTAGGAGCGGGCGCGCCCGCCGCATGTCCGCCCGGCTTCATGCACGATCACACGCGTGCCGGTGCCCGCGACTTCTACCGCAGCGGCAAGGCCAGCCATGCCACCGCCAATAATATGCAAAATACCAGACATGCCGCGTTTTGCCGTTATCTCAGGACGTGTAGGAAAGGGCAAACCACCGGGCTTTGCCAAGAAGGGAGGTATGGGGACGTGCGCGCAGCACGTCTGCACCCCAGCCACGCTTGCACAGCGCCTTGAGAATGGACTCGTAGCTTGCACCCATAATGCGGGCGGGGAGCATGGAGCGGGGCTGGCAGATTTTCATGGTGGCAAAGGCAGTGCGGAAGTGGTCCTGCGCACGGGCAGCCATAACGCGGGCGACCAGTTCCAGCCCCGGAGCGGACAGAGCCTTGATCGGGTCTTTGGGCACGTCAAAGCGTTCCAGCAGGTCAGCCGGCAGGTACAGCCGCCCACGGATTGCATCTTCGGGAATGTCACGCAGGATGTTGGTGATCTGCAAGGCCCGACCCAGATGGAAAGCCACGAGGTCACCATTTTTGGAGCTGTCGCCAAAAATGCGGACAGACAGGCGGCCCACGGCGGAGGCTACGCGGTCGCAATACAGGTCCAGCGTTTTTTCGTCCGGGGCAACAATGGCGGTCTGCGTGTCCATCAGCATGCCATCAATCACGGCATCAAAATCAGCCTGCTGGAGAGAGAAAAAGTTGATGGTCGCCAGCAGAACCCGGTCCAGCGGTTCGGTCGGGAGGACAGCCCGTTCCGCAAAAAGCTCGGCAATGCGCTGGTGCCAGTCTTCCAGACCTTTGGTGCGTTCGGCCAGCGGGGCCGTGCCATCTGCAATATCGTCCACTACGCGGCAGAAGGCGTAAATGGCGTACATGCCGTAACGCCGCATGGGCGGAAGGATGCGCATGCCAGCGGCAAAGGAGGTGCCTGCCTGTTTGACGGTGCTTTCCACCCAGGCAAGATCAGCCGGATCGCATCCGAGCGGGGTCGGTTTGTCGTGCATCTGGATGTTTACGGCTGTCACGCGCTTTTCACCTGTTTTTCGTCAAGATTGAAGAGAACGGGTTTCTTTTTACAGAACTTTCACCGTTCGGGAAGGTCATGCCCATGCCCGCAGGGCCGCAATGGCTGCATGCATGGCGTCCGTCCGGCGCAGGGCCACCCGCCCGGCCAGCGGGTCTTCGCGGCGCAGGCGCTGTGTCAGGCGGTGGGCGAGTTCTACAATGGCCGCACATTCCATACGGAAACGCCGGCCTTTGATATGGGCTGGCAGGGCGCTGGCCTGCCGGTTAAGGGCATCCACCCCGTCTAGCAGGGTGTTGAACACCCTGCGCATGGCAGGGCTGGTCTGGCCTGCAAGCAGATCCTGAGCGGAGGTGCCGGCACGTTGCATCAGCTCTGTGGGCATGTAGCAGCGCTGGAGCCGCTCCAGATCCTTGGCGCAGTCCTGCAGGTGGTTCAGAATCTGCAAGGAAGTGCACAGTGCATCCGATGGGCCAAAGGCTGCCGGGTCTTCCCCATGCAGGCAGATCAGGTAGCGCCCGACCGGGTTGGCGGAATATTTGCAGTAATGCAGCAGGTCATCCCATGTGCGGTATTCATGGCCGCGTGAATCATCACGGAAGGCGATCAGCAGGTCTGTTGCGGTTTCGAACGGCACGTTGGTCTGTATGAGCGAAGCCCGCAGCCGTGCGGCACTGAGCGCATCGGCCCGGTTAATGGCGCTGCGCTGGCCAAGGAGTACCTCCTCCATGGCATTCAGCCGGGTGACCTTGTCTTCGGGGGAGAGGGTTTCACAGTCTGCTATGTCGTCAATAACACGGGCATAATCGTAATAGGCATGCACATGCGGGCGCAGTTTGCGGCTGAGAAGGAGGGAGCCTACGGGAAAGTTCTCGTCAGACGCACCCTTGCCGGATGAAACGTCAGCTTTTCCCCAGATGCGTGTATCGTCAGTCATGCCGTGCCGTGTTCAAAAAAAGGGACCCCAAGGGCAGCTTGGTGTTTACATGAGCCCGCCTGCCATGCCTATCCCTTAATGCCGGAGGGCAGGTAACGGCAAAAAAACCTACCGTCCGGGGATCTGTATTTTCTGCTCTGCGTCCGGGGTGCTGGCCCGCCCATTGTTGGGAATGGCCTCGGTATAGGCCCGGTTCTTCCACACCACACCGCGCCCGCGGTGGTGGTTAAGGGCGGAGCCAAGGGTTGCTGCGGTATAAAAGGCGGCAATCAGGGGCAAGCCTAGCGCCCAGAGGGGTGAAAGCCGAAAACGCCTGAGCGTAGGCAAAAAGGACAGGGTGGAGGCAAGCCACACCCCGGCACCAATCCATTGCGCAGCGCCGTGGGCGCACAGGGCCAGTGCAAGAGGTGCCATCCAGACCACAAGCATGGCCACAACGGTTAGCACCAGCAGCAGGGGAGAAAAATTAAGCTGCACGTAGGCCGTGCGCGTGATCATACGCCAGATATCGGCAGCGGATGGGTAAGGGCGGATGGAACGGGCAAGGCAGGAATGGCCAAGGTAGAGCCGCCCCCCGGCCTGCTTGACGCATGTGGCCAGTGTGCAGTCATCAATCAGGGCTCCTTTTAAGGCTTCAATCCCCCCGATCTGGCGGAGCATGTCGCGCCGGAGCAGGATGCTGCCCCCCGCCGCCCCAGCGGTTTTATCCTTTGGGTTGTTGACCTTGGCAAAGGGGTAAAGCAGCGCAAAAAAGAAGACAAAAGCAGGTACCAGCGCCCGTTCGGCCAGTGTGATGCACTGAAGCTCCACCATTTCGGAAACCATGTGCAGCCGGTCGGCCTGTGCCTTGGCAACAAGGGTGGAAATATGGGCGGGGTCGTGAATAATGTCGGCATCGGTCAGGAACAGGTAGCCACTGCCATGTGGGGTCTGTCGCTCTGCCTCGTGTACACCCTGTGCTACGGCCCATAATTTGCCGCTCCAGCCTGCCTCGGGGTTTGCACCGTCCAGCACACTCAGCCGGTTGTGGGTATCGGGCAGGGCTCTGGCCAAAGCCCCTGTACCATCAGTGCTGCGGTCGTTGACTAAAATGACCGAGAGCGCGCCGGGGTAGTCCTGTTGCAGAAGGGAGCCAAGTGCCGCCTCGATAGACTCCGCCTCATCACGGGCGGGTACGACCACGGTAACATCGGGGGCAATATCCGCCGGTGCGTCTGCCATGCTGGCGGGCTGGAGTATGGGGCCAGCCTGCCAGAAGTGCCCGTGGCAGAAAATAAGACCCATCCAGATTATGGCGCATAGAATAGCCAGAGCCAGAATCATGATGGACCGCCCCCTTATTTCAGCATGCCGTTATTGCGGAACCATGTAATGGCGTCTTCCACCGCCATGCGGGCGGGGCGCGGGGCATAACCCAGCTCGCTCATGGCTTTTGCGGAGGAGAAGAACATTTTCTTGCGGGACATGGCGAGCATCTCCCGCGTGACACGGGGCGAGAAGCCAAAAGCGCGGGACAGCCATTCGGATACAATAGCCACCGGCCAGATAACCTCTTGCGGCAGGCTGATCTTGGGCGGGGGCACATGCGCGATTTCAGACACCATGGCAAACAGGTCGCGCAGCAGATAGTTCTCGCCACCCAGAATGTATTTTTCGCCAATTCTGCCCCGTTCAAGGGCCAGCGCATGGCCTTCTGCCACGTCATCCACATGCACGATGTTAACGCCCGTATCCACGTAAGCGGGCATGCGGCCTGCCGCGCAGTCCAGAATCATCTGGCCTGTGGGGGTGGGTTTGATGTCGCGCGGGCCAACGGGGGTGGAGGGGTTCACAATAACCGCTGGCAGATTCTGCTCGCGCACAAGCCGCAGCACTTCCTGCTCGGCACGGTATTTGGAACGTTTGTAAATACCAATAACGGCATGTTCTTCTACCGGTGTGTTCTCGTCCGCAATGGTGCCATCGCCAATCAGGCCAAGGGCCGCCACGGAGGAACAGTACACAATGCGTTCAACCCCTGCCTGCTGGGCTGCCAGCATAAGCAGGCGGGTGCCTTCCACGTTGGCGGTCATCATGGGGGCGGGGTCGGGTACCCACAGGCGGTAGTCGGCCGCGACATGAAAAACATACCGGCAACCTTTGACTGCACGCGCAAATGTGTCCGGCTGTGACAGGTCGCCTTCCACCAGCTCGGCCGGAATGTCGGCAATGTTGCTACGGTCGCTTCCTTCTCGCACCATAAGGCGCAGGGAATGGCCGCGTTCCAGCAGTGTGCGAGCCACGGCGGAACCGACAAAACCAGTTGCGCCGGTTACGAGCGTATGAGCAGTCATGAAGGATGCGCTCCCGGTAGAGGGCTGAAAGAAAAACAGGTGTTGGGCATCAAGCCCGAACGGTTGGTCTGTTTCTTTATCCTGACACCCGAGGTGGCGCCAGACCCCGTGGTAGTGTAAGGGGGCGGAACATTCACACATGCGCCCGGTTGGGCTTCGGGCGTGCCCATGGGCGTGACGGAGCCGCGAGCGTAACAGGCGGACAGAGCTGAGGCCTTGAAGAAGCTTACGGTTTTTCTCACTTTTCTTGGACTCGTGGTCGTTACGGCAGCAATGGCGTGGAGCGGTTTCGATTCTGTTTTACGTGCTGTTATGCGTATTGGTCTTGGCGGCTTTCTGCTTATGGTATGCTGCCAGCTGGCCGTGGATGGCCTGCTGGGCATGGCCTGGCATGCTGCTTTTCCTGAAATTGGGTACATGCGCCTGCTGCTGGCCCGCATGGTGCGTGATGCGGCTGCAACCTGCCTGCCGTTTTCGCAGGTTGGGGGCATTGTTATTGGTATTCGCGCGACCTGCTCGGGCCATGGCGTACACCGCGCCACCGACCGGGAAGTAGAACTGCCCGAAGCCGCCTGCGCCAACCTTGTGGATATTACAACCGAGGTCATGGGGCAGGTGGCATTTGTGCTGCTGGCCGTGGCCTGCCTTGTTGCGCACCAGCGTTCCAGCCCGTTTGTGGTGCCGGTGGTCGGGGGGACCCTGTTCCTGATCGCGGGAACCGCAGGTTTTATCTGGACCCAGACGCATGGCGGCAACCTGTTCCGCAAGTTCGGGGGGATGTTTACCCGCAGTCTGGCCTCCCAGTGGCGGGATAGCATTCTGGCGGGTGCGGATAACCTGCAGGAACGTATGGAAGCCGCCTGGAGCCGCCCGTGGCATATCTGCCGTTCTGCCAGCTACCATTTGCTCGGCTGGCTGGGTGGTGCTGGCATGCTGTGGCTGACAGCGCGCTTTTTGGGTGCGCAGCTGACGTTCCCCGGCGCTGTGGCGGTGGAAGGCGTAACCTGTGCCATTATGTCTGTCGGGTTTTTGGTCCCCGGTAGTCTGGGCGTGCAGGAAGGGGCCTATATGGCGCTCGGCCATGCGTTTGGCATAGACCCGTCCCTGTCCCTTGGTATTTCCCTGCTCCGCCGTGGGCGGGAAATTACCATTGGTATTCCCGTTCTGCTGTTGTGGCAGTTTATGGAAATGCGCGGCCTGCGCCAGAATGCACCCCAGCAGCCTGCAGCTCCGGCACAGGGCGAAAATATTGGGTATTCTGCCCCTTCCAACACAATCAAGGATAGCTGAGCCGTGGCGGAAGAGCATCTTCAGGTCGTGTTTGACACGCTTGTTGTGGTTGGACCGGGGCTTATCGGTTCGTCCGTGCTGCGGCGTGCCAAAGTGCATGGTCATCTGGCCCGCAGACTGATCGCGGTGGACAACAGTGCGGATGTCTGCGCGCGGGTCATGGAACTGGGGCTGGCGGATGAGGCAACAACAGACGTAGTCGCTGCTGCCGCACAGGCGGATTGTGTTATGTTGTGCGTGCCGGTCGGGGCTATGGGGCCCGTTGCCGCGCAGGTTATTCCCGCCATGAAGCCGGGCGCAGTGCTGACCGATGTGGGGTCCACCAAGGTGTCGGTCATCGAGGCCATTCTACCCAGCCTGCGGGCTGATGTGCCCTATGTGCCTGCACACCCCATGGCTGGTACGGAGTTCTCCGGCCCGGATGCGGGGCTGGCGGGCCTGTTTGAAAATCGCTGGTGTCTGCTAACCCCGCTGGAAGCCACAACGCCAGAAGCCCTGCAGCAGATCCGCGAATTATGGACCCGCTGTGGTGCCCGCCTGCGGGAAATGACCCCCGCTCACCATGACCGTGTGTGCGCCATTGTGAGCCACCTGCCGCATCTGCTGGCCTTTACCATCTGCGGCACGGCTGATGATCTGGCGGAAGAAACCCGCTCGGAAGTGCTGGACTTAGCGGCTTCGGGTTTCAGGGATTTTACCCGGATTGCGGCATCCGATCCCATTATGTGGCGCGATATTTTTCTGGCTAACCGTGAGGCCCTGCTGGAAATGCTGGGGCGCTTTATGGAAGATGCTCAGGCCATGGCCCGCGCGATCCGCTGGGGAGATGCGGATTATATTGTGAACAAGATCGAGCGTGGCCGCGAGATCCGCAAAAGCCTGATTGAAAACCGGCAGGCCTGAGCCTGCTCAGGTTGGCTGGCCAAACGCCTTGATGTGCAGGGAATCGGAGCGTTTGTGGCTCCTGTCCAGCATGGGGTTGAGGGCAGTGGCCTTTTGCCATGCTTTAAGTGCGGCCTGACCATCGTTCAGGTGTTCTTCCACACTGGCCAGCAGGCTCCAGCTCTGGGCGTCCTCTGCATCACGCATCAGGGCCTCCCCCAAATCCGCTACAGCGCCCTTCAGGTTGCCAGCAACAAGGCGCATCTGGGCACGGGTGCGCCACAGAATGGCCTGATCGGGCTGAAGTGCTAGTGCATCCCCCATATCGTCCACGGCATCATCCGGTTTTTCGGATATCAGGTCTTTTTCCGCACGGCGGACCAGAAGTTGCGTGGTGGGGGAAAGGTGTGCTGCCCGTAAGGCCTCAAGCCTTTCTTGCAGGGTATGGGCCTCTTCGGGCGTTGGGGCTTGGGCAAGCTGCTTGACCAACAGGGCAATCTGTTTTGCAGTGCCAGTGCCAGTGCCAGTGCCAGTGCCAGTGCCAGTGCCAGTGCCAGTGCCAGTGCCAGTTGCTGGAGCAGGCGCTGCCAAGGGGGCAGGCTGGGTTTTGGGCGCTGTATCCGCCCAGGCAGCAGGAACAGCCGTAAAGCTGAGGGCTGTGGACAGGCCTAAAAACAAAAACCCGTTCCTTCGGGGACCGAGGGAACGGGCTTTATGCATGATCATCATGATAAGCTTGCCCGTAAGGGCCAGACCAACCATGAATTAGCCCTGACGGGCCTTCATGCGGGGGTTCTTTTTGTTGATGACGTAAACCCGGCCACGACGACGAACCACACGGCAGTCTTTGTCGCGCACCTTGGCTGACTTCAGGCTATTTCTGATTTTCATGGCCCGTATTCTCCGTCGATGCCGCTCAATGCATAAATAAGTTGGCTCGGCACATACCGGCCCCGTGCGCCTGAGTCAATATTCTGCGCATTTTTCTTGCGGATTTTGCCGCCTATAGTGCGTTTTATCGCAAGGGGGCGGGCAGATTGGGTGCTTAAGCCGGGTCCAGTGCGAGTGTGAGCAGCGTGCTGGCCAGAGTGGAAAAATCGGCAGCACGGGGGGAACGGGGCCGCCAGGCCAGACCAATGGTGCGCCATGCGGCGCCATCTGCAAGGGGGCGGGCAGCAATTTTACGGTTTTTAAGAATACCCCCGTTAATGGCTAGTGCTGGCATGATGGCGATTCCCAAACCCAGTTCCACCATTTCCGCCATGCTGTGGAGCGACATGGCGGTAAAGGTGGGTTCGCTCTCCCCTTCCGCGCCACTGCGGCTGGGGCTCTGGCGGCAGATGGCCAGTGTCTGCTCACGCAGGCAATGCCCGTCTTCCATCATAACCATGTTGTATTCGGACAACCGCTCCACGGGCACGCTCTCCAGTGCCGCAAAAGGGTGGTTGGAGGGCATGATCACATAAAAGGGGTCCTGCCACAGGGGGTGGGTTTCCGTGCCATCACACAGGCAGGGCATGGCCAGCACCAGCATGTCCAGTTGCCCAAGGGAGAGCTTTTCCAGCAGGTGTTCTGTGGTGTCTTCTGTCAGGGACAAAAGCAGGCGGGGGAAGTGCTCGCGCAGGATATGCACCGTGCGGGGGATAAGGAACGGGCCAATGGTGGGAATAACCCCGAGTCGTAATGGGCCAGTCAAAGGAGTACGGGCTGCGGCGGCCAGTTGGGGTACGGCCTCCAGCGCGGCCAGTGCCTGCCGGGCTTTGAGTGCGATCTCGTGCCCCAGAGGGGTAAAAACCACTTTTTTGCCCACGGTGCGGTCCAGCAACGGGGTATCCAGCTGGCGCTCCAGTGTCATAATCCCGGCAGACAGGGTGGACTGGGTTACGGCACAGGCCGCCGCGGCCCGGCCAAAGTGGCGCAGTTCGGAAAGGGCGATCAGGTAGCGGAGCTGCTGTGCGGAGGGGAGTGGAAGCATGGCCAAGTCCTACCTGAAAACCCGAGAATGGTTAATCGATACTTTCAATTGTTCTTATATAAAATATTCATTGGATTAAATGAAAAAGGCGGGCCATACATACCTGCACCGCCTGACCCGGCCTAAAGCATGGTCAGGCACTGTGCCAGAAACAAGGAGCAAACATATGCTGACCGTTGGCGATAAGTTTCCCAGCTTTGATCTGACCTCCGTTCCGGGTGGGCCGGAAGGCCTGAAGGGCGAATTCGTTCAGATTTCCGACAAATCCGATGCCGGTAAGTGGAAAGTGGTGTTCTTCTGGCCGAAGGACTTCACCTTTGTCTGCCCGACCGAAATCGTGGCTTTTGGCAAGATGTCCAAGGACTTCGCAGACCGTGATGCGGTTGTGTATGGCGTGTCCATCGACAGCGAGTTCGTGCACCTCAACTGGCGCCTGCACCACGCTGACCTGAAGGATCTGCCGATCCCGATGCTGGCCGACATCAAGCGCGAGCTGACCGAAGGCACGGGCGTGATGGCAAAGGACGCTGGCGTTGCCCTGCGTGCCACCTTCATTGTCGACCCGCACGGTGTGATCCGTCATGTGTCCGTCAACGACCTGTCTGTTGGTCGTAACCCGCAGGAAATCCTGCGTATCCTTGACGGCCTGCAGAGCGATGAGCTGTGCCCGTGCAACTGGAAAAAGGGCGAAGACTTTATCAAAGTCTGAGTCTGACGCACTGCCCGGTTCGCGTTTGCGGGCCGGGGGTGGTTGCGGTGGCATACCTGCGTATTCTGCCGCAACCACCACTCTATCTTTCAGGGCTGTTTAGCCCGCTCCCAGCCAGTTTCTGGCTGTGCCTTGTGCTTCAGGTTCCATGTATTGGTCTGGCACAGATTTTTCCAAAATAAATCATAACGGAAAAAGCCATGTCTATAGATGCACTCAAAGACCGTATTCCCGATTACGCCAAGGACCTGCGCCTGAATCTGGGGTCTCTGGCAAGCGATATTACCCTGACCCCGCAGCAGCTTGGCGGCACGTTCATCGCCTCCGCCCTCGCTGCGCGCAATGATGATGTGACGCGTGCAATTGTGGCCCAGTTCCGCGATACGCTGTCCGAGCAGGCATTGGCTGCTGCGCAGTCTGCCAACGCCATTATGGGTATGAACAATATCTACTACCGCTTTGTGCATATGGCGGGTGGTGAATACGCCAAAATGCCAGCACAGCTGCGCATGAGCGTGATTGGCAACCCCGGCGTGGATAAAGCGGATTTTGAGCTGTGGTGTCTGGCCGTTTCCATCATCAACGGGTGCGACCTGTGTGTGACCAGCCACGAAAAAATCGTGCGTGATGCGCTTGGCGCTGCTGCGGTGCAGACTGCGGCACGGATTGCTGCAACAGTGCATGCGGTAGCCGTAACACTGCAGGGTGCGGATGCCTTGCAGCAGTAAGCATTACCCAGCGTAAGGGCAGTGTATAAAAAACCGGTCGTTCTGGCGGCCGGTTAGAGGGGGAGTTTGTGGGGAGCGCGCAAGGGCGCTCGGCGCCACTTTCTGATACGATTGACTTGTAAAGGAAAGTGGCGCGAGTGACGGGGCTCGAACCCGCGACCTCCGGCGTGACAGGCCGGCGCTCTAACCAACTGAGCTACACCCGCATTTTCCAACGCTCACCAGTTGTGTGCGTCGGTATGTGGGGCTTTATAACGATGTTTTTTTCTTTGGCAACAGGCATTTCATAAAAAAATGCAAAGAAGTGCATTTTTGCGCAGGCGGTCTTGTACGGTCGTATAAAATTGGCCGCACAAGAGCCGCTTCAACCAAAACGGTAGCCCGAGAGCGCCTTGCCCAGCACTGTATCGCTGTAAATCTGTTGGCCGTAATCCTGCCCGGCGGCACCGGCGGCCACCATCAGCGGGAGCAGATGCTCCTCGCGGGGGTGGCACAGGCGTGCACCGGGGGCCTGTGCCCAGTGGGTCAACTGCGCGGTGCGCTCTGGCGGCGGCGCACAGACGCTACGGGTCAGCCACGCATCAAATGCCTTTGCAGGCTCGTCGGTTGTGGGGGAACCGCTCATGAAGTGGGGCAGGTTATGGTAGCTCAGACCCGTGCCCATGATCAGCACGTTGTCTGCCCGCAGGGGGGCCAGTGCTGCGCCAATGGCCAGATGCTCGGCCGGGTCCAGCGCCTTTTGTAACGAGAACTCCACAACGGGAATATCGGCCTGGGGAAAAGCCAGCATGAACGGGATGAACACACCGTGGTCAAACCCCCGTTCGGCATTTTCGGCACTGGCAAAGCCTGCCTGCTCCAGCAGGGTCCGCATGTGGGCTGCCAGTGCGGGGCTGCCGGGGGCGGGGTACTGCAGCGTGTAGGTGTGGGCGGGAAAGCCGTAATAATCGTAGATCAGGCCCGGTTTTGCACCGGACATGAGCGTGGGAACCTGCTCCTCCCAATGGCCGGAAACCACCACAATGGCATCTGGTTTTTGTGGGAGCGTGGCGCTTAGCCCACGCAAAAAGGCGGCCATGTGGTCCCATGTCTGTGGCCAGTCCATAAAAAAGCATGGACCACCCCCATGGGGGATGAACAGGGTTGGCTGTTTGGGGTGCTTTGCGGCAGCAGGGGTGGGCATGAACATCACCATGACAGAATGAAAGGGTCGGAGGTGTTGTCCAGAGCATGGCGCAAAACTGGTGGGCTGATAATCCGCGCGATACGGAATATATTTCACACTCAGGGTGTGATGCCGGGTGTGCAGGTGCGCTGCAACAGACACGGCGCACTGTAGCGGCCATGCCTGTTGCAGGTCAGGAGAAAGCGCGCCTTATTTGGCTTTTGCAGCTTCCAGAGCCTTGAGAATAAAGTTCCCGGCTTCTTCCTTCGTGCCCCAGCCAGTCACTTTAACCCACTTGCCTTTTTCAAGGTCCTTGTAGCGGGTGAAAAAGTGCTCAATGGCCTTGATCGTGATTTCGGGCAGGTCGTCCGTGGTTTCAACCTTGGAGAACTCGGGGTGCACCTTGTCGTGCGGGACGCAGATGATTTTTTCGTCCTGCCCGGATTCGTCTTCCATCTTCAGCACGCCAATGGGGCGGGCCCGGATCACGCTGCCCGGCACCACGTTTGTGGGGGTCAGGACCAGAGCATCCGTGGGGTCACCATCGGCTGCGAGCGTGTTGGGGATAAAGCCGTAAGCCGTGGGGTAGGCCATGGGCGTGAACAGGAAGCGATCCACGAACAGAGCGCCGCTTTCCTTGTCAATTTCGTATTTGACAGAGGAACCCTGCGGGATTTCAATAACAACGTTAATGTCGAACGGCACGTCCTTGCCGGGAGAAAGTTTGGAAACGTCCATGAACACTGCTCCAACCGATAAACAAAGGGAATGCAGCAGACCCTATCCGCCCACCTGCGGCTTGCCAAGAGCCGGATTTTAAACGGGCGATATATGGATTTTCCTGCCCCAGACCCTTGCCAAATGGCTCTGGTTGCGTAATCAGATACTCGCCTGCGCGCCCGTAGCTCAATTGGTTAGAGCGGGCCGCTCATAACGGCTTGGTTGCGGGTTCAAGTCCTGCCGGGCGCAGGCTGTCCCAGCCGGCAGCGCAACCTGTAGCCGCTTCATTTTTTCAGTTTATTCCGCATAACGGGAGTTCATCATCATGGCATCCTATCAATACGTCTATGTGATGAAGGATCTCACAAAATCCTATCCCGGTGGGCGCGAAGTGTTCAAGGGCATCACCCTGTCCTTCATGCCGGGTGCCAAAATTGGTATTCTGGGTGTTAACGGCGCTGGTAAGTCCACCCTGCTCAAGATCATGGCGGGGATTGATAAGGAATACGGCGGCGAGGCCTGGGCGGCTGAAGGCGTGCGCGTCGGCTATCTGGAACAGGAACCCCAGCTCGACCCCAAACTGACCGTGGGCGAAAACGTTGCTCTGGGCTTTGGCGACCTGAAAAAGGCAGTTGATCGTTTTAACGAGATTTCTGCCCGTTTTGCCGAGCCCATGGAAGACGACGAAATGAATGCCCTGCTGGCCGAACAGGCAGAACTGCAGGAAAAAATTGATGCAGGCGACGGCTGGGAGCTGGACCGCAAGCTGGAAATCGCGCTGGACGCCCTGCGCTGCCCGCCTGCTGACAGCTCGGTAGAAAAACTCTCCGGGGGGGAATGCCGCCGCGTGGCCCTGTGCCGCCTGCTGCTGGAAAAACCCGACCTGCTGCTGCTTGACGAACCAACCAACCACTTGGACGCAGAAAGCGTTGCATGGCTGGAAACAACCCTGCGGGATTACGCCGGCACGGTTATGGTCATCACCCATGACCGTTACTTCCTAGATAACGTGACCAACTGGATTTTGGAAATCGAGCGTGGTCGCGGTATTCCGTTTGAAGGCAATTACTCCTCCTGGCTGGAACAGAAGCGCAAGCGCCTGTCGCAGGAAGAAAAGGAAGAAAGCTCCCGCCAGCGTGCCCTTGCCGCCGAGCAGGAGTGGATTAACGCCAGCCCCAAGGCCCGCCAGAGCAAAAGCAAGGCCCGTATTGCCAAGTATGAGGAAATGCTGGCCGCCAGTGCGGAAAAAGTGGGTGGTGTGGCCGATATTGTCATTCCTCCCGGCCCCCGTCTGGGCGGCACGGTTATCGAGGCCGACAACCTGACCAAAGGGTTTGGTGACCGGCTGTTGATTGATAACCTCAACTTCAAACTGCCACCGGGCGGTATTGTGGGGGTTATCGGGCCAAACGGTGCTGGTAAGTCCACCTTGTTCAAAATGATTATCGGGCAGGACAAGCCGGATTCAGGCGAGCTGAAAATCGGGGAAACCGTAAAGCTCGGCTACGTTGACCAGTCGCGCGATGATCTGTCCCCCGATAAAACCGTGTGGGAAGAAATTTCAGGCGGGACGGATGTCATCTATCTGGGCAAGCGGGCCGTACCGTCGCGCGCCTATGTGGGGGCTTTTAACTTCAAAGGGTCCGACCAGCAGAAAAAAGTTGGTGTCCTTTCGGGTGGTGAGCGCAACCGCGTGCATCTGGCCAAGATGCTCCGGCAGGAAAGCAACGTGATCCTGCTTGACGAACCGACCAACGATCTGGACGTGGATACCCTGCGTGCGCTTGAAGATGCACTGGCCGAGTTTGCCGGTTGCGCCGTGGTTATCTCCCATGACCGCTGGTTCCTTGACCGTCTGGCTACCCATATTCTGGCGTTTGAAGGTGATTCCCACGTTGAGTGGTTTGAAGGTAACTTTCAGGCTTATGAAGAAGACAAGCGCCGCCGCCTTGGCCCGGATGCGACCGAGCCAGGCCGCATCCATTACAAACCGCTTGCCCGTTAACGGCATGCCTGTGCGAAGGCTCCCCTGCGGAGCCTTCCTCTGTTACGGGGGCTGAGCGGTGGATTTACGCTCAGTCCGTACACCTCGCCTGCTTCTTCAGCCCGTGACATGGCGGGATATGGAAGATATGGCGCGCCTGAAGGCCGATGGCGGCGCTTTTGGTCAGATGCTAGGGGGTGTTTGCACCCGCCAGCAGGCCGAGCGTGAGATGGCGGATGACATTGCTTTTTGGGCCTGTCACCGTGTTGGTATTTTTACCATTCATGAAAATAACCAGTTTGTCGGCATGACCGGTATCCACGACCGGCCAGATGGTCGCGGGTTCGGGTTACGCTTTGCCCTGTTTGCCAGCGCAAGGGGGCGCGGCATTGCGCGTGAGGCTGCCAACGCGGCCCTTAACTTCGCGCATGATGCCGGTTTGCACCGGGTTATTGCCGTTGCATCGGAAAGCAATGTGGCATCGCGCACCATCCTGGGCAGTATCGGGATGCATGTCTGCGAGACTTTCACCAGAAATGGGCAGACCATGATGGTGTATGAAAGCAAGCGGGCATAAAAAAAGGCACCCTCATGGGTGCCTTTCTGCCAGACCGGCGGTTTCCCCGCCAGATCGGGCTTTAGCGGTTTAGTTGGTGGACTGGTTATGGCGGTCCAGCTGCTTCTGCAGGGCGGAAAGCAGTGTCGCGACACTCCCACCATTCCGGGCAATAAAGGAGGAGTAGTCATTGCGCTGGGTCAGGCGCAGGCTGGCTCCTTCACCAATAACGTCTACAACCTGCGGCTGCCCGTTGTCGTAACCGACAACCCACTGCATGGAAGCCGGGGGCTGCTGCGGACGCATCAGAATGGCGTTGACGGAATCTTCATTACCGGACTTGCTGACATCACCAATGGTAAAGCTGACACCACGGTACTCGCCCAGCTTGTCGGTAATGGCATTGACCAGCACTTCATGGAAAAGGGCCAGATAATGCTGCCGCTGCTCAGGGGTGGCAATTTTCCAGTAACGGCCAAGGCAGTAGCGGCCAATACCATCAATATCCACATTCTTCTGAACCAGCGGAAGGACCTTGGTCTTTTTTTCAGACAGGGGAACAGGGCTGTTAACAATGGCAACAAGCTGCGTGCCAAAGCTCTGAATGAACTGCTTGGCGTTATCCGCTGCGCGGGCAGGCAGGGCAAACAGTCCGCTGGCGCATGTCAGGGCCAGAGTGGCAAGAACAATACGGCGACCAGAAAGGAGTTTCATGTTTGCGCTACCTTCTTGTTGTTAGTTATTGATACCAGTCTGGCACGGTGGCGCGGCGGTCATTCTTGATGGCCTCGGCCTGTGCCTTCCGCTGCTGCTGGTAAGCGCTGCGAATGGTGGCATATGGGTCCAGAGCATCGCGCTGGAGAGCATCCAGATCTTCCAGATGCTCGGAGCGGCCATGCACAACACCCATCATGTTATAGGCCCAGTTGAAACTGACAAGCCCATAACCGCGTGGCACGTAATCCCACGGGGAAAGGCCCTGATCAATGCCGTAACCAATCCCGTCACGGAAGGAGGACGGCCCCATGGGCAGGAACAGATAAGGCCCGGAGGAAATACCCCAGTTGGCCATGGTCAGGCCTGCATCGTTGTCATGGTGGGGGAAGCCCGCCATTTTTGCAACGTCAATCAGCCCGCCAACACCCACGGTCATGTTAATGCACCAGCGCACGAACGAATCCCCCGCACGGCGTGGCTTGCCGGCCCCGACGTCGTTAAAAAAGACGGAGGGCTCGTTCATGGTCGTGATCATGTTGCCAAGCGAGTTACGCACGGGGCGGGGTACGGCCCACACGTAGGCTTTGGCAACCGGGCGCAGGGCCCATGTATCGAACTTCATGGTCAGGTTGAACATTTTGCGGTTCAACGGTTCATACGGGTCGTTTGCGGCCTTGTATTCGGCCAGGGCATCCGGGTCCGTGGGAACGGGGGCTTTAATGGAGCTACACCCCGTTGCGCCAAGCAGCACCAGACCAAGGCAGAGTGTTCCCAGACGGAAACGGCGATGTACCGAGGAACCTTCCCGCGCCTGATCGTGCTGATCCTGTGCGCGAGGGCGGAGCCATGAGCCGTTCCGTCCTGAAATCATTGCCACCTTTACCTTTGCCTTGTGACGTCCGCATGGCCTGCCGGGCAGACCTGTTTATTGCTGCCTTCTCTACCATGAGAAACGCAGGGTGCAATGGCAGGGCTTCTCTGCGTAGAGGGCAGGGGACAAAAATAGCCCTTTGCAAGTTACCTTTTTGCCGGGAAGAACAGATTTTTGCAATCTCTGTTGCCATAAAGTCGCACATCCTGCTCGGGATGTGATGGCCACAGGGAATCCGGCGTTACAGTCCGCGCTCGCGTTTGATTATGTCCCATGCGGCGTTGATTCTGGATATACGGACCGAGGCAACCTGCACCTCCTCGGGGCTGGCATTGCGGGCGGCCATGACATCCGGATGGTACTGCCGGACAAGTTTTTTCCAGTGTGCTCGCAGTTCCTCGTTGGAGAGGGAGGCACTCACCCCCATAACGGTATAGGCGTCATCTTCCCCCATGGCCGCACGGGCCCGGCCCTGTTCGGCCCGCTCCCAAGCCCCGCGCCCTAGCCCGAACAGGGCGTGCACACGTTTGAGAAAACGCAGCTCTTCGGGGGCAAGGGGTTCGTCCGCTGCCAGATCGGCACGGGCAATGGCAAACAGGATTCCCATCAGGTCTTCAAGCGGGGGTTTGTCAGTGCTGTAAGCCTGCCCGAGTTCACGGGCAAAGGCTTCATAGTCGTCTGTTCTCTGGCGGGCCATGTCAAACAGGCGACCGATGTCGCGCATGTTCTCGTCCGGCACCCGGAAGCGGGCTTTGAAGGCGTTGATCTCCCGCCGGTTAACCGGGGCATCGCACTTGGCCAGTTTGGCGCACAGAATAACGCAGGTCAGCCCGTAAAGCTGGTCTTTTTTGCCCAGTGTGGCGGCTAGTTTGGCAGCGACAAAGGCTGCCGCTCCGTTAGGGTCTGGGCGCGCGCGGGCGGCCCATCGGTCGCTCCAGCCAACAGCGGGTGGTTGCAGCAATGTGCCGCTGTCTGCGGCATGGCCCAAAGCCGTGCCCAACGCCGCACCTAGTGGACCGCCAACGGCAAAGCCGGTTACGCCACCAAATATTTTGCCCCATATCGCCATAGGGGTCTTTTATCATGTTCTGGAGCGGAACCCTAGCCTGTGCCGGGTGGGTGCCAGAGCTTGGCTGCAATGTGCCACTATCGCATTTGCTGCAAACGGTACCAGAAAGGACAAGGCATGCACACAAACACACCTCCTGAGCAGGTTCCTGCGCAGCCTGCTGTTGCCCTGATTGGCGCAGGGGCGGTCGGGCTTGTTGTGGCCGCAGCCTTTGCCCGCGCTGGGTGGGAGGTATGGGTCTGTGGTGCGCGCAGCCCGTTTGGCCGCCTTTATGTGCAGGAGGCCGGGCAGGGGGTGGAATACCCGGTCCGGCATGCCCGCAGCCCGGCCGAGCTTGGCCCGTGCACAGTGGCTGTGGTGGCGGTCAAGGCGCATCAGACGGGGGATGTGGCGGAGTGGATTGCGGCATTCAACCGGCCAGATGCGCGTATTCTGGCCGTGCAGAATGGTCTGGAGCACCGTGAGCGGATTGCCGCCTATGCGCCTGTGGCCGTGGCATTGCCTGCCATTGCCTATTTTAACGCCGAGCGGTCTGCCCCGGGGTGTTCGGTCCTGCGCCGAATCGGCCAGGCGGACCTGTGCCTTCCCGCAGAGGCACCTGTGCAGGATGTGGCAGCGGCTTTGCAGGCAGGCGGACTGCGGGTTGTGCTTGCTGCGGATATGCTGAGCATGGTCTGGACCAAGCTGCTCACCAACAGTGCCGCCAACCCGCTGACTGCCCTGTGTGGAAGGCGCACGGGGGTTATGCGTGAGCCCGCCTGTGCGGCCAATGCCCGGCAGATCATGGCTGAAGTGGTGCAGGTCGGGCAGGCCGAAGGGGCCGCTCTTACAGCACAACATGTGGAGGACGCTCTGGCGTGGCTGCAGAGCGTGCCGCCAGAGAGTGCCACATCCATGTTGCAGGACCGGCAGGCAGGCCGCCCTCTGGAGTACGATGCCATAACCGGGGCCATTGTGCGCGCAGCAGACCGGCATGGTCTGGATGTGCCGCTTAATCGCTTTGTTCTGGGCCTGCTATCGGCCATAAAGCCCATGCAGCCCTCATAAGCATGGCCCCCTCCAGCAGAGCATTGCCAACACCGAATTCAGGCGAGAACTCTCATGCAACGTACCTACAAAGTTGTGGATGTTTTTACAAAAGTGCCGTTTGCGGGCAATCCGGTTGCCGTTGTGCTGGACGCGCAGGGGCTGGATACACAGGCCATGCAGGCCATTGCCAGTTGGACAAACCTCTCGGAAACTACGTTTCTGCTCCCCGCACAAAGCGATAAGGCAGATTACCAGCTGCGTATTTTTACCCCCCGGAACGAGCTGCCGTTTGCAGGCCACCCCACACTGGGCAGTGCGCACGCTGCGCTGGAGGCAGGGCGCGCCGTGCCAAGGCAGGGGCAACTGGTGCAGGAATGTGGGGTTGGCCTTGTGACACTGCACGTTAATGGCAGTGGGGAGGATCGCTCCCTGTCTTTTGCTTTGCCGCCCGCCCGGCACGTTACGCTGGATGCAGCCGATAGAGCGGAACTGGAAGCTATTCTGGGCGTGCCCGTGGACCACATGGCCTCACCGATGATGGTGGATGTCGGCCCGGTCTGGATTGTAGCGCGCGTGAGCAGTGTGGAGCAGCTTCTGGCACTTCGGCCGGATTTTGGGCGCTCGCAGGTTTTTGAGCAGCGCCTTGGCGCAATCGGGATCAGTGTTTTTGCAGCCCATGACCCTGACGGGGTGGATATTGAGGTGCGCTCCTTTGCTCCATCGCAGGGTGTGAACGAGGACCCGGTCTGTGGTAGCGGCAATGGCAGCGTGGCTGTGTTCCGCCATGTGCGGGGTCTTCTGCCGTCTGGGTCGGGGCAGTATCTGGCCACGCAGGGGGGCTGTGTTGGGCGCGCGGGCCGTATTTCTGTGCGCGTTGGCGCAGATGGTGCGGTGGACGTGGGCGGGCAGTGCGTGACCACCGTGGAGGGCCGTCTGGCTGGCTAGCTGTGCAGGGGGCTTCGTGCCTGTGTGCGGGCAATGCGTGGGTTAGAGCGGTTTTTTTAAGCTCTGGCTCGGTATGTGCTGTTGCAGCCATTCCACAGCATGGACCCGCAGGGCGGAAGCAAGGGACTGGTCGGGCACACGGGTTGCATCCACCTGTGTTACCAGTTGGACCAGCGTGACATTCTGGTGGGCAATCATGCGTTCCAGCACGGCCCAGAAGGCGGGCTCCAGCGCTACACTTGTGTCATGCCCGGCCAGTATCAGGCTGCGTTTGCGCAAATGTCTGCTCATGCCGTGGGGCTTTCAAGCTGAGTTATGGCCCAGTCTGCGGCGTCACGCACAACCGGGTCGGGGTCTGTGGTCAGGGCGCGGGCATGGGGTAATAGGTGTGCCCTGCCGGAATTACCCATGGCAACCAGCACATTACGGATAAAGCGGTTGCGCCCGATCCGCTTGATGGGAGAGCCTGAAAACAGGGTTCTGAACGCCGCATCGTCAAGTTGGCTCAGGGTGGCAAGGTCCGGGGCTATCAGGTCTGCTCTGGGCTGGAGTTTGATATTGCTGGCCATTTTAGCAAACCTGTTCCACGGGCACACGGCAAGGCAGTCATCACATCCGTAAATATGGGTGCCCATCAGGGGGCGCAGGGGCAGGGGTATGGGGCCTGCGTGTTCTATGGTCAGGTAGGAAATGCACCGTCGTGCATCCATCTGGTAAGGGGCGGGAAAAGCCTGTGTGGGGCAGGCGTTCAGGCAGCGGGTGCAACTGCCACATCCCCCGCCGGAAGGGGGGGAGGCAGGCAGGTCGAGTGTTGTGTAGATTTCGCCCAGAAACAGCCAGCTCCCGTGCTGGCGGGAGACAAGGTTGGTATGCTTGCCCTGCCACCCCAGCCCGGCTTGGTGCGCCAGAGGTTTTTCGGCCACGGGGGCTGTATCCACAAAGACCTTGACCTCCGGTGTGGCCGGATGGGCCAGCCTGCCCTCGCGCACAACAAACTGGGCCAGATGTTTGAGCATGCCCTTGAGCACATCATGGTAATCGCGGTGGCGGGCATAGACGGAAATATTGCCACAGTCGGGGTTTTGCAGGGTGGCCAGCGCATCGCCCTCCGGGGCGTAGGACAGGCCAAGGGCAATAACCGTGCGGGCTTCGGGCCACAGGGCCGTGGGCTGGCTGCGCGGCTCCGTACGGTCGGCCAGCCAGCCCATTTCACCGTGGTATCCGTTTGCCAGAAAATCCTGCAGGCGCACACGCACCTCCGGCCCCAGTGTGGCCGGGCAGAAGCCAATGGCGTCAAACCCCAGTTCCAGCGCCTTGTCCCGGATGCGCGCACTCAGGCGGCTGCCCGGATGCATGGTGCTGGCCGGGGGGGCTGGGGCGGAAGGTGTGGCCTCTGTCATGCGTAAAAGGCTGGTTCGGAGAGTACGGTCAGGGGGATGCGTGCTTTAGGGAATGGGCGGAATGCGGGGTTGTGGCATTTCATCTTCCGTCCAGTCCTGTGCTGCCCATTCGCTACGCATGCGCGCGGCTGTGGCCTCCAGATTTTTGTCCATGATCGCCTGACGGATCTGGCGCATGAGCCGCTGGTAATAGGCAATATTATGCCATGTCAGCAGCATGGGGCCTAAAATTTCGTTCGCGCGGAACAGGTGGTGCAGATAGGCGCGGCTGTGGCGCGTACAGGCCAGACAGTCACAATGGGGGGAAATGGGGCGGGCATCCGTGGCGTGGCGGGCGTTGCGCAGGTTGAGTGTGCCCCGCTCGGTGTAAGCACGCGCGGTGCGGCCTGCGCGGGTGGGCATAACGCAGTCAAACATGTCCACCCCGCGCTGCACGCTGCCCAGCAGGTCGTCTGGTGTGCCAACCCCCATAAGGTAGCGTGGCTTGTCCTGCGGCATAAGCGGGGTTGTGGTGTCCAGCGTTGCAAACATGAGCTCCTGCCCCTCGCCCACGGCAAGGCCACCAATGGCGTAGCCTTCAAACCCGATATCGGTCAGGGCTTTTACGCTTTCAGCGCGCAGGTCGGTTTCCGTGCCGCCTTGCACAATGCCAAACTGGCCATAACCCGTGCGCTGCACATAGGCTTCGCGCGAGCGGGCAGCCCAGCGCATGGACAGGCGCATGGATGCGGCAATGGCCTCGGGTGGTGCTGGCAGGGCCGGGCATTCATCAAAACACATGGTGATGGTGGCATCCAGATCATGCTGGATGCCGGTCGAGCTTTCTGGTGTCAGCCGGTGTTCGGACCCGTCAATATGCGAGCGGAAGGTGACGCCATCCTGGTCCAGCCGCCGCAGTGCTCCGAGCGACATGACCTGAAAGCCCCCCGAATCGGTCAGGATCGGGCCGGACCAGTCCATAAAGCGGTGCAGCCCCCCCAGTGCCCGCACCCGTGCCGCGCCGGGGCGGAGCATAAGGTGGTAGGTATTGCCCAGCACAATGCCCGCACCGGTGGAGCGCACGGCATCCATGGTCATGGCCTTGACCGTGCCCACCGTGCCTACGGGCATAAAGGTGGGGGTAGCCACGGGGCCGTGGGCTGTATGCAGCATGCCTGCGCGGGCTGCGCCATCGGTGCTTTCACACGTCCAGTGGAAACGGCTCATCGGGTGGTCCTTGCTGGGTGGAACGGAGGTAGGGGGTTAGCGGGCATGGATGCTGCTTGCGCATTCAAGCAGGCAGGCATCGCCGTAGGAATAAAAACGGTAGCCGGTGTTCAGCGCATGGGCATAAACCGCC
Organism: Acetobacter fabarum; assembly: GCF_022483405.1. NCBI lineage: Bacteria > Pseudomonadati > Pseudomonadota > Alphaproteobacteria > Acetobacterales > Acetobacteraceae > Acetobacter > Acetobacter fabarum. The sequence goes on from NZ_JAKVNI010000001.1 coordinate 1,065,958, forward strand.
TTTGCACGCTCCTGCCCCGCAAAGGCACAGACCAGCATGAACAGGGTGGAGCGTGGCAGGTGGAAGTTGGTCATCAGCACATCCACCGCCCGGAAGCGGTAGCCGGGACGGATGAAAATGGATGTCTCCCCTGCAAAGGGGTGCACAATACCGTGCTCGTCAGCCGCACTTTCCAAAAGACGCAGGGTAGTGGTGCCAATGGCAATAATGCGCCCCCCTGCCGCCCGTGTTGCGTTAATGCGCTCGGCAGTCTGGGGGGTGATGACCCCGTGTTCGGAATGCATGTGGTGGTGGGCAATGTCATCCGCGCGCACGGGCAGGAATGTGCCTGCCCCTACGTGTAGCGTTAAGGTGCAGCGCTCGGCCCCTGTGGCGTCCACTGCGTCCAGCAGGTCTGGCGTAAAGTGCAGCCCGGCAGTGGGTGCCGCCACAGCCCCTTTGTAACGCTCAAAAATGGTGGCGTAGTCCTTGCTGTCCTGCGCCGTGGGGCCATTGGGGCGGTGGATGTAGGGGGGGAGTGCCAGTGCCCCCGCAGTTTGCAAAAACGTGTCAAACGCATCGCCCTCGCATGAAAAGCGCAGGTTGGCCCCCCCGCCGGGTTCCAGAGCCACGACCTGCGCTGTCTGGTCCGAGTGGGCGAAGGTAAGCGTATCCCCCACCCTGAGCCTGCGGGCGTTGCGCACCAGAACATGCCATGTGCCATCGGGGCGGATCTGGTCGAGGGTAATGCCAATTCTGGCCTCCCCCCGCAGGGCATGCAGCTGTGCCCGGATAACCGCGGTATTGTTGGCCACCAGCAGGTCGCCCCGGCGCAGCAGGGTGGGCAGGTCGCGCACATGGCGGTCAACCAGCGTGTGCGGGGCTGTTGCATCCAGCAGGCGTGCGGATTCACGCGGGCGGGCAGGCTCCTGCGCGATCAGGGATTCGGGGAGGTGGAAGTCAAAATCTTCGGTGCGGTTGCTCATGGTGTGCCGGGTTTACGCAATAGGGCAGCGCAATGCCAGAGGGAAAGGGAGGGCAGCCTCCACCAGGCAAGGGCTTGCGCTGATGGCTGCACAGGGCCAGATTCTACCCTACGCCGCCAGAACATTCCCAGTCTGGCGCACAGTTTATGATTTAAGGAGACGTTCCAGCATGTCCTATGCTCTGCTTGATGCCGCCCGTGTGGCCAAGGCTTCCGGTGTTTCACTTGGTGTTCTTAAAACCAGTGCTGAAACATCCGAAACCCATGTTCGCAAGGTGGTCATGATTGAACGGATTGAAGCACTGGCCAGTGCAGCCGCCGACTCCGGCGAACGCGTGACCCTGACATCCGAAGAGTTCTGGCTGATCAGCAAGAACTGGTAAGGGGGAGCTACCGGCATGGCATTTGTTCTGACAAGTCCGGCTTTTGCCAATGGGGATGTTCTGCCTCAGGCTCAGGTCTATAATGGTATGGGCCAGAGCGGGCAGAACCTCTCCCCCGCCTTGCAGTGGCATGGCGCGCCGCAGGGGACCAAAAGCTTTGTGGTTACGGTCTATGACCCCGATGCCCCCACAGGCTCGGGCTGGTGGCACTGGGTTGTGGTGAATGTGCCCCCAACCGTAACATCCCTGCCTCAGGGAGCGGGCTCGGGCAAAGCTGGCCTGCCCGATGGGGCTTTGCAGGTCCGCACGGACTTTGGCGTGCCCGGTTATGGCGGGGCCGCACCGCCAGCAGGGCGGGTGCACCGGTACGTGTTTACGGTTTATGCGCTGGATGTGCCCACGCTGGACGTAACAGCAGATGCAAGCCCTGCTCTGGTCGGGTTTATGGTGCACCACCACCAGTTGGCTTCGGCCAGCCTGACTGCCCTGTACGGTAGCAGCAAACATTAATCCCCCTGCGTATGGCTGGCCCGCGTATTGCGGGCTGGCCAGTCAGGCGTTTGGCGGGGGGAGTTTTGCGGGTCTGCGGGGCGTGTGCACCGCCAGATCATGCAGGACATCCGCCTGCGAAACCAGTAATGTGCTGGTGGCAACGCTCCCAGCGGGCATGACCAGAATATCCGGCCCTTTGTTCAGGAACCGGATGGATAGTTCGTTCCACCGGGGCAGAATGAAGTGGCGCAGCATTTGCGCCAGCGCGCAGCGGTCCATGGCGGTATGGGCCCTGCTGCGGGGTGTATAAACAGTGTTCAGGTAATCGTTCATGAATGCCGCAATGGCTGGCAGGCGTTCGGGTTCGCCAAAATAGGCGGTGTCCGTGCCAATGCTCCACGGTGTGCCACTGTGCTGGCGACCATTCTGGTCGAACAGGGGCAGATCAAACCCGTAAGAGGCCGTGTTTTTGAGCGTGCGCAGCAATGTGGCCGTATTGGCGGGAAAATACCCGGCACAATCCCCCGTAAGCACCGGGCAGCGAAAGCGGGCCACAATGTCAGGCAGGATTAAGTAACGCAATGCGGGTTCAAGGGCTGTGTCCTGCTCGGCTGCGGGGCCGTGGCCAAAGCTCAGGCGCAGGCTGGTGGCGTAGAGTTCCAGCCAGTCGGCAATGGTGCGTAAAAAAGCCAGCTGCTCGGCATTGGGGTTGGCAACGCCAATGCAAAGCTGCACAGGCCCGAAGGAACGATCCTGCCGGTATGCCTGAAGCAGGGACAGGATAAGACCGGGCAAAAGGTGGAAGTGTGCACTGTCGCACGCAAAGACCAGACACAGGGCAGGGGCTACTTCCGTCGTGCCAAACTGCCACTCCCAGCGGGAAACACCCGTGCGGTCGGGCACGGCACGGCTGGCAAGCTGGCGGCATTCCTGCGCCCCCAGCCAGGAAAAAATACCAGTATTGTCCGGCGCTGGCATGGCGCCTTCCTGCAAGGCCAGACGGCGGGCAATGGCATAGTGGGCGTCGGCCTCGGCCATAAGCCCGGCCAGCCAGCTTGTGTGGCCCATGGCGGTTTCTGTCCACCAGCTCAGGCCGTTCAGGCGAGCTTCTGTTTCCAGTAGGCGCAGGTCTTTGGTGGTGTTGAGCCGCTGGTAGGCGTTTTCGAACAGCATGGCGTAGATCTGGCGGATGTCCGGGCCATTGCTGGCGGCCAGCCGCATGGGCACCAGCAGGGTATCAAACCGCTCGTCAAAACCGGGCAGGTCGTGCTCGTATAGCATGTCGGGGATCAGGAGCAGCGCATCCTCACCTTGCCGCAGGCGGGTCAGGAGTGCGGGGAGTGTGTCCGAAAAATCATGTCTGGGGTAGCGCTCACGCAGGGCGAGGGCCAGCAGGTCTGCCGCGCGGTCATGGTCGTGCAGGCGCAGGGCTATAAGGGCCTGCAACCACACCAGATCGGCTATCTGGGCAAAAGACTGCGCATAGGCGGCAAATTGCGCGCCCAGTTCCCCCTGCCCGAACTGGCAGCAGAGCTGGGCCAGACCAATACACGGAGCAATGGCCGAAGGGGTAATGCTGAGTTTAAGCACCTGTTCGCGCACGTCGTCCACCGTGGCCCATGGGCTGAGTGCGTGGCGGAAGGCCCCGATCTCCAGCAGCTCGGTCACGTTTTCGATCAGGTTTTCCAGAGTGCGGGACGGGCATACCCGCAGCGTAACCCGCCGGGGGGCTGCATGGGTCCACAGGGTGAGTGTGTCGGCCCGGATTTCGGCCTGTAGCTGCTCCACGGGCCATGTGTGCGGGCCAAGCCGCAGTTCATGGCCGGTGCAGGTGGGTTGCCCCACAAAGGTCTGGCCATCATGCCAAGTGCTGCGCAGCAGGGTGCGGAGCAGGTCAGCATTTTCGGGGGGGATGAGCAGAAAATGCTCCCATGTGGCGCACAGGGGAACAACATCAAACTGGGTAGGACTGCGGCTGGAAAGATACGCATTGCCAGCCCTGAGTGCGACCAGAGGGCGCGTGTGGGCCGCCGTAACCAGTGGCTGGGCGCGCACAAAGGCTCCGCCGGGGGTAAGTGTGTTGTGTTGCATGTCCAGCGCAACAGGGGCGGTTGTGCGGCTTGTGCCCATTGTGGGGCAGAGCGGGTGCAGGCGCTGGCCGGTAAAGCCAACCAGAGCGCCATGAAAGGAGAGAAGATAAAACGCCATGCCTACCTGTCAGGTTGTGAGACGTCATTGGCGTAATCAAGGATTTCGTCGACCTGTTTCATGATGTCACGACCAGCCGGTTTGATATAGTCTTGATTACGTGACGCGGGATGTTTTTCAAGCCATGAGATGATGCATTGGGCGGGAGCGATGCCGCCCAGAACACGCTGCGGGCGATGATTGTAGGCGAAACAGAAGCCTCTGAGCAGAATTTCCAGATCTTCATGGTTTGAGACACAGACCTGCAGTACTTCTGTAGCGACACGGCCATTGAAGCGTTCCACCATTCCATTGGTCTGAGGGGAGTAAGCCTTGGTCCGGCGTCGGTCGATTCCCATGTCATGACAGGCTTTTTCGAAGGCGTCCGCTGTAAAGCAGGAGCCACGATCGGTCAGGATATGGGTGATCCGGAAAGGAAAGGCCGATTTGACGGCATTGAGGAAATCAACGGAATTATCCGCATTTTCCGCGTCATAAACAGCCAGGTGCACTGAACGGGAACAGCGATCGATGGCGACATACAGAAAACGTTTCCGCCTGTCCCCATCTGCTGTCTGTAATTTTGGCAGATGTTTCACATCGATATGGACATAACCGGGATCGTAATCGCGGAACTTTCCCTGTCCCCGAACTGGTCCGGCCTTTAGAACAGGAGGCAGCCTGTTCAATCCGGCGTCTTTCAGTATCCGCCAGATATTGTCCCGGTTCAGATGCGGCAGGAAATGCCGTAAGACAAAGGTCAGATCATCCAGACCAAAACCGGTAGAACGCCGAATCTGACAGACAATGGCGCGCTCCTCCTCCGAGGCTTTCCAGGCCAGCCTCCAGGGACGGCTGCTGCGGTCCTGACAGGCGTCCGAACCACGCCTGCGCCACTTGCGGACTGTTTCATCGCTGATCCCGTAGCGTCTGGCGAGCACGGATGTCGGTTCTGACGAACGAGCTATCTCAGCCCGGACAGCCGGTGTCGTGCGTGCCTGTGGGTGGATCTGAAGCATCATTCGGTCTCCCTGCAAACGGAAGAAAACAACGAAGCATAACGCGGTATCGCCCACGCTACATCATCCCAATGACGTCTCACAACCTGACACCTACCCCGTTGCTACTAGCGGCCTGCCCGGCACCACACATGTTAAACGCTTGTTGGGAACAGTGCGCCTGTTCAGGCCACCGCATCAAGCAGGGCAGGCAGGTAGTGTTCGAGTTTAACGCGTACGGGCATAAGGTAGGCCGATCCCTTGTCCTGCCCAAGTTCACGCAGGACAGTCTGGGCAAAGGCTATGTTGGATTCAAGCGTTGTGGAAAAATCCTTGGGGAACACAATGTGGTTTGTGGTTTCCCAGTATGAGCGTGAACGTGGGCCAATAACGGGGGACAGACCCCAGAACACGTTTTCGCCCTGCAACCATTCGCGGCACAGGTCGAACAGTTTGTAGTCAAAGACCGGCTGGGTGAAAAAACCGCAGGCGCCGGCTTCCTTTTTGCGGGCTACGTCCTCCAGCTCCTTCCACGGTGCGCGGCGGTAGGGGTCGAACGCAGCATAAACATTCAGGTGCGGCGCTTCCTTGCGGTAGCGGCGGATAATGCTTTCCGTGCTGTTGGGGTATGTGCGCATGGACAGGTCGGCCGGAGGGTCCCCGTGCACGACCAGAATTTCCTCCAGCCCGTCCTGCTCGGCTCCGGGCAGGGGGGCGTGGGGGGCAATGTCTATGGCGCGGATATGCGGAATAACACGGGGGAAGACCGGGCGCAGCTGGGCGGCGGCATCCCAGCTGCGCAGGGGAAAGCGCATGAGGTCGGGCACATTGAGCGTATCCGCTGCGGGAAAAACCGTCTGAACGGTTTTTACGTCCTGCTCCAGAGATTCGGCGGAGCGGGGGATCAGTTCAACGCACAGGCGGTTCAGGCTCATTCGGTTTTTCCCTCGATCTGCATCTGGGCCGCGGTGAGTGTGTTTTTGAGCAGGCAGGCAATGGTCATGGGGCCAACGCCCCCCGGCACGGGGGTAATGCGCCCGGCAACCTTTACGGCCTCGTCAAATGCCACATCCCCCACAAGGCGGCTTTTACCACTTGCAGTCTGGGTGCGGGTAATGCCCACGTCAATAACCGTGGCCCCGGGTTTGATCCAGTCGCCCCGCACCAGCTCGCGGCAGCCGGTTGCCACAACCAGAATATCCGCCTCGCGGGCAAGGGCTGCGGTATCGCGCGTGTGAATATGGGCGATGGTGACCGTGCAGCCTTCTGCCAGCAGCAGCAGCGCCATGGGTTTGCCCACAAGGTTGGATGCGCCAATAACCACGGCGTGCTGGCCCTTCATGTCCCCCAGCTGGTCGCGCAGCAGCATCAGGCAGCCCAGCGGGGTGCAGGGCACAATGCCGGGCAGGTTTACGGCCAGACGGCCTGCATTGACCTCGCCCAGACCATCCACATCCTTTTCAGGCAGAATGGCGTTGGTAATGCGGCGTGCATCCAGCCCGTTGGGCAGGGGGAGCTGCACCAGAATGCCATGAATTTCCGGGTCGTTGTTCAGCCGCCCGATCAGGGTCAGCAGTTCGGCCTCGGATGTGGTTTCGGGCAGCATGTGCATAAAGGAGCGCATGCCGGCATGGTGTGTCTGGATCGCCTTGTTTTTAACGTACACCTCGCTCGCCGGGTCGTTGCCAACCAGAATAACGGCCAGTCCGGGGGTTACGCCGTGCTGGTCGTGGAAGGCCAGAACATCCTCACGGATCTGCTGGCGCACGGTTGCGGCAAAAGCCTTGCCATCAATCAGGCTGGCCTGATGTTCGGGGGGGAGGGTGTGGGATGTGCTGCTCATCAGTTCTGTGCCGGTCCGGTCGCGTAAACAGGTGGGAAAAGGGTCAGGCGGGCATACGCAAAAAAACGCCTGCCGACAATGTTTGCAACCCTTGCCCACCCGCTTTGCCAAGGGGCCGGGAAGGGCCTGGGGGGCTAGGGGTTCTGGGGCGGGAGCTCCTGCCTGTAGGGGGTTAATGTGCTCAGGGCCTGTGCTTCTGCCAGTATGGCGGGGCGTTCGGCCTGCAAAAAACGGTCCACCGCATTGCGCAGGCCGGGGCTTTGCAGCCAGTGGGCGGAGTGGGTGAGGGTCGGCTCGTAGCCACGCTGGATTTTGTGCTCCCCCTGCGCGCCGGCTTCGACCCGTTGCAGGCCGTGGGCAATGGCAAAATCTATGGCGCGGTAATAGCAGAGTTCAAAATGCAGGAAGGGCCAGTTGCCTTCGCACCCCCAGTTGCGGCCATAGAGCGTATGGGTGCCCATCAGGTTCAGGGCCGCGGCTACGGGGGTTGAGCCGTTGCGCGCCAGCATAAGCACGACCCGCTCGCCCAGCTGTTGGGCCATAAGCGGGAAGAACTCGGCACTCAGGTAAGCGCTGCCCCATTTGCGGTCGATCGTATTGCGGTAGAACTGGTAAAACGCCTGCCAGTCCGCCTGCGTTATGCTGGCGCCTTGCAGGGTTTCAAACGTCAGTCCCGCAGCGTTGGCATCGCGCCGTTCGCGTTTGATGCTCTTGCGCTTGCGGGCGGAGAGCGTGGCCAGAAAATCGTCAAACGTTGCGTAGCCTCTGTTGTGCCAGTGGTATTGCAGGCCAAGGCGGGGCAGCCAGCCCTGCTGGTGCAGGGCCGTACTTTCCGCTTCGGTGCAGAAGGTCACATGGGCGGAGGACAGGCCCGTATCCGCACAGATCTGGCGCAGGGCATCAGCCATAACGGCGGTGGTCTGCGGTGGGGCATCGGGGTGGAGGAGCACTCGGGGGCCGGGTACGGGGGTAAAAGGGATGGCAATCTGGAGCTTGGGGTAGTAGCGGCCCCCCGCGGCTTCAAACGCGCGGGCCCAGCCCTGGTCAAAGACGTATTCGCCCCATGAATGGCCTTTAAGGTAGGCGGGGCAGACAGCGGCCAGTTGCCCATCGGGGCTATGCAGGCACACATGCCGTGGCACCCACCCGCTTTGTTGGCCGGTGGAGCCGCTGTCTTCCAGTGCGCTTAAAAACGCATGACTGACAAAAGGGTTATCCGGCCCTGCGCATTGCGCCCATTCCGCAGCGGGAATGTCGTGAATGCTGTTGTGCAGGGTAACGGACCAGTCAGCCATGAGTTTTTTCCGCTTGGTTAGGCGATCTCGAACAGACCTTCCACTTCCACCGGGGCATCCAGCGGCAGGGAGGGTACGCCAACGGTGGAGCGGGCATGGCGTCCGGCATCCCCAAAGACGGCCACAGCCAGATCAGACGCCCCGTTCATGACGGAAGCATGGGCTGTAAAATCTGGCGTGCAGGCAATAAAGCCGCCCAGACGCACCACACGCTTGACGCGGGAGAGGTCACCCACTGCCGCTTGAACCTGTGCGATCACGTTGATCATGCTGTAACGCGCGGCTTCCACCGCTGTTTCCACACTCACGGCGTCCCCCAGCTTGCCGGTGGCGAACAGCTTGCCATTGTGCAACGGCAACTGGCCTGAAACCACAAGGAGCGAGCCTGTTTGCACACAGGCAACATAATTGGCCACGGGGGCTGCGGGTGTGGGCAGGTCAATACCCAGTTCGGCCAGACGGGATTGGGGAGTGCTCATGGCGTTGTGTTCCGTTCCTTGTAAAAAACCGGGACCTAGCAGACCAGGCGCAGGTTGCGCCGTGGGCGTGTGGGTTGCGTATCATCTCCATCCGGCAGGTCCAGCGGGAGCAGCGGGTCCGGTTCGGACGTGCTGTCCTGGTGGGGGCCGTCGGGCAGGCGTCTGTCCAGATAGGTGTCGGACAGGGCTCTGAAGGCATAGTCCAGCATGGAAGTGGCGTAGGAGGCAACCGGGTCACCCTCTACCGTGCCAGCCGGGCCAAAGCAGGAATAGGCAAAGTTTTCCACATAGGCTTCCAGCGGCGCGCCGTATTGCAGGCCAATGCTTACGGCATCCCCAAAGCTTTCCATCAGCCCGCGCACCATACCACTTTCCCGCGTGGGGGTCAGGGACAGCTCACCCAGTGTGCCGTCTTCATACTCCCCTGTGCGCATGAACAGGCGGTGCCCGCCAATGGTGGTTTTTTGTGTAAAACCGCCATGCCGTGCGGGCAGAATCCGCCGCATGCCCCGCTCGAGCCGGAGCTTTACAGGGGTGGGTAGGGTTTCTGGGCGTGCGGGCATGCGGTCCGCAAAGCCGGTCAGTGCGCGGTACATGGCCAGATGCGCCTTGGGGCCGGGCTGGGGCAGCACAGTCTCGCCCGCAAGGGCTGCGGCTAGTGCGGTTTCTACCGTAAAGCCACGTATGTCCAGCCGTTGCCGGGTGCTGTTGGCCAGCCGTCCATCGGGCCGGAGCATGGAAAAAACAGGGGCCAGACCGCACGCTTCCACCCCAAGCAGGCCATCTACGGGGTTGGGGGTGGAAAACCCTGTTTCGATCGGGGCCAGAGGGGCATCGGTTTCTACCGCGGCTTCGTTCCAGACCGCGCGCAGGGTCTCGCCCAGCCCGGGTAGTACGGTGCGTACGGGCGGCAGGGGCAGGGACTCCGGGCCACGGCCGGCATGGGCAGTCAGTGTGGCCAGTGCGGTAATGGCACAGGCGGCGGCACGGCCATCTTCGCTATCATAATCCAGACCAACACCGGCAAGGCAGGCATCCATGTTGGTCAGCAGGATGTCCCCCGCAGTGGCGGCCTGCATGGGGGGGGCATCTGTGCCAGCGGAGGGGGTGGGCACAAACAGGTCGGGCAGTAGCAGGTCGCCATTGCGTTGGTCGGCCATGTTGAGTGCCGTCTGGCGCAGTACCGCGCAGATCAGCTTGAGCGCGGCTACAAAGGTGCGCGCGGCAAACCCTTCTCCGGGGGAGACAAAGGCTGCCAGGTTGACCACAAAGCCAGCAGGGCGGTCGAACGCGCAGTGCCACACGGCTTCCACTGGTGCGGCCTGGCGCGTTAGCAGCAGCCACACCAGTGAGCGGGCAGAGGCCTCGTCCAGCGCAAGGGCCGTAATCCAGCGTGACGCAAGAGTAGGCAGGTCAAGCGGGCCGTCGCCCGGCATAAGCTGGGCAAGTGCGGACGCGGCATCCACATCCCACTCTGCGGGCAGCGTTACGGAGCGGAGCGGTGCGTCCGGGTCTGCTGCGGCGTCCAGTGTGCTCATCAGCACACCGTTCCAATGGCGTCTGGCTGTTGTCATGAGTGGCATGTTACCGCTGCGCGCACACACCGCGTAACCCGACAAAACACGTCCGGCACTCCGTTATCACCCTGCAAAATGAGGATATGGGGGATAACTTTTGCATCCTCCCGCTCGCGCGCGGTTGATCGGGGAGTTTGCGATAAAACATGGACCGCAGGGTGCGCGGAGTCCTATCATCGCTTCCATGGCAAATTTCGGAACATGGCTGCATACGCGCCGGAAGGGTCGGCTGTTTGGCAAGGATGCCGATGGCCGCTGTTATTACGAATCCACCGGCCCGGCCCGCAAGGGTGGGGGCACGGAGCGCCCCGAGCGCTGGGTTATCTACCTGAAAGGGGAGGATGCCTCCGCCGTGCCGCCGGAATGGTGGGGCTGGTTGCACCACACGCTTGATGCCCCGATTGCCGAGGCAGAGCGCAAGCCATGGCAACTGCCCCATCAGGCCAACATGACCGGCACCGCACAGGCCTATCACCCACAGGGCAGCCTGTACGCAACGGGCCAGCACCCGCCTGCAACCGGTGATTATGAGGCATGGACACCTGAGAGTGTTCCCAAGGCGTGATTTGCGGCACATTCCCTGTTAGAGTGGTTTGTCTTATCAGGGAGTGTACGTAGTTCATGGCATCGGCAATGGCGGAAAAATCACGGCGCAGTCTGGCGGAGCTTCTGACTGGCGCAGCCGTGCTGGTGGCTCTGGCAGGCATGCTGGCCGCAGCAGTGGTCGGCGAAGGCCGCAAGACAGATACGGTTGGCTACCAGCTTGGGGCCGACTTCTCGCACGTAGACGGGTTGAGTGTTGGCTCGGACGTGCGGCTGGCCGGGGTAACGGTTGGCACCGTGCAGAGCGAAAGCGTAAACCCGCAGACCTTCAAGGCGCATGTGGTTTTTACCGTGCGCCCGGACATTCATCTCTCGGCTGATACAGCGGCTATTATTACCAGCGACAGCCTGCTTGGTGGCAAATACATTGCCCTCTCCCCCGGTGGCGATGACAAAACCCTGCCCGCAGGTGGCACCATCAGCCAGACACAGGGTTCGATCAGTCTGGAACAACTCCTGAGCAAGTTTATTTTCTCTGTGACCGACACGCTGACCCGCGCCAACAAGGATGCCGCAGCCGGGCAGAATGAGGGCAATGGCGCAAATCTGCCCTGAAACAGACATAAAAACGGTTTAGTAAGACGAACATGATTAAGGCGGACACAATGACGGCGTTGCGCATATGGCCGCAAGAAGACGGGCAACCCGTTACGTGCCAGGAAAAACTGCGCATGCTGGAAGAGAACTGGCAGGAAGTGCAGCAGGTGCTGGCCGACGCGTTTGAGGATGCGGTGCTCATGGGGGTAAGTGAACAGGTTATGCGTGAGCGTCTGGCAGAGCTTGTTACCTCTCTTTCCTCTCCCAAGGTGGCAGGCGCATGATGTTGCTACTCCGTGGGCGGTGTGCCCGTATGCTGGCCGGGGGTCTGCTTGGGCTGGCTGGATATGGTGGTGTAGCCTGTGCCACGGGTACGCCACTTGCTCCCCCGGCCGTTTACCCGGCTGGCACATGGCAGGGTAAGGGTACGGCAGTTGTGCGCGTGCTGGACCGGTTGGACGCCCATGTGGAGGTCTTGTCCGTGCCGGTTGGGGGCGAGGCCATACATTACAAAAATCTGGATATTCTGGCCCGCCGCTGCCTCCAGCGCCCGCCAACCCGGGCACCCGATGCCGCCGCCTGGCTGGAAATACAGGATACACACCCCGGAGGGGCTACCTTTAAGGGCTGGATGCTGGCCGCCGAGCCCGGGCTCGGGGTGCTGGAAAGTTCGGTTTATGATGTGCGGATGGTCAAGTGTGCCGGGGATGACATGGCTCCCTTCCTGCCCGCCTTGCCCAAGCCCGTAGCCCCCCCACCCCTGCCAGAAGCCGCCCCGGTTGATGAGGGTGCAGGCATGGGCCAGGGCTCGCAAACCCTGCCGGCCCAGCCAACTCCGCCGGGCCTTGTGGCGCCACCTGCTGCCCCGCGCCCTGCCGCGCCGGATAATGCCAACCCGTTCCAGCCGGATAGCGATGGGGCCTATTAAGGGTAAGGCTGCGGGTTAAAAATCATATTCATTGCGTAGCGCAATACACGGCATGCGGGTTTTGCCCAGCGCTGCAAACAGACAATCAAGAGGTGCGTTGTGTTTGGTTCCTCCTTTGCGCAGGATAGCCGTTTTAAAATTCCTCCTTTGAGCCAGACAGCTTTTCTGCTGGATTTTGATGGTACTCTGGTGGACATAGCCCCAACGCCCGAAGCCGTGGTGGTTCCCCCCGATTTGCAGGAAACCCTGAGCCGCCTGCGTGCGGCCTGTGGGGACGCACTGGCGATTATTTCTGGCCGCCCGATTGACCAGATTGACCAATTTTTGGGTGATGTTCCATTTGCGGTTGCAGGGGAACATGGCGTGGCCATCCGCCATCGCCCCGGTGGTCCCATTGAGCGCGCGGTGCTGCCGAGCATGCCGCAGCGCTGGCTTGTGCAGGCATCTGACCTGCTGGCGACCCTGCCGGGCACTCGGCTGGAGCATAAGCAGGGTGGTTTTGTGCTGCATTACCGCGCAGCGCCCGAAAAAGCAGAAGTATTGCGCCAGACTGCCGAGCGTTGGGTCAGGGAATCCGATGGGGCCTTTACGCTCCAGCCAGCAAAAATGGCATGGGAAATCCGCCCGACCGGGGTGGATAAAGGCTATGCGGTTTCCCTGCTGATGGAAACCGCACCCTTTGCGGGGCGTAAACCTGTTTTTGTGGGGGACGACGTAACGGATGAGGACGGCATGGCCGCAGTCCACCGTATGGGCGGTGCCTTCTTCCGTATTCCAGCAGATTTTCCAACACCTACGGTGTTCAGGGCCTGGCTGGCGTCCCTTGTTGCTGGAAGGGGGTAAGCATGCAGAGGCTGGTCATTGTTTCCAACAGGGTACCAGCAGTACGTGACCGCAAACAGCCAGCAGGTGGTCTGGCTGTGGCACTTAGGGCTGCTGTTCAGGACCACCCCTGTCTGTGGTTTGGGTGGTCCGGCCAGCAGATAGGCGGAGACGGCGCGGACAGAACACTCAGCGTGGACACGGTAGGCAACGTAACCTACGCCACCATAGGGCTGACCCATAAGGAATATAACGGGTTTTATCAGGGGTATTCCAACGGTATTCTTTGGCCGCTGTGCCATTACCGGGCCGGGCTTATGAACTATAGCCGGCATGACCAGCAGATTTACGCCAGTGTGAACACCCAGTTCGCGACCAGACTGGCCCCCATGCTTAAACCCGATGACATGGTCTGGGTGCATGATTACCACCTGTTCCCGCTTGGCAAGGCCCTGCGTGATTTAAAAGTCAAAGCGCGGATCGGCTTTTTTCTGCACATCCCTTTTCCGCCATGGAGCCTCATGCGCTCTCTGCCAGAGGCCCCGGCCCTGATGCGCGACCTGCGTGCTTATGATGTGATTGGCGTGCAGACCGAAGATGACGCGCGGAATATGAATGAAGCCTTTGCGGTTCTGGGTATTCCTGCCAAGGCGCGGGTGTTCCCCATTGGCATTGATCCGGACAGTTTTGCAGCCTGTGCGCGTGAGGGGCAGAGCCTGCCACAGGTGCAGCGCCTGCGTCAGGACCTGCGCGGTCTACCGCTGATTATTGGTGTGGACCGCATGGATTATTCCAAAGGCCTGCCGGAACGACTGCGCGGGTACGATACATTCCTTAAGCGCTACCCTGAATACAGGGGCAAGGTCACGTATCTCCAGATCACGCCGGTTTCACGCGGAAGCGTGCCGGAATACCAGAGCCTGCGGGCCGAACTGGACCAGATTGTGGGGCATATTAACGGCACATACGGCGCGTTTGACTGGACCCCCGTGCGCTACCTGACTCACCCGCTCCCGCGGGAGCTGCTGGCGGCTTTCTTTCAGCTTTCCAGTGCGGCACTTGTCACCCCCCTGCGCGACGGGATGAACCTTGTGGCCAAGGAGTATGTGGCTGCCCAGGTCCCCGAGAACCCCGGCACGCTTATTTTGTCCCGTTTTGCCGGGGCTGCGGCGGATATGGAAGATGCCCTGCTGGTCAACCCGCATGATTCGGATGAAATTGCAGCAGCCCTGCATAAGGCGTTAAGTCTATCCGGCTCCGAGCGCCGGGTGCGCTGGGAGCGCCTGCGGGCGGAAGTATGGCGTGTTACGGCGGCAAGCTGGGCGCGGTCGTTTATTGCTGCGATGTCTGAGGTAAGAACAGCATGAAAAAAACCATGCGGCTGAGCACGGTTGCGCTTTTTATGATTCTGGCCGGTTTTGCCGCACTTGGCGTTGCCTGGTGGACGCAGCACAGGCTTGGAATTATGCCGTGTGAGCTGTGTCTGTGGGAACGCTGGCCCTGGCGGGTGTTGATTGTGCTGGGGGTTGTAGCCCCTGTATTGCCTGCCCGCATGGGGCGCGGTGCCTTGTGGGCATGTGTGCCTGTTCTGCTAGCGGCGGAAGGGCTTGCAATCTGCCATGCGGGCGTTGAGTGGAAGTGGTGGCCAAGCCCATTCCCTGCCTGCCATGCGGCCCATGTTGTGGGGCGTACACTGGCCGAGCGCTGGGCCTCCATGCCGCTGGTGCCATCCAAACCGTGTGATGCCCCTACATATCTGATCCCCGGCTTGCCTGTTTCCATGGCTGTTATGGGGGCAGTGTTTGTACTGGTTGTGCTTGCCGGGTTGTGTGTGGGTATGGGTCGGATTAAAAAAAGCAACTGGATTTAAGGGTTTTTCAGGTTTTTTCCGAATATTTGCCGCATATTCCATGCGGTGTTGAAAAGCCCTGCGTTCAAAAGCAGATGTCTGGTTCTGGTGTATGCAGCGCGCGTTACTCTGAATGTTGGTTTTTCACGATCATGGCTGTGCCTGCATGATAGTTTTTGCAAGTGTGTGCAGGCGTGCGCTGGCTTTTGCGCCAAGCTGGGCGATTTCCTCGTAACTGAACCACCTTACTTCCCGTGCATCATCCCCCGCAATGGGGGTGGTCAGAGCTGGTTGTGGTTCGGTGCAGAGCACGGCAAGAATAAGGTAATGAAAAGCCAGTGTGCCATCGGGCGCATAATGCAAGCTATCAAACACATCTACCAAAGATGTTGCATGGGCCTGTAAGGAAGTTTCTTCCATAAGCTCCCGTTCCGCAGCGCGGAAAAAGGTTTCTCCCCCTTCCACCTTGCCACCGGGAAAGCCCCATAAGCCCGCATCGGGCGCATTGGCCCGCCGGACAAGCAGAAAATTACAGCCACGGCGCACAATGGCCAGCACGCCAACGCGGGGTAATACGGGTAGGGGGGGAGCGTTCATGGCCCTGTAGTGTAGGGGGGTGTGCATGCAGGTCAACCCATCTTTGCTGCAAAACACTGCATCTCTATCCAGATGCGGTGTTTAATGGGTAAGGTGTGGCAATGGTGCTGTAACAGGCCTGTTGGTGCAGAACATAGTCAAGGAGAGTAAACGTGACGGCGGAATTTATAAAAATTGAAGGTATTCCCAAACCGGCCTCGCGTATTGCCCTGGGTACATGGGCCATGGGTGGCTTTATGTGGGGCGGCCCTGATGATGCCAATGCCGCAAAAACAATAGATAAAGCACTCGATGTTGGCATAAACCTGATTGATACCGCACCGGTCTATGGGTTTGGTCATTCGGAGGAAATTCTGGGCAAGGCGCTGGAAGGGCGGCGTGACCGGGTGGTGCTGGCAACCAAGGTAGGCTTGGACTGGCAGGATGGCCACGTATTCCGCGATAGCAGAAAAGCACGGATTGAAGAGGAACTGGACGCATCGCTCAAACGGTTGCGCACAGACCATATCGACCTTTATCAGGTGCACTGGCCGGACCCCAAAACCCCGTTTGAGGAAACCGCGCGGGCACTGGAAAAAAGTGTGCAGAGCGGCAAGGTTCGCGCACTCGGGCTAAGCAATTTTTCCCCCGAACAAATGGATGAGTTCAGGAAGTTCGCACCAATTGCGGCTATTCAGCCACCTTATAATCTGTTTGAACGGGAGATTGAAAAAGACATTCTTCCTTATGCTGTAAGCAATAATCTGGTTGTTCTGGCCTATGGCCCACTCTGCCGGGGGCTGTTGTCGGGTAAAATGGCAGCAGATCACGTGTTTACGGGGGATGACCTGCGTAAGGTGGACCCCAAGTTCCAGCCGCCTCGCTTCGCACAGTATCTGAACGCAGTGGAAGGGCTTAAAACCATTGCCGAGCAGCACGGCAAAAGCCTGCTGGCTCTGGCTATTCGCTGGGTGCTGGACCGGGGCCCAACCATTGCCCTGTGGGGGGCCAGAAAGCCCGAGCAGATTACCGGCGTGCAGGATGCCTTTGGCTGGACACTCAGCAAGGACGATATGGCCGCCATTGATGCCATTCTGGACAAAGCTATTACCGACCCTGTGGGGCCGGAATTTATGGCACCTCCCGCCCGCTCATAAAACCGGACCTGTGTCCTTGCCTATGGTGGGGGTACAGGTGCTGCCATGCAGGGGAGGGGGCATCTCTCCCTTTCCTGCATGGGGGATTGTGGAATTGTGCGGGCTCGTTACCGCTGCTCTCTTGCATAGGGGAGCAGAGTTGCCCATCTTGTGGGCATGGGTGCTTCATCTTCTTCCGCCGCGCCGCCCGCGCGTGGCAAAAAACGGGCTTCTCTGAGCGAGCGGGCAGCAAGCCTGCCGCCTGTTACGTTTGTGCCGGAGCAGCAACCCGCCCGCCCGCGTTTGCGCCGGATGGAGGTTGTCTCCGAATATGAACCGGCAGGGGACCAGCCACAGGCGATCAAGGAACTGGTCGCGGGCGTGGAAGGGCAGGAGCGCGATCAGGTCCTGCTCGGGGTTACCGGTTCGGGCAAAACCTTCAGCATGGCCAAGGTGATCGAGGCCACCCAGAAGCCCACCCTTATTCTGGCACCCAACAAAACACTGGCCGCGCAGCTTTATGGGGAGATGAAGCAGTTCTTCCCCAATAATGCCGTGGAGTATTTTGTCAGCTATTACGACTACTATCAGCCCGAAGCCTATGTGCCGCGTTCTGATACATATATTGAAAAAGACAGCCAGATTAACGAGCAGATTGACCGTATGCGGCATGCCGCCACGCAGGCGCTGCTTGAGCGTAATGATGTGATTATTGTTGCTTCTGTCTCGTGCATTTACGGTATTGGCTCGGTCGAGACTTACTCCCGCATGGTGGTCAAGCTGGAGCTGGGGGGCGAGATTGACCGCGACAAGCTGATCAAAAGTCTGGTGGAACTGCAATACCGCCGGAACGATGCAGCCTTTGCGCGCGGTGCGTTCCGTGTGCGGGGGGAAAGTGTGGATATTTTCCCTGTCCAGAACGAAGACAGGGCCTGGCGCGTCTCCCTTTTTGGCGATGAGGTGGACGGCATTATAGAGTTTGACCCGCTGACAGGTGATAAAACGGCTGATTTGCAGGAAATTACCATTTACGCCAACAGCCATTACGTTACGCCACGGCCCACGCTTAATCAGGCCATAAAAGGCATAAAGCACGAACTGCGCACCCGACTGGATGAGTTTACCCATGCAGGCAAACTGCTGGAGGCCGAAAGACTGGACCAGCGCACCACGTTTGATCTGGAAATGCTGGAAACAACAGGTGTGTGCAAGGGAATTGAGAATTACTCACGCTACCTCTCCGGGCGCAAACCGGGCGATCCCCCGCCAACCCTGTTTGAATACCTGCCAGAAGATGCCTTGCTGATTGTGGATGAAAGCCACGTGACCGTGCCCCAGATTGGCGGCATGGAGCGTGGAGACTTTGCCCGTAAATCCATTTTGTCAGACTTCGGGTTTCGGCTTCCGTCCTGCCTGGATAACCGGCCGCTTAATTTTGCGGAGTGGGACAAGTTCCGCCCCCAGACCATCTTTGTCAGCGCCACACCCGGCCCGTGGGAAATGGAGCGCACAGGCGGTGTGTTTGCAGAGCAGGTTATTCGCCCCACGGGCCTGATCGACCCTGTAACGGTTATCCGCCCTGTGGAACATCAGGTGGACGACCTGCTGGCCGAATGCCGCGAGACCATAGCCAAGGGCAGCCGCGTGCTGGTAACCACCCTGACCAAGCGCATGGCCGAAGACCTGACCGATTACATGAACGAAGCCGGTATTCGGGTGCGTTACCTTCATTCCGATGTGGATACGCTGGAGCGGATCGAAATTATCCGTGACCTGCGTATGGGCGCGTTTGATGTGCTGATCGGCATTAACCTTCTGCGCGAAGGGCTGGATATTCCCGAATGTGCGCTTGTGGCCATTCTGGATGCGGATAAAGAAGGCTTTTTGCGCTCGCGCACATCGCTCATCCAGACCATAGGCCGTGCTGCGCGTAACGTGGATGGGCGCGTGCTGCTGTATGCCGATAAAATGACCGACTCCCTGACCTACGCGGTGGAAGAAACCGCGCGCCGTAGGGAAAAGCAGATGGCGTGGAACGCAGAGTACGGCATTACACCCCAGAGTGTGCGCAAGCATATTGGGGATATTGTAGGCTCCGTGTTCGAACAGGATTACGTGACCGTCGCCCCGGATGAAGATACCGGGGTGGCCGAGTTTGTGGGGCAGGATCTGAGTGCCACCATTGCCGGGCTGGAAAAGCGGATGCGCGATGCCGCAGCCGAGCTGGAGTTTGAAACAGCAGGCCGCCTGCGTGATGAAATTAAAAGGCTGGAAGCCTTGCAACTCGGGCTGGACGTGCCGCCTCCTCCGGCCCCAAAGGCCGGGGCCGGGCGCAAGGGCGCTGGCAAAGGGCAGGTCCCGCGTCCCTTGGGGCCGGGTGGCGGGGGGTATGAGCCAAAACCCGGAAAGGGCCGCAGTAAACGGCGCTCGTAACGGCTGGCTCTTGTTTATGCCGCGCAACCCTTCTACCGTTTCGGCGGTTAACAGGTTCACTTTTGCGGACAACAGGGTATGACCACGTCAGAATCCACCATCCGGCCCGATTATGCGGCATTAACGCAGGCTCCTGTCTGCGCAGAGCCATTTACACATATTATGGTGCCGCACTTTATTCGTCAGGATGACTTGCCCAGACTGTTCGCCAGTCTGCCTGCCATTCATTCGGGTGGGTCTTTCCCTCCACAATCACTTAAGCTTGCCCCGCTGGTGCAGGCACTGGTGCGCGAGATGGAAGGCCCGGAGCTGCGCCGGATCATTGCCCAAAAGCTGAACCTTGACCTGGATACAGCACCTTCCATGCTGACCATTCGTGGCCGCACGCGGGAAAAGGATGGTCGCATCCACACGGACTCTCTGGCCAAGCGCGTAACCATTCTGCTTTACCTGAACCCTACAGGCCCGCATTGGGAAAAGCAGGAAGGTTGCCTGCGCCTGCTGCGTGGCCCGCATGATATTGAGGACTACGCAAAGGAAGTGCAGCCTGTGGATGGCACACTGCTCATCTTCCCTAACGGGCCGACAACATGGCACGGGCACAAGCAGTTTGTGGGGTCGCGCTATACCATTCAGCTCAATTACATGACCGAGGATGCCAAAGCCCGCTCCGAGCTGCGGCGGCACAAGCTGTCTGCTCTCGCCAAAAAACTGCCTTTGCCTGCCATGGGGTACTAGGCATTTTTCCTTTGCCGTTTTCCACAGGACACAGGATTTTTCATGATTTTCCGTAAAATGACCATCTCCCGCGCGCGGGGTGCCGCACTGGTTGCCGGGCTGGCCCTGTGTGGCAGCGCGCTCTCGCCCGTTGGTGCATTTGCGCAGGCGGCAGCGCCTTCCATGCCATCGGAACTGGTGCCGCCTTCGCTCAGCAGTGCGCAGGTCGTGCGGGCAACCCTGCCCAATGGCTTGCGGGTTGTGATTGTGCCCAACAAGTTGGCACCGGTGGTCACAACGGAAATCAACTATCTGGTCGGGTCGGCAGAGGTGCCAAAGGGTTTTCCCGGTACGGCGCATGCGCTGGAACATATGATGTTCCGTGGCAGCAAGGGGCTGGACAAGGACCAGCTCGCGGCCGTGGGTACACGCCTTGGTGGCAGCTATAATGCAGACACGACCGAGGACGTTACCCAGTATTTTTACACTGCTCAGGCACGTGACCTGCCGGTGCTGCTCAGGATTGAAGCCCTGCGCATGAACGGGCTGACCCTGTCCGAAGCAGACTGGAACAAGGAGCGGGGTGCTATTGAGCAGGAAGTCTCGCGCGACCTGTCCAGCCCCGCCTACCGTTACCTTGAACAGTTGCAGGCCATTTTGTTCGCGGGCACACCGTACGAGCATGATGCGCTGGGCACGCGCCCGTCGTTTGATAAAACAAAAGCCGCTGACCTGCGCGCATTTTACGAAAAATGGTACGCGCCCAACAATGCCATTCTGGTTATTGTGGGGGATGTAAACCCGGTTACCGCCCTGCAACAGGTAGAAGATGCGTTTGGCGGTGTTCCACGTAAAACATTGCCAGCACGGCACAAGGTTTCCCCCGTGCCACCACCGGCCAAAACGCTTACGCTGGCAACGGATTACCCCATAGGGTTTGCAACACTTGCCTTCCCCATGCCGGGTTCTTCCGCTGCGGATTACGCCACGGCGGATATTCTGTCCGATGTGCTGGCCAGCCAGCGTGGGGCACTGTACGACCTTGTGCCACAGGGCAAGGCGCTGTTTGCCGGGTTTGAATACGCCCCCAAAAAGGAAGCAGGGTTTGGGCTTGCTCTGGCAGCGTTCCCCAAAGGGGGGGATGCGGCAAAAGCCATGGCGGATATGCGGGGTGTGCTGGAGGCTATTCGCAAGAATGGCGTTCCGGCTGATCTGGTGGAAGCCGCCAAACGGCGCGAGATTGCCCAAATGCAGTTTGCTGCCAATTCGGTCAGCGGTCTGGCCTCCACCTGGTCCACGGCGCTGGCTTTTCAGGGGCTGGACGCACCGGGGGATCTGGTTGCCGCGTATCAGGCGGTAACACCAGAAGCGGTGAACAAACTGGCTGCCACCCTGCTTAACCCGGCCCATGCGGTTTCTGCCGTACTCACGCCGGAAAGTTCGGGTAATCCTGTGTCGGGCAAAGGGTTTGGCGGGGCTGAGTCCTTTGCGTCTTCCCCCGATAAGCCGGTCAAACTGCCGGATTGGGCAGAAAAAGCCCTGCTCAAGCTGGACAAGCCTGAACCCACACCCCAGCCTTATGTGAGCACCCTGTCCAACGGGATCAAGTTGATCGTCTGGCCGGCCCATGTCAGCCATACCATTCAGCTCAGCGGGCAGGTCCGGCAGACCCCCTCCCTCCAGCAGCCCGCAGGACAGGATGGAGTGAATGACGTTACCGAAGCCCTGTTCTCCTACGGAACTACGCAGTATGACCGGCTGGCTTTCCAGAAAGCGCTGGACGATATTCCTGCATGGGAAAGTGCGGGGAGCAGCTTCTCCCTTCAGGTTCTGACACCCGATTTTGCAAAAGGTGTTGCCCTGCTGGCTGATAATGAGCTGCACCCGGCTTTTGCAGACAAGGATTTTCAGGTTGTGCGTCAGCAGACGGCACAGGCACAGGCAGGGGAACTGCTCTCGCCTGACCATCTGTTTAACCGGGCCATAAAAATGGCTGTGCTGCCGCCCAAAGACCCCACTTTGCGCGAAGCCACACCGCAATCCATCATGAGTGTGACGCGTGATGACGTGCAGACCTATTACAAAAAAGTCTGGCGGCCAGACAGAACAACCATTGTTGTGACCGGGGACGTAACCCCGGAAAAAGCACAGGCTGTGCTGGAACAGGCGTTCGGGGGCTGGAAAGCCGATGGCCCCGCACCCGATATTGACCTGCCAGCCGTGCCCCTAAGCAAGGCATCCCACGCACAGGTGCCAGATAAGAGCAGTGTGCAGGACGAAGTGGTTCTGGCCGAAACACTGGGCCTGACTGCGGCCCAGCCCGACCACTTTATGCTCCAGTTGGGGAATGAGGTGCTGGGGGGCGGTCTGTTCTCCTCCCGCCTGTACCGCGACCTGCGTGTTAAAACCGGGTATGTTTACACAGTGGGGAGCGCGTTCGAGTGGGGGCGCACCCGTGGCCTGTACACGGTCAATTACGGCGCAGACCCCGATAAGGTCGGCAAGGCACAGGCCGCTGCGGTGCGGGACATCAAGGCCATGCAGTCGGCCCCTCCTTCGGATGATGAACTGGCTCTGGCCAAGGCGTCACTTCTGCGGAGTATTCCTCTGGCCCGCGCCAGTCTGGACCGGATTGCAGCGCAGTACCTGCATCTGACCGATCTGGGGCTGCCGTTGGATAATGCAGACCGCGGGGCACTGGCCTATTACAATGCAACCGGCGCAGATGTGCAGGCCGCATTCCGCCAGTGGATCCGCCCGGATGATCTGGCATCCATTGTTAAGGGGCCTGCTCCGTCTTTGTAAAAGACATAGAATATACAGGTGTTTTATGCAGGCGGCGGAAAGTTCTCTTTCCGCCGTTCTGTTTTGTATTGCATTAAGTGTTAGAAGACACTGTTAAACGCAACCTGGGGTGATACGTCCAAACCTGTGTTGTGGCCGGCAAAGTAAGTGGACACACCTGCGATAACCCCAAAGCGGGGGGACCAGTTATACTCAATGGCAGGAGCAATCTGCCAGTCACCGGAGGACTGGGCTATGGTATCAACCTTTTTGCCTGTGGCGGTTGTGCCCCGTAAATGAGAGCCGTTGGACCAGTCCCGCGCCAGATCAAGGGCCAGAACCCACTTCTGGTTAATGCCGAATTCGAGCGAAAAACCACTCTCGCCATACATGCCCGGCTGTGCCCGGCCTTTAAAACCTGCTGATGTGCCATAGCTGGTTACGTCATGCAGATGTGCGGTTGTGACCGCACGCCGGAAGGTGCTCCATACCCGCAACCGTAGCTCATGCTGGCCGGGCAGGGTGTAGGTGGATTGTTCTGTTAACGCCAGACGAAAAGTGTAGGTGCCAGCACCCACACCATCCTGCACGCGGCCCAGCCGGTTATAATCCCCCGTAGGCATGGCCATACCTGCAAAAACGCTCAGGGCGGGTATGTAGCGTTTGGGGTCTGCATCCACATAACGCCACATCAGGTCCACCGGCAGGTCACCAAACTTTAAACCGCTGCTGGTGTTGTCACCTTTTTTCCAGCGATACTCGATAACGGGGGTTAGCTGGATACTGATCGCATCCGTAATTGCGTATTTATACAGCGTAAAATTACTAACGGCTTTTTGCCGTGGGTGCATGGGCTGGCTCACACCATTGCTGTTAAACTGCCCAACCGGCTGGCTGTAGGTCATGTACGGTTCCCACGCGATCATGCCTTTTTTGGTCATGGCCCCGGAGGGGGAGACAAGGGAGCCAGTGTACCACTGCGGTTTTGCCTCCTGCTCACTCTGGGTCTGTGTGGTGGTGGTGCTGTTTGCATCGGCTGCCCAAGTGGGCGTGGCGGCCATGGCAAGGGCTGGCACGCCAAGTGTGGCAGGTAAACGCCAGTGCATGGAACCATACAGGCAGGTGCGGGCAAAAAACCGCTTGGCCTGCTGTATCAGCAATGTGCTCATGGGGGCGTCTGCTGTGCCGTTCCTGCCCGGCAAGTCTGCGGGTGCTGGCCCTGTTTTGTGCCCACATGGGCGCTTGTGTGCGGGTTTGACTGCGCCAGTGGGTACGACGTTGGAAAACGGGGAGGGGGGCGCAGTCATTCAGCCAACCTTACAGAGACACTGTTTTGTAATGGAACTGTATCGGTTGCCCTGAATTATCGCGGGTGTAAAGATGCTTACGGGATCAAAATTAGTGTATCTGCTGGGTATCGGGTTTTGTTGTTTGCCCTGTAGTCTTTGCGTATCCGCAATTTTTGGCGGGTTTTCCTTGTGATGAAGGAATGTTGACTTTCAACACATTTTGAAATCAAAACATTTTCTGTGTTGTACTGGATGTGGTCAATCTGGCAGCGGATTATGCTGCACGTGTTGCCTTATGGCAGCAGGGAAAGCTGGCGGTCTGCCGCAGGCTGCCCCGCTACACTCAGCCCGGCAAGCGATATGCCCAAAAGCCGGACGGGCTTGGCAAGGGGGAGCAGGGGGGCCAGTAGCCGGCTCCCGGCGTCTCGCAAGGCGGTTTCGTTCTGGATGGGATGGGGGAAGGACTGGCTGCGCGTCAGTTGTGTAAAATCCGAATGGCGGAGTTTGAGTGTGACCGTGCGCCCGCTGATCTCACGCTTTAGGCAGCCAGCCCAGACCAGTGTTACAAGTTTGTCCATGGCCTGTTCCAGCTCGGGGGCGGCATGCAGGTCCTGTAAAAAAGTTGTTTCTTTTCCAAGGGATTTTCTTGGTCTGTTGGGCTCAACTGGTCGGTTGTCCACGCCGCGGGCAATGCCGTGGTAAAACGTGGCAGCCTTGCCAAAATGGTGTTTGAGAATATCCAGTGCACAGGCGCGCAGGTCTGCCCCGGTATGAATGCCCAGACCGTTCATGCGTCGGGCCGTGGCCGGGCCTACGCCGTGGAAGGTGCCAACCGGCAGCGGTGCTACAAAAGCCTCCCCCATGCCCGGTGGAATAACAAACAGGCCGTTGGGTTTGCGGTAGTCCGATGCCAGCTTGGCCAGAAACTTGTTGTAGGAAACCCCGGCAGAGGCGGTTAGCCCGGTCTGTTCAAAAATGCTGGCCCGGATTTCCTCCGCAATGGCGGTGGCGGAGGCACGGCGGAGTAAGGGCTGGGTGATGTCCAGATAAGCCTCATCCAGCGAGAGCGGCTGAACAAGAGATGTATAGCGTGAAAAAATGGCGTGAATCTGGGCCGATACAGCCCTGTAGGCATCAAACCTTGGGGGAACAAAAACCAGTTCGGGGCATTTGCGCCGCGCAATAAGGGAGGGCATGGCAGAGCGCACGCCAAATTTGCGGGCTTCGTAGCTGGCGGCGGCCACAACGCCACGTTCCTGGCAATGGCCTACGGCAACCGGTCGCCCTTTAAGGGCCGGGTTGTCGCGTTGTTCGACCGACGCATAAAATGCATCCATGTCGATGTGGATAATGCGGCGTATGGGCGTAGGCATGGCCCGGCCACTATGGCATGAACCGCACCAAAATGGAACAGAAAGAGAACATGCCTTGCGGGCTTATTCCTGCGCAGTGCTCAAGCTGTGGTGTGCCCGGCAGGCTTAACCCGGGTTGTGTTGCGCAAAATTGCGGCGTGGTGGCGCATAACGCCACGAATGGGCGATGCTCATATCCAGATCATGCCACCGTGCGACCGAAAGGGCTGCGGTTGCAGGGTAGGCGGCACGGCTCATGCGCGGCATGGCTACGGGCTGCTGCAAAGGGCGCGCCGCATGGTGGGAGAGCCAGTAGCCCGCGCCCGCAAGGCATGCGCCCAGAGTGGTCAGGGCCGCTACCATGCGCTGGCGCAGGCGCGCAAAGGGGAGCAGGGGGCTCAACAGGGCCTGCATGTCCGTTTCCCGCTCATTCTGTGCGGCTTCGGTGGCGAGGAGCAGATTATACTCGGTTTCGGTTACGGCCAGTGTGCTGCCTGCGCAAATATCCAGTGCGGGCATTTCATGCGCGGCCATGTCGGTTAGCGCATCCTGAAAAGCTTGGGAGACAGCCATAAACTCCTGCCGGAAGCAGGGCAGGAACAGGCTGCCCGATGCACCGGGTGCTGCTCCGCAGGGGGGAGGGGCGCCAGCAAGGCGGCGGATGGTCCACAGGGTCAGCCGTTCACTTGCGGCAAGGTCGGTAAGGTACACAGGTGTATGCTGCATGGCGTGATCCGGAGGCAACGCCTCCCTCCCTAGCTATCGATCATGGAGGATCATTAAATGAGAATCACTCTTAGTTGCAAGTAAAACTTTGAGCAATAATCGTGTGGTCGCGGGGCTGGTTTTTTCTCTTTCCTTAGGGGGCGGCTTGGGGCAGTACAAAGGGCATGTCAGTGCTAGCATCCCTCTCCCTGCCGCTTGTGCGCAAACTTGACCCCGAAAAAGCGCATGAGCTTGCCATAGATGCCCTTACGCTGGGCATTTCCGTCCCCTTCAAGCGCCCCGAGGATGACCCGGCCCTTGCCACGCGCGCGCTGGGTATGCGTTTTTCCAACCCCATTGGCATAGCCGCCGGGTTTGACAAGAACGCCCGCGTGCTGCGCCCGCTCGCCCGTCTGGGTTTCGGGTTTGTTGAGGCCGGGACCGTGACCCCCCGCCCGCAGCCGGGCAACCCCAAGCCGCGGCTGTTCCGGCTGGAGGAGGACCGGGCGGTTATCAACCGCATGGGGTTCAATAATCAGGGGATAGACCGCTTTGCCGTGCGCCTTGCCCGCCTGACCCGGCCGCTGCCATCTGGCAGGGCAGGGGGAGCCGGTGTGCCGGTGGGGGCCAATATTGGCATCAACAAAACCGGTGCGGACCCCGAGCGGGACTACCCGGCTCTTGTGGCGCGGGTCAAACCGTATGTGAACTACATTGTGCTCAATGTCTCTTCCCCCAATACGCCGGGTTTGCGCGGGTTGCAGGATGCGGCAAGGCTCAAGGGGATTCTGGACGCCATTGCAGCGCGCCACCCCGAACGCCCGCCCCTGCTGGTCAAGCTGGCCCCGGATCTGGAAGACGATGCCATTGCCCCTATTGTGGAAGCCGCAATTCAGGGCGGTGTGCAGGGGTTGATCATCAACAACACCACACTGGCCCGCCCCGATAGCCTGCGCAGCCCGCACAAGGGCGAATCCGGTGGGCTTTCCGGCCGACCGCTGGCTGCGCGCTCAACCCAGATGCTGCGGCTTGTTGCCAATATTGCCGCTGGCCGTCTGGCTCTTGTTTCCTGCGGGGGGATCGAGAGCGGGCAGGATATTCTGGACCGTATCCGCCTTGGGGCCGATCTGGTGCAGGTTTACACGGCCTTTGCCTATGAGGGGCCAGCCCTTATTGCCCGTCTCAAGCGGGAGATGCTTCAGATCATGCGTGCACAAGGCATAGAAACACTGGATGATGTGCGTGGGGTGGACCTGTGAGCACCACCACAGACTGGTCACTCCCCCAGATTGCCGGGCTGGAAGCGCTGGCTGATCGGTATGATGGCTACATCATAGACCTGTGGGGCACCGTGCATGATGGCGTAAACCCTTATCCCGGCGCTCTGGAATGCCTGCGTGCACTCCATAATGCGGGCAAACGGGTTATCATGCTCTCCAACGCGCCCCGGCCTGCTGCGGTAATCGCCACCCAGCTGGAAGGGTTTGGCGTAGACCGTGCCCTTTACAACGGGGTCATGACCAGTGGGCAGGAAACCCACCGCCAGATGAAGGAGAAGGCAGACCCATGGTTTGCCCGCCTGGGCCACAAGGTGCTCCATATTGGCGGTGTGCATGATCTGGGGCTGTACGAAGGGCTGAACATCCAGCGCGTAACAGACGTGGAACAGGCCGATTTTGTGATGAACACAGGGCCGGATCTGGAGCGGGGCGTTGCAACGCTGGACCCCTATCTGCCCGAACTGCGTGCCTGCCTTGCCCGCAAGCTGCCCATGATCTGCGCCAACCCCGACAAGGTGGTGGTCAAGGGGGGTAACCGGCAGATCTGTGCTGGCGCTCTGGCTGCGTTTTATGCCGAACAGGGCGGGGATGTCCGCTGGATTGGCAAGCCATACCCCGGTGTGTACCAGCCCGTGTTTGATATGCTGGACGTGCCCCGCACACGTATTCTGGCTATTGGGGATGCGTTGGGGACAGACATCAGGGGGGCTGCCGCCGTGGGGGTGGACAGCCTGTGGATTCTGGGCGGCATTCATCAGGAAATGGTGGGCAATGACATGGCTCTGGCCACGGCCGAGGCTCAGGCGGCTGGTCTGCGGCCAACGGCTGCGGTGCACAGGTTGGTGTGGTAACACCCGTGCAGCCAGCGGTTGGGTGTGGCGCGTTTATTCTGCGTGATGGCTGCCTGCTGCTGATCCGGCGGGTCAAGGCGCCAGAGGCCGGGTGCTGGGGTTTACCCGGTGGCAAGGTGGACCTGTTCGAAACCGCAGCGCAGGCCGCCATGCGTGAAGTGCGCGAAGAAGTGGGGCTGGAACTGCAACCCGGTCCCCTTTTGTGCGTGGTGGACCAGATTGACCGTGCCGCAGGCACGCATTGGGTGGCCCCGGTTTACAGAACAGGCCCAGTGCAGGGCGAACCCCAGTTATGCGAGCCCCATAAACATGATGGTCTGGGGTGGTTTGCCCTGAATGCCCTGCCACATCCGTTAACCACAGCCACACAGGTTGCCGTGCAGGCATTTAACGCGCAGGCGGAATAGGCGCCTTGCCACCAGCCCGCCGTATGGTGTGGTGGGCTGGTGGGTTTGCCTGTGGCGGATGTTTGGGGCGGTTCAGAAATCCGGCAGGGTCTGGGCCAGTAGTCCCCCCTGCCGCAAGGGGGCAAGGCGGCGGGCCAGACCGGTTGCATCGTCCGTTTCCACCATAATGCCGCAGATCGTGGCCTCACCCTCGGAGGGTTGGAGCCGCTCGCCGGGCATTTTGCGCACAAAGCGGGCAACGGCGGGTTCCTTGGTCATGCCGATCACGCTGTTATAGTCCCCGCACATGCCGGCATCGGTCTGGAAGGCAGTGCCAGCGGCCAGAATACGGTGGTCTGCTGTGGGGGTGTGGGTATGGGTGCCCACAACAAGGGACACCCTGCCATCGAGCATATGGCCAAAGGCCCATTTTTCGCTTGTGGCTTCGGCATGAATATCCACCACAATGGCATGTACCGTGGCACCCATGCGGTGCTTGCCCAGCAAGTCGTTGGTGCAGCGGAAGGGGTCGTCCAGCGGGTCCATGAACAGCCGCCCCATTACATTGACCACCAGCGCCTTGCGGCCATCGGCCAGCGCCACCACCACACTCCCTTGCCCCGGCGTTGCCGGCGGGTAGTTGAGCGGGCGGATAATGCGGGGCTCGCCATCAATATGGCCGATCAGGTCGCGGCGGTCCCATGCGTGGTTGCCAAGAGTAATCACATCCACGCCGCTTTGCAGCAGGGTTGTGGCAATGGCAGGGGACAGGCCAAAGCCGTGGCTTGCGTTTTCCGCATTGACCACCACAAGGTCCAGCCCCAGTTGTGTGCGCAGGCCACTCAGGCGGGAAAGAACGCCATCACGCCCGGTGCGGCCGACAATATCGCCCAAAAACAGAATTCTCACGCGTGGGTCTTTCGCACTGTGCAGGGGTGTGGGTTAGCCAAAACGAATAACCTCCTTTTCGGTTACAATACAGTTCAGGGGCTGGTCATGGGGGCCACGGGGGAGGTGTGCCACCTCCTGTGTGGAGGGAGCATAGCCTATGCTGGCGGCATGGGGCAGGGCGGCCAGTGTGCGGTCGTAATAACCGCCGCCGTAACCCAGCCGGTTGCCGCTGCGGTCAAACCCCAGCAGGGGGACCAGCACAAGGGCAGGCTCCATAATCGGGCCATCGGGGTGGTGTGTGCCAAAGCGGCCCGCCAGCATGGTGGATTCGGGCTGCCACTGGCGAAAAACCAGTGGGGAACCCCGCGCTGGTGTCTGGGGGAGTACAACGGTTTTACCCGCTTGCGCCAGAGCCTGGCAGAGCGGGCGCAGGTCCACCTCGTGCGGGAGCGGCCACACGCAGGCAATGGGGCCGGTGCTTGCGCGCAGTAAAGGCTCCAGCCGGTGGATAATCCCCCAATCCCGTGCGTAATCGCGCGCACGCATGGCGGCAAGGCATTCAACCCGCAGGGTTTTTTTGCGCTGCGCAATGTCAGGCGGGTCATTGCAGGGGGGGGGGATGTGCGGAGCCACCATGGACCGTGGGTCTTTCAACCTCCAGGACCTGCTAGTGCAGGTGGGCGCCGGGTAATGTGACCAGGGCCACAACAGAGCCAGCTCCCTAGGAAGTGCTTATCGGCCCAGGGGATGACTTGCCTCACGCGTCGGGCAGCCCCGCATCTTCTATGTAGGCGCGCTCCATCTCCGCTGCAAGAGATTCCGCAGTATCGGCCAGATCAGCCAGCCGGGTGTTGGTCAGGGCCAGTTCCGCCCGCAGGCGTTCTGCGTCCAGGGCTGCCAGTGCCGTGCTCTCTGGCACGCGGCTGCCTGACAGGTCCTGAATTTCGTCCGCCATCAGCAGTGCAGCCAGTACCAGCACGCGGGTTTCACCGCTAAATCCCAGATTGCGGACCTGCTGTACACGGCGTTCAACCTGATGCGCCATGGCCTGAACGTGGCGTTCCTGCCCGTTTTCGCACCCGACTGTATAGCTGTGGCCGTTGATATTGACCGAAACAAGCGCCATGGGTCAGTTCCCTTCCTCATGCCGGGGCAGGAGCGGGTCTTGGCCAGGTGTGGCCTGGCCCGTCTGGTCCAGAATGTCCCGCACGCGCATGATCAGCGCATCTATGTTGGCCAGCAGTTCCTGCCGGTCGGTTTCCGGTCGGTTCTGTTTTGCCTGCTGTTGCTTATCAAGAGCAAAGGAAATGCGCTGCAACGCACGGTCCAGCCGGGTAATGGACTCTTCCGCAGGTCTTGCGCGGGTGTGCATGCTGGCATAGCTGTTGCCTTGGGGTGAGTGCGGCTCCACGTCTTGATCCTGCATTCCTTTTCCCTTCTCTTGGGGTAAGGAATCACCTGCAAAAGCGATTGCGTCAAGCATGCTCACGGAAAACAGGCCACTTTTCTCATCTTCTTCGGCGGGTATCCGCTATGTGTGCGTCCATGACCGTGCTGGTGTGCATATGGCTTTGCGTGCGGCGGGGCTGGCGGAGTATGGTGGTTGCATTGGCCTGCTCTCCCCCCCCGGTGCGGTGGCATACATGGGGGTAGGCTGGTGGCATGCCCTGATGAACGATGCCGCAGAATCGGCCCGGCAGCCTTTTGTGCACGTGCTCGATTGTGACAGTAGTCCTGCAGGTGCGCTCATGGCGTTGCGTTGTGGCCAGCAAACTGCCATTCTGCGCCCGCAAAACCCACAATATGAGACAATCCGGGCCTTGTATGCACAGGAAAAAGCGACACTTCTGCCACAACGCCCGCCATCATTTAACCTTATCATGCCGTTAAGTGCCATATCGTCTCTTGTCGGGTATTTCGCCCACGGTTATTGCCAACACCAGCATCCGGAAAATAATGTGCCGGACACAAGGCAAAAGAAGGACTGTTCCCCATGACGCTTACCCCGAAGGTTAAGGCTATTCTCAATCAGTATGAGAGCGATAACCCCGGTACAAAGACGAATCTGGCCCGCCTGCTCAATGCTGGCAAGCTGGGTGGAACCGGCAAAATGGTCATTCTGCCGGTGGATCAGGGGTTTGAGCATGGTCCTGCCCGCTCTTTCGCAGCCAATCCGGCCGCCTATGACCCGCACTACCACTTCCAGCTTGCGATCGAAGCCGGGCTGAGCGGCTATGCAGCGCCTCTGGGCATGCTCGAATGTGGGGCTGCAACCTTTGCGGGTGAAATTCCGCTTATTCTCAAGTGCAACAGTTCCAACAGCCTTGCGACCGAAAAAGATCAGGCCGTTACCGGCACCGTGGCGGATGCGCTGCGTCTGGGTTGTGCGGGCATTGGTTTTACCATTTACCCCGGCTCGGAATACTGCTTCGACCAGATGGAAGAACTGCGTGAACTGGCGGCAGAAGCCAAGTCCGTGGGTCTGGCCGTAATCGCATGGAGCTACCCGCGTGGCCCCGTGCTGGACAAGAAGGCCGAAACAGCCGTGGACGTATGTGCCTATGCCGCACATATGGCCGCCCTGTGTGGTGCCCACATCATCAAGGTCAAACCCCCGACCGACGTTGTGGCACTGGATGCCTGCAAGCCTGTGTACGAAAAGAACAAGGTTGATGTGGCAACGCTTGCCGCGCGCATTAACCATGTTGTGCAGTCCAGCTTTGCCGGTCGCCGGATTGTCATCTTCTCTGGTGGTGAACACACCGGCACGGACAACCTGCTGGCCACCATTCAGGGTATTCATGATGGTGGCGGCTTTGGCTCCATTATCGGTCGTAACGTGTTCCAGCGCCCCAAGGCAGAAGCGCTGGCCCTGCTCGACCAGATTATCACCATCTTCAAGAGCTGAGCTTAACAGGTGCGCATCGTGCGGAAAGGATAGTCGCAGTGTCGGAACTTTATCTTGTTACGCCTGCACTCTTGCACGCCGATGCGTTTTTGCCTGTGCTGGAGCAGCGTCTGGCCAACCACCAGCCCGCAGCATTGCTGCTGCGTCTGGCGGATGGCATAGCCCCTGCTGCCGCCATAGCCCTGATCGGGGCTATTCGCCCGCTTGTGCAGCATGAGGGCATTGCCCTTATGCTGGAAGACGCACCCGAACTGGCTGTGCAGACCGGGTGCGATGGGGTTCATCTCTCCCAGTCCTATACTGCGGCCAGTGTGC
Source organism: Acetobacter fabarum (assembly GCF_022483405.1). Lineage (NCBI taxonomy): Bacteria > Pseudomonadati > Pseudomonadota > Alphaproteobacteria > Acetobacterales > Acetobacteraceae > Acetobacter > Acetobacter fabarum. The sequence goes on from NZ_JAKVNI010000001.1 coordinate 1,098,538, forward strand.
GCGACGTACGACGCCAGATTGGTGATGAACTGCAACTTGGTGTGGCCGTAGGCAGCAGCCGCGACGGCGCCATGCGCGCGGGGGAAGAAGGGGCGGATTACGTCTGCTTTGCTCCGGATGCCGCGCAGAGTGCAGAGGCCACACAGGCCGTTCTGGCTCTTGCCCAGTGGTGGTGCATGATGATGGAACTGCCCGCCGTAGCCTGCGCCGCAACCCCCGAAGACGCCCGCGCACTGGCCGGGTGTGATACGGATTTTGTCATGCCCGATACCAACTGGTGGGATGACCCTTCCCCGTGGGTTTTTTAACTCCAGCTATCCAGTAGCTCTGCGCCGTATGGGGTAAACCCCTTAAGGGATGTTAGGGGCGCGTAGCCGCCTGTTCCGCGGGTGGCAGAACCAGCGTGTGTGTAAAGTATAGCACACCGTTTGATTGCGGAATCCCCATGACCCAGAGCGGGCTGCTTTGCCCATGGGGTGGGCCAACCATGACCTGCTCTGTTTGTGTGTCCAGCCAGATGGGCAGCGCCTGCCCGTTCAGGGTGGGGAGCAGCAGGCTATGGCCCGGTGCGGCAGCAAGGGCTGCACGCAAGGCCTTGTGGGGCCATTTTCCGGTGACAATTGTATAGCCTAGCAAGGCGCGTACCCTGCCGGTGCTGGCTGGGTCCAGGAGCTGGCCACCAGTTTGCGCGTTATAGGTTTCCAGCGCTGTATTGGGCAGGGCGAACACCGTAAAAGGCCCCGCCTGCTGCAAGGTCGTGAACAGGCCGGTCCTGTCCAGCAGATGCGTGTAGTCGGCCAGCTCTATGGAACTGCGCAGGGTGTCGGACAGGGGGCGGTCGCAGAAAGCGGGCGTTTGCGGGTTGCCGTAGGCAACGGCACTATCAATTGGATTGTTCTGCCCGGACTTGCCACTGCGCCCCTGTGTATAGGTGCGTGTGCCCGAGACTGTTGGCATCATATACGCGCAGGTAGAGATTGGCGTTGTGTATGTGTCCTGCCGGGCGGGGCTCTGCGCGCAACCACCCAGCAGGAACATGCCTGCCAGCATAAGTGCCGGGGGAGCCACAAACCCACGCCAGCGGTGTTGTGCGCGGCGTGGGGTGTGGTGACGCAAAGGAGCCTCATCCCGGGTAGTCGTGGTGTTGAACGGTAAGGGCAGGAGGCTCAGCATGATGCGTGTGGTCTAGCAGCCGTCGCCCCGCATTGTCCAACTGATGACAAGGCCTTTTACGAGTTCAAAGTTGGTCTGGCAGCTATAGGTGTAAGCGGTGCCCATACCGCCGCCCCAGCCGCCATAACCCCAACCACCGTAGCCCCAGCCACCATAGCCGCCCCAGCCGCCACCCCAACCGGGGCCATACCCCCAGCCACCGCCCATGGGCATGGAGGTGTAGTCGGTCTCCTGCGTGATGTAGGCAAGAAAAGTGTGATCCCCCGTGGTGAACTGGCGCGTAGGCACGCCAAAGGTGCGGATAACATCCACGGTTGGCCGCCCGATCATGGAATCGAGCTTGCGTCGTTCCTCCGCGCTGGGAACCTGGCAGGCGGCAAGGGCTAGAAGCCCGATCAGTAAAAATCTGTTTGCGTATGTCATGGCACCGACTTGCCCCTTGGTGGAATACGCCTGCGGTGTGCGTCGTACGAGTGGAAGATAAGCAAAAAACACCTGTTAAGGCTAAATGTTGCAGACTAATCCTGTATCCACAAGACATCCTGTATCTGGCGGGCTCCACTGGCCAGCATAACCAGCCGGTCAAAGCCCAGCGCAATGCCTGAACAGGGGGGCATGTGGGGCAGGGCGTGGAGGAGTTTTTCGTCCATCGGCCAGGTGGGGCGGGTCGGGTAAAGCTGCTGGCGTTCGGCTCTGTCATGGGTAAAACGCTGGCGCTGCTCTACAGGGTCTGTCAGTTCCTCAAACGCATTGGCCAGTTCCATGCCTGCGGCGTAAAGCTCAAACCGCAGGGCCACGCGCGGGTCTGTGGGGTCCTTGCGCGCCAGTGCGGCCTGGCTTGCTGGCCAGTGCGTTAAAAACGTGGGGCGGGTCTGGCCAATGGCGGGTTCGATTCGCTCCAGCAACAAGCGGAAAAACAGGTCTTCCCAGTGTTCACCATCGCGCAGGGTGCAGCCTGCCGCATGGGCCAGTGCCTGCGCATTACCTTGGGTTGGAAGCAGGTCAACACCAGCATGGTGGCGGAATGCCTCTTCCATGCTCAGTCGTTCAAAGGGCTGGCTCAGGTCCAGCGTGCAGGCGTTGCGGTGCACAACAGGGGGCAGAACGGCTTTGAGCAGGGCTTCTGTCTCGTCCATCAGGCCGCTCAGGGGCATGCCGGGCTGGTACCATTCCAGCATGGTGAACTCGGGGGCATGGGTGCCGCTGGCCTCACCATTGCGCCAGACACGGGCAAACTGGAACAGCGGCAGCCCGGTGGCGGCGATAATCCGCTTCATGGCGAATTCGGGGCTGGTGTGCAAAAACAGCGGCTGGCGTTGGCCGTCGGGTGTTTCCCGCTCGGTCTGGAAGGGGAGCAGATGCACCTCTTCCCCCGGCACGGGCACGGCGCAGGGGGTTTCCACCTCCACGCAGCCACGGGATTCCAAAAACGCGCGCACACCCCGCATGGTCAGGTTGCGGCGGATTAAAAATGGCAGCCGGTCGCGAATACGCTCGGGGTCGGGGCCACCAAAGGACAGATGAGATGTTGCAGACACAGACATGGGCAGAGTAGAGCCGGTACATGTCTTCCCCGGTCAAGCCCCCTTTTGCGACCAGCCGAACGCTGCGCACCCCAGATGAATTGATTGCCGCCGGTATGGCCACGCCCGCGCAAAAAGCGGACCTGCAAGCCATAGCCCGGCAGTATGCCACGGCCATACCGCCCGCTTTTACGGAGCTGATGCACAGTCTGGACGACCCGATTGGCGTGCAGGTTGTGCCCACCATGCAGGAACTGGTGGTCACGCCGGAAGAGCGCTCTGACCCGATTGGAGATGATGCGCTCTCCCCAGTGCCCGGTATTGTGCACCGCTACGCGGACCGCGCCTTGCTTAAGCCCCTGCTGGTATGCCCGTTATACTGCCGGTTCTGCTTCCGCCGGGAGCATGTGGGGCCAGATGGCGGTGTGCTGGATGATGAAGCCCTGAGCCGCGCGCTGGACTGGCTACGCACGCATGAGCAGATCCGCGAGGTTATTCTGACCGGGGGGGACCCGCTCATGCTCTCGCCCCGGCGGTTGGGGGAGATTGTGCAGGCCCTTTCCGGCATGGCGCATGTAACCACCATCCGGGTGCATACGCGTGTGCCAGTAGCCGCACCCGAGCGTGTGACAGACGCATTGCTGGATGCGCTGGAAACGGACAAAGCCATGTGGATGGCCGTACACATCAACCATGCGCGGGAAATGGCTCCACCTGCACGGAACAGCCTGCGCCGTATTGCCCGGCGGGGCATACCGCTGTTGGGGCAGTCGGTGCTGCTGCGTGGGGTGAATGACAGCGAGGAGGCACTGGAAGACCTGTTCCGCACCATGGTGGAAAACCGTATGCGGCCGTACTACCTGCACCAGCTCGACCCTGCGCCGGGTACGGCCCATTTTCATGTGCCGGTCGCACAGGGCCAGCGCCTGCTGGCTGGTCTGCGGGGGCGTGTTACGGGGCTTGCCTGGCCTATTTACGTGCTGGATATTCCCGGAGGCTACGGCAAGGTTCCTCTGGGGCCGGAGTATATTACGGGCGAGCGGCAGGTGCGTGACCCACAGGGCGGCACCCATAATCTGGACCGCCTGTAGGCGCTGCGGGGGAGGGGAGCTTACTCCCCTATCGCTGCCCCGCCGGGGTGGCGGTGGTCGGCCCCACCATAAAAACGGGCTGGTCCGTGGCTGTTCAGGCCGGGACCCCCTACCAGAATCCCCTCGGGAATGCCCCACGGCGCATGCAGGACAAAGCTGTACCCCTCCTGCTCCAGCGTTTGCTGCACCTGCGGGGTCAGGGCGTTTGCCTCAACCTCCACACTTTGTGGCATCCACTGTTCGTGCAGGCGGGGCAGGTCTATGGCCTGCTGGATGTTCAGCCCGTAATCCACAACGCTCAGAATAACAGAGAGTATAATGGTGGGAATGCGCGACCCACCGGGGCTGCCAATAACCATGACCGGCCTGTTATCGCGCGAGATAATGGTCGGCGCCATGGAGGAAAGGGGCGTTTTGCCCGGCGCAATGGCATTGGCCGCACTGCCGGGAATGCCAAACATGTTCAGCGCCCCGGGTTTGATGGAAAAATCATCCATTTCATCATTCATGATGATCCCGGTGTCCCCCCCCATCACCTTGGCGCCAAACCAGCCGTTCAGCGTATAGGTGGTGGAAATGGCAAACCCGTTCTGGTCGATTACCGAAAACTGGGTGGTTTCGGGTTTTTCGGGCGAGGCAACACCTGCACGCAGGTCAGCGGAGGGAATGGCTCTGTTGGGCGGAATATGCGCGCGTATGCTGGCAATATAGGCCGGGTCCAGCAGGCTGCTGACCGGGTTATGGACAAAAGCCGGGTCGCCCAGATCCCGCCGATCGGAATAGGCGTGGCGCATGGCCTCTATTTCACGCTGGAGAGCGGGGGCGGTGTGCAGGCCAAGGGCGTGCATGTCATACCCGGCCAGAACTTCCAGCATTTCGCACAGGGCAATGCCGCCTGCACTGGGGGGGGGGGGCTGTTTCCACCAGTAACCCACGGTAGGTGCAGCTTATGGGGGGCAGTTCGCGCGGCTGGTAGTGTTCAAAGTCTTTGGCCTGCAAAATGCCGCCATGGGCTTTGGACAGCTCCAGAATACTGGCGGCAATGGGCCCTTTGTAAAAGGCATCCGCCCCGTTCTGTGCGATCAGTTCGAGCGAGTGTGCCAGATTTTTCTGTACCAGCCTGTCACCGGGCTGGAAGGGGGAACCATCGGGGCGCAGGAAAACCTTGCGGGCATAGGGGTCCTGCGCCAGCGCAGCGGTGGAAGTGTTCAGGAGCTGCACATCCCCTTCCCCCAGCACAAATCCATCGCGGGCGAGCTGAATGGCAGGGGCCATGACCACTGCTCGGGGCAGGTGGCCCCAGCGTTTATGCACGGCCTCCAGCCCGGCCACAGTGCCGGGCACGGCTACGGCCTTCCAGCCCAGTAGGGACAGGTCGGGGATAACATTGCCCTTACTGTCCAAAAACATATCCGGCGTGGCTGCCAGAGGGGCCTTTTCCCGGAAGTCGAAAAAAATCGCAGGCTTGCCCGGTGGGCGCAGCATCATAAACCCGCCACCACCCAGATTGCCCGCAGCAGGGTACACCACCGCCAGTGCATACCCCATGGCAACGGCAGCATCGGCAGCATTGCCCCCTTTGGCCAGAATGCGCGCTCCTACCTCTGATGCCAGCTTCTGGGCAGAAACCGCCATGCCGTGCTGCCCGGGTACGGGAGCAGCCACGGCTGCATTAGCCGGCACCGCTGCCCCGTAGGCCAAGGGGTCGGCCACGGGTGCCGCGTAGGCTGGCAGGGTGGCAAAGCCTGCGCTCAGGCAACAAACCACCTGCACCACATGGCGCGCAACACGGGAGAACAACGTGGTGGGGGTGGTTTGCATGGCGCTTATCCTTCGGTTGGGTAAGGGGGGCAGTCGTACCCTGCGGGGGAACGGGTAAATATTTCATACCCGGTCTGGGTTACGGCCAGCATATGCTCAAACTGTGCGGACAAGGAGCGGTCACGCGTTACGGCGGTCCACCCGTCTTCAAGAATTTTCACTTCGGGTTTGCCAATGTTAAGCATGGGCTCAATGGTAAATACCATACCGGCCTTCAGCTTCATGCCCTCGCCGGGGCGGCCGTAGTGCAGGATGTTGGGTTCGGCATGAAAAACCTGCCCGATCCCATGCCCGCAAAAATCTTCCACAATGGAGTAGCGGTGTTTTTCGGCGTGGCTCTGAATGGCATAGCCAATATCGCCCAGAGTGGCACCAGGGCGTACAACCTCAATCCCGCGCATCAGGCTTTCATACGTGGTGGTGATCAGCTTGGCAGCTTTGATGGACACCTTGCCCACGGTGTACATGCGGCTTGTATCCCCGAACCAGCCGTTAAGCTTGGGGGTGACGTCGATATTGACAATATCGCCCTCAATCAGTGGCCGGTCACCCGGAATGCCGTGGCACACAACATGATTGACCGAAATACAGCAGGATTTGGGGTAGCCACGGTAGTTCAGCGGGCCGGGGGTGGCGCCATGCTCAAGCGTGTAGGCATGAATAATGCGGTCCAGTTCGCCCGTGGTTACGCCGGGTTTGACGTAAGGCGTAATCATGTCCAGCGTTGCTGCGGCCAGCTGGCCTGCCGCCCGCAGGTGCTTGAAGTCTTCTTCGGTATGGAGAACGATTCCGCCTCTGCCCGCCATTCTGCACTTCCTCATCGTTGTTGGTGCTTTTGAGAAAGCAGCAAGATGAAGAGTGCAGGCCACAAAGGCAACCCGCTTTGGTTATAACGGGCTGCCTAAATGGCCATAAAATGTTCAGGTCCGGTTATGGGCGGTTGTGTGGCGCACCATGCTGCGGCGGATGGTGGGCGTGGCAATGGTATGGACCTTGGCCCCAATAACCGCAGTATGGCGGCCATGGCTGACATTGGTAATAGCCGCGTGGTGACGGCGGGTCGCAGGTGCTTCCGCCACTTCAAGTGGTGCGTGCCTGTGGTTGGCGGCGGCCATGATCAGCGCGCCACGGCGGCTGCGGTGGCGCTGGCTGCTGGTGGCCTGTGCTACAAGAAGCGGGCGGGCAACAGGGGCTACGCCTTCGGCATCAAAGCCGTGGTCCAACTGGTTGGCCATGACCAGCGAGCGCTGGGTGTTGCTGGATGCCCCCATAACCACACCAACCAGCCGCACATTGTCACGCAGGGCGGAGGTCACAAGGTTACGCCCGGCTTCCTGCGTGTATCCCGTCTTCATGCCGTCTGCCCCGGCATAGACCTTGAGCATGGGGTTATGGTTGGGGATGTAGCGGCCATGGAAGCGGAAGGACGGGGTTGCAAAGTAATGGTAATATTCAGGAAAATCGGCAATCAGGCGGCGGCCGAGGGTGGCCAGATCCCGCGCGGTTGTCATCTGGTCGGGGTCGGGCAGGCCGGATGCGTTGCGGAACAGGGTCTTGGACATACCCATGGCGTGGGCCTGCTGGGTCATCATGGCGGCAAACTGGGGTTCGCTCCCGCCCCCGATCAGCTCACCCAAGGCACAGGCGGCATCGTTGGCGGATTTGGTGACCAGCGCAAGCACAGCCTGTTCAACAGTCAGGTGTGTGCCGGGAACCAGCCCGAGTTTGGAAGGTTCCATGGTGGATGCATGGATGGAAACCGGCACGGACTGGGTCAGGGAGATAGCCCCGGCACGCAGTGCGTTGAAGGTCATGTACAGCGTCATCAGCTTTGTCAGGCTGGCCGGGTAGCGCCGCAGGTCCGGATCGGTCTGGGAGAGCACGGCCCCGGTATTGGCATCCATGACAATGGAACTGATCTGTCCGGCATACTGCGCACGGGCCTGACTGGCCGTAGTAAATGCAGCAAGGGTTACACCAGCAAGCAGACCTGCCCATTTACGCAAACGGAGAGTTTTTGTGCTGCCCGATGTTAGTCTGTTGTGTTCCGTTATCTGCCGTAACGCCGGTTTGTCTGCCACTGCTACCCCCACCTGTGCCTTATGGAGCACTATTCCGCCTACTGTCAGGAATCGCAAGAGCATGGCGGCAAAAAACTGGAACTCTGGCGCATGGAATCCAACATAAGCTGTTCCCGCGTCTGTTCTGCCATGTTGTGCCCATGTGTGGCATAAATATGGCGCGCTGGTTCCATATTGGGCACGCACACCAGCTATTCTGTCGTTCCGCTCTCTTTTATTGTACTTTGGCTTTGCCAATATGGTGGTAAGGAACACCACTCGTTTTTCACCCTGCCTCGGGAGTTTGGTTGCCATGGCCTCGTTTCATCTTCCTGTTCTGCATACAGGCAACGGGCCGTCGCGGCGTGATGGAGGCATGGATTCGGACCGGGATGATGTGGAAATTGGCGTGGTTGTGCGGGCCAAACCTAAAACCCGTAAGCCCGCCATGTACAAAGTGCTCATGCTGAACGATGACTACACTCCCATGGAGTTTGTGGTGTACGTCCTTGAACGCTTTTTTCAGAAGAATCGTGAAGAAGCGACAGACATCATGCTCAACGTCCACCGCAAGGGTGTGGGTGTCTGTGGTGTGTTTACGTATGAGGTGGCAGAGACCAAGGTTTCTCAGGTCATGGATCTGGCGCGCCAGAACCAGCACCCCTTGCAGTGCACCATAGAAAAAGACTGATACCAGAACCTCTAGCGTTTTCCTGAACACAGGTTGGCTGCCAGCCGCGCTCTGCGGTGTTGGGCGTGTGCGCAAGCCCGTGGTCGGTGGGGTGTCAGCCCCGCTTCTGGCCTGCAAATGCCGCTTTGCAGGCACAACACGCATATTTTTGCGATTGAGTGCTTGGGTAAAAAGCGCGCAAAACCAGCATTCTTGCCAGAGATGAGAACGAAAAATGCGTGAACATGCGTTTTTTGCGTGGTTATGACTCGCATTTCTTGCCGAAGCAGCCAAATATGTTTGCAGGGCACCCGATCATGGTCCCGAGGTTGTTTTGCCGTGGTCGGAAAGTCCGGGGAAAGGAGCGTCTCGTCATGTTGTCACGCAATCTTGAGCAGACGCTGCATCGGGCGCTTATTCTGGCCGGAGAACGGCATCATGAATATGCCACGCTAGAGCATCTGCTTCTTGCCCTGGTTGATGATGCGGATGCCGTAACGGTGTTCCGCGCCTGTGGGGTTGATCTGGACCGGTTGCGGACAGACCTGACAGGCTTCCTCGACAAGGACCTTGCCGGTCTGGCGTCTGAGCGCCCGACCGAGCCCAAACCAACAGCCGCGTTCCAGCGTGTTATCCAGCGCGCCGCCATTCATGTGCAGTCCACCGGACGCGATGAGGTGACAGGCGCTAACGTGCTGGTCGCCCTGTTTGCCGAGCGTGAAAGCCATGCCGTGTACTTCCTGCAACTGCAGGATATGACACGTCTGGACGCCGTGAACTTTCTCTCCCACGGGATTGCCAAAGCCCCCGACCGCGCCACCCGGCGCCCGGTTGCGGGCAGCAATACCGGTGCGGAAAAAGGGGAAGAACCCGAACGGGCCGAAACCAAGGCACAGAAAAGCCAGGATGCGCTGTCCACCTACTGCGTCAATCTGAACGACAAGGCGCTGGCTGGTAAGGTTGACCCGCTGATCGGGCGGGATACCGAAATTGAACGCACAATCCAGATTCTGTGCCGCCGTACCAAAAACAACCCGCTATATGTAGGCGATCCCGGTGTAGGCAAAACCGCCATTGCGGAAGGGCTTGCCCGCCGGATTGTGGAAGGCAGCGTGCCCGAAGTGCTGCTGAAATCCACCATCTATTCGCTGGATATGGGCGCATTGCTGGCTGGCACCCGCTACCGCGGTGATTTTGAGGAACGCCTCAAAGCCGTTGTGACGGAGCTGGATCAGGACCCGCACGCCATTCTGTTTATTGATGAAATCCATACCGTTATCGGTGCGGGTGCAACATCGGGTGGGGCCATGGATGCGTCCAACCTGCTCAAACCCGCTCTGGCGGCTGGCACGTTGCGGTGCATTGGTTCGACCACCTACAAGGAGTTTCGCCAGCACTTTGAAAAAGATCGTGCTCTTGTAAGGCGGTTCCAGAAGATTGATGTGCCTGAACCCAGCATTGATGATGCGGTCAAGATCCTGCGCGGCCTGAAAGGTAGCTACGAAAAGCACCACAAGGTCCGCTACACGGAGGAGGCTATTCGTGGGGCTGTGGAACTTTCCGCACGTTATATTCATGACCGTAAATTGCCCGATAAGGCGATTGACGTGATTGATGAGGTCGGGGCTTCGCGCATGCTCCAGCCTGAAGGCCGCCGCCGCAAGACGGTCAACCTGAAGGATGTGGAAGACATTATCGCCCGTATTGCCCGCATTCCGCCCAAAAGCATTTCTGCTGATGACAAGGAAGTGCTGCGTTCTCTGGAGCGTGACCTCAAGGGCATGGTGTTTGGGCAGGATCAGGCGATTGATGCACTTTCCGCCGCCATCAAACTGGCGCGTGCTGGCCTGCGTGATCCGGAAAAGCCGATTGGCAACTATCTGTTCTCCGGCCCCACAGGGGTTGGTAAAACGGAAGTGGCCCGCCAGCTTGCCAACGCGCTGGGTATTGAGCTGATCCGCTTTGATATGTCCGAATACATGGAGCGGCATTCCATCTCCCGCCTGCTGGGTGCGCCTCCGGGGTATGTCGGGTTTGATCAGGGCGGTCTGCTGACTGATTCCATCGACCAGCACCCCCATGCCGTGCTGCTGCTGGATGAGATCGAAAAAGCCCATCCCGACCTGTACAACGTGCTGCTACAGGTTATGGATAACGGCCGCCTGACGGACCATAACGGCAAAACGGTCGATTTCAGGAATGTTATCCTGATCATGACCACCAACGCCGGTGCGTCCGACATGAGCAAGGAGGCCGTAGGCTTTGGCCGCAAGGTGCGTGAAGGCGAGGATGAAGAGGCCATCAAGCGTCTGTTCACCCCCGAGTTCCGCAACCGGCTGGATGCGGTTATTCCCTTCGCTCATCTGACGCAGGAAATTGTCGGCCAGGTTGTTGAAAAGTTCGTGCTGCAGCTTGAAGCACAGTTGGCTGACCGGCACGTGACCATTGAACTGTCTTCGGCAGCCAAGGAGTGGCTGGCAGAAAAAGGGTATGACCGCCTGTACGGTGCTCGTCCGCTGGGTCGGGTTATTCAGGAATCCATCAAAAAACCTCTGGCCGAGGAGCTGCTGTTCGGGCGTCTGGCCAAAGGGGGTGCCGTTAAAATCGGCCTCAAGAATGGTGAACTGGCGTTTGATATTGTGGAGAGCAATGCCAGCGCTGCCTCCAGCTCTGGCGAGGATGAACGCGGGAGCGAAAAGGAAGAGGAAGCCGCAGACTAACTTTTGCACTCACTGTGAAAAACATATTTGGCTGGCCAGTTTTTCTGGCCAGCCATTTTTTGTTCAGTCGTATTTTGTGCCGTTGACAATAACGTAGCCCGGAATGCCCCATGAGCGGCCAGTGCCACGGTGTGTCCAGTCCACGCCCTGCTGGCGGGCTGAATCATAATAATACCGTCCTACCACTTCGACCTTGTCGCCCTTGGCGACCCATGGCCAAGCGGGGGTGTGCATTTCGTCCAGGTTGGTCACAATGCGGATGGAAATATTGGGTGCAACCGTTATGTAAAAATAGCCATGTCGGCCGCTACGGGTTTGTCTGGCGGTTTTGGAAAGAGTTAGAACAGTCCCGCAAATATGCACTGCGGCATCGGCTTTTGGTCCACCGTTTTCAAACGCCTGCTGTTTGCTCAGAAAATCCTGATTATCGCATGTGGCAGACACGGAGGCAGGCAGGTTGGTATCTGCGTGTCTGTGCCGGGCCTGTGCCGGGGTGTTCAGGGTAGGCAGGGCCAGCCCGGCGCATAGGGCCAGCAGGGACATGCGGCGTGTAAAGTGGAACATGGGAATCCTTGTACGGGGTCAGCAGGTTTATCTGGCTGTGTTCATGACCGGGCGGTAACCTTGTGTCAAATGCACGTGATAGGGATGGAACAGGCTTATAATCAGGAGTTTACAGATCTTAATAATTTCGGCAAAACAGGGGGATACAGTATATTCTGCTGTTGTTTTGGCGAAAATGGTTGTGTGTCCCATGCGCCACATTGTTTCGATACCGGATTGAAAGACATATCCCGCATGCAAGACGATATTCTAAAACTTGCTTACGAAGTCTCTCAGATGACGCGGGAAAAAATTCATCTGATTGCTTCAGTCATGAACGAAGCCAAGTTTCTTGCCATCAACACACGCATTGAAGCCGCGCGGGTAGGGCAGGCCGGAGCGGCCTTTGGCCTGCTGGCAGACGAAATGGGGCGTATTTCCACCCGTATTGTTGGCATTGCCTCCGAACTGCGCAGTGCAACGGACAGCAGCACCGAGCGCCTGCTACAGGCCGGGAACGATCTGCTTTTGCGCGGCAAGGGGGAACGTATGACCGACCTGGCCCTGAATGTTGTGGATCTGATTGACCGTAATCTGTACGAACGCTCGTGCGACGTAAGGTGGTGGGCAACCGATAGTGCCGTTGTGCAGGCGCTGGAAAGTGCAACCCCCCAAGCGTACCAGTATGCTGCGGAGCGTCTGGCAACAATTTTAAAATCCTATACTGTTTATCTTGATCTTTTTATTGTTGACCCCAGAGGCAAGGTGGTGGCCTGTGGCCGCCCGCAGACACACCGTTCTCTGGAAGGGAGCGATATGTCGGGCGAGGCATGGTTCGCAAAAGCCATGCGCACGCAAAGTGGGGAGGAATATGCGGTAGCAGACGTTAACCGTGTGCAGGCACTCAATAACGAACAGGCCGCCATTTACAGCACCGCCATCCGCGCGGGTGGGGATGCGCGCGGGCAGGTTCTAGGTGTGCTCGGCATTGCGTTTGACTGGGCACCGCAGGCCGAAGCCATTGTAAACGGTGTGCGCCTGTCCGATGTGGAACGGGGGCAGACGCGCGTTATGCTGGTAGATGCCCACAAGCGTATTATTGCATCGTCTAACGGTAGTGGTGTGTCGGGCGATTATTACAAGTTCACACCGCAGGCGGAGCGTGGCTACTACGTAAGCGGGGATAAGCTGATCGCTTATGCCCATACGCCGGGGTATGAAACCTATAAAGGCCTTGGCTGGTATGGGGTTTTGGAAACCAGCCTGTAAAACAAAAGCTATTTAAGCAGGGTTTGCCTGTACCCCAGAGGAGTTTCCCCCCATTGCGGCTTGTACCGCAATGGGGGAGGTGTTTCAGGGTTTTTCCTGCAACAGGCGTGTGCGGTAGTCATCAAGCTGGCGCATGACGTCGGGGTTGGGCTGTGGGGTAACCTGCCGCAAATTGTGCAAGGCCCGGATAATGGTGCCAATAACCACAAGACGTGCATACCATTTGTGGTTGGCAGGCACGATAATCCATGGGGCATGTGCGCGCGCGGTCTGGGCAATGGCATCCTGGTAAGCAGTTGCGTAATCATCCCAGTACTCGCGCTCATGCAGGTCCGAGGGGGAAAATTTCCAGCGTTTTTCAGGAATATCCAGCCGGGCCAGCAGGCGTTCGCGCTGTTCCTCGCGTGAGATGTTCAGGAAGAATTTGAGCACAATTGTGCCCTGCCTGCTCAGGTAGTGTTCAAGGTGGCGGATGTCGCTGTAGCGGCCATCCCAGAATTCGGGGGTGTTGAGTGCCCCGGGAACATGCCCGTTTTTAAGCAGGTCAGGGTGGACGCGGCTGACCAGAACATCCTCATACTGGCTGCGATTAAAAATAACGATGCGCCCTGCCTGCGGTGCAGCAGCATGGATGCGCCACAAAAAACCATGCAGCAGATCGGTCGGGCCGGGCTGCTTGAAGGAGGTTACGGCAACGCCTTGCGGGTTCACGCCGGACATGACGTGCTTGATCGTGCCATCCTTGCCAGCGGCATCCATGCCTTGCAGAATGATCAGGAGCGAGTGGGTCTGGTTGGCGTACAGAAGTTCCTGAAGGTCCTGTAGCAGACCCTTGACCTGCCTGAGCAGTTTTTTGCCCGTGTCCTTGTCCAGTCCCAGATGCCCATCATCATCGGGGTTGTGGTCGCCCAGCCGGAACTGGCTGCCGTCCGTGACCTTGTAGCTGTCGAGTGCATTCAAAAAACGGGAGAGGGTGTTCATGGACAGGTGTCCTGAAAATTGAGCAATATGTGTCGGATGCATAGAATTACAGACAACAGTTGTGCTGGCAATCTTGCCAAAAAAGGAAGTGTTTCTCATATCTTGGGGGATGGTATTCGCAAACACGCCCCAACTCGCCCCTGCTGTTATGGATAACGGCCTTTCGCTGGCAGGTATGCTGCTGGTGGCAACGCCTATGCTTGGGGGGACCGCGTTCGGGCAATCCCTTATCTACATGTGCAGCCATACGCCAGATGGAGGGGCCATGGGGCTTGTTATCAACAACGCCTGCCCCGCCCAGATTTTGATGATCTGCTGGAGCAGTTGCATATTACCCCTGTTCCCCCGGTGCGCAGGATTGGCCTGTGCGCTGGCGGCCCGGTGGAAGAGGGGCATGGCCTTGTTCTGCATTCTGGGGAGTGGAGTGGTCAGGACAGCCTGCGTATTACCGAGAATGTGACACTCACCTCCAGCATGGATGTACTGCAGGACATAGCACAGGGGGGAGGCCCGCAGGATGCCCTGCTGGCCATGGGGCATGCGGGCTGGTCTGCGGGGCAGCTTGAGCAGGAAATTTTTCAGCACGATGCATGGATGGTGGTGCCCGCCACGCGTGAGCTGATTTTTGGCATGGACCATACCGTTAAGTGGCGGCGGGCTCTGGCGTCCATCAACATTGACCCAGCCCGTCTGAGCGGGCAGGCGGGCCATGCCTGAGCGCACGTGCTCAACACCCATATCCAGATTACGGCTTGGCGGCAGGCCGGTTGCTCAGTAAGGATCGACCCGTGTGGTTTCGGTCGGTTTTCTGGCCCAGCGCCAGGCACTTATGCCTTGCCGGGCCAGTTCGCGGTGCATGATCATGATCGGCCATTGGCCAGACCCCTTGTAATGGCCCATGCCATCGGGGGCGGACAGGCGTTTGGCCAGCGCTTCCACCAGTGTAACCGAGCGGTGCCGACCACCTGAGCAGCCAATGGCGATGGTGGCGTATTTTTTGCCTTCCTGCACAAAGCGCGGCAGCACAAGCTGGAGCATGGCGTGGATCTGGTTCAGAAAAGGCAGGTAGTCCGGGTCGTGGGTTACGTAGGCTGCAACATCCCCATCCAGTCCGGTTTTGGGGGCCAGTTCGGCTACGTAATGCGGGTTCCGCAGGAAGCGGGCATCAAACACAATATCCGCCTCCCGTGGCAGGCCCGCGGGGTAGGCGAAGGACATAAGGGTAACAGTCAGCCCTTCGCTTGCACCACCAAGCCACGGGCTAAACCGGCTTTCCACAAACTGCCGCAGGTCTGGTGGGGGCATATCGGTGGTGTCGATCACCAGATCGGCTGCGGCGCGCAGGGGGGCGGTCAGGGCGACTTCGGCCTCTATACCTTCCTTTATGCTGCTATGGGGGGCTAGCGGGTGCCGCCGCCGGGTGGCGGTATAGCGGCGGAGGAGCACACTTTCGTCCGCTGTGGCGTAAATCAGCTCCACGCGCAGGTGGGGGTTAACCCGCAGGCGGGCCAGAGCCGCCAGCACGGCGGACGCATCAAACCCTCTTGTGCGGGAATCGACCCCTATGGCCACAGGCCGTTCTGCGCGGGCTACAATATCGTCCAGCATGCCAAGTGGCGGGTTGTCGATCACCTCGTGGTCAAGGTCTTCCAGAATCCGCAGGATGGAAGACTTGCCCGCCCCGGACAGACCAGACACCAGCAGAATGCGGCGCGGAACCGACGTATCATCCGCCATGTGCATGGCCGGCTCTTCCTTTTTATTGTCCGAACAGAGGCATGCTCCCACCGGGCCGTTGGTGGCCTCTGGCGCGCAATTCGGATGCGGCGCGAGTTTAAAGCAGTTTTATGCGGAAAGAGAAGGCATTCTGCTCAGACCAGCTATACCGGATGTTAAGGAATGAGGCCAACCGACCCAAGGTGGTGCATTTGTTACGAAAGGGAAAATTGCGGTTCCCGCGCGGCTGCCTTACATCATCATTCCGTGATGAAAGATAAAACCCTGACACGGACCCCACGTTCCGTCGCCAGTCGTCCGCGTGTCGTGCAAACGGCGGGTGGCTTTGAGCTTGCCGGGCTGCATGCCCCCCAGTTCCGGGGGGTGGACCTTGCCGACCAGTGCCGGGCAGCCTTTGAAGAAGCCGTAACCTTGCTGGAGCCGCATGATCTGACATTGCGCGACGTCAGCCGCATTGTCTGCCATATTGCGGATGCGGATGAGTTTCCTGCCAGTTTTCCGGTTTTTCGCCAGTTTTTTCCTACCACATCACCGGGCATGACCATGATGTGGCTTAAGGATGCTCCCTCTTCGGTACCAAAAATCACGGTTGATCTGATCATCAACGTGCCGGAAGAGGAAGATATGGACGTGGCAGCAGGGTTCTGACGCCCCACAACGCCATACCCCGCCACGTCTAGCGTGGCGGCAGGCTCAGCACGCGGGGCAGTTCGATAATGAACTGGGCCCCGCTTATGCCCCCCTTGTGGTCATGCAGGTTTTCCACAGCAATGCTGCCGTGTAGGGCCTCTATGATCTGGCGGCTGATGGACAGGCCAAGGCCGGAATGCTGGCCAAAGTTCTCGCTTTTGGGGCGTTCTGAATAAAAGCGGTCAAAAATGGAATCCAGCTTGGCCTGAGGAATCCCCGGCCCCTGATCCGAGACGGAAATGCGGACCATTTTACCATTGGCTGCGGCATGCAGGGTAATCTGCCCATTGGAGGGAGAAAACGATATGGCATTGCCGATCAGGTTGCGCAGCACCTGCACCAGACGGTCTTCTACGGCCAGAGCAGTCAGCGGGTGCTCGGGGGTGTCATCCTGCACATCGGTCACCATAACCGGCTGCCCGTCCTGACGTGTGGCCTGATGAATTTCCGTTAGAACAGCCAGCAGCGGGCCAACCGCTACGGGGCGGGCCTTGGCGCGCGACATTTCCGCATCCAGTCGGCTGGCGTCGGAAATATCGGTAATCAGCCGGTCCAGCCTGCGCACGTCATCATTGATAATGGTCAGCAGGCGGCGCTGCTGGTTGAGGTCTTCTATGCGCAGCAGGGTTTCGATCGCGGAGCGGATGGAGGTCAGCGGGTTTTTGATCTCGTGGCTGACATCGGCCGCAAAGCGTTCAATGGCGTCCATACGCTTCCACAATGCCTGTGCGCTGGCCTGCAGGGCGCGGGCGACATCACCAATTTCGTCCCGTCGGGCCAGCAGGCGTGCGGGCACCGTGCCTGTGCGCCCCGTGGTGTCCCGCATGACCTGTGCCGAGGCCGCCAGCCGCAGCAATGGCCGCGCAATAGTGAGCGAAAGATACCACGACAGCAGGACCGTCAGCACCAGTGCCAGAAAAAAGAGCGAGAGAATGGTCGAACGGATGGCAAACAGCGAGCGGTCAACCTGCGAGGCCACGCGGGTCAGCTGGATTACGCCCACCGTCCAGCCATCGCGCATAACGGGCTCGGCCACCGTAATAATCAGCCTGCCACGGGATGTGCGGCGAATATAGGGCGGGGCTTCTGGCGGTGGGTGGTCTGTACCGTCAAGGCGCTGTGGGCGGTCCGGGCGGTCGGGAATATCTTCCTCATCGGTATTGAGGGTGACAATGCCCGGATTATGGCCAGACCACAGCCACGTTAAAAACCGCTCGTAAATGCCCGGCTGGTACGCGGGGGGGAAGGGAATGGTATGGGAGCGGAAGTGGTGCGGCTCCGGTGGTGTGTCCAGCGTGTCGGCCACATCAATCAGGTTATCCGCGACCAGCCGGCCATCGGGGCCAAACAGGCGGGCATGGGCGTTGGGGCTGGGTTCGGTCAGGCGCTGGAGGAGAGGGCGGGCCAGTGCGGCTTCCAGCTCGTACCCACGGTCCTGTAGCTGGGCGGCGTGGGGGTGGGCGGCGCGTACGGCACTCTGCCCCAGTGCTCCGGCGTAAATGCGGGCCTGCTCGCGCAGGGCGGTTACCTCGGTCGCCAGCAGGCTGTTGCGGAACTGGTTAAGGAACAGCACCGTAAGCCCCAGCAAGGCCAGCGGCAGGATATTCACCAGCAGCACACGGCGCATGAGGGGGGAGATCAGCCGGGTGCGTGATGCCTGATAGGCTGCCGTGGCCTCCACCCCACCATTATGCGGGCGCTGGCCGGGTATGCGCAGGCTGCGCGCCTGTGCAAACAGGTGCGCCAGCAGGGGGGGGCGGTTGGTCATGCCCTTGGGTCAGTCTTCCTTGTAGCGGTAGCCAATGCCGTACAGGGTTTCGATCTGGTTGAAATCATCATCCACCTGCCGGAATTTTTTGCGAACCCGCTTGATGTGGCTGTCAATGGTGCGGTCGTCCACATACACGGTGTCTCCGTAGGCCGCATCAATCAGCTGGTCGCGGGATTTGACCAGACCGGGGCGCTGCGCAAGGGTTTTGACCAGCAGGAACTCGGTTACGGTCAGGGGGACATCCTCCCCTTTCCATGTGCATTTGTGGCGCAGTTCATCAAGCGAGAGATTGCCGCGTGTGAGCGCACCCCCACCTGTGGGGGCGCCGTTGGCTTCCGCCCGGCTGACCTCGTTGCGGCGCAGCAGCGCGCGAATGCGCTCCAGCAGCAGGCGCTGGGAGAAGGGCTTGGTAATATAGTCATCCGCCCCCAGCCGCAGGCCCATAAGCTGGTCCACTTCCTCATTTTTGGAGGACAGGAAAATAACGGGCAGGTTGGAGCGCGTGCGCAGGCGCTGCAACAGTTCCATGCCGTCCATACGGGGCATTTTAATGTCCAGAATAGCCAGATCGACCGGGTAGGCCGTCAGCCCCTGCAATGCCGATTCGCCATCCGTATAGGTCCGGACGTTAAAACCCTCTGCTTCCAGGGTCATCTGAACCGATGTCAGAATATTGCGATCATCATCAACCAGCGCAATTGTCTGCTTGGTGCGCTCTGTCATCGTTTGTGTGTTCCTTTATCCCTTGCCATCAGCGCAAGCTGTTTAGCTTAGGCGCCGCAGGCTTCCAATGCCAAGAGGGGGAATGGCGTGATGCACGCTTTTTTCCGGCCAATGGCTGCCGTGCATAAAATCCTGCATTGCAGGGGGTCAACGGGTCTTGTCGGCTGGGGCGGTGTTGCCTACTTCTTGCTACATGACCCAAGATACAGAACCCACACAGGTCGAGACCCCGGTAGATCCGGCTCCGGCCGAACAGGCAGCCCCCCAGCAGGCAGGTGCTGCCGAGAATGCCGCCGATGCACACGTGCAGGACCTTGAACGCTCGGTTACGGAGTTCAAGGAAAAATGGCTGCGTGCTGAAGCCGAAAACCAGAACCTGATGGCCCGCGCCAAGCGCGACGTGGAAGATGCCCGCCAGTACGCGGTGCAGAAATTCGCGCGTGATGTGGTGGAAGCCGCCGAAAACCTGCGCCGCGCGCTGGACAGCCTGCCTGCCCAGACCGAGGGTGAGGACACGGTTGTGACCAAGATGCGCGAGGGGATTGAAAGTACGGAACGTTCCTTCCTGTCCATTCTGGAACGGCACGGGATCAAGAGCGACAACCCCGCTGGCAAAGCGTTTGACGCCAATCTGCATCAGGCCATGGCCGAACAGCCCAGCGCCGAGCATACCCCCGGTACGGTCATGCAGGCATGGACACCAACATGGACGCTGCATGGTCGTCTGCTCAAGCCCGCCATGGTGGTTGTGGCCAAGGCTGGTGACGCCCAGTAACACTGCGTGGGAGGGAAGATAAAAAACCTTCCCGCAGAGTGGTTTTTCCTTCTTGAAAAAGGGAAAACCGCACCATACATCAGGTTGGTCATTCTGATTGCGCCCCGACTTTGGTCCGGGTTCAGTCGGTTACGATAAAAAAGGGCTTTGTCTGATGCTTCGGGTCGGATGAAGTCGCTAAAAGGAGCACGAAATTGAGCAAAGTCATTGGTATCGACCTCGGCACCACCAACTCCTGCGTGGCCGTGCGCGAAGGTAACGAAACAAAAGTCATCGAAAACAGCGAAGGCGCACGCACGACGCCGTCCATGGTCGCTTTCACCGAAGGTGGTGAAATGTTGGTCGGACAGGCCGCCAAGCGTCAGGCTGTTACCAACCCCACCAACACCCTGTATGCCGTAAAGCGCCTGATCGGCCGCCGCTTTGATGATGCGACCGTCCAGAAGGACAAGGGCATGGTCCCTTACAGCATTGTCAAAGGTGACAATGGTGACGCATGGGTTGAAGCCCGCGGCACAAACTACGCACCGTCCCAGATTTCTGCCTTCATTCTGGGCAAGATGAAGGAAACGGCGGAAGCATATCTGGGCGAAAAAGTGTCGCAGGCCGTTATTACGGTGCCCGCATACTTTAACGATGCCCAGCGTCAGGCAACCAAGGACGCCGGTCGTATTGCCGGTCTGGAAGTGCTGCGTATCATCAACGAACCCACCGCAGCGGCTCTGGCTTACGGGCTGGAAAAGAAGAGCGGCGGCACCGTGGCTGTGTATGACCTTGGCGGCGGCACGTTCGACGTTTCCGTGCTGGAAATTTCTGATGGCGTGATCGAAGTGAAATCCACCAACGGGGACACGTTCCTGGGTGGGGAAGACTTTGATAACCGTATCATCGGGTTCCTGGCCGACGAGTTCAAGCGCGAACAGGGCATCGACCTGCGCTCCGACAAGCTGGCCCTGCAGCGCCTGAAGGAAGCAGCAGAAAAAGCCAAGATTGAGCTGTCCTCCTCCAAGGAAACCGAAATCAACCTGCCGTTCATCACGGCCGATGCCTCTGGCCCCAAGCACCTTGTGGTCAAGCTGACCCGCGCCAAGCTGGAAAGCCTTGTGGATGACCTGATCAGCCGCACGCTTGAACCCTGCAAAGCTGCGCTGAAGGATGCCGGTCTGTCTGCTTCGGGGATTGATGAAGTCATTCTGGTCGGCGGTATGACCCGCATGCCCAAGGTGATCGAAACGGTTAAGGAATTCTTTGGTAAGGACCCTGCCCGCAACGTGAACCCCGATGAAGTGGTTGCCATTGGTGCCGCCATTCAGGGTGCAGTGCTCAAGGGTGACGTCAAGGACGTTCTGCTGCTCGACGTAACTCCGCTGTCTCTGGGGATTGAAACGCTGGGTGGTGTGTTCACCCGCCTGATCGACCGCAACACGACCATCCCGACCAAAAAGAGCCAGGTGTTCTCCACGGCGGAAGACAATCAGGGCGCTGTGACCATTAAGGTCTATCAGGGCGAACGTGAAATGGCGGCTGACAACAAGCTGCTTGGCAACTTCGACCTGACCGGTATTCCTGCAGCACCGCGCGGCGTGCCCCAGATTGAAGTGACCTTTGACATTGACGCCAACGGCATTGTGTCCGTTTCCGCCAAGGACAAGGCCACCGGTAAGGAACAGCAGATCAAGATCCAGGCATCTGGTGGTCTGTCTGACAATGACATCGAAAAGATGGTCAAGGACGCAGAAGCCAACGCAGCAGCCGATAAGGCCAAGCGCGAGCAGGTGGAAGCCCGCAACAGTGCGGAATCCCTTGTGCATCAGGTCGAAAAGTCCCTGTCTGAAGTGGGTGACAAGGTTCCTGCTGCGGACAAGACCGAAGCCGAAGGTGCCATTGCCGCCGTTAAGTCTGCTCTGGAAGGCACGGATGTTGAAGCCCTCAAGAGTGCAACGGAACGCCTGACACAGGCCGCCATGAAGGTGGGTGAAGCCGCCTACAAGGCAGGTCAGGAAGCCGAAGGTGCTGAAGCCGGTGCCGCTGGTGCCAAGGCAGACGAAAAAGACATCGTTGACGCCGACTTTGAAGACGTGAACGAAAACAAGAAGTCCTGATCGGACGCATGCAGCCCGTGAGGCCATGTGACAAGCATGGCCTCAATGCATTATCTTTCCGGCGTCCGTGCTTTTTATAAGGCGGACGCCGTTTTACATTTTACATTCTGGACAGATGCTGTGCTCATGCAAGAGGCAGCCCCAAGAGGACTTTCATGGCTACTCAGCTTGATTACTACGAAATTCTTGAGGTAACCCGCACGGCCTCTGCCGAGGAAATTAAAAAATCCTATCGCAAGATGGCCATGAAGTTTCATCCCGACCGGAACCCGGGGGATGATGCAGCGGAAGCCAAGTTCAAGGAAATCAATCAGGCTTACGATGTGCTCAAGGACGAGCAGAAGCGCGCCGCTTACGACCGCTTCGGCCATGCAGCGTTTGAAGGGGGCGGGGCTGGCCCCGGCGGGTTCGACTTTAACGGATTTGGCGGCGGCGGTCTGGGCGATATTTTTGAGCAGATGTTCGGGGACATGATGGGCCGCCGTGGTGGGCAGGCCCGGAGTGGGAACGACATCCAGACCCATGTTGAAATCACGCTCGAAGAAGCATTTGCAGGCGTTGAAAAGGACGTACGGGTTATTACCCGTGTTGCCTGTGATACCTGCCATGGCACGGGTTCCAACAGTGGTGCCGCCGGGGTGGAAACCTGCCCAAGCTGCCACGGGGCAGGCAAGGTGCGTGCCCAGCAGGGCTTTTTTGTGGTGGAACGGGCCTGCCCGACCTGCCATGGCGCGGGTCGCGTGGTCAAGGACCCCTGCAAAGCCTGCCGTGGGGAAGGGACTGTGGAGCAGGAACGCACCATAAAGGTGCAGATCCCCGCAGGTGTTGAGGACGGAACCCGCATCCGCCTGACAGGGGAGGGAGAAGCCGGTGGCAATGGTGTGCCGCCGGGTGACCTGTATGTGCATGTTTCCGTTTCCGAGCACTCCATCTTCCAGCGCGATGGTGCCAACGTGTATTGCCGCGTACCCCTGCGTATGGCGCAGGCCGCTCTGGGGACCGAAATAGAAGTGCCGGTTATTGATGGTAGCCGCACCATTGTTAAAATCCCGGCAGGCACACAGACCGGCGCGCATTTCCGCCTGCGGGGCAAGGGCTTCTCGGTCCTGCGGTCCAGTGCGCGGGGGGATATGTATATTCAGGTCACGGTGGAAACACCGCAGGTGCTGACCAAGCGCCAGCGTGAACTGCTTGAAGAATTTGAGAAAGAAGCGGGCGAGGACATCAAACACAGCCCCGAGCACACAGGCTTCTTCCGCCGCGTGCGTGATTTTTTTGAAGGATCGGAATAACACACATGCGCATTGGTATTGCAGGGATTACAGGCCGCGTAGGGCGTTTGCTGGTTGAGGAAGTGCTGGCAGCCGGGGCGACCGTAGCCGGTGGCACCACCCGTTCGCCCGAGCAGGCCGCGGGCCTGCCTGCGGGTATTCCGCTGTTTACAAGCATGTCCGCACTGGCAAAGGAATGCGAGGTTGTGATCGACTTCACGCATGCCGATACGGTTGCGTCGAGTGCGCAGGCGCTGGTTGGTACGGGGGTGGCTTGGGTGCTGGGCACAACGGGCCTTTCCGCACAGCAGAACCAGGCGCTGCGGGATGCCGCGGGTGACATCACCATTGTGCATGCTGCCAACTTTTCCCCCGGTGTCACGCTGGTGCGCCGCCTTGCCCAGATGATGGGGCAGGCCTTGCCAGCAGACTCCTACGATGCGGAAATTGTGGAAATGCATCACAGGCAGAAGGTGGATGCGCCTTCTGGCACAGCACTTGCCATTGGTCAGGCTGTGGCTCTTGGCCGTGGTGTGGCGCTGGAAGACGTGCGTGAAAGCGGGCGTGATGGCCTGACAGGCCCCCGCAAACCCGGTGCCATTGGCTTTGCCGCCCTGCGTGGTGGGCAGATTGTGGGGGAACATGACGTTCTTTTCACATCTGCTGATGAGCAGATTACCCTGTCGCACCGGGCTTTTGACCGGCGTATTTTTGCCACGGGTGCAGTACGCGCCGCATTGTGGGCAAAAGGGCGGGAAGCAGGGCTTTACAGCATGGAAGACGTACTGGGCCTGCCCCCGTTGTAAGGGCCAAAGCAGGCGGCGTGGGGCGTGCCCCGCGTCTGGCGCAGGGCTGAAAACAGGGGCTTGTCTTTTGCGCTGGTGGCGTATGGCTCTTGACCATTACTTTCTATGCCGCCATAGGATGCCGTCCCCTTTTTTGGGGATGGTTACCTGTTTTCTTTTTTCACTGGCGTGGGGCGAACGGCACCATCATGCGTAAAGACGGCGATTTTCTGTTTACTTCGGAATCAGTTTCCGAAGGTCATCCCGATAAAGTTGCTGACCGGATCAGCGATACCGTTCTGGACGCGTATCTGGCGGCAGACCCCGAAGCGCGCGTAGCGTGTGAAACGCTGGTAACGACCAACCGTATCGTTCTGGCTGGTGAAGTGCGTGGCCCCGAGTCCGTAACCTCCGAGCAGCTGATCCATCTGGCTCGTGAAGCTGTTAAGGATATTGGGTACGATCAGGCCGGCTTCTCCTGGCGTCATGCCGAAGCTTCCAACTACCTGCATGCTCAGTCCGCTGACATTGCCGTTGGTGTGGACAGCACATCGGACAAGGACGAAGGTGCAGGCGATCAGGGCATCATGTTCGGTTATGCCTCTAACGAGACAGACACCCTCATGCCTGCGCCGCTGTATTATGCGCACCGCATCCTGCACACCATCCGTGACCTGCGTCGCGCTGGTGATGAGCGCGTTGCAGGCCTCCAGCCCGATGCCAAAAGCCAGGTGACCCTGCGTTACGTCAACGGTCGTCCGGTTGGTGCCACTTCTGTTGTGATCTCCACACAGCATGATGAAGGTGCGGACCAGAAAATTCTGCGCGATCGTCTGCTGGACGTAACCCGCAGCGTGCTGCCCGAAGGCTGGATGCCGCCTGAAAGCGAATTCTACGCCAACCCGACCGGCGTGTTCGTTATTGGTGGCCCCGATGGGGACTGCGGCCTGACGGGTCGTAAGATCATTGTGGACACCTACGGCGGTGCAGCCCCCCATGGTGGTGGTGCATTCTCCGGTAAGGACCCGACCAAGGTTGACCGTTCCGCAGCTTATGCCTGCCGTTACCTTGCCAAGAACGTTGTGGCTGCTGGTCTTGCAGACCGCTGCACCATCCAGCTTTCCTACGCTATTGGCGTGTCTCATCCGCTGTCCGTTTACGTGGACCTGGATGAAAGCGGTAAGGATGTGGATGAAGCCCGTCTGGGTGAAATCCTGCGTGAAGTCATGGACCTGACGCCGCGCGGTATTCGCAAGCACCTGCGCCTGAACCGTCCGATCTATGCGACCACATCTGCTTATGGTCACTTTGGCCGTACGCCGGATGACAAGCTGGATACCTTTACATGGGAACGCACCGATCTGGTGGACGCCCTGCGCAGCGCCCTGAAGCGCTGATATAAAGGTAGCGAGTTCATGACGGAGGCAAAAGGTCAGGCCATTGCCGGCCAGCCCGAAGCAGTGGATGTAAAACCCCCGCCGGAAAGGCTGTATGGCCGCCAGCGTGGGCATCCGCTCCGCCCCCGTCAGGAACGCCTGCTGGACGAAACGCTGCCACGCCTGCGGTTTCCGCTGGATAAGGCAGCGAACCCAGCTTCTGTTTTTGGCCATGCGCCACAACAGATCTGGTTCGAGGTCGGCTTTGGTGGGGGCGAGCATGTGCTGGCCCAGACCAAAGCACACCCCGAAGTCGGCTATATAGCCTCCGAAGTTTTTCATAACGGTCTGTGTTCGCTGCTGAACAAGCTTGTACCTGTTGAGCAGGAAGCCACCGCCCCGCTGCCGGATATGCTCCGCCTGTGGGATGATGATGCGCGTCTGGTGCTGCGGGCCCTGCCCGATGCCAGTCTGGACCGGCTGTTCCTGATGTTCCCTGACCCGTGGCCCAAGGCCCGGCATGCCAAACGCCGGTTTGTGCATCCGCAGAATGTGGAACTCTGTGCCCGTGTGCTCAAACCCGGTGCTGTCTGGCGCGTCGCCAGTGACGACCCGACCTATCAGGCCTGGGTACAGGAGGTCATGTCCGCACAGCCGTATTTTGAGGCACCACCCCCGGCGACCATCCGCCCCGATGGCTGGTTCCCCACCCGGTATGAGGCCAAGGCCATAGCCGCAGGCCGTCAGCCACTTTACTGGACGTTTACCCGCCGTTAGGCGGTGTCCATCTTCTTTGTTCCGGCTGGTTGCCTCTGCGCGGCATGTTGGCTAATCAGCCGCATTACGTTTTTTGCCGTGCGAAAGGTCCACCCATGAGCCAGACGACGCTTCCTATCCGTCGCGCCCTTATTTCCGTATCCGACAAAGCCGGTCTGCTTGATCTGGCCCGGGCCCTTGTGGCGCAGGGGGCGGAAATCCTGTCCACGGGCGGTTCCGCCAAAGCCCTGCGTGATGCTGGCGTGCCTGTTACGGAAGTGTCGGATTATACGGGGTTCCCCGAAATTCTGGATGGCCGCGTTAAAACGCTGGTACCCAAAATTCATGGGGGTATCCTTGGCCGCCGTGACCTGCCCGCGCATGTCGAGCAGATGAAAGACCATGGCATTGGCCCGATTGATCTGGTTGCCGTGAACCTCTACCCGTTTGAAAAAACGGTTGCATCTGGCGCCGATGCCGAAACCTGCATTGAAAATATTGATATTGGTGGCCCGGCCCTTATCCGTGCAGCTGCCAAAAACCACGCGCATGTGGTGGTACTGACCGATCCGGCCCAGTATGAAGGGCTGATTGATGCGCTGGGCGATGGTGGCACCACGCTGGACATGCGCCGCTTTTATGCTGGTGCAGCCTATGCCCGCACGGCTGCGTATGATGCGGCTATTGCGGCATGGTTTGCAGCGCAGGCGCAGGATGCGTTCCCCGAACGGTTTGCTCTGGCTGGCCAGCGGGCTGAAATCCTGCGTTATGGTGAAAACCCCCACCAGCAGGCAGCCTTTTACCGCGATGGCAGCACCCGCCCCGGTGTGGCCACGGCCGTACAGGTGCAGGGCAAGGCGCTGTCTTATAACAACATCAACGATACAGATGCCGCGTTTGAGGCTGTTGCCGAGTTTGATGCGCCAGCTGTGGTCATTGTCAAACACGCCAATCCCTGCGGTGTTGCCGTTGCAGACACGCTGACCTCGGCTTGGGATCAGGCCCTGCGGTGTGACCCGGTTTCTGCCTTTGGGGGTATTGTCGCCCTGAACCGTCCGCTGGATGCGGTCACGGCGGAAAAGATTTCCACTATCTTTACCGAAGTCATTGTGGCTCCCGACGCTGCGGACGATGCAAAGGCCCTGCTGGCACGCAAAAAGAACCTGCGCCTGCTGCTGACCGGTGGCCTGCCTGACCCCACTGCTGCTGGTACGGTTGTGCGCTCGGTTGCCGGGGGCTTTCTGGCCCAGACGCGCGATAACGGACGGATTGCTCCTGAGGCGCTGAAGGTTGTCACCAAGCGCGTTCCCACGGAACAGGAAATGCAGGACCTGATCTTTGCCTTCCGGGTGGCAAAGCATGTCAAGTCCAATGCCATTGTGTACGCCAAGGATTGCGCCACGGTGGGCATTGGTGCCGGGCAGATGAGCCGCGTGGACTCCGCCCGCATTGCTGCCAGCAAAAGTGGGGAAGCCGCCAAGGCCGCCGGCCAGTCCACCCCTCTGACGCAGGGTTCCGTTGCTGCCTCCGACGCGTTCTTCCCCTTTGCGGATGGGCTGGAAACCATTGTGGCTGCCGGTGCAACAGCCGTTATACAGCCCGGCGGGTCCATCCGTGATGATGAGGTGATTGCCGCAGCCGATGCCGCAGGCATTGCCATGGTGTTTACTGGTATGCGTCATTTCCGTCACTGACGCGCTATTCCCGCTCTTGCGGGAATGGGCCTTCATGGCAGAGTATGCATACGAGTCTCACGCATTGCCGCGTTCTGCCCCGGTGGGGCAGGGCGCGCCTGTCCTTAGTGGTTGTTTCATGCGCTCTTTGCTTAGTTTGTCTGGTTTGATTCTGGCGTCTTCTGTTGCGGTGGCAGCCCCTGCACATAAGGAGGCGTCATCCCACGGCACCACCTTTGCCTCCAGGCAGACCGCAACGGAAAAGCAGGCCACAGGCGTATATGACCTGTCCGTGCTGCCGGTGTTTACGGGGAGCGTGGTGCAGTTTCTGCCAGCACCCCACGGCGGCATTGTCGGCTTTGTGCTTGATGATGGCACGCAGGTTTTTGTCTCCCCCGAACAGGCCCATACCTTTGCAGGCCTGATCAAGGTTGGGGACAAGGTGGACATTCGCGGTATCAAGGGGCAGGTCCTGCCGATTATCCGTGCCTTTAGCGTGGCAAGCCCGCGTGGGCGTACGGTGCAGGACAGCTTTATTGAAATGCCGTTGCATTCCCCCGAAATGATAGCCGGGCCAGACCTTGTTCTGCATGGTGAGGTCTGGATGCCGCTGTATGATGCAGGCGGCCATCTGACGGGTGCCGTGCTCAAGGATCATTCGGTTATTTATCTGTCTCCGCGTGAGGCCGCGCGGGTTTCTGGCCTGCTTAAGGCCGGGCAGACGCTCTATGCTGTGGGTGGTGGCAGTAGTGGTGATCTGGGCATTGCCATTGACGCGCGTGAAATTGGACCTGCTGCGGATAAGCTGATCGGCATTGCCGTGGGCAATGTACCCCCGCCGGGCCCTGCTCCGGGGTCTCCGGGGTATGATCTTATTCCCGGGGCGGATGAGCACTAAGCCGTCGAACACAAAGTGTCATGCCAGAATGGCGACCACAGAACCGTGGTCGCCATTTTGCGTTAAGCCCCTATGGAAGCATGGAACATGCATGGCATGGACATGGACGAAGGGAGGCCAGAATGGCGTTGATACGGTGGATTATTGTTTTTCTTATTTTTGCTCTGCTGGCATCCCTGTTCGGATTTAATGGTGCGGCCTCGGGGTTCTCGGAAATTGCCAAGGTTCTGCTGTTCGTCTTTGTGGTGCTGCTGATCATCAGCCTGTTTTTTGGTGGTCGTTCGCGTTCGGGGCCGTAAAAAACAGACAGGCCCTGCAAAAGGCGGAATACCCGTGTGTGTATGCCCCCACCTTCCGGCATGGAAGGTGGGGTGTTTTTTAGCCTTCGATCTGGCTGAAGTCGGCAATCAGGCGCATCATACGCACAAGGCGGGACAGGAGTTTAAGCCTGTTCAGGCGGAGTGCGGCATCTGGCGCGTTAACGGTGACATCTTCAAAAAAACGGTCAAGGGGCTGGCGCAGGCTGGCTGCGGCCCGCATGGCATCGGCAAAATGCTCGGCAGCAAAAGCCTGCTCCACGGCGGGTTCTACCGTTTGTAGCGTTGCATAAAGGGCGCGTTCCTCGTCCTGCTCAAACAGGGCGGGGTCGGGCATGCCTTCATGCGGGCCGTCTTTTTTGTCCTCAATCCGCAGGATATTGGCGGCACGGCGGGTGGCCGCCAGCAGGTTCTGGCCGTCCTCGGTTTCCAGCATGGTCTGCAATGCCTGTGCGCGGGCGAGCAGACGCACGATGTCCGTGTCTTCATTACCGACCGAAATCGCGGCAAGGCAATCATGCCGTGCCCCTTCGGTGCGGACCTGCACGCGCAGGCGCTCGGCAATAAACTGGGGCAATAGGGCCAGATCCGGTGCATTGCGCAGGGGTTCGGGCAGGGCTTCTGCCGCCAGCGTGAACAGTTTAACCAGATCCAGCCGCAACCCGTTTTCACGGATCAGGCGGATAATGCCAAGGGCTGCACGGCGCAGGCCAAACGGGTCGCCCGAGCCGGATGGTTTTTCGCCAGCTGCAAAAAAGGCCGTCAGCATGTCAAACCGGTCTGCCAGACCCAGCACGACGGAAACCGGGGCTACCGGCACCTCGTCCCCCGGGCCACGCGGTGTGTAGTGCTCGCTAATGGCCTGTGCCACTTCGGGCTGTTCGCCATCATGGCGGGCATAATACCCACCCATGACACCCTGAAGCTCGGGGAACTCCCCAACCATGCCGGTTGTCAGATCGGTTTTGCTCAACTCGGCAGCGCGTTCACACAACGCGGCAGGGGCGCCAACCATGTCAGCCAGAATGGCCGCAAGGCGCACCATACGGCGGGTACGTTCCCCCTGCGAGCCCAGCTTAGCATGGAAGGTGATGGTGTTCAGCCCTTCCACGCGGGAGGCAAGGCTTTGCTTGCGGTCGAGGTTCCAGAAGTGCCGGGCATCGGCAAAGCGGGCGCGCAGCACGCGCTCATTCCCGCTGACAACCAGGGAGCCATCATCTGTAGGAATGATGTTGGCGACAAAGGCAAAACGTGGTGCTGCCGAACCATCGCTGTTGCGCAGGGCAAAATAGCGCTGGTTGACGCGCATGGACACCTGCATGACCTCGGGCGGGAGGTCCATGAAGATCGGGTCGATCTGCCCCAGGAAGGGAACAGGCCATTCGACCAGCCCGGAGACTTCATCCACCAACCCGGCATCGGGCACAATGCTCAGCCCTTCGGCCTGTGCCAGTGCATTCAGCCCCGTGGTAATGGCCTCACGGCGTTCGGCGGCATGCACCATCACATGGCGTTCATGCAGGCCCTGCTGCCATTGTGCGGCACTGGTCACGTCCATAACACCGGGGTTGAGGAAGCGATGCCCCTCGGTCTGGTTGGAAGCGCTCAGGTTGTGGCCGTTATCGTCTGCCGTAGCCATGGAAAATGGTACGATCTGGCCGTCCAGCAGGCAGACAATCCGCCGCAGGGGGCGGACCCATGTCATGGTGCTGCCAGCACCCCAGCGCATGGATTTGGGCCAGGGGAAACGGCGCAGCAGGTCGGGCATAATGGCGGCAATATGCGCAGCGGCCCCAATAGGGGCTTCTTCACGCTCGAGCATCCAGAACCCGTTCTGCAGGGTCAGGGCGTCCTTGCTCACGCCATGTTTGCGGGTAAAGCCCTCCAGAGCCTTTTCTGGTGCGTTCTCACGCGGGCCACGTTCGGAAACGGTGCGGCCGGGCACCATGGCATCCAGGTTGAGGGAGGCGGCAATCCGGCGGGGGCCGGTATAGCTTCTGGCATCCACAGGGTTGAGCGGGGCCAGCGCCTCGCCCAGCAGGCGGAGCAGGTTTTCGCCGGCCTGCTGTTGCATGCGGGCGGGGATTTCTTCTGAAAAAAGTTCAATCAGCAATTCGGGCATGGTCTTATTTGTCCTCGCCTGCCAGCCAGGTTTCGCAACACAGTTTTGCCAGTGTGCGCACCCGGCCAATATAGGCCGCGCGTTCGCTTACGCTGATGACGCCGCGGGCATCAAGCAGGTTGAACAGATGGCTGGCCTTAAGGCACTGGTCATAAGCAGGCTGGGCAACGCCTGCCTCGGCCAGTGCAACACTTTCCTTTTCCGCATCGCTAAAGTGCTGGAAAAGACGCTCCGTGTTGGCCAGTTCAAAATTATGGCGTGAGTAATCCTGCTCGGCCCGCAGGAACACATCGCCGTAGGTCAGGCCTGCGCCGTTGTAGTCGAGGTCGTACACGTTTTCCACGCCCTGCACATACATGGCCAGACGTTCCAGCCCGTATGTCAGCTCCGTGGAGGGCAGGGTTACGGGAATACCGCCAACCTGCTGGAAATAGGTGAACTGCGTGACCTCCATGCCATCGCACCACACTTCCCAGCCCAGGCCCCATGCGCCAATGGTCGGGTTTTCCCAGTCATCTTCCACAAAGCGGATATCGTGCTTGTCGGGGTCAATCCCGATGGCACGGTAGCTGTCCAGCAGCAGTTTCTGGCTTTCTTCAG
Organism: Acetobacter fabarum; assembly: GCF_022483405.1. Taxonomy (NCBI): domain Bacteria; kingdom Pseudomonadati; phylum Pseudomonadota; class Alphaproteobacteria; order Acetobacterales; family Acetobacteraceae; genus Acetobacter; species Acetobacter fabarum. The sequence goes on from NZ_JAKVNI010000001.1 coordinate 1,129,985, forward strand.
GAGTGGGTTTAAGCAGGACCTGATACTGGTAGTAATGCTGGAGGCGGTTGGGGTTTTCCCCGTACCGTCCATCGGACGGGCGGCGGCAGGGCTGCACGTAGGCGGCCTTCCAGGGTTTGCTCCCCAAAGCCCGCAGCGTTGTGTGGGGGGAGAGTGTGCCTGCACCTATTTCCTGATCATAGGGCTGGAGAATGGCGCACCCCTGTTTTGACCAGAACTGGTGCAGGGTCAGGATAAGGTCCTGAAAGGAGAGGGGCCGCTCTGTGGGGCGGGGAGACGCCGGGTCCATGGTATGGATGAAACTCCGCAATATGACGGTCAGGTTGAATGTGCGCAGGGCACGCGTGGCCACACCATACAGCCCCACGCGCCAGACCGGAAGAGAAGGCAGGCCTTATGGCAGGGTTTCCTTTGTGGGGGTCTCTCTTGTAACAGGCTTGTGGGCGCGCCACATCTTGGCCAGAGTGTTCTGGCACAAAGCTCTGGTGCTGTAATTGGCCCGGCAGGGCGGGAAGGTATGGAATGACAAACGAAGAACGCGACCTTATTGAAAAATTCATGGCCCGTGTTGGTGGAGCCGCCCAGAACGGCTTTGGCAGCGTACCCGCAAGCCAGCCCAACCTGCCCGCGATTGACCCACAGGCAGACCAGTTTATTGCGCAGGAATTCCAGAAATACCCAGAAGCCCGTTACCGCGTGACCCAGATGGCCGTGGTGCAGGAAGCCGCACTGGTGCAGGCACAGAATCGGATCCAGCAGCTTCAGTTCCAGCTTCAGCAGGCGCAGCAGGCCTTGCAGGCGGCACAGCAGCAGAGCAATGCCGGGCAGCAGAAATCTGGCGGGTTTTTTGGTGGCCTGTTTGGTGGCGGGCAGTCTGCCCAGCCGCAGTCCGCACCGCCTCCGGGCTGGGGTGGGCGGCCGGCTATGCCGCCGCAGTATCAGCCGCAGCCTATGCCTTATGGCATGCAGCCTTCTGCGTTCTCGGGTGGGTCAGGCTTTTTGGGCAGCGCGCTGACAACAGCCACAGGTGTTGCCGGGGGCATGCTGGCGGCCAATGCACTCACCAGCCTGTTTAGCGGCCACCATGATGGCGGTATGGGCGATGGTGGCATGGGTGGCGCAACAACCAACGAAACCATTGTGAACAATTACGGCGATACAGGCGCAGACCCCTTTGCAGGCGCTGGCGTGCAAGCCGATCAGGGCTTTGATGCCGGTGGTGGCGATTGGGGCGGAGATGCTGGCGGAGACTGGGGCGGTGGTGACGATCAGAGCTTCTGATCCCCGGTTTTTCTAACCACACAAACCAGAGATGGGGCGGTGCGCAGGCATCGCCCCTTTTTTGTGTGCGTGCCTGCCGGTAAGCTCCGCGGTTAACCCGCAGTGTTGGGCCGGGCCATGGACTGGATGAGGTCCAGCATTTTCTGCCGCAAGGCTTTGTCGGGGATCTGGTAATAGGCCCGTACCAGATCGAGTGTTTCTTTTCTGGCCAGCAGGTCCTGCTCGTCCGCCATGGCCTGTGTGGTGGAGGCAGGCGGAACGGGGGCAGATGGGGGAGGGGGCGCACCAAAAGGTTTGCGTGTTTCGGCAAATCCTGTGGTGGTTATGCCGGTGGCCGGGTTGAGCATATCATCAAAAAAGAAGCTGATCGGCACGTCCAGCGCAGTTGCAATATCGTACAGCCGGGAAGCCCCAACCCTGTTGGTGCCCCGTTCGTATTTTTGGATCTGCTGGAAAGTAACCCCAAGTGCTTCGCCCAGCTTTTCCTGCGATAGCCCCAGTAATGTCCTGCGTAGCCGAATACGTTTGCCAACATGGGCATCTATTGTTTCGGCATGCGTGGATATCGTGGAGGCTGGATCCGTCAAAGGCTCGGTTTTGCTCACGACTGGATTTTTTCCCGCGGCTGTAAAGGCTGGAACAAGATGACGGATAACATGTAATCTTAACGTTTCATAAAGGAAAATTGGGAACGTTCGAGAAAAGCATGAAATACTGCCGCCATAACAATGCCTGCCTGTTTTAAAGCTGTGTTTTACTGTTGGGAGGACTGGTCGCGTGCTGGTGATCGCGGCGGGGCAGGCAGGCCAATACTAGCACCATAACACATAGGCCCAGCGGAATGGACTGTCCCATCCTGCCAAACAAGGTTGGCGGAAGTGAGGCAGGGAGTGCCACAGTCAGCACGCCCGCCTTGCCCCATTCCAGATGGTCCAGCATATGGCCCATACCGTCATAGGCGGTGGAAATACCGGTATTGGCAGCGCGGGCCACTGGAAGCCCTTCCTCCACAGCCCGTAAACGCACGGAGGACAGGTGCTGGCGTGGGCCTGCACTATTACCAAACCAGGCATCGTTCGTTACGTTTGCCAGCCACCGGGGGCGGTCATGCGCATTGACCACATCGCCCGAAAAAATAACCTCGTAGCATACAAGGGGGCCCACTGCGGGAATATCGGGCAGGTGCCATGTCTGTGGGCCGGGGCCTGCGGCCATACCGCCCTGAGGCACAATCTGCAGGGGAATGAAGGGGGGCTGGTATTCACCAAACGGCACAAGCCGGGCCTTGTCATAAACGGCTTCTATGCTGCCATCTGGTGCGAGCGCCATAACCGAGTTGCGGTAATGCCCTGCATCATCCATGCGGAGCGCACCAATAATGCCCGCATCGGCACCAACCGCCCATTCCATAATGGCCTGCCGCGCACGGGGGCTGTCCTGCAGCAGGTCATAACCGGGGAAAGCGGTTTCGGGCCAGAGGAACACAATGGGGCGGAACCGCTCGCCCGGTTTGCGCTGTGTTGTCTGCAAGGCTTGCGCAGCCTGCACGCCCTGTGCGGTCAGATGCAGGTAGCGGGTAAAAATATCACGCGGACTCTGCCTGCCTATTTTCTCGGATTCAGGGACATTGCCCTGCACAATGACGGCAATGGGACCGGGCTCGCTGGTGGGGTGCACGGTATAAAGCCGTAGAGTGCCCGCTATGCACCACAGCAGCATAGCAGCAATGGAGCCTGCAAAAACACGCCTGCGTATGGCAGACGGTAGGGGGGCAGGGGCGTTATGGGTGCCAAGCAGCCGGTCTGCCCAGCGGGCGAGTGGTGTCTGGTCCAGAAGGGCTGTCCCGCAGAGCAGGGCGAGCAGAACCAGCGCAAGGGTCAGGCCATCTTCCCCCATCCATGCGGCAGGCTGGATCAGCAGCGTGCCTACAGGGCCGGGTATGGCAAGGCAGCTCCCCAATGCGTTCCATGTAAAACCACTGAAGATGAAGGTGCGCCCCATATCAAACAGGGTCCACAGGGCGGCAAAGGCGCTCAGGCGGCGCAGGCCGGGGGGCAATAGCGTGCATAATGCAGCAGGCACCGCCACAGTAGGGGACAGAATGAGCGCGCAGCCAAGGGAGGGGAACGGTACAAACCACCAGAACTCATCTGCCCTGATCAGTACCGCATTGACCAGCCAGTACAGACCGGCGGCATAAAAACCAAACCCGAACAGGGCACCTGTCCAGGCGGCATGCCGCCAGTTCCGGGTCGTGTTGAGCCTTTGCCCAAGCAGCCCAAAGCCGAGGAGGAGGATTGGCAGAATATGGAGCGGTGGCAGTGCCAGCGTGGATATGCCACCAAGCCCCAGCATAAAGACGACAAAATAAAGAGTTTCCCGTTTTGGACAAAAGCGGGAAAACACGTTTTTTGAGGGCATGAGGGTGCTCATGGCACAGGCGGGCTGCCCGCCGGCCTGATGAATCCGTTAAAGATCAGGATGACGGGCAACTTGCCGTAAGTGGCTTAGTCCAGCGCATCGCGCAGGCGGCGTTCGTAATGACGGTAATATTTATCCGCCAGCAGTTCGCTCTTTACCAGAATGGCCACATCGGTGGTGTTGAACTGCGGGTCAATAACCGCGCCGTCCCCCACGTAGCCACCAAGGCGCAGATACCCTTTGATAAGGGGCGGAAGCCCCACAAGGCAGCGGCGTACATTCAGCGTGTGCGGGTCCGTGCGCAGCATTTCCACGCGGCGGTTTTCCAGCGCACGCACGCGCAGGGCAGGGGGAGCCAGATGGTTGTGGTACAGATAGGTCAGCTCATCTGCAATCTGGTCCGGGTCCGTGCAGGGCAGGCTGGCGCAGCCAAACAGCAGGTCTATGCGGTGCAGGAAGATGTAGGAGGCAATACCCCGCCACAAAAGCTGCATGGCTGCCCGGCCACGGTAGTTCTTGTCCACGCATGAACGCCCGACTTCCAGCAGGCGACCGGGGAACTCCTTGAGCGGGGTAATGTCGTATTCGTTGGAGGAATAGAAGCGCCCGATCTTCTGGGCGGCATCCCCCTGAACAAGGCGGTAGGTCCCCACAACACCGCGTGCGTCCGAGGCAATGGCATTGTCAATGACCAGAAGATGGTCGGCAACGCTGTCAAACTCGTCAATATCACGCTTCAGGCGCAGGGTTTCCGGGCTGGGGTGAGCGCCCATTTCCTCATAAAAAACGCGGTAGCGCAGGGCTTGTGCTGCGTCGCGTTCATCATCGGTTTCAGCAATGCGGACACTCAGGCTGCCGCCATGCAGTTCGGGAAAGCGTGAGCGATCCAGATCAAGCGTGGAAAGTCCGCCTGTGGTTTGTGTGGAACTCATGTCTGCTCTCCCTTGCGGCGTGAGCGGGGCGTTGTTTTGCCCGCGGAAGCACTGGCTGCGGACTGGCGTTTTTTACCAAACAGCTCCAGCCGCATGGAGACAAACTCGAATCCAAGCCGGTCTGCCACCTTCATCATGAAGGCCTCATGTTCGGGGTCTTCAAACTCGATCACTTTCCCGTTATCCACGTCGATCAGGTGATAATGGTGCCGACCATGTTCCGTTGCTTCGTACCGAGCACGTCCGCCGCCAAAGTCCCGGCGTTCCAGAATGCCTTTTTCCTCAAGCAGGCGCACCGTGCGATACACGGTTGCCACCGAAATGCGGGAGTCCAGCACAGCCGCGCGGCGGTACAGTTCTTCCACATCCGGGTGGTCGTCTGCTTCGGAAAGAACACGGGCGATAACGCGCCGTTGTCCGGTCATTTTCAGGCCGTGTTCGATACACAGCTGCTCAATCCGTGATTCTGCCGCTTGTACCTTCAAGGTCACAAACCCTGCCTAATGTTATCATCTCTGCGTTCGTCATTCAGGTAGCCGAAGTCAGAGGTGTTTGTCCAATTTTACACGATCATACAGTTTTTTTATGGTGTGTATGCCTGCCTGTATGATGCTGGCGTGTCATTTTTTCCCTCTGAAGGAGGAAAATCCGCATGAATGAGACCCTGATCCCGGGACAGGACGAGCCTGCCAGCACGGCGGTTCTGGATATTACGGGGGAAAAATGCCCCATGACCTTCGTGCGCACCCGGCTGGCGCTGGATGTTCTGCCCCCCGGTGGTCTGCTGGCGGTGCGGCTTATGGGGGAGGAACCACACCGTAATGTCAGCCGCTCCGCGCGAGCACTCGGGCACGTTATTCTGGCAGACGCCCCCCAGCGGGATGGGAGTGTGGTGCTGACAATCCGCAAAAAAGAAGCCGCATCTGCTTCGGCCTGAAAAAACAGACACTCAGCAGATGCGGCCCGCCTGATGCCGCTGGGCTTGGCCCTGTGGCTGGCCTAGTTGTTCATGGCTTCAAAGAAGTCATTGTTGGTTTTGCTGTATTTCAGCTTGTCGAGCAGGAAGTCCATGGCATCCATGGTGCCCATGGGCGCCAGAATCCGGCGCAGCACCCACATTTTGGACAGGGTTGCCCGGTCAACCAGCAGTTCTTCCTTACGTGTGCCGCTCTTGGTGATGTCAATGGCGGGGAAGGTGCGCTTGTCGGCCAGCTTGCGGTCAAGGACAAGTTCGGAGTTACCCGTACCCTTGAACTCTTCAAAGATCACTTCGTCCATGCGGCTGCCGGTATCAATCAGGGCGGTGGCAATAATGGTCAGGGAGCCACCTTCCTCAATATTACGGGCTGCACCAAAGAAGCGCTTGGGCCGCTGCAGGGCGTTAGCGTCCACACCACCGGTCAGCACCTTGCCCGATGAGGGCACAACCGTGTTGTAGGCGCGGGCCAGACGGGTAATGGAATCGAGCAGGATCACCACATCGCGCTTGTGTTCCACAAGGCGCTTGGCTTTTTCCAGCACCATTTCGGTTACCTGCACATGGCGGTGGGCGGGTTCGTCAAAGGTGGAGGCAATGACTTCGCCGCGCACGGAGCGGGCCATGTCGGTCACTTCCTCGGGCCGTTCGTCAATGAGCAGCACAATCAGGAACACTTCGGGGTGGTTGGCCGAAATGGAAGAGGCAATGCTCTGGAGCATGACCGTTTTGCCCGAACGTGGGGGCGCCACGATCAGGGCGCGCTGGCCCATGCCAATGGGGGATACCAGATCGATCACCCGCGGGGTGAAGTCCTTCTGGGAGCCCTTTTTGTTGTTTTTGTCGCCTTTGGGTTCAGGGGCAGTGGCCTGACTTTCCACTTCCATCTGCAGGCGGCGCTCGGGGTAGAGCGGGGTCAGGTTGTCAAAGTTGATCCGGTGGCGGACGGCATCGGGGGGCTCAAAATTGATCGTGTTGATCTTGAGCATGGAGAAGTAGCGTTCGCCATCACGCGGGGCGCGAATCTGCCCTTCAACCGTGTCACCCGTGCGCAGGCCAAAACGGCGGACCTGTGTGGGGGAGATGTAAATATCATCCGGGCCGGGAAGGTAGTTGGATTCGGGCGCACGCAGGTATCCAAACCCGTCATGCATGATCTCAAGCGTGCCCTCGCCATAAATGGCCTGATCATTATCCGCCAGCGTTTTGAGGATGGCGAACATCATGTCCTGCTTGCGCAGGGAGGACGCGTTTTCGATATTCAGGTCTTCAGCGCAGGCCAGAAGGTCGGCTGGGGACTTGGCCTTGAGTTCCGCAAGATGCATCTAATAAATGCCCTGACTGGCAAGAGAAGTTCAAAAGGGGAAGGTCCGGATCGTTCCATGCTACGGCAGAGCCGGTCGGGGAGACCGGAAGCAGGCATGCCTGATAAGGCAAGGCCGAGCCAGAAGGAACCTGACGGGAAGGAATACCGCTGGGCAGGTGAAGTCAGCCAGCGTCTGGGGCCGGATACTACTCGGGGTGGAATTGCGCGTCAACACAGGAATGGGGCGGGCGCACCAGCGGCCAGAGGCTACTTGATGCCGCCCAGCCAGCCTTTTTTCCAGAACCACAGCAGCGGCAGCACAATGGTGGTTGCCATGAGCCCGAGCGAGTACCAGTAGCCAAAAGACCAGTTCAGTTCCGGTATGTCTTTGAAGTTCATACCGTAAATGCCAGCGATCAGGGTGGGGGCAACCCCAATGAAGCTGACAACGGTCAGTACCTTCATCACCCCGTTCTGTTCGATGTTGATGAACCCAAGGGTGGCATCAAGCAGGAATTCAACCTTGTCCTGTGACTGGGAGACATACGTGTCAGGTTGTGAGACGTCATTGGCGTAATCAAGGATTTCGTCGACCTGTTTCATGATGTCACGACCAGCCGGTTTGATATAGTCTTGATTACGTGACGCGGGATGTTTTTCAAGCCATGAGATGATGCATTGGGCGGGAGCGATGCCGCCCAGAACACGCTGCGGGCGATGATTGTAGGCGAAACAGAAGCCTCTGAGCAGAATTTCCAGATCTTCATGGTTTGAGACACAGACCTGCAGTACTTCTGTAGCGACACGGCCATTGAAGCGTTCCACCATTCCATTGGTCTGAGGGGAGTAAGCCTTGGTCCGGCGTCGGTCGATTCCCATGTCATGACAGGCTTTTTCGAAGGCGTCCGCTGTAAAGCAGGAGCCACGATCGGTCAGGATATGGGTGATCCGGAAAGGAAAGGCCGATTTGACGGCATTGAGGAAATCAACGGAATTATCCGCATTTTCCGCGTCATAAACAGCCAGGTGCACTGAACGGGAACAGCGATCGATGGCGACATACAGAAAACGTTTCCGCCTGTCCCCATCTGCTGTCTGTAATTTTGGCAGATGTTTCACATCGATATGGACATAACCGGGATCGTAATCGCGGAACTTTCCCTGTCCCCGAACTGGTCCGGCCTTTAGAACAGGAGGCAGCCTGTTCAATCCGGCGTCTTTCAGTATCCGCCAGATATTGTCCCGGTTCAGATGCGGCAGGAAATGCCGTAAGACAAAGGTCAGATCATCCAGACCAAAACCGGTAGAACGCCGAATCTGACAGACAATGGCGCGCTCCTCCTCCGAGGCTTTCCAGGCCAGCCTCCAGGGACGGCTGCTGCGGTCCTGACAGGCGTCCGAACCACGCCTGCGCCACTTGCGGACTGTTTCATCGCTGATCCCGTAGCGTCTGGCGAGCACGGATGTCGGTTCTGACGAACGAGCTATCTCAGCCCGGACAGCCGGTGTCGTGCGTGCCTGTGGGTGGATCTGAAGCATCATTCGGTCTCCCTGCAAACGGAAGAAAACAACGAAGCATAACGCGGTATCGCCCACGCTACATCATCCCAATGACGTCTCACAACCTGACACATACGCATCGAGCGAGGACAGGTCGTGGCTGACCGATGTAATGCGCGCGCGCAGAATGCCCGACAGCGCATAGGCGGCCGTTGTTTTGCCGTCCTCCTCCGGTGCTGCCGTGGCAAGGGGTGTCGGGGGGGCGGTGCGGGGGGTGCACAGGGCAAACCCTGTGACCGGAATGGCAGAAGCGGTTTTACGGCTTTCCCCAAGGAACAGGGCAATGCGCTCCATGCCCAGCAGTGTGTCCCGCATGCGTGAGCACAGGTTACCTGCCTCCCCAACCCGCTGGAGCAGGTTGCGCTGCCACACGGCCACGTTGCGGATGGGGGTCTGCTGCGTGCGGGCGCGAAAAATATCGTGTGAGAGCGTGTCCAGCAGGTTGCCCATGCTTTCCAGAATATCGGCCAGCCGGTCCACAATGGCTTCAATCAGGGCGACCAGTATCTCGCCCGAATGGAGTAAGGTGTCGTGCTGGGGCGGGATCTCGGTTGGCGGGGGCTGTGCGCTCTGGCGCTCCGGTGCGGTGTGTGGTGGAGGCATGGCGGAGGTCACGCAGTCCGCCACAAGCTGGGCTACGGTCTCGAACGCCAGATAGAACTGGAAGCGGATGGTAAAAAGCCGCTTTTCGGTCAGGATAAAACCCACCGGCATGGTCTGGAAATCCGACCCGCTCTTGCGCAGCAGGGGCGAGGACAGAAAAGCCGCACCGTTGCGCACACTGATACGTGATGAACTTTCGATCGCGCTCAGGTCTTCCAGTGAGGGAATGGGCTGGCCGCAGAGCTTTTCCGCCAGAGCCAGTTCCTGGGGGGTGGGGTTGAGAAGATCCAGCCAGACAGCATTTTTGGCATCGTCTTCCGTTTCAACGGCGCGAGCAGGCATACCGGGCCTGTGGGCCAGAAACATGCGATTCTCCCAGTTTGTGCCCTGTGGGCCTGTACAGCTGTATTTTCCGGTTCTGGCGGCAGCCAGCCGGAGCCCATGTATGCCCCAAGTATGACGCCTTTGTTGGGTTTATGGCAAGATGACCACGCGGGACCGTGCAATGCGGCGGCGCATCTGGTAAGCCATTTTGCCAGTTGAAAAGAATAAAACATGTGGCACCCCAGCAGGGCGCGCCATGGGGTTAAAGGAGCGGCAGAACGACTGATGGCGAACCCGATCGAACACGGCGGCGCAGCGGCGCAGAGCAATTCTTTCAGGCAGCAGCCTGATGAGCACGGTCATTTTGGTGGCCGGTACGGTGGCCGCTTTGTGGCCGAAACGCTCATGCCGCTTATTCTGGAACTGAATGAGGCGTACGAGGCCGCAAAGGCCGACCCCGCTTTTCATAAGGAACTGGTATATTACCAGACCGATTATATCGGTCGGCCCAGCCCGCTATGGTTCGCCCGCCGCATGACCGAAGCGTTTGGGGGGGCAAAAATCTACCTCAAGCGTGAAGAACTCAATCACACCGGTTCGCACAAGCTCAATAACGTCATGGGGCAGATCCTGCTTGCCCGCCGCATGGGTCGCACCCGCATTGTGGCAGAAACCGGGGCCGGCCAGCACGGTGTGGCCACCGCAACCGTATGCGCTCTGTTTGGCATGAAATGCGTGATCTACATGGGTGCTACCGATGTGGAGCGGCAGAAGCCAAACGTGTTCCGCATGCGCCTGCTTGGGGCGGAGGTTGTGCCCGTAACCGCTGGGGCCGGTACGCTCAAGGACGCCATGAACGAAGCCATGCGGGACTGGGTGGCCAATGTGGCCGACACCTACATGCTGATCGGCACCGTGGCTGGCCCGCACCCGTACCCCGCCATGGTGCGTGATTTCCAGAGCGTGATCGGGGAAGAAACCAAAGCGCAGATGCAGGCCGCCGAAGGCCGTCTGCCCGATGTGGTGGTGGCCGCCATTGGGGGTGGCTCCAACGCAATGGGGATTTTTTACCCGTTCCTTGATGATGTGTCCGTGCGCCTGATTGGCGTGGAAGCCGCAGGCCACGGGCTGGATAGTGGCAAAACCGCTGCCTCCATCGAGCGTGGCCGCCCCGGTGTGCTGCACGGCAACCGCACCTACCTGCTGCAAAACGCGGATGGCCAGATTGACGAGGCCCATTCCATCAGCGCCGGGCTGGACTACCCCGGTGTCGGTCCCGAACATTCCTGGCTGAACGATATAGGGCGCGCGGAATACGTGGGTGCGACCGATACCGAGGCGCTGGAAGCCTTCCAGCTCTGCACAAAGCTGGAAGGGATTATTCCCGCGCTCGAATCGGCGCACGCCATTGCCTATGCGGCCAAGATTGCCCCCACCTTGTCCAAGGACACACTGCTGGTGGTGAACCTGTCCGGCCGGGGGGACAAGGACATCTTTACTGTTGCCGAACATCTGGGAGTCTCGCTGTGAGCCGTATTGCCGCCCGTTTTAAAGCCCTTGCTGCCCAAGGCCGTGGTGCGCTCATCCCTTATCTGGAGGCGTATGACCCGGACCGGGAGACTTCTCTGGAGCTGTTCCGTGCCATGCCAACGGCTGGTGCCGACCTGATCGAGGTTGGCATGCCTTTTTCCGACCCGTCGGCCGATGGTCCGGTTATTCAGGCTGCCGCCCTGCGTGGGCTCAAGGCCGGTGCTACGCTGGTTGGCGTGCTGGATATGGTGGCCGAATTCCGTAAAGGGGATGATGAAACCCCGGTGATTCTGATGGGGTATGTCAACCCGGTTGAATCCTACGGTTACGAGCGATTCTGCAAGGATGCCGCCGCCGCAGGGGTGGATGGGCTTATTCTGGTTGACCTCCCCCCCGAGGAAGGCGCGGTTATCGCCGCTCCCGCACAGGCTGCGGGGCTGGACATTATTCGTCTGGTTGCCCCCACCACGCCGGACGCCCGTCTGGAGTATGTGCTGGGGCATGCATCGGGCTTTGTGTATTATGTGAGCATTGTGGGTATTACGGGCACCCGCTCGGCCAGTGCGCATGACCTTGCTGGCGCTATCCCCCGCATACGTGCCGCCACAGACCTGCCCATAGCCATTGGCTTTGGCGTTCGCACGCCCGAGCAGGCCGCGCAGGCTGCCAGCATTGCCGATGGGGCCGTTGTGGCCTCGGCCCTGCTGGCGACACTGGCGCAAACGCTGGATGAACAGGGGCGCGCCACACCCCAGACCCTGCCGCGTGTGCTGGAGCAGATCCGTGGTCTGGCACAGGCAGTCCGTGCTGCGGGCCAGCAGCCGGAATGACATGCGGCCGTGACTGCCCATGACCAATAAGCAGCGTATTGTTGTTGTGGGCGGTGGCCCGGCCGGGCTTGCCGCAGCCGAATACCTGGCCGACTGCGGGTTTGGTGTGCAGGTTATGGAGCGCATGCCAAGCCTTGGCCGCAAGTTTCTGATGGCTGGGCGGGGTGGGCTTAACATTGCCCATTCCGAAGCGCATGGGACGGTGCTGGAGCGCTATGGTCCAGCCAGCTCCTGGCTGCGGCCCGCGCTGGACGCGTGGACCATGCAGAACATCCGGGACTGGATGGCAGGGCTGGGGCAGGAGAGCTTTATTGGCTCCTCTGGCCGGGTTTTTCCCGTTGGGATGAAGGCATCCCCCCTGCTGCGGGCATGGCTTGCCCGCCTGAATGCCGCTGGTGTGACCTTCCAGACCCGTGCGGACTGGCTGGGTTGGGGGGCGCATGAACAGCTCCTGTTTAATCTGCAACAGGCAGGGGAGGGAGCACCCCACAAGGCTGAACTGGCGGCAGATGCCGTAGTGCTGGCCCTTGGTGGGGCAAGCTGGCCACGGCTTGGCAGTTCCGGTGGCTGGGTACCCCTGCTGCAACAGCGTGGGGTGGACGTTACCCCATTAGAGCCTGCCAATTGCGGGTTCTGCACCCCATGGTCCGCCTTTTTTGCTGAGCGTTTTGCCGGCACTCCCCTAAAACCTGTAGCCCTGACATTTGAAGGCAGGCGTGTGCGGGGTGAAATTGTGCTGACCCGCACAGGCATGGAAGGGGGCGCGCTCTATGCGCTCTCCCGCACCGTGCGGCAGGCCATAACCGCGCAGGGGCAGGCAACCGTGCTGTGCGACCTGCGCCCCGACCTGAGCGAACAGGACCTGCTGGGCAGGCTGCGTGCCACCCGAATGCGGGAGAGCCTGAGCAACCGCTTGCGCAAGGCCATAAAGCTGGCCCCCGCAGCCGTAGCACTGCTGCGGGAGGCGCAGGACGTGCTGCCAGCAGACCCGCGTGCCTTGGCAGCCCTGATCAAGGCCGTACCCGTTACTTTTTACGCGCCAGAGCCGCTGGCCCGTGCCATTTCCACCGCCGGAGGGATCACGCAGGCAGCGTGTGACGAATCCTTTATGCTCAGGGCGTTGCCCGGTGTGTTTGTTGCGGGCGAGATGCTGGACTGGGAGGCCCCGACCGGGGGCTACCTGCTCCATGCCTGCCTTGCCACCGGCCGTGCGGCGGCAAAGGGGGCAGAGGCATGGTTGCGCAAGGGTGGGGCAAGGCGGTATCCCCTCCAACCATGAACAGCATGATTACAATGGGGGAGGTGCCGGGGGGCGGTCCGGCACAGATGGACCTTGGCGAACTTCTGGCTACGCGTCTGCTGGTTCAGGGGAACTCCGGGTCGGGCAAGTCGCATCTTCTGCGGCGGTTGCTGGAGCAGTCTGCCCGTATGGTGCAGCAGGCCATTATTGACCCCGAAGGCGATTTTGTCAGTCTGGCTGAAAAATTCGGCCATCTGGTCATAGATGGTGCCGATCATTCAGAAATGGCCCTGCACGCTGCAGGGGAGCGCATGCGCATGCACCGCGCGTCCGTTGTGCTGAACCTGGAAGGGCTGGATGCAGACCAGCAGATGCGCTGGGCGGCGGCTTTTCTGGGCGGTATGTTCGAGGTGCCGCGCCAGCACTGGTACCCTGTGCTGGTGGTGGTGGACGAGGCCCAGCTGTTTGCACCAGCCGCAGCGGGCGAAGTATCGGACGAGGCCCGCCGGGCTTCCCTTGGCGCCATGACCAACCTGATGTGCCGTGGGCGCAAACGTGGCCTTGCCGGTATTATTGCAACGCAGCGTCTGGCCAAGCTGGCCAAGAACGTGGCGGCGGAAGCCTCCAACTTTCTGATGGGCCGCACGTTTCTGGATATCGACATGGCGCGTGCTGCCGACCTGCTGGGTATGGAGCGCAGGCAGGCCGAAGCGTTCCGGGACCTCGCACGTGGCACGTTTGTTGCCCTTGGTCCGGCCCTGAGCCGCAGGCCGCTTTCGGTCCGTATTGGTGCGGTGGAAACCGAAAGCCGCTCGGCCGGGCCGGTGCTTGCCCCCTTTGAGCCGCCAACCGCGCCGGTGCACGAGCTTATTCTGGCCCCCGTGCCGGTGCATGACCTGCCCGCCCGCCAGCGCAAGGCCCCCGCTCCTTCCGCCCCCGACCTGCTGACGCAGCTTGCTGCCCACGGGGAGGCGCAGGCCAGTGTGCAGGCCGAGCAGGAGCAGGAGGAAGATACGGCCGAAACCCAGGCCGAGCGCGAAGCCCGCATGACCGCCATCCTGCGTGACATGATGGAGGATGAGGATTCGTCCTTCAGGCCCGTGCCCGTTCTGTATCAGGACTTTCTGGTGCGTTGCCGTATTGCCGGGCTGGGGCGCAATGCGCTGGACCTGCGGCGCTTCAACCGCGCGCTGGCCACAGCACGCAGCGGAGTGAGCGAAGATACCTCATCCTCCACGCAGTGGCAGGAGGCCGAAAGCCGCGCATCATCCCTGCCGGAAGATTTGCAGGCGGTCTTTCTGTTCCTGGCCCGCGCGGCCATTGAGCGCACGCCATGCCCGTCCGACGCCCAGATTGCCAAGGTATATGGCACGGTTTCCACCGGGCGTGCCCGCCGCCTGCTGGCATGGCTGGAGGACCAGAATCTGCTCGTATTGCGGGCCGATGGCATGGGGCGGCGGGTGCTGACCTTTATAGGAACAGGGTGGGAAACACTGCCCGGTATGGCCGATAGCTGACCAGTCCGCCTGTTTTGTGGGCAAAAGGCGCAAAAGAACACGCCCGCGGGCATGACGGGCGGAGCGGGGAGTGCTATAGCCCGAGGCATGACGGACGACCCGCCCTTTAGCCCGGCCCTGCTGCCTGCTGGCTTTGTAGATCTGCTCACCCCCGATGCCCGAACGGAAGCGCGGGGTGTGGCCACTCTTATGGATGTGTTTGCCTCCCACGGCTACGACAGCGTCCGCCCGCCTCTTATGGAGTTTGAGGAGACCTACCTTGCCGGTGCAGGGGTGGCTCTGGCGGAGCAGTGCTTCCGGGTCATGGACCCTGATACGCGGCGCATGATGGTCCTGCGCCCAGACATTACCCCCCAGATCGCCCGTATGGCCGCGACTCGCGTTGCCGGGTCGCCGCGCCCGCTCCGTGTCTCTTACGCCGGACCGTGTGTTGTGGTGGCCCCTGTGGCGGCGGAGGAAAGCAGCCGCCAGATCATGCAGACCGGCATAGAGCTGATCGGCCCGGATTCCCCCGAAGCAGATGCCGAGGTCATGTCCATCGGGGCAGAAGCGCTCATGCGTCTGGGTGTGAAGGATGTCTCCTTCGACCTGACCATGCCGCCCTTTATTCCCGCCCTGCTGGAAGAGGCCGGTGTGCCCGCCGCCCAGCGCCCGGCACTTATGCGCGCACTTGACCGCAAGGATGCCGCAGCCGTGGCCCAGCATGGGGGTGCATTGGCCGCCACGCTTATTGCCCTGCTGGATGCCACCGGGGCTGCCGAACATACTGTGGCGCAACTGGCAGAACTGACCCTGCCCCCCAAGGCCCGCATTGTTCTGGACCGGCTGATTGATACGGTTGCAGCCGTGCGCGAAATCTGCCCGGACCTGCGCATGACTGTGGACCCGGTGGAGTTCCGGGGCTGGAAGTACCATACCGGCGTATGCGTAACCCTGTTTGCCGTCGGCCGCTCGGAAGAGCTGGGGCGTGGCGGGCGTTATCTTTGCAATGATAACGAACCGGCCTGTGGGTTAACCCTGCGCCCCGATGTGCTGTTCCGCATGATCCCCCCCACACCAGCCCGCGCACGCGTGTATCTGGCAGCAGATGCCAGCAGGCAGGAAGCGGCAGCTTTGCGTTCGCAGGGATACGCCACGGTGCGGGGCTTTGCAGCCGGAGCACAGGCCGAGGCCGAGGCGCGGCATTTGGGCTGTGGCATCATTCTTTCAGGCACTCAGCGGGTGGATCTGGCCTGAGGGCTTGCCCTCGGGTGCGATTTTTTTCTTTTTGACCAGCAGGCAGTTTTTTTCAGGAGCAGACCGTCTATGTCCAACGTAACCGTGATCGGCGCCCAGTGGGGCGATGAAGGCAAAGGCAAAATTGTTGACTGGCTCGCCAGCCGGGCCGACGTGGTGGTGCGTTTTCAGGGTGGTCACAACGCCGGCCATACGCTGGTGGTTGGCAATCAGGTTTACAAGCTGTCGCTCCTGCCTTCAGGCGTTGTGAGCGGTAAGCTGGGCATTATCGGCAACGGCGTTGTGGTGGACCCGCAGGCTCTGCTGGCTGAAATTGCCCGCATTGGCGAACAGGGGCTGAAGGTTACGCCCGAAACCCTGAAAATTGCTGAAAACGTGCCCCTGATCCTGCCCGTGCATGGAGCACTTGACCGTGCGCGTGAGGCAGCCCGTGGCGACCGCAAGATCGGCACCACAGGCCGTGGCATTGGCCCTGCGTATGAAGACAAGGTGGCCCGCCGTGCCATCCGCCTGTGCGATCTGGCAGAGCCTGAAACGCTGGACTGGAAGCTGGACGAACTGCTCCTGCACCACAACACCCTGCTGGCAGGCCTTGGTGCGGAGACCTTCTCCAAGGAAGAGCTGCTCGCCTTCCTGAGCGATGTTGCCCCCAAGGTGCTGCCCTACATGGCGGCGACATGGGACATTCTGGACGATGCCCGCCGCAATGGTCGCCGTATCCTGTTTGAAGGTGCGCAGGCCGTTATGCTGGACGTGGACCACGGGACGTACCCGTTTGTGACCAGTTCCAACACTGTTGCCTCCAATGCGGGCACGGGGGCTGGCATGGGGCCGTCTGCTGCGGGGTTTGTGCTGGGTATTGCCAAGGCATACTGCACCCGCGTGGGTGAGGGGCCGTTCCCGACCGAACTGCATGACGGCATTGGCCGCCGCCTTGGTGAGCGCGGGCATGAATTTGGCACGGTTACGGGGCGTCCGCGCCGCTGTGGCTGGTTTGATGCGGTTCTGGTCCGTCACGCTGTGCGGGTGGGTGGCATTAACGGGCTGGCCCTGACCAAACTGGACGTGCTGGATGGTCTGGACGAGATCAACATCTGCGTCGGTTACGAGCTGGATGGCCAGAAGATAGAGCGCTTCCCGTCCGGTTCAGCTGCACAGCAGCGTGTGCGCCCGGTGTATGAGACGATTGAAGGCTGGAAAGAAACCACACAGGGTGCCCGCCGCTGGGCAGACCTGCCCGCGCAGGCCATCAAGTATGTCCGCCGTGTGGAAGAACTGGTGGGGGCACCTGTAACCCTGCTGTCCACCAGCCCGGACCGGGATGACACCATTCTGGTGCGTGACCCGTTTGAAGACTGATATATGACGGCTTTATGACAAGCCCTTTAAAGCCCCGGCCTTTGCACCGGGGCTTTTTTGTTGGGGGTCTGCTGTTTTTAAGGGTGGGTCATAAAACATTCATAAAGCGGTTTTTCCTGTGTGAATGGCGGCTTTTATGGGGGTGTGGCGGGGGATAATGCGGCCTGCGCGGGGTTTGGGGCAGACGGGCGGTTGTTTTTTGTCATCTGCGCGTCATATCCTAGGTGCAGGTTTTTAAAAGGCATTCTGGTATGCATAAGGCAGATCTTCTGGTTGTTGAGGATGACCCGGCACTCGCCCGGCTTGTTAGCTACAATCTGGAAAAACAGGGTTACATGGTTCGCCACGCGGCGGACGGAGAGGCAGCCCTGGAGTATGTTCGGCAACGTCGGCCGGACCTGATCCTGCTGGACTGGATGCTGCCGGGTATTTCCGGGCTGGAAGTTTGCCGCCGCTTGCGCGAGCAGGCCAGAACGGCAGCCTTGCCCATTATCATGTTCAGTGCCCGTGGCGAGGAAGCCGACGCCATTCGTGGGCTGGATACAGGGGCGGATGATTATCTGGTCAAGCCCTTTAGCATGGATGCGCTGTTTGCCCGGGTCAAAGCCATTTTGCGCCGGGCTCCCCCGGCCGATAAAACCCTGCGGTTTGATACGCTGGTCATGGACCGGGTGAGCCACAAGGTTGAGCGTGATGGCCGCCTGCTGTCTCTGGGGCCAACGGAATACCGGCTTTTAGAGTTCCTGATGCTGCACCCGGCACAGGTTTTCTCGCGCGAGGAGCTGCTTAAACACGCATGGGAGCGCAGTTCCTTTGTCGAGCTGCGCACAGTGGATGTGCATATCCGCCGCCTGCGGCAAACCCTGAACGAAGGGGGCGGGGTGGATTTGATCCGCACCGTGCGGGCCCGTGGCTATGCGCTGGATAAAGTGCAGGACCCGGACTAAGCAACACACCGCAAAAAGGGGCGGCTGATCATGCACGCTTGGCTGGCAGCACTCTGCGGTATGGCAGGGGGCGGCGCGTTGGCGGCTTTGCCGCTGTTTATCGCCCGCTCGGGCCATTTTGAACCTTTGCCGGATGACACGGAACGGCAGAAAACCCGGATTGGGCGTGACACTGCCTCCGCAGTAACACTGGACGAGGTTATGGCTTCCCTGCCAGCGGCAACGCTGGTGCTGAACGACACACGCCTGCCCTGTGTGATTTCTCCCGAGGCTAAGCGGCAGTTCACAAACAGCCTTGGCAGCATCATCCGCCATCCGGCTTTTCAAAGTTCGGTGGACAGGCTTCTGGCGCAAAAAAAGGAAGACCAGCAACCGGCTGAAGCGCTGATTGTGCTGGATATTCCCCATTACCGCGTTGTGCGGGCATGGTTACAGAAGAAAACCGTGCCCGATGCCTTTCTGCCCGAAGGGTACCGTAAGGGTGGGGGAGCGTTTTCGTCCCGGACAGCGCTGGTCTTTGTTGCTTTGCATGATGAGACCGAGGCCGTTCTGGCCGAGCGGCAGCATACGGACTTTGTGGCTTTTGCCAGCCATGAGCTGCGCACGCCACTGGCCTCCCTGCTGGGGTTCATAGAAACCCTGCAAGGCCCTGCGGCGGATGATCCGGTTATTCAAAAAGAGTTTCTGGGTATTATGTCCGAGCAGGCCAAGCGCATGCAGCGTTTGCTTGACGGGCTGCTTTACCTGTCCAGAGTGCAGATGCAGGAGCACCACAGGCCCAAGGAAACAATAGGCATTGCCGAACTGCTCAAGCGTTTGTCGGATGAAGCCGCAGGGTTGATCGCGGGTAAGCCTGTTCGTTTTCAGGTGCAGGCGGATGATGCGCAGGAACTCTGCGTGCAGGGGGATGAGGCCCAGCTTTTGCAGGTGCTGATGAACCTTGTGGAAAATGCGCTCAAATACGGGCTGTTTGATCGGGGTAAACGTAATGGGGAGCCGCTGGGCATTACGGTTACCTGCGCGCGGGCTGCCAAAAATGCCGGCTGGCCTGCCGAGCCGGGGCTGGTGCTGAGCGTTACGGATACGGGGCCGGGTATTCCTGCGCGGCACCTGAACCGTTTGACTGAACGGTTCTACCGTGTGGCCAAAACGGCAGCCAGTGTGCAGGGTAGCGGGCTGGGTCTGGCCATTGTGCAGCAGATTCTGGCTCGCCATGATGGGCGTTTTGTTGTGGAAAGCACGGTGGGCGAAGGTACCGCCTGCCGGATATGGCTGCCGCTGCTCAGCTAGGTCCGCAGTGTCATAAAACCGTCATTCAATTGTCCTGAAAGCATAACACCATTCTGTTCTGATTTACTTTAACCCGGAACAGCACGGCACGTTTTTGTGGCCGTAAGCTTTTGCAATTGGCTCAGGGAAAAAACCAACATGCGTTTTTCAGTCAGGTCTGGAATGTGTCTGGCCGTCATGACCACCTTCCTTACGGCACTTCCAGCAGCATCTCGGGCCGAGAGCGTGACCGGTGCAGGTTCCAGCTTTGCCGCTCCGATCTATGAGGCATGGGGCGCGGTTGCAAAGTCCGCTACGGGCGTGACCGTTAACTACCAGAGCGTTGGCTCCAGCGCAGGCCAGAACCAGATCGTGGCTGGCACGGTTGATTTTGGCGCATCCGATGCGCCGATGGATGCCCAGAAGCTTGAAACCAACCACCTCTTCCAGTTCCCCACGGTTATGGGTGGCATTGTTCCGGTTGTGAACATCCCCGGCGGGATCAAGCCCGACACGATCACGCTGAGCGGTGATGTGCTGGCCGAAATCTATGCAGGCACCATTACCTCCTGGAACGATCCCAAGATCGTTGCGCTGAACCCCGGTGTTAAGCTGCCAGACGTGGCCATTGCACCTGTTCATCGTGCAGATGGTTCGGGCACAACCTTTGTGTTCACGTCCTACCTTGCCGGTTCTTCTTCCTCCTGGAAGGAAAACTACGGTGCAAGCACATCCATCAGCTGGCCCGGTGGTCTGGGTGCACGTGGGAATGACGGCGTTGCCGCAACCGTGCAGAACACCGAAGGTGGCATTGGTTATGTGGAATACGCTTATGCAAGCCGCAACCACCTGACTACTGTTCGCCTGCGCAACCATGCAGGTGCCAGCGTTGCAGCAGGCATGAACAGCTTCTCCCACGCCGCGCAGGCAGCAGACTGGAGCCATGCTTCCCACTTTGCTGTGAACCTGCTGGACACGGATGGTCAGGAAGCCTGGCCGATCATGTCTGCAACCTACGTGCTGGTTCCCGTGCCTGCCCGTAATGCTGACCGTGATCAGGCTGTGCAGAAGTTTTTTGGCTGGAGCTTCAATAACGGTGATAGCGTTGCCACCAAGCTGGATTACGTTCCGCTGCCCAAAACCGTTAAGGACAGCATTATGTCCGCATGGAAAAGCGGCAAATAATCAGCCGTTTATAATTTTCACTGCGTATTTGAGCTTATTGGAAAGCGGCCCCGAAACGGGCCGCTTTTTTTCATAATTCCGTAACGAAACCATCACCGAAGCATCACGCACAAAAAAGTTATGGCGGGTTATTCACTCCTCATCGTTCTTATCATGGAATGGCCACAATGCGCTGTAACTCGCTTTTTTCTTCTGTTGCTCTAACGTCTTTTATGTTGGCTGGAATCGCTCCTGTGGCCGAGGCGGCTTCCACTGAGGATTCCGAAATCCGTTTGCTGCGTGCGGAAATGTCCCAGATGCGTCGGGATATGCAGCAGCAGATCGTCACCCTCAAGCATCAGCTGGCTAAAAGCGATGCAACCACAACCAAAGGCCGCATGGGTCAGGCAGCTGGCCACGGCCGCCACACCACGCATGTTGCCGATGGGAACTACGACCCGAACGTGCAGTTCGGCGAGCAGGAACCCATGAAAAAGGTTGCACCCCTGTCTGGCGTGGGCACTCCCCCGTCTGACCGTGGTGACACCATGTCCTGGAAAGACTTCAAGGCTGCCACGGCTTCTGATGAAGAAGTACGCGTTGGCGGCATGATTGTCGGCTTCCCCAAAGGTCGCTTTACAGTTTCATCTGAAGATGGTGCGTATGGCTTCTCGGTTGGCCTGGCATTCCATGAAGACTTTGGTGGTTTCCTCGGCGGTGGTCCACGTCGTGGGGAAACAAATGGCGATTTCAACAGTTTTACCGAAAACGCCCGCCGTATCCGTATCCCCTTCACCTTCCGTTACAAAGACTGGGTTGCTAACGTAACGCCAGACTTTGGTGCCGGTGGTGCAGATGGTGCGAGCACTGACCAGACCCTGTATGAAGCAAACCTGAACTACACGGGGCTGCACAACACGATCCTGACAGTCGGTTACTTCCAGCCGCGCGTGACGGAAGAAGATTCCGAAAGCTCGAACGACTTCGAAATGATGGAACGTCCCGCCATTACCGATGCCGTGCGTAAGATTGCGGCAGGGGATGCGCGCTTCAGCTTTGGTGGTCTACATTACGAAAAACGCTGGTGGATTGCTGCTTACTTTACAGGCCAGAGCTTTGGCCAGCGTAGCGGCAATGCAAGTGCCAGCACCAATAATTATGGTTACAACGGGATTGTTAACAGCCAGACGGGCGGCACTTTCCGTGCGGCGGGCCGTCCCTACATGTCCAAAGATATTGATGTGCATGTTGGTATTTCCGCCATTAGCGCGTTCAAGGTGGCAGAAGTCTGCAAAGCGGGTTCCGCTTCGTGCAGCAAGTCTTATGGTCCCAGCCAGTCGCCTGAAGTTAACCTGACCAGCACCAACCTGATTGGCGCGACAATCAACAACGCATCATCTGTCTGGTCTGCCGGTCCGGAACTGGGCTTCCGCTGGAAGAAAATGGTGCTCAAGGGCGAATACTATAATATTGGCGTCAACCGCAGCAACCAGCCGATTACGGGTGTGACGGAAGCGATGTCGCAGAAAACCGTTCACCTTCAGGGTTATTATGGTTCTGCCAACTACACCCTGTTTGGCAAAGGTCGTGAATATAACATCAAGGAAGGTGCATTCGGCGCACCGGGTGTTGAACACGAATTCGACCCCTCACGCGGTTACTGGGGCGCGCTCGAAATTACGGGCCGTTACAGTGTCACCGACTTCAGCGATGTTTCGGCTGATATTCGTGGTGGCCGTCAAACCGTGTGGTCCGGTGGTATCAACTGGTATCCCAACCGTCACTTCCGCTTCATGCTCGACTTCAACCACTTCATTGTTTCCCGCACGGCTACGGGTGGTGGCATGAGCGCTTCTAGCTGGAACAATGCAGGCCGCGATGGCAACTCCTTCGCTGCACGTGTGCAGGCTGCGTTCTAAAGTTTCTGCCTCTGGCCTGTGTCAGATATTCAGTGTGGAAAAGGGCCATTCTTATGAATGGCCCTTTTTTATGCGCAGGTATGAAAGTATTTTTTAACCCGCCCGCAAGGGTGGGTCTTTCAGTAACACCGCGCGTATGGAGTAAGCGGTTTACCAACACACGGCTTCTGCCGGATGTATCCCCGGCAGAAGCCGGGCGTTTTAGCGAACGTAGCCGTAAGCGGGCTGGGGAGCGGGCAGGACGTTTTTGTAGGCAATCATGCAGGCCACATACGCATTGTTATACTGCGTTTGAATGCCACCCTGCTGGTTGTTGGAATAGAGGCTCCCGCCCAGACCGCCACCCATGGCCCCTGCAGCAGCCCCAATGCCCGCACCAGCCCCACCGCCAGCAGCAGCCCCAAGCCCGGCACCCAAAGCGGTTGCCGCCAGACCACCGTAAATGGCTTTATGGTTCTGGCGTTCGGCCTGCCCCTGTACAGCGGCGGCAGCCTGAGAGCGGCAGAAGTTCTGTTCCTGCAGGAATTGCCCGTATTCCTTGCCCGGGCCGGGGAGGACCTGCGTGGTTGGGCCCATTGGGGTTTCCGCACAGCCAGCCAGTAAAAGAACAGGCAAAAAAGCAATGGGGAGTGCTGTAAACTTCATCTCACTTTACTCCAAGTTGTATTGGATGATGTTAACGTGAGAGAAGTATGTCATTTTTTTGGTAGTATAGGAATAATAGAAAAAGGGGGAATAAGACCGCCAGAACTGGCAGGCCTTGTTCCCCCTTTTCAGGCGCAGGCTTTAGAGCGCGGTATTAAGCCGCGTGACCAGTAGCTGGTTGATGCGGAAGCCTTCCACGTCAACCACTTCAAACCGGAAGCCTGCTGCATCCACCCTGTCGGTCTTGCGGGCCATACGGCGCAGGCGGTGCATGATAAAGCCGCTGATTGTATCAAACTGCTCATGGTCGGGCAGGTTTGCAATGTCGAGCTCACGCATGACTTCCCCAATGGGGGCAGCGCCGTCTACCAGCCAGGAGTTGGCATCACGCTGGACAATGGCCTGTTCCTCAAACGGGCTGGCCAGTCCGTCCATGAGCACGCCCATGATGTCCTTGAAGGTGATCAGCCCCACAACCAGCCCGTATTCGTTGACCACCAGTGCAAAGCCTACGCCCGATGTGTCAAACTGGGCCAGGGTATCCCACAGGTTCAGCGTTTCCGGCACGGAGGGTACGTCCCGTCGCATGCGGGCAATGGGGTTGGAGTGTGGGCGACCGGAAGGTGCAGTGGAGGGGTCCACGACCGAGGCCAGAACGTCTTCCGCACGGATGGAGCCAATAACCTTATCCAGCCCGCCATTGCACAGCGGGTAGCGCGAATAAGGCTCCATGCGCACTTTTTCATGGTTGTGTTCAGGCGTGTCCTGAATATCGAGAAAAATGATCTCGTCCCGTGGGGTCATGGCGGATGTAACGGAACGGTCCTGTAGCCCCAGCACGTTCTCGATCATCTGGTGTTCCTGCTGGAGCAGGGCGCCGGAGGCCGTACCCGCCGCCAGAATGGCGTGCAGGTCTTCAGGCGTTACGGGTTCGACTGCCGAGGCGGCCGGGATTTTGAGCGCTTTGAGCACCACATCGGAAATTTTGGAAAAAATCCAGACAACCGGGTAGAGAATCCGCAAGGCCAGCCGTGGGAACCAGCCTACGGCAAGGGCTACCTTGTCCGGGTTGTTCATGGCGACCCGTTTTGGCAGCAGGTCGGCAAACAGCACGAACATGCCGGTGACAAAAATAAAGCTGAGGGTGGAGGCCAGATTTTGCGCCCACCAGTCGGAGAGATTCCACTGGGTGAAAAAATCGGCCAGAGGGGGAGACAGCATTTCCGAGCTGACAATACCGCCCATAATCCCCACGCCGTTCAGGCAGATCTGGATGACGGTTATGACCTGCCCGCTATTGCGGCGGAGTGCCAGAAAAGCCTGGGCACGCGGATCTCCTGCTTCTGCGCGGCTGCGGAGCCTGACTTCCCGGGCGGCGGCAAAGGAGATTTCGGAAAGCGCGATCAGGATGCTGATCACGATAAGCAGAACAAGGGTCAGCAGACCCATTATGAACAGGAGCAAGAGAACGTCCGCTATACTGTTAGGATGCCACAGTATGAACAAAAAGTGAGTCGCTGACCAGCGTGATTCCAATTGTATTTTTTATGTCACGTATGATGTGCGCGGAACTTCAAAACTCTGTCAGTGCGGGACCGAAGGGCTTTGCGGGCGTTGGTTAAAGGCTAGTGTGCCGTGTTGTTCTCTTTGGCCGGATAAAAACAGATGTTTGATGCGCTCTACCTTGAAGAAGCAGGCCAGCCGGCTGCTCTGCGGAAACTGCCCGAAAATGCCTTGCCGGACGAGGAGGTGACAGTCCGTGTTCACTGGTCGGGCCTGAACTACAAGGACGCGCTGGCCATTACCGGGCGTGGTCCTGTGGTGCGGGCATGGCCAATGGTGCCGGGGATTGATTTTGCAGGCGTGGTCGAGCGCTCCTCCAGCCCCGATTTTACAGTCGGGCAGCAGGTTATGCTGAATGGCTGGGGTGTGGGCGAAAAGCACTGGGGCGGCCTTGCGCAAAAAGCCAGTGTTCGCGCCGCGTGGTTGCTGCCTTTGCCGCAGGGGTTAAATGCCCAGCAGGTTCTGGCACTGGGCACGGCGGGCTTTACGGCCATGCTGTGCGTGCAGGCACTGGTGCGTGAAGGTGTGGAGCCCGGTTCCGGCCCGGTGCTGGTGACGGGTGCTACGGGTGGGGTCGGCAGTGTGGCGGTTATGCTTCTGGCTCGGCTGGGGTATGAGGTTGTGGCGGTAACCGGCCGGCTGGAAGAGCAGCCCTACCTGCAAAAATTGGGTGCTTCCGAAGTGCTGGCGCGCTCACATTTTGAAATGCCTTCCCGCCCGCTGGAAAAAGCCCGCTGGGCAGGGGCGGTGGATGTGGTAGGCGGGCAGGTTCTGGCCTCTGTCTGCGCCGCAATGAAACCGCAGGGCGTGGTAACCGCCTGCGGTCTGGCGGGGGGGATGGAGTTCCCCGCCACTGTTGCTCCCTTTATTCTGCGTGGCGTAACGCTGGTGGGGATAGATAGCGTGATGTGCCCCAAAACGGTCCGGCAGGATATGTGGGAGCGTCTGGCCCTGCTGGTCAATAAGGACCTGCTGGCGGAAATGACTCGGGTTATCCCCCTGTCAGACGCCATAACTGCGGCCACGGACCTGCTTGATGGCAAAATAAAAGGTCGTCTTGTGGTTGAGGTGCCCTGAGTCGGGGCATTTTGGAAGGCAGTTCTGGCGGTTAAGACTGCATTTGTTAGGTGCATGATAATTTATTGTTTTGTGTAACTGTTCCAGATTTTTGCACGGATGTGCAAGGGTTTGGAATAGTTGATTCGGTGCAAAACAATAGGAAAATCAATAAAATGGTGGTTTGTTTGTAATAATAAAACCAGAACCATATTAATTTAAAATATACCCCCATATTTATTTTTGTTTATGGGAGATTTTAATTATATTTAAATTCTATCATGGAAAATATTCAAAAATATTTCTCATCGTTGAGAAAAGAGTATTTCCTTTAAGGAGTTGAGAAAATTCTCAACTTCATGGCGCTCTTGACGAAAGTTACAGATAAATGTAACTAACAAAACTGTTAAGTAAATTATGTAAGTATTGAGCCATGGATGCCACACCCGCCCGAGCACACGGCGCAGATATGACCAAGGGACTGGCCCGTCAGGTGCGCGGCTGGTTGCTTGGTTCTGTTGTGGCTGGGGGTGTGTCGGCTGTTCTACTGGTGTGCCAGTTTATTCTTCTGGCCCATCTTGTGGATGATCTGGCGTTCCATGACCGTGGGCTGGATACGGAATTTTCTGTGTTTGGGCTCATTCTCGTCTGTCTTGTGGGGCAGGTTGGGGCACGTTTTGTATCCGACATTCTGGGAACGCAGGCAGGTCTGCGGGTGGCGGGCCATGTTCGGGGCAAGCTGCTGGCGCATCTGTTTGCAGCCGGGCCCGTGGTTTGCGCAGGTGTACCCGCAGGGGAGGTCGTAACCACCTTTACGGAGGGTGCCCGCGCGCTGGTGCCCTATTTTGCCCGGTATGTGCCGTCTGCGGCCATGATGGTGGTTCTGCCGCTGCTTATTCTGGCGGTGGTAGCGGGGGTGGATGGGTGGAGCTTTCTGGTGCTTGCCTGCACTGGCCCGCTTGTGCCGGTTTTTATGGTGTTTGTAGGCTATGGCGCGCAAACCATTATGGACCGGCGGTGGCGGGAACTATCCCTGCTTGGCGGGAGTTTTCTGGATGCGTTGCGGGGGTTAAAAACCCTACGCCTGTTTGGTCGCACGCAGGATAGTCTGGACCGTATTGCCAGGCTGGCGGATGCGCATGGGCGCACCACCCTGTCTGTCATGAAGGTGGCATTCCTCACATCGGCTGCACTGGAGTTTTTCTCCAGTCTGTCCATCGCATTGGTTGCCGTTGTTTTTGGCACGCGCCTGTTGGCTGGCACGGCGGATTTCCGGTCTGCATTTCTGGTTCTGTTGCTGGCTCCAGAGTATTTTATGCCGCTGCGCACATTTTCTGCCAGCTATCATGCGCGGCAGAATGCTCAGGCTGCCATGGAGCATATGGGCAAACTGTTTGCCCTGCCTGCACAGGCAGAGCGTTACACACTGCCAGCCCCCCTGCCCGCAGGGGGCGTTGGCACTTTGGTCTGCTCCGGGCTTGAAGTGCATACCCCCGACGGCGCACCTGTTTTGCAGCACGTGACCTGCCACTTTGCCCGGAACCAGCTGACGGTTTTAACCGGTGCCAGTGGTGCGGGTAAAACCACTTTGCTGAATACTCTGCTGGGTTTTTTACAACCTGTTGCCGGGAGCTTGGGCGCCTACGATACCTCGGGGCAGTCCATGCCTCTGCATGGCGTACGTATGGCGTGCGTGCCGCAGCACCCGCTTATGGTTTTTGGCACTGTGGCCGATAATCTGCGTCTGGGTGCACCGGGGGCGGATATGCAGCAGCTGCGGCAGGCTGCCACCTTGGCAGATGCATTGGGGTTCATAGACGCCCTGCCTGAAGGGTTTGAAACGCATATAGGCGAACGGGGTAGCCGCCTGTCTGGCGGGCAGGTCCGCCGTCTGGCTCTGGCGCGGGCCTTGCTGCAAAACCCGGATGTTCTGGTGCTGGACGAACCCACAGCAGGGTTGGACGCAGTGAGCGCGCTGCATGTGGCCAACGCCCTGCGCCGGTGTGTGGCTGGGCGCATTGTTGTGGTTGCAACCCACAGGCAGGCACTGGCTGACCGGGCAGATGCGCTGCTGCACGTGGCTGGCGGCACGGTAGAGAGTGTTCCCGTACAAAAGGAGACTGTTGCATGAGCATGCCACAAGATTCTTTGGCCGGTGGTGCACAGGGTTTTTTCCGTCTTTCGGTGGGGCTGCGCTGGCGTCTTGCCCTTGGGGTAGGGTTTGCCTGTGCTGCGGCACTGGCCAGCTTTGGGCTGCTTTTTCTGTCAGGCTGGCTGCTGGCGGGGGCTGCGGTTGCGGGGCTGGGTGGGCAAGCCGTTGCGCGGGCCTTCAATATTGTGCTGCCAGCAACGGGTGTGCGGTTTTTTGCCATGGTCCGCATTATAGCCCGCTATCTGGAGCGGGTTGTGGCGCATGATGGTGCACTCCGTCTGGGCGGGCATTTGCGCGCATGGGTTTATGCACGCCTTGCTCCGCTTGCCCCCGCCGGGCTGATGGGCCAGCAGGGAGGAGACCTGCTGGGGCGCTTTGTCTCGGATACGGACAAAGTGGCGGCATATTATACAGATGTCGCACTCCCCTTTTTGCGCGCATTGTTGTGTGGTGTGGTATTTGTGGGTGTGTTCGCCTGCTTTATGCTCCCCGCGGCAGTGCTTCTGGCTGCAGGGTTGTTGCTGGGCGGTGTTCTGGTGCCACTGCTGGTTGGCCCCGCCATGGACCGGCTGGTACGGAGGGAGGCGGAAAAACAGAGCCACATTCAGGCGGAGTTGGCGCAAACACTCCAGAATATGGGGGAATATCTGCTGTTGGATGCCGCCAGCAGCCGGGCAGGGCAGTGGCAGGCGCAGCAGGCCGAAATGGATAGGGCATGCTGGAAGCTGGATGTGCTCGAAAGTGCTGCCCGCGGCTTGGTAACCCTTATCACGTTTGCCACGGCTTTGGGGGTTCTGGTTCTGGCGGTTAACGCCTGCCGGGCAGGGCAGTTGAGTATTGCGGAAGTGCCCATGCTGGTGCTGGGGGTTCTGGCAGCTTTTGATGTGGCAGCCCCCTTGCCTCTGGCGCGGCAGGCTGCGGCACAGGCAAAACTTGCGACCATCCGGCTGGATGCAGCCTGCCCCCCCAGTGTGCCGCGGCCTGTGGTGCAGGGGGCAGACCTTCCACACGCACCGTATGATCTGGTGGTGCGTGACCTGAGCTTTGCATACCCGAAAACTGTAAGCCCTGTTTTACAGAATGCTAACCTGATTATCCGTCAGGGGGAGCATGTAGGGCTGGTCGGGCCATCCGGTATTGGCAAAAGCAGCCTGATCAACCTGCTCTTTGGCTTTTATGCGCCCGATAGCGGCAGCATAAGCTTTGGCGGTGTGGATGTTGGTACACTGCGTGCGGAAGATATGGCCGCTTTTGTGAGTGTGGCCGCACAGGACTTTCACCTGTTTGCGGGCACATTAAGGGACAACCTTCTGCTGGCAGCCCCCCACGCTACGGAGCAGGAGCTTGCAGATGTGCTGGAAACGGCACAGCTCACACAATTCATTCAGTCTTTACCACAGGGTTTGCAAACCTGGGTTGGTAATGATGGCCTGCGCCTTTCCGGTGGGCAAGCGCGCAGGGTGGCGGTGGCTCAGGCCCTGCTACGCGGCACTCCATGGCTTGTTCTGGACGAACCAACCGAAGGGCTGGATGCCGCTCTGGAGCAGGCCCTCATGGCCGCGCTGGTGCAGCGGTGTGAGCAGACAACCATTATATGCATGACCCACCGGCAGGCGGTGCTTCCGTTCATGCACAGGGTTATCAGGGTGGAGGACGCGTGTTTTCGCCCCGGAGGAGGGAGCGACATGAAGAGCTGAAAGTGAAAAACGCTTCTATTCTGTAATAAGGTTAAAAAAATGGACTTAATTAATCCTACGGTCGTTGACCTTTCGCGTTTTCAGTTTGCGTTAACGGCCCTTTATCACTTCATGTTCGTCCCCCTGACATTGGGACTGACCTTTATGCTCGCGGCCATGGAGACGGTGTACGTCGTAACCGGCAAGCAGGTGTACAAGGACATGACCCTGTTCTGGGGCAAGCTGTTTGGCATCAACTTTGCTCTGGGTGTGGCAACCGGCCTGACCATGGAGTTTGAGTTCGGCACCAATTGGTCCATGTATTCCCGCTTTTTCGGGGATATGTTTGGCACACCTCTGGCCATTGAAGGGCTGATGGCCTTTTTTATGGAATCCACCTTTGTCGGGCTTATGTTTTTTGGCTGGGACCGTCTGAGCAAACCTGCGCATCTGGCCATTACCTATCTGGTGGCGCTGGGGTCCAACCTGTCTGCATTGTGGATTCTGGTGGCCAATGCCAGCATGAACATGCCCAACGGCGCACATTTTGACCCCGAAACCCTGCGTATGACATTTGACAGCTTTGTCGGCGTTGTCTTCAACCCCGATGCACAGGCCAAGTTCGTGCATACTTCGGTTGCGGGTTATGTGGCGGCATCTCTGTTTGTCATGGGGATCAGTGCGTTCTATCTGCTGCGTAAGCAGCACCGGGAATTTGCTGCGCGTTCTTTTCGGATGGCAGCACTGTTTGGTATTTTTTCCACCGTTGCCGTTATTACGCTGGGGGATGTGCTGGGCCGTCTGGACTACGAACATCAGCCGACCAAGATCGCAGCCATAGAAGGGCTGTGGCACACCAGCAAGCCGCCGTATGAACCCTGGATTATTGCGGCTCTGCCTAATGATGAAAAGCAGGAAAGCTCGTTTGAAATCGGGGTGCCTTTTGTGCTCACGCCCCTGATCACGCACAGCTTTAACACGCCCATTACCGGCATGATCGAACTTGAAGATGCCGCCGCTCCGCGCATTGCCTCTGGCATTACAGCCGTAAGTGCCCTGCGCCGGTATGAGGAAAACCATCAGGCGGCCGATCTGGAGGAGTTCCGTGCTCACCAGAACGACATGGGGTATGGCCTGCTTGCTACCCGCCATGCACCGGGGCAGGACGTAACCGCTATTGCACCCGAGCAGCTCCAGAACGTTATCGATCAGACAAAGCCCGATATTCTGCCCAATGTTTTTGTAACCTTCTGGTCTTTCCGCCTGATGGTGTTTTTGGGCGTGTTCTTTTTCGTGCTGTTTGCCATGGCGTCTTACCTGAGCCTGAAAAACCAGCTGGAGCGTAACCCGCTGTTCCTCAAGCTGTGCATGTGGTCCATTCCCCTGCCGGTTCTGGCAACCGAGTTTGGCTGGATTACGGCTGAGGCTGGCCGCCAGCCTTGGACGGTGTTTGACCGCCTGCCAACCTTTATGTCCGCTTCCACGCATAGCGTGTCTTACATGCTGTTCTCACTGGCCGGATTTACTGTGCTTTACAGCATATTCATCGCGGTTGAGCTTTACCTGATGTTCAAGTTCGCCCGGCTGGGGCCAGAGGCGCATGGTCCGCATGACGATGCAGACCCCGCACACCTGTCCGTTGTGGCGCATTAAGGAAGGTCCTGCATCATGGATATTTATGTTGTTCTCAAGCTTATATGGGCTGGCCTTTTATGTGTGCTGCTGATCGGGCTTGGCCTGATGGTGGGCATGGACATGGGGGTAGGCACCCTGTTGCGCTTTGTCGGGCGCACGGATGGGGAGCGCCGCACTGCGCTCAACATCATTGGCCCGCACTGGGATGGTAATCAGGTCTGGTTCATTCTGGGTGGTGGTGCCATTTTTGCGGCGTTCCCCACGCTGTATGCCACGTCTTTTTCGGTGTTTTATGTGGTTATGATCCTGCTGCTGTTCAGCATGATCTTACGGCCCGTAGCCTTTGAATACCGCTCCAAGGTGGATGCCCGTCTGTGGCGTGCAAGCTGGGACTGGGTTTTTCTGGTTTCGGGCTTCCTGCCCATGTTTGTTTACGGCGCAGCTTTTGGCAATATTCTGCAAGGTGTGGGGTATCACTTTAACTGGACCGGGCAGTATTTTCAGGATGGGTCTTTTCTGGCTTATCTGCTTAACCCCTTTGCCATTCTGTGCGGCCTTATGGCGGTTTGCCTGAGTGTTATGCAAGGCGGTGTCATGCTGATGATCCGCTCTGAGAACCCCATTCACGACCGGGCGCGGCGCTATGCCAGCCGTGCAGGGCTTGCCGCCGTTGCTCTGTTTCTTGCCGGTGGCGTATGGATCCGCGGCATGCCGGGTTTTGTGCTTGAGCAGGGGAACCCTGCCATGCCTGCAAACCCCATGCAGGGGCAGCAGGTAAGTGTGCAGGTTGGGGCTTGGCTGCACAACTATGCAGCACACCCCGTTTTGTGGCTGCTGCCTGTGCTCGGTGTGGTGAGCATGCTGGCCGGTGTCATGCTTGTGCTGGCTAACCGCTCCCATGTGGCCTGGTGGATGGGCCTTGGCTCCTGGGTGGGTACAATTGGTACGGTTGCGGCCGCCATGTTCCCGTTCTTCATGCCGTCCACCACACGCCCGGACCAGAGCCTGACAATCTGGAACAGTTCAGCCAGCCAGTACGGCCTGACCTGCATGCTGGCCGTGGCCCTGATCTTTGTGCCGCTGATCCTGTGTTACACGTCCTGGTGCTATTACGTTATGCGCGGGAAAGTTCACACGGCGGATATCATCAAAGATACGCATAGTTACTGAAAAGGAGAGGGCGCATGATCACATTGCTGCGTTTTGCGGGGCTGGGTCTGGCTCTGGTAGTGGCTCTTCTGTTTGCCGTTTTTGTGGGTGACCAGGGGCCTTGGTATTTTGCATGGGCGGTTGGCACGGTCATGATTATTCTGGTCGCAGCCGCCGGTGGCGTCCTGTTTGATGCGCAGGCAGATGCGTCTGTCTCGGAAGGGGAGTTCTGACGATGATGGGAGATCTGGAGGCTATTATATTTTTTGTGCCGTTTTTGTATTTATCGTTTTATATAATAGCATTTTCTGTTATAAGAAGGATGTTTCCCTAGCCTGTAATTCGAGCATCAGGGAAGTCTCACAAAGGAATAGCCTGCATACCTCTGGTATGCAGGCTGTTTTGTTTTATGGGTACGTAAAAAACCCACCTCCATGCGTAGGGCATAGAGGTGGGTTGTAAAATCCATTATTCCTTATGGAGGTTTAAGGAATAACGGGTTTGATCAGGCTTCCAGTCCGCCATCAACAGGCAGGGCGGCACCTGTAATGTAGGATGCCTTGGGGCTTGCCAGAAAAGCAGCCATGGCGGCAATGTCATCCACCTTGCCGTAAGCGCCGGTTGCAACAAAACTGCTGATCAGGGCAGCACCTTCCCCATCTTCTGGGTTCATGTCGGTGTGGATCGGGCCGGGTTCGATCACGTTGGCCGTAATGCCACGGCTCCCCAGGTCGCGTGCTACGCCTTTGGCAAAACCGCGCAGGGCCGCCTTTGTGGCAGCATAAAGCGAAATGCCGGGGAAGGGCGCGCGTGCACCAAAAGCGGAGCCGATGTAAATAATCCGCCCGCCTTCCTTCATGTGTTTTACGGCTTCCATGGTTTCCACCATAACGGCACGCACATTCAGGTTCAGAATATTTTCAATCTGTGCGACCGTCATTTCATCAATCGGGCCGTAGGGGTATGTGCCGGCATTGCATACAAGTGCGTCAATGCGGCCAAAGGCAATAATGGTTTCGGCAATGACCTCACGGTTGCCTTCAACTGTCGTGCTGTTGGCTTTAATGGTCAGCGCCTTGCGGCCCATGGCGCGGATTTTTTCCGCTACCTTTTCAGCAGCACCCGAACTGCTGGAATAGGAAATGGCAATATCGTACCCATCTTTTGCCAGAGCTTCTGCAATGGCGGCTCCAATGCCCCGGCTACCACCGGTTACAATAGCAACTCGATTGCTCATGATCGTTAAAACCTTTCAAAATTCATGCCTGTTTTCAGGCGTCGTTCAAACCCAGCATCAGGCTGATGTTCTGCAATGCAGCGCCAGATGCACCTTTGCCCAGATTATCCAGCCGAGCCGTTAGCAGGGCCTGTCTGTTCTGGGTGCTGGCATGCACACGCAGTTCCATGTTGTCGCTCCCAGCCAAAGCTTCGGCCGAGAGTTTGGGTTCGTGCGGCATAACCCGCACATGGGCCTGTCCGGCATAGTGTTCGTGCAGAATGGTATGCAGATCACTCCCGGTTATATGGCCTTTCAGGTCATCCAGGTGCAAGGGGATGGAAACAATCATTCCCCGCGCAAAATGTCCGACCGAAGGCACAAAAACCGGACGCCGCGCAAGGTTGGCGTGCTGGTGGATTTCGGGCACATGCTTGTGTTCCAGACTGAGCCCATACAGCTCAAACGCTGGCCCGCCTTCATGCTCGTGCGCCTCAATCATGCTGCGGCCACCCCCGGAGTACCCACTAACCGCGTTAATGCATACCGGGTAGCGGGCATCCAGCACCCCGGCATCTACCAGCGGGCGGAGCAGGGCAATGGCCCCCGTGGGGTAGCAGCCGGGGTTGGACACACGCAGTGCGCTGGCAATGGCCCGGTCCTGACCTTTTGCCAGTTCGGGAAAGCCGTAAACCCATGCCGGGTCCGTGCGGTAAGCGGTGCTGGCATCCAGCAGGCGGGGGGCAGCATCACCCAGAGTTGCTGCCATATGCACGGCCTCGCGCGAGGCATCGTCTGGCAGGCACAGAACAACCAGATCGGCTGCGGCCATGGCGTCCTTGCGGGCAGCCGGGTCCTTGCGCCGGGCGGGGTCGATTGAAAACAGCGTAACAGGCAGGGCCGAGAGGCGCTCGCGTATTTCCAGCCCTGTTGTGCCTGCTTCGCCATCAATGAAGATAACGGGTTTCTGTGTCATGCCTTCCTCTTCTGATTCTGGCGGTAGGTTAGGCTTTCTGCCTGCAAGCGCATAGACGCGGCACAGGATTCTGGCACAATGTTTAACACATAAAGTCCCGCGCTGCCCGCGCGGCAGGCCACCAGAACAGGCAGAGAGCATGACCAGCAGAGCACAAACCCCCGCAACCTCCCCTGTGGATGCCGTGCAGAACCGGCACAAGGCCGCGCAGAATATTGAGCGGCTGCTTGCTCTTATGGCGCGCCTGCGCGACCCGGAGGAAGGCTGCCCGTGGGACCGCGAGCAGACACACCAGACCATAGCCCCCTATGCCATTGAAGAGGCCTATGAGGTGCTCGATGCTATTCAGCGGCAGGACTGGCAGGCTTTTCCCGATGAGCTGGGGGATCTTCTGTTGCAGGTGGTCTATCAGGCGCAACTGGCGGAAGAAGAGGGGAAATTCGCTTTTGCCGATGTGGCGGAAATTGTTACGGAAAAAATGATCCGTCGGCACCCGCACGTTACCTTTGGCAAGGACGTGCTGGGGAATGCCGCTCAACCCCAGTCCGTAGCGGCTGAACTGTCCGCACGTGCCATGCCGGGGCAGTGGGAGGCAATCAAGGAGCAGGAGCGCAAACGTCTGGCCCAATCCGGGGGGCAGGCAGCGCAGCGCCCCGGTGCGCTGGCGGGTGTGCCGCCTGTTCTGCCCGCCCTGCTGCGGGCTTCCAAACTGGCATCCCGCGCGGCCCGTGTCGGGTTTGACTGGCCCGATATTTCCGGTGTGCTGGACAAGGTACATGAGGAAATAAACGAGTTTGCGGTGGAAATGCAGAAGAATGACCGAGAAAAAATGCAGGATGAACTGGGCGATGTCCTGTTTTCTGTCGCCAGTCTTGCACGCCGCCTGAAGCTGGACCCGGAAGCCTGCCTGCGCCAGGCCTGTGACAAGTTTACCCGCCGGTTTGAAGCAGTGGAAGCTCGTCTGGCGCAGGATGGCTTGAGCATGCAGAACCAGAGCGTGGAGAAGCTGGACGCCGTGTGGAATGCGGTGAAGCAGACTGAAAAGCCCTGAAAACCAGAACGGCTGGAGCCTTTGCCCCAGCCGTTCTGGTTTGTGGGCGTAAGGGAGCGCGCTCCCTTACGGTTAATCCGCATGACGTTACTGTGCGTTGGCGTCCTGCGTACCACCAGCCAGATAATCCATGATCCGGCGGGAAAAGGCGTTAACATCCTTTGGTGTTTCACCATTCTGGATGCTGGCAACATCAAGCAAGATATGGGCCAGCGTATCGATGTTATCCCCGGCCTGCACCTTTTGGGCCAGAGAGTGGATAATGGGGTGTGCAGGGTTAAGTTCCAGCACAGGGGTTACGTCCGGAATATCCTGCCCGCTCCGCTGCATGAGCTTGCGCAGTTGCAGGTCCGGCCCGCCTTCTGGCGCACTCAGCACCATGGCGCTGGAAACCAGACGATCCGTTGCCCGGATGTCGGATACAGCATCCCCCAGAGCGGTTTTCAGGGCTGGCAGCAGGGTGTCCATATCCGCTTTTTCGGCGGTGCTGGCTTCAGGGGCCCCAAATTTTTCAAGGTCATTCAGGCCCTGTGCCACATTGCGCAGGCTTTTGCCCTCATATGTGCCAAGCCGTTCCGGCCAGAAGGAATCCACCGGGTCGGACAGCAGCAGCACTTCCACCCCACGGGCCTTGAAGCCTTCAATCTGGGGGGAGGCATTCAGCACGTCTGCATTGTCGCCTGTTACGTAGTAAATGGCGTCCTGCTCGGGCTGCATACGGCTTATGTAATCGTCCAGCGAGGTCAGGGTATCCACGGCACTGGAGCGGAAGCGGCTAAGGGCTGCCACATCGGTTTTATAGGTGGGGTCGTCCCACATACCTTCCTTGAGCACGGGGCCAAAGTTGTCCCAGAACGTTGCATAGGCCTGCGCGTCCTTGGCGCGGGTTTTCAGCTCGTTCACAACCTTGGTGGTCACGGCCTTGCGGATACGGGCCAGAACGGGGGTTGCCTGCAACATCTCGCGCGAGACATTGAGCGGCAGGTCCTCCGTATCCACCACACCATGCACAAAGCGCAGCCATGGGGGCAGGATTTCGGCATCATCGGTAATGAACATCCGGCGCACATGCAGGCGCACCTTGCTCTCACGCGTCTGCTCGCCAAACTCGAACGGGCGGGAGGAGGGGATGAACAGCAGGGCGGAAAATTCCATCATGCCCTCTGCACGCCAGTGCAGCGTATCCCACGGTTTGTCAAAGTTGTGGGAAATATGGCGGTAGAACTCTTCCAGCTGTTCTTCCGTCACATCATTGCGGGACTTGCGCCACAGGGCCGTGCCTTCGTTGGCGGCTTCTTCCTTGCCATCACGCATGATGGTTACAGGCCATGCAATATGGTCCGACCATTTGCGAATAATGGCCTGCAGACGCCATGGGTCCAGAAATTCATCCGCATCGGATTTAATGTGGAGTGTAATGTCTGTTCCCGCTTTTTCGCGTGTTGCGGGTTCAAGCGTGTAGGCCCCTTTACCATCGGATGACCAGCGCCATGCCTCATCCGACCCGGCCCGGCGGGAGACAACATCCACCTTGTCCGCCACCATGAAGGCCGCGTAAAAACCAACGCCAAACTGGCCAATCAGGCTTGGGCGGTCTTCGGGTTTGGCGGTTTCAAGCTTCTGGCCAAAAGCGCGGGTGCCGGAGCGGGCAATGGTGCCAAGGTTGGCAACCAGTTCATCCCGGCTCATGCCTGACCCATCATCGCTGATCGTCAGCAGGCGGGCGTCCTTGTCGGGGTTGATGCTGATCTTGGCATTTTCGGGCAGGGCCTGTGCGGCATCGGTCAGGGCTTCAAAGCGGCGGCGATCAGTGGCGTCCGCTGAGTTGGCGACCAGTTCACGCAGGAAGATTTCGCGCTCGGAATACAGTGAGTGCACAACCAGGTCGAGCAGCCGCCCTACTTCGGCGCTGAACTCGCGTGTTTCACTTCCCTGATGTGCCGTGGCGTTGGAGGTTGTTTCTGTCATGCTACTGGCCCTGTTGCTTCTTATAAACTCTGCACATGGGCAGTGTATGCCACACCTGATGGGGGTGTGCATCCCTGCCTGTTCTGGTTGCACAGATGTGGTGGAACGGGCCTGTTTTCAATATCTGGCGGGGGCATGTCAGCCAGAATTATGGGCTGGTTTTTCCTGCGCCGGAAAATGCGCCAGCACCTGAGCGACCAGAATGGTCAGGGCTTCGGCCAAGGCGGCAAAGCCTTCATGCGGTGTGTGTGTGGCTTCATCCATATACAGGCCGCGCCGCATTTCTATTTGCAGGGCGTGCATGTTCTGGGTGGGGCGGCCGTAATGGCGCGTAATATATCCGCCTGCGTATGGCGCGTTCCGGGCGGTTTTAAACCCCAGTCCCTGCAAGGTCTGCTCCGCCAGATCTGTCAGGCGTTGCGTGCAGGATGTGCCATAGCGATCCCCCAGCACAAAGTCGGGCGAGCCCGCCTGTGGCGTATCGGGCATGGAATGCAGGTCCAGCAACAGGCAGAAGCCATGCCGTGTATGAGCGGCCTGTAGCAGATCAGCCAGGGCAGCGTGGTAGGGCATCCAGTAATGACGGATGCGTAAGGCGGCCTCCATAAAGGGGATGCGCTGCCGGTAAATAGGGCGGCGGTCTGCAACAATGCGGGGTATGGAACCCAGCCCCGCCAACCCCCGCTCAGAGGGTGCGACAAAGGATGGAATGGCACCATGGAACATCCGGCTGTCCAGGTCCCATGCTGCGCGGTTTACATCGCAAAACACACGGGGGAAGGTGGCGCTCAGCAGCGGGGGGCCCAGATTATGGGCACCAAGGGCCAGTTCATCCACAAAGCTGTCTTCACCACTACGCAGGATGTCTAGGGGCTGGCGGGCAATGCGTATAAACGCCTCCGGATAAAAATGCCCTGAATGGGGGGAGCCCAGCACCACGGGGCTGGTTGCGGGTGTGCCGCAGACCAGAACCGGATTGGGGGCCGCCTGCCGGTTGGCTGTGTTCTCTTCCTGCATGTCCTGCTGAGGCTGAAACAACCGCTTCAGGCTGGGTGGGAATAAAGAAGACGCAAAATTTTTCATATTCCCACTATTGTGGGCTTGCGCTTGCAAGGCAAGGAGGATAAAAGGCCCACACACATCAGGAATGGGCGCATAGCTCAGCGGTAGAGCACTACCTTGACATGGTAGGGGTCACAGGTTCAATCCCTGTTGCGCCCACCATTCCTAGAGTGGCAGAAAACCAAGGTTTTCTGGGGCATCAGCAGTTGGCTCCTTACCTTCTGCATGATCGTCTAGCACGCGAATAGCACGCATATTGAGATTTACCATCGACTGGGTTGCAGCCCGGTCGATGGCGCTTGCGATTTCGTCAATAACCTTTCTGGCGTTGCTAAGATAGTCCGGTCGGACATGGACATAGCGTCCAGTCGTGCGGAGATTGGGCATGGCGTGGCCCATAAAGGTTGCAACCTCTATGTCAGGTACTCCACGGGTTATAAGCTCTGTCGCCATTGTGTGACGAATTGTGTAGGGGACAATTTCTTCTGGTAGCCCAGCATTACGGCGCACGGCCCGCCAAGTCTTATTGATCTTGGCAATTGGTTTGCCATGATAGGTGATAAGGGAACCAGGTCCAGCGGCTTCAATGATTGGGCGAAGGAAATGTGCCATTGGTACGCGTGGACGTCGCTTTTTGGTCCGTTCTCGACCGGGGGGATTGAGATCAATAATCCCATGAGTCAGGTCGCATTGCTCGCGTGTAAGCTGTAAGAGCGCTTCTGGTCGAGAGACTGTGCCAATCAATAAGGCGACAAATACCCGCATGTGTGGGGGCATGTCGGCATCCCATAGTTGCGCCATTTCCTGTATCGTCATGATGCGTTGTCTCCCTTCCCCCTCAGGGGGCAAG
Source organism: Acetobacter fabarum (assembly GCF_022483405.1). Classification (NCBI taxonomy): domain Bacteria; kingdom Pseudomonadati; phylum Pseudomonadota; class Alphaproteobacteria; order Acetobacterales; family Acetobacteraceae; genus Acetobacter; species Acetobacter fabarum. Next base: position 1,169,398 of record NZ_JAKVNI010000001.1, read on the forward strand.
GTAATTGGCATTTGTTTGTCTATCTCACCATTTTTCCACGACCAGTTTAGAGCTGCGGCTGCAATACCCATCACTCTACGGGTATAACCAGTAGATAAGCCGTTTTTTTGTAGATGTGCCGCTATGCGCTTCTGTTCTGTTAGCGTGGAATCAGAAACACAAAGACCTGGTGTTAGGGCTTCAAGTACTAATTCTAGAGCGCGTCGGTTCGGGCCAGAGCTGCGTGTGCTTTGTGAGTGCTGAGAGTAATACCGCATAAAAACGGATGCAATTGTCGTGTCGATTGCGGGTTCATTGCGTCTATGGGCATTCTGAGTAACAAATGCAGCCAGCTTTATTTGGGCTTCCTGAAAAACTGTTGTGCCAAGAGATGCTCGCTTTGTCTGTCTGGTATGTGGTTCATACCAGCACGCGCACCATGCATCCGAGTTGGGGCGTTTTCCAAGAAAGTGTTTCCCAATTCTGAAGATATGGTCGGGCATTGTTCATTTCTTAGTAGATAATCAGAAATATGAGTTTGTGTGTAGCGCACACGAAAACGAATTTTTAGATAGCCAATGCGACCATCTAATCTTTCTCGTCGTAAAGTGGAGACGGAAATGCCAAGATGTGCAGCGGCATCTCTTTCAGTGAAATAAAACATCTTCATCTAGTAAGCCTTACTAGTACGAAAAAAGATATATACATGGAAAAAGATGGTAGATCAGAAAAGAAATCTGGAGCTGCTATCAAAAATAAAATTCTTATTGCGGCCTAAATTTTCTAATGACATTTTATTTTCTCCGTATCAAACAGCCCGTTCCATGGTTGAAATACCAGCTTATCCTAGGTACTATACTAACCAAGATGTCGGATCGCTTGAGTGGTTGTCAGCGGTTCGTCGGGGTTAAGTGCTTCTAACACTGAACTCCAACGGAAAAGGTCGTCATATTTATGACGGCCTTTTTTGTTTCAATCAAGGTATTATTTAAAAAAAAGGAATAATATATTTATATGATTTGGATTTTTAATTATAGGGTTACCTCAACCGCCAATGAGGAACCAATTCAATCCATAATTTATGAAGCATTTATTTTGTATGAAAGTGCTTATATTTTCCGGATGGAACGTTCTTCCCATAATCAGAACATGCGGAACTATACGGCACAGTTCTTGATATAATGAGAGGCAAAGATTTAGCGGCTAAATTTTTGCTGTAGTTCCCGATCTTGGGAAGTGGCCTGTCTAGGCTCAGGACCTATTAATTTATTGAACTGGACGAACGGTTGTGATTCACAGGCTTACCGATGGAAGGTGGGCCTATGAGTGATGTGTTTATGCTATCTAAGCGCCAGATAGAGCGGATTGAGCCGTTTTTTCCTCTGGCGCACGGAGTGCCACGCGTGGATGACCGGCGTGTTCTGAGCGGGATCGTTTATGTGATCCGTAACGGCCTTCAGTGGAAAGACGCTCCGAAAGCGTATGGTCCGCACAAGACTTTATACAACCGCTTTATCCGGTGGAGCCGCCTCGGTGTTTTTGACAGGATCTTTGTCGCCCTGACAGAACAGGCAGGCCGTTCGAAGCGTCTGATGATCGATGCAACACATCTCAAGGCACACCGGACATCGGCGTCCCTGCTCAAAAAGGGGCTTTTTCCCGCCATATCGGACGGACAAAAGGCGGCCTGAACTCAAAGCTTCATGCCATATGTGATGGACAAGGGCGTCCTGTTCGCCTTCATCTGACTGCGGGACAGGTCAGTGATTTCAAAGGCGCTGATGCGCTGCTGTCGGACCTGCCGGATGAGACAGAGGAAGTCATCGGCGATCGGGGATATGACAGCAATAAAATCAGACAGTCTCTCGCAGAACGCAATATCACCGCCTGTATTCCGCCGAAGAAGAACCGGAAATCAAAGCCACCTTACAATTGGCATCTGTATAAAAAGCGCCATCTGATCGAAAACATGTTCGCAAAGCTGAAAGACTGGCGACGGGTGGCAACACGATACGACCGCTGTGCTCATACATTCATGTCCGCAATCCAAATCGCAGCAAGCTTCATCTTCTATCTTAAAGAATGAGTCCTGAGCCTAGTAAACCAAAAAAGGCCCGGTCAGATTATCCTGAACCGGGCCTTTCATCATGGTGTCATTTCTACCGCATGTAGAGTAGGAATTTCACTCACATCGACAGTTTTAACAGCCTGCCATTCATCATATGCCGATTGCATTCTGTTCCAAAGGGTGGGGCCATTACCGCAGAGCTTGCCAATACGAACAGCAACAACCGGACTGATTGGCTTGTTCTCTGACAAAATATCATGAAGGTGTTGGCGGGAAATACCGAGCAACGCGGCAATTTCGATTTTCGATTTGCCAAGAGCCGGAAGAACGTCATCCCGCAGTATTTCGCCCGGATGTGTGGGGCAGCGGTTAGGGGCGGGCCTCATCGAGTGCTCCTGTATTGTTTGTTGGATGTCTATAATAAAAGCATCTTGTGATTAAGATCAAAAGTGATGTGTGATTCTATCCGCATACACTGAAGATCATGACGGCTCATTGACTATTCTTTGCCCTTAGTGGGGCGAGATTTAGTGTCTCAGTTTTAGCGGCTAAATCTTTTCTAGCGTTTTACGGCGGCAGCCGATGCTCCGCAGGACAGGACACCGTTGAGCCACAGGCGAATAAGGTTGTGTGAAGGGTGCACCCTTCACCTGTCCTGCCCAGCCTTATGGCTGATATTAGAGCCAATTAGTGATCTCGGACACCGGCAAAACCGATAAAAACCCGTGTTTATCCGAAATTTGCGCAAAAAAATCGGCAAAAGCCGCGATTATCGGTCAAAATCTGCGCATAACGGTAAGCTGTTGATTTTCACTGAGAACTGACCCGGGTAGGGCGGAAATTTTCATCGAGATTTGGGTTCTTCCGCACTTTTCGTGATGATGTTTTTTGATTATGCGGGCTGAAGGACACGCGCCCTGAGGAGTTCGAAGCCTGCTCTTCCGAACATGGTTCGCTTGATCATTTTCAGTCGGCTGATCTGTCCTTCAACCGGGCTGGTTGTCCAAGGTGTGACAAGAGACGCTTCAATGGCAGCCGCATCCCGTTCAAGCGCGGGAATCAGACGTGACAGCAGCGTCGTCTTTCCTTCTTCCAGCAGAGCCTTCAGATCGCCTCCCGTGCAGGTGTCACCCCTTTTACAGAGCAGGGTCTGCATTTTCCTGAGCCAGCAGAGTGTGACGGCAAGGTGCGGTTCAGCTTCCAGAAGGGCAGGAACCAGCAGTCCCTCCTGTCCGGCAGATAACGGATCCTCTGCGAGGAGAAGCCGCGCAAGTCTGCGTCCCCGAGGTGCAACGACATGCGCGGAAGGAACGGGTTTCGCGGAACATCCCTGTCGCGTCGCCACCCATTTCCAGACGGTGCCATATTGTCCTGCAAAGCCCTGCTCCAGGAGTTCCCGCCATAGCTGACGACTATTGCGACATCCTTCGGACCATCTCTTTTCCAGGTGGGCTGCGTAAGGCACGAGTATGCTGCGTAGCGGAACCGTCCTTTTCCATGGTGGTGCATGGCCCCGCTGAAACCAGCGCCGCACGGTTTTTCTCTCTACCCCGATCGTTGTGGCGATAGCCTGAATGCTGTGTCCCTCTGCTTTCAGGGCAAGAGCTTCCTTGAAAAGAATATCACGTCGTTCCCCAGAGGCTGACCTGACGACCGCCTGCGCCTCTTCTGGATGCGCTCTGATTGTTTCAGATATTTTGCTTACTGCCGTTGATACGTTCAGCTGTCGTGTCAGGGTCCTCACTGTTGTCGTAAAACGGTCCAGAATGCTGACAAAAGCGTCTGACAGGTTCTTCAGCAGATGCCAGCGGTCTGTCACCTGAAGAGCGGATGGTGCGCCTCTGCGGCATCCGTCTGCATAAGCACCGGCACGGTCTCTGGCAATGATTTCAATACCGGGATGGACCTGCAGCCATCGGGCAAGGGTATCAGCGTCCCGATCTGGCAGGAGGTCAATGACATCATTTTTCTCAAGATCAACCACAATCGTTCCATAGTGATGTCCCCGCCGCCATGCCCAGTCATCCACCCCCACCACACGTGTACGGGCCATGCCTTTTGTGGTGTTCTGCGCACGTGAGAGAAGACGGCGGACAAGAGTATCGGCGCTGATGGGGCAACACAGGCGCACGGTCATTCGTGCTCCAGCGGAACCGCCCAGGGTATGGGCGATATAATAATGAAGATCGGCAAGACGTGTGGTCTGTCTGCCATGACGCACGGTTATCCCCTCAAGGGGCATGACAAACGTCCGACGTGGACAAAGCATCGTCTGGCAGAAAAAGCGCGGCACAGAAACGATCAGCGTGGCTGGACGGCCCTGCCATGGAAGATCCGCGAGTTTTCTCTGATAGAAACTGTGAATGCGTCGTGTCGGGCACTGACAGTCCGGACACACTGCACTCCGCTTTCGCAGACTGACTTCGATCTCCACTCTGTTGTCCAGTGCAACAACACGACGAACGACGAGGGAACGGGGAAGATCAAGAGACCGAAGGCGTGACACTGGGGAATATCCATGAAAGTGAACGACTTTCTGGATTTCCCAGTTCCGGAACCTAAGTACAAGATACCCATCACGAAAAGTGCGGAAGAACCCAGTTCTCAGTGAAAATCAACAAACTGGATGCCTGCTGAGAAAAACTGAATGTTTTTGGTTTGTCCCTCGCTTGCCGGGAACACTCCGGCTACTGCTCCCGCCATGCTGCTGGGGCTGATGGTGTTTTTTCATCTTCCAAAAGCTGCCTGTGCTTTTGCTCCGGACCCGGTTGCGGTGCAGGACAGTTTATGGCATCGAGTTGAGAAGCAGTATCAACTACGCACCTGACGTAAAGTGATTGGAGCCTCTGGAGGGGCCTCGCGTTGAACCGGAAGCGCACATCTCTGGAGCTTTATCAAACCCACCGGGCCAGCCTGTTATCGTACGCTGCTCGTCTTTCGGGGGACAAAACACTCGCGGAGGATATTGTTCAGGATGTCTGGCTGCTGTTCAGCCGGCAGCAGATCGAGACGATCGCCGCACCGTTGAACTATCTCCGCACGATGGTTCGCAACCTCGTGATTACCCGCGCGCGCAGGCAGAGGGTTGAAGGCACCGCAGGCACGGATTTTGATGTAGCAACTGCGGGAATAGCGGACGGGCAGGTCTCACCGGAAGAAAACGTGGCATCGCGCGAGGCAATGCAGCGTATTGTGGATGCAATAGCCGCCATGCCCGACCCACGCCAGCGTCAGGCGATCCGCATGTACCATTTTGAGGGCATGAAACTTCGGGAAATTGCCGCGCATCTCGGCCTGTCTCTTACGCGTGTCCATGGCCTTATTGAAGACGGTATGGTGATTTGTGACCGTGTCCGTAAGGAGGGGCAGTAGCGTCACGTGTCTTTTCACATTCGACGGAAAAAACGCTTCCACCGCGCATCTGTAACAATAGATGGCTTTTCAGCTTCTGCTCCACGCAGGAGGCCGGACTGGCCGCTATTGTGCGCCTTGGGGGGCTTTGCTTGCCATGACTGAACCAAAAACGCCAGCGCAGGCCGCCGCTGGCTGGTACCTTTATCTTCGGGAGGACCCGGATGATGAAGAGCTGCAAAGCCGGTTTGAGGAATGGCTCGCGCGTGATCCTGCCCATGTGCAGGCATGGGAGGAGATGCATGTTACCGCCTCCGTTATGGCGGAAATCCCCCACGCCCTGCATGTGCCGCCCGCCATAACACCAGCGCCCGTCCTGCGGATGCGCAGGCGCGTGTTTGCGCGTAAGCCCGTGTTTGCGTGTGGTCTGGCACTTGTGGCGGCCTGTGCAGCCATGATCTTCCTGACACCGGACATGCTGGTGCGGCTTCGGGCGGACCATTATGCACCCGTTGCCGAAACGCGCGATATACGGCTGGCAGATGGCAGCGAGATCATACTCGCCCCGCAGGCCGCTATTTCAATCACGATGAACGCATCGGAACGGAGTATTCACCTGCTACAGGGTGAGGCGCTGTTTACCGTCCACCATGACCCCGCACGGCTCTTTCGTGTTACCACCGGCAATGCGGTCATAACTGATATCGGGACGGTTTTTGATGTTAGCGCGGATGGCGCCGCCACGGTTGTTGCCGTGCGGGAAGGACGTGTGCGTGTTACCGCACGCCGCCCGGCATCTGCTGGCAGGGAACTGCATGCCGGGGAGTGGGAGCGCGTTGCTGGTGCGGCTTCCTCCTCCGGGGAGGTGCCGGTTGCAGCTATTGGTGCCTGGTGTGATGGCACACTGGTTGCCCGGAACGAGACAATCGGCAAGCTGATTGAGGCCCTTCGCCCATGGACCTCCACCAGAATTATCCTGACTGACCGTAAGCTGGCGGAAAAGCGGGTGACCGGCACCTATGATCTGCACCAGCCCGAGGCCTCCTTACGCCAGATTGTGGATGCCTATGGGGGGCATGTGTCGTCCTGGATGACGTGGGTTGATCTTGTCACGGCGCGCTGAAGCGCCTGCAGCGTGGCGTGCCGGAAAATATACCTTTTAATTCTAGCTGAATCAGAGGCTTACGGCATTGAAGCCGTAATGGCAGAAAAAAAAATTACCAAAAAAGGGAAAAACAGCGCCGCTGCGGCATCTGTCTAGTCGAAAGATACAAATGCGAATGAATTGCAAGTTACGGAAAAGGCGACTGGGCAAGAATGGCACATACTACGGCAGCAGAACCATCTGGCGCGCGGGCCAGGTCATTTTATAACGGGAAGAACGCACCTTCAGGTTCGGGGAAAAAAGCCTCTCAGGGCAGGGCTGTGGCTATTCTCGCGCTTGCTACGAGTACGGCGCTTACGTCGCTGATATCAGGCAAAGTTCTTGCACAGACCGTGGTTTCCAATGCGCCTCAGGGTGCCGGGTTGGCGGTCCAGTCCAGTGCGCCTGCCATATCCTTTAATATTCCGCATGGCTCCCTGTCCGATGCGCTGGTGGCTTTTAGTGAGCAGGCCCATGCTCCGCTGACATCACAGGCCCCTATGCTTTCCGGCAAGGTGAGCACGGGTCTTCAGGGTAGTTTTACAGCGTCTGAAGCACTTTCGCGGCTTTTGCAGGGGAGCGGGCTTACGTTTTTGCAAACCGGCCCGCATGTTTACAAGATTGTTCCGGTATCTTCCGCAATCATGCTTGGCCCGGTGCGTGTTGGCGGCACCGTGCGCGATGCAGTTCCCTCCACGGCTATGATAGGCAACCTGCCACCGGCCTTGCCGGGGGGAGAAATCGCGCGTGGCGGGCAGCTTGGCATGCTGGGCAACCGGGATGTCATGGACACACCGTTTAACCAGACAAGCTACACTGAAGAGTTTATTGAAAAACGCCAGATCAGAAGCATACGTGACGCCTTAAAAGATGACCCGTCCGTGCGAGCCGGATTTGCAACCGGAAGTTCGGGGGTGGAAAGGTTGCAGATCCGCGGCTTCAATATTGATAACGTGGATATATCCTACGGTGGCCTTTACGGAATGATGCCTTTTGGCGGCATTACATCCGAACTGGCGGAGCGGGTGGAAGTGCTCCGTGGCCCGGCTGCATTGCTCAATGGCATGTCGCCCGGTGGGGCAGTCGGGGGTGTTGTCAACATTGTGCCCAAGAGGGCACATGATAAACCGCTTTCAAAAATTGAAGCCGATTACTCCTCCAATGCCCAGTTTGGTGGTCGTGCGGACCTGGGCAGGCGCTTTGGCAAGGAAAAACAGCTTGGTGTGCGCCTTAACGGGATGATCCGCTCCGGCCCCACAGCCATTGCCCATAATGATATGAAGACCGCACTGGTTGGTGCTGGTGTTGATCTTCGCCTTCATCGTGTCCGGCTTTCAACCGATTTTGGGTATCAGTACCGGGATATTGAAGGTGTCGTGCCGTTTTTCCAGCTTGCGTCAGGCGTTCCGGTTCCAGATGCCGGGCGTGCAAAACGAAACTTCAATCTGCCCGGCACCTACATACATGGTGAGGATTTTTTTGGCGTCTTTCGTGGGGAGGTTGACCTTTTTCGCAACTTTACCGCTTACGGCAGCGTAGGGGCGCATGATTACACTTTAAGGAGCGCTTACTTTCAGCAGGTCGTTGTAAACGATGCCGCAGGGAACTCACGCGGTGCCACCCCAGTCGGGGTTGCGCAGCATGGGCGCTACCTGACCGCCGAGGTTGGCGTGCGTGGCAAGGTAGAAAGTGGCCCCATTACGCAGGAGCTGGCATTTTCCGCCAATCGTATGCACCTTGATTTTGGGCGTGCGTTTGGAACCAATACGGGCCTGCCTGCCTATAATCTTAATGTTTATAGTGGTGCAGATAAGTTTTTATATGGGAATAAAATATCCATTCCCGGCAGTGCGGGTCGGACAAGCTATTCAACATTATCCAGCCTTGCATTTGTTGATACGCTTTCCGCGCTGGATAAGCGTATTCAGGTCACGGGTGGTTTGCGTGTGCAGCGGGTCCAGAGTGCCAATACTGGTTCGGATCATGTTGGCACAAAAACTGGTGTTTATGACAAAACGGCGATTAGCCCTTCTGTTCTGGCGGTTTTCAAACCTCTGAAAAATGTTGCCATTTACGGCAACTGGATTCAGGGCCTTCAGCAGGGAACTACCGTTTCCACAAATTATGCCAACTCGGGCGAGATTTTTGCGCCCTATAAATCAACCCAGTATGAAGTTGGCGTAAAGGCGGATCTGAAAAAGTTTATTCTGACCTTTGATGTCTTCCAGATAACCCAACCGAGTACGGTCACCAACGTCAACACCAACACCATGTCGGTGGATGGCAAGCAGCGTAATCGTGGGCTTGAACTGAATATTGCTGGTGAAATCACGCACGGGTTGCGCGCAACAGGCGGTCTGATGCTCCTCGACCCCGTTCTGACGCATACACAAGGTGGTGCCAATAATGGCCAGCGGGCGGCCAACACATCCCCCGTCAACTTTAATATGGGGCTGGACTACGACCTGCCTTTTGTCAAAGGGCTGTCTGTGACTGCGGATGTCATGTACACCCATTCGGAATATATCGAAAACGGCAAGAACCGCCGCAGCATACCCGCTTGGGTAAGGCTGGATATGGGTGCGCGTTACGTCATGCAGAACCCGGCATCAAGGGACGGAAAGCTCTCCTTCCTTCTGAATGTCGATAATATAACCAATGAGCGTTACTGGAATTCGGGTGGGTATAATTACCTTTCGCTCAGTGCGCCACGTACGGTGCGTTTTGCGGTAATGGCGGATTTCTGATGAGCGCCTCCCCGTTTCAGGTGGCTGCCAGAACTGTGCTTGCCATTGGTGGAGGGTATCTGGCGTCATCCTCCGCCATGGTCATTTTCTGCCTTCTTCTCGGCAGTGCAGGCGTTGCACGTGCAGATGTGGTGACACTCAGCATCCTGCTTGTTTTTGTGTTGTATGTCTGTCTGGTTCTTTGGGTTTTTGCCGCGCGGGTGTTGTGGCTGCCGGTTATGGTGTTTTCTCTGCTCGCGGCTTCCAGTTACGTGCTGATGTCCTTTTCCGGGCATGGGGGGTAAGCGATGGAGCCGGATTTTCGCCGTTCCATGGGGTGGCTGCATACCTGGGCGGGTGTTGTGCTGGGCAGCGTCCTTTTTGCCATCTTCTTGATGGGCACGCTTTCGGTTTTTGACAGCGAGATTGATCTGTGGATGAAACCGGCCACGCGCATGGCCCATGCCGATAATATGCTGCCGCTGGAGAGTTTTCGGTCATCGCTTGATGAAGCAGCTGCGGCAAAAGCCTCCTTTTGGAACGTGACCCTCCCCAATGATCGGGATGCAGTGTTCCATACACATTACGGCACCAGACAAAAAATGATCAGCCGGGATATTGATCCTGTAACAGGGCACGTATTGCCGGATTCCGGAACACTGGGGGCTACGGAATTTATTTTTCCATTTCATTACACGCTTAATCTTGAGCTGATGAACCTTGGGGAATGGATTGTGGGGCTGGCGTCCATGGCCATGCTTATCCTGTGCATTACCGGTGTTATCATTCATCGCAAGATATTCGCGGATTTCTTTACATTCCGCTCTCGGGCAAAGTCGCGGCGGATGTTGCTGGACCTGCACAATATCTCTGGTGTGCTTGGCTTGCCTTTTCACATTATTCTAACGTTTTCCGGGCTGGTTATTCTGGGGGCAACTTATTTTCCTGCTGGTGTCACCGCGGTTTATCCCAACACACGTGCGTATTTTTTTGAGTCAAACGGTCTGTCGTTCCTTTCCGTAAAACACGGCAAACCCGGCGCATCTGGTGTGTCGCTTGATGAGACAGCCATGAAGGCACGCGCTTTATGGGGTGGGGATGAGCCACATCTGGTGCTGGTGGCCAATCCGGGTATGACAACAAGCCGGATTGCCTTTTTCCGGGGGAACGAAAATCAGGTTGTCAGTGACCGGGATGTTATCGCGTTTGACGGTTCTACGGGCAAGCTCCTTTCCCGTGCACCGCATCTGACACCCATCATGCGCTCGCAGCGTTTTCTGAGCGGCTTGCATCTTATCGAGTTTCATCACTGGGTATTGCGGTGGATTTATTTTGTGCTCGGGTTAGGGAGCTGTGTGCTGATCGCGACCGGTTTTCTGTTCTGGATGGAATCTCGCCGGAAAAAGCAGGAAAAGCAGATTGGCTTCCGTCTGGTGGAGGCTATAGCGGCAGGTTCCGTAACCGGGATTATCCTTGCAACTCTGGCGTTCTTTACCGCCAATCGTCTGATACCGCACGGGGCGCAAATGTTCGGGCTGGAGCGGGCATCGCTGGAGGTCTGCGCGTTCTATTTGGTCTGGTTGGGGGCATTTGTGCATGGCTGGGTGCGAAGCACTCGGGTGTGGATTGAGCAAAGTGCTGCAATTGCCGTTCTCGCTCTTGCGGTGGCGGTTCTGAACTGGCTCACCACCGGTGACCATCTGGTGCGCACGCTGTCTCACCGTTATCTCTGGCCGGTGGCGGGGGTGGATATGGTATTGCTTGTGGGCGCGGTATTGGCGTTGCTGGTGGCACGGCACCTGTCCCACCGGGTGCGTAACACAGTGGTATCCACCCGTCCGGCAGGGGAGCAGGCTGCATGATACGTTATGCCCTGTTCTACCCGGCCCTTGGGGTGTTGCTGTTCCTTGCGTTTGCGTTACTGGCGCTGACGCAGTTCCCGCATCGCCGTGCTGTGGGGCTGGCAGAGCTGCCCCTTTACAATGCCGTCTGGGTGCGGCTGGCAGCTGGAGTGCTCGTGGTGCTGGCACTTGTTCTGGCGGTCAGGCATGAAGGGGGAGGGTTCGGGGTTCTGCTCTGGGCCGGTCTGGTATCGTTTACCGCCTGCCTTGTCGCATTGGTTCTGAGCTGGCGGCCCTTACTGTTGGCCTGGCTGGCGCGGTTAATGCCCACCCCGCGCCCATAGCAACACGCCTGAAAAACCAAAGGAAAAGCCACCCCGAAGGGTGGCTTTTTGCGTTCGGGGTGGTGGTGCAGGGGAGGTATTGCGGAATCTTTACTCCCCAATGGTCAGGGCTGTACCTTTATGGAATGCTATATGCGCGGTTTTAAGGCTCTCAATCTCGTATTGTGGTTCTGTCAGCGTTGCGTGATGTTGATAGCCGTTGACCAGAAAAGGGGTAAAATGGATCGCTCTGATCCGCCCGCTCACGTGTCCGGCCTCTGAGTTCCAGGATACGATGTCTCCGATCTTGAAAGACTGTAATGGCATGAAAAACTCCAAATCCAGCATGGACCATAAAAGAGAGTCGAGCATAGCTGTTACCAACCCCTTTTACACTATTGGACATTCAACGCTCTTGCTGAAGGACTTTATTGCGCTCCTGCGGCATTATGGCGTGACGCTGGTGGCGGATGTGAGGGCTTTTCCATATTCCCGCCGTGACCGTGATTATGACGGAACTAACCTTCTGCCAGAGCTGGCGGCTTATGGAATAGGGTATAGCCACTTTCCGGCATTAGGTGGCCGGAGGCCACGGTCCAAAACGGTGCCGGTCAACACCAATGCATTCTGGCGTGTGCAAAGCTTCCATAATTACGCGGACTACGCTCTGGGAGAAGATTTTCACCTTGGGCTCACCCAGCTGATACAGGCCGGGCAGCATGCCACTGTTGCGATCATGTGTGCGGAGGTGCTCTGGTGGCGTTGCCACAGGCGGATTATTACAGATTACCTTTTGGCCAATGGCGTAAAGGTTTTTCATATTCTGTCCATGTCAAATGTGGTGCCGGCAGGTTTGACAGAAGCCGCTGTCGTTGATGATCAGCACCGTATTACCTATCCGCAGGGTGAGAGCATTTCAAAATAAAAGTAAATACTTTTTACAGAACGCAGCCTTGCAAGGTGGATACCTGTAGGGCCAGCCTATACCAAGAATAATGTATAACCTGCATATTAAGGGCCAATGATCATGAAAAAACTGGGTTTGATCGGTGGAACAGGGCCAGAGTCCACCCTTATTTATTACAAAAAACTGGTTTACGGTGCGAACCAGTTGGTGGGGAAAGACTTTTTCCCTAACCTGAGTATAGAAAGCCTGAATGTTTTTGATGTTCTCAAATACTGTGCAGCGCGGGATTATCCTGCGCTCACGCAGTATCTGATGCAGGGCATTGATAATCTTGTGGCCGCAGGGTGTGAGGTTGTGTCCCTTACCGGGAATACACCCCATATTGTTTTTGACGCATTGCGCGCGCAATCCTCTGTGCCGCTGGTAAGTATTATTGAAACGGCCCGAGATGCAGCAAAAAAACACGGCTTTAAAAAGCTGGGTTTGCTGGGCACGCGCTTTACCATGGAAGAGGATTTTTTTAAAAAACCCTTCAGGGATGCGGGGATGGAGATTGTAACTCCTGCGGGGTGCGACTTTGATTTTGTCGTGTCAAAAATATCGGAGGAGTTGGAACACGGTCTTGTTAAACCAGAAACACAGGAAGGGTTTTTGAATATTATTCAAAAACTGGTGGCAGAATCCGGCATAGATGCCGTGGTGCTGGGGTGCACGGAACTGCCGCTGCTGTTTAATGGACTCCATCCAGCAATCCCGTGCCTGGATACGCTCGAAATCCATGCAGAAGCTCTGCTTGGGGCTATGGAACTGTCACGCTGAACATGCAGCATTAACGCAGCCCGGTGCGGGGGAAAGTGCGCATTGGGGGGTATGGTCCGGGGGTATGGGGGTTATTCCGCCTTGCCTCCATCCCCCACGAGTTTGGGTTTTCCCAGAAACTGCTGGGGGTTATTGTCAAATCCTTGGAATATTTTTTTGAATTTCTCAATAATGAAGTGCGCGCTGGGGGATAGAACGCGTGTTTTGGGAATAATGAGCGAGAGTTTCTGCGTTGCCAGCTTGGTTTCGTTCAGCTCAATAAACCGGGCTTCATCTTCATTATAATGGCCAAAGGCATCCAGATCACGCATGATCGCAATGCCCAGATTTTTTTTCACCATATCGCAGACAAGCGCAATATTGTTGGAATTAAAGACAATATCGTAAGGCATGTCTGTTTCTTCCAGCAGTTCCTTGACCAGACGCCACAATGTGGTGGATGAATCAGGTGCCACAATGGGGTAGCCGGTGCAGTCCGTGACCCGCACATCCTCCATGCGGGTAAGCGGGTGGTCACGCGGTACCAGCACACCAAGGCGGGACAGGGCCTCGGCCTCCACACTCAGTCCGGCAAAGGATGGGGGGTCAAATGTAACCCCCAGATCGCAGTCTCCCGCCCGGAGCAGGATGGCAGCGGTTGCGGCGGTAGCAACAGTCACCTTAAAGCGCAAACCCGGGCTGTCGTCATGCAAAAGCATGATCACGGAGGGAATGAAGCTGACAGCCAGACCATCGGCCACAGCAATGCGGACTTCTCCCCCGCGTGCGTTTTTAAGTTCGGCCAGATGGCGGTGCAGGGCGGCCTCCTCCTTGCCCCAGCGGGTGAGTTGGTGAAAAACCGCCTCGCCCGCAGCAGTTAGCCGCACACCGCCGGAAACCCGGTCAAACAGCCGCACCCCCAGTGTTTCTTCTACATTCAGGATCTGCCGGTCCACGGCTGAGGCGGCAATATGCAGGTGCTCGGCTGCCTTGCGGATGGAGCCATGGTGGATGACTTCCTGAAAATAACGGGAAAACTTGGTCAGGAGCACCATGGCCATAGTCCTTTTTCTGGGTGTGCGTCTTTTGGAACCTGTTGGTGAGAACAGTTAACGGCGAATCAAGAATAAACATAATCATTTCTATACCGCACCAAAAAAGAGTCCGCACGTGCAGAAAAAGGCTACACAACGTGCAGAATTTAGCGCTTCCAAAAAGATGGGCAGAAACGATACGTTGCATAAGCAGAACAATAAGTTTGAACAAACTGCGGACGGGCTAGACAAAAAAGAACTTGAAAACAGTCTTTTAGGCGGAAGGCTGTAGGGGGCGGGCACAAGCAATGCAAATTTTTTCGTTAAAGCACAGGCTGTTCGTATCGGCGTCGGGCATTCTGGTTTTGGCAGCACTCCATGACACGGCACGCAGTGCTGGTGCAGCAACGGCGGGGCGTGTGCAAACACCAGACCGGGTGGTGGCAAGCGGGCATAAACCCCATGCAAAGTCTGCCCTGCAGGCGCAGAATAAGGAAAATATTGACGTTACATCCAACCGGCAGTCTGTCAGCCTGTCCGTGGATGGCGGGGGCGGGATGATGCGGCGTGAAACAGCCGCTTATTCTGTACAAACGGTTACAAAGCAGTTTATTGACCAGAAAAGCCCCACAAGTAGTGTGCTGGACCTGGTCAAGACCATGCCAAGTCTTAACGTCTCCTCGGCGGATACATCTGGTATGCATGGTGGGGGCATAGAAAGCCGCGGCCTGACAGATGCCGACATGGCTATTCTGCTTGATGGCGTGCCCGCAAGCAGTGCGGGTTACATTGACCAGAACGTGGATTCCGAAAATCTGGAGCGTATTTCCGTCAGCCCCGGTGCCTCCGCGCTGGAAGCCCCGGTAACCACAAGTGCTGGGGGTGTCATGCGTGAGGAAACCCTGACTCCCTCCCACAGAATGGGCGGGACGATGGATTTCTCCTACGGTACAAACAACCTCTCCCGCGAGTTCCTGCGCTTGCAGTCGGGGGATATTGGCAACACGGGTGTGCGTTTTTACGTATCGGGTTCGCACACGCATGCCCGGCAGTGGATGGGTGCTGGCACAAATGACCGCCAGCACATTGACTTTGGCCTGCAAAAGGATTTTCAGAACGCATCAAGTGTTAAACTGTATTTTTCGTGGAACAATAACCAGATCATGGTTGATAATTACGCAACGGAAGAACAGTTCAAGGCCTACAAGCACACCGGAGCGGGCTATAACCACAGCGGTTACAGCACAACAGGCGGGAACGATAACTACTGGAAAAACAATATCTCGCACTTCAACACGGTTTTTCTGGTCATGCCGGTGCATGTGGTGCTGAGCAGAAAGCTCACGCTGGATGTGACCCCCTATTTTTACGATGCTCTTGGGTGGGATAGCTGGGGTATCGGGCAGTCTTCTGCCGGGCAGTATAGCTTGGGCAACGGGAGCGCTCTGCCCGGCGGGCAGCAGCTTGTGCAGGCATGGAATGCCTATAGCCAGCCCGATGTGGGTGTAACCGCCAAGCTGGGTTATGACATTGACAGCCATAACCATTTTTCGGTCGGGTACTGGTATGCCAACAATTTTTCCAAAATCGGTTTCCCGATCAACGTGTCCTATAGCGGGGCTACAACGCCGGGCAACCCCCATACTGCGCTCTATACGGCAGATGGCAAACGTGCGCTGGCCGGGCTGACCAACACGGGCTACGAAATCCACTCGATTTTTGTGCAGGACGAAGCACGTTACCTGCACAACAAGCTGCGGATTAACGCAGGCTTCAAGTTCATGATGACAAATTACTGGATGAAGAACCTGCTGGCATCGTCCTCCACGTCAAACGCGCATCTGGGGGCAAACTCCACGGTGCCTTTGCCGCAGCTTTCCATTTCGTATGACATTGACGACCACAGTCAGGTTTATGTGCATGGGGAAGGGGACTTCCGCCAGCCAGACCCCTCGGCCATTCAGGCCGTGACCGGCATGCCCAAAAACCAGTATTCGATCAAGGAGGAGCTGGGGTACCGCTACCACGACAAGTATGTGATGCTCGATCTGTCCCTGTTCAACTACAACATTACCAACAGGTTGATGAGCACCTATCTGGGTGGTGGCGTGTTTGGCACGGCCAATGCAGGCAACCAGACCGTGCGTGGCTTTGACCTTATGGTGGCGGCCCGGCCGATCCACCATTTTAGCCCCTATGCGTCGTTTGAATACCTGCATGCAACGCTGGATTCCAACGTGCCATATGGGGGGAGCTACCTGCGGACCAAAGGGCATGAAGCCCCAATGGCTCCCAAGGTCATGGCCAATTTTGGCCTGTCGTATGATGACACGCACTTTTTTGGAAACTTTGCCCTGCATTATGCCAGTTCCCAGTCTGTAACCCTGACGGGGGACCAGCGTATGCCCGGCTACGTAACGGACAGCCTGAGTGTTGGGTATCGCTTCAAGCCGTTCTCTTTCCTCAAATCACCTACGTTTAAAATGAATTTTCAGAACCTGACCGGGGCCGTGGTGCGCACGGGGCCGGTGGGTATTGCAACAAACGCCACTCAGGGGCAACTGCTGGATGGCACAACCCTGGCTGCGGGGAGTGGGGCACAGTTTTACGTTCTGCCACGCTTTAGCATGACGGGAACAATTTCCACGGATTTCTGAAGCAATAATAAAAAGGCCGCTCCGCACAGACCTTTCCCACACACCGGTAGGTGGAACAGGGCAGGGGCGGCCTTTGTGGCATGGCGTGCAGAATGCCGCCGGGATTGAGTGCCGGTTTACGTTGGTGGTTGAGATGAACAAGCTGGAGCGGATTGTCGAGCACGATGCAGGGGCGCGTGCGGTCAGACGGTGTGAAGAACTCGGGTGCGAACCTTATAGCGATATGCGTGGCGGCCTGTTCCGCCCTTACCTTGGGGCTGCACACAAAGCCGCCATGGCCACATTGCGGGGGTGGATGCACGATGCAGGCATGAGCGTGCGCACGGACCCCGCAGGCACGGTTATTGGCCGGTACGAGGGGGCAGAGGCCAACGCCCCCGCACTGCTGATCGGCTCGCACATAGACAGCGTGTGGAACGGTGGTTTTTACGATGGCGCACTGGGGGTCATGTTGGGGGTGGAATGTGTGGCCGCCTTTGCAAGCCGTGGCATACGCCTGCCTTTTGCCCTGGAGGTTGTGGCTTTTGGGGATGAGGAGGGGTCACGCTTCCCGCTGTCCATGCTGGGTTCCCGGGCCATGGCGGGCAAGGCCGTGGGGGATGTCGGCCAGATGCGTGACCGCACCGGCGCAACATTGCACGAGGCCATGCGTGGTGCAGGGCTGGATGTTGGCAGAATGGGCGAGGCCCGGCGCAACCGGCAGGACATACTGGCCTATCTGGAAGCACATATTGAGCAAGGCCCCGTGCTGGAACATGCGGATGCCCCATTGGCGGCCGTGTCTGCCATTGCCGGTATCCAGCGGTTTTATGTTCGCGTGCAGGGGCAGGCAGGGCATGCAGGCACCGTACCGCTCTCCATGCGCCGCGATGCGCTGGCTGCTGCGTGCGAGATGGTTCT
The DNA here is from genome assembly GCF_022483405.1 of Acetobacter fabarum. Classification (NCBI taxonomy): domain Bacteria; kingdom Pseudomonadati; phylum Pseudomonadota; class Alphaproteobacteria; order Acetobacterales; family Acetobacteraceae; genus Acetobacter; species Acetobacter fabarum. The sequence continues at coordinate 1,187,126 of NZ_JAKVNI010000001.1, forward strand.
GGGTATAGAGGCACTGGCCCGCGCGCATGTGGATGATTTTGTGGCCACCGTGGGCAAGATCGAGGCGCATCCGGGGGCGGTAAATGTTATTCCCGGCAGTGCCAGCCTTTCGGTGGAAATCCGCTCGGCGGATGCGCAATGCCTTGAGCGCGCGTTTTTGCAGGTAAAGGAACTGGTGGGCAGCATTGCCGGGCGCCGCCACGTGGGGTGGGAGGTGCAGGACCACCAGACCTTTGCCCCCGCCCCCTGCGATGGCCGGCTGGTTGACCTGTTGCGTTCAGGCATAAGGGCGGAGGGTATGCCCGAGCATGTTCTGGTCAGCGGTGCTGGCCATGATGCCATGATGATGACGGACTGGGTGCCCACGGCCATGCTGTTCCTGCGCAGCCCCGGCGGCATAAGCCACCACCCCGATGAGAGCGTGATCGTGGCGGATGTGCAGGCAGCCTTTGCCGTTATGGTTAATTTTATTACGCGCCTGCCGGAAGTGCTTGATATTTCGGCCAGACAGGGCACGGTAGTATGATCCGGCCTTGCAACAAACCCCATAACGGGAGGACGCAGCATGCATCTGGTTGACAGTCATTGCCACCTTGAGTTTTCCGAGCTTGCGGGGGATCTGGACGCGGTCATGCAGCGGGCGCGCGCGGTGGGTATCCGCCGGTTTGTCAGCATTGGTACCAGTGTGCATGATTTTGCAAAGGTGCTGCAAAAAGCGGAGGAGATGGACGATGTCTTCTGCTCCGTAGGCACCCACCCCCACTGGGCGGATGGGGAAACCGACGTGCAGGTGCAGGACCTTGTTGCCCATGCCGCCCACCCCAAGGTGGTGGGCATAGGCGAGGTGGGGCTGGACACGTTTTTTACCACGGCCTCGTGGGATGCGCAGATGCGCAATTTTCTGGTCCATATAGAGGCCGCCCGGCAGACGCAGCTGCCCCTGATCATCCATTCCGTCAAGCAGGATGCGGCCATGGAGCAGGTCTTGCGTGAGGAGGATGCCAAAGGGCGTTTTCCGGTGGTCATGCACTGTTTTTCAGGCGGCCCGGCTCTGGCGCGGGCCAATGTGGAGATGGGGCATTACCTCTCTTTCTCCGGCCTGCTCACCCATGAGGGGAATGATGGCATGCGCGCTATTGCCGCCAGCCTGCCCGCAGACCGTATTCTGATCGAGACAGACGCGCCATCTCTGGCCCCCGAACCCTACGCGGACCAGCGGAACGAGCCCGCCTACCTTGTGCATACGCTCAGGGTTCTGGCCGGGTTGCGCAAGGTCACCCCCGAGGAACTGGCCCGGCAGACAACGGAAAACTTCTTCCGTATCTTTCGCAAAGTTCCAGATTTTTCTTTGGTATAATGGATCATGGTGATGAAGTCTGCATCGGAGATGATGTCCGGGAATGACCTGTTTATCAGTGCTGCCCAGGAAGTGCGCATCCGCCAGGAACTGACCCGTGTGGCCATGGGGCTGATCCCGGCCGATCTGGTGCTGCGTGTGGGCCGCCTGCTGGACGTGCATACGCGCCGCTGGGTAGAGCAGCAGGATATTGTTATGTATCGTCGCCGCATTGCCTGGACCGGCCCTGCGGGCACCTACACCGGCACAGCCCGAGCGCATGTCGAGCGGCTGGAACTTTCCGCCGTGCCCGGCTTTGGCGAGGTGCACAAACATATCGAAAGCTCGCACCTGACCCCCGAATACGAGGCCACTCTGGTGCTGCCACGCGGTAATACATGGACGTGCGAGGCCAGCCACGAGTTTTCCAACGTGGATGGCGCGCATAACCTGTCGTTCTGGATGACGGCGCGCAGCCATGGTGTGCCGCTTAAAATATTCCCGCTCCCCGGTTCGGCCGTGCCCCCCACTGCGTATGAGGGCGGGGGCGGGTATTATGGGTATGACGAACAGAGCGCCTTTATGGGCGGGAACCTGATGGTGCCCGGGCTGGACGAGGTTATGGACTGGCCCAGTGTGTGGAACCCTGAATCCCCCTCCTACGCGCGGTTGTGGGGCATGATCCAGGCAACGTATGAACACCGTGGCGTGGTGGAAGGGCACGGGGCGGGCCTGCATGACACACGTTCCATTAACGCCTTTGCCGCGGCTGGTCTGGCCTCTGACCACGAAGTGCTGAACATGGCCGAACTACAGGCCAAGTTGCAGGCCGGTATTTTTGTGGCGTTGCGGCATGGGGCCATTCCCGAACTGGTGCGGGGCATGCTGGATGCAGGCTTTGAGGATTTTTCCCAGATTGCGCTGACCACCGATGATCGTTCCGCAAGCGACACATTGCGCATGGGAGCCACAGACTATAATGTGCGCAGAGCCATGGAGGCTGGCCTGCCGCCAGAAATTGCCATTCAGTGTGTGACCATCAACCCCGCGCGGCATATGCGCCTGACCCCGTGGGTGGGCAGTCTGGCCCCCGGCCGCTTTGCTGATGTTGTGCTGCTGTCCGATGTGGCAGCGCTGGACATTGCGGAGGTCTGGGCAGATGGCCAGTGCGTGGCGCAGAACGGGCGTTATATTGCGCCCGTGCCCGCTATTGCATGGCCCGCATGGGCGAGCCAGACCATCAACATCACGCGGGAGCTTGTTGCGGAGGATTTTGCCATTCCGGCTGATCCGGGGCGGCAGACCATGCAGGCCGCTGTGCTGCGCCCGTTCCACTGGGCGGATGATTTTCTGGTGGAAACCCTGCCTGTGCAGGACGGGCAGGTGCAGCGTGATACCAGCCAGTGCATTACCAAGTTTGCGGTTGTGGACCGCTATTCCGGGCAGGGCAGGGTCGGGCGTATGTTCTGGCGCGGCTGTGGCCCCAGCACGCCCGATACGGCTGTGGGCTGCTCGGTCGCGCATGACCAGCATAATATATGGGTCGTCGGGTCGTCCGATGCCGCCATGGCGCAGGTGGTCAACCAGATCCGCAGGCAGCAGGGTGGTTGGGCACTGGTGCGGGATAACGCCGTGCTGGCCACGGTCCGCTACGAGGTTGGCGGGCTAATGACCGCCCGCCCGGCCGAAGCACTGGACGCGGATATGCAGGAACTTTACGCACAGGCCCGGACAATAGAGTGGATGCATGAGCCCACCTATTCCAAAAACTGGCCGGAGGGTTTTCCCGAGCGGCTGTGCTTTGCAACGCTTACCTGCTCGCCGTGGCGGTGGGTGCTGGTGGCCCCCAGCCCCAGCGTGCCCGAAGGGTTTGTTAATGTTCAGACCGGGCAGACACACCCCATTGTCTGGTAGGGGCAACGGGCAGCGCGCCGGTGTGGCGGAGCAGCCCACTGGTCGCATAAAACTGGAGTGCTGTTGATTATGAGAGCCGTTTTATCCCTGCAAAAGCTCTTCCGGTTTAATGTGGCGGGCCACCAGTCCAGCGTGGGCACGGAGGTGCTGGCCGGGCTCACAACCTTTGGCGCCATGGGGTATATTATTGCGGTCAATCCGGCCATTCTGGCAGCAACGGGTGCCAACCGTGCGGATATGATTACCGTAACCGTGCTGGCCGCCATGTGTGGCTCCCTGCTTATGGCGTTTTTGTCACGCCTGCCCATTGCGCTGGCGCCGGGCATGGGGTCCAACGCGGTTTTTGCTCAGGTTGTCGTGGTTAAAATGGGCCTGTCCTATGGCACGGCGCTTACCATGGTGCTGGTGGGGGGTATTCTGTTTACCTGCCTGTCGCTCAGTAATGTGCGCCAGCATATTGTGCGGGGCTTTCCCGCCTCTATCCGTATTGGGTTACAGGCCGGTATTGGCCTGTTTATTGCCTATCTGGGCCTGCGCAGCGGGGGGCTGATTGTAACGGATCCAGGCGGGGGCGTTGCCTTTGCGGATTTGCGCTCCCCCTCGGTCATGGTGGTTTTTCTCTCGCTTTTGCTCATCGCGGCACTGGTGGCGGCCCGTGTGCGGGGGGCCATGCTGTTGTCCATTCTGGCGGTTACGGTGGCGGGGCTGTTTATCCAGACCTCTCCGGGTCATGTCATGACCGTTCTGCCTGCGCAGGCGGTGGCCCTGCCCCATGCGCCCAGCGCGTACCTGTTTGCGTTTGATACGACCGAGTTCTTCCACAACTTTTTTCTGGTCCTGCCCCTGACTCTTTATTTTTTCCTGTCCGACTTTTTCTCCGCCACAGCGACCATGATCGCGGTCACGCGGCGGGCGGGCATGATGGATGCGCAAGGCAATTTCATGAACTCCCGGCGTGCGTTTCTGGCCGATGGGCTGGCCTCCATTGTGGGGGCGTGTCTGGGGAGCCCGACCGTGGGGGCGTATGTTGAATCCGCAACCGGGGTGGAGGCAGGCGGGCGCACGGGCCTGACAACCCTGACCGTAGCCATACTGTTTGGCCTGAGTGCGTTTTTCTGGCCCCTTATTGCCTGTATTCCCCCACAGGCCACCACCGCAGCACTGGTGATGGTGGGGATTCTGATGATGGAAGGCCTGACGGAGCTGGATATATCCGACCCGCTCCAGAGTGTTTCTGCTGGCATGATCGTGCTGCTGACGGTCACAACCGCCAACCTCATGATCGGGATTTGCGCGGGGTGCTTTGCCTACACGGTCATGGCGGTTGCTACCCGGAGCTGGGCGCGGCTGACACCGGTTTTCCTGCTGACCAATGTCCTGCTGGTGATCTACCTTGTGCTGGTGACCTACACGGTCAACTAACGCGCCCCTGTGCCAGACGTATTGATGTAAAAGGCCATGTGCGCAGCCTGCGCGTGGCCCCCTGTTGTCCACAGTGGTTAAGGCTGCGTGCCTGCCACAATGCGGTAAAGATGATGAGCGATGAACACGCGCCAGCAATTTACAAGCGATAACTACGCCGGGATGTGCCCCGAGGCATGGCAGGCCATGATGCAGGCCAATATCGGCTCGTTGATCCCTTATGGGGAGGATGAATGGACCAGCCGGGCGGCAGACGCTTTTCGCGCCCTGTTTGAAAAGGAGTGCGAGGTCTTTTTTGTCTTTAACGGCACGGCGGCCAATTCACTGGCGCTGGCGGCTCTCTGCCAGTCTTATAACAGTGTGATCTGTTCCTCCTACGCGCATGTGGAAACGGATGAGTGCGGAGCGCCCGAGTTTTTTTCCAACGGTTCCAAGCTGCTTGTCGCCCGGACGGAAAGTGCAAAGCTGACCGAGCAGGATGTCAGGCTGTTATCCACCTGCCGGAGCGATATTCATTACCCCAAGCCACGGGCCGTAACCATTACGCAACCGACCGAGACGGGGGAGCTGTATTCCCTGTCCGAAATTCGCACACTGGCGCAAACATGCCGTGAACTCGGGCTGTATCTGCATATGGATGGCTCACGCTTTGCCAATGCGTGCGCCGCCCTTGGCTGCACACCGGCCGACATGACATGGCGGGCCGGGGTGGATGTGCTGTGTTTTGGTGGCACCAAAAATGGCATGGCCGTCAGCGAGGCCGTTCTGTTTTTTGACCGCGCCCTGGCTGATGGTTTTGATTACCGCTGCAAGCAGGCCGGGCAACTGGCCTCCAAAATGCGGTTTTTATCCGCCCCATGGGTGGGTATGCTCGAGAGCGGGGCATGGCTGCGTAACGCCCGGCATGCCAATACCTGCGCACGCAGGCTGGCCGAACAGGTGGTGGGCCTGCCCGGTGTTTCGCTCATGTTTCCGGTGCAGGCCAATGGTGTTTTCATTCATGCACAGCCTGCTGTGCTGGAGCGGCTCCGGGCCTGTGGCTGGCGCTTTTATACTTTTATCGGCGGAGGGGCGCGCTTTATGTTCGCATGGGATGCGGACATGGCGGAGGTGGACCGGCTGGCAGCAGACATAAAAGCCTGCGCCAGTGCGGCCTAACCCCCAAAGGGCAGGAGGGCAGGCAGCTTTTACGCTGCCGCCAGAGCCAGCCCTTCAGCGACCGAGACAAACTCCCCGCCCAGTTCCACCTTTTCGGCTCCAAAGCGGGAGGTAAACAGGGCGCGCACCGCAGGCACAAACGATGTGCCACCGGTCAGGAACACGCGGTCGATCTGCTCGGGGGGGAGGGCTGCTTCCTGCAAGGCGGCATCAATGCCTGCGCCCAGCCTTGCAATGTCGGGCGCGATCCAGCGGTCAAAATCCTCACGCTGGATGGTGGTGTGAATATCCAACCCCGGCTGCGTAAAGTGCAGGTCTGCCGATGTGTGGGTGGAGAGCGCGCGCTTGGTGGCCGATACGGCGTTGTAGAGTTCCTGCCCGCGCTGTTCACGCACGAGTTCGATCAGGTTCTTCAGCTTCTTGGGCTCGGTGGCGGTGCGTGCCACATCCTCGATTTCGTTCAGAATACGCGGTGTACGCATGAGCGAGAGCCGGTGCCAGCGCGCCAGTGCATGGTACCATTCAACCGGTACGGGTAATGGTTCCCCCCCCATGATGCGGAAGGTGCAGTCCCGCCCAAGGTAGGGAGCCACCACGTTGTCTATGATCCGAAAATCAAACTGGTCCCCTGCAAGCCCAACCCCTGCATGGCCCAGTGGCTGCGTTGCGGTCTGGCCTTTGGGGTCAAAACGCACGACGGAAAAATCGCTTGTGCCACCACCAAAATCCCCGACCAGAACCGTTGCAGGCCGGTCCAGCCGCTGCATGAAGCGCCAGCCCGCGGCCTCTGGCTCCATCATAACCGTAACATCGGCAAAGCCTGCTTGGGCAAAGGCGGCGCGGAGCCGGGTTTCCCCCAGAGCATCATCGGCATTATCCCCCACAAAATGCACGGGGCGGCCCACCGTAACATGGCACTGGGCGGGGGAAAGCCCACCAAGGGCCATGAGTTCCTGCAAAAAGGTGGCAATCAGGCTTTCAAGCGACAGGCGCTGGCCAAAAACCTGTGTCTCGCGAAAGCTGGCCTGTGCGAGATAGGATTTCATGGACATGATCAGCCGCGTCTCGGCCGGGTCATCCAGATGTGCTTCAATGGCATGCGCGCCAACTGCGCGGTGCTGCACGCGCCGCCCGCCCTCCATGTCCTGCCATAAGGCCAGCAGTGTGCGGCAGGTTTCCGAAGGTTCACCATCAGGCGTGGCAAAGCGGATGGTCTGGATCGTGCGGTCGGGGCGCGCAATGACAATAACACTGTTGGTTGTGCCAAAATCAATGCCGATGCGGGTGGGGGCGGGTAAGGAGGTCATAACCGGCGGAAAATAGAACCCGCTCCCCCTGCTTGTCCATGCCTTATATGCGCAGGCGGGCAGGCCATGCTGCCTTTTGTGCCGCCTGCATGCGGCATGCCTTACGCGGTGTGCCGTCTGGGGCTGGTTGTGGCTTTAGTCCGGGCCTGTGCCCGTGTGTGGCCCACAGGCGGAATAGGCGGCCTGCTGCATACCGGGCCTGCCCGCATGGGGGCGGGTTACACGCAGGGTGGCCAGTGCCGCGCAAAGGCACAGCGCAAGGCTGAACAGGCCGGTCCACAGGTAAAGCCCATGTGTTTGGGTGGCGCTGGCAAAGAGCGTTGTTGCCGCCTGAGAGAACATCCACGCCCCTCCAGCGCGGGAGGCCAGCTTGCCCGTGGGGTCCACAAGGCAGGTCAGGCCGACAAGGCTGGGGTACACAAAGAACCACGCAGCATAATTCAGGACAAAGGCGGTGCAGAACAGCCATGGCGTGGGTGGGCAGGCCTGCACCACGCAAACGCCGCCTGCCAGCACAAGGGCGGGCACAAGCAGGGGGCTGGTTATGTGCCTGCGGCTTTGCAGCACCGTAGCAAGGCAGACCACAAGCCCCGCAATATTGGCAACAGCCGACAAAACCCCAAAAGAGGAGGGTGCCAGCCCAACAGAAAGGCCAATCCGCTGGGTAAAAGGCCATACCGCCAGACTGCCCCCGGTGTAAAACAGCACGGCCAGCAAAGCCCACATAGGGGCCGCATGAGCCGGGGCGGCATAACCGGCCTGCGGGTTGGCGCCGGGGGTGGGCAGAACCGTATCGGGCAGAAAAAACAGGAGTGGCAGCAGCACAACAACAAGCCCTGCCAGTGCCAGAAAAATACCTTTCTGCCCCGCCAGTGCACTGGCATGGGGGAGCAGCAGGCTTGCCAGACTAAAAACAACAGTCTGCACCACCATAACAAACGCCAGCACAAACACAGGTTTGCCCAACCGGCTGGCCCCGATATTGACTACCGCATTCAACCCGCCAAGGCAGCCGCCGGAGAGCACACGCAGGGCCAGCAGGGGGCACACCCCCACAGCAAAGGCGGAGCCTGCCTGTGCGACAACCAGCCCAATGCCTGCCAGCAGGGCCACCAGACGCAGCCTTAACCGGGCAGACAGGGGGGCTATGGCGGTCATGGCCACGGCATAGGCCAGCATTTCCACACAGCTCCATAACCCGGCCTGCATGATACTGAACCGCCCGCCACGGACCAGCTCGCCCACGGCAAACGGGCCAAGCGAGTTCATGCTATGGGCTGCGCAGTCTGCCGCACTGATCGCGGCCAGCACCAGCAGCCCGGCCCGGTTGCGTAGCCCCGCGACCATTACAGCGCCCGCATGACTTCAAACCCGAAGGCGCGCAGGTCGCCCGGATAGCGGCTGATATTGCGATTGAAAAATTCGCCAAACGCGTTGGTGTAGGTCATCTGGTTGGTTACGTTATGGAGCCAGAAGGCCACTTCCGTTTTTTCATCCACCGAGTGCCATGCCACGCGCACATTGCCCGTAATAACCGGGTTTTGCGAAAAAGCATGCCGCACCAGAGCCTGCATCTGGGGGGATGCCAAAAAGGCGGCAGGGGTTGTGGCGTGGCTGTCCGACCATGCCTGAAAACGGTAGCGGCTTGTGTAGCGCCAGTCTGTCTGCACCGTAAAATCCCCAAAGGAGACAGGGATTTTATAGCTAAGCAAAAAGTTGGCAGTTACGTGTGGTGCGCGTTCAAGCGGCTGGCCGGACAGGTCCACCGGGTTGCCACCATTAAACGGCGTTGGCGCACTGGCGTTTTTGAAGTTGGTGTAATGTGCGTCCTGGTAGGTTACGCCAAAGGAGCCAAACAGGTTTTGCAAGGGGCGTACCTGCCCTTCAAATTCAAAACCGTTCGATACCGCCTGTGCGGCATTGGTCGTGTGGGTTCCCGTATTTTGCAGGATGGTGACCTGCATGTTGTTGTAGTCGTAATGAAAGCCAGAAAGGTTGAGCTGCGCCTTGCCGCCCCAGATCCGTGCCTTTACCCCGCCTTCGTAATCCGTCAGCTCTTCAGGGTTGTACAGGCTGAAGTCGGATGTGGTGGCTACATAGGTGTTGTAGTTGCCGGTCCTGAAGCCACGGGCATAGCGCAGGTAGGCAATAATGCCCGGTGCTATGCGGTATTTAAGGCTGGCGTCCTCGCTGTCCTTGTTAAACGTCTTGCTCAGGGGTGGGCCAACCATGGCCTGCCCCGTATTGGGGTTGAGGTAGGTGTTGGTGCTTGTGTTGATGTAGGTGAGCGCACGGTTGCTGGTGTTGTAGGGGTTGGAAGGGTCTGTGTTATAAGCCCATGCCTCCCCATTGGCGCTGCGTGTTTCCGAGGTAAAGCGCCCGCCAATATCCAGTGTCAGGCGGGAGGTCAGGTCAAAGGACAGGGCCGAGAACACGGCAGCATCCTGCGTGCTGATGTTAAAGCTGGAGGCATTGCCCCCCGTGCCAAAGCTGCTGTCTATGGGGCTGTACAGGGGCTGCTGGCTATAGGACTGGGTGAGGTTGCGCATGTAATAGACGCCGCCCACATAACGTATTTTTTTGTTCTGGGGAGAAACAACCCGGACCTCGTTGCTTCAGCACCCGTGCAACGCCGCCTATGTTTTCCTGATAATCCACGGGGGCGGGGCTTGCATCATCATCCGAAAAAACGTTGAAGTGGTTCCACTCCAGCGCAAAAATGTTGGCAAGGCTCCAGCCGTTTTCAAAATCATATTTGGCATTGACCGACAGGCCCGCACGCCGGGTGGTGGCATCCGTGCGCCCGTTGTTCTGGATATTACGGGTGGAGGTCTGGGTATAACCCTGTGCATCCTCCCCACCGGGTAGCAGGCCCACATGGTCTATGGGCACCTTGGTCTTGTTGCGGCCAAGGTGCATTTTAACCAGAATGGACAAATTATCGACAGGCTTGGCCAGAATCTGCCCGCGCATATCGTAATACTGGTAGCCTCCCGTGGGGTTCTTGTGGCTGCCATTATAGTACTGTCCGTCGTAATCCCGGTTGACTATGGCAAAGCGGGCCATCAGCTTGTCTTTTATAATAGGCCCGCCCAGAGCGCCTTCTTCCCCCCACAGGCCGTAATTGCCTGCTGTGCCACGTACGTAACCATCCAGTGTATTGGTAGGTTTTTTGGTATAGTAGGAAACCATGCCCGCTGTGGTGTTCTTGCCCTGCAAGGTGCCCTGTGGCCCCCTGAAAACCTCTACGTGGTCCAGGTCATAAATCGGCACACCCTGCGATGCCCCGCTATCGAGGAACACATCATCCTCGGAAACACCAACGGCGGTTGTCATGTTGGCCGAAAAATCGTTGGTGCCAATACCGCGCAGGCGGTAGCGCGGGTTGGCTGAACCGGATGTGGTTTCCGCCATAAGGCCGGGTACATCCCGTGCAAGGCTGAGTGCGTCACGCACCCCGGTTGTTTGCAGGGTTTTGCCACTGAGTGCCACAATGGATGCGGGCGTTGTATTGGCCTGCTGCGCGCGCTTGTTGGAGCGGACCGTTATTTCCTCCAGCTTGCCAGTGTTCTGCGGCGCGGTAGCCTGTGCCACAGCGGGTTTGGCGGCTGTAGGGTGTGGGGCGGTTTTGGGTGCGTTGGCCTTGGCCTGCTGCTGTGCGCTGGGCAGGCTCTGCTGGGCCGCACTGGCCGCGTAAACCGTACCGGTGGAGAGCACCAGAGCAAAGGTGATCCGGTGCGTAAAAGGGGTGTGAACCATGGCTGTTCTATCCGTTCCTCTGGTAAGGCAGCCGTGATTCGGCTTCGAGCTGTTCCAGAGGTTTGTGATTTCTGATGTATTGGCGGTGTGCGTTTGCGGGGGGCTGGTAGTCCCATGGCGTACAGTGCCCCGTGGCCAGTGCCTGTTTGATCAGGGCGCGCCGCTGTTGGCTGGCCAGCACGTTGCGGTGCAGGGCGGCAAAGTCCCAGTGTTGGTAGGCTTCGTGCAAAAATGCGGCGGCGGTCTGGGCGTGCTCGGGGTGGGCGGCCAGATTACGGGTTTCGTCCGCATCATGGTGGATGTTGTACAGCTGGTCCGGGTCTTCGGGGGTGTGGACAAACTTCCACGGGCCACGGCGGATCATGACGGTTGGCGCAAAGGTGCCTTCGCCCAGATATTCCCCAAAAATCTCGTCTTTTTCCAGAGGTTTGCCTTCAAGGCAGGGGCTCAGGTCGCGACCATGCGTGGAGGGGGCCGCCGGGGCATTGGCCAGAGCGCACAGGGTTTCCCCCACATCGGCCAGGCTTACAGCCTGCGTAATGCGGTGGGCCTGTGCCTGCTCTGGCAGGGCAATAATAAGCGGCACGCGGCCTGCCCCCTCGCGGAAGGACATTTTGTACCACTGGCCGTGTTCGCCCAGCATTTCACCATGATCACTGGTGAAAACAATGGCGGTTGTCTTGTCCAGCCCGGTTTCGGCCAATGTGTCCAGCAGCTGTTTGAGCTGATGATCTATGTAGGAAATCGCCCCAAAATAGGCGCGGCGGGCGCGCAGGATGTCTGCCTCCGTTGGCGGGGCTGCGTTAATGCCGCAGGCTTCGCGGATGCGCAGCTCGGCCGGGTGCGTAGGGTCGGGCGCAGCCACACGTGGGAGGGGGATGGGGGTGTTCTCGTAAAGATCCCACCATCTGGGGGTAATGTTGAACGGGTCGTGCGGGTGGGTAAAGGAGGCCACAAGGCAAAAGGGGCGCTCCTGTTTTTTTGTGCGGGCCAGATCGTACAGTTTGCGCCGGGTGGCAAAGGCAACTTCTTCATCAAAATCGAGCTGGTTGCTGCGCAGGACAGGCCCGGCATTGAGCACGGAATCCATGGAATGGTACCAGTCCGGGCGGGTATTGCGGTCGCTCCAGTCGGGCACCCATGTAAAGTCGGCGGGGTAAATGTCCGTTGTCAGGCGCTCTTCAAACCCGTGGAGCTGGTCCGCCCCGACAAAGTGCATCTTGCCCGCCAGAATGGTCTGGTAGCCGCCAAGGCGCAGGCGGTGGCCAAAGGTTGGAATGTCGGAATGCCATTCGCAGCCATTGTCATACACACCATTGGCGGAGGGCAGCAGCCCGGTCATGAATGCGCTGCGGGAAGGCCCGCACAGGGGGCTGGCCGTATAGGCATTGGCAAAAACCGTGCCGTTTTTTGCCAGCCTGCTGAGCGTGGGCACCTTAACAACGCTGGGGTCCTGCCCGCCCAGCAGCGCAGGCAAAACGCAGGCCGTAAGCTGGTCGGCCACAACCACAAGAAAGTTCAGAGGCGTTGCGGACTGCTTGCTCATAACGTGAATTATCCCGAACCACAAAACAACACTATGATGATCGTTAGTTTTTATATAAGCACATAAAATATGTTATTTGTGATGTATGTTCATACTTATCCGTGGTATAAGCTGGCGTTATGACCCCCAACCAGACCGAGTATCTGCTCCGCTCCCTGCGGATTCTGGAAACCATAGGCAGGCGCGGCAGCTTTAGTGCCGCGGCAACAGAGCTGGGCATGACCCAGCCCGCCATAAGCCAGCAGATTGCCCAGTTGGAGGGGGTTCTGGGCCTGACCCTGTTCCGCCGGATTCATAGGGGGGTTACCCCCAGTGATGCGGGGCAGGTTCTGCACGCTGTGGCGGCAGATGTGCTCAGCCGGTTGCAGGCGGCCATGCAGACCATAGATGCCCGCAACACGCCCAAAAGCCTGACCGTGCTGACCGATTACGGGTTTGCCGCCAACTGGCTGCTCCCCCGTCTGGCGGATTTTGAGAGCCGACACCCCGAACTGGACCTGTGCCTGCTAACCACACAGGCCCGCCAGATGGGGGGCGTGGCTGATCAGGCGGATATTTCCATCCTGTTTGGTAAAAAACCCGAGGCCGCAGGGGGGGAGAGCCTCCGTTTGTTCGCCGAGGAAGCCTACCCCATATGCAGCCCCCGCTATCTGGCGCAAATGGGTGCGCTGTCCACCACCGCCGATCTGGCGCGTGGCCGCCTGCTGGACCTGGATAGCCCGGCCCAGCACTGGTTTACGTGGGAGGACTGGTTCAGGCTTGTAGGGCAGTCTGCCCGGCCTGCGGCCCGCACCAAAAATTCCATGCTGTTTGGGAATTACCCCCTGCTGTTACAGGCTATTTTGCAAGGTCAGGGTATTGGGCTTGGCTGGCGGCCGTTAATAGATGACTATCTGCAAAGCGGGCAGATTGTACTGGCATGGCCTGTGCCGATCTGTAGCGAGAGAGGGTATTTTTTAACTATCAACCCCGATAAGCAGAACCGTGCCGCCGCCTTTAAGCTCTGGCTGCTGGAGCAGGCGCAAACCAGCCCGTTTGCCCCGGCATAACTGCGGCCAAATGGGCTGTGGGGTTAAGGGGGTGTGCCTTGCCCGTGTGGGCCTGCGGGCGCTGCGGGGCTGTAAAGGCGTTCCCACCCCAGCTTTCCCACCAGCCAGCCGAGTGCAATGCAGGTTATCAGCAGTACGGCCTTTGCGCCGTCCAGCCCGAGCAGGACCAGAGCCGGGCCGGGGCAAACCCCACTCAGCCCCCAACCCACACCAAACAGCACGGACCCTGCGACCAGTCCCTTATCGGGTGGCCAGCGCCGCGGCCAGTTGAGTGTCTGCCCGCTGGCATCCCGCCCTTTACGGCGCAACAGCCAGAAGCCGGGCAGGGTTACGCCAACCGCACCCCCCAGAACACCTGCCAGAATGGGGTTCCAGTGCCCCGCCACATCCAGAAAACCCAGAACATTGGCAGGGTCCGCCATGCCGGAGAGCCACAGGCCGCCCCCAAACAGCAGGCCGCAAAAAAACGCGATAGCCACGTTCATAACGCCCACCCTTCCAGCCGGGATATAAACACCGTGGCTACGGCTACCGCCATAAAAATGGCAACCGCTACCAGCGATCGGCCAGACCTGTTACCCAGCCCGCAAACACCGTGCCCGCTGGTGCAGCCATTGGCCAGCGCGGTGCCAAGGCCAATCAGCACGCCCGAAACAGCAAGGCGGAGCCAGCCAGTCTGGGCAAATTGTGTTGGCACGGCCGCACCTGCCATACGGGCCAGCACGCCGGTTGCAACCAGCCCGGCCAGCCCGGCCCAGCGCCAGTTGCGGGTGGGGTGGCGCAAGGCATTGCCCAGTATGCCACTTACCCCCAGAATGTGGCCTTCGAAGGCCATAAGCAATACGGCGGCTGTGCCAATAAGCACGCCGCCGCCCAGTGCTGCCAGCCACGCTGCGCTCATGCCTACCGCACCAGTTGTCTAAGGGATGTTATCAAGGCGTCCACATCTTCAAAGCTGTTATACAGGCCAAAGGAAGCCCGCACTGTGGCCTCTACACCAAACCTGCGCAAGGCTGGCTGCGCGCAATGATGGCCAGAGCGCGCGGCAATGCCGTGCCGGTCAAGATGTTTGGCAACATCCCCCACGCTGTGCCCATCCACAATAAAGGAAAGCACACTGGCCTTGGCCTGCGCCGTTCCAATAATATGCACACCCGGCAGGTGCTCAAAATGCTGCGTGGCATATTCGAGCAGAGCGTGCTCGTGCGCGGCAATGGCGGGCAGGCCAATGCCCTGCAGGTAGTCCACCGCCGCTCCAAGCCCGACCGCACCGGCTATATCGGGGGTTCCGGCCTCAAACTTTTCTGGCAGCCCCTGGAACTCGGTATGGGCAAAGGTTACATCGCGGATCATATGCCCACCTCCCTGCCAGGGGGGCATGGCTTCCAGCAGGTGGCGTTTGCCATACAGAATACCAATGCCTGTTGGCCCGTATATTTTATGGCCCGAAAGAACCAGAAAATCCGCATCCAGTGCCGCCACATTGAGCGGCAGATGCGGGGAGGACTGCGCCGCATCAACCAGCACAGGCACCCCGGCCGCGTGCGAAAGGGCTATGATCTGCTCAACCGGGTTAATGGTGCCCAACGCATTGGCAACATGCGTGACCGAAACCAGCTTTGTGCGGCCAGAAAGGAGTGCTGCAAAATGTTCCAGCAGCAGTTCCCCCCGGTCATTGACCGGAGCAACCTTGAGCGCGGCCCCCGTCTGGCGGGCAAGGAGCTGCCAGGGCACAATATTGGCATGGTGCTCTATGGTGGTGATCAGTATTTCATCACCCGGGCCAATGTTGGCCCGGCCATAGCTCTGGGCCACAAGATTTATGGCCTCGGTTGTGCCGCGCACAAATACAATTTCCGCCGCCTCACGCGCGCCAATAAAATGCTGGAGCTTTGTGCGTGCCCCCTCAAACGCATCAGTCGCACGGGCGGCCAGCGTATGGGCTGCGCGGTGGATGTTGGAGTTGTCCTGCTCATAAAATGCGGAGGTGGCGTCAATGACCGCGCGGGGTTTCTGGGTTGTGGCGGCGTTGTCCAGCCAGATCAGTTTATGGCCATTAACCCTTTGGTGCAGGATGGGAAAATCCGCCTGAATACGCGCCACATCGTACCCACCCAGTGCGGGGTGGGGTGCATGCTGGGGGGCGGCGTTGGCGGCACCTTTTGCGTGGCGTAAAAAATACGGCACGGAATGGTGTGGTGCCTCCGCTATGGCCGGCGCGGGGGCTGGAGGTGTTGTGGTGCGGGGGAGGGCGAATGTGCCGCTAAAAAAGGGCGATGTTGCGGGTTCCTCCCACAAAGGGGGACGTTCTTCCGCCTTGTTTTGTGAAACCGGGTGCCTGGACCAGACAGGTTCGTAAATAGAGGCATCCGCCCCCGAAGCAAACGGGTGGGGGGTGTTGCCCCCCTGTGTGGGGGGAAGGGGCGTGCGTGGAGCGGCAGGTGCCGCCCCATGCCCCAGCACATCGCGGAATGCCTGCTCCACCGCATGCTGCTGTGCCAGCGCCTGCGGGTCTGCAAATGTGTCAGGTGTAGTCATAATAGCTCCCGATCTGCACGTTATCGAGCCGGGCAATGGCGTCTTCCACCAGAACAGCGGCGGAGAAGTAGCGTGTGATCAGGTGCGATGCCACGGAATGCTGGTCCGTGCCGCTATACCGCACGGAAAGGCCGGGCTCCACTTCCCCCGTAACGCCTGTATTGTGCAGGCCCACAACGCCCTGTTCCTCCTCACCCACGCGCAGGAGCAGGATGCTGGTCCGGCCATCGGGCGTGACGTGAATTTTGTCCGAGGGCACAAGGGGAATGCCGCGCCAGGTAATAAAAGGGGAACCAAACAGGTTAATGGTCGGCGGTGGCACGCCACGGCGCGTGGCCTCGCGCCCAAAGGCCGCTATGGCTTTGGGGTGGGCAAGGAAAAAGCCCGGTTTTTTCCAGACCTTTGTCAGCAGTTCATCCAGATCATCCGGGGTGGGTGGGCCGCCGCGTGTGGGCACGCGCTGGGCAATGGCGGTTTCGTTCAGCAGCCCGAATTCGGGGTTGTTGAGCAGCTCCCATTCCTCGCGCTCGCGGATAACGTCAATCACCACACGCACCTGTTCACGCAACTGGTCAAATTCGTTGCTGTACAGGTCGGTAATACGGGTATGCGTGCGCAGAACGGTTTGAATGGAATGGATATAGTATTCGCGCGGGTGGTCCTGATAATCGACAAAAGTGGTGGGAAGTTTTGGCTCTCCGTCCACGCTGGAAAGAACCTGAATGGCGGCCTCTCCATACTGGTTTACGTCGGCGCGGCTGGCCACGTCCTGCGCGGTCAGGGCGGTTTTCAGCCACGGAGTGCTGGCGATCTGCTCGGGGGGGGAGGGTGAGCAGGGTTGTTTTGCCAACGGCATGCAGGTCTTTGCCACTCAGGCCGGAAGGCGCAACAAAATGCTGCCCCGGTGCCGCAAACAGGTGCCGCACGGTGCGTGCTGCTCCGTTGTTTGTATGGTGCTGCACAGCGCCGCTGGCAACAAGGGCCAGAGTGCCTTCGGGCAAGGTAAAATCGGCCCCATCGGGGTGGGTGTGGTGCTGGAACTTGCTTACAAGTTCATGGATCTGGGCATCCGTTGCCTGCGAAAACTCGGGAAGTGCCCGCAGGCTTTCTGGCACGGGGCGTGCAGCATCCCCTTCACCCGTAAAGAGCACACCCCCAAAACGGGAGGAAACAAGGCGCCGGCGGTTAACGCGGAATACGCCCCCGCCAACATTCACCCAGGGGAGCAGAAGGTGCAGCCAGCGCGGGCTGCGCTCCAGATTTTGCACACGGGTGACATGGGCGGTGGAAAGCTGGCGGGCAGACAGGTTGCGGTCCAGTGCAGAGGCACTGACGGCACGGGTGGACTGTGCTTCAGTCACGGCAAATAGTCTTTCATAAAGAGGTATTATTTAAAGATGTGCTGTGCTGGAAATGGGTTTCCGAGCGTTATGGCCCGGTCAACATCGATTTATGAAAAGTAAAGTAGGATACATGGTCATGCTCCTTTTTAATAACCGACCAGATGGCCTGATTCGGTTTGTCTGTTCAGCCTAGCACCCACAAAAAGAAGGTCAACATTAAACGGAAGAAAAATGTTAATTATTATTATTCACTAAAATATGGGTTATAATAGATAGTCAATGGCCGGGAAGGATAGGTCCATTGTCAAAACAGGCCAATGGGTATGGCTGTTTACATACCGTGCCGGGTTGCCAGCAACAGCGGTAAACGGGCTGACCGGTTTGACAACCACAGCCCCCGCTCCAATTTTTGCCCCTTCCCCAATTTCTATTGCCCCCAGAATTTGCGTGCCCGGCCCAACCAGCACGCCACGGCGGAGCGTAGGGTGCCGCCTGCCAGCCTGTTTGCCCGTCCCGCCCAGTGTTATGTCCGACATAAGAACAACATCGTTTTCCACCAATGCAGTTTCACCAATGACAAGGCCGTATCCGGGGGCTAGTACAAGCCGGTGCCCCAGAACAGCGGCGGGGTGAATATCTATGCCCATGACTTCAGAAACACGGCTTTGCAGGTGTAACGCGGAAAGGCGTTGCCCGTTCCGCCACAAAACATGGGCTATCCGGTACGCCTGCACGGCCTGAAAACCCTTGAGGTGCAAAAACGGCGCAACATATCCCTCACGCGCTGGGCCCATGGTGGCGTAGGCGTGCAGGTCCTGTGCTGCGGCTGCCATAATGGCGGGTGATTGCTGCAAAATCTGGCAGAACAGGGGGTACAGGCTTGCAAAAGGTATAATGGGTTCGGCAAGTTTTTCGGCCAAAAGCCGCGCCAGAAGGGACTGGGGCGTGCTGTGTTTCGCCCATAAAGGAGCCGGAGCGGCTTGCAGTTCATGGCACAGTTTGCGCCATACCGTGTGGGCAAACGTGTCGGTTTGTCCGTCGGTTCTGGCGGGCTGTGCAAAGAGCATCGTATCAACCATGATGCCTGCCTTTTTCCGAAAACAGGGTCGGAAACTGTATTGGGCCAGACATCCCGGTTCCTACGTATCCGTGGTGGGAGCCAGCCTGGGCATGGGGCGGGGCAAGCCCCTGTTAGTCAGGGCTGCGTTGGGTGGCCCGACATCGGGCGGTCAGGGGAATGTGCTGATGAACAAGCATGAAAAAACCCGCTTACGCCTTGCCTGTGATTGTTGTGCTCCAAAACTGTATAGGCAATTTAGCGGCATGGAATGGGGAGTCAATATAAATACGCAAATTCGTGAGTTATTTTGAAGGCAATAATATACGAAATAAAATAGTTTATTGGCGGGGTGCGCATAGGCCATGTGTGGCGGGGGGTTGAAAGCGCTTGCGCTCTGGTTTAATTCCATCTGGACGGAATTAAACCAGCTAAGGGTATTGCAAAGGTATGGCCCGCCCCAGAACCATAGACCGCGAAAAAGTGCTGGCCTGTGCCGAGCACCTTGTGCAGCGCAATGGCGCAACCGCCCTTACGCTGGATGCCGTGGCGCGCGAGGCGGGGATTACCAAAGGCGGCCTGCAATACTGCTTCGGCAGCAAGGATGACCTGATAGCAGCCCTGATCGAACGCTGGATTCTGGTGTTTGATACCCATGTAGCGCGTTGCCGTAGTGCTGCCGCAGGCCCGGCCAGCCTTGCCCGCGCCTATGTGCAGGCCTGTGCCCGCATAGATGATGCCGCACGTGCGCGCATGGTGGGTATGTTGGTGACGCTGCTCCAGTCCCCCCGGCATCTGGCCCCGATCAAGGCGTGGTATGCGCGCTGGCTGGGTCTGGGGCAGGGGGAAGGCCATACCGTGGAAGCACGGCAGATACGCACAATGATTTTTGCCGCTGAAGGGGCTTTTTTTCTAAGAAGTCTCGGGTTTGTCGATATGCAGGATGCAGAATGGACCAGCGTTTTTGCGGATATTCAAAAACTGGCTTTACCCATGGAAGCCAGTCTCGCATAAGCGCAGGGCCTTGCATGACTGAACTTTGTATAGTGTGTTCGGGTCACCACCAATGAATACGATTTCTCACCCCTCGAAAGTGAAGGCGGCCGTGTCTGCTACAGTTCCTCCCACTCCCTCCTGTGTAACTCCCACACCGTTTACGGGCATGGGCAACAGTCTGGCCCACACCGTGGCAGCCGCCTGCGACTGGCTGATAGGGGAGCAGAAAGCCGATGGGCACTGGGTGGGACCTGTGGCGTCCAATGCCTCCATGGAGGCGGAGTGGTGCCTGGCCCTGTGGTACCTTGGGCTGGAGGACCACCCCCTGCGCCCCCGCCTTGGCAAAGCCCTGCTGCACATGCAGCGCGAGGATGGGTCTTGGGGCACATACTGGGGTGCTGGTAATGGCGACATTAACGCAACGGTGGAAGCCTACGCGGCCCTGCGCTCGCTCGGTTACGCAGCCGATACACCAGAACTGAGCAAGGCATGTGCATGGATCATGCGCATGGGGGGCTTGCGCAACGTACGTGTGTTTACCCGCTACTGGCTGGCGCTGATTGGTGAATGGCCGTGGGAGCAGACCCCCAACCTCCCGCCCGAGGTTATCTGGTTCCCGAACAAATTTGTTTTTTCCATCTATAACTTTGCGCAATGGGCGCGGGCAACGTTGGTGCCGCTGGCCATTCTTTCCGCCCGCAGGCCAAGCCGCCCCCTGCGCCCGCAGGACCGGCTGGATGCGCTCTTCCCTCAGGGGCGTGAGAACTTTGATTACGTTCTGCCCAAAAAGGAAGGGGTGGATCTGTGGTCAAGCTTTTTCCGCACCACAGACAAGGGGCTGCACTGGCTCCAGAGCCGGTTCCTCAAACGGAATACGGTGCGTGAGGCGGCTATCCGCCATATGCTGGAATGGATTATCCGCCATCAGGATGCCGATGGTGGATGGGGTGGGATTCAACCCCCGTGGGTTTACGGCCTGATGGCCCTGCATGGGGAGGACTACCAGTTCCATCACCCGGTCATGGCCAAGGCTCTGGCCGCACTGGATGACCCGGGCTGGCGGCGTGATCAGGGCGATGCCTCATGGGTGCAGGCCACCAACAGCCCGGTATGGGACACAATGCTGGCCCTTATGGCCTTGCATGATGCCAATGCCGAGGAACGCTACACCCCACAGATGGACAAGGCACTGGACTGGCTGCTCGCGCGGCAGGTGCGTGTTAAAGGGGACTGGTCGATCAAGCTGCCGGATGTGGAACCGGGCGGCTGGGCGTTTGAATACGCCAATGACCGTTACCCCGATACGGACGATACAGCCGTAGCCCTGATTGCCCTTTCCTCCTGCCGTAATCGGGAGGAATGGAAGGAAAAAGGTGTTGAAGACGCCATAACCCGCGGTGTGAACTGGCTGATTGCCATGCAGAGCAGTTGCGGCGGCTGGGGTGCGTTTGACAAGGATAATAACCGCAGCCTGCTTTCCAAAATCCCGTTCTGTGACTTTGGTGAGGCCCTTGATCCACCTTCGGTCGATGTGACCGCCCATGTGCTGGAAGCCTTTGGCCTGCTGGGTGTGCCCCGCCAGACCCCCGCCCTCCAGCGCGGGCTTGCGTATATCCGTGCCGAGCAGGAAGCATCGGGCGCATGGTTCGGGCGTTGGGGTGTGAACTACCTGTACGGCACCGGCGCCGTACTGCCCGCCCTTGCCGCCATTGGCGAGGACATGACCCAGCCCTACATTACCCGTGCGTGTGACTGGCTGATTGCCCACCAGCAGGAAGATGGCGGCTGGGGTGAAAGTTGTGCATCCTATATGGATGTTTCCTCCATCGGGTGGGGCACAACCACGCCGTCGCAAACCGCGTGGGCGCTTATGGGGCTGATTGCCGCCAACCGTGAGCAGGACTACCCTGCCATTGCGCGCGGCTGCCGCTACCTGATCGACCGGCAGGAAACCGATGGTAGCTGGACGGAAGAAGAGTTTACCGGCACTGGCTTCCCCGGTTACGGGGTGGGGCAGACCATCAAGCTTGATGACCCGGCAGTGGCCAAACGCCTGCAGCAGGGGGCTGAACTCTCCCGCGCGTTCATGCTGCGGTATGACCTGTATCGCCAGTTCTTCCCGCTTATGGCGCTTAGCCGTGCGGCACGGATTATGCCCGTGGGCCAGTAATGGCGGCTATGGCCTGCCCCGCCTGCCAGTAAAGGGCGGGGTAGGCGACCATACCGTATGGTTCAGGATGACCGCCCTTTTTGGGGCGGTTTTTTCTTGCGAATCAAAACGCGGACCAATATGGTCCTCGTATGTCACTTTATGGCGCAAGCACTGAATACGTTCTGCACAGCCTGCTCTGGCTGGTGGAGCACACCGAGCCAGTGAGCAGTCTGGACCTGGCGGACATGCAGGGGATTCCCGCAGCTTTTATGGCGAAGCTCATGCCCCGGCTGGAAAAAGCCGGGCTGCTCATTGCTGCGGAAGGGCTGCGTGGGGGCTACCAGCTTGCACGCCCCGCCGCACAGATTAGCGTGCTGGATGTGGTGGATGCAGCAGAAGGGCGCAAAGCGCTTTTTACCTGTCAGGAAATCCGTGGGCGTTGTGCCCTGTTTGGCAACTGCCCGCCAGAATGGGCCGAGCGGGGCGTATGCAGTATTCATGCCGCCATGTTGCAGGCCGAGCAGGCTATGCGTGCCCAACTGGCCCAGACCACACTGGCCGATCTGGCGCAGACCGTGCGCAATAAAGCCCCCACAGCTTTTATGGGGGAGGCGGAACACTGGTTTGGGGAGCGGGCCCGCACCCGCAGAACCAGCAAGGTGCGGCAGAAAAAACGTGCGGCATCCGCCTGATAGCCCAGACAGATTTTGTAAAAAAGGTTCGATTATGCGTCAATTCATGGCCCTTTGCGGCATGGTGCTTTGTGTCGTGGCCGGAGGAGCACACGCCGCTCCCGCTACCGGCGTGACCCCTTTGCTGACCCACGACCTGCCCGGCCTTGCAGGCAAGGAGGGGGCTATGGTGCTGGTGGATTACCCACCCGGAGGGGCAGACCCTGTGCACCGGCATAATGCCTCTGTTTTTGTGTATGTGCTTCAGGGCAGTGTGATTATGCAGGTCAAAGGGCAGGCTGCTGTAACACTGCATAAGAGACAAAGCTTTTTTGAAGGCCCGGCAGATGTGCATCTTGTGGGGCGTAATGCCAGTAATACCGAACCTGCGCGGTTTATTGCCTTTTTCGTCAAGAACAAGGCTGCTCCCTTTGTTGCTCCCGCCCCTTGAACAGACGGATAAACAGGCATGAAGATTCTTGTAGCCGGAGCCAGTGGTGCGCTGGGCCGTCCCCTGATCACGCAGTTGCGCCATGCAGGGCATACAGTATGGGGTATGGCACAAAGCCTGCGTGGGGTGGAGGTGGTTGGCGCGCTTGGTGCGGGGGTAGTGCAGGGGAATGCGCTGGACCGCTCAGCAGTTTTTGCCATTATGGAGCAGGTGCGCCCCGACTGTGTGGTGGACCAGCTAACATCGCTCCCGGCCAGTCCGTTTGACCTGCCCCAAAGGCTGCCTGCTGACCGGGTTTTGCGCCTGCAAGGGGGCGGCAACCTGTTTGATGCGGCACAGGCCTGTGGCGTAAAGCGATATATCCAGCAGTCCTGCGGCTTTTATCTTGATGGAGCCGGTGCGCTGGCGGACGATACGGCTGCACTCAAAACCACGGCCCCCGGCCATGTGGGGGAGAGTGCACGCATGTATGCTACGTTGGAAAACCGGGTTATCAACACAACAGATATGCAGGGAATAGCCCTGAGATACGGCTTTTTTTATGGCCCCCATACATGGTACGACCCCGAAGGAGCCTTTACCACCCATATGCGCCGGGGCGAGGTGGCCATAATTGGGGCAGGGCGGAGCGTGTTCTCCTTTATTCATGTAGAGGATGCCGCAGCAGCAACCGTATCTGCCCTGACTGCGCCAAAGGGTATTTACAATGTGGTGGATGACCAGCCAGTACGGGTGCAAGCATGGCTACCAGCCTATGCCCGGTGGGTTGGTGCTCCCCCGCCGGAGCATATGGATGAGCAAACTGCCATGCAGCAACTGGGGCCGGAAAGTGTATATTACCAGAACCAGCTTGATGGCGCGAGCAACCACAAGGCGCGGCGCGCTCTGGGCCTTAACCCGCGCCCGCAGCCATGGGACGTAGTGTAGGCGTGGGTAAAAATACGGTCTTGTAAATCAGTTTTCGGTGCCGCTTGCGGTATTTATGGCCTGCGCGGCAACGTAGCCTGCGCTCACACTGAGCATGCACAGCCCGACAGACAGACCGATATTGAGAAGTGCCCGCCCGGGTGCTCCGTTTTTAAGCAGGTCAAGCGTTTGCAGGCTGAAGGAGGAAAACGTGGTGTACCCCCCGCATAACCCGACCATAAACACCAGCCTTCCGGTTTCGGACACGGGCAGGCGGCCGCCTGCTGCGGTCAGGGTGCCAAAAAAGGCAATGGCAAACGAGCCGGATACATTAATGGCAATTGTCCCCCATGGCAGAAGCTGGCTCCACCGCAGGGTTGCCAGCCCCACCCAGTAGCGCAGCAATGTGCCAGCAGCCCCGGCCAGACCGATAAGAAGAGAGGGTAAAATGTTGGTCAACATGGAAAACTCTGTGCCTGTGGTTCTGTGTTTATCAATGATGCGTCAGTATTGGCCATGTGGCATGGGCCAGCAGGTCCACGGTGGGACCGCCAAATAGCCATTCAATAAAATGCGGTCGGCCGTATGCTCCCATAACCAGCAGGTCTGCCCCCGCCTGCGTGGCGCGTGCGCGGAGCTGCTCGCCCACGCTTTGCTCTGTCAGAACAAACCGCTCCAGCGTGACCGCCACGCCAAGCGTGCGTAGTGTGGCCAGCAATGTGGGGTCTGCAACCGCGTTGGGGTGGTGTTCCCCTAACAGAATGCTCACGCGCTCAGCCGTGCGGAGCAGGGGCATGGCGGCGGCGGTGGCGCGGTGCAGGTTGGGGGTGTCCTGCCAGGCTATAACGGGGTGTTGGCCAAAGCCCGGCTGTGGTGTGGGTGGAGCAATAAGCACCGTTGCCTGTGCATCGTACAGGGCAGCGGCAAAGCTCTGCCGGGTTGTTGGTGTAGTGGCCGCGCTGGCCGGGCCAAGAACAACAAAATCGGCTTTGCTGGCGGCAAGGCTCAGGGTTGTGCGCGGCGGGCCTGCCTGTTCCATCCATTGGGCGTGGGGGCTGCTCTGCGCTGTGCTACGCCAGTATTCAAAAATCTGGCGGATGGCGTGGGCACGGGTGGCAACCGTTTGCACAAAGCGGGCCTGTTGTGCGGGGTCTGGCAGCCCTTCATCCGGGCTTTGAAAATCAGGGTCCGTGGCAGGCATGGGGTGGAAGGCGCAAATATCCGCCCCTCCCAGCCGGGCAGCCAGTTGGCCTGCGGTGTGCAGGGTCAGGGCTGCGGTCTGGGCATCGTCCAGAACAGCGATCAGGCGCATTGCAAGGGGTTCCTGCCTGTGCGGTTGGTGGGGGTGGGGCAAAGCCCGGTCTGGTTGTGTATGCGGGGCATGGTTTTGGACGCACTCCTCCCTCACGCATGGTTTTGCGGGGTAGGAATCATCAGCCAGTAAGGCGGTTCGATTTTGGCGGGCCAAAATCCGGCAGAGTCCATTGCCGTGCCTGAGTATGAATAAAACTCGCCTACCAAGTCAATCCTGCCTGTGTTGGCGTGGCGTGCGCGGGGGAGTCTCTGGCGGATTTGCGGGGGTTGGGGCAGGATTTTAAAAACATATCCCGATATATCTTTACTTACGATATATCGGAATGTATATCGGAGTCATGAAACACAAAGACAGACACGCAGGCGGTCGCCACCGCCACCAGTTTTTTGCCCCCGAAGGTCGGTCCGATCTGGCAGGGCATGGCCGCCACCACCACGGGCGGGGCGGCGGCGGACGGCGGGGTGGCCGCCACAGGCTGTTCGATTACGGGGAGATGCGTCTGCTCGTACTGAGCCTGATAGGGGAAAACCCGACCTATGGGTACGAACTGATCAAAACCATAGAAGACAAGTTTGCAGGCAGCTACACGCCCAGTCCCGGTGTGATTTACCCCACACTCACATGGCTGGAAGAAGCCGGGCACATCCGCCCCGCAGAGCAGAGCGGGCGCAAGACGTACCACATCACGCCCGAAGGGGAGGCGTATCTGGCGGCCAATAGTGCGGACCTGCACGCCATTCTTACCCGTGCTGCCAGCACCGATGCGCCAGAACATGGCGGGCGGCGGAATGCACCGGTACCCGTGCTGCGCGCCATGGAAAACCTGAAAACCGCCCTTCGCCTGAAGCTGCGCAACGGCGGGCTAAGTGCGCAGGAAGCGGAACAGATTGCCGCCCTGCTGGACGAGGCCGCCCGCGCAATCAGCCAGACATAAGCGCCATTGGAGCATCCTCCACGCTCATTCAGGGACCAGACAGAGATGCACAACATAGCTAAAGAACAGGCATGGCCACCTGCACCAGCAAGTGAGTCCGTGCGCCACCCGCTGCGCAGGCGTAGCCTGAGCGTGGTGGCTGTGGAGCGCCTGACCCCCCATATGATCCGTATAACCCTGAGCGGGCCGGATATGGCGGATTTTGTCAGTGCTTCCCCCGATGACCATATTAAAATCTTCCTGCCCGGAGCCGATGGTGTGGAAGTGCGCAGGGATTACACACCACGCCGCTATAACCAGCGGAGTGCAACGCTGGTGCTGGACTTTGTGGACCATCACGCAGGCCCGGCCGCGGCATGGGCGCGCACGGCCAGCGTGGGTGCACAACTGGATATTGGCGGGCCAAAAGGCTCGCGCGTTATTGCAGGCCCGGTCGCGCAATGGCTCCTTGTGGGGGATGAAACAGCTTTGCCAGCCATTGGCCGTAGGGTGGAGGAACTGCCCGCCCATGCAGCCGTAACAACCGTTGTTGCCGTGCCCGGGCCGGAAGATGAGCAGAGTTTTGCAACCTCTGCCAGCCATGGCGCGTACTGGGTACACCGGCCCATGGCGCAGGCGGATCAGGCACAGGCCCTTGTGGCGGCACTGGACAAGGTCTGTATTGAACCAGGCACCTTTGTCTGGGTTGGGGCAGAAGCGCATGTTGCCCGGGCCGTGCGGCAGTACCTGCTGGAAGGACGTTGCGTACCCGCCCAGTGGATAAAGGCAGCGGGATACTGGATTATGGGGCAGGGGGATGCCTCGGTCCGGGATGTCGCGGAGTTTTAAGGATCAGGCCACCCCGCCACCTGTATGGAAAGGAACAGACAGACCATGCCCCACTACATTGCCATGAACCGTTTTGTGGTCCCGCCTGAAAACGAGGAGGCCTTCCGCCAGCGCTGGCTGGAGCGCGAGGTGCTGTTGCAGAGTGTGCCCGGTTTTATCAGCTTCCAGTTTCTGCAAGGCCCGGAAAAGGAAGGCGGCAGGCTTTATGCCTCCCATACCGTATGGGCGTCATACGATGCGTTTGTAGGCTGGACCCAGTCCGAGCAGTTCCGTCAGGCCCATGCGGGGGCAGGGCAGGGGCGTGCCCTGACCGCAGGCCCGCCGGTGTTTGAAGGCTTTACGGTGTTACAGAACGTACCGGCCTGAGCGGGAACCAGCCCCTGTTCCTGCATGTGCGGGGGTTAGTTTGAGTGCAGGTTGTCGGGGAGCTTGTTCCCCATTTTCTCCCACGCGTAATCGGCATTCCAGACTTCCAGCAGGTCATCCAGATGGGTGGCGCACAAAAGGGCCAGTTTGGGTTCAAACGCGCGCCCGGCTTCTTGTTGCAGAATTTTCCTGACCGCTTCGGGTGTCCAGGAGTGCTTGTAATTGCGCTTGGACAGGCAGGCATCAATGGTATCCGCCACGGATATAACCTGCACCCATAGCGGAATATGCGCCCCCTTAAGCCCAAGCGGGTAGCCTGTGCCATCCCACCGTTCATGGTGGAGCAGGGCGGCATCCATGACTTCACGCGGGAATTCGTGCTCGTACCATTGCAGCACGCCAAGCCCCAGCAGAGGGTGCTTGCGAATAACGCCTTTTTCTTCCGGGGTCAGTGGGCGCGGTGCGTGCAGGATGTCCCGCCCGGTCAGTACCTTGCCTGTGTCGTGCAGTTCCCCGGCAAGCTGGATAATATCCTGGTCCAGCCCCAGTCCCGCCAGTTCGTTGATCCGCGTAGCCAGCAACCCAACGCGACGACCATGCCCGTTCTGGATATTGCTCACACCCTGAATAAACTCCTTGTGGGGGAGTGATGGAGGGGGAAGCGTTCCGGCATCCCACATAGGGGCAATGGTACAGTCAGGCATACATAGTTTACTCGTGGAGATTGAATGCGATTTATTCAGTTTTCGTTGGGTGATTTTATAAGCAATAAAATACGCAGTAAACTCAGAAAAAAAATTATTACCAAGAAAACATGGCGCTTCTGCACTGCAATTGTTGCAATGCCAGAAGGGAAACACAGCCCAGCGTACAGGAAAAACGCGGGGAAAGGCATATAAAATTGTTTTTATTCAATGCACTGTGCATAAATCCGCCATGCGCGGGATGCAGCCTCCCGCCTCCGTTCCTTTTGTGTGTAACAAGGAACGCGAGCAGCAATGCTGATATATTCGTAATATAATCAGGCGTTTTTAAGAGGCGTGGTGCGTTGTTACAATGCGGTTGCGGCCATTGTTCTTGGCTTTGTAAAGCGCCTCATCCGCCTGATGGATCAGCAGGCGGGCATTGGTTTCGCCCTCAAATGTGGTGACCCCGCCAGAGAGAGTGACATGCACCTGATCATTGGAGGAGAGCGTAAGCGCCTGTTCCGCCAGCGCATGACGGATACGCTCCGCACAGGCCAGACCATCCGCCAGCGGGGCCTCGGTCAGGACAATCAGGAACTCCTCGCCCCCGTAGCGGAAGATAAAGTCGTTGGCGCGGACGTTGGCAGCAATAATCTCGGCCACAAAGCACAGCACTTCATCGCCCACCAGATGGCCAAAGCGGTCATTGATTTTTTTGAAGTGGTCAATGTCCAGAATAACCAGACTGAATGGTTTTTCGTGCGTCAGGGCAAAGGTAATTTCGTTCTGGATCACCACATCAAGGAACCGGCGGTTGAACACCTTGGTCAGCGGGTCGCGCCCGTTTTCCACTTCCTCCAGATGCCGGAACACGCGCCCGATCAGGAACGTGAGTTTGGTAATGGCCTTGTGGAGTTCGGTGGGGAAGTCCGACGGAATAACACCGGATTGGCGGATGGCCGTAATCTTGGCATCCAGCTCACGCACCTTGCGCTGGATTTCATTGGCCTCGTGCGTACCTTTGAACAGGCTCATGCCCTTATGGGTCAGCCACAGGCCGAACTCGGATTCCGCAATGGTGGGCAGGTCTTCGGGGTGGCCTTTGCACAGACAGTAGAATGCCTGCGTGCTCCAGCCCGAAAAGGTGCTGATCTGTGTTTCTTTTTCGTAGGAAATATTGTGCCCGAGCG
This sequence comes from Acetobacter fabarum, assembly GCF_022483405.1. Lineage (NCBI taxonomy): Bacteria > Pseudomonadati > Pseudomonadota > Alphaproteobacteria > Acetobacterales > Acetobacteraceae > Acetobacter > Acetobacter fabarum. The sequence continues at coordinate 1,216,050 of NZ_JAKVNI010000001.1, forward strand.
AGACAAGGCGGAAGGCCTCGTCACTTTCCACCTTCTTGCGGAAGCTGACGTCATAGGCCTTGATCATGAACTTGAAGGCAAAGTCCATCATGTTGTTCAGGTAGATAATGGCGGCAATAACGTCGTCTTTATCTGATGTGGCGGCTTTTATGCCCTCAATCAGTGCCTGTTTGATAATGTAGATCCCGTACACCACAATATCGGTCGGAATCTCAAGCTGGGCATGAACTGCCCCCACACGGCACTGGAGTTCGCTCAGGTCCTCAACATGGTCGGCATCGGTAAAGAACAGGCTCTGGATCCAGGCCAGAAGCTGGGGCCGCATTTTGACCTCAACCGTTTCCTTTTCCAGAAAAATGGCGGCGCGTTTGTGCTGGAACAGTGCGGAGTAAAAAAGGTTTACGCAGGTCGGCCCGGATTGTGTGACCACAGCGCGCAACAGCTCGCGAACATGCGCCGGTGTCTCGTTCATTGTCTCCTTCATTTGATCGAGGGGGGACAAGGTAATGAATGCGGGAGACATATGTGAACGGAACCCTTTGAAAGCACTATATAAAATATGATTCGGCACGGAGTGTTAATAACGCGGGACAAGAACCAAACCAGTTGACGAACGGCACAGTATAATACCAACCGCGTTTATAATACAAAGCACAGCCTGTGGTATTTATGCATATCACAACCAATGTGCCTGTGTGGCTGTTGTGGTTTGGTGTTTATAACATGGCTCTATGCTTTTTGCGCTGTGTTGTCGGGGGCATGCGGCATGCCGTGCAAGGTGGCGGACTTTATACCCTAACGGCATGGATGCAAGGGGTGCGTGCGTGGCGGGAGCAGGTGGGTGACTGCTCATTTTTATTGATAATCATTCGCATAATCACCTATAAGCGGCCCACATAGCCAACCCAAGGAGCACAGGCGCATGCTGGTCCATATTCCCAAAGTTCTGACGGAGGAGGAGGTCGCGCGTTTCCGCCAGATTCTGGAGCAGCAGAACTGGGTGGATGGCAAGGTAACCGCGGGGGACCAGTCCGCCAAAGCCAAATACAACCTCCAGATTCCGCAGGACAGTGAGGCCAGTAAATATCTGGGGGACCTGATTTTGCAGGCACTGGGCCGCAACCCGCTGTTCCACAGTGCTGCTCTGCCACTGCGTGTTTATCCTCCCCTGTTCAATCGTTACGATCAGGGCATGCAGTTTGACATGCATGTGGATAACGCCGTCCGGCCCGTGCCCGGCACGGGGTTCCGCCTGCGCACGGATGTTTCCTCCACCCTGTTTTTAAGTGGACCGGATGAGTATGACGGAGGGGAGCTGGTTATTCAGGACACGTACGGCCAGCAGAGTGTCAAGCTGCCAGCGGGGGATATGGTGGTGTACCCGTCCACCAGCCTGCATGCGGTCAGCCCCATTACGCGGGGGAGCCGCTGGGCATCATTTTTCTGGACCCAGTCCATGGTGCGGGACGACACACAACGTGCGTTACTGTACCAGTTTGACTGCTCGATTATGGAAACACGCAAGGCCCTGCCAGACCATCACCCCGCCGTACTGGGGCTGACCGCAACCTACCACAACCTCATGCGCCAGTGGGCGGAGCTGTAACGCTTCAGGCACCGCCACAGACGGCGCACCATGGACCGGGCAGCCTTTTGGCCCTTGGAGCGTTAACAGGGGGTATGGAGCGGCCCAATGGCTGGATGCCGCCATGAGGGAGGTTTTATGGCAAGACGTACAGCTCAGGCAGTATTGCTTATGGGGGTCGCTTGTGCAGGCATGGCCCTGCCATATGCGCGCGCGCTGGCTCAGCCCCAGCATGTGGTGCTGGGGCCGGCCAATACACAGGCCCACCTGTACGCCAAAACAGCCGTGACCAGTATTGAAGGGAGCTTTGAACAGCTCAAAGGCAACCTGACCTACAACCCCGAGGACCAGAGCTGCCATGTGGAGCTGAGCATGGCTGTGCAGTCTCTCAAGGTCGGGTCGTCCGTGCTGCGGGGGATCATGCTTTCAGGCATCATGCTGGATGGGGACGACCACCCGAGCATGACGTTTGTCGGGGATTGCAAACCCACAATCCGCCAAGGCAAACCGCACACCCAGCTTGTGGGCCAGCTGAGCATGCGGGGGCAGACCCACCCGCTCACCTTTGATGTGGCCATGCATTTTACAGGCAATACCCTCACCCAGATCCAGAGTGATGCCACGTTTGACCAACGCCAGTGGGGGGTTAGTACGCTCCTGTATACAGTGGACCCCATGGTGCGCACGCAAACGCTTATAAACCTTGGCCCAAGCCCGGCCTGCCCGCCTGCCACACCCCGCTGAGTGCGGGGCCTGAGCAGCAGCCTACAGGTTTGCCTGTTCGTCCATGCCTGTGCGGTGGTGGGGAGGGATTTGCGGGCGGATGCGGAGGTAGGCATCCTCCTCCGTTTCGTCCGGTTCTATGCCCAGCCAGTGGGGTTTGCGCTTGATAACCCAGTCCAGCATATGGGCGCAAACCTTGCGGCACAGGGCAAAGTCCTCTGCCAGCAGGGCAATGCCCAAGGGGAGCATCCACAACCCCAGCACGGGCAGGAAGGAAAACAGCCCCCCTACAACCAGCAATGAGCCAGCAGGCAGGCGCAACCACTTCTGCCTCGGTTCGCGTAGCCAGAACAGCCAGCCCCGTGTTTTGTCCGGTAGCCGGACAAGCAGCAGCGCCATGCGGCGTTGGCGCAGGAGTTCGGTGGGGTGGGCCGCCCCGGTTGGGGTCCGTGCATCGGTCATGGTACAGATATGGGGTGTGAGCGGGGTGTTTGCAAAGGCACCTCGCCCCCCATATGCGCGGTGGTGTGGTGCCTACCTGGCAGGCTGCAAGGTCTGGAGGGACGTGCCAGCGGCAATGACCTGCATGCTCAGTGCCGGAGTGGGGGGGGCCAGAGTGCGTAGGGCTTCCAGCCCTTGGTGGAACAGCCGGACAACAATGTAGGGGCCATGTGCCGTGCGCCACAGCTCAAAGGCCAGCGTTGTGTTGGGGGCTGTGGGGTCTGGCTGGTCGGCAAAGGACCAGTCCAGCCCGTACAGCGTGGCCAGTGCATCCAGGTTGGTGTCGTGCCCGGCCAGCACGAACAGTTTTGTCTGCCCGGTTACTGCGGGCACACCCTCCACTGGTTTGCCGTCCAGCGCATTTTGCACGGCTGCGGCCATGGGGGCACCTTTGTGTGCGGCCAGTGTGGGCAGGCGGCGGACAAGCCAGCTTTCCTCCGTATGGAGGGGGAACACCTGCCCGATCAGGGTTGCGGGGTCATGCCCCCCAAACGGTTCGGCTTGTGCGGGCATGCCCTGTGTGTATTCCAGCAGCAGGTTTTCGGCCGCTGTGCCACCGGTGGCAATGCCGCCTTCCAGATGGGGTTTGCCCTTTTTCCATGCCAGCGTGGCTTTGTTGGCGCTCAGGCAGTGGGGGGTATCGGTTGTGCAGGCGGTGGGGGCCAGAACGGCCTGCAACGTGCTCATGCTGGCTTCCACCGTGGGGGGCAGGGTGCGCGCGCGCTGGTCAAACTCCCGCGTGATGGCGCTTTGTTCCTGCGTGCTGAGTGGTGCTGGTGAGCCTGCAAAAATGGGGTCTTCCTGCCCATCGGGCAGGCCGCTGGCGCGCAAGCCGCAGGCCGGTGCAAGCTGGTCGGCCCAGATGCTCCCGCTCTCGCGCGTGCGGTGGTCCTTGGCATCGGCCCATATGGCAATGCTGGCAGGTGTGGGGCAGTTGCTCTGCTGGAGCAGGCCCGCCAGCGTGTAGTGCTGGCGCACCAGCTCCACCATCTGGGCCAGTGCCTGCTTGCCGTGCTCGGTTAACTCACCGGGGGCTACGGGCCATTGTGCCCATGCGTGGCCGGTCTGGGCCTGCAGGGTCTGGGGTGGTTTGGTGGGGCTGCGTATGCCGTGGCGGGCAAGCAGTACCACCCGTTCCAGCACAGCTCCGTGCTGTGTGGAGGGAAGGGGGGCAGAGGGCGCTGCAAGGGTGGGCGTTGCCACAAACAGTGCGCAGAACAGGGCAAGGTGTCTCATGGTACGGTCATTGCAAGGTTAAAGAATACGCTGCGCCCGGGGTTGCGCCAGTAAAGGGGGGGGGCATAACCATAGCTCTGGTTTCCCGCAAAGTTGGTGATGGCGCGGTTGTTGAACAGAGTGCCAATTTTAAGGTTGGGCGTAATCTCGCGGAACACGCTGCCAGCATTGCGGATGCGCCAGCCCGGCGCAAGGTCGGCTGTTACGTTGCTGCCAATCTTGTACTGGTTGGCAAACTGTGTATTGCCTGCGGCGTTGGTCTCGCTGTTCAAGCCCCAGTGTTTGCCAATAATGGAAAAATAGGCCTCTTTTTCGCTCTCATAGAGCAGGCCAAAAGAAGCCAGCATATTGGGGCTGGAACTGGATGATGTCGTCCATGCTAGGCTCAGGACCTATTAATTTATTGAACTGGACGAACGGTTGTGATTCACAGGCTTACCGATGGAAGGTGGGCCTATGAGTGATGTGTTTATGCTATCTGAGCGCCAGATAGAGCGGATTGAGCCGTTTTTTCCTCTGGCGCACGGAGTGCCACGCGTGGATGACCGGCGTGTTCTGAGCGGGATCGTTTATGTGATCCGTAACGGCCTTCAGTGGAAAGACGCTCCGAAAGCGTATGGTCCGCACAAGACTTTATACAACCGCTTTATCCGGTGGAGCCGCCTCGGTGTTTTTGACAGGATCTTTGTCGCCCTGACAGAACAGGCAGGCCGTTCGAAGCGTCTGATGATCGATGCAACACATCTCAAGGCACACCGGACATCGGCGTCCCTGCTCAAAAAGGGGCTTTTTCCCGCCATATCGGACGGACAAAAGGCGGCCTGAACTCAAAGCTTCATGCCATATGTGATGGACAAGGGCGTCCTGTTCGCCTTCATCTGACTGCGGGACAGGTCAGTGATTTCAAAGGCGCTGATGCGCTGCTGTCGGACCTGCCGGATGAGACAGAGGAAGTCATCGGCGATCGGGGATATGACAGCAATAAAATCAGACAGTCTCTCGCAGAACGCAATATCACCGCCTGTATTCCGCCGAAGAAGAACCGGAAATCAAAGCCACCTTACAATTGGCATCTGTATAAAAAGCGCCATCTGATCGAAAACATGTTCGCAAAGCTGAAAGACTGGCGACGGGTGGCAACACGATACGACCGCTGTGCTCATACATTCATGTCCGCAATCCAAATCGCAGCAAGCTTCATCTTCTATCTTAAAGAATGAGTCCTGAGCCTAACTAGCGGAATAATGTTATTGTTGATGACGTTGCTTTGAATGCGCGACGTGGGTTCCTTAATACCCAGCGGCACAACCGTGGGGGGCAGGCGTATGGCATGGCCCAGAAGGGTCATGTGTTCGTCTGTATTCTTTTCTTTTGTTGTGCTGGCATGCCATATGGCTCTGGCACGCAGGAAGGTACTTTTGTGGCGTATATCCTGCTCAAGCCATTACTGGAATGCCTGCTGCTCGCTTGCGCAAAGGGGGGGGCTTTGTCCAGTCTGGCTGCCCATTGCGCCGCAGTCTCGTCAGGGCTGGTGCTTGCGAGAGTGGACAAGACGCGGGCGCTGCTCCACCTCAACGGTCATTTCCCTCTCTGATTGCGCATATTCTCTGGAAAGAAAAACAAGTGCGCGGGCAAGCTGTTTTTCTACAATATTTTCAGAAACATTCAATTGCGCGGCACATTCCTTTTGTGTCAGGCCACGTGCGCGGCGCAGAACAAAAATATCCCGGCAGCGGGCGGGAAGTTTTGCAATGGCTTTTTCAAGGAAGCGCATTTCCTGCCGGGCAGATACTACCTGCTCGGCGGAGGGGGCCGTATCTGCCAGCGTATCTGCCTGTATAAGAGCAAGGCTGGTAACCGGCACAACCCGTGCGCGCCTGTAATGCTGCATAACAAGGTTACGGCAGACCGAAACAAAATAGGCGCGCGGGTTGGTAATGGATGACCACTGCGCCTGCGCCATAACAACATAGGCTTCATGAATAATGTCGTCAGCTTCAATATTGGCGTAGCGGCGTAACCCGGCGCGGATATGGCCTTCATGCGGGAGAATATGGGTAGCCAGCCAGATGCTGCATTCGTCTGTCGTGTGTAACAATCGAACCCTCTGCCCCGCCGGTGTGGTTGATTGGCAGGCATGTAGCAAGCGCATACCCTGTGCAGTGTGACACTTGCATGACAAGGGGCGCCCGCTGGGGTGGCGTGCCTGCACGGTGGATGCGCGGCATTCACACCAACTGTACACATTATCCACAGGCTTATGCACCGGAGCATCCGCAGAATCTGTGGGCGAATCTAACGCAAAGGGCTTTTTTTGCGCGTCAATAGGGCCAGGGGGGCTGGGGAGAGCAGGGCCGCGGCCATGCCCGTCTGGGGTGCTGTGCCTGTTTTTACAACATGGCAGTGTTGCGTAATGGTTGGTCAGTTCGGGACTTGCGCGGCCAGTAAAGCAAAGTTTTCAAAAATAATAAATTTTTTAATGCTCTTTCTTTTGCATTCAACACCTTGAGAAACGTATTTTGCTAACCAGATATTGAGTTTGAATCCTTAATACTTTGGTGTTCAACATTTTCGGTCAGGATTGTTTTTATGCGTTTTAAGGCATCTCTTGCGGCAGTGGCCGCTCTTATGGTCAGTGCTTCGGCAGCGCATGCCGGGGCCATTCACACGGATTGGGAAAAGTTCAAGGCCGGGCGCGCCCTGCACCACCTGTCTGTGGATGGGCAGAAAGCCTTGCAGGATGTGCTGGTCGCGCGTGACCTGCTGGCGCAGGGCAAAACGGATGCTGCCATCCCCCCGATTTACGATGCGCAAAAGCGCTTTGTTGCGGCACAAAAGGATAACCGGCGGTTTTATGCGGCGGAAGACCAGTTGCAGCCTGCTCCCCAGCACCCTGTTTCTGCCACCCATAAGCCCACAACCGGCGCTGTGACGTGGATTCCCGTTGGTGGTGAGTTCATTCTGACCGAAACTCTGGCCCCCGATAAAAAAGCCGCTGCCCAGCAGGCCAACAAAGCCCTCAAGGCCGGGCAGAACGCGCAGGCCCAGCAGAACCTGCAGGTAGTGGGCGAAGATGCCGACTTTATTATCGCGCTTGCCCCGCTGGAACAGACCAAAAGCACCCTGTACCGCGCCCGGGTGCTGACCGAGGGCCGGCAGGCCGCACAGGCAAAGGAGGCACTGGACCAGCTGCTGGATAGCATTGTGTTTGTCTCGGACGATTTTGTGGACCAGTCCGCAAATGCCCAGTCCCCGGCACAAGCCCCAGCGCAGGCTCCGGCCAAGGCGGCAACTCAGGGGAGCGCTGCTGTAACGCCAGCCCCGGCTACGGTCCCCGCGCCGGCGGCTGCCCCCAAGGCCGATTCCGCTACGGGAAGTGCCCACTAAAAGCACTGATAAACCAAAGGCTTGTAAGAATAACACAAGGGGTGGCGAAAAAAATTTCGCATCCCTTGTTTTTTCGCTTGCTCTTTAATGAGAATCGTTCTTATTATCATCTTGTCGCGGTGATGAAGGCGTTTCTGCTGGTGGGGCAAGGGGCATCACCGCGACAATCTGTGGTTGTCGTGACTACCGTAAAAAACTATCCCCCCTAAACTTCCGGGCTGTTTTGCATCCCCGGTCAGTCCGGAAGGTTCTTTCTTCTCCTCCTACCCCTTGCCCTACCAGCACCAGACCCGCTCCTTGAGCGGGTTTTTTAGTGTTCGGGCACGGCCCTGTAGGGCACAACTCCACGCGCATTGCTGCCCGTATCCAGCACCCTGCCAGAAACAGGGAGCGAGCGGTGGCTGCATAGTTCCCGCCCACAGGCCCGGCATCCGGGGCCAATAGGTACAACCAATGTGTGGTCCGCCAGATCCAGCCCGGCGGCGTAAACGGTTTTTGCCGCATCTGCTATGGTGCAGCCCAGCACAATGGCAATCTGGCGGGGGCGGTCGGCGTAGCTCAGTCCTTCCCGCCCAACGGTGCGTGCAACATTCAGATAAATGGAATCATCGGTTGTCTGCGAAAGCTGGACCTGAATCTGCCCCGGTGTTGCAAAGGCGCGGAACACGTTCCACAACGGGCAGGGCCCACCAAAACGGGCCTGAGAAAAACGGTTGGCTGAAAAACTTTTAAGAATATTGCCAGCAATATCCAGTTTGAGAAAATAGAACGGAATCCCTTCCGCACCAAAGCGCTGCATGGTGCTCAGGCGGTGGCAGACCTGCTCAAAACTGACGCCAAAGTGGCGGCGCAGGTCGTCCACATCATACCGCATGCTCTGGGCCTTATGCAGGAAGCGCGTATAGGGCAGGATGAGTGCTCCGGCAAAATAATTGCCCAGATACACCCGTGCGAGTTCCTGCGCATTGCGCTCCTTTGGGCCTTCGCGGCGCAAAATGTCTGTCATCAGACGGGTGTGTTCCAACTGGCCTATAATCTGGGCCAGAAAAAACAGTGTGCTTTCCGGCGGCTGGTTATGGGGGAGCTGCACCTGGCGTTTATGCCGGTCAATCCGCCAGACCAGCCCGCGTTCCTGCATATCCGTATTATGGGTTATACCCAGCCCGTGCTGGTTGCGCAGGTGTTGGGCAAGGGCTACGTCCAGCGATGCATCCGTACTGATAAGACGTTCGTAAAATGCCTCGGCTGCACAATCAAGTTCATGAAAATAGTTGTTGTGGTCCTGCACCCAGTTACCAACGGCCTCGTAAGGTTCAAGCGGGGGTGTGCTGGCCAAGGGGGCGTGTGCGTGCCGCTCCTGTTCAAACGTGTATGCACGGTAGAGGGTTAAAAATGCCTCGCACAGTTCGGGGGTCTGGCGGGCGGCTTCCGCCATTTTGGTAAGTGGTAGTGGTGAGTTTTTAAAAATCGGGTCGGCCATGGTCTCGCGCAGTGCCTGCACGGCATGGGCTTCGCGCGTGTCGGCAAACCATGCGGGGCTCAGGGCAAAGCGTTCGCACAGGTTTTGCAAAAGGTGGTCGGGCAGAGGGCGGTGGTTGCGCTCAAGCTGGTTAAGGTAGCTGAGCGATACGCCAACACGTTCCGCCAGCACGGCCTGTGTCATGCCTTCGCGCTGGCGGAGCTGGCGTAGCCGGTTGCCAGCAAACAGCTTGGTTTTGGTTCTGGGCATGCTCACCAACCTTCACAGACTTTGCAACGGGCGCGAATTCCTTCGCTTCTTTTTACTCTTATTCCTCTGCTGCTTTACGCAACAGTCTGCAACTGTTTCCCCAGATCACAAGATGGCAAGGGCCGGAACAATGCAAAATCATGAAGTGCGCGTACACCCAGAGAGTGAACGCCTGAACCGCGCAGACCAACTGGCCTGGAAAATTGCACAGGTCGCGGCCGACCCGGTTGCGGTGGAACCTGCTGTGGCAGATATGATCATCAACCGCATGATTGACAATGCCGCCGTAGCCATGGCTTCGGTCAACCGCCATTCGGTCATGAGTGCCCGGACAGAAGCGCTCGCCCACCGCAGGCCCGGCGGGGCTACGGTGTTTGGCATGGGGCCGGATGTACGGGTCCATGCGGAGTGGGCGGCATGGGCCAACGGCACCGCTGTGCGCGAACTGGATTACCACGACACTTTTCTGGCGGCTGAATACTCCCATCCGGGGGACAATATTCCCGGTATTCTGGCCGTAGCGCAGCAGTGTAACCGCAGCGGTGCGGACCTGATCCGCGGCATTGCCACTGGGTATGAAATCCAGATTGATCTGGCCCGCGCCATATGCCTGCACAAGCACAAGATTGACCATGTGGCTCATCTTGGCCCATCGGTTGCGGCGGGTATTGGCACGTTGCTGCGCCTGCCGCCATCGGTCATTTATCAGGCTATCGGGCAGGCGCTGCATGTTACCACCGCCACGCGCCAGAGCCGCAAGGGCGAGATTTCGTCCTGGAAGGCATACGCCCCGGCCCATGCAGGCAAAATGGCTGTGGAATCAGTCGATCGCGCCATGCTGGGCGAAACATCTCCAACCCCGATCTATGAAGGGGAGGATGGGGTTATTGCATGGATGCTTGATGGTAAAGATGCGCATTACACCGTGCCCCTGCCGGGTATGGGCGAACCCAAGCGGGCCATCCTGTATTCTTTTACCAAGGAACATTCAGCCGAATACCAAAGTCAGGCGCTGATCGACCTTGCCTTCCGCATGGGCAAAAAAATCAGCAACTGGGAGGATGTGGAAGATGTGCTTATCGAAACCAGCCACCACACCCACTACGTGATCGGCACCGGCTCCAATGACCCGCAGAAGTTTGACCCACAGGCCACGCGGGAAACACTGGACCATTCCATCATGTATATTGTGGCTGTGGCATTACAGGATGGATGCTGGCACCACGTGCGCTCCTACGAACCCGAACGGGCGCGCAGGCCTGATACGGTGCGGCTGTGGAAAAAAATCCACACGATTGAAAAACCCGAATGGACACAACGCTACCATGAGAGCGACCCCGACAAAAAAGCCTTTGGCGGGCGTATTGTCATCCGCTTGAAAAACGGCACCGTGCTGGCAGACGAGCTGGCCGTGGCCAATGCCCATACGCTGGGGGCAACGCCGTGGCAGCGTGCGGATTACATTCAAAAGTTCCGCACCCTGTCAGAAGGTATTGTGGATCCGGCGGAAGTTGAGCGTTTTCTGGCCGCCGTGCAGCGCCTGCCAGAACTCGGGGCGGGGGAACTCCACCAGCTTGAACTGCATATTCCGCCACAGGACATGCAGATCAACAAGGTGGAAGGCATTTTCAACTTCGGCCAGTCTGCTCTGGGTGCCAAAAATACCCGGCAGACCGCGGCCCTCACGTCCTGACAGACACATAAAGACCAAGGCAGGGGAGCAACAGCAATGCACACCGAACTGCACCGCACAAAACCCAAAAAATCCGTGGCCCTGTCCGGCACCGTGGCGGGCAACACGGCCCTGAGCACCGTCGGCCATAGCGGGAATGACCTGCATTACCGTGGGTATGACATAAAAGACCTTGCCCGTGCCTGCACGTTTGAAGAGGTCGCCTACCTGCTGATTTACGGCTTTTTGCCCAACACGGCAGAGCTGGAAGGGTATAAACGCCACCTGATGAGCCTGCGCGATATTCCCGATATTGTAAGGGCTGCTCTGGAACGCCTGCCAGCTTCCACCCATCCTATGGATGTCCTGCGTACGGCGGTGTCCGTTCTGGGGTGTGCCCTGCCCGAGCGGAGCGACTGCCCCACCGCGGGTGCGCGGGAAATTGCGGACAGGCTGGTGGCCTCCACCGCATCCATGCTGCTGTATTGGTACCATTATTCCAACCACGGGCGGCGGATAGACACCCATACGGATGATGCCAGTGCAGGCGGGCATTTTTTGCACCTTCTGCATGGGACCACTCCCCCCGATAGCTGGGTGCAGGCCATGCACACATCGCTCATCCTGTATGCCGAACATGAGTTTAACGCTTCCACCTTTGCCGCGCGTGTTGTGGCGGGCACCGGGTCGGATATGTATTCCGCCGTAACGGCCGCCATTGGTGCGCTGCGTGGCCCCAAACATGGGGGTGCGAACGAGGTGGCGCTGGACATCCAGCAACGCTACCACACGGCGGACGAAGCCGAGGCGGACATCCGCCGCAGGCTGGAGGCCAGGGAGGTGATTATCGGCTTTGGCCACCCGGTGTACACTCTGGCCGACCCGCGGAACGAAATTATCAAGGAAACGGCAAGGGACCTCTCCCGCCGCAACGGCACCATGCGGCTCTATACCGTAGCCGAGCGCATAGAGCGGGTTATGGCTGAACAGAAAAAGATGTTCCCTAACCTCGACTGGTTCAGTGCTGTTTCCTACAACGCCATGAACATTCCCACGGCCATGTTCACGCCTGTTTTTGTCATGGCCCGTGTGACCGGCTGGTGCGCGCATATTATGGAGCAGCGCATGGATGGAAAAATCATCCGTCCCTCCGCCAATTATACCGGGCCAGACGCCCGCCCGCTCATCCCTTTGCGTGAACGCGATGGACTGGAGTTCGCCGCATGACCTATCTGGTAGGCAAGGACCTGCCCGCAACGCCTGCGGGCCAGCGTTTTAAGGACATGATGCACCGCAAGGGCATTATGCAAATTCCCGGTGCACATAACGGGCAGGCGGCCCTGCAGGCAAAGGACTGTGGGTTTGGCGCGCTCTATCTTTCGGGCGCGGCCATGACCGCCAGCATGGGGCTGCCGGACCTTGGTATTATTACCATAGACGAGGTGTGTTTTTTCATCCGTCAGGTTGTGCGTGCCACGGGCCTGCCCGTGCTGGTGGATGGGGATACCGGGTATGGTGAAACCCTGAACGTGATGAACATGGTCCGCGCGTTTGAAGAGGCCGGGGCCGCCGCCGTGCATATTGAAGATCAGGTTCTGCCCAAAAAATGCGGACACCTGAATGACAAAAAACTCGTCTCCCCTCAGGAGATGGCGCAAAAAGTGGCCGCCGCCGCCCGGGCCCGGCGCGATATGGTGGTGATTGCGCGCACGGATGCCGCTGGCTCGGAAGGGCTGGACGGCGCGGTAGCCCGTGCACGGCTGTATTATGAGGCTGGGGCAGACGCCATCTTCCCCGAGGCTTTGATATCGGAAGATATGTTCAGGGAGTTTGCGCGCCGCCTGCCTGATGTGCCCCTGCTGGCCAATATGACCGAATTTGGCCGGTCCCCCTATTTTACCGCCTCCGAGTTCGAGGCCATGGGGTACAGCATGGTCATATGGCCGGTCAGTTCCCTGCGGGCAGCCAACCGGGCACAGGCGGACCTGTATGCCACTATTGCCCGCACGGGGGGCACACAGGCCATGCTTGAGCGGATGCAAACCCGCGAGGAGCTGTACAAAACGCTTCGGTATTATGATTATGAAACACTCGATGCAGGCATTGTGGCCACGGTTCTCCCGCACATTGGACAGCCCGACCGCAACGCAGCCTGAAAACCGCAGACTTCTGTCCCACACAAACAACAAGAACAGGGGATACAAGACCATGACGGACCAAACACTCATCCCGGCGCGTGCCTACCCCCATTACCCGGCCATTATGTCTCCGGAGCAGTTGCAGGCCATGCGTGAACATGCCCGGCGCGACCCGGACGGGTTCTGGCTGCAACAGGCGCGGCGCATCCACTGGTGCTCGCGGCCCACACAGGGCTTTGCCGGCAGTTTTGAAAAAGACGTGTCCATAAGCTGGTTTGCAGATGGCACGCTGAATGCGTCGGTCTGCTGCATAGACCGCCACCTGACCGAGCGGGGCGACCAGGTTGCCCTGATCAGCCAGCGCGAGGCCGCAGGCCGCTCGGAAAGCCTGACCTACAAGGACCTGCACGAACGGGTCTGCCGTCTGGCCAATGCCCTGACCCATCTGGGGGTGGAAAAAGGGCACCGCGTGGCCATCTGCCTGCCTATGGTGGCAGAGGCGGTTGTGTCCATGCTGGCCTGCGCGCGCATTGGTGCGGTGCATGTGGTGCTGTTTGGCGGGTTCTCGGCCGAGGGTATTGCCGAGCGTCTGGTGGATAGTGGGGCTGTGGCTGTTATTACCGCCAATATGGCATGGCGTGGCAACAAGCCTGTGGCGTACAAGCAGAGCATGGATGAAGCCCTGCGCAAGGCCGGGGGCAATAGCGGCGTGCACTCCATGTTGGTCGTGCGCACATCGGAAGAAGCCGTGCCCATGCTGCCGGGCCGGGACTACGATTTTCATGATTTTGTAGATAATTTTGAGGCAGATTTTGTGCCCGCCGTCATGCGGGCGGAAGACCCGCTGTTCATGCTTTATACCTCGGGTAGCACGGGCAAGCCCAAGGCGGTTGTGCATGCAACGGGTGGGTATATGGTCTGGGCGGCCTACACCATGGGCATGGTCTATACCCATCAGCCGGGCGATGTGCTGTGGTGCACGGCGGATGTGGCTTGGATTACGGGGCACACCTCGGTTGTGTATGGCCCGCTGGCCAATGGTGGCACCACCATGATCTCGGACAGTCTGCCTACTCACCCCCAGCCGGGGCGGTGGTTTGAACTGATTGATGAATACAAGGTGAGCATGCTCTTTACCGCGCCCACAGCCGTACGCGCCATGATGGCCGAAGGCGATGCGGTGGTGAACCGGTATAACCTTGGCTCCCTGCGCCTGCTGGGTGTTGCGGGTGAACCCATAAGCCCCGATGCGTGGCTGTGGTACCATGATGTGGTGGGCAAAAAACGCTGCCCCGTGGCCGATACGTGGTGGCAGACGGAAACCGCAGGCATTGTGCTTGGCCCCATACCCGGTGTGCATTCGCTCAAGCCCGGTTCGGCCACCATGCCCCTGCCGGGGGTGGAAATGGCCATACTCGACCCGCGGGGTAAAGTGGAGCAGGGTGCTGCGGAAGGTGCTTTGTGCATTGCGCGCTCATGGCCCGGTCAGGCGCGCACCATATGGGGTGACCATGCCCGCTTCTGCCAGACGTATTTTGCCCTTGCACCGGGCCTGTATTTTACAGGCGATGGCGCAAGGCGGGATGAGGACGGGTATTACTGGATAACTGGCCGCATGGATGATGTGATCAACATTGCCGGGCACCGCCTTGGCACGGCAGAGGTGGAGGACGCTCTGGGCGCGGACCACAGGATTGTGGAATGCGCGGCCGTGGGGGTGGAGCACCCGGTCAAGGGGCAGGCGCTGGTTGTGTTTGCCATCCCCCGCAAGGATGTAACCTCCGGGCTGGATGAGGAGGGCATAAGCCGCCTTGTGGTGCAGTTGATCGGGCGGTACGCAGCACCGGAGGCGGTGTATCTGGTGCCCGATCTGCCCCGCACACGCTCTGGCAAAATTGTGCGCCGCCTGTTGCGCAAGATCGCAAGTGGGGATACCAATGAACTGGGTGATCTGTCTGCCCTGAGCGATCAGTCCATTGTACCCATGCTGCGCGAGCGCGTGTGGGGGCAAATGGCCTTTGGGCAGCCAGAAGCAGTGCAGGCCCGAGCCTGAGGCTTGGTGGCCAGCACGCAGCGGAATCTTGCTAAGCGCGGCAAGACCGGGGGGGTCGAGGCGGTAACGCCCCGGCCCTTCTGCTTATTCAGGCCATAGCCTGCGCGTGGGTCTGGCGTATTCGTGATTATTCCTGCGTGGCAAAGCCAATGGCGGGCATGCCACAAGGTGGGTAACCGGCAAGCAGGAGTACCCCCATGGCCGCCACTGCTCTCTCCCCCATTGACCGTACAACAGCCCGGCATGTTGTGGCCGCCTCCTTTTTGGGGTGGATGCTTGATGCCTGCGATTTTTTTATTGTCCTGTTCACGCTTGATAATGTGGCCCGCAGTTTTTCCACCTCGCTGGAGGTAGTGCTGCTGGCCCCCACACTAACCCTTATCACCCGGCCCATAGGGGCTTTTGTATGCGGGCGCGCCGCAGATGCGTACGGGCGCAAACCGGTGCTGATCGGCACAATTACCATTTACTCGCTGATCGAGGTCTTATCGGCCTTTGCGCCCACGCTTACGGTTTTTCTGGTTCTGCGTGCCCTGTTTGGTGTGGCCCTTGGGGGGGAATGGGGGGTTGGCACCTCCCTGATCATGGAAAGTGTTCCACCGTCATGGCGGGGCACGGCATCGGGCATTTTGCAGGCCGGGTATCCGGCTGGGTATCTGCTGGCTTCACTTATGTTCTTGCTCCTGCCCGTGCTGGGCTGGCGTGGGCTGTTTGTGCTGGGGGGCGGGGCTATTGTGTCGGCCATTTACATCTGGCTGCGTGTGCCCGAAAGCCCGGACTGGCTGGCCCGTCAGGCACAGGGGGCAGGGGCCGAGCGCCCGCCGGGCATGCTGGCGGTTGCACGCCAGAACATGGCCCTGTGCGTGTTTGCGGTGGCGCTTATGGCGGCCTTCAACTTCATGAGCCACGGCTCGCAGGATTTGTATCCCAAGGTGTTTCTGGCACTTGAGCGGCATGTGCCTCCTCCCTCCATTACCCTGCTGGCCGTGCTGTACAATCTGGCGGCCATTGCGGGCGGGGTGGTGTTTGGCGTGCTCTCCCAGCGTATCGGGCGGCAGTATGCCATTGCCGTGGCCGCAGCGCTGACTATTCCGCTGCTGCCGTTATGGACCCTGCCGCACTCCATTTTCTGGCTTGGGGTGGGGGCTGTGTGCATCCAGTTCTGTATTCAGGGAGCGTGGGGGGTGGTACCGGCGTATCTGAGCGAGCTTTCCCCTGCTTCTGTCCGTGCCACGTTTCCGGGGCTGGCGTATCAGTGCGGTAATCTTATTGCGGCTAGCAACGCACTTGTGCAAACCCGGCTTGCAGGGTGGATCGGGGCAGGGCTTGCTCCCGCCCTTATGCTCACTGTAGGGGGAGCAGCACTGGGAGTGCTGGTGCTGACCCTGCTGAACGCCCGCCTGCACCCGCAAAGCAGGCTTGGCTGAAAACCCCCAGACAGGGAGAGGCAGTATGCACCGCTCAAACGTCTGGCTCGCCCGGCTGCGTGGCCTTCTGCCTTTTGGCCTGTGTGGTGTGAAGATACAAAAAGAGATATGTGTTCATGCGTTATTTAAGGCTTCCCCTTCATCTGTGCCTGTTTCTGGCGGCTGTCTGCGGCACGCAGGCTCTGGCGGCTCCCGCGCAGGATGATTTTTCCGCTGTCGCTCGGGATGTTGGGCCGTTTGCCAGTGCAATTGTTTTTAACGCTGCGGATCGGTCATTTTCCCAACCTCTGAGTGTCACTGTCGGGGAGTTGAGCATGCGGGTGGAGTTTGCCGAGCACCAGCCCTGCCCCTCCCATGGCCTGCTGGAGTGGGAGGAGCAGGCTACGCTTTCACGCTCAGGGGGGCTTTGCAAGGTTGCCACACTGGTGGCCAGTGCTCCGGGGCACCCTGATTTCAGGCAGGTTATTGCAGCGCTCGGGGGCGGAGGAAAAGGGACACTTAGTGATCTCAACCTGTCTTTTTACTATCTGGAGCAAGGGGCAGTGCTGCCACAGCTTCTCCTGTCTGGTTTTACGGGGGGGACGCATTGCTGTCTGGTCAGTGCTATTGTGGGGGCAGGGGATGCGGGTCAGTGGTATGCGGTTCAGCTACCCAAACAGAATGGGTTCGGGCCGCCCTCGGTGGTGGATGTTGCTCATGATGGCGGGCGGCAGTTCATTTTTCCGGATAAACGGTTTGATGCCGTTTTTCCCTCGCATGATCTGTCTGTAGGGCCGGACGTTATTTATGAATACGCGCAGGGGAAGCTGAATGTCATCACCCGGCAGCCCCGCTTCAGGCCGTACATAAAGCTGACCGTCAGGATCTTGCCAACTGAGGAGGATGTGCCTGCTCCCAGAAGCCGCGAGGTTAACGGGTATCTGGCAGGTTATGTGGCAACCAGTGCTAACGCCGGGCAATTGCAGGCCGGGTGGCGCTATATGCTGGCACGTTATAACCCGCAATCACCTTATCTGCTAAAATGGTGCACGCTGGATAAATCCGCGTGGGGTAAAGGGCGTACGGCCTGCCCGGCACCGTATGTGCGTACGGTGCCATACCCGCAGCAACTGGCCCTGTTTTTGCTGCAAACAGGGTATATTACGCACGCCCAATGTGTGGCCCTTGGGTATGACCCGGAAAAAATACAGCATGAACAGGATGCAATCCGGGCGGCAGCCACGGCACACTGGCACGCAATACACCCCGGCTAGGCCCGCGGGCACCTTTTTGCGCCCCGTTGTTGGGCCAGAGGCCGGGGGTAGGGAGAATGGCACGGTATGACGTTGGAAAACCACATGGCGTTCATGCGCACTGGCGCAATGTACAATGACCTTGCACCAGAACTGGTGCAGGCCCGTGCAGATGCCGTTGTGCTGAGCAACCGTTACAATGCAAGTTTTGGCCGCCCAGCCGCCGAGCGGGAGGCGCTTTTACGCACCCTGCTGGGCCGTGTTGGCCAGCAGGTGCATTTTGAACCGGCATTACGGTGTGAATTCGGGCGTAATATTAGCATTGGTAATAATTTTTACGCCAATTTTGACTGCATTCTGCTCGATGCGGCCCCCATTACAATTGGGGATAATGTTCTGTTTGGCCCGCGTGTGGGCCTGTACACAGCCAACCATGCGCTGGATATGCACGAGCGCGCGGCAGGGGGCTGTTACGCGCAGGCCATTAGCATTGGCAGCGTTATTGGTGCGGGCAGCGTGGTTACGCGTGATGTGCCCGCAGGTGTGGTAGCGGCTGGTGTGCCGTGCCGGGTGCTGCGCGCACTTACCCCGGCTGACCGTACCGGGTTTGCCCCCTAGCTCCGCGCATGCGGGTTTGTGCCACACGCCATTGCACCGTAAACGAGGGGGAGAAAGCCGTGCCTAACCCTCTGCCAGCCGGAGTATCATGAACGATCTGTTTGCAGGCCACCATGTAGGCCAGTCCCGCCCGCTCAAACTGTCGGGGGATGTTGTCAGTACTGCCACCTATGGCGGGCCGGACGACTGCTACCGCTACACCCTGCGCCGGGTGTGGGATGCGGACAAGCCGCTGGTCATGTGGCTGATGATGAACCCATCGGTCGCAACCGAACACGGGGATGACCGGACCGTGGCCAAGTGCCAGCGTTACGCGCGCGCATGGGGCTATGGTGGCCTGTATGTTGGTAATACCTTTGCCTACCGCTGCACGGACCAGCTCCGCCTGCTGGAAACCCCGGACCCCATAGGCCCCGGCAACGATGCCGCTTTGCTGGACATGGCGCGCAAGGCCGATCTGGTCGTGGCGGCTTATGGCTCGCCCCACCACAAGGCGTTGCTCGCCCGTGGGCCGCAGGTTGTGCAGATGCTTCAAGACCACGGCATTGCGGTGTGTGCGCTGCGGCTGAGCAACGCCGGGCGGCCGTGCCACCCGCTTTACCTGCCAGCGGAATTAAAACCGTTTGAACTGCCCGTGGCGTAAGCCGGGGCACCCGGCAGGCTTTGCCCGGCTGGCTAGCAAAAAAGGCAGGTCTGGCGGGTTTGCGGTATGCGTTGGCCCATAATGGGGCCTGCCAGCAGGGCAGGGCGTAAAAACCCGGAGTTGACGGACGCGCTCCATACGTATCCCATAAGCACCAAAGGGTTACGCCACAAAAAAGGACAGGCATAAACGTGACAGAACGCAACACGCAGGCCCATGGTGGCTATCTGGCTTCGGCCGAATTTGCAGCCCAGCTTGACCGTCTGGGCGAGGTTGCGGCCCGCACGGGGCTGAATGTAGCTCCGGGCCAGCAGGTTATCATGACTGCTCCCCTGCATGCCGTGCCGCTGGTGCGCCGTATTACGGAACATGCATACAAGGCTGGGGCGTCGCTGGTCACCACATTCTATTCGGATGAGGAAACCACGCTTGCCCGCTACAAATATGGTGCGGAAAACACGTTTGATACGGCATCGGGCTGGCTGTCCGCCGGTATGGCGGAGGGCTTTCGCGCGGGGGCTGCGCGCATGGCTATTACCGGTTCCAACCCGGCCCTGCTGGCGGGGCAGAACCCGGACCACGTCTCCCGCGCCAGCAAGGCGGCGGCACGGGTTAACCGCCCGGCCATGGAGATCATTACCAATTTTGATGTGAACTGGTGCATTGTGGCGGCCGCCACCCCGGCATGGGCCATGCAGGTGTTCCCGGACCTGCCTGAACAGCAGGCGGTGGAAAAACTCTGGCAGGCCATTTTTGCCGTCTCCCGCCTTACGGGGGATGACCCCGTAGCCCAGTGGGAGGCCCACAACGCCATTCTGCACCGCCGCGCAGCCTACCTGAACGATGTGCGCTACGACGCCCTGCATTTTTCCGGCCCCGGCACGGACCTGCTTGTCGGGCTGGCCGATGGGCATGACTGGGCTGGCGGTGCGGAAAAAGCAGGCAACGGCATTGTGTGCAACCCCAACATCCCGACCGAGGAGGTGTTCACCACCCCCCACCGCCTGCGGGTGGAAGGGACCGTGGCCAGCACCAAGCCCCTCTCGCATCAGGGTACGCTGATTGATGGGATCAGGGTCCGGTTTGAGGCCGGGCGTATTGTGGAAATGCACGCAACCCGTGGGCAGGATGTGCTGGAGCGCGTGCTGGATACGGATGAAGGAGCCAGAAGGCTGGGCGAGGTCGCGCTTGTGCCCCATTCCTCCCCCATCTCGCGTAGCGGCTTGCTGTTCCAGAACACGTTGTTTGATGAAAACGCCGCCAGCCACATAGCCCTTGGCCAGTCCTACACCAAATGCATGCGCGACACGCAGGGGCAGGACGAGGCCGCACTGGCCGCACGTGGGGCCAATACCAGCATGATCCACATAGACTGGATGATCGGTTCGGGTGAGATTGATGTGGATGGGCTGGACGCACAGGGTGGCCGCGTGCCGCTCATGCGGAAGGGCGAATGGGTGATTGAAGCATGAAAAGGTTGAAAAACATGGTTTTTATTCGCAAGGCATCCACTGTTCTGGGGGCTATGGCCCTGCTGCTGGCCGGGGCCGCACAGGCCCAGAGCGTTGCCCCCGTTGGCGGGAGCAGGCCGCAGGCCCCCTCCCTCACGCCCGAGCAGGTCGCCACCATGCAGCATGACATGGATACAGCCCTGCACTACAAACTGGCCCCCGATGTGCTGCCCCGGCTGAGTGCCGCACTCCGGGCTATTCAGGCTGCCAAAATACAGCCGCCGGGGCATGTGGGCATGTCGCTTGATCAGCAGATTGCCCTTGTGGGGCAGGTGCCGGGGCTGGATGCCATTCTCAAGGCGCACGGGCTGGATGCGCGCAGCTTTGTCATGAGCCTGACCTGTGTGGGGCTGACCGGCAGCCTGCTCAATATTCCACCCGGCCAGGGGGGCGCGCAAATGCCTGTGCCCGATGCGGCCAATGTGGCTATTCTCAAGAACAACCCGCAGGCTTTGCAGGAACTGGTGGGTGTTCTGCGCGAGGGTGCGCCCGCCAGCAGCAGCGCGCAGGTCCACTAAGCCGCTTAATCCTGTTGGCCTGAGCCTGCGCGGTGTGGCAGGGTAATGCACCGCGCAGGGGGCATGGCGGGTTTTGTCCACCATGCCATAAAGGCTACGGAGCAGGCCATGACAGCAACCACAGGATCAGGCGGCCTGCCCGGCGTGGGTAACTGGCTGGGGCAGGTTGTACAAAGTGCCGGGCAAAGCACCAGCATGGCCGATGGCGGGGCCGGGCAGGCTACCGCGCAGTCCCGCCTTGCCGGGGCTTTGCCCTCTTCCACAGCACTGGTGCAGAGTGCGCGCACGGCACTGGTTGCCGCACAGGCCCAGCAGGCTGAGGTTATGCTCACATTATCCGAAGGGGCAAAAACCCTGCTTGGCGGGACCTCCTCTGCCAGACAGCCCACGGCCAGTGCGGATAATACGGCCACTGCGGCAGCAACCAGCCAGAATACCGCCGCCAGCATGGCAGGGCGTGTGCCCACAGGGGCCGGGACCACAAGCCTTGTTGCGGATCTTATGCAGGCCGCAAATACGGTGCTGAATGACCCTGCCGCCACAGCAGACCACAAAGCCATGGCCAGCAGGCTTGTGCAGTTGGCCACAGCCATGGCGGGCCAGTCCGCTGGTGGGGGAGGCAATGCGCTTGCGGGTGGAATTGCCGCGGCCTTGCCCCTGCTCCAGTCCCTTGGGGCGCAGCCGGAAGCACCGGGCGCGCTGGGTGGGGCGGTTGTGACCACGGCAGGGCTGTACGGGCTGGTTGGCAACACCGCGCAGGATGGCAGGCTGGCCAGCGCCCTGCAAGGTATGGCAGGCGCTCAGGAGGAGGAAATTGTGCTGCCCGGCGGTATTGTGCAGCTCCCGCAGGACGTGGAGGCCGGGACTGTGGCCGCACTCATGCCCGCATCCTCCGCAGGAGTGGGGGGGAGTTTGACCAACGCCCTTAGCAGCGCCCTGCTCCCAGACCTGTTCAGAGCACTTTCTGCCGTGCTGACAAACACCAATGCGACGGATGAGCAAAAAGCCGCCGCCACCGCCCTGCTCCAGATGCTGGAGACGGTAGACAACACGCTCGATATTCCTCAGGCCCTGCTTAACCCGCTGGTTGCCGCAGCCCTTATGCCCGCGCTCAGCCCCTCCCAGCGCGGGCGGCTTGTCCGCGCTGCTCTGGCGGAGGAGGTGGAGGATATGGGGCAGCTGGCAGATACCGAACAGACCGCCCAGCCGGGTGTGGCGGGGTTGCGGGCGGCTTTGCGCAAAAATGCTGCGTATCTGGCAGCGGTGCAGACCCCCTTGCTGGACCACGCGCTCCAGTTAACCCGCAAGCAGGAGGCCGAAGCCGTGGCCGCCGCACTGGCGGGGTGGGGTTTTGCAGGCCGCAGCCGTGAGCAGTGGATGGATGAGGCACTGGATGTGTCCTCCATCATGGCTTTGTCCCAGAACCTTATGGCAGATTCCCCCTATATGGGGGCTTTGGCCAGCACCAGCCTGACCCCGATCCTGATCATGAGCTGGGCGGCACTTCTGTCCGGCTGCCTGCCTCGGGCCTACCCGTTTGTGCCGCGTGTGTGGCGGCGGGCAGATAAAAAGAAGTGGCGCAGAAAAAGCCCCAACCAGAAAATGGATTTCCAGAACCTGCTGTTCATGGGCGACGCGGTGGAGGCATAGGCTCACCCCGCCGCGTGCGCCCCCGCTGTGCGGGCGCTTACGGTGCGGTATCCTGCGTGCAGGTGGGTGTGGCGGGCAGGTCGAGCGTGCTGAGCGTGCCCTGCATTTTAAAATCGCCAAAATCCAGATGCAGCTGGTCAGACACGCCATTGGCAAAATAGCGCATGCCCATTTCGTATTCAGGCATCATGGTGTGGGCGTTGCGGTCGTAAAAGGCGATATGCACGTGCCCGGAGGCCAGTTTCTGCAAGGGTTGGTACGGCGTGTTGCCAGCCGGAGGGGGCGACCATGTGAGCAGGGTCACATAGGTATCTTCCGGCCCATCAGGCAGGGTGCCGTCGAACAGGGGGGGGGTCAGGTCTTTTTCACCTTGCCGGGCGGCACTTAAAATACGGGCCGTATGGGTTACGGGGAACAGGGTGCCCACGGGCAGGCGCAGCGTTTTGGCCAGCGGCTGGCGATACTGCACAACCCCGGACCCATCGGGGGCAAGACTTGCCTCCCCGCTTACAACGCGCAGCAGTTTGCCGTTGCGTGTTTCCTGGCTTTTAAAGGTCAGGTGGCGGCCATCCAGACTTTCCTGCGCCGCATAGTCGGAGAGCAGGTGTTCCTCGCCCTGCTTGCGGGTGACACTCTGTATGTCCAGCCTCTGGTGGGAGGACCAGCCAAGGCAGGTCTTGAGCACGGAGTAGCTCATGCGCCCGGTAGCAGAGAGCGTTTGCCCGCCCGCAGATTCCACCAGCCCCAGATCATACACCGCCTGTTGTGACACAAGGGGGGATGTAGGGGCCGCCGCGCGTGCAGCCGGGCACAGCAGGGCAAGGGTAAGGCAGGCTGGGGCAAGAGCTGCCAGCAGGGTGGTCTGGTGGCGCGGGGGGCGTATGGTCATACCCCCTACAAAAAAACATCCGGCGTGGTCATGCAACCAGCCGGATGAATGTTTGTGGTCTCAAAAAACGGTTATCAGTCTTTTTTAACCGTTGGTTTGGGCTTGGGCAGGTTGAGTGCGAGGGAAAGTTCCTTCATGCGCTCAGGGGCTACGGGGGCGGGGGCCCCCATCATCAGGTCTTCGCCCTGCTGGTTGAGCGGGAACAGAATAACCTCGCGGATGTTCGGTTCATCGGCCAGCAGCATCACAATGCGGTCCACGCCGGGGGCGGAACCACCATGCGGGGGTGCTCCGTAGCGGAAAGCGTTGAGCATGCCGCCAAAGCGGGCTTCCACCTCGCTTTCGGGGTAGCCTGCAATTTCAAACGCCCGCACCATCACGTCGGGCAGGTGGTTACGCACCGCACCGGAGGAGAGTTCGATCCCGTTGCATACAATGTCGTACTGGTAGGCCAGAATATCCAGCGGATCCTTGGTGTTCAGGGCTTCCAGCCCGCCCTGCGGCATGGAGAACGGGTTGTGGGAGAAGTCCACCAGCCCCGTTTCCTCATTTAGCTCGTACATGGGGAAGTCCGTGATCCAGCAGAAGCGGAAGGCGTTCTTTTCGATCAGGTCCAGTTCTTCGGCAATGCGGGTGCGCACAAGGCCGGAGAACTTGGCTACCTCATGCCCCTTGCCTGCGGCAAAGAACACGGCATCGCCCGCCTTAAGCCCCAGTTTGGCGCGAATGGCCTCTGCCCGGTCGGCCTCAAGGTTCTTGGCAATCGGGCCCTGCCCACCTTCGGCGTTGAAGGTGATGTAGCCCAGACCACCAGCCCCGTTCTCACGCGCCCAGGCATTGAGCTTGTCAAAGAACGAGCGGGGCTTGTCCCCCGCGCCGGGGGCGGGAATGGCGCGGATTTCACCACCATCGGCGGCAATGCGGGCAAACAGGCCAAAGCCGGAGCCTGCAAAGTCTTCCGTGACGTCCGTAATCAGCAGCGGGTTGCGCAGGTCGGGTTTGTCGGAACCATAAACCTTCATGGCGCGGGCGTAGGGAATACGCTCGAACGGCGCGGTGCTGACCGTGCGGCCATTACCGAATTCGGTAAACAGCCCGCTCATGACCTCTTCCATCACCGCAAAAATTTCGTCCTGCGTGGCAAAGGCCATTTCAAAGTCAAGCTGGTAGAACTCACCGGGGGAGCGGTCCGCGCGGGAGGCTTCATCACGGAAGCACGGAGCAATCTGGAAGTAGCGGTCAAACCCCGCCACCATGGCCAGCTGCTTGAACTGCTGCGGTGCCTGCGGCAGCGCGTAGAACTTGCCGGGGTGGTTGCGTGAGGGCACCAGAAAGTCGCGCGCCCCTTCGGGAGAGGAGGCGGTCAGGATAGGAGTTTGCAGTTCTACAAAGTTCAGGTCCGTCATGCGCTTGCGCATGCTGGCAATAACGGCGCAGCGCAGGCGGATGTTGGCGTGCACTTTTTCACGCCGCAGGTCGATGTAGCGGTAGCGCAGGCGCAGCTCGTCCGAATAATGTTCCTGCCCGGCTACCTGCAGGGGCAGCACGGCGGCGTGGGACTGCACGACAAAGTCTTTTGCGCGCACTTCAATATCACCCGTGGCAAGGTCGGGGTTGCGCGTGCCTTCCTCGCGCAGGACCACTTCACCGGTTACGGTAATCACGCTTTCCACCCGGATGTGTTCGGCTGTTGCCATGACATCCGACCCGGCGGGGATGACAATCTGGGTCATGCCCGTTTCGTCCCGCAGGTCAATAAACAGCAGGCCGCCATGGTCGCGCTTGCTATGCACCCAGCCGGACAGGCGCGCGGTGGTGCCAGCATCGCTTGCGCGAAGGGCCGAGCAGCTATGGGTACGGTAAGGGTGCATGGTCTTGTCCCACAAATTGTGGCCCGGCCTGCGGGCGGGCACGTGTTTTGCCATAGAGAATTGGGGTGGAGGAAGCAGGGGCAGGGGCGTTATGTCAAGGCTGGTGCAGGCTTAGCCTGCCTGTTTTAGCGCTTGTGGGGCATTTTACGCGTTATTCAGCCCTGTGTGCTGCGGCGCAGGTCCGCGGCAAGGGCGGTAATGGAGTCTGCGCGCGTGTCCCATGCACAGACAAAGCGGTAAACACTCCCGAACAGGGTATGGAATCGCCACCCCTGCGCGCGCAGGGTGTTGGCTACATGCTCGGGCATGAGCGCAAACACGGCATTGCTCTGCACGGGCCATGCCAGTTCCACTCCATCCAGCGCCGTTATGGCCTGTGCCAGAGCCTGCGCGCTGGCATTGGCATGGCGGGCATTGGCCAGCCATGCGCCGGACTGGAGCATGCCCCGCCACGGGGCGGACAGGAGCCGCATTCTGGCAGCCATCTGCCCGGCCTGCATGGCGCGCTCGGCAAAGCCCTGAGCCAGCTGGGGGGTAAAAAACACCACCGCATCCCCCATGGCCATGCCATTGCGGGCACCACCAAAGCTGAGCGCATCCACGCCGGATTGCCATGTCATGGCGGCGGGGGTGCATTCCAGCGCGGCCACGGCGTTGGCAAAGCGTGCGCCATCCATGTGCAGGCGTAACCCGTTGTCGTGGCAGGCATTGGCAATGGCGCGTATTTCGTCCAGCGAGTAGAGCAGGCCGTTCTCGGTCGGCTGGCTTATGCTCACGACCGCCGGGGTGGAGGCTCCGGGGCCACGTGCGCGGCGCATGGCCTGCGTAATGGCGGCGGGGGTCAGCTTGCCATCCTGCGTGGGAGGGGTGACCAGCTTTGCCCCACCGGAGAAAAATTCCGTCGCCCCCCGCTCGGATGTGTCCGCGTGGGCGATTTCGGAAGCAATAATGCTGCAATAGGGCGGGCAGAGTGTTGCCAGCACCAGCGCATTGGCCGCCGCACCGCTGAACACAAAAAACACGCGGGCCTGCGGGGCGGCAAACAGGTCCGCCACGGCCTTGGCCCCAAGGCGGGTCCATGCGTCATCCCCATAAGGTGGGGCACTGGCGGAGGCTGCGCGGTTTATGGCTTCCAGCGCCTGAGGGCACAGGCCCGTATCATGGTCACTACCAAATTGCTGCGTGGGTGTGGGGGCGGCAGGCTGGTGGGGGACGGGCTGAAAAGGCGGGTTCATGGCGGAGGCTCCGGCCGGGGTTGGGGTGTGCCAGATGGGGCACAGGGCGGGATAAAGGTGCCACAAGCCAAGCCGGACCTTGCCTGTGGCGGGGTTTTGCTGTAAGGCCGCAGCCACCGCGCAGGCACCCCTGGAGGCCTGCGTGCTCAAGTTTTTCAGGAGAAGTCAAGGTGTCCAAAATTACAACAATCCAAGCTTCTGCGCGCGCGAAGGCTGGTAAGGGGGCAGCGCGTGCGACGAGGCGTGAAGGCCTGGTGCCCGGCGTTGTGTACGGTGGCAAGCAGGAATCCACGCTGATCGCGCTCGACCCGCGTCTGGTTGTCAAGGCAATCCAGACCTCTGGCTGGCGCTCACGCGTGTATGACATCCAGATCGAAGGCGGCAAGAACGAACGCGCTCTGGTGCGTGACGTGCAGCTCCACCCGGTCAAGGATTCGCCCGTTCACATCGACTTCCTGCGTCTGGCCGCTGGCTCGCGCGTGCATGTTGAAGTGGCCGTGCACTTTGTGGGTGAAGACAAGTGCCCCGGTATCAAGCGTGGTGGCATGCTCAACATCGTGCGTCACACGGTTGACGTGGAAGTGGCAGCAGAGAACATCCCCGAGTTCTTTACTGTTGACCTGACCAAGCTCGACATCAACGACAACGTGCGTTGGGACGATGTGCAGGGCACGGCAGGTGCAACGCCTGTTTCCCACGAAGCCAACTTTGTGGTTGCCTCCATTGCCGCACCGCTGGTTGACACCACTCCGGCAGAAGGTGCTGACGCTTCCTAATCGGGAGTTCAGGCAATCTGAAGCTTATGGAACGCGGGGGCACGTGCAGGCGCATGTGCCCCCCTTTCTGTTCATAAACACAAGGCAGAATCCGCAATGCTGCTCTGGGTCGGACTGGGTAACCCCGAGTCCTCCATGCGCCGGCACCGGCACAATGTTGGCTTTATGGCGGTCGAGGCCATTGCCGCCAGATACGGCTTTACGCCATGGCGCAACCGCTTCAAGGGTGAGGTAGCCGAGGGGCGCATAGGCGGCCACAAGGTGCTTGCACTGCTGCCCATGACCTACATGAACCGCTCGGGCGAGAGTGTGCAGGAAGCTGCGGCCTTTTACAAAATAGCCCCCGAGCAGATAACGCTTTTCCATGATGAGCTGGATCTGGAACCGGGCAGGCTGCGCATCAAGCGTGGCGGCGGCGCAGCGGGCCACAACGGCCTGCGCTCGACAGACAAGATGCTGGGCACGCCCGATTACTGGCGTGTTCGTATTGGCATAGGCCACCCCGGCGCCAAGGAACGGGTGCATGGCTGGGTGCTGGGTAATTTTACACAAACAGACCAGCAGGACTGGCTCGACCCCATGCTCGCCAGCATGGCCGATGCCGCCCCCCTGCTGGCGGATGGGCATGCCGACCGGTTTATGACCAAGGTTGCACTGCCACAAGGGAGCAAGGGCTGATGGGTTTTAACTGCGGTATTGTTGGTCTGCCCAATGTGGGCAAGTCCACCCTGTTCAACGCGCTTACGGCCACGGCCACGGCGCAGGCCGCCAACTACCCGTTCTGCACGATCGAGCCCAATGTGGGCCGCGTTGCGGTGCCGGACCCACGGCTGGACAAGCTGGTGGCTATTGGCAAATCCCAGCGTGAAGTGCCCACAAGCCTTGAGTTTGTGGATATTGCGGGCCTTGTGCGCGGTGCCTCCAAGGGGGAAGGGCTGGGCAACCAGTTCCTAGCCAATATCCGTGAGGTGGACGCCATTATCCACGTCCTGCGCTGCTTTGAGGATGATGATATTACCCATGTGGAAGGGGGCGTGGACCCCGTCCGGGATGCGGAGATCATTGAAACCGAGCTGATGCTGGCTGATCTGGATTCGCTGGAAAAACGCCTGCCCGCGCTGGAAAAACGCGCCCGCAACCGCGACAGCGAAGCCGTGGCCCAGATCGAGATCATGCAGCCCATTCTTGCCGCCCTGCGTGATGGCCGCCCTGCGCGCACCGCCATTCCCGCCGGGGAGGAGGAGACTGTCCGCCGCCTGCAGCTCATGACCAGCAAGCCCGTGCTGTATGTGTGCAACGTGGATGAAGACTCGGCCTCCACCGGCAATGCGTTCTCCGAAAAGGTGAAGGCCAAGGCAGAAGCCGAAGGGGCAGCGGTTGTTATTGTTTCCGCCGCGATCGAAGCTGAGGTGAGCCAGCTCGAAAACGAGGAACGCCGTGAGTTCCTGGAAGGGCTGGGCCTGAGCGATAGCGGTCTGGACCGTGTGATTGCCGCAGGGTACAAACTGCTGGGCCTGAGCACCTACTTTACCGTAGGCCCCAAGGAGGCACGTGCATGGACCATTACGGTCGGCACCAAGGCCCCGCAGGCTGCTGCCGTTATTCACAATGATTTTGAACGTGGCTTTATTGCCTGCGAAACCATCGCATTTGACGATTATGTTCGATATAATGGGGAAGCAGGTGCCAAGGAAGCAGGACGCCTGCGGATTGAAGGCCGTGACTACGTTGTGAAGGACGGCGACATTCTGCTCTTCCGCTTTAATGTCTGATACGGCACTCTAAAGCGCATGATCAGGTCCGCCCCGGTGGGCGGACCACACACGATAAAAAGAAAACCGGACAATGGAGATAAGGGACGCCAGCATGAATACGGAGGAAGACAGTCGGCAGCATGTGGCCACGGCAGATATGCGCGCACCAGCACAGGGTGTGCCATCGCCATGTTCCATGCACGATCTGGCACACAGGGCCAGACTGGCCGCGCGCACGCTGGCGCAGAGTTCCTCCTCCGAGCGGGACAAGGCCCTATGGGCTGCGGCCAGCGCATTGCGGGCGTCTGCTCCGGCCATTCTGGCGGCCAATGCGCTTGACCTTGCCGCATCTACCGCCAAGGACGCATTCCGTGACCGGCTGACCCTGACCCCCGAGCGGGTCGAGGCCATGGCCCGTGGGCTGGAAGACATTGCCGACCTGCCCGACCCCGTAGGGCAGGTGCTGGAGGAATGGTCCCGCCCCAATGGCCTGCGTATTCGCAAGGTGGCAACGGCTGTTGGCGTTATTGGCGTTATTTACGAAAGCCGCCCCAATGTAGGGGCCGATGCGGCCGGGCTGTGCATCAAGTCCGGCAATGCCGTGCTGCTGCGTGGCGGGTCGGAAAGCCTGCATAGCGCGCGCGCCATTCATGCCGCCATGCAGACCGGCCTGCGCAATGCGGGCCTGCCGGAAGATGCCGTGCTGATCGCCCCGGATGCTGATCGCAAACACGTGGCGGACATGCTGACCGCTGCTGGCCTTGTGGACCTGATTATTCCACGTGGTGGCCGCTCGCTGGTGGAGCGCGTGCAGCGTGAGGCCCGTGTGCCTGTGCTGGCGCATGCGGAAGGGCTGTGCCACACCTATGTTCATTCCGCAGCCGACCATGCCATGGCCCGCCGGATTGTGCTGAACGCCAAAATGCGCCGTGTGGGCATTTGCGGCGCAACCGAAACCCTGCTGATAGACGCAGCCATTGCTTCGGTCCTGCTGCCCCAGATCGTGGCTGACCTGGCTGAACAGGGCTGCACGTTCAAGGCGGATGCAGCCGCAAGGCAGATCATGCCCGACCTGCCTGCGGGTACCGAAAAAGACTTTGCCACCGAATGGCTGGATGCCGTGCTGAACGTAGCCGTAGTGGATGGTGTGGACGAGGCACTCGACCATATTGCCCGCTTTGGCTCATCCCACACCGAAGCCATTGTTACGGCGGACGAAGCCGTTGCTGCGCGGTTCATGAACGGTGTGAGCAGCGCGGTTGTCATGTGGAATGCCTCCACCCAGTTCTGTGATGGTGGGGAGTTCGGGTTCGGGGCGGAAATTGGCATTGCCACAGGCCGCTTCCATGCCCGTGGGCCAGTTGGCGTGGAACAGCTGACAACCTTCCGCTACGAGGTGCTTGGTAGCGGTCAGGTCCGTACCTGAGCGCGCAGGCCCATAACAGGCCAGTGGCGCACACCGCCCCCCGCATACTTGGGGTGGGCAGTGCGCGCGGCCTGCATGGGCCACAACGGTATATGCCAGTTACAAAAGTAGATACGGCGGCCATAACGGGCAGGGGAGTGCAGCCCGCAGGGTGCCGGATTCCCACATGGGGGGATAACCGCCACAGCCGCGTGGGACTTCTGGGTGGGTCATTCAACCCTGCGCACAGATGGCATCAGGCCATAGCCCGGCGGGCCATGCTGGAGCTAGGGCTGGATCAGGTCTGGCTTATGGTCTCTCCGGGTAATCCGCTCAAGGCCGGGCGGGAGATGGCCTCTTTTACCACCCGTCTGGCTACTGCGCGCCAACTGGCGGATGGGCGCAGGATTGTGGCCACCGATCTGGAGGCCCGACTCGGCACCCGTTATACGGTGGACACGCTTGCCCGGCTCAAGGCCCGCTTCCCCCATGTTCGGTTTGTATGGCTGATGGGGGCGGATGGTCTGGTAACATTGCCGCGCTGGAAGCACTGGCACCAGCTGGTGCGGCAGGTACCTGTGGCAGTTTTCCCCCGTCCGGGGCAGAATGTGCGGGCTTTGGGCGGGTTGGCGGCGCAGTATCTGGCGCGCTGGCGTGTGCCTGCACGGCAGGCAGCACGGCTTGCCACACTTTCTCCCCCAGCTTGGGCTTTCCTTCCGGGGGCACAAAACAGTATATCTGCAACAGCCATTCGTCAGCGGGGCGGGTTTGACGCCACTACGGATCAGCCCATCACCCCAAAGAGTAGTCAGTTTTCAGGAGAACGGTCATAACCACCAAGCCACCCGCCGAGACGCCCGCACGCACCCGCACGTCCACGGCCACCGCTCGCGGGGGCCGTGCGGCCTCCACCCGTGCAGCCGCAGTCCCCAAAGCGGCGGCAGCCCCCGGCTCTGTGCGCAAAAAAGCAGCCGCAGCAGGGCCAAAAACCCGCACCAAGCGTGAGGCCATTGCCCCCGATCTGCTCGAACAGTCCCTTGCGCTGATCACCGCCAGTCTGGAGGATGACAAGGCGGAAGATCTGGTTGTGATCAACCTTGCCGGCCGTGCCTCCTTTGCCGATAAAATGGTGATCGCAACCGGTCTGGCCGACCGCCAGATTGCCGCCATGGCCCAGCATATTGAACGCAAGCTGCGTGATATTGGTATCAAGCGCGTGCTGGTTGAAGGGGCTAATGGGTCCGACTGGGTTCTGCTGGATACGGGCGATATTGTGGTCCACCTGTTCAAGCCCGAAGCGCGTGCGCTCTATGGGCTGGAAAAAATGTGGGGTGCGGAACTGGATGAAAGCAACGAAGACGGCGTGACTCGTCTGTAAGTGCTGATGTCTGGTTTACAGGGCATACGATTCTGCCGCCACAGGTGCCGGGTATGAGGCTTGTGGCGGTAGGGCGCATGAAGGACAAGTCCGAGCGTGCGCTGGTGGAGCGGTATCTCAAGCGCCTGCGTCCGGCGCTGGATATTGTGGAACTGCCGGACGGGCGCGGCAGCCCCGATGAGATCAAACGGCGTGAGGCACAGGCTATTCTGGCCGCCTGCCCCGCACACAGCCATGTTGTGGCGCTGGATGAAGGTGGGCGCACGTATAGCAGTGTTGCCTTTGCCACCAGCCTTGCCGCATGGCAGGACGCGGGGCGCACGCCCTGCTTTGTTATTGGCGGGGCAGAAGGACTGGATAGTTCCGTTCTGCAACGCGCAGATGCCACCCTGTCTTTTGGCACGCTCACATGGCCGCATATGCTGGTACGGATTATGCTGGTCGAGCAGGTTTACCGCGCGCAGGCCATTGCTGCGGGCCACCCGTACCACCGGGCGGGCAGGCCGGATTAAACCCAACGCCAAACGGCTATGATCTCGACAAACTTCCGCCACATCATGGTAGGCTCAATGGGGTGGAAGGAAGGAGATTCAGCATGATCTTCAAAGCAAAACGTTC
Source organism: Acetobacter fabarum (assembly GCF_022483405.1). Classification (NCBI taxonomy): domain Bacteria; kingdom Pseudomonadati; phylum Pseudomonadota; class Alphaproteobacteria; order Acetobacterales; family Acetobacteraceae; genus Acetobacter; species Acetobacter fabarum. The sequence continues at coordinate 1,248,599 of NZ_JAKVNI010000001.1, forward strand.
AATGGCGCTTCTTATGGGGCTGCTTGTTGCCGCAGCACCGCTTGCGGCTTATGCCCAGCGCGGCCCAGGTGGGCCGGGCGGTGGTGGCCATGGCGGACCTGGTGGACCGGGTGGCCCGGGCAGAGGGCCTGGTGGTGGCCATGGTGGTGGTTTTCGGGGTGGGCCGGGTGGCGGCCCAGGCTGGGGTGCAGGCCCACGCGGTGGCCCGCATGGCGGCTCATGGCGGCGGGGAGACCGGTATGATGGCGGCGGTATTTTTGTAGATAACTGGCGCGGTTACCGTGGCCTGTATGCCCCCCCACCGGGTTATCGCTGGATCAGCTACGGCGGCAGCTTTTTACTGGCGGCAGTGGCAACGGGCATTATTTCCAATGTCATTGCGGGCAGTGTTTATCCGGCAACGCCCTACCCGGTGGTGACACCTTACCCGGCATACCCGGTGGTGCCGGCCCCCGTACCTTACCCACCCCCGCCGGGTTACTAGGTGGGCTGCGTGGTCCAGTAAAAAAGGGGAGCCAGACCGGCTCCCCTTTTTTGTATTCCGTGCTCCCTGCGGGCCATATGCCGCAGGGAAGAGCGTGCCGGTGTTTACTCCGCACGGGGTGGGGTAAAATCGGCATCATCGGTTAATTCAGCCGAAGGTATGGTCTGGGGCACAACGTTAAGGGGCGTGTGGCTTGCGGCCTTCCAGCCCACAAACAGCAGGGCGGCAAGGGCCGGAATGGCCATAATGGAATAGGTGCCTGTTGGGTAGTCAAACAGCATCAGCCCCAGAATGCTGATAAAAAAGGCAATGGTCAGCCACGCGGTAACGGGTGCGCCGGGCATGGCAAAACCCGTGGGGGCAATACGACCTGCCCGAATGGCTTGCCGCAGTTTGATCTGGCAGAGCACAATAAAGCACCATGTGCTGACAATGCCGATAGAAGCCATGTTGAGAACAATCTCAAAAATCTGGGAAGGCAGGAGGTAGTTCAGCCCCACCCCCACCAGATAAATGGCTACAGTTGTTAAAATGGCGGCTGCTGGTACGGCCTGTTTGTTCATATGGGCAAGGTAGCGTGGAGCCGTGCCATTGAGGGCCAGCGCGCGCAGGACCCGCCCGGTGGAATACAGGCCCGAGTTCAGGCTGGACAGGGCGGCGGTCAGCACTACTATGTTCATGAGCGAATCCACCCCCGGCACCCCAAGGCGGGAAAAGAAGGTCACAAACGGGCTAACCCCGGCCTGATAGGCTGACCAGGGCAGCAGCAGAACCAGCAAGGTAACCGTGCCGACATAAAAGATCATGATCCGCCAGATCACGTTGTTAATGGCCGAGGGCAGCACTTCGCGCGCGTTTTTGCATTCCCCTGCGGCGGTGCCAATCATCTCTATGCCGTAATAGGCGAACACAACGCCCTGAATAAGCACAAGGGCAGGGAGCATGCCGTGCGGGAACAGCCCGCCATGTTCGGTAATAAGCTGTATGCCGGTGCTATGCCCGTCCACGGGTACACGCAGGCCCAGAATGGCCGTGCCCACAACCAGAAAAGCCAGCAGGGCGGCAATCTTGATGATGGAGAACCAGAACTCCATCTCCCCAAACCATTTGACGCCAATCAGGTTCATGCAGGTAATGACCACCAGCGCCATAAGCGCCATGACCCATTGGGGCACAACGGCAAAAACACCCCAGAAATGCATGTAAAGTGCAACGGCCGTAATATCGACAATGCCGGTCATGGCCCAGCTGAAGAACGAGAGCGCGCCTGCAACATAAGATGCCCGGCTCCCCAGAAACTCCTGCGCGTAGGAGACAAAGCTACCACTGGTGGGGCGGTACATGACCAGCTCCCCCAGAGCGCGAAGCATGAGGAAGGAGAACACGCCGCAAACCAGATAGACAATGGCAAGGGATGGTCCCACAGCCTGCAACCGGCTGCCTGCACCCAGAAAAAGACCAGTGCCGATGGCCCCCCCAACGGAAATCATCTGGATCTGTCGTTTGCCCAGACCTTGCCGGTAACCTTCCGTTGTCTGGCCTGGCGTGGCATCGGATGGCGGCGGTGCATGCATGCTCAAAGTGGTCTGTCTCCGTACTGGTGGCGGGAACGGGGCCGGCTGGGTGTTCCGGTGCAGAACCGGTTTGGGCTGGCGGGTCTGTATACGTTGCTTTTGTGCAACAAATTGGGATGGTGCGTAAGTCCTTTTGCAACTTATATAAAATTAAACAAAATCCGTCCTGCGCGGCAAATAATTTTATTGTTTTCTCCAAGGCTGCGCAGGGCGCGGCAGCTCATTTTTGCCCTTGTGCACTCAGAAGTGATTATGAAAAGGTGAGAGGCAGGGGGCAGACAGTTTTTGTTCAAAAAGAAGAACTCTGATGATGGAATATTTCTCTTTTAATGAAAAACAAATAACAAAATTTCATATATTTGGGTAATTGGAGAGCAGGGTTCCATGGAAAACTGTCTGGACAAGACGGACCGGCAGATTTTGCGCCTGTTGCAAAATAACGGGCGCATCCACAACAACGATCTGGCGGACAAGGTGCAGGTCAGCCCCGCCACCTGCCACCGCCGGGTGCAGCGGCTGTTTGATGAAGGGTATATTTCCGCCGTACAGGCCAAGGTCAATGCCAGCCGGGTCGGGCTGGGCATGGTGGTGCTGGTCGGGGTTGTGCTGGAGCGTGCGGCAGACAGTTTTCCCATGTTCGAGGCCGCCATGGCTGCCCAGCCAGCAGTGCTGGACTGCTACCTTGTGGCAGGGGATTTTGACTATTTTTTAAAAATCCGTGTCGGGGATATGGAAGGTTTTGACCGCTTCCATGCCGAGGTGCTGAGCGTTCTGCCCCATGTGCGCCAGACCCGCACGTTTTTTGTGCTCAGGGCCGTGGCCGATGCAAGGGGATACGCCTTTTAGCCCCGATGGCGCAGCCATTTTGGCCCCGCCTGCTATTCCAGATCAAAAAAGTCCTGTTCTGGCTGCCGGTTTGTCCATTTGCGGCAGGCCGTGCGCAGCACGCTGGCAAAGCGGGTGACCAGCGGCATGTTCTGGCCCGCACGTATGGCCACGGCCAGCGTGGCCCGTGGGGCAGGCTCGCTAATGGTATGGAAGGTGACCCCCCCGGCATGAATCTGGCTGAGTGAGCGCGGCACAACCGAAACCCCAAGCCCTGCAGCCACTAGCGGAATGGTGCCCGCAATCTGCGGGGCCTGCTGCCCCATAACGGGTGTTACCCCGGCCACCTGATAGGCTGAGAGAATGGCATCATGAAAGCCCGGCCCCAGTTCCCGCGGGAAGATAATCAGCGGGTCCTGTGCCACCATGTCCAGACTGATCACGGGGGTATCGGCCAGCTTGTGCCCACGCGGCAGGGCAATAACCGTGGGTTCATCCAGCAGATGAAAAACCGAAAGTCGCACGGGGTCGGGCACGGGGGGGCGCACAATGGCTATGTCCACGCTGGGTTCGTGCAACGCGGTGCATAGCGAGGGCGTATTGCTCTCCTCCAGAAAAATGGTGACATCGGGCGCCATTTCCCGGAACCGGCGGATAGTGAACGGGATAACCGGCAAAAGCGAGACAGCCCCCGCAAGGCCCAGACGGATATGCCCCATTTCCCCCCGTGCCAGACCTTGCGCGGTGGAAAGAAACTGGGCCTGCAGGTCCAGAATGGTTCTGGCGCGCGGGAGGAGCACGGCCCCGATGTCGGTCAGTTTGACGCCGCGCGTCAGGCGCTCGAACAGGACCACGCCAAGGTTTTTTTCAAGCTGGCGGATCTGCTGGCTCAGGGGGGGCTGTTCCATGCCCAGCGCTTCGGCCGCGCGGGTAATGGAGCCATGTTCGGCCACGGTTACAAAATAGCGCAGGTGTCGGATGTCCATAACCCATATATATCCGATATGGATAACACCGCCAAGATATATTGGAAGACTGCTTCAAGCCGTTATAACATCTGCGTCAGATGAGTATGGGCCGTTAAGCGTTTGAAGGAGTGTTGAGCATGGTAAAGCAGCCGGTAGCGGATATAGATCTGCGGTCCGCGGCGTTGGGGAACGGGGTTGTGGGCAAACCACCAGTGAACCGCCTTTACCAGACCTCCACCATGGCTGCCCTGCTGGACGCGGTGTACGACGGGGAAACCACGCTGGATGAACTGCTCCAGCACGGCAACTTCGGCCTTGGCACCTTTAACTCCCTTGATGGGGAAATGATTGTAACGGACGGCGTTGTGCGCCAGTTCCGTGCGGAAGGGCTGGCAGCAGAAGTGCCCGGTTCGCTCAAAACTCCCTTTGCCTGCGTGACGTATTTCGAACCCGAAAAAAACGTGATGATCGACACGCCCAAGGACAAGGAAAGTTTTGAAGAGCTGGTGGACCACCTGCTTGGCAACCCCAACCTGTTTGGTGCGGTACGCTTTACCGGCCTGTTCGAGCGGGTGGATACGCGCACGGTGTTCTGCCAGTGCAAGCCGTACCCGCATATGCTCGAAGTGGTTAAAAAGCAGCCAACCTTTACCTTGGAATCGGTTACCGGAACCATGATCGGCTTCCGCAGCCCGGTTTACATGCAGGGCGTGAATGTTGCTGGCTACCACCTGCACTTTCTGTCCGAGGACCATAAGCGCGGTGGGCATGTGACCGAATACAGAATTGTTAAGGGTATGCTTGAGGTTGCCACAATTTCCGACCTTCAGGTGCAGTTGCCGCGCACAAAGCAGTTTGCGCAGGCCAACCTGAACCCCGAAAGCCTGAGTGAAGCCATTCGCATTGCCGAAGGTGGTTGACACCTTACCGGCCTGACCTGTTTGTTTTTTTTGAACTGCACGGGGTTGTTGCGCGACTTTTCCTCCCGCAACCCCGCCTGACCTGAGGGTTTTTACAACAATGACCAAAATGGCAGATACCACTGCACAATGCGGTGCGGAGCTTATTGTCAAAAATCTGGAAGCGCATGGCATTACCCATGTGTTTGGTATTCCCGGTGCCAAGGTGGACCGGCTGTTTGACGCGCTGGTTGATTCCTCGATCGAAACCGTTGTGACCCGGCATGAGCAGAATGCCGCCTTTATTGCCGGGGGCCTCGGGCGCATTACCGGCAAGGCCGGGGTGTGCATTGCAACATCTGGCCCCGGTGCTTCCAACTTTATTACCGGGCTGGCCACCGCCAATTCGGAAGGGGACCCCGTTCTGGCCATTGGTGGCGCGGTCAAGCTGGCAGACCGGCTTAAGCTGACACACCAGACCATGGATACGGTCAGCCTGTTCCGCCCCGTAACCAAATACAGCGTGGAACTGACCACCCCCACCGCCATTTCGGAAGTTATGGCCAATGCCTTCCGCTTTGCAGAAAGCGGGCGGCCGGGTGCGGCATTTGTCAGCACGCCCATGGATGTGCTGTCCATGCCTGCCAATGCCCCGGTTCTGGCTGACCGTCTGGCCCCGCGCATGGGGGGCGCTCCGGCAGATGTGGTGGCCGAGGCCGCAACGCTGCTTAAAAAAGCCAGGCGTCCCGTCATGCTTTTGGGCATGCTCGCCAGCCGCCCGGATGTGGCAGATGCCGTGCGCGCTTTTGTCAAACAGACAGGCGTGCCGGTTGTGGGGACGTATCAGGCAGCTGGTGCCGTATCGGAAGAGCTGGTGGACCGCTTTGGTGGGCGTATCGGCCTGTTCCGCAACCAGCACGGGGACCAGCTTCTGCACGAGGCCGATGTGGTGGTGGCCGTGGGCTACAACCCGGTGGAATATGACCCGTGGCTGTGGAACGTGAATGACGCCCGCCAGATTATCAATGTTGATATTGTGGCGGCTGAACTCGACAATGCCTTTGTGCCCGCCATTGAACTGATCGGTGACATTGCCCTGACCCTTGAAGGGCTGGGCGGCAAAGCCGGTGGCCTTGCCCGCGCGCCGGAGCTGGAAGCGGTGCTGGAAGGGTATAAAAAAGCCCGCAGCACTGCGCTGCTTACGGCACGTAGCAGCAGTAACTCCGCCGTGCACCCGCTCCAGATCGTGCGTGAGCTGGAACAGTTTGTAACCCCGGACATGACCCTGTGCCTGGATATGGGAACATTCCATATCTGGCTGGCGCGTTATCTGCTCTCCTTCCGGGCGCGTCAGGTGCTTATCAGCAACGGCCAGCAGACCATGGGTGTAGGCCTGCCGTGGGGGATTGCGGCCAGCCTTGTTAACCCATCGCAAAAAGTTGTTTCAATTTCTGGCGATGGCGGATTCATGATGTCGAGCATGGAGCTGGAAACAGCCGTGCGCCTGAAGTGCAATCTGATCCATATGGTCTGGATTGATCAGGCTTACAACATGGTCGAAATTCAGGAGCAGAAGAAGTACGGCCGTGGCTCCGGCGTGCATTTTGGCCCGATTGATTTTGCAAAATATGCAGAAGCCTGCGGGGCAAAAGGCATTACGGCCACAACGGAAGATGGCGTGCGGCAGGCCCTGCGCGAGGCCATGGATGTGGAAGGGCCGGTGGTTATTGCTGTGCCGGTTGACTATTCGCACAACCACCTGCTCATGCAGCCTCTGGCACAGTTGGGGGAAACCACGGCAGCAGCCTGAACATAGCGCTGCGCTTGACGCAGAACAGGTTCTATTGCTGTCATCCGCTCCATCCGTTTCATTAGCGCGATAATGTTGTTATAACACCACAGCACGGCGCCACTGACGGACGGAGCAAAGGAGGCAGGCAGACTGCCTTTTTTCTTCCATGACGCGGCAACGCAGTATGAAAGAGAACAAGAATGCAGATGCCCGAACCCAACCAGACCATTATAAGCCAGCGTGATGCACTGGCACAGGGTCTGCGCCAGATTGTGGGAAAAGACTGGGTTATTTCCGACGATGCACAGCGCAGGCCTTACCAGTGCGATGGCATTACCGCCTATATGGCTATGCCGCTGCTGGTCGTGTTGCCGGGGTCTGCGCAGGAAGTGCAGGCTGTTCTGCGTTTCTGCAACGAAAAAGGCGTCAAGATTGTTCCCCGTGGTTCTGGCACATCGCTCTCGGGTGGTGCCCTGCCGCTGGAAGATGGCGTGCTGCTGGTTACGTCCCGCCTGTGCAACGTGCTGGCGGTGGATGAACACAACCGCGTAGCCCGCGTGCAGCCGGGTGTGCCCAATATTAAAATTACCGAGGCTGTCAGCCACCTTGGCCTGTGCTACATGCCTGACCCGTCCAGCCAGTTGATCTCCACCATTGGTGGCAATGTGGCGGAAAACGCCGGGGGCGTGCACTGCCTTAAATACGGTGTGACCGCCAACCATATTCTGGGCATTCAGGCCGTGCTGATGACCGGCGAAATGGTGGAACTGGGCGGTGCCTACCTTGGCGCGGCCGAGGGTGAGCTGGACCTTATGGGGGTGCTGACCGGCTCTGAAGGGCTGTTGGCGGTCGTGACCGAAATTGCCGTGCGGCTGGAGCCCGTGCCCGAAGTTGCACGCGTGATTTCCATGAGCTTCGCGTCCGTGGAGGAAGCGTGCGAATGTGTGGGCGCCATTATTGGCGTGGGTATTATTCCTGCGGGTCTGGAGTTCATGGACCGCAAGGTGCTTGATGCGGTTTCCGTCCTGATCAAGGAAAAGTTTGATGACCGCACGGCCGCACTCCTGCTGTGCGAGCTTGATGGCACGGCGGTTGAGGTGGACGCGCTGGTTGGTGTGGTCAGCGATGTGGCGCGTGGGCAGGGGGCTATTGAGCTCAAGGTCAGCACCACGGAGGAAGAACGCCAGCGCATATGGAGCAGCCGCAAGCTGGCATTTTCCGCCATTGGCAAGCTCTGCCCGGATTATTACTGCACGGACGGCACCATTCCGCGCAACAAGCTGCCCGAGGTGCTGAACAAGATGGCGGACATGTCCAAAAAATACGGGCTGGATTACGCCAACTGCTTCCATGCGGGGGATGGCAACCTGCACCCCATCATCATGTATGATGCCGCCAAACCGGGCGATCTGGAAAAAGCCGAGGAGTTCGGGGCCGATGTGCTGATCGCCTGCGTGGATGCGGGCGGGGTGCTCAGCGGTGAACACGGCATTGGCGTTGAAAAACGTGACCTGATGACCCACCAGTTTACCGAAGTGGATTTGCAGCAGCAGCAGATGGTCAAATGTGCGTTTGACCCCAAGGACCTGCTGAACCCGGGCAAGATGTTCCCCACCCTGTGCCGCTGTGCGGAGTTCGGGCGGATGCATGTGAACAACGGCAACCTGCGTTTTGCGGATATTCCGCGTTTCTGATTCCGGTAGGGCATAGCAAGCATGACAGACACACAAACCACTGCATCCATGCGTCCTGCCACAACACAGGACGTTGCAGATATTCTTATGGACGCGGCCAGCCGGGGCGAGCCTCTGGTGGTGCGGGGCAATGGCACCCGTGCCGGGCTGGGTAACCCGGTTGCCGCTACCCGCGTGCTGGAACTGGGCGGGCTGGACCAGATAGATTTTTATGACCCCGATGATCTGGTGATTCGCGCAGGTGTTGGCGCCACGCTGGATGAGGTCGAGCAGGTTCTGGCGCAAAAAGGGCAATACCTGCCGTTTGAACCCCCACGCTATGCCGGGCTGTATGGCACCAATGGCGCGCGCAGCACACTGGGTGGGGCGGTTTCCACCGCCCTGTCTGGCCCGCGCCGGATTCTGACCGGGGCAGCAAGGGACTTTGTTCTGGGCGTGGAAGGTGTGAACGGTCAGGGCGATGTGTTCAAGGCTGGCGGCCGGACCATGAAGAACGTGACCGGCTACGACATCAGCAAACTGGTAACAGGGGCCAACGGTACGCTGGCAGCACTCACAACCGTTACACTCAAGGTGCTGCCCGCCCCACGGGCGGAGGTAACTCTGGTGCTGCCCGCCGCCACACTGGAGGAGGACGTAGCCCTGTTTGCCAGAATGCGCGCCCTTCCGCTGGGGCTTGGCGGGCTGGCCCGCAGGGTCAATGCCGCAGGGCTGTGCGAACTGCTGGTGCGCGTGGAAGGCACAGTGCCCGGCGTTGCGGGCAACCAGCAGGTGCTCAATGGCATGCTGGCCACCCGTGGTGGCATGGTGGTGCTGGAGCAGGAGCAGAGCCGCGCCCTGTGGGCCGGTGTGCGTGAACTGGACTGCCTGAATGCCAAACCGGACGAGCTGGTGTGGCGTGTTAACCTGCCCGCCACAACCATGCCCGCCTTTGTGGAGCAGGCGCGCAGTGCAGGCTGCATCAACCGCTTTTTTGTGGACTGGGCCGGCGGTGTGGTGTTCTCCACCATGCGCGGCGTGCAGCCCGAGGTGGATACCCTGCGTTACCGTAAAATGGCGGAAAAAGCAGGCGCGCGTGCAACCCTGCTGCGTGCGCCCGATGCGGTGCGTGCCCAGTTTGGTGCGTTCCCGCCCGTCAGTGCGGGGGTTGCAGCACTAGCCGCGCGCACCCGCACAGCCTTTGACCCGGCAGGTATTCTCAACCCCGGCCGCATGACCGTTCAGGCATAGGAGACGCCCCAATGCTCAGCCATATTCCCCAGGCCGCGCTGGATGCGGACCCGAACGTGCAGTTGGCCAAGGACATTATTGGTAACTGCGTCCATTGTGGCGTGTGCCTCTCGCGCTGCCCCACATACGCCGTCAAGCATGAGGAAAACGACAGCCCGCGCGGCCGTATTTTCCTTATGAAGGACATGTACGAAAAAGGTGGCGTGCCTGATGCCAAAACGGTCGAACATCTGGACCGCTGCCTGACCTGCCTTGCGTGTGAGGCTATTTGCCCGTCAGGCGTGGAATACTCCAAACTGATCGCCCATGGCCGCGAATATGTGGAGGAGCATTACAAACGCCCGCTCTTCCAGCGCGCCGTGCGCGAACTGCTGGTCCGGCTTATTCCCAATGCCCGCCTGTTCCGCCTTGCCATTTTTGGCGGGCGTCTGGGCAGGCCCTTCCGGGGTCTGTTTTCGGGCACCCTGCGTGCCATGCTGGATATGGTGCCAACCAACCCGTTGCCCGCTCCCAGCCCGGTGGACCGGCCGCAAACATTTTTACCCGCGCCGCAGGCAGGCAAGGCGGTCAAACCGCGTAAGCGTGTGGCGCTACTTAACGGCTGCGTGCAGACCGTGCTGGACACAGCCATTAACGAAGCCACAATCCGCCTGCTCCAGCGCCATGGGGTAGAGGTGGTGGTCGCAGCAGGTTCAGGCTGTTGTGGTGCCCCTGCCGAACATATGGGGGACGAGGCGCAGGCCCTGCCACTGGTCAAGGCCAATATTGACGCCTGGCTGCGTGAGGCCGATGGCCCGGACGGGCTGGATGCCATTGTCATCAACACATCCGGCTGTGGCACATCCATCAAGGCCTATGGCCACGCACTCAGGCTGGACCCGGAATGGGCGGACAAGGCCGCGCGCGTGTCCGCCATGGCGCGGGACATTACCGAGTTTATGGTCGAGATCGGGCTGGAAAAACCTGCCACCCCCACGGGGCTGCGGGTGGTGTACCATTCCGCGTGTTCCATGCAGCACGGCCAGCGGATTGTGAACCAGCCCAAGGACCTGCTGCGTGAGGCAGGCTTTACCGTGCTGGATGTGCCCGAGGGCTACCTGTGCTGTGGGTCTGCTGGTACCTACAACCTGCTCCAGCCAGACATCGCCAATGAGCTGAAGGAGCGCAAGCTGCGCAACATCCGCTCCGTACATGCCCAGATTGCCGCCAGCGGCAACATCGGGTGCATGACCCAGCTTGCAGGGGAGGCCGGGCTGCCGTTTGTGCACACGGTGGAACTGCTGGACTGGGCCACTGGCGGGCCGGAACCCGCAGCCCTTAAAGGGCAGAAGCTGGCGGCGGAGTAGCCAGCACAGGGCCGTGCCGCACACGGTGTGGCCCGTAGCGGGCTGGATAACGGCGGACACAGGTGCAAGGCGCGCAACAGCGCAGGGGAGCATAAGGCATGTCAGGCATAACAGGGGTGGATACAGCCGGAGGGCAACTGCGCCGTGGGGCTGCCGTATTGCTGGAGGTGTTGCGGAGCGAGGGGGTTGATTACATTTTTGGCAACCCCGGCACCACCGAACTCCCGCTGATAGATGCGCTGCTGGAAATACCCGACGTGCATTACGTACTGGGGTTGCAGGAGGCCAGCGTTGTGGCCATGGCCGATGGCTATGCGCAGGCTGCCCGCAAGCCGGGTTTTTTAAACCTGCATACGGCGGGCGGGCTGGGGCATGGGCTGGGGAACCTGCTAAACGCCAGTGTCTCGCAAACGCCGTTGGTGGTGACTGCGGGGCAGCAGGATTCGCGCCATACCATTTCCGACCCGCTACTGTTCGGGGATCTGGTGCAGATTGCCCGCCCCGCCGTTAAATGGGCGCAGGAAGTCGCCCATGCGGACCAGTTGCCCGTGCTACTGCGCCGCGCCTTTCATGATTCCACGGCAGCCCCCGCCGGGCCCGTGTTCCTCTCGCTTCCCATGGACGTCATGGAGGAGCTGAGTGCGGTGGATATTGGTGCGCCATCGCAGATCAACCGGCAGGCTGTGGCCGGTGGTCTACCCGAGCTGGCCCGTGCGCTGGCGGGCATAGCACCGGGGCGGCTGGCCATTATTGCGGGGGACGAGGTGTACGGCTCCGATGCGGCAGCCGAGGTCGCCGCCGTGGCCCAGTGCCTGGGTGCGCCGGTTTATGGGTCTTCCTGGCCGTCGCGCATTCCCTTTGCCACAGCACACCCGTTGTGGTGCGGCAACCTGCCCACACAGGCAACCGCCATTGCGCAGACACTGGGCGCGTATGACGCCATTTTTGCCCTTGGTGGCAAATCGCTCATTACCATTCTCTACACCGAAGGCCCGGCCCTGCCGCCAAGCTGTGCGGTGTATCAGATGTCGTCCGATGTAAGGGACCTTGGGCGCACGTTCTGGACCCCGCTCTCGGTCGTGGGGGATGTGCGGGCGTCGCTTCAGGCCCTGCTGCCGGAGTTGCAGGTGCTCACACAGGGCAGAGCCGCGGGCTACCACGCGGCGGGCGAGCGTGTGGCCGCCCAGCGCATGCAGCATAAGGCGCAGGCCAGACAGGCCATGCAGGCCCACCGTAGCGATGCGGTCATCCACCCCAGCGTTGCCGCGTGGGAAGTGGTGCGCGCCGTGGGGCCGGATATTGCCATTGTGGATGAGGCCATAGCCACATCCTCCGATGTGCGTCTGTTTTTGGAAAGTGCGTGGTCTGCGCAGTATTCGTTCCTGCGTGGCGGTGCGCTGGGCTGGGGCATGCCCGCAGCGGTTGGGGCCTCACTCGGCCTTGGGCGCGAGCGTGTGGTCTCCCTTGTGGGGGATGGGGCGGCCCTGTATTCGCCACAGGCATTGTGGACTGCGGCACATGAAAAGCTGCCCGTTACTTTTGTGGTCATGAATAATCAGGAGTACAACGTGCTCAAGAACTTCATGCGGCAGCAGAAAGATTATATTTCCGCGCGGGAGGGCACATATCCGGCTATGGATATTGTTAACCCGAGCATAGACTATCAGGCGCTCGCCCGTTCCATGGGGGTGCCCTCCACCAAAGTGACACGGGCGGCAGATATTGCCCCCGCACTGGAGGCCGCCTTGGCGACTGATGGCCCATCGTTAGTGGAAATTGTGATTGCAGCGAGCTGAGGAGGCTCGCTTCTTTACCGGGGGTGCGTATGAAAATCGGGTTGTTTATTCCCTGTTATATAGACGCGTTTTATCCAAACGCGGGGATTGCCACACTGGAACTGCTGGAAAAGCTGGGGCAGGACGTGGAATACCCAATGAACCAGACCTGCTGTGGCCAGCCCATGGCCAATTCGGGCTGCAACAAGGATGCGGCTGCGGCAGAAGCACTGTTTGTTAAAAACTTTGCCAGGTATGATGCCATTGTCATGCCGTCCGGCAGTTGCACGCACCATGTGCGCGATAATTTTGACGCCATCGAGCAGACCGATGACGTACGCCATGTGCGTGAAAACACGTTTGAGCTGGTCGAGTTTTTGCACGATGTGCTCAAGGTGCAGGACTTCCCCTGGGCGGAGTTCCCGCACAAGGTGGGGCTGCACAACAGCTGCGGCACCCTGCGCGCCCTGCGCACGGCCAGCATGTCCGAACTGGGCGAGCCGTTCTTTTCCAAACCCATGGACCTGCTGGGCAAGGTCAAGGGTATTTCCTTTGCCACACCCAAACGGCCTGATGAATGCTGCGGTTTTGGTGGCACCTTCTCGGTTACGGAGGAGGCTGTTTCGGCCAAAATGGGCACGGACAAGGTGCGGGACCACCATCAGGCAGGGGCTGAGTATATTGTCTCGGCCGATACGTCCTGCATGATGCACCAGCAAGGGTGTGCGGAGCGGGCCGGTGTTCCCATCCGCTTCATTCATATTGCTGAAATTCTGAATGGAGCGCGGGAATGAAAGTCAAACCTGTCAACCACGCCAAGGCGGCGGAAGCGTTTATCGAAGATACCGCCCACATGGATTTCCATGACGAACGGCTGTGGGACCTGCGGCAAAAGCGTGATGGGCAGATGCACATTCTGCCCGAATGGCAGGAACTGCGCGCACGTGCATCCGCCATCAAGGAGCACACGCTGGCCAACCTGCCAGAATACCTTGAACAGTTTGAGGCCAACGCCAAAAAGAACGGTATTCATGTGCACTGGGCAGCCGATGGCGCGGAACATAACCGCATTGTTGGCGAAATTCTGGAAAAGCACGGCGCCAAATCGCTCATCAAGAGCAAATCCATGGTGACCGAAGAATGCTGCATGCGCGAGTATCTGGAGCCACGCGGCGTTGTGGTGACGGAAACTGACCTTGGGGAGCGCATCCAGCAGCTGGATAACCAGATGCCCAGCCACATTGTGGTTCCAGCCGTGCATAAGCTGATCCCCGATGTTGCCAAGATTTTTGCCGAGCACTATCACACGGACCCCAACGACAACAGCGCGCAGTCCCTTGCATGGCAGCAGCGGCTGGCTGCCCGCCCGGTTATTCTGTCCGCCGATGCGGGTATGACGGGTGGCAACTTTGTGGTGGCCGAAACAGGCTCCTTTGTTGTCTGCACCAACGAAGGCAATGCCGACCTGAGTGCGACTGTACCGGGCCTGCACATTGCCACGATCGGGATCGAACGGCTGGTGCCGCGTATGGCGGATATGGGTGTGTTTATCCGCCTGCTTTCACGCTCGGCCCTTGGTTCGCCCATTACGCAGTACACAACGCATTTCCGTGGCCCGCAAAAAGGGAGCGAGATGCATGTGGTGCTGGTGGATAACGGGCGGTCGCACCGTTTGGGCATGGAGGACTTCTGGACCTCGCTCAAATGTATCCGCTGTGGCGCATGTATGAATACCTGCCCGGTTTATCGCCGTTCGGGTGGCCTGTCCTATGGTGCGGTGTATTCCGGCCCCATTGGCGCGATTATTGACCCCACCTTTAACGAGCGCAAATACAGCACGCTGCCTTTTGCCTCGACCATGAACGGGAGCTGCACCAATGTGTGCCCGGTCAAGATCAACATTCACGAACAGCTCTACAAATGGCGGCGTGTTCTGGCTGAACACCACGAACTGCCGTTTGTAAAGCGTGAGGTCATGCACATGGCGGGCAAGCTTATGGGCCAGCCCACCCTGTACCGTGCTGCCATTAACGGGACCGAGGTCGCGCTCAGCACCATGCCGCGCTTTGTGCTGTATAACTGGCTTAACCCGTGGGGCAAGCACCGCGAACTGCCGCATCCGGTCAAGCAGACCTTCCATAGCTGGTACAAGCAGAACCGCCTGAAAACCAAAAAGAAGGAAGGGGAAAGCGCATGAGCACCTCGCGCGATGCCATTCTGACCCGCCTGCGCGATAACAGGCCAGACCCCAAGGCCCACCCGCTCCCCCCTGTTGCACGTCTGGGGGATATGGATAACGGGCAGGCCCGGTTTGAAAACAGCCTCCAGATTCTGGGCGGGCAGGTGCTGGAACGGCAGGAGGGGGACACACTGGCTACCGCCATTGCCCGTCGCTTCCCCGATTCCAAGGTTATCTGCTCCGCCGTGCCGGATTTTGAAGGTACGATCCGCATAGAAGAGCTGGGCACACCCCAGCAGGCGGCCTCGGTGGATGTGCTGGTTGTGCGCTCCCCCTTCGGCATTGCGGAAATGGGTTCGATCTACCTGAGCGAAGCCCAGTTGCAGGACCTGAACTCCGCCGCCCACCTGACCCAGCATATTGTGGTGATCCTGTCGGCCAAAAACCTGACCGCCAACATGCATACAGCCTATATGGACCGCCCCGAGTTCCACACCGCCAATTATGGTGTGCTCATGAGCGGGCCATCCGCCACGGCGGATATTCAGGGTGTGCTGATCCGCGGTGCGCAGGGCGTGCGTACGCTGAGCGTGTGGTGGGAAGACTGAGCCTTGTCCTCCCATCCCGCCTGAAGGCGGGAAACGCATAAAAAAAGCCGGAGCAGTTTACGCCGCTCCGGCTTTTTTGCGCTCGGGTCGAGGGCTAACGGGCGCTCAGTCCCGCACGCGCTCGATCAGTGCGCCACATTTTGCCAGTTTGCGTTCCACCGCCTCATACCCCCGGTCAAGGTGGTACACGCGGCTCAGAATGGTCTCTCCATGGGCGGCAAGCCCTGCGAGAATGAGCGAGAACGAGGCCCGCAGGTCGGTCGCCATAACCGGTGCGCCAGACAGGCTATGTACCCCACGGATAATGGCGGAAGAACCGTGGACGTTAATGCGCGCACCCATGCGGTTGAGCTCGGGCACATGCATGAACCGGTTTTCAAAAATGGTCTCGGTAATCATGGAGGCCCCCTCGGCAACCGAGAGCAGCGCCATGAACTGGGCCTGCATATCGGTCGGGAATCCGGGGTAAGGCTCGGTCATGATGTCGATCCCGCGCAGCGCTCCGGTGCGGCGCACGCGCATGGTGTCCCCATCCTGCGTGACTTCGGTCCCGCATTCCTCCAATGCTCGCACAACAGCGCCCAGATGGTCCATCTGCCCGCCTACCAGCCGCAGGTCCCCACCTGTAATGGCGGCGGCACAGGCATAGGTCCCGCATTCAATACGGTCGGGCATAATGCGGTGTTCGGCACCGTGCAGGGCTTCCACGCCATCAATTAAAATGGCGGAACTGCCCGCACCCGTAATGCGGGCGCCCATGGCGTTCAGGCAGTTGGCCAGATCCACCATTTCCGGCTCACGCGCGGCGTTAATGATTTCGGTTTTGCCCTGTGCAAGCGTTGCCGCCATCATCAGGTTTTCAGTCGCCCCGACCGAGGCAAAAGGCAGAATAATGCGGTCGCCAACAAGCCCCTTGGGAGCACGGGCGTTAATATAGCCGTTTTCCAGCGTAATTTCCGCGCCCAGTGTTTCCAGCCCTTTAAGGTGGAGGTCCACCGGGCGGGTGCCAATGGCGCACCCACCGGGGAGGGACACGCGCGCCTCCCGGCAGCGGGCCAGTAGCGGGCCAAGCACCAGAATGGAGGCCCGCATTTTGGAAACAATGTCATACGGGGCTTCGGTATTGGTAATATCCCCCCCGACCGACAGGGTGGAGCCATCGCCCGTAACATCATGCACTTCCAGCCCATGCTGCTCCAGCAGGGCGCGCATGGTGGCAATGTCGGCAATATGGGGGACGTTGGACAGCACCAGCCGTTCGGAGGTCAGCAGCCCCGCCACCAGCAGCTTGAGGCCCGCATTCTTGGCCCCGCCAATGGTAATTTCGCCGTGCAGGGGGCGGCCGCCGCGGATAACAAAATGATCCATGGTTTTTACATCCGGGGCGTGGCAACGCCACGCTGGCCCATATATTTACCCGCACGGTCCGCGTAGCTGGTCTCGCACGGGGAATCGCCCTTGAAGAACAGGAACTGGCAGATCCCCTCATTGGCGTAAATGCGCGCGGGCAGGGGGGTGGTGTTGCTGATCTCGATCGTGACCTGCCCTTCCCATTCCGGTTCAAGCGGGGTCACGTTTACAATAATGCCGCACCGCGCGTAGGTGGACTTGCCAAGGCAGACCACCAGCACATCCCGCGGAATACGGAAGTATTCAATGGTATGGGCCAGCACAAAGCTGTTGGGCGGAATAATGCATTCATCCGCCTTGCGAGACACAAAACCTTCGGGGCTGAAGTTTTTGGGATCCACAATGGCGTTGTTTACATCCGTAAAAATACGGAAATCATCGGCCACGCGGGCATCATACCCGTAGGAGGACAGACCGTAGGAAATAACGCCTTCGCGCTTCTGGCTTTCCACAAACGGTTCGATCATGCCGTGATCGTGCGCCATCTGGCGGATCCATGTATCGGGCATCACGGGCATGTCTTGCTCTCTCCATTACCGGGGGGCTGTGTGGTGGCGGGGGATGGCTCCTCCGCCGTGTTATGGTCCTGTCTGGTCCGGGCCTGATCCTTGCGGCGGCGCAGGTTGGCGCGCAGTGCCGCGGCCTGGCGGGCAAGCCGCTCGGCGCGGGCCGCCTCCGCTCTGGCGGAAAGGGTCTGTCCGGAAGATTGGGTTTTGTCGGGCGTGTCAGTCATGCCAGATGCAGCAAGGCCAGTCGCGTACGGGTTAAACGTTCGCCTTGCTGACTAGCAGACGTACCGCGCCATGCCTAGAGCCTGCCACAGGGGCGGGCGGCCTTTGTGCTGTTTTATGCGTGCCTGCCGGTGCAGTGGGCGCACCGGCAGGAGGTGGTTTTTACAGGTTGGCAATAACCTTGAGCCCAATCAGGGCCGCATTGGGGATGTGGTGTGTTTCGCCCGGGTGGATCAGATACTGGAACTCAGGCTGGACCAGCACGCCATGTGTGGCGTCAATCCCGTAATACGCTTCGACCAGTTCGGAATCATTCTGGATTCCGCGAATGGTCGATCCCAGTGAGTACCCGCCATCCACGGCCAGAATTTCGCTCTCCCGGCGGCGGCGGCTGACCTTGTACCATGAATACAGCACACCAAAACGGTCTGTCAGGCGGGTGGGGATCAGCCCCACAAACGACAGGCCGCCATAAGCCTGATCCGATATGTTGACCACGTGCGGGGTGGCATGCACGTAACCTGCCATCAGGTAGCCACCGGCCATCTGGTTACGCCCGCCAAGGCGGTAGATCATCTGGTCTGCCTCCAGCCACATGGCATCGGAGGGGGCGGAGCGTGTGCCGGGCAGGGTGTCGGCAATGCGCTTGGGCAGGACCGAGCCAATCTTGTCCGCATACCGGGTGGTGTCATGCTCATATCCCAGCACGTAGTGGCCGGGCAGGCGGTTGCGGGTCAGGAACGGTGCCCAGGTGAACTCGATCGGCAGGGACAGGCCTGTTGCGTTCTCGGACCCCCATGCCCAGCCCGAGGGGTTCTCGCTCAGGGTGCTCACGGAGTAAGCGCCAACCTGTATGGCCGTATCCCGCGTGGGGCGGAAGCGTGCGCGCGCACCCCATGTGGCTTTTGGGTACACGCTCATGCCCGGTAGCTGCTTGATGGCCACAGGGGCCGAGCAGGTGACCATGAAGGAGCACAGCAGCGGAGATGTCGCGAACACATGGGTGAGCGACATACGGCCGAAAATGATGTCCAGCTTGTTGTTGAGCATCTTTTTCTCGGCGTACATGTCCACCAGATGCGCCGCGACGTTGCCCGAGAGCGTGTACACTTCCTGCAAGGCCACATAGTATTCGCCTGCGCGTACGTTCTGCGCGGCACGGCCTGCACGTTCCATAACCAGCCCATGCACGGACCAGCCGTTAAGTGCCGAGTTCATGCGGCCCAGATCAAACGTGGTCTGCAAGGTCAGCTCATGCACGTAGCTGATGCCTTTCTGGCCGGGTAACCCGCCAGATGCCAGCCCCATGGCTTCTCCCTTGTAGGAGAAGGAGAACGAAAACCCCTTGTCCCTCAGCCGGTCGCGGAAGGGCATCAGCTGCGGAATAAGGTGCCCCGTACCGGCTGTGGGCACGTAGTACGGGTCTGGCAGGTCGTAATCACGCTGGGCGTCCCAGCTTGCGGGCAGCAGGGCGGAGGGGCCTTCCCCATTGATCAGGGAGTCCAGTTCGATCTGGTGCAGCGAGTGGGGTGTTTCCGATGGCATGATCGGCATCACGCTCAAAGGTGCCAGACCGGGGGACGGCAGAATGGGCACCCCGCTTGGCGGAATGGGCGTGTTGGGCGGCCGGCGGATGGCGCTCAGGTCCGGGCCAATGGTTTCCGCATCCAGCGGGCGCAGGGACTGCGCAGGCAGGGCATGGACCTTGCTGCCGGGGTTGATGATGGTGTCGGAAATAGGCGCCACACTTGGCTGGGCCGTAAGGGCGGAGGCATGGGTGGTCTGGGCCTGTGCCACGCCAGAACCAAAAGGCGCATGCCACACGGAGGCCAGCGCAATGGCGCAGGCGGCAGTTGTGCGGGTGTGTTTTGGCCCGTGTTCGGGGGTGCCGGGGCGCTGGGTGCGGTGTATTTTTGGCATTGTTATTCCGCTTCCTCTCGCTCTTGCTGGAGGGAGTTGTCTTATGCGTGCAGGGGTTTGTTTAAGGGAGCGTGCTGCTGGGCCTGCTGTTCAGGCCGTGCGTACAACCCCATGAACCGGCAGGGCATGGGCGTAACGCCACAGCGCGCGAGGCTGGGCGGCATAAGAGCGGAGGCGGATATTCCGCCGGGCAGAATGTGCGACCATGTGACAGACCGTTATTGTTTTTGTTGTTGTCGGTCTGCCATCAGGAGCATGAACGGAAATGTCCGGTCAAGGGTGGTTTTGAAACATTATTACCCAAAACCAAACAAAATAGGTTTTTTAGTAAAAACGGAGTGCAAATTTTTGTTATAACGATAAATTTGCAACATACGCGCAGCAGCTATGCTCCACGAGCGATGTCCTGCCAGCCGCAAAGCTGTGCCCCCGCCTGCTCCAGCCCCTTGCGAAAGCCCGGAGAGCAGAGTGCCTTGAACTCGGCCTCATGCTCGTATGTGGGCATCAGTTCTGCGAGCATGGTGTTCTTGTGGGTGGCGGGGTGGAAATAGATCTCGGACACACCATCAGGCAGGTGGGCTGCCAGAGCGGCCATGCGCTCGGTGGTCATGTGCCCGCTCCAGGCCAGGCCAAAGCACCAGTCATTCGTGGCCATGCCCGCAGCATGGGCCTGATGGCGCAGCAGGGCGGTCCAGCGGCGCAGGGCGGCATCGCCCAGCGTGTCGGTATAGGTGCCTGCGGCATACAGGGGGCGGGGTGGCTCCAGAGGTACCCGCACGGCATTCAGCCCGTAGCCTTTGCCTATGCCAATCATCATTTTGCCTACGGTGGGGTGCAGGTGCATGTGCTTGTGGGCGTTGGCGTGGTCCAGCGGCAGGCCCGTGCGGCTGAAGGCTTCAAACTGGGCGGTAATTTCCGCCTCCAGTTCCCGCCGTCCTTCGGGGCGGAAGAAGTAGTCCACTCCAAGCCCTAACTGGGAGGAGGAGAACCAGCCATTATCGCGCGTAATCAGCGGCAGGCGGCTGTGGGGCAGAACCGATGGTCCTTCAATAACCACCAGATGCAGGCCAACATGAAGGGAGGGCAGGCGTTTGGCCCGTTCCACGGCATCCTGTGCAGCAGGGCCGGATACCATAAGACTGGCAGTTGAGAGAACGCCGTTGATGTGGGCCTGTTCAATGGCCTCGTTCACTTCAACCGACATGCCGAAATCATCGGCGGAAATAATGGCGCGT
This sequence comes from Acetobacter fabarum, assembly GCF_022483405.1. Classification (NCBI taxonomy): domain Bacteria; kingdom Pseudomonadati; phylum Pseudomonadota; class Alphaproteobacteria; order Acetobacterales; family Acetobacteraceae; genus Acetobacter; species Acetobacter fabarum. Next base: position 1,269,269 of record NZ_JAKVNI010000001.1, read on the forward strand.
TTCATGGTTCTGGCAGCCCTTTGTAACCTTTGCCTGTGTCTAGCACTGGCGGGCGGGGGCTGTCATGGCTGTTCTGGGTGGGGGACTTATGCGCCATCCCCCCCCCAGCGCCATCAGTTATGCCAGATCAGGCAGCCTTGCGGCCTTTAAGGAACTGGAAGAATTCCACACCTTCGCGCAGGCGGCGCTTCATCATCTGGGGCGAACGCACCATTTCACCTACGATGGAGGCAATCTTGGGAGCGCGGAAGTAGAACTTCCTGTAGAATTCTTCCACGCTGTTGAAGATTTCGGTGTGCGACAGGTGCGGGTAGTGCAGCGGTGCAATCTGCACGCCGTTTTCGTCCAGCAGTTCGGCGTTGCTTTCGTCCAGCCAGCCGTTTTCCGTGGCTTCCTTGAACAGGGCCGTGCCGGGGTAAGGTGCCGCGAGGGAAACCTGCAACGTGTGCGGGTTGATTTCCTGTGCGAAGCGAATGGTTTCCTGAATGGTTTCCTTCGTTTCGCCCGGCAGGCCCAGAATGAAGGTGCCGTGGATCTTGATCCCCAGTTCGTGGCAGTTCTTGGTGAACTCACGCGCCACTTCAACACGCATGCCTTTTTTGATGTTGTGCAGGATCTGCTGGTTGCCGCTTTCGTAGCCGACCAGAAGCAGGCGCAGGCCGTTGTCACGCAGGACCTTGAGCGTGTCGTAGGGCACGTTGGCCTTGGCGTTGCACGACCAGGTTACACCCAGCTTGCCCAGTTCGCGGGCAATGGCTTCGGCGCGGGGCAGGTCGTCGGTAAAGGTGTCATCATCAAAGAAGAACTCCTTAACCTGCGGGAAGTACTGCATGGCCAGACGGATTTCGGCTGCCACATGCTGCGGGCTGCGGGTGCGGTAGCGGTGGCCACCCACGGTCTGCGGCCACAGGCAGAAGGTGCAGCGCGATTTGCAGCCACGGCCCGTGTAGATGGAAAGGTACGGGTGCATGAGGTAGCCGATGAAGTAATCTTCAATCCGCAGGTCACGCTTGTACACTTCGGTCACGAAGGGCAGGGCGTCCATGTCTTCGATCATGGCGCGGTCGCGGTTGGCAATAATTTCGCCATCCTTGTTGCGCCACGTAATGCCGTCCACGTCCTTGAAGTCCATGCCATCGGCAATGTCTTTGATCGTGTAATCAAATTCATTGCGGGCAACAAAGTCGATGGGCGCACCCTTGAGCAGGCTTTCTTCCGGCTGAACGGCCACCTTGGCGCCAACCATGCCAATCTTCAGGTTCGGGTTAACGTCCTTGAGCATCTGGGCCACCTGCACGTCCTTGGCAAAGGACGGGGTGGAGGTGTGCAGCACCACCAGATCGCGGTTTTTCACGTCTTCCAGAATGGGCTCCATGCCCATGTTGGCGGGGGGGGCGTCAATCAGGCGGCTGCCGGGAACCAGAGCAGCAGGCTGGGCCAGCCATGTCGGATACCAGAAAGATTTAATTTCACGGCGGGCCTGATAGCGCGAGCCTGCGCCGCCATCAAAACCATCAAAAGTTGGCGGCTGGAGAAAAAGGGTTCTCATCGTCATCGGTTTCTATCCTGACAAGGGCGTAGAACGGTGGGGTCCAACAGTAAGCTCCGGCATAAATGCTGGCTCAAGGACTTCCGTATCTGCATTTGGTTTAGGCAAATACTCTGGCGTATGGGAAGAAGGCAAGTCTTTGCATGCGTTCACTAGGGTCCGGGGGAGAGAGTCCTCACGGGTGTTGGTGCGGTATTGGGGTGGGGGGCAATGTGCATGGTCTGGCCCCGCCAGTGGACTTCCGTCCCGCTGGCACTCCCCACCATAATGGCGGCAGACAGCCAGTCCCGCAGGGGAAGCAGCAAAAGAGGCCACAGCGCGCGGGCGCCCACGGCGCGGTCAATCAGCAGCGAAGTAACCCCGCGCATGGCCCATATGCCCCAGAAGAATGGCAAACTCCATGCCGCGTGTGGCTGAAAAAGCACAACCAGCGTCGCCCAGAATAGGGGGAGCTGGATGGAGGAGGCCGCATACCCCGCTGGCGCCAGCGTGCACACCGTGCGGCCCCAGCGCAGTTCGTGCCGCAGCAGCTCGCCAAAGCTGGATTCGGCAATGGTGGTCCATGTCATGCATTCGGCAATGGCAATGTTCATGCCAGCCTGCCGTACCAGCCTGCCAAGCAGGGCATCATCGGCCACATGGGGTAAAAGGGCTTCCAGCCCGCCAATGTCATCCAGTGTCTGGCGGCGCAGCGCCATGGTGGCGCCCAGGCAGTCCTGCCGCCCCAGATAGCGCGAGAGCATGACACCGGGCAGAAAATTATGGTTGATCTGGCAGGCCGCCAGCATCTGCACAAGGGAACCACTTGCTGGCAGACCCGCGTACAGGGTGGTGACCAGCCCTGTATTGGGCTGGTGCAGGGCCGATACAATGTGTTGCAGGTAATCGGGCCGTACATGGATGTCGGAATCGGAAATAACCAGAATATCGTGCCGCGCCTTGGGCAGAATATTCATCAGGTTACTGATCTTGCGGTTCAGCCCATGCAGGGCGGGGTCCACCACAAGTTCCATGTCCAGCGAAGGATGGCGTTCCTGCAGGCGGCGTACAACGGCAATAGCGGGGTCATCCGCATCGCGCACGCCAAACAGGATCTGCATATGGGGGTAATCCTGTGTACAAAAGCTCTCCAGAGCTTCTTCCAGCAGGGGTTCGGAGCCGTACAGGGGTTTGAGCACGGTTACCGGCGGGGGGCTGCCCAGCACAACAGGTTGCCGCTCATTGCGGCGGAAACGTGCCAGCAATCCAGCCCCCAGAGAGGACTGGATACAGCCAGTAACAGAAAGAAGCGCGCTGGCAGCAGCCAGAAGAGGAAAAACCGCTACCATGCCCCGACCATCATGCGCCCCATAATGGGGGAGTGTGTCTGTTTGCGTTGCCGCACGCGCCTGTTCCTGTTCCCTTAGTCTTTGGCGTAGGCCTGAGCCTTGCGCTCAAGAACGCTGATAAGGCCAGAAACGCCACCCGAGGTCAGCGTGGAGCTGAAGTCCGAACGCTGGGCCGCAGCCTGGCTGATGCGGGCATCGCTGAGCAGCACGTCCACAATTTTCCATGACCCGCTGGCATTGTTCATGATGTAGCTGATCTCGGTCGGGGTGGAGCCATCGCTCGCGCCAAGGTCGGTAACCACCAGCTTGTTGCCGCCAACGGCCGTGTCGGTCACGGTGGGCTGGATGGTGAACTTGATGTCCGCACCCGGCTTGAAGTTGCTCACGTAGCGCGAGACGGTGTAGGCCTTGAATGCGGCCAGCAGCTTCTGCTTTTCGTCTGCATTCAGCCCGTTATAGCGCAGGCCGATGGAGGCTTTGAGCACGGCTTCCAGATCATAGGACTTGTCCACCGCTGTGGCCACGATCTGGCTGCGCTCGGCAAAGCTGCCGTGGGACTGCACGATCTGGTCCAGCGCTGTGTACAGCGTTTGCACGGGGGCAATCACTGCACTGGACGGGGCGGACTGGGCAAACGCAGCCGGGGCGGATACGCCAGCCCCAGCTACGGGAAGAAGCGCCATGCTCATGCCAAGCACGAGCCCTGCGCGGAAGGAAATACGTGCCATGCTTACGATTTTGTCCCGGTTGCACGGTTTGACAAGGTTGCTTCGAGCATGTCTCCGATGCCCGTAGCGCTCACACCCAGTGCGTTGAGAGCGGTAGCGACGATGTGGGGTGCGGAGAGCCCGGCCTCGTCATACTGCGCGTCCTGCGTGTTGTGGTCGATAAAGCGGTCGGGCAGGGTCATGGGGCGGAAGCGCACCCGGTCAAGCAGCCCGGTGCGGGCCAGATGGTGGCAGACCTGTGTGCCAAACCCACCTTCGGACCCTTCCTCAATGGTGATCAGCACCGCATGGTTGCGGGCAAGGTTTTCCACTAAAGCCGTATCAATCGGCTTGGCAAAGCGGGCATCGGCCACGGTCGGGGGCAGGCCCTGTGCCGCCAGCATGTCGGCTGCCTGCAGGCAGGCCCCAAGCCTTGGCCCGAGCGAGAGAATGGCAATGCCACCCGTCTGCGCACCGGACTGGCGCCCCATCTCGCGGATAATGCGGCCCTTGCCAATTTCCAGCACCTGCCCTTCGGCAGGCAGGTCCAGCCCAAGCCCGTTGCCGCGTGGGTAACGCAGGGCAATCGGGCCTTCATCAAACTCAGCAGCTGTGGCTGTCATGTGCAGCAGTTCCAGCTCGTCTGAAGGCGCCATGATGGTCATGCCCGGCAGGCAGCCCAGATAGGCGATGTCAAACGATCCGGCATGTGTTGCACCATCGGCCCCGACCAGCCCCGCGCGGTCAATGGCAAAGCGGACCGGCAGGTTCTGGAGCACCACATCGTGCATGACCTGGTCATACGCACGCTGGAGGAAGGTGGAGTAAATGGCGCAGAATGGGCGTAGCCCCTCGGTGGCCATGCCTGCGGCAAAGGTAACCGCGTGCTGCTCGGCAATGCCTACGTCAAAAAAGCGGTCGGGGTAGTTCTTGGCAAAAGCATCCAGCCCGGTGCCGGACGGCATGGCGGCGGTGACCGCGGTCAGGCGCTTGTCGGTCTGGGCACGGCGGACAAGTTCACGCGCAAAAACCGAGGTGTAGCTGGGCGGGCCTGCGGGGCCTTTCTTCTGCTCACCGGTAATGACGTTGAACTTGGCTACGGCGTGGTATTTGTCGCCCGCGTTTTCTGCCGGGCGGTAGCCGTGGCCTTTTTCCGTAATCACATGCAGCAGGATGGGGCCTTTATCCGTATCGCGCAGGTTGCGCAGGATATTGACCAGCTGCGGCAGGTCGTGCCCGTCTACCGGGCCAACGTAGTAAAAGCCCAGCTCCTCGAACAGTGTGCCGCCGGTAATCATGCCGCGTGCGTATTCGTCCGCCTTGCGGGCGGTGCGTTCCACCGGAGCAGGCAGCTTCTTGACGAATTTGCCCGCCAGTTCGCGCAGTTCCATGAACTTGCGCGACGACATGAGACGCGAGAGGTAGTTGGACATGGCCCCGACCGGCGGAGCAATGGACATCTCGTTATCGTTGAGGATCACGATCAGGCGTTCAGCGCCCGGCCCGGCCACTGCGGCGTTGTTCATGGCCTCATACGCCATGCCGGCAGAGATGGAGCCATCGCCGATTACCGCAATCACATTGCGTTCACGGTAGGAGGGGTCATCCTCGGCACGCAGGTGGTGTGCCACCGCCATGCCAAGCCCTGCGGAAATGGACGTGGAGGAATGGGCCGCGCCAAACGGGTCGTATTCGCTCTCGGAGCGGCGGGTAAAGCCCGACAGCCCACCCGGCTGACGCAGGGTGCGGATGCGCTCGCGCCGTCCGGTCAGAATCTTGTGCGGGTAGGCCTGATGGCCCACATCCCAGATCACCCGGTCATCGGGCGTGTCGAACACCGCGTGCAGGGCTACGGTCAGCTCCACAACACCAAGCGAGGCCCCAAGGTGCCCCCCGGTGGTGGAGACCGCGTCCACAGTTTCGGCCCGCAGTTCGTCCGCAAGCTGCTTGAGCTGCTCAACAGACAGGTTGCGCAGGTCCGCAGGAACCCGAACACGATCCAGCGCAGGAAAACGGCCAAAAGTGGGAATCGGTGACGCGGCGTTCTGGTTTTTAGAACTGTCCATGCGATTGTTTCCATCTTCTTTTTAGCGGAAAACGGCACATAACTGCCTTTTTCAGGCAGGGTATGCTGCTTCCCGGCGTGCCTTACATCGCGTTAACATGCCGACAGACATCGCGAACCAATGGGGTTTGGTTTAATGTTTTGTGAAAGAACGCAAGCACGGAAACAAAACTCGCTGCTGATTGTGTCTTTTTTGCAACAGGTAGCGAAAAAGACTTGAGCTTGACAAACGAGGCCACCTATATGCAGGCGAATACCTCATACACGCGTGGCTATACATGTTCCGCGCCTGTTGCTCCTTCTAACAGTCCACGGGTGGAGTAGCAGGCCAGGCAGGCAGCAGGTCCGGTCGCGCGCTTTATGGACATACTCAATACTGACTTGTCTTACTACCAGTCACGATACAGGCGTTAAGTGGATGCGCCAAAGCGGGGGTTTATGGCCGTACCGATAATGCAGGCCGTCAGGGTCGGCAGTTACGTTGTCAAACAGCATATTACGGGGCGCAAGCGCTATCCGCTGGTGCTCATGCTTGAGCCGCTTTTTCGCTGCAACCTGGCCTGTGCAGGCTGCGGAAAAATCGATTACCCAGCGGCTATTCTCAACCAGCGCATGACCGTGCAGGAATGTCTGGATGCGGATGCGGAAGCAGGCGCACCAGTGATTGCCGTAGCCGGCGGGGAACCGCTGCTGCACAAGGAAATGCCCGAAATCATCCGTGGGCTGATCGCGCGCAAGAAGTACGTCTACCTGTGCACGAACGCCCTGCTTCTTGAAAAGAAGATGGACGATTACGAACCATCCCCCTTCTTCTCGTGGGATGTGCATCTGGATGGCGACAAGACCATGCACGATGCCTCCGTCTGTCAGGACGGGGTGTACGAACGCGCGGTTGCCGCCATTAAAAAGGCCAAGGCGCGCGGTTTCCGCGTGTCTATCAACTGCACCGTGTTCGATGGGGCAGACCCCCAGCGTATGGCCAACTTCTTTGATGAAGTGATGGCTATGGGCGTGGACGGGATCATGACCGCACCGGGCTATGCCTACGAGCGTGCACCCGATCAGGCGCACTTCCTCAACCGGCAGAAAACCAAGCAGCTCTTCCGCGATGTGTTCCGTCTGGGCAAGGGCAAGAAGTGGCGGTTTACGCAGTCTCCGCTCTTCCTCAACTTCCTTGCCGGTAACGAGCAGTACCACTGCACGCCGTGGGGTAAGCCCCTGCGTAACGTGTTTGGCTGGCAGCGCCCGTGCTACCTGCTGGGTGAAGGCTACGCCAAGTCCTTCCGTGAGCTGATGGACGACACCAAGTGGGACGATTACGGCACCGGTAACTACGAAAAATGCGCCGACTGCATGGTGCATTCCGGTTATGAATCCACCGCTGTTATGGATGCCGTCCGCCGCCCCTGGCACATTGCCAAGGTCGCGCTGTTTGGCCCTGAAACCGAAAAGCCGATGGTGCCGGAAATCTCTCTGGCTAACCAGCGTCCGGCCCAGTACGTGTTTTCCAAGCAGGTGGAAGAGCAGATGGAAGCCATTGCGGCGCGCAAGCCCGCCAAGGCTCCCCGGGTTAAGGTCGTGCGTACCGAAGGTGCGAATGACGAGGCCCCCAAGGCTGCTGAACCTGCAGAAAGCAGTGCCGCAGACTGATTCGGCCCTGTGCGAATCGGTTAGGCGAGACAGAAAACGGCTCCTTCGGGAGCCGTTTTTTTGTGCCTGCCGTAAAAAGAATACCGATTTGGTCCGCTTTATCCGATGGGCAGGCATACACACGCTGCATGGACCTAGCCGGTAGGGAGGGTCGCATGTTCGGCGCTGGTCTCCCGCGGGATCATCCCTTATCGTGCGCGTGGGGCTTTTGTTGCGCAAAGCCCGCTACAGCATAAAGGCGTGTTGGTTTTACCCATGGCACTTTCCATTCTTGTTATTTTCTTTCTGGTTTTCCTCAACGCCGTGTTCGCCATGGGTGAACTCGCCCTTATTTCCGTGCGTAAGCCGCGTCTGGCGCAGTTGCAGGAGAGCGGTATGCGCGGTGCGGACCGGGCCATGCGGTTGGCCGAGGACCCGCAGATCTTCCTGCCCACGGTGCAGGTGGGCATGACGCTTGTCTCCATTCTGGAAGGCACGTTTGGTGGTGTGCAGATCGAGGCACACCTGACCCCCATTCTGGAACGCTTTGCCCTTCTCAAACCCTTTGCCCCGCAGCTTTCCATGGTTGTTGTGGTGGTTTTCATTACCGCCATCATGCTGGTGCTGGGGGAACTGGTGCCCAAGCAGCTTGCTCTGCGGGAGCCGGAAAAAATGGCTGCCCGTCTGGCCATGCCGCTGGAACTGCTGGCCAGGGTCACGGGCCCGGTGGTCATGCTGCTGCGGGCTTCCTCCAACATGGTTCTGCGCCTGATGGGGGCGAGTGATGCGGTCAACCAGAGCCTGACGGAAGAAGAACTCAAAGCCTACATAGCCGAAGGAGCGCGTCTGGGCGTGCTGGAGCACGAGGAGCGCAGCATGATCGAGCGGCTCCTGCGGCTGGCAGACCGGCCTGTACGGGCAATTATGACGCCCAGAAACGAACTGTGCTGGATAGACCGCCATGCCGGGCGTGAGGCACTGGTGCAGGTGCTCAAGCAGACCAGCTACGCCCGCATTGTGGTGTGCGAAGGGGGGGTGGATAACCCCGTGGGCGTTATTCTGGCCAAGGACATGCTGGACCGGGTGCTTGAGGGCATGCCTGTTTCCATTGAAGCGGGCATGCGGCCGATGGTGGTGGTGCCGGACAGCATTTCCGCGCTGGATATGCTGGAGCGTATGCGTAGCATCAGTCTGGGTATGGCCTTCGTGCTGGACGAATACGGGGCGTTTGAAGGGGTCGTGACCCCGGCGGACCTGTTTGACGCCATTGTGGGGGAAACCTCGCACGAGCAGCCCCAGTCCAGCCACCACGCGGCTAACGTGCCTGCGCCCGATGCTGTGATCAGCCTTGAAGGAACCGCCTCGGTGGATGAGATCAAGGATATGCTGGGCCTGCGCTCTTTGCCGGAGGAAGGCAGCTACCACACTCTGGGTGGCCTACTGCTGGCCCTGCTGCGGCGTGTGCCTGCGGCGGGGGATAAGGTGGCCTATGATGGCTGGTTGTTTGAGGTGCTGGAAGTGGAAGGCCGCCGTGTGGCCCGTGTGCGGGCCAGCCGTCAGGCACTTGCGGAGAACTGAGGGGAGACCCGACCGGGCACACCTCCTCCCGTTCCCCGCATGTGTGCCGGGCCGGTGTGGGGTGTGCCTGTATGGTGCCCGGCCTGTTCTGGCAGGGGAGATACAACAAAGGGGCGCTTGGCTTATGCCAGCGCCCCTTTGTTGTGCAAGCGAATGCTCAGGCCGGATTGTAAGGTGCTTACCCCACACTCCCCGAAGGGAAAGCCCCCTGAGCCTGCATTGATTTAATGCAGGGTGCTGGCCAGAGCGGTTTCATCCGCAAAGTCAGGCCATGTGCCGTGTGCCAGAGCACTCAGGGAAGGGGTGGGCAGCTTCATTTTTGCAGCATAGCGCCACAGATAGGTCAGGGTCCGGTGGACGTAGTTCCGGGTTTCCTGGTTGGGGAGCAGTTCCATGAACATGAGCGGATCATCCGAGGATGCCGCCAGATTCTCCCAGTGGGCTAGTGCGTTGGGGCCTGCATTGTAACTGGCCAGCAGGCGGATGATGTCCCCGCCCCGTGCTTCGGTATGGTTGGCCTGCTGGGTCAGCTTGGCCAGATACTGCACGTAGCGCTGCCCGATTTCCAGATTAAGGCTGGGGTCATGCAGGGCAGAGGCCGAGCGCTCAAACCTGTGGTTGGGGTTGGAGGCAGAGGCACTGGTAACAAAATCGGCCGTTATGGGGCGGATCTGCATCAGCCCATGGGCCCCTGCGCCGGATACGGCGCGGGCATCAAAGTTGGATTCCACACGGGCCAGCGCGTAAACAAGTGCCGGGTCCATGGTAAAGCCGTTGCGTGGGCGCAGTTGTGGCAGGGGAGCATCGTCCGTGCTTTGCGCGGAGGTTGCCTGGCTTTGCAGGGAATCCTCCATTTCGCGCGCAAGATCATGCAGCCCCGCCGCCCCGGCTACCAGCTGGAAGGACCGGGCGAGGGTGACGTCATGCAGGTTGGGCCATGCGCGGCGCATGGCGTTTTCCGCTATTTCCGGCTCCCCGACCTGAAGCAGGGCAAATACGCGCCGGCCAACCTCGGTATTCCCCACGGCTTCTATGTCAATTTCGGTCAGAACCGGGGCGGAGGCCGTGCTCTGGCTGTTAGCGCCCGAGCTTTCCAGCGGAGCAAAGCTGGCAAGGCCGTGGCGTTCGCTCAGCTTGTGTGGGGTGCTTGCCGCACGCAGCATGGTGTTCGCCAGAAGCCCGTAGAATGTGCGGGGGAAGGTGGCGGCATGCTGGAGCCACAGGTGCTGGCTGTGGGGGTTATTGGTTTTTTCGTGCGTCCGCGCGGCCCAGAAGGCGTTTGCGGCCCGCATTTCCGGCGTGGCGCGCGGTGCGTGGGAGGCACGTTCAAAAAACTGTCTGGCCTGCGCGTAGTCCTGCTTCTGCCACAGGGCCAGCCCGGCCACATAACCCGCCAGCGCATTGCGCCCGTGGGATACGGTGTTGGCTGTGCGGCTGATGTCCAGCGCCAGATCGGTTTCACCCGCGGCCAGCATGGCCTGTGCGGTTTCGGCCTGCAATTGGGCGGCATACGCAGGGGTCATACCCGGCGTGATGCTGATCAGGTGCAGAGCACTATGCACACCTTTAAGGCCCCATGTCGTGCGTTCACGCAAGGTGCGGTCCAGCATGGGGTTGCGGGTGAACTCCTGCAGCGGCCCTGCCGCAAGGGCGGCGTGTTCGGGGGCCAGATGCTCGGTGGAAGGGGCTGCGGGCATGGGCCCACCCCGTTCGGGCAGGGCGGCAAGCCGCGCCCATACGGCCGGAGCATCCGCGTAGGAGGTGTATTGCTTGAGCCAGTTGCGCAGCTCGGTCGCACTGGGGTGGTAGCTGGGGTTGAGGTAGCGGTTTGCCTCCACCTCACCCAGCAGCAGTGAGTCGGTCAGATGGGTGGTGCTGTTGATCGCCTCGGCAAACGCACCCATGCGCTGGAGACGGAAAACGGCACGGATGTTGGTTGCTACATCCTGTGGCAGTGGTCTGGGTAGTACAAGATCATCGCCTTCCGGAAAAGCCCGGCGCGGCAGAACCATCGCCAGCTCTTCGCTGTGCGGTTCCGCCCCGTGGTCCGGGGAACTGGCATGGGCTCTCGTCGTGGTGACGGAAGCGCTGGCCAAAAGAGCGGCTCCAGCCAAAAAGGCTTTTGCCGCGATCTGATGAGGAATTTGACCTATCGCTCGCATGGCTGGCGGGGTCTAGGCTTTTTGCGCGCAAAAAGCAAGTTTACTCTGTGTAAACATTGGTTGGCGTGTTGGAGAAACCATTGCGCGCTTTGGCGTAACGCAACGGTTGTTGCTTTTGGAGTTCTTTGTTTTTCAAAGGTATTTGGCGTTATTTCATGCTGTAATTCTTTGTGACGGGTGTGGGGATATTGCCACTATCCCCTTGGTTGCTTCATGGCGTGTCACGCAGTGTTTTCATCACCAGCATAAGCGTTTGCCATATCTCCCGCCGGGCTGTGGGGGAGGCACGGAGCTGGAGCGGGTGGCGCATGGCCAGAACCGGCACATCCCCCAGACCGGGCAGGGCCAGCGTGCCCCATTCGCGCCGTGCGGCGGGGGTGTCTTTGCCGAGCAGCATGGTTGCGGGCAGGCGGCCGCACAGCACAAGGCGGCGGGGGGCAAACAGAGTGATCGCACGGTGCAGGAAGGGCAGGCAGATGCGCTGTTCCGCATCCGATGGGGGGCGGCCACCCGGGGGGCGCCACGGCAGGGCGGTGGCAAGGGTTAGCTGGCTGCGTTCCAGTGGCAGCGGGGCCAGCAGTGTATCCAGCAAGGTGCCACACAGGCCGGCAAAAACATGGCCGCTCCGGTCCTCATCCGCATCAGGGGCTTCCCCGATCAGCATGAGCGGGGCGTTGGTCGGGCCGGAGGGCAGGAGTGTGTGCATGGCCGTGCCGCGCAGGGAGCATGCATCAAACCGCTCCATGGCAGTGCGCAGGGCATCCGGTGTGCTTGCCTGTGCGGCGGCCTGCTGGGCAAGGGCTATGGACTCGCCCAGGCTGGTAATGCCGCCTTCGCCCCCCGCGGCAGGGGTGGGGTTCTGCCGCAGGGTATGGGGCGCTACCATGGGCGGAGCCTGCACGGCTGGCGCGCTCTGGCGGGGTTTGCCGGGGGTGGGCAGGCGTGGCAGATGGTGCGCGCCGGCCCCGCTCAGGCGGTGGTCTGTGGCGGTGTCGGTTACGGCGGTATCCACCCCCCATTCGGTATAGAGGCGGAGGAGGGAGAGGGCATCGTGCATTATCCCACCCCTATCACAATCACGGGGTGGACCAGAATATGGAGCGGATGGTTTGGCGGTTTGGCATGAGCGCGGTAGAGACAAAGCCAGCCGTTCATGTCGTTCCTCATTTGCTATGCTGGCAGATGTGGGCCGCCAGCCGCGGCAACCCGGTGCTGCCGTCTCAGCCTGAATAGGGTTCTTATGCTGTTTTGTCGTCTTATGCCTACGGTTTTCCTGCTGTCTGCCACCATGCTGGTGTCGCCTGCGCTGGCGGCGGTGCCTGAGCCTGCACGTGTTTTACACCATAAAACCGGCCCCGCCGCCCAAGCCGGGCACGGGTATGTCGATTCGGAGGCTTACCTGCGCGGGATCGTGGCTGTGCGCCTGGGGGATGACCTTGAGGCAGCACAGGCCTTCCGCAAGGCATTGCAGGCGGACCCGGCGGATGCAGACCTGTTGCGGCAGGCTTTTGTACGCAGCGTCATGGTCGGTGCCCCTCAGGCGGTGGAACTGGCCCGGGTTGTGGATAAAACACCACAGGACAGGAGTGTGATCTCCGCCCTTGTTCTGGGGGATGACGCAGCTATGCGCGGCGCATGGCCCGAGGCCGTGCAGTATTACCACCGTGCCGGGGCCGACCCCATGGCCCGCCTGATTGTGCCGCTGCTGCTGGCGTGGTGCCAGCAGGCGCAGGGCCACGCGGATGAGGCAATAGAAAACCTGCTCCATGTGCCCGGCTCCGGTCTTATGCCGTTTTATACCCTGCATGCCGCACTTATTGCGCAGGTGGCAGGCCAGTCCGACCGGGCGGGGGCGCTGTTTGTGCAGGCCCAGAAGGCCATGCCCGGCTACGACATGCTCCTGACCCGCTCCCACGCGGCGTGGCTATGGAACCATGGCCAGCAGGACAAGGCACGGGCCGTTATTCGTAAACTGGTGGCAACAGACTCCATTCTGGGGCTGGCAGGCCCCGCCCTGCAGGCGGAAATCGCCCATTACCCCGTGACATCCGCGCGGGAGGGAATCGCCCGTGCCTATGTGCTAACGGCCTTCCTGCTCCGCCAGCAGGCGCGGGAGCAAGCCCAGCAGGGAATGGAAGGGGAGGGCAGTGCGCTCAACCTGTTCCAGTTTAATGAGGCCGCCCGCCTGATGCTGGGCTTTGCGCTGGCCATGGACCCAACGCTGGCTGATGCCCGCCTGATGCTGGCGGAAATTCAGGACGACGAGCACCATTTTGCCGCCGCGCGCGAAACACTGGTGCGCGTTCCCCCGCAGGACCCGCTGGCCATGGTCGCGACCCTGCGCCTTGCGGTGCTGGAAACCACCAACGACCACCCGGCCGAGGCCATACCGCTCCTCCAGCATCTTGCCCAGCAGGTGCCGGGCCAGATTATTATAGAGCGCTCGCTGGGTAACGCCTTCAGCCAGACCAAGGACTGGAAGGCCGCCATAGCCGCCTATACCCGTGCAATTGATCTGGCCAATGTGCAGAAAAGCCCGGACTGGACGCTCCTGTTCCTGCGCGGCATGGCCTACCATGAAGCCGGGGACTGGGCCGCGGCCAAAAATGATACCCGCGCTGCGCTGGCCTATGCCCCGGATGAGCCGCTTTTACTCAATTTTCTGGGTTACGGCATGGTCGAACAGCATGAAGACCTGGCCGAAGCCGAACAGCTTTTGCGCAAGGCCCATGCGCTGGATGACCAGGACGCCGCCATAACAGACAGTCTGGGTTGGGTGCGCGTGGAGCAGGGTGATCTGGCGGGGGGGATTCCCCTGCTGGAAAAAGCCGCCGAGCAGACACCGGAAGACCCGGAGGTAAACTACCATCTGGGCGAGGCCTACTGGCGTATTGGCCGCAAGACCGAAGCCGTGGACCAGTGGAATGTGGCGCTGGGCTTACACCCCAGCCCGGCGGATGAAAGCCTTATACGGGCGGCCTTGCAAAAAGCGGGTGTTCCCCCCACACCTCCTGCCGGGGCGGGTAGCCCTGCGGTACAGCCGGTTCCGGCCGCGCAACCCGCCCCCGCACAACCTGTTCAGGAACAAGGAAAGCACACGCCGTGACCGTTGCAGCACTGGATGTCTCCACCTTTGCATTTACAGAGGCAGCCCCCGCCAAGGTTAACCTGTACCTGCACGTTACCGGCCGCCGGGCAGATGGCTACCACCTGCTGGACAGTCTGGTGGTGTTTGCCGGGGCGGGCGATGTGCTGCACTACCAGCCCGGCCCCGAACCACTGAGCCTGCATGTTACCGGCCGTTTTGGCCGTGTGCTGGATGCTGCCTCCACGGGGGCGGACAACCTTGTGCTTCGTGCGGCCCATGCCTTGCAGAGGCTGCGCGGGAGCCAGACCCGGCTGCCGGGTGGTACACTGGTGCTGGAAAAAAAGCTGCCTGTGGCCTCTGGCATTGGCGGAGGTTCGGCTGATGCCGCTGCGGCCCTGCGCCTGCTGGACCGGGCATGGAACGTACAGGCCAGCCGGGCAGACCTGCTGGCACTGGCCCAGACACTGGGGGCGGATGTGCCCGTCTGCCTGCTCAGCCAGACAATGCGGATGGAAGGAATAGGGGAAAACCTGACCCCCGCCGCCCACCTGCCCGAATGCGGGATGGTTCTGGTAAATTGCGGGCAGGCTGTTTCCACCCCCGAGGTGTTCCGCCGGCGGGATGGGGCTTTTCTGCCGCGCGCTCCCTTGCCCGATAACTGGGCCGATATTGCCGATGTGGTGGCTTTTCTCAAACAGCAAGGGAATAGTCTGGAAGAGGCTGCCTGTGCTGTCTGCCCCCCTGTTGGCCATGTTCTGGCGGATATTGGCGGGCAGGATGGCTGCCTTATGGCCCGTATGAGCGGGTCTGGCGCAACATGTTTTGGGCTGTTTGCCACACCGCAGGCGGCACGGCAGGCCGCAGACCGGCTGGAAGACGCACACTCCGCATGGTGGGTGTGGGGGGGCGGTCTGGTATAATGCGCCTACAGAGTTAATTTATCGTCAACGCGTATAGCGTATAAAGATTCATTAACCATTTTTTATAATTCGGCCACTAAGCCTTTTCCTTCAGGGTATTTTACAGGGGAGGGGGGTGGCGATGGTGCATTATGTCAATACCAATGGCGTAAGCTGCGCAATTACGGACCATCAGGGTTTTCTGGGGGTGCGCGACGGCTACCATGTGGCCATGACCGCCCCCGATGGTACGCGCATTTATGCCGGTGTTATTCACCCTGCCATTTTTGGCGGACAAACCAACGGGAATGTCCTTTTAGGCACGCATGGGTCGTCCCGTGCCGTGCCAGCGCCTGCGGGGGGCACCTATGTTGTGCCGCCGGGCGTGCACGCCACGTTTGGCATAGGCCCCGCTACCGGGCACGCTCCGTTGGGGAGTGCATTTTACATAGGTGGTAATGCCCTGCTGGGTGTGGCCCTTGGTGCGCCCGCTGGTTTGCGGGTGTATGTGGTGGGGGGATACGCCATGTTTGCCCCCACGGAGCCCAATGCCACACTTGATGGCGTGGAACTGAACATTGCCTATGGGGGTGTGTTCTCCTGCGGGGCTGGGCTGGCCGAGGTGCTGTGCGGGGCCACGGTGCGCTTTGGGGCCGGAGGCGGTACGGTGGTGATCCACGCGGATTACGCACCGTTTGACCTGTCTGGCACCGCAATCATGGATTACAACCCCGAACAGGCCATGATCGAGGTCCGCCATAGTGCTCAGCCAGTCGTGACCTGCCGCGTGAGCGCGGACCGCCATTGCCGGAGCATTGTCCTGTACGGTCAGGGGCAGGAGGAAGTCGGGCGTTTTACCGTGGAACTGGCCCAGGGTGCCGTGCTGGATGCCGGGGAATACCATGTGGCCGATACACGCTGCCCGCTGCGCATTACGGCGGCAAAAGGCCAGACCCGTACCCGAGCCTGCTTTATTGAGGGCACGGATATCCACACCGCAAATGCTCCCGCAGAGGTAGAGACATTGCAGGCCGGCAGCCTTGTAGATGTGTGGAGCAAGGGTGGCATGACAACCCAGCGTTTGTTGTGGGTTGCCCGCGGGCATGTGCAGGTCCGCCCCGACTGCGCGGAGGAGGAGGCAGGCTACCCCATTCGCGTTTTACGCCATGCACTGGGGCAGAACCTGCCCGACCGGGACCTGCTGCTTACCCCCCAGCATACCGTTTTGCATAATGGGCGCTTTGTGCCCGTACGCCTGCTGGTGAATGGTGGCAGTATTTTTTATGATCACAGTATTACCAGCTATAATTACACCCTTATGCAAACAGAAACGCATGCTGTTCTTGTAGCCAATGGCGTACCCACAGAGTTTTATCTGGCGCAGGAGGCTGGGCAGGCAGAGGCATGGGCCGGCGGGGTCGTGCGTGTGGGCCGTGCGGCCCCCCATGTGTGGGAGAAGGAGGTTCTGCCATCCCCGCAGGTGGAGCGGGCGGCATTGGCAGCCATGTTTGCCCAGTTGCGCGCACGCGGCCCCAGCGTGCCGGGGTGCAGGCCGTTTGCGGCTGCACCGGAACTGAGCATGGACCCGGACCTGTTTCTGGTCACGGATCGGGGGCAGCGTATCAGGCTGCTGCGGCGTGAGGGAGACAGGTGCTTTTACATGCTGCCAGTCGGGGTGAAAAAGGTTTTCCTCACCTCGCGCACCACCCAGCCTTCGGCTGCTCATGGTGCTTATGGGGATGGCAGGCGTACTTTTGGGGTCAAAATAGGGGGCATAACCCTGTTTAGTGGTGGCCGGCATGTGCCCCAGATTTGCCACTTGCGGGCGGAGGGCGCCGCATGGCCCGGCTGGCATGTTATGGAGGCCAACGCAATAAGCCGCTGGACCACAGGTTATGCCGAATTACCGCTCAAGGGGGTAAAGGAAGGGCTGATCGGGCTGCTGACCATTCAGGTCCATGCGGCGGGGCCATTTGTTGTGCCGCCTCTGGCCGGGGTGGGGGATGGCAGGTTACGGGCCTGAACAAATGAGCTTTGCAGGGCGGGGTAGTTTTTTATAACTCCGCCCCCCCTGCGCTTCCACGCCTGAGGTGGGGTACGCAGGGGGGAGGGCTTTAACGGCCCTGATCGTGCGGGATCAGTCTTTGCGGCACTGGCGGATGTGGTTGAATGCCGCACTCAGCCCCATGGCCGCGAGCGCACCAAACAGGCTGGCCCGCAGACCGGATGAGACAAAAATTGTAAACGGGCTGTTCAGCCTGCGGGCCTTGGCTTCAAACGGGCCTTCGGCGCCGTAAGCGCCGGGTACCGGGTTGTACAGGTCATCTGGCTGAATGCCCTCGGCCCAGTCATGGCTCATCTGGGCTTTGTAGCCGTGGCTGGCCAGCCGGGCCTCGCGGCAGCTACGGCCAGCCAGACGCCAAAGGGCGGCAAAGCTGTTGGCCCAACCGATGGAAATGGAGCGGCTGGTAGTAAAGGCCGCGCGGCAAATGGCCTCTGCGGCAACTTCTGGTTCGTAAACCGGGCCAAAGGGTTTGAGCCGCTTGCCAGTCAGGTTGCGGGTCCAGCCATAATGCGGGGTGTTAATGGCAGGCAGGTCCACCATAACAATGCGGATATGGTCTGCATCATGCCGCAGTTCCGTGCGCAGGCTGTTGCAAAAGCCGCGCAGTGCCGCGCGGGAGCCGTTTTCTGCTGCCTGTAGGGGCAGGTCACGCAGTGTGGGGGCCAGATTAAGGTTGATAATTGCCCCCTGTCCCCTGCGCCGCATAACGTTCAGGGCTGCCAGTGTGCCGTTAACGCTGCCAAGATAGGTCACTTGCGTGGCCCGTGCGATGTCCTGTGCATTCAGGGCTGCAACCTGACCAACAACTGTGGCCCCCGCGCAGTTGGCCCAGACAGAAATGGGGCCGAGTTCGCTTTCAACCCGGTTGGCGGCGTCCTGCACGGCCTGTGCGTCGGCCACGTCCACGCTGATGACAAGGGAGCGGACGGAATGCTGGGCCAGATTCTGTGCCGTGGCTTCCAGGCGTTCTCTGTCCCGCCCCAGCAGGGCGACATCAAACCCCGCGCGCCCCAGTGCGCGGGCTGCTGCACGGCCAATGCCCGAACCTGCTCCTGTAATGACTGCAATCTGAGTTGCCATGCCTGATGTGCCTCCCGCGTTGGTTCTGGTGGTGTGGATGGGGTGTTAAAAACTGGGTCTTTCTACCTGCGCGAGCAGGGGGTGGAGCGCAAGGCGTGCCAGAGCGCGCCTGCCTTGTGCGCCACAGGGGCCATATGGCCCCGTTAAGGGGCTACAGGTAGCGCAGCGCCAAAAAGCCGCCAAGCAGGGCAAGGGCGAATACGCCCGTAACCAGCGGCAGGCGGGTTTCCAGAAAATCCTGAATGGTTGGGCCAAAGCGGCGCAGCAGGCCCGCCACCAGCGCAAAACGCGCGCCACGGGTTACAAGGCTCGCGCACATAAAGGGCAGAATGGCAAAATGCGCCATGCCGCTGGCAATGGTCACAAACTTGTAGGGGATGGGGGTCAACCCCTTGAACAGAATGATCCATACCCCCCACTGGCGGAATTTTTCCTGCAAGGAGAGCAGTGTGTGTTCGGCATGGTAAAAATGCACAATGGGTTTTGCCAGCGTATCCAGCAACAGCGCGCCAATCAGCCAGCCCAGCAGGCCACCGGCCACACTGGCCACGGTGCAGATGGCGGCGTACCGCCATGCCTTGTCCTTTTGTGCCAGCACCATGGGGACAAGCAGCGTTTCCGGCGGGAGGGGGAAAAAGCTGGCTTCTGCAAAAGCCAGTGCCGCCAGCCATAAAGGTGCGTGGGGGCTGGCGGCATGCCGCAGAACGCGGGCGTAGAGTTTATCGAGCATTCAGGTCCGTTACAGTCGTTCTTGGCGCAGCACGGCTTCCGCCTTGCTGTGGATCAGGTCGTATTCCGCCTGTGTCAGGTTGCCCCGATGCAGCATTTCGCTCGCGCGGGCAAGGGCATCCCTTGCATGGGTGGCGTCTGGTATGGGGTAGCGGCGGCCGGGTAGGGCAAAGGCGCTATCGGGCAGGGCATTGCGTTCTTGCGTGGTCAGCTTGGACATGTGCGTATTCCTGTCCCCTCGGTTAAAGGTCGGAGGCACTTTCCACTTCGTCCAGTTCCGCCATGGCGGCTTCTGCACTGGTGGTTGGCACGTCAGAAACTGGCGTGCTCCGCATATCCTGCGCCGGAGGGTGCGACGCGGGAGCCGATGTGAGTGTTTGCGTGACACGGAATGCAGTCAAGACCGCAAATGACCCAAACAGCACTGCACCCATGGCCTGCCCCACCTGTACCCCCTGCGGGCCATAATGCGCGCATAGCAGAACAAACGGAATGGTGCCCAGCGTTGCCCGCCCCCAGTTGAACGCGGTGGAATACAGGGGGAAGCCAAGGTTGTTGAATGCGGCATTGGCAACAAACAGCATGCCAACAAACAGGTAACTGCCAATGGTCCATGTGCAGAACAGGTGCAGAAGTGCCGCAGCATTCCCCTGTGCATTGTACATGGCAATAATCAGGTCCTGCGCAAAGTAGAGTGCAACCCAGGTCAGCCCTACGCTGAGCACAACCAGCTTAAGTGCGGCTGTCAGGGTCTGGCGCACACGGTCGGGGCGGCCTGCGCCCACATTCTGGCCCATGATCGGGCCGACCGAGCCAGTCAGCGCAAACACGAGCGAGAACAGCACCGGCACCATGCGCTCAATAGAGGCCTGCCCCGCCACGGCTTCCAGCCCAAAGCTGGACATGGCGCGCGTGACGTACACCCCCCCTGCGGGTGTTGCCAGATTGGTCAGGATAGCGGGGAGCGATATGCCAGCCACCCGGCGGGTGTCGGGCATAATGCGGCGCAGGCAGGGGCGGGCCAGCATGCTGTGCCGCAGGGCGCCACGCAGCCCGGCCCCGGCCACCACAATGCGGGAGAAGGTGGTGCTGATGGCAGCCCCCACAAGCCCTTCATGCAGCCCGAAAATAAACAGCGGGTCCAGTACGGCCGCCACCACGGCCCCCATAAGGGTAATGTGCATGGAGCCTTTGGCATCCCCCACCACCCGCATAAGGGCCGAGCAGCCCATGCCAACGCAGATCAGGGGCAGGGCAACGCTGAGAATACGCAGGTAGGCTGTGGCTTCGGTCAGGGTTTGCCCCTGTGCGCCAAACAGGTGGAGGATGGGGGCGGCCTCCATGGCCGTGGCAAGGCCCAGAATCCCCGTGACCACGGTCATGACAATCATGGAAGAGGCGGCAAGGCAACGGGCTTCCTCATGCCGTCCGGCACCGATCTCACGCGCTGTGGCGGCACTTATGCCAATGGTCAGGCCAATGGAAATGGCAATCTGTAGGCCAATAACAGCACTGGCAAAGCCAATGGCCGCGGTCATGGCGGTGTTGTTGAGGTGGCTGATATACACCATGTTGAGCATATCAACCGCAAACACGGCCATAAGCCCGATGGCCCCCGTTCCGGCCATGACCAGCACGTGCCGCATGATGCTGCCTGTTGTAAAACAGGCTTTATGGCGGCTGCCGGGCGGGGGTGGCCGGGTCATGCTGGCTCCGTTGGGGCTTGCTCCTTGCGTATGGGCACGCTCGGGCGGACATTACAGCCGGGCAGTATGTCACGTCCGGGCGGCGCTGCGAATAACCTGTTGGTGGATTAAACCGCATGGCTCGGCTGATTTATGGCGTGGGGGCGTGAATCCCGTGCGGCCATGCCGGGCGGAGGATGTGCCCATGTGTGCCCGCTCCGGCAGTGATAGGCTCGTGAGTTGCGTTGGATTCTTATGCGCACTGCGCATGGTAGGTATGCAATTACCACTAAGGGGGTATGCCATGCTGGCAAGGGGCCTGTGGCTGCCTGCCGGGGGTATTCTGGGGCGTGACTATCCGCGCGGAAGAGGCGGAGGTGCGGCGTATGTGGCGGTAAACAGCCATTGGTGGGGTGTTGTGCACCAGACTGGCAAGGGCTGAACCTGCCAGGCGGTGTTGCCCGTGCGGGCAGTTTGCCCGGGACACAGGCCCGTACCCGGCCCGACCGCAACGCTCCCACTTAGAGAAAAGGGCGGATTTGCGCAAGTTAAGGATCATGGACAGGGCGGAGATGCGCGGCTTTTAGGCCACGCCTGCACCCCGGACGCATCAGGCAGGCCGAAGGGTGGATGACAATGGGGCGCGCGGTTGCTAAACCCCCCCTCGCTGCAGTCTTCCTTCCTAATTCGTGTAACAGCTGAGGCCGGGAACCGTCCTTGTCATGAAAATCGTCGCCTGTAATAGCAACCTGCCACTGGCCCAGGCCGTTGCAGCAGAGCTGAACCTGCCCCTGTGTAACGTAACCGTGCGCCGCTTTGCGGACATGGAAGTGTTTGTTGAAATTCATGAAAACGTGCGCGGTGAGGATGTTTTTGTCATCCAGAGCACCTGCACGCCCACGAATGACAACCTGATGGAACTGCTGATCATGCTGGACGCCCTGCGTCGCGGGTCGGCCAAACGTATTACGGCAGTTATTCCGTATTTCGGGTATGCCCGTCAGGACCGCAAATCCGGCCCCCGTACGCCTATCAGCGCCAAGCTGGTTGCCAACCTGCTGGTGGAAGCCGGTGCCAGCCGTGTGCTGACACTGGACCTGCACGCCATGCAGATTCAGGGCTTTTTTGATATTCCGGTGGACAATCTGTACGCAGCCCCCCTGTTTGTGCGCGACATCCGCGCCCAGTACGGTGACCGCGACCTTATGATTGTCTCCCCCGATGTGGGTGGGGTGGTGCGTGCGCGCCAGCTTGCCCAGCGCCTGAACACCGATCTGGCCATTATTGACAAGCGGCGTGAGCGCGCAGGCGTGTCCGAGGTCATGAACGTGATTGGCGACGTCAAGGGGCGTCACTGCCTGCTGGTGGATGATATTGTGGATAGCGGTGGGTCACTGTGCAACGCAGCCCGCGCCATTGCCCAGCAGGGTGCGGCATCGGTTGGTGCATACGTTACCCACGGTGTGCTCACCGGGCAGGCCGTGCCCCGTATTGCCGAGTCCCCGATTGAAATGCTGACCCTGACAGACAGTATTCAGGCAACAGCGCCGGTCATGGCGGCCAGCAATATCCGCCAGATCACCATTTCCGGCCTGCTGGCGCGCGCCATGCGTGCCGTATCGGACGAAAGCTCCGTATCGTCCCTGTTTGACTGAAGGTGCCATGACCGTGCTTCTCCCCCGTCCATACTGGTATCTGCGGCACGGTCAGACGGACTGGAACAGGGCCGGTCTTTCTCAGGGGCGTACGGATGTGCCGCTGAACGAGACCGGGATTGATCAGGCGGTGGAGGCTGGCAGGCTGATCGAGCAGGCCATACGCGCACAAGGGGCGGGAGCCATTACACGCATTGTGTGTTCCCCCCTCGAACGTGCCCACCGTACGGCCCAGATTGTGCGGGATGAACTGGTCGCCTACGGCCTGCCGCAACTCCCCCTGAGCGTGGATGAGGATCTGGCCGAGGTCTGCTTTGGCGAGCAGGAAGGCCAGCCGATTGCCGACTGGTATGATGACTGGATAGCCGAGCAGTACACCCCACCGGGGGCTGAACCGTTTGCCGAGCTTAAAAGCAGAGCTGCCCGTGCGCTTAACCGCGCCACGGCAGCAGATGGGTTACCTCTGGTGGTGGCCCACGGGGCGCTGTTCCGGGCCTTGCGCGCGGTTATGGCCCTGCCAGCCAATGTACGCCTGCCCAACGCCATTCCGCTCAGCGCGGTGCATGATGCACAGACCGGGTGGAATCTGAGCGAACTCCCCTGATATTACGCCTCTGGCCAGAAGGTTTTTTTGCACCTGTTAACTGTGCTGGGCCAGCGTGCCTGCCCGGTGCGGTACAGTAGAGCCGTGCCTGATGTGGGGGCATCGTATGCCTGCCACATCAGGTCAGGCGGGTTGGCGGTTCATTCCCGAACCGTGGGCGGCTGCGGGAAAAGGGACGGGTCATGGATGGCCCGCAGCCTGACGCATTGCGGCAGCATCTTGCGGATCATCTTCATGGTTGCCAGGTCGGAAAGGCCTGTCTGTTCAGAAAACCAGTCCAGTTCTTCTTGCAAAAAGAATCCCCGCACTTCTGCTTCGGTTGCGGGTGGGCTGTGTGGCGCGCTCTGCCAGCGGCGTATGGTGCTGATCATGCCCATGGCCTGTGCGCGTTTTTCCAGCTTACTGGGTAGGTCGGGCCGGGGGACGGGACCGAGCACTTCGTTCAGTGCGGTCATCAGGCCCGATTTGTCGCCCGTGGCGCCGGTAATAAAATCCCCCACATGCGTGATGGCATTGGAGACGGTGTTAAGGAATGTCATGGTAGCCCCCTGTTGTTAAAAAAGGAGATACAGGTGCAACGGACCGCAGGGCGGTGGAGTTGCAGGGCGGAATATTAAATAAAAAACATCTGGCAGCCCTGTGCGCAGCACTCTGGCAAAGGCCTTGCCCGCTCCCTACATTACGTAGGGTTCACGTGGTTGCCCCTTTTTGGGGGAAAGCCGCAAAAGCAAGGAAATACCATGTCTGATCTGATCGTGCTGGGCTTTGACCATATTGATGACGCCGCCAAGGTGCTGAGCGAATGCCACACCTTGCAGAAAGAATACCTGCTAGACCTGGAAGATGCCGTTGTGGTCACGCGGGATGCCACCGGCAAGCCGCGTTTGCACCAGAGCGTTAATCTGGAAAAAGCGGGTGCATCCTGGGGGCTGTTCTCTGGCGGGTTCTGGGGTGCGGTGGTCGGGCTTTTGTGCCTTAACCCGCTGGCAGGCTTTGTTATTGGCAGTGCCGTTGGGGCCGGTGCAGGCGCTCTGGCAGGCAAGATGTCCGATTACGGGATTGATGACGGGTTTATTACCAAACTGAGCGACACCATTCCCCCCAACACCTCTGCCCTGTTTGTGCTGGTGCGCAAATCCCAGCCGGATAAGGTTCTGGCCGATCTGCAACAGTTCAAAGGCCATGCCCGTATTTTGCAGACATCCCTCTCCCCCGAAGCAGAAGCACGGCTCAAGGCGGCTCTGGGCGATGCCTCAGCCCCCGCCCAGCCTGTGGCCTGAACTCCAGCGTTTTAATGCGGTGCATGCAGGGGGTGGCGGGCATATGCCCGCCACCCCCTGTTTTTATGGGTCGGTGTATCGGGCGTGCCGTGTCTGAGTAGAGCGTGCCTGCCCTTACGGTTTTCTGCGTGGTTGTGCAGGCGGGGCTGGCATAGTAGGGGCACGTCTGCCTTCTTTTCCATTCTGTCGGGTTATGCTGCCATGGTACGTCTTGTCATGCTCTCGGTCGGGGCGTTCATATGGCTTGTGACCGAGGTCATGCCCATTGGGTTGCTGACCGATATTGCACAGGGGCTGCATGTATCCCCCGCTCAGGTTGGGCTGCTGGTTACAGGCTATGCCTGGCTGGTGGCGTTAACGGCCATTCCGCTAACATTGCTGACTTCTGGCGTGGACCGGCGGGTACTTGTGGCCAGCCTGCTGCTGCTGGCTGGCGGGGTGGATATAGCCTGCGCCTTTGTCACCAATTATGCGCTCATGGCCGTGCTACGCATTATGCTGGCATTGGGGCATGGTATTTTCTGGTCGGTTATTGCGGGGGTTGCGGTCCGTCTGGCGCCAGACATACCTGTGGCACGGGCCACGGGCTGGGCTTTTACAGGGGTTGCGGTGGGGTTTGCCGGGGGTATTCCCCTTGTGTCCGCCATTGGGCAATGGCTGGGCTGGCGTGCGGCTTTTTTAACCTGCGGTGCAGGGGCTCTGGCGGTGTTTGCCGCAGCTCTGGTGCTGTTGCCCGCCATGCCGGCCCAGCGGCGGCGGCTGGACCTGCTGCGCCTGCTCCGCCAGCCCGTGTTCGTTTATATTGCCGTGCTGACAATGCTGGTGATTATCGCGCATTTTACGGCTTACACGTATATCATCCCGCTCCTGCAAACCATTCCGCATAGTCCTGAACGGCTTATTCCCGTTCTGCTGCTGGTGTATGGCGTTGCGGGGGTTGGTGGCAACTGGGTGGGGGGGCGGCTACCCTGTTCTGCCGGACGGCTGATTGGTGTGGCAACGGCGGCGCTTGTAGCCAGCCACGGCATTATGGTGGCGGCAGGCTGGTGGCCCGGTCTGGTCTGGGTGGATATGGTCGTGTGGGGGATTGTTGGCGCGGTTATGAACATGGCCCCCCAGAGTTACGCCATGGAACTGGCTCCGGATGAGCGCGAGGCCGCATGCTCCTTTAGCGTGACCGGCTTTAATGCCGGTATTGGTGGGGGTGCTTTATGCGGCGGGGTCGTGCTGGGTGCCGCCGGCCCTTACGCGGTGCTGGCATGGAGTGCGGGTATTGCTCTGCTTGCCCTGCTGGTGCTGTGGGCCGGACGGTTTGTGGTGAGTGGCAGAAAACAGGGCTGAACGGGGTGTGCCCATTCAGCCCCGGTTGTTAAAACCCTTGCGATATACCGCACAGTATGGTCCTGCGCAGGCCGTATTGGGGTGCGGTAACACCAATGCCCGAACCATCACGCAGCATGTAGGTGTGGTCTCCCAGATTGATCACATCCAGCCTTAGCTGCGTGTCCCCCTGCCATGCCGAGCCAAAGGTGTTGTGAATGGTCTGCACGGCAGAAAAATTAACGGTAGCATAAGGTGTTAATGCAAGCCCGTTGGGGATGCCGTTTGCATCATCATCCGCGCGCAGGCCACTGCCATAGACCAGTGTGGCGGACAGGCGTAGCGGAGCACGGGTTTTGTGGAAAAATGTGTATGCTGCTCCAGCAGATGCGGTCCAGCGCTGGTCATGGTCCAGATGGACCCAGCGGCTGCTGATGTAGTCCAGTTCGCCCTGGTCAAAATTGAACTGCGCACTGGTAATTTTTTTACCAATGGCGCGTGACCATGCAAAATTACCGTAAAGGGAGAGTGGGCCGCGGTCGTAGGAGGTGCTGACTTCGTACCCATTTACCTGCCCATGGCGGTAGTTAAAGCCGCTCAGAATAATGGGGGCGCCAAACTGGCCCTCATCAATCAGGTTCTTGGCCAGTTTGTAATAGGCGTCAAAGGCAATATGCCAGCCGGGCAGAATGGTCTGGTCAAACCCTGCGTCAAAATAATGGTCGCGCTCGGCACGCACTTTGCTGTTTGTGAGCGAATTGGGTGCGCCACTGGTGCCGTACAGATGGGTAAGCGATGCCCCGCTTACAATTTCAAACGGTGGGGGGGTAAAATAGCGCGAGTAGCCTGCGTGCAGGGTGCCGTTTTTCCATGGTTTCCACACAAGGTTTACACGCGGGCTAAACTGGTGTTCGGCGGTGTATTCGCTCACGCCATCAAAACGCAGGCCGTAATTGATGGTCAGGTTACGCAAGGGGCGCCATTCGTCCTGCGCGTACACGCCATAAACCATGCCGGTTTTGCCGCTGCTGTCATACACATTAAAGGGGTTGGGGCCGTATGTGGGCGGGGTGCTGCCAACATTGGTCTGTGGGAAAACGGTTGATGTGGTGCTCGAAACATTGCGTTCCACAAAAACCTGAAACCCGAAGCGCACAGTATGGTCGCGCGCTGCGCGCCAGGTTACGTCGTGCTGGGTGCCGGTGGAAAAGACCGAGCGCGCGGCCCGCTGGGCATTGCCAAGGTAGAGCAGGTCCCCCGTGGGGTCGGGGGAGTAGCGCAGGGAGCTGTAGCGGGTAAAAACGGAATCCTGTAGGCTAAAAGCTCCAATTTCCTTTTGCAGGGCCAGCACGGCAAAGTCGGTAATCTGCTTTTGGTGTTCGTTCAGGCTATCGCTGTTGGTAGTGGCCCCTGCGGGAGGTGTGTAGTTTTGGCTCCAGCTATCGGGCGTTAGGCCGGGGTTGTTAGGGAGCTGGTATTCCGCGTTGGAAATGCCTGCAATCAGGCTGATCCGCGTATCTTCATCCACCGTATAACGGGCATGGCCCAAAAAGTGGTACTGGTTGCTCAGGTCATGTGGGGCGTTAAATGAGCTTGTGGTGTTTTCTATGCCCACGCGGTCATGCACAAAGTCCGCCGTGGCAAAAAAATCCCACTTTCCTTTGTGAAAACCATATTGCAGGGAAGGGAAGAAGTAATCTCGTGCCCCACCGTAAATGGACAGGTTCCCCCCTGCATTGGTCGTACCGTTTTTGGTGGTAATATCCACCACGGCAGCCTGCAGGAAGCCAAACTGGCTGGGCAGCGCGCCTGTGGTCAGGGACATGTTATCGGCAAAGCGGGTCATCAGTGCCTGCCCGAATACGCTCAGCCCTTCGGGTAGCTGCACGCCATCAAGGCGGAACTGCACTTCGTTATGGTCCCCGCGCACATGGATCTGGCCGTAGCTGTCCTGCGCAACCCCCGGAGCTTGCAAAAGAACCTGATTAAGCGGGGCATTATCCCCACCGGGAATATTCTCCAGCGCCTGACGGCTGAAATGGTACACGCTGGCCCCCGTGGTGGGCGACAGCTCGGAACGGGCACGGTCCAGATGTGCGGTTACAATAACCTGTTCCGCCTCATGCGTGGTGGAGTGGGGGATAACCTGCACGGTTTCCGCCCCTTTGCGCACGGGCTTTTTGGCCGTGGCCGGGGTGCCAGTGCCTGCAAGTGTGCCTGTGGTTGTCGTGGCTGTGACCTGCGTGGTGGTCGTGGCCGTCTGGGCTGCTGCTGCATGGCCTGTTGCCAGCAGGCTGCTCAAAAAAGAAGAGCAGAGGAGAAGACCAGATGGTCGGTAGGTCATAATTACATGCCGCCTGAATTGGAGTGAGCCAAGGGCCGCATAGCTATTAGTTATAATATAACATAACAATCAAATTATGCGCCGCACCGCAAACAGGACCAACCTCTGTTGCATTTGTGCAACGCATGGCAGACCCACCTCAAACAGTGCCCTATACAGCACCATGCCATACAAAAACGCCTCTCCCCCACAAGGTGGTGGGGGAGAGGCGTTTGAAAAAAACCCTTATTATAAAAAGGTTATTTGGTTGTGTAGCCACCGTTGACCAGAATGGTCTGCCCTGTCATCCACCAGCCATCGGACACCATAAAGCGTACATGGGGCACAATATCTTCCACCTCTGTCAGCCCTGTCTGGCTGAAGGGGGAAAGTGCTGCGGCACTCTTGTGGTAGGCAACGGCCTCTGGTTCCTCCTGCCCGTAAAAGAACGGGGTATCCATGGGGCCAGGCCCAATGGCGTTGACCGAAATACCGCGTGCTCCCAGCTCCTTGGAGGCAGCGCGGGTAAAGTGCTCCACGGCTGCCTTGGCACCTGCATAGGTGCTGTAGAATGGAGTGTAAGCACCAAGCAGGGAGGTCACAATGCTGAGCAGTTTGCCGTTGTCGTTCAGGTGTTTGCCGGCTTCGCGGATAAACTGGAACGCCACCTTTGTGTTAATGGCGAACATGGCATCGTATTCTTCATCCGTTGTGTCGGCTATGGGCTTTTTGAGCACTTTGCCCACGGTGTTGATCGCTATGTCCAGCCCCCCCGTCATCTGTCGTGTTTTTTCAAACAGATCGGCCATGGCTCCGGGCTGGGTCAGGTCTGCCTGAATAACAAAGGCTTTTGCGCCAACATTGCGCACGGCTTGCGCTGTGGCCTTGGCATCTGCCTCGGTTGCGGAGCTGTTGTAGTGAATGACAACCGTTTGGGCGCCATGCCTTGCCAGATCACGGGCCACCATTCCGCCAAGGTTTTTGGCCCCACCTGTGATCAGAACGGTTTTGCCGGTTATGCTGTGTGTGGTCATGTCTGTGCTGCCTTAGCTGGTGCAAACAGGCGCTGGCCCGTTTTTTCTGTCCGGGCACAGTATCATTTGTAAATTACCAATAAAGCGGCGGAATATGATAAGACCTGTCAGCTTTTGCGAATAATCCGGGGTGGGGCAGGGGGCAGGTCAATGGACCGTATAGATCAATGCCGCATATTTGCGCGCGTGGTGGAAACGGGCAGTTTTACCCGTGCGGCAGAAACATTGGGCCAGCCACGCTCCACCGTATCGACCGCCGTGCAGGCA
Organism: Acetobacter fabarum; assembly: GCF_022483405.1. NCBI lineage: Bacteria > Pseudomonadati > Pseudomonadota > Alphaproteobacteria > Acetobacterales > Acetobacteraceae > Acetobacter > Acetobacter fabarum. The sequence continues at coordinate 1,298,316 of NZ_JAKVNI010000001.1, forward strand.
CTGGAAGCACGCGTGGGGGCGCGGTTGCTGGCGCGCACCACCCGCTCCGTAACCCCCACCCCAGACGGACGCGCGTTTTACGAACACTGCGTAAGGCTTGTGGCGGATATGGACGAGGCGGAGGACCTGTTCCGCCGCGAGCGCGGGCACGTGCGTGGGGTGCTGCGGGTTAACCTGCCTGCGCGTATTGGCCGCCTGATTGTTGCCCCAGCACTGCCGGAGTTTGTTGCGGCCCATCCAGATATTCAGCTTGAACTGGGGGTAACGGACAGGCCGGTAAACCTGACGGAGGAGGGGCTGGACTGTGTGCTAAGGGTAGGCACATTGCATGATTCAGGACTGATCGCGCGGCGCATGGGGCGTATGAGCCTGCTCAATGTTGCCAGCCCCGCCTACCTTGCCCGCCACGGCATACCCCGGACCCCGGCCGATCTGGCGCGCGATGGGCATGTTGCCGTGCGTTACATGTCCCCCGCCAATGGGCGGGTGGAGGCATGGGAGTGGGAGGAAAACGGAACCCTCCACACGCTGGACCTGCCCGGCCCCGTAACCGTGAACAGTGCGGAAACCCAGATTGCCTGCTGTCTGGCCGGGCTGGGGCTTATTCAGGTGCCACAATATGATGTAAAGCCCTTGGTGCAGAGCGGGGAGTTATGTGCGGTGTTGCCGCACTGGTGCGCACCCGCCATGCCGGTAAACCTGCTTTACCCCCACAGGCGGCACCTTTCCTCCCGCGTGCAGGCTTTTGCCGGGTGGATGGAAGGGCTTTTGGCCCAGCATCTGCTCTGACCCGCCATGGCAGCGGGCCAGTACGCAGGGTTCAGGGCAGACGGGGGATAATAACCGGATTTTTGGAGTTGGGGTCCGGGTTAAGTTCAACCGTACCCGACTGGGAGGAGTAGGTGGACCCGGCAGACTGATTGGGGCCCTTGGGCTCATGGAAGGCCGAAACAGGGCCAAACAGCAGGCTGCCTGTGTTTTTGTTCATTGTGCCTTCCGGCTGGCGGGAGCAGCCGCGGGTAATAATGGAGCAGATCCCGTCCGAGCCAATCAGCTCATCATTATTGCCGGTGTAATGCACATCCGCCACCCGGTCATGGTCCAGCCGGATCACGGCGGAGCAGGTGGTGCCACCCCCACCCCCAAGCTGGTTGATGGTGGTGACAATATCCCCCACCGGAATAAGCGTGGAGCCCCCATAGCTGGGCTGGGGCTGTGTGCCGTTATAGATAAAAATCTGTGTTGTATCGTTTAACTGCTTTGTGGCGGAGGGTAGGCCCGCGCAGGCTTGCAGGTCGTATGATGTCATGCCGATCATGGTAACTTGCGCCTTATGCGCGGCACGCGAGTCAAAGTAACCGCACCCGCTCAACCCCAGACAGAGGGAGGACAGGGCAAGGGTGTTTAAAAGACGACAGTTCATATAAAGGCATATCCCAATAGCCAGACTTGGCGCATGCCCCCGCATGGCACACATTCCGCGCCCAGCCTACTGTGTTCTGTGCGCGCGATGCAAGGCGCAAACAAAGTGTAAAATAAAACCGTGCCAGTAAAATATGCTGTGTCCGCTATTATAGATCGGGCACCGGGCAGTCCTGCCCTATGGGGGCGGTCGCTATAAATGCGTCCGCCGCAGTCTTGCCATCCGTGTTATATGCTTTCATCATAAGGGGTGTGGTCACTGGGTGTGGCATCTGTTGTGGATATAAAAATCACAAGTGACGTCTGCCCGTTTGCTTATTGCAAACATTGTTTTCAATATTGGGTGTGCTTGCCGCCCCACCTCTGGCCCCTGTAAGGGAGAACTGCCGGTTATGTTGTTTTTGTTCCGCCATAAGGCGGCTGCGCTCTCCCCTTTCATGCTGTTGCTGCTGGGGGCGTGCGCCTATGTTACGCCCTCCCAGCCTGCGGCTCCGCCCTTGCCTGCTCTGGCAAAGCCTGCTCCGTTCAGTGCAGCGGATGCCGTTTTTGTGCAAAAGCTCAACACCATGGACCTTGCCCAGATTGGCATGGCCAACATAGCCAGAACCCATGCCGCCCGGAACGATATTGCCCTTGTGGGGGAGACGATCTCCAAGGACATAGGCGCGCTGCAAGCCCGGCTGGCCAAGGTGGCTGCGGCCCATGCCCTGACCCTGCCTGCCCAGCCATCTGGCCCCGAACAAAAACAGATCGAACGCCTGCAACGCTGGCAGGGTGCTGCGTTTGACAGGCATTACATCCGCTACTTTACGGCTACACATGCCAAAATTAAGCCTGTGCTTGCCAGCCAGATTGCCACCTCCAAAAACCCCGATCTGGTCGCAATCGCGCGGGATGTGCAGACCCGGCTGGCGGATTATCAGGCCGTCATGCGCTAGGGGCCTGCCTGCACGGGAAAGGTGCATGCAGTCTTTTATGAGGCTGTGAGTTGATAATGGCTTGCACAAAAACATGAAGCCCCGCAAAGGGCATGCACCATGCTGACAATCGAATTCATTCTGCTGCTTTTACTGCTGACCGCTGTGAGCAGCCTGATAACCTTGCGGTTTAAACAAAAGGTGCCGCAGCCCGTTATTCTGATCGCTCTGGGCGTTTGCGCCGGGCTTGCGGGCATGCATGTGCAGTTGCACCCCGAACTGTTCATGTTCGTGTTTCTGCCGCCTCTTCTGTTCGCGGATGCATTTCGTATGCCCCTGCGCGAGTTTGGGGAGCTGCGTGGGCCAATCCTGTTTCTGGCCTTTGGGCTGGTGGTGCTCAGCACCCTGCTGTGTGGCTATGCCATTCACTGGATTTTGCCGGTCATGAGCCTGCCGGTCTGCTTTACGCTCTCGGCCGCCCTGTCCCCCACAGATACGGTTGCCGTATCCAGCCTGATCAAGGGCAGGCGGGTGCCTACACGGCTGTTGCAGCTTTTGTCAGGCGAGGCGCTGTTTAACGATGCCTCGGGCCTTGTCTGCTTCCGTTTTGCCATGGCCGATGCGCTTACGGGTGAGTTCTCCTACCAGCAGGCGTTTGGCACGTTTTTGCTGGTCGCGTTCGGAGGGCTGGCCATTGGGGGGATTGTCGCCTGGGTTGCCGCCCGCCTGAACAAGATGCTCACCCGCTCCGGGTATGATGAAACCCAGTCCCAGATTGTGCTGGTACTGCTTCTGCCGTTTTTGATGTACGCTCTGGCGGAAGCCATGGGGTGCTCGGGCATTCTGGCCGCGGTTGCGGGCTGTATGGTGGTCAAGCTTTCAGGGATTGTGGAGGATGCCTCCACCAGCACCCGCCTGCAATCCACCACGGTATGGACCATGGTCAGCTACGTGTTTAACGCGCTGATCTTTCTGTTCCTTGGCTTGCAACTCCCTAACCTATTGCAAAGTGCGCATACGCTGGTACTGGCCCAGCATGTGGGCATGTGGCGGCTGGGGCTGCTGGTGGTGCAGATTTACTGCATTATGCTGGTCATGCGGTTTATGGGGGTCTGGCTGTCCATTGCCTGCCGCTGGGCTTCCGCACGGATCAACCATATTCCGTTCGAGGCCACAGGGTTTGCCGCCAGCCTGCTGCTGAGTTTTGCCGGGGTGCGTGGTGCGGTTACGCTGGCGGCGGTGCTGTCCCTGCCTACAGGGGAGGATGGCACAATGTCCTTCCCCACGCGTGAAGCCGTGGTGGTTATTGCCGCGGGGGTTATTGTTCTTTCCCTGCTGGTTGCCAGCGTGATTATTCCCTTATGCCTGAAGTTTATCCCGGCCGAACTGGTGGATAAAAATGCGCAGGAGGAAAACATGGCCCGCCAGCGGTTGCTGCGTGCCGCACTGGACCTGCTGCGCAAGGCCGAAACCATGCCCGCCATAGAAACCCCGCCCGAAACGGAGGAGGAGAAAGCCGCTCTGGAGGCCGCCCGTGTGGAGGTTATTGCCCGCCTGACCAAGCTCTACCAGACCCGGCTGGAGCAGGAGGACGCCACCCCCCGCATTGCCCAGGCCGATAGGCGCAACGCCATACGGCATGCCCGTATGGAACTGGCCCTGCGCCTGCAAATCCTGCGGGCCGAACGCCAGACCATGCGTGAACTGGTGGCCCAGCAGGACATTAATGACCAGACAGAGTGGAAGCTACAGCAAGAACTGGATTACGAGGAGGAAGTGATTCACGCCCTCGCCCAGCGCCTCCCAAGGGAGGTCTGACCCGACAGGTATCCGTAGGCGGCAGGGTGTCTGGGCTCAGACCTCTTGAGGGGACCGAAGATGAGTGACCTGTATGGGCTTACGGACGAGCAGATGGATCGTCCGCGGCTCTTTTCCCGAAGAGCCATGGCAACCCTCGCATTGATGACCATCGTGTGTTGAGCGGGATCATTTTCGCGAACCGAAAGGGTCTGCGCTGGCGTGATGTCCTCCCCCGGGAATACGGTCCACACAAGACGCTCTACAACCGCTGGAGTGTTACGGGGTATTCATCCGCATGATGCAGAAGAGCCCGTATGCTGCTGTCCTACACTGCAGAACGCCTGACCTTTCTTCAGAAAACCGGTCTCACCGATGATAGGGGCGCTACCTGCAGTGCCCAGATGCTCGACCACATGCTCCCTGACGACATCACACAAGGCATCGGCATTCCACTGCTCGCAACCCCAGAAGCGCCTATTGCCGCTATGGAGCGGGATATCCTGCGGCTTCCGCACGCATCCATCCCGCCTTGCGTGGTTCATTGCCGATTAGAACGTCAAGGAAGGCGCACGCAGAAGCCGCAACATGCTTCTGCGTAAACAACGGTGCGATCTGCCCCCTGTTCATGGAGAGGATGAACACCCCAGTATAAAAATAAGCAACATAAAACTATCGTTCCGCGTGAGGTGAAGATAAATATAAAATATTCAAAATAAATAATTATATTATTTAGGCTCAGGACTCATTCTTTAAGATAGAAGATGAAGCTTGCTGCGATTTGGATTGCGGACATGAATGTATGAGCACAGCGGTCGTATCGTGTTGCCACCCGTCGCCAGTCTTTCAGCTTTGCGAACATGTTTTCGATCAGATGGCGCTTTTTATACAGATGCCAATTGTAAGGTGGCTTTGATTTCCGGTTCTTCTTCGGCGGAATACAGGCGGTGATATTGCGTTCTGCGAGAGACTGTCTGATTTTATTGCTGTCATATCCCCGATCGCCGATGACTTCCTCTGTCTCATCCGGCAGGTCCGACAGCAGCGCATCAGCGCCTTTGAAATCACTGACCTGTCCCGCAGTCAGATGAAGGCGAACAGGACGCCCTTGTCCATCACATATGGCATGAAGCTTTGAGTTCAGGCCGCCTTTTGTCCGTCCGATATGGCGGGAAAAAGCCCCTTTTTGAGCAGGGACGCCGATGTCCGGTGTGCCTTGAGATGTGTTGCATCGATCATCAGACGCTTCGAACGGCCTGCCTGTTCTGTCAGGGCGACAAAGATCCTGTCAAAAACACCGAGGCGGCTCCACCGGATAAAGCGGTTGTATAAAGTCTTGTGCGGACCATACGCTTTCGGAGCGTCTTTCCACTGAAGGCCGTTACGGATCACATAAACGATCCCGCTCAGAACACGCCGGTCATCCACGCGTGGCACTCCGTGCGCCAGAGGAAAAAACGGCTCAATCCGCTCTATCTGGCGCTCAGATAGCATAAACACATCACTCATAGGCCCACCTTCCATCGGTAAGCCTGTGAATCACAACCGTTCGTCCAGTTCAATAAATTAATAGGTCCTGAGCCTAAAATCCACGTTGGAAAGATGGAATCACAGGGGGCACATTAAAGCCAGAAGGGTTTTAGGGCACTCCACTTCCACCCGGATCTGGCGGTGATGAACTTAATCCGCTAATAAACGAAACGGCCCAGTCGATGGGGATAGATCACTATTCCCGAGAAAATGAAGTATGTTCATAAAATTAAGACGGAAACCGCTCAATCTTGGAGGGGTTATGGGAAATATCATGATTAATAATAAACAGGTAACAGAGAAAAGTCCTTTTTCAATTTTTCATCAAGAGTGGTGGCTTAATGCTGCTACAGATGGGCATTACGATCTGATTGAAGTTAAAAAAGATGGTCTTGTTATTGGTGATCTAGCCATTTTTATGCAAACGCATTTGGGTATGAAAATAATAACACGTCCTCCTTATACACGAACCCTTGGGCCACGCTTATTTTTGCCTCCATCCAAGCCATTTCGCCGCGCGCAGAATATTCGCAATACCATTGCCGAATTAGTAAAAAAAATACCACCTTACGATAGCTTGCATATAAGTCTTGATCCGGAAGATGAAACTGCATTTGCTTTTTCTTTATGCAAGTTCACAATTGGTCAGGCTTTCACATTTCGTGTTCCATTGGATATCCCTCTTAAAGACGTATGGGATAATTGCGATCAAAAAACACGCAATCTGATTAGAACAGCAGATAAAAAACTCTCCGTCGTCTGTAATACTAATTTGGACGATTTTATTCGTATCTCTCTCATTGACCAGCCTCGCGCCCAAAATAGTCACGATTTTGCGCGTATGAAAAAAATTTTTGACGCATGTTGCCAGAGAGAACAAGCCTGTGTCATGAGCGCGTGGGATGAGCATAATCAGTTGATTGCGGCTGTCGTATTAATCTGGGACCAGAACAACCTGTACTTCTGGCAATCAGCCAGAGATCGTGGAGCCACTATTGCCGGCTCTAACATGCTCCTGATCTGGCAAAGTATAGAATACGCCCATAACAAAGGTCTTACATTTGATTTTGACAGTTTTGCCTCAGCAAAATCTGCAAAAATGATTGCCAGCTTTGGACTGCCTCCCATTGTTCGCCCGCAAGTTTTAGGCGCGTCCATACTTCGGCAATGGGAAAGATCTGCGAATGGCACGCTGAAAATTTTTAAAAATAAGATTTTAGGCCGTGCTGTCAGTTAGCGCGTGATGTGTACAATAGCTTGTACCAGATGACACTATGTGTTTTCCAAAGTTTTCTTGATGATTAGCTCATTGAGCAGCTCAGCCACCATATGATTCGTTGAGCAAAAAACACAAGCCGGAAGAATCAACGGAGATGATGACTGTCGATGCCATGGATAGAAATCGGATCACGGACGAACAGCTGTAGCGTCCTGCGCCCATCTCTTATTTTGTAGGGGCTTTGCCGTTAATACCCCCACTTGCTAACGCCGCGACTAAGGCTGTGGCTTCTTCATCGCTTAAGGTGCCGGGATTATCTTGCGGCATAGAATAGCGGATTTTTTGGAACAACACGGCAGGCCGTGACAACCATTTTTGCGCAAACGCTGAGCCCGCAAGGAGTGGGGCCTCGTCCAAGCTACGAGAGGGGGTGTTGTGGCATGCGCCACAACGCTGCTTGTAGAGCGCAACCCCATACGCCACCTGTTGTGAGGTGGCAGTAATGCCCGCCGGCTGCGGCACAGCAAGCCCTTGCACGGGAAACGCCACCAAGAGGCCACACGCAGTCATTCGCGTAACACGCAGTATGCTTTGTCGCATGCTGGGCACTCTTTTACTGGTCGACCCGCTTGCGGGTGCCGGCTTCCTGCTTGGGGGTAACTTGGTGCTTATCTGGAAAAACAGGATCACTGAAATGCTCAGCGTCATATTCTGCCTGCTTGAGCAAGTCTGCTGTGGGCGGCAGAGTTGGCGCGGCTTCTGGCATTGCTCCAAAACGGAAGGCTGAGGTGAGATCTCCAAACGTATCACGCCGCCACTGGGTAATATTAGGTTCGCGCACGCCTGTTATACGCTCAAGAAATTGGAGTGTTGAGGTGTGGTCAAAGGTTTCGCTGCATACCCAGCCGCCTACTGTCCATGGAGAAATAATGATGCAAGGTACGCGAAAGCCTGCCCCAATAGGCCATTTATCAACATATTCTCCGGATGTACCGTCGGGGGCAAACGGCGGGGGTACGTGATCAAACAGGCCGTCATTTTCATCATAATTGAGAATAAAAGCCGTTTTTGCCCATACGTCTGGGTTGGCAGCGAGTGCGTTGAGTTTTTGCGCGATAAATTCAGCCCCGGCAGCGGGCATGTAGTCAGGGTGTTCGCATGCCCAGTCGGGGGGGCAGAGCCAAGAAACCGTTGGCAGGCGATCATGCAAAGCATCATGTTCGAACTCACCTTCAGACGGTTCTGGCACACCTTTACGGTACAGGGCAGAGTTATGGGGCGCATCCATAAACTGCCGGAAATGTTGCAACTGATTAAAGGGGCGACCATGTTTGCCGCACTGGTAGACGCGCCAGCTTACCCCGGCTTCTTCCAGCCGTTCTGGGTAGGTTTTCCAGGCAAAGCCTTCTTGTGGTCGAATGTTGCTAGTACTGGGGCCGCCACTGGTGCCGTCTGGATCTATCATGCCGGTCATGTAGTACAAGCGGTTTGGTCCCGTTGGGCCAAGAACCGAGCAGTGGTAGCCATCACAAATTGTAAAAGCATCGGCCAGGGCATAATGGAATGGAATATCTTCACGCTTGAAATAGCCCATAACGTAAGGAGCATTTTCTTTATCGACCAAACGGTGGGCTAAGAGCCACTGATCCATTCTGCCACCATTCCATGCAATATGCTGCACGTTCCATGCGTGGCTGGTTGAAGGCAGTTTTTGCGCGTTAGTTGTTTTAGTATCAAGGTGGAAAGGCAGCAGGTAGCCTGAATGGTAATTTTCCGGGTCTGGTTGGTAAAAAACACTTTTGCCGTTTTTAAGGGTTAGAGCGTTTGGATCGTTAAACCCGCGCACACCAGCCAAAGTACCAAAATAATGGTCAAAAGAACGGTTTTCCTGCATGAGCAGGACAACATGTTTAATGTCTTTGAGCGACCCTGCCCGCTTAGGCGTTTGGGCCATAAGTTTGCGCACATGAGGCGGCATAAGAGTTGCAGCAGAGCTAAGCGCTGCTAGACGGGCGGCACCTGTTATAAGGCGGCGGCGCGTTGACGGGCGTGAGCGAAACATAGATTAGCGCTTCCTGCTTTTATCTATACATATACGCCGTTCAATCACGCTTAAAGATGCTACAGCTTATGACCGGCAACAAGAATGAAACGAAAAACAACCAGATTTTTAAAGAGAAAAATATAAAACTATGGGACTGAAGTCATGTATTTAGGGTATGCATTGCGCTCTCTGTTGAGACTTTGCAACCAGTCAGCAAGCATGCAACATAAGTGTCATAAAAGGTGTTGCGGACAGAAACTGAGTTTTGTGTAGACGCAACAGCACGCGCGCCCTTTCGGCATGTCGTTAGTTAAGCAGGATGATGATTGAAACGAATTGCACGGCTGAGTGAAAGGTTGATTTCAGCCCCCAAGAAAGAGTGAAGTCTGTTTCTCGTTGTGTTTTGGCGGGATTCCAAGCGTTCACAGCGCGCCAGAGAGATTGCGTCAAAAGTGATTTCATATTCTGTCATAAAACGTTCACAAACAAAGAATGATAAAATGCTACACGTCCTACGCATTCAGGGTGGGGCGTCTTTATGCTTGGCGATCAACATTACAGCTACTGGTTCGCGAAACATATTCTGCCGAATGAGCACGTGGTGAGAACATGGCTTGGTCGCTTTCCTCAGATCGAGGTAGATGACATCATTCAGGAAGCTTACGTCATCATGGCGGAAGCTGAGCTTGATAATATTTCCAATCCTATTGCCTATTTTTATACGGTTTGCCGGAACCTTATTTTGAAACATTATAAAAAGGCTCGTATTGTAGAAATAGTAGCTCTGGCTGATGTACAGAACGATCTGTTGGCAGATCATATGCCGTCACTTGAAGCAGTGGCAGATGCTAGAGCAGAGTTGAGGTTTCTGAATTCAGTAATCCAACGTCTGCCTGAGCGCTGTCGTAACGTGTTTATTGATCGCAAGATTAACGGGTTCACACAAAAAGATTGTGCAAAAAATCGTGGAATTTCAGAAAACAGTGTTGAAAAACAACTGGCGCGCGCATTGCTTTCCATTTCAAAATTCTATGCCCAGCGTGACAAAAGCCAGGCAATACCCATAAGAGGAGGTGTGGGTAATGACAAAAAAAGCCACTCCTGACCAGATTGCAGCAGAATGGATCGCACGTCTTGATAGGCGACAGTTGACAGCAGAAGAAGACCGTCTGTTGCAGAACTGGATTCGTGAGGATGTACGGCATAAAGGTGCGTTTCTGCGATGTCAGGCTATATGGCACGCGACAAACAGAGCGCAGGCATTACGGTCTCCTACCGCCGGCTGGAGCCAGAGACGGCAACTTCCATCCAGACGGATGGTTGTTTCAACAGCGGCAGCTGCATTTTTTTGTGCCATTTTTGTGCCGTCAGAAACAACAGAAGCAAAAATTTTCTATGAAACTCATAGGAATATTCTGTATACTCCAGAAAAATGGCGTAGAAAACTGATACTAGACTGTCATACCAAAGTTGAAGACAGCTCTTGTGACACCCGTGTAATTTCTGGTCTTTGTTACGTTACCGCGTGCGACGAGCTGGTGAAAACAGCCAATCTGAGATTTATAGTGAACGGCAGTCTGCTGGTTTCTCAAGGTCAGAATCACGAAAGCGGTGTTGTGATTAACGGCAGTGCACATGTGTGGGGGCGCAGCATATCCGATCCTAAATGTCTTACCACAGGCACTCGTATTACGGTGACATCACGCGGAACATTACGGTTCAGTCATTTGGATAAGGATGAACTTGTCCGTCTGCTCGCATGGACAACAGGTCAAATAGCACTCGAAACAGAAACTATTTCCGAAGCGGCAGATATTTTCAATCGCTACAATCAGAAACAGATCATTTCTTCTTTTCGATTGGGCGATCAGAGGCTCTCGGGCTTATTCGATCTTAATCGACCTGATATATTTGTCCAGGCAGCCCGAAGCATTGCGGGTGCACGGGTAAGAGAGGACGCACATCACTTTTATCTGGAATAGCTTCTTGGGCTCAGGGCCCATGGATATGGGAGGCAGGCGGGAAACCGGTAAAATACAACAAGTGGGAATACAAACGCCGCAACCGTATCGCGATCATGTTCGGCAGGCTCAAGGGCAGGAGACGGGGCGCAACATGCTATGACAGATACCCAATCGCCTTCTTCTCGGCCATCTGCCTCGCTGCAATTGTCATGCTCTGGCTATAAGTCCTGAGCTGAGCATCGGGATGCGTGTCTTATTACTGTCACAAAAAAAAACGACGGAAATGGGAATGCCGACGACTCATTGAAGGCAGATGCTTCTGTTACACAAGGATGCAGTCATGTCTTTTTTGGGGTGCCGAAATGAGCCGTCTCGCACCCTCATAAGTGCAGCATTTTTGATACAGGATATTTTTTGCCACAAAGTGCTCGGCTATATGCATCATTGCCAGCAGCCTGATCTTTTTCATAAGACGAACGCGAGGGTATGACGGTGACAACACGTAGAGATTTTTTAAAATACGCCCTCTTGTCTGGAGCAGCTGCCGGGTCTGCTTCAGTGTTGCCTTCTTCCATTCAGCGGGCTTTTGCCATTGCGCCGGATATTGGTTCAACATGGAAAGATGCCGAGCACATCGTTATTCTTATGCAGGAAAACCGCTCTTTCGATCATGTCTTCGGTACTCTGCAAGGTGTTCGGGGATTTAACGACCCCCGTGCAATGCGCCAACCAGACGGAGTTTCAGTTTTTGCCCAAACCGGCAAATCGGGCAAAACTTACCTACCATGGCGTTTGAACATCAAGGATACACGTGTAACATGGATGGGCTCAATTCCTCATTCCCGTGACAGTCAGGTTGACGCATGGAATAATGGCGGACATGATCAGTGGATTGATGCCAAAAAATCGCATCACAAGGGATATGGCAAATATCCTTTGACGATGGGATATTATACCCGCGAAGATCTACCCTTTTACTACGCTTTGGCTGATGCGTTTACTGTTTGTGACCAGAATTATTGTGGTGCAATGACAGGCACATCCCCTAATCGTCTGTTGTTCATGACCGGAACGGTAAGAAATCAACAGGATGTCTCGTCAAAGGTGTATATGCGCAATGACGAAATTCTTGAAGGGGGGATGACATGGACGACCTTCCCCGAGCGGTTAGAAAAAGCGGGTATTTCCTGGAAATATTATCAAAATGAACTGACACAAACCGGCGGCATGAGTGAAGCAGAAGATGCATGGCTCAGTAATTTTAGCACAAATATTCTAGAATGTTTTGATCAATATTGCGTTTCGGCCAATCCGGGTTTTGGGGACTGGCTGGAGGCACGAATTAGCGAATGTCAGAATGATATCGAACAGTTGCATAAGCGAGAGATGCTTACGTCTGAGTCTCATAACGAACAGTTAGCTGAAGCACGCGCCCTGCTTGCGGTCCTTTTGCGTAGACGTTCTGTTTCTGACTTAACGAAAGAAAAACTGTCGGACTCAGAGCGTAATCTTTTTGAAAAAGCATTTGTTATTAATAGCGGAGACAATAACTATCGGAAACTTGAAGATTTATTTTTTAATGATGGGGTAAATAACTTGCATATGCAGGCCCCTAAAGGCGATGTTTTGTACCAGTTTCGTCAGGATGTAAAAGCAGGCAAATTGCCAACGGTGTCCTGGCTTTCAGCGCCGGAACACTTTTCCGACCATCCAAGTTCTCCGTGGTACGGCGCATGGTATGTGTCAGAAGTGATGGACATTCTGACGGAAAATCCGGAAGTATGGAAAAAAACCATTTTCATCATAACTTATGATGAAAATGACGGATATTTTGACCATTGCCCTTCATATACCGCGCCTGACCCCAAGCGCCCTGAAACAGGACGGTCATCAGCCAGTATTGGTCCGGACGGGCTCGAATATACGACAGCTCAGGATGAAATGGATATGGGAGTACCAAGTCGTCTGGCCCGTACTGGGCCGATTGGGCTTGGCTTTCGCGTGCCAATGATTGTTGCTTCACCGTGGAGCCGAGGTGGCTGGGTGAATTCACAGCTTTTCGAGCACACGTCAACCTTGCGTTTTCTGGAGTCATTCATTCAGGAAAAGTTCGGCAAAACTGTTAGAGAGACCAATATTTCGCCATGGCGACGGGCGATTAGTGGTAACCTCACGTCGTGTTTCCGTCCTTATGATGGCTCAATTCCGACTTTACCGTACCTGAACCGCGATACTCATTTACACATGATTGAAGGCGCGCGCGATCAACCCATGCCGGGTGGGTTTCGTCCCCTTACGGCGACCGAAGTCTCGGCGCTGCGCACTTTTCCCACAGACGTTCGCAACACGATCAAGCAGGAGGCTGGCACCCGCCCATCCTGTGCTTTGCCATATGAACCTTATTGTGACGGTAGTATCGAAAAAAACGGAGGCACAATTACTCTGCATCTACAGGCAGGCACCAAGATTCATGGAAACCATGCAGCTGGTTTACCTTTCAATGTGTATTATCACGATGTTCAAACTGCTTCGAGCATGCAAGCAGCCACCTATGCTGTCGCAGCGGGGGATACGTTAAATATTCCCTTCGACACGTCATCTTTTAAACGCCAAGTGTACGATGTCTCAGTCCATGCACCGAATGGTTTTTATCGGGGGTATAAAGGGCAGTTGCAAGGCCCACAGCTTCATATCCAATCTGCTTACCTCCTCGCCAAAAAGAAAGATTTTGTCCTGCGGTTGACCAATCGGGGAACGAAACCGGCGAACATTATGAGTGTGCTGAAAAGTCAGGAAGGGCAAAAAATGACCACCCTGCAGCCCGGGCAGAGCACTGAGCTTACATTTGATCTGACGAAATCTTCAATGTGGTATGATGTTGTTTTAACTAGCCCGGATGATTCTGATTTTCTGTGGCATTTTGCCGGTCGGGTTGAAACCAGGAAGCCGGGAGAAACGGATCCAGCAATGGGTAATGTTTATCCGGTTCCTGAGAGAAACAACGAGAGACTGGACATGTCACGGTAACCCCCCATGCTTATTCTGTTATAGTTATCTATCCAGAGCCATTGTGTTGGGGCCTCTTGCACGTTTTGAATGCTTTCAAACAGATACTGCTCGAGCAATTTTTGCCGTACATTTCTGCTATAGCGTTCGATATAGGCGTTCTGCTGCGGATTACTTGGTTGCGTATAGCACCCAGTAATCCCCTGCTTTTCGGCCTATTAAATCAACATATGACTGATATATTCAGAGCCATTATCTACTCGGATAGGCTCTGGTCTGCTACTTCATAACCAGTTTCAGGTAACGGACAACCCAACAGGCCGGTAAGGAAAAATCAACCTCAATCGTCGGTCCTCCACGGTTGAAGTCAGCCTGGATGCTCAGAAACCGAAAGGTACAAACATCCAAAAGCCTGTCGGGCATGAAGTCCATGGACCGGATCCTTTTGAGAAGGGCAGGGACTAACAGCCTTTTAGATTTTTCGCGTATCAGATGCTTACGGGGTTTAGTTCACAGTTTGAGTGCCAGTTCCCGATAACCCCGCTTATGATACTGGGCCTAGGCTCAGGACTCATTCTTTAAGATAGAAGATGAAGCTTGCTGCGATTTGGATTGCGGACATGAATGTATGAGCACAGCGGTCGTATCGTGTTGCCACCCGTCGCCAGTCTTTCAGCTTTGCGAACATGTTTTCGATCAGATGGCGCTTTTTATACAGACGCCAATTGTAAGGTGGCTTTGATTTCCGGTTCTTCTTCGGCGGAATACAGGCGGTGATATTGCGTTCTGCGAGAGACTGTCTGATTTTATTGCTGTCATATCCCCGATCGCCGATGACTTCCTCTGTCTCATCCGGCAGGTCCGACAGCAGCGCATCAGCGCCTTTGAAATCACTGACCTGTCCCGCAGTCAGATGAAGGCGAACAGGACGCCCTTGTCCATCACATATGGCATGAAGCTTTGAGTTCAGGCCGCCTTTTGTCCGTCCGATATGGCGGGAAAAAGCCCCTTTTTGAGCAGGGACGCCGATGTCCGGTGTGCCTTGAGATGTGTTGCATCGATCATCAGACGCTTCGAACGGCCTGCCTGTTCTGTCAGGGCGACAAAGATCCTGTCAAAAACACCGAGGCGGCTCCACCGGATAAAGCGGTTGTATAAAGTCTTGTGCGGACCATACGCTTTCGGAGCGTCTTTCCACTGAAGGCCGTTACGGATCACATAAACGATCCCGCTCAGAACACGCCGGTCATCCACGCGTGGCACTCCGTGCGCCAGAGGAAAAAACGGCTCAATCCGCTCTATCTGGCGCTCAGATAGCATAAACACATCACTCATAGGCCCACCTTCCATCGGTAAGCCTGTGAATCACAACCGTTCGTCCAGTTCAATAAATTAATAGGTCCTGAGCCTAGATCCGCACATTGCGCAGATACAAAATGCTGTGATTCTATTTCAGTCTTTCCAGAAAATCGGTAATCCTGTCGTTCTCCTTTGCCAGTCGTGGACGATAACGAAAGCAGGATCCGAGATCCCCAAAATCCGACCGGTCTGGACACTGTGACTTCATGATGCGTGGCAGCCTGTCCGACCAGTACCCGGTGCTGGGCTGACGGAGCGCCGCCATGATCTGTGCACCAGTAAAGCGATCACTTTTCATCAGAATCTCCTCATTCTTACGGTGAGAAAATTCCCCTCTAAAAACAGCTCTTTTTATGGAGGGATTACCATGGCGAGTGTCCAGTATCAGAAAAACTCAACGCAAAACACGATAATCGTCGGCCGCTCGTACATTCAGGAAATCAGGCTATTCATCGTAAAGCTTGCTGAACGCAGAGAAGCCTCGCTCACTTCCTCAGATGGTCCGTCCTTGGACGAACACATCAGACCGGTGCTCTACGCGCTTACTCATGACACAAAATACAACCATAGAGTTAATTATAAACCAGCTCAAAATAAATGCTGCGGCCATAACTTTCTTTTGCTTCAAGGCGGTTGAGGTTCTCACCATAATACATGCGTGTATGTGAGCCAGCTAGATTGTAAACCTCGTATTTTATACGCAGGCTGTCTGTAATGTCATGCCAGGCACCAATGTCCAAACTCGGCTGAGAGCCGTAACCATAGATTTGCGTCGGATCATCATTCAGCCCCTCAAGATATTTGGCAGAGTAAGAAAATGATGCTTTCACTGCGCCACGGACTTGTGGAATATGCCAGGTCACACTTCCATTAAAGACGTATTTCGGCTGCTCGACTAACTGGTGCAGCTTGTAGGACACACCAGACCCTTCATATGTCATGCGGCCCTGCATCCATGTTCCGCTAGCATTAATATCGAAAGACTGTCTCCATGGACCTTTAATGTTTCGGTTAACAAAAGAAACCTCAACCCCCATGAGTGTCGAATTGTTGGCGTTACGTGGCTGCTTAACGTAAGTGAGCTGATCATTGATAAGTTCTGTTGCCCTTGTCGTGTAAATATCATGTTTGATCATTTTGTTAAAATACGCGACACTTACAACGCCATTTCCATGATTGAAAAATTTATCAATTGACACGTCAAAATTCTGAGCCTGACGAGGCTTTAGATTAGGGTTGCCTTGCGTCAGCGAACAATTCACCTGCCCTTGTGTATCATCCGAATTGCCACAGCTAAATTGTGCAGCCTGCGCAAGATCAGTCGGTTGTGGACGACCGACAGACTGGCTGTAAACAGCATGAAGTATCAGATTTTCTGGGAATTCATGCACAAACGTCAAAGACGGCAGAGGATTGATATACCCGCTATTCTTTTTATTAATATTACCTGTTGGGTTAGTTCCGTCCGTTTCAGGAATAAATGCATTGAAGTTGACAGAATCCGCGCGCACCCCAGCAATAAGTTGTGAATGACGCCATTTATAATGAAGCGAGACATATCCATCAAAAAGCTGTTCCTGATACCGGAAGTAAGCCAGTTGGGTGTAATTTCTGGATTTTGTTACGTCCAGCGTTTGCTGATTCCATGGGAAATGTTGCACGTCTACAAACGGCCCATTAGGATTTTTCATGTCTGGAATAAACATGCTTGAAGCTGCATTGCCGCCAGGTTTATACCAGAGTTGGTCTGACGAATTGGTCGCATTAAGGCTGCGCCATTCAAACCCGCTCGCAAAACCAAACCCAAGGGAATTAGGCTTGAGATTGCGCGTATAGTCCAGGCGGACGTTCGTCATACCTTCATGATCTCGGTCAAATTCCTGTTGTATATACTGATATTTATAGCCACTATTCAGTAATTTATTCATGTCGCTAATATCTGTAAGCGTTGCGACATTGTCCTTATCTATATAGTAATCAGCAAAAATCGCGTTACTTCCTTTTTCACTTGGATAAGATCTGGCTGTGATATACGGCTCATGGTCATAGTAATCTTCCCATGTGTATCCGGCCCGCAATTTAAGAGTAGAAACATCGTCGTGCCATCCTAAATTACCCAGCACACCGTTTGTGTTCATTTTCCAGTTGTCTTTACGGGCAATGGTCCGTGCTCGGTAAATATACTCACGACCAGTCGTAGGAGTCTGGTTCCATATCCCTGTATCATCGAGAAGGTATTCATTATGCTCCATAAAGGAGTTTTCCCATCTCTGATATGCATAACCCATAACGGAAGCTTCGAAGCCGCTATCTTTGGGGTGCCATTCCAGGCGGGCAGCACCTCCTAATGTGTTCAGATCATTGGAATATGTTCCGCTATCCACATAGCGTGGCGCTGTCATACCATTCCAGCCAGGAGTGCTGGACGCATTCGGCTTAAGAATCTTCCCTGATGTATTATAAAAGTTGTAACTGTCTTCCTGCCAAGTCTTGCTCGTATTGCGCGTACGCATCTGGTAACGGAATGAGGTCATAAAACCAAATTCCTTGTCTTTACCAAATCTGTCGGAAAGAACGACTTTAGCCCCACGACCCAAATGGGGAGACATGCCGGGTATTCTGTTCGCGCCAGCAGACCCTTTTTCTGTTCCGTAAATGCCATAAATATCAATATACTTATACAACCCTTTGTGGTCGAAAGCACTACGCGGGTTCATATCAATAACCGCGCCGATAGCGCCACCATCCTGCTCGGCAGTAAAGGTTTTATAAATACTGTCTTCTCCCGTCATTTCAGCCGGTATATTCTGCAGATTAACACGGCGCCTGATGCTGCCCCCATCGCTGATACTTGCAAGCGTTATGCCATCAAGCGTTGTCTGGTTCAGGTCTGAGGACACACCACGCACACTGATGTATCGGGGTTCATCACCGTTACGAATGCCGGTCACACCAGGTAACTGTGTCAGTAGCTGTGCCAAGGAGGTTGCGCCACCAAGGTTGGAAAGGTCGTTATAGGTGACAGTGTCTACAACACCTGCAAAATTACGTTTAGTCCGAAGCTCGCGCCTATGCCCCTGTACAGTCAGGTTATCCTCGCCACTTGTTTCTAAACTATGCTTTTGTTTAGACGTTTTTGTACGTAGCGTAATGACGCCCGGATTTGATGCGTCAATTTTAAAAGCGGGGTTGCCAATAAGTTTATGGAGCGCCTTCAAGTTATCCATTTTGCCATATAGTGAAACCGAGCGCAGGTTATCGGCAACCTTACCATCAAATGCGATATGTAGCCCGGTCTGGCGGCTGAATGCCATTAAAGCAGATGTCAGCTTTTGTGCTGGAATTGCGAAAACACTCTGTGGATCCTGAGCAACGGCACTAACTGGAGCGAAGCATGCGACGGAGGACGACAGGGCGAGCAGGCGAGATCGGCTTAGGAAAGACATTCTTGCAACCTTGATTGAGACAGACCATCTACTCCAAAGAGTCCTGCATGCGCGTTTTTCCGCCGTCTTTTTTTGTGACGATTTTAAGACGCAGGTAGTGCCGGAATGTGCAGAAAACAAAACATCTGCTGAAAACCGTGATGGCTAATTTCCTCGGGGCTGTGAGGATATCCTTAGTTTTCAGGCAAGTAAGTTGCGCAAGAGCAACAGAAAGTCTTCATTGTCCCGGCATGGTTGCTTTCTATTTCCAGATCACGCGAAAGCAGGCAGACCGTTTTGAAGCTAGCCCCACGATCTGAAAGCTCAAGACCAAGGAAACGTATAAAGGACAGGCCATCGTTAATCAGGTATTCCGTCCGTTCATCATACAGGTCGCTCAAGTTCTGGATGACCAGGGTCATGAAGACCAGTGCCGGATGAAACGGAGGACGTTTGCCTTTCGAAAACATAGATGCAAAGCTGCAAAACTGAAGGCGTGTAGACAACAGATACGGCCGTTGCACTCATACTTTTATGTCCGCAATTCATATAGCCGTAACCTTCATCTTCTATCTCAAAGAATGAATTCCAGGCTTGGCATTTTCATTAAATTGTCACGGTCAAGCATGCTCGGGATGCAGTATGACATCCGCTTTCTTAAAACGTATTGAGGTTATTCTTATGGATCGTGGTGCTCTGATCCTTCTAACGATGCTGATTTGCGGTGACACGCTGATTCCACTTCAAGTCGGGCACGCAGCAACGATAATGTTGCCAGATGGCCGAGGATTTTTGCCGCCGCCGCCAGCCATCAAATCTCATGCGCAGGAAGCTGACATACAGGCTTTTGAAAGTACGCGGGCTTTAAAAAACAGTAATCGCTGGAAACTGGCGCACAATGACGCGGATCTTAATCCAGAACATATGATTAGTGACTTTTCATGTGCTGCAGGATTCAAGCTTTTGCCGAGCGAACTCCCCACTCTTGTTGCTGTTTTGAACGCATTGGAAAAGCCCCTTGAACAGCGGATAACGGAAGAAAAAGAGAATTGGCGGCGGCAACGGCCTTTCGTGGGTACAAGTCAGCCTGTTTGCACGCCAGATGCCGACAAACTGGCATCGAGTTTTTCCTATCCATCTGGGCATACTACATGGGGCTGGCTGGTCGCCTCTATCCTAAGTAGCGCTATGCCGGAACGTTCAAGTCAAATCATGCAACGTGGACGAATTTTTGGCGAAAGCCGTATTGTCTGCGGTGTGCATTGGAAAAGCGATGTACAGGCAGGCTACATGAATGGCAGCGCCATGTTTGCGGCCATACAGGAGCAGCCATGGTTTGCAGAAAAAATGGACTCAATTCGTAAAGAATTACAAAATGCGCGTGTTAAAGCGACACCCGCGGAGAGTGCGACTTGCGCTTTAGAGCACGAAGCATCCCAAGAAGCGTTTTAGAATAAATAGATTTATAAAACCGGAGGGATGGAAAATGGGGATCGGCAGAAATTCCCTTAAATATACGCTTCTTCCGGGTACTATTGGTTTTGCTAGTTGGGTGTCGGCAGGCTTTGTAGCATCGAACGTAGAAGATATCCTGGCTACGAAAATCGGATTGGTAGGTCTTGGTAGCTTGCGATTCTGGTTTTAGTGTCTGAACGAGGAGTAATATCAGAGATCAGGCGGCTCTACCGGATAAAGCGGTTGTATAACGTCTTGTGAAGACCATACGCTTTCGGACCAATTTTCCACTGAAGACCGTTACGGATGACATAAACGATCCCGCTCAGAACACACTGGTCATTCACACGAGGCACTCCGTGCACCAGAGGAAAAAACGGCTCAATCCGCTTCATCTGGCGCTCAGGCAGCGAAAACACTTCACTCATAGCCTTACCCCCATCGGTAAGTCTGTGAATCACTACCGTTCGCTCAGTTCAATACATTAATAAGCCCTGAGCCTAGGGGATGGTTTGATCAAGCAGAACTTCCACCCCGGGGACGATCCGCTGGATCAGGTCCCCTTCGGGCTGGGGGGTATTGGTCACGACATGAATACTGGCCGAGGCCGCTATGTCCTTTTTGGCAGCAAGCAGTGCAGTGCGGGCGTTTTCGCGCCAGTTTAGTGTGCGCCCGGTGCCGAGTGCGGCCAGCCCCGCACGGGCCAGATCGGCCAGTTGGGCCGAGGCTGCCAATGCCGGGGTCAACCCCGTGTTATGGGCTGCTGCGCGGGCAAAGGCGTTGTCGTTACCGGCCCAGCGGGTGAGTGTATTTTCCAGCTCATGGCGCAGTTCGGTATGGCCCGCAATAAAGGCTTTGGCTTCGGCATTAAAGGTTTCAGCCTCAAAACTGTCTGGGCTGGCAATATCCGCCGGGGTGCCGAGCTGTTGCAAGGTGGCGGTCTGTTTATGCCGGATTTGTAAAAACTCATGATTATGGGCGTAATTACGCACGGGTGAGACCGCCTGAAGCAGCACGGCAGCGGCCTCAGTCTCCCCCGGAGCAAGGCGCTCAAGCATGCGCTGGGTGTTGGCGTGCGCCTCCAGCCCCAGCAGGTCCAGTCGGTCTGCCATAATGGCCAGTCTGGGGTACAGGGTTGTGGCATCGCACTGCTCCGGCGCGGACCAGAACCGCTCGGCCAGTGCTGCTGCCCGTGGCCATATGCGCGCATCCAGCATGTCGGGGGAGACAACCTCGGTCCACAAGGCGGCTTCCGCACCCAGCACATGGGCTTTTTGTGAGTCATTCAGGGGTGGTGGAGGGGCGTCCTCCGCCTTTGCCGGGGTGGCGGTGGGTGTTGGCGGGTTGTCGGGCGGGTTGGGGCCGGTGGTCTGGGCTGCTGCCTGTGCTTCTGCCGCATCCTTGCGCATGTCCAGCGGGTCTGTGGTGTAGTAAGCGCTCGCGGGGAGCAGGCGGTCCAGATAATAGGGGCCGGAAATAACCGTGTCATGGCCAGCGGCTGTGGCCTGTGCGGTATGGGCGGGGCCGCGCCAGCTTTCTATAATGGTGTCAGGGGGAATATCGGCTTCCTGTACCTCATCCCAGCCCATAACGGTTTTGCCACGCAGGCGCAGGGCGTGGGCTACGTGGCGGGTGTAATCCGCCTGCAAGGCTGCAACCGAGGCTATGTGGCGCTGCTTCATATACGCGGCAATGTGGGGGGATTGCGCCCATTGTTTTGCCACCACCTCGTCCCCCCCGATGTGAAAAACGGGGTCGGGGAACAGGCCCGCCATTTCTGCGTACACGGCGTTTACAAAGCTGAGTGTAGCCGGGTTGGTGGGGTCCAGGGCTGCGCGGTTGATCTCTGCCCGGTCGGTGGTGTTGAGCGGGGCGTTGGCCGCATAGCGCGGGTATGCCAGCAGCATGGCGTAGCTGTGGCCGGGTGTATCAAACTCGGGCACCACACGGATACCCCTGTCCGCAGCCTCACGCACAAGCTGGCGAACCTGCTCCTGCGTGTAATACTGCCCATGGCTGCCAAGTGTGTGCAGGCGCGGGAAAACCCTGCTTTCCACCCTGAAGGCGGCACCATCGGACAGGTGGATGTGCAGCACGTTCAGCTTGACCATTTCCATGGCGTCCAGCTGGCGTAGCAGGTCGGGCAGGGGCATGAAGTGCCTGCTGGTATCCAGCATAAGCCCACGCCAGGCAAAGCGCGGGGTATCCTCAATATGGGCTTGTGCCAGCACGGGGCCATCGCGCTCCTGCCGTACAAGCTGGATCAGGCTGGTCAGGCCATGCAGCACTCCGGCCACCCCTTGTGCATTCAGGGTTATGCCGGTGGGGGCAACATCCAGCGTATAGCCCTCACGCATGGTGGGGCTGGGGAATGTGATGTCCTTGGGGGTGTTGATGTTCAGCACAAGCCCACCCGGTGGAGGTGGGGCCTGAGTGAACATAATGGGCCTGCCTGCCAGTATGCAAAGCCGGGTACGCAACCGCTCTACAGCCCGGAGCAACAGCGGGTTTGGTGGGCTGTTCCAATGCAGGGTCAGGCTTTGGGGCAGGGCAAAGGCTGCCCCTGATGCCTGTAGAACAGTCGGTGCTGGCATGATCAGCGGCAGGCGTACGCTATTGCGCACAAAAGCCAGTTGGGGCGTGCCGGGGGATGTGTCCAGCGCATTTTGCGCCATGGCCACACAGGGTGTGCCCCCAGCCAGGGCAAGGCCACATAGGAGCAGTGTTCTGGCCGGGATGGATTTGAAAAAGTGAGCAATCATGGCTGTGTGTTTTGCACCGAAAGTGAGGTTGCAAGCCTGTGCACCCATGCCGCATCTACCTCCCAGCCTGCCAGCTGGGCTGCACGCAGGGCGGCGCCACCCAGTGGGGGCAGGGCGGGAGGGGTTGCGGGCTGGCCCAGCAGTGTGCTCACACGCGCACGGACGACCGCGCTGGTCATCACACTCCCGCCATAGCTCCACGGCAGGCCTTTCAGGGGCTGTTCAGCCGGAGGGCTGGTGGGTGCAGCAGGGGGTGGCACAAGGCCGCGGCAGGCCGTATGCGCCAGATCGGCCAGATGCGCAGCCGCCGCATGCAGTATGGCCAGAGCATGGGGGGCATGCGTCTGGGCCAGTGCATGGACTATGGGGGCCACATCCCCAACGGCAGAGCGTGGGTGGGGGCGGGTGCGCAGCCACTCGCGCAAGGCGTCGGCGGCGTTGGGGCCGTGGTCGGGTAGTTCCAGCGCATGCAGCACGGCGCGTGCAAAGGGCGCAAAGGGTGTTGTGGGGTCGTCCAGAAAACGGGCGGCGTGGTTAAGGGCCTGGCAGCCAATCCAGTAGCCGCCTCCTTCATCCCCGAACAGCCAGCCCCAGCCGCCTGCGCGGGTGGTGTGCCCATCTTGCGTGCACGCCTGCGCTACGGAGCCTGTGCCTGCCAGCACAAAAACCCCCGCCCCTCCGGCAAAGGCAGCCCGGTGGGCGGTCTGCACATCGTTTTCCAGCTCCAGCGGGATGTCTGGCCCAAGGGCTGCGCGGGCAACGTCCACCTGCTGGTGGGAGGAAGAGCGCGCCCCGTCATACCCGGCCATGCCCAATACGGCCGCGCACAGGCCGTTATGGGGGAGTGCGCGCAGCAGGGTATGCAGGTGTTCGGCCCAGTCTGGCCGGTCATAGGGGTTGCAGCCGGGGCCGGTGGTGTGGGCCAGCAGGCCACCATCCCGCGTGATCAGGGCAACGCGGGTATGGGTGCCTCCGCCATCGAGTGCAAGAAGGGTCTGGGCCGGGGGCATTAATACAGCATCTGTTCGGGCGCGGGTGTGGTGTTATGGACGGCGGGGCCTACGCCACGTGCAGCCTGCACAGCCAGCAGGTCCAGTGCCCGGCGCAGGTGCCCGTCGCATAGGCGGAGCAGCATGCGCCCCTGTGCGGGTTCCAGCCCCTGACGCAGCAGTATAGCCAGTTTGATGGACCCATCCGCCTTGAGCAGGGCGGCCTGTGCCTGTGTGTCCGAGCAGTCGGTTAACTGGGTAATCATCCGTAGTGCGCGGTGCACCAGCTTGGTGTTGACAATGCGCATGTCCACCATATGCCCCCGCCACGTATGGCCAAGGCGGATCATGAGTGTGGTGGAAAGCAGGTTGAGGCAGATTTTCTGCGCAGTGCCTGCCTTCATGCGGGTGGAGCCTGCAACGACTTCCGGCCCGGTTTCGGTCAGGATGCCTATGTCGGTTTCGGCCAGCAGGCGGGCTGCGGGGGTGCAGGACAGGCCAATGGTCAGGCTGCCGCAAAAGCGGGCGCTGGCAAGGGCTGCGCAGGTGTAGGGGGTGTTCCCGCTTGCGGCAATGCCGATCACCACATCATCAGCCGTGGGGGTGTGGCTGGTTATGGCGCGCTGGGCTTCGTCCTCATCATCTTCAGCGCCCTCCACGGGGCTGAACAGGGCGGCCTCCCCGCCTGCCAGCAGCAGCACCAGCCGCTCCGATGGCCAGCCATAGGTTGGGATCAGTTCCA
This sequence comes from Acetobacter fabarum, assembly GCF_022483405.1. Taxonomy (NCBI): domain Bacteria; kingdom Pseudomonadati; phylum Pseudomonadota; class Alphaproteobacteria; order Acetobacterales; family Acetobacteraceae; genus Acetobacter; species Acetobacter fabarum. The sequence continues at coordinate 1,322,947 of NZ_JAKVNI010000001.1, forward strand.
CACCATCCTGCAAGCCAATCCGCCCCGATGTGCCTGCCCCTACGTAAAACAGCCGCCCGCCCCGCTCCAGCCGTGGCACCGCCTGCGTAATGGCAGCCTCCATGTCCGCCAGAGCGGAGCGTACTGCCGCCGTGGCCGTGAGCTGGCTTTCCAGCAGGCTTTCCAGCACGGTGGCGGTGGGCCATGTGTCCAGTCCGTCATAACGCGGGTCCTGCATTTCCGTGCGGGGGGGCTGGTTTGGTGTGTGTTGAGTCGTCATGATTTTGGCCTCCGGTTGCGGGCGGGCAGGGGGTACCGACTAAGGTGCATGATATGGAGCAGGCCGGCTAGCCCGAATAGGAGAATCACGCCCAGTACGATCAGCCACGCAAAGGCAAGGGGGTGCCCGTTGGGGCGTAGGGCCAGCATGGCCCAGACCATGCACGGCACGCTTAGTGCAAAGGCAGGTGCCAGTGTGCGTGCCTGCACACGGGGCATGGCCATGCCCGCAACAAATGTGCCCAGCATGGGGCCATACCCGCACGCGGCAATGGACAGGCCAAGCAGAATGGCGGACTGGCTGGCATGGGCAAACAGTCCCGCACATGCCACCAGCGCGCAGGCCCACACCACGCTAACCAGCCGGGCAAAGCCCAGCGCGGAGCAGCGCAGCCTGCGTGCGGCACGCGCGCACAGGGGGGCAAAATCTCCCACACTGGCGGCGGTCATGGCCGACAGCGTAGCCGAGAGCGAGCCCATGGTGGCGGCCAGAATACCCGCCAGCATAAGCCCGCGCAGGCCCGGTGGCAGGTCGTGCACAATATATGCGGGAAAAATGGCATCCGGGCTGGCATAGCCTGCCTGCGCAAGCGTGAGCCCGCCATTGCGTGCCCAGAGCAGCACGCCCGTCAGGCTGAGCAGGGCAAACAGCATGCCCACCCCCAGCGCGCTGCCCATAAGGGCCAGCCGCGCATCCCGCAGGCTACGTGCGGCCAGCACACGCTGGACCATCAACTGGTCGGTACCGTGGGATGCAACCGAGAGCAAAGCCCCCCCGGCAAGGGCGGCAAGGGGTGTAAACGGGCTGTTCAGCAACGGGGCGTCATGGGCAAACAGGTGCAGCCGTCCCGCCTGTTGCAGGTTGTGCCATGTGCCCGCGGGAGCGCCATGCCAGAGCAGCAGCGCGCAAGCAGTCGCCCCGAACAGGTACAGACCGAACTGGATACTGTCTGACCAGACCACTGCGCGCAGGCCGCCACAAACAGTGTAGAACAGGGTCAGCAGCATAATGCCCCCCAGCAGCACGGGCTGGGGCAGGTGTATGTGCAGGGCTGCCAGCATGGTGGCCAAAGGGAGCATGCCCGCAAACAGGCGCACGGCCTCTGCCAGCAGGCGGGTGGTCAGGAATGTGGCGGAGGCCAGCCGCTGCATGGTGGGGCCAAAGCGCCGGCCCAGCCAGTCATAGGCGCTGAGCATATGCCCCTGCTGGTAAAGGGGCAGGAACCACCACGCAACAATGGCCCGGCCCCCAAGGTAGCCAAGGGCCAGCCCCACAAAAACCATGCCCGACCCATAGGCAATGCCCGGCACGCTGATGACGGTCAGGGTAGAGGTTTCCGTTGCAACAAGGGACAGGCACAGCGCCCACCATGGCAGGTCCCTGTGCCCTTCCAGATACGCGGTGGGGGAGGACTGGCGACCCGCCAGCATAAGGGCCACAACCGGCATGGCTGCCAGATAGGCCAGCATGACCAGCAGATCGGTAAGGCTCATGGTGTGGTCCTGTTCATGCCGTGGGGCAGGGCTGGGGGAACGCCATACCGGGCGGGCCAGCCCGTGTGCGGGGTAAGGCTGGTATGGTGCACACGAACTTTAGGAACAGCCCGCGCGGGCAGCAAGCCTCTATTCCCGTGCCCCGCGTGGCGGGCCTGCCCGGGGGAGGCGCTCGCCCGAGTGTGACAGGCCGGGGGCTTGGCGCAGCAGGCTTGCCAGCGGTAGTCTGGGCGGCAGGTAGTGCCCCGGTGCGGGGTGGCTGGTGCACCGCACCGGTTGGAGGCAGAAAGGAACCGTTATGACCAGCAGTTGCAGTTCTGGCGGGTGTGGCCCCCGTGCCCCCCTGACCCCCGAACAGGAGCAGATTCTGCTCGGCCATGGCACGGAATACCCCGGCTCCAGCCCCCTGAACGGGGAAAAACGCCCCGGCACCTACCATTGCGCGGCATGCGGTACGCTGCTGTTTTCCTCCACCACCAAGTATGAGAGCGGGAGCGGGTGGCCATCCTTCTGGGCGGCAGAGCCGCAGGGCGTTGCCACCCGGCGTGATACAAGCCACGGCATGGTCAGGGAGGAAGCCCACTGCGCGCAGTGCGAGGGCCATCTGGGCCATGTCTTTAACGACGGGCCACCCCCGACCGGGCTGCGTTACTGCATGAACGGGCTTGCGCTGGACTTCCGGCCCAGTGCTACGGGCAGCGCCGGGTAAACACACAACCCCGGTGTGGCGGGGCGCGCAGGTGTGTGCTCAGCCCGGAACCTGTTGCGGGGCCGGGGCAGTCTGCCTCCCCCCTACGGCGTTGAGGAAAAAAGACCATGCTTCGTTAAAAAAAGCATCGCGCTCTTCCTCGGTCTTGAGCGGATCAAGGCCAAAAAGGCTGTCTTCCATTGGCCAGCCGGTAACCATGCCGGTCAGCAGGCGGGCCGTGGTATCCGTGGCATGGCCGGGGTTGATCTGGCCTTTCTGCTCCGCAGCTTTGAGCAGGCGCACAAAATTATTATGGAAAGGCTGGCCAATGGCCGCCACCGCCTGCTGTTGCAGGGATGGGTGGCGGTGCCCGTCGGCTATGAGAATCCGGTACGTGCCCAGCGCATCGGGGCGGAGGGTCAAATCCAGCATCAGGCGGCTGATGTGGCGCAGCTCCTCCAGCGGGTTGGTCAGGGGGGTCTGTTCCATGGCCCGCAGTACCGAGCCGGTCAGGTTGGTGACCACTGCTATGAACAGCGCTTCCTTGGAGGAATAGCGACGGTAGATTGTCTGTTTGCTGGCGCACGCCTTGCGGGCGATCTGGTCGATGGAGGTGCCCGCATAGCCATGCTGCACAAACAGGCCCGCCGCTATTTCCAGCAGATACTGGTCAAGGTCTTCCGTAACATCGGTCGTGGGTCGCCCACAGCGCCGTTTACGCCCCTGCAGGCAAGGGTTTGCCATGTCCAGAGGACGGGTGGCAAAGGTAAGGGCCTTGCTCAGGTAACCTTTGGGTGAACGGGGGGCTGGGGGCTCAGACAACGATTATCCGCTTTGTGTTAGCTGGTGTAGGGGAAGGGGTAGGGAAACACATCTGCAATGTGGCGGTTTTATACCCGTGTCGTGTTTTTATTTCGAGGTCTTTCCGTGCGACGCAAGAATGTGTTGCAAGAAAAGGGGGTGTTGCGGCAGCTCTTTTCCGCCACACACAAAGCACACATACCATGTGGCGCACGATCATGTCAGGAAATAACCCCAGTGGAACAGCAGATGCTTGAGGGCGAACAGGCTCCCGCACCAGACCAGCCCGGCCAGACCAGTGCGTATAAAGGGTTGCCCCCCACCCCCATGGCAGATGCGGCGGGGACCGCCAGCGCGGAGCAGATAGCCGTTCTGGCCCTGAACGTGCAAAAGCTGGGGCGTATTCTGCGCCGCTTTTACCAGCTTGCCATCGCCGTGGTGGCGGCCCTGTGTGTGGGGCTGTTCATTTATGCGGGTGGGGCCGTGGTTATGGTGGTGTTTGCCGCAGCCCTTGTGGCGGTGGTCCTGCATGGTGCCGCGCGGTTGATCTGCCGGGTGCTGCCCATGCGGCAGTGGGTGGCGGTTGTGCTGTTCCTTGCCGGGCTTGTGGGGGGTGTTTCGTTTGTTGTGCATGTGTCCGGCCCCGAGCTGGTCACCCAGCTTTCCCACCTGTATGCGGCCCTGACCCATGAGCGCGATGCCCTGCATGCCGCACTGGACAAAAACCCGATCGGGCATTCGGTGCTCAACCACATTCCCCGCTTTTTTGGTGGCAACCAGACATCCGGCCCCCTTGGGTCGGAGGGAGCTGGCGGAATAGATTTTGCAGGCTCCATGACCAACGTGCTGACCTCCACCTTCGGGTCGGCAGGTACGCTGGTGGTTATTGTGATTGCGGGGGTGTATTTTGCGCTCTCCCCCCACCTGTATGCCAATGGCCTGCTGCGGCTGGTACCCACGCGCTACCGTGGCACCGCGCGTGAGCTGATCCGCACAACAGCCCATGTGCTCTCTGCCTGGGTTGCGGGGCAGCTGCTGGATATGACCGTTGTGGGCGTGCTGACATGGGTTGGCCTGTCCCTGCTGGGTATGCCGCTTGCTTTCCCGCTTGGGCTGGTTGCGGGTACGGCCAACTTCATTCCCTATCTGGGTACGTTTATCGGGGCAGTGCCTGCCTTGCTGATCGCCCTGTCCATCAGCCCGCGTGAGGCCCTTATGGTGGCGGGGCTGTATGCCTTTATTCAGGCGTTTGAAGGGTATGTGATGTCTCCCTTCATTCAGAAAAGGGCGGTCAGCATGCCGCCTGCGCTGACCATTCTTTCCCAGACCATATTTGGCGCTTTTCTGGGGATGTGGGGCTTTGCTTTTGCCTCCCCCATTACGGCCGTGCTGCTGGCGGTGATCGACCACCTGACCGCCCCCCTGCCGGAGGAAGAACAGGTCTGACAGCGCGCGTTTTTGGCATAAAAGGGTAAAAAACAGGACAAAACAGGCACGATCTGCGTTTTTGGGGGTGGTTTTCCCGCTTGTGTGCATGCACATTCCCCACAACAAGAATATCCGCTTGAAGGAAGCACGGGATGTCCAGCCCAGCCGACGACTTTCAGAAATACCGGCACCTCAGCCCGTTTGAACTCAAGGACCAGCTTATCCGGCTGGCCTCGGGGCGGGCACAGCGGGCCATGCTGGATGCAGGGCGCGGCAACCCCAACTTTCTGGCGACCTTGCCCCGGCAGGGCTTTTTTCAGCTTGGCATGTTTGCCGCAGCCGATTCTGCGCTCACCTTTTCCTATATGGCTGAAGGGGTGGGGGGGATGCCCCGCCGTGCAGGAATAGAAGCCCGGTTTGAGGCATTTCTGGCAGCCAACAAGGATGTGCCCGGCGTGGCCTTCCTGCGCCGTGCCCTGTCCTATGTGCGTGACCAGATGGGCCTGCCAGCTGATGCGTTCCTGCTAGAAGCCACGGCCGGCATTCTGGGGTGTGACTACCCGACCCCACCCCGCATGCTCCGCTATGCCGAACAGGTGGTGCGCCACTACCTGCTGCACGAAATGGCAGGCGGCACCATGCCCGAAAGCACGACAGACCTGTTTGCGTTGGAAGGGGGAACGGCTGCCATCAGCTATATTTTTGCCTCCCTGCGGGAGAACGGGCTGATCCGGCCGGGGGACAAGGCCGCCATTGGCATGCCAGTCTTTACCCCGTACGTGGAAATCCCGGAACTGCGGGACTACCAGTTGCAGGAAGTGGCTATTAATGCCGACCCCGAGGCCGGGTGGCAGTACCCGCCAGAGGAACTGGACAAACTGCTTGATCCCTCGGTCAAGATTTTTCTGGTGGTTAACCCCAGCAACCCGCCATCGGTCCGTATGAGCGATGCAGGGCTTGCCCGCATTGCCGAAATTGTCAAAAAACGCCCGGACCTGATTATTGTCACCGATGATGTGTACGGCACTTTTGCCGATGATTTCCGGTCCATTTACGCCATTTGCCCATACAATACGGTGCTGGTTTATTCTTTCTCCAAGTATTTCGGTTCCACGGGCTGGCGGCTTGGTGTTGTGGCCATGCACCAGAACAACGTGCTGGATCACGCGCTGGCAGCCCTGCCCGAAGCCGAAAAACAGGAGCTGGACAAGCGCTACGCCTCGCTCACTCCCGACGTGCGTGGCCTGAAGTTTATTGACCGTCTGGTGGCCGATAGCCGCACCGTGGCCCTTAACCACACGGCGGGCCTGTCCACCCCCCAGCAGGTGCAGATGGTGCTGTTTGCCCTGTTTGCTCTTATGGATGGGCGGGATGCGTATAAAAACGCGCTCAAACGCCTGTTACACCGGCGTGAGCTGGCCCTGTACCGCGATCTGGGCGTAAAAGCGCCGGATGATGATGGCAGCACCCACTATTATACGCTGATTGATCTGGCCAATGTGGTCACGCAGCTTTATGGCCGCCGCTTTGCCCGGTGGTTGATGACCAAGGTGGACTACCAGACCATCCTGTTCCGCATTGCGGAAGAAACAGGCGTGGTGCTGCTGCCCGGTGATGGCTTTGCCGTTAAACGCCCATCGGCCCGGGCCTCGCTCGCCAATCTTAACGAGTACCAGTATGCAGCCATAGGTACGGCCCTGCGGCGCATGGCGGATGAATATTATGCCCGCTACTGCGCGGAAAAAGGGGTTAAGGCCGTAGCCCCCGCACCTGCGGCACACTAAAGCCGGGCAAAGGCCGGGGTAGGGGGTAAACCCTGTTCCAGCCTGCCCGGTATTGCCCCGCATGACCTGCGCGGGGCTGGTTGCGTGGGGGCGCTAGCCCCTGCGGCCGTCAGTCATTTTTGCCAAAAACCGGGCGGGTGGTTTCAAACAGGAACCATGTGCGGCGCTCTGTTTCATCAATCCAGTTTTCCAGCAGGCTGGCGGTGGCAACATCGTGGGCATCATCACAGATTTCATGCACCGCGCGCAGGCGTTTGGTCAGGGTCAGATTGTCTTCGCGCAGTTCGGCCAGCATGTCCTCGGGGGTGACGTACAGGGCATCGTTATCCAGAATGGCCGTTTTGCGGCTGATTTCCCCAACGGAGTGCAGCGTGGTGCCGCCAATCTTGCGTGCGCGCTCGGCCAGAGGGTCGGTCATGGCAAAAATCTGCTGGCTCTGCTCGTCCAGTAACAGGTGGTAATCGCGGAAGTGGCGGCCACTCATATGCCAGTGGAAGTTCTTGGTTTTGATGTAAAGGGCGAACACATCCGCCAGAACCTCGGCCAGACCTGCGGCCACAGCCTTGACCTTTTCGGCCTTCAGGTCTGTGGGCGTGCCAAGATATTCCTTGATGTGACGTTCTGAAGCATTGGGTTTGGTCATGGGAATGCCAGCCTTTCCAATAAATGTCAGTCTGCGGTGCGGGGTGTTCCCCCACCGCTGCATCCAACGTGGAAAGTGCATGGGCAGATACAACCCCATGCGGGCAAAGACTCCACCCCTCACACGAACGTGACAAAACGGGGTGCGCGCATTGCCAGAGCGTAGCCTGCTACAGCCTGTGCGCAGGACGGGCGGCTAAACCTCGCTTTTAAGCGGGCGGCTGAGCAGGTTGTGGGTGGCCTGTTGCAGGGTTATCTGCCCTTCCATAAAGGCGGCAATGCAGTCGGTTATGGGGGTTTCCACCCCATGGGTGCGGGCAAGCCTTTGCAGGGCGGCAGCCGTTGTTACCCCCTCGGCCACGCCGGGCAGGCTGTTCAGGGCGGTTTGCGTGTTCATCCCCTGCCCAAGGGCAAGCCCCATCTGATAATTGCGCGAGGATGCACCCGTGCAGGTCAGGAGCAGATCCCCCAGCCCCGCAAGGCCCGCCAGCGTTGCCGCCTGCCCGCCAAGGGCTGTGGCCAGCCGGGTTATTTCGGCCAGTCCGCGGGTAATCAGGGCTGCGCGTGCGTTTTCGCCCAGACCTGCGCCTATGGTCACGCCCGAGGCTACGGCAATTACATTTTTGGCTGCGGCCCCAAGCTGCACCCCCACACAGTCCGTGCTGGCGTAAAGGCGGAACAGGGGGGTGGAAAGCAGGGTGCTCAGGTTTTGCGCGCGTGCGGCGTCCGGGGCCGCCAGCACGGCGGCTGCGGGCAGGCCTGCTGCAATCTCGCGCGCAAAATTGGGGCCGCACAGCACAGCGCCGGGGACATCTGCCCGCTCCCGCGCGAGAATATCCAGCGGAAAAGCCAGTGTCTGGCGTTCTATGCCCTTGCAGCACAAAATGGCGGCAACACCAGTGGGCAGCAGAGGCAGAACAGAGGCCAGATACTGCGTGGGCACGGCAACCAGCACGCAGCGCGGCGGAATTGATGGCAATGCGGAGCAAAGGTGAACGGTAGGGGGGAGCGGGTAGTCCGGCAGGCGCGGCATGGCCCCATTGGGCAGGGTTTGCGCGTTGCGTGCCCACAGGTGCACCTGTGCTCCGGTGCGGGCAGCATGCAGGGCCAGTGCAGTGCCCCAGGCACCGCCGCCAAATACAAAAACAGGATCGCTCATGCCTGCATCGGTGCCAGAAGCCAGAGGAGTGTGCAAGCGGGGTAAAAGGGCAGGAATAAGCCCGGCTGGCGTGTGCTCAGGCAGAAGCAGCCATGGCCACGCTCTGCTGGCGGGCGGCGTGGGCGGCCAGTTCAGCCTGCTGCATGTGCCTCATTTTGGCTTCGCGCAGCAGGCACACAACGCCTTTAACGCAGTTGCCGCACTGGGCCTTGCACCCGCGGGCGGCATAAATCTCACGCGGGTGGTTTGCACCATCGGCCACGGCGGCTTCAACATCTTTATGAGTCAGTAGGTTGCAGGAGCAGACAACCATTACTTTGCACCTCATGGTTACGAGTCTGACCTCACTCAACCATAAATGAGAATTAGTCGCAATACTTTCCGTGCGCTGCACTCCTCATTTGCCCCAAAAAGTGATTACAGGGGGCCGTGCCCCCTGCCGTGCTGCCACAAGGGGCGGGTTAGTGCGGGAGGGGGAAGGCCCGGTCATACGCCATGTTGAAGACAAAAGCGTAAACCAGATAAAACAGGGCAAGGGAGAGGGAGAGCGAGAACGTCTCCATCAGCGGGGCATGGGTGTACAGGGCAATCCCCGGCACAAGGGCCACCTGCAACCCGGCCTCGAACAATAGGGTATGCACCAGCCGCCCGCGCATGGTTTTGTGCGTGGTGCGGTAAAGATGGGTCATGACCCGGTCAAAAATCAGGTTGTACAGGTAGTTCCACACCATGGCGGTTATGGCGCTGCCAAGGCCAATAACGCCCATGGCGGATTCGTGCAGGCCAAACAGGGCGCTACCAGCCGGAATGGTAATGGAGAGCGCAATAAGCTCGAACAGCAGAACATGGCGCAGGCGGTCCATGCCCGAACGCATGGGAACCACAGGAGGTGCGGGTAGCCCTGCCGCGCGCATGGCCGGGGGCTGGCTGGAAGAGTAAGTTGACATGGCGGCAATCTATCGAGCCTGATAGGAAAGAAAAGATGGAACCTATCGGAAAAACAGATGGATGAACGTTTCTCTCGAACAGCTTGAAGCCTTTGTGGCCACGGTGGATGCGGGGTCTTTTTCCGCGGCGGCGCGTGCGCTGGGGCGCGCCCAGTCGGCTATTAGTACGCATGTGGCCAATCTGGAGGTGGACCTTGGGGTTGTCCTGTTTGTGCGCACAGGGCGCACCCCCGTACTGAGCGTGGATGGCGAGCGCCTGCTGCGTGAGGCCCGCGTGGTGCTGGAACGGCGTGAACACCTGATTGGCGTTGCCCGCTCGCTGGAAAGCGGGGTGGAGAACAAGCTGGTTGTCGCCATAGACGAACTATACCCCGAGCATGCTCTTGGCCCGGTTTTTGCGGAATTTGCACAGGTTTTTCCGCATGTGGAAATGGAAATCCTGTTTCCACTCATGGAGGATGTCGGCCAGTTGGTGCGTGATGGTGCCGCCCAGCTTGGGGTTATGTGGCAGCAGCACCGCATGCCACCCGAACTTGCCTTCCGCACCATCGGGCGGGTGCCGCTCAAGCTGGTGTGCGGGCGCAACCACCCGCTGGCACAGGGTGGCCCCGTAGCGTGGGAGGAGCTTAAACGCTACCGCCAGATTCTGGTCGCGGCCCGTGGGCAGGAGCGCGAGCGGCATTACCTGCGGCTGGCGGGGGAAGTCTGGTGGGTGGAAAGCCACTGGGTCATTCTGGAACTGGTGCGCCAGGGCATAGGCTGGGCCTTTGTATCCGACCATGTTCTGGCGGCATCGCCCGCCGCACCGGACATTGTGGTGCTGGAGCAACAATTTGATGCAGGCAACCGTCTGGTGCCCCTTGCCGTGGTCTGGCACGCCAAGGGTTCCCACGGGGTTGCCGCGCGGTGGCTTTTGCAACGATTTTTTAAAAAAGAAGGGAATTTTTAAAATCGACCACCGGATTTCCGCGGTCGGTTCCCGGTCGTGTCAGGTTGTTGACATATGTGTGCAATTTTTGTGTTGAAAAGGCAACAGTAACGACTATGATACGAAAATCCTGAAGGAAAACGAGAGAAAAACAGGTCTGCATGTCCCTTCTTAGCCCCCGCAAATCATGGCTTGGCCTGCTTCTTGGCAGTGCGGCCTTTTTTTCAGCAGCCACCGTTCAGGCCGCCGAACCCGTCCTGCAAACCGAGCAGAGCGACGTGGTCACCCTAAAACCTTACAGCTCCCACACCATTTTGGTGGAAGACGCGGTTTACACCCATAACAAGGATGGCCGTGTTGATGTGGTGGACGCCGACCGTGGCGTATTGCTGGGTATGGTGCAGGCTGCCTACAACCCCAACATGGTGCTCAGCCCCGATGCCAGCCACTTTTATGTGGGTGAAACCACATGGGAACGCGGCAACCGTGGCGCACGGAACGACCTTCTGGCCGAATACGATTCCCAGACACTCAAGCTGACTGCGGATGAAAAACTGCCGTCCCGCGCACTGGTGACCCCCAAGCGGAACGACATGGCCATCAGCGCCGATGGCGCACGGGTTTATGTGTACCAGATGAGCCCCGCCAACGCGGTGCAGGTGGTGGACACAAAGGAACACAAAGTTACCCATACGGTGGAAATTCCCGGCTGCGCCCTTGCATACGCCTGGGGCAATGCCGGTTTTTCCTCCCTGTGTGGTGATGGTACTCTGAGCAATGTCAGTGTCGAGGCAGATGGCAAGGCCAGTGTAACCCACAGCGCTGCGTTCTTTGAGCCCGACAAAGACGGCATTTTTGAACAGAGCCCCAGTGTTGCCAAAGACGGTTCTACGTATTTCATCAGCTATAGCGGCAAGGTTTACCCAACCACCCTGTCTGCCAACAGTGTTGTGCAGCCTGCATGGTCCTTGCAGGAAGGGGCAGGTCTCAAGCCCGGGTCCGATGCTACGGCACCGTTTGAAGTCACCTGGCGTCCGGGTGGGTGGCAGATGTCCGCCCTGCACAAAGACACGCACGAGCTGTATGTGCTCATGCACCGTGGCACGTTCTGGACCCACAAGGATTCCGGGACCGAAGTCTGGGTGTACAACACGGACACGCACAAGCGTATCCGCCGTATGCCGCTCAAGGTGGCCAGCACCATGGTCGGCGTGACGCAGGACGCAAGCCCGCTGATGTTTACTGCGGATGAAGATGGCAACTTCTTTATCTCCGACGCCCGCACCGGCAAGCTGCTGCGGACCATGAAAGGGCTTGGTACGTCTTTGATTTTCACGGTTGCGCCGGGTGAAGGATGAGCCTGCAGGCTTCGCCTTTTCAGGCACCCGTATGGTGCGTTGAGACAGGGCAACTGGTAGCGGCTTTGTGTGCAGGTGGTATTGGCGCCCTGTTTATGGTGGCCGGTATTGCCAAACTGCGTGCGCATGACACGTTTTTGGGCACACTTGCTGCTTACCGCCTGTTGCCTGCATGGTCGCACGAAAGTGCGGCCTGGGCACTGGCTGTAGCCGAAATCGGGGTCGCTGCTTTGCTGTTTTCCGGTATCGGGGCAGGTGTTGGCAGCATGGCTGCGGCGGTGCTGCTGGTCGTGTTTGCCTGCGCCATGGGCGTGAATGTGCTGCGCGGCCGTACGGATCTGTCGTGTGGGTGCACGCCGGGGGTGGCTGGTCAAAAGCTCTCCTGGGCAGTTGTGCTGCGCACTCTGGCCTGTGCCGTGCTGGCTCTTGTGCCCTGCATGGGCCTTGTCTTTGGGTATGGGGTTGCTCCCGTACTGTGGGGACAGGGGGTTGTAGGGGGCGTGTGCCTGTATCTGCTGTGGCAGGCCATGCAGGTATTGCCACCGGTGCATGTGCCCGGGTCCGGCATGCAGGAGCACGGCGCATGATTATGCTGTTGTGCCTCTGGCAGGCTGTTCTGGTTGTTCTGGTGTTTGTGCTGGCCGTTGTGCTGGTTGCACTGGCCCGCCAGATCGGTGTGCTGCACGAGCGGCTGGCACCGCTGGGTAACCAGGAGGTCAAGCCCGGTCTGGACGTGGGGCAGGTGGTCCCGCGCCTGATCCTGCATACGCTGGATGGCCAGCCCTTTACCGTAGGGGATGTTCTTCCCGCAGGTCGCAGGCAGCTTTTGCTGTTTGTGGCGGCGGAGTGCCCCGTGTGCAAGCGTGTCTCCCCCATTGCGCGCCAGATTGCTGCCGAGCGTGGGCTGGACCTTGTGTTTGTAGGGGACGGCCCCGAACCCGAACTTAAAGCCATGCAGCTGGCCCGGCCAGAAATGCAGGGTGTTCCACTTATAACCGGGGTTGAACTGGCTCTGGTTCTTCAAATCAACCGTATGCCAGCGGTGGTAGTGCTTGATGAGCGCGGCACCATACTGGCCAAAGACCTAGTTAATACGCGGCGGCAGATTGAAGGGGTGTTGGATGGCGTGGCCTCCACACACTCCGCAGCGCCAGCCGATACAGGAGCGAATGCGCATGTTGCCTTCTGAACACACTCAAAAAACGGAACAGGATGTCTCCCTGTTCGACCGTATGACCGAATCCGTGCTGCGCCGCTTTGCGGGGCGTACGTCCCGCCGTGGTGTGGTGGCCCGTCTGGGCGGGCTTGCGGCTGCCGTGCCGCTGTTCCCGCTGCTGCCGGTCAGCCGTGCTTCGGCAGCAACGCCTGCTGCGGGCAAGGCTGCCTCCAAGGCGCCAACGCCTTTTGGCACCAAGGCACAGGTCAAGGATGCCAATGCGTGCGATTACTGGCGTTATTGCGCCATTGACGGCAACCTGTGCACGTCCTGCGGTGGTGGGGTTCATAGCTGCCCGCCCGGTACGGCTCCGTCCCCCACATCATGGATCGGGAGCTGCTACAACCCGCAGGATGGTAATTCCTACATGATTGCCTACCGTGACTGCTGTGGTCAGGATTCGTGTAACGAAGTGACCTGCCTTGGCACGGACGGGGACCAGCCCTCCTACCGCCCCATGGCCAATAACGACATCATCTGGTGCTTCGGCACGGGTACGTCGGAAATGTACAACTGCTCCACCGCCGCCGTGATCGGGAAAGCTTCCTGAGCATGCGCATGGCGTTGTTGCGTTGTGTTCTGCCTGCCTGCGTTGCGGTGCTGGCCATTATGGTCGGCACCGCGCGTGCCCATGCGGTGCCAGATGCCGTGCCGGGTGCGACAACCCTGAGCCATACGCAGTCTGTTTATGTTTCGCATTGTGGTGGGTGCCACGGGATTGAGGGCATATCCGGCCCGACCTTTGTGCCCATGCTGCGCAACACGGTAGGCAGCTTTGCCTGCACGGAGGAGGGGCGGTCTTATCTGGTGCGTGTGCCAGGTGTGTCCATGTCCCTGATCCGCGATGACCAGACTCTGGCGGATGTCATGAACTTTGTGCTGATCACACTGGGTGGGACCAGCACGCCGCCCAACTTCAAGCCTTATACGGCAGCGGAAGTGCACACATGGCGTGCGCACCCGCTCTCGGGGCCGGACTTCATGAGCCTGCGTGCGCATGTGCTCGAACGCTCGCTTGCGGCCTGCGCGCATACACCCGGCAAAGGGTGAGTGCGGTGTGCTCCTTGTGGCGGTGCGGCAACAAGGAGCACGCCCAGCTTGGGGCAGGTCTGGCGGGTGACATGAAAACTTAAAGTGACTTTTGGTCACGCCTTATCCAGCCTGTATCCGGTGCAAACTGTCATACTCACCCGCCCGGCGGGTTTTACTGAATAATTTGGTTCTGATCTGTGGAGCAAAAAAAGTATGTTTCTTCGCCGCCCTTTGCCCGTTGGGATGTGGCTGACCATGCAACTGGCGGCGCTGCCCGCCATGGCGCAGGAAAAAATAATTCCCGGTGATTCCGCCCGCCCTCTGGTGCTGGAAGAAACCCCTGCGGAAAAAGCACAGGCGGACAAGGAAGAGGTTAATCTTAAAACCTCCAAGAACCATACATGGTTTGATGATCTGGAAGGCCACCTTGTGGTCGAAGCCGGCGTAAACGGCAACCCGTGGACCCACACAGGCCGGAACTGGGCACAGTCCTACGTGGACCGCGCCAACACGGCTACACTGAACCAGATTACGGGTACACTCTCCCACCCCACGACCGACATTGGCGGGGGCTATGGCATCGGGTTTGTGTTCGAAGTGCTGTACGGTTCGGACGCCCGCTTTAACCCCACCATTGGCATGGGCGATGGCAACCTGACAGGCATGTACCAGTGGGCGCCAACACAGGCCCATATTGATGCGCATCTCCCCTGGCTGAGCAAGGGCGGCATAGATCTGCAGATTGGCCAGCAATACGGTATTCAGGGTTTTGAGGGCACGGACGCACTGGAACGCCCCTTTTATTCCTATAACTATTCATCCGATTACATTGTACCATTTGAAACCGTGGGCGTGCTGGCCACATGGCATATGACCGACACGGTTGCATGGGTTCTGGGGGTTAATGCGGGTAACTCCACCACGTTTGGCGGTGCCAAAAACAACAAGCGGCCCAAAGGCTATTTTGGCGTGCAGCTTACAGGCCTTGCTGACGGCAATCTGGATGTGGCGGCCATTGCCTACCTTGGTCCGCAGCAGAGCGTGTATGCCATTGGCAATGTAGCCAACCAGAAAATGGAATATGTTGGCGATATTCTGGCTACGTACAAACTGAACGACACCACGTCCATCACGCTCAATGGTACCTATTACCATGACGACTATTTGCAGGATGACGTGTACGGCGTGACCACCTATTTTGCGCATGATTTCTCCCCCTCGCTGACCTTTAATGCACGTGGTGAAATCTTCCGTGACAATAACGGGCAGGTTGTAGGTGCCAACACCTCCACCATGTCCTACGTGAACGAATTGCGCGGGCGGAGCTACCCCTACGATCAGGCACCGGGCACCACGTATGGGGAACTGACCGTGGGCGTGACCTACCGGCCGGAGTTCCTCAAACTGCCACGCGGCAGCTTTTCTCTCCGCCCCGAAGTGCGGCTGGACAAGTCGCTCAATGGCACCCGTCCGTTCAACCGTGTTTCCCCCACGGATGATCCGAATGTCAATTTTGCCAATAACGGCACCAACAACATGTTCTGGTTCAGCTGCGATGCCATCTGGTCTTACTAATACGCCGGTACAGGTCGGGAAGGAGCCGGTATGACACAGGCAGGCCTGCAGGCTCTTGTTCTTGCAAATGCCATGTTGAGCCTGCTGCTGTGTGCCGCATTTTTTGTGGCGTACCGCATGGTGCTCAGGCTGCGCAGGCTTTTTCAGGAAATCGCGCCCGTAGGTGCCCTGACAAACACACGCGGCCCCCAGCCGGGGGACATGGCCCCCACAGGCACCTTTGCAACGCTGGATGGGCAGGCCATGGGGCTGGCCGGTGGGGCCATGCCCCGCCTGCTGCTGTTTGTGTCGGCTACCTGCCCGATCTCGCGCAAGGTCATACCCATTGCACGCAGCTTTTGCGCCAAGGAGCAGCTGGAACTGGTTCTGGCGGGGGATGATAACCCAGCCGCACAAACCCTTTTTGCACAGCAGACCGCCACACCATCGGCCCTGTTTATAAACGACCCCGCTCTGGGCCGTGCGTTGGAAGTGGACAAGCTGCCAGCTGCCTTCCTGCTTGACCAGCAGGGGGTGCTGATCGCACGCGGGCTGGTGAACAACCGTGAACATCTGGAAAGCCTGCTCAATGCGTGGGAGAGCGGGTTTGGCACGGTGCAGGCCTATATCGCCCATAACCGTAAAGCAGCCCGCACCAGCGCGTAGGGGGGGGGCTGGCACACGGCCTTTTGTCGTGTGCCAGCTTACCATGCGTACCCGGCCTGCCTGTTCCTGCCTTGTGAATGGCGGAACCTTCATGCACACAGAAGCGTTGAGGTTAATCCGTGCGGGGGACTGTGCGGGGTCCATCCATACTCAAGGAGAACGCAGGCGTGAGCATTCCTGAACTAACCCTGAACGATGGCCGGAGCTTTCCACTTATAGCTTTTGGTACATACAAATTAAACGGTGCAGCAGGCGTGCAGGGCATGCTCAGTGCGCTTGATGTTGGCTACCGTGCGCTGGACAGCGCGTTTAATTACGAAAACGAAGGGGCCGTGGGCGAGGCCGTGCGTAAAAGCGGGCGTGCGCGCGAGGAACTGAGCATTGCGTCCAAACTGCCCGGCCGCCACCAGAAATATGATGAAGCCCTGACCTGCATTGAGGAATCCCTCTACCGTGCCGGTCTGGATTATTACGACCTGTATTTCATTCACTGGCCCAACCCCAAGCAGGGTTTGTATGTGGAGGCATGGCAGGCGCTGATCGAGGCACAAAAGCGCGGTTATGTGCGCTCTATTGCCGTATGCAACTTTCTGGCCGAACATCTGGACAAGCTGCATGCCGAAACAGGTGTGCTACCCACCATCAACCAGATCGAGCTTTCGCCCTACTTCCCGCAGGACGATATGCGGGCCTACCACCAGAAGCACGGTATTGTGACCGAAGGCTGGAGCCCTATTGGCCGGGGTGGCAAAATCCTGTCTGATGAGCTGATAGCAGGCATTGCCAAACGGCTTGGTAAAACCCCGGCACAGATTGTGCTGCGCTGGCATGTGCAGGTTGGTTCCGTGCCGATCCCCAAGGCATCGCACCGTGAGCGGCAGGTGGAGAACATGTCCGTGTTCGATTTTGAACTGACGGAACAGGACATGAAGGACATTGCCACTCTGGCCCGCCCCGATGGGCGCTCCTTTGGGCAGGACCCCGCAACGTACGAGGAGTTTTAAGGGCGGCTGGGGCATGGATAGCCTCAAACTCGCACAGCTCAGGTTTTTCTGCGCGGTTATGGAGGCAGGCTCGGTTGTGGCTGCCTCCCGCCGCCTGAACTGTGTTGCTTCCAACGTAACGGCCCGGCTGCGGGAGCTGGAGCAGAGTGTTGGCCAGCCCCTGTTCCTGCGTGAAAAAGGGCGGCTGGTTGAAACACCATCTGGCCGGGCATTTTACGCGCAGGCGCGTGAGGTTGTGCAAAAAGCCTCAGCCCTTGAACATTTTTTTAAACCCGATGTGCCGCGTGGTGTGCTCCGGCTTGGGGCGCTGGATGTAGCGTTACAGCATTTTCTGCCCCAGTGCCTGCCATCTTTCATGCAGACATTCCCGGATGTGGAGCTGACCGTGCTCAAGCGCGCGAGCTACACGCTGGAACAGATGCTGATGGAACGCGCAGTGGATCTGGCCCTGACCGATGGCCCAATCCAGCACCCTCTGCTGGAAAGCCGGCTGGTTTTTACGGAATGCCTGCGCCTTGTGGCGCCTGCACAGATTGCATCACCCGGTGAGATAGACTGGGCGAACACGGATGTTCTTCTGTTCAACTCGGACTGTTTTTACCGCAGTGTGTTCGAGGCATGGATGCAAAAGAACGGTGTTGTACCAAGGCGTGTGCAGACCATTGAATCCTACCACGTTATTTTTGCCTGTGTACGCGCAGGGCTTGGGGTGTGCTGCTGCCCCGATGTGATGTTGCCCGCAGCCCACGCGCAGGGGCTGCATGCCATGACCCCGCCAGACCTGCCAGAAGCCCCGGTGTACAGCGTATGGCGACGTGATGGCGTAACTCCGCTGCTTATGCGGTTTGTGGACTATCTGGGCACCCCAGCGGAATAGGTGTTCATTTTTTATGAGCCTTTGGCTCACATATCATCACTTTTAAAGTGGTGCGCCATGCCCAATAATCATACCCAGACGGTAAGGAGACTATTGGAAATGTCTTTGAAAAAACATGAACAGTTCATCAACGGTCAGTGGGTTCAGCCTAGCTCCGGCCATTACGTAACCATTAAAAACCCGGCCAATGGCGTGGCGCTGGCAGCCGCAGCCAAAGGTAATACTGCGGATGTGGACAAGGCCGTGGCAGCCGCGCGCAAGGCTTTTGGTCCGTGGAGTGCCAAAACAGCCTCCGCCCGGGCCGATTACCTGTACGCCCTGATGAACCTGCTGGTGCGTGACAAGGAAAAACTCGCCACCACCATTACCTCCGAAATGGGAAAACCCATTGCAGAAGCACGGGTGGAGGTGGATTTTGCCGCAGGGCTTTTGCGTTTTGCGGCTGAAAATACCCGCCGCCTGCAAGGCGAGATTATTCCCGGTGAACGTGAGGGAGAAAAAATCCTGATCGACCGCGTGCCCCACGGTGCTGTGGGGGGGATTGCCGCATGGAACTTTCCGCTGGCCCTGTGTGCGCGCAAAATCGGCCCGGCACTGGCTGCGGGGAATACCATTGTTGTTAAACCGCATGAGCTAAGCCCGCTCTCGGCTCTGGCGTTGGCCTCTCTGGCGCAGGAAGCTGGGCTGCCTGCCGGTGTGCTGAACATTGTAACAGGGGATGGCCCGGATGTGGGTGTGCCACTGGTGGCCCACAAGGATGTGCCGCTGATTACCATGACCGGCTCCACCCCTGCGGGCAAAAAGATCATGGCGGCCGCTGCCGAACATCTGAAGGAAGTCCGGCTGGAACTGGGGGGTAAAGCTCCGTTTATTGTTATGGAAGATGCGGACATAGACGCAGCGGTAGATGCTGCGGTGAGCGCGCGCTTCTTTAACGGCGGGCAGGTCTGCACCGCCAACGAGCGGACCTACGTGCACGAGGCCGTGTATGACCAGTTTGCAAAAAGCCTGCGTGCACGCGTGGAAAAGCTGAAAGTGGGCGACCCCATGCAGGATGATACCGATATGGGGCCAAAGGTCAGTCTGGCGGAGCTGGAAAAAGTGGATGCCATGGTGCAAAAAGCCATTGCACAGGGTGCCACGCTGGAGCTGGGTGGCCACCGCCTGAGCGGGCCAGCCTATGACCACGGCACTTATTATGCACCCACCCTGCTGACCAATGTGCGGCATGGTATGGATATTGTGCAAAACGAGGTGTTTGGCCCAGTACTGTCCCTGCTCAAGGTGCGGGATTTTGATGAAGCCCTCGCACTGGCAAATGATAGCCAGTACGGCCTGTCGGCTTATCTGTTTACCAAGGATCTGGGTCGGGTGCTGCGCATGACGCGTGAACTGGAGTTTGGCGAAATATACGTCAACCGTGGCGCGGGGGAAGAACCGCAGGGCTTCCACCACGGCTACAAGAACAGTGGCCTTGGTGGGGAAGACGGGCAGCATGGGCTGGAAGCTTATGTGCAGACCAAAACCATCTACCTGAACGCCTGAACGCCACCCGTAAGCACGGGGCTTGGGGGTTAAAACAAAAGGCTGCGGAGCGTTCTGGCTCCGCAGCCTTTTTGTCTGTTTTGTATAAGCCCTGTTCTATTAGGGCTGTTTTATGTCGGGAGCCGTTTAGTCAGCCTGTCTGGCGTCATGCACTGCCTGTTCCATGTTGTGCGGGGTGGCTGTGGTAAAATGGGTCATGACAAAGCTGGCAATGTCGGCCAGATCCCGCTCGCTCAGCCCGCCACCGGCAAAATGCGGCATAATCTGCACACCCGTTGTGGTTTGCATGCCGCTCCCCTGCACCAGCAGTTGCACAAGGTTGCGCCCGTTATCCGCCCCGAGTGAGCGCGCTCCCGTAATGGTGCCAAAGCTGGATTGGCGGCCCGTGCCATCGGGCATGTGGCACCCTGCACAGGCAGACGCATACAGGCGTGCCCCGCGCGTGTTCTGGGGCAAGCTGGCATCACCCGCTGTGGGGGTTCTGGCTTCCACCGTATCTTCCGCCGTGTGCAGGGGGGCAATGCTGCGCAAATACACAACCATGGCATGGATGTCGGATGCGCTCAGGTAGCGCAGGCTATGGCCAATAACATCGGCCATGTCCCCTGCTGCTGTGCCATGGCCATCAGCATGGCCGGTGGAAAGGTACTGGGCAAGAGCTTCATCACTCCACGCGCCAAGTCCGCTCTGTTTGTCCGGTGTCAGGTTATATGCACGCCAGCCATTGACCACATTGCCGCCCAGTGCGCGGCTGGCATCAAGCCCGAAGGTTCGTGTGCGGGGGGAGTGGCAGTCTGCGCAATGGCCCGGCCCTTCCACAAGGTAGCGGCCACGGTTCCAGTCTGCTGGTTTGGTCGGGTCATTGGCATAGCTTGCGGCCGGGCCGTTGAGCATGTTCCAAAAAACCATCAGGCTACGGATGGAGAACGGGAATTTGACCGAATTTTCAGGTGTTTTCTGTGCAGATGGCGGCAGGGTTGCCAGATAGGCGCGTATGTCCCGCACCTCTGCATCGCTCATGCGGGCATAGGCGGGGTAGGGCATGGCGGGGTAAAGGTGCTTCCAGTGGGGGGAGATACCTTTGCGCACGGCATCCACAAACTGCTGGTCGGTCCATGCGCCAATACCTGCGGTTTTGTCCGGCGTAATGTTGGGGGCGTACATAACCCCCACTCCCGGCAGGCTGAAGGCCCGCCCGCCTGCGTAGGGTGTTCCGCCTTCGGCTGTGTGGCATACCTCGCAGTCCGCCGCGCGGGTCAGGTAGCGCCCGTTTTCCACATTGGGGGCAGAGGCCGCTGCATGGGCATGTGCTGTGGTGGCCAGCAGGGCAGCCCCACCAAGGACCATGCCAGACAGGGCACCACCCACCCGGGAGAACTTTACCCGTGTGCCCTGCACACAGGTGGAAATAAAGGGGAAGGACATGGGGTTACGCATCAGCCCTGCTCCTTGTGGTCTGCCCCATTGCGGGGGGAAAGGAGTGGCAGCGTGCGGTAGCGCCGCCCCTGTGCCGCTGCCATGGCGTTGGCCAGAACGGGGGCTGCGGCTGCGGTGCCAACCTCGCCAATGCCGCCGGGGTCTTCCGTGCTGGGCATGAGCAGGACATCAATTTTGCAAGGCGCTTCGTTCATGCGCATGACGCGCCATGTATTGAAGTTGCTTTGCTGCACACGGCCCCCTTCGAGCGTGATTTCGTTATAAAGGGCCGCACTAAAGCCAAAGATCAGCCCCCCTTCGATCTGCGAGATGACCTGATCGGGGTTGAGCACCCGCCCGCAATCCACCACTGCGGTTACGCGGTGGATAATCACGTTATCGGGTTCGGGCATTTCCACCTCTGCAATGCTGGCCATGTAGGAGCCAAAGGCAAACTGCACGGCCACACCGCGTGCGCGGCCCGGTGGCAGGGGGGTGTTCCAGCCCGCGGCCTGTGCGGCCTTGTCCAGAACGGCCAGAGCACGGGGGTTCTGGGCCAGCATGGCGCGCCGGTAGGCTACGGGGTCCGCGCCTGCGCGGTGGGCCAGCTCGTCAATAAAACCTTCCACCACAAACAGGCCGCGTGTGCCGCCTACGCCGCGCCACCATGCGGTAACAACGCCGGGGGCTTCACGCCGGGCAAACTCCAGCCGGTAGGCGGGGTAGGTGTAAGGCGTAATAACGGTCGCGACGGAAAGATCTTCGTCATACCCGTCCTTGGTCAGTTCCGGCGGGTCCCAGCGGGCAACCACGGCGGGGCCGACAATGCGGTGGGTCAGCGCGGTTATAAAGCCCTTGCTGTCCAGTGCGGCGGTCATCTGGTCCACGTAGGCAGGGCGGTAGCGGTCGTGCGTCAGGTCCTCCTCGCGGCTCCAGATGATCTTGAGCGGGTGGGGCACCTGCCGTGCAAACTCCACGCACTGGGTAACGTATTCATGTTCCAGCCTGCGGCCAAAACCCCCGCCAATATACTGGCAGTGCACATTAACCTTGTCTTTTGGAAGACCGGTCAGTTCTACCGCCGTGTCTCGCGCGCGGTCGGCAATTTGTGTGCCGGTCCATATGTCGCATCCATCGGGGCGTACATGGGCGGTGCAGTTTATGGGTTCCATGGTGGCATGGGCCAGCAGGGGCTGCTGGTAGGTGGCGGTATGTGTGGCCGCCGCGTGGGCAATAACGGCTGGGGCATCGCCCTTTGTGTTGGCCACAATGGCGGGGCCATTCAGGCCATCATGCAGCTGGTCATAGATGGTCTGGGTCGTCACATGGGCGTTAGGGCCATCGTGCCATTGGGGCTTGAGCGCGCGCAGGCCCTTGCGGGCGGCCCAGTAATGGTCGGCTACAACGCACACGGTGTTATTGGCCGTGTTGACCAGCACGGCCTGCACGCCCCGTATGGCAAGGGCTGCGGCCTTGTTCATGCCTGCCAGCGTGCCACCGACCACCGGGCAGGCAGCTACGGTGCCGATTTTTTGCCCCGGCACCTGTACGTCCATGCCAAAAATGGCACGGCCCTGCACCTTGACCGCACTATCTATGCGGTGCTGGGGCTTGCCCAGCAGGGTGTAAGTGGCAGGGTCTTTGAGTGTGGGTTTTTGTGGCACGGGCAGCGTGGCTGCCTGAGCGGCAACCGCACCAAAAGGCAGGGAGCGCCCGGTAGGCACGTGGATAATTGTGGCCGAGCGGGTTGTGCACTCCGCCACCGGCACCTGCCAGCGTGTGGCGGCGGCCTGTACCAGCATGCTGCGCGCTGCGGCCCCGGCCTGCCGGAGCGGGAGCCACTCGGTCATGACCGAGGTGGAGCCACCCGTAATTTCGGCCCCGCCGCCGGGGGGAGCGGCTTCAATTTCCACCTGCGCCATGTCTATGCCCAGTTCTTCGGCAATCAGCATGACGGAGGATGTGTAAATGCCCTGTCCCATTTCCACATTGGGCAGAATAAGGGTGATGCGGTTGTCCGTTGCAATGCGGATATAGGCGTTGGGGGCAAAGGCTCCCTGTGCGTTTTCCACCAGCAGCCCTTGCTCGGGGGCCGTGCCTGCGGGCACGGACGCGCCCTGTGCCCGGCCCCGGCGTGGCGTGGGCCAGAACGTGGCCAGCAGAAGGGCGCCCCCGGCCCCCAGCATCTGCCTGCGGCTGGCCAGTGCGGGGCGTGGTGTTTGTGTGGTCATGCCAGTGCTCCCGCCGCGTGGTGGAGGGCTGCGCGAATACGTACATACGTGCCGCAACGGCACAGATTGGCCGACATGGCGCTGTCTATCTGTTCATCCGTGGGGTGAGGGACGGCACGCAGGAGCGCAATAGCTGCCATGATCTGCCCCGGCTGGCAGTAACCGCACTGCACCACATCCAGTGCCACCCATGCGTCCTGCACGGCTTTGGTTACGGGGTCTGTGGGGTTCAGCCCTTCCAGCGTGCTGATACGCTGCTCACCAATCAGCCCTACCGGCAGGTTGCACGCCCGCACGGCCCGGCCATCCATATGCACGGTACAGGCACCGCACTGGGCTATGCCACAGCCGAATTTGGTGGCGTTCATGCCCAGAACATCGCGCAGAACCCACAGAAGGGGGGTGTCTGGATCGACATCCACCTGGTGGGATTGTCCGTTTATGTTCAGGCTCAGCATGGTGGCTCCTTGGTGTCAGGTTGTGAGACGTCATTGGCGTAATCAAGGATTTCGTCGACCTGTTTCATGATGTCACGACCAGCCGGTTTGATATAGTCTTGATTACGTGACGCGGGATGTTTTTCAAGCCATGAGATGATGCATTGGGCGGGAGCGATGCCGCCCAGAACACGCTGCGGGCGATGATTGTAGGCGAAACAGAAGCCTCTGAGCAGAATTTCCAGATCTTCATGGTTTGAGACACAGACCTGCAGTACTTCTGTAGCGACACGGCCATTGAAGCGTTCCACCATTCCATTGGTCTGAGGGGAGTAAGCCTTGGTCCGGCGTCGGTCGATTCCCATGTCATGACAGGCTTTTTCGAAGGCGTCCGCTGTAAAGCAGGAGCCACGATCGGTCAGGATATGGGTGATCCGGAAAGGAAAGGCCGATTTGACGGCATTGAGGAAATCAACGGAATTATCCGCATTTTCCGCGTCATAAACAGCCAGGTGCACTGAACGGGAACAGCGATCGATGGCGACATACAGAAAACGTTTCCGCCTGTCCCCATCTGCTGTCTGTAATTTTGGCAGATGTTTCACATCGATATGGACATAACCGGGATCGTAATCGCGGAACTTTCCCTGTCCCCGAACTGGTCCGGCCTTTAGAACAGGAGGCAGCCTGTTCAATCCGGCGTCTTTCAGTATCCGCCAGATATTGTCCCGGTTCAGATGCGGCAGGAAATGCCGTAAGACAAAGGTCAGATCATCCAGACCAAAACCGGTAGAACGCCGAATCTGACAGACAATGGCGCGCTCCTCCTCCGAGGCTTTCCAGGCCAGCCTCCAGGGACGGCTGCTGCGGTCCTGACAGGCGTCCGAACCACGCCTGCGCCACTTGCGGACTGTTTCATCGCTGATCCCGTAGCGTCTGGCGAGCACGGATGTCGGTTCTGACGAACGAGCTATCTCAGCCCGGACAGCCGGTGTCGTGCGTGCCTGTGGGTGGATCTGAAGCATCATTCGGTCTCCCTGCAAACGGAAGAAAACAACGAAGCATAACGCGGTATCGCCCACGCTACATCATCCCAATGACGTCTCACAACCTGACACCTTGGGGTGGGTCTGGGCCTTGCAATGTAATGGAATTGGTTTGTTTCCGAAATGGGAAGGATGAAGAATGTGCCGGGTTTTTTGAAAAATCATCTGTATATAAATGGATACATTTCTACCTTTGCGCAGATTTGATGCCAGTAAGGAATGGCCGTGCAAGGAGGGTAAACGCTGCCGTGATGGCGCCGGCGTTGCTACAGCCCGCGCCTGCGTTCATCATATGCAGGCACACAGCATGAGAGGCGATTCCCCATGAACACCACCCCCGGCACCCCGGATGCACTTTTGTGGAAGCTGGCACGTCTGGCCGCAGGTGTTGAGAACAAGGCCTGTGAGGAAACAGCGATTTCGTTCGATCTGAAGGAAATTACGCAGATTTTGCAGGAGATCAAAAACGCTCTGCCTGCGGATAATGAATGGTCGCTCTACCTGACGCCGGGCATTATCTGGTCCACGGTTTGGAGCCTTTATCAAAACGCACTGGAGCTTGGCGGTTATCAGGACCGCGAGGCAATTGTGCAGCTTGTGCGAGATGCGGTGGAAAGCCTGAGAAGCGCTCTGCTGGGCACGGCAAAAACCACAGGTGTACGCACACTTGGTGTAGACCATCTGATGGAGCCGGGAGCCATTACAGCGGGCTGAATGCGGCAATGGGGCGTGTGCCTGCAAGGCATGGAGGCACAGAACCGCCAGCGTGTGTAAACACAAGGGCTGGTGGTTTACAAAAAGCCGATATTTTTTAAGGAAAACAACAGCAGAGTCAGGCGGTTGGTGGAGCTGAGGGGAATCGAACCCCTGACCTCCTCATTGCGAACGAGGCGCTCTCCCATCTGAGCTACAGCCCCGCCTGATCTGTCAGGCAGTGGTTTACAGGGCTTACGATTTTTCTGTCAAGTTGTATTGTAGGGCGTATAACTGCAAGGTGGCCCTGCCGGGCTTGAAGCGTAAGGAGCTGGTTTTATATCGTGTTTGTGTTTTCGCTCTTCATGGTGCTGACGCGGATACTGGAGATTTATTGCTGGATTCTCCTTATATCCTGTATTTTTGTCAATCTGTATGCGTTTGGCATACTGGATAGCCGCAACCAGCTTGTCTGGAAGATTGGCATGTTCCTGGAACGGTTGACCGAGCCTGTGCTGGCCCCTGTCCGGCGGGTGCTGCCAACGCCGGGTGGGGTCGATTTTAGCCCCATGGTCGTGCTGCTGGGTATTCAGTACGTCATTCAGCCGCTGCTGGCCGATGTGTTTAGCGCATTGATCATGCACTAGGCCGTTGGATACAAAAAAACCGCCAGGCCGTGCAGGCTGGCGGTTTTTTTAACGGGTTGTCCGCTAAGGCTCAGTGATGAGCGTCGGGGGTGCCGTCTTTTTCAATGTGGGTCAGCGTGTAGCTGCTCATAATGACAACCGGCACCAGGAACGCCACAACCGCAACGCCCAGCACTGCGGTGTTGCCGCCGAGCAGGTATGCGATCAGGTCAAGACCCAGAAGTGTTACGCACAGATAAATGCCCATTCCAAAAACCCTTTTGTAGCCTGTAAGGCAGGAGCTGCTGGTGTTCTGGCGCGGAATGCCTACTGTGCAGAACCTGCCGGATTCATTCACAAATCTGACAGCGTCACACTACTCCTTTGGTTTTGGCGGTCAACTGCTATCTGCTGCATGGCGTTGCGGCATTTTCGGGCAGTGTCCCGCCTGCGGGGGCGCTAGGGGCGGGCTGGTGGTGCAGGCGGTGTTGGCCCGGATGCAGGGGCTGCCTGCTCCTGTGGTGCAGCCGGAGCCGCATTGTGCGGGGACTGGGAAAAACCGCTAATATCAGGCGCATGGAAGGCGGAAACCGGGCCAAAAATGGTGCCCGATACTTTATGGGCGGAGGGTACGGGGGTGTTCAGGCACCCTTTTATAACGGTGGCGCATACCCCGTCGCTGCCAATCATCTGGTCGTTGTCACCGCTATAATGCATGTCTGTTACCCTGCCATCCACCAGCCGGATGGAGGCTACACAGGTGGAGCCTGCCCCGCCAAGGGTTGTCTGGGTCAGGTTAACCAGTGTTTGCAGGGGAATCAGCGTCGAATCGTTGGTTGCCGGTATGTTGGTGCCCCGGGTGTACTGGTAGATCCGCACGTGCTCGTTAATGATCTGTGTTCTGTCGGGTACGCCTACGCAGGCTTGCAGGTCCTCGTTAGTCATGCCCAGTACGGCCAGTTGCCCTTTATGCGCAATGCGGGAGGAGTAATAACCGCACCCGCTCAGGGCAAGCAGTGTAGCCAGGGTCAGGCGGGGTACAAGGTGCAGGGGCCGGGTAAAACGGCGCGGAGTAAGGCGGGCAGGCATGCGCCTTAGTTTCCCGGTCTTGCGGGGGTGATGTCAATATACAGAATGGCAAGCCATGGCAGGGGCCATAAAAAGGGCAGGGGAGCCTGCCACAGCAGGGCTAACGCACCAAGCATGGCCCCACCGGCAAAACCAACCCATGACAGACCGGGGAGCAGAATAGCCCCCGCAGGCAATGCTGGCCCCGTGCTGGCCCCGCAGCGTAGGGCTACGGCACTGGCCAGTGCCGAGGCACATTTGAGCATGTTGCTGGTGATAACCACGGTCTGGATTGCATTGCCGGAAAAACGGGCAATGCTCTCGCCCTGAACCGCCATAAGGGCGGGGAGCAACACAAGCTCGACCAGCCGGGCATGTGCCCCAAATTGGGCAGCCTGCACCACCAGCAGTAAAAGCACCATGAGTGCAATGCCATTGGTGGCTCCCCACCGCAGGCGGGCAAGGCTTGCCAGAAAGCCCGCACCAAAAAAAATGGCCAGCACGCAGCCCAGCAGCACGGCGTAGTGCCAGTTGGCATGGGCCAGTGCTGCGGAAAGATGTGTGGTGTTGCCGGTCATGGCCGAGGCAAACAGGCCGCCCAGATGAGCAAAGCTGAGCGCATCTACGTGCCCGGCCAGAATGCCAAGCACCAGAATACGGCGGGCGGATACGGCTACAGGGGTGGCAGGGGCGTCTGGCATGTTGGGGCTTGCTGTGCGTTCAGGCAAAAGATGGGAGCGTATTGTGCCCCACAGGGCAGAAGGCTGCAAACGCTGCCGGGCAGGAGGAGCCATGCCAGACAGAGTGGGTTTATACTGGGCTGTGGGGATGGCCGCCGGGCACCTGATGGAAAAATCGGGTCTTTAAAAACCATAATGCTGCCACCAGATACAGGCATGCATAACGCAGGCCCTGAAAAGCAGGGCTGGTTTGGGAACGGAAAAGAGACAAGCGTATGAGACTGCACCGCGTGATGACACTGGGACTGGCCGGCCTTATGGCCGCAACAGTGGGCACAACCGTTGTACAGGCCGAACCGGGCGGGTGCCTTAAATATGGTGCCGCAGGTGCGGTTGGTGGGCATCTGGCCAACCATGCCGTACTGGGGGCCACGGCCGGTTGTGTCACGGGCATGTACCGCAGGCATGAATACCGTAAGGAAGCCAGGAACAAGGCCAAGCTGTACGATCAGGAACATCCCGGCGCAAAAGGCACATACGAGCAGAAAGCCACCGCCTATGATGTGGAACACTCCACCGCTCCGGGTAGCACAACGGCTCCTTCCAATGCCCAGCCCGGTTCTGCCCAGCCGCAGCAGCCAGCAAGCCCGCAGGGGGAAGAACACCTGTAACCGGGCCTGACGGCCTGCCCCCTTTGGTTTGAAGCCGGTGGAAGGTCTGCGCTAAAGGGGGCTTTTGCCCCGCCCTGCCTGCATCATGCTTCCGGTTTGGGGGCAGGCGGGGTCCGGCGGGAGGAGAGCGTGCGCACGGTATCGAGCACAAATGCGGTCACGTAGAGCATAATGCGCTCAAACTCTTCCTGCACATCTTCAAAGGTCAACAACTGGTGGCGGAGCAGGATGTGCATGATCTGGGTATGGCAATCCATATCCGGGTTTGTGTCCAGCCATTCCGTCTCGCTCAGGCGTCGAGCATTGGCCTGGCAGATGTTCAGCAACACAATTTCTAACGCAATATGCCCACCCAGCACCCGCCCAAGTGGCTGGGTGGGGTTGTAAATGGTGGGAATAAGCGTTTCAGCGTTATAGGTTTCTTTGCACTGTTCGTAGTGAATTGAGTAATACAGATATTCCGCAAAAGTAATTTTTGTATAAATACCGGTATCGCGTGCTGTTGCCTTGAGAAAGTTTTTATAAAGATTGGCACTGACTTCAAACGGGATGGTGCCGTTCAGGTCGGCAAAGCGTTTTGCGACGCTGAGAATACTGGAAACCCGCAACTGCGCCCCTTTGAATGCGCGCAGGGTAATGGCCAGCAGCTCTTCCTGACTGATGCTATGAATGATTGTGCGGAATTTCTGGCTATGGTCGTGGGTTAATTCCACAAACTTATCGTAAAATTTGGCTTTGGTAAGAATGTAAGGCCCGGAAAGCTGGCTGTTGGGCATGATCGTGCTTTAAAGACGGGGGGATGAAATAGATAGGGTTTTAAAAACGCGGGCTGGCATGGCGTGTTTCTGAATCCTCTGGAGTGGCTTATGCTTAAAATACACTCACGCTCTTTTGCACAAAAAAGGTAAATTTCTGGTTAAAAATTGTTTTAGTGGCGGTCTCAAACCGGTGTTTGGGAGCACAATAAAAAAGACGGACTCGTTTCGTTGTGTGGTTTTGCGGGCTGTTTGTGTGAATTTTACGCATGCCCGCCCAAGGGCAGCATAAAGCCGGCCCATACCGGCCTTATGCCACGGTAGCGTTAAAAGGTCTGGCGCAGGCGCATGGTTTTTCCATCCTGCGTGTGGAGCACAAGGGTTCCATCTTTCATGCTCCAGGACTGCACGGTGTGCAACAGGTCCAAAAACAGGGCAGAAACACGGCCATGCGCGCCCGGGCAGGCCATGAGCGTGCTCATGCCCGCCTGTGGCGACTGGCTCACCTTGCCATCATGGCCAAAAACAAGGCCACCGGCATAACGGTTGCAGCCATCTGACCCGGATACCTTGCCGCTGTCGTTAATATCCAGCGTAGGGGTAAACATGTCTGCCGCCGGGTCGGGGTTCTCGTCCGTGGCGCTGTCATGCGCATCGGGCAGAACATTGCCGTTGTGCAGTGTATGGCCATCAAGCTGTGTGGCAACCCAGCGTGTGGCGTTCAGTTGCGTGGGGGGCACAATGTTGCCGCCGCAGCCGTTAAGGGTCTGCTCCTTGGTGGTAATGCGCACGCTTTGTGTGAACATCTGCCCGCTCATGCTGTCCTGGCAGGGAGTGGGGCTTATGGTTACGGCCAGATCGGGGGCCTCGTAATGGCGGGTGTCGCCACGGGTATAGGTCCGGGTGATCATGCGGGTCAGGCGGGGGCCATCGGGGGTGCTCAGGGCCAGTGTGCCTGCTGCCATGCTGAAGTTCCAGAATGGCTCGTTCCCACGGGCTTCATACACGCCGTTGTCTGTGCCGGGTGTGTTCAGCGGCTGTGGTTGCGTTGCACAGCCCGCCGCAAGGGTTAAGGCGCAGGACGCCAGAAGGGAACGAATACGCGGCAGGGCCATGGCATGGCTCCTCATTCTATTGCGGACCGTAAGCAGTATGGCCCTTTGGCGCGTGGGCACAACGGCTTTCTTGCCCATGGCGTGTGGAGCAGGTGGGAGTTGGAGGTATTAAGGTGCAGGGCGGGCCTGTTCTGCCGGGCATAGGGGGATTAAAAGCAGGGTATGATTATTCAGGGTTACAATTACTTTTGCGACATGCCGGACGATGCGCGCTACCTGCGCAGCCCCCAGCCGGATGAACGGTTTATTGAAGAAAATATGGTGTTCATTCTGCCAGACCGCCTGCGCAAGTTCCGCCGGCAGTTGTGGCATGTGCGCCGCAACCCCGGCCCGGTGCATGTTTATGTGCCGCTGTTCCGTGTGAATACGATTATGGCGTCAGACCCGCTGCCTGCGGGGTATGGGGCGGTGCAGGATGTGTATCCATTCTACACCCACACCACGCGCAGGCGTGGGCGGGCACTTGATTATTATGTGCTGTTCCTTTTCAGGGACAAGGATTCCTACGTCCGGTGTGAAGCAGCCTTACCCGCTGATGGCGCGGGCTGACCTGCCTCCATATTCATGTAAGCAGATGGGCCGCCGCAGCCATGATCGCCCCTTGGGCGGAGGAAAAAACAGTGCCGGAATCGGCCAGAACCGTTGCAATCATCAGGTTCACCGGTAAGCCAAAATCCTCCACCGTCATGTTGTGGGCATCCACCAGTGTTGTGCGGTTGTCCAGCGTGACCGTGCTCATGCTCTCCCCACTGGCCAATACGCGTTCGGGGTAGGTGGCCATGGGGGTGGTGGTGCTGGCATAGCCAAAAACCGGCAGGCCGAGCGCGTGGGCATAGCCTATTTCAAACGCAGTGCCATCATCCACATTGGGGCCACGGAAGGGGGAAAGATCGGCAATAACAGCCCGGCTCTGGCGGATCAGGCCCATATTGGCGCGGGCTATGGCTGCGGCAAGGGCTGCGGGGCCAGCATGAGCTTTTGGGTCGAGTGCGGCATCCAGCGGGTATAGGCCGCGCAGGCCCGCGCGCGTGCAGGCCGCCACCAGTTGTGCCCCCTGTGCGCGGGCATCCAGCGCAAAAACGCCCGGCCCGGCCAAGTACACGGCCGGTTCTGGTGTGGTGCTCTGGTCTGGCCGGGTGCCTGCATGGTTGTGGGGCATGGCGTTGGGTCCTGCTGGTGGTGGGCAAAGTGGCATGGTTGTCAGATTTTGTGTGTGCTGTCAGGCGTAAAGGTGCCCAAGGGGGTGCTTGGGCGGCCAGTGCCGGGTGGCTCTCGCACTCCGGCAATGGGGGTGTGCTTTTTTTGTTTATGGGGCATGGCGCAAAAGCGCGGTATCCTGCGTGCAATACTGGCCATACCAGAGCGGGAGCCGCCCAGACCATGCTGCATAGTTTTCAGTCCACCCGGGGGATGGTCACATCCCCGCATCATCTGGCCAGCCAGAGCGGTCTGGCTATTCTTAAAAAAGGCGGCACGGCGCTGGAGGCGGTTACCGCCATGGCCGCAACCCTGTGCGCGGTTTACCCGCACATGACCGGCATGGGGGGGGATGCGTTCTGGCTGATCTCCTACCCCGATGGCCGGACCGAGGTGCTGGAAGCCTGCGGTGCCGCCGCCCTGCATGCCAGTGCGCAGGACTACACGGCCGCAGGCCATACCAGCGTACCCTGGCGGGGGGGCATGGCGGCCAATACCATGGCGGGCACGGTTTCGGGCTGGCAGGCAGCACTTGAGCGTAGTGCGGCACTCCAGCCCGCCCTGCCGCTGGACGCCGTGCTGGAAGATGCCATCTGGTACGCCCGGAACGGTTACGCCCTGACCACGAGTGAAGCCTCCCTGCTGGCGGAAAAACAGGCCGAGCTACTGGGCAATGCTGCCTTTGCCGCAGCCTATGCCCCACAGGGGCGCTTGCCGCAGGCGGGGGATATACGCAAAAACCCGGCACTGGCCGAAACCCTGCAAAGTCTGGTGCGCCACGGGCTGGGCAGTTTTTACACTGGCGATGTTGGCCGCAAGCTGCTGGCAGACCTGACCCACGCCGGCAGCCCCCTGCGCGCGCAGGACTTTGCCCACCACGCAGTGGCAACCCCAGCCCCCCTGCATGCCCGTGTGGCGGGCGCGCAGGTTTATAACGCTCCCCCGCCGACTCAGGGTGTGGCCTCGCTCGCCATTCTCAAACTGTTTGAAAAACTCAACGTGCAGGAGGTGGATGGCTTTGCCTATGTGCATGCACTGGTCGAGGCTACCAAACATGCCTTCCTGTTTCGGAATGCGCATGTGGGCGACCCGCGCTGGATGAGCGAGGACGCACAGGGTTTTCTGGATGATACGGCCCGCTTTAACGCCATGGCAGCCAGCATAGACCCATACCGCGCCATGCCCTGGCCCGCACCGGCCCAGATGGGGGACACAACCTGGATGGGGGCCGTGGATTCCCACGGGGTGGCGGTCAGCATGATCCAGAGCCTGTATTTTGAATTTGGCTCCGGTGTGTTCCTGCCCCAGACCGGGTTGCTCTGGCAGAACCGTGGCGCGTCCTTCCTGCTGGAGGAAGGAGCATGGAATGCCTTTGTGCCCGGCCGCAAGCCGTTCCACACCCTTAACCCCGCGCTGGCCCGGTTTGATGATGGACGGGTTATGGTTTATGGCACCATGGGGGGCGAAGGGCAGCCGCAAACGCAGGCGGCCCTGTTTACGCGCTACGCCATGTTTGGCGTGCCCTTGCAGCAAGCCATTACCGCGCCACGCTGGCTGCTGGGGCGCACATGGGGCAGCCACAGCCATTCGCTTAAAATGGAGAGCCGGTTTGATGCGGGCGTTATCGCCCGGCTGGAGCAGGCGGGGCACGAGGTGGAGCGCGTGGCTCCCTTTACCAGCATGATGGGCCATGCCGGGGCCGTGGTGCGCCATGCCAGCGGCCTGTTTGAAGGGGCGGCAGACCCCCGGAGCGATGGGTGCGTGGGGGCTTACTAGCCCGTATGCACCGCTGCATCCGCCTGCGTTTCTGCCCGTGTATGCACCAGCCGGCCATTGGCCCATGTGGCGCGTATGGCCCGGTCATCGCCCAGAACCATTAAGGTAAACAGGCGCTCGGCCAGACTGGTGCAGCGGGCACTCCGCTGGGCCATAAGCGGGGTGGCGGCGGGGTCCATAACACAGAGGTCGGCCTCCATACCCGGGGCTATCAGGCCAATATGGTCGTGCAGGTGCAGGGCGCGTGCAGCCCCCGCCGTGGCCAGCCAGAGTGCCTGTGCTGCGGAAAGCCGGGTATCCCCCGCCATGAGTGATACCTTGTAGGCTTCCCCCATTGTGGCCAGTAGCGAGAGTGATGTGCCTGCCCCAACGTCTGTTCCCAGTGCCACGTGCACCGGGCGGGTGGGTTTGAGCGCGTCAAACAGGGCAAATGCGCCACTCCCGAGGAACAGGTTGGAGGTTGGGCAATGGGCCAGCGTACAGCCTGACTGGTGGCAGTGGGCAAAGTCATGCTCAGCCATGTGAATGGCATGGCCAAATATGGCGCGTGGTCCATCCAGCCCTGCTTTTGCGTACACATCCAGATAGGAGGAGCGGTTGGGGAACAGGCTGCGCACGGCGGCTATTTCGTCCAGATTTTCGGCCAGATGGGTCTGCATGTACAGCCCCGGCGTGTGCTGGAATAACGTGCCTGCCAGTTCAAGCTGTTCTGGCGTGCTGGTTATGGCAAAGCGTGGGGTTACGGCATAAAGCTGGCGGTCCCTGCCATGCCAGCGCGCAATAAGGGCGGCGGACTGGTCGTACCCGCTCTGGGCGGTGTCCTGCAGGTTGGGGGGGCAGTTGCGGTCCATCAGCACCTTGCCCGCGATCATGCGGGTGCCAAGGCGGGCGGATTCCTCAAAAAACGCATCGACCGACTGGGGGTGCACCGTGCAGTACACCGCGGCCGTTGTGGTGCCGTTACGCAGCAGCTCGGACAAAAACAGCCTTGCCGTCCGCCGGGCGACATCCACATTGGCAAACTCTGCCTCGGTGGGGAAAATATACTGTTCCAGCCACGGCAGAAGCTGCTCGCCCCAGGAGGCAATGGCCGAAATCTGGGGGTAATGCACATGGGCATCTATAAAACCCGCGCTGATCAGGCAATCGGGGTAGTGGGTCAGGGGGGTGTTGTCTCCCAGTAGGGGGGACAGGGTGGCGTAGGGGCCGCATTGTGTAATGCGCCCGTGTTCCATAATAATCAGCCCGTCCTCTTCCAGCACCAGTGCATCGGGCGTGGTAAAGGGGTTGGCGCAAAAGGTAACGTAACTGCCTCTTATGGCGTGGCGGTCCGGGGTGTGGGGCATTGGGGGCGTGCTTTCGGGCCGTTAGAACTGTTCGGCAAAAAAGTTTTCAATTTCGGTAATAATAAACCGCGCGGCGGTGGAAAGCTGGCGCGAGCGGTCTACGCACAGGGCCAGTGTTAGCGGGGGGAGCTTGCGGTTGGTAATGGGGGTAAAGGCCAGTTGGCCTTTCTGCACCTCATCATACGCATCCAGATAGCTTAGAATCCCCACCCCCGCGCCTTCCAGCACCATGGATTTGATCATCTGGATATTGTCGGCCTTGGCCACGGTTGCGACCTTGACCCCCGTTTCCGCCTCCAGCACCCCAATGGGGCGCCACAGGGCCAGCGGAGGGGCCGGGATGATCATGGGGTATTCCGCCGCAAGGCTGAAGCGGGCTTCGGTCATTTCCGCGATCTCGTGCGAGGGCAGGCAGACAAAGCCCAGTGGTATTTCCTTGTGGGTGCGTACTGTTAATTCGCGCATGTGGCCGGGGTTGAACATGAGCGCGAAGTCGGCATGCCCCTTAACCAGCAGTTCCCCCATATCGTGGCTTTTGCGTACATGCACGCTCACCATAATGCCCGGATGTGTCTGGCGCAGCTTGCCCAGAAGGGTGGGCAGAAAACCCTTGGTCAGCGCATCGGGGATAAGAATATCCGTGCTCCCCTGCCGCAGGCCTTTAAGGTTATCCAGCTGGGTTTGCAGGGCGTTCAGGTCGCGGGACCAGCGGCGGCAGGAGGTTAGGAGCAGTTCCCCCGCCGTGGTCAGCCGCAGCCCCGATGGCAGGCGCTCAAAGAGCTGGGTGCCCAGAATTTTTTCGCCCTGCAACACCTGCCGGTCTATGGCGGATGCGGCAATATGCAGCTCGTCCGAAGCTTTTCTAATAGAGCCATGCTGGGCTACGGCCATGAAATACCGCAGGAAGCGGGAAAAAACGGGCATCAGCTTTTGCTCTCTTTTTGCGAACGCACCATGCTGAATTAAGTCATATACAAGAACGATACGTGTGTGAAACAGTAAGTCTGATTTTATTTGGCGCGATCAGGAACCACGCAGGATTCCCGATCTGCATAATGTGGACTGATAAATGGGTATGGAACAGCTAAACAAACGTGTTCGGGACGATCTTGCCAAAATCGAGTTTGCCTCGGGTAACTGGTGCGTTCCCCATCAGCACAACGGACGGGATGTGCTGGACGTGGCCATTATTGGCGGCGGGCAGGGCGGGCTTGCCACATGCTTTGGCCTGCGGCGGCGCGGCGTGGCCAACACCTGTATTTTTGATATGGCTCCCGAGGGGGAAGAAGGGCCGTGGGTTACTTTTGCGCGCATGATCACCCTGCGCACGCCCAAGCACGTGACCGGGCCGGACCTTGGTATTCCCAGCCTGACCCCCCAATCCTGGTTTGAGGCAAAATACGGCGAACAGGCCTGGCGTGATCTGGATAAAATCTCCCGTCACGACTGGCAGGATTATTTGCTCTGGCTGCGTGATGTGCTGGACCTGCCGGTTAAAAACGAACACCGTCTGGCCGACATTGCATGGGAAGACGGCCTGCTCAGGCTGACCTTTACCGGCGCGGGTGGGGCCGAGCATGTGGTCTGGGCGCGCCGTGTGGTTCTGGCGACCGGCATAGAAGGCGGTGGGGCGTGGCATGTCCCCGACTTTATCCGCGAGGGGCTGCCCAAAAGCCGCTATGCCCATACCTGTGAACAGATTGATTTTGAAGCCCTGCGCGGCAAGCGCATTGGTGTGCTGGGGGCTGGTGCCTCGGCGTTTGATAACGCGGCAACCGTGCTGGAACATGGCGCTGCCAGCGTGGACCTGTGCCTGCGCCGCAAGCAGATCCCCACGGTGAACCCCTACCGCTGGATGGAAAACGCAGGCTTCCTCAGCTATCTGGCCGATCTGCCGGACCTGCTGCGCTGGCGCTTTATGTACAAGATTTATGACCTGAACCAGCCGCCCCCGCAGGATACGTTCTGGCGTTGCCGCAAGCACCCCAACTTTGCCTACCACCCCGGCACCCCCTGGACCGCCGTGCGGGAGGAAAACGGGGCCGTGGTCGTAACCACCCCAAAAGGCGAGATGGAGTTCGACTTCCTGATCATTGGCACAGGCTTTATTATCGACCTGACCAAGCGGCCCGAACTGGGGCGTATCGCCAGCCGCGTTGCCCTGTGGAAAGACCGGTTTGAAGCCCCCGCAGATGAGCAGAGCGCCCTGCTGGGCAGCCACCCTTACCTGAGCAACGCCTTCCAGTTCCAGCCGCTGGAAGCCAATGACCCGCTCGCCCCCATGATGCAGTGCATCTACAACTTTACGTTCTCCGCCATGCCCAGCATGGGGCTTGCCGGGGCAACCATTAGCGGGATGCGCTTCGGGGTGGAAAAACTGACCAACTGCATAGGCCGCAGCCTGTTTGTGGAGGACGGAGCCCTGCACCTGCAAAGCCTTCTGGATTATAACGTGGATGAACTGACCAGCTTTGACCCGCCGCCAGAGCAGGCCTGAAAAAAACCAAGCGTAAAACGGGATAAAAATGAACCAGACTTACCCGCGTGACATGATCGGCTATGGCGCCACCCCGCCCGATGCACACTGGCCCGGTGGCGCGCGTATAGCCGTGCAGTTTGTGATCAACTACGAAGAGGGTGCGGAAAACTGCGTCCTCCACAATGATCGCGGGTCCGAGGCATTTTTGTCCGAAATGGTGGGCACGTCTTCCATTGTCGGTGCGCGCTGTATGCAGATGGAAAGCCTGTATGAATACGGCAGTCGTGCCGGCTTCTGGCGGCTTTACCGCCTGTTTGCAAAAGCGGGCCTGCCCGTTACGGTTTTTGGTGTTGCCATGGCGCTGGCCCGCAACCCCGCAGCCGTTGCCGCCATGCAGGCCAGCGGGTGGGAAATTGCAACCCACGGCCTGCGCTGGATAGATTACCAGAACGTGCCAGAGGATGTGGAGCGCGCCCATATGCGCGAGGCCATAGCCCTGCACACGCAGGTTACGGGTGCTCCGCCGCTGGGCTGGTATCAGGGCCGCACCAGCCCCAATACCGCCCGTCTGGTCGTGGAGGAAGGCTGCTTTTTGTATGATGCGGATTCCTACGCCGATGACCTGCCCTATTACGACCGGCGCTACGGCAAACCCCAACTGATTGTGCCGTACACGCTGGATGTGAATGACATGAAGTTTGCCGCCCTGAACGGCTTTACCGAGGGCGAGCAGTTCTTCCGTTACCTGCGCGACACGTTTGACATGCTCTATCAGGAAGGGGGGCGCATGATGTCCGTTGGCCTGCACTGCCGTCTGGCAGGCAAGCCCGCACGGGCACTGGCTGTTGCCCGCTTTCTGGAGCACGTGGCGGCCCATGCCGATGTATGGGTGGCAACCCGGGCCGACATTGCCCGCCACTGGCAGAAGGTGCACCCGGCATGACCGCCCCCGCCATGCTCACTCTGGCGCAGGTTAACGCCATGCCCGATGCCGCTTTTGTGGAGGCGTTTGGGAGTGTGTATGAACATTCCCCATGGGTTGCGGCGCAGGCAGCCAAAAACCGCCCGTTTGCAGACCTTGGCGGCATGTGTGCGGCGTTTTCCACCGCCATGCGTGCCGCGCCCGAGGCGGCACAGTATGCGCTTGTGCGTGTCCACCCCGAGCTTGGGCACCGTCTGGGGGTTGACCCGGGGTTGACCGCAGACTCTGCACAGGAACAGGGCGGGGCAGGGCTGGACCGGCTAACGCCAGAGGAATACACGCATTTTCGTGCCCTGAATGATGCGTACACACACAAGTTCGGCATGCCGTTTGTTATTTGTGTGCGCAAGGTGGGCGGGCATGCCAAACAGGTTATTGCACAGGCCATGGAGCAGCGGCTTGCCAGCACGCCCCAAGCCGAACTGGCCGAGGCCCTGAGCCAGATTGACGCAATAGCCGCATTACGTCTGCACGATAAGGTGGTGGCATGAGCTCTCTTTCAACCCATGTTCTCAACACGGTTTCCGGCCGTCCGGCGGTGGGGGTGGCGTTGCGCCTGAGTGGGGCCACAGGCGTTCTGTTTGCAGGGCAGACCGATGCCGATGGCCGCTGCCCGGAGCTGAAAGCGCTTGAGCTGGAAGCCGGTGCCTACTGCCTGGAGTTTGAGGTCGCGGCCTATTTCCGCCAGCAGGGCACACCGCTGTCGGACCCGCCGTTCCTGGATATTGTGCCAATCTGCTTTGGTCTTGGCGGCAGCGGGCATGCCCATGTGCCCCTGCTGGTCGCCCCATACGCCTATTCGACTTACAGGGGGAGTTAAGCCATGCAACCTGCCAGCAACACGCCACAGACCGTCCACCCCGTGGACCAGATGCTCCCGGTCTGGAAGCTTGGCTTCTATGGCCTGCAACATGTGCTCACATTCTATGCGGCCGCCGTTATTGTGCCTGTTCTGCTGGCGGGGGCCATGGGTCTGCCCCGTGCCGCACTTGAGCATCTGATCGAGGCGGATCTGTTTACCTGTGGCATTGCCTCCTTCATCCAGTCCGCAGGGCTTGGGCGTTATATCGGGGTCAAGCTCCCGCTGTTGCAGGGGGTAACCTTTGTGGCCGTTACCCCCATGATCGCCATTGGCGTGGCCGCGGGTGGGGGCGTGCAGGGGCTGCCCCAGATTTTTGGTGCGGTCATTGCTGGGGGGATCTTTACCTTTCTGGCGGCACCGTGGTTTGGCAGGCTGGTCAGGTTTTTCCCGCCTGTGGTCACGGGGTCTGTCATTCTGGTTATCGGGTTGGCCCTGCTGCCGGTGGCCGCGAATGATATTGTTAACGGGCAGGGCACGGGGGTCATGCAAAACCCGGTTAACATGCGCAATGTGGCGTATGGTCTGGGTACGCTGGTTTCCATCCTGTTCATCCAGCGTATGTTCAAGGGGTTTGTGGCCAGCATTGCCGTTCTGTTCGGGCTGGTGGCTGGCACGTTAACCGCGTGGTTTCTGGGCGATGCCAGTTTTGATGGCGTGCTGTCTGCTCCGTGGGTGACCGTTGCGCAGCCTTTTTACTTTGGCATGCCTACCTTCCATGTGGTGCCGGTGCTGTCCATGCTGGTGGTCATGATCATTACCATGCTGGAAACTACGGGGGATGTGTTTGCAACGGGCTCCATTGTTAAAAAGGATATTTCCTCAGCCGACATCACGCGGGCGATCCGTGCGGATGGTCTGGCAACCATAATTGGTGGGGTGCTGAACTCCTTCCCCTACACCTGCATAGCCGAGAACGTGGGCCTTGTGCGGCTTACACGGGTGACCAGCCGCTGGGTTGTGGTGGCGGCGGCGTTTATCATGATGGGGCTTGGCTGCCTGCCCAAGCTTGCCGCCATTATTGCCAGTGTGCCCCTGCCGGTACTGGGTGGGGCCGCACTGGCTATGTTTGCCGCCGTGGCTGTGGTGGGGATTCAGACTCTTGTCAAAGTGGATTTTGATAATCTGAACAACACGGTTATTGTGGGCACCAGCATCGGGCTGAGCATGCTGGCAACAGCACAGCCCCATATTGCTGACCATTTTCCCGCATGGATGCAGGTTATTTTTGGCAGCGGTATTACATTGGGTGCCCTGTCTGCCATTGTGCTGCATCTGGTGTTCAACTTTGGCAATCTGTGTTCCTCCGAGCAAACGGTGGAACAGGATACGGTTATACTCGAAACCCCGGTCTGGAACGTTGTGGGCGCGCAGGACAAACCTCAGGCAGCCCTTGGGCAGGCTGGCCGCGCCCAGACCGAGTAAGCATCGGCGTTTCGCATACTCTGTGCCAGATGCGCATAAAAACATAAGCCGGGAGGGCACGCATGCGCCAGCACATCAGCTTTTATGTGGGGGATACCCTCCACCATCTGTCCAGCCTGCCGCCGGAGTTGACCCTGCTGGACTGGCTGCGCGACCAGCAGGCCCGCACCGGCACCAAGGAAGGCTGTAACGAAGGGGATTGCGGTGCCTGCACCGTTCTGGTCGGGCGGCTGGAGCAGGGGCATCTGGTATGGCGCGCAGTTAATGCCTGTATCCACATGGTGTGGATGCTCGATGGCGCGCAGCTCTTGACCGTGGAGGATCTGCGCAGCCCCGATGGCGCATTGCACCCGGTGCAGCAGGCCATGGTAGACGAGCACGGATCGCAATGCGGATTCTGCACACCGGGGTTTGTCATGTCCATGGTTGCGCTGTCCACGCGCGCGGATATGGCGGCACTTGAGGGCACGCTGGATGGTGAGCGGATTATAAACGAGGCACTGGCAGGCAATCTGTGCCGTTGCACGGGGTATGCCCCCATTGTGCGCGCCATGAAAAAAGCCGCAGCCTACTGCGCCCGGCATGGTGAACCCATAAGTGCCCGTACGGCGGAGCTGAGCGCGCGCCTACAGGCCCTGCAGGATGGCAAAACAGTGGAACTGCATAGCCCGCAGGGGCGTGTCACGCTCCCTGCTACGGTGGAGGCACTGGCCGCTGCCTATGCGCAGGACCCGGCGGCCGTACTGGTGGCAGGGGGGACCGATGTTGGCTTGTGGGTCACCAAAAGATTGCGCCAGCTCCCCCATATTATTGCCGTGCGTACCGCCCGCGACCTGCACAAAATCCACACCCGCCCCGATGGTGCGTTGTGGATAGGAGCAGGCGTTACCTATACGGAGGCCATGCCTCATCTGGTCGCGCACCTGCCAGCGGCGGCAGATACGCTGCGGCGTATCGGGTCCACGCAGGTTCGTAATGCTGCCACCGTGTGCGGCAATATCGGCAATGCGTCACCGATTGGGGATGGCCCGCCCATTTTTATGGCCGCAGGTGCGCAACTTCACCTGCGCTGCGGGCCTGACCGCAGGGTTGTGCCGCTGGAAGCGTTTTTTCTCGAATACGGCAAGCAGGACATCCGCCCCGGCGAGTTTATAGAAGGCGTGCTTATTCCGCCGTTGCCTGCTGGGAGCGTGTGCGGAGTGTACAAGGTTTCCAAGCGGTTTGATCAGGATATTTCTGCCGTGTTGGGGGCCTTTGTGCTGGTTATGGCAGAGGATGGCACCATCCAGCAGGCCCGTCTGGCCTATGGCGGCATGGCGGGCATACCATGCCGGGCCAGCAGGGCGGAGGCTGCTCTTATGGGGCAGATGCGTACCCCCGAAACACTCCTTGCAGCGCAAGCGGCCATAAAAGAGGATTTTACCCCTCTGTCAGACATGCGGGCCAGTGCATGGTACCGTGCAACGGTTGCCGCCAACCTGCTGGTCCGCCTGTTTGAGCCTGATAGGGATAACAGCCCGCACCACGCCCCAACATTACAGAACTGGCAGGAGGTGGCGCATGGTTGACCCCCACACCATGGCAGCACAACCAGCTGAAACCGGAGGCTCGGCACCCCAAGATCCCGCACAGGTGGCCGGTGCGGCGTCTTCCTCGCTCAGGCATGAGAGCGCGCACCTGCACGTAGCGGGGGAGGCGCGGTATGTGGATGATATGCCAACACCGCCCAATGCGGTGCATGTTGCCCTTGGCCTGAGCAGCCGCGCCCATGCGCGCATCATCAGCATGGATCTGGGGTCGGTGCAGGCTTACCCCGGTGTGGTTTGCGTGTTGAGCGCGCGCGATATAGCGCACCACAACCAGATCAGCTCCGTAGGAGCGGGGGACGAACCCCTGCTGGCCGAAGACCATGTGTTTTTTTGTGGTCAGCCCTTGTTTGCCGTGGTGGCCCAAACCCGCCATGCAGCCCGCCAGGCCGCAGTGCTGGCACGGGTGGAATACGAGGACCTGCCCGCAGTGCTGAACATAGAGCAGGCCCGCGCACAAGGGGGGGCACTTGTCTGCCGCTCGCTGGAAATGACACGGGGTAACGCCGCTCAGGCTCTGGCCAATGCCCCGCACAGGCTTGCAGGCCAACTGGCCATTGGCGGGCAGGAGCATTTTTACCTCGAAGGGCAGGCCGCGCTGGCCTGGCCCGGAGAGGACGGGGAAATGCGTATCTGCTCCTCCACCCAGCACCCGACCGAAACCCAGCACATGGTGGCCCACGTGCTGGGTTGCCCCAACAACCTTGTGACCGTGGAAGTCCGGCGCATGGGCGGTGGTTTTGGCGGGAAGGAAACTCAGGCCAACATTGTGGCCTGTCTGGCAGCCCTTGCCGCCGCGCGCACCGGCCGCCCAGCCAAACTCCGCCTTGACCGTGATGATGACATGATGATCACGGGCAAGCGCCATGATTTTGTGATTGATTATGACGTGGGTTTTGATGCGCAGGGTCATGTTCTGGGGGTGGATATGGAGCTGGCTGCCCGCTGTGGCTGGTCGGCCGACCTGTCCGGCCCGGTAACGGACCGCGCGCTGTTCCATGCCGATAACGCCTATTACTACCCGGACGTACGCCTGCGCTCGGTGCCGCTGCGCACCAATACGCAGTCCAACACGGCATTTCGCGGTTTTGGTGGCCCGCAGGGGGCTGCTGCGGCTGAACGGATTATGGAGCAGATTGCCTTTGCCACCGGGCTGGACCCGCTGGATGTGCGGCTGCGCAATGTGTATGGCACGACCGAACGCAACGTCACTCCGTACCACATGACCGTGGAGGATTCCATTGCCGGGGAGGTTATGACCCAACTTGCGCAGGACTGCGACTACCGCAAACGCCGCGCACAGATCAGGGAGTTTAACAAGACAAGCCAGTACCTGCGGCGTGGTATTGCGTTAACGCCGGTCAAGTTTGGTATTTCCTTTACCGCTACGCATTTTAACCAGGCCGGGGCATTGGTGCATGTTTACACCGATGGCTCGGTGCAGGTGAACCACGGCGGGACAGAAATGGGGCAGGGCCTGCATACCAAAATGGTGCAGATTGCCATGCGCGAATTTGGTCTGCCCCATGAGCGGGTGCGCATTACCGC
Organism: Acetobacter fabarum; assembly: GCF_022483405.1. Lineage (NCBI taxonomy): Bacteria > Pseudomonadati > Pseudomonadota > Alphaproteobacteria > Acetobacterales > Acetobacteraceae > Acetobacter > Acetobacter fabarum. Next base: position 1,366,264 of record NZ_JAKVNI010000001.1, read on the forward strand.
CACCACAACAGGCAAGGTCCCCAATACCTCTGCTACCGCCGCGTCCAGTGGTGCGGACCTGAACGGCATGGCCGTGCTGGCGGCTGTGCGCACCATCAAGGACCGGCTTGTAAACTTTGCCGCTGCCAAATGGCAGGTTCCCCCCGAACAGGTACATTTTACAGCCGATGGTGTGGTGGTGGGGGAGGCTACGGTGCCGTTCGCCACACTGGTCAATGCGGCGTATATGGCCCGTATTTCCCTCTCCTCCACAGGGTTTTACAAAACGCCCAAAATTTCGTGGGATAGTGCAACAGGGCGTGGCCGACCGTTTTATTACTTTGCTTACGGTGCGGCCTGCGCGGAGGTTGTGGTGGACCTGCTTACGGGGGAAAACCGCATGGAGCGGGTGGACATCCTGCACGATGCGGGCCTCTCCCTTAACCCGGATATTGATATAGGGCAGATCGAGGGCGGGTTTGTGCAGGGCGCGGGCTGGCTGACCATGGAGGAACTGTTCTGGGATACATCGGGGCGTTTACGCACCCATGCGCCCAGCACTTACAAGATTCCCGCCTGTTCCGACCGGCCACGTATTTTTAATGTCAAACTCATGGACAACGTGCCCAACCGGGAGGAGACCATCTTCCGCTCCAAAGCGGTGGGGGAACCACCGTTTGTGCATGGTCTGGCGGTGCTGCATGCCATTTCCGATGCGCTGGCCAGTGTGGACAACTACCGTACCTATCCGGGGCTGAATGCTCCGGCAACGCCCGAACAGATTTTGCGCGTGGCCGAGCGCCTGCGCCAGCAAGGTGGAGTGGGTCATGCGCAGGTACACACCTAAGCAGTTACTTGGCCTTTGGCGGCAGGCACCTCAGCCTCTGGTAGTGGCGTGCGTAACGCTTACCCGCGGTTCCACCCCAAGGGAGGAGGGAGCGTTTATGCTGGTCGGGCAGGACGTTGTGGCGGGTACGGTTGGTGGCGGCGCGCTGGAACTGGCGTGTGAGCAGCATGCCCGCACCATGCTCCAGTCGGGCGAGGCACTGTGCGAGCGCCAGATAGTGCTGGGGGGGAGTAATGTCAGCCAGTGCTGTGGTGGCCGCGTGGCCGTAAGGCTGGAAGTGCTGAGTGCTCCGTTATGTGCACAGCTTGAACAGCAACTGGCCCAGCAGAATGCCCAGCGCCCAACCCTGTTTTTGTTCGGGGCGGGGCATGTGGGGCGTGCACTGGCCCACGCACTGGCCCCTTTGCCGTTGCGGCTGGTCTGGGTAGACCCGCGGGCACATGAGTTTGGCCATGTGCCCGAAGGAGTGGAAGCACGCGTGACCGCCGCGTGGGACGATGTTCTGGCAACGGCGGAGCCGGGTGCGGGGGTTCTGGTGTTAACGCCATCGCACACACTGGATGCGCTGATTGTGGAGGCAGCGCTCCTGCAGCCCGGTCTGGCCTATGTTGGGCTTATCGGTTCGCGCACAAAACGCTTGCGGTTTGAAAAATCCTTTTCAGAAGTGGGGATTTCTCCAGAACAGCTTGCAGCACTGGTCTGCCCCATAGGGGATAGGGGCGTGCGGGACAAACGCCCCGAGGTTATAGCTGCTCTTGTAGCAGCCGAAGTGGTGGAAAAACTGCTCCATCCCGCACAGCAGGGGGAAGGGTTTGCTGGGGCCAGTATGGGCGCCAGTGCCTGACTCCTAAACTCTGTGCGGCAAGTATGCAGCAGTTACGTTGGCAGGGTCGGGGAAGAGCCGATTGTGGGCAAAAGACGTCACATTCTCTAGGCTCAGGACTCATTCTTTAAGATAGAAGATGAAGCTTGCTGCGATTTGGATTGCGGACATGAATGTATGAGCACAGCGGTCGTATCGTGTTGCCACCCGTCGCCAGTCTTTCAGCTTTGCGAACATGTTTTCGATCAGATGGCGCTTTTTATACAGATGCCAATTGTAAGGTGGCTTTGATTTCCGGTTCTTCTTCGGCGGAATACAGGCGGTGATATTGCGTTCTGCGAGAGACTGTCTGATTTTATTGCTGTCATATCCCCGATCGCCGATGACTTCCTCTGTCTCATCCGGCAGGTCCGACAGCAGCGCATCAGCGCCTTTGAAATCACTGACCTGTCCCGCAGTCAGATGAAGGCGAACAGGACGCCCTTGTCCATCACATATGGCATGAAGCTTTGAGTTCAGGCCGCCTTTTGTCCGTCCGATATGGCGGGAAAAAGCCCCTTTTTGAGCAGGGACGCCGATGTCCGGTGTGCCTTGAGATGTGTTGCATCGATCATCAGACGCTTCGAACGGCCTGCCTGTTCTGTCAGGGCGACAAAGATCCTGTCAAAAACACCGAGGCGGCTCCACCGGATAAAGCGGTTGTATAAAGTCTTGTGCGGACCATACGCTTTCGGAGCGTCTTTCCACTGAAGGCCGTTACGGATCACATAAACGATCCCGCTCAGAACACGCCGGTCATCCACGCGTGGCACTCCGTGCGCCAGAGGAAAAAACGGCTCAATCCGCTCTATCTGGCGCTCAGATAGCATAAACACATCACTCATAGGCCCACCTTCCATCGGTAAGCCTGTGAATCACAACCGTTCGTCCAGTTCAATAAATTAATAGGTCCTGAGCCTAGAATATATGGCGCGTCAATTTTGACAACAGAATGAAAATGGCAGAGCGGGCCTGTCCCACGCCTTGTTCTGATTGATTGGAATACTCCGCTCTTTTCAATTTATGAAAAATTCAGAAAATTGACTGCAATGGGTCAATGCAACAGGAGGCAGCATGAAAATCGGGTTTGTTGGTCTGGGCGCTATGGGGCACCCTATGGCGAGGCGCCTTCTTGCTGTCGGGCATCAGCTTTGTGTCTATAACCGAACAGCCGCCAAAGCTGCCGACTTTGCTGCTCTGGGCGCGACTGTGGGGGAAACTCCCGCCATGGTTGCCCATGACGCCGATATTGTTTTTTCTATGCTGCTGGATGATGCAACGACTGAGCAGGCGACATTTGGCAAAAATGGTATAGCCGAAGGGCTATTGCCCAATGCTGTGCATGTCTGTTGCAGCACAATATCCCTCGAGCAGGCACGCCGTTTGCGCGATGGTCATGCAGAACGTGGGCAAACATACGTCAGTGCCAATGTTCTTGGGCGGCCCCCTGCGGCGGAAGCGGGAGCATTGTTTGTTATGGCCGCTGGTAAATCGGATGTGCTGGATTATCTGGAACCAGCACTCCAATGTTTTGGCCCTCATATCTTCAGGGTGGGGGATGACCCGTTACAAGCCAACCTTGCAAAACTGTCCCTGAATTTCATGATTTACTCAACTATTGAACAGATGGCAGAAGTTTTTGCTCTGAATGAAAAAGCGGGAACAGACCCACGCAAGATTTTTGAGATTATGACAGGCAGCTTCTATAACGCTCCGGTCCATAAGAACTACGGTAAGCTGATGGTTGACCATGCTTATGACACTCCGGGAGCGCCTGTTACTCTGGGCCTGAAGGATGTCGGGATGTTCATGGATGCCGGGGGAGATTACGGCGTGCCACTCCCTTATGCCGCCATTGTTCGTGATCGCTTGTTGAGCGCAGTCAGCGCGGGGGATGCAGACCGCGATTTTGTCGTTCTTCAGGAACGCGTGCGTCAGGAAAGTGGTTTGAAGTAGAGCATGCCAGCGCAGAGAAGCTGGAAGGCTTGGGGGCTATTCCCGCTCAAGGTATTGGCTTTGCAAGCATTGCACTTTGAGATTCCGGGTGAGTTTTTCCAGTAATTCGCTTTTCAGGCGCGGAGTAACCCAGTTCAGATTAACATTTACTCGGTGCTTTGGTGCGAGTTCGACAAGCCGCCCGGATTCAAGGTGCGCTTTGGCGAGTGCAAGGGGTTGCAACCCCCACCCCATTCCGGCGAGTGCAAAATCCAGAAACCCCTGAGGGGTCGGGATATAATGCACCTCTCGGGGCAAAGGGAGTTGATGGACTTCCTGCAACCACCGTGTTTGCAGCCTGTCCCGTTTTTCAAAGCACATGCAGGGCGCGTTGGAGAATGCGTCTTGCGTCCATCCATGAGAAAAATAGCGTTGCACAAAATCCGGGCTTGCACAGGCTGCGTAACGCAACGCGCCAAGGTGTAGCGTGCGGCAGCCGGACACCGGGCTTGAATCTGCCGTAACTGCGGCCATGACATCGCCCGACCGCAGCCGGTCCGCCGTATGGGCTTCGTCCTCTATAAGCAGGTCCAGAAAAACCCTGCTTTCTTTTACGAAGCCAGAAATTGCTGATGGAAACCACGTGGCGAGACTATCCGCGTTAACGGCAATTTTGAGCGTGGGTGCGCGGGAGACGGACAATGCTGCATCTCCAGAAAGCTGAGGAATTTCAGCTTCCAGCAGGCGGACTTTGTCAATATGGGCGCAAAGAGCCTTGCCCAGCGTGGTGGGCTGGCAGGGCTGACCGCGGATAATCAGCAGCGCGCCCAGTTTTTCCTCATACCCTTTGACGCGTTGTGAAATGGCGGACGATGTAATGCCAAGAGCCTGAGCCGCTCCTTCAAAAGAACCCTCACGCACAACGGCACTGACAATACCCAAGGCAGCGTAATCCAGCATAAGTAAGGAGTGCTTTATATCATTTAGAAAAACAAGTTTTCCTTATCATGGAAAAGGGCATAGTGAAACAGCATGATGCTGTTCCTCATTTCGTTTTTCGCTGGGTTTGCGCTTTCCGCATCTCTGATCGTAGCCATTGGTGCACAAAACCTGTTTGTGTTGCGGCAGGGTCTTAAACAGGAACATGTCGGGGTGATTGTCCTGTTCTGTGGCCTTTCGGATGCCGTGCTGATTACTGCGGGTGTGAGTGGGGTCGGGGCTTTGGCGTCTGCTCTGCCTGCCCTGTCGGTGGGTCTTACGCTGGCTGGTGCCTTGTTTCTGGCATGGTATGGCGCAAAATCACTGTACCGGGCGGCACACCAGAGCAGCATGTTGGCTCAGGTGGATCGTGGGATTTCGTCAAGGCAGGCGCTGCTGGCTGTGGCGGCTTTTACGTGGCTTAACCCTCATGTTTACCTCGATACAGTGCTGCTAATGGGGGCTGCGGCCACGGCACAGCCTCCATCAGCAAGGCCCTTGTTTGCAGCAGGGGCGGCGTCTGCCAGTTTTTTGTGGTTTGCGGCTCTGGGCTATGGGGCACGCCTTTTACAGCCTTTGTTTGCTCGCCCCCGCTCATGGCTGATTCTGGATGTGTTTATAGGATGCATCATGTTTACGCTTGCGGGTTTTCTGCTCTGGAACGGCCTTGTGCACTCGTTTCTGGCACGGTCATAATGGTTGCCATTGGGCTGGAGCGCCTTATTGCAGGCAGCGCAGGGGGCATTGCCCTCCCTGCGCTGTTATGGCCGTCAAAACATTCTTTTACGGCCTTGAGATTACATCTGGGCCCCGATCATCCATGGAACCATTTCCTCATTACCAACATTGAGGGCTTCGCTCTTGCTGTGCTCCCCTGACGCCATGCGGATAATGAAGTGAAAAATCTCTTCCCCCATGTCTGTCACGCTGGAATGGCCATCCAGAATACTGCCGCAGTTGATGTCCATATCATCCTGCATGCGGTTATACATGGTGGTGTTTGTTGCGATTTTGATGGTAGGGGCAACGCGGGATCCAAAACAGGAGCCTCGGCCAGTTGTAAACGCCAGCAGGTTTGCCCCGCAGGCAATCTGGCCCGTGGCGCCCATTGGGTCATATCCGGGAGCATCCATAAACAGTAACCCACGCGCATCAATAGGTTCGGCGTAGTGGTAAACGCCCTGTAGCGCGGTGGAACCACTTTTTGCGACCGCACCCAGAGATTTTTCCAATATGGTTGTCAGCCCTCCCTTTTTGTTGCCAGGGGTGGGGTTGTTATCAATGCTGCCGTGCTCGCGCTCTGCGTATTGTTCCCATCCGTGGATGATATTGACGAGTTTTTCGCCAATATCACGCCGTGCTGCCCTACGGGTTAACAGGTGTTCTGCCCCATAAATCTCCGGAGTTTCGGTCAGAATGGCTGAACCACCCTGTGCGACCAGAAGATCAACCGCATGCCCCAGAGCGGGGTTTGCCGTAATGCCCGAATACCCATCCGATCCACCGCACTGCAAGGCAAGGACCAGATGCGAGAGCGGGAGGGCCTCACGCGTGATAGTGTTGATTTCGGGAAGGATTTTTTCAATCGCGGCAATCCCGGCATCAACGGTCTTCTGCGTTCCGCCCTCCTCCTGCATGACAAGGGGGATCAGGCGTGTACCGGGGTTTACATTCTCGGCCATGAATATGGCGTCCATCTGGTTTGCCTCACACCCCAGCCCGATCACAAGAACTGCCGCAAAGTTGGGGTGCACCACATAGCCCCCAATTGTCCGCCGCAGCTGCTGAAGGCCTTCCCCCTTTGAGTCGATACAGCACCCAAAGCCATGTGTGACAGGAATAACCCCATCAACATTAGGGTAGTGCTCAAGAATATCTGACCGAACAAAGTGTTCGGCAATTTTTTTGACAGTTGTGGCAGAGCAGTTAACCGTGCTGACAATTCCTATAAGGTTGCGTGTTGCTCCCCGGCCATCCGGGCGCAGGTATCCCTTAAAAGTCAGGTGCTCGGCTGGTTCGGGCGAGGGTTTTACCCCTTTGCCAAACGCATAATCCCGCGCAAAATCATGCCCCATAGACAGGTTTTGGATGTGTACATGCTGGCCGGGAGCAATATCCTGCGTCGCAAACCCTATGATCTGACCATATTTGTGTACGGGATCACCGCACTGGATTGTTCTTAAGGCAATTTTGTGCCCTCCCGGTATTTCGGTCGCAGTGCGCACCCCGTCGGTTCCTTCGAGCAGGCTGCCCGCAGGCAGGGCCAGCGTGGCAATGGCGACATCATCCAGCGGATTTAATTTTATGATGTTGGCAATCGTGGACATTTTTCTAACCCCGGTTTGAATTCTCCATCTAATTTATAAGGAGGATTTCGAATTAGGTGGGTTGAAATCGTCGCACCTGTCTGTCAAAGTTTTTTCACCAATCTCAGAGCAGAAGCCCCAGATGCAACGCCGCATTCCCCCCCTGAACACGCTTTACGCGTTTGAAAGTGCCGTCCGGCATGGATCATTCAGCAAGGCGGCTGAGGAGTTGCTGCTGACAAGAAGTGCCGTGAGCCACAGGATCAAACTTCTGGAGGAACTGGCGGGCTTTGCCCTCTTCCACAGGCAGGGCCGTGCATTGGTTCTCAGCTCCGCTGGGGAAGCGTATATTACGGTTGTAAGGCATGCGCTTGATGCGCTTGAGGCTGTTAAACTGCCCCGTCTGGCCAATAACATTGAGGCCAGCATCACAATCAGCACACCACCGTCTTTTGCCCGGCTGATTCTGTGGCCCGCAATACAGGGTTTTCAGCAAGAATACCCCGATGCGCAGATCAGTATTGAACTCAGTTCTTCCGGGCTGGATGTCAAAGCTGAAGGGGCGGATATTTATATTCGGTTTGGAACAGGCAACTATCCCGGAATGAAAAGCCTGATGTTTATGAAGTCAGATATTTTTCCTGCTGCAACACCGGATTTTATAAACCAGCATCGTCTTTTTGCACCTGCCGACCTGGAGCACTGCACTATGCTAAGGAGCCCTCTGGAACCATGGAAGCCGTGGTTTATGGCCGCCGGGCTGCCTTGGTCAGAACCTGTAGAGGGGCCTCATTTTGGTGACTTTGCCATGATGTACCAAGCCGCACGGGAGGGCATGGGGGTAGCCCTTGTGCGTGCTGCATTGCTTGAGCACTTTGACCCCGGAGCAAAACTGATCCCCGTCACCCATATTCGCGCGATCCCCGCATATGGGTATTATATCGTTTACCGCGAAGATGCCGCGGAGCCTAAGAGCAAGCATCTGCTCCTTGAATGGCTGGTTCAGGATAGGCGTGCCTAGGTTCAGGGTTTATGAAGTCAATATTTGAACTGATAGAATTGTGAAGGTCGGGGGTTATGCAGGGTAGCGGCGTTGGGGTCCTTGATAAGTATATGGCGCTGCAAAAGCATCTGGCAGGTGTCTCCAAGGGTTTGACAGCACTGGAGCTCGCGCGGTTGACGGGTATGGACCGTGGTACGGTCCACAGGTTGTTAAAAGCGATGATGCACTGGCGGCAGGTGGAGGCGGAACATGGAGTATACCGCCTTGGGGGGGGCTGCCTGCTACCAGCAAGTGCCTACCTGACACGCCTGCCCCTACGGCGGATTGCGCTGCCATACACCATTGATTTGCAGAATGTTATTGCGGATCGGCCTGCCATTGTCTCTGTCGCCCTGCCTGTGGGGGACCAGATTGTGCTGATCGAACGGATGTGGACAGCCGCAACCCCTTTTAATGTTGTTGCGGATCTGGATGACAAATTTGCCATAGACAGCTGCACCAGTGGACGCGCCATTCTGGCAACCTACCCCGAGGCGCAGGCGCGCCAGACAGTGGGGGATGAGCGCTACGAGCGGGTGCGCCCCAGACTGCTGGAGGTTGCTCAGGCTGGCGGATATTCTTTTGGCCATAGCGAGCAGCGCAAGGGTTTATCCTCTATGGGGTATCCAATCCGCCGGGGGCAGGATGCGGCTGTGGGTGCGCTGGTCATAGCGGGGTTGGAGATGGATGCAGTGTTGCAGGTTTCTTCCTCTCTGGCGCGGCATTTGCAGCGGGCCTGTGGGGGTATTGCCGAACAACTGTTTGGTTGACCGCACGGGGCATTATTCTTCCAGCAGTTTGAGCAGTTTTGCCTGTTGTACCTTGCCATAATGAGAGCGCGGCAGGTGCGGTACAAATAATATCTGTTTGGGTACCTTGTGGCGGGAAAGCTGTTTTTTGCAATGCAGGATCAGCTCATCCGCTTCCAGCTCGGTATTGGCATGCAGGACTATGGCGGCACAGACGCGCTCCCCCCATTCGGGGTCGGCCGCACCAAAAACATGGGCCTCTGCAACCCCGCGGTAGGAGAGCAGGCACTCAACAACTTCGGCTGGCTGCACGGACATACCACCAGAGCGAATAATCTCTTTGCTGCGCCCCACAATTTTAAGCATATGGGTGTTGTCCATAATGCCAAGGTCCCCTGTGGCCAGCCAGCCATCGTGTAGCACGGAGGCTGTTTTTTGGGGCTGTTTCCAGTATCCCGCCATAAGGTGAGGGCCGTGAATTTCAACTTCCCCAGCATGGGGCTGCGTGCTGTGCGCGTTTAAGCGGGCCTGCACGTGCTGTAGGGGAAAACCGACAGCTCCAGCGCAGGTGCCGGCTTTGTGCAGGGCGGCAAGTTCTGGTGCTGGCAGGTAAAAGCTCCATGGTGCTTCGGTCATGCCGTACAGAATACTCAGCCGGGGGCCAAACAGATGCATGGCTTTTTCCAGCGTTTCGGGCGGCAGGGAGGCCGCGCCAACATCCAGAGAACGGAAAAAGGGAAGGGGATTCTGGTTATTGGCAATGGCGCCGTGTGTCTGGGCGTGCTGCACCAGACGGGCAATCTGTGTGGGTACGAGCGAGCTGTAGGTGGCATGTGTTGTCTGGAGGAGGGGCAGAAACGTGGACGGATTAAAACGCCCACCCAGCACGACCGTTCCCCCGTGGCACAGGTGCGCCAGCACGGAAACCGATGCAATGGGCCACAGGGGGCGGACATTAAGCAGCACATCCCCCGCAGATGTCGGGCGGGCCTGCCCGATATTGCTGACAATGGCAGTCAGGCTGCCCTGTGTGTGCATAACAGCTTTTGGCTGGCCCGTTGTGCCCCCAGTATAGTTGAGGGACGCCAGCGTGGAGGGGGAGCCACCGGCCAGCGGGGCTGCCGTATGTGCGGTTATGGTCTGCCATGTGGTGGGGAGTGGAACGCTGGTGGCACCCCCTGCCTGCTGTGCCAGTTCCGCATGAATGGGGTCGTGGAGCAGAATGGCAATTTCGGCATCGGCAATTTGGTTGCGCAGTTCCTCAACAGAAAGGGAGGGGTCAAACGGCACGCGCACATATCCGCAGGCCATGCTGCCGTAATCCGCAATCAGATAAGGGATGCTGGCATCAGCCAGAATGCCAACCCGCGCGCCGCAGGCAATGCCCCGTTCTGCCAGAAAGGCCCCAAATCCCTGTAAAGCCGCGTTTATCTGCCAGAATGTAAGCTTCTGGCCCGTGGCGGGTTCATGCAGAGCGAGTGTCTCTGGCCAGCGGGAAGCCGCGTTGGAAAAAAGCTGTTGTATGCTCATGCTCTTACCATCCGCTCAAAATAATGCGGCCATTGACCTGCCGTGCCTCCAGCAGTGCATGGGCCTGAGCCGCCTGGGTAAAGGGCATGACACGGTCGATCTGGGGGCGAACAAGGCCAGAGGCGATCATGGCCAGAGACTGGCTGACCTCGTCCAGCGTGGCGCTGCCTGAGCCCTGTACACGTAACCTGCGCCCGATAAGCAGGCCGGGCGAAACTTCAACAGCCCCCGGAGCAATGTTGCCCAGCACCACAATACGCCCCCCCATGCCCGTTGCACGCAGGGTCTGGGGGAGAGTGCTGCCCAGATTTTCCATGGCAACATCCACGCCCTTTTTGCCGGTTTTGTTCCACACCTCGGCGCTGTAGTTTCCATCCCGTGCAACCACAACGGAAGAGGCTCCCAGTTCTTCCAGCCTGCTGGCTTTTGCATTGTCCCCGGTTACGGCAATGACGTGTGCCCCAAGTGCGCGGGCAATCTGGATCTGGTGCACGCCCAGCCCGCCACTGGCACCATTGACCAGCACGGTCTCACCCGCAGTAAGCCCGGCCTGCGAGATAAGAGCCCGCATGGCGGTGCCAATGGGGCAGGAGGCAAGGGCCGCCTGCTGGAAGCTCACATTATCCGGTATGCGAATGGCAGATACCGCAGGCAGGCGGATATACTGGGCATAAGCACCTTCTGTATCCACGGCGGGGAGGGAGACCGCGCGGCACAGGTCTTGCCGCCCTCTCAGGCAGTCGCGGCACTGGCCGCAAAAGCGGCGTTGATAGCCTGTTATGCGCTCCCCGACCTGAAGAGTGCTGACTGCGGCACCGGTGGCCACAACACGCCCTGCGACCTCATGGCCAAGAATAACCCCCTTGGGGGCACCTGCCAGTTTGCCTGCCCTGTGCAGCAGGTCATGGTGGCAGACTCCGGCAGCTTCCACCTGCACAAGCACATCATGCGGGCCTGCTACGGGGGTTGGTACCTCCTCCACCCGGAGTTGAGATGGACCGCCAAAGTTCGAGAGTATGATCGCTTTCATGCCGTAGTCCCTCCATAAATGTTCGAATTACGAACATATAGACCAAAATATAAACTTTTTATATTCCACATTGAAAATTGTTGCTATGGATAAATTAACGACTCTGAATCATGTTTTAAAACGGAATACACCATGATAGATAGTGCTATACAGTCCGGTGTCCTCACCATCACCCTCAACCGCCCTGACCGGTTGAATGCGCTGGACAGCCACGACAAAGCCGCCTTGGGCCGCGTCTGGCGTGAAGCACTGCGTGATTCCACAGTCAGAGCCGTGGTGTTGCACGGTGCGGGTGAGCGGGCCTTCTGTGCCGGGTCGGACTTGAAGGAAATCGCAACAACGCAGCAGGTCGCCACAACAGATGTTCTGGCCTCCTGTATTCCTGGTGTGGCGGAGGATTTTACAAAACCAGTTGTTGCCGCACTGCACGGCCATGTCATTGGGTTGGGAATAAGTATAGCCATGTATTGTGATTTTCGGATTGCGGCACCACAGACCTCTTTTCGCTTTCCTGAGGTCGAGCATGACATGCTCTCCGGGTTTAGCGCGGTTGAACTGCCCTCCCTGATCGGGGAGGCTGCCGCACTGGATATTATGCTGACCGGTCGCACCTTTGGTGCGGAAGAAGCACAACGCATGGGGCTTGTTTCCTCCCTTGCGCAGGACTCGCTGGCCGAGGCCACAGCCCTTGCGGCCCGGCTGGCAGCACTGCCGACATCCGCCATGGCATGGAGCAAGCGTTTGCTGCTGGCCGAGCGGCGTACCCGACTGGACAGGCATTATGCACTGGTTGATCAGGCCAGGCTGGAAGTGGGCCGATATGAACAATGATGGCCTGACGCATGCCGGGCAGACTGAAGGCGCTGTTTTTCGCCGTGTTGCATGGCGTTTGATGCCCTTCCTTTTTATCTGCCTTGTTTTTAACTGGCTGGATCGTGTTGCCGTTAGTTTTGCCCATTTGCAGTTTGGCGCGGACCTGCACATAAGCGATACGGTTTTTGGTCTGTCTGTTGGTCTTTTTTCAGCGGGTTATCTGCTGTGCGAGATTCCCAGCAATCTGGTCATGGAACGCTGGGGAGCGCGGAGAACGCTTGCCCGGATCATGATCTTCTGGGGGTTGGTGACCATTGGTATGGCGTTTGTGCAGGGGGCGTATTCCCTGTACGTCGCGCGGACTTTGCTGGGTATGGCGGAAGCTGGCTTTTTCCCGGGGGTTATCCTGTACCTGACTTACTGGTTCCCCAGTGCATACCGGGCCCGGATTACGTCACGCTTTATCATGGCTATAGCGGTCTGCGGCATTGTGGGCGGGCCAAGTGCAACGTGGATCATGACCCATATGGCCGGGGTCTGGGGCTGGCATGGGTGGCAATGGCTGTTTCTGCTTGGTGGGCTGCCGCCAGTTATTGCCGGGTTTGTGGCTTTTGGCTGGCTGGCGGACAGGCCAGCCGATGCCCGCTGGCTCGGGCGTGATGAAAAAAACATCATTCTGCAGGCCATGGTACGCGAACCACCTTCTGTCGTGCGGCCTGTTCGGGCATCGCTTGCCAGTGCTTTTTCCAACCGTACGCTGTGGCTGTTATCCCTGAGTTACTGTCTGACCATTACGTGCACCGGCAATGTGGTCAATTTTTGGGTGCCCTCTTTGTTGCGTGCCGCAGGGGTGCAGAACCTGCAGCAGCTTGGGCTGCTCAGCGCCCTGCCGCATGGCGTGGGTATTGTGGCCATGCTTCTGGCTTGCCAGCATTCTGACCAGCAACAGGAGCGGCGCTGGCATTTTGCTCTGGGTGGTGCTCTGGCCATGGCCGGCATGCTGGCACTGCCATGGATGGTGCATGGCACCATGAGCACAGTGTTTTTTCTAACCATCATGGTCGCAGGGTATCTGATTGCCACAGCAATTTTCTGGAGTATTCCTGCAAGCTTGCTGCCTGCACAGGACCGCGCCATTGGCTTTGCACTGATCAACTGCTGCGGTCAGGTCAGCAGCATGCTTGTTCCGGTTTTAATCGGTTTTCTCAAAACCCGGTTGGGCGGGTTTGAGGTCGCACTGAGTATTGTCAGCCTGTTTGTCGGGCTTGGAGTGGTTGTGCTGCTGGCCATGACGGCCCGCCCGGCCCGCCTCCCGGCCTCTCCTTCTCATTCGATCGTGGATTCACACTCATGACAGATTATGTTCATATTGCCCGCACGCTTGCCCCGCTTGTTGCCGAAGATGCCTCCCAGCGGGATGCGGAGCGGATCCTGCCATTTGCCATTTTTGAAAAAATCGCCAGTTCAGGCCTTGGTGCCGCTCGTGTGCAGAAAGAACTGGGTGGGGGAGATGTCAGCCAGAGTGCCGTGGCTGAGATTTTTATAGCTCTGGGCAAGGCAGACCCCAATGTGGCGCAGGCTCTGTTCCCGCATTTTATCAATATCGAGCAACTCAGGCTTATGGCCGAGCCGGATGCACAGGCGCGTTATCTGGGGCAGATCGGTCGCGGTATTATCAGCTCCGGTGCCGTGGCTGAGCGGAGCGGGAACTTTCGGGGGGAAATCCATACCCATATTGCGCATGTCGATGGCAAAACAGTCCTGCGTGGGCGCAAATTTTACAGCACCGGCTGCCTGTTTGCCGACCTGATCAAGGTGCAGGCGGTGGATGAGGCGGGTAAGGGGATTTACGTCATGCTCCCCAAAGACACACAGGGTCTTATGCTGCTGGATGACTGGGATGGAATGGGCCAGCGTACCACAGCCAGTGGTGTAACGGAGTTCCATGATGTTGTTCTGTCGCCAGAGCAGATTATTCCCACAGGGCATTGGGCAGGTCGGCGGAACTACGTAGGGGCCTCCGCACAGCTTATCCATTGTTCCATTGATGTGGGCATTGGGCTGGCAGTGCTGGATGATGCTGTTTACTGGGCCAAAAACCACACCCGTCCTTTGCGTGAAAGTGGCGTGAGCAGAGCCAGTGATGACCCGTACATTCTTTACACGGTGGGGGAAATTTCTGCCCGTGTCAGAGCGGCGGAAGCATTGGTCCGGCGTGCGGCCGAGTATGTGGAACAGGCTGCCCGTGCCCAGCTGGAGGATGTCCACCAGGGGCGGAGCACAACAGCGGAAACCGAAAATCTGCTTGTTCAGTCATCCATTGCTATTGCGGAAGCCAAAATAGCGGCCACGGAAAGCGCAATACATGTTGCGCAGAAGCTGTACGATGTGGGTGGTGCTGCAACCACCCAAAAACCGTTCAACTTTGACCGGCACTGGCGCAACGCACGCACACACACAACGCATGATAGTGTTGCCTATAAATACAAGGCAATTGGCAATTTTCTTCTTAACGGGGAGCCGCCTCCCATCACGTTTACTTACTGAATCGGCCATCTGGCGTTTTTTTATCTTAATACAACTATTTTAATTAGTTGTATGAAAAAGGGATCGTTTGTTATGGTTATTAAAGTTGCGAGTGGAAGGAAAGCACTCCCAATAGTTGTTGTTATGGCGGCGCTACCGGTCACGGCATATGCTGGCACGGTGGAGGAAGGCAAAAGTCGGGACCGGCAGGGGGCACATGCAGCGCCAGCCCACCAGGCTGTTGTAAAAGATGCGTCCGCAGTAAAAAAAACTGCCCATAAGCAGGATGTTTTGCAGGCATCGCCAGAGCTGATCTCGGTTGTGGGCAAGCAGGAAGACCCGGTGTTGTCCGGCACCACGCGCAGGCATAGCACGGCTAATGTGCAGGTGATCAGTGCGCAGGAAATTGTAAGGACCGGGCAGAGCAACGCCATGGCTGCGCTGGAGCAGTTAATGCCTTCAGTCAGCTCCCCCTCATTCAGCGGGGTGGGGTCCAACCGTTTTATCCGTACCATGCAGTTGCGCAACCTCTCGGCCGACCAGACTCTGGTGCTGGTGAATGGTAAACGGCGGCACCTGACGGCAAACTTCAATGCCAATGCAGGCCCCAATTCCGGCACGGAACCGGCTGACCTGTCCCTGATCCCCTTAAGCGCGATTGATCATATTGAAGTCATTACAGAAGGCGCGTCTGCCCTTTATGGCCAGGATGCCATAGCGGGGGCGGTTAATATTGTGCTCAAGCACAATACAAGCGGGGGGTCGCTCAATTTTGTGGATAGCGGATATTACGCCGGAGATGGCGTGGGCGTAAACGGGTATGGAGACTACGCGATAAAACTGGGGAACCGTGGTGGTTATCTGGATGTTGCGGCGCAGGTTTCCAACCAGTTACCGACCAATCGCTCGGGCCTTTATACGGGCAGCATGTATTTCCCGCTGGCTGATGGCAGTGTGGACCCGCGCCAGACAAAGGCTGGCCGTGACTTTAACCGTCTGGAAGGGCTGGGCCATACAACAATGGAGACACTCTCCGTTAATGGTGCCCTGCCCATAACAGACAGTATCCGTGGTTATCTGACGGCCACTTATGGCCACAGAACGGTAGAAAATCAGGTGACCTACCGTAATCCGGCCAATAACAATACGGTCCGCGCGCTCTACCCGGATGGTTTTATTCCGCTCATGGGCATGACCGAAAATGACTTTCAGGTTAACGGCGGCGTGCAGGGCACAACCGCTGGGTTTGACTGGGATGGCTATGTAACCTTCGGGCGGGATGATGAGAGCTATACAACTCTCAATTCCGATAACCCGACATTCGGGCTGGCCAGCAAACGCAATTTTTATGATGGTTCGGATATTTCCACCCAGTTGGTCACGGGTTTTAAAGCATCCAGAAACTTTACGCCTTCTTTTCTGTCTCGCCCGGTAACGCTGGAGTTTGGGGGAGAATACCGGCACGATACGTTCCAGTTAACGGCGGGGGAGTATCAGTCCTGGGCCAATGGTGGGGTCAAGGTGCTGGACGGGCCAAACGCCGGTGCCGCCGCCACCCCCGGCGCATCGGGCCATATTGGGGCATCCCCCGATACAGCTAGCAACACAGCGCGCGATACGTTTGACGGGCACGTTAATCTTTCTTTCCATATTCTCCCAAAATGGGAGTGGACACTAGGTGGCCATGTGGTCAGCTATTCCAGCCTTGCCACGACGGAAACAGGCTCTGTTGGCACGCGGTATGATTTTAACAAACGCTGGGCCATTCGTGCGAATTTTAACACGGGTTATAGGCCGCCCACTCTTGGTCAGGAAAATTATTATTATACCTCAACATTTCCGACCTACACATTTGCACAGCTCCCCACCACAAGTGCTGCGGCCAAGGCGCTGGGTGGCGGCCAACTGAAAGGTGAATACTCACGCAGCTACAGCATTGGCATTGATGCGCACCCGGTGGATAATTTTACGTTAACCGCCAACCTTTACCGCATTGCCATTAACGACCGCATGGCAAACTCCACACAGTTTGGAGGAACAGCGGTGGAGAGCATGCTCAATAATCTGGGGTTAAATGGTATCCGCTACGTTCAGTACTATACCAACCCGGTTAACACCGTGACCAATGGTGGGGATGTTAATGCGGCATATAACCTGAACCTGCATAAGTACGGGCAATGGATTTTTTCTGTTGGCGTCAATTTTGCCGATACGGAAATCAGCCATTACAACAGCACGCCCTCTCAGCTTCTGGCGCTCAACCAGCCGTATTTCGATGCATATGCCCAGAACACATTGTTACACTCTTCCCCCAAAAACAGGGAAACCCTTGGGATTACATGGGCAAAAGACAAATGGCTCGTGTCTTTTCAGGAGCAGCGTTACGGGCAGTTGACATATATTGCCAACCCCAGCCTTGCAGCAAAGGACTGGACAGTGGTCAAACCCGCCTTCATTACCAATTTGACAGTCAGCTACGACATTAATCCCCGCTGGTCGCTTAGTGTGGGGGCGCAAAACCTGTTTAACAAATATCCCAATCAGGTTTCCAAGGCCGGGCAGGCGTCTTCGAGCGGGGCGTTTAAATACCCGTATTATTCTGCCTACGGGTTTATGGGTGGGTATTACTTTGCAAAGATCAGCTACCATTTGTGAGGTGATGCCCCATTCATTTCATGGGCAAAAACCTTCATGCGCTATCAGAGCGCACTGTATAATGGGCTCCTTCCGGAGCTTATTAAAAGCTGTTTGATTACCAGATGTTTTTTATTCTGGGGAGGCATGTGCCGGGTGAAGTGTTGCCCGGCACATGCTTTTTAAGCAGCCTGTTGCGCCTCAAGCGGGCAGCGCCCGGCCAGACCAGCCTGTTCCAGCTTGCGGGCCAGACTGAACAGAGCAGCCTCGCGCCCGGGAGCCGCTACCAGTTGCAGGCCCAGCGGCAGGGTGCCGGTGTTCCTGAGCGGCAGGCAGAGCACGGGCAGGCCCGGCAGGGTGATAGGCTGCGTGTACAGGCCCAGATTGGCACGGGCGGAGGCCGGTTTACCGTCAACCATAACGGTTGGGTCATCCAGTCGGGGGGCTTCGCACATAACAGCAGGGGCAATTAGCACATCCACCTGCTCAAACACGGCATGCACCTGCTGGCGGAACCAGCGGCGGAAGCGTTGTGCCTGCACATAGGTGCTGGAGGGCAGCATGGCACCAGCCAGAAGCCGGTCGCGGGTTGCAGGGTCGTATTCCTCTGCTGCTGCGCGCAGGCGGGGCAGGTGGAGCGTGCCACCTTCTGCCGCGGTAATCAGGAAGGATGCAGCCCGGGCTGTTGGTGTTTGTGGCAGTTCCACACTGCCCGACAGACCAAGATGCTGGCAGACCCGGCCTATGGCCGCAGCAAGGGCGGGGCTGAGGTTTTGTGCAAACCAGCCGCCAAGGCATGCCGCGCGTAAGGTCTGGGGTTCGGGTTCGGCTGGTGTGTCCGCCATAATGTAAAAGGCGGCCATAAGGTCATCCAGCGTTCCGGCAAAATGCCCCACTACGTCCAGACTGGCGGAAAAAGGATAAGCACCCTCCCGCGGGAGGCGGCCGAATGTGGGCTTTAACCCCCATACCCCGCAGAGTGATGCGGGCACACGGATGGATCCGTTGGTGTCTGTCCCCAGTGTGAGCGGTAAAAAACCGGCAGCAACAGCCGCCGCCGACCCGCCGGAGGACCCACCCGCCATGCGGCTTGTATCGTGCGGGTTGCGGGTTATGCCGTAATGGGCGTTGTCGGTTGCAAAACCGTAGGCAAACTCATCCATGTTGAGTGTGGCAACGGCAATGGCTCCGGCTGCGCGCAGGCGGGCCACAATGGCGGCATCCTGCGTGGCGGGGGGAGTATTGCGCAGCACAATGGAGCCTGCGGTGGTGACATGGCCCTGAATGTCAAACAGGTCCTTGACCCCAAAAGGCACACCGGCCAGCGGGGGCAGGGGTTTGTTGCGGGCCAGCAGGGCATCCACGGCCTGAGCCTGCTCCATGGCCTGCTGCGCAAACAGGTGGGTCACGCTGTGAATGGCGGCATCATGCTGGTTGATGGTGGCCAGCACCGACTGCATGACGGAGGCCGCACTGCGTTTGCCACTGCGGATGTCCTGCGCAATACCCAGTGCGCTTGCAAAGCGGGTCATGGTGTGTAGTCTCCCGCTGGTTCGCATGTGTCGGGGAGTGGAAAATCCCTTACAAGGGCCGCATAGTTTTGCAACACATGGGTGTTGGCAATCACGCCAGCAATGCAGGCCGGGGGGAGGTCAAGCTCCATGGCCTGCGCACGGGCAGCGACAAGAACCTCATCAGAGAAGGGAGGCGTGGTCATGGCATGCTCCTTTCCTTACAGTGTGGGGCGTTCGGTTTCTGGCTGTTCGGCCATGATGGACACATGGGCCGCCAGAATTTTCCAGCCATCGGGCGTGTTGATCCATGTCTGCATCTGCCGACCCGTGCGGGTAGAGCCGATGCGGCGGAATTCCAGACTGACAACCCCCGCCTGCGTGCCAATGGGGGTTATGGTGCGGCGCAACATGGCGCGCGGGGGCGAGCCACCTGTGCGGTTGCGGCGGAAGGCGGCAATCTCTTCCGCGCCGTAAAGGTTTTCCCCCACGCCGTAGCGCACGGTCTGTGGCCCCTGCCAGAACAGGGCGTCCAGCACGGCCACATCGTTTTCGGCCAGTGCGCGTTCGTACTGGTCGGAGCAGTGCGTGAGTGCGAGGATGGTCTGGGCGTCATCCAATGTCATGCGCGTGCCGTCCTTTTGCGGGTGGCCTTGGGGTTATGGCCATTCGGCCAGTGCGGCGTCCACGGCTGCACCACGGGGCAGGGTGTAGCCCTGTGCTGCAAGGCAGGCCTCCAGTGCGCCAAGGGTTAACAGCACCTTATGTTTGACGGCATTGTACCCCATGGTGCCAATGCGCCAGATACGGCCTGCCAGCGGGCCAAAGGCCGTGCCAATTTCTATGCCAAAATCATCGCGCATGCGGGTGCGTATGGCCTCACCATCCACACCATCGGGGATCCACACACCGGTTACGTTGGTCATGCGGTGGGCATCATCCCCAAAAATGCGCAGGTTCATGGCGCGCAGCCCCGTAATCAAGCATGCACTGGCCTGTGCGTGGCGGGCAAAGCGGGCATCCAGCCCTTCTTCGAGCACAATGCGGGCGGCTTCTCGCGCGCCGTAGAGCATGGTCGTGGCCTCGGTATGGTGGTTGAGGCGTTTTCCCGACCAGTAATCCATGACCATGGCCAGATCGAAGTAGTTGGACAAAATGCGTGCCCGGCTGCCATTGGTCGTACCTTCGCCACGGATCCCTGCTTCCACATGGCGGCGGGCCATAATGTGTTCCGCTGCCCGGTCCGACACGGTTATGGGGGCGGAGCCGGGTGGCCCGCCCATGCATTTCTGCAACCCGCCGGAGACTACATCCATCCCCCACACATCCGTGTTAATGGCCATGCCGCCCAGTGTCGCGGTGACGTCCGTATAGGAAAGTACGTTGTATTTTCGGCAGAGTTCTCCAACCCCTTCCAACGGCTGGGCCATGGTGGTGGAGGTGTCACCATGAATGCAGGCGAACACTTTTGGTTTGTGGGTTTTTAGTGCGTCTTCAATCTGTTCCAGCGTGGCCACCTGCCCCCATGGCAGGTCGAGCGCGCAGATTTCCGCCCCGATGCGTTCTGCAATTTCGGAAAGCAGCAGGCCAAAACGCCCGGCCCGCACCAGCAGGATTTTATCGCCCGGTTCCACAAGGGAGACCAGAGCCGCCTCAATCCCTGCGCGGGCCGTGCCATCCACCAGAAAGGTCCACTGGTTCCGTGTCATGAAAATCTGACGGTACAGAGCCATGGTTTCGTTCATGTACTCTGTCATTTCCGGGTCAAACTGGCCCAGCATGTCAGCCGACATGGCGCGCAGCACACGCGGGTGCGCGTTAATGGGGCCGGGGCCCATCAACATCCGCTGGGGTGGATCAATCTGCCGGAAAAACGTGGAACTCATGCAGAAAACTCCGTTGGTTTGTGTGCGGTTGTGGTGGCAAATGCGCGTATGAAATCCAGCATGACCAGAAAAGCCGTATGGGCATCATCATGCCGCACGGCTTCTGCGGGGTTGTGGCTGATCCCCTGATGGCAGCGCAGGAACAGCATGCACACCGGGGTCAGGGCCGCCATGACCATGGCATCATGCCCTGCACCGCTGACCAGATGGTGCGCCGCCTGCCCGGTTATGCGGGTGACGGATGCCGCAAGGCAGGCCGTTAATGCGGGGTTGCAGGGGGTGGCGGGCAGGTCGTTCTGGAGTTCAATGCTCAGGCCCACGCCGCGTTCGTCTGCAATGTTCTGCAAGGCTTCACAAATCTGGGTGGTGGCCTGGTCGCGCACCTGTGCGGTGCCTGCGCGGATATCCAGACTGAAGGTGGTCTGGCCGGGCACAACGTTGCTGGCACCGGGGCCAACATGCAACTGGCCAACGGTTGCCACCAGATCGGGCGGGCCATTTGCGCCAATGCGTTCGATGGCCACCATGGCCTGAGCGGCTGCGGCCAGCGCATCCTTCCGCAAGGACATGGGCATGGTGCCGGCGTGGCCCGCCACACCCTGTATGCTCACCTTGAAGCGATATTGCGCGGCAATGGCGGTGACCACACCAACACCCAGCCCGGCGGCTTCCAGCACGGGGCCCTGCTCTATATGGGCTTCCAGATAACCGACAACCTGTTCGGGTTTGTAGGCTGCCTCAAGGTAGCGGGCGGGGTCCAGACCGTTCTGGTGCAGAACATCATGCAAGGTGGTGCCGCTGGCATCCACCGTGCCAAGGGGGAGGGCATCAAGCGTGCCGGCCACCGCGCGTGACGTAAGCATGGAGGCAGGGAAGCGCGAGCCTTCCTCATCCCCAAACCCGATGACCTCAATGGCAAAAGGCAGGCGCTCACCCTGAGCGGCCAGATGGGCCACGACCTCTATGCCCAGCATGACACCCAGCGTGCCGTCATAACGGCCCGCATTACGCACGCTATCCAGATGTGACCCGATAAGGAGCGCTGGGGCACCGGGGGTCTGCCCTTCGTAACGGCCGATCAGGTTGCCCGCCGCATCCGTGCGGGTGGCCATGCCTGCCTCGTGCATCCACAAGGCAACCTGTTTGCAGGTAGCCGCATGGGCAGGGGACAGATAGGCCCGAAAAAGACCGTCCTGCGTATCGGAAAAAGGGTGTGAGCCAAGATGGTCACACCGGTTGACCGGACGGGAGTCCTTTTTGCTGGCCTCTGCCGGGCCTTGGGGGAAGGGCGGGGTCGGGGTGATTGGTTTTGTCCTTGGTATGCAAATGCCTGATCGGGTTTTGCCAGCACTGGCTGGCGTAGTCTGGCAATCATAGACGGATTTGGTCCGTTCTCCCAAAAGCAAAAAAGGCAATTTCGCGTTGCAAAATTGAGCGCGGCCCCCGTGCTGAAAAAAGCAATGAGAAAGTGCTTTTTTTTATTTTGTGAGAAAGGGAACTCGCAATTATATATCGGAATCGTATCGTTTATGGGCAGAGTTTCGGAACACACCCCGCCTTAGGCAATCTGCAGGGGAACACACCGCGATAATGCCTGACCCGCCGCCCTTACCCCTGCTCCAGCTTCTGCTTTTGGGAGACTACACCATGCCTTCCCGATTTTTTCCCACCCGCCGTTCTGTCGGTTCATCCCTGACCTATCGGCAGCGCCTTGCGACCTTGACCTGTCTGGCCAGTGTTGCCGGCTTCTGTGCCAGTGTGCAGGGGGTGGGGCAGGCTTTTGCCGCCACGACCGACCAGAGCGCCCCTGTTGCGGGCAAGGCAGGGCATGCTCCGGCCAAGGCAGCGGCCCGGCATGCCCATGCCAAGCCAGCCAACAGGTCGGTGCAGGCAGGTGGGGCAGAGGAAATTTCGGTTGCATCCAACCGCACGGCCCGTTCCGGCGGTGGTGGCATGATGCGCCAGGAAGTGGCCCCCCACGCGGTGCAGACCGTGACCAAAGCCTACATCAACATGCGTAGCCCGACCTCCACACCGCTTGATCTGGTCAAGAACCTGCCCAGCCTGAATGTCATGACCCCCGACGCATCGGGGATGCAGGGCGGGTCCATCCAGTCACGCGGGCTGACGGACCTTGATATGGCGCTCATGGTGGATGGTGCACCGGCGGCAGCGGCCAAATACATGACCGAAGATATTGATTCGGAAAACCTGGATGAAGTCAGCGTAACCCCCGGCAGTGCCGCGCGTGACCTGCCGGTTATGTCTGCGGCAGGCGGGGTCATGAACTCGCGCACGCATCTGCCGTCTGAAAAAATGGGCGGCATGGTCGATTTTTCCTATGGCACCAACAACCTCTCGCGCGAGTTCATTCGTCTGGAATCCGGCGAGATCGGCCGGACCGGGATCAAGAGCTTTTTCTCGTTCTCCAACACGCATGACCGGAGCTGGATGGGTGCTGGCACCAACCAGCGCAAGCACATCGACTTTGGCGTGCGCAAGGACTGGGAAAACGGCTCCAACGCCCACCTGTTCCTGTCCTGGAACTCTGAAGACTTCGTCATCGACAACTACCCGACTGCCGAGCAGTTCTACAAATACAAGCATACGGGCGATGGCTATGGCCGCTCTGCCAGCTCCAAGGATGTTAACTACTGGCGCAACAATAATGACCACTGGAACCAGATTTTTCTGACCGCTCCTGTGCATATTGTACTGCCCAAAAAGCTGACATTCGACATCCAGCCCTATTTCAGCTTCGGGCAGGGGTGGGATGCCTCCCCCGGTGGGGTGGCCGGTTATAACAACCCTGTGACGAATAGCGTCGTAGGTGGGAACTATGCGTCAACGGGGCAGGCCGTGCCGTCTGGCACCAACATGACCAACTACTTTTTGGAAAATGAGGCGCGACAGGTCGGTGTGGTTGCCAAACTTGGGTATGATATTGATAAGCACAACCACCTGAGCTTTGGTTACTGGTACGAAAACAACCAGACCATTCAGTCCTACCCAACTGCAACAACTCTGGCCAATGGGGCCGCCTCCGGCCCTACTGCATCTGCACATGTGGTTGGTTCCACTTTTGGCCAGACCGCAGGGTATGAACTGCACTCGCTGTTCATCCAGAACCAGTCGCGCTACCTGAACAACCGCCTGCTGATCAATGCCGGGTTCAAGTTCGTTATGTCCAACACCTGGAATAATGGCTGGATGGGGAATACAAACCATCCGACCGGCTCCAACTCTGGTGCGAATAGAACTGAGCCTCTGCCGCAACTGTCCATCAGCTACCAGATTAACGAGAACAACCAGATTTACGTGAACGCGGAAGGTGATTACCGTCAGCCAAGTGCTACCGATCTGGGCTGGACATACGCGGGTACGCCAATTCCCAAAAATCAGTATTCCATCAAAGAAGAACTGGGTTACCGCTACCACAATAAATACGTTATGGTTGATATGTCTCTGTTCAACTACAACGTCAAAAACAGGCTTGTTGATCAGTACGTGGGTATGAACAGCTTTAGCCCCATGTCCATTGGCAGCCAGACCATGCGTGGGTTTGACTTCATGGTCGCGGGTACGTCCTACCATGGCTTCAGCCCGTATGCGTCGGTCGAGTATCTACACGCTACGCAGGATAGCAACGTGTATGATCCTAACGACAACACGATGATCCACTCCAAGGGCACACAGGCCATTATGGCCCCGCGGGTTATGGCAAATTTTGGTCTGACCTATACATATAAAGGGTTTTTTGCGAACGGTTCCGTGCACTACACCGGCCCGCAGTCTGTTGCCATTGCCAACGACCAGCGTATTCCGGGGTATGTGACCAACACGCTCTCGCTCGGGTATCACTTCAAGCCGTTTGGTTTCCTCCAATCGCCTACGTTCAAGCTGAACTTTACCAACCTGACCGGGTCTATCGTGCGCACGGGTGCCATGGGCGCTGTTTACCGGGGGAGCGACCTGAACTCGCACCCGGTGTGGAGCGGCAGTGGCAGCAACACGGGTGGATTGGGTTATGGCAACTCGTTCATGGTGGAACCACGCTTTACCATGGTAGGTTCCGTCTCCACGTCCTTCTGATCAATTCACCAGCGCACCCGGTTTTGCCGGGTGCGACAGGAGTTTGCATGCCACGCCGCACTTTGCTCACAAACATAACCAGACTGGTGTGTATGGATGACGCCCGCACCGAACTGGAAAACGGGTGGGTTCTGGTAGAAGGGCGGCAGATTGTGGCGCTGGGTGGGGGGCAGGTTGCACCCCCGCCCGGCGCTGACCACGTTATAGACCTGCAAGGCCATGTGGTGCTGCCGGGTATGGTGAACACCCACCACCATATGTACCAGTCGCTCACACGGGTTATTCCGCAGGCACAGGATGCCTCCCTGTTTGGCTGGCTTAAAACGCTCTACCCGATCTGGGCGGGCCTTACGCCGGAAATGGTGCAGGTCTCCACCCGCACGGCCATGGCGGAACTGCTGCTTTCAGGCTGCACCACAACCAGTGACCATCTTTACATCTTTCCCAACGGGTGCAGGCTGGATGACCAGATAGAAGCCGCCTTTGCCATGGGCATGCGCTTCCATGCCTGCCGTGGTGCCATGAGCGTGGGGGAGAGCAAGGGGGGCCTGCCGCCTGATGCGCTGGTGGAGCGTGAAGCCGATATTCTGCGCGACACACAACGCCTGATCGAAACCTACCATGACCCCGAACCCCTTGCCATGCTGCGGGTTGCGGGCGCGCCGTGCTCGCCTTTTTCGGTCAGCCGGGAGCTTATGCGGGACATGGCAACACTGGCCCGTGCCACAGGCACCATGCTGCACACGCATCTGGCTGAAAATGATCATGATGTCAGCTACAGCCGCGAGCGCTTTGGCCAGACCCCGGCAGAATACGCTGAAGCACTGGGCTGGGTCGGGGCCGATGTCTGGCACGCGCACTGCGTAAAGCTGGACGCGGACGGCATGGCCCGTTTTGGCCGCACGCAAACAGGTGTGGCGCATTGCCCGTGCTCCAACATGCGGCTGGCATCGGGGATAGCCCCGGTGCGGCAGATGCAGGCAGCGGGTGTGCGTGTGGGGCTGGGGGTGGATGGCTCCGCCTCCAACGATGGGGCCAGCCTGTTGGGTGAGGCACGGCAGGCCATGCTGCTCTCCCGCCTGCTCCCCGAAACCCCGCAAACACCGGGGATGATGAGCGCGCGGGATGCACTGGCCCTTGCCACGCGGGGTGGTGCGGCCGTGCTGGGGCGGGATGATATTGGCCAGATTGCCGTGGGCATGGCGGCGGATATTGTTGCGTTTGATGTGCGCGGTCTGGCCCATGCCGGTGCCCAGACCGACCCCGTAGCAGCCCTTGTGTTCTGCTCCCCCACGCAGGTTTCCATGAGCATGGTTAACGGGAATGTTCTGATACAGGACGGATACTTTGCCCGTCTGGACCTGCATGGGCTGGTGGCGCGGCATAACCAGCTTGCTGCGCAGTTGTGCGCTGGGGCGTAGAGCTGCCCATACAGGTGTTTTACCAGTCAGCCCCACCCGGCAAAGTGGGCGCTACCTCCGGCGCAGCTGCCTGAGCCGTGCTGGCTGCGTGTCAGTTCCGCGTCGCCAGCATTTCTCTCCCTGCCTGTTTTTCCCAGCCTGTAGAAGCCTCCCGTTGGGGGGGAGGCCTTGTGGTCGTGGGGTCAGGCGGAAGGGATCTCCTTCCGGGAGGCATGCAGGGTTTTATTGAGCTGCTCTGTATCCAGTGCGTTTTCCCACCGGGCCACGACAATGGTCGCCACGGCGTTGCCCACAAGGTTGGTGAGCGAGCGGCACTCGGACATAAACCGGTCAATCCCCAGTATAAGCGCCATCCCCCCCACCGGCACACTTGGTACAACGGACAGGGTGGCCGCCAGTGTAATAAAGCCTGCCCCTGTCACCCCCGCAGCCCCTTTGGAGCTGACCATAGCCACAAGCAGCAGGGCAAGCTGTTCACCAAAACCCAGATGCACGTCGGTTGCCTGTGCAATAAACAGGGCTGCAAGGGTCATGTAGATATTGGTGCCATCAAGGTTGAAGGAATAGCCCATAGGCACCACCAGCCCCACAATGCCCGGCTTGCATCCGGCCTGCTCAAGCTTGCTGATAAGCCCCGGCAAGGCTGATTCGGACGAGCTGGTGCCCAGCACAATCAGCAGTTCTTCCTTGAGGAACATCAGAAGCCGCAGAATGCTGAACCCCGCCATCCGGGCAACAATACCCAGAATAACCAGCACAAACACGCCTGCGGTAAAGTAAAAGGTCAGCACCAGCCCCAGCAGATGCACAATGGAGCCAAGGCCAAACTTGCCCACGGTAAATGCCATGGCCCCAAATGCACCAACTGGCGCCAGATACATAACCAGCCGGACCACGCCAAACACCATTTCTGTCAGGCTGCGGAACAGGTTCAGAACCGTCTCCCCCGCCTGGCCCATCTGCGCCATGCTGATGCCAAACAGAATAGCGACCAGAAGCACCTGCAGGATCTCGCCCGAGGTAAAAGCCCCCGCCGTGGTGGAGGGAATGATCTGGAGCAGGAAGTCGGTAAAGGAATGGCCGTGTGCTGCCTGCACAAACTGCTCAACGGAGGCGCTGTCCAGGCTTTGCGGGTGGATGTGCATGCCAGCGCCGGGGCGCACGATATTGGCCACCACCATGCCCACGGCCAGTGCCAGCGTGGAAAAACACAGGAAATACAGCATGGCCTTACCCGCCACGCGGCCGGTCTGTTTAAGGTCCGCCATGCCTGCAATGCCGGTGCTGACCGTCAGGAAGATAACCGGCGCAATGACCATTTTGATCAGTTTGACAAACCCGTCTCCCAACGGTTTGAGCAACGTTGCAACGGAGGGGAACAGAGCGCCGACAAGAATACCTGCCGCCACGGCTGCGAGAACCTGAAGATAAAGGAACCGCTGGTGTGAGCTGGATAGGGGAGCAGTAGAGGGAAGCACGCTGGTTATCTTTCTGTTTTTATTGTTTTTGTTTTGGCGTCCACAATGGGCGTTGGCGAAAAGTTATTCTGTTATATCAAGCCTCTCGGTGTAAGCAGGGGGTAGGCTACTCCCACTTGTTGCAGTTTGGAAAGGGTTGTCCCCTTATCTGGGGCATGAAAAAAACAACACGGTTGTGTGTTTGCCCCCGCACCTGTGCATGCGCGGGCGGAATGGGCGCATCATGTACCGGGGTTTACGGGAGGAATAAGCGGTCGTGCGACGGATTTGTGTGTTTTGTGGTTCCAGTGCCGGGCGTGGGCCTGCTTACCTGCATGCGGCAGAGCAGCTTGGCCTGCTTATGGCCCGGCGCGGCATAGGGCTGGTGTATGGGGGGGCTTCGGTCGGGCTTATGGGGGCTGTGGCCAATGCCGTACTGGCCGGTGGCGGGCAGGTTACGGGCGTTATCCCGCAGGCACTGGTTGCGCGGGAGGTGGCGCATAACGGGCTGGAGGACCTGCGGATTGTAGGCTCCATGCACGAGCGTAAAGCCCTTATGGCGGATATGTCCGACGCCTTTATTGCCCTGCCCGGCGGCATTGGCACTCTGGAGGAACTGTTTGAGGTCTGGACATGGACCCAGCTTGGCAACCACGCCAAACCTTGCGGTGTGTTGAATGTAAACGGGTTTTACAGCACGCTTGGCACGTTTTTGGACCACGTGGTGGCGGAGGGTTTTCTTAAACCCGCGCACAGAGCCATTTTGCAGGTTGGCCAGACACCCGAAGACCTGCTGGACAGGCTGGCCCAATGGCACCCCCCGCAGGAAACAAAATGGATTGCGCAGGATGAACGCTGAATTTGTTTCAATACTGCACCAATGGGGGTGATATTTAGATTATAGAGTTGATGTAAAAGGGATTTTTGTTTCACAATTTCTTAACGCAACCTGAATAAAAAGAGTTTTATCTTGCGCTCATCTTTTTCTGCGCAGGGTGCTTTTATGTCAGATACAATGCTGAGTTCTCCGGTTGGAGGACGTCCGAATATGCGTAAAGGGGAGCATCAGGCTTTCCGCATGTTCTTTTTGGGAGTGATTGCAGCAGCTCTGGCGTTTGTTGGTTACAGCGTGCTGGCTGACCTGCATGCTGTTGGTACCAGTGGCATAGCAACCGGGGCCTTCGCCCTGCTGGCTCTGGCGTTGCTTATTGCTCTGGGCTTTGAATTCGTGAACGGTTTTCACGATACGGCCAATGCGGTCGCAACGGTTATTTACACCAACAGCCTGCCGCCACTGGTTGCGGTAGTCTGGTCTGGTATGTGGAACCTGCTGGGGGTTCTGACTTCCTCGGGGGCGGTGGCATATAGTGTTGTAACGCTGCTGCCGGTGGAACTGATCCTCCAGGTTGGCAGTGGTGCTGGCCATGCCATGATCTTTGCCCTGCTGCTGTCCGCCATTGTGTGGAACCTGGCAACATGGGCGTTGGGTATTCCCAACAGCTCGTCCCACGCTCTGGTTGGCTCCATTCTGGGTGTGGGCCTTGCAAACCAGCTTATGTCGCCTTCTGGCAGCGCGCTGTATGGCGTGGACTGGATGCAGGTTAAAAAGGTGTTCTCCGCCCTGCTGTTCAGCCCCCTGTGCGGCTTTATTCTTGCTGCGGGCCTGTTCATGGTGCTGCGCGTTGTGGTGCGCAATGCCGCCCTCTACCGTGCGCCTGAAGGCGATGCCCCGCCCCCTCTGTGGATCCGTGGTCTATTGATTGGCACCTGCACGGGTGTTTCCTTCTTCCACGGCAGCAACGACGGGCAGAAGGGCATGGGCCTGATCATGCTGATCCTGATTGGTGCTGCGCC
Source organism: Acetobacter fabarum (assembly GCF_022483405.1). NCBI lineage: Bacteria > Pseudomonadati > Pseudomonadota > Alphaproteobacteria > Acetobacterales > Acetobacteraceae > Acetobacter > Acetobacter fabarum. Next base: position 1,395,716 of record NZ_JAKVNI010000001.1, read on the forward strand.
TACCGCCTACGCCCTGAACCGCGCCATGCCCGACAGCATGATGCCCGGCTTTGTGGAAACCGCACAGCAGGCCTCCCACGTGTTTGACGTGCACGCCCAGCCCATGCTCAAGCAGCCTACGGCGGAAGAAGCCCGCGCCCAGGTAACAGACGCGCTGCGCATCAAATCCGTAGCCCGCCCCGAAGTGTATGCCGCACTCTCCGTCCTGTCGGCTGATATTGCACAGGCCGTAAGTGGGTATCACTCCTTGCACGAAATTCCGGCAGCAACCGTGCCCAACGTGCGTACCGACATGTATCTGGTGGCGGAAGCCATTCACAACATGGGCAAGGCAGCGACCTTTAGCGCAGAAGAAGACAGCGAACTCGCCAAGTTCATGAAGCAGCTTAACGCAGGCACACGCTTTATTCCTGTGTGGGTTAAAATTGCGGTGGCTCTTGCTCTGGGCCTTGGCACCATGGTCGGCTGGAAGCGCATTGTTGTGACCGTGGGTGAAAAAATTGGCAAAAGCCACCTGACCTACGCTCAGGGTGCTTCCGCCGAGTTCGTGGCCATGGGCACCATTGGTCTGGCCGAAGGGTATGGCCTGCCGGTTTCCACCACGCATATTCTCTCCAGCGGTGTGGCTGGCACAATGGCTGCCGGTGGTGGTGGCTTGCAGTGGGGCACCCTGCGCGCCATGGGCATGGCATGGATTACCACCCTGCCTGCCGCCATGCTGATCAGTGGCGTGCTGTATGTGGTGTTCCGCCACATTTTCTAAAAAACTTCCGCTCTGGCGTGGTCATGCACCACGCCAGACACTGTTTCTGCCAAACAGCAAAGGCAAGATCATGTCTGATGCCAATGTGAACAGCCTTTCTGCCGCCGAGCGTGAACGCGAGCGTATCCGGCAGGAGATCATTGACGATCTTGATGAAGAGATCGAACTCGAATTGCAGGAAGAGGGGCTGGGGGGTGAGGACTCCGTGTCTGACCGCAGCTTCCGCCATACCTATTTTAGCGAACTGGTCCGCCTGCAAGGCGAACTGGTGCGTTTGCAGGACTGGGTGAAGGAAACAGGCCACCGTCTGGTGGTGCTGTTTGAAGGGCGCGATGCCGCAGGCAAGGGTGGGGCGATCAAGCGCATTACCCAGCGGCTCAACCCGCGCATCTGCCGCGTGGCTGCACTGCCCGCCCCCACAGACCGCGAAAAAACGCAGTGGTACTTCCAGCGTTACGTAGCCCAGCTTCCCGCTGCGGGTGAGATCGTTCTGTTTGACCGCAGCTGGTACAACCGCGCTGGTGTGGAACGGGTCATGGGGTTCTGCTCGGATGAGGAGTACGAAGAGTTCTTCCGCTCCGTGCCAGAGTTTGAGCGCATGCTGGTGCGCAGTGGCATCCAGCTTGTCAAATACTGGTTCTCCATCACGGATGATGAGCAGGAAGCCCGCTTCCGTGCCAGAATAGAAGACCCGCTTAAGCAGTGGAAGCTCAGCCCGATGGATCTGGAGAGCCGCCGCCGGTGGGAATCCTATACCAAAGCCAAGGAAACCATGCTCGAGCGCTCCAGCATTGCCGAGGCTCCGTGGTGGGTTGTGCAGGCGGTGGATAAAAAGCGCGCACGGCTGAACTGCATCAACCATCTTCTGGCGCAGGTGCCTTACCAGCCTGTGTCACACCCCGAGGTGGATCTGCCCCCGCGTGTGCATCATGCGGACTATGAACGCCTGCCTACGCCTGAAAACATGATTGTTCCAGAAATCTACTAGGCGTATTCAAAAACCCTCCCCGCCCTGCGGGGAGGACCTGAAGCAGTTGTCCACGGCTTCAATCAGGGCCCGCCCGCTGGCCTCGTCCCGTTTGGGGGCGGCAAAATGCGGTCCAAGCTTTATACCGTAGTGCATGGGCAGGGGAGGGCGTTTTAAAAACGGCCAGCCCTGAGACAGATAGGGCGATGGTGTTTCTATCAGCACCACCTGCACGTCCGAGCGTGTGCGCTGGGCAATGGCGGCAAAGCCGGGCTGCACCGGGCCGGGTTCGGCCCCTGCGCGGGAGCGTGTTCCTTCGGGGAATAGCAGAAGCTGGCAGTCCTCATGCAATGCCTGGGATGCCGGGCCAATAATCCTGAGCAACGTATCGTGCCGCACATAGCCTGCGGTGCGCAGGGTGCTGCCCAGCACGCCTCGCTCCCATATGGAGGCTTTGGTCACGCACACCATATGCGGCAGGGCTGCGGCCAGCAGCAGGCAGTCCAGCCGGGAGGGGTGGTTGGCAACCAGCACAAGGTTCCGGCGCTGGGCAATGGCTGCCAGTTCTGCCATGTTACAGTCCAGAATACCGGCGGCATGCAGGTAGCGTACGGCCACCTTGGCCATGGTGCACAGCCAGCGCCGGGCCACACGCCTGCGGCGTGCGCCCTCGGGCATGGTATGGCGCAGCACAAATGCCCCTGCATCCAGCACCACAAAAACCCCTCCCGTTACCAGCAGGGAGGTATAAAAGCGCGCCGAGGCACTTATGGCGGAGGGGGATAGCGGCATGGGGCTACGGAACAGACCTGCAGGAACACATAACAGAAGTTAAGGCGGGGGAGCTTGATCAGGGGGCGGGAGCATCCGCCGCCATGATCTGGCGCAGGCTTGCGGCCATACTGGCTTTGTCAGCCTGTGCATCTATGGTGCCCCGGTAGCGTGTCTGCGGGTCCATAACCACAAACTGGGGGGACATGCGCATGGCGTAATCCCATTCCGGGTCAGTCATTTTTTCAACCGGTGCATGGTATTCCTTGGCCAGATCAGCCAGAGCAAAGGGGGCTGCCGTGCCAGCCACCACGCGGGGGCTTATGGTCTCGCCGTACTGGCGCAGGCGCTGGGCGTCATCCCGGTCGGGGTCCAGACTGACAAAAATAATAACCATCTTGCGTTTGCCCGGATCAACCTCATCCATGGCGGCAGACATGGCCTGTAGGGCAGGGGTGCATGCGTCCTGCCCGCAATGGGTTGCCCCGAACAGCACCAGCATCCACCGGCCCTGAAAGCTCTTGTCCGTCATGGTGCCGGTTGTGGCATCCATCAGACGGAAGGAGCCCCCAACGGGGTTGCCGTAGGAGTTAAGGGTAATGCTATGCTTGAGTGCCAGCTCGGTGGCCAGCAAGCTGCCCAACCCGGCAAGAGCCAGAATACCCACACTGATCAGGGTAATGCGTTTTCCTGCTGGTGTCATGGGTTAGTGTGCCTCCGCCCAGTTCTGGGCAATGCCTGTTTCTACTACCAGCGGCACTTTGAGCTGTGCTGCTGCTTCCATAATGGTCTTGGCTTTTTGCGCCACGGCACTGGCCTGCTCTGCATCCACTTCAAACAGCAGTTCGTCATGGACCTGTAGCAGCATGCGTGCGCTGTCCAGCCCTGTGGCCTTCAGGGCTTCGGGCAGGCGCACCATGGCGCGTTTGATAATGTCCGCAGCACCACCCTGAAGGGGGGCGTTAATGGCCTGCCGCTCCGCATACTGGCGGCGAACGGCACTTTTCTCATGAATGCCCGGTACATAGCAGCGCCTGCCAAACGGGGTCATGACATAGCCGTTGGCGCGGGCTTCGGCCTTGACCTGCTCCATGTAATCCCGGATGCCGGGGTAACGGGCAAAATAGGCATCTATGTAGCTTTTGGCCTCCCCTGCGGGAATACCAAGCTGCTTGCCCAGCCCAAAGGCGGAAATGCCGTAAATAATCCCAAAGTTAATGGCCTTGGCGCGGCGGCGGGTCAGGGCGTCCATGCCTTCGAGCGGGATGTTGAACACCTCGGAGGCTGTGCGGGCGTGAATGTCCTGCCCCAGCTCAAAGGCTTCACGCAGGGTGGGAATGTTGGCCACATCGGCCAGCAGCCGCAGCTCGATCTGGGAATAGTCGGCCGAGATCAGCTTGCGCCCTGCCGGAGCCACAAATGCCTGACGGATGCGCGTACCTTCCTCCGTGCGGACAGGAATGTTCTGGAGGTTCGGGTCGGAGGAGGACAGGCGGCCCGTGGTGGTAATGGCCATCTGGAACGAGGTATGGACCCGGCTTTCCTTGCTGGTCAGCTTGAGCAGGGCATCCGTGTAGGTGGATTTGAGCTTGGCAAGCTGCCGCCACTCCAGCACGCGCACCGGCAGGTCGTGGCCCTGATCGGCCAGGTCCTGCAATACGGAGGAATCCGTACTCCACGCCCCCGCCTTGCCGCGTTTGCCGCCCTTGAGCCCCATTTCATCAAACAGGATTTCACCAAGCTGGCGGGGGGAGGCAATGTTGAACTCCCTGCCAGCCGCGGCGTAAATGCCCTGTTCCATGTTTTTCATGCGGCTTTCAAAATCGGCGGAAAGGCGGGTCAGTTCCGCGCGGTCCACTGCAATGCCGTTTTTTTCCATGGTGGCAAGCACCTGCACCAGCGGGCGTTCCACCTGCTCGTACAGGGCCAGTGCCTTGTTGGTGCGCAAGGTGGGGTGCAGCACATGCCACAGGCGCAGGGTTACGTCTGCATCCTCGGCAGCGTAGGTAGTGGCTTTTTCCACCGGCACTTTGGCAAAGGGAATACGGTTGCGGCCCGTGCCGGTTACGCTGTCATACGTTATGGGCGTGTGGTTGAGGTGCAGGGCAGACAACTCATCCATGCCCTGCCCATGCAGCCCGGCAGACTGGCTGTAGGAGATCAGCATTGTGTCATCCACCGGCGCAATGCTGGTGTGGTCTATGCCTGCGTGGTCCAGTACCAGCAGGTCGAACTTGGCGTTCTGGAAAACCTTGAGAACACTTTTGTCCTCCAGCAGCGGGCGTAGCAGCTCCAGTGCCTGTGTGGCGTCAAGCTGTTCGCCGGTCAGGGCTTCCAGCGTGCCCTCGTGCCGTACGGGCACGTAACAGGCTTTGCCGGGTGCGGTGGCAAGGGAAAAGCCGAGCATGTTGGCAGCCAGCGGGTCCAGCCCGTCGGTTTCCGTATCCACGGCGCATACACCTGCTTCCTGCGCCATGCTGACCCATTTTTGCAGGGCCTCGGCGGTACGCACGGTTTCGTACTCCGCATAGGGTGCGCTCAGCAGGTCGGCGGGGCCAGTGGATTGGGCTGGGGCGGCCTGAGCCGGGTTGGGGGTGTCCTGCCCGTTTGCGCTGGCATGGGCGGAGGCACGGGCTGCGCGGTGGGCATGTGCCCCAGCCGGGCTGCCCATACCCATGCGGGACATGACGGAGCGGAAGCCCATGCTGTCCAGCCAGTCGGCCAGTGCCAGCTTGTCTGGCTCGCGCGTGGCCAGTTCCTCTACCGGTACGGGCAGGGGCACATCCGTTGCCAGCGTGACCAGCTGGAGCGAGAGGCGGGCCGCCTGCGCATGCTCGATCAGCATGTCCCGCTTTTTGGATTTTTTCATATCCGGGGCGCTGGCCAGCACGTTTTCCAGCGTACCGAATTCGTTAATCAGGGCCGAGGCCGTTTTGGGGCCAATGCCGGGCACGCCGGGCACGTTATCCGTCGGGTCGCCCATAAGGGCCTGCACATCCACCACTTTTTCGGGCGGGACACCAAACTTGGTTTCCACTTCCGCCGGGCCTATGGGGGTCTGCTTGATGGGGTCAAGCATGCACACGCCTTGCCCCACAAGCTGCATCAGATCCTTGTCGGAGGAAATAATGGTGCAGGTGCCCCCCATTTTGCGCACGGCCACGGCGTAAGAGGCAATCAGGTCGTCTGCCTCCCAGCCCGGCAGTTCTATGCCGGGGACGTTAAAAGCCTGCGTGGCATCCCGGATCAGGCTGAACTGGGGGCGCAGGTCTTCCGGTGGTTCTGGGCGGTGGGCCTTGTACTGGGGGTAAATGTCGGAGCGGAAGGTCTGGCGGCTTGCATCAAACAGCACGGCCAGATGCGTGCCCACATGGTCGCGCAGCAGGCGGGCCAGCATGTTGGTAAAGCCGTACACCGCATTGACCGGCACCCCTTCGGGGCTGGTCATGGGGGGGAGGGCATGAAAAGCGCGGAAAATAAAGCCGCTGCCATCCACAAGAACCAGATGCGGCGTGTTGGTCATGGCTGGGGGAACCGTGTGCAGGGGAGGGCGGGTAAAAAAGCAAGCATGTTCTGGGGATATGCCGCTTGGGCCGGTCTGTCCAGCGTCTCTGCCGGAGGTATAGACAAAAACACCCCGGCAGAGACCGGGGTGTTTGAGCAGGGTACCCTGAGGTGGCCTTACGCTACGGTGCTGATCCAGTTATGTGGGTCAGCCGCGCGGCCAAACTGGATGTCGCACAGCTTCTGGCGCAGCTTTGCCGTGACGTCACCCACCTGATTGTTGTTGATGGTGCAGCTATCCGTCTTGCTCTTGAATGCCCCGATGGGGGACACAACAGCCGCCGTGCCACAGGCAAACACTTCCTTGAGCCTGCCGGATTTGGCATCGGCAAAAAGCTGGTCAAGCGCGTAGCGCTCTTCCTTTACGGTCAGGCCCGCATCGCGCGCCAGTGTCAGCAGGCTGTCACGCGTAATGCCGTGCAGAATGGTGCCGCCTTCCAGCGGGGGGGTCAGCAGGGTGCCATCTTCAAACACCATCATTACGTTCATGCCGCCCATTTCTTCCAGCCAGCGGCGTTCTTCCGCGTCCAGAAACAGAACCTGCTGGCAGCCGTGGTGCTTGCCTTCCATCTGTGCGGTCAGGCTGGCGGCGTAGTTGCCGCCGCATTTGGCCGTACCCGTGCCCCCGCGGGAGGCGCGCACGGTTTCCGTTTCCACCCAGACCGAAACCGGACCGGCGTCCTTGGAGAAGTATTCCCCCGCAGCACAGGCAATGACAATGAACTTGAACTCGGAGGCAGGCTTGACCCCAAGGGCTGCTTCCGTCGCAATCATGAAGGGGCGGATGTAAAGCGTGCCCACCTCGGGTGCGGGCACCCAGTCCTGGTCGATTTTGACCAGCTGGGTCACCGCTTCCAAAAACAGGTCTTCGGGCAGTTCCGCCATGGCCATGCGCTCGGCCGATTTTTGGAACCGGCGGGCATTGGCTTCGGGGCGGAAGAGCTGCACACCGCCATTGGGGGCGCGGTAGGCCTTCATGCCTTCAAAGATTTCCTGCGCGTAGTGCAGCACGGAGGCGGCGGGGTCGAGCATGAGCGGCTGGCGGGGCAGAATTTCGGCCGAATGCCAGCCCCTGCCTTCCGTATAGGTAACAACAGCCATATGATCGGTAAAAGCGCGGCCAAAACCGGGGTTGGCGACCAGGCTTTCACGCTCGGCGGCGGGGGTGCCATCCGTTTTGCGGGTGATCTTGAAGGCAATGCTGTCGGCTACGGTGGTCATGGTGTTCTCGCGTTTTCCGCGGCGCTGGTGTGGGGACCAGGGGCCTGGTTGCTCCGATATACGGGTTTATTCTGTTGCTTCAGGCACGCCATAAGGCAGCCTGCCGGTGGCCCGGTTGGGCTCTTTCCTATCATGTTCGCCGTGTCTGTGCCAGACAGGTGCAAACCATGGCGTATGTGGTCCGTTCCTGTGTGTTGTGCGGCTGCGGCAGGGCTGGAAGCCCCGCGCCACAGTGCCAAGGCTTTTTTGCAAGGTGGTGTAACAATGCCTCATTCTTCTATCCGGCAGGGTTATGCAACGCTGCCCTCCAGCTTTTATACTCGCACGCAGCCCACCCCGGTTGCCCGGCCTGAACTGATTGCCCTGAACACGGCACTGGCCGCAGAGCTGGGGCTGGATGCAGCATGGCTGGCCGGGCCACAGGGCTTGGCCATGCTGGCAGGCAACCAGATACCACAGGGCATGGACCCGCTGGCAACCGTGTATGCGGGGCACCAGTTTGGCCATTTTTCTCCCCAACTGGGGGATGGCCGTGCCCTGCTTTTGGGGGAGGTTGAGGACCGCAACGGCCATCTGCGCGAAATTGCACTCAAAGGTTCCGGCCCCACGGCTTATTCACGCAGTGGGGATGGCCGGGCCGCCCTTGGTCCAGTCCTGCGTGAATACCTGCTGAGCGAGAGCATGGCAGCCCTTGGCATCCCCACCACCCGCGCGTTGGCCGCACTGGCAACGGGGGAGCGCGTTTACCGTGAAACACCCTTGCCCGGTGCCATTGTGGCCCGTGTGGCGCGCAGCCATATCCGCGTTGGTACGTTCCAGTTCTTTGCCGCCCGGCAGGACAGGCACGCCTTGCGCGCGCTGGCCGATTTTGCCATTGCCCGGCTTTACCCGCAGGCAGCACAGGACGCGCAGCCCTATGTGGCGCTGCTACAGGCCGTGGTGGCGGCGCAGGCGGCCCTTGTGGCGCGGTGGATGCTGGTCGGCTTTATTCATGGGGTCATGAACACCGACAACATGGCCATATCGGGCGAGACCATAGATTACGGCCCCTGCGCCTTTATGGACACCTACAACCCGGCCACCGTGTTCAGCTTCATAGATAAGCGTGGCCGTTACGCCTACACCAACCAGCCGACCATAGCCCTGTGGAACCTGACCCGTTTTGCCGAGGCCCTGCTCCCCCTGCTGGCGGAGGAGGACGGGCAGGCCATCAGTCTGGCCCAGCAAGCACTTGGGGCGTTCCATCCGCATTTTCATGCAGCCTATTTTGCTGGCATGCGCGCAAAGCTGGGGCTGGTGGGGGAGGATGAGGGGGATGAAACCCTGTTCAAAACCCTGCTGGACCATATGGAGGCGGAAAAGATGGACATGACCAACACCTTCCGCGCTCTCAGTCATGAAGAGGCTTTGCACGGCTCCGGCCTGCCGGCTGGACTGCCTGCCAGTACCAGCCCGTGGCTGGCCCGCTGGCGTGCCCGTGTGGCGCAGCAGGGGAGTGCGGACTATGCCGCCCGTGCCAGCGCCATGCAGCAGGTCAACCCGTGCTATATTCCACGCAACCACAAGGTGGAGGCCATGATTCAGGCCGCCGTAAAACAGCACGATTATACACCGTTCCGGGAAATGCTGAACGTGCTGGCCACCCCTTATGTGGAGCAGCCGGGCATGGAAGGTTACACAGCATCCCCCACACCTGACGAGGTGGTACCCTATACCTATTGTGGCACGTAAGGGGCGTTACACCACACCTGCGGTGCTGATGAAGCGTTGCCCGTCCCGCCCTGTATCTACCCGTGCATTAATACGGTACACGGTGCGCAGGTGCTCGGGGGTTAAAACTTCCGTCGGGGGGCCGTAGGCCAGAATATGGCCATTGTGCAAAAGGCACGCCAGATCGCACTGGTTGAGTGCGATGTTCAGGTCATGCAGCACAATTAGTGTGACCAGATTGCGCTGTGCGGTCTCACGCCGGATCAGGGTCATAACGGTCTGCTGGTAGTACGGGTCAAGCGCGCTCAGGGGTTCATCCAGCAGCAGGGCGCGGGGTTTGCGGCCAAGGGCCTGTGCCAGCCCTGCAAGCTGGCGCTGCCCGCCGGAGAGTTCGTGCAGGCTTTGCGTGGCAAGGTGGGCAATGCCCACATCGGCCAGACAGGCCATGGCGGCGTCTATGTCCGCTGTCGTGCTGGTGTTGCCCTGCCTGCCTGTGGCGTGGCGGGCGGCCAGCATGGCATCCAGCACGCTCAGGCGTACGGGCTCTGGCAGGGTCTGGGGCAGGTACAGGCAGTGTTGCGCCCGTTGGGCCCGGGGCAGGGGGGTAAGGTCCACCCCATCCAGCATGAGTGTGCCTGTGGCGTGCAACAGCCCCCCAGTGGCGCGCAGCAGGGTGGATTTGCCGCTGCCATTGGGGCCAAGAACGGCACAGACCGCCCCGTGGGGGAACGGCCCTGCATCCAGTTCGGCCAGTACGGATTTGCGCCCGTACCGCACAGTCAGGTTATGCAGCGTCAGCCCGGCTGGCACGGGGGGCGTCATGGCAGCCCTTCCCCACGGCGCAGCACAATAACCAGAAAAAAGGGTATGCCCACCAGAGCGGTCACAATACCTGTTGGCACCACAACGCCGGGCACCAGCACCCGCGCAACAAGGGCTGCGAGGGAGAGAATGAACGCCCCGCTCAACAGGCTGGCGGGCAGGTAAAAGCGGTGGTCCTCCCCCACAAGGCGGCGGGCAATATGGGGGGCCACCAGTCCGATAAAGCCAATAACCCCCACAAAGGCTACGGCCAGCGCGCATAAAAGGCTTATGCGCAGCAGGGCCGCGCGGCGCAGGCGTGGCACATCCACCCCAAGGCTTGCAGCCCGGTCCTCCCCCATACGCAGGGTGGTAAGCGGCCATGCCGCCCGGAGCGAAAATGGCAGGATGCAGGCCAGAGCCCCGGCCAGCAGGCCCAGCGTGCCCCATGTTGCGCGGGTCAGGCTACCAAGGGTCCAGAACACCAGATTTTGCAGGGCGTCCTCGTTTGCAACAAACTGCATGAGGGCAACCAACGCCTGAAACGAAAATACAAGTGCCACCCCGCACAGGATAACCGTGCCCGTCCCGCCCTGACGCAGCCGCACCAGCATGTCCAGAATCCATACAGACAGGGCCGCACAGACAAAGGCGCTCCCTGCGGTCAGCCACATGTCGGGCATATGCGCTACGTGCCAGCCCAGCACAATGGCAAGGGACGCGCCAAACGCCCCGGCGGCGGACAGGCCCAGCGTAAACGGGCTGGCCAGCGGGTTGGCCAGAATGGTCTGCATTTCCGCCCCTGCCAGCCCCAGTGCAGCCCCCACGCAGGCCGCCATAAGCGCGTAGGGCAGGCGGATCTGCCAGACAATCAGGCTTGTCTGCTCATCTACCCCGGCAGGGTCAAAAACAGCACGCAGCATGGTTGTGGGGGAAAGTTCGGCAGGCCCCACCGCGCAATCCAGCAGGACAGACAGGGCCAGCGCACCCAAAAGCCCGGCCAGCACAAGGCTGCGGTGGCGCAGGGCGGTCTGGTAGGTGCGGGCAATGGTGGGGTGGTGGGTCATACCCGCACACTATCCTGCCGTATATGGCGCAGGGCAAGGGGGCATGGTGTACGGGCACACCAAAAGGCGTGCAGGCCACGCGGCAGGCTGGGCTGGTGGTTTACATCCTGCGGCTTGACGCACAGCCTGCAAGCAGGCTTTGTACGCGCAATTCCACCCCATAAGCGTGAATGAGACAAACGGGTTTGGCACATACAGTTCCCCCTCAAGGCGAAGCCGCGCCCGGCCTTGCCCCTACCCACGGCACCACACTGGCCTTTACGGTGGATGCCGCACAGGCGGGCGAGCGGGTGGACCGGTTTTTGTCCAACTGCCCCGGAGCCCCTTCGCGCTCACGCATCAAAGGGCTGATCGAGGGCGGGAATCTCCTGTGCAATGGCGTGGTGCTGCGTGAGCCCGCCACGCCGGTCCGGGCAGGAATGGTGGTGGTGCTGGACCTGCCCGCCGCAGCCCCTGCCACCCCGCAGGGCGAAGCCATGGATTTTAACATCCTGTATGAAGATGACGACCTGATTGTGCTGGACAAGCCCGCGGGGCTGGTGGTCCACCCCGCACCGGGGAACGAGACGGGTACGCTGGTCAACGGCCTGATCGCCCATTGCGGCAATAGCCTTAAGGGCATTGGCGGGGAGCGCCGCCCCGGCATTGTGCACCGGCTGGATAAGGATACGTCGGGCGTTATGGTGGTTGCCAAAACGGAAAAAGCGCATCTGGCTCTCTCGGATGATTTTGCCGCCCGCCGCATAGACCGTGCCTATCTGGCGTTCTGCTGGGGTGTACCCACCCCTGCGGAGGGGGATTATGAAGGCGCAATAGGCCGCGACAAGCGGGACCGCAAACGCATGGCGCTGGTTACCCATGGTGGCAAATGGGCCTTGACCCATTACCGCACGCTCAAGGTGTTCAGTGCTTCGGCCGCCCTTGTTGCGTGCAAACTGGCAACGGGCCGCACGCACCAGATCCGGGTGCATTTTTCGGCCAATGGCCATCCGCTTATGGGGGACCCGCTCTACCTGCGGCGCGTGCCTGCTGCGGCCCGTGGCCTGTCCCCGGTGGGCAAGGGGGCTGGGCTGGACTTCCCCCGTCAGGCGCTCCATGCGGCGCGGCTGGGCTTTACCCACCCCAGAACGGGCGAAAACCTGCTGTTTGAAACCCCAATGCCGCCCGACATGCAGGAACTGGAACAGGCCCTGAGCGACTCGTAACGGCGCAGGCCTGCTCCGAGTCCGCATTAAAGGGGACCGCTACGGTCCACTAACTGTGGCAGTTTTGCTACCATCCGCACCTGTTTTCTTGACAGGGTGCATTTTTCAGGCGCACCCTCTTGGTCCATACCGCTCACTTTTCCGTAAAGCGGGAAGGGGCCTTTGGTCTCTGCTGCTCATGCCGAGGGTAGATGCAAGGGCCGTCTAGTTTTCCATCGGGTAATGGGACTCGCCGCTGCAAGTCTGGATGCGCCTGTTAACGGAACAGGAACCAAACGCATCCGTGGGAGTTTCCATCTCAGGAAGGAGTACTCAAATCATGGCTTCCGTCATTGATGTTGGGCCTGAAGGCAATCTTTCAAGGTACCTTCAGGAAATTCGTAAGTATCCCCTGCTCACGCCAGAAGAAGAACTCACCCTTTCACGCAAATGGCGCGATAAGGGAGATGTCAAGGCAGCCCACCGGCTGGTGACATCCCACCTGCGTCTGGTTGCCAAAATTGCCATGGGCTATCGGGGTTATGGTCTGCCGATCAATGAACTGATCAGCGAAGGCAATGTGGGGATGATGCAGGCCGTGCGCCGCTTTGACCCCGAAAAAGGCTTCCGGCTGGCCACTTACGCCATGTGGTGGATCCGCGCTGCCATTCAGGAATACATCCTGCATAGCTGGTCTTTGGTCAAAATGGGCACAACGGCAGCCCAGAAAAAGCTGTTCTTCAACCTGCGCCGCCTTAAAGGGCAGATGCAGGCGATTGATGATGGTGACCTCCAGCCCGAACAGGTCAACAAGATCGCCACAACTCTTGGTGTGTCCGAGCAGGATGTGGTGGACATGAACCGCCGCATGGCTGCACCGGACCACAGCCTGAACGCCCCGCTTAAAACGGACCTGGAAAGCGAATGGCAGGACCGTCTGGTGGACGATCAGGTGAACCAGGAAGAGGTTTACGCCGAAAACGAGGAAATGTCGGGTCGCAAGGCCCTGCTTGCCACAGCACTCGAAACCCTGAACGAGCGTGAACGCCGCATTTTCACCGAACGTCGCCTCAAGGATGACCCGGCAACGCTGGAAGAACTCGCCCACGACTACGGCATTTCCCGCGAGCGGGTGCGCCAGATTGAAGTGCGCGCGTTTGAAAAAGTGCAGGAAGCCATGAAGAAGGAAGTCGCAGCCCGCCGCAACGCCGCACAGGGGGAATAAGCCCCCTGTGCCTGCACAGGGTAGGGCCGTTCAGGCTCGGGCTACGTCCTGCACAAAAAAAGTGGCGTCTGTGCGCCCGTTCCAGCTTTCTGCCCGCAGGTAGCCTGCCAGATGCAGGGCGGGGCGGGTTGCGTCTTCCAACACAACAGCGAGCGGGTTGTTATCCGCCTTGAACAGAAGTGCCTTGAGCCTGCTGCCATTGCTGGCGCGGATCAGCACCCGCAGGGTGTTGCTGTCCCGCCCTATGCGGTCGGTGCGTGCAATATGCACATTGGGCAGGGCAATGAGTGGTTCGGGGTTGCCTGCGCCAAAGGGGGCCAGAGCTGCCATGTCGGTCGCCAGTTCTGCCGTGGCTCCGGTTACGGCCACAACGGCATCTATGGTCAGGTCCACGGTGGGCGGCAGTTCCGCCGCCTGTGGCAGACGGGTATCGAGAAAAGAGTGGAACTCCGCCAGCTTGTCTGCATGGAGCGAAAAACCCGCAGCCATGGCGTGCCCGCCACCTGTTTTAAGCAGCCCGGCCTGACGTGCGGCAATAATGACCGTACCAAGGTCCAGCCCGGCAACCGAGCGGCCAGAGCCTTTTATGCTCCCGTCCTCCTGCTGCGCGCCAACAAGGGCGGGGCGGTTGAAGCGTTCTTTTATGCGCCCTGCCACAATCCCCACGACGCCGGGGTGCCAGTCCTTACCCGCGAGCAGAATAACGCCGTGGCCGGCGTCCTTCTGTTCTGCTGCCTGCTCCATGGCGCGGTCCAGAATATCGGCTTCCACATCCTGCCTGCGGCGGTTGACGGCATCCAGCCGCTCGGCCATCTGCTTTGCTTCATGCACATCCGGGCAGCGGAGCAGGCGCAGGCCAAGTGCGGCTTCGGCTATGCGTCCGCCCGCATTAATACGCGGCCCCAGCGCAAACCCGCACGAAAACGCATCAGGCGCTTTGCTGACACCCGCAATTTCAAGCAGGGCAGCAACCCCTACACGCTGCCGGGCCGCCATAACCTTTAGCCCCTCGGCCACAAACAGGCGGTTGACCCCTTGCAGGGGCATGACGTCACACACCGTGGCCAGCGCAACAAGGTCCAGCAGGGGGCGCAGGTCGGGCTGGGGATGGCTTGCGTTAAAAAAGCCGTTCTCGCGCAGGGTGCGTCTGGTCGCAACAGTGGCCAGAAAACTCAGTGCCGCAGCGCAGATATGCCCAAGACCCGATGAGCAGTCCGCCCGGTTGGGGTTAACCGTGGCCAGAATGGCTGGCAGGGCATCTTCCGACTTGTGGTGGTCCAGCACCACCACATCGGCCTTGCCTGCAAGCTGGTTCAGAATATCGGCAGAGGCTGTGCCACAGTCCACACAGACCAGCAGTTTGGCACCTTGGGCCACCAGTGCCTCAAGTGCTGGCAGGTTGGGGCCATACCCTTCGGTCATGCGGTCGGGAATATGGGTGAGAACGGAGCAGCCAAGCTGTTCAAAAAAAGCGGCCAGCACGGCACTGGCGCATGCGCCGTCCACGTCATAATCGCCAAAAATACCTATGGTTTCCCCCGCCTGTACGGCCTGCGCCATGCGGGCGGCGGCTTTGTCCATATCCGTCAGGCAGGACGGGTCGGGCATAAGGGCGCGCAGGGTGGGGGCCAGAAAATGCGGTGCATGTTCGGGGCTGACCCCGCGCATGGCCAGCAGGCGGCCTACAATTTCGGGTATGCCAAGTTGCTGGGCCAGTGCGGCCCCCAGCCGGTTGGTAGTCGGGTTGTCTGCTCCCTCCCGCCAGGACCAGCGTCGTGCGTTCACGCTGTGCTCTACATTGAGCACGGCTGGTGTTGTGGCTGGGGTGGGGGCGTGCGCCCCCTCTGGTGATGCGGTCGAGAGCATGGGGTTAAAAAACGCCTGTTATTGCGGCGTCCATGTTTTGGTTTTGAAGTTGTGGTGCCCTTCAATAAAGCGGGACGTGCCAGATTTGGAACGCATGACCAGCGAGTGCGTCACCGCCTGATGCGGGTACTGCCGCACGCCGCGCAGCAGCGCCCCGGTGGTGACCCCAGTGGCCGAGAACAGCACCGAGCCTGCTGCCATATCATGCAGGTCCAGCTTGCGGTCGGGGTTTTTGCCGGGGTTCATCTTCTGGGCGCGTTCGCGCTGGGCGTTATCTTCAAACAGCAGGCGGCCCTGCATCTGGCCTTCCACGCAGCGCACGGCGGCGGCGGTCAGCACCCCTTCGGGCGCACCGCCGGAGCCGACGTAAATATCGACCTGACTGCTATCAAGGCAGGCAGCAATGCCACCGGCCACGTCGCCATCGCTCAGCAGGCGCACGCGGGCACCGGCTGCACGGGCGCGGGCAATCATTTCCTCGTGCCGTTCGCGGTCGAGCGTGCACAGCAGCAGGTCCTGCACGCTTTTGCCTTTAGCTTTGGCAAGGTTCTTCAGGTTGGTTTCAATCGTGTTTTCAAGGTCCACCACACCTGCGGGCAGGTTGGGGCCAACCACAATCTTGTCCATGTACACATCGGGTGCGTGCAGGAAGTTGCCGCGTTCGGCCAGTGCCACCACCGTAATGGCGTTTGGCATGTCCTTTGCGCACAGGTTGGTGCCTTCCAGCGGGTCCACGGCAATATCCATGGCCGGGCCGCCGGAGCCCACTTTCTCGCCAATATAGAGCATGGGCGCTTCGTCCATTTCGCCCTCACCAATGACCACGGTGCCATCAATGGCCACGGTGTCAAAGGCAATGCGCATGGCTTCCACCGCGGCACCGTCTGCATCGTTCTTACGGCCGCGGCCCGTCCAGCGGGCAGAGGCAAGGGCCGCCGCTTCGGTCACGCGCACCAGCTCAAGAGCCAGATTGCGGTCGGAAACAACGAAGGGAGAGGGGCCAATGGAATCAGACATGAGAAAGCGGGATCCTTAATTACACAATTGATCGGGCGGGGCTGGTGGGTTGCTTCAGGCAGCCTCGATCCGGATCACAACTGTGGAGTCTGTCACAACAGTCAAAGCGTCAATCCGGGTGACGGCGTCCTGCATAGCCGCCTCGGATGTCCGATGTGTGACCAGAACAAGGGGAACATAAGGCGTGCTGTCATTTTCCGCCGGGTGCTGGAGCATGCTGCGCAGCGATACGCCACAATCACGCAGGATGGCGGTAATGTCGGCAATAACGCCGGGGCGGTCTTCCACCATCAGGCGCAGGTAGAAGGCACCTTCCCCACTGGAAATGGGGCAGGCCCGCAGCGGGGACTGGGCGCTGGTCTGCACGCCCCACACGGCAATGGTGTTGCCACGGGCAATATCCACCAGATCCGCCGTGACCGCACTAGCCGTGGGGCCAGCACCGGCCCCGCGTCCTTCGATCATGATCCGGCCAACAAACTCGCCTTCCGCCACCACGGCGTTAAAGACGCCATCCACCTGTGCCAGCGGAGCCTGCTGGGGCACAAGGCAGGGGGTTACGCGGGCGTGCAGCCCGGCATCGGTCATGCTGGCAAGGCCCAGCAGCTTGATCCGGTAGCCAAGGGCGCGGGCAAAACTCTGGTCCACCGCACCAATGCGGCGGATGCCCTCTACATGCACGCTGTCAAACGCTACGGGCTGACCAAAGGCCAGACCAGCCAGAATGGTCAGTTTGTGGGCTGCGTCCAGCCCGTCCACATCGGTGGAGGGGTCGGCTTCGGCATAGCCGAGGTCCTGCGCATCCTTGAGCACGGTTGCAAAATCCTTGCCCGTCTCGCGCATGACGGTGAGGATGTAGTTGCAGGTGCCGTTAAGAATACCGCCCACGCGCAGCAGGCGGTCCGCTGCCAGCCCTTCGCGCACGGTTTTAATGGCGGGAATGCCGCCAGCAACTGCTGCTTCAAACAGCAGGGGGGCGTTGTTGTCAGCACTCAGGCGGGCAAGGGTGGAGCCATGCAGGGCCAGCAGCGCCTTGTTGGCGGTAACCACAGGTTTGCCAGCCTTAAGGGCTGCTTCCACCAGTGTACGGGCGGTGCCTTCTGCCCCGCCAATCAGCTCCACCACCACGTCCACATCGGGGTCGTTTACCAGATCGGCGGCGTTGTCGTACCAGCGCAGGGCGGACACATCCACCCCACGGTCCCGCGTGCGCTCGCGCGCGCTAACGGCCACAACCTCCAGCGGGCGGCCTGCCCGTGCGCTCAGCAGGTCCGCATTGGCCCGCAGCAGTTTGATAACGCCCGCGCCAACCGTGCCGAGCCCGGCAATGCCAAGACGAAGAGGAGAAGAAGAGGAACAGGATGTCACGGTGCAACAGACTCCGGTTTTTGGGCTGGGTTGGAGGAGGGAGGGGCCTTGACGCCGTGGGCGGCCATAAAGCCCTTGATGGAGCGCAGGGCCTGCCGCAGGCGGTGGGTGTTTTCCACCAGCCCGATGCGGACGTGGTCATCACCATATTCACCAAACCCAAGGCCCGGTGCCACGGCAACGCCGGCTTCTTCAAGCAGGAGTTTGGAGAAGGCAACACTCCCCATCTCGCGGAAAGGTTCGGGAATGGGAGCCCATGCGAACATGGACCCTTCGGGGGAGGGCACGTCCCATCCGGCGGAATGCAGGCCCTTGATCAGCACGTCGCGCCGTTCCTTGTACAGGTTACGCAGGTCGGCCACGCAGTCCTGCGGGCCGTTCAGCGCGGTTACGGCGGCAACCTGAATGGGGGTGAAGGCCCCGTAATCCAGATAGGATTTAATGCGGGTGAGGGCGGAAATCAGCCGTTCGTTGCCTGCGGCAAAACCCACACGCCAGCCAGCCATGGAGTAGGTCTTGGAGAGCGAGGTAAATTCCACCGCAATGTCACGTGCGCCCGGAACGGCCAGAATGGAAGGGGGAACCAGATCGCCAAAATAGATTTCGGCATAGGCAAGGTCGGACAGAATCCAGATTTCCTCACGCCGGGCAAAGGCGACCAGTTCCTTATAAAAATCCAGATCAGCCAGATACGATGTGGGGTTGGACGGGAAGTTGACAATCAGCGCCGTGGGTTTGGGCACGGAGTGGCGTACGGCGCGCTCAAGTGCGCGCAGCATGTCCTCGTTCGGGGTGGCGGGGATGGAGCGCACGGACGCACCCGCAATAATAAACCCGAACTGGTGAATGGGGTAAGACGGGTTGGGCACCAGAATGGTGTCCCCCGGGCTGGTAATGGCGGAGGCCAGATTGGCCAGCCCTTCCTTGGAGCCAAGGGTAACAATCACTTCGCTGTCGGGGTTGAGTTTGACGTTGAAGCGCCGGTCATAATACCCCGCCACGGCCTTGCGCAGGCCGGGAATGCCACGGCTGACCGAGTAACGGTGCGAGCGTGGGTCGTTCACCGTTTCAATCAGCTTGTTCACAATATGGGGCGGGGTGGGGGTGTCGGGGTTGCCCATGCCAAGGTCAATAATATCCTCGCCCCGTGCGCGCGCTGCTGCCTTGGCCTGATTGACAGAGGCGAAAACATAAGGCGGCAGGCGGCGGATGCGATGGAACTCTTCGGTCATGGACTTTGGGTGCTCTGAAAGGACAGGGAACATGGCCCCTGTAGGATGAAGGGAGTGAGCATAGTAATCGCCAAAATGGAACAGGCAACTCCTCTGGATGCAAAACCGCCGTGCGGGTGCGTTTTTACCGCATGCGGGGCGGAGCAAAAGGGGTGTGTGCGGGGGATCAGGGCGGGGTAACCACCTTTGCCCCTGTGCCAAAGGCATCGCCCCGTACGGTTATGGCGCTGGCGGGAATGCCCCGTCCGGTCAGTTCTACGGCAAGGCGTTGGGCACGCAGCAGCCCAAGGCGTACGGCATCGGCCTGATCCTGCGGGCTCATGGATGCGGCATCCCCAAACCCGCGGATGGTCAGGGGGCCGTTTGGCCATTTTTGCACAATCTTGGCCAGTGCCGCGTCCTGCCCGCTGGAAAGCTGGTCGGACTGGGGCACAAAATGGAAGGCCGTGCCTTTTATATCGGTCAGGTCATAGTTGGGGCGCACGGCATCGGGCAGGTTTGCATCCGTTGGCACATCAAAACCGGGGAAGCTGGGGGCCGTGGGCGGGGTTTGAGGTATTTGCGGAATCTGGTCGGGGCGTAATTCGGGAATATCCGCTTTTTTGTGCACCTCGGGCATGGCCACTTCCGCCTCGGCTTCCTCCGGTGCGGGGGAGGAGGCCGTGGTGCCTGCTGGCAGGCTGGATACGGCCGAATGCAGGGGTGCCCGCACGGGCTGGGGGGCGCTGTCGGCTGCGTCCATCACCGCGCCGCTTACGCCCGCGGGCAGGGTTGGCTGGGCCTTTTGCGCACTGGTTCTGCCGCTTGCATTGGGTGGGGGCGGAATGTTGGGGATCATGGTCCCGTTGGCGGCCACGGTCCGGTAGGTCAGGTTGCGGTCGCGGGTCAGCTGTTCGCTTAACAGGGCGCGCGCATCGGGGGAGGGCACTTCGGGCACATCCGTTGGGGTCAGGCCCACTTTGGGGTAGGGGTCGTAGCGCCCGGGTGGTGGGGGGCGCTGCTCGGCAATGGCGCCGCCGCGCATACTGCGTGACCAGTCCAGAGCTGTATCAATAGCATCGCGGTGCTGGCAGGCGCTTAATGTGCCACCCAGTGCAACAAGAGCAGCCATGCTGGCAGCCTGCAAAAAGCGGTCTGGCCGGGGGGCGTTGGTCCGGCTGGTCGGCTTCTGCTCCAGAGGGGGCTGCTGCATGGCGGGGGGAATGCTCCGAAAAACCTGATATAAAATTGCCCCGCACCTTACCCTTTTCCCTCCCCCGTGGCGAGAGAGCGCATGATTGCCCCTTGGCAGGCACGTTCGGGCAGCGCAGGATAAGGGAATGAACACTGCTACGGAACAATGTGCGGAGACAGCAATGACAGGCATCTTCTCCCGTAACGCCATCAGGCTGGACGATGAACCGGAAACCCCGGAAACCCCCGAAAAAGAGGAAGGCAAGGCCTCTGGCGCCCCGCAGGGCGAACTGGAGCACAAGCTGTTCAAGCAGCGTAAGGTGCTTATTTTTGGTGGGATAAACGACAAGGTCGCGCGCGACGTAACCGGCCGCCTGCTGGCACTGGCCGGTGAATCCGACAAGCCGATTGATGTGTACGTCAACTCCCCCGGCGGACACGTGGAAAGTGGCGACACGATCCATGACATGATCCGCTTTGTCGATTCGATTGCTCCGGTCAACATGATCGGCACGGGCTGGGTGGCTTCTGCTGGCGCGCTTATTTTTGCCGCAGGTCACAAGGACCGCCGATTCTGCCTGCCTAACACGCGTTTTCTGCTGCACCAGCCCATGGGCGGTGTGCGTGGTCCGGCAACCGATATTGATATCGAAGCGCGCGAGATCATTAAAATGCGCGAACGCCTGAACCACCTTTTCGCGCGTGAAACCGGGCAGCCTTACGAAAAAGTCGTCAAGGACACGGACCGCAACTACTGGATGTCCGCAAAAGAAGCGATAGATTACGGTTTAGTGACCAAGATCATTTCTAAGCTGGCTGATCTGCACTAACACGGGGGCGTCGTCGCCATTCCCGGCAATGGGGATGGCGGCATGTTTCAGGTTTATTGGACCTTCCGACGTTCCAGCCAGTCAGGGCCGGTTGCAAAAAGGGGAGGTCCCCAGATAACGGGTTCCTCACATGGGTTCTCTGAGCGATATTTACTCCCATCTGCCGGAAAGTATGGATGACCTTCCTGCACCCCCTAATGCCGAGGCTGTGGCCGAAGCGGATTTCCGCGCGCGGCATTGGCTGAGCCCCATTCGCGGGCCGCTTAAGCCGGGTTCGGAAGAGCATAAGCGCGCACTCGCGGCCATGTTCCGCGATACGTTCAACCCGTACAAGCCATCTGTCATTGACTGGCCCAAGCTGGACCCCGAAACCCTGCACCGCGTAACCTCCCTGCCGATCTGGGATATTGCCGTGCAGACCGAGGGCAAGGCCCGCCTGCGTATGGCCGCTTACGCCAGCCTGGTCACGGATCCTGATGTCAAGGATGCCATCTCACGCAATGCGTGGGAAGAAAACCGGCATAAGGAAGTGCTGTCCAAAATGGTGGCAGCCTACAACATTCCCATGGCCCCCGAGCCCCCGTATGTGGAGCCGAAGGACGTGGAATGGGCCTATCTGGTCACTGGTTTTTCGGAATGCGTGGATAGCTTTTTTGCGTTTGGCATGTTCGAACTGGCCAAGCGTTCGGGCTACTTCCCCGAAGCCCTGACCGACACGTTCGAGCCGATCATGCAGGAAGAATGCCGCCATATCCTGCTCTTTGCCAACTGGCTGGCCTGGTATCGCGCGGTTATGCCGTGGTGGCGTCGCCCGTTCTTTGAGGCAAAGGTATGGGCTGTCTGGGGCTTTCTGGCCTACGAACGCATGAGCCTTGCCCGCACGGTGGATGATAGCGGGCAGGTCCATACGCAGGACAACAACTTTACCGTAACCGGCACCAAGGAAGTGACCAACATCCAGATCAGCCTGCCGGACTTTATGGACCTGTGTCTGGAAGAAGATGATCGGCGCTTTGCTGGGTATGACCCGCGCCTGCTACGCCCGACCACAACCCCCGCCATTGCCAAGGTGATCCGCAATGTGGGTCGGGTGTGGGAATTTACATCGGGTATTTTCAAGGCCAACGGTAAAAAAGCCGCCTGAGCTTTTTGCCTGTCGTGGTTTGCATGCAGCCTGCCCTTATGGGGCAGGCTGTTTTGTTTGGGGCATAGGCACAAAACGCAGCCGGATATTGGTTCAGCAAGTGCCTAGGCGCGGCATACTTCTATGCCGCATGGTAAGTCAGAGACCTCATAATAGGTTTGTTTTTTCCAAACCCTATGTACTGGCATGGGGCTTTGTGTGGCCCATGCCAGTAAGGTCTTGTGCGGGAGTTCAGGATTTTTTTACAAATTCCGACTTCAGGTTCATGGCCCCGATGCCGCTTATTTTGCACGCAATGTTGTGGCCGTCCGTGCCATCGACCAGTTTGATGTTCTTGACCTTGGTGCCGCTTTTAACCACCAGAGAAGACCCTTTTACCTTAAGGTCCTTGGTGACTGTAATGGTGTCCCCATCAGCCAGAACGTTGCCGTTGGCATCATGAATAACGCCAGAACCGCCTGCATCTGCATCCGTTGCACTGGTGGAAAATTCGTTCCATTCGTGCGCACATTCGGGGCAGACCCATAGCCCGCCATCCTGATAGATATGTTCACAGCCGCATTGCGGGCATTTGTGTTCGTCGCTCATGGTCATCCCCCCGTGGTTACAATGCGGCGCAACCTAATACATGCGCCCGGTAATAGAAATAGCAGGGAAAAAAGCAGGCTGGCGCTCCCGTTAGCTCAGCAGGCAAAAAGTGGAAGCAGTTGGGGGTTACGCAGCGGCTGCCGGTTTGCGGTGGGCGCGTACGCACAGCAATACGCTCAGCACCACACAGCCAAAGGCCAGTGTTTCCATCCCGCTGGGCAGTCGCTGCTCCCATATGAAACCGTAGCAGAGGGAAAACAGGGTTTCGAACAGAATCATCTGCCCCACCAGTGTCAGCGGGAGGAGCTGGTTCATTCTGTTCCACAGCGCGTTGCCTGCAATGGAGGCCAGCAGAGCTACGCCCGCACTCACCAGTGCAAAGTTGCGCCATTGCTCCAGCCCGTGGGCTGTGCTGTCCAGCAGAAGGGCAAGGGGGAGCAGGACCACATTCTGGGCACCAGTGGCAAGCCCGGTCAGCAGGTTCCAGTCATGGGCGGAAAAATGCCGCTGGCGCACGAGTGCGCGGCTATTCCCCACGGCATAGAGTGTCCAGGAGCCAAGCGCCGCAACAGCGCAGAGCAACCCCAGAAAAGGCGCACGGGCAACAGAATGTGCATGCGTATGCATGGCCTGCCAGCCAATGCACGCAGCACCGGTCAGGCACAGCAGGATGGAAGGTAAAAGCTGGCGCAGGGGTAGGGCGTCCTTGTCGCGGCTGCCAACCAGTGTCACCAGTACGGGCAAAAAGCCGATTACAAGAGTGGTGCTGGTAATGCCCCCGTTTTTGACAGCGCTCGAGAGCAGCACATAATAAGCCGTATTCCCCGCAAAGGAGAGCCAGCTCAGCGTCCACCATGTGCGCAGGCTTACGGTATGGCTGAGCACCTGCCAGTGTGGTGCAACCATAACGGCGGCAAACAGGCCGTACAGCACGTAGCGGCCACAGGCCATTTCCAGCGCGCTGAAGTTGCGGATCAGCTCGGGGGCCAGAAAAACCAGCCCCCACAATGCGCCCGCCCCAACACCGCAGGCAATGCCTTTACCAAGGTTATGCTGTGCGGCTGGGTGGTGCATGGGGTTGGTCGCCTTGGCCGGGGGTGTGGGGCCATGCGGCCCGGGCAAATGGTGGGGCGCTCGGGTCCGAGCGGGTTAGTGGTGCCTCTTAGCCATAAGTGCGGCTGCGATGCAATTTGTTCGCATGTCCTGCGCCTGCACGTGGCATCCGTGGCGTTGTTTGGGTCAGGTGGTGGCCGGTTTTGTAAAAACCCTTTTTGCCTCAGGCGTTCCCGAAGCGCCTGTAGCGGAAGGGGGGCGGCGTTTGGGGGCGCTGGGCAATAGCCTGCGTGACCTGTTTGTGATCGGGAGCCTTGTGGCAGACCGGGTCTGCTGCATCCGCCTTGCCGGCCAGTGCCAGTGCCTGACAACGGCAGCCTCCCCAGTCTTCCTCCTTGAATGCGCAGGACTGGCAGGGTTCGGGCATCCATTCCGTGCCGCGGAACAGGTTAAAAATGGGGGAACCCTCCCATATGGCGGCAAGGCCTGCCTCGCGCACATTGGGGAAGGTGATGTTGGGAATGGTTTCCGCCGCGTGGCAGGGGAGCACCTTGCCTGTGGGGGTAATGTTTAAAAAACGCTGGCCCCATCCGCCCATGCAGGGTTTGGGCCGGTCCTCGTAATAATCGGGGGTGACAAAATCTATGCTCATGCGCCCTGCCAGCCGGGTGCGGGCTGCGGCTACGGCTTCGGTCGTGGCCTCTATCTGGGCACGGTCGGGCAGGAGAGCATCGCGGTTAAGCAGGCCCCAGCCATAATACTGGGTGTGGGCAATTTCCACCCGTCTGGCGCCAAGCTGTTCAGCCAGTTCCAGCATGGCGGGCACACGCTCGGCATTCTGGCGATGGATGACAAAATTGAGCGTGAGCGGCAGACCCTCTGCGGTAATCAGGCGCGCTGCTTCCAGCTTTTTGGCGTGTGCGCCTGCCATGTTGGCAATGCGGTCCGCGCTGGCGGGGGCCACGTCCTGAAAAGACAGCTGGATATGGTCCAGCCCCGCATCGGCCAGAGCGCGCAGTGTGTCCGGGCGGATCAGCACGCCAGAGGTGATCAGGTTGGAATACAGGCCAGCCTGTGCTGCGTGGCGCACAAGTTCTGGCAGGTCGGGGCGGGCCATTGGCTCCCCGCCAGAAAAATGCACCTGCAACACGCCCATCAGCGCCGCCTCGTCCAGCACACGCTGCCATTCCGTGGTGCCCAGCTCCTGCGTTCTGGGGTCGAGCATAAGCGGGTTGGAACAGTAGGGGCATTGCAGGGGGCAGCGGTGGGTAAGCTCCGCCAGCAGGCTCATGGGGGGAGGGGGCGCGCTCATGCGGGCAGCAGCACCTGCTTTGTGGCCAGTTCTGCCACCATGGCCAGCACGTCCTGCGCAATAACGGCACGGGGGGCGGTAAATTTTTCGGCCAGCAGGTCTATAATGGTGTGGAGCGGGCGGGTGCCATCCACCAGTTGTAGCACTTCGGCGGCAATGGCATCGGCATGAAAAGCGCGCTCGGGGGCCTGAATAAACCAGACCTCCCGCACGCGGTCATATTGCAGGCGGGTGCCACGCGCAAAGCGTGGCACGGTCGTCTCGCACAAAGTTGGGCCTGTGGCCTCGGTCATGCCTGCGGGCCTGGGCGGAATGCACCGGGGGGAACACGCCCGGGGACCACATAGGCGTAATCCAGTGCATCCAGCATGGACCACAACACGTTGCATTTGAACTTGAGCGCGTTGAGCACCGCTGTCTGCTGCTCTGCCGTGCGGGCGTGCTCGCGCACATAGGCCAGCGCAAAAGCGGAATCCTGCGGGGCCTGCGTAAGCCGAGGCTTGAAGTAGGCGAGTGTTTCCTCGGTGACAAAATCGTAGTTGCTGAGCATGCCCGCAACCCGCTCGCTGATAATGGTGGGGGAGAACAGCTCGGTCAGGGAGGAAGCAATGGCCTCCAGAATGGAGCGTTCCCGCACGAACTGCACATAGGCTTCCACGGCAAAGCGCGTGCCGGGCAGCAGCCCATCGAGCGATTCCACATAAGCGCGGTCCAGCCCGAGGCCATCGGTCAGTTTGAGCCAGCGGGCAACACCCCCCGTGCCGGGCTGTGTGCCATCATGGTCTTCCAGCCTGCGCCGCCATTCACGCCGCAGCTCCGTGGTGGGCAGGCGGGCCAGCAGGGAGGCATCCTTGGCGGGAATACTGGCCTGATAGTAATAGCGGTTCAGTGCCCAGGCCTGTACCTGCCCCTTGTTCAGCTTGCCGTCGTGCAAGGCACGGTGGAAGGGGTGCAGGTTGTGATAGCGCTCGGCACCAATGGCGCGCAGGGCGGCTTCCAGTTCATCGGGGGTGAGAATACGGTCTGTCATAATCTTACCTTCATGCCATCAAAGGCTACTTCCCAGCCTGCGGCTTCGGCCTGCTGGCGCTCGGTGCTGTCGGCCAGCAGAACAGGGTTGGAATTGTTGATGTGGATGAGGATCTTGCGGGTCACATTCAAATCCGCAAAAGCGCAGAACGTGCCATCGGGTTGGTCGGCGAGGGACATATGGCCCATGCGGTGGCCGGTTTTGCTGCCAAGGCCCGCGCGCACCATTTCATCATCCGTCCAGAGCGTGCCGTCAAAAAATACAGCGTCGGCTCCCTGAATGTGGGCGCGCAGTTCATCCGTCATCATCGCGCAGCCGGGAATAAACAGGGCGCGGGCGGTGCCATCGGTTATTTCCAGCCCGATGGTTTCACCATTCGTCATGATTTCGGCCGGGTTTTCCGCTTTTTCGGCATAAAGGGGGACTTTGCCGGGAACGGAAAACGGGGTGATGCAAAAGCCCGGTGGGTCCAGGGCAATCGGGCGGTCGAGTACCATGGGCAGGCGGGGCACCAGTGTACGGTCGAGCGCTGTAAAAATGGGGTTTGCGTCCAGCTGGTCCAGCACCGGCTGCGTTGCATACAGCTCAAACGCCTGTCGCTCGCGCAGGGTGAGCAGGCCGGTAATGGCGTCAATTTCCCCACTGGTCAGCACAACCCCGGCAATGGGGGTGGAGCGCAGGCCGGTGCGCGGGTGCAGGTCGGGGGTCTGGTTGATCTGGGTCCGCAGGTCGGGGGAGGCATTCAGCACGTACCACGACGTGCCATTCCCGCTAACGGCTATGGAGGCCTGTGTGCGGGCGGGGGCTGCGGGGTCACCCGCGCGGGCGCGGCGGCAGGCAGGGGCGTTGGAGTTCCATTGTGGAAAACCGCCACCAGCGGCTGCGCCAAGGACGACAATATCAAGCATACGACGCTTTCTAAACAAAAAAGCCGTCAGGGGGAAAGTCGGTGAGGCACCAACCCGCCTGACGGCTGAGAGAGGGCATGCCCTCTCTTATTTTTTCTGACCGCAGACATAGCTGTTGATTTCTGCGCCCAACGGAATTTCCGTCACTTTCGGTGCGTTCCAGGCCATGATGTTTCTCCTTGGCATTGGGTGTGGTGTGCACAAAACGCAGCCACACATCGCAGGTACGTGCGGTGCGTCAGAGCGTGGTTAGTGTGATGAAAAAAAACAAACGTGCAAGGGCTGGTACTGCCATAAGGGGAGAAGGTGCGGCCTTATCACGGCAGTGTGATGGCGCATGCCCGCTTTGAGCGGCGCAACTGTTTCATTTTGAAACACATTCAGCCGCCGCAGGTACAGCATACTGCATGGCGCAGCGGGGCATTGCGGCAAGGCCGGTGGCGTGCTCATCCGCCAGTATGCTGGCCAGCCGTGCGTCCAGTGCGGCATCGGGCACATGGCAAAACCCGGCCGAGGCATAGAATGGCGCGTTCCATGGCACGTTGACAAACGTGGTAAGTGTTACGCGCTGCAATCCCCGCTTCTGTGCGGCTGTGCATACGGCGTGCAGCAGGCGGCGGCCCAGCCCCTGGCCCTGTGCCGCCCGCGTGACCGACATTTCCTGAATATGCAGGTCCTGCCCGTAAGGATGCGCTGTGACAAACCCCAGCAACGGCCCCGCAGCACTGGCCGCAACCCAGCAGGCTTGCGCGGCTATGCTGGCTGTATGTTCGGCAAGGGGGAGCACATCCCCCCCGGCCAGCCAGGCCAGTTCTGGTATGGTGGCAAAGGCCTGTGCGGCATCGCGCTCCAGTGCTGGCAGGTGCGGGGCATCCGCCAGACAGGCGGGGCGGATGGTGCAGGGCAGGCGGGCACCCGTGGCAGGGTTGCCCGCTGTGCCTGTGGGCCTAGCTGGGTGTGGGTGCGCCATTTTCCAGCGTGACAATAAGCGGCACGTGGTCGGATGGGCGCTCCTTGCCGCGTTCCTCCCGGTCGGGTTGTGCTGTTTGCAGGCGTTCGGCCACACGGGGGGAGAGCAGCATATGGTCGATCCGCAACCCGCTGTCCCGTGGCCATGCTCCGGCCTGATAATCCCAGAATGTATAGGCCGCACCGTGGGGGTGCAGGGCGCGCAGGGCATCGGTCAGGCCCAGCCAGCGCAGTTGCCGCCATGCTGCCCGGCTTTGCGGGCGCACAAGAGCGTCATCCGGGGCCAGCGCACCGGGTGCGCAGTCCTCTGGGGTGGGGCAGATATTGTAATCCCCCGCCAGCACAAAGTCCGTATCCTGCTGCAAAAAATCCTGCGCGCGCGCGGTGAGTGCTGCCAGAAACTCCAGCTTGGTGGCGTAACCCTGTTCCGCGCCGGAATTGCCATTGGGCAGGTACAGGTTGCCCAGCACCAGCCCTTGGGTGCAAACCTCCACATACCGGGCGGCAGGGTCGGTAAAGCCGGGCAGATGCTCGGTTGTGACCGTAAAATCCCCACGGACCAGAGTGGCTACGCCGTTATAGGATTTCTGCCCCACAACGGCGCTGCGGTAGCCTGCCTGTGCAAAAACCTCGGAGGGGAACAGATGCGTCTCGCATTTGATTTCCTGCAACATCAGCACATCGGGCTGTTCGCGCGCCAGCCAGTCCAGCACCAGATCCTGCCGCAGACGCACCGAGTTGATGTTCCATGTCGCGATTTTCATGCGAGGGAAAAGCTCGTGCCGCACCCGCAGGAGGACGCCGCATTGGGGTTTGCCACGGCAAAATGTGCCCCCATCAGCTTGTCCTCAAAGGTCAGCTCCGCCCCGGCCAGCAGGTCCAGACTTGTGGGGTCCACCACCACCAGCGCGCCGTTTTTTTCTATGCGCACATCATCAGCGGCCAGCCCGCCGGGCGGGATGAGGATGAACTGATACTGGAACCCGTTGCACCCCCCTGCTTCCACCGCTACGCGCAGGGCAACCGGGGCTTCCTGCCCGGTGGTGGCACTGGCCTGTTTTTTGGCGATAACGCTGGCAATGCGGTTGGCAGCGGAGTCGGAGACGGAA
This sequence comes from Acetobacter fabarum, assembly GCF_022483405.1. NCBI lineage: Bacteria > Pseudomonadati > Pseudomonadota > Alphaproteobacteria > Acetobacterales > Acetobacteraceae > Acetobacter > Acetobacter fabarum. Next base: position 1,424,588 of record NZ_JAKVNI010000001.1, read on the forward strand.
AAAGTGGGGGCTGGCTGTGTCATACCCCCATAGATAATCCGCCCGCGTGCAGGTTTGAAGGGGCAAGACGCCTCCAATGGTCAACTTTCCTCCAATAGCCTAAGATCAGGCGGCATGGTCCGTGGGCATTGTGCCGCCCGGACAGGCCAGGAGGTGCGTAATGCTGCAAGCCACACAACGCGATGAGCTGATGCCCTATGCCGTGCAGCCCGGCGAGGGCCGGGGCAGGCGCCTGCACGCAGAGCCCGAATCCCTGACCCGCTCCCCCTGGCAGCGTGACCGGGACAGGGTGGTGCATTCCTCCGGCTTCAGGCGTTTGCAGTATAAAACGCAGGTGTTCATTAACCACGAGGGCGATTTTTTCCGCACCCGGCTGACCCATTCGCTGGAAGTGGCGCAGGTGGCCCGCTCCATGGCCCGCTACCTGCGGCTGGATGAGGACCTGACCGAGGCCGTGGCCTTGGCGCATGACCTCGGCCACACCCCCTTTGGCCATGCGGGGGAGGATGCACTTGCCGCGCGCATGCAGGAGTACGGCGGGTTTGACCATAACGCGCAGGCGTTGCGGCAGGTCATGCTGCTGGAGCGGCGCTATCTGGCATTTGATGGCCTGAACCTGACATGGGAGACGCTGGAAGGGCTGGCCAAACACAATGGCCCCGTGCGCAGGCCATCCGCCAGACTGGCGGAGGTGGATGCGCTGTTCCCGCTGGAGTTGGGCGGTTATGCCTCGGCCGAGGCACAGGTGGCTGCTCTGGCGGATGACATTGCCTACCACGGGCATGATCTGGATGATGGCGTAAAGTCCGGCCTGCTATCGCTGGATGATCTGGTGGACGTGCCACTGGTCGGGCAGGCTCTGGCCGAAGCCCGCGCACTGGCGGCAGACCTGCCAAAAACCGACACCCGCACCCACCAGCGTATCCGGCACGAAATGGTGCGCCGTGTCATTCATGCTCTGGTGACCGATGTGCTGGTGTGCACGCGCGCGCGGCTGGCTGATCTGGCCCCGCGCAGTGTTGAGGATATTCGTGCCGCCAGTGCGCCCGTTGTGGCCTTTGGCCCCGCCATGGATGAGGCCAATAAGGGGATCCGCAAGTTCCTGTTTGCCAAGCTGTACAGGCATTGGCGGGTCAACCGCATGACCCACAAGGCCCGCCACGTAACGGGGGAGCTGTTTTCCACCCTTACGGAGTCGCCAAACCTGTTGCCAGCCGAATGGCAGCAGCGTCTGGGGGATAAAGATAAGGCAGCCGTGCACCGCACCGTGGCGGATTACGTGGCTTCCATGACCGATCGATACGCCATGGAAGAACATAGGCGGTTGACGGACCTGGCCGTTGCAGGCTGATAAACGCGTTTGCTGCACCAATTACGGGGTTGAGTCGTCTATGTCCGAGTGTGTTTTCCAGCGTTACCGTCATCATGTTCTGGCCGTTGTGCGCGAACTGTTGCCCGACGTGGCGGAGGAAACGCTGGCCCGCGTGGAACTGACCCCCACGCGTGACCCCGCGCACGGGGACATGGCAACAAACGCCGCCCTGCTGCTGGCCAAGGCTGCGCGCCGCAAACCGGCCGATATTGCGGCTGATCTGGTCAGCGCCCTGCAAAAGGTGGAAGGCATTGCTGCCGTGGCTGCCGCCGGGCCCGGTTTTGTCAACATCACCCTGCAACCCGCCGTGCTGCGGGCCGTGCTGCCCGTGGTGCTGACTGTGGGTGAGGCCTATGGTCAGTCCACAGCAGGTAAGGGTGTGCGGGTGAATGTGGAATACGTATCCGCCAACCCCACCGGCCCCATGCATGTCGGCCATTGCCGCGGTGCCGTGGTAGGCGATGCACTGGCCAACCTTATGGCCAAGGCCGGGTTTGACGTGACCAAGGAATTCTACATCAACGATGCGGGGAATCAGGTCAAGGCGCTGGCATGGGCGGCATACTGGCGCTACCTGCAGGTGCTGGGCACCAGAATGACGCAGGACGATTTTTCGGCCCTTGCCCCCGGTGGCCTGCAATATCAGGGCGAATACCTCATTCCCGTGGGTGAGGCACTGGCAGCCGAGTTTGGCAACAAGCTGGCCGAAGTGGACGTGGACGGCGCACCCCTGCCAGCCCCTGCTGCAACATGGCTGGAAACCGTGCGCGGCTTTGCCGTGACCCATATGTTAAGCGCGATCAAGGAAGACCTCGCAGCCCTTGGCGTGCACCACGATGTGTTTTCGTCCGAGGCGGACGTGCTGGCCCGTGGCGTAACCGATACCGCCATAGACCAGCTGGCCAAGGCCGACCTGCTGTATAACGGCGTGCTGGAGCCCCCCAAAGGCAAACTGCCAGAAGACTGGGAAGAGCGCGAACAGCTCCTGTTCCGCTCCACCAGCTTTGGGGATGATGTGGACCGCCCGCTGCGCAAGTCGGATGGTACCAACACCTACTTTGCCAATGATATTGGCTACCACATGGACAAGGTCGCCCGTGGCGCACAGGTCATGATTGACGTGTGGGGTGCGGACCATGGCGGTTACGTCAAACGCATGAAGGCCGCCGTAAAGGCCCTTACGGGGGATACCGTACCGCTGGAAGTGCTGCTGTGCCAGATCGTGCATATTCTGCGTGATGGTCAGCCGGTCAAAATGTCCAAGCGTGCAGGCACGTTCGTTACCCTGCGGGACCTGATTGACGAAGTCGGGCGTGACGCCGTGCGCTTTACCATGCTCACCCGCAAGAGCGATGCCCAGATGGAGTTTGATCTGGACCTTGTGGTGGCCCAGCAGCGTGATAACCCCGTGTTTTATGTGCAGTATGCCCATGCCCGCTGCCGCTCCGTGCTGCGCAGTGCCGCAGAAGAAGGGGCCTACGGCGCAGTGGACAACGCAGCCCTTGCCACCGCCACGCTGGACAGCCTGACCTCGGACGCGGAAATGGCTCTGGTGCGCCGTCTGGCTGAATGGCCGCGTATGGTGGAAGCCGCTGCCTTTGCGCGGGAGCCGCACCGTATTGCGTTCTATCTGGCCGAACTGGCGGGTGATTTTCATGCGCTGTGGAACCGTGGGCGTGATGATGCGTCCCTGAGGTTCCTGCAGGCTGGTGCGGTGGAAGCCACGCGCGCGCGTCTGGCCCTTGTGGCGGCTACGGCGGCGGTGATCCGCTCCGGCCTTGCGGTTATGGGTGTGGACCCGGTGGAGGAAATGCGCTGATGAGTGAGGATGACCGCCCCAGCTCTACGGTGGAAGAACGGATCAGCCGTGCGCGTGAGCGCATGAGCATGGATTATGACGACAAACCCGCCACGCGCTCGGCAACAGGCAACAAATTGGCCGGTGGCAGCAAGCTGATGGATATGTTCACCAGCTTTTTGGGCAGTGAGTCCGGCACGCGGCGTCTGGCTTACGGTGCGGCCGGGCTGGGCGGGTTGCTGGTGCTGGGTATTGGTGGCTGGGCCGTGCTGGGCCACCACCAGAGCGGTATTCCCGTTATGGGGCCCCCCCCGGTTGCCATGCGCACCAAGCCGGTTGATCCGGGCGGTATGCAGCTTGATACGCTGGCCCTGCCTGATGCAGATGCAAACCAGCAGGGCCACCCCGTGCCCGCGCCTGAAAAACCCAACCCCGCAGCCCTTGCTGCCCAGTACGGTGGCCAGCCTGCCCCGGTGGGTGCCCCAGCCCCCGTAGCGGCGGATAATGCAGGCACCACTCCGGCAGCGGGTGCGGCTGCACCTGCACCTGCGGCTCCCGCAGCTGAACCCACAGCGCAGGATGCCGCACAGGCCGATGGCGCAGCCCTTAAGCCTGTGCCCTCCGCCGCTTTGCCCGCGCAGGGGGCGGACGCTCCCGTAGCCGAGGCCGCAGTGCCCGAACCGCTTAAGGAAGCCCCCATTCCCACGGATGATGCCTCCGATGGGGAAGAGGAAGCCGCTCCGGTTGCCAAACCTGCGGCCAAAAAAGCCGCAACTGCTCCACATGGTACGGCAGGGGGCAAGTATCAGGTCCAGCTGGCAGCCCTGCAAACTGAGGCAGAAGCCCAGAAGGAATGGGCACGGCTCAAAACCCGTTACCCAACCCTGTTCGGTGGTGTGACCCCCGCCTTTGTCCGTACCGAGCAGAATAACGCCACGTTCTATCGCCTGCGCGTGCTGGGCTTTGGTGCCGTGGCGGATGCAAAGGATTTCTGCTCCTCGGTGCGTGAGCGTGGTATGGCCTGCATGGTGGTGCGTCCCTGACGCCACCTGTGGAACGCCTGATGGAATCCCAAACTGTGCATCCGGCAGGGGAGGGCACGCAGCCCCCTCCTGCCCACAAACCGGCAGACCCGCAAACCACTGCGCTGCATGATGCAGCGCAGGACCACGTGCCACGTGTACCGCTTTTGCGGCTGGAGGGGTTTGAAGGGCCAATGGACCTTCTGCTCGATCTGGCGCGGGCGCAAAAGGTGGACCTCGCCCGGATTTCCATTCTGCAACTGGTCGAACAGTATCTGGCTGTGGTGGAAAATGCCCGCCGTGTCCGGCTGGAACTGGCTGCAGACTGGCTGGTTATGGCCGCATGGCTGGCATGGCTCAAATCCCGTCTGCTGCTCCCCGCCGATGACGAACTGGCCATGGAGGGGGAGGAAGCCGCCGAGCTGTTGCAAGAACGGCTGATAGAGCTGGCCTGCATGGGTGAGCTGGCCCGCTGGCTGGATGTACGGCCCCGCCTTGGGCGTGATGTGTTTGCCCGTGGCCTGCCCGAAAATCTGGTGGAGGTGGACCGCTCCGGTCTGGCGCTGGATATGGCCCAGCTTATGCGGGCTTACCTTGCCTGTGTAAGACGCACCGCACGCAGGCGGATTTACGCCCCCCGCACGATCCGGTTCTGGACCGTGCAGGATGCGCTGAGCAGGCTGACCCGCCTGCTGGGCGAAACCCCACCGGGCTGGAGCACGCTGGACGCTTTTCTACCAGACAGCCTACCCGGTCAGGCGGAGGGGGAGGATGCCCTGCGCCAGCGCCGCGCCGCCATGGCTGGCACCCTGATCGCAGGGTTGGAACTGGCCAAGACCGGGCGGCTTGAACTGCGGCAGGATGAAACCTTTGGCCAGATCATGCTCCGCCCGCATGAGCAGGCAGAGGCCACCGACCCGCAGCCCGAACCGGAGGAAGACCCCACCCCCGCAGAGGACGCCACGCCTAGGCACACCAGAGAAAAGAAGCAGGACGCATGACCACCCCCGCCCCCCTGACTGTGCCGGATGAAGCCGTAAGGCTGGCCGAAGCCCTTATTTTTGCCTCGACCGAACCCGTGAGCGCCCGCCGTCTGGCGGACCTGCTGGAAGGCAGGCAGATCATGCCCACGGGGGGGGAAGACCTGGGGGCTTTTGTGGCGGCTGTTCTGGCCGAACTGTGCCGCCGTTATGAGGGCAGGGGCGTATTCCCCGTAGAGGTGGCCGGTGGCTGGCAGTTCCGTACCGCCCCCGATCTGGCACCGCTTTTAACCCGCGTGCTGGAGCGGCCAAGGCGGCTGCCCCGCGCGGTGATGGAAACACTGGCCATTATTGCCTACCACCAGCCCTGTACCCGTGTGGAAATAGAAGAAATTCGTGGCGTAAGCCTTGGGCAGAATGTGCTTGATACCCTGATCGAAGCGGAGCTGATTGCCCCGCGTGGCCGCAAGGAGGTACCGGGCAGGCCGGTCCTGTGGGGCACCACGGCCGACTTTTTGCGTCATTTTGGTCTGCGCGCACTCTCCGACATGCCTCGGCGTGAGGAGCTTATGGTGGATGTGCCCCAAAATCCGGGGGAGGGCGGGCTGCCCCAGTCGGCCATGGCGTTTCAGGCCGCGGGGCAAGGGCCTGATGAGGGCCCCCACTCCCCGGGGGATACCCCGGAGCAGGCGGGGGAAGAGCCAGAGGTCCCCCCCGCAACCGGCACGGCAGATGAGCAGGTTGCACAGGTTGCGGTTCCCGCCCCCGATGGTCCGTGATAGAGATGCACGCCCTGACTGTGTTGCAGGACTATGTTGTGGGTCGCATGGGGTGGGCGTGAACGGGGCTTGGTATGTTTGATTTTGCATGGTCGGAATTCGCCCTGATCGGCGCGGTGGCTCTGGTTGTTATTGGCCCCAAGGACCTGCCGGTTGCTATTCGCGGGCTTGCAAAAGGCATTAAAAAAGCCCGTGCGCTGGCCAGCGAGTTCCAGTCCCACCTTGATGAGGTGGTGCGTGAGGCTGACCTGTCCGAGGTAAGCGAGCATGTGCGGGACCTGAAAAACCTGAACGTGCGCGGCCGGATCATGAAGGCGCTGGATAGCGATGGGAGCCTGAACAGGGCTGTATCCGCCCCACCCGTAACCGAGCGTTTTGTCCCCTCCGGCCCCAGAGCGCTGGATGCCATACCCCGCTCGGCAAGCCCCGCCCCCGCAACAGCGGACTATGCCACCACGCCTATGGGCCATGAGCACTACGGCTCCGCTCCGGCATGGCAGGAAAGTGTGCAGGACCGGCAGGTGGACAGTGCTCCCCCCGAACTGCCCCCCATTATTGTGCGCCGCATCCTGCGTGAGCAGGACAGGCTGCATCCGCCTGCCATCCTCCCCCCCGTGCGGCTTATGCATGCAGGCCATAGCGTGGCCCCCGGCGTTATTGCCGGGCTGGAGGACCAGCCCATTACGGGGCAGGCCGTTGCGCCTCCCTTTACGCCAGAGCAACCCACCCCGGCGGGCGCAGAGCCAGCAGGGGAAGAGGCCGAGAATAGAACGCAGGCCGTTACGGCAGCATATGGACCCGCCAGCACGACAACGGACCCGCAGGCATGAGCGATAACGCCCCTCATCAAGAAGACCCGATCCACGACCAGCCCATGCCCCTGCTGGAGCATCTGCTGGAGCTGCGCCGCCGCCTGCTGTGGTCGGGGGCTGCGTTTATTGTGTGCTTTGCCCTGTGCTACCATTACGCGGGTGATATTTATCTGTTTCTGGCCCGCCCGTTAGGCGAGATCATGCGCCAGCGTGGGGAGCAGCCCCACCTGATTTATACCGCACTGTATGAGGCGTTTTTCACCTATATCCGGGTGGCCCTGTTCGGGGCGGCGTTTTTGTCTTTTCCCATAGTGGCCATACAGGCGTGGATGTTTATTGCGCCGGGGCTTTACCGCTCGGAAAAACGGGCTTTTGCGCCGTTCCTTATCGCAACGCCTGTGCTGTTCGTAGCCGGGGCGGCGCTGGCGTATTACTTTATTTTCCCTGTGGCATGGCGGTTTTTCGTGTCGTTCCAGACGCCGGGTGCGGGGGGCGATCAGGTACAGATCGAACTTCAGGCCAAGGTGTCGGAATATCTGTCTCTGGTCATGAAGATGATCATGGCGTTTGGCATTGCGTTCGAGCTGCCGGTGGTGCTCAGCCTGCTTGCCCGTGTGGGTATTGTGACCTCCGCCATGCTGCGCAAGTTCCGCCGCTACGCCATTGTGGGCGCGTTTGTGCTTGGGGCCATTTTTATGCCGCCCGACCCCATTACCCAGTTCGGTCTGGCTGTGCCGCTGGTGTTGCTTTACGAAATTTCCATTCTGTGTGCCCGCCTGATCGAGCCTAAACGGCCGCTGGCGGATACGACCAACCCCGAGCAGGAGGTTCCCTGACCCATGCATGACATCCGCGCCCTAAGAGCCGACCCCACGGCGTTTGATGCAGATCTGGCGCGCCGGGGCATGGCCCCCGTCTCTGCGCAGCTTCTTGCATGGGATGAGGAAAAACGGCAGGCCCAGACCCTTTTGCAGGACAAGCAGACCCGCAGCAAAACCCTTGCGCGGGAGATAGGCACCCTCAAACGCACAGGGGGAGACACAGCCGGGCTGGAAGCCGAGGGCGCTAGCCTGCGCGCGGACATGGAAGGACTGAAGGAGAAGGTGGACACTCTGGGCAACCAGACCACCAACCTGCTGGCCACCCTGCCTAACCGGCTGGACCCGAGCGTGCCTGATGGCCCGGATGAAACCGCAAATGTGGTGGTGCAGACATGGGGCACCAGACCCGAGTTTGCCTTTGCCCCCAAACAGCATTTTGAGCTGGGCGAGGCTCTGGGCCAGATGGATTTTGCCACGGCGGCCAAGCTTTCGGGCTCGCGCTTTGTGGTGCTGCGCGGCGCACTGGCACGGCTGGAGCGCGCTCTTGGTCAGTTTATGCTAGACCTGCACACCACGGAGCATGGCTACACGGAAACACAGGTGCCCGTGCTGGTGAATGATGATGCCATGTACGGCACCGACAAGCTGCCCAAGTTTGCAGACCAGTCCTTTAGAACGGAGGATGGCCGCTGGCTTATTCCCACAGCCGAAGTGCCGCTGAGTGCTTCGGTCGCGGGGGATATTGTGGATGGCTCCGCCCTGCCCATGCGCCTGACCGCACTCAGCCAGTGCTTCCGTAGCGAGGCCGGGGCCTCCGGGCGGGACGTGCGCGGCATGCTGCGCCAGCACCAGTTTGAAAAAGTGGAAATGGTCAGCGTGACCACGCCGGAGGAAAGTGACGTCGAACACGAGCGCATGACCCGCTGTGCCGAGGTTGTGTTGGAAAAACTGAACATTCCCTACCGCCGCATGCTGCTGTGTGCGGGGGATACGGGGTTTGGCGCGGCCAAGACGTTTGACCTTGAAGCCTGGCTGCCGGGGCAGGACGCCTGGCGCGAGATTTCGTCATGCTCCAACACGCGCGACTTTCAGGCCCGCCGTATGAATGCACGCTACCGTGCGCAGGCCGGTGGCGCCCCCGCATTTGTGCATACCCTCAATGGTTCCGGGCTGGCTGTAGGGCGTACCTTAATTGCCGTGATGGAAAACTACCAGAACGAGGATGGGTCCATAACCGTGCCGGAGGTTCTGCGCCCCTATATGGGTGGTCTTGAGCGCATTGCGTAACGTCGGGCGCGCTACTCTCGCTTCGGGTTTGTGGGGATGACTCACAAACCCCTGCTGCTGTTGGGCATTGCCATTGTGGCGGAAGTGATTGGCACGGCCTGCCTTGCCGCGTCTCAGGGGTTTGCGCGCTGGCTGCCTGCGACCATCAGCCTGCTGGCTTATGGGTGCGCGTTTTACTTCCTGTCCATCCCGCTTAAAACCCTGCCCGCAGGCGTTGTGTACGCCTTGTGGTCGGGTGTTGGCATTGTGCTGATTTCGGTTATTGGCGCGGTGTTTTTAAAACAGACGCTCGATGCCCCGGCCATTGCGGGCATCGCGCTTATTCTGGCTGGTGTGGTGGTCATCAACCTGTTTTCCACCACCACACATTAAGCCCTCCGCAGCTTTGCTGGCACGGGCTTGGTGTGGGGTGGAGCCGTGCCGTGGCTCTCAGGGTATGGGGGTTATGGTGCGGAGCACCAGCCCCTGGGTTAGAATCTGGGGGAGCACCACGGCATCACCCTGTGCGGGTACAAACAGGTAAAACGGCACACCGTCGCGCCCATGCGCGTGCAGAAAAGCCGTTATGGCCGGGTCCCGCCGGGTCCAGTCCCCGCGCAGGACCGTTACGCCGTAGCGGGCCATTGCGGCTTTTGTGGCGTCGGTGTTCAGGGCCACGCGCTCGTTCACAAGGCAGCTAATGCACCATGCCGCTGTCATATCCACAAACACGGGTTTACCGGCGGCATGCAGGGCGTCCAGCCGCTTTTGCGAAAAAGCTTCTGTCCCGCTGGGTAAAGCCTGCACCGTGCCGGGCTGCTGTGCCGCCTGCTGTTGCAGGGCAGGGAGCAGCGCCATAGCCCCCAGCAGCCCCAGCAGGGCCACACCATACAGGGCCGTGCAGCTCCGGCTGTGGCCCATGTGGCGCTGGCGCTTTTGGGCAATGCCATACACCCATGCGGCAAACGCCAGACATACCATGCCCGAACACAGCAGCAATACTGTTGTGGCGCCCCCTTCCACCGTGGCAACCCAGAGCAGCCACACGCAAGTCCCGAGCAGGGGGAACGCCAGAAACTGGCGTAAATAGTCCATCCATGCACCGGGGCGCGGCAGGTGGCTGGCCAATGCGGGGCTAAAGGCCAGCAGCACGTAAGGGGCTGCCAGCCCAACGCCAAGGGCTGCAAACACCACCAGCCCGGTAAGCGGCGGGCCAGCAAGGGCTCCCGCAATGGCAACCCCCATGAACGGGGCCGTGCAGGGGGAGGCCACAACCACAGCCAGCAGGCCGGTCAGCACATCATGCGCAAGCCCGTGTTTGCGGGAGGAGGCATTGCCCAGAGCGGGGGGAAGAAAGGCAAATACATCCAGCAGGTTGAGCGCCATGGCAAAGAGCAGCCAGGTGATCATGCCCACAAATACGGTGGACTGGAACTGGAACCCCCAGCCCGTAGCATTCCCCCCAACCCGTAGCGCCATGACCAGTGCGCCAAGGGCTGTAAAACCCGCAATAACCCCGGCGGCGTAAGCTATGGCACTCTGTTTTTGGTGCTTGCGCTCGCTTTGGCCCATACGGGCTACGGCCAGCGCCTTCATGGCCAGAATGGGAAAAACGCAGGGCATCAGGTTTAGCACCAGCCCGCCAAGTAACCCTAGTACGATAAAGCGGAGCAGGTCGCGCGTTGTGTTGCCCCCCTCCGCTGGTGCGTTACCTGTAGAGGCGGCTGTGTCGGGGGCTGGGCTGGGGCTGGCAGCGTTTTGCTCTTCGGGCAGTGTGGGGGCGGGTTGGGCTGTGCTTGCTGGCGGAGCTGCTGTTGGTATTGCGCGTGGCACTCCACCCAGGGCCGCGCTCTGTGCCGGGGCTGGTGTATCCGCCTGTGGGGTGGCTTGTATGCTCAGAGCGCGCTCGGTTCCGTCTGGTGCTTGCAGGACCAGAATACCCGCCAGAGGTTTGTTACGGGCAAAACCTGTTGTGGGTTCAAGGCGGAGGGACAACCCATTGGCATCAAATGTCAGGGCCTGTGGTGCGGCTTCGGTAATCTGCCCGCGTTCTTGGGGCATGAACCACGCATTCCCCACGGACTGCCGGTTCAGGCCCGGTGCGAGCACATGCAATACACCAGCAGGGCTGACTGTAACCGGGTAGGGGGAAGGCACAGGCGTATGCTGGGCCGCCTGCACAAAAAGAGATGCCTGAGCAGAGGCCAGCGGAGCCCCTGTGGGCAGGGTCAGGGTAAATGTACCGTCTTCGGGAATGCAGGATTGCTCGCATACAAGCCAGCTTGCCTGTGCGTTCAGGGTTGTCCAGCCGTGTGCGTCTGGCGTGCTGGATTGTAGGTGCAGCGTAACCGGCAGCACAACATCCCCCGTATAGGCGTAGGACATAAGGGAGGCATCCCTTATGCGCTGGGGCGTGGGCCAGGTAATGGTCTGGGCGGTGCCCTGTAATGCGCCCGATGCGGTGACACTCAGGCTGGCAGGGTCTCCTGCATCCCCGGGGTTGAGCCAGTATGTGTGCCATCCGGGCTTGAGCTGCAGGCGCAGGGCAACATGGAGCGGGGCAGTGGCGCTGGCCGTGCTGGCGTCCGTAATCAGGGTGGCGGTGCTGTGGGCACTGACCACAGGCGCACTTTGCGCAGCTTGTGCTGCATGGGGCAGGCTGCCGGTGCAGGCCAGTGCTACCCCCAGTAATCCTGCCAGCCCCGTTGCAAGCCGTGCCACCTGGTCAGAACCACGCAAAAACAGAGGGCGGGGGGTGCGCGTGCTGGCAGCCGCTGGTGCGGAGCACGCAACCTTGGGGGCAGGGAGTTGGGTGGCGGAGCGGGCAGGGCGGCGCATCAACGTCAGCTTTCAGCACGGGTATGGGTCCAGAGGGCCAGCATACGCAAAGCCTGGCTGTGTGGGAAATGGATCGTGTGCCCGCTGCCGGATTAATGCCCGGAGTCGGCTGCGGCACCGGGCTGGAGCACAAACAGGCGCGAGCAGTATGGGCAGACCGTCTGGTGCCCACCAATCCTGAGCCAGACGCGCGGGTGCCCCAACTGGCCCAGCCCGCCATCGCAGGCAATTTTGCGCTGATCGACCAGAATGGTTTCCACATGCCCCAGACGGGGGCGGGGGATGGGGTTTGCCGGTTGGATAAGCATGGGTTCAAAAAGCCTCGTATCAGGTTGGCAGGTACGGGTGTGGCGCAAAGTCTGGGGGGATGATACGCATTGTAGCCGTGGTTGTGCAGCAGGCATCTTTTCCCATACGCGTGAGCAAAGGCTTACTCCGGCGCTGGAGCAGGGCTTTGCCCTTGTTTGCATGTGGGCTGGCTCTGCTTGGAGGCTGCGCCAGTGTGCCGCCCCCCGCACCTGTTCCTCCCCCCCGGTACGCCGCCGCCGCCCGCCTTGTTCCGCCTGATGGGGTGATAAGCCTGCGGGATGGTGCAGCCATACCCGTGCGGGTGTGGCAGGCCCATGGGCATGAACGCGCGGTTGTGCTGGCCCTGCACGGGTTTAATGACAGCAAGGACGCATGGGAGTACTCCGCCCCGGCTCTGGCAGCACAGGGGATTACACTTGTTGCCCCCGACATACGCGGTTTTGGGGCCGCCCCCCTACGTGGGGGCTGGGCCGGAAGTGCCCAACTGGTTGCCGATGCGCGTGAGGAGGAAGCCCGGATCCGGCAGACCCACCCCGACGTGCCGCTTTACCTTATGGGGGAGAGCATGGGGGGCGCTGTGCTTATGCTGCTTATGTCCGGCCCGGATGCCCCCAAGGTTGCAGGGACCATATTGCTGGCCCCTGCTGTGTGGGACCTTGGAATGGGGGCGGATGTTCCGCTGGATGTGCTGGCCACACTGTTTCCCAAGCGTTTTGTCACGGGGCGCGAACTGCCGGTGCATGTTGTGGCCAGCGATAACCCCGCAGCCCTTATCCGCCTGTATTATGACCCACTCACCCTGCGCCAGACCCGGCTGGAAGCCCTGCGCGGGCTGGTGGCCCTCATGCGCAGTGCAGCACGTGCGGCGCCAAGGGTGCATGGCCCCGTCTTGTGCCTGTACGGAGATCAGGACCAGCTTGTGCCCCCGCAGGCCATGGCGCAGGCATGGGGGGAACTGCCACCGCCAGTCCGGCTGGACCTGATAACCGGAGGGCACCACCTGCTGCTGCGTGACCGGCGCGGCGCGCTGGCTCTGGGGGATATTGCTAGCTGGATCAGCCAGCCAGAGCGGTTTTTGCCATCGGGGGGTGATATAACCGCCGCCGTATGGCTGGCGCAGGAGCAGGGAGCCAGCGGGCTGGGTGGGCGTAGCCCGGCATGGTTCCTGCCTGCCAGACTGGATGGCGTTGTTCCTCCCTAAGCCCTGTGGAGGCCCCTTGCAGGGGTTATTCTGCCGGTGCTGGCCTGTTCGGGCGGATATGAAAGATAAAGGCTTGGCAACGCCCCCCGCTTTAGGTTAGGAGATGGGCCAACGGACCCGTAGCTCAGCTGGATAGAGCGTTGCCCTCCGAAGGCAAAGGTCACGCGTTCGAATCGCGTCGGGTCCACCATTCTCCTGTAAAAATAGCTAAAAACTGCGGTTTATAGGCTGGGTTAGACACTTTCCCGCTTTGGGTTAGACACGTCCGGGCTGTTCTCCCCTGTTTATGCTGCGGGTAAGTGCTTCTCGCGCGCGGACAGACTGTTTATTCTTGGCCATTCATGCCAGATTGCGCGTGGTATTCAGGACAGCTTTTTTACAAACGGTGGATAAAGGGTTCGGCAGTGGTGATGAAGCAGAAACTTTTTGTTGTGGCATCCTGCCTGTTTATTGCGTCAGTCGCTGCATTTGTGCCTGCTGCCACAGCACGGGCGGCATCCGTGCCCCGTTCGCCCTATGCCGCCAATGATGGCGAGAGCACATTGTGTGTATCCGGCCCGGTTTACATTATTGATGTGCATGTGGTGGTGACCGTCAATGACGTGGAACACACCATCAGCACCGCTGCGTCTGAAGTGTGTTCGGTCAACCCGGCCAATTTTTCCGATGTAGTGGTGCAGGGCGCACCGCCGCAGGGGGGAGCGCCGCTGGAGGTCAGCAAAAAAGTCGGGGTGGAGGGCACAGTCCGCCTGAACGGCCGCACAGCTACGCTGGAAACCAACGTGTACCTGCCCACCAAGGGGGGGAGTGCCGCCCAGTGTGCCAACAGCCAGCCGGGGGATGGCAGCCCGCCATGCAAAAGCAGCTCCCTTGGGGTTAACCTCTCCAAAACATGGATCTTTACGCGCAACACATGGCGCGATTTTTACGTAGGACCAGATGACAACGGCAACCCGGTCAAGGTGCTTGTGCGTCTGTCCGATGGTCCGGTGAACTAACGCGGCCACCATGCGCGTAACAGGTGCCGGTATGGATAAAACCAGCCCATCCCCCGTTGTGGTCTGGTTCCGCGATGACCTGCGACTGGCCGACAACCTTGCCCTGACCAATGCTGTGCGGAGCGGCCAGCCCCTGTGGTGCGTGTTTATACGCCCTGCTGGCCAGACCTGCACAACCGCGCTGGACTGGTGGCAGGCCCAGAGTGTGCAGGCGCTGGACCACGCCTTGCGCGCATATGGCGGCCGCCTGCACCTGTTTACGGGGCAGGCCGAGCAGATTCTGCCCGAACTGGTGCGTGAAGGCGGGTGTACGCAGGTGTTCTGGAACCGTCGCTACGACCCGGCGGGTAAGGCTACGGATACCCGGCTCAAGGCCCAGCTTAAACAGATGGGTGTGGCAGTGCACAGCACGCCGGGCAGCCTGCTGCATGAGCCATGGACCGTGCGGAGCAAGGCCGGGCAGCCTTTTCAGGTTTTTGGTGCATTCTGGCGTGCGGCCAGTGCTACGGCCCATTACCCGGCCCCCTTGCCGGTTCCCCCAAGTATGGCGTTTGCCCCATGCCTGGCCTTGCCAGATGCACAGATCTTGCCCGATGCCGCGGTGCAGAACCTGCCAGGCTGGGCCGAGGCCATGCGGCCCTACCACGCTTTTGCCGAGCAGGATGCACACGCCCAGTTGCATGACTTTATTGCCCATGCCCTGCAAAACTATGCGCACGACAGGGATTTTCCCAGCAGGGATGCAACGTCCGAGCTTTCTCCTTTCTTGCGCACGGGCCAGATAACACCCGCACAGATCTGGCACGCCGTGGCGGCGGCAGGCGCGCAGGATGGAGGGAGTAAGTTCCTCTCCGAAATCGGGTGGCGGGAGTTTGCGTGGTCCTTGTTGTGGGAACACCCGGATATGAGTACGCGCAACCTCAGGCCTGAGTTTGATACAATGCCATGGCGGGTGGACCCCAAGGGGCTGGCACGCTGGCAAAAGGGGTGCACGGGTTACCCGCTGGTTGACGCGGGCATGCGCCAGCTCTGGCAGACGGGTCTTATGCACAACCGGGTGCGGATGGTTGTGGCGTCTTTTCTGGTCAAACACCTGCTGATTGATTGGCGCGAGGGCGAACGCTGGTTTGCCCATACGCTGGTGGATTATGACCCCGCAAGCAACCCCATGAACTGGCAGTGGAATGCTGGAACCGGGGTGGAATCCGCACCTTTTTTCCGGATTATGAACCCCATCCTGCAATCGCAGAAATTCGACCCCGATGGCGCGTATATCCGTACCTGGGTGCCCGAACTGGCGGGGTTGCGTGGCCCCGATATTCATACCCCATGGCAGGCAACTCTGTTGCAGCCGACTGGCTACCCCAGCCCCATTGTGGACCACGGCGTAGCGCGCGCACGGGCACTGGCAGCATGGAAAGCGCAGAAAAACGAGGCATGAGTTAAGCCCATGCAGCCTTTACGCCGGATATGACCCGATAATGCGGGGTAAAGAACTGATTTTTTTGAAAATATGGTGAAGAAAACAATTTTTTTGACGGGCATCAAGGCCAAAGGCTTCGGTTTGCGTTTGTAATTACAGGACAGAACAAACCACGGAGCAGATACATGACCCGCGTAGCAGGAAAAGTCGCCATTGTTACAGGGGCCGCCAACGGTATTGGCAAGGCCACCGCAATTCTGCTGGCCAAGGAAGGTGCCAAGGTTGTCGTGGCTGATTTGCAGGAAGAAGCCGGGCACAACACGGTAGCCGAAATCAAGGCCGCAGGGGGCGAGGCCCTGTTTGTCAAACTCAACGTTACGCAGGAAGCAGACTGGCAGAACGCCGTAAATCTGGCGGAGCAGACATTTGGCAAGCTGGATGTTGCGGTCAACAATGCCGGTATTGCCTATAATGGCACGGTGGAAAGCACGAGCCTGGAAGACTGGCAGCGTGTGCAGTCCATCAACCTCAACAGCGTGTTTCTGGGCACCAAGTATGCGGTTGAAGCCATGAAAAAAGCAGGGGGCGGGTCCATTATCAACCTGTCCTCCATTGAAGGGCTGGTGGGGGACCCTACCCTTGCAGCCTATAACGCCAGCAAGGGCGGCGTGCGCCTGTTTACCAAATCTGCCGCATTGCACTGTGCCAAGTCGGGCTACAAGATTCGGGTCAATTCCGTGCATCCGGGCTATATCTGGACCCCCATGGTGCAGGGGCTGACCAACGATGCCGCAGAAGCACGCCAGAAGCTGGTGGACCTGCATCCGCTTGGCCATCTGGGTGAGCCGGACGATATTGCCTACGGCATTCTGTATCTGGCGTCTGACGAATCCAAGTTCATGACCGGGAGTGAACTGGTGATTGATGGCGGCTACACGGCCCAGTAAGTCATTTTGTTACCCCCGGCCCTTCAAGGGACTGGGGGTCACAAAAAAGCCTCCCGCACAGTGCTGCGGGAGGCTTTTTTGATGGTCTGCCCGTAATGGTGCAGGGGCTTATGGCAGCGGGTGGGCTGCGTTAAGCGTGTTGCGCTCTTCCAGAATCTGGCCGGGCTGGAGTGGGGTTGCACGCGCGCTCTTGATTTCGTCCGCAGTAAAGGCCGGGGCGGAAGCGTCGCCCGACAGGGCGGAAACGTAGCTCAGCAGTGCTGCAATATCATCATCCGACATGGCGGCCATGGAGGGCATGTAACCCATATAGGACATGCCGCCAGCCTTCAGGCTGCCTGCCAGGCCGTTGAGCAGTACGTGAATAACGTAGGTTTTGCCTTCGGGGGTGGCTGCAATCTGGTTGATACGGCCTTTAAGCGGAGGGAACTGCCCGGGCACGCCGCTGCCGGTGCTCTGGTGGCACATGGCGCAGTGTGTTGCGAACAGTTGCGCACCATCGGCTGCTGCGTGTGCGTTCCCTGCAAGGCCGGACAGGCCCGCAGTTGCTGCAAGCACAGCCAGAATGGTTTTTTTCATGAAAAACTCCTGCTTAATCGTTCGATTTCGCAACAATTATACACGGCTTTGGCTGTATCTCAACTCCCCCCTGCGCACAGATCCGCATATGGGGGGCGCAAGGATAAAGTTGCCGTTGGGCTGGCTTCCTGTCATTCAGGCGTCATGACGAAAGACAAGGACTTTGAGATCTTTTTGGCCACCGTGCCGGGGCTGGAATCCGTGTTGTGCGCGGAGGTGCGGCTTAAAGGGTTCAAACAGCCCGTGGCCGTGCCCGGCGGGGTTGTTATCCGCGGTGGGTGGCCGGAGGTCTGGCGCGCAAACCTGTGGGTGCGTGGGACCAGCCGGGTTCTGGCGCGTATAGCGTCTTTTCCCGTTGTGCACCTGTCCCAGCTCGACCGGCGCGCGCGGCAGGTTGCGTGGCAGGACGTTCTGCGCCCCGATGTACCCTTCCGGGTGGAGGCAAGCTGTGCAGGCTCGCGCGTGTACCATGCCGGTGCTGCGGCCGAGCGCATAGGCAAAGCCATTGCCCAGACGCTGAGGGCCACACAGGCGGATGACGCACCAGTGCTGGTGCGTGCGCGTATTGAGCAGAATCTCTGCACCATAAGCGTGGATACATCGGGCGATCTGCTGCACAGGCGCGGCTACAAACAGGCCATTAACCGCGCCCCCCTGCGGGAGACAATGGCGGCCCTGTTCCTGCGCCAGTGTGGCTATAACGGGCAGGAGCCAGTGCTGGACCCCATGTGTGGCTCGGGTACGTTTGTGATTGAGGCCGCCGAAATTGCCGCCCGCCTTAACCCCGGCCGGGCGCGCCATTTTGCGTTTGAACAACTGGCGACCTTTGATGCACAGGCATGGCAGCAGATGCGCGCGGTTAAAAGCGAACGCACACCGTTGGTCCATTTTTATGGGAGCGACCGGGATGCAGGCGCCATAACCATGAGCCGCGCCAACGCTGAACGCGCAGGCGTGCAGGACTATGCAACCTTTGCCCAGACCACAATCAGCGCCCTGCGGCCACCACCGGGGCCTGCGGGGCTGGTTATTGCCAATCCACCCTATGGCACCCGCATAGGGGACAAGCAGAGCCTGCTCCCCCTTTACAGTGCGTTTGGGCAGACCATGCTGGCGCATTTTTCGGGCTGGCGTGTGGCTATTGTCACGACCGAGGCAAAGCTTGCCCATGGTACCGGCCTGCCATTTTTGCCGCCCGAAGCCCCCGTGCCCCATGGGGGGCTGCGTGTTTCGTTGTACCAGACCGCACCGCTGCCATAGGGGACGGTGTGGTATGGGGGCGGGCATGACGGGCATGCCTGCACGCCCCCTTTATTTCCCCCATCCTGCTTTATAAAAGGAAGCCCGATCAGCAGGTGAGCCAGGGGGGAGGTGCCAAAAAATGAGCGTGACATGGGGCGATTTTCAAGCCGTTGTGCAGTTATCGGCCGGTCTTAACGTGGCTATTCTCAGCTTTGTGGACATCAGCCTGCCCGCCATCAAGGAGCGGCGGCGCGTGTTTGCCAAGGCCCGGCAGGAACTCGATATTCACCGCAAAAACCCCCACAAACGTACGGAGGTTGAAATAAAGGAACACACCGCCGCTGTGGATGATGTGGACCGCAAGCTGTTTGACCTGTGGCGGGAGACATCGGCGTTTGAGAGTATTGAGGATTCCTTGCTCAAATCAACCGGCGTGCTCGGGTTTTGTGGCGCGGTGCTGAGCATAGGCCTGCTGTGGTATTCCGCCCTGCACTATGATGCTCCCATCCTGTTTACAGGGGAACTGCTGACCGTTATTTCGTTCGGCTCCCTGCTGGGTGCGTTTTTGATCAATTACTTCACCGCATCCAAGGCATCCCAGTATGCCAAACGGTGCAATGACCTGCGCACCCATATGCGCTTGCACCTTTAGGCACAGAACCTGAAAAAAACAGTGCAGGTTCTGCCAGTTTTATAAGGCTGGTGGGGCATAGCCTAGAACTTCAGCAACATGCTGGCCTTTACACCACTTTCCACCGATTGCGCACCATACTGACCGGTATAGGACAGACCGATTTTTATGCGGTCGCTCAGTCTGGCGCTCAGCCCCGTATCCAGCACCACAGCATCGGTTGAGAGGGGTGTGCCTGCAATATCCATGCTGCCGCTGCCTCCTGCGGCAAACAGCATATGGGTTGTGGGTGTTGTCAGCCCGAATGCGTGCCGGTACGCCACCGAGCCATGTGGGATTAACAGCAGCCTGCCCGCATGAAAGCTGGAAGAAGCCTTGACCCCAAAGGTGGAAAACGTAACCCCCGTATCCATTCCCGCCCCCCGCAGGGCTGCTGCCCCGCCATGTTCATGGTAGCCATTGGTGTGCAGGTTGACATACGCCACATTGGCAAAAGGTTCGGCTATGCTTCGGCCCATGTAAAGGCGGTAACCCAGCTCACCAAACCCCTGTGCGGTGCCCCCAAGATAACTGCTTGAAAGGCGGTCCGCATAACCGGGAAAAGCAACATTGCGTTGTAGGCTCAGCATATTCCACGTATAGGCAGCACCCAGTTTAAGGGTAAGTGCACCCCAGTGTGTGCCTGCATACCCCCCAAGGCTTACCGTGTTGCCATGGCCGGATGAGCCACGCCCACTCCCTACATCAAACATGGTGCGGCCATAGCTGAGCATGCTGCCAATGCGCCATGTGTTGTTGAGTATGGGGGTATCTACCCCCATGATAAAACCGGTGGTGGAATGGTGCAGGGCTGCGGCATTGCCATCGCCCCCATTATGGCCAAGGCTGCCGTAAGCCTGCCCCCACAAGACGGTCTGTTCGCTCAGGCAGCCTTCATCCTTGCGGCCGGTTTTGAGCGATGCCGTGTGCAGGGTATCGTCCACATAGCCTTTGTTGCAGTCTGCTGTATCCAGCCGTTCCATGGCAGCCTGACGTAACAGGAAGCTGTCCTGCACAAGTGCGGTACGGGCCGAGGCATGCACCTCGCCCGAAAGCGTGTTCATGCTCCGGCGGGCCTGTGCGGCATTCAGGTGCTCCATAGCCCCCACAATGGCGCTGCTCTGGGGCACGCGGTCCAGCATCTGTGCGGTTTCGCGCTCGTTGCGGGTATTGGTGACAGAGGCAAAGCTCAGACTGTTGCGTGCCATAAGCACGTCCAGATCATTCCCGTTATAATACAGCGATGGTGAGATAAATGTGTAAGGGCTGCTCAGGTTGGTTTGCAGGGAGTAGGTTTTTTGCAAAAATCCGTTGCCTGTTGTGAGAATGGTATAATATTCATTCAGTTTTAACGAGGTTGCAGGCGTAACATTCAGAACAACAGTGCCAGAAAGGGCAGCACTGCCCGCAACGCTGAGTGTGTTGGACTGCAACTGCTGGTACTGCGTGCCCTGAAGGTTCAAGACCTTGCCCGAAAGCTGGTCCGTGCCCTGAAGGGCGAGTGTGGAGTTCTGCGCGGTTTGCAAATTTCCTGCCACCCGAACACTGTTTTGTACATCGGGGGTGGCAAGGGTGCCACCAGAACCAATAACGGTATCCCCCACGGAGCCAGACCCGCTTAAGGTGCCACCATTGCTGACATCAACGGATGAAGAGGTAATGGACCCATCCACCTCCAGCGTGCCTTGTGTTACGGTGGTGGCCCCCGTGTAGGTGCTGTTTGCGCTCAGCACGGTTGTGCCGGCACCATTTTGTGCCAGACCACCTGTGCCATCAATACTTTGCGCCAGTGTAAAGGTGCCACTGTGGTTTATGGCCAGCACGCCGTTGTTGTGGATGGCAGTGCCAGCGGCAAGGGCACCGGACGTGCCCCCATTACCCAGTTGCAATACACCGCCGTTAATGGATGTTGCTCCCTGATAGGTCTGGTCCTTGGTAATAATCAGGGTTCCCAGATCCGTTTTTACCAGAGATGTACCGCCAGAAACCAGTTGGTCATTCAGCACCGTATCCAGTATGGCGGTAATGGAGGCCCCAGCCGTAGTGCCATCCCCCACACGGATAAGAGTGGACGCGCTGTTTGCGTAAATATTATCCCCGGTTACCGTGTATATTTTGCCATCATTATTGGCAAACTGCATGCCGCTGGCGACAACATTGTTTGTAACGCCGTTATATGTGTCCTGCACGGTTACCGTTCCGGCATTGCCGGCATAAACAACAAACTGGCCATTAACCCACGGCCCGTTGGTCTGGCCTGTTTTGTCGGTCCAGTTCAGGTCATTGGTGCCGGTCTGGGCGTCCCATGTGCCGGAGCCGCCATCTACCGTGTTGTTGCTCCGGTTGGTGGTGCTTCCACCATCCCAGAACGTCAGGTTGCCGTAATTGATAACCAGATTGACCTGATGATCAATGGATGTCTGCAAGGATGCCGTAGCACCGGGGGCAACGCTTGTTGGGGCCAGTGTCTGGTCTGCGGCACCACTTAATGTGCCACCGTATGTGTACAAACGGTAAAGGCCGGGGTCCAGACTGTTATTGTTTACGTTTGGCCCGGCGGTATTGGGCGTAATGCTGAGCGTGCCGCCAAGGGTGAGGTCTCCCTGCACGGCAACCAGAGAGTTATAGGCGCCGCCAGCAATATTGGTCTGCCCCAGATAAAAGTTCTGGGATGATCCGCTCGCCAGTGTCAGGTTTTGTGCCATGCTCAGGATGCCAACATGGCTGGTCACATCACCCGGGGTCAGGGTGCCCCCACTTTGTATGACGGTATTCCCCCCCAGTGTGCCGGTGCCAGATAAAGTGGCTGTGGCGTTTACCAGTGTATCCCCGGTGGCTGTGCTCTGGTCACCATTGATGGCTAGAATGCCCGATGTGATCTGGGTGGTGCCGGTATAGGCATTATTGCCACTAAAAACCTGTGTCCCGGATGCGCTTACGCTCACCCCACCAGTGCCGGAGAGCGTGCCGGAGTAGGTGTTGTCTGCCGTGGCCAGTGTAAGCAGCCCGTCCAGAGTGCCGTTGGCCGAACCACTTAAAGACCCAATGGTTGCGCCGTTTGCCGTGACATCAAAAGTGCCGCCATTGGCCAGAAGCTGCCCGTTTATGGTGTTCCCATCCAACGTTAGGGTGCCGGACGTGTTGGTTGTGTTGTGCAGGACCGTATTGTTTTTGGCGAGTAACAGCGTGCCTGCGTTAGCAACACTGTCCACGGTGCCAGCATTGAGTGTGAGTGTGCCGCCGGAATCATTGACCGCGGCACCCGCTATTGTGCTGTCGGAAAAAGTTGCCGTGCCACTTTTGTTTTCCACGCTTCCAACATGGGAGTTGTTCTGAATGGTCATGACCCCAATGTTGGAAAGGGCACCCTGTATGGTTGCGGCATCCATGTTCAGGACTGTCGAGTTTGTAAAGTTTCCAACAACTGTTGCATTGGTATTGATGTTTGCCGTCCCGGCATTGTTGACATCCCCCAGAACCTGGGATGACCCGGTCAGGTTAAAGGTGGAGCCGGTGGTGTCTGTTACGTTGCCTTTGATAACGGAGGAACTGCTGAGTGTGGCCGTGCCGGAGTTTATAAGGGACTGTTCAAAAACCGCATTGCTGGCGGCCTGAATAACCCCCGTGTTGGAGTTGTTCACCAGCCCGCCAATGGTCCCGTTAACGGTAAGCTGCCCAATGTTGAGCACATTCCCAAAAACCTTGCCGGTGCTGGTAATAATGGTGGGGTTGGCCGCACTCGAATTGTTGGTCAGGCTGCCAGCGATTGACCCGGATAGATTCAGGGCAGCATTGGCGCTGACTGCGGTCATCCCCGTATATGTATTCTGCCCTGAAAAGGACTGAACCCCGCCAGAGAGCGATATGCCACCCGGCCCGGACATAACGCCGGAATAGAGCGCGTTGCCCGCACGGTTGATGATCAGGGTGCCAGTCAGGGTGCCATTTGCCGTGCCGGAAAGGGCGTTTACCGCACCATTAATAACATTGAATGTGCCCCCGTTGGCCTCCAGCGTGCCCAGCACATAAACGCCCATACCCGAAAGTGTGACCGTGCCGCCATCGCTGACAACATTGCCCTGAACCATGGCGCTGCCATTCAGGTTAAGTATGCCCGAATTGCTTACGTCACTCCCTATTATGCTATTGGTTGTAAAGGTGCCCGATGCGTGGTTTGTCAGCCCCCCCTGTATTGCGGTGGCGGAGAGTTTGGCTGTGCCTGAATTCTCAAAACTCCCGTTTATGGTGCCGGATAGGTTTGAGAATGTTGCATCCTGCTGGTTGATAATATTCAGGGTTTCTGCGGCTGAGAGCGTCATGCTGCCGTAATTGTTCACGTCCCCCATTGTGCCAAATGTGGCGCGGATGGACCCGGAGGCAAGGTTGACAATACTGCCGGTTGTTCCTCTGGTCAGGTAGAATGTTCCGCTGTTGGTTGTATTGTTGAGCGTTCCTGAATTATTTAACATCCCATTATTGGTTGTTGTGCCGGCAATTCTCCCCGATGAGTTAATAAATGTGCTGCCATTGTTGGTCAGGTTTATATTCTGGCTATTGCTGACCGAGTAATTCGAGCCCGCAGCAACGGTATAATCCGTTGCACTGCTGGCAGCGAAAGCGGGAACAGAAACAAACAGCGACGTGGTAAAAAGATAAACCTTAAGCCCGTTAACGTGTGGTTTGCGGAAAATTGTAAGGCATTTTCCCAACATGCGGCTGTCTCCTGACGGGCTTAATAGAAATGTCCGGAGAAAACCTTAATAATAATTAATTAATAATATTCTAATCTTTCTCTATCTATATTTGATATTATTTTCTTAACAGCGTTATTTATCCTACAAAAAACAACATTTGTTTGATTTTTATTTACATAAATTATGTTTATTCAGGGCGGGAGGAGCCGCTTATCCTATGCGGCAGGCCAGTCCTCTGCTGCATGGAACGCCATTTTGGCCGGGTTGCCGCGCGGGAGGATTGTCCGCGTTGGTATGGGAAAAACCTGCTCACACCTGTTCAGGACTGGAGGCTGAGAACGCGGAAGGGGGAGGGGGCTGATCGTAAAAATCCACCCTCATCGCCACCTTGCCCATGGGGGTTACAAAATGAGGCTGCTGCGGCTCGATCAGGCCGGGGGTGGCCGGTGTCAGCAGAAGTTCAGATGGAGGGGCCAGATAAGTGAGCTTCAACTCCCCTTCAAGCACACGGATCACGCCCCACACACCCGCCTTGGTATTATGGCGCGTGCGCAAAGCAGCAGGTAGCGTGTCCTGATTGAATACGGGTGTGGAGCGATAGGGCAGGACTTCGGTCATGGGTATCATTTTTCCGGGGAACAGCGCCTCAAGGTGCTGTGTTGCGCTGGGGCATGGCCCGTTTGGCGTAAAAAGAGAGTGCAAGCTGCAAGCTTCTGGCAATGTTGGCTGCCTTGTCCTGTAGAACAGCGGCCACATCTGCTGGCATGTGTGTGGAGGTGGTCTCACCCCACAGTGCCAGCCACCGATCGAACAGTTCTGGCGTAATCCGGTCACGGTGTTGCATATGCACGGGCACCGGCTGGCCTTTGTAACGCCCGGTACCCAGCATGACGGAAGACCAGAAAGCCGTGAGCGTTTGCAGGTGCTCAGGCCAGTTGGTCACGGCATCTTCAAAAATGGGGCTAAGCTCGGGGTCCGCGCGCACACGTGTGTAAAAGGCGTTTACAAGTGTTGCCAGCCCGTCCTCGTTTAGTGGCAGCCTGCTCATAATATGAGCCTCCTTAACAGCCTGATGTTGCGCACAGTCTATCTGATGCGACTGGCAGAAAGGTTGCGCCAGCGCAAACCCGGCACGCCCCCAACGCAGTAGAAATATGGTGAGACAGGCAAATATGGCAATCTTCCCAAGGAGGGATGGATGAACGAACTGGCAATTGCCCGGGCACTGCACGTGATCGGGGTCGTGATCTGGATTGGCGGGGTCTCCATGGCGACAACAGCGGCTTTGCCTGCCCTGCGCTGTGGTGTGTTCGGGGCGGACAGGCTTGCGGCTTTTCAGGCTTTTGAGCGTCGTTTTGTGTGGCAGGCGCGCGGTGCTGTGGTTCTGGTCGGGCTGAGCGGACTTTTTATGGTCATGAAAATGGACCTCTGGGCACGTTTTGCTGAACCCGGTTTCTGGTGGATGCACGCCATGGTGGGGTTGTGGTTGGTGTTTGCCATTGTTCTGTTTATTGCGGAGCCTCTTGTTCTCCACCGGCGCTTTAATGTCTGGGCAAAGCGTGACCCGGATGCTGCTTTTACCGCCTTGCATCGCGCGCATATTGTTCTGCTGGTGCTGGGTCTGGTAACCGTTTTTGGTGCGGTGGCGGGTAGCCATGGCTGGTCGCCGGTCTGATCGTATGCGTGGCATGAATACCCTGCGCGGCATAAGGGGTGTATGGGTCATGGCATGTCTGAGCAAAAAACGCCTTCGCAGAATACGGTCAGGGCCATATGCGCACTGGGTCTGGTAAAGGGGTTGCCGCCCGAAGTGGCAGCGCATGTTGCGTCTTTGGCGCGGGTTGATGTTCTGCCCGGTGGGGCTGGTGTGTTCACGCAGGGAGCAGTGGCGCAACGGGCCTATGCGGTGCTTGTGGGGGCGGTGCGTATCCGCCAGATCGGGAGCGATGGCGCGCAGGCACTCATGCGCATGATTGCACCGGGGGAGATGTTTGGCACCGTCGCGCTGTTTACCGAAGGGTATTACCCGGCGGACGCTGAAACAGCGATGCCCTCGCATATTGCAAGCTGGTCAAAAGCGGACTTTATGGCGCTGACCATGAACTCCCCGCAAATTGCGATCAACATTATCGGCATGGTCGGGCAGCGGCTTGCCAATGTTCAAAACCGCCTGCGTGAAATGGCAACCCAGAGCGCAGAGCAGCGCATTGCCCATGCCCTGCTTATGCTGGTTGAGCAGAGTGGCGCCATGCAGGCCGGGGCTTGTGAGATTTGTATTCCCCTGCGCCGCAGGGATGTGGCGGAACTGGCGGGCACAACGCTCTATACCGCCAGCCGCCTGCTGGCCGCGTGGGAGAAGGTGGGGCTTTTGGCCCGCTCCCGCCAGATGCTGGTTGTGCGTGATGCCAATAAGCTGCGCAGAATTGCGCAGGGCGGGCTTCTTTAAAAACATTTTGAATGGACTACACTCTTTGCAGAGTGTCTTGCTGCTGCATGGCTTGGCTCCTTGTGCGGCCTGTGTGGCAAAAAACAAACAGCATCCTGCCAGGATGTCGCCTGCGCACAGAAACATTTTGACATCGGAATGATATGCCGTCATCCTTGGGTCAGATCTGGTAAATGTCAACGCTGGCATTCGATCCATAAGGTCATGATGATATCTACATTGGGGGCCAATGATGGCCTTCTTGCCCATGGTGGGCGTGCCTGACGTTTAGTCCGGCACTAGGTATTAGTGTTATGGATAGAGGTTTCCTCAAAGCTGGTAATCCCCGCACTCTGCTTGCTGCTTGTTGATTTTCACTGAGAACTGACCCGGGTAGGGCGGAAATTTTCATCGAGATTTGGGTTCTTCCGCACTTTTCGTGATGATGTTTTTTGATTATGCGGGCTGAAGGACACGCGCCCTGAGGAGTTCGAAGCCTGCTCTTCCGAACATGGTTCGCTTGATCATTTTCAGTCGGCTGATCTGTCCTTCAACCGGGCTGGTTGTCCAAGGTGTGACAAGAGACGCTTCAATGGCAGCCGCATCCCGTTCAAGCGCGGGAATCAGACGTGACAGCAGCGTCGTCTTTCCTTCTTCCAGCAGAGCCTTCAGATCGCCTCCCGTGCAGGTGTCACCCCTTTTACAGAGCAGGGTCTGCATTTTCCTGAGCCAGCAGAGTGTGACGGCAAGGTGCGGTTCAGCTTCCAGAAGGGCAGGAACCAGCAGTCCCTCCTGTCCGGCAGATAACGGATCCTCTGCGAGGAGAAGCCGCGCAAGTCTGCGTCCCCGAGGTGCAACGACATGCGCGGAAGGAACGGGTTTCGCGGAACATCCCTGTCGCGTCGCCACCCATTTCCAGACGGTGCCATATTGTCCTGCAAAGCCCTGCTCCAGGAGTTCCCGCCATAGCTGACGACTATTGCGACATCCTTCGGACCATCTCTTTTCCAGGTGGGCTGCGTAAGGCACGAGTATGCTGCGTAGCGGAACCGTCCTTTTCCATGGTGGTGCATGGCCCCGCTGAAACCAGCGCCGCACGGTTTTTCTCTCTACCCCGATCGTTGTGGCGATAGCCTGAATGCTGTGTCCCTCTGCTTTCAGGGCAAGAGCTTCCTTGAAAAGAATATCACGTCGTTCCCCAGAGGCTGACCTGACGACCGCCTGCGCCTCTTCTGGATGCGCTCTGATTGTTTCAGATATTTTGCTTACTGCCGTTGATACGTTCAGCTGTCGTGTCAGGGTCCTCACTGTTGTCGTAAAACGGTCCAGAATGCTGACAAAAGCGTCTGACAGGTTCTTCAGCAGATGCCAGCGGTCTGTCACCTGAAGAGCGGATGGTGCGCCTCTGCGGCATCCGTCTGCATAAGCACCGGCACGGTCTCTGGCAATGATTTCAATACCGGGATGGACCTGCAGCCATCGGGCAAGGGTATCAGCGTCCCGATCTGGCAGGAGGTCAATGACATCATTTTTCTCAAGATCAACCACAATCGTTCCATAGTGATGTCCCCGCCGCCATGCCCAGTCATCCACCCCCACCACACGTGTACGGGCCATGCCTTTTGTGGTGTTCTGCGCACGTGAGAGAAGACGGCGGACAAGAGTATCGGCGCTGATGGGGCAACACAGGCGCACGGTCATTCGTGCTCCAGCGGAACCGCCCAGGGTATGGGCGATATAATAATGAAGATCGGCAAGACGTGTGGTCTGTCTGCCATGACGCACGGTTATCCCCTCAAGGGGCATGACAAACGTCCGACGTGGACAAAGCATCGTCTGGCAGAAAAAGCGCGGCACAGAAACGATCAGCGTGGCTGGACGGCCCTGCCATGGAAGATCCGCGAGTTTTCTCTGATAGAAACTGTGAATGCGTCGTGTCGGGCACTGACAGTCCGGACACACTGCACTCCGCTTTCGCAGACCGACTTCGATCTCCACTCTGTTGTCCAGTGCAACAACACGACGAACGACGAGGGAACGGGGAAGATCAAGAGACCGAAGGCGTGACACTGGGGAATATCCATGAAAGTGAACGACTTTCTGGATTTCCCAGTTCCGGAACCTAAGTACAAGATACCCATCACGAAAAGTGCGGAAGAACCGTTCTCGGTTCTTCCGCACTTTTCGTGATGATGTTTTTTGATTATGCGGGCTGAAGGACACGCGCCCTGAGGAGTTCGAAGCCTGCTCTTCCGAACATGGTTCGCTTGATCATTTTCAGTCGGCTGATCTGTCCTTCAACCGGGCTGGTTGTCCAAGGTGTGACAAGAGACGCTTCAATGGCAGCCGCATCCCGTTCAAGCGCGGGAATCAGACGTGACAGCAGCGTCGTCTTTCCTTCTTCCAGCAGAGCCTTCAGATCGCCTCCCGTGCAGGTGTCACCCCTTTTACAGAGCAGGGTCTGCATTTTCCTGAGCCAGCAGAGTGTGACGGCAAGGTGCGGTTCAGCTTCCAGAAGGGCAGGAACCAGCAGTCCCTCCTGTCCGGCAGATAACGGATCCTCTGCGAGGAGAAGCCGCGCAAGTCTGCGTCCCCGAGGTGCAACGACATGCGCGGAAGGAACGGGTTTCGCGGAACATCCCTGTCGCGTCGCCACCCATTTCCAGACGGTGCCATATTGTCCTGCAAAGCCCTGCTCCAGGAGTTCCCGCCATAGCTGACGACTATTGCGACATCCTTCGGACCATCTCTTTTCCAGGTGGGCTGTGTAAGGCACGAGTATGCTGCGTGACGGAACCGTTCTTTTCCATGGTGGTGCATGGCCCCGCTGAAACCAGCGCCGCACGGTTTTTCTCTCTACCCCGATCGTTGTGGCGATAGCCTGAATGCTGTGTCCCGCTGCTTTCAGGGCAAGAGCTTCCTTGAAAAGAATGTCACGCCGTTCCCCAGAGGCTGACCTGACGACCGCCTGCGCCTCTTCTGGATGCGCTCTGATTGTTTCAGATATTTTGCTTACGACCGTTGATACGTTCATCTGTCGTGTCAGGGTCCTGACAGTCGTCGTAAAACGGTCCAGAATGCTGACAAAAGCGTCTGACAGGTTCTTCAGCAGATGCCAGCGGTCTGTCACCTGAAGAGCGGATGGTGCGCCTCTGCGGCATCCGTCTGCATAAGTACCGGCACGGTCTCTGGCAATGATTTCAATACCGGGGTGGACCTGCAGCCATCGGGCAAGGGTATCAGCGTCCCGATCTGGCAGGAGGTCAATGACATCATTTTTCTCAAGATCAACCACAATCGTTCCATAGTGATGTCCCCGCCGCCATGCCCAGTCATCCACCCCCACCACACGTGTAAGGGCCGTGCCTTTTGTGGTGTTCTGCACACGTGAGAGAAGACGGCGGACAAGAGTATCCGCGCTGATGGGGCAACACAGGCGCACGGTCATTCGTGCTCCAGCGGAACCGCCCAGGGTGTGGGCGATATAATAATGAAGATCGGCAAGACGTGTGGTCTGTCTGCCATGACGCACGGTTATCCCCTCAAGGGGCATGACAAACGTCCGACGTGGACAAAGCATCGTCTGGCAGAAAAAGCGCGGCACAGAAACGATCAGCGTGGCTGGACGGCCCTGCCATGGAAGATCCGCGAGTTTTCTCTGATAGAAACTGTGAATGCGTTGTGTCGGGCACTGACAGTCCGGACACACTGCACTCCGTTTTCGCAGACTGACTTCGATCTCCACTCTGTTGTCCAGTGCAACAACACGACGAACGACGAGGGAACGGGGAAGATCAAGAGACCGAAGGCGTGACACTGGGGAATATCCATGAAAGTGAACGACTTTCTGGATTTCCCAGTTCCGGAACCTAAGTACAAGATACCCATCACGAAAAGTGCGGAAGAACCGCCCCGGTTCTTCCGCACTTTTCGTGATGATGTTTTTTGATTATGCGGGCTGAAGGACACGCGCCCTGAGGAGTTCGAAGCCTGCTCTTCCGAACATGGTTCGCTTGATCATTTTCAGTCGGCTGATCTGTCCTTCAACCGGGCTGGTTGTCCAAGGTGTGACAAGAGACGCTTCAATGGCAGCCGCATCCCGTTCAAGCGCGGGAATCAGACGTGACAGCAGCGTCGTCTTTCCTTCTTCCAGCAGAGCCTTCAGATCGCCTCCCGTGCAGGTGTCACCCCTTTTACAGAGCAGGGTCTGCATTTTCCTGAGCCAGCAGAGTGTGACGGCAAGGTGCGGTTCAGCTTCCAGAAGGGCAGGAACCAGCAGTCCCTCCTGTCCGGCAGATAACGGATCCTCTGCGAGGAGAAGCCGCGCAAGTCTGCGTCCCCGAGGTGCAACGACATGCGCGGAAGGAACGGGTTTCGCGGAACATCCCTGTCGCGTCGCCACCCATTTCCAGACGGTGCCATATTGTCCTGCAAAGCCCTGCTCCAGGAGTTCCCGCCATAGCTGACGACTATTGCGACATCCTTCGGACCATCTCTTTTCCAGGTGGGCTGCGTAAGGCACGAGTATGCTGCGTAGCGGAACCGTCCTTTTCCATGGTGGTGCATGGCCCCGCTGAAACCAGCGCCGCACGGTTTTTCTCTCTACCCCGATCGTTGTGGCGATAGCCTGAATGCTGTGTCCCTCTGCTTTCAGGGCAAGAGCTTCCTTGAAAAGAATATCACGTCGTTCCCCAGAGGCTGACCTGACGACCGCCTGCGCCTCTTCTGGATGCGCTCTGATTGTTTCAGATATTTTGCTTACTGCCGTTGATACGTTCAGCTGTCGTGTCAGGGTCCTCACTGTTGTCGTAAAACGGTCCAGAATGCTGACAAAAGCGTCTGACAGGTTCTTCAGCAGATGCCAGCGGTCTGTCACCTGAAGAGCGGATGGTGCGCCTCTGCGGCATCCGTCTGCATAAGCACCGGCACGGTCTCTGGCAATGATTTCAATACCGGGATGGACCTGCAGCCATCGGGCAAGGGTATCAGCGTCCCGATCTGGCAGGAGGTCAATGACATCATTTTTCTCAAGATCAACCACAATCGTTCCATAGTGATGTCCCCGCCGCCATGCCCAGTCATCCACCCCCACCACACGTGTACGGGCCATGCCTTTTGTGGTGTTCTGCGCACGTGAGAGAAGACGGCGGACAAGAGTATCGGCGCTGATGGGGCAACACAGGCGCACGGTCATTCGTGCTCCAGCGGAACCGCCCAGGGTATGGGCGATATAATAATGAAGATCGGCAAGACGTGTGGTCTGTCTGCCATGACGCACGGTTATCCCCTCAAGGGGCATGACAAACGTCCGACGTGGACAAAGCATCGTCTGGCAGAAAAAGCGCGGCACAGAAACGATCAGCGTGGCTGGACGGCCCTGCCATGGAAGATCCGCGAGTTTTCTCTGATAGAAACTGTGAATGCGTCGTGTCGGGCACTGACAGTCCGGACACACTGCACTCCGCTTTCGCAGACCGACTTCGATCTCCACTCTGTTGTCCAGTGCAACAACACGACGAACGACGAGGGAACGGGGAAGATCAAGAGACCGAAGGCGTGACACTGGGGAATATCCATGAAAGTGAACGACTTTCTGGATTTCCCAGTTCCGGAACCTAAGTACAAGATACCCATCACGAAAAGTGCGGAAGAACCAAAAAGGTGGCGGAAATTCTGCCCCACCACCTCATAACTATTTGTTTTTATTGGGCTTAGCGAGGCCGGTCTTGGGCACCATTATAACGCAGTAAACTGCATCTCCCGTGACAATTTGATGTAATTTGTGCTCATCGCTCTTTGTGAGTGTTCGCATTTTTACACCCGCCTACAAGGGCACTGCGACAGTTGGAACAACACTGGCGCCCGCTGGCTGCCATCTCCTCACTCACTTCCAGAGCGATGGAAACAACTTCAACAGCAAGAAGCCCAAGTGTTCGTTCAATAGTGAGCACCTTCCCACCCGGTGGAGAATGGCATCTGTCTGGCTTCTGCCAGGTGCTGCCCCCGATGCGGAAACTGCATCGGTAAGACTTGTTCATCATTACACGGACCGGAATTGTCTGCGTGTTCGGGCTACTACATTGCAGGGCAGCCCACAGGCAACAGCCTGCGCCGAGACCACTGACTTCCCACGCTATCGCTGCCCCCAAGCCAGAAACGGCTATATTCCTATGCCCCGGAGCCACAATGCCAGTGCTTCCGGCCACCCCAAGCAAAGTGCGTCCGTAATTGGCCTTCCAGTTGGCTTCGTCAAAATTGCTACTAAACTCTGATACTTGCTTCTTTAATCAATATTTTTTCGAAGTTTCTATTGAATTATCATTCTTGGATTTTATTGATTTTATCTTTAAAATTAACAAATGACTGTATGTCGGTTTCCCAAGTTGATATTTTTTGATCATCTTCATCGATAAACCTTAAATCTCCCAAATCAGCCTCATTAGAAATTATTTTATCCAATGGATGTTGATCAGCAAGAATCATCTTATTTTGCAAATAAACAATATCGCCTTGCAAATAACACGGCCAAGACATGAAAAAATTAGATGTAATCGGATTACCAACAGAAACTAGGAAATAAGATTTTTTCTTCTTTAAAAGTAACTCTGCAGCATGCCGCCATTGTTTCTGGTAAGAAGCTTTATCGAAAAAAGTTGTATTCGAAAAAAACCTCTCATTGAAATCATTGATGATTATTTTCCCCCAGTACCCGTCTTCATCATAGAAATTATCACTTTTTTCTAAAAACAGGTCAAACATGACTAGTCCTTTATCGGGTTGAGTGAAAAATCGAATACACCGGATTTCTTGTCTCGTCTGTCAGACATTGTCCATCCGCTCCCCACATTATGAGCGTCACGCCTTCTTGTAATATATTGCCTTCTATTTCAAAATTCTGTCTGCACTCAATAAATTGCATGGCAGGTTTTGTTCCACTTTCCTGTGGACCATCTCCACTGATTGCGCCCCACCATACCAACCAGAGAATGCGCACAGAAGCGTGCCATCATTGCTTAAAACAACAATGGCACGTTCCATTTTTCTTCCAGAAAACTGTGTTCCGTTTGAGTGATCCAGCCCAGCCCCTGCATGTCATCCAGCATCCACGCCACATTCCCTGCTTCTGTATGGCCATGGATATAATGTGTTTTTTCTGTAAGGCCTTCGCCACTCAAGGTTTTAAGGGTTGCGGCTTCGGGCAGGTTTAATCCTTTTTCTTCCAGCGGTGCGGCTAGGTCATGTGCAACAGTCTGCCTGTTTTCCGCATTGCGCAAAAAAATCGTGGCATCGTTCAGCGCGTTGATAATTGCTTTGCAGACATCCTGATTTTGAGACGTGCCTTGTGGTACAACAAACTGCTTTTCAATATGGCGCGGCATAACAGTTTGAGAACCACCAGCCAGAAAAGCAAGGTTTTGCAGGCATGCTTCTGTCCCCCATGGCGGGCCGACACACCCGCCATCTATGGAGCCATTCATCAGGGCGCTGATAATATCAGGCGGGGGCATGACCTGAATTTCAATATCCTGCTCCATGTTCACCCCTATGGATAACAGGAACCGCTTGAGGATAAGAAAATGGGTTGAATACATATGCACAACAGAAAGCCTTGGACGGCGGCCGATTGTAGCGCGCCATGTCTCAAAGGCCTCACGCCCTTTATCCCCCGTGGGCCACTGGCCCATCAGCGGGTTGGTGCCACGCAGTATAACGGTGTTGCCCCCATAGCTTAACGTCGCAAGGGGCTTGAGTGCTGGCATATGCCCACGCCTGCCCAAAGAGGTCATCATAGCCAGTGGCGCAAACATAATGGCTGCATCCAGTGTTTTCCAGACCAGACCATCTGCGATATTGGCCCATGAGGGAGAAACCACCAGTTCCGTCCTAAGCCCGTATTGTGCAAACAGGCCCGCATTATGGGCAAGCATAACGGGCGCACTATCAGACAGGCGCAACAACCCGATACGGAGAGGTCTGGTCATGGTGTGTCGCTTTTCTGCTGGGCGGCGAGGTACTGGGTGGCCACGGTGACAATACGCTGGGATGTTTGCATCGCCCGCCCTCTGAACCAGCGATATGCCTGTGTTTCATTTGTTTTTTCATTTTTCATGAACAGCTTTTTGGCCTGATCAATAATCCTGCGCTCTTCAATTTCCTGCTGTGCGGCACTGAGTTCCGCCCGCGTGCGCTGAAAACGCGCATAGAGCGCAATGGCTGCACGGAGCAGCGGCTTAACATCATCCGGAGGGGCATCCAGAACATTGTAGGAGCATACCCCAGTATCAAACGCGGTTTCCATAAGGTCCACATCGTCCTCATCCACAAACAGGGCAATGGGCCGTTCCAGTGCTGGAACAGACAGTGCGCGCACGCTATCCAGCGCATCACGGTCTGCGCGGGCCATGTCCACAAGCACAACATCGGGGTAGTACTGGTGTACGGCTTCTATCAGGCTCATGCCAACAGGAACGGACTGTACATCAAGCGACGGGTCCGCCCGTAGCGTATCGGACAAGGCCTTTGCCCGTCCGGGGTTTTCATCGGCAACCAGCACCTTGATGGGGGTGCGCATGGGGGATGGGGCAGGATATTTATCCATTAATAAATATCTCGCAGGTAGCGGCCCCCTCTGGTCAGCCCGGCAACATAATCATCTGCCTGGCTTGCTGGCATGGCCCCATGCCGTGCCACAATACGGCGCAATGCGGCATCCACATCACGCGCCATACGCGCCGCATCTCCACAGATATAAAGGAAAGCCCCGGCCTGCAACCAGTTCCATAGCTCTGCCCCGGCTTCCTCCATCCTGTCCTGCACATAGATCCGCTTGGGTTGATCGCGCGAAAATGCGGTATCAAGCCGTGTCAGGCACCCGGTATGCGCAAAGCGGGCCAGCTCCTCCTGATAGTAAAATCCTTCCTGAGCGTGCCGTTCGCCAAAAAACAGCCAGTTGCGCCCTGTTGCGCCAAGGGCTTCACGTTCCTGCAAAAAACCGCGGAATGGCGCAATACCCGTGCCGGGGCCGATCATGATCACATCCGTCCCGCCATCTGCGGGAAGATGGAAATGCGTTGTGGGTTGAACAAAAACCGGCACATCGGCCCCCGCGGGCAACCCGGCAAGCCAGTTTGTGCACACACCGGGCCACGGATCGTTATTAACGCCAACAGTCAGTTCCACCACCCGCCCCGACACGAGCGGGGAAGAGGCTGTGGAATAAAGCCGGGGCTGCATCCTGCGGAACAGGGCGGGCACATCCTGTGCTGCAACATCAAGGCGGGCCTTCTGCAACAGTTCGGGCAGGTAGCCGCTTTCGGTCCGGCCCAGTGCGTGCAGCATTGCCGGGTTGGGGCGTGCCAGATCAAAATGGCGCAACAGGGCATCGTGCAGCCCAACGGTGCCTGCGCCCTTTAGGGTCACGGGAGTATCCGCTGGCAGGCCCAGTGCCGCCAGAGCGGTTTTGACAACCTCTACTGCGTTGCAGGGCCATATCCCCAGCGCATCTCCGGGCTTCCAGTCCAGGCTGCTCTTACCCAGGTCCAGACCAATACGGCGCGTATCCTTGCTGGCAGCGCCCTGACACAAGCGTTCGTTCAGTGCAAGGCGGGCAATAACCGGCGCATCCCTTGTGCCAACTCTGGGCTCGGGCAGCGTGGTAGCGGGTGCGGCCTCCCCTCCGGCGGGTGGGGCCACTGGGGGTATTGTGCTGTCCAGCACAGCCAGAAGCTGACCACGCCAGACTTCTACGGTATCCTCAAAATCCGGTTCGCAGTCCACGCGGTCCATGATCATACAGGCACCCAGCTCCCGCAGGCGACCATCCAGCGCACAGCCAAACCCGCAGAAACTGGCATAGGAGGAATCCCCCAACGCCAGAACCGCGCAGGAGAGGCCTGTCAGTGCCTCCTTACGCGCACGCAGGGTGTCCCAGAATGGGGTTGCACAATCGGGGGGATCTCCATCCCCAAAAGTGGAGACAACAAAAATCGCCTTCCCCTGCCCGAGGTCCGCATCCTTGCAGTGATCCAGACAGGCGAGTTCCACCGTATACCCGGCCTCCCGCAACCAGACAGCCACGGTAGCGGCCAGCGCCTCCGCCCGACCAGTCTGCGATGCCCACCAAACCCGGATGCTCTGCCGCACGGCAAGAACATTCGGGGGAAGAGGCTGGGCACATGCCTCCCCCACACGGCTGAACAGGCCCGCCAGCAGGCCGTTTACATAACTCCGCGCCTCCACAGGCAGGGGAGCGGATGCGGGTACATCCGGCACCAGACCGGGTTGTGGGGGCACCATACGCAACCCTTCCAGAAAACCTTTCAGCCATATTCTGGCCTGTTCGGGCAAGTCTGGCTGGA
Organism: Acetobacter fabarum; assembly: GCF_022483405.1. Lineage (NCBI taxonomy): Bacteria > Pseudomonadati > Pseudomonadota > Alphaproteobacteria > Acetobacterales > Acetobacteraceae > Acetobacter > Acetobacter fabarum. Next base: position 1,461,122 of record NZ_JAKVNI010000001.1, read on the forward strand.
GGGCAGGATCATCAAGGGAGAAATGACGCATCAGGGTATCAAGCGGCATAGGGGCACTTCCTTCTTCCTGACGGGGGGCTGAGGGCGGCAAGGCATCTGGCACAACCCGCTCCAGCTTAACGGCACAGAGCTTGAAGCCAGGCTGGAGAGAGAGCGGGTCCACATCATCCGACGTAACCGCATTGACGGCCATGTCCGGGCCAAAGCGGTCATTCCAGTGGAATGGGGCAAAGCACTGCCCCGCCCCCACGCGCTGGCTGATTTGAACAGGCAGAACAATGTGCCCACGGCGGGACGTCACCCTGACACGATCATCCGCCTGCAACCCAAGTAACTGTGCATCCTGCACCGAAACCTCCACAAATGGGCCGGGGTTCAGGCGGTTCAGGCTGGCAACACGGCCTGTTTTGGTCAGGGTATGCCACTGGTGTTGCAGTCGGCCACTGTTGAGCACAAAGGGGAACTGCTCATCTGGCCATTCCTGCGGGCGCATCCACGGGCGCGCGTAAAAAATCGCACGCCCATCGGGGGTGGGAAAAACCGGCAGCACCTGCCCGGCCGGTACGTAGCGCACCGGGTGGCGGGCCTGCGTGTCCCCCACAGGAGCAGGCCACTGCACCGGGCCCTGACGCAGGCGCTCATAGCTCACTCCGGCACAGTCATAGCCGGTTTTGGGGTTTGTAAAACGGCTGAGTTCAGCAAACACTTCAGCGGCGGAAGTAAAGGAAAAACCCTGCTCAAACCCCATGGCGCACGCAACGCGGGCTATAAGCTCCCAGTCGGCCAGTGCTTCCCCCGGTGGAGCAACCGCCTTTTGTGCCAAGGTCATGGTCCGGTCGGAATTAACCTGCACGCCATCCGCTTCTGCCCAAAGGGCGGCTGGGAGCAGACTATCGGCAAATCCTGTGGTTTCACTATCTGCAAAAGCGTCCTGCACAACCACGTAATCTGCTTTTTCCAATGCCCGGATGACATGGCCGCGATTGGCAACAGTGGCCACAGGGTTGGTGCAGATAATCCAGCAGGCTTTTATGCGGCCTTCTTCCATGGCCTCAAACATGGCAATGGCGCCATTGCCCCCCTCATCCCGCAGGGTGCCGGGGGGGAGCTTCCACTGTGCCTCCACAAACGCGCGGTCTTCCGCCACCAGCGCGCTGCGTTGCCCCGGTAGCCCCGGCCCCATATAGCCCATTTCGCGCCCCCCCATGGCGTTGGGCTGGCCGGTCAGGGAAAACGGGCCGCAACCGGGCCTGCACAGCGTGCCTGTGGCAAGGTGCAGGTTGCATAGCGCATTGGTATTCCATGTTCCCGCAACGCTCTGGTTCAGCCCCATGGTCCACAGGCTCATCCAGTCCCCGGCCTGAGCAATCCAGCGGGCGGCGGTCATAATATCTGCAACAGGCAGGCCGGTTATTTCGGCAACAGTGCTGGGCGCATACTCTGCCAGAAATGCAGGCATGGCATCCCACCCACGGGTTGCCTGCGTGATAAACTGTTTGTCTATGTCTCCATTTTCAACAAGAATATGCAAAAGACCATTCAGCAGGGCCAGGTCTGTTCCCGGGCGGATGGGCAGGTACAGGTCCGCCTTTTCCGCCGTGGCCGTTTTGCGTGGGTCCACCACAATCAGCTTGGCCCCGGCCCTTTTCCGCTCCATCAGACGCAGGAACAGGATCGGGTGGCAATCGGCCATATTGGACCCGATGACAAAAAACAGGTTGGTGCAGTCCATATCCTCATAACTGCCCGGTGGTGCGTCTGCCCCGAGCGAGAGCTTGTAGCCTGTACCTGCCGCTGCCATGCACAGGCGGGAATTGGATTCTATATACTGGCTTCCAACATACCCTTTTGCCAGTTTGTTAATGAGGTACTGTGCCTCCACAGACATCTGACCGGACACATAAAACGCAAGTGCGTCCGGCCCATGTGTATCCAGAATACTGCGTAACCTTGCCGCCGTTTTGCCAATAGCCTGTTCAAGCGGAACCGCCACGGCGTCCGCCCCACGCTGCGGGCGCAACAAGGCGGTTTTTAAACGCTCCTGCGCATATAAGGGCTTATCGCACGAACTGCCTTTTGTGCATAAACGGCCGGCATTGGCAGGGTGCGCGGCATCACCCCGCACCTTTGCAATTTTTCCATCCTTTACATCCAGAATAATCCCGCACCCTACGCCACAATACGGGCAGACAGAACGGAATGAAGTATCAGGCATGGCCACGTCAGGCAGGCGTCAGTTCAGGCGCGCCCTGCCCGGCGCGCACCCTGATCTGCACCTTGCCGTCCACCAGCCGTGCATCCCATGTGCGCAGCCGGACCGATGCATCCTCCAGACACTGGCCATCTTCCAGACGGAAGTGCTGCTTATACAGTGGTGAGGCCACAACTCGCTGCCCCTTGATCTCCCCTATCAGCCCACGGCCAATAATATTGGCATGCGAAAACGGGTCATGGTTATCCAGCGCATACACACAGGCGGACTCAACCTGCGTGGCCGGAACATAGAACAGGGCAACCTGATTACCCTCGCACCATGCGACCACACCGGATTTTTCCACAAGGTCCGTTTGCGCGCACAGTTCCGTCCATGCCTGCGGGCCTGCAAGGCTCCCTGCCTCGGGCAGATTGGCAGCGGGCTTGACCTGATCACGCTCGGCCACGGTGCGAATGTTGGGGTCTGGGCGGGCATCGTTTACAAATGTGCGGAAGCGCTTGAGTTTGTCCTTGTCGCTCAGTGCGTCCCGCCATTCGCAATGGTAGCGGTCCACCACCAGTTGCATCTGGCGTTCCAGCTCTTCGGCAATGCCAAGGCTGTCGTTGATGATCACGTCCTTGAGGTAATCCAGCCCGCCTTCCAGATTTTCACGCCAGACAGAAGTCCGCTGGAGTTTATCGGCCGTGCGGATATAGAACATGAGAAAACGGTCTATATATTTTATCAGAGTTTCTGAATCGATGTCGGTTGCAAACAGTTCCGCATGGCGCGGCCGCATGCCGCCATTACCGCAGACATAAAGGTTCCAGCCGTTTTCTGTGGCGATAACCCCCACATCCTTGCTCTGTGCCTCCGCACATTCACGCGTGCAGCCAGAAACCGCAAACTTGAGTTTGTGGGGCGAGCGCAACCCCTTGTAGCGGTTTTCCAGATCAAGGGCCTTGCCCACACTATCCTGCACACCGTAACGGCACCATGTGCTCCCCACGCATGATTTTACGGTGCGGGTGGACTTGCCGTAAGCCTGCCCCGTTTCAAACCCTGCATCGAGCAGTTCGGTCCAGATTTCTGGCAGCTGGTGCAGTTGCGCACCAAACAGGTCGATCCTCTGCCCACCGGTAATTTTGGTGTAGAGATCATATTTTTTTGCAACCTGACCCAGCACGATCAGCTTGTCCGGTGTAATTTCCCCCCCGGCTATGCGTGGCACCACCGAGTAGGTGCCGTTCTTTTGCATATTGGCCATGAACGTGTCGTTCGTGTCCTGCAGGGGAATATACAGCGGGTCCGTTATGGGCTTGTTCCAGGCCGAAGCCAGAATGGACCCAACCGCAGGTTTGCAGATGTCGCACCCCAGACCGCCATGGCCATGCTGCTGCATCAGCTCTTCAAATGTCTGGATACCATGCACCCTGACCAGAGAATACAGCTCCTGCCGGGTATGGGAAAAATGCTCGCACAGGCTACGATCAACCGTAATGCCCCGGCTTTCCAGCTCCGTTTCAAAAACACTTTTCAAAAGGGCGGCGCACCCGCCGCACCCTGTGCTGGCTTTTGTGGTCTGCTTGAGTTCCCCCAGATCAGTGCATCCGGCATCTATTGTTGCGCAGATCGCCCCTTTGGTCACGTTATGGCATGAGCAGACCATGGCCGTATCGGGCAGGGCATCGGCCCCCAGCAGTTCCGCCCCTTCCCCACGCGGGAGAATAAGTGCTGCCGGGTCGGCCGGGGGTTTGATCGCGTTCTGCACGTACTGGAGAATGGTGTCATAATACGAATTATCCCCCACCAGCACGGCACCCAGAACACGGGTACCATCCCCGGACAGCACAAGCCGCCTGTAGGTGCCATCTGCCTCGCCTATAAAGCGGTAGCTCCTGCTCCCCGGTGTTGCCCCGTAGGCATCGCCAATGGAGCCTACATCCACACCCTGCAACTTGAGCTTGGTGGACATGTCTGCCCCGGTAAAAGCGGCTTCCTCGCCAGCCAGAATGGATGCAACCGTGCGGGCCATGGCATAGCCGGGCGCAACCAGACCAAAAACCTGCCCCTGCCAGGAGGCACATTCCCCAACGGCAAAAATGGCTGGGTCTGACGTACGGCAGCTCTGGTCAATCACAATACCGCCGCGTGCCTCCACCTCCAGCCCGCACTCACGCCCAAGCTGGTCCTGCGCACGAATACCGGCGGAAAACACCACCATATCGGTTTCAAGGAACGTATCGTCTGCAAAAATCAGGCGGTGCCGGCAGGTCTGCCCCGGCACAATCTGCTTTGTGGCGTGGGATGTGCGCACATCTATCCCCAATGCCTCGATCCGGCATTTGAGCGCATCCCCGCCTTCCTTATCCAACTGGGCAGACATAAGGTGCCCGCCAAGCTGGATAACGCTTGTGTGCAGGCCCAGTATTCTCAAGGCGTTGGCGGCCTCCAGCCCAAGCAGACCACCCCCGATAACCGTGCCGTGCTGTGCACCCTGTGCTGCTGCGCGGATAAGGTCCAGATCTTCCAGATTCCGGTAAACAAGCCCTGCCGTACCGGTATTTCCGGGCACCGGAGGCACAAAGGGGGTGGAGCCGGTTGCCAGAATCAGGGTTGTGTACTGCAAAGCGCCTTCTGCACTGTGTACGGTCTGTGCCTGCCGGTTTATGCTGCTCACGCGCACCCCACGGTGCAGGGTAATGCCGTGTGCTGCATGAAAATCTTCCGCATGCAGGCGCAGGGCCAGCGCATCCTGCCCGGTCATGTATTCGGTCAGGTGCACACGGTCATATGCATCGTGCAGTTCCTCGCCAAATACGTGGATGGCGCAATTTTCGTGCAGGCCGTGCATGACCAGCTGTTCTGCACAGTAGTGCCCCACCATGCCATTGCCGATGATAACGATAGTGCCGGTAGTGGCCATGGTCAGTAACTCCTCGCAATTTGGGAACAGGGGGTGGCAACGCAAATGCCCATATGCGCGCAAGGCTGCCCGGAAGCGTGCAACCGCCCCCGCAGGAGGCGTGCACACAGGGAAGAACGCATGTTACAGAAAACAGAATGGGAAAAACGCTGCACCATTATGGAACGGTTCCTGCGTTTGCACTGTGTGCAAACACGCCTTGTTCAGGCCAAGGAGCCGCCGTTGACCCCTGAACAACTCGCCGTTAACCCGTTACCACCGCCGTTGACGGTAACTGTTATGGGATGCTTCCAATTAGTTCCTTACACGAAATAAAATAAATAGGGAACCACATATCACGCCAAAAGCTGCCCCGGCTCATGGCATACGGACCTAGAACTTGAACTCCATGGTCTGCATATAAAACATGCCGCTTTTGGCCCCGGCCTCCCGCATGCCGTGAGATGAGGCAAAACCTGCAATATCGTGCGTCCATGTAAAATGTGGGGCAAAGCTCCAGGCAACCTGCACCTGGGGAGAAACTCCAACAAAGCCCCCATGCAGGTTATTGCGCCAGGCATAGGTCTTGCCTGTTCCGTAAACGGCGTCCTGTGTGCTCTCACGCCAAAAGGCCGGCACGTGCAGCCTCAGGCGCAGGTTGGGTTTGGGAGCGGCTGTAATCAGCGGGCCAACCCCCACAAGGTTCTGGGATGTCAGGGCGAGTGTAACATCGTTATAATATGGCAATGCGACATACGGTGTTGCAAAAGTGCCAACTGCACCATTCTTGCTGTTGTAATTCCCGCCGGAAAACACATCGGCCTGAATCCCGAAAGAGGGTTTCCCCAGAAGGTTTTTTGCATTCCAGCTAATACTGCCGTTAACCGCAAATGCCCGGACCGGGCGGGTTTGCGCATCCTTTTGCGCAGGACGAAACTGCCCACCCTGAAAAACCCCGGTCAGATTGACATCAAACGGGCCTGCATTCCCCCACAGACGCCCGCCTATATTATCCCTGCGGGTGGAGCCTGCTTCCGTCTTGCCCGTCTGGGCAAGCGGCAGAGCCGCATTGGCCCCGTTAAACAGGTACCCAATAAAAAACACATCGGCAAAAAGCTGGCTTTTCTGCTTCATGAAAGAAAATGATGGTAGTGCCGTGGAAGTATAGGCCCCATACATGCGGGCATTATAACTTGTGCCATCCGCAAATACATCAACCGGCGTTTTATTGGTCTGCATGAAGTCAAACAGGTCAACACGGAAGGACTTCCATACCGCGTAGCCACGCACGCCGTCCCATGTCTGCTGCACGTTGGGCAGGTCACGGGCAGACTGCATGGAAACCGGCGCATCCACAAACACCTGCCGCCCGCCAATAACCCCCATGCTCGCCCCCAGCAGATGCCCCTTTACCTCCAGAATCCCCTGCTGAAGGTCCAGCCGCTCGCGCTGTGTGCCTGCCTGATACCCGTAGTAATTGGAGCCACCGGCCACACCCCACAAAAACTCGGCATAGGCGCGCACATGTTCACCAAGATGCAGGTCTGCACCATACATGTTGCGCAACAGCACGCGGTTGGCGTTGGTTTTGCCTGCGGTGCCCATCATGGGCTGGTTTTCAAATATATAGCGTAGCCGTTCCTCTCCACTCAGGGAGAGCCAGATACTACCTGTGTTATTCAGGCGTATGTATTTAAGACGATTGAACCAGTCCTTGTTTCTTTTTGACAGCGGAACATTTGCGAGATCGCTCCAGTCCTCGGCCCAGCGGACCTGCCCAAAGCCTGCCATTGTTCCAAAGCCGCTGGCAGCCTGCTTGCCTGCGTTGAACACCCCCCAATCCTGTGTATGGGGGATGTGCCCCCCCGCTTTTGCGGGTTTGGGCGTGTTGTTTTTCTCCACCGCCACAATGGTCTGGCGTGCAGTCGGGGTTGTATCCTGCGCGGGAGCACTGGCAGCCTGCGCCAAGGCGGGGTGTAGCCCCACAGTGCCCAGCAGCACAGCCGCATGAACCGAGATTGGCCAGGTCTGAAAAAGGGCGCACCTGGGGCGCACGCGATTCTTGTTCAAGGTCACGTGTCATAATCCGTGGCTGTAAGGAAGATCAGGAAATTGCGGAAAGGCCGGTCGTGTCAGACCCATGTGCATCGGCTGGTTTGTTCCAGCTTCTGCGGCAGATGGAAACGCAGACAAGGGCCACCAGAGCGATACCGGCAAAAGCCAGAAACCCCAGACTATAAGACCCCGTTGCCTGCCGTGCGGCTCCCAGAGAGGAGGCCAGATAAAACCCGCCAACCCCACCACTCATGCCGACCAGCCCGGTCAATATGCCCACCTGCTGTGCAAAACGTGTGGGAACAAGCTGGAAAACGGCACCATTCCCCAGACCCAGCACCAGCATGCCCGCGAAAAAAGCAGGGAACGCCAGCCAGATCGTAGGCAGCCCCAAACCGATCAGGCCAAAAATAACGGTTGCGGCCCCATAGAGTATGCACAGCGCACGCTCGCCCCCAATACGGTCTGCCAGTGCGCCACCCAGCGGGCGGATAAAGGAACCAGCAAACACCACCAGCGCGGTGCAACTCCCAGCCACTGCGGGGGAAAGGCCATACTGGTCATTAAAATAGATGGTCAGGAAGGAGGCCAGCCCAACAAAGCCGCCAAATGTTACGCCGTAAAAGAACATCAGAGCCCAGCAATCGGCTTTTTTCAAAACCGGGAGCCACGCCACAAGGCCAGCGCTCGGGCGGCGGGGTGGTTCTTTGGCAAGATAGATAAAGGCACACAGCACAAGAACAAGCGGCAGCGTGGCCAGCCCGAACACGTTGGTCCAGCCATAAAGGGCCGCAAGCCCGGGCGCGAACAGGGAGGCAAGCGCCGTGCCGGAATTACCAGCCCCGGCAATACCCAGTGCCGTGCCCTGATACTGCGGAGGATACCAGCCAGATGCCAAAGGCAGAGCGACAGCAAAGGAAGCCCCAGCCACACCCAGAACAAAAGCTACGGGAAACAGACCGGCATAGCTGTGTGGTGCCAGCACCCACGTAGCGGCAAGCCCCGCAATAACAAAAGACTGCATGCCTATGGCAACACGGCGCGGGCCATAATGGTCAACCAGTGCGCCAGCAACAACCCGCAGCAAAGCACCTGCAAGCACAGGCATGGCCACCAGAAGCCCCTTCTGGCCGGAGTTCAGGTGCAGGTCATGTGATATGGCTATGCCAAGCGGCCCAAGCAGCACCCAGACCATGAAAGACACATCAAAATAAAGAAAAGCAGCATGTTGATTTTCACTGAGAACTGGGTTCTTCCGCACTTTTCGTGATGATGTTTTTTGATTATGCGGGCTGAAGGACACGCGCCCTGAGGAGTTCGAAGCCTGCTCTTCCGAACATGGTTCGCTTGATCATTTTCAGTCGGCTGATCTGTCCTTCAACCGGGCTGGTTGTCCAAGGTGTGACAAGAGACGCTTCAATGGCAGCCGCATCCCGTTCAAGCGCGGGAATCAGACGTGACAGCAGCGTCGTCTTTCCTTCTTCCAGCAGAGCCTTCAGATCGCCTCCCGTGCAGGTGTCACCCCTTTTACAGAGCAGGGTCTGCATTTTCCTGAGCCAGCAGAGTGTGACGGCAAGGTGCGGTTCAGCTTCCAGAAGGGCAGGAACCAGCAGTCCCTCCTGTCCGGCAGATAACGGATCCTCTGCGAGGAGAAGCCGCGCAAGTCTGCGTCCCCGAGGTGCAACGACATGCGCGGAAGGAACGGGTTTCGCGGAACATCCCTGTCGCGTCGCCACCCATTTCCAGACGGTGCCATATTGTCCTGCAAAGCCCTGCTCCAGGAGTTCCCGCCATAGCTGACGACTATTGCGACATCCTTCGGACCATCTCTTTTCCAGGTGGGCTGCGTAAGGCACGAGTATGCTGCGTAGCGGAACCGTCCTTTTCCATGGTGGTGCATGGCCCCGCTGTTGATTTTCACTGAGAACTGACCCGGGTAGGGCGGAAATTTTCATCGAGATTTGACCCATGCCTTCACACTCCCCGGCATCATCTGCTGGGGGGTTTTTGGAGTGATTGACATGGAGCTTCTGAGTGTGATCCGCCGGTGGCACTGCCGGGATCATCTTCCGATCCGCGAGATCGAACGCCGGACGGGACTGTCACGCAATACGATCCGGAAATATCTCCGGGCACAGAGTATTGAACCGCGGTTCCAGGTCCCCGAACGTCCCAGCCGACTGGACCCGTTTGCTGACAGGCTGAGGGGATGGCTGGTCCTGGAAGCCGCTCGCCCCCGCAAGAATCGGCGCACGGCGCGACGACTGCATGAAGACCTTGTGGCACTGGGTTATGATGGATCCTACGGACGGGTGGCCGCTTTCATCCGGCAGTGGAAACACGAACAGCACCAGGCACGCCAGACAACGGGTCGGGGTGTTTTTGTGCCCCTGTGCTTCCAGCCCGGGGAAGCGTTCCAGTTCGACTGGGGCGAGGACTGGGCGGTCATTGCCGGCCGTCGCGTCAAGCTGCAGGTTGCCCACACCAAACTGTCCTTCAGCCGGGCCTTCATACTCAGGGCCTATCCCCTGCAGACCCACGAGATGCTTTTTGATGCGCTGACCGAGGCCTTCCGCGTGCTCGGTGGCGTGCCACGGCGGGGTATTTTTGATAACATGAAGACCGCCGTGGACCGGATTGGCTCTGGCAAGGCACGTCAGGTCAATCTGCGCTTCATGGCCCTGGCCAGCCATTACCTGTTCGAGACGACCTTCTGCAATCCGGCAGCCGGATGGGAGAAAGGGCAGATCGAGAAGACCGTGCAGGATGCCCGGCGCCAGATCTGGCAGGATCTGCCTGCCTTTCCTGATCTGGGGGCGCTGAATGCCTGGCTGGAAGCCCGCTGCCTGGACTGCTGGGAACGGCTGCAGCATATCGAACTGGCCCGGAGCATCGCCGAGGTCCATGCTAGCGAGCGTCCTCACCTCATGGTGCCGGGGCGTCCCTTTGACGGGTTTGTCGAACAGACCAAGCGCGTCTCACCAACCTGCCTGATCCAGTTCGATGGCAACCGCTACAGCGTGCCGGCCTCCTTTGCCAATCGTCCGGTCAGCCTGCGGGTTTATCCCGACAAGCTGCGCATTATCGCCGAAGGGCAAGTTCTGTGCGTGCATGACCGGATCATCACGCGTTCGCATGGTGTGCCAGGCCGCACGGTGTATGACTGGCGGCATTATCTGGCGGTCATCCAGCGCAAACCGGGCGCCCTACGCAATGGCGCGCCGTTTACCGAATTGCCAGCCGCCTTCCGGACCCTGCAGGATCAACTGCTCAGGCGGCCTGGAGGCGACCGGGAAATGGCTGAAATCCTGGCCCTTGTGCTGCAGCATGATGAGCAGGCTGTCCTCTGCGCGGTTGAACTGGCACTTGAAGACGGCGTGGCGACCAAGACCCATGTTCTCAATACGCTTCATCGCCTGATCGATGCCAAGAGAACCGTGGTTCCCCGGCTCGATGCCCCACAGGCCCTGGTGCTCGAACACGAACCGTGCGCCGATACAGGGCGGTATGACATCCTGCGAAGGGACAGCCGCCATGCGTCATGATCCTGCGGCTGCTTCACTTGTGGTCATGCTCCGTGGATTGCGGATGTATGGCATGTCCCAGGCCACGGCCGACCTCATCGAGCAGGGGGCACCTGCCTTCGAGGCGGCCATCCCCATCCTCTCACAACTCCTGAAGGCGGAACTGGCCGAACGCGAAGTGCGCTCCATCGCCTACCAGACAAAGACCGCCCGGTTCCCCGCCTACAAGGACCTGTCCGGGTTCTCCTTTGCCGATACGCAGGTCAACGAGCCCATGATCCGCCAGCTCCATAGCGGGGACTTCATCGAGCGTGCTGAAAATGTCGTGCTGATCGGCGGTCCGGGAACCGGGAAAACCCACCTGGCGACCGCGCTGGCCATCCAGGCGATCACCCATCACCGCAAGAAGGCGCGCTTCTGGTCAACGGTCGATCTGGTCAATGCGCTCGAACAGGAAAAGACCGCCAACCGGGCCGGGCAGATTGCCGACAGGCTGCTCCGCCTGGATCTCGTGATCCTTGATGAACTCGGTTATCTCCCCTTCAGTGCGTCTGGGGGCGCCCTGCTGTTCCATCTGCTCAGCCGCCTCTACGAGCGCACCAGTGTCATCATCACAACCAATCTGAGCTTCAGTGAATGGGGAGACGTCTTTGGTGACCCGAAGATGACAACGGCGCTCCTCGATCGGCTGACCCATCACTGTCATATCCTCGAGACAGGAAATGACAGCTACAGGTTCCGCGCCAGCACCGCCGCGTCAAAAAACAGAAAGGACAGATCCTCTTCTTGACCGCCCGCCCGACTGTGCCTGAAATAGCATCTGGCTGGGTCAATTCCTGATGAAAAACCCGGGTCAGTTCTCGGTTCTTCCGCACTTTTCGTGATGGGTATCTTGTACTTAGGTTCCGGAACTGGGAAATCCAGAAAGTCGTTCACTTTCATGGATATTCCCCAGTGTCACGCCTTCGGTCTCTTGATCTTCCCCGTTCCCTCGTCGTTCGTCGTGTTGTTGCACTGGACAACAGAGTGGAGATCGAAGTCGGTCTGCGAAAGCGGAGTGCAGTGTGTCCGGACTGTCAGTGCCCGACACGACGCATTCACAGTTTCTATCAGAGAAAACTCGCGGATCTTCCATGGCAGGGCCGTCCAGCCACGCTGATCGTTTCTGTGCCGCGCTTTTTCTGCCAGACGATGCTTTGTCCACGTCGGACGTTTGTCATGCCCCTTGAGGGGATAACCGTGCGTCATGGCAGACAGACCACACGTCTTGCCGATCTTCATTATTATATCGCCCATACCCTGGGCGGTTCCGCTGGAGCACGAATGACCGTGCGCCTGTGTTGCCCCATCAGCGCCGATACTCTTGTCCGCCGTCTTCTCTCACGTGCGCAGAACACCACAAAAGGCATGGCCCGTACACGTGTGGTGGGGGTGGATGACTGGGCATGGCGGCGGGGACATCACTATGGAACGATTGTGGTTGATCTTGAGAAAAATGATGTCATTGACCTCCTGCCAGATCGGGACGCTGATACCCTTGCCCGATGGCTGCAGGTCCATCCCGGTATTGAAATCATTGCCAGAGACCGTGCCGGTGCTTATGCAGACGGATGCCGCAGAGGCGCACCATCCGCTCTTCAGGTGACAGACCGCTGGCATCTGCTGAAGAACCTGTCAGACGCTTTTGTCAGCATTCTGGACCGTTTTACGACAACAGTGAGGACCCTGACACGACAGCTGAACGTATCAACGGCAGTAAGCAAAATATCTGAAACAATCAGAGCGCATCCAGAAGAGGCGCAGGCGGTCGTCAGGTCAGCCTCTGGGGAACGACGTGATATTCTTTTCAAGGAAGCTCTTGCCCTGAAAGCAGAGGGACACAGCATTCAGGCTATCGCCACAACGATCGGGGTAGAGAGAAAAACCGTGCGGCGCTGGTTTCAGCGGGGCCATGCACCACCATGGAAAAGGACGGTTCCGCTACGCAGCATACTCGTGCCTTACGCAGCCCACCTGGAAAAGAGATGGTCCGAAGGATGTCGCAATAGTCGTCAGCTATGGCGGGAACTCCTGGAGCAGGGCTTTGCAGGACAATATGGCACCGTCTGGAAATGGGTGGCGACGCGACAGGGATGTTCCGCGAAACCCGTTCCTTCCGCGCATGTCGTTGCACCTCGGGGACGCAGACTTGCGCGGCTTCTCCTCGCAGAGGATCCGTTATCTGCCGGACAGGAGGGACTGCTGGTTCCTGCCCTTCTGGAAGCTGAACCGCACCTTGCCGTCACACTCTGCTGGCTCAGGAAAATGCAGACCCTGCTCTGTAAAAGGGGTGACACCTGCACGGGAGGCGATCTGAAGGCTCTGCTGGAAGAAGGAAAGACGACGCTGCTGTCACGTCTGATTCCCGCGCTTGAACGGGATGCGGCTGCCATTGAAGCGTCTCTTGTCACACCTTGGACAACCAGCCCGGTTGAAGGACAGATCAGCCGACTGAAAATGATCAAGCGAACCATGTTCGGAAGAGCAGGCTTCGAACTCCTCAGGGCGCGTGTCCTTCAGCCCGCATAATCAAAAAACATCATCACGAAAAGTGCGGAAGAACCCAGTTCTCAGTGAAAATCAACACTAAATCAGCCGATAGCGGCTGACGTGCGCTTCCTGCGCCCGGATGACTGGGACGCCTGCGCGGGAGAGGCCGATGCAGCAGGTCCATGCTTCTGTGGGCTTGATCTGGCCGCAGGGGCAGGCGACTTGACCGCGTTCAGCTTCTACTGGCCCGAGACTGGCAAGCTGGTCGTCAAGGCGTTCCTGCCCGGTGAGCTGGTGCAGACCAAGCAGGCGGAAGACCACGCACCCTATGCCGAATGGGTTTCTGCCGGGCTGGTAGAACTCATACCTGGCCGGGCGATAGACAGGTCATGGCTGGCCGTATGGATTGCCGAGGCCATAGACGGGCTGGGCGTGGTATCCATCGGGTCCGACCGTTGGTGCCTGTCCGATTTTCTGGCAGTCTGTGACCGAGAGGGCATTACCCTGCCAATGGTGCCGGTCGGCATGGGTTTTAAGGACCAATCGCCTGCCATTACCGCGTTCGAGACGGTGGTGCTGCAAGGCACCCTCAAGCACACAGGCAATCCGCTCCTGCGCTGGGCTGTCAGCAACGCCGCGCTGGACACGGACCCTGCTGGCAACCGCAAGCTGTCCAAACAACGCGCCCGTGGCCGTATTGACCCGCTGGTGGCCAGCGTGGTGGCCGTAGGGCTTGCTGCACGGGAACCCGCCGAGGAAGAATTATTTTTTGACGTGATCGCCTTGTGATGTTGACACCAGACTCCGGCTTTGGCAGGTTCGGCAACGGAGCTGATAACTCCTGATGCTACAGCGGGCGCTGCACGAAAGCAGAAATCCGCACATACGAATTCTCTCCGGGGGCGGTAAGGGTATGTCCAGAGGGCAACCTTAAAGCCTTACCGGCCTGTCTGTAGCCAGGTTTATCACCCCCGGAGTCTGTGCAGCCTGATAACTGCGCTTGCTCCGGCAATCTTGCTACAGGAGCCGCACGTCATGCGCTCATTGTCTCGCCGTGAAATTTTCCCCGCACTCGGAGCCACCGCGCTGGCAGGCATCGCCGCCGCCGGACTGGCCAAACCCGAAACCCTGACCGCAGCACCCAAAGCGAAGTCGCTCCCCACATCTGAGGAGCGGCTTATAGCGCTGTGCGAAGAATTCATCAGGATGGAATTCGCAGTGAATGCAGTGCACGCAACTTGCGAAACCTTTGAGCAGGAAAAAGCCGTAGAGCCAAAGCTGGAAGCTCTCTACGAACAGGAACGCAAAATATTCGATCAAATAGAGGCGATAAAAGCCACCACCTTAAAGGGATTTATCGCAAAAGCACGCGCCTTTGCTGCGTGGGATAGGGGCAATTACCTGTCCAGAGACAGCGGAAACTGGGACATAGCGATGATCGGCAACATTATGCAGGAGCTAATTGCCCTTGGCCCCAAAGACAACCTTGCCGAACTTTGCCCGACGATTGCGTAAAAACCTATGGACAAAAACATTTAGTTTACGCCATAACACCTGTGGGTGATTTCCATAGGTTTTAAGGTTTCGTATCACATGACAAAAAAACTCCTACCAATTCCTCAAGTGCCGGTGAGGGTTGCCGCAGCCATTAACCGCACGTCACAGCTTGCTATCAACGAGGCAATCTCAAAAGGGCTCTACCGCTGCGCCCCTTTTACTGTTCCCGGAAGCAGACGGATTTTCAGTGAGGTCGATATTCTTGGGCTGCGGGTGTTTTTTCATCTGAGCGGCACAGGATTTGATCATAAATGGGCTGGAGATATGGCTTGCCATGTCAGGACATGGGCCAACTCTCCCGCGCCTCGTGGCCTGAGACTGGTCGAAGTCAGGTTCCCCTGCAATCTCAGTTATCCAGCAGGCATCCCAATTTTTGAGGATGAAAACGGCAACCTTGTGGATTTTGACCGCAATCCACCTAAAGCAGACCGCGAAATGGCCCGCTCTACAATCTCCATCGCCGTTGACGGGCACCTTGAAGATATTCGGGCAGTCTTTCAGCAACTTATCGATCAAGGGGTCATTGCGCCTGTGCATTTGAAAAGCACAGACGCTGCACCTGACTACGCTTATGACGTAGTGAAGGAAGTTCAAAAATCATGACATTACGAGAAATGCAGGCCCGCAAAGCAGAAATTGCGACCGAACTACGCGCCCTGAACATGGCAAACCCGGACGCTCTGCCAGCGGAAGCACAAAACCGCTGGACGGAACTCTCCAGCGAACTGACCACACTGGAAGCCCGTATGGCTCGCCAGACACAGATTGACGAACTGGACCGCACAGCCCCGGCTGACCGCGTAGGCGGCGGCGCACCCACCCAACCGGAAATCCGGGTGGCCGGGTTCGATCTGCCAGCACAAACACCCGAAGGCTTTGACGGCCTGTTCCTGCGTAGCCAGGACGGGCAGAGCGTCCCGGTTCTGGAAGCCCGGCATAACCTTGCCAGCTTCCTGCCTGACACGGAAAGCCGGGCACAGGAGCTTGGCCTCGGTGGCTTCCTGCGCGCACTCTATCGTGGGCCGCAGACCGAACTGGAACGCCGGGTCATGTCCGAAAGCTCCATTGGTTCCGGCGGTGCATTGGTGCCGGTGCCGGTTGCAGCAGGCGTTCTTGATGAACTGCGCGCTGCCACGGTGTCCTTTCGGGCAGGGTGCCGCACGGTTCCCATGTCCAGCCAAAGCCTTACCTTTGGACGCCTGACCAAAACGCCCGTGGGTGCATGGCGTGCAGAAAATGCGGCCATTGCCGAGGACGAAAGCACCTTTGGCCAGGTCAAAATGACCGCCAAGTCATGGGCGTTACGCTGCAAGATCAGCCGCGAACTGCTCGAAGATGGGCAGAATGTGGATAGCATCATCCGCACGGCTTTTGCAGCATCGGGCGCGCTGGCGCTGGACCAAGCCATTCTGTTTGGTGACGGCACGGCTAACAGTCCGACCGGCATTGTCAACACGGCAGGCGTCCAGACAGCAGCTCTTACCGGCAAGCTGAGCAATTGGGACCCAATCCTTGACGGCGTTCTTGATCTGGAAAACGTGAACGCGGGCAAGGTGTCGGCCATGATTATGGCGCCGCGCACCAACCGGGCAATTCGCGGTTTCAAGGATGCCAACGGCAACCCGCTTTCCGCCCCGGCTGACGTTTCCTCCATTCCGCGCCTGACCACCACGTCAGTTCCTGTTGACCAGGGCGCGGGCAATAACGCCAGCACCATTGTCATGGGCGATTTTAGCCAAGTCTACGTGGGTATGCGGACAAGTCTGCAAATCTCGGTGCTGAACGAAATCTACGCCGAAAACGGCCAAATCGGCTTCGTGGCGTGGATGCGGGCGGACGTTCTGGTCGTGCGGCCCCAGACCCTGCTGACCCTGACAGGCATCACCCCATGACCCGCGTGACCAGCTTCGTGGAAAGGCGTTCGTGCAGCGTGGAATTCCGCGCTGCCGGTCGCAAACTGGAAGGCTATGCCGCCGTGTTCGGTGTTTCGGCTCCTATTGGGAATTTTTCCGAAAGCATCCGTTCCGGCGCGTTTGCTAACTCGCTTTACTCAAAGCCGGATATTTTGGCTTTGGTCGATCATGACCCGACCCGGCTGCTGGGCCGCACGGCATCCGGCTCCCTCAAACTGCGGGAGGACACTTACGGCCTGCATTTTGAGCTTGCCGTGCCAGACACCCAGCTTGGTCATGACGTTCTCGCACTGGCGGAGCGACGCGACCTGGGCGGCATGTCCTTTGGCTTTCGGGTGCAGAAGGACGAGTGGAGCGGGACAGACAAGCGGGAACTGCTTGAGGTCGATCTGGTGGAAATCAGTGTCGTGCAGGCGTTTCCTGCCTACGGTGACACCAGTGTTTCCGCCCGAAGTCGTCGGGCGGGCATGACCCCAGCGCAACGCTTGCGCTTTCTGGAGACGCTCAGATGAGCTTTCTTGACCGTCTCTTTAGCCGCTCCGAAAAGCGCGATAGCGTTGCCGCCGAACCCGTCATGCCCAGCCTGTGGTTCCCACGTGGTCCCGGCAATCCAGAAGGGCTGTCAACCGTTCTGGCCTGCGTCAACGCCATTGGCAGCGGCATAGGGTCGCTGGACGTGTTTGTTTACAACACGTCCGGTAACACCCGCACGGAAGCCCCCAGTCACCCCGTGGCGCGGCTGATACGTCAGCCCAACCGCACCCAGACATGGCCCGATCTGGTGGAATGGGTCATGGGCAGCGTGCTGCTGTCTGGCAATGCGGTGCTTGTGGTGGATTATGACGGGGCAGGGCGTCCGTCTGGCCTAACACCCGTTCCGTGGCAATGCGTCCAGGTAGACCGGCTGGCATCCGGTCGCCTGCGTTACACCGTGGTTGCATGGCAGGGCATAACACGCACTTATCTGGACGATGAGGTATTCCACCTGCGCGACCGTTCGGACGATGGACTTGTCGGCCGCAGTCGTTTGAGCAGGGCAAGGGATGTGCATATGGGTGCGGCCGCGTTGCAGGATTACAGCCTGTCCATGTGGCAAAATCAGGCCACGCCTAGCGGCATCATCACTTTCGAGACAGCCCGCCCCGGTAATGACGCCATAAAAGACCTGAAAGAGGAAGTGCGGAGCAAGTTCTCCGGCACCGGCAATGCTCGCCAGGTCATGGTCATGTCCAACGGCATGAAGTGGCAATCCATCGGCATCAGCCCAGAGGATGCAGAAGCGCTGGAAAGCCGCAAGTTCAGCGTGCAGGAGCTTTGCCGGGTCTATGGCGTTCCACCGCCGATCGTGCAGGACTACAGCAACAACACGTTTACGAACGCAGCACAGGCCAGCCTGTGGTTCGCCACCAACACGCTGCTGCCGTGGGCGCGCAAGATAGAGGCGGAGTTCAAGCGCTCGGTGTTTGGTGCGTCCAGCCCGTTCGAGATGCACATAGATCTGTCCAGCCTGATGCGTGGTGACTACGCCACCCGCTGGCAGTCCTATGGCATTGCCATTCAGAACCAAATCCTGACTGTGGATGAAATACGCGAGCAGGAGGGATACAACCCCAAGCAGGAGGATGCAGCGTGAAGTCGCGATATGACCATTTGCCGCCGGGACTTTTGCCAATCTTTCTTAGGCGTCAAGCTGCATCTGCGTTTTTTGATGTAAGTGAAACAACTTTTGACAAGATGGTGGAGCAAGGTCTGGTGCCAAGACCTGTTCGGGTTGGTTCCATTTCCCTTTGGTTTCGCCCTGCTCTTGTTTCTGCTGCTGCTAAAATGACCGGCACTGATCTGCAATATTCCGCACAGGCGGAAACGCAGGAAGCGCCAAATGAATGGGATGCGATTGTCGGAAAATGATACAGATAAAGCGGCGCTATAAATACGTATCAGAAGATACAGACCGGCACGGCAATGTGCGGGTTTATCTGCGCCGTCCCGGTTTTCGGAAAGTGCGTCTGCACCAGATACCAGGCACACCGGAGTTTGACGAAGAATACCGCATGGCTATGGCGGGAGAAATTCTGCCAGCGCCAAGTAAAGAAGTCATTATACCGGGAAGTTTCCGTGATCTGTGTGTTCGTTACTATAGCTCTGGCATGTTCGTGCGGCTGGATGCTCGCACCAAATACGTGCGCCGTGGTGTTCTCGATGGATTGTGCGAACGGTGCGGTTCTTTTCAGGTTGCGACCATCATGCCCAAGCATGTGCTGGCTTTGCGAGACTCAAAGGAAGGTAAACCAGAGGCCGGTAATGGTATTCTGAAAGCATTACGCCAGCTTTTTTCCTTTGGCGTTCAGGTTGGAATGCTGGGCAAAAATCCGGCGGCGGATGTATCTTATATTCCACCATCGGGAACAGGCTTTCATAGCTGGACCCCGGAAGAAATACAGAAGTTTGAACAGGCGCATCCAGTAGGCTCTCAAGCCCGTTTGGCCTTGGCCCTGTTGCTTTACACAGGTCAGCGCCGGAGTGATGTTGTGCGCTTTGGGATGAAGGATACCAGAGACGGTTTCCTGACATTCACCCAGGTAAAGAACGGTAAAAAGAAGCCCGTTACCCTGACGCTACCACTTTTCCCTGAACTGTTGCGGATAATCGATGCCACACCCGGCACGATGGAAGGTGAAACCTTTATCCTCAACGCCTATGGCAAACCATACACGGCGGAAAGTTTCGGCAATCGTTTCCGCGACTGGTGCAATGAAGCAGGCTTGCCACATTGTGCATCACACGGCTTACGCAAAGCAGCCGCAGTGCGTTTGGCTGAACTGGGATGCACCGCCCATGAGATCGCGGCTGTCACCGGGCATCGGTCACTGAAAGAGGTTCAACGCTACACGTTAGCAGCCGATCAGAAGCGGCTGGCAGCGAGTGCGTTCGCGCGGATGCAGGGACACCAAATGTCCCACAATAACGCGGAAAATGCAGAGTGGGACGAAAAGCGCCAAAAACTCATTGAAATTAAAGGGGGAAGAAATGAGATGGTGCCCAAGACCGGGATCGAACCAGTGACACTGCGATTTTCAGTCGCATGCTCTACCAACTGAGCTACTTGGGCACCGCAGCCTTGCGGCGTGAGAAAGGATTTATCTCAGCTCGCTGTAGAGATCAAGTCATGTTTCATCATTTATTTCAGGTTTTTCACCATCCGGTTCCTGAACAGGTTCGCCGGGAATGCGGTAGTTGCCGCCAAACCAGCGGCCAAGGTCCACATCCGCACAGCGGCGGGAGCAGAAGGGGCGGTAGTCAGGGGTGCTGGGTTGCCCGCAGATCGGGCATTTGGCGGCTTTGCTCATCAGGATTCCTGAACAGTCCATGTCAAATCGGGCAGAGCGTGGTTTGTGTGCAGGCTCAGCTTGTGGCCAAGCTGGCGTGCGCAGTCGGCCACGGCTTCGGGGTCCTGCTCCAGTGCGCGGATAATGCCTGCTCCACCCGTTATCTGCGTTGTCTGGGGGGCATGCACCAGAATATGCCGGAGTACACGCAGCGCGCGGCCGTGCGGGCTGTTCAGCTGCTCGGGCAGGGAAGGGTAAATACGGGCACGCACAATTTCTATCAGCCCAAGGGCAGTAATGCCCAGGCAGCGCGGGTTAAGCGGGTCTGGCTTGAGCGCGGCATTAACCGGTTCCAGCAAGGCCTGGCGCTTGCGGGTGGCAAGGCCCGCCGGGTCTATCAGAATGGCCCCAGACAGGTTGCGTAGCCGGATCTGGCGCATAAGTGCGGGCAGGGCATCGCGGTTGGCAGCAAATTGCGCGGTCTGTTTGGTACGGCCCGTTTGTGCGGGGGGCGCGTCCATATCAATCGCGATCAGGGCAGGGGTGGGGGTTATGGTTGCTTCCATACCACCGGGCAGGGCAACAAGCGGTTCCTCCAGCGCATCACAGGCTGCGGCTATGGAGTCGGGGTAGGGGGCAAAACCCGGTTCACGCCGGTCACGGAGTGCGGGTGGAATAAGGGCTGCTGCTGCCGGGCTGTCCACCACCACAGCAGCGGTAGGCCACAAAGCTGCCAGCCGGGCCAGTGGTGTGGGGCCGGGGGTTACAAGCCCCTTTTGCTCTGAGGCTACGTCAGCGGCCAGCAGGCGCAGGCGCAGGCCCTTGCCACCCTGCGCGGCACGGCTGACCTCCACCGTGACGGCCTGCCCCTCCGTTAGTTTAGGGGCGTTGTTCTGCAAGGGTAAAAAACCGCTCTGGTTACCACCAAGCGCAACAAAAGCGCCCCCCATGGCTGGGGTCAGGGCTTCTATGCGGGCGTGGTATACGCTGCCCACCATGTCCGGGGCAGCGGGGCGCCAGAGCGCAAAATCCAGCAACGTGTCGTTTTTGGTAACGGCAATGCGCATTTCGCCGGGGAAGGTGGCAATGCGCAGGAACAGGCTCACGCTAGCCAGCCACCGGGTTGCCCGCGCAGGAGTTGGCCTGTTTCAAACAAGGGGAGGCCAATAACACCCGAGGCACTCCCGGACAGAGCCCGGATAAAACCAGCCGCATGGCCTTGCAGGGCATACCCGCCCGCTTTGCCAGACCAGTCCCCCGCATCCAGCAGGGCATCAATCTGGTACGGTGTCAGGCGGGAGAATGTTACGGCGGTTTCCACCAGCCGTGCGCCATGCCGCCCAAGGGGCCAGCTGGCTGTGGGGGCAACCACAACGCAGGTCAGCACGGTGTGCCGCCTGCCAGAGAGACGCTCCAGACAGAAGCGTGCACTCTCCCGGTCTTCGGCCTTGGGCAGAATACGCCGGCCAAGGGCCACCACCGTATCGGCTGCCAGTACCAGAGCAGGGTCTTCCAGCGTTGCGGCAACGCATCTGGCTTTTTCGGTTGCCACGCGCTGGGCATAGGCCCTTGGCGTTTCACCCTTTGCGGGTGTTTCGTCAATATTGGCAGGCAGAACGCGGTCGGGCACAAGCCCGATCTGTTCCAGCAAAGCAATACGGCGGGGGGAGGCGGACGCAAGAACCAGCAGAGGGGCTGTGGCCTGCCCCGCCTGTGTCTGCCCGGAGGAAGTCATGCTTACTTGAAGCGGAAGGTGATACGACCTTTGGACAGGTCATAAGGGGTCATTTCCACATTCACCCGGTCACCCGCCAGAACGCGAATACGGTTCTTGCGCATCTTGCCGCTGGTATGGGCGAGAATAACGTGTTCGTTGTCCAGCTTTACGCGGAACATGGCATTAGGCAGCAGTTCGGTCACTGTGCCGCTAAATTCGATCATGTCTTCTTTAGACATTGCATCCTTCGTGTATGTTGAAACTGACGGGAGTTTGGTCAGCAGATATGGTTGAGGGGCGCTTGGCGGTCAAGCATTAGGTGTTTGCTCTGCCAGGGCATCCAGCCGGGCAGAAACGCTAAGGGCGTGGGCTTGCAGCCCTTCGGCATGGGCCAGAGCCACGGCGGAAGGGCCAATCCGGCGCAGGGCATCCGGCCCGCCGGAAAGGAAAGTGGTGCGCTTCATGAAGTCGTAAATCGACAGGCCAGAGGCAAAGCGCGCGGTGCGTGATGTGGGCAGAACATGGTTTGGCCCCCCCACGTAATCGCCTACCGCTTCCGGGCAGAAACGGCCAAGGAATGCGGCTCCCGCGTGCCGGACATGGACAAAAAGGGCCTCGGGGTCATCCACCATCAGCTCCAGATGTTCGGGTGCCAGACGGTTGGCCAGTTCCACGGCTTCCAGCAGATCGCGGGTGATCAGCACAGCCCCGTTACGGGCCCAGCTTGCACTGGCAATGGCCGTGCGGGAGAGAACCTTAAGTTCTGCATCCACAGCCGCAATGACCTTGTCGGCAAAAGCTGAATCGGGGGTAATCAGGGTGGCCTGTGCAAGCTCGTCATGCTCGGCCTGCGCCAGCAGGTCGAGTGCGATCACACGCGGGTCGGACCCCGAATCGGCAATGACCACCACATCGGACGGTCCTGCAATGCTATCAATCCCCACATGGCCAAAGACCTGCCGCTTGGCTTCGGCCACATAGGCGTTGCCGGGGCCAACAATGCGGTCAACGGGGCGGATGGTCTGGGTGCCATAAGCCATGGCCCCAACGGCCTGTGCGCCACCTACCCGGTAGATTTCGGTCACGCCTGCGCGTGCGGCTGCGGCGAGCACCAGCGGGTTGATCACCCCGTCAGGCGTTGGCACGCACATGGCCAGCCGACTGACCCCCGCCACCTTGGCGGGAATGGCGTTCATCAGCACGGAGGAGGGATAAGCCGCCTTGCCACCGGGTACATACAGCCCCGCCGCATCCAGTGGAATCCAGCGCATGCCCAGAGTCATGCCCTCGGCATCTGTGTAGCGCATGTCGGATGGAAGCTGCTTTTGGTGGAAGCTTTCAATCCGCCGGGCCGCCACGTCCAGTGCTTCAAGCAGTTCGGGGCTGACCTGTGCCGTGGCTTCGGCAATTTCCTGCGCTGTAAAGGCCAGCGTGGCCGGGGTTACGGGCAGGCGGTCAAAGCGTTCGGTCAGGGCGCACAGGGCGGCGTCGCCCTCCTTGCGCACGGAGGCCAGAATTTTGGCCACGGGGGTTGTAACTTCCTGCCCCTGTTCTTCCCGGTTGGTCAGCAGCGCGTTGAAGGCGCTCTCAAAACCGGCATCACGCGTATTAAGCCGTTTCATGGAATCCGATCTGCCTTACACATTATTTTGCAGCGGTTGTGGTGCCCGCAAGCGCCGTGCGGAAGCGGGAGAGAATGCAGTCAATCTGGTCAGGGCGGGTTTTGAGCGCCGTGCGGTTGATAATCAGGCGGCTGGAAACCTGTGCAATGGTCTCAACCTCTTTCAGCCCGTTGGCCCGCAGTGTGGAGCCGGTATCCACCAGATCCACAATCAGGCGGGACAGGCCAAGCATGGGGGCCAGTTCCATCGCACCGTGCAGGTGCACAATGGTGGCGTTAATACCGCGTGCGGCAAAAAAGCGGCGGGTAATGGCGGGGTATTTGGTCGCCACCCGAACTTCCGACCAGCGGGCCCATTCCTGCGGGTCATGCGGCAGGTGGGCTGGCTGGGCCACGGCAATGCGGCACGCCCCTATGCCAAGGTCCAGCGGTGCATAAATTTCGGGGTAGTCAAATTCCATCAGCACGTCAGAGCCGCAAATGCCGACCTGCGCGCCGCCTGCGGCAACAAAGGTGGCGACGTCAAACGAGCGAACGCGCACGATGTCCACGCCGGGGTCTTCGGTGGAAAAACGCAGCTTACGGCTGCTATCGCCAAGGCAATCGGCCGAAGGGGCCATGCCGGTACCCGCCATAAGGGGGGTTACGGCCTTGAGAATACGGCCCTTGGGCAGGGCCAGAACCATCTGCCCGTCATGGCCCGCACCGAGCGCGTTGGCGGTCTGGGGGTCTGGAAAGGGCTGGTTCATGCAAACTCCGGCAGGCAAGGCATTGAAATGCGGCCTGCTCTCCTAGCACAAGGTGGCCGGGAAGAAAAACCGGCAGCCTGTTTTCCGGGTGGAAGACGTTCCTCCACCCGGAAAAGACAGTGCGGGTTTTAGCGCTTCCACCACCCGGTACGGCGGCGGGTAGCGGGTGGGCTGTCTTCAATCACGATCGGCTGTACCAGAGGTTCGGCTTTTTCCTCTGTGACAGGGGCGGTCGTGGCGTCTGCCTGCGGTGCGGCCTCTGCGCTGGTTTTGCGCGTGGTGCGGCGGCGGGTTGGCTTTTTTGGGGCCTCCTCCTCCGCGCCCTGTGCAGCAGGGGTATCCTGCACCGTTTCGGCTTCCGTGCTTGCAGCAGCGGTTCTGCTGCGTGCTGCGCGGCGGCGGGCCGGCTTTTTGGGAGCTGCCTCGGCAGTTTCACCCGCATCGGCCGCTGGGGCTGCTGCCTTGGGTTCTGCCGGTGCGTCTGCCGTATCCGCCGGTGCCTCGGCCTTGGCGGAAGCAGGTTTGCGCGTGGCGCGGCGGCGGGTTGGCTTTTTGGGGGCCTCCTGCTCCTCAACCTGTGCGTCTGCCTGCGGGGCTGGTGCGGCTTCGGCCACCACATCCTTGCGGGCGGGTTCTCTGGCTGCGGGGGCAGGGGCGGGCTTGGCCTGCGCACTGTTTTCCAGCAGTTCAAAAATATCCGGCCCATCGCCAAACGGGTTGGCAGGGGTTGGCCCGGTCCAGACCGCGCGTTGCGGGCGGGGAGCGGGGCCTTCCTCTATGGTCACGCGCTGTTCTGCCCCCGATTCGGGAGCCTGACGCTGCACGCGGGAGTGGCGTGTGCGGCGGCGACCGGGAACAAGGTGCTGCCCATCGGCGCCCTGCTGCTGTGCGGGGGCACTTGGAGCGGCCTCGTTTGCTGCGGGTTCCTCGGTGTCTTCCGCGTCCGTTTCGGCGGAAGCGGGCATACCATTCTGGCCCTGCGCATTACCGTTGCCATTCCCGCCACGGCGACGACGGCGACGGCGGCGGCGGCGTGGTTCCTCATCCCCTGTGGCGGCTTCTGCCGTGTCTGGGGTGGGGTTGGAAGGTGTGGCTGCGGGAGCGGATGAGGGAACATCCACATCCACATTTTCAACCGGAGGCAGCGCGTGCTGCTGTGCGGCTGCCATGGGGCGGGCCGGGGAGCGGCGTTCGATGCGGATTTCCGGCGCGGGAAGTGTGTTGTCGGGCGAGAACAGCACTTCCATCTGGTGGCGCTGCTCAATATTGGCCAGCCAGTCACGCTTGTTGTTGAGGATGTAGAAGGCAATCTCGGCCGCCACATGCACCGTAATGGCGCCAGCGCGGCGGCGTGCGCCTTCCTCTTCCACGGAGCGCAGCACGTGCAGGGCGGAGCTTTCCACGCTGCGGGTCATGCCGGTGCCGTTGCAGTGCGGGCAGACCGTAAAGGCCGCTTCTGCCACAGACGGGCGCAGCCTCTGGCGGGACATTTCCAGCAGGCCAAAATGCGATATGGAGCCGATCTGGATACGGGCGCGGTCGTGGCGCAGGGCGTCCTTCAGGCGGCGCTCGATGGTGGCGTTATGGCGGCGGGATTCCATGTCAATAAAGTCAATGACAATCAACCCGGCCAGATCGCGCAGGCGGAGCTGGCGGGCCACTTCGTCCGCTGCTTCCTGATTGGTGCGGAAGGCGGTTTCTTCAATATTGCGCTGGCTGGTGGCCTTGCCGGAGTTCACGTCAATGGCGACGAGTGCTTCGGTCTGGTTGATGACCAGATACCCACCCGAGCGCAGCGCCACCACAGGGGAGAACATGGCATCCAGGTGCCCTTCCACATGGTAGTGGGTGAAGAGCGGCTGATGCTCCTTGCTCCACAGGCGCACTTTTTCGGCGTGCTGGGGCATGAGCATGCGCATGAAGTCGCGTGCGGCTTTCCACCCGCTTTCACCATCCACCACAATCTCGCTCACATCACGCGTGTACACATCGCGGATGGCGCGTTTGACTAGGCTGGCTTCCTCATAAATTAGGGCCGGGGCCATGGACTGGAGCGTGTGCTCGCGAATGTCGTCCCACAGATGGAGCAGGTATTCGCAGTCGCGCGTAATTTCGGGGCCGGGGCGCTGGGCACCTGCGGTGCGCACGATCATGGCCATGCCGCGCGGCAGGTTCAGGCTGCTTACAATATCGCGCAGGCGGCGGCGGTCGGCCACGGATGTAATCTTGCGGGAAACACCGCCCCCACGCAGCGCGTTGGGCATGAGCACGCAGTAACGGCCGGCGAGCGAGACGTAGGTGGTGAGCGCTGCACCCTTGTTGCCACGTTCTTCCTTGACGACCTGCACCAGCAGAACCTGACGGCGGCGGATAACTTCCTGAATACGGTAGTTGCGCAGGAAGCGTGCAATCCGCTTCTGAATAAGCGCTTCCTCGCCCGTATCGGTTTCACCGCTTACGTATTCGGGTGTTTCCTGCCGGTCTTCATCTCCTTCGGCGCCGTCGTTCTCGGCGGTGCTGGAGGTTTCATCCGCTTCGGCATCCGCGTTGTGGGCGGTGGCTTCGTCCTCATCGGAATCGGAGCCAGCGTCGTCCATCAGCGTTTCTTCTTCGGCCTGAAGGGCGAGAAGTTTTTCGCGGTCAGCTACCGGGATCTGGTAATAATCCGGGTGAATTTCGCTAAAGGCGAGAAAGCCGTGCCGGTTGCCGCCATATTCTACAAAGGCAGCTTGCAGGCTGGGTTCTACACGAATAACACGAGCGAGGTAGATATTGCCTTTAAGCTGCTTTTTTGCAGCAGATTCAACATCATAATCTTCGAGTCTATTTCCGTCCATCACAACAACACGCGTTTCTTCTGCGTGTGTTGCGTCGATCAGCATCCGCTTTGACATAAAAAGAAAAACTCCGGTGCGCTGGTGGCCAGCCTGAGCGGTGCTTTTGCCAACGTGGCGCAGCACGGAGCAGGGGCGCTTCCAGCGGGTATAAACAGGCGTGAAATGGAAAACCGAAGGTGCACCCAACGCCCGCTGGCAGCCGCGCGCCAGTACCCGGCAGGCATGCTGGTGCCTGTGGTCTGGCCGAGATACTCAGGGCAATGGGGCGAGCTATGGTCGTGTATCCTTCAATCATCACTTTGCTCGGCTTCCGGGTGCTGGGTGGTGGCGGGGCATGCCGCGCAAACACAACGCCCAAAAGGCTACAAGCAGGGTGCACGGCAGGTACACTAATGCCCAGATGCCATGCACATTAAGCATGACCCAAATACAGCAAGACTGCAAGCTATTCGTAATAAAGGCTTTGGGGTGTAAATGGGTGGTTATTTTTTTGCCATTTTTCGGGCACAGTGTCCGCCAGATAACCCAAGGATAAAGGCGCGCTTGATGGCACCGCACAGGCCGGACCACGTTTGGTCGGATACGCACCTGCTGCTCCCTGCACCGCAGAGCCTGTCCGTGCCGCGCAGAACCTTCCTGACCACTGCGGCAGGCGGGGCGGTGGGGGCTGGTATTGTGGCCAGTTCTCTGGCTCCAGCCAGTGCGCGTACGGCGCACCATACTGCGGCGGTGCATGCGCCTGCCGTGGTCGGGCGCGCCCAGCCACCCAAGCCGCTGGTCATGCTGGACCCGGGGCATGGGGGCAAAGACCCCGGTGCCATTGGTTTTTCCGGTACCTATGAAAAGCACGTGGCCGAGGCCGCAGCGCAGGAATTGGCGCGGCAGTTGCTGGCAACGGGGCGCTACCGCGTAGCCCTTACGCGCTCGAGTGACCACTTTATTCCGCTGGACGGGCGGGTGGATATGGCCCAGCAGCACGGGGCGTCTCTTTTTGTGTCCATGCATGCAGATGCGCTGCATAATGCCAGTGTGCGTGGGGCGAGCGTGTACACCCACGCCCACGGGGCATCGGACAGCCAGACGGCAGATCTGGCCCGTACAGAAAATAGTGCAGACCGCTTTGGTGGCCCCATGGTGCACGGAGCTTCGCCCGAGGTGCAGCGTATTCTGGCCAGTCTGGTAACGGAGGAAACCCGCAAGGGGTCCTCGCATATGGCGCAGGCGGTGGTGTCTGCTTTTCAGTCCCGCGTGCAGCTTTTAACGCACCCGCACCGCCATGCGGCATTTGCGGTGCTTAAATCCGCACAGATTCCCTCGGTTCTGGTGGAAATGGGCTTTATGTCCAACAGGCTGGATGAGGCGGCTCTGCGGCAGGCAGGGCACAGGGCTATGGTGGCAGGGGCCATGTGCCATGCCGTTAACCTGTATTTTGCCTCTGCTGGTGCGGGGCTGGCAGGCTGAAACTATTTTGGGGTGTGTGCTGTTGCCGGGGTGGCTAGGAATAGCTTGCTGCCAAAATGCTGGCGGCTTGCGCACAGGGCATCAGTATTTTTGAAAAGGGGAGAGTAAAGCGGGAGGCCAGAAAAGCAGAAGCCCCCTTGCGGGGGCTGCTTTGCTTGACAAATTCCCGGGGGAGAATTTGGTGCCCAGAAGAAGACTCGAACTTCCACAACCTTTCGGTCACAGGTACCTGAAACCTGCGCGTCTACCAATTCCGCCATCTGGGCTCAAATGGCAACCCGGAGTGTTCCGGGCTGGTGAAGAGGCATTTACCCCGCACGCATGCTACCGTCAACAGGTAAAATGATTTTTTTTGACGAATTTGTGTCGGCCCCTCCTCTGGCCTGTTGGGAGCGAATGCAACACAGTGCATGTATTGCGTGAAGCGCAAGAGACTGAAGCAAGGGAATGCGGGCATGAGTGGGAACAAGACTGCGGCCGTGCTGGGCGGGAATGGCTTTGTTGGCCAGTATGTTGTGCAGTGTCTGGCGCAGGCCGGGTACACGGTGCGTGTTGCCAGCCGAAGGCCGGACCAGGGTGCCCTGCTGCGCCCCATGGGGCGGGTGGGGCAGGTTGCGCCTTTTTATGCCTCGGTGCTGGATAACAGCACGGTAGCCTGTGTCGTGCGCGGGGCGGATGTGGTGGTCAACCTTGCGGCGGTTCTGTCCTCCTCCTCCGCGCAGAGCTTGCAGGCGGTCAATGTGGAAGGGGCGGGGCGCGTGGCCCGCCTTGCGGCGGAGGCCGGGGTTGCGCGCTATGTGCACATGTCCGCCCTTGGTGCTTCGGCCGATGCGCCCTCTGCCTACGGGCGGAGCCGCGCTGCGGGGGAAGAGCTGGTCAGGCAGTTCCGTCCGGATGCCTCCCTTGTTCGCCCTTCGGTTATTTTTGGGCCGGAAGACAAATTCTTTAATCTGTTTGGTACGCTGGCGCGCTACCTGCCGTTTATGCCGGTCTATGGGGCAACTACCCGCGTGCAGCCTGTTTATGTGGGGGATGTGGCGCAGGCCGTGGCGCAATTGGCGACCACGCCCGAACTGGCTGGGCGGGAATGGCTGCTTGGCGGGCCAGATATTATGACCATGCAGGATATTGCCGAGTTCGCATTGCAGCAGACGCAGCGTGACAAGCCCGTTATGCGTGTGCCTCTGGCGCTGGCGCGGTTGCAGGCAGCGGTGCTGGAGCGCCTGCCCGGCAAGCTGCTCACGCGCGATCAGTTGCTCATGCTCTCGCAGGATAATGTTGTGCCGCCAACGGAATCGGGGTTCGAGGTGCTGGGTATTGTGCCGCGCAGTGTGGCGGCCTGTGTGCCCTTCTATCTGGAACGGTACAGGGCTGGCGGCGGTCGGTCCGGGGTTTTTGTTCCACAACGGTAGGTTGGGTTCATAAAGGTCCGGAATGGAACCAATTATTTTATAAAAAATACGCCATTTAACGCCATTCCGGGCCTAAAATTAAAATAGGTAAGCAATGCTGTCTTTTTATCCGGAAGGATAACAGGCACTTTCCCTCCTGCTTGATTTTAGGGGGGGGCGAGGACTGTCTGCCGCGCCCTTGTTAGCCGGGGATGGCGTATGACAACCAAGATGCTGAAATTTGTCTCCGTTCCGCAAAAGCAGCCACAAAAACGCACGGCGGCTGAGCGGCGGACGGATTTTGACGAAATTTACGACGACTTTAAGCCAGAACAGGCCACCGAACAGGCTAGCCGCTGCTCGCAGTGCGGCGTGCCGTTCTGCTCTGTTCACTGCCCGCTGGGGAACAACATTCCCGACTGGCTGATGCTCACGGCGCAGGGCCGGCTGGAGGAGGCTTATGGTGTTTCCTCCGCTACCAACACCTTCCCCGAAATCTGTGGCCGCATCTGCCCGCAGGATCGTCTGTGTGAAGGAAGCTGCGTGATCGAACCGGGGTTCGAGAGCGTGACCATTGGCGCGGTTGAGCGGTTTGTAACGGACACGGCGTTTGAAAACGGCTGGGTCAAGCCGGTCAGCCCCCTGCGTGAGCGCGCCGAATCCGTAGGGATCGTCGGGGCTGGCCCCGCAGGGTTGGCCGCGGCAGACCAGCTGCGTGCGCAGGGTTATCAGGTCCATGTCTATGACCGGTATGACCGCGTGGGCGGCCTGCTGGTGTATGGTATTCCCGGCTTCAAGCTTGAAAAGCACATTGTGGCCCGCAGGCATGAACTGCTGGTGGAGGGCGGTGTTGTCTTCCATCTGGGGCAGGGTATTGGCAACGGCCCGGGCGAGTTGTCCTTTGCTGAACTGCGTGGGCGGCATAATGCGCTGCTGATCGCAACAGGCGTGTACAAGTCCCGCGCAATTGGTGGCCCCGGTGCGGGCCTTGCCGGGATTGAAAAGGCGCTGGATTACCTGACCGCCTCCAACCGTCGCTCCCTTGGGGATGTCCTGCCTGATGAGGCGCAGGCGCTGGATGCCGCAGGTAAAAACGTGGTGGTGCTGGGTGGTGGTGACACGGCCATGGACTGCGTGCGCACGGCTATCCGCCAGGGTGCCAAATCGGTGCGCTGCCTCTATCGCCGCGACCGCGCCAACATGCCCGGCTCCACGCGTGAGGTGAAGAACGCGGAAGAAGAAGGCGTACAGTTTGAATGGCTGGCCGCCCCCGAAGCTTTTCTGGGCGACACCCACGTAACAGGCGTGCGCGCATCCCGCATGAAGCTGGGCCTGCCCGATGCTTCGGGCCGCCAGTCGGTGGAACCGTTGGAAGGGTCTTCCTTTACATTGGAAGCGGATCTGGTGATCGCAGCCCTCGGCTTTGACCCCGAACCCCTGCCGCAGTTGTGGGATGAGCCCGCTCTGGCGGCATCGCGCTGGGGTACGCTCAAGGTGGACCAGAAAAGCTTCATGACCTCGCTGCCCGGTGTGTTTGCGGCAGGGGATATTGTGCGTGGGGCCAGTCTGGTCGTGTGGGCGATCAAGGACGGGCGGGAAGCCGCCCAGAGCATCCATGAGTGGATCAAGGCCGATGCAATGGCTCGTACGGCGGAGCAGGGATAATGGATATGAAACAGTTTTCGCACACTGTTTCCGCTGAAAGCGGTGAAGAGTTTCTCAAGGCGTGGGACGCCAACGTACAGGCGCTGGATGGGCTGTATGACCCGGCGGACGAACGCGATTCCTGCGGTGTGGGCCTTGTGGCGGCACTGGACGGCAAGCGCCGGCGTGAGGTGGTGGAAGCCGGTATTGCCGCGCTTAAAGCCATCTGGCACCGTGGCGCGGTTGATGCCGATGGCAAAACGGGCGACGGCGCGGGCATTCATGTAGAAATCCCGCAGGAGTTTTTTGCTGACGCCATCACCAGCACGGGCGACCGCCCGAGCGATGGCCCCATTGCCGTGGGGCAGGTGTTTTTGCCCAAGACCGATTTTGTGGCGCAGGAACAGTGCCGCCAGATTATCGAAACCCAGATTCTGGCCTTTGGCTATGGCATTTACGGCTGGCGTCAGGTGCCGATCGACACCTCCTGCATTGGTGAAAAAGCCAATGCAACCCGCCCCGAAATCGAGCAGATCCTTATCCGCAACCTGCCGGGTAAAACGGAGGAAGCGTTTGAGCGCGACCTTTACGTTATTCGCCGCCGGATAGAAAAGGCTGCCATTGCGGCGCAGGTGGACCTGTATATCTGCTCGCTCTCCTGCCGCTCCCTTATCTATAAGGGCATGTTCCTTGCCGAGCATCTGACCGAGTTCTACCCGGATCTGCTGGACGAACGTTTTGTCAGCCGCTTTGCCATTTACCACCAGCGGTATTCGACCAACACCTTCCCCACATGGAAGCTGGCTCAGCCGTTCCGCCGTCTTGCCCATAATGGTGAAATCAACACCATTTCGGGTAACATCAACTGGATGAAAAGCCACGAAACACGGCTGTCTCACCCGGATCTGGACCCGTGGATGGCGGACATCAAGCCGCTGGTGCAGGCCGGCGGGTCGGATACGGCAACGCTGGATAACGTGTTTGAACTGCTGACCTTTGCCGGGCGGGATGCGCCCGCAGCCAAGGCGCTGATGATCCCCGCCAGCGTGGGCGGCAATGCGGCCATGAAGCCCGAACACCGGGATATGTTCACCTACTGCAACGCGGTTATGGAACCGTGGGACGGCCCCGCCGCCCTGTGCGCGACCGATGGCCGCTGGGTTGTGGCCGGGCTGGACCGCTCCGGCCTGCGCCCGCTGCGCTATACGGTTACAACCGATAACCTGCTGATTGTGGGTTCGGAAACCGGTATGGTGCGTGTGCCTGAAAACGCCATTGTCAGCCGTGGTCGCCTTGGCCCGGGCGAGATGATTGGCGTGGATCTGGACGACGCCAAACTCTACGGCAACAGCGCCCTGCTGGATGTGCTGTCCTCCCGTCAGGATTTTTCTGACTGGATCAAACGCACCCAGAAGATCGGCCATCTTGTCCGCTCCGAAGTGACCGAGCCGGTTTACTACACGGGCGATGAGCTGCGCCGCCGCCAACTGGCCGTAGGCACCACGCTGGAAGAGCTGGAAACCCTGCTCCACCCGATGGTGGAAGACGCGAGCGAAGCCATTGGCTCCATGGGGGATGATACACCTCTGGCCGTGCTGTCGCCCCGTTACCGTGGCCTGTCGCACTATTTCCGCCAGATGTTCAGCCAGGTGACCAACCCGCCCATCGACAGCCTGCGTGAATCGGGGGTGATGAGCCTTGCCACGCGTCTGGGTAACCTTGGCAACATTCTCGACCAGTCGGCCGAGCAGTGCGACATGCTGCAACTGCCCAGCCCGGTTCTGACCTCGGGCGAGTATGAGGCCCTGCGCGGCTTCTGCGGTACGTCCGCCAGTGTGATTGATTGCACCTTCCCCGCAAAGGATGGTGAGGCCGGTCTGCGTGAGGCCATTGCCCGCATCCGCCGCGAGGCGGAGGAAAGTGTGCGGGGTGGCTGCACCCATGTCTTCCTGACGGATGAAGGCCAGTCCCCCGACCGGGCTTCCATCCCCATGATTCTGGCCACCGGGGCCGTGCATACGCATCTGGTGCGGACGTCCCTGCGTACCTTTACCTCGCTTAACGTGCGCACCTCCACGGCGCTGGATGTGCATGCCATTGCCGTGACCATTGGTGTGGGCGCCACAACGGTTAACCCGTATCTGGCGCAGGAAAGCATTGCAGACCGCCATCGTCGTGGCCTGTTTGGCAGCCGCAGCCTGCGTGAATGCATGGAGCGCTACCGCAAGGCGGTGGACAAGGGTCTACTCAAGATCATGTCCAAAATGGGTATTTCCATTGTGGCGTCCTACCGTGGTGGCTGCAACTTTGAGGCCGTGGGCCTGTCCCGCGCGCTTACGGCGGAGTTCTTCCCCGGTATGCCTTCGCGCATTTCCGGTATTGGCCTGTCGGGTATTGCCCGCAACGCGCTCAGCTTCCACGAGCAGGCATGGGGTTCGGCTTCCGCGCTCACCCTGCCGGTTGGCGGGCTGTACAAACTGCGCCGCAGTGGGGAGCAGCACGCATTTGATGGCGGGCTGATCCATATGCTCCAGACTGCCGTGGCAACAGACAGCTTTACCATTTACCAGCGTTATGCCGATGCCGTGCGTGCCCAGCCGCCCGTGGCCCTGCGTGACCTGCTCGACTTCCGCGAAGGGCGCACGCCTATTCCGGTAGAAGAGGTGGAAAGCATTACGCAGCTGCGTAAACGCCTGATCTCGCCTGCCATTTCGCTCGGCGCACTCAGCCCTGAAGCGCATGAGACCCTCTCCATCGCCATGAACCGGATTGGCGCAAAATCCGATTCCGGTGAGGGTGGGGAAGACCCGGCACGCGCCAAGCCACGCCCGAATGGGGATAACGCATCCTCCGCCATCAAACAGGTGGCGTCTGGCCGCTTTGGGGTGACCGCGCAGTATCTGAACGACTGCCGCGAGCTGGAAATCAAGGTGGCCCAGGGAGCCAAGCCAGGTGAGGGCGGGCAGTTGCCCGGCTTCAAGGTCACCGAGCTTATTGCCAAGCTGCGCCATGCAACGCCGGGGGTTACGCTGATCTCCCCGCCGCCGCACCACGATATTTATTCCATCGAGGATCTGGCCCAGCTTATTTATGACCTCAAGCAGATCAACCCCGATGCCAGCGTAACCGTTAAGCTGGTGGCCCGTTCGGGTATTGGCACCATTGCCGCGGGTGTGGCCAAGGCCAAGGCCGATGCCATTCTTATTTCCGGCCATTCCGGTGGTACGGGGGCAAGCCCGGTCAGCTCCATCAAATACGCGGGTCTGCCGTGGGAGCTGGGGCTGGCGGAAACGCATCAGGTTCTCATGCTCAACCGCCTGCGCCACCGCGTGCGCCTGCGTGCCGATGGTGGCATCAAGACCGGGCGTGATGTGGTGATCGCCGCCATGCTGGGTGCGGAAGAGTTTGGTATTGGCACGGCCAGCCTTGTGGCCATGGGCTGCATTATGGTGCGCCAGTGCCACTCCAACACCTGCCCGGTTGGCGTGTGCTCGCAGGACCCGGCCATGCGCGCCAAGTTTGAAGGCACGCCGGAAAAGGTGATCAACCTGTTCTCCTTCATTGCGGAGGATGTGCGGAACATTCTGGCCTCCCTTGGCTTCCGTACGCTGAACGAGATTATCGGCCGCACGGACCTGCTGCGTCAGGTTTCCCGCGGGGCGGATTATCTGGACGATCTGGACCTGAACTCCCTGCTTTCGCAGGCAGACCCGGGGCCGTTTGCCCGTTACTGCACGCTTGAAGGCCGTAACGAGGTGCCCGATACGCTGGACGCGCAGATGATCAACGATGCCCGTCCGCTGTTTGACCATGGTGAGAAAATGCAGCTGCACTACAATGTGCAGAACACCCAGCGCGCCATTGGCACGCGCATTTCCTCCCTCATCGTGCGTCAGTTCGGCATGAAAACGCTGGCTCCGGGCCACCTGACCGTGCGCCTGCGCGGCTCGGCCGGGCAGTCCCTTGGGGCGTTTGCGGTGCAGGGCCTCAAGCTGGAAGTGCTGGGCGATGCAAACGATTACGTGGGTAAGGGCCTTTCGGGCGCGACCATTACGGTTCGCCCGTCTCCGTCCTCTACGCTTGTGTCCAACCAGAACGCCATTATTGGCAACACGGTGCTTTACGGCGCTACAGCGGGTGAACTGTATGCCGCAGGGCAGGCTGGTGAACGCTTTGCCGTGCGTAACTCTGGCGCGACAGCGGTTATTGAAGGCTGCGGTTCCAACTGCTGCGAATACATGACCGGTGGTACCGTTGTGGTGCTGGGTGAAGTGGGCGACAACTTTGGCGCAGGCTTTACCGGCGGCATGGCCTTTGTGCTGGACAGCAATGGGGGCTTTACCAAGCGCATCAACCCCGAAGCTCTGCTGTGGTCGCGTGTAACCGACCCCAAATGGGCCGAAAGCCTGCGTGCTCTGGTGGAACGCCATGTGGAGGAAACCGGCTCGGCCTACGCCTCCATGCTGCTGCATAAGTGGGACGAGGTTCTGCCCCAGTTCTGGCAGATTGTGCCCCGCGACTACGCCAGAATCATCGGCTTTGATGTTGAAGGCGCAGAACAGGCCAAATCGGCCTGAACCAGCCTTAACAGGGCATGCGTGCACAAAACGGGCGGGGGCTTATGGCTCTCGCCCGTTTTGCCGTTCTGGTGCCTTGTCTTTGCATGCAAGGGCTCTCGCCTCTGGTGGATTTGCGCGGTAGAGTGGGGGCATGGAACATACCGCGCATTTTTCCCGTTCGCTGTCACTTCCGCTCATGGCGGCGGAAGCCGGACCTGCCCCTTCCTCCGACCAGAGCGCTGCTGCCCTGCCGCGCTGGGACCTGTCGGCCCTGTACGCGGGCATGGACGACCCGCAACTGGAGGCCGATCTGGCTGGAGCTGCCGCGGCTGCCAAAAGCTTTGCCAAGCTGTATCTGGGCCGCCTGAACAGCCTGAACGGCGGGCAGCTGGCGCAGGCCATGAGCGAGTTTGAAGAGATAGAGGAAAAACTGGGCCGGGCAGGCTCCTATGCCTCGCTGCTGTTTGCTGCGGATTCGTCCAACCCGTCCATCAGCCGCTTCAGCCAGTCCATTAACGAACGGCTGACCGATATTTCCAGCGACCTCCTGTTCTTCGGGCTGGAACTCAACCGGCTGGAAGAGGCCGACCTTCAGGCCAAAATGGACGATCCCGCTCTTGCCCGCTGGCAGCCTTACCTGCGTGACGTGCGCATGTACCGCCCCCACCAGCTTGGCGATGACGTGGAAAAAGTGCTGCTGGAAAAATCCGTAACCGGCGCGCAGGCATGGTGCCGCCTGTTTGATGAAACCATAGCCGCTCTGCGGGTTACGGTGGATGGGCAGACCATGACGGTGGGCGATGCGCTTAACCGCCTGTCCGATACAGACCGTGGAGTGCGCGAGCGCGCAGGCAAGGCTGTGGGGAGCGTGTTTGAAGGGAATGTGCGCCTGTTTGCGCTCATTACCAACACGCTGGCCAAGGACAAATCCATATCCGACGGGTTGCGGCATTTTGCCCGCCCCACATCCTCGCGCAATCTGTCCAACATGGTGGAAGATGGCGTGGTGGATGCGCTGGTTTCAGCCGTGCGCACGGATTATCCGCGTCTGTCCCACCGTTATTATGCGCTCAAGGCCAAATGGATGGGGCTGGACAAGCTGGAGCACTGGGACCGCAACGCCCCCCTGCCTGGTTGCGAGGACCGCCAGATTCCGTGGACTGAAGCCAAATCCATTGTGCAGAAGGCGTATGACGGGTTTGACCCGCGCATGGGCAAGGTGATCAACACCTTCCTGAGCAGCCCGTGGATTGATGTGCCGCCCGCTCCCGGCAAGTCCCCCGGCGCGTTTGCCCACCCCACCGTGCCATCGGCCCACCCGTATATTCTGCTCAACTACCACGGCCGCATTCGGGATGTGATGACGCTGGCGCACGAACTGGGGCACGGCGTGCATCAGGTTCTGGCGGCAAAGCAGGGTTACCTGATGTCCGACACCCCGCTCACACTGGCCGAAACCGCCAGTGTGTTTGGGGAGATGCTTACCTTCCAGTCCCTTCTGGATACGGAAAAAGACCCCGCCCGCCGCCGCCTGCTGCTGGCTGGTAAGGTGGAGGATATGCTCAACACCGTGGTGCGCCAGATTGCGTTCTACGAGTTTGAAACCCGCGTGCATGACGAGCGGAAAAAAGGCGAACTGCTGCCCGAACGGATTGGTGAAATCTGGCGCGCGGTGCAGACCGAAAGCCTTGGTCCGGCCTTTAACTTTACCCCTGATTACGATGTGTTCTGGGCGTATATCCCGCACTTTATCCATTCCCCCTTCTATGTGTACGCCTATGCGTTCGGGGATTGTCTGGTAAACGCACTGTACAAGGTGTTCAGCGAAGGGGCTCCGGGTTTTCAGGACAAATACATCGCCATGCTGGAAGCCGGTGGCACGCTGCGCCACAAGGAACTGCTGGCCCCCTTCGGGCTGGATGCCTCGGACCCCGGTTTCTGGCGCAAGGGGCTGGATGTGATTTCCGGCTTTATTGACCAGTTGGAGCAGGCAGAGCATGGCGCGTGATCTTGATAACTCCGGCATGTTCGGGGAATTGCGGCGTATGGTGCAGACCACCGGCACGGTGGGGGGCATTGCCGCACGTATGGCCGGGCACAAAATGGGGATCCGCACTACAGGCCTGACCCACGCGGAAGACCTTAAATCCGTGCTGGGGGGGCTTAAAGGCCCGCTCATGAAGGCCGCGCAGCTTCTGGCCACCATACCCGGCGCATTGCCGGAAGAATATGCGGAGGAACTGGCCCAGCTCCAGTCCAACGCACCACCCATGGGCTGGAACTTTGTGCGCCGCCGCATGACGGCGGAACTTGGAGCAGGGTGGGAGAAAAACTTTCGCGCCTTTGGCAAGGAGGCCGCCGCGGCCGCAAGCCTTGGGCAGGTGCACCAAGCCATTCTGGCCGATGGCCGCCGCGTGGCCTGCAAGCTCCAGTACCCGGACATGAACTCGGCAGTGGAAGCGGACCTCAAGCAGTTCCGCATGGCTATTGGTGTTTACCACAAGCTCGATAATGCCATCCGTCAGGATGATGTGGTGGAAGAACTGGCCGAACGCCTGCGGGAAGAGCTGGATTACCGGCGTGAGGCCGCCAATATGCGCCTCTATCACGCCATT
Organism: Acetobacter fabarum; assembly: GCF_022483405.1. NCBI lineage: Bacteria > Pseudomonadati > Pseudomonadota > Alphaproteobacteria > Acetobacterales > Acetobacteraceae > Acetobacter > Acetobacter fabarum. The sequence continues at coordinate 1,499,719 of NZ_JAKVNI010000001.1, forward strand.
TTGCGTGACTGCCCGGATGTGACCGTACCGCTGCCGGTAGATGAGCTGAGTACCCGCCGCCTGCTGACTATGGAATGGGTTGCTGGCCAGAACCTGAATGCCGCCATCAAGGCCGGGCTTTCAGATGAGCAGAAAAAGAAAATTGCCCGTGCCCTGTTCCGGGGTTGGTACGTGCCACTCTACCAGTATGGTGTGGTGCATGGTGACCCGCATATGGGCAACTTTACCGTGCGTGAGGATGGCGGGCTGAACCTGCTGGATTTTGGGGCGATCCGCATTTTCCGGCCCTCGTTCATCAAGGGCAATATCGACCTGTACAACGCCCTGCGCACGAAGGATGAGGACCTGGCCGCCCATGCGTACGAGGCATGGGGCTTCAAGGACCTCTCGCGCGAGAAGGTGCGTGTGCTCAATGAATGGGCAAGCCTGCTTTATGCCCCGCTCATGGATAACCGTGAGCGTTACATTCAGGAAGAGAACACCCCCGAACACGGGCGCGAGGTGTTGAGCCGTGTGCATGAAGGGCTGCAAAAAACAGGGGGTGTGCGCCTGCCGCGCGAATTTGTGCTGGTGGACCGCTCGGCCATTGGGCTTGGGTCGGTGTTTATGCGGCTCAAGGTTAAAATGAACTGGAGCGAACTGTTCCACGAAATTGTGGAAGGGTTTGATGAGCAGGCCCTGACCGACCGGCAGAATGCCGCCATAAAAGAGGCCCGCTTCCCCCCTGACGCACCGCCCGCCACCTAATGGGCGGGGCGCGCGTTACAGGCTTGTAACGGTGGGGTGCACAAGGGCGGATGCTCCCTTGCGCACCCCAATTTGCTTAGTAAGCCTGATAGTTCGCCCGTTTGAGGTGCGTCTGGTTATATTCAAGCTGGCGTGGGCTTAGCTGGAATCCCACCTCGAACCGGTAGTCGGAATCGACATTGCGGGGGGGAATTGGCAGGTCGATCGTGACCACCTTGCTGGTGGTGTCAAACGTTGCAAGGTTGGCCGGGAACGTAACGGTGTGGCGGAAGATGTGCTTGTTCACAATCCGGTCGCCATGCATCACGGCAATAAACCACGGTATGTTCAGCATCTCGGTAGAGGAGGCTGGGCCGCGTTCAACCGTAATATGCAGTACGACTCGGGTCTTCAGGTCCTTGGGGCCACCGGCGGAGCATTCTCCCTCCAGCTTGACAATACTGGCCCGCGCCACCAGATCACCAAAACCGGTACCTTTCCCGTTATACAGGTAATAGTCCGCTGCCTCGGAGGGGATATGTGTAATGGGGCAGGCAGGTGCGAACTCCATGGAGGCGCTTTCTCCGCCACTGCAGGCCGCCAGAGTTGTCAGCAGGCCCATGGCCAGTGCGCCACAAGCAGTTACGCGGGGGAGCAGGCGGCGCAGGCGGGTAAGATCATAAGGCATGGAGTGATCCGGCATTATAAGGGGTGGAGGAACAAAAATAGGTGACGCACCAACCCGCAACGCCCGGCAGCGCGCGTGTTTCACGTCTTGAATGCTGCAAAACGGGTTGCATCACATGCGTCCTTTGCGTAGGCCACAACTGCCACGGCCTTTACCGGGTTTCGGGCGTAGCCTGTTTTCAGTATGCGTCTTCATAGCCAGTTATCTTCTCTATACAGTCCGCTGCAACTTTGGGGAACACCATGCCCGATCAAACTGACACCCTTACCACCACCCAGACCGCGGATACGCAGCATGGCCGCTCACTCAAGGTCCTTCTGGCTGGCCCGCGCGGCTTTTGTGCCGGGGTGGACCGCGCCATCCGTGTGGTGGAGGAAGCCATTCGCCGTTACGGCGCGCCGGTCTATGTTCGACACGAGATCGTTCATAACCGCACCGTTGTAGAGGAGCTGGAGGCACAGGGTGCCATCTTTGTGGAGGAACTGGACGAAGTTCCCGCAGATGGTCACGTTGTTTTTTCCGCCCATGGCGTGCCCAAGACCGTGCCGGCCGAAGCCGAGCGCCGCAACCTTTTGTATCTGGATGCCACATGCCCGCTGGTGTCCAAGGTCCACCGCGAGGCCGAGCGCCATTATGCCGCAGGTGGCCCGGAAAGCCGCCATATCCTCATGATCGGCCATGCCGGTCACCCCGAGGTTGTGGGCACCATGGGCCAGCTCCCCGCCGGGGCTGTAACCCTGATCAACGATGCAGACGAAGCCCGCAGCGTGCAGCCTGCGGACCCGAGCATGCTGGCGTTTATTACCCAGACCACCCTCTCGGTTGATGATACGGCAGAAATCGTGGACATCCTGCGTGAGCGCTTCCCCCTGATCGAAGGGCCAAAGCGCGAGGATATCTGCTACGCCACCACCAACCGGCAGGAAGCGGTCAAGACCATAGCCCCCGAGTGCGATCTGGTTATTGTTATTGGCTCGCCCAACTCTTCCAACTCCCAGCGTCTGCGGGAAGTGGCCGAACGCTCTGGCGCTGCCCGTGCCCTGCTGGTGCCCCGCCTGGATGCGCTGGACTGGTCCGTGCTTGATGGCGTGGGTACGCTGGGCATTACGGCGGGTGCCTCCGCACCGGAAGCTCTGGTGCAGGAAATGCTGGCAGAAATGGCCAAGCGTTACACCCTGTGCATTGAAGAACGGATCGTGAAGGAAGAAAACGTAACGTTCCGTCTTCCCGCACCCTTGGGCTAAAGGTGGTTTATGGCCGTTTACACGGACGTTAGCGACGAGGCGCTGCAGGACTTTCTGGCAGATTTTGCCATTGGGGATCTGGTGTCGTTCCGTGGCATTGCCGAGGGGGTGGAGAACACCAACTTCCAGCTGCGTACAACCGAAGGGGATTTTATTCTCACTCTGTACGAAAAGCGGGTGAATGCGCGCGAACTGCCCTGGTTTCTGGGTCTGATGCAGCACCTTGCGCGGGAAGGGGTTACCTGCCCGCAGCCGGTGGCAGACCGGCGGGGGGAAACGCTAAAAACCCTTGCGGGCCGTCCTGCGGCCATTACCACGTTTTTGCCCGGTGTCTGGCCGCGTACGGTGCGGGGCGAGCATTGCCGCCCTCTTGGCCGTGCGCTGGCGCAACTGCATGCGGCAGGCCGGTCCTATGCCCCAGAGCGTGCCAATGCGCTGGGGCCAACCGCATGGGCACCCCTGCTGCAAAGCTGCGCGGGTGGGGCCAACACGGTGCAGCCGGGTTTGCAGGCGGAGTTGGAGCAGGCTCTGGCCCGTATTGTGCCCGCATGGCCGGGCCACGGTGGCAACCCAACCCTGCCGCGCGGGCAAATTCATGCCGATCTGTTCCCCGATAACGTGTTTTTCCTCAACCACGGTGTATCGGGGCTGATTGATTTCTATTTTGCCTGCACGGACTACCTTGCATACGACGTGGCCATCTGCCTGAACGCGTGGTGCTTCCAGCCCGATGGCGCGTTTAACGTGACCTTCGCCCGCCAGATGCTGCTGGGGTATGAGGAAGTGCGGAAGCTTGATGAGGCCGAGTGCTATGCCATGCCGGTTCTGGCCCAAGGTGCGGCCATGCGCTTTTTGCTGACCCGGCTGTACGACTGGATCAACACCCCGGCCGATGCGCTGGTCACGCCCAAAAAACCGCTGGATTACCTCAAACGGCTCAGGTTCCATCTGGCAACGCAGACTGTGGGTGGTTATGGACTCTGAACCTTCTTCCCCAACCCCGGAAAACCGGATGCAGGTTGAAATCTGGACAGATGGCGGGTGCAAGCCCAACCCCGGCCCCGGCGGCTGGGGGGTGTTGCTGCGCTGCAAGGGCGTTGAGCGCGAACTCTCGGGCGGGGAACTGGCAACCACCAATAACCGCATGGAACTGACAGCCGCCGCTGAAGCACTGGAAGCGCTGACCAAGCCCTGCACCGTTAACCTGCATACCGATAGCGAATATGTGCGGAACGGCATTACGCGCTGGCATACAGGCTGGGTTCGCCGGAACTGGCGCAATGCGGCGGGGGATCCTGTTGCCAATATGGATTTGTGGCGGCGCCTGCTGGATGCGGCCAAACCGCATGATGTGTCATGGCACTGGGTTAAGGGCCACTCTGGCGTGCCGGAGAACGAACTGGTGGACCAGTTGGCCACACAGGCCCGTATCCGTATGGAAGAGCAAAAAGCAGGCGCGTAATGCCGCCTGCTGCCCACCTTTACCTTACAATCTGAGTGGTTTGTGCATCGCCCCCGGCAGGCTGGGGGCGAGCCGTACGCCGTAGCGGCTTATGCCGCGTTATGGCTCCATGTCAGACTGGTAAATATCAATATAGTCCTGTGGCGCATCCGGCTTGGCGTTCTGGGGCTGACCAATAACCCGCACATAAATTCTGGTCGAAGGCGTTCCGCCGTTCATCAGCACGCTCCGCGCTGCCAGGCCGCGGGCAAGAGCCATGCGCCGTGGGAGTGAGGGGTCATCCGCCGACCCTGAACTATAGGCATCCACAAGGGCGCGAACATGCGGCTTGTAAGCAAGGTTCTGCCCGAATGCCAGAATGGCCTGATGCGTTTCGGGGTTAAGGTCGGCCGAGCCGGGGGCAAATGTCAGGCGCACACCACCGGGAATGGGCGTGAGAGTGCCGGTCGCCTGAAGCTGCACGGCAGGCTGCGGCGGAATGGGGAAGGGGTGCACCTCCACATCGGAGGGAGGCGGGGTAAGCTGCGGCACGCCCGGTGGCGCATTGGGGATAGTGGCTTCCGGCGCGGGGCGTACCGGGGCAGGGGCTGCAACCGGTTGTGCCTGCGCGGTGCCAGTCCCACCCGCAGGAGCAGGAGCAGGAGCAGGAGCAGGAGCAGGAGCAGGTTGGGCCGTGCCGGGATTACCTGCTGGCGTTGGCAATGGCTGCGTGTTCTGCCCTGCTGGTGCTGGTGCTGGTGCTGGTGCTGGTGCTGGTGCTGGTGGCGTGGTTCGGGGGGCGGCAGCATTTGCCGTGGCGGCTGGCTGGGTGGTTCCGGGTGTGGAGATCTGTGCCTGCGGCCGCGGCGTAGGCCGGGGGACTACGTGGCGCTGAGCGTGCGGGTGCTGGGGTGTGTTCTGCCTTGCCTGCGTGGCGGCTGTTCTGGAGGCCGCGGGGGGCTGTGCATCTGCCAGACTGTCGAGTGCCTGTGTGTTGGTCGTGATCTGGGCATGGGCTGTGCCCGCTCCGACCAGCCCTGCGGCGCAGAGCAGGGACAGACGGCACGAAAGGGAGAACATTTTTTTCATTGCAGTGCAGACTAGCCCAGAAGGTGGGAGGGATAAAACGGGGTATTCTGGCAAGGTGGGGCAAAACGGCGCGCAGTCATGCGGAAAACTGCTCTTCTGCAATACGTTCGGAGAGTGTCTGCCCCGGATCAAACAGTAAGGTTACGGTCAGGTTGCGGTCTTCTCGCACCTGAACCGAGGTCACGTTGCGCACTTCTACCGAATCGGCCACAGCAGCCACGGGCCGTTTTTCGGCCTCCATGACCGTAAAACCTACATGGGCGGTGGAGGGCAGCAGCGCGCCACGCCAGCGGCGGGGCCGAAAGGCGCATATGGGTGTAAGCGGGAGCAGATTGCCCGAAAGCGGAACAATAGGCCCGTGAGCGGAAAGGTTATAGGCGGTGGAGCCTGCCGGTGTTGCCAGTAATGCGCCATCGCAGATCAGCTCAGGCACACGGACCAGCCCATCCACATCTATGCGGAGCTTGGCGGCCTGGCGTGTCTGGCGGAACAGGTACACGTCATTCAGGGCGAGCGCTTCGTGCGTTTCATTGCTGCTGGTGGTGGCGGTCATGCGCAACGGGTGCAGGGTGGCCGCCTGTGCGTGAAAAAGGCGGTGGGGCAGGTCTTCTTCGTCCATCGGGTTCATCAAAAACCCAACGGAGCCACAGTTCATGCCATACACCGGGGCGGTGAGCTGTGTTTCCAGCACCACACGCAGGGTTTCGAGCATAAAGCCGTCCCCCCCCAGGCAGACAATAATTTCCGCATCGCCAGGGTGGCAGTTGCCGTAATGGGCTACCAGCCGGTCAAACTCCATCCGTGCCTCATGCGTGGGGGCGGCCATAAAGGCCAGCTTGCGCGGCGTCTGGGCAAAAAGGGGCTGCGTGGAGGGGGATGCGGCACTCATGCTCTGCCCTGTGGGTGGAGGAAGGAAGAGTGTGTCTTACCCCGCAAGACCGTGGTCCTGAAAGGGGGCGGTCTCATTTTTGGTGTGGAGGAAGGCAGGGGCCAGCCGGGTGCCCAGTAACTCGTCATAGACGCCCAATGTTGCGTGCTGCATGGCCTCGGTTGTGTAGTGCGCCACAACTGCCTGCCGGGCGGCCGTGCCCATATGGACGAGTGAGGCTGCCGGGGCGTTGAGTACGGCCAACATGGCATCGGCCAGTGCCTCCACATTGTTGGGAGGAACAGACAGACCGGTTACACCATTCTCCACCGTTTCCACCGCCGCCCCATGGTGGGAGACAATAACCGGGCGGCACATGGCCTGTGCTTCCACCACAACACGGCCAAAGGGTTCGGGGCGGAGGGAGGGCACAAGCACCATGGTGGCCAGTGCCATGGCGGCGGGCATGTCCTCGCAGTGGCCGGCAAAGCGGATTCTGTCGTCCAGCCCAAGGCTGCTGGCCAGTTGGGTGAGTTCCTGCACGTAGCGCCCGTCTGCCTTGTCGGACCCGGCAAACACGCAGTGCCATGGTTGGTCGGGCAGCCCGGCTTCCAGTTGCGCCAGTGCCTGCAGCACAAGGGTCTGCCCTTTCCAGCCGGTAAGCCTGCCGGGCATGAGAATAATGGCTGACCCTGCGGGAATGCCCCATTGTTCGGCAAGCTGGTGCATGCGCTGCCCGCTGACCGCATGGGGGCTGAACTGCCCTATATCCGCCCCGCGCGGAATAACCCGCAGGCGGGTGGCAGGTACATTGTAGTCCTTGTGGAGCATCCGCCCGATATGCGCGCTTATGGCGATAACCCGGTCCCCGCTGGCCAGCACGGAGTTATACAGCTTTTTGCCCGGCATGGTGTTGGCATGCACGCCATGCCATGTGGTGACAAACGCGGTGCGGGTACGCCTGCACGCCATTCTGGCTGTCCAGGCGGGAATGCGGGAGCGGGCATGCACCAGAGCCACATTGTGCTGGCCCAGTATGCGGGCCAGTACACGGGCATTCTTCCAGACATGTGCGGGGTTGCGGCTGCCACATTCGGGGAGGGTAATATGCTCTGCCCCCAGACTCCGCAGCATGGGCACAAGGCGGCCACCGCTGCTGGCAACAAGGGCCTTGCCCCCGGCCTGAGTAATGGCCTGCGCCATTTCCAGCGTGCCGCGTTCAACCCCCCCCTGCTGCAGGGCAGGAAGAATTTGCAAAATAACAGGAGAGCTTAGAGAACTGGCCATGGTGCTCCTATTATCACGCACAGGGGCAAAAGTGCCATATTCTGAACATGCTGGGGTCCGCGCTTGACCAGTATGGGCCAGAGTTTGCTATGGATGGTCTATGAAAGCAGTTTTCTCTGCGCGTCGGTCCTTGCCCTGCATGCTGGCTGGCGCTGTTGTTCTGGCGGGAGCATCTTCGTTTGAAGATGTCGCACAGGCCCGCACGCAGCAGGCGTCGGGGGATAAAAAACAGGTCTGGTCCGTGACCACCTGCATGGCCATGATCGGTGATGACCCCTACGGCGCGCGGGATTACGCGCTGGACTGGCTGCACCATGGCGGCGGGCGGGATGCCCGGCACTGCCACGCTCTGGCCCTGCTTGAAGCGGGGGATGAAGACGAATCCGCGCGTGAGCTGGATGAACTGGCCCACCAGACCGCACCCAAGGGGGATGTGCCTCCGCCAGCCCTGCGTGCAACTCTGGAGGATGAGGCCGCCGAGGCATGGCTTGCCGCCGGAGTGCCGGGCAAAGCGCAGGCCAGCGCGGATTTTGGGCTGCTGGCCCAACCCCATGACCAGTCCTTACAAATTGCCCGGGCGCGCAGCGTGCTGGCCCAGAACCGGGCCGATCTGGCGGAGCAGGAACTTACGGCCCTGATAGCCCACCAGCCCGGTGCCATGCCCGAAGCCTATGTTCTGCTGGCCGAGGCCGAGCGCAAGATGGGGCGGCTTGACCTTGCCATGCAGCATGTTGCCCATGCTCTGGCTGTGGCGCCAGACAGTGCAGCCGCCCTGCTGGAGCGCGGGATTATTCGCGAACGCAAGGGCGATGCCACTGGTGCGCAGCAGGACTGGCAGAAGGTGCTGGACCTCTCCCCCGACAGCCACGAGGCAGACATGGCCCGTCAGGATCTGGCCGTAATGGCGGCAGACCCCGATTCTCCATGAGCGGAGAGCCGGGGCTGGACCCGCAGCGTATTCTGGTTATCCGGCTGAGTGCGCTGGGGGATTTTGTGCAGAGTTTTGGCCCGTTCGAGGCCATAAGGCGCGCACACCCCAAAGCCCGCATAACCCTGCTGACAACCCGCCCCTTTGTGGATCTGGCCCGCCTTGCCCCATGGTTTGACCATGTGGAAGTGGACCACCGCCCCCGCTGGACCAACCTTGCCGGGCTACGCACCCTAAGGCGGCAGTTGCGTGGGTATGACCGGGTTTATGATTTGCAGACATCGGGGCGCACTGCGCGGTATTTCTGGCTGGCGGGGCGGCCGGTGTGGTCCGGGCATGTGGGGCGTGCAGCCTTGCCCCACGCCAATCCGTGGCGGGACATCATGCACACACGCCCCCGCCAGCGTGACCAGTTGCGCATGGCGGGCGTTACCCCGGTGGACCGGCCCGACCTTGGTTGGCTGGTGGGTGGTGGGCCGCACCTGCCCCAGCCCTATGCCTTGCTGGTACCCGGTGCGGCGCCCCATCGCCCCGCCAAACGCTGGCCTGCCGGGCATTACGGCCAGTTGGCGGCCCAGATGGTAGCGCACGGCATAACCCCCGTTGTGGTTGGCAGTGCCGGGGAGCAGCCTCTGGCGGCACAGATCCTGCGGCACTGCCCGCAGGCGCTGGACCTGACAGGCCAGACCAGCCTGCCCGACCTGGCGGGCCTTGCCGCACGGGCATGGGGGGCGGTGGGGAACGATACAGGCCCCATGCATCTGGCTGCCGAGGTTGGGTGCCGCTGCCTTGTCCTGTTTTCGCGTGACAGTACGCCTGCGCGCACAGCCCCTTTGGGGTATGCGCCGGGGCAGGTGGACGTGTTATGGGCGCGTGATCTTGCATTCCTTTCGGTGCAGAGGGTTGCAGCCGCGCTCTGGTAGCGCCATTAAACACTCTTTGCTTTTATTCTTCCTATCCTTTTGGAGCTTGCACCTATGCCCGCTATCACCCTGCCCGACGGTTCTGTTCGCAGTTTTGACGGGCCAGTTACGGGCACTACGGTGGCAGAGTCCATTGGTGCAGGACTGGCCAAGGCCGCTTTGGCCATGGAAGTGGACGGCCAGCTCAGCGATATTCGCCAGACCATAAAAGCCGATGCCAAGGTCCGCTTTATTACCAAAAAGGACCCGGAATCGCTCGAACTGATCCGCCACGATGCCGCCCACGTGCTGGCTGAGGCCGTGCAGGAGCTGTTCCCCGGTACGCAGGTGACCATTGGCCCGTCCATTGAACACGGGTTTTATTACGATTTTTTCCGTGCCGAGCCGTTTACCCCCGAAGACTTTGCCGCCATCGAAGCCAAGATGAAGGAAATCGTGGCACGGGCCGAGCCGTTCGAGCGCGAAGTCTGGCCGCGTGATGCCGCCATTGCGTTTTTTGAAGAACGCGGCGAATCGTTCAAGGCCGAGCTGATTCGTGACCTGCCGGAAACGGAAGATATTTCCATCTACCGGCAGGGCCAGTGGCTGGACCTGTGCCGTGGCCCCCACCTGCGCACCACCAAGGATGTGGGAACCGCCTTCAAGCTGATGAAGGTCGCTGGCGCTTACTGGCGCGGGGACCACCGCAACCCCATGCTGACCCGCGTGTACGGCACCGCATGGCGCGACCAGAAGGAACTCGACGCCTATCTGCTCCAGCTTGAGGAAGCCGAAAAGCGTGACCACCGCCGCATCGGGCGGGAGATGGGGCTGTTCCATTTTCAGGAAGAGGCCGTCGGGCAGGTGTTCTGGCACGCCAAGGGCTGGCGCGTTTATTCCGTGTTGCAGGACTACATGCGCCGCGCACAGACCCGCCACGGATACCAGGAAGTGCGTACCCCCCAACTGGTGGACCGTGGTCTGTGGGAGGCATCGGGCCACTGGGACAAATACCGCCACCACATGTTTGTCGCCACGGTGGAGGATGAGGATAAAACCCTCGCCCTCAAACCCATGAACTGCCCGTGCCATGTGCAGATTTTCCGCCATGGGCTGCGCTCCTACCGTGAGCTGCCGCTTCGCATGGCCGAATTTGGCGCCTGCCATCGTTACGAACCCTCGGGCGCTCTGCATGGCCTGATGCGTGTGCGTGGCTTTACGCAGGATGATGCGCATATCTTCTGCACCGAGGACCAGATTGCGGCCGAGACCGTACAGTTTGTGAAGATGCTGCACGAAGTGTACCAGGACCTCGGGTTTGAGCACGTACGCGTCAAGTTTGCTGACCGCCCAGAACAGCGCGCAGGCAGCGAAGCGGTGTGGGACAAGGCCGAAGCCGCACTCAAGGAAGCCTGCACCGTTGCCGGGGTCGAGTACGAATATAACCCGGGTGAGGGGGCATTTTACGGTCCCAAGCTCGAATTCGTGCTGCGTGACGCCATTGGCCGCGACTGGCAGTGTGGCACCTTGCAGGTGGACCTTGTTCTGCCCGAACGGCTGGATGCCAGCTATGTGGGCGAGGACTCGGCCAAGCACCGCCCCGTTATGCTGCACCGCGCCATTCTGGGCTCGTTCGAGCGGTTCCTCGGGATTCTGATCGAGCAGCACGCTGGGCGCTTCCCGCTGTGGCTGGCACCTGTTCAGGTGGTTGTGGCCTCCATTGTCAGCGATGCCGCACCCTATGCGCAGGATGTTGCCGCGGCCCTGCGTAATGCCGGGCTGGTGGCTGAGGCGGATGTCCGTAACGACAAGATCAACGCCAAGGTCCGTGAGCATAGCGTAGGCCGCGTACCGGTTATTCTGGTCGTCGGGCGGCGCGAGGCAGAGGAAGGTACTGTGGCCATGCGCCGCCTTGGCTCGCAGGCGCAGGAGGTGCTAACGCTGGATCAGGCCATTGCTGCACTCAGCCACGAAGCGACACCACCTGACCTGCGCAAAAAGGCGTGAAGCAGGCCGGGTTTTTGTGGCAATGCTGCAATGCCCCTGATTTATTGCATGGACCGCTTGATAAACAGCGGAGAATTGCGCACATACTAACCGCAGGCGGAGCACCGGGTAACGGTGCTTCTGTTTGTTTTTGAAATGTATTACAGGAGCCGACCATAGTCAGATCCCCTTACCCCGCGGCACCCAGCAAAGAAGGGCCGCGCGTGAATGAAGAAATTCGTGTGCCGCAGGTTCGCCTGATTGATGAAACAGGCGAAATGGCGGGCGTTATGTCCGTGCGTGATGCGCTTGCCCGTGCCTATGGCGTTGGGCTGGACCTGCTGGAAATAAGCCCCAATGCTGAGCCGCCGGTAGTAAAGATTCTTGACTACGGCAAGTTCAAGTACGAGCAGCAGAAAAAGCGCAACGAAGCCAAGAAAAAACAGAAAGTTATTGAAATCAAGGAAGTCAAGGTTCGTCCGAACATCGACGAAAATGACTACCAGGTTAAGATGCGCTCTGTGAAAAGCTTTATTGGCGACGGGGATAAGGTCAAGGTCACACTGCGTTTCCGTGGGCGCGAAATGGCGCATCAGGAACTGGGGATCAAGGTCCTGGAACGGATTCGGACAGAGATTGATGAACTGGCCAAGGTTGAGCAGATGCCTCGCCTTGAAAACCGCCAGATGATTATGGTGCTGGCACCGCGCTAAGCATTTTTCTGTCTGGACTGGTTATAAAAAACCGCCCGAGGTTGGCCCCCGGGCGGTTTTTTTGTGCGTGCAGTCTTTTATGCAGCGTTTATGCGCCCCGGTTTTGGGGCGCAGCTTACCACTATGATACCCGACCCCAGAGGTCTGCTCAGGGTTCGAGAAGAACGGTTGCCCGCAGGTCCGCGCGCACGGTCTGGGTTTCCGCCGTGCTGGAGGGGCTGGCATCAAGCGAATCGTTTGCCGCACCGGCAACAGCAGCCCGGAGCATAATGGGCATAGGGTGGGGGTAGCCCTGATCAGAAACACTGATCTGCGTAAACCGGGCTACGTGGAGGCCAAGGGACTGCGCAAGTGTATCGGCCTGTTTTTTAAGCTCGATAATGGCTTTTTTTTCGGCTTCCAGAAACAGGCTCTGGCGTTTTTCGTCCGAAAGTGACCAGTCCAGCCCTTCCAGAATAAGCCCCTTGGCCTGCAGTTGCCCGGCCAGTGGCAGCAGGTTTTTGCCATCTGTGGCAGAAAAGCTCAGGGTCTGGCTGGCAGTCCAGTAGGGGGAGGCTTTTTCGGGCCGTGTCTCGTACACCGAATACTGGAGGACGGCGGCTTTGATGTCGGCATTTTTGGCGGCTTCATCCGTGGCTTTTTTGACCACAGCATTGACACCCCCTTGGGCGGAGGCCGCATTCTTGTTCTGGCTTTCCGCCCGGAAGCGCGCACTCAGCTTGTCTGGTGCCGCTTCTGTTGTGCCTGTGGCATGGATTTCCAGCCGGGTATAAGGCTCTTTGTTGTCCTCGGCATGGGCGGCAGGCGTGTGGGCCAGCACGGCCATGCCCGAAGCCAGAGCCACAAGACCCATGGATTTGAAAGATGGGAGGAGAGTCACGATGGTGCTCCTTCTGCATTCAGTAGGGCGCGGCGCAAGCGCACCAGTCCGGGACGGACATGCCCGTTTTCGCAAAGGTTTATGCCTTCCGCCTTCAGGCTGGAGACGGAGGCAGAAGACTTCGTGGCTGAATATGAATCTATCAAATGGGCAAGTTCAAGGCAGAAGGAGAGACTGTCAGACGTAACAACAACTGGGGTGGATAATCTGGGAGCGGGAAAAAAGTGCCAGCCAAACGGCAGCGATGTTGGCAGGTGCGTGTTACTGGCAAGGGTGACGGAACCGCCCGTAATAACGCACGCCAAAGCTAATGACAGAACAAGGGGTAAGCGGAAATTCATAGAGACACTAAGAGACGCAATTGCATGTTATTTCAACAAAACTATCCACCAAAAACGATCTATTAACGTTAATAGATTTACGTCATCATTGTAATATTACGTATAGTTTAGGTTTTATCTGGATAATCATGTATTGCGGGCACATCTATAGTCACCGCAAGACCGGGGTTGTTGTGCGACAAACGCAATGTGCCGCCATGCAGTTCCACAATGGCCTGCACAAGGGATAAACCCAGCCCCGAACCGGGGGTATGGCGCGCCCGCTCTGCCCGAAAGAAGCGTTCCGATGCCCGGGCAAGGTCTGCTTCGTTCATGCCAATGCCCCTGTCCACCACCATAATGCGGATGGTGCCTGACTGCTCACGCTCCGTAGCGGGCGGGGCGGGAATATGCCACGCGCTCAGGCTTATGGCCCCTTGTGGGGGGGAGAATTTGATGGCGTTGTCCAGAATATTGGCCAAAGCCTGCTGGAACATGGCCTGATCCCCCCAGAATGGCAGGTGGGGGGGTAAATCTGTCCGTAATTTAAGGCCGTGGTCATCTGCTACGGCTTCATACAATTCCGTAATGTCGCGCAAGGTGGTGGCCAGATCGAATATGGCAAAGGCCGAGCGGCGTGTGCCTGCCTCAATCTGGGCAATGCGCAGCAGGGCTTCGCAAATGCCGGTCACGTTATCCAGATTGACCACGGCCTGATCTATGGCAGCACGGAGAGCCTGCTCGCTTGTGGCGGAGCGGGAGGCATCTTCCAGCTCGGCACGGGCACGGGCAATGGGGGTGCGCAGGTCATGGGCAATGGAGTTGGAAACCTGTTTGACCCCATCCATCAGCCGGGTAATGCGGTCGAGCATCTGGTTGATGGTCAGGGCCACATCGTCCAGTTCGTCCCCCATGCCGGATACGGGAATCCGGCGGGACATATCACCCTGCGTAATGGCAAGGGTTGTACGGTTGATGGAGTGGATGATCCGCCGGAACAGGATGCGCACAACCCAGCCCCCGCCAATGGCCAGCAACCCGACCATAAGGCAGGTCCAGACCATGGCATCGGTGAGCATGCGCTGGATCTGGGTGCGTTCGCTAATATCGCGCCCGATGAGCAGAAGGTAATCGCCTTGCAGCGTCCATACGCGGACCTGCGCAAGGTTGAGTTGCCCATCACGGAGCACGGGCAGGGTCTGCCATATCTGGGTAGGGTCGAGCCGTACGGGCCAGTGGGCCAGATTGCCAGCCAGCAGTTTGCCGTCCGGTGCACTCAGCAGGTACAGGGCGTTGTCGTCTATATCCTGCGCCAGACGGTTGCTGATCAGGTTTTCCAGCCCCAGAATACCGTCATGTCGCCATTCTGTCAGCAGGGCATGGGCATCAAGCGCAATGGAGTGGCGTACGCGCTGTTCCAGCAGGCCAATGGTGCCCCACCATACAAACGACAGGAACAGTATGGCGGAGCTGATAAACAGAACACTGTAAACAAGACCAAAACGCAGGCTGACGGATTGTATGCGGACCTTGCGTAAAATGGTCTGCATAAATCGGCCTGGTCCGGTCATTCTTGCAGCATGTATCCGGCGTTGCGCACGGTATGCACCAGCGCGTGCTCAAAAGGTTTGTCTATTTTCTGGCGCAAGCGGGAGATGTGGACGTCAATCACGTTGGTCTGCGGGTCAAAGTGGTAGTCCCACACGCCTTCAAGCAGCATGGTGCGGGTTACGACCTGCCCGGTGTGACGCATTAAAAATTCCAGCAACCGGAACTCGCGCGGTTGCAGGTCTATTTTCTGCCCACCCCGGCGCACAGCGCGGGAGAGCAGGTCTATTTCCAGATCGCCCACGCTCAGTTTGGTCAGGGGCTGGGCCTCGTTGCGGTTGCGCCGCACAAGGGCTTCCAGCCGGGCTTGAAGTTCGGAAAAGGAGAAGGGTTTGCTTACGTAGTCATCCCCACCCGCTTTAAGCCCGGCGACTTTCTCGTCCACATCCGCCAGAGCGGACAGCAGGAGAACAGGGGTCAGGTTCCCTTCACGGCGCAGGGTTTCCAGAATATGGAGCCCCTCCACCCCACCGGGGAGCATACGGTCGAGGATGATGACATCGAACTTATCCTGGCAGGCAAGGGAGAGCCCCTGCTTGCCGTCTGCCGCCTGTTCCACCAGATGACCTGCTTCGGACAGACCCTTGGCAACAAAGTTACGGACCGTTTGATCATCTTCTATTAGAAGAACACGCATAGACAGACCTCAATTACCCAAACGGATTACCAAATTCTTACAAGGAATATATGTTCTTGTCACGGGTTAGTGCGGAAATGTTTCATATACGGTCTGTTTCGGCTAGGGGTTTTGTGAGGGAATCAAGGATTGCCAGCAGAACCGCCGTAAGGGGGGAAGCAAAAATCAGCCCCGGAAAGCCCAGAATAGCCCCGAACAAAGTCTGGGAGAGCACGGTAAGGGCCGGTGGCATCTGCACCGCATGGCGCTGGATAACGGGGGCAAGCACGTTGCCTTCAAAAAACTGGATCACGCTATACAGCACGGCCACCATAATGGTCTCACGCGTGCCGAGCGAGAGAGCAAGCAGCAGGGCAGGCACAGCCCCCATAATGGCACCAATATAGGGGATAAAATTACACATCCCCGCCAGTACACCCAGTGCCAGTGCCAGAGGCACGCCAATAAACCACAGCCCGATGCCCGAGAGCGTGCCAACCACCAGCATGTCCAGCGACTGGCCGGCAACCCATGCCCACAGGGTCTGCCCCGCGCGCAGCAGCAACTGCCGGATGACCGGGCGGCGTTCTTCTGGCACCAGACGCAGCAGGCCATTGGCATAGGTGGCGGGGGACATGGCAAAATACAGCCCGGCAATCAGTACCACAACCAGCGTGCCTATGGCACCAAAGGCAGAGCCCAGTATGCCGGTCATGGACCCGGCAATACGTGAGCCAAGCGAGGCCAGACCACTATCGCCCCCGGTATGGTGCCCCCCGAGGGAGGCAGGCAGGTAGTTGAGGATCATCTGCCCGGTGGGTGTGCCCTGCAGGGTGCCCCGCAAGGCCATTTCCTGCTGGCGCAGGGCTTCTTGCAGGCGGATGGCCTCGCTCACAATGGCGGGGCCACTGTTCCAGACCAGCAGGGCGGCACTGGATAGCAGGGCCAGCACGACAATGCTGAGCGCCCATGCGTGCGACACGCCAAGGTGGCGGCGCAGGATGCGGGCCAGCCCGTAAAGCACCACCGCACACAGCACGGAGGCAAACACCACCATAAGCACATCACCCAAAAGCCATATGAGCAGGCCCATACACACAGCCCCCACGGACAGGCGCAGGATGCGGGCAATATGTTCGGGGCCAAACACTGGCGAGTCCGGCCGTGGTGTGGGTGGGGGAGGGGAACCGCTATCGGATGGCATGCAAGAAAACTCTTTCAGGATCGGGGGAGGCTGTGTAACGGCTGTCCGTTCGTTAATCTGTAAGCACACGATGTCTTACTTTTTTGTGTACTCTTATCCATTCATGCACGGATGTGAGAAGAAAATTCTTTATATAGTTGCAGGAGCATAAACGGACATGTCTGGCGGGAACGACGGTGGGCTGGCGGCTGCCTCCAAAGCCATTCTCGCTCTGGCGGTGGGCACTTTTGCCATCGGCACGGGAGAATTTGCGGCAATGGGGCTGCTGCCCCAGATGGCGGACAGCATGCATGCCAGTATTCCACGCACGGGGGAGGCTATTTCGGCCTATGCTCTGGGGGTTGTGGTGGGGGCTCCTGTTGTGTCGGTCATGGCCGCGCAAATGTCGCGCAAGCAGTTGCTGGTGCTGCTTATGGGCTGGTTTGCCGTAGCCAATGCACTGGGCACACTGGCCGCCTCGCTGGGTATGCTTGATCTGGCGCGGTTTGTAACCGGGCTGCCGCATGGCTCCTTTATGGGGGTTGCGGCACTGGTTGCTGCGGGGCTGGTGGACCGTGGCTACCGTGGGCGGGCCGTGGGGCGTGTTTTTTCAGGGCTGACCATTGCCAATGTGGTGGGGGCTCCCTTTGCCACTTATGCCGGGTCGTATTTCGGGTGGCGGCTGTCCTACCTGTTTATTGGTCTTATTGGCGTTGCGTGCTGCCTTATGGTGCTGGCATGGGTGCCGTATGATGCGCCTAACCGGGCGCGCTCGGCCTTGTCGGAGCTTGGTGCGTTTTCACGCAAGCAGGTCTGGTACGTCATGGGCACCGTGGCGGTGGGGTGTGGCGGCATGTTCTGCGTGTACACCTATTTTTCCGTGACATTGCAGGATGTGACCCATGTGCCGCTCTGGGGCGTGCCGCTTTTTCAGGCGCTCTGGGGTGTTGGCATGTGTGCGGGCGCATGGGCAGGTGGCCACCTGATGGACAGGAACCTGAAATGGGCAACCATTTTTGCGTTTTTGTGGAATGCCGCTGCACTGGGGCTGTTTGCACTGGTTGCACATTCGGTCTGGCTGACGGCGCTGGCCGTTTTTATGCTTGGTGGTGGCATTGCCATTGGCCCGGCCATGCAGGTCCGCCTGATGGATGTGGCGGCCGATGCACAGACCCTTGCCGCCTCCATGAACCACGCGGCCTTCAACCTTGCCAACGCCATTGGGGCCTGGCTGGGCGGGATGGTGCTGGCTGTGGGGTTTGGGCTGGAAGCCACAGGCTGGGCCGGTATGGCGCTCTCGCTCGTGGGGCTGGTGCTTTTCCTGCTCTCGCTACGGGTGGAAACGCTGGACGCCAGAAAAGCCGCGCTGGCAGAAGGTGGTGCTGCGTAAGCCAAACAACAGGCCTTGTGCGTGCATAAGGGCTGCTTTGCGGCCCGGAGGGCGCATAGGGCCGTTACCGGAGGTATTGCCGTGGTTTTTACTCGACCAGCTTGCTGTTTATTTATAACCCTGAGCGGGCAGGTGCAAAAAGCAGATCAATACTGAAGGTGTGTGAGCATGGAAATCAGCAGCCCCTACCAGATCCTGAACAGCCCGGCGAGCGCGGCCCAGCAAAGCCAGAACAGGAAATCGCTCGGGCTGGATTTCAGCAACATGACACCGCAGGAAATGGAATCCGCACGGCGGGAGCTGTCGCTGGAGGGCAAGATTTCGCTCCACCAAAGTGTGACAATGGCTCTGATGGATGGCTATGCGCTGGAAGGCGTGAATGGCGGAAAGCTCGTGAGTGGCTCAACCAACATGTACGCCATGATTGATTCGTTACTGGATTATCAGGAAAAAAACGGCGTCTTCAACGTCCAGCAAAACATTGAATCGCTTAAGTCTCTTCGCAAGGTGCTTGAGGAGAACGATGTGAATTACACCTCTTCCACAACATCCATAACGGCCTGAAAGCCCCCCCCAGCCCAACCGGAAAAGGGGAGGTGGAGAGGCACCGGGTTGCGCCTATGGGGCGCTGGCCGTGTCCTCTTCCATCTGGGCTTCGGCGGTTAGCCAGCGTTCTTCGGCTTCGGATTCCTCTTTGGCAATGGCGGCCAGTCGGGTGTTCAGGCGGGTTACTTCTGCCGCCTTGCCCGGTTCGTACACAGCCGGGTCAGCCAGTGCGGCTTCCAGCTTTGTGCGCTCAAGGGCCAGCTTGGCCAGCTTGGCTTCCGCATCCTTAACAATTTTACGCAAGGGAGCCTGTGCCTTGCGGATTTCGGCCCGGTCGCGGCGTTCGTCCTTGCGGCTGTTCTGGCTTGTGGCGTCCTGTTTGGGGCGGTTGCTGGCGCGGCTACGCTCAAGCAGCCATGTGCGGTATTCGGCCATATCCCCTTCAAACGGGGTGACCTGCCCATCGGCCACCAGCCACAGCCGGTCCGCCACCAGTTCCACCAGATGCGGGTCATGGCTGATCAGCACCACGGCCCCTTCAAAATCCGCCAGAGCGCGGATCAGCGCATCACGCGCATCGAGGTCCAGATGGTTGGTGGGTTCGTCCAGAATAAGCAGCTGGGGGGCATCTCGCGTGGCAAGGGCCAGCAGCAGGCGGGCTTTTTCCCCGCCCGAGAGGTCTTTGACCGCAGTTTCCGCCCGGTCCACATCCAGCCCGAACCGGGCTAGCTGCGCGCGTACGACCGGCATGGTGGCTTTGGGCAGGGCACGCGCCATGTGCTCGATCGGGGTCTGGTCCAGATGCAGTTCTTCGGTCTGGTGCTGGGCAAAATACCCAACCCGGAGCCGGGCATTGCGCTCCACATCGCCCGAAAGTGCCTCAAGGCGGCCAGCTATCAGTTTGGCGAGGGTAGATTTACCATTGCCGTTGGCGCCAAGCAGGGCAATCCGGCTTTCCATATCCAGCCGGAAGGAGAGGTTGCTCAGCACAGGCCTGCCCTCATACCCCACGCTTGCGCGGTTGACGCTCAGGATGGGGGGAGGGAGCTGCTCGGGCTCGGGGAAGGAAAAGTGCGCAGCGGTATCTTCCACCACAGCGTCGATCACGGGCAGTTTTTCCAGCGCCTTGAGCCGGGCCTGTGCCTGTTTGGCTTTGGTGGCCTTGGCTCGGAAGCGGTCCACAAAAGACTGCATATGAGCGCGGCGGGCGGCAATTTTTTCGGCCTGCCGGGTCTGCTGCAACGCCTGTTCGGTACGGATTCGGACAAAATTTTCGTAGCCACCGGGGGTCAGGCTCAGCTTGCCGCGTTCCAGATGGGCGATGGCGTCCACGCAGGAATCGAGCAGGCCACGGTCATGGCTGACAATAAGTGCAGCCCCTGCGAATCGGCGCAACCAGTCCTCCAGCCAGAGTGTGGCCTCAAGGTCCAGATGGTTTGTGGGTTCGTCGAGCAGCAGCAGGTCAGGTTCCAGAAAAAGGGCCGTGGCCAGCGAGACACGCATGCGCCACCCGCCCGAAAAGTCCGATACAGGGCGCATCTGCGCCTGAGCACTAAAGCCCAGCCCCGCCAGCACGGCCCCGGCACGCGCGGGAGCGCTGTCTGCTCCTATGGCGCGCAGGCGTTCGTGTATTTCGCCAAGGCGCATGGGGTCTGTGGCCTGTTCGGCCTCGGCCAGCAGGGCTGAGCGCTCGGTATCGCCTGCCAGAACGGTGTCCAGCAGGTTGGCGCCATCTGCTGGGGCTTCCTGTTTAACGCGGGCCATGCGCGCGCGTGAGGATAGGCGGATTTCCCCCCCATCGGGGGCAATATCCCCCGCAATGGCGGCCAGCAGGGTGGACTTGCCAGCACCATTGCGCCCGACCAGCCCGACCTTGCGGCCGGGGTCGATGGAAAGGCTCGCCTGGTCCAGCAGAACGCGGCCAGCCATACGCAGGCTAAGGTTGGAGATGACAAGCAGGCTCAACTCAAGTCTCGTTTCTTCTGGAATTGTTCATTACATTCTGTGTGGTACCTACCAGCCAGCGCCGATATGCTCTAGATGGAAACGCTGAACGTTCGCCAGACCAAGGCGGATATCTGCGTTTATACCCAAGGAGGGCCTTATGGCTAAAGAACGTACTCTGTCCATTATCAAGCCGGATGCAACCCGTCGTAACCTGACCGGCAAGATCAACGCCGTGTTTGAAGATGCAGGCCTGAGCATTGTTGCGCAAAAGCGCGTCCAGCTGTCCCACGCTGTGGCTGGCGCTTTTTACGCTGTGCACAAGGAACGCCCTTTTTACAACGATCTGGTGTCCTTCATGATCTCCGGCCCGGTTGTGGTGCAGGTGCTTGAAGGCGAAAACGCCGTTGCCAAAAACCGTGAAGTCATGGGTGCAACCGACCCCAAAAAGGCCGACCCCCAGACCATTCGCGCCCAGTTTGCTGAAAGCATTGAAGCAAACTCCGTGCATGGTTCCGACAGCGCGGAAAATGCTGCAAACGAAATCCGCTTCTTCTTTGCAGAAACGGAAATCCTGCCCTAATTCTGGCAGGTCACACCCCGGCGTTGTGCCTTGCGCATACGTCGGGGCCGCCATAATGGCGTTTAAACGCCAAGCCAGACGTCTTGCGCATGGGAGATACCCGGCTGCAGGATAGGGCAATGGGGTGCATTTCTTATATAATCATTTCTTATGCTCGAGCGTTATGGGCAAGGCGGGATGCCGTTCGCATTCCCGGCCCGCAGTAGGCAGAAAGGAATGTCATGAAAGTTCTGGCGGTTCATCCCAGCGCCCTGATGTACACCAAGGTTTTCCTGCGGCTGGAGCCGCTGGGGCTGGAACTGGTGGCAGGTGCTGCGCGGAATGCCGGACACGACGTGCGGATTATCGACCTTCAGGCCGAAACGCACGAAGATTACTGGAAGCTGGTTGACGAGTTCCAGCCCGATGCCGTGTGCTACTCGGGCAGCTATCTGGCCAATGTGCCGGAAATTCTCGATCTGTGTCGTGAAACACGCTACCGCTTCCCGCAGGTGTTCCAGTTTATTGGCGGGCATTCGGTTTCGTTTATCGCCAAAGATGTGCTTGATCTTTCCGAAGGGACAGTCAACTGCATTCTCAAAGGGGAGGGCGATGCTACGGTCGGCCTGCTGCTGGATGCGGTGCAGAACGGCACGGATATTCTGGAAGTCCCCGGCACCATTACGCTGGACGGGGAAGGCCCGCCCCCCATTTTTGTCAAATCGCTTGATGAGGTCCGCCCCGCGCGTGACCTGCTGCGCCACCGCAACAAGTACTTTATTGGCACGCTGGACCCCGCAGCTTCCATTGAATTTGCCCGTGGCTGCCCGTGGGACTGCACGTTCTGCTCGGCTTGGACCTTCTATGGTCGCTCCTACCGCACGGCCAGCCCGCAGGTCATTGCGGATGAGCTG
The DNA here is from genome assembly GCF_022483405.1 of Acetobacter fabarum. Lineage (NCBI taxonomy): Bacteria > Pseudomonadati > Pseudomonadota > Alphaproteobacteria > Acetobacterales > Acetobacteraceae > Acetobacter > Acetobacter fabarum. Next base: position 1,521,554 of record NZ_JAKVNI010000001.1, read on the forward strand.
GAGGAGATCAAGGAACCCGGCATCTTTATTGTGGATGACGTGGCCTTTGTGCATGAAGAACACGGCATGGCCATTGCCAACGAAATTAAAAAGCGTGGCATTAAAAAGGAATATTACCTCGAAACCCGCGCAGACGTGCTGCTGCGCAACAAGGAAGTGTTCAAGGTCTGGAGCGAGATCGGTCTCTCCTACATCTTCATCGGTCTGGAAGCGGTGGATGAGGAAGGGCTCAAGCAGTTCCGCAAGCGTGTTTCACTCGACAAGAACTTTGAGGCCCTTGAATATGCCCGCTCTTTAGGGCTGATCGTGGCCATCAATATCATTGCCGATCCATCGTGGGATCGTGCGCGGTTTGAAGCTGTGCGGCAGTGGTGCTTGGAAATTCCCGATATTGTGAACATTTCCGTCACAACGCCTTATCCGGGGACGGAAATCTGGCACAAGGAAGCACGCCGCCTGACCACGCGTGACTATCGCCTGTTTGATATTCAGCATGCCGTGCTGCCCACCACCCTGCCTCTGCCCGAGTTTTATGAAGAACTGGTCAAGACCCAGCAGGTGCTCAACACCAAACATATGGGCTGGCAGGCACTCAAGGACACGGCGGGGATTGCGGTTAACCTGCTCAAGAACGGCCAGACCAACTTTGTTAAAATGCTGTGGAAGTTCAACTCGGTCTTTAACCCCGAACTCCAGCTTGCCGACCACCAGCGCCCTGCGCGCTACCTTATGCCCGTGCAGCCCGATGCGGTGGACAAGGTGGACCGTAACGACCTGTACGTGCATGGCCCCGGCGGGCGCAAAACCCGCGCGCTGGATGATGCGACCGAAACTTTTGTGGACAAGACCCGTATGGGGGAAGATGCGTAACCCGCATCTTTCAAACAGTTTCACCCACACTCAGGCGTTTGCCTGAGTGCTGGTGCTGCCTCTGCTGGCCTGTGCGGTGTTTAACGCACAGGGGGCGGAGTAAAGGCAAAGGCCTGCGGGGTGTAGGTTTCCACCACCAGACTGAACGGCGTGCCGACATGGGTCCGTAACAGGGCAATATGCCGGAAAAGATGCGGGGGTAGAGCCAGTGGGTCTGCCCCCGTTGTGCTGTTTGGCGGGTGGGGCTGCATTTCCCACAAATCTGGCAAGGGGGACCATAGGGTTTCCCGCCGGATCAGCTGACGGGTAAACCGCAGGGGGGAAACAACACGGCCAAAGGGTGTGTCGGTTTGCTCCAGTGCCTCGGTCATGGCTTTTGTCAGGCGCTCTGGCACAAACCAGTTTTCCGCTTCCGAATAAATGCGGTTGTGCCCTGCCAGCCGTATTTTGCGGTAGCGCAGGTTTTGACCACCTTGTGTGGTGGGCAGGTCCAGTGCGGCGAGCAGGTCGGGCGGGCAGGGGCTGTGGGCACCGGCTTCACGCTCGGCGCGCAGGGTTTCATGCGCGCCAAGGAGTGCGTGCTCGCGCAGCCAGTGTTCCAGCGTCTGTGTGGCGCTGTTTTCGGCCAGCAGGCGGTTTTCCATCTGGCTGATCAGGGTTGCCAGCATAAGCCGGTGCATAAAGCTGTTCCGCCAGAGGGGGCGTGCAGGCTCCGTGGCGGGTTGAGGGGGCGCAAAGTTGGGCATGTGGGTCTTATATCATGCTTTGGGGCAGGTATGGGCTGCACATCACTGTTTCGCATCAAGGCGGAGTTGCGTTATGGAAGAAGCAGAATGGCCGTGTAAAAACGCCATGTATGGAATTTTGTAAAAAGGATGCAAACGCAATGAGCCAGACGACAGCGAGCTTTATGGTCGAAGGAATGACATGCGACGGTTGTGTTTCGTCCGTAAAACGTGCGCTGGCCGCAATTGACGGTGTGGATGGTACGGATGTGAATCTGGCCAATGGTGAGGTCAAGGTAACGTATGACCCCGCACGTGTTGGTGTTTCTTCCCTGCGGGACGCCATTCGTGGTGCTGGTTACGAGGTAAGCTGAGCGGCATTGTGCCGTGTCATGCAGCCAGCGGAAAGGGGGCGTGAGCTGCGCTCTCTGGTTGTTGGGGGGCAGGCATGGCACCATGGGGTGTGCCGGAGTAACCGGTGCTTAAAAGCCGCTCGACAGGCAAAAACAGAGGTAAGCTGGTCCGTGACGCAAAAAACAAACAAATTTGCTCTGGGTGTAATGGCGGCGGGCGGTTTGCTGCTGGCTGGGTGTTCATCCGAAATCGGGCGTGTGCCCATGCTGGATACGGATATAAGCTGCCTGCACAAGCAGATGGCTGGCCCCATGTTTTTGAGTTTTCCACTGGCGGCCAATACCTGCCAGCGCATGAGCAATAATGGTTTTGTGCTGGGCGAGGCCAAGGCCAAGCCGCTCCCCCTTGACCTGAAGGGCGCACCGGACCTGCAAAAACTGGCGGATGAATACGGCTACACCTACACCCGCTAGGCCGTGTGGGCGGGTTTAACCTTCCAGTTCCGCATCCCAGTATAAATAGTCATGCCAGCTTTTGTGCAGGTAGTTGGGTGGAAAAGCCCGTCCGTTTTCCTGTAGTTCCCATGATGTGGGGCGTACAGGGGTGCGGCGGGGCAGCATGCCAATATGGTGCGGCATGTGCGGGCCCTTGCGCAGGTTGCAGCAGCCACACGCGGTAACAACATTCTCCCAGCTTGTGCGCCCGCCCTTGCAGCGGGGAATAACGTGGTCAAACGTCAGTTCCTGCGTGGGGTGGCGCTCCCCGCAATACTGGCAGGAAAAGTTGTCGCGCAAAAATACGTTAAAGCGCGTAAAGGCCGGTTTGCGGGCGGCGGGCACATAGTCCTTGAGGGCCACCACGCTGGGCAGGCGGAAGGCCTGGCGGGGTGAATGCACTTCCATGTCATATTCGCTCAGGACCGAAACCCGGTCCAGGCACACCGCTTTTATGGCATCCTGCCATGCCCAGAGGGAAAGCGGAAAATAGGAAAGTGGTCGGAAGTCTGCATTCAGAACAAGGGCTGGATAGTTTAGAGTACTGCCATCGGCCAAGATGTGTCTCCTCGTTAGCACGAGAACACAGTTCCGAAGGGGTCAGAACAACTCAAGCCGACCGCCAGCAGAAGTGCGTCGTCGAGATAATTACCGGCAGGACTATTGCAGACGCAAAGAGGTGTGGCAAGAAAATGTGGGCCAATAGTCACCGATATCGGACAGCTTTATAGATCTGGTAAGATTAATATGACTATTCGATTACAGTACAATGATCGTTGCAAAACAGAATGGGTTACGCGGTTCGCCCCCAGCCCCACAGGGGCGCTGCATCTGGGCCATGTGGCGTCCGCCCTGTTCGGCTGGACCCTCGCGCAGCCTGCGGGGCAATGGCTGGTGCGGATGGAGGATATAGACCCCCAGCGCTGCAAACCTGCCTTTGCCACCGCCATTTTGGAAGACCTCGCATGGCTCGGGCTGGTGCCAGATGGGCCGGTTCTGTACCAGTCTACCCGTATGGCGGTTTACAGGGCCGTGCTGGACACGCTTGAGCATATGGGCGTGCTGTATCCGTGCTTTTGCACCCGATCGGATATTGCGCGGGAGAGTGCGGCCATGTTCTCCGCACCCCATACCGCCCCCGATGGCAGCCTGCTCTACCCCGGCCGTTGCCGCCAGCTGGATGCCCATGCACGGGCGCAGCGTATGGCGCAGGGCCAGCCATACGTGCTGCGCCTGCATATGGCGCGCGCCATGGAGTGTGCCCGCACGCTGGCCCGCACCCGGAGTGGCGGGGAGCATGGCGGGGCAGGGGCCTGTGGTCCGCTCACCTACCATGATCTGGCCTGTGGCCCGGTCCCCTGCCACCCCGAACTGTTTGGCGATGTGGTTCTGGCCCGGCGGGACGTGCCTGCATCCTACCACCTGTGCGTGACGTGTGATGATGCTGCGCAGGGTGTCACGCTGGTCACACGGGGGGAGGACCTGCGCCCCGCCACCAGCCTACACCGGTTGTTGCAGACCCTTATGGGCTGGCCCGCCCCGCATTACGCGTTCCACCCCCTGCTGTGCGATGCCACAGGCCGCCGTCTGGCCAAGCGTGATGGTGCGTTGAGCGTGCGCGCCATGCGCCAGAGCGGGCTGAGTGCCCAGCAGGTGCGGGACAAGGCCGTGTTTGCGGCGGCTCCCCATGGCAGCGCGCCCTTGCAGGGTTAGGTGTTCCTGCCCACTGCCCCCCCTTTTGCATGACAGGGAAAAAGCCCGCGCAGAACAAAAAAGACAGAGCAGGTGGAATCTCCGGTTCCGCCCTGACCGGAAGAGGATTACTGTGCGCGCCGGAGCAGCGCATTTGCCGCCTTTGTCCGGGTCTGTGCCCGCGTAGGTGCCGAGTGCCTTAAAATATTGTGTCGGAAAGTAAGAAAACCATGAGCCTTGTTGCTGACCGCCTGAACAGGATCAGTCCTAGCCAGACAATCGTCATTTCAACGCGTGCACGGGCGCTGAAGGCAGAGGGGCGGAATATTATCAGCCTTTCTGCGGGTGAGCCGGACTTCAACACACCCGACAACATTGCTCAGGCCGCCGTAAAGGCCATTGCCACAGGCCAGACCCGTTATACGGATGTGGCCGGCACGCCTGAACTGCGCAAGGCCGTGGCAGAGCGCTTCAAGCTGGATAGCGGGCTGGATTATACGCCTGAGGAAGTTATTGTTTCCACCGGTGGCAAGCAGATCATTTACAATGCCATGATGGCGACCCTGAACCCGGGTGATGAGGCCATTATTCCCGCGCCATGCTGGGTGTCCTACCCCGATATTGTCACGCTGGCCGAAGGCGTACCCGTGGTGGTGCCCTGCAAGCGCGAAAACGGTTTTCGCCTTCAGGCGGATGAGCTGGAAGCCGCCATTACCCCGCGCACCAAATGGGTGTTCCTGAACTCGCCCTGTAACCCCACCGGGGTTGCCTACTCGGCCGAAGACCTGCGCCCGCTGTGTGATGTGCTGCTGCGCCACCCGCATGTGTGGATTTTTACGGACGATATTTACGCCAAGCTTGTGTACGACGGTTTTCGCCCCGCAACATTCGTGGAGGTCGAACCCCGCCTGCGCAGCCGCACCGTAACCATGAACGGTGTCTCAAAGGCTTATGCCATGACCGGCTGGCGTATTGGTTTTTCCGGCGCGCCGGTGGAACTGACCAAGGCCATGAACAAGTTGCAGGGGCAGTCCACCTCCAATACCTGCTCCATTGCGCAGGCCGCAGCGGTGGAAGCCCTGACCGGCCCGCAGGACTTTATCCAGACCATGGTCGATACCTATCAGGGGCGGCGTGATATGGTGGTCAGCATGATCAATCAGGCCAAGGGCATGGAATGCGATGTTCCCCAAGGGGCGTTCTATGTTTTTCCCTGCATTGAAAAATGCCTTGGCAAAACCTCCGCTGGCGGAAAACTGCTTAAAACGGATGAGGATTTTGTAACGGCCCTTCTGGAAGAAGAAGGCGTGGCAGCCGTGCATGGGTCGGCCTTCATGTATCCGGGGTATATGCGTATTTCCTACGCAACCGATACGCAGAGCCTGCGGGATGCCTGCACCCGGATCCAGAATTTTTGTGAAGGTCTGCTGTAAACCATGTCCCGGAGTTTTGCGCACCGCCTGAATGGCCTGCCAGCCCCCGCAACAATAGAGATGGCCCGGCGCGCCCGGGCTCTCAAGGCGGAGGGCAGGCCGGTTATCTCGCTTGCTCTGGGCGAGCCCGATTTTGCAACGCCGCCTGCGGTGGTGGAAGCCGCCCATCAGGCTGCGCTGGCCGGGCAGACCAAATACCCCCCTGTGGATGGTACGCCCGCGCTCAAGGCGGCCATTGCCCGCAAGTTCGCGCGGGAGAACGGGCTGGACTACACGCCCGAGCAGATCATGGTTTCCAACGGGGGCAAGCAGGTCATCTTCAACGCCTTCATGGCGACCCTGAACGCGGGGGACGAGGTGGTGGTGCCAACACCCTACTGGGTCAGCTACCCCTTGATTGCGCGCATGTTCGGGGCCACGCCGGTGTTTGCTCCATGCCGGGAGGAGGACGGGTTCAGGCTCCGGGCAGATGTGCTGGCGCAGGCTCTTACGCCCCGTACACGCTGGGTTGTGCTGAACTTCCCCAACAACCCTACCGGGGCCATCTGCCCGGCCGAGGATCTGGCCGCTCTTGCCAAAGTCCTGCGCGATTACCCCGATATATGGATTTTGTCGGACGAAATATACGAACATCTGGTGTTTGACGGAGCACGCTCCGCATCAATCGCCGCCGTGGCGCCCGACCTCAAGGACCGCACCATTACGCTTAATGGTGTTTCCAAGGCTTATGCCATGACCGGGTGGCGCGTGGGGTTTGCCGGTGGACCAGCCGACCTTTTAACCGCAATGCGCGGTGTGCAGGGGAACGCCACATCGGGGGTGTGTTCCATTGCGCAGGCGGCTGCCGCTGCCGCACTGGATGGGCCGCCGGACCTTGTACAGACCATGGTTGCCACATACAGCCGCCGCCGTACCAACGTGGTGCAGGCCCTGCGTGCGGTGCCGGGCCTGACCTGCGCCATGCCCGAAGGGGCTTTTTATGCCTATCCCGGTGTGGCCGCCTGCCTTGGGCGCACAACAGCCGCCGGACGCCTGCTAGAGACTGACCACGACTTTGCCGCAGCTTTGCTGGATGAAGAGTTCGTGGCAACAGTGCCCGGTAGCGCCTTTGGGCAGTCCCCCTACCTGCGTCTGTCCTGCGCAACCTCGGATGAGGTTCTGGCCGAAGCCTGCCAGCGTATTGCGCGCTTTGTGGGCGGATTAACGTAATCATACGGTCGGGCAGGTTCCAAGGCCCGGCCAGGAGTGCCTGAACGTGCCTGACCAGCCCCAGCCCGCGCCGCTACCTGCGGGGGAGAAACGTGTATTCCGGAGCTTCTCGCGTGAGGAGATGGCTCTGGTCTGCATTACCGTTCTGTGGGGGGTAACGTTTTTGGTCGTGCATACGGCCATGCGTTACACGGGGCCCATGTTTTTTGTGGGGCTGCGCTTTACCACGGCGGCTCTGCTTTCCATGCTGCTGTTCCGCCGCCTGCTGCTGGACCTGACCCTGCGGGAAGTGCAGGCGGGGGCCTGTGTGGGGGTGGCCATTTTTTTTGGCTATGCGCTGCAAACTCTGGGGCTTGGGAGCATTTCCAGCAGCCAGTCGGCCTTTATTACGGCCATGTATGTGCCTATTGTGCCGTTTTTGCAGTGGTTTTTCCTGCGCAAACCCCCTCATCTTATGGTGTGGCTGGGGGTGCTGTTTGCGTTTTCCGGTCTGGTGCTGCTAACCGGCCCGCAGGCCATAGCCCATATGCACCTCCAGTTTGGGGAGGTTGTAACCTTGGTCAGCGCTGTGGCTATTGCGATGGAAGTTGTGTTGATCAGCCGTTTTGCCTCCCCCGCCATTAACAGTTTTCGGGTAGCGATCGTGCAGTTGCTGGTTGCCGGGCTGCTGGCATTTGCTGCCATGCCCATTATGCACGAACACGTACCGGCTCTGACGTGGTGGTGGGTGCTGCCCGGTCTGGGCCTTGGTGCCATGAGCGCGGTTATTCAACTGGTTATGAACTGGGCGCAAAAAACAGTTTCTCCCACACGGGCAACACTTATTTATGCGGGTGAGCCCGTATGGGCCGGGCTGGTGGGGCGTCTGGCGGGGGATATGCTGCCAGCCAGAGCGCTGGCGGGTGGCGCGCTGGTTATTCTGGGCGTGTTGGCCAGCGAGGTGCGCCTGCCGCGCAGGCAGGGGCGGGGCAGGAAGGGGCGTTCCCTGTAAAGTGGTTCCGGTCATTCTGCCTGAGCGTGTGATACAGGCAGCCGGTTAGAAAAAGCCGTTTATTCGTGAAGAACATTCAAGGTGTAGGCACGGGCAAGGGCGGTGGAATCCTCTCCATCGGCCATCATGCCCACAAGCTGGAGTTCATCGCAGTACTGCGCGATCTGCTCACGCAGGCCGTGGCCGACAAGGGGGCGGATAACCGGCTCGTTGCGCAACATGCTGCGGGCACTGGCAACGGGCAGACCGGCGGCGTTATCGGCTATCAGGGTTGCGGCATCATCGCGGTGGGTGTTGACCCATAGGGCCGCGTCGCGCAAGGCCATGACCAGTGCCGTGGCGGCTGTGGGGTCTTTGTCCTGTGCGGTGTCTGCAACGCCCAGAATAAGGCTGGTGCGTGCGGCGTAATGGCCTGTATCGCTGCCAACAAGTTCGTACAGAAGGTCCGGGTAGTTCTGGAGCAGGCTCCACGCATCGGGATCATGCGTGACCACAGCTTCTATTGTCTGGTCATGCAGAGCCTGTTCTATTTGCGGGATGGGCAGGTCAACCCAGTTGATGTGGTTGAGTGCATCCATGCCCTTGCGGCGCATCATGATACAGAAGAACAGTTTGTCTGCCGCGTTCTGGTCTGGCACCGCCACGTTGCGGCCCATAAGCTGGTCCAGCCGTGTAATGCCGCTGCTCCGCCGCACCAGCAGGCGGCGGCTGCCCGACTGTACCCCCATAACCAGATGAGCCGGCAACCCCGAATGCAGGTGTTGAAGCCATGTGAGAGCAGGGGCCAGCGCGTAAGAGGTTTTTTGCTGCGCCAGTGCTGCAAGCGCTTCCTGCCCGTTATGGATATTGGGCAGGGGGTCCACGTCCAGATTATACTGGGCAAAAAAGTTCTTCTCCAGTGCGGCTGCCAGCACGGGGGACATGGCGGCCTCTGGCCAGGCAATCCGGAGCTTGCGGTAAACGCCATCGGGCTGTTTGCGGGGCTTGCGGGGGTGCTGTTGGCTGGCCAGAAGCACAACGCCACCTGCGGCAACGCAACTTCCGGCCCCCCAGAGCAGGGCACGGCGTGAAAAGGGGGAAGGTGCGGGTGCGCTCATATGCGTTATCTTACACCGTGTTGGCGGAGGTGTCCCGGTTAAGGGGGCAGAAAATCAAAAAAACAGGAGCATGCCAGAGCCTTATGGCCGTAGTGGTGAGGAGGAAACTGTACTATTATTTTTATTGTTTGTTGTTTTGGAAAGGTTTTTTAAAAGCTCTTTGTACATTCTGGCGATGTGTACGCAGGTATGTGTTCTGCCAGTTTGGATGCGGCGCAAAATGTGCGGCGCGAGGGTAGGTCATACTGCCCCGTGCATGGGCCAACAGGCAGCGGTAGGGGTTTTGGTAGAGACGGTGCGGGCGGAAACGGCGGGGCAAACGGGGGGGCGTTTACAGGGGAAGTTTGATTAACATTTTGTAATATAAAAAGGGTCTTGCACCCTCAAAGGGTTGCCGTTATACACCCATTCAGCAGCACAACGGGCGGCATCTTGAAAAAGATTATGCCCTGAAATGCCGCTAAGTGGTTGTAAAATAATTATTCCCGAATAGCTCAGTTGGTAGAGCAAGCGACTGTTAATCGCTGGGTCGTAGGTTCGAGTCCTACTTCGGGAGCCACACTTATTCCCCCCTAAAATATAAATCCCTACACCGTAGCTTCAAACGCTCTGTGTGAGTTCGCGCATGTCTTTGCCGCCCGAGTGGTGTGCCAGCACGGGCGGCGGAATGTGGGGTGTGGGCTCAGGCCTGAGCGGCAACGCCGGTGAGTTCCACCTTCCAGGACGGATCAGCCAGCTTGGCTTCTACCGTGGCGCGGGCGGGTTTGTTGCCCTTGTCCAGCCATGCATCCCATGCGCGGTTCATGCCTGCCATATCGGCCATGTCGGCCAGAAAAATCTGGACTGAAATCAGGCGGCTTTTATCTGTTCCGGCTTTGGCCAGAATGGCATCCACCTGACGCAGAATATCTTCCATCTGCCCCTGCGCATCCAGTGTGGCGTCATCCGCGACCTGCCCCGCCAGATAGACCAGACCGTTGTGAATAACAGCGCCACTCAGGCGTTCTTCAGGTTCAAGGCGGGTTATGCTCATGCTGTTGTCTTTCCTGTGCAAAAAGGCTTGGTAGGTAACGGAGTTTACGCAACCGCCATGTTGTCAATCAGGCGGATGTCGCCCAGACTTGCGGCAACAAACAGGCGTGCATCGGGTATGAGCGTTTCGGTCGTAAGGAGTGTATTGCCCGAGCGCAGGTCCAGATAATGCACGTTAAATCCATGGATTTTCAGGTTTTCACGGCAGGATTGCAGGCAGGCATCAACCGCTTTGCCAGCCTGAATATCCGCAATGCAGGCCCGTAATGCCGCAGGCAGGTAAGGAGCCTGTTCGCGCTGCTGGGGGGTGAGCCTGCGGTTGCGTGAGGACAGGGCAAGTCCATCGGCCTCGCGCACGGTGGGTACGGGTTTTATGCGCACGGGCAGGTTCAGGTCCTGCACAAGGCGGCGGATCAGGCAGAGCTGCTGGTAATCTTTTTCGCCAAATGCGGCTATGTCGGCACCGGTCTGGAGCAGCAGCTTGGTAACAACCGTTGCAACGCCATCAAAATGGCCCGGTCGGTCCGCGCCACACAACATGCCATCCAGCCCGGAAACTGTAATGCGGGTTGCAAAACCCTTAGGGTACATTTCTGCCCCGTCCGGGGCGTAAAGCACATCCACTTTGCCTGTGCCTTCCAGCAGGGCGGCATCGGCTTCTAGCCCACGGGGGTAAAGTTGGAAGTCGGCTGCGTTATCAAACTGGATCGGATTGACAAAAATACTCACAATCCGGCGCGTGGCCTGCCCATCCAATGCGTTAACAAGGGTAAGGTGGCCATTGTGGAGCGAGCCCATGGTGGGCACAAAACCTATGGTTTCGCCCGCGTTGCGCCATTGGGCTACCAGTGTGGCCAGTTCGGTTCTGGATCTGATAATCCGCATGAAAAATCCTGAAAAACAGATGAACCCCCATAAGGGGATTGCCCGGACAGGGCAGGAATATCCGCATTGTAGTGCTGATTGGCGCGCGGTTCCAGAGAGGGCGGTTTTACAGCATGCGGGATTTAAAGTGCAGACAACCCGGTGGAGAGGGGCCGGGCCTGTGCTATAGGGGGCGTATGTCCTACGCTGATTTTGTTCATCTTCGTGTGCACTCTGCCTACTCGCTTAGCCAGGGGGCAATCCGGGTGCCGGAAATTGCATCCCTCGCGCAGGAAATGCATATGCCTGCCGTGGCTATTGCCGATTCGGGCAATCTGTTCGGCGCTTTGGAATTTTCGCAGTACTGTACAAAAAGTGGCATTCAGCCCATTATCGGGGCCCAGATCGGCCTGCCTGCCCGCAATGACAAGCCCGGTGCCCCGGCTGAGCCGGTAGTGTTGCTGGCCCAGAACGAGGTGGGGCTGACCAATCTCCAGTTCCTCTCATCCGAAGGGTTCAAGACATCCGACCCGTCTGACCCGTTTGTAACGCTGGACACACTCTGCGCACGCGCCGAAGGGCTGATGCTGCTTAGTGGCGGCACACGCGGCCCGCTGTTCCAGATGCTGGCCGAAGGGCAGAAGGACGAGGCCACACGCTGGCTGGCCCGTATGCAGGAAGCGTTTGGCGACCGGCTGGTGGTGGAACTGCACCGCCACGGGCTGGCTGTGGAAAAAGCGGTGGAGCCGGGTGTGCTGGGCCTTGCAAGCCAGTTTGGTCTACCACTTGTGGCCACCAATGAGTGCTTTTTCCCCAAGCCGGAAATGTACGAGGCGCATGACGCGCTGGTGTGTATTGCCCAGGGCCGCACCATGGCGGAAAAAGACCGCTTCCGCGTGACCCCCGAACACTGGTTCAAACCCCCGCAGATGATGCGCGCCCTGTTCGCGGACCTGCCCGATGCGTGTGACAATACGCTCGAAATTGCCCGTCGCTGCGCCATAAAGGTGGAAACCCGCAAACCCCTCCTGCCCGTCTGCCCCAAAGTGCGTGAAGGTGCGACCGAGGACCAGACCCTGCGCGCCATGGCGTGGGAAGGGCTGGAGCGCCGCATGGCCTCCATGACGCTGGATGACGCAACGCAGGACCGCTACCGCGAACGGCTGACATTCGAGCTGGATATTATCTCCAAAATGGGGTTCCCCGGTTACTTCATGATCGTGGCGGACTTTATCCAGTGGGCCAAGGCGCATGATATTCCGGTAGGGCCGGGGCGTGGTTCGGGTGCAGGTTCACTGGCGGCATGGGCGTTGACCATTACGGATATTGACCCCATTCCCTTCAACCTGCTGTTCGAACGGTTTCTTAACCCCGAACGTGTCTCCATGCCTGACTTTGATATCGACTTCTGTCAGGACCGGCGAGACGAGGTGATCGCGTATGTCCGGCGTGAATATGGGGGCGACCGGGTTGCCCAGATCATTACCTTCGGTAAGTTGCAGGCCCGTGCGGCCGTGCGTGACGTGGGGCGTGTGCTGGGGCTGCCCTATGGCATGGTCAACCGTGTGGCCGAGCTTATTCCCAACAACCCTGCCAAGCCTGTTACGCTCAAGGAAGCCATAGCAGGCGAACCCAAATTGCAGGAAATGCGTGATAACGACGAGGCTTTGCGCAGACTGCTCGAAATTGCCCAGCAGCTTGAAGGGCTGTTCCGCCACGCCAGCACCCATGCCGCCGGGGTGGTGATCGGGGACCGCCCGCTGGTGGAACTGGTGCCACTGTACCGAGACCCCAAGAGCGATACGCTGGTTACTCAGTATAACATGAAGTTTGTTGAGCAGGCCGGTCTGGTCAAGTTCGACTTTCTGGGCCTGACAACACTGACCATTCTCAAACGCGGTGTGGATTTTATCCACCGCATGGGCAAGGAGGTGGATCTGGCGAGCATCCCGCTCAATGATGTGCCAACCTATGACATGCTCAGCAGGGGGGATACGGCAGGCGTTTTCCAGTTCGAAGGTGCTGGCATGCGCGATGTTCTCAAGCAGATGCGCCCCACCCGGCTGGAAGACCTGATTGCCGCCGTGGCCCTGTACCGCCCCGGTCCAATGGCCAATATTCCCGATTACTGCCGCCGTAAACATGGAGAGGCATGGGAACCCCCGCACGAGGAAATCCGCGATATTCTTGAAGAGACCTACGGTATTATGGTCTATCAGGAACAGGTCATGCAGATTGCCCAGAAGATGGCGGGCTACAGTCTGGGTGGGGCAGATTTGCTCCGCCGCGCCATGGGTAAAAAAATCCGTGCGGAAATGGACCACCAGCGCGAGATCTTTACCAAAGGGGCGACCGGGCGCGGCATAGACCACGACAAGGCGGTAGAGGTGTTCGACCTCATGGCCAAGTTTGCGGATTACGGGTTTAACAAATCCCATGCTGCGGCCTATGCTCTTGTCTCTTACCAGACTGCATGGATGAAGGCTAACCACCCTGTGGCCTTCCTTGCGGCCTGTATGTCACTCGCGCGGGAGCGGACGGAAAAACTGGCCGCTCTTCGGCAGGAAGCCGAGCGCATGGGTATTGCCGTGCTGCCGCCAGACATCAACCGTTCAGAGGCCGACTTTGCCGTGGAGGTCATGCCCAATGGTGAATATGGCATTCGTTATGCACTGGCCGCGGTTAAAAAAGTTGGTTTTGGGGCCATGGAGGTTCTGGTTGCCACAAGAGGGGACAAGCCTTTTGCCGATCTGGCCGATTTTGCAACGCGCATAGACCCCAAACACATCAACCGCATGCAAATGGAAAATCTGGCCAAGGCAGGCGCGTTTGAATGTCTGGATAAAAACCGGGCGCGTGTTTTTCATTCTGCCGATGCCCTTTTGCGCCGTGCCCATAGTCAGGCGCAGGAGGCGGCATCTGGCCAGATTGGCCTGTTTGGTGGTGGCGGGCAGAAGGAACCCCTGCGTCTGGCCGAAGGGCCGGACTGGCCGGAGTTTGAAAAACTGGCCATGGAAGCAGAAGCAATCGGCTTCCATATGACAGCCCACCCGCTGGATTCCTACGGCCCCGTGTTGCGCAGGTTGGGGGTTGTTAAATCCTCCCAACTGCTTGCCGCGGCAGAAGCCGGGGTAGGGCGGGTTAAAATTGCGGGCTGCGTGGTGGACCGCAAGGAACGCCCGACCCGCACAGGCAATAAAATGGCATGGGTACGCCTGTCCGATGCCACAGGTGGGTGTGAGGTCACGGTATTTTCCGAAGTGCTGGGCCGTGTGCGGGAAAGTCTGGTGGCGGGCAGGGCTGTGCTGGTTACGGCCGAGCTTAAGCTGGAGGGCGAGGCCATGCGCATAACCGCGTCCGACATTGTGGAGCTGGAGGACGCAGCCGCCCAAGGCCAAAGCGAATTGCGGATATGGCTGGAAAAGGAAGAAGCTCTGCCTGCCCTGCAAACCGTGCTGAGCGACCAGAAAGGCGGAGCAGGCCGCATTGTGCTGCTGCCCGGTGTGGCTGAAAGCTGCGATGTGGAAATCCGGTTGCGTGGTGGCTACAAGGTGACCCCTCTGCTCGGGCAGAAGTTGCGTACCCTGAATGGTATTTCCCGCGTGGAGCAGGTCTAGCCCGTGGCATGGACGCGCACCCTGCCATGGCGGGAGCCGGATACGGTTCTGGCCCTGTGGGGCGGTGCCCCGTGGTGCGCTTTTCTCGATAGTGGCGGAGTGCTGGACGCGCGCAGCCGGTGGCGTATCTTCTGCCACAATCCACGCCATACCCTACAGGTTTTTGCAGATAGAGTGGAAGTGGATGGGGTGTCTCAGGCTCGAGGAACGCCTGAGCAGATATTGGATATTCTGCGTAAAATACAGGCAGGTTTCAAGGTTGGTACCTATCAGGCTGATGTGCCGTTCTGCGGTGGCTGGGTTGGCTTTGCCAGCTACGCATTTGGTCGGGCCCTGCAAGGTGTTCCGTCCCGGCATGGGGAAGGGGATGCTCCTGTATTTTCCGCAGCTTTTTACGATCATGCTTATGTATGGGACCGCAAAAACCGGCAGGTGGTGCTGGCAGGGCTGGCGCGTGGCGGGTTAACGCCCCATGCTCGTGAGCAGGCTCAGGCACTCTGGTCCGCCCTGCCTGAACGCGCGGAGCCTGCGCCACAGGTGCCCCTGCTGCATTTGCGTGCCAGTCAGACACAAGCAGAATACTGCCGGGCAGTTAGTGCGGCGCAACGCTATATTGCTCAGGGGGATATTTTTCAGGTTAACATTACCTGCCAGCATGTTGCGGACCTGCCAGCAGATGTGTGTGCATCTGGCCTGTATCGCCGGTTGCGGCAGGTGGCCCCGGCACCCTTTGGTGCGTTTTTATCCTGTGGGGCAGGGTTTTCGCTGCTTTCATGCTCGCCAGAGCGGTTTTTGCAGGTTGACCGGCACGGGCATATGGCAACCCGCCCCATAAAAGGCACAGCCCCACGGGGCCAGAGCGGGGCGGAGGACCTGCTTCTGGCTCAAGCTCTGGCAGCAGACGACAAGGAACGGGCTGAAAACCTGATGATTGTGGACCTCATGCGCCATGACATCGGGCGTGTTGCCCGTATTGGCAGCGTGCGTGTGCCAGAATTATGGGCGGTGGAACGGTTTGAGCATGTGCACCATCTTGTTTCCGAAGTGCAGGGGCATTTGCGGCAGGGGTGTGATGTGTTTGACCTGCTGGCAGCGACCCTGCCGCCCGGCTCCGTAACAGGTGCGCCCAAACACCGCGCCATGGAAATTATTGACGAACTGGAAGCCACACCCCGTGGGGCTTACTGTGGGACGGTTTTTTGCCTTGGTGTGGATGGGCGGATGGATAGCTCCGTGATCATCCGCAGTTTTGTTGCCCATGGGGGGCAATTGCGTATGGGCACGGGGGGCGGGATTACCATTCTGTCCGACCCGCAAAAGGAATATGAGGAAATGCGCCTGAAGCTCGCCCCTTTTGCTGCCTTTGCGGAGGGAGCATGACCGTCGTCTGGCTCAATGGTGCACTCCTCGCGCGTGATGAGGCCTGCATAAGCCCGGCAGACCGTGGCTTTACGCTGGGTGATGGCCTGTTTGAGACCATGCGCGCGGTTGGCGGGCAGGTTCTGCATCTGCCCCGGCACATGGCGCGTCTGGCATCGGGCGGAGGTGTGCTGGGCATGCCCGTGCCGCAGGTGGGTGTGGTGGAGGAGGCGGCCACGGCGCTGCTACAGGCATGCGGGTTGCAAAACGCGGTGCTGCGGCTGAGCGTGGCGCGCGGGGAGGGGCCAAGGGGGCTGCTGCCTCCGGTTCATCCGCACCCTACCGTGTTGCTCACGGCGGCCCCGGGGGAGTTCAGTCTTGCCCATATTCAGGCCGTGACCAGCCGGTTGATCCGGCGGGATGAGGCTTCTCCCCTGTCTTATATCAAGAGCCTGAATTATCTGCCCGGTATTCTGGCCCGGCAGGAGGCCGAGCGTTTGGGGGCGCAGGATGCGCTGTTGCTCAATACGCAGGGGCGGGTGGCGGAAAGTACAATCAGTAACCTGCTGGTGGCAACGGATGCGGGGTTGCTCACGCCCCATGGGGCCGAAGGTGCGTTGGCGGGCATTGCCCGTGAGCGCCTGCTGGAGCAGAATCTTGTGCGCGAGGCCCGTCTTGCCCCGGCGGACCTGTTGCGCGCACGCGGCGTGTGGCTGGTCAACTCCCTTTCGCTCCGGGTGGTGACCGCACTGGACGGAAGGCCCTTGCCGGTGGACGAACCACACACCGCGCAGCTGGAGCAATGCCTGCGGCAGAGCGTATAAGCCGGTTTTGATTTATGCCCTTTTCGTTTAGAGGGCAGGCATGCGACGATAAGGGCTTGTGCAGACCTGCCTGAATGCTCAATCGTTCGCCCGTCCTTTTCAGGCCGGAATGATATGCATCGGAACAGCCGGTCTGTGGTATTCTGATGAGGTGACACCATGCAACAGGCAGCAACAGCCACGGAGCAACAGGCGGAGCAGGGTCATGCCCCCCGTTATGATCTGAGGCAGATCGATGTTGATCCCAATTTCTGGTACCCTGTGGCATGGTCCAGCAAGGTACGGCAGGGCAAGGCATTTGCCGCCCGCTTTGCAGGCCACCCCATTGCGCTTATCCGCCCCGAATACGGCCCGGTCTATGCGCTGGAAGACCGTTGCGCCCACCGCCAGGTCCCGCTGAGCAAAGGCGTTGTGGACGATAAGGGCTGCATCAAGTGCTGTTATCATGGCTGGGCGTTTGACCAGCAGGGCAAATGCGTAACCGTGCCCTACCTGAACAAGGAAGGTGTGGGCCGCCCGGTTAAATCCTACCCCTGCCGCGAAAAAAGCGGGCTGATCTTTATCTTCCCCGGTGACCCAGAACTGGCGGACAAGGTGCCCGTGCCCGACATCGCGCAGGTGGGGAACCCCGAATACAAGACCCGCCAGTTCAGTCCGCGCCTGAAGTGCCACTACACGTTCATGCATGAAAACCTGATGGACATGAACCATCAGTTCCTGCACCGCCGCCAGATGGGTTCCATCACGGCCCGTTTTCTGGGGCAGGACAAGGGCGACAACTTTATGGAAGCCCGCTACAGCTTTGCGCGCAAAGGGGGCAACCAGCCGCTGGCCGAAGCCCTGATTTTTGGCAAACACCATGATGACGGGCGCGAACAGCCGGTGGAAGAGGTCGTGTCCATCCGCACCACCTATCCGTACCAGACGCTCCAGATCCACGATAAAGACGGCGACCTGATCATGGACCTGTGGGCATGTTACCTGCCGCTGGGGGAAACCCAGCAGGTTACTCAGGCGTTTGGTCTGCTGTCGGTTAAAAAGCCCAAATGGACTTTCCTGCTTGATATGGCATGGCCGGTGCTGGGTCTGTTTACGCATCGCATCTTTGAAGAAGACCGCGAAATTGTGGAAATGGAACAGAACGCGTGGCGTGAACTGGGCGGGGACCACAACGTGGAAGTGTTCCCTGTTGTCAAAAGCCTGCGCGAGCTGCTGGCCCGCAGCGGGGTGCCCAACCGTTACGCCAAACCGCTCAAGCAGGGCTGAACGCACTTTTTGGCCTTGCCCGCAGGGCCAAAAAACGCCATATAGAGCCGCCCCGGCGCAGGCCGGGGTATAACACACGCGGGGCCATACACCTCTGGTGCCCAGTCAGATGGCTGGGTGGTGTCTCGCGGAGGTTTAACCAGTTAGGTAGGAATACGCCCCATGGCGATGCCCGATTTCACACTGCGCCAGCTGCTTGAAGCTGGTGTTCACTTTGGTCACCACACACGCCGCTGGAACCCGCGCATGGCGCCGTTCCTGTTCGGTGTGCGCAACCAGGTTCACATCATCGACCTCCAGCAGACCGTTGGCCTGCTCGACCGCGCCCTTAAGGCGATTCGCGATGTTGTAGCTGGCGGTGGCCGCGTTCTGTTCGTTGGCACCAAGCGCGCCGCACAGGATCCGATTGCAGAAGCAGCACGCCGCTGCGGTCAGTACTACGTCAACCATCGCTGGCTGGGCGGCATGCTCACCAACTGGAAGACCATTCAGGGCTCCATCAAGCGTCTGCGCCAGATTGAAGAAACGCTCGAAGGCGCGACTTCCGGCCTGACCAAGAAGGAAGTGCTGGAACTGACCCGCCAGCGCGACAAGCTGGAACGCTCCCTTGGTGGTATCAAGGAAATGGGTGGTCTGCCCGACGTCCTGTTCGTGATCGACACGAACAAGGAAAAGCTGGCCATTGAAGAAGCCAACAAGCTGGGTATCCCGGTTGTGGCCATTCTGGACAGCAACTCCGACCCGCGCGGCGTGACCTACCCGGTCCCCGGCAACGATGACGCCATTCGCGCCATTGGCCTTTACTGCGACCTCGTTTCCGCTTCCGTGCTCGACGGTATTTCCGCCGAACTGGGTGCAGCGGGCCATGACGTGGGTGCATCTGAAGAACTGCCGGTTGAACCCGCTCTGGAAGCGGCTCCGGTGGCGGAAGAAGCTCCGGCAGCAGGCTGAAGCCTTTAAAAAACAGCCCGGCTTAAACCGGGCTGTTTTTTTGCATGAGATGCCTGTGGTTTTTACAGGCAACGGAATGTTCTGCCACGCGCCCTGCCAGGGGCGCGTTGCGGTTTTCTAAGGAGTAGGAATATGGCGGAAATTACCGCAGCATTGGTCAAGGAACTGCGCGAAAAAACCGGCGCAGGCATGATGGATTGCAAAAAGGCGCTGAACGAAGCGCAGGGTGATATTGAAGCCGCCATTGACTGGCTGCGCACCAAGGGCCTTGCCGCCGCCGCCAAAAAATCCGGCCGTGTGGCAGCAGAAGGTCTGGTTGCCGTTGCCTCTGGCGACAAAACCGCCGCCATGGTGGAAGTCAACGCCGAAACCGACTTTGTTGCCCGTAACGAAGCGTTCCAGAACTTTGTGGAATCCGTTGCTCAGGTTGCACTCAAGGTTGGTGATGATCTGGAAGCCATCAAGGCAGCTACGCTGGACACGGGCCGCACCGTTGCTGACGAACTGACCCACCTGATCGCCACCATCGGCGAAAACATGACCCTGCGCCGCGCACGCGTGTTCACCGTGCCGTCTGGTGTGGTGGCAACTTACGTGCATGGCGCTCTGCGCCCCGGTCTGGGCAAAATTGGCGTTCTGGCAGCTATTGAAGCTCCGACGGCTGATGAAGCCATTGAACAGCTTGGCCGCCAGGTTGGCATGCATGTTGCAGCTACCCGTCCGTCCGCGCTGGATGTCAGCAGCCTGAACCAGGAAGAAGTCGAGCGTGAACGCGCTGTTCTGATCGAACAGTCCCGTGCATCCGGCAAGCCTGAAGCCATTATTGAAAAAATGGTCGAAGGCCGTATCCGCAAGTTCTACGAAGAAGTGGTACTTCTGGAACAGGTTTGGGTGCATGACGGCGAAACCCGCGTGAAGGACGTTGTTAAAAAAGCTGGCGTCAAGCTGGCTGGTTTTGACCGCTTCCACCTGGGCGAAGGCATTGAAAAGACCGTTGATGACTTTGCTGCTGAAGTGGCCAAGGTTTCCGGCGTCTAAGACCGGGTCTTTTGCATGTTGAACAAGAGCGGGACTTCTCTGCAAAGGGAGGCTCCCGCTCTTGTTGTTTTTGTGGCCCCGCAGGGCGAGAATGGCGCGCGGGTTCATATGCTGACCGAGCAGGACGGGCTAGTGCGTGCCCTGGCTTACGGGGGTGCTGGCCGTGCCGGTCGTGCCTTGTGGCAACCGGGTAATGTGGTCAAGGTCCGCCTGACACAACGGGGCGAGGGGGCTCCTGTTCAGGTATCGGGGGAGCTGCTGTACGGCTGTGCGGCGCGTATCCTGAGCATGCCGCTGGCACTGGCCATGATGCAGTCGGCCTGTGTTCTGGCCGATGCGACCCTGCCTGAGGGTGAGCCTTGCCCGGCATTTTTTGGGGCGACCCTCAAACTTCTTTCCTTTATCGGCTACAGCCCCGACGTTGCGGAGCAGACTGGCCTGCCCAATTACATTGAATGGGAACTGGCCTTGCTGGACGTGCTGGGCTTTGGGCTGGATTTAAGCTGCTGCGCCGTGACCGGGCAGACGGGCGACCTCGCTTTTGTCTCCCCCCGCACAGGGCGTGCCGTCAGCCGCGAAGGAGCAGGAGCGTGGAAGGACCGGCTCCTGCCCCTCCCTGCTTTTTTGCATGACCCCACACAGGCCGGTTCCTGGCCGGACTGGCTGGATGGCTTGCGCCTGAGTGGGCATTTTCTGGCGCGGGATGCCTTTGGCCAGCGGCATCTGCCCCTCCCCGCCGCCCGGCAGAGGCTGCTCGGGCGTGTGGAAAAACTGGTAGCAGGGGCGGGCAACACCTGAACTGCGCACCAAGGCTGGCACAACTTGGCCTGTGGCGGTATGTCATGGCCATCACACATCGCACCGTTTTATCTGGGGCAGAACATGAACGAGACATTCGAAGGCCATATTGAGGAGACAAAACTGGCAGATGCGCTAAGCGAGCGTTATCTGGCCTATGCTTTGTCCACCATCATGTCACGTTCGCTGCCAGATGTGCGCGATGGGCTCAAACCCGTGCACAGGCGGCTGGTTTACGCCATGCACCAGCTCAAGCTGGACCCGGCATCGGGGTTTAAAAAGTGCGCGCGTGTTGTGGGGGACGTTATTGGTAAGTTCCACCCCCATGGTGATGCCTCGGTTTATGAAGCACTGGTCCGTCTGGCGCAGGATTTTGCCGCCCGTTACCCGCTGGTTGAAGGGCAGGGGAACTTTGGCTCGATTGACGGCGATAACGCAGCCGCCATGCGGTATACGGAATCCCGCCTGACCGAAGTGGCCGTAGCCCTGCTGGACGGGATCGAGAGCGATGCAGTCGATTTTCGCCCCACCTATGATGGTGAGGAGCAGGAACCCGTGGTGCTGCCAGCGGCGTTCCCCAACCTTCTGGCCAATGGTGCTGCGGGTATTGCCGTGGGCATGGCCACCAGCATTCCCCCCCATAACGCGGCAGAAGTGTGCGCGGCCGCAGCGCTGCTGGTGCGCAAACCCAGCGCCACCACGCAGGACCTGCTGGCCCTTATGCCGGGGCCGGACTTCCCCACCGGCGGGCTGATTGTGGAGGATGCCTCGGCCATTCTGCAGGCATACGAGACGGGGCGCGGGGGCTTCCGCATGCGTGCACGCTGGGCCGTGGAGCAGGGGCGGTTTGGCACATGGCATATTGTTGTGTCGGAAATACCGTACCAGGTGCAGAAGTCCCGCCTGATCGAACAGGTGGCAGACCTGCTGGAGCAGAAAAAACTCCCGCTGCTAGGCGATATTCGCGACGAAAGTACGGATGAAATCCGCCTGATCCTTGAGCCAAAAACACGCGGGATCGAACCCGAAGTGTTGATGGAAACCCTGTTCCGCGCCACGCCGCTGGAAAGCCGCTTCCCGCTGAACATGAACGTGCTTGGGGCGGACCGCTCCCCCGGTGTGCTGGGGCTCAAGCAGGTGTTGCAGGCATGGCTGGACCACCGGCACGAAGTGCTGGAACGGCGCAGCCGCCACCGCCTTGCCGCCGTGGAAAAACGGCTGGAAATTCTGGCAGGCTTTCTCATTGTGTACCTCAATCTGGATGAGGTCATTCGCATTATCCGCGAGGAGGATGATGCCAAAGCCAGCCTGATGGCCACCTTTGGCCTGACAGACATGCAGGCCGAATCCGTGCTGAACATGCGTCTGCGCAGCCTGCGCCGCCTTGAGGAAATGGAAATCCGCAAGGAGCATGACGCCCTTGCCGCCGAAAAAGCCGGACTGCTCGCGCTGCTGGGGGATGAAAAACAGCGCTGGAAGCAGATCGGGCAGGAACTGGAGGGCATGGTCAAGACGTTTGGCAAGGGCCGCGTTGGACCACGGCGCAGTACCATCCTGTCCGCTCCCAAGCCGGTTGATATTTCGGTGGTGGAAACAGTGGAGCGCGAACCGCTGACCATGATCCTGTCCCAAAAAGGGTGGGTGCGGGCCATCAAGGGCCACAATGTTGATCTGGAAAGCCAGAAGTTCAAGGAAGGGGATGGCCTCAAGCTGGCTCTTCCGTGCCAGAGCACGGACAGGCTGTGCTTTTTTGCGACCGATGGCCGTGCCTTTACGCTCAAGGGTGTGGACCTGCCACGCGGGCGGGGTGATGGCCAGCCGGTACGCCTGCTTATGGACCTCTCCAATGATGAAGAACTGCTAGCGGTTTTTGTGCTCGAGGAAGGCGGTAAGCGCCTTGTGGCTTCCAGTGCGGGGCGTGGCATGGTGGTGGAGGATGATAACCTCGTCTCCGAAAAGCGCTCAGGTCGGCAGGTGCTTAACCTCAAGGGCGATGAGTCCGCCCAGTTGTGCATTCCCGCACAAGGGGACCACGTCGCAGTGCTTGGGGATAACCGCCGGTTTTTGATTTTCCCGCTCGATCAGCTCCCCGTCATGGGGCGTGGTCTGGGGGTGGCGTTGCAGAAATACGCCGATGGCGGGAAGTTGCGTCAGGCGGTGGTGTTTACTGCATCCGAAGGGCTGGTCTGGCCCGGAGCCGTACGGAACCGCGTTATGGCGGATTTGCAGGACTGGCTGGGCAAGCGTGCAAGTGTTGGCAAGCTGGCTCCCACCTGGGCGAACAAAAAAGCCTGAGCCTGTTACCAGGCCTGCTCCTCGGGCGCATGGCCTGCGGGGGCGGGCCTATGTCTGGTAGGTGGGTCAGAATAGCGGCGCATCGGGGAACAGGGCGTCCCGCGTGGTGTTGATGGGCTGCTCCGGGTCCAGCGGCTGCCATGTATCATCACGCAGGATTTCTGCCGGTCGGAAACGGCTTTTGTACGCCATCTTGGGGCTGCCCGGAATCCAGTAGCCCAGATACAGATACGGGCGGCCGAGCAGAAATGTCTGGTGAATAAGAAAAAGCACAACATACACCCCCAGTGAGCGGGTGGTCTGCTGGGGGTCGTAAAAGCTGTACACGGCCGAAAGCCCGTCATCGAGCGTATCGGTCAGGCTGACGGCGACCAGTTTGTTGTCTGCCGTGCGGAATTCTATGATCTGTGTATCAACCGTCGTTTCCTCCACCATAATCCGGTAGTCGCGCGCGGTCATGTTGGCCATTTCGCCATCTGCGTGGCGGGTGTTCAGGTACTGGCGGAACAGCTCGTATTGTTCGCCTGTTGCTACAGGGGGGAGCAAGGTCGCGCTCAGGTCCGTATTGCGGTTCCAGACCCGTTTTTGTGTGCGGCTGGGGGCAAAGGCCGCCACAGGCAGGCGGATGGGAATACAGGCAGAGCATCCTGCACACAAAGGCGCGTAAGCGAGTGTGTGGCTGCGCCGGAAGCCCGTGGCAGACAGGCGGCTGTGCAGGGTGTCGGCATCGGGGACTGCCAGATCAACCAGAATTTTGCGTTCCATGCGCGCAGGCAGGTACGGGCATGGTTGTGCCGTGGTGGTGTAAAAAAACTGCGGGTTGCGCAGTGGAGGCGTCATAATCGGCAATCCCGGATGCATGGCGGGCCAGTAGAACCGGCCCGCTTATGCCCGGCATGGGCCAGGCGGTGGTTACAGGCCCGATCTTTCCCGGATGCGCTGTGCAGCTTCAATGGCAAAATATGTGAGTATGCCATTGGCTCCAGCACGGCGGAAAGCCATCAGGCTTTCCATGATGGCACGGTCGCGGTCGAGCCAGCCATTGTTGATGGCTGCCATGAGCATCGCATATTCTCCCGAGACCTGATACGCAAAAGTCGGCACGCTAAAGGTGTCTTTTACGCGGCGGATAATGTCCAGGTACGGCATGCCCGGCTTGACCATGACCATGTCCGCGCCTTCGGCAATGTCCATTTCCACTTCGCGCAGGGCTTCATCGCTGTTGGCGGGATCCATCTGATAGGTTTTTTTGTCGCCTTTCAGCAGCCCGCCAGAGCCAAGCGCATCACGGAACGGGCCATAAAAGGCGGACGCATATTTGGCGGCATAAGACATGATGCGGGTGTTGATCAGGCCGTTGGCGTCAAGGTCCTGCCGGATAACGGCAATGCGCCCGTCCATCATGTCCGAAGGGGCAATAATATCCACCCCTGCGCGGGCCTGATTAACAGCCTGCTGGGACAGGATCTGGACCGAGGCCTCATTGACCACGTAGCCATCTTCGATCACGCCGTCATGGCCGTGGTTGGTGTAGGGGTCCAGCGCCACGTCCCCGATCAGGGCCATGTCGGGGAACTCTTTTTTCAGTAGTCTGGCAGCCCGACACATCAGGTTGTCGGGGTTGAGCGCTTCGGTCCCGACGTCATCACGGGCTTCTGTCGGGGTGATGGGGAACAGGGCAAGGGCTGGAATGCCCAGTTTGGCGGCTGGTTCCACATGCTTGGCAAGCCGGTCCAGTGTAACGCGGTGCGCACCGGGCATGGAGGAAACTTCGGTTGTAACACCTGTTCCTTCCATGAAAAAAATCGGCCAGATCAGGTTGCTGATGCCCAGTGAGTTTTCGGCAACCAGGCGGCGTGTCGCATCGTCAAACCGGTTGCGGCGCGGGCGGGTCAAAGGGAAACGACCAGCCATCATGGGCGGGATCTCCTTGCACGGTGTTTGCCACGGGGCAGGCTTGGCTGGTTGTCCATGGCAGCACAGGGGTGAACAAAACGGGGGGAGTATGCGCTCCTGCCCCTGTTATGCAACCCCGCTGGGGTAAAGGTCAGCTCCGCGTGGTTTTGCAATGCTCACGGTATGCGAATCCGCCGCTACCGCAGGGGCCAGCCCCCGTGCCATGCCGGGGCTGGTGCTTGTGGTGTATGCAAGCCTGTGCGGTGGGTAAAATTACAGGGCTGCAAAAGGGGGAGAGTTCCGCCCCTTTTGCGTTTTTCTCCTGTCAGGGGCGCAAGGAACGGAGTAAGAGAGCACCCAGCGCTTGTGTCTGTTATAAAAAGCAGTGTGGAACATGGTCTGGCAAAGAGCGTGCCAGAACCGTATAGAGTGACCACCATCTGCCGCCCGGCAGGCATGTTGCCAAACGACAGTTTGATTTTGAGGGAACACCCGAATGAGCCACACGGATCTGGACCGTTTTTTTCATGCGCCGCTGACCCAGACGGATCCGGACGTTGCGTCCGCCATTGCCGCAGAGCTGACCCGCCAGCAGGATGGGATTGAGCTGATCGCCAGCGAAAACATGGCCTCCGAGGCTGTTTTGCAGGCGCAGGGCAGTGTGCTGACCAACAAATACGCCGAAGGCTACCCCGGTCGCCGCTACTACGGTGGCTGCGTGGAAGTGGACAAGGTGGAAACTCTGGCCATTGAACGGGCCAAAACCCTGTTTGGTGCCGCTTTTGCCAACGTGCAGCCGCATTCGGGCGCCAATGCCAACCAGGCCGCGTTCATGGCCATGGGCAAGCCGGGTGACACCGTTCTGGGCATGAGCCTTGCCGCGGGTGGGCACCTTACACACGGTGCAGCTTCCAACTATTCGGGCAAATGGTTCAATGCCGTGCAGTATGGCGTGCGCCAGCAGGACGGCATGCTGGACTACGACCAGATGGAAAGCCTTGCGCGCGAGCACAAGCCCTCCATTATCGTGGCTGGTGGGTCCGCTTACCCGCGGATTATCGACTTTGCCCGTTTCCGCCGCATTGCGGACGAAGTGGGTGCGCTGCTTATGGTGGATATGGCGCATTTTGCCGGTCTGGTTGCTGCGGGCCTGTACCCCAACCCGCTGGAATATGCAGACATTGTAACCTCCACCACGCATAAAACCCTGCGTGGCCCGCGTGGCGGCCTGATCCTGACCAACAGCGAAGCACTGGCCAAAAAGATCAACTCCGCCGTGTTCCCCGGCCTGCAGGGCGGCCCGCTCATGCATGTTATTGCCGGTAAAGCCGTAGCTTTTGGCGAAGCCCTGCGCCCTGAGTTCAAGGAATATCAGAAAGCCGTGCAGAAGAACGCCGCAGTGCTGGCCGAAGTGCTGGTGGAGCGTGGGTTTGATATTGTGACTGGTGGCACGGATTCCCACCTGCTGCTCGTTGACCTGCGGCCTAAAAAGGTGACCGGCAAAGCAGCGGAACAGGCACTGGAACGTGCGGGCATTACAGCCAACAAAAATGCCATTCCGTTTGACCCGGAAAAACCTGCCATTACCTCTGGCGTGCGTCTGGGCAGCCCTGCCGCTACGGCACGAGGCTTCCGCGAAGCAGAGTTCCGTCAGGTTGGTGAAATGATTGATGAAGTGCTGACCGCCCTTGCCGCCTCGGGCGGGGAAGGTGATACCGCAGTAGAAAACGCTGTGCATGAACGGGTTAAGGCCCTGTGTGCACGCTTCCCCATCTATACGCGCTAATCCGCGTTTAAATCGGTTCTGCCTTAAAAGGCGCGGGAGGTTTCTCCCGCGCCTTTTTTGCTGGTCTGTTCATGCCCGACCCGTGTGCGGCTTTTCTGCGCGTTCCTGTGGGGAGGAAGCAGGTAGGCCATGGCCGGAATATGAAAAGATATGCAGCCTGTTTTATAAAAAATGAAATTTATGCAGCGGCATATACAACAGAAAAAAAATGAAATAAATACAACGCAAAAGCCTTGGACAACATGGATGGATTGAGGTGTGGAAAAGTAGTTTTCGCCATCCATATAGTAGAGTGTAAGTGATTCAATGGATGTTTCTAAGTCATTTTTAGCTGATATTAAAGTTGTGGTTTTAATACCCTGCTATAATGAAGAAATAACCATAGGGTCAGTTGTTCGGGATTTTCGGGCAGCACTGCCTAATGCGCCAATCTATGTTTATGACAATAATTCCACGGATCAGACGGTCAAAACCGCGCTGGCCGCTGGTGCCATTGTTCGCTCTGAATCCCTTCAGGGCAAAGGCTACGTGATCCGGCGCATGTTTTCAGACATTGAAGCCGATTTTTACATTCTGGTGGACGGGGATGCCACATACGAGGCCGCTGCTGCACCAGAGATGCTGAAAACCGCCTACACCAACGGGCTGGATATGGTGAATGGCGCGCGTGTTACCGACCGGGTGGATGCCTACCGGCGCGGCCATGTTCTGGGCAACAAGGTGCTTACCGGGCTTGTCACCAGTGTGTTCGGGCGCCGGTTGTCAGACATGCTTTCGGGCTACCGGGTTTTTTCGCGGCGGTTTGTCAAATCCTTTCCCGCCCTGTCTTCGGGGTTTGAGACGGAAACGGAATTTACCGTTCATGCGCTGGAACTGGCCATGCCTATTGGCGAGCAGCCAACCCGTTATGTGGAGCGGCCCCCCGGCTCGGCCTCCAAGCTGAATACCTATAGCGATGGCTTCCGTATTCTGGGCATGATCATCAATCTGGTCAAACAGGAACGGCCATTGATGTTTTTTACCACCATTGGTGTGGTTGTGCTGGTTTGCGCCATTGGTCTGGGCTTGCCGGTTATTCTGGACTTTTTCCGGACCGGGCTGGTGCAGCGCCTGCCCACGGCTGTTCTGGCGACCGGGCTGGTCATTCTGGCCGTATTTTCCATGGGGTGTGGCCTTATTCTGGACAGCGTTGCGTTGGGGCGGCGGGAAACCAAACGTCTGGCCTATCTCGCGCTGCCGCCTCCCCCCCGCCTGCCCGATGCGCAGGGCGATGTTCCCCCGGTTGCAACGGCAGAGCCTTAAGGCACGCCTTGCTTTGAGCCTGTACTGCCGGCTTGATTCTACAGAAGGCGCGCCAGCCGGACAGCCGTATGCCCCCGGCGGGGGCGCAGGTTGGGTATGACCAGCATGCAGTTGTCGTAGGGGGTGCGGATTTCGTCCATACCATCCACGGCAATTAGGGTTTGGGCGCGTTCAATAATATCTCCACCCGTATAGCGGCGCAGGAAGGCAAAGCCTGCGGTATGGGCTTCCACGCAATCGGTCACCACGGCATTGATCCCGCCTTGGTGTGGGGTGGTGGGTAAAGGCGGCCCCATGCCATGCTGGGCCAGAAACGCGCGGGCCATGCTCAGGCTGTGCTGGGTGGCGCTGCGGGTCCAGTGTTGCCCGGCTTCAAGCAGGCAGGCCCGTGCCGTGCCTGATGGCGTGGAAAAACGCTCGTAATCAATCAGGCGTGGCCCGGTGGGGTGGCCCTGATCCAGCACAACCTGTGGAGGGTCTGCCTGCTGGCAGGCCAGAGTGTTGGCCATGCGCAGGTTGCGTTCCGCCATGCTGGTCAGCAGCAGGGGGGCGGAAGGCCATGTCATGGTATGCAGGTCAAGCAGCACGTCCACCGTGTCAATCACGGGTACAAGTTCGCGCACGCGCTGCATTTCAAGGGATGTGTGTGTGGAGTGGATAAGTTTGGGGGCCCACAGCCTGTTCATGTCCTCCTCAATATAACGGAAGCGGGAGGGGTGGCGGGGGTCAAACGCCGCGTAGGCATCCGGGTTAAGAAAAATCAGGCTTAGCCGCCCCCGTGTGGGGGTAAGGGGCGTTGCCAGCAGGTGGGTAAGGGCTCCGGCCCCGGCATATTCGTTGCCGTGCATCAGGGCCGTTATGGCAATGTGGGGGCCGGGCCTGTGGCTTTCAAAATGATGGACCCCTCTTATGCCGCAGTTCCCCTGCACCCATGGTGTTATGTCCGGCAAGGGGTCTTGCGGTGGTGCGTGGGGGAGCGGTGGCGGAGGGGGAGGCAGAACCTCTGGCAGGGTGCGGAAGCGGTAGGAGCTTTTGCCACCCCGTTTGCGCTTTGCGGCACAGCTCATGGCTGCCCCGGTGCTTTGCAACGGAGTGTTGTCCCCAAAGATTGGCACAATGGGTGAGGGAGGAAAAAACTGCACCACATGAGCCTGAGTATGGTTCGGGTTGCGTGTGGCTGCAATCCCCTCCCTGCACGGTGGTGTGGAGGTGGTGCGGGCATGGGGAACATGCCCGTGTTGTGGTGGCGGGTGTGGTTATGCGCCTTTGGTTTTTGGGCGCGACTTGCCTGCCACAGCGCGCGGACCAGACGGCGTTGCAGGCGGGAGTGCCTGCTCCGTGCTGAGCACGCGGAGTTTGACATGCGCGCCAACCTCCACCTGCCGCAGGCGCTTGCGTTCGGCCCCCGAACACAGGGTGAGTGCGGAGCCCTTCTGCCCCGCGCGGCCTGTGCGGCCAATGCGGTGCAGGTAGGTTTCGGGCTGTTCGGGCACGTCGTAGTTAATAACCTGCGTAACCGAGGCAATATCCAGCCCACGGGCGGCCACATCGGTCGCGACCAGAATAAACAGGCGGCCAGAGCCAAAGCTGGCCACAGTGCTGGTGCGTTTGTCCTGTGTCAGGTCCCCATGCAGGGGGGCTACGGCCAGACGTGCTTTTTTAAGTGTGGCGGCCAGCACATCTGCCTCCGCCTTGGTGCGGACAAACACAATGCTGCGTGTTTTGGGGCTGCGACCAAAAAATGTCTTGAGGAAGGCTGCCTTCTGTTCGTCTTCCAGAAACAGCACACCCTGGCGGATGGCGGGGCGCTCCTCGGGTGGTTTTTCAACACTCAGTTCCACCGGCTTGTACACAATGCTGGCCAGCATGGCCTTGCACGCGGCTGGCATGGTGGCGGAAAAAGCCAGTGTCTGGCGTGGTGTGGGCAGATAGTTGAGGATGGTGCGGGTTTCCTCCTCAAACTCGTGGGTGAACAGGCGGTCGCACTCGTCCATCACAAGCTGGAAGCAGTCTGTAAGGTCGCATGTGCCTGTGCCAATAAAGTCCAGCAGACGCCCCGGTGTGGCAATAAGAATACGGCTCATGCCGCTGGTCTGGATGAGTTCTGCGGCCTGCTCGTCCCGGTCCGCGCCGCCATACAGGCAGATAATGGGGGGGGTATGCGTTCTGGCGTTTGCCTGCTTTTTGCCCCCTTCGCCCAGACAGGCGCGAAAGACCTTGGCGGTCTGCAATACAAGTTCACGCGTGGGCACCATAACCAGCAATGTGCGGGGTTTGCGGGCCTTGAGCAGCCTGTGCAGCATGGGCAGCGCATAAGCTGCGGTTTTGCCCGTGCCGGTCGGGGCGGTGGCCAGAATGTCCCGCCCTTCCAGTGCTGCGGGAATGGCCGCTAGCTGGATGGGGGTCGGATGTGTCATTCCCGCCTGCTGTGCATGGGCGCAAAGGGCTGGGGACAGACCCGTATCCTTGAAGCTAGCGGACATACTGTTGCCTTTCTCGTGGTCTGGAATGCGTACAAGGTGCCTTGCTTTTAAAGACAAACCGATAGCAAGGACAAAGCGGACCATGCAGGGCGCGTGGTTGCAAAGGCCGATGTGTAGCGGAGGAATGCGCGTTATGGCGAGCGCAATGTATGCAGGTGCGCAAACTGGCTCGAACCCGGTAGAGGATTTGCCACGTGCGGCACCCCACGCTTTTGTGGTGGGGGAAAATTTTGCCGGTATGCGTTCGCAGGCATTGGGGCTTGCCCACCGTGCCGGGTGGGATGGTACGTTCCAGCCCGTATGCCCCAGCCGTGTGGCACGTGTGGCGCTGGCTGGCCCGCGCTGGCTTGGCCGCACATGCCTGCGTGGTAGCAGCGGGCAGATGCTGGAATCCCACAAGGACCTGCTGCGCGCGGATGTGGTGATCAGCATTGGCGGCAAGGGTGGCGCCATTGGCGCAGCCCTGCGCGCGCACCACCGCCCGGTGGTACAGATTCAGAACCCCCGGCAGTCGCTCGCCCGTTTTGACCTGATTCTGGCCTGCCGGCATGATGATATTTCTGGCCCCAATGTTCTGCTCGGTCGCACCGCGTTGCATGGCCTTACCCCCGAGGAGCTTGCAAGTGCCCGGCAGGAGTGGGAGCCACGGTTTGCCCATTTGCCCCGCCCGCTGGTAGCCGCCCTTGTTGGTGGCTCCAACGGGCGCTTCCAGCTGGGTGAGGCAGAAGCCCGCAGGCTGGCCCATGTGCTGGTGCAGACCCGCAAGGATGAAGGCGGCAGCCTGATTGTGACCGCCTCCCGCCGGACAGACCCGCAGGCACTGGCCGCACTGAAGGAAATTATAGAACCCGCAGGTGGCTTTGTATGGGATGGGGAGGGGGATAACCCCTATATCGGGCTGATCGCCTGTGCCGACAGCCTGCTTGTAACCATAGACAGTGTTTCCATGATGTCCGAATCCGTGGCTGGGCGTGCGCCTGTTACGGTTTTTCCGCTGCCTGGCAAATCTCGCCGGATCAATGAGTTTGTTGAGGAACTCGAACTGGCCGGGCGCGTGCGTGTGCTGGGTGAGAGTGCTATCCGCCTGCCCACGCCATGGTACGTAACCCCACTGGATGACACGGCCGAACTGGTGGGGGAAATGCATAGCAGGCTCGGCTTCTAGCCCGCCTATAGTGCATGGAAGGCTGGGGCAGTACCCAGTGTGCTGCCTCCGGCCCAGTATTGGGCCAGCTGGAATGTATCAGGCTACAGGGGAGCCGGCTCGGGGGTGTCCGGGTTGTCTGCGGGCCAGACCAGAGACGCCAGTGCCGTGGCCATAACGGCCAGCACGCATAACCCCATAGCGGCAACAGGCAGCCCAAACGCAGCCCCCACGCGCCCGGCCAGTGGGTAAGCCAGCAACCAGCATAAATGAGAGAGCGAAAACTGGGCCGCGAACAGTGCGGGCCTGTCCTCCGCCGTGCCGGAGCGGCGGAGCAGGCGGCCAGAAGGTGTTTGTGTAACGGAATACCCAACGCCCAGCACGGCCCAGAGTGGCAGTAGCCAGCCATAGCTGGGCACGCTTATGGCCAGAGCAGCCCCCACACACAACACATTGGCCCCACCCAGCATAACCGTGCGGTCTGCCCTGCGTGCCAGCACGCGGGGTAAGCCAAGGGCTGCCAGCATGGAGCCTGCCCCAAAACAGGCCAGTGCGAGCGCTGTTGCGCTCTGCCCCAGCCCGAATGTGCCCTGCACATAAACAACCGTGTTGACCAGCACGATGGAGGCTGCCGCGGCAACGGCCATGTTGATACCCAGCAGGCCCCGCAGGCGCGGAGTAGCAAGGTAGAGGCGTATGCCGCGGGTTGTGCGCTCGTACACGTTCCGGTGCGGTGCAGGTCTGGGGGCGGGCAGGCGAACAGACATGACAAGAGCGGCAGAACCCAAAAAACCCAGCGCAGTCCCCACGAACAGGGCGTGGAAGGACACGACACTCAACAGGGCTGCGGCCAGTAACGGGCTGAGTACGCTCTCCATGTCATACGCAATGCGGGAGAGGGAGAGCGCATCGGTATAATCCTGCTCGTCGGGCAGAATATCGGGGATGGTCGCCTGAAAAGTCGGTGTAAACGCAGCCGAAGCCGCCTGGAGGACAAAGATCAGAACGTAAATCTGCCAGACCGTGTTCACAAACGGCAGGCAGGCGGCCACACCACAGCGTACAAGGTCCAGCAGAACCAGTGCCGTGCGGCGGGGCAGGTGGCCTGCAAAAGCTGCGGCAAGGGGGGCTAGGCCCACATAAGCCAGCATTTTTATGGCCAGTGCGGTGCCCAGCACAGCCCCGGCATGCCCCCCCGCTACGCGGAAGGCCAGCAACCCCAGCGCAACGGTGGCAAGGCCTGTGCCGGTCAGGGCAACAAGCTGTGCCCCAAACAGGTGGCGGTAGGTGCGGTGGCGCAAAACATGCAGCATGCGCTTACAGGTATTTGGTCAGGGCGGCAAAAGCCTGCAAGGCGTCCTCGCGGCTCATCTCGCCTGCGGCAATGGCGTCTATAATGCAGTGCTCAAGGTGGTCCTGCACCAGCATGCGCTTGGATTTGCGGATCGTGCTTTCCACGGCCTCAAGCTGTTGCGCAAGGTCGGAGCAGCTTCGGCCTTCGTCGAGCATGGCAATAACTTTGGCCAGATGCCCGTGGGCCTGTTGCAGTTGCCGCCGGATAAGGGGGTGAGAATGATGAACCATACATTACCCTACCCTGGGGGGGAGGGATAGGCAACGCACAAGCACGCATACCCTCACGATGGTTACACCCTTGCAGTAGGTGCAGGGGGCAATAGGGAGGGGAAGCATTGACTTCTAAAGGATGGAAGTGCTGCCCGCGTCACTCATGGGAAAAGCAGGGCGGGTTGAGCTGACCCTAGATCCAGATGCTGCCCAGCAGCAGAATGGTGCCGACAATCAGCGCTGCCACATGCCGCATGACGTGCTCGGGTGTGTCTTGTGGCAGGGTCAGGTAGAAGTTGAAGCAGTACAGCACCAGCCCCACGCCCAGTACAATACTGATGACGCGGGCTATGGGGTAGGTTGAAATATCCCTTGGGTCAAACTGCATGGTGCTGCCTTACTTTTTTACAGGCGCTCAGCGGCTGGTGTTACGGGTTATGCGCTTACAAAAGCGGATGCGGGGTAGCCCTGCATGAATAGTGCCGTGCGGAGCGAGGTATGGTTGATCTGGGCCGCTACGGCCTGACGCACAACCGGCTTTGCAAAAAAGGCAATGCCCAGCCCTGCGGCGCGCAGCATGGGCAGGTCGTTTGCGCCATCGCCAATGGCCAGAGTAGCCTCGGGGGCCAGCTTGTGGCGCGTGCTGAGTTGTTCCAGCAGGTCCAGTTTGGTTTGCGCGCCCAGAATGGGTAAGCCGGGGGCACCGCTCAGGTGGCCGGTCGCATCGGTCAGCAGGGTATTGGCGTGGTTTTCCTCAAACCCGCAAAGGGCGGCCACGCGGGAGGTAAAAAAGGTAAACCCGCCCGATACCAGCGCCGTGTAGGCTCCATGCGCACGCATGGTGCGCACCATTTCCACCGCGCCGGGGTTCAGGCGCACATCCTGCCATGCTTTTTCCAGCAGGCTTTGGGGTAGACCTTTAAGCAGGGCTACGCGTTCGCGCAGGGAGGTGGCAAAATCCAGCTCGCCGTTCATGGAGCGGGTGGTAATGGCGGCAACCTTGTCCCCAATACCGGCAAGGGCTGCCAGATCATCGAGTGTTTCGTTGGCGACAATGGTGCTGTCCATGTCCGAGACCAGCAGTTTTTTACGGCGGCCCTCTGCGGGGGTCAGTACCACGTCCACCTTGCTGCCAAGATGTGTGTGTAACTGGGCCAGCACGTCTGGCGTGCTGGCCGGGCAGGGAATATCCACTGCCTCCCCGGGGGAGAGGATAACGGTTTCACCCTTGGCACGGATAATATCACGCGCGAGGGAGATTGTGGCGGTATCGAGTGTTGTTGCCTCACGGGGGGCAACAAGGGTCAGAACAAGGCTCGTCATGGCACTTGGGTGTGTGGCAGGAATACGGACATGAAGCAAGCAGAACACCCATGCCCCAGCCCGGCAACCCGCTACACGCAAAGCCAGCCCCCGGCCCTTGTGCTGGCAGGGCCGACCTGTTCGGGCAAATCCGCCCTGGCACTCAGGCTGGCCCAGCAGTTGGGGGGCGTGGTCATTAACGCGGATTCCATGCAGGTTTATAAAGACCTGCGTGTGTTGACCGCCCGCCCGGACGAGGCGGAAGAACAGCGTGTGCCGCACCGGTTATATGGTGTGCTGCCCGCCGCCCATAAGGGGAGCGTGGCATGGTGGCGCGAGCAGGCTCTGGCAGCCATGCAGCAGGCATGGCATGCGGGGCAGTTGCCCATACTATGCGGGGGTACGGGCATGTATATGCGCGCCCTGACCGATGGACTGGCCCAGATTCCACAAAGTCCCCCCGCCGTGCAGCAGGCTGCCCGTGCTCTGGTGGCGGAGGAAGGGGCCCCCGCCGTGCATGAGCGGCTTATGGAGGTGGACCCGCAAACGGCCGCACGCCTCAAGCCAGTGGATTCGCAGCGTGTGGCCCGTGCGTGGGAGGTATGGCAGGCCACAGGCCATGGGCTGGACTGGTGGCTGGCCCAGCCCGGTCTGCCGCCCGCCCCGGCCCGGTTTGTCGCTGTGCGTCTGGACCCGTCCCGGGTGGAACTGCGTGCGCGCATACAGGCCCGGTTTACCGCCATGCTGGAGCAGGGCGGCGTGGAGGAGGTGCGCGCCCTGTTACAACAGAATCTGGACCCGGACCTGCCCGCCATGCGTGCCCATGGCGTGCCCGAACTGGCCGCCATGCTGCGAGGGGAGATTACACAGGCCGAAGCCGCAACCCGTGCCGTTGCCGCCACAGGGCGCTACACCAAGCGGCAGGCCACATGGTTTGCCCACCATCCGCTTACGGCTGAGGGGCTGACCTGTATGGTTAATGCCTGTTTTTCCGATTTTGAGCAATTTTCGGAAAGAAAGTATGATGAAATTGTTTCTTTTATTCTAAAGGGGATTGACGCACCCAATATCGGGTCCTAAACAGGCGACCTGCTCCCAATTCCGGGAAGAGAGGACGCTATGACACGCACAACGGGTTCGACCACACTGGACGCTCAGACAACCACCACCCTGCCGGGTGCGGAAGTTCTTCTGCGCGCATTGGTCGAACAGGGTGTGGAGGTTATTTTTGGCTACCCCGGTGGCGCCGTTCTTCCTATTTATGATGCCCTGTTCAAGCAGAATCACATCCGCCACGTTCTGGTGCGCCATGAGCAGGCGGCTGTGCACGCGGCGGAGGCCTATGCCCGCTCGACCGGCAAGGTGGGGGTGGTGCTGGTGACCAGTGGCCCGGGGGCGACCAACGCTGTAACCGGCCTTCTGGACGCCATGATGGATTCCATTCCGCTGGTCTGCCTGTCCGGGCAGGTGCCCACACCCCTGATTGGTAATGACGCTTTTCAGGAAGCGGATACAACGGGCATTACCCGCCCGGTTACCAAATACAACTATCTGGTGCGCAAGCCTGAAGATCTGGCTCCTGCGGTGCATGAGGCCTTTGCCATTGCCCGCTCCGGCCGGCCCGGCCCGGTGCTGATTGATCTGCCCAAGAACATTACGGTGGGCGATGCCCCTTATGTGGAGGCATACGCCGTAACCCCGCGCACCACCCGCATGGGTTCCCAGCCAGACCGTGCGGCCATTACCCGTGCCGTGGCGGCCATGAAGGCAGGCAAACGCCCGCTGTTTTACACGGGTGGCGGGGTTATCAATTCCGGCCCGCAGGCCAGTGCCGCTTTGCGCCGGTTGGTGGAGCTGACGGGTTTTCCCGTAACATCCACGCTCATGGGGTTGGGGGCGTTCCCCGGTACGGACCAGCGATTCCTTGGTATGCTGGGCATGCACGGGACGTATGAGGCCAATCTGGCAACCCACGGCTGCGATGTGCTGATCGCCCTTGGCAGCCGGTTTGATGACCGGGTAACCGGGCGGCTGGATGCGTTCTCCCCCAGCTCGTTCAAAATCCATGTTGATATTGATCCCTCCCAGATCAACAAGATCGTGCATGTCAACGAAGGCATTGTGGGGGATGTCGGGCAGATTATCGATCTGATGATCGAAGAGTGGGAAAAACAGCCCGCTTACGCCCATAAGTCTGACTTGGATGCCTGGTGGACACAGATTGAAAGCTGGCGCGCGCTGGACTGCCTGCGCTTTGGGCAGGACAAGGCCCCCGATGCCGTGATCAAGCCGCAGCAGGCCATCCAGCGGATTTATGAACTGGCACGCCAGACCGGGCGGGATACGTACGTTTCCACCGAAGTCGGGCAGCACCAGATGTGGGCTGCGCAGTTCTTCCGCTTTGATGCCCCCAATCGTTGGCTGACATCGGGCGGGCTTGGTACCATGGGCTACGGCCTGCCTGCCGCTGTTGGCGCGCAGATTGCGCACCCCGATGCGCTGGTTATGGATATTGCGGGGGAAGCCTCAACCCTGATGAACATTCAGGAACTGGGGACCATCGCGCAGTACCGCCTGCCGGTTAAGATTTTCATCATCAACAACCACTACATGGGCATGGTCCGCCAGTGGCAGGAACTGCTGCACGGTTCGCGCTATTCGGAAAGCTATTCCGATGCCCTGCCGGACTTTGTAAAGCTGGCGGAAAGTTTCCATGCCACCGGCCTGCGCGTGACCCGGCTGGACGAGCTGGATGCCACCATCCAGAAGGCGCTGGAGCATAATGGCCCCGTGCTGGTGGATATTTGCGTGGCGGAGGGGGAAAACTGCTTCCCCATGATTCCATCTGGTGCCGCCCATAACCAGATGATCCTTGGCCCGGAGCAGGAAGCAAGCAGTGCCACGATCAGCAAGGAAGGGCAGATGCTGGTCTGATTGGCCAGTTCTGTTCTTTTAGGTTCCGTCTTGTCCCTTCTGCCTTGATTGCGAGAAACATGAGTATGCAGGTCGAAGTTTCCGGTTCCGCTGTTATTTCCCTTCTGGTGGATAACGAGAGCGGGGCTCTTGCCCGTATTGTGGAGCTGTTCTCGGGCCGTGGTTACAACATCCAGAGCCTGACCGTGGCTCCGGTGGATGAGCATGGTCACACCTCCCGTGTGAACATTGTCACCACGGGCACGCAGTCTTCCATCCGGCAGGTCAAAACGCAGCTTGAGCGGCTTGTGCCCGTCTCGCGCGTGGTCAACCTTACGGCGGAAGGGCCTTATGTTGCGCGGGAAATGGCTCTGGTCAAAGTGGTGTCCTCTGGCGAACCACGGACCGAAGCCCTGCGCATTGCACAGGCTTTTCGGGCACGGGCGGTTGATACAACCGCTAGTTCCTTTGTGTTTGAACTGACCGGCTCCACAGACAAGCTGGACAGTTTTATTGAGCTGATGCGCCCGCTCGGGCTTGTTGAGGTGTCCCGCACCGGGGTTGCCTCCATTTGCCGCGGGCCGCAGACAATTCAGAACTTCTGAAGTATAGACAGGTGCAACGCCGGGGACTGACCCCCGGCAACAGGGAGAAAAGTATAATGGCTATGCGCGTGTATTATGATCGTGACGCCGACGTTAACCTGATCAAGTCCAAAAAGGTGGCCGTTATCGGTTACGGCAGCCAGGGCCATGCCCATGCCAACAACCTGAAGGACAGCGGTGTTTCCGACGTTGTGATCGGCCTGCGTGAAGGCTCCACGGCAACGGAAAAAGCCCGCAATGCTGGCTTTACGGTTATGACGCCCGACAAGGCCGCTGCTTGGGCAGACGTTGTTATGGTGCTGACCCCCGATGAAGGCCAGGGCGCACTGTACACCGAATCCCTGGAAAAGAACCTCAAGCAGGGTGCAGCACTTGCCTTTGCTCATGGTCTGTCCATCCACTTCCGCCTGATCGAAGCCCGCCCTGACCTGGACGTGTTCCTGATCGCACCCAAAGGCCCCGGCCACACCGTGCGTTCCGAATACCAGCGTGGCGGCGGCGTGCCCTGCCTGGTGGCCATTGCACAGGACAAGTCCGGCAAGGCTCTGGACATCGCCCTGTCCTACGCATCCGCCATTGGTGGTGGCCGTGCAGGCACGATCGAAACTTCCTTCAAGGAAGAAGTGGAAACCGATCTGTTTGGTGAACAGGCCGTGCTCTGCGGTGGTCTGGTCGAGCTGATCCGCGCTGGCTTTGAAACGCTGGTTGAAGGCGGTTACGCCCCGGAAATGGCTTACTTCGAATGCCTGCACGAAATGAAGCTGATCGTGGACCTGATCTACGAAGGCGGCATTGCCAACATGAACTACTCCATCTCCAACACTGCAGAGTATGGTGAGTACGTGTCCGGCCCGCGCGTGATCACGGCGGAAAGCAAGAAGGCCATGAAGGACATCCTGACAGACATCCAGAACGGCACCTTCGTGCGTAACTTCGTGCTGGAAAACAAGTCCGGCAACGTGTTCTTCAAAGCAACCCGCGCTCGTAACGATGCCCACCAGATTGAAGCCGTTGGCGAAAAACTGCGTGGCATGATGCCCTGGATCGCCAAGTCCCGTCTGGTTGACAAAACTAAGAACTAAGACCGCGACCCTTACGGCGTTTACGCTGTGCTTAAAGGCTCCCCCACCCGCAGGTGGGGGAGCCTTTTTTGTATCTGCACCGCTCCCAGCCTTGCAAAGGAGGGCGCATT
The DNA here is from genome assembly GCF_022483405.1 of Acetobacter fabarum. Classification (NCBI taxonomy): domain Bacteria; kingdom Pseudomonadati; phylum Pseudomonadota; class Alphaproteobacteria; order Acetobacterales; family Acetobacteraceae; genus Acetobacter; species Acetobacter fabarum. The sequence continues at coordinate 1,560,652 of NZ_JAKVNI010000001.1, forward strand.
GCGTGCCGGGACTGGCTGAAAAACGGTAGTCTTCAAATTGTTGTAGGGGTCATTGTTATCCTGCGTGACGGCTCTTTATGATCTTGCTGACCCGCAAGAGAAATGGAGAGTGTTGACGATGACAACCCTTGGTCTGGTTGATGAACAGCAGCGCGGGATGGTGGCGTCGTTTCCAGCCTTCAACCCTGAGCAGGATGATCTGGCAGAATTCCGCCGTGCTCTGGTTGAAGGCACAACAGAACTCCTGCAGTCCGCAGCAGCCAGATTTGAGGGGCGCATCATCCCCGGCCCCAAAGGTGCGCCAGATGTGCGGATTATCCTGTTCCGCCCCGTGGATGTTCAGGGCGTTGTGCCTGTTATTCTCAATATTCATGGTGGCGGCATGATCGCGGGCACGCCAGACATGCAGGCCGGGGCACTGGAGCGCCTTGCGGCAGATACGGCGGCTCTGGTTGTGTCGGTTGATTACCGGCTGGCGCCGGAAACGCCTTTTCCCGGTGGTCTGGAGGATATTTACGCCGCGCTGGTATGGCTGCATGAGCACGCGCGGGCGCTTGGGGCAGACCCCGCGCGCATTATGGTTATGGGTGACAGCGGGGGCGGTTGCCTTGCGGCGGCTACCGCTCTTCTGGCACGGGACCGCGCACAGGTAAGGCTGTGCGGTCAGGCCCTGATCTACCCTATGCTGGACCTGCGCACAGGCAGCCCCGATGCCCCGGGGGATGACCCCACAACCGGGGAGTTTGTCTGGACTCGCGCACAGAACCGGCACGCATGGTCCGCAGTGCGGGGGGCGCTGGCAGCGGATGACCCGCGGTTTGCTTACCTGTCCCCCACCTTTATGCAGGATCTGTCGGGGCTGCCTGCAACATTTATCGTAACCGGTGCGCTGGACCTGTTCCGGGATGAGGATGTGACGTTTGCACACCGCCTGTGGCATGCAGGCGTGCCAACCGAACTGGTGGTGTATGCCCGTGCGGTCCATGGGTTTGATCTGCTGCCTTCTGCGCTGGCCGAGCGTTGCCGCCATGATCTGGTGGCTGCCGTGCGGCGCATGCTGGGAACGTAACGCGCACAGGCAGGCTTCTGGTTGAGCACTCATGCTGCTGGGTTGGCCTGCTGGCTGGCATGCAGTGGAGCCATACTGGCTGTTGAAGCGGGTGTCGGGGGGCAGGCACACTCCCGTTTGCCTATGCCGGTCATTGCCTTGCCGGAAAAAGTGATGAGCAGGAAGTGAACACCCGGCACAGGATATGCGTTGCATAAGTGTACGGCGAACACGCGAAGGAGACCGTGGTGACAAATGATTCAACCGTGAAAATACACACAACGGAATCCGGTATCCCGGTTTCGAGCGATGAGCACTCGCTCACTGTTGGCGCGAATGGTCCCATTGTTCTGCATGATCATTACCTGATCGAGCAGATGGCGGCCTTTAATCGCGAGATGATCCCCGACCGCCAGCCCCATGCCAAAGGGAGCGGTGCATTTGGTACGTTTGAAGTCACGCACGACATGAGCGCGTACACCTGTGCAAAGTTTTTGCAGCCGGGTGCGAGGACCGAGGTTGTGGCCCGGTTTTCAACCGTGGCAGGGGAGGCTGGCAGCCCCGATACATGGCGGGACCCACGCGGTTTTGCCCTGAAGTTTTATACGGATGAAGGCAACTTTGATATGGTCGGCAACAATACGCCGATCTTCTTTGTGCGCGATCCGCTTAAGTTCCAGCATTTCATTCACTCCCAGAAGCGCCGGGTCGATAACGGCCTGCGTGATAACGACATGCAGTGGGATTTCTGGACCCTCAGCCCCGAAACCGCACATCAGGTTACCTGGCTTATGGGGGACCGGGGTATTCCGGCGTCATGGCGGCATATGGATGGTTTTTCCAGCCATACTTACATGTGGGTCAATGCACGGGGGGAACGGTTCTGGGTTAAATACCACTTCAAAACCGATCAGGGTATTCAATGCCTGACGCAGGAGCAGGCTGGTAAAATTGCTGGGCAGGACGCGGATTATCACCGCAGGGACCTGTACGCGGCAATCCGGCGTGGGGAGTATCCAAGCTGGACGCTCAAAATGCAGATCATGCCGTATGAGGATGCCAAAACCTACCACATCAACCCGTTTGATCTGACCAAGGTCTGGCCGCATGAGGACTATCCGCTGATCGATGTCGGCAGGCTCACGCTTGACCGGAACCCAACGGATTTCCATTCCCAGATCGAACAGCTTGCGTTTGAACCGAACAATTTTGTACCCGGCACTGGCCTGTCGCCAGACAAGATGTTGCTCGGCCGTGCGTTTGCTTATGCGGATGCCCACCGTGCGCGCCTTGGCGTGAATTACAAGCAGATCCCGGTTAACGCACCCAAATGTCCCGTTCATGGGTACACCAAGGGCGGCACAATGCGCATGAACCCCGCGCACGACCCGGCTTATGTACCCAACTCCAAAGGTGGGCCGGTGGCGGATGCACAGCGTTTTCCAGATAACGCAGTCTGGGCGGCCGATGGGGCCTTTGTGCGGGAAGCCTACACCTTACGCGCCGATGATGATGATTTTGCGCAGGCCAATACCCTGATCAACCGCGTTATGGACAGTGCCGCGCGGGACAGGCTGGTGAGCAATGTTGTCGGCCATGTTCTACAGGGTGTTGAAGAACCTGTGCTGTCACGGGTGTTTGAATACTGGACTAATATTGATGCCACCATAGGCCAGCGCGTGCGCGATGGCGTGGCAGCTGCACGGGACTAACCCCGTGCGTGCGGTAACCGGGGCAGGCATGGCAGCGTTATGCCATGTCTGCCTGTAAAAATAGCCGTATTATTCAGGCCGTTTTTTGGGATGCAGCGCGTGCAGCCTGTTTTTCTTCCTCAGTCCAGACCCGGCGCTCACGCTTGACCTGCGGTTTGACCTGCTTGACCGGCCCGCCACCCAGCACGGGCGCGCGCATGGTGGAGTTCCGGGCGTCTTCTGAGTGCCATTCATGCTCGGTATGGACGGTCAGGGTCTGCCCGATCTCCCGTTCCACATCATGGAGCCATGCGCGCTGTTCGGCATCGCACAGGGTTACGGCAATGCCACGTCGCCCCGCACGCCCGGTGCGGCCTATGCGGTGGACGTAACTTTCGGGCAGGCTTGGCAGGTCGTGGTTAAAAACATGCGTGACTGTATCTACGTCAATCCCGCGGGCTGCAATATCTGTTGCAACCAGAACCTGCACCGTGCCCTCACGGAACGCATTGAGCGCGCGCTCCCGCTGCCCCTGTGAGCGGTTGCCGTGCAGGGCTTCCGCCGTAATCCCGGCATCGGTCAGAAAAGAGCAGACTTCGTTGGCAATGTTTTTCTGCAAGGTAAAAACAACCGCCTGACCAATATCAGGTTCCTGCAACTGTGCGAGCAGGGCTGTTTTTTTGTCGGCGGCATTCACAAACATGACCGACTGTTCAATCCGGTCCACGGTGGTGGAGGGGGGGGCAATTTCCACCTTGGCCGGGTCGTGCAGCAGGTTTTCCACCAGTGCGGCAATGGATTTGGGCATGGTAGCGGAAAACAGCACGGTATGCCGGTCTTTGGGCAGGGTTGCCACAATCCGCTCAATCGGTTTGGCAAAGCCCATATCAAGCATCTGGTCGGCTTCATCCAGCACCAGGGCTTCAAGCTGAGACAGGTCGCAAAGCCCCTGCTCGATCAGGTCCAGCAGGCGTCCGGGTGCGGCAACAAGAATATCCACACCATCCTTGAGCGCGTTGACCTGATGCATCTGGCTTACGCCGCCAAATACCGTTGTGACGCTAAAGGGCAGGTTGCGGCCAAAGTTTTCAAAACCATCGGCAATCTGGGATACAAGCTCGCGCGTGGGGGCCAGGACCAGAATACGCGCTCCCCCTTTGAGGGCCGGGCGCGGGTTTGCGGCAAGGCGGTGCAGGAGCGGCAGCGCAAAAGAGGCTGTTTTGCCCGTGCCTGTTTGTGCCAGCCCCAGCAGATCACGGCCTTCAAGCAGCAGGGGAATGGACTGGGCCTGAATGGGGGTGGGGCTTATGTAGCCTGCCTCGGCCAGTGCAAGGAGCAGCGGCTCCATCAGGGAGAGGTCGGCAAAAGTCATGGACATGGGAAAGCGGCGCCTCCGGCGCTCAGTAAAGCTGCGCCTGATGGGGCATCGCGGGATGAAAACTGACGCTTTTTACGGAGGATGTCTGGCCGGGTCAATATAGCGGGAGGGTGGTCTTTTGGCAGAATGTCCTATTTTACCATTTTGCGGATAACGCCCATAAGTTCCTCCAGCGCTTCCTCGCCGCCGTTTTCAGCAATGGCGGTGCGCACGCAGCCTTTGGCGTGGGATGTCAGGATTTGCACCCCCACGCCATCCAGCGCGGATTTGACGGCGGAAAGCTGGGTCAGAATATCCACGCAGTAGCGGTCATCCTGCACCATGTTCAGTATCCCCCCGACCTGTCCCTCAATCCGTTTAAGGCGGTTGATCAGGGCAGTCTTGTCCGGCTGGGTTACGTGCCGTTCCGTGCTGGCCGGGGTGGGGGGTGTGCAGGCATGGCAACCGGGTTTGTCTGTGGACATGGGCTTCTACAGGCTGTTCTGAACAAAAAGAGGCAGGGGCCGGAACGGGGCAGGGGCTTTTCAAGCCCCGCAGCAGTTCCGGAGTGTGATCTTGCTCCCTGTGTAGAATGTCTGCGCGCCGGACGCAAAAGGGAGTGTGTGGGTCAGGCGCTGGCAGGGGTTAGAACCACGTGCGCACGCCAAAGGTAAAGCGGATGTCCTCTGGCCCGTTATCGGCTGTGCCGTGCCAGTTTGGCCTGCGGTTTGCGGTGTTGCCGTAATGGCCGGCATAGGTCACGGCAATATAAGGGGCTATTTTGCGCTTGAATTCGTAACGTAGGCGTAAACCCGCATCAATGTCGGAAAAACCCCGGCTGACGTCGCGCTGGGCATCGGTATGGGAATAGAAGTTGAACTCTGCCTGAGGTTGCAGGATCAGGCGGTTGGTAATCAGCAGGTCATAAGACCCTTCCAGCTTGCCCGCCACACCTTGGGCATTAAAGTAGGCTGTGGCTGATACATCAAAAAAGTACAGGGCAAGCCCCTGTACCCCAACAGCCCCCCACGCACGGGTTGGGCCACTATCCAGATCCAGCCGCACACCGGCCTGTAGGTCAAAATAGGTGGAAATGGCGTGGTCATATAAAAATTCGTGGTCGCCATCACTCATATGGCGGTGCCCGTCCACCGTGCCTTCGGACTTGATCCAGAGCTTGTCGTGGTCGGTGCCAAACCAGCTCTGCCCGGAATAACGCAGCAGGCTGTCCCCCGCAGTATAGCGGCCTTCGAACTGCTCCATCAGAACATGGAAATAAGTGCTGTGGTCCATGACCGGGGGCATGTTGTGCACATAATGCACGACTGGCGTTGCCGGTGGGGTAGCCGGCCACTGGCTGCTGGGTGCCAGGGGGGGTAGACTCACGCGGAATGTAGTGGGGTTCGGGGGCTGTGTGCTCACCCCGCTGGTGGCGGAAGTGGCCGGGTGGGGCGTGCTGGCATGGGTGGTAGGCGCAGGTGGGGCCGCCGTGTGGGAGGGAGCCGCAGGGTGCGCCGCACCATGGGTGGTGGGCTGCGGGGCCGGGTGGGCTGGCATATCCATGCCCTCGCTCATGTCCATACCGGGCATATCCTCCATGCCTGCCATACCCGCCATGGCGGGTTGTGGGCTGGCAGCTCGGGCGGGGCTGGTGTTGGGCAGGTTTATGCCAAGCAGCAGCAGGGCCGCGCAGGCGGCGGGGGTGTATCTGCTCATGACACCACCACTGTGCGGAACATGCCAAGGTCCATATGGTAGAGCAGGTGGCAATGATAGGCCCACAATCCGGGCGTATCGGCCGAAACAAGGTAGCTGAGCTTGCTGCCTGGCTGCACGATAATGGTATGTTTGATCGGGTTGTAAGCGCCTTGCCCGTTTTCCAGTTCGCTCCATAACCCGTGCAGGTGAATGGGGTGTTCCATCATGGTGTCATTGATCAGGGTAAAGCGGACACGCTCGCCCAGCCGCAGGGGAATTGGCTCTGCTTCGGAGAACTTTTTGCCGTCAAAGCCCCATATGTAGCGCTCCATGTTGCCGGTCAGGTGGAGCGTGATCTCCCGCGAGGGGGGGCGTGTGTCCGCCACCGGGTGCAGGGCGCGCAGGTCGGCGTAGGTGAGCACCCTGCGGCCATTATCGCGCAGTCCATCCCCCGGGTCAGCAAGCCGGTCGGTGGGCATGCGGGCAATGTTCTGGTTTTCAACATTCAGCGGCGGCGTGTGGGCGGCAAGCGGTTTGGGGGCGGACATATCCATGCCTTTCATGTCCATACCCTGCATGGAGGAGGGCATGCCCATGTCCAGCATGGTGCGCACGGGGCGTGGGTCCATGGGGGGAATGGCGGCCCGCATACCTTGCATGGGGGCCAGCGTGCCGCGCGCAAAGCCCGTGCGGTCCTCCGTCTGGGCAAAAATGGTGTAGGCTCTGCTGTCCGTAGGCTGCACGATGCAGTCGTAGGTTTCGGCCACACCAATGCGGAACTCATCAACCCGCACGGGTGCTACGTCGTTGCCATCGGCCTGCACCACATCCATTTGCAGGCCGGGAATGCGGATGTCGTAAAAGGTCATGGAAGAAGCGTTGATAAAGCGCAGCCTGACCCGCTCGTTCGGGCGGAACAGCCCGGTCCAGTTGGTATCGGGCGTGCAGCCGTTCATCAGGTAGGTGTAAATAATCCCGGTTACGTCTGAAATATCGGTGGCGGACATGTTCATGCCCGCCCATTGCAGGCGGTTTTTTATGGCGGCCCCCAGACCATCCCGCTTGGCGTCATGCACAAGGGAGACAGCCGTCCGCTGGCGGAAGTTGTAGTAGTCGTCCTGAAATTTCAGGTTATTCATAATGTCGTGCGGGGCCACGTCCGACCAGTCGGAGAGAAGAATAACGTAATCCCGCTCCCATGTTGTGGCCGGTGGGGTGCGGGGGTCTATGATAATGGCCCCATACAGCCCCCGTGCTTCCTGCATGTTGGAATGACTGTGGTACCAGTAGGTTCCGCTCTGTTTGACGGGAAAACGGTACGTAAAGCTCCGCCCCGGCGCAATGCCGCCAAAGCTCAGGCCGGGTACGCCATCCATATCGGCCGGGCAGCGTATGCCATGCCAGTGGATGGAGGTGTCCTCGGCCAGATGGTTATGCACGTTCAGGGTTACCGTCTCCCCCTCGCGCCAGCGCAGGGTGGGGCCGGGCATGCTGCCGTTCATGGCCGGTATGGTCTGGGTTTTGCCGGCAATGGTGCAAGCCATCGGGCTTATGGTCAGGTCATAAACCTGCTGTGGGTTGGGGGGAATAATGGGGTCAAACAGGGTATCCGCCTGCGCACGGGGTGTGGCAGGCAGGGTGGCCATGGCGGCAAGCGCGCTGGCACCAGTTATAAACTGGCGGCGTGCAATGCCCCTGCCATGGCGGAGGGAGGAATTGGGCATGGTCTGGTCCATACTGCGCGCTCTGCACGGGGGCAGGGCGTCTGGCTGATCGGGCGGAGCTGTGGCTCCGGCGGATGTGTCAGGCCGTGTGCAGTCTGGGTGGGCGGAGCAGGGGGGCGGCCCTGCGGTCGGGCAGGGTCGGGGGTGTTGCAAAAACCGGGCGTGCCCGGGTGTGCCACAACAGGCCATTGGGCAGCATGCCAACCGCTGTATCAACAACAGACAGGGCATTCCCCGTCATGCAGCATGCGCCGTGGTGGTGCATAAGGTGGTGTGTGGCGGCCGTGGTTGTGGGGCAGCTTATGGCTGCTGGTGTGCGGCTGTGCAGGGGGGCTGTGCCCGCCATGCTGTGTCCGGCCATGTGCATGGCTGTATGGGCCATGGCAGGTTGTGCCGCCCGCGCGGGTGTATGCGCAGCCCAAAGCCCCAGTGTTGCGGCCAGCACAAGCAGGCAGCCCATCACCATCTGATGCAGGAAAGAACGACACAGCATCTTTTAAATATACCCCTAGGGGGCATATATGGCAAGAAGAATGGATGCGGTTCCAACCCGACCACCCCCTGTGCGTAAGCATGTTTGGCCCCGGTCTGTGCGACCACGGGCGCGGAGCAACAAGAGCATGAGCCAGATTGTCAGTTTTCCCATAGAGGGCATGAGCTGCGCCAGCTGTGCCACCCGGCTGGAAAAAGTGCTTAACCGCCAGCAGGGCTTGCAGGCGTCGGTCAATTTTGCCACGGCAAGGGCGCAGGTCACGCTGGAGGACCCCACCACCCAGTTGCCACAGGTGTTTGCCGCCGTGCACAGCGCGGGCTTTGCGCCCCAGACGACCAGTGTGGATCTGGCCCTGACCGGGCTGACCTGTGCTTCCTGCGTAAGCCGGGTGGAAAAAGTGCTTAATGCCCTGCCGTCTGTTCAGGCATCGGTCAATCTGGCGACCGAGCGTGCGCATGTCAGTTTTGTGCCCGGTGTGGTGGATACCGCGGCCTTGATCGCGCGGGTGGAAAAAGCGGGTTACGGCGCAACTCTGTACAGCCAGCAGGACCCGGATGCGCAGGCAGCGCAGCACAAGGCCGCGTTGCGGGATGAATGGCGTAATTTTGTGCTTGCCGCAGTGCTGAGCCTGCCTTTTGTGGGGCAGATGCTGGGCATGCTGGCAGGGCTGCACACAGCCATGCTGCCCTTGTGGGCGCAATGTGTGCTGGCAGCCATTGTGCAGGTCTGGTGTGGGCGCTCCCTGTATGGCGGGGCCATGCATGCCTTGCGCAGTGGGGCTGCCAATATGGATGTGCTGGTGGTTATGGGCACGGGCATTGCTTTTGTGTTCAGCACCGTTGTCATGCTGTTTGGCCTTGACCAGCCTGTGTATTTTGAAACCAGCGCACTGGTCATGACCCTTGTTCTGCTTGGGCGGCTCCTGGAGGCCCGCGCCAAGGCCCGTGCCAGCGCAGGTATGCAAAGCCTGCTGCACCTGCAACCCCGCACGGCACAGGTGGAGCGCAATGGCCAGTGGGTGGAACAGCCGGTGGAACAGCTTGTGCCCGGTGACGTATTTATGGTTCGCCCCGGTGAGAGCGTTGCCGTGGACGGGCAGGTGCTTGATGGTCAGTCCGATCTGGATGAGGCCATGTTAACGGGGGAAAGTGCTCCCGTTGCCAAAACCGCAGGGGACCGCGTGTTTGCAGGTACGCTCAACCAGACCGGGGCATTGCGTGTGCAGGCCACCAAGGTTGGCACGCAAACCGTGCTTTCGGGCATTGTGCGCATGGTGGAGCAGGCACAGGGCAGCAAGGCCAGCGTGCAGCGTCTGGCCGACCGCGTAGCGGCTGTATTTGTGCCCGCCGTGCTGGTGCTGGCCGTGCTGGCCCTTGGTCTTGGCTGGGTTATCACGCATGACTTCGGGGCCAGTCTGGTCAATGCCGTGTCCGTGCTGGTTATTGCCTGCCCGTGCTCTTTGGGGCTGGCAACGCCCACGGCCATTATGGTTGGCACGGGCCTTGGCGCACAGGCTGGTATTCTGTTCCGCAATGCGGATGCGCTGGAACAGGCCCGCAAGATGGACATTCTGGTTACGGACAAAACCGGCACGCTCACCATGGGACGGCCCGGTGTGGTGCAGGTGCAAAGTGCGCAGGGTGTGGCGGAACAGGCTATGCTGGGGCTGGCCTGTGCGCTGGAGCAGAGTTCCGAGCACCCGCTGGCCCGCGCCATTGTGGCCTACGCCACGGAGCGGGGTGCCCAGCCTGCGGCCCTGAGCGACTTTAAAGCCATACCGGGGCAGGGGGTGCAGGCCCGCGTAGATGGGCAGGATGTGCATATGGGCTCGCTGGCCTACATGCTCCAGCTTGGCTACCCGGTTGACCATACCTTGACCGATGGCTGGCAGGCACGGGGGCAGAGCATTGTTGCACTGGCCCGTGCCGGTGCGGTGGTTGCTTATTTTGGGCTGGCTGATCAGGTGCGGCCAGAAGCCCAGCTTGCTATTGCCGCCTTGCGGAGCGAGGGCCTGCGGGTTGTCATGCTCAGCGGGGATAACGCGCGTGCAGCGCAGGCTGTAGCCCGGCAGGTGGGTATTGATGAAGTCGTGGCTGATGTGCTGCCAGATGGCAAGGCCGCCCAGATTGCGCGGTTGCGGGCCGATGGCCAGCATTGCGTAGGCATGGTGGGGGACGGCATTAACGATGCGCCAGCCCTTGCGCTGGCCGATGTTAGCTTTGCTATTGGTGCCGGGGCCGATATTGCGCTCGAAACAGCCGATGTCGTGCTTGTGCGCAGCCAGTTGACGGCACTGGTGGATGCGCTCTCGCTGTCCCGCGCAACGGTTTTCAAAATCCGGCAGAACCTGTTTTTTGCCTTTATTTACAACATACTTGGCCTGCCATTGGCGGCCTTTGGGCTGCTGGACCCGGTCTTTGCCGGGGCAGCCATGGCCATGAGTTCCGTCTCGGTGGTCAGCAACTCCCTGCTGCTCAATCGCTGGAAGCCGCGCAAGGTCTGGTCCGCGTAATCTGCCTGTAGTCCAGCCTGCTCCCCTGTGCCCGGTGGTTCAGGCGGGCAGGGTGGGAGTTGTGCTGCCCAGCAGCAGGCTGCTGGTATGGGGCCGCCATTCGCCCGTGTTTTCGTCCCGCCCCTGTAGGTAGAGCCTGCGGGGCGTGCCAGCCGTGGTGGGCTGTGCGGCCTCGCGCAGGAAGACCTCCATATCCTCGGACTGTTTGCGGTTGATCAGGCAGCATAGCGGTGTATCGGGGAAGGATTTGAGCAGGTTGGCCGTGCTGCTTTCCCCCGCAAAGATCATCAGGGGGGGCTGTTTACGCTTCTGTTCAAAATGGAGGCGGATCAGCTCGGTTTTTCCAACTCCTGCGGGGAATGGGTAGTGGGAGACCTCGGTGGGTTCCATAACGCCCTTGCGCTCGACCAGCCGCGCGCCAAACACATGCTCGTGCCGCAGGTTGTAGCCGTATTCGGCCGAGGTGGCGAACAGGGCAATCAGGTCCTCCAGTGCGGAAGAGCAGATAATGGGGTCTATCCCGTGTTCCTGCAAAATCTGGAGCAGGTTGCCCATTTCGGGCGTTAGCCGCAGCATTTGCGTTATGTCTGCCTGCACAGGGCCAGCCTTGCCGGGGCGGGAGGCAGGGCAGACCCACCTCTGGTTGCTGATCGACGCCCCAAGGCACCATTCATTGGCGGCGCGGCTCAGGGTAATCACATCGGTCTGGGTTTGCCCCGCAACCAGCCGGATCAGCCATTGCTGTGCCGCATCGGGGCCATGCAGGGCGGCCACCGCCTGATGGCAGAATGCCATACGTGCCCTGAAGGCCAGCATGGCGGGGTTGTCCTGTAATTCCTCACGCGCAATGGGGTGGGGCATGTGCCCGTAGCGGGCGGCCAGTGCGCTGTAATCCTCTACAATATCGCTCACAAGGTCGGGAAAAGTAACCGGCTGCCCGGCAAGGTTTGCAAAGGGGGCAGGCAGGGGGTGGCTGGATGCGTGCACATGGATCAGGCTGCGGAACTTCTGGGCTGGCAGCAAAAAGCAGAAGTGTTCCAGCATGAACAGGAACAATGTCTGCTGCACATCACCCACTATGGCGGTGTTGTTCCAGTCCATCACCACATAAGGGGGGGCGTTGCCATTATAGGTGTCGGAATAATGGCCATGCGCGTTAATGAGTGCCTGAATGGCCTCCCGGAGCGGGGGGTGCCACTTTAACTCCTCCAGTTCGGGCGGAGGGCGGTCCATCAGGTCGGGTATGCTGGTGGCCCGTCCGGCTGTGGGGGCGGCCAGAAGCGCGGTCAGGCCCAAACCAAATGTACGGCGGTGCAGAACAGGGCGCATACAGATTCCAGACTGACAGATAAAGCGGTGCAGCCCCCTATTGAAAGGCGGGAACACGCACGGTCAAGTCATGTTATGCGCAATGGACAAAAAGACACGGGCCAGAAGATGCTCAGCCAGACCCGCTACAGGGCAGCACACATGACCCCGGCAGCCTATACCGGGGCCATATGGCGTTGCTGTTGGTTTAGACCTGAGAAGGCAGCAGGCGGGCCAGTGCGCGTTTGCGGCCGATAAGGGGGAGCAGGTCGCGCAGTTCAGGCCCGTGTTCTTCCCCCGTCAGGGCAACACGCAGGGGGTGGAACAGGCTTTTACCGCTGCGGCCTGTTTTGTCCTTGATCGCGGCTGTCCACGCCTTCCATGTTTCCACATCCCACGGTTCGGGCGGGAGCAGGGCTGCGGCATCCTGCAAAAACGCTTCGTCCTCTTCCTGCACGGGGGGAATAATGTCCCCCTCCACAACGTTCAGCCACAGTTTGGCTTCCGAAAGCAGGTCGATATTGCTGCGAATAGCCAGCCAGAAGGCTTCCGTAGCCCCTTTGGGCAGTTTGTCGGCCACCGCGGCAAAGGGAAGCTGGGCAAGGTAGCGGTGGTTCATGGCCAGAAGCTGGCGCGTGTCAAACCGTGCAGCCGAGCGCGAGATATGTGACAGGTCATAGCTCTGGGCCAGCGCATCAAACGGCATGAGTGCCGGGTCGTCCGAACTGCCAAGGCGTGCGAGGTAGGAGATCAGGGCTTCCGCCTCCACCCCGTCCTGACGCAGGGTGCGCAGGGAGCAGGCATCAAACCGTTTGGAAAGCTTGCCGCCGTTTTCATCCAGCAGCAGGGGCAGGTGGGCAAAGCGGAAGTGGTCGGGGCGCGCGCCCAGAGCTTCGGCTATGTCAATCTGCACACCGGTATTGGTAACGTGGTCTTCCCCACGGATAATGTGGCTGATCCCTGTTTCCAGGTCATCCACAACCGAGGCCAGCGTATACAGCACCGTGCCGTCGGTACGGACCAGAACCGGGTCGGAGACAGATGGCAGCTTGACCTGACATTCCCCCATAACAAGGTCGCGCCAGCGCACAATGCGGCCAGAAAGTTTGAAGCGCCAGTAAGGCACCTTGCCATTGGCCTCGGCCTGTGCGCGCTGCTGCTCGGTCATTTTGAGCATGGCGCGGTCATACACAGGAGCACGGCGCTGGCGGATCTGGGTTTCGCGCTTTGCGGCCAGTTCCTGCTCGCTTTCAAAGCAGGGGTACAGGTGCCCGGATGCCTTGAGCTTTTCAATGGCGGCAGCATAGCGGTCCAGCCGCTCGGTCTGGCGGAAGGTCTCGTCCCACGTAATGCCCATCCATTCCAGATCCTGCTGGATGGCACCTACCAGTTCCTCGCGCGAGCGACCGGTATCCGTATCATCAATACGCAGTTGGAATTTGCCCTTGTTGCGGCGGGCAAACAGGGCGTTGGCAAGGGCAAGGCGGGCATTGCCAACATGGAGAAGGCCCGTAGGGCTGGGCGCAAAGCGGAGTTTCATAACAGGGGCTTATGCCGTGAATGGGCTGGAAAGACCAGCGCGAAGGAAACATAAAACAGGGGCAGGGGTGGCATGCCGGGTGGGGCTGCCTGCCGCTGCCGCCTGTGGGCGGGAATTAGTGCAGGTTGTGCAGGCCGGGGTCGAACGTGTCCGTGTCGTCCTCTTCCGCTCCCGCATCTTCTTCATCTTCAAGCAGGATGTCTTCCCCGTCCACCAGCCGGCGGGGGTCCAGCATGCGCCAGTCACGTTCCATGGGGGTTGCCGGGGTTGCGGTAAAGTCATCCAGTTCGTTGGCGGAGCGCCAGCCATCGTCTTCTGCGTCTATAACCACGGCGTCCTCGCCAAAGCTGGTCCATGTGTCCAGCACGTCCTTGGCGGAGGCACCGGGCGTGCGGCAGCGCTCCACACTGTCACGCACATAGGCGCGGGCAAAGGCGTTGGCGTGGGCAAGGTCATGAAAAACGCCAACCTCTTCCACAATATTGTCTTCGGCGCCGCCGGACAGGTCCAGAATACGGACTTTCCAGCCCTGCTCCTGAGGGGCTTCGGTTTCGCTCATGAGGTTTTCCTAGCTGTCTTTTTGTTGCGGGCGGAGGCAAACAGGAATTCGCGCCCGATTTTAACCCGCTCAACACCGTTGTACGAAATAATATCGGCTGTGGCGTAGGTTTCGTTCCATATTTCGGGAATGAACGAGCCTGTGCCAACAACATCTATGGGGGCATGCGCATCGGCCATACAGGCGCATTTGGTGACCCCAAAGCCCGAGGAGGCAATAATCCGCACCTGTTGGAACCCTGCCTCGTCCAGTGCTTCACGCATTTTCCAGATGGATGCGGCGGAAACGCCTGTGCCAATCAGGTAGCGCAGCTCACGGTCCGAGCGGTAGCGGCGCAGGGCCTCGGGAGCGTGGCGGTTGACCACGGTATAGGATTCCTGCGGGTTCAGCCCTTCCATAAACCGGCCGCCATGCGTATCCAGCCGCACGGCAATGCGGCCTGCTTTGGCCAGGTCTTCAAACCGGCGGCATACGGCCAGTGCGTCGGTTATTTCCTGCCCAAAATAGTCTACCAGCACCACAAGGTCGGAATCGGGGAATGTCTCGTGGAACATTTCCGCCGCCCGCACGGTGGAACCCGCATACCCAATAAGCGCGTGGGGCATGGTGCCTGCGCCCTGTGTGGTGCCAAAAAAGGCGGAAACGGCATCATTGGCTGTGCCAACAAAACCTACCGCCCCGTCCTGCTGGGCAGCCCGCCCACCAACCGAGGCCGCATAGGCCATAAGTTCCTGCATTTCGTAGCCTGCACAATGCCGGGCATCCATGGCCAGAAAGCGGGTTTGTGGCAGGGAGAGCGCCATCTGGTAAGCCCGCAGGGCCGCAACGCAGGAACTTCCCAGCTTCTGGAGCAGAAGTGTTTCCAAATCCGCCAGATGCAGGAACGAGCCGGTCACATAGACCAGCGGTTCCCCCGCCCCAACCCATTCGCCCTCGGGGTGGAGCAGGTCCACGGTGTAATGGCTACCGCGTTCGGCCATAACGTTCTTCAGCCATTCCAGCATAATGCCGGGGGCGGAAATAACAGGACAGCGCAGGAAAAAGGCGTAAGTGACCTCACAATCCCCAAAGTGGCTGACAATCTGACTGGTGCGGTTGAAGTAGGAATCCGTGCGTGCCCGGATTTCTGCATCTGTCAGGGCGGTTGCGGCCTGTGCCGTAGTAATGCCGGGAGCCGTTACGCCAGAGGGGGACTGCGTCATTGCTGAAATGCTCTTTTCTGCCAAATACACTGCACAGATGATGGGTGTGATGGAGGGTGGCGTAAAGACCACCCCCCGCTTCTGTGATCAGGCAAAGAGCAGCGCGGCCTTAGTTGCGGCCGGTCAACTCCTCCGCGATCAGGAATGCCAGTTCCAGAGACTGTTCGGCATTCAGGCGCGGGTCGCAGAAGGTTTCGTACCGTGCGCCAAGGTCTGCTTCGGTCAGGCGCTGGGCACCGCCTACGCATTCGGTCACGTTCTGGCCGGTCATTTCCAGGTGAACACCGCCAGCAGGTACGCCTTCGGCTGCGCACACGGCAAAGAAGCCTTTGACTTCCTTCATCACCGCATCGAACGAACGGGTCTTGACCTTGTTCTCGGTCGAGATGGTGTTGCCGTGCATGGGATCGCTGATCCATGTCACAGGCTGCCCCGTTTCCTTGACCGCCCGCATGAGCGGGGGCAGGAACTGTTCGATTTTTTCCGCCCCCATGCGTGAGATCAGGGTAATGCGCCCGGCCTCGCTCTGGGGGTTGAGGATGGTGGTCAGGCGTTTGATGTCTTCCACGCTGGTGGTGGGCCCAACCTTGATGCCAATGGGGTTGCGCACCCCACGCAGGAACTCCACATGCGCGCCATCGGGCTGGCGGGTGCGGTCCCCGATCCATACAAAATGGGCCGAGCAGTCATACCATTCGCCCGATGTGGAATCGACGCGCGTCAGGGCCTGCTCGTAAGGCAGCAGCAGGGCTTCGTGCGAGGTGTAGAACTCGGTTTCGTCCACCTGGGCGGAGGAGGCTGCGTCAATCCCGCAGGCCTGCATGAAGGCAAGGGTCTCACCAATCCGTTCGGCCATGGTGCGGTAGCGGTTGGCCAACGGGGAGCGTTCCACAAAACCAAGGTTCCAGCGGTGCACTTCGTGCAGGTTGGCATACCCCCCGCGAGAGAAGGCGCGCAGCAGGTTCTGGATTCCGGTGGACTGGAAATACCCTGTTTCCATCCGTGCCGGGTCGGGAATACGGGCTTCAGGGGTGAATTCCGGCCCGTTGATGATGTCCCCCCGGTAGGATGGCAGGCTGACACCATCTATCGTTTCCATATCGGAAGAACGCGGTTTGGCGAACTGGCCAGCCATACGGCCAAGCTTGATGACCGGCACCTTGGCCCCAAAGGTGAGCACCACGGCCATTTGCAGCAGCACACGGAAGGTGTCGCGCACAATATCGGCCTTGAACTCGCCAAAGCTTTCAGCGCACGGGCCGCCCTGAAGCACAAAGGCCTTGCCCTGTGCAGCCTGAGCCAGATGGTTGCGCAGGCGGCGCACTTCACCAGCAAAAACCAGCGGTGGGTAGGCGCTCAGCCGGTCCTCAACGTTTTTAAGGGCCGCTGCGTCCGGATAGGTGGGAATCTGCTTGAACGGAAACGAACGCCAGCTATCCGGCATCCAGGTCTCAGACGTCGGGTTGGGCTGGGTGAGCGTAGCACTCATAACGCGTTCCTGTTCAGTTGGGCTGATTACACACAAATGGTAAGCAGATGGGTAAAAACAATCTCTCTTGGGCATGAATTTGCCAAAGGCGGCTGCCTTTATGTCTAATATGCACAAATTACGCAAATAGCGTTTGCTGGCCCAAGCCATGTTCTGGTCAATGGTGTGGCATCTGCCCCACTCTTGGCCAGAGGATTTGGATTTTTGCACTTTTGGTGTGATAAGGGGGACCAGTATGGAACCTGCGCGGCCATGTGCTTTATGGTTTGTGTGGGGTGTTTTTTCTTTTTTCTTGCGGGGTAACGCGCAATGGCGCAGCTGCGTAGACCGTTTGTAAACGTGATGTCCGGCCTTCTGGTGGGGGCCAGCCTTGTGGGGGCAGTAAGTGTTGCTCACGCGGACCCCCTGATGACCCCCAATGACGATGTTTCCTTCTCCGAAGGGAATGGCAACATGGACACGGGCGCGGGCAAATCAACCGAAGCAAAGACCGTGCACGGGCACCGTAGCCTGCCCCCCGGTTATCAGGATGCTCCGTCCATGGAGTTCCAGCATGGGGATGACCCGGACCATCTGGCCAAGGTGCACAGGGATTCGGTCACAGGCTCGGACCTGTCCCGCTATGGTTCCGCTTACCAGAGTTCCGGCCCGTTTGGTTCGGGGCAGGTGGGGGATTCCACAGGCAATGGCTGGGTTACCCCGCGCTAAGCTGGTGTGGGTTCGTCCTCTATAAGACGAATATCGGCCTGGCCACTGGTCAGGTCGGTCAGCTTTGCACAGACGTCCTGTTGCAAAGCCTGTGGGAGCAGAAGCTGGAACCACGCTCCGTTTTCATCAAAAACGGGTGGTTCGGCCTCCACTCCCCACTCAGGCAGACGGGCCTGAATAATTCCCAGTAATGAAAACGGGCAGTGGAACCCAAGCCTGATCCGCTCGATCAGCTCTTCCTTCGGGGCTTCACGCAGGCATTCGGCTGCCGTGCCGGCATAGGCCCGCACCAGCCCACCCGCACCCAGTTTGATCCCCCCAAACCAGCGGGACACCACAATAGCTACGCGGTCCAGCTTTTGGGCAACAACCACCTGCAAAATCGGGCGGCCTGCCGTGCCCGAGGGTTCTCCCGCATCGTGGCAGCGGCAGTGGGGGCCAAACTGCCATGCCCAGCAATGGTGGGTGGCGTCCGGCTCGGCAGCGGCAATGCTGGCAATAAACGCATCGGCTTCCGCAATGCTGGCAATGGGGGTTGCACGCGCGAGAAAACGGCTTTTTTTAATATCCCGTTCCAGCAAAAAAGGGCCGACCAGCGTTTGTGTCATGCGCCCTTCTTATCCTTTCCGTTCCGGTTCGGGCAAGTCGGGCGGGGGCAATGCGCAGCTTCACGAGGGGCATATGCCAAAACTGGGGGCTGACAGTCTTTTGTAACAGGAGTAACGCGGTAACAGATGTTAACCTGTGTTACGCTAGCCCGGAACTGGCAAACCCTGCCACCAGAGGTCTGAACAAAGGAGAAAGCACCCACATGATGCCGGTATTCCGTAAAAAATGGAAAATCCTGTTTGGCTTGTGTGCGCTTGCACTGCCCCTTATGGCCGGTGTGCCCGCCCACGCCGATGGTGACCCGCTTAATGGTGGGGATGATGATGACACGGACGCCCACCGCGCCTCCAGCATGCATAATCTGGCAGGCAAGCTACCTTTGCCACGCGCGCATAAGGACTTTAGCAAATACCGTTTTGTGCCGCCGGGGGACAGGGTGGTGGAACAGGCCGATACAAACCGGCTGCTGTTCTGGACCAAAGGCGGCCAGCCAGATGGGTATGCCCAGCGGCGCGGGAGCAGCGTGATTTATTACAACGCCCAAGGGCAGGCTGTGCGGGTACAAAGGCTGACAGCGCAGGAAATGAACGACTAAATGCCTCGCCCAGCCCATGGTGCTGTTCAATCAGAGCCAGAGGCTGGGAGGATACCCCTGTAGCCCCGTTAAAAAGGGGCAACAGGGGCGTGTTTTCAGGCTGTGGTGGCAATCAGTTCCAGAATGGAAGCAGACGACTCCTCAATGGAGCGGCGTGTTACATCTATGACTGGCCAGTTATGGCGGCGGCATAACCGCCTTGCCCAGTGCAGTTCTTCCTGCACTTTTTCCAGATCAATATAGGCGTAATCGGTTATGGCCTCTGGGCGGGACTTGCCCGGGATCATCTGGTTCAGGCGGTTGCGGCGGATTTCAATCAGCCGTTCGGGGTCTATGGTCAGGCCAATAACCGGCTTGGTTGTGGTAAACAGGGCTTCTGGTGGTTCTATGCCCATAACCAGAGGTACGTTAGCAGCCTTTATGCCCCGGTTAGCCAGATAGAAGCAGGTCGGTGTTTTGGAAACGCGTGAGACGCCAACCAGAATAACATCCGCCTTGTTCAGGCCGCGTGTTTCCTGCCCATCATCATGGGCCAGCACATAATGCATGGCCTCAATGCGCTGGTAGTAGTTTTCGTCCATAATATACTGGCCGCCGGGGTGGCGGGTTGCCTCTTCCCCGGTTTCTTCAGCCAGAAAGTTCAGGGCGTTGTCCAGCACGTCCAGAAGCCTGATCTGCAGGCTGGCGCAACCGGCTTCCATATCCGCCTGAAGGATCGGGTCTGTCAGGGTGGACATGACCGGCCCACGGTTATTGGCAATATGCCGCAAAACCCGCCGGAGCTGGATCTGGGTGCGGATCAGGTTCCAGTGCCGTAGCCGGACTTCAGTGTTGGGGAACTGCGCAATGCAGGCCCGTGCCACGGAATCGAGCGTTTGCCCCGTAGCCTCGGAAACGAGGTGGAGAGTAAGAATTTTTTGCATGGTATCAGATTGAAAAATGGCCGCCTCAAAGCGAGGCGGCCACTTTTTCCTTAGGCTTTAACAGCCTTGTTATTGCGTGCGGCAAGAGCTGCCTGTGCTGCGGCCAGACGGGCGACCGGCACACGGAAGGGGGAGCAGGAGACGTAATCCAGCCCGACTTCTTCAAAAAAGGCGATGGAGAGCGGGTCCCCACCATGCTCACCGCAAATGCCCAGCTTGAGGTCGGGCTTGGCGGCACGGCCTTTTTCCACACCCATGCGCACCAGAGCACCCACGCCTTCGCGGTCGATGGAAACGAAGGGGTCCTGGGGCAGCAGCCCTTTTTCCACGTATTCAGGCAGGAAGGAGCCTGCATCATCACGCGACAGGCCAAGGGCTGTCTGGGTCAGATCGTTGGTGCCGAAGGAGAAGAAGTCAGCACTCTGTGCAATCTGGTCCGCAGTCAGGGCTGCACGGGGCAGTTCGATCATAGTGCCAATCTTGTAAGCAAGCTTGACGCCACGTTCGCTCAGCACATCGGCAATAACGCCTTCGCAGGATTTACGAACCAGATCCAGCTCGGCTTTGGTGCCGATCAGCGGGATCATGATTTCGGGTTCCACGGCCTTCCCGGTTTCCTTTGCAATGTCCAGCGCGGCCTCGGTAATGGCACGCACCTGCATGGCGTAGATTTCGGGGTAGGTAATGCCAAGGCGGCAACCACGGTGGCCCAGCATGGGGTTGGATTCGGAAAGGGCCGAGCGGCGTGCGCGCAGGCTTTCCACATCCTTGCCCAGTGCCTTGGCCACATCAGCCAGTTCGGCCTCACCATGCGGCAGGAACTCATGCAGCGGCGGGTCGAGCAGGCGGATGGTAACCGGCAGGCCAGCCATAATACGGAAGAGTTCCGTAAAGTCGCTGCGCTGGAACGGCAGAAGGGCCTCAATAGCGCGGGCGCGTGTCTGTGCGTCATCCGCCATGATCATCTGGCGCACATGGCCAATACGGTCAGGGCCGAAGAACATGTGCTCGGTCCGGCACAGGCCAATGCCTTCCGCACCAAAGCGGCGGGCGGTCTGTGCATCTTCGGGGGTTTCAGCGTTGGCGCGCACACCAAGGCGGCGTACGCCATCTGCCCAGCCCATAAGGGTGGCAAAATCGCCCGAAAGGGTGGGCGGAATGGTGGGAACGCGACCCTTGTAAACAGCACCCGTACCACCATCGAGCGTAATCCACTCGCCCGCTTTGAGCGTGTGGCCATCCACGGTCATGGTCTGGGCCTTGTAGTCCACGGCAATGCTGCCAGCACCGGCCACGCAGACACGGCCCATGCCACGGGCCACAACGGCTGCGTGGGAGGTCATGCCGCCGCGGGTGGTCAGCACGCCACGGGCTGCGTGCATGCCGTGTACGTCTTCTGGCGAGGTTTCAATACGCACCAGAATAACGTCTTCACCCTTGGCTGCGCGGTCTTCCACATCCTCGGCGGAGAAGGCGATTATCCCGGTTGCAGCACCGGGGGATGCGGGCAGGCCGCGGGTCAGCAGCTGGCGCTCGGCCTTGGGGTCCAGCACAGGGTGGAGCAGCTGGTCGAGCGATGCGGGAGGAACGCGGGTTACCGCTTCTTCCTGCGTGATCAGGCCTTCCTTGGCCATGTCAATGGCTACGCGCAGGGCTGCGGCGGCGGTCCGTTTGCCCGAGCGGGTCTGGAGCAGGTAGAGCTTGTTGGCCTGCACCGTAAATTCAATGTCCTGCATGTCGCGATAGTGGCGTTCAAGCAGGTCACGCACCTTGAGCAGTTCGCCGTATGCGTTGGGCAGGGCTTTTTCCATCGAGGTCTGACCCTCGACCGAACGACACTCCGCCATGGGCTGCGGGGTGCGGATGCCGGCTACAACGTCCTCACCCTGTGCGTTGATCAGGTATTCGCCGTAGAAGATGTTTTCACCCGTGGACGGGTCGCGGGTGAAGCACACGCCCGTTGCACAGTCATCCCCCATGTTGCCGAACACCATGGACTGAACGTTAACAGCCGTGCCCCAGCTTGCGGGAATGTCATGCAGTTTGCGGTAGGTGTTGGCGCGTGGGTTCATCCATGAGCCAAAGACGGCTCCAATGGCGCCCCACAGCTGGTCCTTGGGGTTTTCGGGGAAGGGGGTTCCCGTTTCGGACAGGACGATCTGCTTGTAGCTTTTTACAACGTCCTGCCATTCTTCGGCGGTCAGGGCGGTGTCATCAATCTTGCCAGCGGCGCGTTTGGCCTGTTCAAGCAGGTCTTCAAATTCGTGGTGCGGCACGCCAAGCACAACGGAGCCGTACATCTGAATGAAGCGGCGGTAGCTGTCCCATGCAAAGCGGGCATCGCCCGAGGAGCGGACAAGGCCTTCAACCGTTGCGTCGTTCAGACCAAGGTTAAGCACTGTGTCCATCATGCCGGGCATGGAAACGCGCGCACCGGAGCGGACAGAAACCAGAAGCGGGTTTTCGGCATCGCCAAAGCGCAGGCCCATGGCCTGTTCTACCAGCCCCATAGCCGCTTCAAGCTGGGATTCCAGCTCGGCGGGGTACTTCCGTCCGTTATCGTAAAAGGCGGTGCAGACTTCAGTGGTAATGGTAAATCCTGGGGGCACCGGCAGGCCAATATTGGCCATTTCCGCCAGATTGGCGCCCTTGCCGCCGAGGAGATTGCGCATCCCGGCGTTGCCTTCGCTTTGGCCAGCGCCGAAACTGTAGATCCACTTGGTCATTTTGCCGTTCACTTCATTCTTTTGTGCCAGATGAGCTGAAGTTCCGACCGAGGGGATGGGAACAGGGGATACCGGAACAGCAGCCGGACTGGGCACGGAATTTTTATTTTTGGTTTGGACGACGAACTCCACCCCTTCGTTGCCCGGCAGCATGGCGCAGATTTGGCCGCCGGGCAATCTCTCTTTTACACGTAAATGGTAAAAAACTGCGGGTGTGGTGGTTCTATCCGTTTGTTACGCAAAAGGCGTTCCATTCTGCTTCGTCCATGGTGGGAATGTTCAGCTCCGCCGCTTTTTTGGCCTTGGAGCCTGCCTTTTCCCCCAGCACCACCAGATCGGTCTTTTTTGAGACGGAGTCGGACACCTTGGCCCCCATGCGTTCGGCCGTGGCCTTGGCCTCCGGGCGGGTCATGGTGAGCAGCGTGCCGGTAAACACAATGGTCTTGCCCGCTAGGGGGCCACCACTGGCGGCACTTTCCTCGGTAATGGTCAACTCGGCGCTCAGCTCGGCCAGCGTGGTCTGGTTGTGGGGTTCAGCAACAAAGGCCACCACATCCGTTGCTATGGCGTTACCAATGCCGGTAATGGACCCCAGTTCCAGCCGGGCGTCAGAGCCGATAATGGTGGCCGCCTCCATCTGCTGCAGCCAGTTGGCATAGCTGCCGTAATGGCGGGCCAGCAGGCGGGCGTTGCTTTCCCCAATACGGCGGATGCCCAGCGCATAAATAAAGCGCGAAAGCGGGATTGTGCGCCGGTCGTCTATGGCCTGAAGCAGGTTGCGCACAGACTGCTCACCCCAGCCATCACGCTGCTCCAGAGCAGCGGCGTGGGCTTTGAGCCGGAAGATGTCGGTGGGGGTGTGGATCAGCCCGGCGTCATAAAACTCGCGAATACTGCGCTCACCCAGCCCTTCAATGTCAAAGGCAAGGCGGGAGGCAAAATGGATCAACCGCTCCACGGCCTGTGCGGGGCAGGTCAACCCGCCGGTGCAGCGGCGCACCACTTCGCCTTCAGGCCGCACGGCCAGCGCGCCGCATACGGGGCAATGATCGGGGAAATGAAAAAGAGGTTGCCGTTCGGGCGCTGGCTCACCTGCTGGGACCGTACCAAGCACCTGCGGAATAACATCGCCTGCGCGCTGGACATACACAAGGTCACCTTCGCGCACGTCCTTGCGGGTAATCTCGTCTTCATTGTGCAAGGTGGCGCGGGTTACAAGCACCCCGCCAACGTTAACCGGTTCCAGATGTGCAACAGGGGTCAGGGCACCGGTGCGCCCGACCTGAATTTCTATGGCGTTCAGGCGCGTTATGGCCTGTTCTGCCGGGAACTTCCACGCGATGGCCCAGCGGGGGGCACGCCCGGCAAAACCCAGACGTTCCTGCAGGCCCAGATCGTCTATCTTGTAAACAACGCCATCAATATCATAGGCCAGACTGGCGCGCTCGCGGTTGATTTCCTCAAAAAAAGCTTCGGCATCGGCCGCTCCCTCAATCTGGCGGGAGAGCGGGTTGACCGTAAACCCCCATGCCTTGAGCTGCTCCAGATAAGCCCAGTGGCTACGGGTTGCCTTGTCCGAGCAGAAACCCTGCGCATAGGCAAAAAGGGAGAGCGGGCGCTGGGCTGTAATGCTGGCGTCCAGCTGCCGCAAGGACCCCGCCGCCGCATTGCGCGGGTTGGCAAACAGGCGCTTGCCTGCTGCCTCCTGTGCGGCATTAAGTGCGATAAAGTCGGTTTTGGAGAGGAAGACTTCCCCGCGAATTTCGATCAGGTCGGGGTAGGGGGCGGGGAGCTCCAGAGGCAGGCTGCGCAGGGTGCGCAGGTTGGCAGTTACGTCTTCCCCTTCCGTGCCATCGCCCCGAGTGGTGCCCCGGATGAACTTGCCGGATTCGTAAGTAAGGCTGATGGAAAGACCATCAATCTTGGGTTCACCTACCAGACGCAGGCTGGACGTATCTGCCTGATCCAGCCCCAAAAACCGGGCTGCACGGGTAATGAAGCCCTCAAACTCCTCACGGTCAAACACGTTGTCGAGCGAGAGCATGGGGGCAAGGTGGACATGCTTGCCAAGCCCCGTATCCGCGCTGGCCCCGACTGCATTGGCTGCGCTGTTCTGTGGTTCGGCATCGGGGTAAAGGGCGGCAAGCTCAGTGTAGCGCTTGCGTAGGGCATCATACTGCGCGTCGCTTATTTCCGGGGCGTCATGACCATGGTAGGCGGTGTTGTGGTAGGCAATCTGGCTGGCCAGTTCCGCCAGTTCCGTGCGGGCCTGATCACTGTTCATTTCCGTGACCGGGGTGGTGTTCGTTATCATTTTTTGGAATCCAGCAGGCTGGCGGCGGCAGCGCGGGCTGCATCGGTAATGGTGTCTCCTGCCAGCATGCGTGCGATTTCTTCCCTGCGTTCGGTTTCTGCCAGAGCTATGGCGTGGGTTGCGGTTTGTCCGTTACGGGTCTGTTTGCCAATCCGTAAATGCGCATCAGCACTG
This sequence comes from Acetobacter fabarum, assembly GCF_022483405.1. Lineage (NCBI taxonomy): Bacteria > Pseudomonadati > Pseudomonadota > Alphaproteobacteria > Acetobacterales > Acetobacteraceae > Acetobacter > Acetobacter fabarum. The sequence continues at coordinate 1,585,322 of NZ_JAKVNI010000001.1, forward strand.
GCGGCAACCTGTGGGCTGTGCGTAACGGCCAATACCTGCACATTCAGTGCCAGGCGGTGCAGGCGCTCACCAATGGCGGCAGCGGTTGCACCGCCTACGCCTGCGTCGATTTCGTCAAAAATGAGCGTGCCAATACCAGATTGCCCGGCCAGAACCAGCTTGAGCGCCAGCATCAGGCGGGATAGTTCCCCCCCCGATGCCACCTTGGCAATGGGGCCGGGGGGCTGGCCGGGGTTGGCGGCAATAAGGAACATGACCTGCTCCATGCCGTGGCGGCTCCACTGCTCGGAGGGGAGGGGCTGCAACTCGGCCAGAAAACGGGCTTTTTCCAGTTTAATGGGTTTGAGTTCGGCCGTTACGGCCTGCTCCATTTTTTTGGCGGCAAGGGCGCGGGCATCGGTCAGGGTGCGGGCGGCCTCCATATAGGCAAGCCGGGCGTCTTCCGTGGCTTTGCGCAGGCCCTCCAGCTCGGTGGCGCCATTGTCCAGTGCATGGATGCGCGCAGTGAGTTGCGCCAGCAAAGCTGCCAGTTCATCCACCAGCACGTTGTGTTTGCGCGCAACGGTACGCAGGGCAAACAGCCTTTCTTCCGTTTCTTCCAGCTCCCGTGGGTTGGCCTCCGTATCTGCCATAAGGCGGGAGAGCAGGCTTTCAGCTTCGGCCAGTGCGTTTTCTGCATTTTCCAGCGCGCTCAGGGCTTCGGCGGTGCGGCCTGCCAGCTCATCGGTTTCAGGCGGTGTGTTGTCCGATGTGGTGGAGGGGACCAGACGCAAAAGGGCGCGGTTGGCAGCGCGCAGGGCTGCGGCTGGCCCGGTGGAGCGGCGGTCACGCGGCGTTAGTTCGGACAGGGCTGCTGCCACGGCCTCGCCCCGGCGTTCGGCCTGCTGGAGCGCGTGGCGTTGCTGCGCCAGCTGGCTTTCCTCCCCCGGTTGGGGGGCCAGGGCGGAGAGTTCGCTCACCGTATGGCGCAGCCATTCTTCCTCACGGGCGGCGTCTTCCAGTGCCTGTTGTGCGCTGGCAAGGCTCTGGCGCAGGTCCTGCCACTGGGTAAAGGCCTGTGCGACTTTTTTAAGCAGGGAGGGCTTAATGCCGTAAGCATCCAGCAGGCCGCGATGGGTGGAGGCATCGGCTAGCCCCATCTGCTCATGCTGGCCCTGAATTTCGATAAGAACGGAAGCAATTCGGCGCAGTAGGGTCAGACCCACGGGCTGGTCGTTAATCCATGCGCGTGACCGCCCCTCGCGCGAGATAACCCGGCGTAGCACAAGGGGTTCGCCTTTGTCGGCCGGAATGCCCTGTTCTTCCAGTTGGGAGTAAACCGTATGGCTCGCCGGGGTTTCAAAACAGGCGGTTACACGGGCTTCCTCCGCACCGGCGCGGACAAGGCCCGCATTGGCGCGCTCGCCCATGGCAAGGCCCAGACTATCCAGCAGGATGGATTTGCCTGCCCCGGTCTCCCCCGTTAAGGCGGTAAAGCCGGGGTGGAGAGCAAGGTCTAGTGCCTCGATCAGCACAACGTCTCTGATGGAAAGATGTGTCAGCATAGCGACATCCGGCTTTTAGGTTCACACCTGAAATGACTGGAGTCTGCGGAACAGACTAAACAAATGCGCCTGCTCCCGCCTGAGCGTGAACAGGCATACCCTCGCTGCGAACAGGAAAGGTGAGTCCTGTATGTTCCTGTTGTGTTCTTAGTTCAAGAGTGAAAGTGAAAAAGCCGTATTACTTTTTGGTGGCCGCCGCAGGAGCCGGGGCCGGTTGTGTGCTGGCCGCAGGTGTGGAGGAACCCGCTGCAGGAGTGGCGGTTGCAGGCTGCTGCATGGCTGCCGGGGCGGCCATACGTTCATCCCGTGTGTCTGACGCCTGTGCTTTGAGCAGGTCAGGCTTGGCAGGGGTTGTAACTGCCTTGCCCGGAGGCGGCAGTTTGCCGTCGATCAGGTGGTAGCTCTTCAGCTTGTTATAAGCGTAGTGGTACCACTGGCTGCCGGGGTAGTTGTAACCCAGAACAATGGCGGATTTGCGGGCCTGATCGGTTAGCCCAAGGTCCAGGTACACTTCCACCATGCGTTCAAGTGCTTCAGGCACATGGTTGGTGGTCTGGAAGTCCTGCACAACGCGCTGGTAGCGGTTAATGGCACCTTCATAATTGCGTTCGCGCTGGTAATAGCGGCCAACCAGCATTTCCTTGCCAGCCAGATGGTCACGGCACAGATCGATTTTAAGCTGGGCGTCGCGGGCATATTTGCTCTGGGGGAAGCGGGTCACCACTTCTTCCAGCGCGTCCATGGCTTCCGCCGTGCCCTGCTGGTCACGCTGCACGTCTGCAATCTGCTCATAAAAGCAGAGCGAGCGCAGGTAATAGGCATAGGCGGAATCGGTGCTGGTGGGGTGCAGGCTGATAAAGCGGTTCAGTTGCTGCACGGCTTCGGGGTATTTCCCTTTAAGGTAGTAGGAATACCCTTCCATCAGCTGCGAATTGGGGATGTAACCCGAATAGGGGTAGTTCTGCTGGAGTGTTTCAAACTCGGCAGCAGCCAGCTCGTAGCGGCGTGTGCGCAGGGCATCAATGCCGTTGTTATAGAGCGTCTCCGGTGGTGCAATTTTGGGCGTGATCGGCCCTTTTTTGCTGCCGGTCAAAAGACTGCAACCCGTAAGCCCGGTCAGCACCAGAGCTGAGAGCACGAACGGCAGACGACGACGGACTGACTGTGTTTTTATAGAAATATCAAACATACCGGCTCTTCAGATCGAGACGAAATCTTATAGCATGTCAGCGGGTCAAGAAAAGCAAAGAAACGCCGATTATTGAAAGAGCCGTGCAAAAAGCTGGTCAGGCCGCAGCAGAGGTGGATTGCAGGTCTGTGGTGTCCTGCCATGCGGTGCTCTGGGCAAACAGGGTTTTGAGCAGCATGTTGTTGAGCGTGTGGCCCGAGCGGTTGCCCCGGAAGCTGGCGTTGAGCACGCAGCCCGCTAGATACAGATCCCCCACCGCATCCATGATCTTGTGGCGGATGAACTCATCCGGACAGCGCAGGCCCGCCGGGTTGAGTACAACGTCATTATCCACAACAATGGCGTTATCCAAAGACCCGCCCAATGCCAGCCCGGCCTGATGCAGGGCTTCAATTTCCTGCCGCATGGCAAAGGTGCGGTTGCGGGCCAGCTCGTTGCGGAAGGAGGTCGGGGTCAGGTCCAGAGCATAGCTTTGTGCGCCAATGGCGCGGGCGGGAAAATCAATGCTCATGGACAAATGCGGGCTTGGGCTGCTGTGGGGGAGCAGTTCCACCCAGACATTCTGGTGCTCCACCCGAACAGGTTCCAGCACCTGTACCACCTTGCGTGGCAGGTCCTGCGTTTTGCGTCCGGCGCAGTCGAGCAGAAAAACAAAATCTGTGGCGGAGCCATCAAACACCGGGGTTTCCGGCCCATCAACCAGAATAAGTGCGTTGTCTATGGCGCACCCGCAAAGGGCGGCCATCAGGTGTTCAACGGTTGCAACCCGGTTTTCGGGGCGTGCTTTTTCGCCCAGAACGGTGCTCAGATGTGTTTCCACTACGTAATCATAACGCGCGGGCAGGGGGGCTGCCTGTGGCAGGTCGGTCCGTTGGAAAACAATGCCGTGCCCTGCGGGGGTCGGGGCAATGGTCATGTTAATGGAGCGGCCTGTGTGCAGGCCAATACCTACGGCAGAAATGGCATGGTGCAGCGTGTGCTGGGCCGGTGCGGTTTTTTGGCGCATCTGTCGCATGGTGGTGGGGAGGATCTCCACAGATTTGGAACATGGGGTAAGCTCCCCAGACAGATTATCCATGATCCCGACCGCCCCGTATTGGTGTGGAAAGTTATCTCACACTAACGCTAGGGCCTGTTTGGGGCAGATGCGAGTCAATGATTATTGCCGTCTGTTTCATCCCCCGCCATGCGGCACACAGGTGCCGGGCGGGGGTAGCCCATAAGGCTTAGCGGCGCAGAAAGGTTGGAATTTCCAGCCCGTTATCGCCTTCACCATGGCGGGGTGCTCCCTGCTCGGCCTGGCTGATGGTGGGGTGAGACTGCGCTACAGGCTCTTCCCGTGTTTCTGGTGTGGTGGCCCGGCGGAATGCACCAGTCACGCGGCCAAACAGGCTCCGTGCATTGGGGTCCTGCACAGGGTAGGCCGAGGGACGCGGCGGTTCGCTGAACAGATTGGCATGTTTGGATGCCGCAGGCGCTGGTGCGGGGGCCGGTGCAGGCTGGCGGGGCTGTTGTGCCGCAGCCGCAACCTGACCGGGAACCATGTGCGCCGGGGGGGCGGCATGGCCGGGCTGGGGAGCATAGGCTTGCTGCTGTACGGGAGCACTCTGCTCGGCCACGGGGGGCTGAGGCTGTGCAGGCGGCGGCGCGCTGGGCTGTGCCGCAGGGGCAGCGTAGGTCTGTTCCGGCTGGGCTTCGGTTTCCACTGCTGCCAGATGCGGGCGTTCAGCCGCGCCTGAGGGTACGTCAATCCCCGTGGCAACAACGGATACGCGTACGCGCCCGCTCATTTTTTCCTCAATGACCGTACCAAAGATCATGTTGGCGTCTTCTGGTACTTCACGGCAGATGCGGTTGAAGGCTTCTTCCGCTTCAAAGAAGGTCATGTCTTCACCACCGGTAACATTGACCAGCAGGCCCTTGGCGGTAGCCATGCAGGTATCTTCCAGCAGTGGGTTGGAAATGGCGGCTTCGGCAGCTTCCACCGCACGGTTTTCACCTTCGGCTTCGCCCGTACCCATCATGGCCTTGCCCATTTCCGCCATAACACTGCGGATATCGGCAAAGTCGAGGTTGACGTAGCCGCGTTCCATCATCAGGTCGGTAACGCCGCGCACGCCCATGTTCAAAACTTCGTCAGCCAGCTTGTAGGCTTCACGCAGGGTGGTGCGTTCGTTGGCAATACGGAAGAGATTCTGGTTGGGGATGACAATCAGCGTATCAACATACTGCTGAAGTTCCTGAATACCTTCATCCGCCACACGTGCGCGGCGCTTGCCTTCGTAGGCGAAAGGCTTGCTGACCACGCCAATGGTCAGAATGTTCCGCTCACGCGCCATACGGGCAATAACTGGTGCTGCCCCTGTACCCGTGCCCCCACCCATGCCGGTGGTGATGAACACCATATGTGCGCCGTCCAGGTAGCGGGCAATTTCGTCCGCTGCTTCTTCCGCTGCGGCACGGCCCACTTCGGGCTTGGCGCCTGCGCCAAGGCCGTGGGTCAGGTGCGGGCCAAGCTGGATGCGGCTGTCGGCCAGACTTTTGGCCAGACTCTGCGCATCGGTGTTGGCTACAACAAACTCCACACCCTGCAGGTTGGAGGCAATCATGTTGTCAACCGCGTTCGTCCCCCCGCCGCCAACGCCTATAACGGTGATCTTGGGCGAAAAATCAGCATGAGTCTGGGGTGGAACGGTTAGGTTGAGTGTCATGTGTCTCTCCCGGACTGCGGCGGGTTAACAGGGGCGTTGTAGATAAGATTGCGAATAGTTTACCAACCTTTTGCGGGGCAAATCAAACCCTCTCACGAATAAAAGCAACCAGTTTTTGTAAAAAACCAGTTGGCGCGGCTTCGCGGAATTCCACATCGCTGAACGGACGCTCCGCACTGGCCGCCCAGAACAGCAGGCCAGCAGCCGTGGCAAAGCCTGCTGCGGCTGCTGTATCTTCTGGCAGACCGGCAATATTCTTGGGCCTGCCCAGACGGACCGAGCGCGTAAAACCGGGGCCGGAATGACGGCCAACACTTACCGGCACACCCAGAATACGCTCGGCCAGCGGGCGGATTCCATCCAGCAGGGAGCCACCCCCGGTCAGCACGATGCGACCACTGGCGGCCATGCCAAGGCCTGCGCCATCCAGTTTTTCGCGCACCAGTTCCAGTGTTTCTTCCATACGGGGGCGAATGATGCGGCCAAGCTGGGCGCGGGAGATCTGCTCAAAATGGGGCACATCATTGCCCAGCAGTTCCACGGTCAGGATTTCGTCCTCCACGTCGGAGGAGAGGTCCGCACTGCCATAAACGGTTTTCAGTCGCTCGGCATTGTCGAGCGATGTGCCAAGCCCGCGGGCTATGTCACGCGTAACATGCAGCCCTCCAACCCCGATCTGGGCGGTGTGCAGGATCTGGCCTTCGCCAAACACGGCAAAGGATGTGGTGCCCCCGCCCATGTCCACAACCGTTGTGCCAAGGTCGCGTTCATCCCTGTCCAGCACGGACAGGCCGGATGCCAGCGGGGAGGACACAAGGGCCTCCATGCGCAGTTCGGCACGGCTCAGCACGGTTTCAAGGTTCAGCAGGGCGGTGGTGGCGGCATCAATAATATGCAGGCGCGCCTTGAGCGTTTCGCACAGGTGCCCCCGTGGGTCAGACACGCCCTCAGTATCATCCACCGTAAAGTCTATGGGCAGGGTGTGAATGACCTCGCGCCCCTGCACGGTGGCCTGCACGCGGCCTTCCGTAACCACGCGGCGGATGTCCGCTTCGGTTACGACCCGCCCGCCAATGGGCCAGCGCACATTGAACAGGCGGCTGGCCGGATGCCCGCAGGACAGGTTGACCACCACCTTGTCTATGGTGCGCTCGGCCATGTTCTCAGCCTGCGCTACGGTTGCGCGTATGGCGGCTTCGGCCTCCTGCAACTCGGTTATGGCGCCATTGCGCACACCAGCGGAGCGGCGCCAGCCAAAGCCCGCCACGCGCAGCATGCCGTTGGGCTCCCCCTTGCCAATAAGGCAGGTAATTTTGGTCGAGCCAATATCCAGCACCGCACTGTAGCCGTTGCGCCATGTGTGCGGGCGTTTGTTGCGCTCACTGGGGGGGAGCGGAAGGGATGCTTCCCCCCCGCTCATGCGCAGTGTGGGGGAGGCTGAAGAATGGCTCCGCTTTTTGTGCAGCCGGTCCGCCAGACTGAGTGTGGGGGAAGCAGGGGAGTGCGCGGTGTCATTCATCTCGGCTTTCCTCCGTGGGGGATCGGGTGGGCTGGGTGTGGTGGGGTGTGTGCTGCGGGCTGCTTTTTGCGCCATCCCCTGCCGGTGCGGAGGGGGCAGGGGGCGGTTCAGGAGGGCGTTCGCGTATGGTCAGCCGGTCGGGCAGGCGCATGTCAATCAGTTCAACGGGGCGGTCAAGCAGCTGTGTTGTGGCGTTAATTCTGGCCAGCCGGTGAATGGCCGGGGCTTCCTCCCCTTCGGGCAGGAGCACGGTTGCGCCATCTTTCAGGCTCAGGTTCCAGCGGCGGTCGCTTACCCGCACAGCAGCTGTTACGTGGGATTTTACGTCCGGTTCCTGTGCCAGCACGTCTATCAGGGCGGCGGCGTTTTCGTTCGCGCCGTCACCTACGACCAGTGGCAGTTTGGCAAAGGCGGTGGCGTCCTTGTCGTTCGCGCCCTGATCCGGCACTTTCTGCCCCTGCCGGTCGATCAGGATAAAATGGCCCTGATGCTGCCACACCGCATAAGGCGGGCGCTCGGTAATGTGCACGTCAATCTCGCCAGACAGGTGGCGCTCAACGCTTACATGGTCAATAAACGGCAGGGCGGTCAGGTTCTCACGCGCGCGGGTGACGTTGAAGTTGAGAACCGGGTCCCCCACGGCAATGTTCAGGGCGGTGTGAATGGCCTCGTCACTGGTCAGGTTGGCCCCTTCAACCCGGATACTGGTCACACGCAGGGCGGAGGTGCCCAGTAATTTGTCCCGCAAGGGGGCAATCTGTTTTTGCAGGGCCGGAAGAGGCACCGCCAGATAAACCGCAGCCCCGGCCCCCGCCAGCAGCATAAGCCCGATAACGGGCCGCAGCAGGCGTTTTTGGCGCTTGAGGAATAATCCCGTGCGGGAGGGGCGGCTGGCGGGGCGCTTCATTGGCGGCAGGTGGCCTGCTCAACAAGCCAGTGGCACAATGCGGGGTAGCTAATGCCGCAATAGGCGGCCTGTTCGGGCAGGAGCGATGTTGCGGTCATGCCCGGCTGGGTGTTGACTTCCAGCAGGATCAGGCGCGGGTTGGCCGGGTCTGCATCATCCAGCCGGAAATCCGAGCGCGATGCCCCGGCACATCCCAGCGCCTTATGGGCTTCTACCGCCACGTCCAGTGCGCGCTGGGCAACATCGGGGGCAATGCGGGCGGGCAGTTCATGCCGTGAGCCGCCGGTATTGTATTTGGCGTCGTAATCGTAAAAATCGTGGCCGCTGCCGGTGGGGGTAATGTCTGTTATGGTCAGGGCGCGTTCGCCCATTACACCCACGGTAATTTCGCGCCCGGGAATAAACTCTTCTACCAGCGCATGCGGGCCAAATGTCCAGTCCCGCACAATGCGTTCGCGCACATTGGCACCGGGCCGCACGATGGAGACACCAACGGACGAGCCTTCGCTAACGGGTTTAACCACGTAGGGGGCTGGCAGGGGGTCGCCTTCGGCAAGTTCGGCAATATCAATGACCCGGCCTTCGGCCACGGGCAGGCCAGCGGAAACAAACGCGGCGCGGGCGGCCGCCTTGTTCATGGCTGTGGCGGATGCCCGTACGCCAGAATGTGTATAGGCAAGGCCCATCCAGTCCAGAATGCCCTGAATACAGCCGTCCTCGCCAAACCGGCCATGGAGTGCGTTAAACACGACATCGGGTTTTTGTGCGCCCAGTTCGGCAACCAGCGCGCCCAGATCGGCCCCGGCATCAAGCGTACTGACCGTATGGCCCAGACTGCGCAGGGCCTCGGCCACGCCCTGCCCGGAAGACAGGCTGACAGTCCGCTCGGACGATATGCCGCCCATAAGCACGGTAATCCGTTTGGAGGTGCTCATGCGTGGGCTCCCTGTGTGCGGCCAAGACGTTTGATTTCCCAGTGCAGTTGCACGCCCGAATGCTGGGCAACGCGCTGGCGTACGGTATCCCCCAGTGTTTCGAGGTCATGGGCGGTGGCATTGCCGAGGTTGATCAGGAAGTTGCAGTGTTTTTCACTGACCTGGGCATCGCCCTGGCGCAGGCCACGGCAGCCCGCCTGATCAATCAGCTCCCACGCCTTGCGGGCGGAAACCTCGGGCTCGGGGTTGCGGAAGGTGGAGCCCCCCGTGCGTGCGCGCACAGGCTGGGACTGCTCGCGCGCTGTGCGAATATCGCCAATGCGTGCGGCTATGTCCGCCGGGCTGGCAGGCATGCCGCGCAGGCGCGCACGCACCACCATGGCCCCTTCGGGCAGACCGGAGCGGCGGTAGCCAAAGCGCAGCGCGGCGTTGCCAAGGCGGACCATATTGCCATCACGGGTCACAATTTCCGCCCAGTCCAGCACGCTGGCAATATCCGCTCCATAGGCTCCGGCGTTCATGCGCACGGCCCCCCCGATGGAGCCGGGAATACCTGCCAGAAACTCCAGCCCCGCAAGCCCGGCCTGTGCCGCGTGTTCGGCTACTGTGGCATCCAGGCAGGCGCTGCCCACCACAAGCCCGTCCGCTTCCACAGCAATATCGGCAAAGCCGCGGGCCATGCGCACCACAATGCCGTCCAGCCCGCCATCGCGGATAATCACGTTGGAGCAGGCTCCAAGGGCAATAACGGGCAGTTCGGGGGAAAGGCGCTGGAGCATGCCTGCCAGATCATCCGCATCCCTGGGCTGGAACAGCCATTCCGCCGGACCACCAACGCGGAACCACGTACGCGCCCCCAGCGGGGCCTGCGCGGTAACGCGTCCATGCGTGCCGGCAAAGGCGTGGCGAACCATATCTTCCAGCGTGGTTGCGGGCGTGCTGTTCATGCCGCACTTCCACCTTTCTGTTCAGCCTGCAAGGCGGCAAGCTGGGCAGGCAGGGCCTGCGCCCAGTTGGTAATGGTGCCCGCACCCAGGCACACAACATAGTCCCCCGGCTTGGCAATGGCGTTGATCATTTCCGCCAGATGTTCAGGGCTGGAAAGCGGGACAACGGAGCGGTGGCCGCGTTCACGCAGCCCTTCTATCAGCCTGTCGCGGCTGGCATCGGGCAGGGGGTCTTCGCCTGCGGCGTACACGTCGGAGACAATAACCGTGTCGGCATCGTTCATGCAGGTGCAGAAATCGGCAAACAGGGTTCTCAGGCGGGAGTAGCGGTGCGGCTGCATGACCGCAATAACCCGGCTGGCTCCAGCCTGGCGGGCGGCCTTGAGCACGGCGGCAATTTCCACCGGGTGGTGCCCGTAATCATCAATCACGGTAATGCCACCGGCTTCCCCCGTACGGGTAAAGCGGCGCTTGACCCCACGGAAGCTGGCCAGCCCGGAACGGATCACATCATCACTGATGTCCATTTCGGTTGCGACGGCAATGGCAGCAAGGGAGTTCTGCACATTATGCGCGCCCAGCATGGGCAGGCGGAAAGGCCCGGCCTTGCGGGTGCGGCGGGTAACGCGGTCTGTCAGCGTGACCTCAAACGTAGCGCCCAGCTTGTCGGTAATTACCTTTTCGGCCCGCACATCCGCCTGTGGGGAGAAGCCGTAGGTGACAATCCGGTGGTCAGACAGGCGCGGGATCATCTGCTGCACGGCAGGGTGGTCTATGCACAGTACGGCAAAGCCATAGAACGGTACGTTGGAGACAAACTGGTCATACGCTGCCTCCATGGCCTCGGCAGAACCCCAGTGGTCCAGATGCTCGGGGTCCATGTTGGTAACGACCGAAATAACGGAGGGCAGGCGCAGGAACGAGCCATCGCTCTCATCTGCTTCCACCACCATCCAGTCGCCCTTACCCATGCGGGTGTTGGTGCCGTAAGCCTCGATAATGCCACCGTTGATAACGGTGGGGTCCAGTTTGGCCGCTTCCAGCACGGCAGCCACAAGGCTGGTGGTGGTGGTTTTGCCATGTGTGCCGCCAATGGCTACGGACCAGCGCAGGCGCATGAGCTCGGCCAGCATTTCCGCCCGGCGGACAACAGGGATCAGCTTGGCGCGGGCTGCAACAACTTCGGGGTTGTCACGCTTGACCGCGGTGGAAATGACCACAACCTGTGCATTGCCCAGATTGGCGGCGTCATGCCCGATCGTGACCGGAATACCCGCAGCCCGCAGGCGTTTGACATTGGCGTTTTCCGCTATGTCCGAGCCCTGTACGGAGTAGCCCAGCAGGCACAGAACCTCTGCAATGCCGGACATGCCAATGCCGCCAATGCCGACAAAATGGATGGTTCCGATGGAAAGGGGCAGGGCTCTCATGTGCGTGTCTCCGTCTCGTGTGAGGGCGGATGGGCGGGTGAAGGAGAAAGTTGGAGGCATTCTTCTACTATATCAGCCAGACGGAGGGCGGCATCCGGGCGGGCCAGCGTGGCAGCGGCTGCTGCTGCGCGGGCCAGGTCGTCCGGGGCGGTGAAAAGGTCTTGCAGGCGGGCTGCCAGTGTTTGTGCGGTAAAGTCGGGCTGGCGGATCATCCAGCCTGCGCCCGCGTCGGTTATGGCGCGGGCGTTTTCGGTCTGCTCATCGGAGGCGGCAATAGGCAGGGGGACCATGACCGCAGGGCGGCCTGCGGTGGTAATTTCCGCCACCGAGGAGCCTCCTGCCCGCCCGATGACCAGATGGGCTGCGCGCAGGATGTCGGGCACATCGTTCAAAAACGGCTCCACACGGGCCTGCACGCCAATATCGGCATAGGCTTTGTGCACGGTGTCCACATCATCCGCGCGGGCCTGCTGGGTAATGTGGATGCGTGCGCGCAGGGCGGCTGGCAGGCGGCCAATGGCTGCGGGCACCATCTGCGAAAAAATGCGCGCCCCCAGCGAGCCACCCCAGACCAGCAGGTTGATCGTCCCGTTCGGGGTGGGCCATGCCTCCCCCGCCAGCGCGGCAATGCCGGGGCGCACGGGCATGCCGGTCAGCACTGTTCTGGCCCCCATGGGCAGCTTGGCCACGGTGGGGAAGGAGGTGGCAATCACGTCAGCAAAGCGGGAGAGCACGGCATTGGCCTTGCCCAGAACGGCATTGCCTTCATGAATGATCAGCGCAGGGTGCCTGCGGCCGAGCAACCGCGCGCCCAGTAGGGGCGGAATGGAGGGGTAGCCGCCAAAACCGATGACCGCATCAGGCTGAAGAGTGTGCAGGATGCCCCGCGCCTTCCATGCGCTGGCCAGTAGCGTAACCCCAGCACGCAGGGCGCGTATGGGGCCACGCCCGGCCACACCCGCACCACGCAGCACAAACTGTGGTGCATTGGCAAAAACGCCGCTGGTGCGCTTGCCTGCGCGGGCATCGGTCATCAGCACAATGTGGTGGCCACGGGCAACCAGTGCGTCGGCCAGTGCCTCGGCGGGGAAAAAATGACCGCCAGTGCCCCCGGCCGCGATCACAATAGTCTGTGGCTTCATGCTGACCGCCATTGTCTGAGAGTGGAGATAAAGCCATTGCCCGAGCGCAGGCCCCCCGGTTGCTGCCGGGTCAGGGCCAGCACCATGCCAATAGCCAGAGCAACAGACATGGCCGAAGACCCCCCATAGGAAATGAATGGCAGCGTCATGCCCTTGGTGGGGATAAGATGCAAGGTGGAAGCCATGTTAACAAACGCCTGAAGGCCAAAACCCGTTAGCAGCCCGGTGGTGGCGATGACCACAAACGGGTCATCCTCGCGGATCAGGCGCAGCAGGGTCCGCACCACAATGGCGGCAAAAACGCAAATGATCAGCAGGCAGATGACAAGCCCGTATTCTTCCCCCGCCACGGCAAACACAAAGTCCGCATGGGCGTCGGGGAGCAGGTCCTTGACCCGACCTTCACCCGGCCCGCGGCCCATAAGCCCGCCATTGCCAAAGGCGCGCAGGGCCGTATCAATCTGGTAATGATCCCCCACATTGGGATGCATGAACCGCTCCACGCGCGAGCGCACATGCGGGAAGATAAAAAACGCGGCAATACCTGCCGCAATCATGCAGGCAAAACCAAACCCCACAAAAATCAGGTTCAGCCCGTCCACAAACAACTGGACCAGAAAAACAGCGGTAATAACCGTAAGCATGCCAATGTCTGGCTGGGATTTAAGCAGCAGCAGAATAAGCCCATACAGCCCGAATGCGATGAGCATCCCCGGAAAATAGCGCGAAATACGGCGCTGGGTCAGCAGCCACCCCGTGACCACGGCAAAGCAGGGCTTGAGAAACTCCGAGGGCTGCAAAGACATGAGCGGCAGCGCAATCCAGCGCCGTGCCCCCTTGATCTCGATCCCGTGGACCAGCGTAAGCATGGTCGCACCCAGCATGAGCGCCCCCCCGATCAGGGAGAGCCGTAGCACCGTCCGGCGCGAGAGCATGGAAACCCCGGTGACAATAACCCCCGCCACGCTCAGGAACATGACCTGCTTGAAAATGAACATGTTGCGCGACGCACCAATGCGCACCGCAACCGCCGGGCTGGCCGCAAGCATGAGAATGTAGCCAAAGCCGATAAGAATGAAGGTGCAGACCAGCGTTGTCCGGTCCACGTTCCGCCACCAGCGGCCAAAAGGCGAATCATCAGTGCGGGAATAACCGGCCATGCTTGTCCTACTGCCCCGTTGTGCTCATCTGCTGCGTACGCACAGCATGGGCCAACGCCTGAAAATGCTGCCCGCGTGCCTCAAACCCGGCATACTGGTCAAAGCTCGCACAGGCGGGTGAGAGCAGGATAACGGGCGTATGGGTCTGCTGTGCAAGACTGTAGGCTTGGGGGACTGCTTTTTCCAGTGTCTCCACCACGGTATGGGGCACGTTGTGGCGCGTAAGGGTTGCTGCCAGCTCCGCTGCATCCCGCCCGATCAGGAAGGCATGGGTGATACGGCCAAAATATGGGCTCAGGCTTTCTATCCCGCCTTCCTTGGCTATTCCCCCTGCAATCCATACCAGCCGGTCATAGCACCCCAATGCGCGGGAGGAGGCATCGGCATTGGTGGCCTTGCTGTCGTCTATGAAGGCAATGTTGTTGCAGGTTTCAACCAGCTTCTGCCGGTGTGGCAGACCGGGGAAGGAGGCAATGGCCTGTGCTGCCACGGTATCCGCAATACCCAGAAAACGGGCCATGGCCAGTGCGGCGGCTGCATTCTGGGCATTATGCGCACCCGGCAGAGCGGGGGGGAGTGTGGCCAATGCCGCGCTGTTGTGCCAGACCGCGCCATTCTGGCCGTAATAGCTGGCGGCAGGGTTGGTGCCGGACACGGTTATGCAGGGGGTGGCCGACTGGGCCAGATGCCCGGCAATGCGGGTGCATTCAGCATCATCAATGCCAATCACGGCAATATCGTGTGCTGTCTGGCCAGCAAACACACGTTGCTTGGCCTGTGCATACCCGGCCATGCCTGCGTGGCGGTCCAGATGGTCCGGGGTCAGGTTGAGCAGGCAGGCGGCATCAAAATGCAGGGTATCCAGCCGTTCCAGCATGTAGGACGACATTTCCAGTACATACACGCCGTTATCGGGGAGCAGGGGCAGGGCCAGTGCTGCGGGGCCAAGGTTGCCACCGGCTGCAACCGGCACACCGGCCTGTTCCAGAATATGGGCCAGCAGGGTGGTGGTGGTGGATTTGCCGTTGGTGCCGGTAATGCCCGCAAAGCGTGCCTTGCTGCCTGCGGCGCGGACTGCGCAATAAAGCAGTTCCGCATCGGACAGAATGGGCACACCCGCTGCAATCGCCAGTGCGGCAACCGGGTGCACACGCGGCAGGTGATGCGGAATACCGGGGGAGAGAACAAGCGCGTCAAACCCTGCCATATTCTCCAGCGGGGCGCAGGTAACGCGGGCAGCCTGCTCGGGGGGCATGTGGGCCAGCGCGTGGGTCAGGCCTTGGCGTCCGGCCTCTCCGTCATCCCATGCCTGAACATGCGCGCCACATGCGGCCAATGCCTGCACGGCGGGCAGGCCATTGCGGCCAAGGCCCAGCACGGCAAAACGTTTCACGGCAAACACAGTGGGGGGGAAGGTGCTCATCGCAGTTTCAGCGTGGCCAGACCACACATGCCCAGCACGATGGAAACAATCCAGAACCGGATGACAATCTTGGGTTCAGCCCAGCCCTTTTTTTCAAAATGGTGGTGGATGGGCGCCATAAGGAACACGCGGCGGCCCGTGCGCTTGTACCAGAACACCTGAATGATGACTGAGAGTGTTTCCACCACAAACAGCCCACCAACAATGCACAGCACCAGTTCGTGCTTGATGGCAACGGCCAGCGAGCCAAGTGCCCCACCGAGGGAGAGCGAGCCCGTATCCCCCATAAATACGGCGGCAGGTGGCGCGTTAAACCACAAAAAGCCTAGCCCGGCCCCAACAAGGGCTGCGCAGAACACCGCCAGTTCCCCCGTGCCGGGTACGGCATGGACCTGAAGGTAGTCTGCAAAAACATGGTTGCCCACCACGTAGGACAGAATGGCAAATACCAGCGCCGCCACCACCACGGGGCCAATGGCCAGCCCGTCCAGCCCATCGGTAAAGTTGACCGCATTGCCAAAGCCGGTAATCACGATCATGGCGAACACGGGGTAGAGCAGGCCGAGGGGGAGCAGCAGCTCCTTGGCAAAAGGGAAGGCCAGATGGTTGGCCAGTTCAGGCGGCATCAGATATTGCAACCACCCCCCGCATATGAGCGATATGGCAAATTCCGAGCCAAGGCGCGCCCGTTTGGAAAGCCCATCCGTGTTGCGCCGTGCCAGTTTGCGGTAATCATCGGCAAAGCCAATCAGGCCAAAACCCAGCGTGGTCAGCAACACGGCCCATACAAACCCGTTTTCCAGATTACCCCAGAGCAGCGTAGCCACCGTGAGTGCGATCAGGATAAGCATGCCGCCCATTGTGGGGGTTCCGGCTTTTTCAATAATATGCCGTTCAGGCCCAACCGCGCGGATGGGCTGCCCGTAACGCTGGATACGGCGCAGCATGGTAATGAGCGGCCTGCCCAGAAGCAGGCTGATCCCCAGTGCGGTCATGCAGGCACAACCTGCCCGGAAGGAAATGTAACGCAGCAGGTTGAGCAGCGTAATGTGCCCGTCATGCACCGCGTGAGAGACCAGTAGATACAGCATTCAGGTGGGCTCCACGGTGTTAAGGGTTTCAAGGGCTGCAATGACATCGCGCATGCGACTACCCAGACTGCCTTTGACCAGCACGGCATCTCCCTCGCGCAGGGCGGCACAGGCCAGAGGAGCAAGGGCGGCGGCGTTGTCCGCCCATGCGCCCTGTCTGGCGGGGGGCAGGGCATCGAAAAGGGTTTTCATGTAAGGTCCGCAGCAAAAAACAAGATCGGCCGAGGCAGCCGCTACTGGAGCAAGGGCTGCGTGTTCAGTCGTAGAGAATGTTCCCAGTTCGCGCATATCGCCCAGAATGGCAATGCGGCGGGTGGCAGGCAGGTGGTGCAGGACGTCCAATGCCGCGCGGATGGAGGCGGAAGAGGCATTATAGCTCTCGTCCAGCAGGGTTATGGCTCCCCCCGCAATGTGGCTGAGTGCCCCCCGGCCCTTGCCGGGGGTAAAGCTTTGCAGTGCCGTGGCTGCTTTGGGCAGGTCCGCCCCAAGGGCTGCACAGGCGGCCAGTGCGACAAGTGCGTTGCGGGCCAGATGCAGGCCGGGTGCTGGCACATGCACGGCTACCTCTACCCCGGCAATGCTGGCGGTAAACTGTGTGCCATCGGCCCCGGAGTGCACAGCGCCCATATGCGCGGTGCTGCCAGGGCTGGAGCCCGTGCGCCACAGGGTTGCGTTGGCCTGTTGTGCGGCCTGAACAAAAAAAGAAGCACCGTGCGCATCATCCGGCACCACAGCCACGCCATGGGCTGGCAGGGTGGTGATAATGGAGGCTTTTTCTGCCGCAATGGCGTCCAGGCTCCCCATATGGCCCAGATGGGCGGAGCCTATGGTGGTAATCACCGCCACATCGGGGCGAACCATGCGGGCAAGAGGGAGGATCTCGCCGGGGTGGTTCATCCCGATTTCACTAATGCAGAAGGCTGCATCTCGTGGCAGGCGGGCAAGGGTCAGGGGCACGCCCCAGTGGTTGTTATAGGAGGCCTCGGCCGCATGCGTCGGGCCATTGGCGCTCAGGCACAGGCGCAGCATTTCCTTGGTGGTGGTTTTGCCCACGCTGCCGGTTACGGCCACGACCTTGCCGGTAAAACGCGCACGCGCGGCTTGGGCAAGCTGTTGCAGGCCCACCATTGTATCGGCCACCACCAGCACACGTGGGTCGGTCAGCCCGTCTGCCGCATGCACCATGGCGCAAGCGGCTCCCTTGTCCAGTGCAGCCTGAACATGGGCGTGGCCATCGCTGGTATCCCCCTTAAGGGCAATAAACAGATCACCGGCGGCAAGGGTACGTGTGTCGATGGAAATGCCGGTTATGGCCTGCTCAGTCAGGTTTCTGGCAGGGGCTTCAGACTGTGTGCCTAGGGGGGCGGAGGGGGCTGCTGCGGGCAGAAAATGCCCACCCGTTGCCTGTTCCAGTTCCGTGCGGGTCCATAAGGTGGTCATGGCTGCCCCACTACGGCGCGAATAACTGCGGCATCATCAAACGGCAGCACGGTTGTACCTATAATCTGCCCCTGTTCATGGCCTTTACCTGCCACCACCAGCACATCCTTTGCTCCAAGCATGGACAGGGCCTCTGTTATGGCCTGCCTGCGATCCCCGATTTCCAGCGCATCGGGCGCGCCCGCGCTGACCTCTGCACGGATTTGTGCGGGGTCTTCCGAGCGGGGGTTATCATCTGTGATTATGGCAATATCAGCGCCATGTGCAGCTGCCTGTGCCATAAGGGGGCGTTTGCCCTTGTCGCGGTCCCCGCCTGCGCCAAAAACCACTATCAGTCGCCCCTGCGCATGTGGCCGCAGGGAGGAGAGCAGGCGGGCCAGTGCATCTGGCGTGTGGGCATAATCCACATAGGCACTGGCACCATTGGGTAATACGGCGGCCCGTTCCATGCGCCCGCGTACCCCGACCAGAGCGGGCAGCAGGTCCAGTGCTGCGGGTATGGCGGCCTCGTCCTGCACAGCCAGAGCCAGAGCCAGCAGGGCGTTATCGACCTGAAAACGCCCGGGCAGAGGGAGCATGACGGTTTTAACCAGCCCGTTGCAGCTTATGCGTAGTTCCTGCCCGGCGGGAACGGCCTTGCAGTCCAGCAGGCGCAGGGTCGTGCCGTTGGTGCCGGTCAGGCGCAGGTGCAGGTTGCGGGTCTTGGCAATGCCGTGCAGTGCAACAAGCGTTGTGGCATCCATGTCCGCATTGGCGGCGGCAATGGCGCCTTGGGGGAGCAGGGTATCAAACAGCCGCAGCTTGGCCGTGCGGTAGGCGGCCATGGTGCCGTGGTAGTCCATGTGGTCACGGGTGAGGTTGGTAAACCCGGCGGCCTGAAGGTGCAGTCCGTCCAGCCGCCCCTGCTCCAGCCCGTGGGATGATGCCTCCAGTGCTGCGTAATGCACCCCTGCGCGCTCCAGCGCGGCCATCCCGTTGGCCAGTGCAACCGGGTCCGGTGTTGTCAGGGGGGGGAAGGTAACCCCCGTACCTTCGGCCCCGGTCAGCCCCAACGTGCCAATGCCGGCTGCCTTGTGGCCCTGTAATGCCCAGATCTGGCGCAGGAAGTCGGTTGTGCTGGTTTTGCCGTTGGTGCCGGTTATGGCAACCAGATGTGCTGGTTGTGGGCCAGCCAGCATGGCAGCCCAAAGGGCCAGCACGTGGCGCGGGTCGGGGCAGGTAACAAATGGCCGTTCTGGCACACCCTGCGGCCAGAGCGTGCCGGTTGGGGCCAGAATGGCCGCCGCCCCCTGTTGCACGGCTGCTGCAATATAGGTGCGGCCATCTACCCGCGTGCCGGGGAGTGCAGCAAATACAACGCCCGGACCTGCCTGCCTGCTATCGGCCGTAATGGCGCTCACATGCGGGTCGGTGGTGGTTGTGCTCAGGTTAAGGGCGCGCAGCAGGGTGGAGAGGAGTGTGCTCATTCGTCCATGTTCTCCCCTGCTGTTTTTTTGCGGATTGCCAGAGTATGTGCCGCCGTGGTGCGTGCCAGTTTTTCTGCCTGCCGGGTGGCGCGGTGTTCGGCCTCAAGCTTGCGCGGGTCTCCGGGGTCGTTCCCCGGGCCGAGCGGGCGAACGCCCCGTGGCACCGCCGGGTGCATGGGTATGGCCAACTGGGCATCAATCTGGGCCGCGTGCTCCACATCGGGGAAAATCTGCAACATGGGGCCAATGCGTGAGATCACGCGCGAGACTGTGGGGGCCGCGTTCCAGCCTGCTGTTGTCCAGCCGTGGGTCTGGGGGGTGGGCTGTGGGCTGTCCAGCATGACGTACACGGCGTAGCGCGGCGCGTTCATGGGGAAAATACTGGTAAAGGCAGAAATATTGACGTGTTTGAGGTAGCCGCCATGCGGGCCGATTTTTTCTGCCGTGCCGGTTTTTCCGCCTACAAAATACCCCGGGGATTCAGCCGTTCGGCCCGTGCCCTGCGTCACGTCCAGCCGGAGCAGCCTGCGCAGCAGCGCCGAATTGCTTTCGGAAAGAACGCGCACGCCCTGCGGAATAACCGGGGCTTCGGGCATGGGGGCACCGGTGCCTGTTGGCAGGGTGGGTAATGTCTGCCGCAGGGCTGCACTTTGCACACCCTGCTCGAACTCCTCTGCGGGGGAAGCGTCTGGCGCAGGTGGGTCGGGGTCTTCTTGGTCCAGCAGGGTGGGTGTGACCAGAATGCCACCGTTAACCGTGGCCGCCGTGCCGCGCACAATAGCCAGTGGTGGTTCGGCCACACCGTGACCAAACCCTACGGTCATGGTTGTGGCAAGGCCCCACTGGCGGGGGTACCAGCGGGCGGGCGGCTTCGGGCAGTTCCACCGGCACGGGGGCAAAAAAGCCCATGCCGCGCAGCCACTCCGCCTGCCGTTTGCCGCCCACATCCAGTGCGATATGCGCTGCCGCAGGGTTGGAGGAATAGGCCATGACCTCGGGCAGGGACAACCATGGAGCAAAATGGTCGTTCTTCATGTCCCGGATGGTAAAACGCCCGATTTTGAGCGGAACGGAAGAAAAACTGTCCCATATATGGATGGTGCCGGTCTCCAGCCCCATGGCGGTGGTTTGCAGCTTGAAGGTAGAGCCCGGCTCATACAGCCCGGTTACAGCGCGGTTGAACCGCTCGTCGTTTGTGGCGTGGGAAAACTCGTTGGCATCATAATCGGGCAGGCTGACCATGGCGATAATTTCGCCCGTGCGCACGTCCATGACAATGCCGCATGCGCCAATGGCCTGGAATGTATCCTTGGCAGCAGCGACCTCTTCACGCACGGCGGACTGCACGCGAATATCCAGTGAAAGCCGCAGGGGCTTGCGGTCCACCAGCAGGCGTTTGTTAAAAAAGCGCTCCACGCCGGCAATGCCGTTATCATCAATATCCACGGCCCCCATAATCTGGGCGGCCATGTGGCCCAGCGGGTAGTGCCGCTGTTCTCCCGGCTCAAAATAAATGCCGGGGATACCCAGATTGTTAATGGCCAGTTCCTGCTGGGGCGTAATGTTGCGCGCGATGTACACAAACTGCTTGTGCCGGGCCAGACGCTCGGCAGTTTCCGGCTCGTTCAGGTCATGCAGGACGGATTTGAGCTTGTGGGCAACATCAACCGGGTCGATCAGCTCCTGCGGGTTGGCGTAAACCTGCGCTACCGGCAGGGAAAGGGCGAGTGTCTGCCCGTTACGGTCCACAATGGAGGCCCGGTGGACCTGCGGCAGAACGTAATCCCCTGCCAGGCTGCCCTTTGGGTCAATTTTGGGTATTTTTGGCACCTGTGGTGCAATCTGGCGCTGCTCGGGCACCATGGGGTGCAGCACTGTGGCAATTGTCAGCTTGATGGCAACGCAGGCAAATAGTGCGCAAAACCCGGCGGACACACACAGCAGCCGCACATGCATTGTTTCCCTGTGCGCGCGGGCGCGCAGGTCATCCCCCGTTACACCAATTGTGCGTGTTGTTTCGGAATCATGGCGTGGGGGGCCGACCATATCGTATCAGAAGGACTTTCAGCCAAAACAATCAGTTGGTTACGGGAACAGGGGCGGGCAGGGCGTCGCTACCGCGACTCAGCAGGGACCCGTTCGTATAACCGGAAGTTGCGCGGGCTTCCATATAACCCTCTGCTACGGGTGTTCTATGTGCGCGAACAGGGTGCCAGCTTGCTGCGGCCACAGGCAGGGGGTGGCGCACAGGCGTTATGTCATCACTGTTCTGGGCAAGGCGGCGTGGGGCCATGGCCTCCGCCCGGCTGGCAGCAGCCAGCGTTGCACGCCGGGAGGCTGAGGTATCCGTATCATCCGCGCTGGCTGTTGCAAGGTTCTGGTGCAGGCTGGGGCGGGGGGCATCAGCCACCTGCACGGGCTGGCGGCGGGGTGCCACCGCTACGCGGGCAATGGGGGCATCATGCTGCGCAACAGGCGGCGGCAGTGCTGCGGGTGCAACCAGAACATGCGGCGCCTGGGCCGGGCTTTCCATGGCAACAGTTACCGGGTGTGGGCGCACAGCGCGCACAGGCAGCGGACGCGGGGGCGTGGGGGCTGCATCGGCTACAGCCAGAGTGTGTTCACGCTCGGGCTGCGGCGGGGGCAGATGCGCCGTGGTGCTGCTGGCAACCGCCACGGGGGCTGCTGGCTGGGCTGCGGTTTTGCTGCCCTGTGCCACCTGTGCGGGTGCGCTGGCCTGCGCCACGGCCACGGGTTCGTGGACCACATTGGGCAGGTGCTGCACAAGGTCTGCCATCCGTACGAACTGGGTCGGGTCCATGGACTGGAGGTAAGCCGCGTGTTTGACAACAAGAGCCGCCAGCCGCTCCGGCTGGTTTTCCAGCGCCCATTCCGTGCGGAGCATGGCGGTCTGCCCGCGCACGTGTTCGGTTTCGCTGACAATGGCGGAAATCTGCTGGTCCAGCAGGGTTGTCTGGTGCTTCTTTGTATAAAGGAAGAACCCCGATGCAATCGCCAGAACAGCGCAGCAGCATGTAAATGGGCGGGGGATCATGCACTCAATCCTTTAGTCAAAGAAGCGGATGGAGAAGGACGTTTCATCATGGCGCGCAGGCGTGCGCTGCGGGCACGGGGGTTGGCCCGGCATTCGGCATCGCTTGGGCGAATGGCCTTGCTGGTCAGGCCCACAAAAGCAGCCGGAGCCGCCGGGGCGAGCGATGCACGCGGGTCATGGCGGGAAAAGCTGACATCCTTGCCCAGAGCGCGCTGCATGGCGCGCTTGACCAGACGATCTTCCAGCGAGTGGAAGGAGACAACGACAAGCCGTCCGCCGTCATTTAACAGGGTCAGGGCCTGTTCCAGACCACGTTCGATTTCGCCCAGTTCATCATTCACGGCAATCCGCAGGCCCTGAAAGCTGCGGGTTGCGGAGTCAATGCCCGAGCGGTCCTGCGGCACCACGCTCCGGATGACCTCGGCCAGTTGCAGCGTGGTGTGGAGCGGGGTTTCCGCTCGCGCGGCCACAACGGCGCGGGCTACGCGGCGGGCGTGGCGTTCTTCCCCATAAAAATGGAAAATATCGGCCAGTTCCGCCTCGGGGGCGGTGTTGATGATGTCGGCTGCACTGCGGCCCTGTTTGGCCATGCGCATGTCCAGCGGCCCGTCAAACCGGAAGGAGAAGCCACGCTCGGCCTCATCAATCTGGAAGGAGGACACGCCAAGGTCCATCACAATGCCATCAAAACGGGGGGCATGGGCCTGCTCCGCCAGTTCGGCCATGTGGCCAAAACTGCCGGCCAGCATATGCAGGCGTGAGCGACCTTCCACTTTTTCCATTTCGGCGCACAGCACCTGCCCACGGGCTATGGCGTCCGGGTCGCGGTCTATGGCCCACACGTTGCATTCCGCCGTGTTCAAAATGGCGCAGCTATAGCTGCCTCCGCCAAAGGTGCAGTCCAGAATGGCCTCACCACGGGTGGGAGCCAGATAATGCAGAACCTCATCAAGCATGACGGGTACATGCCCGCTGCTGGGGGGCTTGATGGCGGAGGGAAGTGGGAGCGCGTTCATGGCCTAGTCTTCCCTCTGGCTGGTCTGCGATGCCGCGGGAATGGTGACACGGCGGGACTTCTGGCGTGCTTCGGCCCGGCGCAGGCGCGCAGCCTCGGGTTCCCAGATCTGAAAGATGCGGCCAACCCCCATGAATGCGGCGGTAGAGACATCCTGCAACCCGGCATGTTCGCGCAGGAAGTCGGGCAGCATCAGGCGGCCTTCACGGTCAGGGTCCATGGGGTAGGCATCGGCGTAAATGGCGGCGGCAAGGTCGTCATGCTCGTCAGAGAACATGTCCAGCCGGTCCAGTGGCTCGGTCAGGCGGGCAAAGGCCACGGCTGGCCATGCCTCAATGCAGGGCAGCGTATGGGAGGGGCGGAGAATCACCAGCGCATCGCCTTCCTTTTGCTGTGACTTGAGAACGGAGCGGAACCCAGCAGGAATCGAGACGCGTCCTTTTGCGTCGAATCGATTTTCATGCGTGCCGAGGAACACACTCACGAAGTTCAGAAGTCCTTTTGAGCCAATGGTTTCTGTTCCTGGGAGGGGCGGGGAACATGGGACCGCAACCACTTTTATGGTCTGCCGTGGGATAGCATGGGATAGCATGGGACGCAAATTAAAAGCGAAGAAAAAACAGCAGAAAACAGCCGTTTATAAAGTATTCATACTTTGTTGGAGAGTCGCATGAATGTATTGATCGCGTAGAATCGAACTTGGGAAAGACATTATTTGTTCATGTTATGTTCTTTTGCAGTAAAAAGGGCATGCAAAAGCCCATGAGTGCCCAGCTTCATGCGCGGGAAAAGGGGGGGGGTAAAAAATGCCAGACGGTCTGTAAGCCGGGTTCTGTCTAGCCCAAAAGGGCCTGGACGATCATTCCTCTGGGACATGTCTTGCAACATGCCTCACGCGACCAACCCGAACGACGGGGCGGGAGAACCCCCGAAACCCTAAGGTTTCTGCCGTTCCTATTCGGTCTTGCTCCCGGTGGGGTTTGCCGTGCCTCCCCTGTTACCAGCGGAGCGGTGCGCTCTTACCGCACCGTTTCACCCTTACCTTCAGCCCGTCCCATGGTTTCCCATGGCATGGAACCCGGAAGGCGGTCTGTTTTCTGTGGCACTTTCCCTAAGGTCACCCTCGCCGGTCGTTAACCGGCACCGTTCTTCCCGTGGAGCCCGGACTTTCCTCCATCATGCGCAAAAACGCACAACAGCGACCGTCCGACCGTCTGGCCCGCGCACCCTGCGTTGGCGGCTGGCGCAGGTCAAGGGCTTTGTGTTGGAAAAGCGCTCTTGGCAGGAGCGGGCAAGAGCGCACATCATGCACATATGTCTGATTTTATGGTCCCCACCTCCGTTTCAACCCCACTCCGGCCCAACCTGCCCTCACGCGTGCTGCTTGGGCTGATCCGCTGGCAGGAGCGCCGTAAAAAACGCTTACCCAAAAAAGGGGCAGGGCAGGGCAATACTGCGCAGGGCAACAGTGCGCAGGGTCAGGGCGGGGCACAGGCACAGCCTGCGGCGGCACTGCCAGAGCAGCAGCATTTTCTAAAAATACTGCGCAAGGCAATGGATACGCCCTCTTTCCCCCAGCGTCTGTCCGCCCTGCCGCTGCGCAGGGTGGTGCGTGTGCAGGTGCCAGGGGCAACGGGGCCATTGGCGGCACGGCTTTACATTCCGCATGGGCGGGTGCGTGGGGCAGTGCTGTACCTGCATGGGGGTGGGTTTGTGCATTGCGGCCTTAACTCCCACCACGGCATATGCTGCCGCCTTGCGCGGGCATCGGGTGCGGCGGTGCTGCTGCCCGATTACGCACTGGCGCCCGAAAACCCTTTTCCCGCAGCGGTGGAGGATTCCCGTGCGGCACTGGTCTGGCTGGCGGGGGCATCCGCCCGGCACTGGGGCGGGCAGGTGGCGGTTGCGGGGGATAGCGCAGGGGGGAACATTGCCGCCGTACTGGCGCAGAACGGCCGGGTAGGCCTGTGCCCCAACCCGGTCCTGCAACTGCTGTATTACCCATCACTTTACGGGCGTAATAACCTGCCGTCGCAGTCCACATACGAGGAAGGGTATTTTCTCTCCCGCCGCTCCATGGAGTGGTATGCCGCCCAATACATCCAGCGGGAGGAGGACTGGACACACCCGCATTTTGTGCCCGGCCACACGGCTGATCTGGGCGGGCTGGCCCCGGCCGTTATTGTTACGGCAGCATGTGACCCCATGCGGGATGAAGGGCAGGCCTATGCCTCAGCCCTCAAACGGGCCGGGGTGCCGGTGCTGTACCGCTGCTACCCCGGAACCCTGCATGCGTTCCTTAATTTTTACGCGCTTATGCCCCACGGCAAGGCAGCACTCGGCCTTGGGGGGCGTGCCTTACGCAAGGCTTTTGCAGCCAGCGCGTAAGGCCCGGTGCTGGGGCGCAGGGCGCGCTTCGCTCAGGGAATAGGGTGGAACTGGCCGGGGGAGCCTTGGTCGGAGAGGACAATCCGGTTCATGCGGTCCACCTTGAGTGTGAACAGCTTGGGCAGTTCACCCTTGGGGGCTGGGCATGTGCCGGTGCTTTTTTCCATCACGTCAATGCGTGACGCGGTGGGCTGGTCGTTACCGTTGACAACAAACAGCAGGCAGTCTGGCCTGTCATGTGTCATGCCGTTCTGGGTGACCTTGAGCCGCAGGTGCTGGACCAGAGCCGTATCATCGTACCAGCTCTGGGCCGAAAACGTGTACCGGTCCACCAGGCGTTCCAGTATGCCGCTTTTGGCCAGAACGATCATGAGCAGCGTAAGCGGCAGCACCAGTGCCAGCCTGCGCAGGACATGCTGGCGCAGCGTCCGCTGGGCAAAGGGGCCACGTTTGGGTTTGGGGGTAGGTGTGTTGGTGTCTGTCATGTCAGCATATCTTCGTGCCACAGGGCGCCATCGCGGGCCAGCAGGGAGCGGGTGGAGGCAGGGCCCCAGCTTCCCGCCGGGTAGGGTTCCAGCGGGGTCATGGCGTGCCGCCATGAGTTGAGAATGGGTTCAATCCACTGCCAGGAGGCTTCAACCTCATCCCGGCGGATGAACAGGGCGGGGTCCCCGCGCACGGCATCGAGCAGAAGGCGCTCGTACGAATCCTGATACGTGACCGAAAAGGCATTTTCGTAAGACATGCCCAGCGTGGCATTGCGCACGCGGAACCCGCCTGCACCGGGGTCACGCACCGCCATGACAAATGAGAGTTCCTCATGCGGGGCAATGCGGATAACCAGCCGCCCCGGAGAGGGCATGTTGGTAAAGATCGGCCACACCTGCGGGCGGAACTGGATGACAATTTCGGTGGTTTTGGTGGCCAGCCGCTTGCCGGTCCGCAGGTAGAAGCGGGTATGCCCCCAGCGCGCGGTACGGATTTTGGTGCGGATGGCAACAAAGGTTTCCGTATTGCTGGCACGTCCGGTGCCCAGGTCCTCGTTATAGCCGGGTACGTCCTGACGTTTGATCTCGCCTGCCACGTACTGCCCGCGAATAACGTTGCGGCGCACCATGTCCGGTGTCATGGGGCGCAGGGCGTTGAGCACTTTCAGCTTTTCGTTGCGCAGATCATCAGAGCCGAGGGAGGCCGGGGCATCCATGGCCACCATGCACAGGACCTGCAACAGGTGGTTTTGCACCATGTCGCGCAGAGCGCCCGATTCATCGTAATAGGAACCACGGCTGCCCACCCCTACGGTTTCTGCCGCAGTAATCTGCACATGGGCTATGGCCTCGGACGACCACAGTTTTTCCAGCGCGGGGTTGGCAAAGCGCAGGGCCAGAATGTTCTGCACCCCTTCCTTACCCAGATAATGGTCAATCCGGTAAATGGATGCTTCGGGGAAGAACTGCCCCACCCCCTGATTGATGGCGCGTGCGGTTTCCAGATTAACGCCAATGGGCTTTTCCAGCACCACGCGGGAGTGCTGGTTAATCAGGTTATGCCGGGCCAGTGCCTCGCAGAGCGGGGAGTAGAGTGCTGGTGCGGTAGCCAGATAAAAAACACGGGGGCGGTCGTTAGCGCTCAGCAGGGTATCAAGCGTCTGCCAGTCCCCACCGGGTTTGAGCGCATCGAGCGTAATATAGGTCAGCAGGCCCAGAAAATGGCGCAGGGTCTGTTCGTCCTGTGCGGTTTCGGGGGCGAACTCGCGCAGGGCAGCCTCGGTCTGCTCACGGAACTGCTCCGTGTTCAGTTCCGTGCGGGCAATGCAGATGATCTGCGCATCGTCACTGAACTCCTGCGCATGGAAGCGGCGCAAAAAGGCAGGGAGCAGCTTGCGGCGCGACAGGTCGCCCGTTGCGCCAAAAATAACAAAGTCAAAAGGTCCCGTGTGATTGACCAGAGCCATGGAAAAAACATTCCCGCAAGGGTGGTGGGCAGGGCCGCCGTCAATAAAGGCGTTTGCAGGCGCTGTTACGCCACAGCGCACAAAGGCTGCTCCGCTTATGGAAGGCTCAGGACGTGTTTGCAAGGGTTAGAATGGTGTGTGATCATTGACCCCGTGCACACAGCACGATAAGCCCGCGCCTTTGGCAAGCAGCAGGATACGGGTTTTTGGTCTTCCGTATTCCTGTGCCTGAGATACGATGCGCAACTAAAGGGAGCCGAACATGGATGGCGAACAAGAAGACGCAGCAGTAGGCGGCATTGCCGCAGACCGTCTGAGAAGCATTATCGAACGGGTTGAACGGCTCGAAGAAGAGCGCAAGGCGCTGGCAGGCGACATAAAGGACATTTTTACCGAGGCCAAATCCGCCGGGTTTGATGTCAAGGTCATTCGCCAGATTATCCGCCAGCGCAAACAGGAACCTTCGGAAGTGGAAGAGCAGGAAACCCTGCTGGACATCTACCGCCGTGCGCTGGGCATGTAAGATCATCCACGCAGGCGCAACACAGGGTCGGGGCGGCTTTTGATGATGACATTGTCTTTTCCCGAATGGGTACCGCTATGGGGCCAGTTGCTGGTTCTGGCGGTGGGCATTGTGTTCGGGCTTGCGTTCATGATGATGCCTTTTGCCGTTTTTGGCGTCAAAGGCAGGCTGGCTGAACTCTCCCTCCAGCTGGAGGAACTTCAGGCAGAACTGCGCGCGCGCGCCATGCAGGGCAACAGGGTGCCGGAAGGGTATGCGGGGCATGGGGCGGAACCCCCACTCCCCTTTACCCGCCGCGCAGAGAGCGAGAGCCGGCCCGTGGTGGAGGAAGTACGTCCCCCCGCGGTGGAAAAACCAGCCACCCCACGGGGTGTGCCCGTTTTTGCGGAACTGCGCGCACCAAGGGTGTCCGACGCCTACGAGGCCCGGCAGGAAGCTCCTCCGGCGCCTTCCATGGAATCCGACCCCTACAAGTCTGCTCCGGTCAGGCGCATGCCCTGGCATGAGGAGGAAGACGAACAGCCGGAAAAAAGTGCCGAGGCCCAACGCCGGCAAAAAGCGCCGGATGCCAACCAGGAAGCCTACCGCCCCGATTTCTCGCGTGAAGGGGGGCAACCCCGTTCTGGCACAACAAGTGGGCGGTACGATGATTATATGGGCCGGGCCGAGCCCGTGCTGCATTTTCCCTCCCGCAACAAACCTTAACATCGGGTGTTGCGGGGGTTAGCCCCGTGGTGGCTTTGGGGCTGCTGTGTCAGACCATCACAAGGTCATCACGGTGGATGATCTCATCACGCCCCTGCCAGCCCAGAATACTGGCGGTCTCGCTTGAATGGTGCCCGGCTATGCGGCGTGCATCGTCCGCATCATAGGCGGCAAGGCCGTGGGCCAGTATGCGCCCGCTGGCATCCACTACCTCCACCAGATCACCCTGCGTAAAGTGGCCCTGTACGTGCAGAACGCCCGCAGGGAGCAGGGACCCACCTTTGCGCAGGGCTTCGGCAGCCCCCGCATCCACCTTGATTTCCCCCGTGGGGTTCAGGCTGCCGGCAATCCACTGCTTGCGGCCCGTATGCCCGTTGCTCTGGGGCAGGAACCATGAGCAGCGCGCGCCATCCATAAGAGCCTGCAGCGGGTGCATGGTTTTGCCAATAGCAATGGCCATGGCGCAGCCCGAGCGTGTGGCAATGTTGGCCGCCAGCAGCTTGGTGCGCATGCCGCCCGAGGAGTAGCCCGGTGGCGGCTCACCCCCCATGGCCTCGATTTCGGGCGTCAGGGCCTCAATAACCGGCAGGTGCTGCGCGTTGGGGTTAGTGCGTGGGTCGGCTGTGTATAGCCCATCAATATCGGAGAGCAGCACAAGCTGGTCCGCATCGGTCATCTGCGCTACGCGGGCGGCCAGCCGGTCGTTATCCCCAAAGCGGATCTCGGCTGTGGCAATGGTGTCGTTCTCGTTAATCACCGGCACACACCCCAGTTCCAGCAGGGTATTCAAGGTGGCGCGGGCGTTCAGGTAGCGTTTGCGGTCTTCTGTGTCTTCGGGGGTTAGCAGCAGTTGGGCGGCTGTCAGCCCGTGGGCGGAAAGAGCATTGCTCCATGCCTGGGCAAGGCTGATCTGGCCTACGGCTGCTGCGGCCTGTTTTTCCGCCAGCCGCAGTGGCCCACCTGCAAGCCCCAGCGTATGCCGTGCCAGTGCTATGGCCCCGGAAGACACAACACTCACCGCCACGCCCTGTTTGCGTAAAACCGCTATATCTGCGGCAACGCTGGCCAGCCACTCCTGCCGTGGGGCGGCTTTTTGTGGGTCCACAACCAGAGCACTGCCGATTTTGATAACCAGCCGTTTTGCATGCAGGAGTGAAGGGCGGGGGCTGTCTGTGGTCATGGGCTCATCCGTTGGGGGACAAGGCCCCCTCCAGCTATGGCATTGCGGGTTGGTGGGTCAGGACTGGTCCTGCGCGTCCTTGCGGGAGGCCGTTACTTTATCCTGCAACAGGCGCAACAGTTCCGGCACACCCTGCCGTGTTGCCGCGGAGATCAGCAGCACAGGAGCACCACTGGCTTTTTGCAGTGCTGCCCGGCGGGCAGATGCCTCACGCGGGGTCATGGCGTCTGTCTTGTTCAGGGCAATAATTTCCGGCTTTTCTGCCAGACCGCCCCCATAGGCCGCCAGTTCGTGGCGGATGGTGCGCCATGTGTCCACCACGTTGCCTGCGGCACCATCAATCAGGTGCAACAGCACGGCGCAGCGTTCCACGTGGCCCAGAAAACGGTCGCCCAGCCCCGTGCCTTCATGGGCCCCTTCGATCAGCCCGGGAATGTCCGCCACCACAAACTCTTCGGTCATGGACAGGCGCACAACGCCCAGTTGGGGGTGCAGGGTGGTAAAGGGGTAGTCGGCAATTTTGGGGCGCGCGGCAGAGACAACGGACAGGAAGGTGGATTTGCCAGCATTGGGCAGGCCCACAAGCCCGACATCCGCAATCAGTTTAAGGCGCAGCCATACCCAGCGCTCTTCGCCCGGCCAGCCCTTGTCCGAGCGGCGGGGGGCACGGTTGGTGCTGCTTTTGTAGTTGGCATTGCCAAACCCGCCATCCCCCCCACGGC
The DNA here is from genome assembly GCF_022483405.1 of Acetobacter fabarum. Classification (NCBI taxonomy): domain Bacteria; kingdom Pseudomonadati; phylum Pseudomonadota; class Alphaproteobacteria; order Acetobacterales; family Acetobacteraceae; genus Acetobacter; species Acetobacter fabarum. The sequence continues at coordinate 1,615,768 of NZ_JAKVNI010000001.1, forward strand.
ACAGGGTCACGCGCTTGCCGGCTTCGTCCAGGTCGGCAAGCAGGGTTTCGCGGTCATCATCCATGATCTGGGTGCCAATAGGCACCTTGATGACAACAGCGGGGGAGGCCGCACCCGTGCGGTCCGAGCCAGCACCATTGCCACCCTTGCGGGCACGGAAATGCTGGGTGTACCGAAAATCGATCAGCGTGTTCAGGTTGGGCACGGCTTCGAATATGATGTCCCCACCACGGCCGCCATTGCCGCCATCGGGGCCACCGAATTCGATGTATTTTTCCCGACGGAAGGCTGTCACACCATCTCCACCGTCGCCTGAGCGAACGTAGATTTTAGCCTGATCTAGAAACTTCATGACATACCTTCCGGCCCGGAACACGAAAAAGGGCCGAACCTTCCGGCCCGGCCCTGTTTTGCGTTCCAGCTACGCTAAAACGTAGGCTGGAAAAACCCAGCCTGCTTATTCGGCTGCGAGGGGCAGCGCATCAACAGAAACGTGGACGCGGCCTTCTGCACGGCGTTCAAAACGCACATTGCCGGGAACCAGAGCAAACAGCGTGTGGTCGCGGCCAACGCCAACGTTCACGCCAGCCTTTACCTTTGTGCCACGCTGGCGAATGATGATGTTGCCAGCAAGAACCTGCTCGCCACCAAACTTTTTTACACCAAGGCGGCGTCCGGCGCTATCGCGCCCGTTACGGGATGAACCGCCAGCTTTTTTTTGTGCCATGACCTAAGTCCTCCGTGGTCTAACCGGCCTGTTGTTTCCCCAAAGGGAAATCAGGCGGCGTTAATTTCCTGAATGCGCAGAACGGTAACCGGCTGACGGTGGCCGTTTTTGCGGCGGCTGTTCTGCCGACGGCGCTTCTTGAAGATGATGACCTTCTTGAGGCGGTCCTGAGCGATAACGGTAGCCGTTACCTTTGCGCCAGCAACTGTGGGAGCGCCAATGGTCGTGCCGCTCTCGCCACCAACGGCCAGAACGTCATCAAAGGTGATGGTGGAGCCGGCTTCGACTTCCAGCTTTTCAACCTTCAGCACCATGTTGGGCTCAACCCGGTACTGTTTGCCGCCAGTGCGGATAACTGCGAACATAAACTGTCTCTCTTTCCGATCTCTTGACCCTCGCGGCACCTTGGGCACAGGCGAAAAATCAGCTCGCTTTTTATTCTTTGGCCGCGACTTTGCACGGCATGCTTCCATCTGCGTGGATTAGCGGGGCTTTTACTGGCAGACTCGCCGCCACGTCAATCAATAACTTGCGCTTTGGCGTAATTTTGGCGGTGAACCGGGGGTATGGCCCTGTTACGCCCCTTTGGGGTGGAAAAGTCTGGCACCAAGCCGCCTGACCTCACGCCATGCCTGCAAACCAATACCGTAGGCGGAGAGATCCGTATATTTTGCATCAATCAGTGTAACGGGGCCAACGCCGGCCAGTGTATGCATGCCTTCTGTATAAGGCGCAAAACTGTCGCTCTGGCCGATGGCGGCCCCGGCGTGGGTTACAACCCGGTCGGGGGTCAGGGTGTCAAAGGTCAGGGGGCGGATTGCCCCACCATATGTATGCGTGCAGTCCTGCACCGGGAGCACCAGCTTGCCGTCGTGCACGCAGGGTGTGCCACCGGGGCGGGTGCTTGCATTGTCCAGCCGGACAGGGTTTGCATGGTGGCGCTGCCACGGGCCAAGCAGGCTGGGGGCATATGCCAGATGCAACGCCCCTACGGCTGCGGTGCGGCTGGTGGCTGGCATATAAAACAGCCACCACAGACCATCATGAAAAAAGGGTGTGGCGTCTATGGCAATGTCATCACCCAGATCAATTACCGTGGCTTCCTCCCACTGATCGGGGAAGTGCTTACAACGGTAAAGGGTTAGTTTGCCCGAGCGAAAAGCCTCGGGCAGCATCCATGTATGGCCATCGGCTTCAAAAACATATGGGTAGGAGAGGTGCCACGGAGTCTGCAACACCTTGCGCTGTTCCAGCAGATGCAGGGATTTATCGTAGATCAGGACATCTATGGAGCCTACGCGCACGCGGTAGTCATAGTCCTCGACAAACACGTAAAGCCTGTCATCGCGCCACAGGCCAAACGGGTCTGCACGAAAGCAGAACCGGCGCATGGGAGGGGTCCAGACAACGGGCAGCCCTTCAAGCGTGCCCTGTGCCAGAATATGCTGGAGCGGGCTGTTTACAATGCCTACACGCCAGATGTCTTTGCGCAATCCCATGGTCAAGAAAATCCCTGTTTTGTGCAGCCGGACTGAGGGGAGGTGGGGTTACCCTCTGTGTCTCAAATCATTCTTGAAAAGCCATATCCCCACAAAGCGGGAGAGCAGAACCCCGGCGCTGGACAGTACGGTGGCAATGCAGGCACCGTAAAGTCCCATCTGGCTGGTAAAAATGTATAAAACCGGAAAATACAGTACCGTAATAACGGTGCGGTTAAGGGTTAAAAAGCGCACGCGGTTCATAACGGTCAATAACGGGTCTAGGGGTACAAGCAGCAGGTTGCAGGCAGTGGCAACCAGCATCATGGAAATATACAGGGATGAGTTTTCAATTGTTTCATGAAACATAAAGGAAAATATTTTCCCGCCGGAAAAAAAGGAAAGAACAATAAGCGCGGAAGACAGCAGCAATAGAGCTGAAAACATGATGAAGGTCAGCTTTTTTAAGCCGCGCCAGTTGTTCTGATCCCGCATTTTAATCAGCTCCGGGTAAAGCACCGGGGTCAGGAGTTGTGCTGGCGTGGCTATGCCATCGGCAATCTGCCGCGATACCCGGAAAATAGCCGCATCTGCCAGGCCAAGATGACCACCTATAATAAGCGTCGCAATCTGCCCCGAGACAGAGCCTAGTGTCTGGTTCAGGGTCACATTGCGTGTGAAATCCCACATTCCCGGCAGCTTCCATTTGCGATTGTGGAAGGCATGCGCGTAGATTTTAAAAATATTCATTTTAATGGAGGAAAGTGCGAAGCACACGGAGCCAGCATAATCAATAACCCGCGTAAGCCCCCAGATCAGCAGGAAGTAACCCAGAGTATAGTGGAGCTTGTAGCCAACAAATGTTGCGGATGTCTGAAATGTTGAGCACAGGAAATCTATGATCGGGGCAACGTGGAATTTGCCAGACAGGCGCAATATGCCATTGGACCACCCGGTGTACATAAACGGACTGCAAAAAGCATAAAGCAGGGCTAGCGTTATAATATGCTGGGGCCAGCTGGCGAGGGTGCCATAAATCAGAACCAGCACAATGCCCAGACTTAGGGCAATTGCAGCGGATAGCGTGTCCAGACGTATGGAAAACCCGATAACCTGCTTGATAAGGGGGATGTCCTTGCGGGCGAATGCCTCGCTCCCAAAGTGGATGAGCGTCTGCCATGATTGCATGCGTGAAACCATGGAGGCGGCGGAAGCAAGGGAATGAATGAGAATGAGCAGGCCAAAGTCCGCCAGCCCCAGAGTGCGCACGGCAAGGGAAATGTAGATAAAACTGCAAAGCGCATTGCCAATGCGTCCTGCGGTCAAAAAACCTACATTGCGGAATATGCTGTTAAAGAGTGATTTATCGCTGGCCATGAGGGTGTCGAACACAAACTTGCGGATTTGTCCATGACCTGAACCCCCGATGTCTGGGAATGATCCCGGCCATGCATTGTATGGACAATAAAAGCCATTATTCCGCCAGCCTTTAATGTTCCCACAGGCAGAGTGTGCTCAGGTCGGGGCCAGATAATGCATGATGGCCTCGGCCCCACGTTGCGAAGCACCAAGCAGGGGGGCGCAGAAGGCGTCCTGGAAAAACTTTTCCTGCGCAGGGCGGTACAGGGCGTGGCGCTTTGCCGCATTGGCTATGGTGGGCATGAGGTCGTGCAGGTTTTCTACGACGTCGCCCAAGGTCCAGTATACAAAGTGCGGGTCATTCTTCCATGCGATTTTGTTGGGGTTTAAAAAAACGCAGGGGCGGGGAATGGCAAGGAACTCGTAAATCTGGCTGCTGACATCCCCAATATAAAGGGCAGCCTGAGACGTGTATGTCATGTGCAGCATTGCAGGTGAGCCGGTATCAACCAGAATACCCGGCCCTTCCTGCCGTTTTAAGGCGCGCGCCTTAAACCCGAACCCCTTGTGAAACATTTTGATATGGGGGGCCACCACCAGATTATACCCCTCGGGTTTGTCCAGTTGTGCCCGAAATCCCTTGATAAGCGGCATCATCCATCTGGAGGCAGATGTCAGGGATCGCTGGCAATGGGGGTTGTAAAGGGCAAAAGGGTGGCCGTTGGCAAAATGAATGGGCTTTTCGTGGCGCATGGCGGCAAAAACATCGAACTTCGGATAGCCGATAATTTTGCTGGCATGGTTTTGCAGCAGCCCATGGCTTTTGAAAAAAGTTTCTTCCTTAGGGCCGGACAGTAAGGTCAGGTCAAACTGGTCTATCAGGTTCTGGTCTTTTACGTAACGCCCTGCGGCCCCATGCATGAGTAGAATGAGCTTTGGTTTATTCAGCCCCATCTGCTTTAAAATGCCGGCTGAATACTCTGTTGCAATGACCGCATCATACGTATTCAGCTCGTCAACATTTTCTTTCAGAACAAGGGTACGTTCCTGATCAAGGCGTCTGGCGCGCTTGAGTGCCTTTGCCCTCCATGATTTGGGAAAGGGCTTAAGGGGCAGGTCTGGTAAATCGAGCGAACGCCTGATGCGTTGCAGATGTAATGGTGTGTCGGGGAAGCTGTAATACTCAGTTACCTGATTGCCCGGCATTGCCGCCAGCGCGCTCGCCACGGTTGCCGTGTGGTAGCACTGGTATGGCTCGGCAATGTAGATAAAGGCAATTTTCACGACTAGTCTTTCTGGTCAGATTTACAGAGTGCTGAAATTTCAGGTTCTAAAATTGACAGGGTTTTATGGCATAAGAATGCAATCTTCAGGGCAGGATCAGGCCATTGTGGTTTTTATGTTATGGGCCACAATCTGCTCAACGCGGGCCAGAATGTCCCGGCCGATCCGGTCAAAATGCTGCGCGCCAAAACGGGCCAGTACTGTAGCGCGGGCATGTTGGCCCATATCCGCCAGATGCTGGGGCTGTTTGAGCAGGTCTTCCAGCGCACTGGCAAGGGCTGCACTATCCTGCGGTGGCACAATGCGGCCGGTTTGCGGGGTAATGGAAGACGGGATTTCCCCCGCGTTGGAAGCAACAACCGGCAGGGATGCCAGCATGGCCTCATGCGCGGCCAGGCAGAAACCTTCCCACAGGGAAGGTTGGACATAAAGGTGCAGCCGGGACAGAAAAACCGATGGGTCTTTAATATGGCCCAGGATCTGTATGGGGAGCCGGCCTTTGGCAATCAGTGCCTCAAGGTGGGGGCGTTCTTCCCCTTCACCACCGATCAGGACTTCAAAAGGGGGGAGGTCAGGGCGGTTTTGCAGCAGGGCAATGGCTGCGCACAGCGTGTCATACCCCTTGACCGGGTGCAGCCGCCCTAGCGTGCCAATGCGTACAGGCGTGCCCGGCTGCCAGGGGGTTGCGGTAGGAACATCGGGGTCCGCCCTGAAGATGGGCCATTCCACAAGCCTGTCGGGTGTAACACCCAGCGTGCGGCGTGTTTGTTCTGCCACACAGGAGGAATCGGCCACCCACAGGGCGCTTCTGTTTTTAAAGCGGCGTAACAGGGCTGCGTTCAGGGGTTTGAGGCGGGCGGAATGCTGCCAGCTTACAACGGGAATATGTTGCCATTGTCCAACCATCTGCCCCAGTAATGTGGCCCGGCTGAGCGATGTCCAGATAACATCGGGTTTATAGGCGCGCATTTGCTTGTGCAGCCAGCGCAGGGCAGGGAGGTGGTCCTTGCGTGTGCCGGGGCGGATATGGAGTGTAAGCCCAGCATTTTCCAGCGGTTCAATCGCCAGACCGTTGCGCCGGGTCAGGGCAAAAACCTCAACATGGTGCCCTGCGTCCCGCATGACCTTTGTAATGGCCGGAACGGGTAGCGCCGCGCCACCGCTTTCCACGGAGTTTATAATATATGCGATTTTCATCGGCGCGATTTTTGCACGGATCATACCAATAGGCGAGGGACAAGCACGCTGGGCATGCTTGCAGGAGCAGGGAGGGACTTAGACCTTTTTTTGCAAAAAGCGCATAATGGCATCCGCCGCTCCGGGGGATGTCGGGCTTTTGTCCTGATGTTCAAAGGTTTCAGCAACATAAGCGCGCTGCCTGCCTTCAAACTCATCCTGACGGGTAAAGGCAACGGAAAGTGCGTGGCCCAGCTCATCGGGGGTGTCGATGACCTGCCCCAGTGTCCAGAACCGGTAGTCCTTGTTGTTCTGCCAGTGCGCGTGATGCGCATTGAGGAAAATGCACGGTCTGGGCCGGATCAGGAACTCGGCAACCTGACTGCTGACATCCCCCAGATAAAGGTCCGCCGCCATGGTGTAGGTCATGTCTATGCTGCGGGTACTGCCGGTATCGATCAGGATATTGGGGTATTTGGCAAAGCGCTTGACCAGTGCTTCAGCCTGTTTTTTGTGGCCGTTGAACAGGCGGTAATGCGGTGCGCAGATCAGGTTATAATGATCCTGATTGGCAAAGTAGTTCAGGATTGCCTCGCCAAACTGGTACCATGATGTCAGCCCGCGTGAAAAATGCGGGTTGTACAACACAACGGGTTTGTCGTTATCAAATAGTCTGGCCTGCTGCTTGTGCAGACGCTCCACGATGTCGAACTTGGCATAGGTGCCCATGTGGTATTCGCCGGGGGTTATAAGGCCCCGTTCAAGCAGCCTCTGTTCCACTTTTTTGCCCGAAAGAAGCACAAAGTCGAACTGCTTGATGTCATCAGCAAATCCGATGGCCCGGTCGCCTGCACCGTGGCGGGTCCAGATGTACAGGGGTTTGGTCACGCCCATGCGCTTGAGGTAGAGCGATGTCCGCTCCGGCACCACAATGGCCTGAAACTGATTGAAGTAATGGCGGCTGAAAAACAGGGAAGCCAGCCGCTCGAGCGGACCATGGCCATTACGCTCGACCAGCCTGCCAAGCCATGCGGGAATGGGGAGCAGGTCGTAGATGACCTTTGCCGCCGGGTAGAGCCGGCCGAGCGAGCGGGCGTAATCCAGATGGTTCTGGGTTGGACAGGCCACATGCACTTCCGCATTGGGGTGGCGGGCTGCCATTTCAAAGGCGATGGGGAGCGAGTGGAGCGTCTGGTGCGGCTGGGCAATCAGCAGGAAAACCACTTTCAGCGTTTTAAGGGCGCTTTGTGGCGGTGTCTGTAGTGCCGACACGCCATGAGGACCGCGCCCCAGACTCTGAAGGTGTTTCTGCTGGTCTGTCATATCGAAAAAAAATGGCTGCACAGGCACATAGGTCAAGCTACGGCTCTTTCCTCTTGGGAAGCGGGCACCATAACCCGGCTACCACAAATACACCTCAATTCTATTCAGCGTTTGGTAAGGACATGTATAGTGCACGCTGACTTGCACCAGATAGCGCACAGCGTCAAGACGCAAACACATGCGGTAAGGGTCTGAACATACACATAAACCCTCACTTAATATGGATGTTTGACACATATCTTGACCAGCCTGCGCGCAGGGTATGCCTGAGCAGCCATAATATGGCCAATGGCGGCGGGGATGCGCGCGCGGTTGGTTCGGCCATAAGCCTTGGGGATATGGTGCAGGAAGCCAGTACATGTTCCTGCGGATAGCACTTGCGTATTTGTGCCAGCGCACCTATAACGCATCCCCACGGAGAGGTGCCAGAGCGGTCGAATGGGGCGGTCTCGAAAACCGTTGTGCGAGCAATCGTACCTAGGGTTCGAATCCCTATCTCTCCGCCATTCCTTATTCTTATAAAAATATACTGGGTATCAAACAGCCTGTTCCTTTTGGCTGTTGAGTTGGCACCCGTTCAGGCATGAGCCGCTATTGGTGCAGCGTACTGGATGCCTGTGCCATCACCCTCCTATAGGGGCTGCGCTCTGCCTGGTATGTTGTGGTTTTCTGTGTTCATAGAACAGGAAAACATATGAATATATCATGTATATTCCGGAAATAATTTTTATTCCCGCTTAAGGCGGTGCGTACATATTAATTTTGTTTTTATATCAATAAAATTTTTTCTAACAGATTTTTGAATAAAAAATTCCTAGCTTCAGGCCAATCCCAACCACAATCCATCGAGAACTGGGAACGCATGAATGCTATCGTCATAACCGCATTGAAACGGCCCTATACTTTTGTGGTCCTTTCTCTGCTCATTCTCGCATTTGGCGTCATGTCCGTACTGCGTGCGCCAACCGACGTGTTTCCCAACATCAAGCTGCCTGTTGTGTCTGTTGTGTGGACATATGGCGGCATGCTGCCAGAGGAGTTTGCCGGACGCATAACCTATAATTACGAACTGGCCGTGACCTCCACCGTGGAGGGCATAGAACACATGGAGAGCAGTTCGTATTACGGTCGCAGTATCGTCAATATCTACTTCCAGCCCGGAACGGATATTGGTGAGGCGGAAGCCGAAGTTACGGCTATTTCCCAGACTGTTATCAAACAGCTGCCAGACAATATTCCCGCCCCTATGGTCATGCGGCTGGATGCGTCCTCAGTGCCGGTTCTGGCCTTGCAGGTCACATCGGACAAGCAGACCCCCTCAGACCTGTTCAAGATCGCAATGACGCGCATCCGCCCCATTCTTGTTACCGTGCCGGGCTCGGTTCTGCCGCAGGCGTACGGGGGGATGGACAGCTTTATTATGGTTGCGCTCAACCAGACGCAGCTTCAGGCGCACCATCTTTCCGCCATGGACGTGCAGAACGCCCTGCGTAAGCAGAACATTGTTCTGCCCGCCGGGGATCAGAAAATAGACCGCACGGACTGGATGGTTCAGACCAACGCCACCCCGCGCTCCATGCAGGAACTGGGGGATATTCCCGTCAAGCGCGTGGGCAATTCGGTCATTTATGTGCATGACGTTGCCAACGTGTACCGTGGCGGCCACCCGCAGACCAACCTTGTGCTTGTAAAAGGCAAACAGGGTGTTGAGGTCATTGTCATGAAAAGTGGTGATGCTTCAACGCTGGATGTCGTTTCCAGAACCAAGGAACTGTTGCCGCGTATCCAGCAGCTTGTGCCGCCGGATGTGCATATTTCGGTCCTGAGTGATGCATCGGTTTTTGTGAAGGACGCCATCCGTGACGTCGTGCGCGAAATGCTGACAGCCGCAGTGCTGACTGGCCTGGTTGTGCTGCTGTTCCTTGGTTCGTGGCGCTCCACCATTATTATCGCCACGTCCATTCCCCTGTGCATTCTGGCCGCCATTATCTGCCTGCTATGGGCTGGTCAGACCATTAACGTGATGACACTGGGTGGCCTTGCTCTGGCTGTGGGTATTCTGGTGGACGATGCGACCGTCATGATCGAGAATATCGATACCCATCTGGAAATGGGCAAGGATCTGGAAACAGCGATTATCGATGCTGCCAACCAGATCGTTATTCCCACGCTGGTTGCCACCTTGTGCATCTGCATTGTGTGGACCCCGCTGTTCCGCCTGAGTGGTGTTGCAGGGTGGCTGTTCATGCCCATGGCCGAGGCCATTGTTTTTGCCATGCTGGCATCGTTCATCCTGTCGCGCACACTGGTGCCGACCATGGCCAAATATCTGCTGGCAGGGCAGGTGCATTCCGGTTTGCATGGGGATGAACATGAAGCCTTGCCCAAAGGTGTTTTTGGCCGGTTCCAGAACAGGTTTGAACATGCTTTCCATGCCTTCAAGCTCCGCTACGGGCGGGTGCTGGAACGTGTGGTAACCCGGCGTCACAGGTTTGTGGCTGTGTTTTTGGGTGTGTCTGTTCTCTCCCTCGCCCTGTTTGCGGTGGTGGGGCAGGACTTCTTCCCCGAGGTTAAATCCGGTGCGTTGCAGATGCACATGCGCGTGCCCCTTGGTACCCGGATTGAAACCACAGGGCGCATAGCCAGTCTGGTGGATGACCGTATCGAGCAGCTTCTGCCCGGTCAGGTGGAAGGGGTGATCAACAACTGCGGTCTGCCGGAAGGTCCGCATAATCAGGCGTTTATTCCAACACCCACAATTGGCACGCAGGATTGCGATCTGAGCATCACGCTCAAGAACGAGCTTTCCCCCGTATGGGATGAGCGCGCTCTGCTGCGGCGTGAGCTTTCGGCCAGTTTTCCCGGCACGGTCTTTACATTCCAGCCTGCGGACCTGACGGAAAAAATCCTTAACTTTGGCTCCCCCGCCCCGGTTGATATTCAGGTATCAGGCCCGAATATCCGGGATAACTACCGCTATGCCCGCCTGCTGGTGAACCGCCTGCGGCACATACCCGGCGCGGTGGATACGACAATCCAGCAGACCATGGCCACGCCAACGCTGTTTGTGCAGGGGAACCGCACATTTGGTCAGGCCACGGGCATGACCGAAGGGGATATTGCCAGTAACGAACTCATGACTCTCTCGGGTAGTCAGACAGTCGACCCACAATACTGGCTTGACCCCAAAACCGGCATTACCTTCCCGCTCAATGTCTATGTCTCCCAGGACCAGCTTACACATTACAACAACCTGCTGACCATTCCGGTGGATAAGGGGGACAACGACCCCGAAGGCAAGGATATGCAGCTGCTGGGTAGCATCAGCACCATCACGCCCATCGGTACGCCGGGGCAGGTGTCTCATTATAACTCTATGCCTGATATAGATATTTACGTTTCCACCGAGTTTACCGACCTTGGTTCTGTTCTCAGCCGGGTCAAGCAGGAAATCGCTGCAACACAAAGCGATCTGCCACGCGGTGTGGCGGTGGACATCCGCGGGCAGGCCACCACCATGTATAGCGCTTATGTGGAGCTTATTGCCGGTCTCGTTGTGTCGGTCCTGCTGATTTATATGCTGATTGTGATCAACTTCCAGTCCTGGATTGATCCTTTCATTATCATCTCGGCATTGCCGGGGGCTCTGGCGGGTATTGCGTGGAGCCTGTTCCTGACCCATACGCGCCTTTCCGTGCCTGCGCTAACAGGTGCGATCATGTGCATGGGAACAGCCACGGCCAATTCCATTCTGGTCGTGTCCTTCGCCAAGGAGCGCTTTGCCATGCATCGCAGTGCCGCGACCGCAGCAATTGAAGCCGGTATTGGCCGTATCCGCCCGGTTATTATGACAGCTTCGGCCATGATCATCGGCATGGTGCCAATGGCCATCAGTAATTCCCAGAATGCGCCACTCGGTAAGGCGGTTATTGGCGGGCTGGTGGTGGCTACGGTTTCCACCCTGCTTTTTGTCCCCTGTGTTTATGCAATTTTCCACCATCGTCCGGCCCGGCCATCCAGCACGGATGCCGCTAACCAGCAGGAGACTGTCTGATGTTTGTTGCTAGCAAAGGCAGAATTGTCATTATTTTCTTCGCGGCTGTCATGATGGCGGATATTGCGTATCTGCTGGTCCAGCGCGCCCATAATACCGTGCGCATCCAGCAGGATGCCGCCTATGACCGGGTGCCCGATGTTGCGCTGGTCAAGCCCACACCCGCACCACCAACAGTGACCATGTCCTTACCGGGTACAATCAGCGCATGGTACGAAGCGCCCATGTATGCGCAGGTCTCTGGCTATGTAAAAATGTGGTACCGCGATTACGGCGCAGTCGTTAAAAAGGGTGATCTGCTGGCCGAAATCAATACGCCCCGGCTGGATGCGGAATACGCACAGGCGCAGGCGGACCTGAAGGTAGCGCAGACCAAATACGGCCTTGCTGCCATAACCGCCACCCGCTGGCGGTCCATGGGCCAGTCGCAGGCTGTATCTGGCCAGTCTGTTTCCGTGCAGAACGCCAATGAACAGTCCGCCAAGGCAGAGCTGGAAGCAGCCGAACACAAGGTGGCCCAGTATCAGGCCATGATCCACTTCAAGAGCATTGAAGCACCGTTTGATGGCGTGGTCATCGCGCGTAACATCAACGTGGGGGATTATGTGGGGGCCGGGAGCGGCAGCATGAATGCAAACGGCACAGCCAGCGAGCTGTTTACCGTGGCGGACACCCATGCCATGCGCCTGTTTGTATCCGTGCCGGAAACATTTTCCTCCATCCTCCAGCCCGGACTGGTGGCAAAGGTGTCCGTTCCACAGTTCCCCAATGCCGTGTTCGAAGCAAAGTTCCTGACGATTGCTAAAGGTTTTGACCCCAACACCCGTACGGTCATTACGGAGTTTTCCATCGACAATGCGGAACAAAAACTATGGCCGGGCAGTTTTGCTTCCGTCACCCTGACCGCTCCGGCCCGCAAGGGGGTTTATACCATTCCCACTGGCGCACTGGTGTTTCAGGAACACGGTATGCAGGTTGCCACGGTCAATGCGCAGCAGATTACGCATTACCAGAACATAACCGTGGGTCGCATGTCGGATGCCTATACGGAGGTCAGTGCAGGTCTTGCCCCCGATGATCGGATTATCAACAACCCGCCCGCCGATCTGATGGAAGGGGGCAAGGTCAGGCCCGTGGAGCCGGAGCAGGGCTACCTCAGCACACCCAACGCAACGGCGGAAACAAAGGGGGATGATGACGAATGAAACATATATCTGCATATTTTCGTCCTCTGCCTGTGCGTACTCTGGCGGCGCGGGCGGGCCTGCTGCTCTCCCTGAGTGCGCTGAGTGCGTGCGATCTGGCCCCCCGTTATGCGCCGCCACATTATGTTGTGCCGGCCTCCTGGCACGGGCAGGGGCCTTTTAAGGATGCGGCCCCCAGCACCGTGGCGCTGAAACCAGACTGGTGGACCCTGTTTGATGATACCGTGCTCAACGGGCTTGAGCAGGAAGCACTGGCCAACAATGCTGACCTTCAGGCTGCTGCGGAGCGTTTTTCGCAATCCCGCGCTATTGTCATGGAAGCGCGCTCCGACCTTTTGCCGCATTTTGGCATGGCGTTTGGCTCAAGCGACAATAAAAGCTCGGCAGACAGGCTGTTCCGCTACAAAGGCCCGATTACTGCAACGGATGAGTTCTATTCCGGCCTTGCAAGCTGGGAGCCGGATATCTGGTCTGGTATTCGTAACCGGGTCAGGGTGCAGAAATACTATGCGCAGGAACAGGCGGCAGACTATGCCGCCGCACGGCTCAGTTTGCAGGCGGAACTGGCAACGGATTATTTTGCCCTGCGGGGGCTGGATGCCCAGCACGCCATTTATACCCAGTCCATTGCCTATTATCAGCAGGCGTTACACGTTACCCAGACACGGCTGGATAACCAGAATGCCACCGGCATTGATGTCGCCCGCGCGCAGAACCAGCTTTACATGACACAGGCCCGCCTGCTGGACGTGCAGGCCCAACGGGACGTGCTGGAACACGGTATTGCCGTGCTGGTCAATGAGCAGCCATCCACCTTTCATATCCAGCCGGTGGATGATCTGAGCAATGCAGAACCTAATGTTCCTGCGGGTCTGCCGTCTGATCTGCTGGAACGCAGGCCCGATATTGCCGCGTCGGAAAGGCGTATGGCACAGGCAAACCGGGCTATTGGTATTGCCCGTGCGGCGTTTTATCCACATGTGTTTTTTAGCGCCAATGGCGGGTTTGATTCCAATGGCTTCAACCTGGCTAATCTGGCCAACAGCATGTGGTCTTATGGGGCGTCTGTTTCCATGCCTCTGTTTGAGGGCGGGTTGCGCCGTGCCCAGTTGCAGCATTCCTGGTCCGTCTACCGCGAAACGCTGGATCATTACCGCATGACCGTGCTCTCCGCCTTTGCGGATGTAGAGAACGGGTTTTCCATGACCAACCGACTGCGGGCAGAAACCGAGCGTTTGGGGCAGGCGGTAGGGACGGCGGAAAAAGCCCAGACCCTGACCATGACTTTGTATAAAGGTGGTGCTGACAATTACCTTGATGCGTTGATTGCTCAGGTCAACACACTGGATGCACGGATTGACCGGGTGCAGGTGCAGGCCCGCGCGTTGCAAAGCACAGTCGGGCTGATCCGTGCTCTGGGTGGGGGCTGGCGGCAGAAAGACCTCCCTACGCCAGATGCCACGATGACATTTGGTGTCATGCAGTATTCAGGCCTGCAAACACCATCGGATACGCTTCAGCAGCTTAATAAATACTAAGGACTTTTCTTTCTGGGACTTATAAGGATTTGTCATAAGTTTTTGAAACCATGGCCATGCAGCTGTTTATGTGGCGTCTGGTCATAAAAGCGCATGATGGGGACACGCGCAGGCATGAGAGTATAGGTGGGTGATCCTTGCTCTCATGCTTATTCTGCCGCTGTCTTTTGTTGCCAGAGCATCAAAGGGCAGGGGGCAGGCTCTCTTAACTTTTTTGGGCAAGCCCTGCGGGTTTTGTGCGTAAAAGCCGCAGGGCGTTCAGGGTTACAAGAACAGTGGCGCCGGTATCCGCCATAATGGCAAGCCATAGGCCTGTCATGCCAATAATGGTTGTTACCAGAAAAACCCCCTTCAACCCGAGTGCGATGGATACATTCTGCCGGATATTGCCCATGGTGGAGCGGGCAAGGCGAATAAGGGCCGGAATGTCTGTAATACAGTTGCGCAGTATGGCAGCGTCTGCGGTTTCCAGCGCGACATCTGTTCCCGATCCTATGGCAACACCAACGGTTGCCTGTTTAAGGGCAGGGGCATCGTTAATGCCGTCCCCCACCATCATAACCGGGCCACGTGCTGCCAGTTCGCGGATGGTCTGCTGTTTTTGCTCCGGTAGCAGTTCGGCTTCGTAATCCACATGCAGCAGGGCTGCAATGGCTGCGGCTGTGCGTTGGTTATCCCCTGTCAGGATAAGGGGTGTAACCCCAAGGCTGCGGAGCTGCTGTATTGTTTCCTGCGCATCCTGCCTTGGTTCATCCCGCAATCCGATCAGTGCCAGAGCCGTGCTAGTGTAAAGGACAACAACCGTTTTGCCCTCACTTTCCGTGGCAGTGGCCTGTGCTGCGGCGGTGCTGGACAACGCGCCATCCTGCATTGCATGCCGGGGGCTGGCGATTGTTATGATCTGCCCATCAAACACGGCAGACACACCCTTGCCCGGAATAGCGCGGCTATCCTGTACAGGTGGCAGCGCCATGCCTGCCGCCTTGCGTACAATGGCCTGAGCCAGCGGGTGGTTGGAGGCTTTTTCCACTGCTGCGGCAAGAGCAAGAACTTCGGCCGTGGAGTGCTGATCCAGGCAGAGAATATCCGTTACCTCGGGCTGCCCCATGGTCAGGGTGCCTGTTTTATCCAGTGCAACCGTTTTGATCGCCGCCGTGGCTTCAATAACGGCACCACCCTTCATAAGCAGGCCATGCCGTGCCCCAGCGCATAGAGCCGATGCAATGGCAGCAGGGACCGAGATAACCAGAGCACACGGGCACCCAATAAGCAGCAGAGACAGGCCACGATAGACCCAGACCGACCACGCCTGCCCAAAAAACAGGGGCGGGATAGCCACAACCAGCGCGGACAAACCCACAATGGAGGGCATGTACCAACGGCTGAAGCGGTCAATGAACCGCTGTGTTGGTGCGCGTGAATCTTCCGCCTGCTCAACCAGCCGGATAATCCGGGCAATGGTATTGTCTGCTGCTGCACGCGTTACCTGTACCCGCAGGGCTGTTTCGTTATTAATTGCCCCTGCAAATACCGGGTCGCCCGGCCCACGCGTTACGGGCATGCTCTCACCCGTTACGGGGCTTTCATCCACACCGCCGGTGCCTGAAATAATTTTGCCATCGGCAGGAATACGGTCCCCCGGCCGCACAATAACAACATCGCCGGGCACAAGTTCTGCTGCTGCGACGTCTTCCATCATGTCGTTTTTTTCGCGCAGGGCCGTTTTGGGTACCAGCGTGCTTAACGCCCGAATGCCATCGCGCGCATGGCTTACGGCAACGCCTTCAAGCAGTTCGCCCACGGCAAACAGGAAGACAACCAGAGCCGCTTCCTGCGCCGCACCAATAAACAGCGCACCAGTTGCGGCAATGGTCATCAGTGCTTCAATGGAAAAAGGCTGCCCTGCACGGATGGCGGCAAAAGCCCGTAAGGCAATGGGTATAAGGCCCGCAAGGCACGCCACAATAAAAGGCCAGTTCCCGGAAGCTGGCAGCAGAAGTGCCAGCCCCCATGCTACCACAAGCAAGGTTGCGGTGAGCAGAACCAGATGCCCTTTTCCTGTTCGGTACCAAGGGGCATCGGTTTGTGTGGTGTGCTCGTCAGCCCCAGTGTGCGGGTTAGGTGCGCTGCCTGCCTGTGCAATGGCTTCAATACCGTAGCCAAGGCTTTTTACCCGGTTTTCAATATCTGCCGGGGGAGTGGCATGCGCCGTTGCCGTAACCCTGAGTTTTCGGGACATGACAGATATTTCAACTGCTTCAATGCCGGGTAGCTGGGCTACGGCTCCTTTTATTTTTGCAGCGCAGGATGGGCAGTCCATCCCTGTTACGAGCCATTCATGTGTATCCGGCATTTTATCCTCCTGTGCCAACGCGAGAGAATGAGATAGCTACATCCTCTAGTGACTAGAGGTTCAAGGGGATTCTGCATGTTGAGTATCGGAAAACTGTCTGGGCTGACTGGTGTAAAAGTGCCAACCATCCGGTACTACGAGCAGATCGGGCTGCTCCCCAAGCCGGAACGGAATGAAGGCGGGCAGAGGATTTACGATAATACCAGCCGTGAACGCCTGAACTTTATCCGCCATGCGCGCGAGCTGGGTTTTCCGCTGGACGATATTCGGGAATTGCTGGCCTTGTCGGATGACCCCGACCAGAGCTGTGAGGCCATTGATGCCATTGCAAAGCGCCAGTTGGCGGAGGTGGAACACCGCCTTGTAAGGCTGAATGCCCTGCATAGAGAACTTGAGCGTATGGTCGCGCAATGCACCTGTGGCACAGTGCAGACATGCCGGGTTATTCAGGTTCTGGGGGATCACGGCCTATGCGCGGCTGATCATCAGAAAATCATGTCTCATGATATTGACCAGTAATGTCGCAAATGACTGGTTGCTTGGAGTGCCCTGCCAAACTTCATTTTACGGTATAAGTATCAGGCGTGACTATGGCCTGATTTATCAGGATTATTGTGAATAAAACTCAGCAATATAGTTCTATGAAATGCATATTATTCATGAAAAAATACTCAGGACTGAGAGCGCTAGGCCGTAACACAGGCCGGGCCGGCATGATGATCTGATCAAACCTGCCAAGTCTAATACAGGCGCTCTCGTGCTGATCGTTTTGGGAGAGAGTGCGTGTCAAAACCGGACAAGAACACACTGCGTCTTATTTTTCCGCAATGGCAGGGTGGGGATAACCCACCATATTATCTGGGGTCCCGATTGCTGGCATGGCTGGCCCCCCCATCCCACGGACCGGTTGAGGAAGTACCTGTTGATGCCCCGACAGATACCCCATTGCCGCTGGAAAACGACATGCGCGGGCGCAGCGTTCTTGTAAAACAGATCAAGGCGGCACAGGCAATTATTGCGCGCCATCAGCCCCGCTCCATTGCTGTGCTGGGTGGGGACTGTCTGGTATCCCTTGCTCCGTTTGCCTGGCTGGCAGAACAATACGGGGATAAGCTGGGTGTTCTGTGGATTGATACACACCCGGACGTGCAGACCCCCGAACAGTATAAAAACGCACATGCGCATGTGCTGGGTGCCCTTATGGGCCATGGTGACCCTGACCTGACCAATGCGGTCAAGCAGCCCATAGCGGCCAAAAATGTCATGATCGCGGGTATTCATGACCCACTGCCGTATGAGACCCGGTTTATTGCCGAGCACGGCATTCGCACATGCTCACCCCAGCAGGTGCGGGAGGGTGCACAACCCGTTATGCAATGGCTCAACGATAGCGGTATTGAAGTTCTGGCCATTCATCTGGACCTGGATGTGCTGGACCCTCACAATTTCCGCTCCCTGCTGTTTGCAAAGCCCGGCCGTGGCAAACACGATTTTGGTGATGTGGCGGAAGGAAAGCTCAATATTCCAGATGTGTTGAAACTGGTCGGGGAGGTCATGACCGAAAAGCAGGTGGTGGGCATGACAATTGCCGAGCATATGCCGTGGGATGCGCTGAATTTACAGCAGATGATGCAACAGCTCCCCCTGCTAGGGGCGTAAGCGGCTGTGTATATGCAAGGGTATGCGGGGTTTACGCATGCCCTTGCGTGGCATCATGCCAGTTTCATTTCTTCGATAAAAAGAGCCAGCGGCATGGAATACTGGTTATGCCGTGGGTAAAAAAGATGGAACCCCATATGGGTGGGGCAGATTTTTTCTAGCGCAGGAACAAGCTCGCCTGATGCAATATGGCTTTCCACCACAACCCTTGGCAGGTACGCAAGCCCTATGCCATCCAGGCAGGCATCCCGCGCAGAAAACACATTATTGCAAATAAACTGCCCGCTTGGCTGGAATTTAACGTCTTTTCCATTCTGCCGGAAAAGCCATTTATAAAGCTTTCCGTAGGTTGGTAGCCTAACACCAATACAATTGTGCTCAGTCAGGTTATTGGGCTTTTTGGGAGCCGGATGTTCCCTGAAGTAGCTGGGGGCTCCAATAACTACAAACTCAATGGCGGGGGAAACAGGGACGGACATCATACCCTGTGCAACCATCTCGCCCAGTCTGATCCCTGCATCAAAGGATTCATCAACAATATCGACAAGTTTCATGTCGGTTGAAACTTCTATGGAAATATCAGGGTATTTTTTAAGAAAGTTGGCTAGTTTTGGGCGTAGAAAATACGTCAGAGCTTCATCTGTCGCGGTAATTCTCAGCTCACCTCTCGGTGCGCTACGAAACTCATCCAGACTGGCAATTTTATTTTCAATTTCGTCAAATAACGGCTGAATGTTGCTCAGCAGGTATTCCCCTGCACTTGTGGGAACAACCCGCCGGGTTGTTCTGGTCAGCAGTGTAACTCCCAGCCTTTCTTCCAGCAGCCGCATGGTATGGCTTAGGGCCGAGGGCGTTACGCCGCGCCGTGCAGCAGCACGTGTAAAGCTTCTTTCCTGAGCAACCGCAAGAAAGGAAAGGAGTTCATTAAAATTCTCACGGGACATTCTAAAACCCTGACACTTGCGGTTGTCTTTTAACATACAACATATTTTTGCAGCGCATCAGGGTTTGGCCATGCAAAATGTTCTGTGCGGCAGAATGCTGTTTTTACAGGTTCAGGCACGCGCCATTCGCACTCCGTCACGAAAGTTGATGCCAAGGAGTGCAAGGTTTACGGATCCTGCCAGAAGTTCGAGTAATTGCACACCATAAAACAGTCCGTCGAATGTTTGTGCAGATGCGCGCAAGGCGAGGAAAAACGCGCAGGGAACCAGCACACAAAGACCATTGGCCCCAATGACCCGCATGCGCCTGAATTTGGCCAGTGCTAGCCCGCGCGGTGCCCCGCCTGCCATCTGGTAGCCAGAAAAACCAGTGAGTGCGAGGCAGGGAACCAGCACCAGCAGCCCCCACAGAATGGCACGTTTGGTGATGATAATGGTTTGTGGGTTACCATGGAGTTCTGCAACAAGGGTGCTGCCCATAAAAGTGGCTATGCACAGAATGGCCAATCCCCCCGCCAGAGGGTGGATATGGCGGAGAACCGTCTGCATGCTATCGTCCTTGCATGAATGAAGCTGAGAGATCAAATATAGCTAGCCATGAATATAGATAGCAAGCCACATAAATGGCAGCCCCGGGAACAGTCCCTTGGTTATATGATCAATTGGGCCGCACGGCTTTTTGCGCGGGAGATGGATGATGCTCTGCGGCCGTTCGGGCTTATGTCGGGGCAGTTGCCGGTATTTTTTGCTCTGGCGGATGGCAAACCACTGGCACAACGCGACCTGGCACAGCTTGCCGCAGTAGAGCAGTCCACCATGGCCAAAACCCTCGCCCGTATGGAACGGGATGGGCTGATCCAACGCACACCAGACCCGAAGGACCGGCGCAGTGCGTTTATATCGTTATCGCCTTTGGCGGAGGAAAGACTGCCCGATATTGCGGCGGCCGTTGCGGCAATCAATGCCAGAAGTCACGCGGCTCTGGTGGGGGAAGACAGCGCACATCTGCTGGAACTGCTACGCCGCGTGATTAATGGGTTAACAGATGCCGCATGAGTCATGCGGGCAAGGGTAAAAGCAGCCCGCCCGGCGTTGATGCCTTAATTTTTTGTGGTGTGTTGGTTCTGCCCCCGCGCTGCATGCGTAAAAGGCGGGGGATCTGACTTAAGTGGTCTTGTCGCTTTTTCTGTAGTGTGCACGGCGGGATTTGGCCCATGCTGTCATCAATGGCAGGCAAAGACGCAGGAAGCCGGGCGACCAGAGGAAAAGACTGCAAAATAGCCTGTCAAAGCTGGACGGAAAGTTCTCAACATGTTTGCGCACATGGGAGGAAAGAATCCACGCTGCAATGGCTTCTGGCTCCTGTGGGGCAGACATGAAGTTGAGGACCGACCCGCCACGTTCCATTTCCGTCGCCAGCATGGACGTATTGACGCTGCCGGGGAATACGGAGGACACCCGGATATGGCGTGGCTTGAGCTCCTGCTCCAGTGCCAGAGCAAAACCGCGCAGGCCAAATTTGGAGGCCGTATAGGCGCTGCTGCCCGCCAGAGGAAAAATGCCCGCCATGGAGTTGGCGTAAATAATGTGGGAGTCTTTTGCCATTATTGGCAGAATGGCATTAGTCAGCAGCATAACGCCGAGCAGATTGGTCTGGATCTGCTCAATAACCGGAGCATGCTCCAAGGTCGCCACGGACTGTGGAGAAATAACGCCAGCACAGAATATAAAGAGATCAACGCTGGCACTGGTCTGCCCGATTGTGCGGGCAGTTTCATTGATGGAGTGTGAATCGGTCAGGTCGCATGCCAGCATGCAGTCAACATAAGCTGTATCGGCTGCCGGAGCGTTCTGGCGTGACAGGCCAATGACCCGGTACCCACGCTGGCGCAACTGAAGGCACAAAGCACGCCCAATGCCGCCGGATGCACCGCTGACGACAGCTACTTTCTGAGGAGTTTCCTTGTTTTTTCTAAACAAAACAATTGCCTATCTCAACAATTCCCAATCCGACTTACATGCGGCAGGCCATGATGATGCCGCCAGCAATTGTGTTTTTCGTCTAACATACCTTATCTGCCTTGTCTTGCATGATCGCACGTCGCGCTAATCCAACATAGATTAGAATAACGCATGATTTATGCCCTCATAAGCGTGACAAAGTTAAGGCTAAAGGGCTTTTATCTTCAATACTGCAAAGCGTTCTGGCGCAAAGCGGAAATTATTTTTTAATTCTTTAATATTTAATCGCCATTGCGGCGGATGTCATAGCCCACATCTGGGCAGGGCTTGGAGGCATGACGAGTGCCAAAGGCGGAAGGCAGCCCCCGTGTTGGGGGAGGAAGGTGTGAGTAATTACTATAAGAGCACGCGCCCCCGTGGTGGAGGGCGCGCGTAACTGTGTAATCTGTATGGCTTAAAAGCCGATCACTGCGTCACCACCAAAGGTGAACATGCCGTTGTTGCGGCCTCCGTTAAAGGGTGAGGTGCTGTTGAGCGCGCGGTCAAACCGGATTTCAGGACGTAGCTGGAAAACGCGGATATGGTGGCCCAGATCAGGGCGATAGGCAACGTTAAGCGACAGGTCGCCGTAGGTGGTGCCATGCCCGCTTGCGCCGGTCATGGTGGTGTAGGAGCGCCCTGCAATGGCATTCATGTAAGAGTTGTTGCCGGTAAAGGTTGCCACCATCGAGTTGTTGTTGTCGCGGTAGATTTCGCCACGATAGTTGAAGGTGAAGTCCTTGTTGATCTTGTAGCTGAGGAAGCTGACAAAGCTTTCGGCATCCGTGCCGGCAAACTGCCCGCGCGCACCAATACCGCGTATGCCCTCGTCATGCAGGTAGTTGAATTCGGCTGTCAGGCTTAGCTTGTCGTTAACCTGATAGGTCGCGTTAATATCGTTCCAGAAGCGCTGTGCGTGGTCTGCCTCGTAATGCCCGACACTCTGCCAGACATTCTCCGGCCCTACGCGGCTGAGTTCCACAATACGGAGTTTACCACCCAGCAGGTTGTTCAGGTTAAAGCCAAAATACCCGGCGGGACGGCTGTTGTTGTCCGATGCGCCAAAGGTGGTCTGGTTACCTGTATCAATCCCGAATGTTACGTCCAGAATAGGCGTAACATGCCAGTTGAACATGGCGCCCACATGCTGGAACGGCACGGAATATTCAGATGTATAGGCCAGCGTGTAGAATGCGCGGGAGGCGGGGTCCAGCCCCTCCACACCCATGGGGGCCTGTAGAATACCGGCCTGCATGTCCAGCCCGCCAGAGGTCAGCCAGGGCAGGTGTACATCCACATGGGCCTGTGCGGGAATAAGCTGGTAGCGGGCCTTCCATTCCTGATCGGAGATGCCGACCAGATGGTAGTAACGGGCATCCGAGCCATAAAGACCTTCCAGCGTAAAGCCGACCTGATAGGTGTTTTTGCTGGGGTCGATGGCTTTGGAGAGGGTAAACTCCGCCTGATTCAACTGGACCTGATTGGCATGGTCGGCCAGAAAGTCGCCAAAGTTGTAACCGGGGTTGGGGCGGGCCGGGTTGGCCATGATGCCGCCTTCAATCTGACCGATCAGGGTAACGTCCGACAGCCAGTGTGACAGGTCGGAACTACCACTGGAAAAAGCTGAAAAAGGGTGAACCTGCGCCTTTGCCGATTTAAGGGGAACGGCTGCCAGAACCGATGCGACACTTAGGGCAACGGCAAGACCTGTTTTTTTTCCGGACAGATTCATTACTCAGATTCCCGCACTTTAAGTATTATATTTATATGTGCTGCTAAGGTGATTGACTACTCCGATAGGTAACATTCCGGTTTCATAATGAAACTGGAAAAACGACAAGCGGGTATCACTCTTCCGTGATACCCGCTGACCATGCGGCTGTTTTATTTATCTTTTTTAAGAATAGACTGCCTGCGCACAACTTTGTGCCGCATGAATGGGTTTTTCATGCAAATTGTTCTGTAATTTCGGCAATGCGCGCACCAAATGCTGCGGCTGTGTCCAGCCCACCTTGGGGGATTTCGTCCACGCTGGCATCAGACGGGCTTTGGACGAGCAGGCCAGTGGAACCGCCCAGAGCGTTCAGGTCCGTGTTTTTGGCGGCTTTGGTGTTGGAAGGCAGCATGCCAAGGCTGATCCATATGCCGCCGTGCTGGCCTGCAAGGGTTTGCAGCCATGCCAGTGTCAGCCCTTTGTCCCCCACAGGGCTTGCGCTGTTGGTAAAGCCCGCAAACAGCTTGTTCTGCCAGCCGCGCATGAACCAGATTTTGGATGTGGCATCGGCGAATTTTTTAAACTGCCAGCTTGCGTTGCCCATATAGGTCGGTGCGCCAAAGACAATGGTTTTGGCTTCGGCTAGCTTGTCCCATGCGCTTTCGGGCAGCTCCCCATTGTCATCAATGGCAATCAGTTCGGCCTTGGCGCCGCGCGCAAGGTATTCGGCCACTTTGCGGGTGTGGCCATAACCTGAGTGATAAACAACAACAATTCCCGACATATCAGCAACTCCCTGTGGGTTGGGCCGGGCTGGAGCAGACCGGCTTTGAGCAAGCCGAGCATGGCGTAGTCCGCTATGGCTGATAAGTTGCTTTTGGGCAAAAGCATCTCACACTACGGGTGTGAGGCTTGCCGGGGGTATAGCCCGGTAAAAAACCCGCCAGACACAGGCTGGCGGGGGAGAAGGTCAGATCTGTTCTATGGTGGAAAAGTCGAAACTTTCCCCCTTGGGGTTTTCCCCCAGCCTGATCACGGTGGCAGAAGGCATGACATAAGGTGGCACGGGCAGGTTGTAAGGAGCGGGAGCACCTTTTTGCACCCGCCCTGCCAGATCAAACTTGGAGCCATGGCAGGGGCAGCCGTACCCGCCAGATGCCTCCGGCCCGGACCCCTGTGGAGGAGTGTAGGCAGGTACGCAGCCCAGATGCGTGCAGATGCCCACATAAACCCCATATTCGGGCACAATGGAGCGGTGCCAGTTGCGGGCATAACCGGGCTGCTGGTTGGCCGTGGAGTTGGCATCCTTGAGCAGCGCGCTCAATTCCGCATTCTGCAGGCTTGCCAGTTCTTCGGGTGTGCGGCGGATAATAAAGATGGGCTTGCCCTGCCACACAGCCACTATCTGCTGGCCGGGGGCCAGATGGGCAATATCCACATCAACCGGCAGGTGTGCGGCGGCGCTGTCCTGTGGTTGCAGGCTTTCCACAAACGGAATGGCGCAGGCCGCAATGCCTGTGACCGTGCCAGCCGTGGTGACCATGCCCAGAAAGTCACGGCGACCGGGGGTCTGTTCGGGAGCTGGGGTGGTGTCAGTCTCGCGTGTCATGGTTCTTGCGTGCTTTCTGTTCTTCACTGCGTTTTCAGGCGTTTCCAGATTTTGCGCTTCCATGCAATGGCCAGCACAAGCAGCACGGCCAGATAGGCCATAACGGCCTTGCCAATGCTGTGGCGGTCATTGCGGTGCGGATCGGATGCCCAGACCAGAAAAGTGGTTATATCGCGGGCCTGCTGTTCCACCGTGGCAGGGGTGCCATCGGGGTACTGGATCATGCCGTTCATGAGCGGAGGGGGCATGCCAATCATGTGGCCTGCGGCCCAGTCATTATAAAACTTGCCGGGGACCATGGGCGCATCGGCTGGCGGGGGCATGCGGTAGCCGGTCAGGAACGCGTACAGCCAGTCCGGCCCGCCCGGATGGGTCATGGCAAGGCGGGACTGATCAGGCGGGGCTACGCCGCCCATCATGGCCGCAGCCGCCGCATCGCTGGGGAAGGGGGAGTTCAGGTGGTCATCGGGCAGCCCCGGGCGCGTGGTGGGCTGGCCCATGGCGTCCGGTGTGCCGGGCTGCGGTTTGGCTTTTGCGGTTTCTTCAATCTGCTGGCGGGTCAGGCCAATGCCTGCCAGGTCGTTATAGGTCAGGTTGCGCATGCCGTGGCATGTGGAGCAGACGCGCTGGAATACCAGAAAGCCACGTTGCAGGCTGTGCTGGTCATACTGGCCCAATGGCCCTTCAAAGCTCCATGCCTGATGGGGGGGGGCTTTGTCTGGTTCGTGTGCCAGTGCAACACCAGACAGGCCGAGCGCCAGCAGCAGGCCAGCGGCAGGACGGGAAAAAGAACCCTGCATTACTGATCTCCTTCCGCAGCGGCTATGGAGGTGGGGAGGGGGCGTGTTTTTTCCTTGCGTGAGGCAAGGGGGAGCAGCACCACAAAGTAGCTGAAGTAATAAATACCCGCCAGACGCGCCACAATCAGCCAGCCGCCCTGTGCATGGTGCTTGCCTGCAACCGCCAGCAGAATAAATGCGGCTACCAGCCCGAACAGGCCAATGCGGCAGAGCGGGCGGAAGCGCATGGAGCGCACGGGGGAGCGGTCCAGCCATGGCAGGGCAAACAGGATCAGCAGCGATGCAGCGGAAGCCAGCAGGCCGCCAAATTTGGAGGGCACGGACTGGAGCAGGCCGTAAAATGGCAGAAAATACCATTCCGGCTCAATATCAGCCGGTGTGTGCATGGGGTCGGCGGGGGTGTAGTTGTCCGCCTCGATCAGCAGATTGGGCCAGAAGAACATGAGCGCGGCAAACACCATGGCGAACACAATAAGCCCAACCAGATCCTTGCTGATATAGTAGGGGTAGAACGGTACGGTGTCGCGCGGGGTGCGCGGTTCAATGCCCAGCGGGTTGTTGGAACCATTGACGTGCACAATGGTCACATGCAGCCCCACAACCCCAACGACCAGAAAAGCAAGCAGGAAGTGCAGCACAAAAAAGCGGTGCACAAAAACATCGCCCAGATGGTCGCCCCCGGCCATAATATGTTCAAGGCTGGGACCAATGCCCGGTACGGCACCCACGGCCTTGGTAATCACGTCCGCACCCCAGTAGGACATCTGGCCCCACGGTAGCATGTAACCGGCAAAGGCCGTGGCCATGACCATAACCAGCAGCACAAGCCCGCTCAGCCACAGCAGTTCACGCGGGGCTTTGTAGGAGCCGTAATACAGCCCACGGAAAAGATGCACATAGAGTGCGGCCAAAAACAGGTTGGCCCCGGTCATATGCATGGCCCGCAGCAGCCACCCGCCGGCAAGCTGGCGGTCTATTGCCTCGACCGACAAAAAAGCCCCCGCATTGGTCGGGGTGTAGTTCATGGCCAGAAAAATGCCGGTAGCCAGCATAAGCAGCAGAACAACGGTCAGGATGGCCCCAAAATTCCACAGCCCGTTCAGGTTACGGGGCAGGCGGAAGTCTATGTATTCTGCCCGGAAGGCAGAAATAACAGGCAGGCGCGCTTCTACCCATCCGGCAAGGCCGGTCATGGCTGCGGGAGGGGGCGTGGTCTGGGGTGCCGGGTCTGGCTGGGTCATGGCTGGTCCATGGGGGTTAAAAAAACTCCAATATACAGTGCATATGCACCCG
Source organism: Acetobacter fabarum (assembly GCF_022483405.1). NCBI lineage: Bacteria > Pseudomonadati > Pseudomonadota > Alphaproteobacteria > Acetobacterales > Acetobacteraceae > Acetobacter > Acetobacter fabarum. Next base: position 1,642,285 of record NZ_JAKVNI010000001.1, read on the forward strand.
CAGGGCAGGCACTACAGAGTGCGTAAGCGTGCACCAACTGCTCCCGCAGGTTGCAAAAAGCGGCCCGGCTGGTCCGTGTCCGGGGCCAAGGCTGCCTGTCCTCTCTCATAACAGTAACGGAATGTTAGGCAAGGGGGGCGGCTTTTGGGGCCGCTCCGGAGCAAACATTAAGCAGATGTGAAAAGTTTTATCCTTGCAACACACGGGGGTTGGGGCCATCATATTAACAGAGCGCCCGTTTTGTGCGGGTGTGACGTTCTCAGGGCAGGGTGTAATTCCCTACCGGCGGTAAAGGGGTGGTGTGCTACCCCAAGCCCGCGAGCGCCTGCTTCGGCAGGGTCAGCAGATCCGGTGTAACTCCGGAGCCGACGGTCATAGTCCGGATGAAAGAGAACGAGAAAGAGAGACTCGTTTTTTGTCCGTTAAGCCGGAGTCCGGCTTGCGTGCATAAAGCGTGTAACCCTTTTTGACGCCCTGGGTCCGTCTGTCATGAGCAGGTATGGACTAAAAGAGACACCAGGGTGAACAGTATTTCTCAACCTTTCCCCCACACTATGCCAGAGCATGTTGGTGCGGCCTTTGATATGGCTGTGTCCGAAGCATGGCGTTTTGCCGGGCAGACCGCGCCAAACCCCGCTGTGGGGTGTGTGCTGCTGGATGCGCGGGGGGAAGTGCTGGTTATTGCCGCCCACCACAAGGCAGGCGCATTGCATGCCGAGCGTCTGGCTGTGGAGCAGGCGCACGCGCTGGGTGTGGTGGAGCGGATTCATACCGCTGTGGTTACGCTGGAGCCGTGCAATCACACCGGCCGCACCCCGCCATGCACGGAGGCGCTTTTATCCACGCCCGTACAGACGGTGTGGATTGGCTGCGCGGACCCCAACCCCCATGTGCCCGGTGGCGGTGCTGCATATTTGCAGGCCAAAGGGCTGGATGTGCGGTGGCTGGCCCATGCCGCCAACGGTGGTGCCTGTCTGGCGCGCTGCAAGGCTCTGCTGGCCCCGTTTGCATGGCGCATGGTGCATGGGCGGCCGTGGATTACGGTCAAACAGGCGGTTAATGCACAGGGCAACATGGTGCCGCCGGTTGGCAGCACAACGTTTACAACCCGGCAATCGCTCGAGTTTGCCCACGCGCTGCGGCGCGTAACCGATGGTATTGTAACAGGCACAGGCACAATACAGGCCGACCTGCCCGCCTTTACCGTGCGGCATGTGCCAGACCACGCCAACAGGCGGCGGGTGCTGGTGGTGTGTGGTGCGCCCAACAAGGTGCCCGCACACTGGCAGGAGCAGGCACAGGCACGCTTTGATGTTCTGTTCTGCCCCGACTGCGCCGATCTGCCCGCAGTGCTGGCCAGCACGCCCGCCTTGTGGGTCATGGTCGAGGCTGGTCCCACCCTGCTGCGTGCGATCAGCGCGCAGGGGGTGTGGGATGACTGGCTGCATATCCGGCAGGATGCGCAGGGCTGCGACCACTTTTCTGTTTCAACCCGACACGACATCTCCCCCCTTTCCCTTTTTCCGCAATGGGCGCGATGCACGCAGGAGCAGGCATGTTTTCCGGTATTATAGAATCTCTCGGTCAGGTCCTTGCAGTCGAGCAGGGTGCGCGCTCCCTTATGCTGGAAGTGCAGACCGGCCTGACCGACGTGGCCGAGGGCGAGAGCATTGCCGTCAATGGTGTCTGTCTGACAGCCGTGGCTCCGGCGCAGAATATGCCCGTACGCTTTTTTGTCAGCAGTGAAACACTGGACCGCACCATGCTGGGCTCCCTTGCGGCCGGGTCGCGGGTTAATCTGGAGCGTGCGGTAACGCCGTCCACCCGCCTGTCCGGCCATATTGTGCAGGGGCATGTGGATGGGCTGGGCAGGTTTGTCGGGGCGACACCTTCGGGCGATGCCCGGCGCGTGGAGTTTGATATTCCCGCCGAGCTGCGCCGCTACATGGTGGAAAAAGGCTCGGTCGCGCTGGATGGTATTAGCCTGACCCTGAACGAAGTGGGGCCGGTGCAGGACGGTAAGTTCCGCATCGCCCTCATGATCATTCCGCACACATGGGACCACACCACACTGGGTACGCTCAGGGTGGGGGATGCCGTGAATGTGGAAGTGGATATCATTGCAAAATATGTGGAGGCACAATGTCAGGCAAAATGACACAGGGGCAGACCGCACCGCTCCAGCCTTCCGAGCGTCTGCTGCGTGCGCTGGATGCCGTGCGGGCGGGCCGCATGGTTGTGATGGTGGATGATGAGGACCGCGAAAACGAGGGCGACCTTGTTATGGCGGCACAATTCATGACCCCGCAAGCCATGAACTTCATGATCACCCATGCCCGTGGGCTGGTCTGCCTGCCCCTGACCGCCGAGCGCGTAGAGCAGCTTGAACTGCCCATGATGGTGCGGCAGAGCGACAACACCGCGCAGTATGGCACGGCGTTTACCGTGTCGATCGAGGCGCGTGAGGGGGTCAGCACCGGTATTTCCGCCGCCGATCGTGCCCAGACCGTGCTGGTTGCCACGGCAGATGAGGCTACGCCGGCAGATATTGCCTCTCCGGGGCATATCTTCCCCCTGCGGGCCGAACCCGGTGGCGTGCTGGCGCGTATTGGCCATACCGAAGGCTCGATTGACCTGCTGCGCCTTGCCGGGCTCAAGCCCGCCGCCGTGATCTGCGAAATTCTGAACGAGGACGGCACAATGGCCCGCCGCCCTCAGCTGGATGTGTTTGCCCGGCAGCATGACATGCCCATTATTTCCATTGCCGAACTGGTGGCATGGATTGGCGCGCATGGTCTGGCACCGCTGGAGCCACAGCCCGCACAGGCCGCAGCCCCCGCGGCGGAAGACGTTGTGCCCGATCTGGCCAAGGCCGCCCTGCCTAGCGTGTATGGTGGGAATGAGCTGGTTATTCACGCCTTCCGGGACGAAAAAGGCGTGGAGCATGTCGCGCTGGTCAAGGGGGATGTCCGCCCCAACGGCCCGGTGCCGGTGGTGCGCCTGCATTCCGAATGTGTGACCGGCGATGCGCTCGGCTCCCTGCGGTGCGATTGCGGGTCCCAGCTTCAGGCAGCGTTGCAGGCCATCGGGCAGGCCGAGTGCGGCGTGCTGGTTTACGTGCGTGGGCATGAAGGGCGCGGTATTGGCCTTGTAAACAAGATACGCGCCTACGAATTGCAAGATGCCGGGCTGGATACGGTTGAAGCCAACCACAGGCTGGGCTTTGCAACCGATGCGCGCGACTGGCGTGCAGCGGCAGGCATACTGCGCAGCCTTGGTGTGGGCCAGCTCGACCTGCTGACCAACAACCCCGAGAAGGTCCGGGCACTGGAAAGCCGGGGCTTTGTGGTGCGTAAAAGACTGGGGCTGGAAATTCCGGCCAACATGTTCAACCGTGCCTACCTGCATGCCAAACGCAAACGCATGGGCCACCACCTGAGCTGCGATGCACCGTCCCCCGTTGTGCACAAGGTTCCTGCCTGAGCTGTCTGTATTCAAGACGCAGTGATTCAAAAGGATAATACGACTTATGGGTACACGTTCCCCCGTTACTCTGCCTGACCTCAAGGCTCTTTCCCCCGCACCCCGTCTGGCACTGGTTGTCAGCCGGTTTAATGAGACGGTGACAGGTGGCCTGCGGGATGGCGCCATTGCATGGCTGGGCGAACACGGCATTGCCGTGGCTGAAGGCGATGTGTTTGCAGCCCCCGGCGCGTTTGAAATGCCGCTGCTGGCGCAGGCACTGGCCAAGACCGGGCGGTATGAAGGGGTGATCTGCCTTGGCTGCGTGGTCAAGGGCGATACCGCGCATTTTGAATTTATCAGCCTTGGGGCCACTCTGGGCATTGTGCAGGCCAGCCTTGCAACCGAGGTGCCGGTGGCATTTGGTATTCTCACAACCTACACAGAAGAGCAGGCAACTGTGCGTTCTGCGGATGATGTGCATAATAAAGGGCGTGAAGCCGCCGCCGCCTGTGTGGAATCTCTTGCCCTCCTGCGTCAGATCAGGGAGGGATAAAAGGAGCGGCATGCCGGAGTAAGCGCCAGCTCTGGCATGAAATGGGGAGACTGCATGAAGCGCATCACTCTTGTGGCCGGCATTCTGGGGCTTGGCCTGACATTATGGATGCTCTCGCGCTTTGGCGCGCAGGCCATTTTTGCGCTTGTCATGACTGGCGGCTGGGGAATCCTTGCCGCCATTGTCTTTCATGCCGTTCAGGTGTCTCTCTCCGCGCAGGCATGGCGCATTATTGCGCGCCGTGACCTGCCGCCCCATCTGCCCCTGCGTGATTTTTTCATGCTCCGCTGTGTGCGTGAGGGGGTAAACAACCTGCTCCCCGTGGCGCAGGTTGGTGGGGAGGTAGTGGCCAGCCGCCTGTTATCCCGGCGGGGGCTGGGTTTGCGCCGCGCGGCAGCGGCGACAATCTGTGACCTTACGATTGAACTGCTCAGTCAGGTTCTGTTTACGGTAGCGGGGCTGCTTTTGCTGCTTGTTCTGGTCCAGCGCTCGGCTGTGACCGACAGGCTGCTTGAAAGTGCCCTTGTTCTTGCCGTTATTGGCATAGCCGTATTTGCCAGCCAGTGGCTTGGTGCCGTTGCTCTGGTGGAAAAGCTGCTGGAGCGGATTGCCGCCCACCTGGGTTGGGGCGGGGTTGAGGGTATTCGCGGGATTCATCAGGAAGTGCTGGGCCTGTACAAGACCCGCAACAATGCAGTGACCAGCCTGATCCTCCAGTTTGCCGCATGGGCGCTGGGGGCGGTGGAGGTCTGCCTGATCCTGCATTTTATGGGCCATGACTGCTCTTTGGCGACCGGCTTTGTTATTGAAGGTGTGGGGGAAGCCGCCAAATCCGCAGGGTTTGCCGTGCCCGGAGCACTGGGTGTGTCGGAAGGGGGCTATATGGTGGTCGGCGGGCTGTTTGGTATTGCCCCACCCGTTGCCATTGCGCTCTCGCTGATCAAGCGCCTGCGCGAAATTGCCTGGGGCGTGCCTGCACTGGTGCTGTGGCAATGGCTGGAGCACACATGGTCGGACCACCGGAATGGCCCGGAAAAATCCCATTTTCCGCATTCCGGGCGGTAAAAGAAGAGTGGCTTGCGCAGATAGTCACTTGCATCGTGCGAAGCGGTTAGGCAAACCAAGGCGGTTTTGTGCCTGACGCCATGACTTTTCTAGGATCCTGTCGTTTATCATGCTCTTTGCACCCATAGGTCGTTTTATCACCCTTTGTGCGCGCCATGCGTGGCTGGTCGTGGCACTCTTTTGCGTGCTGTCAGGCGCTGGCGTTTATGCGGGCATGACCCAGCTTGGCGTGACCACGGATACGAGCAAAATGCTCTCCCCCCGTTTGCAGTGGAAGCAGCGCTCGGATGAAATGGCCCGCCTGTTCCCGCAAAAAGAGAATCTTCTGGTCGCGGTGGTGGAAGCCGATTTGCCAGAAGAAGGGCAGGAAACCGCACGCAAACTGGCCGAAGCGCTGGCAGCGGATCACAAACACTTTGCCTTTGCCAACCGGCCGGATGCCAACCCGTACCTTGAGCGCAACGGGCTTATGTTCCTGGAGCCCAAACCGCTTGCGGGCATCCTGAACGACACGATTGCAGCGCAGCCCTTCCTGTCCGCCCTTGCGCAGGACCCTTCTGCCCGTGGGCTTTTTGGTGCGCTCTCCCTGATTGCAGAAGGGGTCAAGACCGGACAGGCCAATCTGGCCGGTTTTCAGACACCGCTGACCGGCTTTGCCAATACGCTGGAAAAAGCGGTGGATGGTCAGGCATCCCCCCTCTCGTGGCAGCGTCTGCTCGGGGGGCAGTTATCTGACCTTGCCGGGCGCTACCAGTTTGTCATGACCCAGCCCATTCTGGACTATGGCTCCTTCCAGCCCGGGGGTGAGGCCACGGACGCCATGCGTGCCGTGATCAAGGACCTTGAGTTCGTACGCAGCCACCACGCCAAGGTCCACCTGACCGGGCAGGTCCAGCTGGATGATGAAGAGTTCGCAACTGTGGCCGAGGGCATGGTGGCCGGGCTTGTGGGGTCTTTGCTGCTGGTAACGCTGTGGCTTACGCTTGCCGTGCGCTCCTGGCGTGTGGTGCTGCCTATTGTGGTTACGCTGGTTGTGGGGCTGCTGCTGACCACGGGCTTTGCCGCCGTGGCGGTTGGCACGCTTAACCTGATCTCGGTCGCATTCGCCATTCTGTTTGTGGGGATTGCGGTAGATTTTGCCATCCAGTTTTCTGTCCGTTTCCGTGCACAGATCCCCACCGCTACCGGCAAGGAAGGCATGTACGAAGCCCTGCGCATGACAGGGGAGGAAACGGGGCATCAGATTCTGGTTGCTTCCCTTGCGACCTCCGCAGGCTTTCTGGCGTTTACGCCCACCGCTTTTCTGGGTGTGGCCCAGTTGGGGCTTATTGCGGGTATTGGCATGCTGGTAGCTTTTGTCTGCACCACCACCTTGCTGCCTGCGCTGCTTTGCATCTGCCACCCGCCGCTTAACTGCCCCAGCATGGGGTATGTGTGGATGAAGCCGGTGGACACCAAAATCCGCCAGCATCGCAAATGGCTGCTCGCCTTTTTTGGTGTGGTGGCAGTTATCGGGTTGGCGCTGGTGCCGGCCCTGCAGTTTGATGGCGACCCGCTGCACACCAAAAACCCCAATTCCGAAGGGATGCGCGCCCTCAGCCTGCTGATTGATAACCCGCAGACATCCCCCTACAGCGCGGAACTGCTGGTGAAGTCTCTGGATGATGCCGCAAAACAGGCCGATCGTCTGGATGAACTGCCCGATGTGCATGATGTCATGTGGCTCGGCTCATATGTGCCTACGCAACAGCCTGAAAAACTTGCCCTTATTCAGGATGCCGCATCCCTGCTGCTGCCAACGCTGATTGTGCCAAACCCCAAACCTGCGCCAGATGCAGCCGCCCTGCGTGCAGCAGCGGCCAGCACCGCCAACGCTCTGGCCGAAGTGCAGGACAAGCTGCCTGCCAATGACCCGCTGCGCAGGATTCAGGCTGCTCTGGCCCGTCTGGCTACAGCCCCCGATGCTACAGTGGAGGCCGCCAATACTGCTCTGGTACGGTTTTTGCCACCGGAGCTGGACCAGTTGCGGACCATGCTGCAGGCCGGGCCTGTTACCATGCATGACGTGCCCCCAAGCATTGCGAACGACTATCTGCTCCCCGATGGTCGCGCTCTTGTGGAAGTACACCCCAAAGGGGTGATGAGCAGCTCAGGCGCATTGCGCAAGTTTGTCGGGTCCTTGCAGAAGGTTGAGCCCGATATGGCCGGTACGGCGGTGGATATTGTGGAAAGCGCGCGCTCCATTGTGCGGGCGTTCGAACAGGCCGCCGGGGCCGCCGTGGTCATGATCGCCATTATCCTCATGATCGCTCTGCGCCGGATCAAGGATATGGCGCTTGTGCTGGCCCCGCTGCTGCTGTCTGCGCTGATGACGGTTATTCTGGTCGTGTTGCTTCCAGAAACACTCAACTTCGCCAACATTATTGCATTGCCGCTGCTGCTGGGTGTGGGCGTATCCTTCAACATCTATTTTGTCATGAACTGGCGCGATGGAGTTAAATTCCCGCTGGCATCCCCCACCGCACGAGCCGTGCTGTTTTCTGCCCTGACCACGGGCACGGCCTTTGGCTCGCTTGCCCTTTCGCACCACCCGGGCACGGCCAGCATGGGGCGCTTGCTGCTGCTCTCTCTGGCCTGCACGCTTCTGGGGACTTTGGTGTTTGTGCCAGCTCTGCTCCCCAAACGTTCTATTGATGAGGAGTGAGCCGGAGGCATTTCGGCCACATATGACAGTTGCCCCTAGGGCATAAAAAAACCTCCCCGTAACTGGGGAGGTTTTTTTATGGGCTTATTCACACTCTCTGCCCCACGGGTTGGAACCCGGTGGGGCAGGGGGAGATAAGTATTCAGTCCTTGGACCATTCCGGGTGGTGCGGCATTTCAATGTCGCGGCCCTTGAGCATCATGTCCCAGTAAACATGGGGGAACACGGTGGTTTTGAGGAACCATGCAAACCGGCTGGGCTTGCGCTGGTCGTAGGGGAAGCTCGGAGCAGGTTTGCCACCGTACAGGAACTCGGCCAGCACGATCTTGCCGTAAGCCACGGTCAGCGGGCATGCGCCGTACCCGTCATATTGCCCGCTCAGTGGGCGACCATCCAGAGAGGCCAGAACATTGCGGACGACCACAGGGGTCTGTGCACGTGCGGCTGCCATGGTTTTGGCGTTGGAGGTGTTCATGACGTCCCCAATACCAAAGATGGTGGGGTATTTGGCGTGCTGGAGTGTTGTGGCGTTCACATCCAGCCAGCCGGCAGCATCGGCCAGCGGGCTTTTTTTAACGAAGTCAGGCGCGCTCTGGGGCGGGGTGACGTGGAGCATGTCAAACTCACGCACCACTTTTGTCACCTTGCCATCGGGGCCGGTAACCGCAAAGGTTGCCTTGCGCTCGGGGCCGTTTACGGCAATCAGATTATGTTTGTACTGCAGGTTGATGCCGTAATAATCCACCGCCTGCTGTAGCGCGGGGCGGAAATAGGCCACACCAAACAGCGCATCGCCCGCAAGGCAGAAGTCCACGTTGGTGCGGTTCAGTGTACCCTGCTTGCGCCAGTGATCTGCGGCCAGATAAGCAATTTTCTGCGGAGCACCAGCGCATTTGATCGGCATGGGGGGCTGGGTGAACAGGGCTGTGCCCCCGGCAAGGGACTGGATGCAGGTCCAGGTATATTCCACCGTGTCTTTGGAATAGTTGGAGCATACGCCATTGCGGCCCAGTGTTTCGCTCAGGCCTTCAATCTTGTCCCAGTCAAGTTGCAGGCCGGGGCAGACAACCAGGCGGCCATAGGCAACGGTGCGGCCGTCGGCCAGGGTCAGGGTGTTGCTCTCGGGCTCAAAGGTGCTTACGGCAGCACGCAGCCATGTGCAGCCTTTGGGAATAAGCCCGCCTTCCTGCTCCAGCGTGTCGCGCAGCTTCATGACCCCGGCACCAACCAGTGTCCAGCCGGGCTGGTAGGCGTGGGTTGTCGCGGGGTCAATAATGGCCACGTCCAGCGTGGGGCGCTCACGCAGCAGTTTGGCTGCAACGGCAATGCCAGCGGACCCGCCGCCAACAATAACAATGGTGTGCCGGAGATCGGCTTCCGTGCTGGGTGCTGTCTGGGTCATGGCATGGTGTTCCTTCTGGTCTGCCTTGAACTATGCGTGACACTATTCCAAACACTGACAATTAAATAAAGTATTTAATTGTCAGTGTGCCATGTGCTGGCGGAAGGTCAGTCCTTAAGCCAGACCTCAACCGGGCCATTCAGCTTCATGGTCAGGGCGTTGCCACGGCGGTCCACGGTTTTGCCAACGGCAACGCGTACCCAGCCTTCGCTCACGCAGTATTCTTCAACATTGGTTTTTTCCACGCCTTTGAACCGCACGCCAACGCCGCGCTCAAGCAGGGCTTCGTTATAGAACTCGCTGTTGGGGTTGACGGAAAGACGGTCAGGCATTGCATCGGACATAATGGACACTTCCTTGGTAAAACGGTTGTTCAAACGGTGTTTTAAAAGCTTTTGAGCAGAAAGGCCATGCAATGCCCGCCGTGTTATGGCGCAGTATTGGGGCGGGTGCCTGCCCAGCCAGCCAGTTTGCGCTGGAGCCATGTTGCGGCTTTGCGGGCAAAAGCTGCCAGCCGGTGCATGAGCAGATACACAACAGGGGTGGAATACAGGGTAAGCAACTGGCTGGTTGCCAGCCCGCCCAGAATGGCAACGCCAAGGGGCAGGCGCAGTTCCGCCCCATAGCCGCGCCCTATAATCATGGGTATGGCGGCAAAGGCTGCGGCCATGGTGGTCATGAGAATGGGGCGGAAGCGGGTCAGGCAGGCTGTTTTTATGGCCTCATGCGGGGGCAGGTTCTGGGTCCGCTCGGCATGCAGGGCAAAGTCGATCATTAAGATGGCATTTTTTTTCACAATGCCTACGAGCATGATCACCGCAATCATGCTGATGAGAGAGAATGGTTGCCCGCATAGCCAGAGCGTAAGCACAGCCCCAAAGGCGGCCGAAGGCAGGGTGGAAAGAATGGTCAGGGGCTGAATGTAGCTTTCGTACAGAATACCCAGTGTGATGTACATGGTGGCAATGGCGGCAACAAACACCAGAGCTTCGTTGACCAGGTCCTTGTGCAGATCGCCCGCTTCGCCTGAAAAATCACCTTTCAGGCTTTCGGGGGCATGCAGGTTGCGCATGGTCTGGCGGATTTCGGCCTCTGCCTCGCTCAGCGAATGGCCGGCTGCAAGGTCGAAGGAGAGCGCACCAGAGACAAAACCGTTTTCGTGGCTGACCTGTAGCGGTGTGGGGGCGCTGGCTATGCGTGCAACCGTGGGCAGGGGCACCATGGTTTCGGATGTTGCGGAAACGGCCGAACCGTTGGAAGCCCCGGCCCCACCCCCTGCCAGCCTGTTGGCAATGGCATTGCGGAAGGACTGTTCGGAAAGGCTGTCGCTGCGGGCGGCAGGGGCATCGGCAGGTTTGCGTACCCGAATGGTGTTGGAGGCCACAGCACCCGATGCCGTGCCACCAGCGGTGGATACCCACAGGGTTTTCAGCATTTCCGGGTTGTCACGGAACTGCTTCTGCACCTCCATGATCACGTAATAAGTGGTGAGCGGGGTGGAAATGCTGGATGCCGTGCGTTGGCCATACGCATCGTACAGGGCATTGCCAATAAGCTGGGGGGTAATCTGGTAGCGGGCGGCATTGTCGCGGTTGATCAGCACATGCAGTGCCATGCCATGCCCCACCGTATGACTGCTAACCCCGCTTAAAACTGCACTGTTGCGCAGGGCTTCGGTTACGCGGGGCACCCACTGGTCAATATCGGCCTCGTTTTCGCTGCGGAAGACAAAGCTGTATGCGCCTTCATGCACGCGCTGGCCGCCGCCGTTAATATCACCCGCATTGGAAATGCTGGCCGTAAGCCCCGGTATGGTACGCACGGCCTGCTGTATGGCGTCGGCAATGGCTTCTGGCGTTTGCGTACGCTGGTTTTTGGGCTTGAGCTGGGCGTAGACCTCTGCTTCGTTCGCGGCGTCTTCGCCCGTAAAGCCAATGACGCCCTCCACGCCCGGAGCTGCCTGCATGGCATCAAGCACCGTGCGGGTTTTGGCCGACATGGCGGAAAAGGAGGAAGTCTGGTCCACGCTCAGATACCCCTGCAAAAGAGCAATATCCTCCGCAGGCAGAACGGTTTTGGGGATGATGAAGATCAGCCCGATGGTTGCCACAAAGCTGAGCGGGAGCGAGAGCAACGTCAGCCACGGGTGGCGCAGGGCAACGTCCAGCGTGGAGCGGTAGAGCCGCATCATCCATGCCATGGCGTGGTCCGTGGCGTCGGCCAGCAGATGGGCGGCCCGCACAAACGGGTTGGCAGAACGCTGCGCTGGAGCCTGTGGGCCGGGGGCCACGTCCAGAAACCGCGCGCACATCATGGGGGTGAGCGAGACCGCCAGAAAAAACGAGACCGAGACAGCAATGGTCAGGGTCATGGCGAATTCAAAAAATATCTTGCCCGCAATGCCCCCCATCAGCAGCAGGGGCAGAAACACCGCGATAAGGGAAATGGTGATGGACAGAATGGTAAAACCGATTTCCTGCGCACCTTGTAAGGTGGCCTGCATGCGGTCCATGCCCTCTTCCATGTGGCGGGCAATGTTTTCCACCACCACAATGGCATCATCCACCACAAAGCCGGTGGCAATGGTCAGCGCCATGAGTGAGAGCGTATCGAGTGAGAAGCCCAGCAGGTGCATGAAGGCCAGAGACCCCGCGAGCGAGACCGGAACCGTAACGGCGGGAATAAAGGTGGAGCGCCAGCTCCGCAAAAATGCCAGCACGACCAGAACTACCAGCAGGACGGAACCAAGCAGGGTTTCCTGCGTGTCCTCCAGAGCGCCACGGATGGATACGGAGCGGTCCGAGACCAGCGTAAACGCAACATCCGCAGGCAGGGCATTGCGCAGCAGGACCGCGCGTGCGCGAATGGCGTCGGTGACTTCAATAACATTTGTGCCCGGCTGTGCGCGGATAATGGCCAGCACGGCAGGCTGCTTGTTGTACCAGCCTGCCGTGCGTTCATTCTGCGGGCCGGAGCGCACTGTTGCCACGCTGCTCAGCCGCACAGGCCGGTTATTGCGGTAACCGATTACCAGATCACGGTACTGCTCGGGGCTGTGGGCCTGATCATTGGTCTGGAGTGTTAGCCGCTGGCCCCCGGTTTCTATGAACCCTTTGGGTGTATTGGCGTTGGCTGATGCAAGGGCCGAGCGGACATCCTCAAACCCGATCCCGTACTGGTAGAGGAGCTGGGGGTTAACTTCCACACGGATGGCGGGCTTGTCCGAGCCCACAACATCGACCCAGCCACCCCCCTTAACCCCGGCCAGCATGGGTTTGAGGTGTGTCTCCCCCAGATCCCGCAGGGCCGTGGCGTTGCGTGTGGCCGATGTAAGGGCCGCAACCATGATCGGGCTATCCGATGGATTGGCTTTGTAATACTGGGGCTGGTCAAGCAGCGTGTGGGGCATGTCCGCCCTTGCCGCGCGCAGGGCGGCCTCCACGTCCCGCGCGGCACCATTGATGTCACGGTTATTGTCAAAGAACAGCAGGATAAATGCGCTGGAATCCGTTGTGTCCGAGCGCATGCTGCTTACGCCCGCAATCTGGCCGAGCCTGCGCTCCAGCGGGGTGGTTACCGCACTGGCCAGCTGCTGGGGGGAACTGCCGGGCTGGGAGGCAATAACGTATATGACCGGAACGGAAATATTGGGCAGGTCCGCTACCGGCATGGCGCGGTAGGCAAAAAGACCCGCCACCATAAACGCAACCGCCATAAGGGTTGTGCCAACGGGGCGCATGATGAACAGCCGACTAAAAGACACCGGCAGGGCTCCTCTGGCTTTGCGGGGTAGTTAAGGTGTGTGTTGACCCGGTCGTGCTAGTTCTGCTGCGTGGGGGAGGCATCGGGTAAGTTGACATCAATCCGCCCCTTGCCATCACGCTCCGTTGCCACGGTGCCGGTGGCTTTGTGGACACTGATGTTGCCACTCCCCTGCACATGCAGGGCGGCAACACCCGTGGTGCCGCCAAAACTGGCATTGCCCTTGCCTGCGTTGTTGATGTCCAGCGCCTTGAGTGTTCCCGCAGGTGCGCTCAGGCTGGCTGTGCCGGCCAGATAGACGGCCAGAGCCGGAGCCTTGACCTGGCGGATGGTAATGGGGGCGGAGGTGGTGGAGCGCAGGCGCGCCGAGCCTGCCAGTGTGTCAATGTGGATAGGCCCCGAGGAGTCCGATGCCAGATCAATCGGCCCGGTCCGGCCCAGCTCAATCCCCCCCGAGCCGGACTGGATGGACATGGAGCCTTTACGGCCGTCAATAACAATGCGGGTTGCCTGCGGGCTGTCTATGGCCAGCGGCATGGCCGATGGTGTGTGCAGTTCAAGGCTCTGCCCGCTGGCGCAGTCCGTCTGTGTCAGGGTGATGGTGCCATCTGCCGCGGTGGAGCTTTGCAGGCCTGCGGGCCATGCCCCCGGAATGTCCACTCCGTCGGACAGGGTGTTGTCGGTTACAACATGCAGGGTGCTCAGGCAGGGAGCACTGACCTGTACGCGCTGGCCGGGTATGGTCCGTGCCTGTGCGCCCGCGCTCAGGCACAGGGCAAGGGCGCAGAACATGGCAGTACGGCAGGGCAGGGCAAAGGAATGGTACATGCCTGCGTTTGTGCCAGCATGGGGGGCGGGCGTCCATACTCTATCCTAATGCCGTGCGCCGTTCCCGCCTGTGCCGCCCATAAGGGCATCATGCAGCCTGTCCAGTGCTTCGGTCAGGGAATCATGGGCACGTTTGCCCTTGCTACCAACAATGGTGACTGTGGTGGTCATGCCCGCGGCAAGCTGGGTGCCGGGGGGGATGCTGTCGATCTGCACACGGACGGGAATACGCTGTGCCAGCCGCACCCACGTATAGACCGGGTCCACCGATGGCAGGCCCTGTGTGGAGGGTGTTGCATTGGGGGTAGCAATCCCGCGGGTAATGCTGGTGATATGCCCCCACATGGGCTGGCGGTAGCCCATAAGGTCCAGCCGGGCGCGGTCACCAATATGGATGGAGCGGATTTTGGTTTCCTCAAAATATCCGTCCACCCAGTAGGAGGAAGCATCAATGACCTGAATGTTCGCCTTGCCTGCGGTGGCATAGTCCCCCACACGCATGATTAGGTTGTTGACGTAGCCGGTTACGGTGCTGCGCACATGGGTTCGGTCAAGGTTGATATTGGCCTGCGAAAGAGCCGCCATGGCCGAGGCATACTGCGCCTTTGCAACTTCCGCCGTGGCCTGGAACACCTGTTTTTCCTCGCGGGAGGCGGCGGCGTCGGTCAGGTTGTTGCGCCGGTATTCCTGCGCGTTTTTGAGCACCATATCCGCCTGCCGCTCATTCACCAGAGCGGTAGCGGAGGCCACATCCACCTTAAAGTCAAAGGGATCAATGTCGTACAGAACATCGCCCGCATGGACAAACTGGTTGTCGCGCACCTTTATGTCTATGATCTGCCCCGAAACACGCGGCGCAATGTCGGCCACCTGCACGCGTACCTGCCCGTTACGGGTCCAGGGCGCTGCGGTGTAGTAATCCCACAGGACAAAGCAGACCACGGCTGCAATGGCCAGAATAATGCCGGTTGTAACAAATTGCAGAAGGCGGCGCGCACGTTCAAACACGGCGGAAAAGCCCTTTCACAAAAGGATGGTGTAAAGGCCGATAAGGCCGATCAGAATACCAAATTCGGCCAAGGGCAGGTTCCACACCACGCGGCGGGCGCGCACCTTGGCCAAAAGCGGGTTAAGCGCCAGCAGGGTGGCAATGGCCAGCCCCGCATGCACCACAAAGGAGGACACCAGCAGGCCCCCAATATCCAGAACAGGTTGGAGCTGCATGTTAGCGGGCCTTCCACTGCTGGTCCGGCACGGGCAGCAGGTCATACAGGTGCAGGGCGGAGCGGTTGTGTTCAAGCAGGCGGATTGCACCCACCATGGCAGAAACCGCAGCAAGGGCTGTGGCCATCTGCCCATGGGGCAGGCCTATGGCATGGTCGAGCAGAATGCGGGCCTTGTGCCGCATACGCACCAGAGCAGCATCCACGTTGTAGATAATGGTGGCGCGGTAGGCGGATTCCGCATCCAGCCGGATAGCGGGAATGGTGGCGGCGCGTTGCAGGTGGCGGCGTGCGCGGGCCAGCTCAAGGTTGAGGGTATCCAGGCTGGCAAGGCGGGCAAAAACACGTTGGCGTGCCTTGTTGGCGGGCAGGTAACGGTTCCATTCCAGAATACGGCACAGCCGGTCGTAGTGGCGGCTGATCAGGGCGGAGCCGGCCTGTTCACCATGCCCTTCAAACTGGAGCAGCAGATCATGCCCGATGGTAATGCCCACCCTGAACCGCCTGCGGGAGGCGGAGGGCGGTAGCAGCAGCACGAGCGAGATAAAGATCATGATCGCGGCAAACAGGTACAGCACATTGCGGTCAATAAAGGCGGATGGCTCGTAATTCTGCTGGTCAGCGACCCCAAGAATAACAAAAAAGAACACCCCGGCGTTAAACCCGACCGTGGCTGTTCTGGGGTGCATGAGCAGCAGGCAGCCGCCAAAAATAACGGGAATGATGGCCATGGCCAGAAAAGGCATGTCCGCCCCGTGGGGGAGTATGCCAAAGTTCAGCACCGCTGCCACAATAATGGCCAGTGGCGTGCCCAGCAGTGCCCCCATGCCAAAGCCGCGCACATTGTAGGTTGTGGCGGCAAGGGTCAGGATAATGGCCACCTGCGACAGTGCTGAATACGTTGCCGGAATATCGGAAATAATGCACAGCCCGGCAGCGACGGAAAAGCCGATAAGCGTGCGCAGGCCGTTGAGCAATGCGGCAATTACGTCATCATGCTGTTCAATCTTGAGCTCTGGGGCCTGTGTGCGTGCGCGCTGGCCGTGCTCAAATGCATCTATGCCATCCACCGCCCAGCGTGCATCGGACAGCAGAGCCATGGAGCGTTCAATCAGCCAGGCCTCATCCAGCGTTGGGCCGAGGCTGAGTTCGTTTTTATGCGCCTCGCGCGCAAGGTCTTCCAGATCATGCACTGCCTGTGCGGGGGAATCGACTGGCGTACCATCACCAAAGGAATCACGGATGTGCTTGAGCACCGTGGCCGAAACCTCGCCCTTGCGCAGCACAAGGGCAATGGCCTGGCTGCACGAGAGCATTTCCAGCAGCGCCACCATGGCCGAATGTGCGCCTGCAAGCCGCAGCCGTGCATCGGGCAGTTCGGTCTTGGCGAAGGAGATCTGCGATGTCAGGGCAATAATTTCCCCCGCAAGGCCTGCGCAGGCCATGCTGTCGGGAATGCTGTGGCCAGCCAGTGCATCCTTGGCAATGCGGCGCACCATGTCCGATGTGCGGCGCAGGTTGGCGGTCAGTTTTTCAAACGCGGTGGGGGAGCCAAAAATGTCATTGATCGCGGCGGTGGAGGCAATGCCCACCACAATGCAGGACACGCGGTTAACCGTAACGTCAAAAATGCCTGCCGGGTTATCAATGCAGCTGATCCCCACAATGGCAACCGTATAGCCCGAGAGCATGGCCGCATAAGCCCGGAAGTCGCGCTCCAGTGTGCCCACAATGGTGCAAAGGGTTAGCCACAACGCCACACCACCCAGAAAAACCCCGCGTTCCTGATTAAAGCAGGCGGTCAGGAAAAGGGCGACAAACGCACCGATAATGGTGCCCGCCAGACGGTAAAGTGCCTTGGAAAGAACCTGCCCACGCAACGGCTGGGCCAGAATCATGACCGTAACCGCCGCCGTACCGGGGGAGGAAAGCTGGAGCCAGAACGCCGTGCTCAACGCCAGCACGGCAGACAGCCACGTACGCAGGCAGAACAGGAACCAGCCGGGAGAAAACACGGAGGGCGGGAGCTGGAGGAACCAGCCCTTCCACCCCGGTCTGTGCATGAAAGCTGTTTTCTCAGCGGTCATTTGGGTCTGCTTTTGTTGTGGCCACTGAGTAAGGATTGCACCCGAATCCGTATTGTCAGGCGCATATTAAAATAAAATATAATGTTTGAGGGAAGTTCTGCCCATAGTCTGGCATTGCGTTCAACGCGCAGCAGACCTGAAGCATAAGCCTGCAAACTATAATGGGGCTAATCAACTCTGGGTCAGGTGCGTACAGGGCTGTTTCCGACCGCAGGACTATGCTGGCCGTCATGCCATATTCTGTCTTGTCGAGCTATTGGTGGTGCAGGCACAACTGTGTGTATGAAAATTGTTCATACCTCCGACTGGCAGATAGGCCGGACCTTCAGCTTTGTGGATGATGATGCACTGGGCGCGCTTCAGGCCGAGCGGCTGAATGTGATCGAGCGCATAGGCATGCTTGCTCGGGCGCAAGGGGCCGCCCATGTGCTGGTCGCAGGTGATGTGTATGAGCACGAAACCCCCTCGGGGCATACTTTGCGCCAGCCCATGGAGCGCATGCGCCAGTTTGCGGATATAAGCTGGCACCTTATTCCCGGTAACCACGATGCCCATACCCCTCAGGGCGTATGGAGCCGTCTGCAGCGTGATAACGCAGTGCCTGCCAATGTTAAGCTCCACCTTGCCTCCGCACCGGTTGAGCTGGATGGCACGCACAATGCCTGGCTGCTGCCTGCCGTTTTGCAGCGGCGGCATACCCTGTCGGACCTGACGGCTTACATGGACGATGCCCCCACCCCCGAAGGGGCTTTGCGCATAGGGGTTGCGCACGGCTCGGTCGTGGGGTTCGGGAATGAGGGAGAAGCCCAGAACAACCCCATAGCCATTGACCGGGCCGCCCGGGCGGGGCTCGCCTATCTGGCGTTGGGGGACTGGCACGGTTTTAACAGGATCAATGACCGCACGGTGTACGCCGGCACGCCGGAGGTGGACCGGTTTGGCACCGGGGGTAATGGTGGGGGGGAATGCGTTGTGGTGGCGTTTGATGGCCCCACAGCTCCACCACGGCTGAGCACGCACAGAACAGGCCGCTTTGCGTGGTGCAAGTTTGAAAACGTGGTGCTGACCAGCAGTGCGGACATCCATGCGCTGGAAAGCCGCGTGCGCGCTATAGCCCCCGAGCAGCCCCATACCATTCTGGCATGGCTGGAGGTTGGCGGCATGCTGGGGGTGGAAGATCTGGCACTTTATGAAAGTCTGATCGACCACCGCCTGCGGAGTGCACTGGCCTGCCTGCGGCTGAGTGGTGCCCCCAGCCTTGCCGCCGGGGCGGATGATCTGGATATGCTTGGCACATCCGGGCCAGTGCGTGCGGCGGCCGCCGCCCTGCTGGAACAGGTGAATGCCGGTGGGGCCGAGGCCAGTGTTGCACAGGAGGCGCTGCAAAGGCTCTTCCTGCTCTGGGGTGAAGTGCGGAGGGCCACGCCATGATCCTGACAGACATCCAGATCGAGGCCGTGCGCCGTTTTGCCTCCCCCGTGCGGGTTGAAGGGCTGGGCGCTGGGCTGAATATTCTGGCCGCCCCTAATGAGGCCGGTAAATCCACCGTGCTCAAGGCGCTGCGTACCGCGCTAACCCTGCGGCACACCTCCAAAGCCCAGCCATTCAAGGACCTGCTGCCTTATGGTGGGGGTTCACCCCATATTGGCGTGGCCTTTACATGGAAAGGCCAGTCCTGCTGGCTGGAAAAAAAGTTTGGCAGCAGCAGTCTCGCCCGGCTGGATCTGGGCGCTGAACGGTTTGATGGGGAGGAAGCGGAGGAACGCCTGCAAGCCCTGTTCGAACTGGAAAAGGTCAGTAAGTCCGAAGCGGCAGGGCTGTGGAACGCCCTGCTGGTGGAGCAGGGTGAAAGCTTTGCCCAGCCTGCGCTGCAAGGGGCCGGGCGTGCCAGCCTTCAGGCCTGTCTGCAACAGAACATTCAGGGCGTAACCGGCACGGCCGAGGCCAGCGCCATGCTGGCTCTGGTCAGCAAACGGCTGGCCCAGTACCAGACTGCAACGGGCAAAACCAGCCAGCGCATGCGCCAGATACAGGAGGAGGGCGAGCAGGCCCGTGCTCAGGTGGCCACCCTTCTGGCCCGCAAGGAGGCCTTGCAGGAGGATATAAGCGGGCTGGAGCAGACCCGGCGCACGCTGGCCCAGTGCAACAACCCCGAACGGCGCAGGCAGGACGAGGCAAAACTCGTGGCCCTGCGGCAGACGCGTGACCAGTTGCGCGGGCTTGTGGCGCAGGAGCAGGCAGCACAGGCGCAACTCAGTGCGGCCGAGCAAAACGTGCAGTATATTCAGGCCGAGCAGGACCGCCGCCAGACCCGCCGGGCAGATATTGCCCGGCTGGAGCAGGTTCTGGCCGATGCCCAAAGCGGGCATACCCAGCTCAGCCTTGCTGCGGGGGAGGCAGACCAGAAACTGGCTCATGCACAGGCCAGCCATAAAGCCGCTTTAAGTCGGCACCAGCAGGCTCGCACTATGGTGTCGCGCGTTATGCACAAGGCTGCTCTGGCGCATAACCAGCAGGCCATAGCGCAGGAGCGTGCCGCGTTCGAGCGAGCGAACGCCGCCTGTGCAAGGCTGGAAAAAGCACAGGCGGCCCTGCGCATCATGCCCGTGGATGCAGCTTTTATGCGCCGTCTGGCCAAGGCCGTGCAGGTGGTGCATCAGGCACAGGCCAGCATGCAGGCGCAGGCCACACGGTTTGAGGCAACCCTGCTCCCGGATGCAGCAGGCACGGTATGGCTGAATGGCAACCCCTGCCCGGTTGGCCCCCAGTCCCTGACCGATGTGAGTGAACTGGTGGTGGACGGTGTGGGCCGCTTTACCATAACCCCCTCAACCCAGCAGAGTGACGCGCTGCATGCAGCCCTTGCTACAGCCCAAAGCGCGCTGGACAGTCTGTTGCAAGAGGTCGGGTGCCACAGTGTGGAGCAGGCTGAAAGCCAGCACGAGGCCCGCAGGCAGGCCGAGCGGGAAGTGGAGCAGGCCAGTGCCGAGTGTATGGCGCTTTTATGTGTGCCCAAGCCCAGCGATATTACCGCTGCTCTGGACGCACTGCGCCAGAAGCTGAACGAGCGGGAAGCCCTTTTTGCCAAGGAGCAGGCCGCTCAGGCAGATTGGCCCGAAGATGAAGGCACTCCGCCGGATGTAGAGCACGCCCGCGCGCAAGAGCAGGATGCACTTATGGCGGTGGAAGCCGCCCGCGTGCAGGAGCAGGAGGTGCTTACCCTGCACCGCATGGCCCATGCCCGACTGGAGCAGGCTCTTGCCCAGTTTGCACAGCAGCAGCAGGCGCTCCAGCGCGACCGGCGTGAACTGGACGTATGGGTTGAGCGCGAACCCGACCCGGCTCTGCTGACCCGCGCCACAAGCAGTGAGCAGGACAGGCAGCGCGCACAGGCCGAACTGGCCCGGATTGCCCATATACGCCAGCAGGAGGAACCGCTGAGCGTGGTGGAGCAGGGTATTCTCCGCCGCGAACAGGCTATGGAACACCTGCACGAGCAGATTACGCGCCTGTCCGTGGACCAGACGGAGCGTGAAACACGGATCCGTCAGGCAGAAGGGGATGGGCTGGATGAACAACTTGCCAGTGCGGAACGCCACGCAGCACAGGCGCAGGGCGAGCTGGAGGCATGGGAGCGCGAGCGCGCAGCCCTTGCGTTGCTGGAGGCTACGCTGCTTCAGGCCGAAACCACACAGACCGAGCGGTATCTGGCCCCGCTGGTGCAGGCCATGCAGCCCGCTTTTTCTGCCCTGTTCCGTGGGGCAACACTGGAGGTGGATACGCAGTTCGCCCTGACCGGCCTGACGCGCCAGCGCGCGGAGGAGGTAAAGGACCTGTCGGATGGCACAAGGGAACAGATAGCCGTGCTGGTCAGGCTCGGGTTTGCGGAACTGCTGCACAAACGCGGGGCTCCAGCCATTCTGGTGCTGGATGACGCGCTGAGTTTTTCAGACTCCCAGCGGCTGGAAACCCTGTTTGATGTGTTGTCCGATGCCGCAACGCGTTTGCAGGTCATACTACTGACCTGCCACGCGGAGCAGTTTACCCCCCTGCAGGGCAGGATGCTCAGCCTGCGCCCGATGGAGCGGTTTGTGGTTCCGAACTGATTACAGAACCGCGTTGAACTGAAGCCCCATAACGGCCGCATCGTGGAATACGGTGCTGCCACCGGGGCGGTTGATGTACTGGAAGTCCGGCTGCAGTGAAATGCCGGGCGCTACGTGCGCGTTATAGAATACTTCATAAATGTTCTCGTGCGACTGAATGCCCCATACGGTACCCCACTGGTTGGAGGGGAAGGGCACACCGGCCATGCTTGCGGCTTCCTGCTGCAAGGTAGAGGCGCGGCTCATCAGCTCCCACTGGTACATGGCCCCCACGCTATCCATCGGGCGGCCCCATTTGGCCCCGGTTTCCACCATACCAGCCCAGATATGGTGGGACATGGCGGTAGTGTGCCCATCAGCCCACATCCAGCCAGCCAGAGCGATCAGGCCGTTGGTTGGGCCATCCCCATTGCGGACCAGCATCTGGTCGGCCATGACCCATGCGCTGGCACGGCCTGCGCGGTAGCGTTTGGGCATGCCGGTTTCAATCCAGGCATTGCCGTGTATGTCATCGCGCAGGTCGGGGTAGCTGGAATTGTCATAGCCAAAACCGGCTTTGTAGTGCCCGTTCAGGTGGTCTTTGCCAAATTTGGGCAGCCAGCCCACTTCCACGGGGGAGGAGAACTTGCCCAGACCGTCCTGCGCCCATGCCCAGCCGGAAATACCGCCGTTAAACGCATGGGGGGAAACAGCAAACAGCCCACCCATGATATAGGTATCGCTTGTGGGCATCACGCGGGCCACAAATCCAAGGTTACCCGATGGCCAGTCACGCGCGCCTTCGGTGTATTTGGTGGGGGCGGGGTTACCGCACATGGCCACGTTCATGTACATACAGAACAGGGGGGAGGCGGCAAAAAAGCTGCCCGGCGGGATCCAGCCAGCACTGATGTCCACATGGTTATGGAAAAACGAATGCTCGGCATACAGGTAAACAAGGTGGGCCACCACATTACCACGCGCGCCATAAATCTGCTGCACGCCGCCAATGGAGTCCCCGATGTAGTCCGTGCTCAGGTTCCGCCCATGGCCGTTCACAACCATCATGTGGGTCCAGAGGTTCTTGAACAGGTCCGTATTGGTCAGCTTGCCCCAGTCCACGTCCAGTTCAACACCAACCTGCCCCGCATTGGTCACGCCCTGCTTGCGACCCCCACGGAAGTTGCCTGCCAGTTCCTCATGCACATCGGCCAGAATGTGAATACCGTGGTTGAGCAGCCACGGCTGCGCACCACCCCAGTCACCAAAAAAATGGTCCTTGCCATAGGGGGCAGAAAACAGGGGGCCGGGGTCTTCGACCAGATTGGCCTCGTTATCAACTTCCAGACTGGGTAAAAGACCAATAGAACTGTTGCCACCGGGCAGGAGTTGCGCCCGCGCGGGAAGGGCCGTGGCCAGAAGGGGGAAAAGGAAGGCAAAAAGCCAGAACGTGCGAAAAGGAAAAAAAATACGTTTGGTCATGATCCCAATTTTGTTGTCTTTGGATTGGTCTTGCGCGTGAGCGAAAAGATCAATCATGGTTTATCGGGGTGTAACAACCCCAATCCCTAAATGTTTTTTAGGGCCGATGCAGGCAAAAGGTTGCCTTTGAGGGCTTATTTTCTGCCTCAGACAGCTATTATTCATTCCCCTGATGCGTTTTTGCATCATACTTGCGGAGATATAACAGTCAGCCATGTCCAAGATAGATACGAACCGACCGTTTTTGCCTGTGCGTATTGCTGTTATGACTGTTTCGGATTCGCGCACACTGGAGACGGACACCTCCGGCGCAGCCCTTGTGGCGCGGGTTGAGGCCGCAGGGCACACCGTAGCAGCACGCACCATTGTTTCCGATGATGCGGACCTGATCGCAGCGCAGCTGAGCGCCTGGATTGCAGACCCGCTGGTGGATGTGGTCATCACCAATGGTGGCACCGGTGTAACCGGCCGGGATGTGACACCAGAAGCGTTCGAGCGCGTTATGGAAAAGCGGATAGAAGGCTTTGGCGAGCTGTTCCGTATGCTGTCTTACCAGAAAATCGGCACATCCACCATTCAGTCACGCGCCGTGGCGGGTGTTGCAGGCGGGACTTACCTGTTTGCGCTCCCCGGCTCCACGGGTGCGGTCAAGGATGGATGGGACGATATTCTGGTGTTCCAGCTCGATAGCCGCCACCGTCCGTGTAACTTTGTGGAACTGATGCCCCGCCTGCGCGAAGGGCTGAAGGAGACCTCTCACCATGACTGATGATGTAAAACTGCTGATGCTGGCAGGGGACTACGTAGAGGACTATGAGATTATGGTCCCGTATCAGGCCCTTTCCATGCTGGGATATACAGTGGATGTGGTCTGCCCGGACAAAAAAGCGGGAGACAAGGTTCTGACCGCCATCCATGATTTTGAAGGGGCGCAGACCTACAGCGAAAAACCCGGCCATGCCTTTACGCTGACCGCGGATTTTGATGCGATCGACACGGATGATTATCTGGGTCTTATCGTTCCCGGTGGCAGAGCGCCTGAGTATCTGCGGCTTAACCCAAGAGTGCTTGAGATTGTGCGCGCCTTTGCCGACCGGCCTCTGGCAGCGATCTGCCACGGTGCGCAGTTGCTGGCAGCGGCTGGGGTTATTAAGGGGCGCAAGGTTTCGGCCTACCCGGCATGCAAGCCGGAAGTGGAACTGGCTGGCGGCATTTATGCCGATATTGCCGTAACAGACGCCGTAACGGATGGTGAGCTGGTCAGTGCTCCCGCATGGCCTGCCCACCCGGCGTGGCTGGCCCAGTTCCTGAAGGTGCTTGGCGCAAATATCAGCATTTAAGCCACGCAGCGCATGACCTGACCTGGGTTATGGAAGTGCGCTGGTCTGGCCTGCGCAGGCCCCCGGCCCCGTATGGGGTGCCGGGGGTGCTGGCAGTTTAGTAGCCGTTGACGGCGGGGCGGTTGAGAATTGCCATCAGCTCACGCCGGGTATCGGAGTTATCACGGAACACGCCCAGCATGGTGCTGGTGACCATGGACACGCCGGGCTTGTGCACGCCGCGTGTTGTCATGCATTCATGCGCGGATTCAATAATCACGGCCACGCCTTGGGGCTCAAGCACGTCATTAATGGTGTTGGCGATCTGGGCGGTCATGCGTTCCTGAATCTGGAGGCGGCGGGCATAGGCGTCCACCACGCGGGCCAGTTTGGAAATACCGACAACCCGCTGGCGCGGCAGGTAGGCAACATGGGCCCGGCCAACAATAGGGGCCAGATGGTGCTCGCAGTGGCTTTCAAAGCGAATGTCACGGAGCAGAACAATCTCGTCATACCCATCGACTTCGGAAAAAGTCCGGCGGAGCAGGTTGGCCGGGTCAATGGCATAGCCTGAAAAAAAGTCGGTATAGGCACGGGCAACGCGGGCGGGTGTGTCCAGCAGACCCTCACGCGTTGGGTCATCGCCAGCCCAGCGCAGCAGGGTGCGTACTGCCTGTTCGGCTTCCTGTTGGGTGGGGCGGTCTGTGTTGTGCTCAGGCACGCTCATGCCGGTCTCCTGCTTTGGTTATTGGAGCTGGTGGTTCTGGAAAGGGCTATCCAGGCTGAAGGCGGGAATGGTCACGTCAAACCGGGTGCGGTCCGTGGTGGCTTGCAGCAGGTAGGACCCGCGCATGAACCCACCGGGCGTGGAAAGGGACGCGCCAGATGTATATTCGTAAAGCGTACCGGGCTGGATAATGGGCTGCTCCCCTACAACACCCTGCCCATGCACATGCTCCGTGCGGCCGGATGTGTCGGTAATATGCCATGTCCGCTCAAGCAGTTGCACCGGTCTGTTGCTGTCGTTGCCAATGCGGATACGGTACACCCAGCAGTAACTGTGCTCATCCGGCTCGGACTGGTCAGACAGCCAGAAGACCTGCACCAGCACACGAATGCCATCGGTCACGGCTTCGTACACAGGGAGGGGGGAGAACAGTTCGTTCAGAGCTTCTTCCGGGGATTGTGGAAGGGGGGCAACGGCCCAGTCGGCCATGGGTCTCCATGCTCCTGCAAAATGGAAAGGGGTTCGGCCCTGATCAGCCGTTCCGTGTGCTAGGTCCGCATTGGGTGCGAGAGCGTGCCAGTATCATGAACATGGGGGTTGTGCAAAGCTGCATCCAGTACGGGGGGTGCAGGCCATGCCCCTCTGCTGCCCCTTTGGCCATGGCCTTTGCCCCTAGGTGGAGGGGGGCAGGCCATGGCCGGGCAGGCGTGTGTCGTGCTTACAGCGCCTTGAGTGCGGCAACGCCGCGCGCCAGATCGTCTATCAGGTCCGCGCTGTCTTCAAGGCCGACGGAAAAGCGGATGGCGCCATCCGTAATGCCAAGGGCTGCGCGTTCTTCGGGGCTGATCTTGGAGTGCGTGGTGGTGGCCGGGTGGGTCACCAGCGAGCGGGAATCTCCCAGATTGTTGGAAATGGCGATCAGTTGCAGAGCGTTCATGAACGCAAAGGCTTCTTTTTGTCCGCCTTCCACTGCAAAGGCGACAAGTGTGCCGTTGCCGCTCATCTGGCGCTGGGCCAGTTCGTATTGCGGGTGGTCCTTGCGGCCGGGGTAGCGCACCATCTTGATCCCCGGAGCCGATGCCAGATAATCCGCCACTGCGGCGGCATTGCGGGCCATGGCTTCCACACGCAGGGACAGGGTTTCCAGCCCCTTGAGCATGACCCATGCGTTAAAGGGGGAAAGTGCATTGCCGGTGTTGCGCGTAAAGGGCTGGAGGGTTTCGGTTATCCAGTCCTTGCGGCCCAGCACGGCACCACCCAGCACACGGCCCTGACCATCAATGTGCTTGGTACAGGAGTAAACCACCACATCCGCGCCCAGTTCGAGCGGTTTCTGGAAGATGGGGGAGGCAAACACATTGTCCACAACCACAATTGCACCCGCCTTGTGGGCACGCTCGGAAATGGCCGCAATGTCGAGAATGTCGAGCATGGGGTTGGAGGGGCTTTCCAGCAGCACCGCATCCGTGGGGACAGACAGGGCCTCGTCCCATTCCGCCAGATTGCCACCATCCACAAACACGGTTTCCACGCCGTAGCGGGGCAGCAGGTGGTTTACAATCCAGTGGCAGGAGCCAAACAGCGCGCGGGAGGCCACAACACGCCCACCCGCCGTAACGTGGGAGAGCAGGGCGGAGGAAACAGCCCCCATGCCCGTTGCCGTGGTTACGCAGGCTTCTGCCCCTCCCAGATCCGCCAGACGGGCTTCTAGTGCAGCGGTGGTGGGGTTGCCAAAACGGCTGTACTGGTAGTGCGTAACCTCACCCGTAAAGGTTTTGGCAGCCTGTTCGGCGTTGTCATACACAAAGCCGGAAGTCAGGAAGAGGGCTTCGCTGGTTTCACCATATTCGGTGCGCTCCAGACCGGCATGGAGCTGGCGTGTGGCAGGGCGCCACGCCTTGGAAGGGGATGTCTGGTTATCACTCATGGGACTTGTATCCGGTTCTTTCGTGTCTGATCCACACCTTGGGGCGGGCGCAGGGCGTGCGTCCATCCGCGGGGGTGCATCTCTCAAATTGACCGTGGAAACCATGACGTCGGGTTATGCGCGCCGTCAAAGCCTCTTTAGCGCGTTTCTTTTACCTCGCCGCAAGCCGGCCTAACAAATCACGAGGGAAGGTTTCGTGCAGAAACATTCTGCCTTCTGGTTAGTCCCGCTCCTTATCATTCGTCAAGAATGTATTTTAGCGTTTTCCTGCTGCATTCCACAAATCAGAGCTGTGGTTTCGGCTAGAGCAGGGCTTGCAGCAGGGGAATAAACGGCAGATCGGCCTCAGGCATGGCGTAGCTGCGCAGATCAGCCGGGGCTACCCACGCCAGTTTCTGCCCCTCACGTGCGGTGGGGGTGCCATGCCAGCGGCGGCAGATATACAGCGGCATCAGCAGGTCAAAGCCGGGGTAGGCGTGGGAAGCAAATGTAAAGGGTGCCAGGCATGCGCGCGACATATCCAGCCCCAGTTCCTCGTGCAGTTCGCGCACAAGAGCGGCCTCTGGTGTTTCTCCCGCTTCCACCTTGCCGCCGGGGAACTCCCATAGACCGGCCATGCTTTTGCCCTCCGGCCTGCGGGCGAGCAGAATACGGCCCTGTGCATCTATTAGCGCGGCGGCGGAAACCAGCACCAGCTTGCGCTGTGTGGTGGTGGGGGCTGTGCTCATGTCCAGATCAGTCCGGTTGGCTTCCATCATGGCAACAGGCAGTTCCGTACCACGGGCGGTAAACATCTGCCGGTCAGTGCCACAATGGCGGAAGCCTGCGTGTTCAAGAACGCGGATGGAGGCAGGGTTATCCTGTGCTGCCGTTGCGCGCAGGGCGGTAATATCCAGATGCGCCAGTGCCCAACGCGTCATGCGGGTGGCGGCATGGGTGGCAATGCCCTGCCCCCAGTAGGGGCGGCCAACCCAGTAGCCCAGAATACCCACACGCCCCACCTGCGGCATGGTGTGAATGCGCACCCCAATGCAGCCCATAAAAGCCCCGTCGGGTGCGGTTATGGCAAAATGATAGCCTTCGCCACTGGCCTGCATCTGGCAGGTGGAGGCGATCCAGCTATCCGCCAGATCCCGGGGGTAGGGGAAGGGCAGGCGGCTGAGCATACGCACCACCTCCCAGTCATTGACCAGGTGGTGCAGGGTTGTTGCATCATCAGGGTGGAGCGGACGCAGGCGGCATGGACCCGCATCCAGTAACAGTGGTCCGGTATCAGGCATGAGACTCGCTGGCAGGGGGAATGCCACATTCAACTAGCAAAGCCCGGAGCGCGTTAATTACGGGGAAGACCTCCACATTGTGGTCCCCGCCCAGTTCGCGCCATGCGTTCTGCTCTAGTTCAACAATCTCGCGGTCTTCGGCAAAAATCCGCTCGGTAAACGCAACAAGCAACGGCCATGCCATATCCAGAATACCGGGGATTTTGGGACGTTTGACCGAGAGCAGGCCAAAGGTCCGGTTGGTCAGTTCATCAGCACTCTGGGGGGTGTACACAATCCACAGGTCCATTACCGGGTCTTCATCCCCGGTCTGGATGCGCAGGGTCTGGTAGGGGTATTCCGTGCGGATGGTCATGACATCCCGGTGCTGGAATTTTTCCGACACGTCACGCCGCTCGCCAAAAATCAGGGCTTCGCCAAAGGGCTGTTTGCCCCCTGTGCGCGCAAAGCTGTAGCGGGCTTCCACCAGACCGGGCTCGCGCTTCTGGCCCAAAAAGCGGGGCTTCATCTGGCCCATCTGTTTGGAGTGCATGAACTGGTGGTTCATATCCATCAGGTTTTCATGCATGAAGCTGTAGTGGCAGCCAACGGTGCGGCCAAAATAGCGGGTTTTGTAGGCGGGGCTATCCGCCCTTGCCAACTGCGGAGCCAAGGGCACGCTATCGGCTTTTTCCGGGTCGCCGGGAAAAACAAAGATCATGCCGTTCTGTTCGCGGCAGGGGTAGGTACGTACCCCGTTGGGCAGCTTGCCCTTGCCCAGATAAGGTACGTCAATGCACCGGCCGGAGCGGCCATAGGCCCAGCCGTGGTAGCAGCATTTGACTGAACTGCCCGCAACAACCCCTTTGCTGAGCGGCACCTGCCGGTGGGCGCAGCGGTCTTCCAGCGCAAAAATGGGGCCGTCCACCGGGCGCACCAATGCTATGGGCTGGCCAGCGTAACGCGTGCCTATGGTTTTTCCGGGTTTGAGTTCGCGCGACCATGCAACCGGGTACCAGTAGTCCGGGTTGGAGCGTACCCTGCGTATGTCCGTTGTGTTCGGGCGTGTTTCGGCCCCAAAGGACGTATCATCAGAATTGGGCGGTACTGTCTGGTTCATGTCGCCTCGAATCAGGGGAACCCCCACGGCATCGGGCCGATGCCGCCATTTGCGAACGCTATCTCAACTCATACCCATGTTGGATGCAAGACCATTGGGGCCGGTTGCGCAAATTAATGCGCCGCCAGTTCGGCTGTCAGGGCCTCTATGAACTGGTATGCCACACGGCCCGAGCGGCTGCCACGGGTAATGGCCCATTCATTGGCGCGGGCCAGCAGCACATCGGCGGAAATGGGCAGGTTGCGCGCCTGAGCATAGGTCTGGACCATATCGGTATAGGTATCCTGCTCGCAGGCATGGAAGCCAAGCCACAGGCCAAACCGGTCGGAGAGGGAGACTTTTTCTTCCGTGGCTTCGGAGGGATTGATGGCGGTTGAGCGCTCGTTTTCTATCATGTCGCGCGGCATCAGGTGGCGGCGGTTGGATGTGGCGTAGAACAGAACATTCTCCGGCCGCCCGGCAATGCCGCCATCCAGCACGGATTTGAGGGCCTTGTAATCCCGGTCTTCTTTTTCAAACGACAGGTCATCACAGAACAGAATGAAGCGGCGATGGTTCTCACGCAGCAGGCTGAGCAGCAGGGGCAGGCTTGTCAGGTCCTCACGCTGGATTTCTATGAGTGCTACCAGCCCCTTGCCCGGCGTGCAGGGTTTGCCGTCCAGCTGGTTGACCAGCGCATGCGCCCCCTTGACCAGCGAGGACTTGCCCATACCGCGCGCCCCCCACAGCATGGCGTTGTTGGCGGGCAGGCCGTGGGCAAAATGGCGCGTGTTTTCCAGCAGAATGCGCCGTTGCAGGTCTATGCCCTGCAACAGGTTCACGCGGACATGGGCCACATGGGGGATGGGCAGCAGCCGCCCGCGTTCTGGCAGCCAGACAAAAGCATCCGCCGTATCCACCCCTTCCAGCGTTGCGGGGGGAGGGGAAAGGCGCTCCAGAGCCGCGGCAATACGGTCCAATGCTGGCAGCAGGGTCTGGTCCATCGGCTTTTATTCCTTATTAAAGGTCTTTCTGGCGGTCTTTCGTCAGCATGGGAGCTTGACGCGGGAGGATTGAAAATTATGGTCACTTCTTCTGTTTTCGCAACCAGCCATTGTTGAAGGTCTGTACCCTTATGTCCAATTTTCTTATCCCCGCTGCTTACGCCCAGACAGCCGGAGGCTCTGGCGGTGCTTCGGGCATTATGTCCTTTTTGCCGTTCGTGGCTGTTTTTGCCATCATGTATTTTCTGCTCATCCGCCCCCAGCAGCAGCGCCAAAAGCAGCTTAAATCCGAGCTCAAGGCCCTGCGCCGTGGTGACCGGATTGTAACAGCCGGTGGTGTTATTGGTGTTGTGCAGCGCACCAAGGAAGAGTCGAACGAAGTGGAAGTGGAAATCGCACCTAACGTGCGCGTTATGGTCATGCGGGAAACCATTTCCACCGTGCTGACCAGCACAGCCAAACCCGCCAACGACTAAGCCTCAGCCGGGGCTGGTGACCGTTACAGGAACGAGACGGGGTCTATATCCACCTCAACGCGCGCGTGCCTGTCCAGTGGAACCAGCCCCAGCCAGCGGTGCAGAATAGGTTGCACCGCAATGCTGCGCCATGTGCGGAGCAGCAACCGGCGGCGGTGCCGCCCGCGCAGGATGGCAAGCGGGGCCGGAGCTGGCCCCAGTACCTGAATACCCTCCCCATACGGGGCGGTGCGGCCAAAGCGGGCTGCGGCATCATCCGCCGCCTGAGGTGTGTCCGCGCTGATGATCAACGCTGCCAGCCGCCCATAAGGCGGCCAGAAGCCGGGGCGGCGCTGTTCGGCCTCCTGCTCCATGAACTGGTCAAAATCGCCCGAAAGCAGGGCCTGCATAACCGGATGTTCGGGCGTGTAGCTTTGCAGCACCACGCGCCCCGGTGCGCTCGCACGGCCCGCGCGGCCTGCAACCTGATGCAAAAGCTGGATCGTGCGTTCCCCGGCCCGCAGGTCCGCCCCCCCAAGCCCCAGATCGGCATCCACAATGCCAACCAGTGTCAGATGGGGGAAGTGCCAGCCCTTGGCCACAATCTGGGTGCCAATAATCAGGTCCACTTCACGGCGGGCAATTTTGGCAACTGCTTCTGCGGTGGCGGCAGGCCCCCCAAGCGTATCGCTCGACATGACAAGAATACGCGCATCGGGGAAGCTCTGGCGCGCCTCCTCGGTTATGCGCTCAATCCCCGGACCAATGGCGGTCAGGCTGTGTTCGGTTTTGCAGTTCGGGCATACGGGGGGCATGGGTTCCGTATGGTCGCAGTAGTGGCAGCTAAGCACCTGCCGGTTGCGGTGTTCCACCAGCCATGCGGTGCAGTGCGGGCATTCCATGCGGTGGCCACAGGTGCGGCACAGCGTAAGGGGGGCGTACCCCCGGCGGTTAAGGAACAGCATAGCCTGTTCCTCCCGCCCTAATGTGGCAGCGATGTCTTCCACCAGTCTGGGGGAGAGGAACAGCCCGCGTTCAGGCGGGGCCTCCCGCATGTCCAGCAGGTGGGTTTGCGGCAGGGATGCGCCGCCGTGGCGGGTGGGCAGCACAAGGCGCTGGTAGCGCCCGGCGTGTGCATTGGCCAGAGTTTCCAGGCTGGGGGTGGCGGACACCACCACAGCGGCAAACCCCGCCAGCCTTGCACGCACCACCGCCATGTCCCGCGCGTTGTAGATTACGCCTTCTTCCTGCTTGAACAGAGATTCGTGCTCTTCATCCACAATAATCAGGCCGAGGTTGCAAAAAGGCAGGAACAGCGCCGAGCGCGCGCCCACAACCACCGTGGCGGACCCATCGGCCGTTCCCAGCCAGGTCTGGCGGCGGGCCTTCTGCCCGATTTCGGAGTGCCAGACAGCGGGGCGCACGCCAAAGCGGCGGGTAAACCGGTCCATCCACTGGGCAGACAAGGCAATTTCGGGCAGGAGCACAAGGGCCTGCTGCCCCTGTTCCAGACAGGCGGCTATGGCTTCGAGGTAGATTTCGGTTTTGCCCGAGCCTGTTACCCCTTCAAGCAAGGTTACGGAAAATTTTTTGTCCTGCACGCTGTGGCGCAGGGCTGTAGCGGCTTCTTTTTGCGCTCCTTCCAGCACAGGCGGGTGGTGCAGCGGGTCGGGCTGGGCAAAGGGGCTGGCAGGTTCAAGCAGGACCGGGCGGAGTGCTCCTGCATCTGCCAGCCCTTTGACCACACCAGCATTGACCTCTGCCGCACTGGCAATATCGGTTGTGGTGCGGGGGCGGCCATCCGCCATAAGGGCCAGCACCTTCTGCCGTGCGGGGGTTATGCGCAGTTCTTCCGGTGGGGTGGGGGGAGCGATCCAGCCCATGGCGGGGGCAGGCGTGGCCCCTTTCATGTGCAGGCGCAGGGTCATGGCCAGTACCATGCCGGGGGGGGAGAGCGTATAGGCGGCCACCCAGTCCACAAACCGGCGGAGTTCGGCATTAAGTGGGGGAAGCTCCAGCCGTTCGGCCACGGCACGCAGGCGGTTATCCGCCACTGTTTTGGCGGGCGTGGGGTGGGCAAGGTCCGGTGGCAGGGTGGTGTGTGTGTCCCAGACCACGCCGGTCTGGCGGCGGTTGCCCAAGGGTACGCTCACAATATCGCCCGGCTTGAGCGCCATGCTGGCAGGGGCTTTGTAGTCAAACGGGCCAGTAAACGGCATGGGCAGCAGGACAGGCACGCGTAGCCCACCCGTTGTGGGCTGGTCCGCGCCGGAGGCATGCGTAGAAGAAGGGGGAGGAGCCACTGCCATGCCCTTATGTTTAAGCGCGCAGTAGCGCAAAGAACAGGGGTTGTCTGTTGGGCTTTTTGCCCGAACGTAGGATAGAAGGGAGCAGAAGGCAGGAGGCACATGGGCATGACGGCCGAAGACGCGGTGCAAAAATTTCTGGCATGGATGGCGGTGGAAAAACGGGCCTCCCTTTTGACCATAGATGCCTATCGGGGGGATCTGGCCCGTTTTCTGGCTTTTATGACCGCACATCTGGGTGGGCCACCGGCCATGAGCGGGCTTGCCAGCATAACCCTGCGCGACCTCCGGGCATGGCTTGCGCACGAGGTGGCACAGGCGCAGGAGCAGGCCAGCCGCCCCCATGCGCGCCGGAGTACGCCAGACCAGGCTGCCCGCACCCGAGCACGCCGGGTTTCTGCCCTGCGGTCATTTTTTAAATATCTGGCACGCAGGGAAGGGGTGGAGAATCCGGCTGTCTCGCTGTTACGCCTGCCCCGTACCAAAAAAACACTGCCCCGCCCTCTGGCACGCGAAGATGCACTGGCCGCCCCGGATGATATTGCCAGTATGGCCCACACCCCCATGGAGGAGCAGCGGAACGCCACCCTGTTCCTGCTGCTATATGGCTGTGGGCTACGGATTTCTGAAGCGCTGAACCTGAATATTGCTGACCTGCACACCATGGAAGGCAGTGGCGTCCTGCGTATTCACGGCAAAGGGGGCAAGGAGCGGCTGGTGCCCGTGCTTCCTGCCGTGTGCAGGGCGCTGGAAGCATGGCGCAAACGCCACCCCGCCCCCGCGCCGGACAGCCCGTTATTTGTCGGGGTTCGTGGGGGGCGCCTGCAACCTGCGATTGCCCAGAAGGCCATGCGGGAATGGCGGGTCAGCAACGGGTTGCCCGAGCACGTAACCCCCCATGCCCTGCGCCATTCCTTTGCCACCCATTTAATGGAAGGGGGGGCAGACCTGCGCGTTATTCAGGAACTGCTGGGCCATGCCAGCCTGTCCACAACACAACGTTACACACTGGCGGATGAGGCACGGTTGCTGGATGTCTGGACGCGTGCGCATCCACGTGCGCAAATGGAGCAGAACGCCCATAAAAAAGAAGGTTGAGGGTTATGATCACCACAGCACACCGCACCCCGTGGCCGGAAATAGAACCCTACGCGCAGGGGTATCTGGATACCGGGGAGGGGCATCAGGTTTACTGGGAGCAGTGTGGTAACCCCGATGGTATTCCGGTTGTGTTCCTGCATGGTGGGCCCGGTGGTGGGTGTTCGGCAGCACAACGCCAGATGTTTGACCCAGCCTGCTACCGCATTGTGCTGTTTGACCAGCGCGGGTGTGGGCGCTCGCGCCCGCATGCCTCGCTTGAGGCCAATACAACATGGCATCTGGTGGCCGATATTGAACGCCTGCGTACCCTGTTCGGGCTGGAAAAATGGGCTGTTTTTGGCGGATCATGGGGGTCCACGCTGGCTCTGGCCTACGCCCAGACCCACCCCGAGCGCGTGAGTGCTCTTATGCTGCGCGGCATTTTTACCCTGCGTAAGGCCGAACTGCTCTGGTATTATCAGGAAGGAGCATCCTGGCTGTTCCCCGATAAATGGGAGGATTTTGTAGCCCCCATCCCCCCCGAAGAGCGGGGAGACATGATGGGCGCTTACCGTAAACGCCTGATTTCGGACAATGTTGAGGAACGGCTGGCCGCCGCGCGGGCGTGGAGCCTGTGGGAAGGGCGAACCCTGACCCTGCTCCCCTGCCCGGAAATGGAACACCAGCATGATGAGGCCGATTATGCACTGGCTTTCTCACGCATAGAAAACCATTACTTTGTTCACGGCGGCTGGCTTGAGGAAGGCCAGCTTATCGCCAATGTGGCGCGTATCCGCCATATTCCCACCGTGATCGTGCAGGGGCGGTACGATATGGCAACCCCGGTGCGCACGGCATGGGACCTGCACAGGGCATGGCCCGAGGCGGATTTTCAGCTGGTCGATGCCGCAGGCCACGCCCTGTTTGAACCCGGTATTCTTACCGCCCTGCTCAACGCCACGGACCGTTTTGCACAGGAACTGGCATGACACATCGGCACGGCAGGCAGAAGAACCCGCGGGGGTGGCGGTACTGTGCCACCGCTGCGGCTGTTGTTGTGGGTATGGGGGCAGGGGCTCATGCCGCCAATGCCCAGTCCTGCCATAAGCTGATGGCGCGTGTGGCCTTGCGCAATGACCTGGGTTTTTTGAATAGTCCGGTCAGCCTGAACGGCCACGCCGCACGCATGATTGTGGATACAGGCTCGGAAGGGAGCCTGCTCTCGCCCGAGGCCGCCGCTTTGTTTGATACGCAACTGGACCGCTCCATGCATACCATGGTGCATGGCACGGGTGGGGCTGGGCGTATTGTGCCCAATGCGGTGGTGCGGTCCTTTAAAATGGGCGGGCTGGAGTTTGGCCCTGTCTCCATCCCCGTGGATGCGCTGCCTGCTGTGCCGCGCACGGAACCCGCAGTGGAAGGGCTGGTGGGGGGGGACCTGCTCTCACGCTATGATGTGGAGTTTGATGTAGCGCAGGGCACGCTCTCTTTCTGGTCCGCAAGCACGTCGGGTTGTTCCGGGCCGGAGGGGTGGCGCTACATCTACCGTGCAGTTCCGTTGCAGAACGCGGGGGAGCGGGTTATTGCCCGCGTGGAACTCGATGGCCATGCCCTGCAGGCGCTGGTGGATAGTGGGGCGCGCTCGTGCATTGTCTCAACCCAGGCGGCGGAGCGTATGGGCGTAAGCCAGCACACGCTGGCTACAGACCCCGGCGGGCTGACAACCGGCGTGGACGGCCACCAGCAAACCTACCACTGGCATAAATTTGGCATGATGCAGATTGGACAGGAGCAGGAAAAATCTCCCGTGCTCACAGTTGCTCCGGTGCAGGACACGGTAGATATGCTGCTGGGGGCGGACTGGTTTGCTGCCCATAAGGTATGGATTTCATACCGCACGCATATGCTCTACGTCATGCCCGTAACAGGGCGTACCCGCTAGAGCGCCGGTCTGGCGCGTTGATCATCAGGGGCTTTGATCGGGCAGGCTGTTATAGGCCGCCGTCAGTGTTGGGGGGATTTCTTCCCCAACACTGAACGAGGTTTGGAGAGTGTTATTCGCCCTTGAGGCGTTTGTTGCAGACGCTGTAATAGCCGCCGCCTTTCTCAATCCACTTCAGCCCGCCATTGGCGTTGCTGGCCTTATTGGCGTTGTACTGGTCAAGGCAGGTCTGCATACGGGCCTTGCCAGCGCTGAGCTTGGCGTATTGCGGCGCAACTGCGCTGGGCAGGGTTGCGTTGGAAGGGGCGACTTCCGTGGCGGCTACGCTTTTGGCAGGTTTGGGCGCTTCAGCACTGGCAGGTGTTGCCGGTGTGGCGGCTTTGGGGGCGGCACTTGCCGGAGTGGTGGCAACATCGCACGAACTGGCCTTGAATTCCTTGAAGGACTGGCCCTTGAGCGTGTTGGCGGTTTTGGCCTCCTTGAACTTCTCGTGGCACTCCTTCACCGTCATGGCGTGGGCGCTGGGGAGGGAAAGGGCTGTGGCACAGCCAAGCAGCAAAGCGGCCAGTCCGGTGCGGGCTACAACAGTCATGAATAGACCTCATGCAAGGAGGATAATAGCGCGGCAGCCCCATGCTGCCAGCGTTCCATCAGTATCATGAAAAATCATGCGCAAGAAATGCAAGCCTTAAGGCTTTTTGTGCGTAGCAGAAAATTAATATCAAAATGTGCTGGTGCTGGTGCTGGTGCTGGTGCTGGGTAGCCCGTGTTTGGCGTACTTGCCCGACCAGAGTGCGTGTTTAGTCCTCAAACCGGGCAGAGCGGGTGCGCTTTATGCTGGCGCGGTGGGCTTTGCCGTCCAGCCTGCGCTGGCGTGCGGCCCGGCCCGGGTGCGTGGCAACTCTGAAGGCAGGGCGGTGGGCGGCCTCGCGGATCAGGGCTACCAGCCGTTCTATGGCATCCTCACGGTTGCGTATCTGTGTTCTGAAGCGCCGGGCGGTTATGACAATAACGCCCTCCCGTGTCGCGCGGGTCCCAGCCAGTTCCAGCAGCCGCACACGGATCCGCTCGGGGAGGGAAGGGGAGCGTGCGGCATCAAAGCGTAATTGCGCAGCTGTTGCGACCTTGTTCACGTTCTGCCCACCGGGGCCGGATGCCAGAATATAACTGACCTCCAGTTCGGATTCAGGCAGGGAAAGTGCGGGAAGGATCGGAATGGCCATAAGCGGGGCATAGCATGGTTTGCCTGTCGGTGTGTGCCCTGTACCCATAAAAAAAGCCCCCATGCCAGAGCATGGAGGCTTTTTGCCCAAAAGTCGGAGAGGTTAACGGATCAGTTGTTAATCCGCTCACCATGCAGGGACATATCCAGCCCTTCCAGTTCCTGATCCGCGGTGACGCGCAGACCCATGACCAGATCAATGGCCTTGAGGATGATGAAGGAGGCAAAAGCACACCAGACAATGGTCACCAGCACCGCTTCGCTCTGCACAACAAGCTGGTGCAGCGAGCCAACAATACCCGAGGGGTTGGCATCGGTTGCGGAAAGCGGGCCATAGGCCAGCACACCGGTCAGCAACGCACCAACAATGCCGCCCACACCATGCACGCCAAAGGCATCCAGGCTGTCGTCATACCCCATCATGTGCTTGAGGGACGTTGCACCCCAGTAGCAGACAACACCCGTGATCAGGCCGATAACCAGTGCGCTGCCCGGCAGCACAAAGCCAGCTGCGGGGGTAATGGCAACCAGACCGCCAACAGCACCGGAGATTACGCCCAGAACAGTCGGTTTGCCCGAACGCAGCCACTCCGCCAGCATCCACGATACGCCAGCACCAGCGGCGGCAATCTGGGTTGCAGCCATGGCCATGCCTGCACGGCCGTTGGCACCAACAGCGGAACCTGCGTTAAAGCCGAACCAGCCAACCCACAGCAGGGCAGCACCAATGACAGCGTAGGTCAGGTTGAAGGGAGAAAGATCGTCCTGCCCGTAACCCTTGCGGCGACCAAGCACCAGAGCGCAGACCAGACCGGCAACACCGGCGTTGATATGGACAACCGTGCCACCTGCAAAGTCAGCCGTACCAAGGCCAGCCAGCCAGCCGATCGGGCTCCAGACCCAGTGCGCAATGGGGGCATACACCACCAGAGACCACAGGATGGAAAACACGCACATGGCGCTGAACTTCATGCGCTCTGCGTAAGCGCCGGAGATCAGCGCGGGGGTGATAATGGCAAAGGTCATCTGGAACATCATGAAGATGCTCTCAGGAATGGTCATGGTGGTGGCGTTGGGGCTATCCGCACCCAGTGTAAAGCCAACATCCGCACCATTATGGATATGCGCGCCAATACCGTTGAGCAGCACGCGGGAGAAGCCACCAATCCACGGAGACCCGGTTGTAAAGGCGAGGGAATACCCCGCGACCATCCATACAATGGACATGATGCAACACAGGGCAAAGGACTGCATGAGCGTTGCCAGCACGTTTTTCTTACGCACCATGCCGGCATAGAACAGGGCAAGACCGGGGATGGTCATCATAAGCACCAGTGCGGTGCTGGTGAGCATCCATGCCGTATCCCCCGTGTCTATGGGTGGGGGGGCGTCTGCGGCATAAGCCTGGGAGCAGCCAAGGGCTGCTACAAGACAGGCCGACAGAACAGCCGTGGTCTTGCGAATAACTGGACCTCTCGCCGGATTGACAGCTTGGAAGGGTCGCGCTGACATGATGATGCGTTCTCCTTAAAATACGCAGCCATTGACGCTCGCCAGATTCGTGTAAGGAGCGATGGGCCTAATCTTATTGTATCTATTCCGGAATGACCGGGGTGGCAATCCAGTTTGATACCGAATTGTTTCACAATCTGATTTATGGCTGAAAAAAGCCACAAAAAAAGAGGTCGCTGCTGCGGCCAGCTCAAATAAAAAAGGCGTGCAAACCATAATGGTCTGCACGCCCTTATACCTGTTCTGGGGGATAATGGAGGCACTGGATGGGCCAGTACCTCCAAAACCCTTAAAAACCGGTTTGGGTAACTTAGAAGTCCATGCCACCCATGCCGCCCATGTCAGGACCGCCAGCAGGGGCTGCCTTCTTTTCGGGGCGTTCAGCAACCATGGCTTCCGTGGTGATCAGCAGGCCAGCAACAGAGGCTGCATCCTGCAGAGCGGTACGGACAACCTTGGCCGGGTCAATAATACCGGCTTCAACCAGGTTCTTGTATTCGCCAGCCTGTGCGTCGAACCCGAAGTTGTAGTCAGCGTTTTCGAGCACCTTGTTGGCGACAACCGCACCATCTTCACCCGCGTTGAGGGCGATCTGGCGCAGGGGAGCCTGCAGGGCGCTGAGGATGATGTTGCCACCAACGCGCTGGTCGTCGTTGTGGTAGTGCAGGTTGGCAAGAGCCTTGGTTGCGCGGGCCAGAGCCGTACCACCACCGGGAACAATGCCTTCTTCAACTGCTGCGCGGGTTGCGTGCAGGGCGTCGTCCACGCGGTCCTTGCGTTCCTTCACTTCGATTTCCGTGGAGCCACCAACGCGGATCACGGCAACACCGCCAGCCAGTTTGGCCAGACGTTCCTGCAGCTTTTCACGGTCGTAGTCAGAGGAGGTTTCCTCGATCTGCGCACGGATCTGCTTGACGCGGCCTTTGATGTCGTCGCCGTTGCCAGCACCGTCAACAATGGTCGTGTTTTCTTTGTCGATGTGAACCTTCTTGGCGGTGCCAAGCATGTTCAGCGTAACTGTTTCGAGCTTGATGCCGAGGTCTTCGCTGATAACCTGACCACCGGTCAGGATAGCGATGTCTTCCAGCATGGCCTTGCGGCGGTCACCGAAGCCAGGAGCCTTGACAGCAGCAATCTTGAGGCCACCGCGCAGCTTGTTGACAACCAGAGTTGCCAGCGCTTCGCCATCAACATCTTCCGCAATGATCAGCAGCGGACGGCCGGACTGAACAACGGATTCCAGCAGCGGCAGGATCGGCTGAAGAGAAGATAGCTTCTTTTCATGGATCAGGATGTAGGGGTTTTCCAGATCGGCCGTCATCTTTTCCGGGTTCGTCACGAAGTACGGAGAGATGTAGCCACGGTCGAACTGCATGCCTTCAACCACGTCCAGTTCGGTCTGGAAGTGCTTGGCTTCTTCAACGGTGATAACGCCTTCGGAGCCAACTTTCTGCATGGCTTCGGAGATCATCTTGCCGATTTCGGATTCACCGTTGGCAGAGATGGTGCCGACCTGAGCGGTTTCCGCCGGGGTGGTAACCTTTTTGGCGTTCTTCTTCAGCTCTTCAACAACCACGGCAACGGCTTTGTCCACACCGCGCTTGAGGTCCATCGGGTTCATGCCAGCGGCAACGGCCTTCAGGCCTTCGCGCACAATGGCCTGAGCCAGAACGGTTGCAGTGGTCGTGCCGTCACCAGCAACGTCATTGGTCTTGGATGCTACTTCACGCAGCATCTGTGCACCCATGTTTTCGAACTTGTCAGCCAGTTCGATTTCCTTGGCGACGGAAACGCCGTCCTTGGTGATGCGGGGTGCGCCGAAGCTCTTGTCCAGAACAACGTTACGGCCTTTGGGGCCCAGCGTTACCTTTACGGCATCAGCCAGAATGTCCACACCGCGCAGCATGCGCTGGCGTGCGTCTGCACCAAACTTTACGTCTTTGGCAGCCATTGAATTTCTCCTGTGAAGATCTTTTGTAAGTTTACGGTCGGATCAGTGCGGATCAGGCTGCAACAATGCCCAGAATGTCGCTTTCCTTCATGATCAGCAGCTCTTCGCCGTCGATCTTCACTTCCGTGCCGGACCACTTGCCGAACAGAACGCGGTCACCGGCCTTGACATCAAGCGCCACAATCTGACCCTGCTCGTTGCGCGCACCCGCGCCAACAGCGACCACTTCGCCTTCCATAGGCTTTTCTTTGGCCGTGTCGGGGATGATGATGCCACCGGCGGTCTTCTGTTCGCCTTCAAGGCGCCGTACAACTACCCGGTCGTGTAAGGGACGAAACTTCGTCATTATGGATCACTCCACATTCATTTGCTGTGATGACGCCCTTTGTCAGAAAGCAGCGCCACCCGTTTGAACCGCGCGTAACATAACGCCGCGTCGCGTTAGCACTCCACCATCAGGAGTGCCAAGGCAGAAAGTAGGTACGCCCCAGAGGGGAGTCAAGGAATGGGGTAAAGTTTCTTTTTGTTTTAACGTCATTCCAGACAAGGAGATTGAACATGGGACAGATACGCACATTGGAAGCCGCCGATGGCCACCAGTTTGGCGCGTGGGAGACCGAGCGCGGCACACACCCCTACGCTCTGGTGGTGTTGCAGGAAATTTTTGGCGTAAACCACCACATCCGCACGGTATGCGAGCGGTTTGCCCAGGCGGGTTTTCACGTTATTGCCCCTGCGTTGTTTGACCGGGCAGAACGTGGCGTGGAACTGGAATACACAACAGATGGCGTGCAGAAGGGCCTTGCCCTGCGTGCGCAGATACCCACCGCCAAAACCCTGCTGGACGTACAGGCCGCAGCCCGTGCGCTAAAGGCCCGCAAGGTCGGGGTGATCGGGTATTGCTGGGGTGGCACTCTGGCGTGGGATGCTGCAACGGGCACGGATGATTTTGCCGCGGCCGTAAGCTGGTACGGCGGGGGCATAGCCGCCCATAGGGAGGAGACTCCACGCTGCCCCGTGCAATTACATTTTGGTGAGCGGGATACGAGTATTCCCCATGCCGACATAGCCGCCATCCGGGCTGCTCAGCCCAACGTTGAACTTTATGTTTATGACGATGCAGAACACGGTTTTGGCTGTGAGGAGCGCGCATCTTACAATGCGCAGGCCTTTGTACAGGCACAGGAACGCAGCCTTGCCTTCCTCAAAAGTACGCTCAATCCGTAAGGTGTCCGGGCGAAAGGAATTGGGGTGCGGGTTGAATTGTGATTGACAAGCGCCCCCGGTCGTGGGGGAGAATGTCATCTCTCCTCGCGGCACGTCGTGTGCAGGAGGAGTAACTGGCCGAAATAAGGATGACTTCGCTCATGTCGACAGGTACCGTTAAATGGTTCAACGCCACCAAAGGGTTTGGTTTTATTGCCCCCGATGATGGAGGGAAAGACGTGTTTGTGCATATTACCGCTGTACAGGCAGCCGGTCTGCGCGCGTTGAATGATGGACAGAAACTGTCCTACGACATGGTGGAGGAACGCGGCAAGCAGGCGGCCACCAACCTTAAGCCGCTCTAATCAGGCGGTCTGGGGCGGGCTGGTCAGTTTTGTCCGGCCTGCTCCGCCAGAAAAGCGGTGATCTGGCGTGCCGTTTGCGCAAGGCCACACCGCTCGACGGCAACCCCGTTGGGGAAGGCGCTTAAAAGCCTTGTGGGTGTGCGCCGGTCCAGCAGGACAAACACCCCACGGTCTGACTGCCGGCGAATCAGCCGCCCAAAGGCCTGCCGTAGCCTAAGTCGGGCTATGCGGTCATCAAATCCTTTTGGGTCTCCACCAGACAAATGAATCCGCCGCTCACGGTGCAGAATATCTGGCCGGGGCCAAGGCACGCGCTCAAACACAACCAGACGCAGGGCATTGCCCGGAACGTCCACCCCATCCCGCATGGCATCCGTGCCGAGCAGGCAGGCATGTTCCTCGGTCCGGAAAATATCAACCAGCGTGTTGTTGTCCATGGCATCCACATGCTGGGCGTAAATGGGCAGGCCTTCTTCCTCCAGCGTGGGGGCTATGCGGTCATACACACCGCGCAGGCGGGAGATGGCGGTAAACAGCCCAAGCCCGCCGCCGCCAGAGGACTGGAAAAGGGTACGAAACGCCGCAGACAGGTCCACAAGGCTGCTATTGTCCACGTCCGTTACAATAAAGGCGCGGGTCTGGCGGGCATAATCAAACGGACTGGCCAGACTGGCCCGCAGGGCAGGGGAGGGGAAATGATTGGCCCCGGTGCGGGCTTCTGCTGCCTCCCACGCGGTTTCGGCCTCGTCACTCTCTGTTCCACCGCCTTGCTGGTCACGCAGGGTGGCGGAGGTCATGAGCATGCCTTGCGCGGGCATGGCCATAATGCCCGCAAACGGAATGGTCGGGTCCAGCCAGTGGCGGTAAAGCCCTACGTCCTGTTCGTTCATGCGCTGCTTGTCGCGCCGTTCAAGGCGAATGAAGTGGATATGCGCAGGTGTGCTGCCCGGCTCTGGCGGCTGGTCCAGTGCGGCTAGCATGGTAATCCATGCATCCAGCCGGGATATGGCGCGGCGGCGCAGGGCGCGGGTCATGGCCTCTATGCGGCCACGGGTTGTGGTGTCCAGCGTGTCTGCATCTTCTTCCAGCCGGGCTTGCAGGCGTTCGCTTAGTGTGCGCAGGGGCTCTACAATCCGACTGAGCGCGCGGGCCAGTTGCTGGCCTGCCTCGGCCATGTCGGGCACAAGCGGGTGCAGGTCGCATTCCATGGCCGTGTGGATGGACTGTTTGCCCCCCTCGGCCGCACGGGCCATGGCCTGCTGGCGCAACAGGCGCAAAAAGGCTTCTGTCGGGTTTTCCATAATCGGCTGGTCAGCCGGAGGTTCGGGCGGGAACAGGGTATTCAGTTCCATGGGCTCCGGGGGCGGGGGTGTGTTTGCTGCCTCTGGTGCCAGACGTGTGGACCAGCCTGGTGCTGGCAGGGCCGTGGCCGCCAGCAAGGCGGCATCCAGCGGGTTTTCAAGCTTGGGATGGCCGACAATCAGATCATCCAGCCTGCGCTTGAGCCCCCTTGCGCGTGAGCGTCGGCCTTCTGCTCCCAGTAGCCAGCGCCGCAGTTCGGCCGTTTCCAGCCCCGAAAGCTCGGCGGAAAAAGCACTGTCTGCCGCATCGGCCAGATGGTGGCCTTCATCAAACACATAGCGTGTGGGAATGTTACCCTGTTCGCCTGCTTCGTCATCATCACTCATGCCCGCCTGAGCGTAGGCGGCCTGTGTCATGACCAGCGCATGGTTGGCAATGACCAGTGCGGCATCGTGCGCACGGCGTATGGAGTGTTCAACAAAGCAGCGCTGATAATGCGCGCAGGCTCCGTGGATGCACTCCCCCCTGCGGTCAGCGACACCGGCAAGGTTGCCGTGGCCGAACAGGTCCCCAAACCAGCCGGGTAGGTCCCCGCCAAACAGGTCTCCGTCTGCTGTGGCCAAGGCCCAGCGTGCGAGCATGCACAGGGCAATGGTAATGCCTGCGGGGCGGGAGGCCGCGGAGTTGACGGCTTCTTCCATGTTCAGCAGGCACAGGTAGTTTTCACGCCCTTTGCGCAGCACTACCTTCTGGCGGTGTGTTGTGGGGTCGGGGTAGAGGCGTTTTGTTTCCTGCTCGATCTGGCGTTGCAGGTGGCGCGTATAGGTGCTGAGCCACACCGCACCGTCGTTCCGCTCTGCCCACAGGCTGGCCGGGGCTATGTAGCCCAGTGTTTTGCCGGTGCCTGTTCCGGCTTCGGCCAGCACAATGGCGGGGTCGCCGCGCATGGTGCGGGGGGCAAATGCCTCGGTTGAGACACTGGCAAAATCTGCCTGCCCGGACCGGACCTCAGCATCGCTCCCCAGAATGTTGAC
Source organism: Acetobacter fabarum (assembly GCF_022483405.1). Classification (NCBI taxonomy): domain Bacteria; kingdom Pseudomonadati; phylum Pseudomonadota; class Alphaproteobacteria; order Acetobacterales; family Acetobacteraceae; genus Acetobacter; species Acetobacter fabarum. Next base: position 1,686,651 of record NZ_JAKVNI010000001.1, read on the forward strand.
CAGCCGCTCCCGTGCTTCCGCCGGGCTGATGGGGTGGGAGGCAGGGGGAGGGCGTTGCGCGCTTTCCTCCCATTTGGGCAGGTGCCGCCATACGCGCAGGGCATCTGCGGGCTGGGTGGCTTCTTCCGCCAGCCTGCCGTTGTTGGTGAGCCGGCTGTGCAGGTCTATGGTTTCCGCCACAGTGCCGGTCCATATCCAGCCAGCCTGCCCCAGCCGGACCGTAAAGGCCGCCAGAAGTTCAATCTGCCCGCTTCTGGCCTGCCGTGCCAGCTCACCCAGCAGGATGGACAAAAGGTTGGGCAGCAGGTCTGCCTCTGCCCGGTCAATATTCTGCTCGTCCAGCCCAAGGGCCAGAGCAAGGCCGCGGGGAGTGGGGGCCACCGGGCGGGCGGGATACACGAATGTAAAAAGTTCCAGCAGGTCCAGCCAGGGGGCGGGCTGGCCTGTGGGGGGGAGGTCCAGCTTGCGGGCCAGTGCCGGGGCATGCACCACCAGTGGGCACGGCATAGAGTGCAGTCGCTCGCGTACCTCGGCGGCACTCAGGCTGAGCAGTTCGCCATCTTCTGTCAGGAGCGAAAACCGCCCCTGATGGGGAACAAGGGCTGGGGCTTCGTGGGCAGAGGGGAAGGATGGCTGCATGGTTTACTTTACATGAGCTATTCTTGCGGCAAATGCCAGAGCCGAGCCGTAATGGTGTGGGTCAGGAACTCTTGCGCCGGAAAATGACCGAGTGGGCTGGCGTACGGCTTTTCATGGTTTTGTGCAGGGTAAAGCCGTAGCGTTCAAAAATCAGGCAGAGATTGCGGTGGTTGAAAAACTGTAAATGTTCGGGCGGGCAAATATCCGTCCAGGAGGGAAGGTCCTGTGGCACGGCAGGGTGCCCTATATCTGGGGCCGAAATATAGACAAAGCCATTGGGGCGGGTAATTGCGGCCAGTGTCTGCATAAACTCGTTTGGCCCGGCCACATGTTCCAGCACCTCGGAGCTGAATACAAAGTCAAATGTCAGGCCACGCTGGCGGAAGGTGGTTGAATCTTCGCAGTAGAATGTGGCTTGTGGGAAGTGGCGCTTGGCGTAGGCAATGCTGTTCTGGCTGATGTCCAGACCCGCAGCGCGCGCACCCAGCCTGCTGAATGCCTCGGCCATAAAGCCGCCGCCACACCCAAAATCCAGAACATCCTTGCGCCAGACATAAGGCAGGAACTGGAGGCTCCGCCACAACGCACGCCAGCGACGGCTGGAAGCCTTGGGATAAAAATCGGCTGATGCACCGCGATACGTCGTTTCGTAAAACGCACGGAGTGTGGCGGCATCCGGGTAGGGATGCACGAACAGAAAATCACAGTCGGGGCAGCGGAACAGGTCGTAGCCATTTTTGCTGAATGCAAAAGCGGCCCCCTGTGCGCGGCAGAGTGGGCATTCTGTTGGGGTATGGGGGGATGCCAAACCGGCCTCTGGACCCGCCGAGATTGTGTGGGGAGGTAAATGCGTAGTCATGCAGTGTTACTCTCCCCAGCTCAGGCGTAGTCCGGTGGCTGGTCGGCGGGGTGTTATTCCGGGTTTTTCAGGCTGTCGGCAACAATGTCGAGCAGCTTGCCGTGCATGTTGCCATTGCCAGCAACAATCATCACATCGTCGGGCAGGTCATCCAGTTCCGTGCCGTCGGGGGCTGTAACCTGACCGCCCGCTTCACGCACGATCAGAATACCTGCGGCACAATCCCACGGCTTGATGCCGAATTCCCAATACCCTTCGTAACGGCCTGCCGCGACCCATGCGAGGTCCAGCGAGGCCGCGCCAAAGCGGCGCACGCCAGCCACGCGGGGCATAAGGTTGCCCAGCACGCGTGCAAAAGGCAGGCGCTGGCGGGCAGGCACCTTGGCAAAGGGAATGCCTGTGGCAAACAGGGATTCGGGCATTTCCCGCCGGGCGGACACACGAATGCGCCGCTCGTTCAGGAATGCGCCACTCCCCTTTTCGGCCCAGAACATTTCACCCGCTGCGGGGTTGTAGATCAGGGCAGCGGCCAGTTCCACCTTGCCATCGGGCAGGCGGCGCTGGAGACCAATGGAAATGGCCCAGTGCGGAATGCCGTGCAGGAAGTTGGAGGTGCCGTCGAGCGGGTCAACAATCCAGCGCCATGTCCAGTTATCGCTACCCGATTCCCCGGATTCTTCCATAAGGAAGGCATAGCCCGGACGGGCCCGTTCCAGTTCTTCGCGCAGGGTCTGTTCTGCACGGAGGTCCGCCTGGGAAACAAAGTCACCCGGCCCCTTGATGCTTACCTGAAGCTGCTCGACTTCGTTAAAATCGCGCAGGAGACGCTTGGCCGCCTTCTGGGCTGCGGTTTGCATCACCATCATGACGGGGGAGAGACGCATGGCCACTGTAATTAAGTCCTGCTCTGGAGAGAAAAAAACTGAAAAAATCAGTCCTTGGCGCGTTCGACGTAAGACCCGTCTTCCGTGCGGACCACAATGCGTTCACCCGCTTCGATAAACGGCGGGACCATGGTTTTGACACCATTGGACAGCATGGCGGGCTTGTAGGAGGAGCTGGCGGTCTGGCCTTTGACAACCGGATCAGCTTCAACCACTTCCAGCGTAACATGCGGGGGCAGGTCAATGCCAACCGGGTCCCCTTCAACCAGATGCAGGTTGATGGTCATGTTGTCCTGAATGAAGGGAGCCTGATCGCCCAGTAGATCGGTGGGGACAGAAAGCTGTTCAAAGGTTTCGGGGTCCATCAGAACCAGCAGTTCGCCATCTGTATAGGAATACAGATATTCGCGGTCTTCGGTCATCAGCCGTTCGACCGTATCAGCCGTGCGCCAGCGTTCGTTGGTTTTATTGCCGGTCTTGAGGTCGCGCATTTCAACCTGAATGAACGCACCGCCCTTACCCGGGGTAATAATCTGCTGTTTTAAGACCGTCCAGCGACGGCCATCATGCTCAATCACCTGACCGGCGCGGATCAGGTTTGCCTGCTGTTTCATACTTGGTTCCTGAGAGGAATGGCTATTCTGTTTGGGGCTTGTACAGTTCCAAGGCAGGAAGGGCAAGCGCTACGCGGTGAACTCCCCCGCTTTGTCCCGCTGGACAGAACCGTTGCATCCTGTTTATAAGGCTGCACCTGAACAGGTTAAGGAAGGGTGGCCGAGCGGTTTAAGGCACCGGTCTTGAAAACCGGCGTGCGTGAGAGCGTACCGTGGGTTCGAATCCCACCCCTTCCGCCATGACAGCAAATACCCATATTTTATGAGAGATTGGCCTTTATGTGTGCCGATGCTGGGTTATAATTTACTATTATAAAATGTTGATCATAGCATCCTGAAGCAGCACGCGTGTAATGCTTCATTTCAGCCAGTATCTTGAGCCCAGTTGTCGTTGCGATTTGGTGGGAAAGCACATCCGACTTGGGCTCTAGGCTCAGGAAATATTTTTTAAATCAGAAGATGAGGCTTTCTGGGATATGAATTGCGAGCAGAGACCATCGCTCGTCCTGTCCATCACAGACGGTATGCCGTTTTGCTTCTCCGTGCTTCAATTACAAAAGAGTGGATAAGATGGGCTGATCATTTGTCCGGTTGTAAATTTCCTCTGCTGCAGTAGGAAGTTGGGTATGATGGACTAGTATGACGCCAGTAGTAGCCGCCACCTGTCTGGCCGATTGTGAGAATGTTGAGTTTGTGGCCACGATGGCGCCGTTTGCTCCTTGAAAATTTTGAGCGGCAAAGGCTTGTTGCACAGCATCATTCCCCACTGTTCCAGAATACAGCTTACATTGTACAACGATGCGGACATTCCCTTTTCGGGCAATAACATCCGCCCCCTGATCTCCGCTCTTCTGGGTTGCATGAGCATCCCAACCTGCGTTGCTCAGTATTAATGCGCAGTGCTGTTCATAATCGAAAGGACTCATTCTAGTATCAAAAACAGAGGGGTTGCTGACGTATGCTGTGCTTCCGGTATTGACGGGCAAAGGGTCTGAGGCAACTTCAGTAATGAGATTTATAGCGTTTAGTCTTAGTTTCTGACGAAGGGTTGGGTTATTTATTCCAGAAATAATAATTCCTTCAATTCGTGTCTCCATAAAATAATTTATTTCTCTTACCCACGCGGCAGTTTGTAGCGTTCCGTATTGGTCTGTTGTAAGTTTTTGCGTTCTTGCAATTTGTAAATTCAATTTTTGACTGAATATTTCTTTAGATACACTATCCCACGTGGCCTGATATGCTTTTTTCTGCATCGATTTTACGAATACATATAAGGCAGCGCAGATTGCTGCAAAAAGTGCTAGGTAATACGGAAAGTTCGACCCAGATTGGCTGTCGTCATTGTGCGTGCTGGAGTTTGACGCTGGTTCTGGCGCTGAAAATGCAACTCCAGACGATTGAAGGTTACCCCCCGAAGGCGCGATCTTTTCAACTTCTTGAGATAATTTGTCGGCATCATCATCTGAGATAAATCCGGTGACGTCACTATCCCCATGAGACTTTTGCCATTTGATAATTGCGGCTCGTGTACTTTCGCCATAAACACCATCGGCTTGCGCGTTTCCCCCAAGAAAACCAAGAGCAATCAAATCATTCTGGAGAGCGATGTGCTGTTCAATGGGCCTGCTGGCTTCTTCTAGGGAGGGACCGTATAGGCGTGACTTATACTTGTCAGTTAACGCATCCATGTGAGTGATATAACAAACTGGATCTGCCTGAGGGATGTTCTGGGGACTGGTTGATTTTGAAGAATCAAGGCATTCCTTCAAAATCGTATCATCAGCCCCAACTTCTTGCTTAAGAGCCTTCCATCCATCTTTCCCAACCACTTGGCGCAAAGCATAATACGTTTGGTCGAATATCAACTCATGCTTGGCTGCCTCACTATTCTGGCACAGCATCGTTGCAATGCTGTCTTTCGAGTGGTCTGAAGAGCAATTGAAGTCTGGGCGATAAGTTGCATTGGAAGAGGATGTATCGTTCAAATAGGAATTTGCGGCATATGCTGATTTAGGGGAAATAGAGGTAATATTGGATTTATGTGCATGATCGTGACTTGGAAATAACCAGCCAAAAATAACAGCGCCGCCGAAGAACATGATGGCGACCGATGCAAATTTATCTTGCATTTTTTTCTTGAAATAATATTGTCGATTATAAGCTGCTTTTTTGTAGTTTTTCGCCCAAAATGGCTTTGAGCTTTTCCTGCTCATAATGGCTCTCCAAAATATAAGATTTCAATTTGAGGCTATAATAACCGTATAAATCGCTGGAGGCGAGTCATGCGGTAGCGTTGATGGCCACCATGGATCATGGCAGGAGGCATACGTCTTTGCTTCTCGTTCATGTACACTAAAACTCGACTCATCTACCTTCTTCTTCGGGTAGCGGTGCGGCCGATAAGCACCTTAGTGTGTGTAGAGACAGAAGTTACAAACTCCTGCAATTCAATTATTTTGTTGTCTGTGCAGTTCAATAAGTCTGCTATGGCAATAGTTTATTGCCGAACCTTTTGGTGAGCCGCGTGCATTATTATTTGATTAGAGATTGTCCTGTGCGCTTCCTATATGTATGCGTTAAATATCGTTAATGCAGTTCGAGAGCTTGCAATGGCCACACGGATTAAACTTCGGCACAAAGATACCGGTATAGAGAAAGACGGGTTTTACGGTTTCTCGTGGACGACTTTCTTTTTTGGTGCGTTCCCATGTTTATTTAGGATGGATTTTATAACGTTTATTGGATTTTTTGTAATCCAATGCATTATAGGTGCATGCACAATAGGAATTGGTGTATTTATTACATCGTTTGTTTGGGCGTTTATTTATAATAAATATTACACGAGGAAACTATTGGAAAAAGGATATGTATTTGCAGATTCTCCCGAAAGAGTGACATTTGCTAAAATGGCTTTAGGTATAGCTTAAAGCTTTGATGATATAGTCTGATTGTTTTGTTGGACAATCAGGCTGTATTATCGTGATAAGCCTGAAAATTCTGAATGACCAAGTCACTAACCGCCCAAAAGAGCGCTTAGTCTGTTCGTTGTTGCTCTGTAGCCAGACAGCCACGCCGCATGCATTTGCGGTGCTGGAACTCTCCGCTACCATCCCATGACCGCTGGCGCTGCCATGGTCCCCATTTATGCCCGAGGATGCGGCAGATCATGCTTGTTGCAAACCATCTCATGGGTTTTTCTTAACCGCTTTTTTCGTAAAAAGTCCAGAGAGTCAGCTTTTCCATTCCCCGCCTGTTGGTGCGTCAGTTTGCGCTGTGGTTATTGTCCGCTCAGGGACGGGCTCATCTGATCTACGGCTTCAAGAGCATTCCGTATGCTCTGGAGGTCGGTATCGGCTGGGGCGTCTGTTTTCTTCTGGTGGTGCCTGTTTGCGGGGAGCAGTGCTTTAATCTGTGCGGCTAACCCCCGTACCGATTGTGCAAAGTCCTGATCTTCGCTGTTTTTTGTGTTTGTTGCGTTGGTGGGTGAGGTCTCGGCCGGTGCGCTATCCGGCGTGGCGCTGCTTTGGTCCGTAGCGGCATCGGTCTGTTGTGTTTGCGTGGTCGCGTTGTTTTGCTCAGGGGCATCCTGTGTATTGGACGGTTCTTGCGCTGTGCCTTGTGGGGTTGCCAGCAAGGCATTGCCCATGGCGGCATTGCTGCCGCCACTTTGCGTATATTGGGCAACGGCAGCAGCCAGTTGCCGTGCAAGCTGTGCCAGAGCCTGCGCCAGTGCTTTGGGCGACATGAATGCTTTAAACTGCACCAGCAGGCGTATCTGCGCCTTGAGAATATTAACCTGATCTTCTGCCTGCTTTTTGGCGGAAGCGTGGCTTGATTTGGCAAGCTGATCCAGCCTGCTCAGTGCCTCCTGTGCGGAGGCGAGATACGCGCTGGTGGCAGAGGACGAGTTTGCTAAAAAATCAATGCCAGCCTGAGATAATGTTATTTGCACAGGGTCTTCTGCGCCCGACTGCCCTGCCGTGCTGGAAGGGGTGCCGTCTGCGGCGGTGGTGGTGGCTGCACTGCTCGTGTTGAGTGCCGTATTGTAGGACCCAGCCGTGTGGGAGAAGCCCCTATGAGCAGTCTGGGCTGTGTTGAGAGTTGTCATGGAAAGGTCCTGCCATACGTCAATGTCGTACAGCATGGGCAGAAGGGATTATTAAAAAGTTAAAAGCGTTGGGTGAAGTTGGCAGGGGAGTTCGGGCAACGGTCACGTTGTTCTGGCTGGGGGCGTTATTGCAGGAATATGGTGTTGGCTATCGCACTGGTTTTTCTGGCCAGCATATTCACAGGTTTTGCCTGTTGAGGGACAGAATAATGTTGAGCGCTATGGCGCTCAGGCAGCCCGTAACAACGGGAGATTGCAGGATGGGCTGAGCCCACTGGGGCATGAAAATAAAAAAATCCGGCTTGAGCACAATAGTCATGGCCAGAACAATACTGACCGAAGCAACAATAAAAGGTCTGTTCCCCGGCTGTAGTTTTTGCGTGCCCAGTATCTGTATGCCAACCATCATCAACGAGCCAAAAATCATCAGCCCCGCACCTCCTGCAACGGCAGGGGGAATGGCCGCAACTGCTGTTGCCAGAAAGGGGGAAAGCCCCAGACCAAACAGCAAAGCTCCGGCCAGAGCCACAATCCAACGGCTACGCACCCCTGTAATGCCCAGCAGGGCTACGTTTTCGGAAAAAGCGGTATAGGGGAACGACCCCATAATCCCGCCCAGAAGCGTTGCCACCCCATCGGCCCGCAACAGCCTGCTGACCAACCCCGGCGTAGCAGGGCGTCCGGTCATGGTGCCGACAACAACTGCATCGCCAATGGATTCAACCCATGTAATGGCAACAATAACGATCATGCTCAGTGAGGGCATGATATGAAAAATCGGCCACCCTAGCGGGAAGGGCGGCACAGGTGCCAGCAGTGGGGGCATGTTGCTCAGATGTGGTGTTATCTGACCCATGGCAAAGGCCACAGCCAGCCCCACACCCACGCCAATAATAACCGCAAGGTTTTTAAATACCCCATGCCCCGCAATGGATAAACCAATTGCGCAGGCAAAGACGCTCATGGCGACAAGCATGTTTTTTCCCGCCTGTAAGCCTGTGCCCGCGGCTATTTCGTTCACCGCCACAGGCAGGAGGCTAAGCCCCATAATGGTCAGGGCGGTGCCAACCACAAGGGGAGGGAAAAGGCGCATGACATACCGCCCCAGAGGGGCCGCAAGGATAGCGGTCAAACCTGCAATAATTACCGCGCCATAAACCGTGCGCAGGCCTTCGTTCTGCTGGCTGTGAGCAAAAGCGGGGGAGGAGGCAATGCCCACCACGCAGGACACCGTTGCAAACGAGACGCCCTGCATAAGGGGGAGGCGTGCGCCCAGCCAGCGTGTGCCAATTGTTTGCAGCAGAGTTGCAATAGCGCTGGTGAGCAGGTCCGCCTGAATCAGAATTGCCGTTTGTGCCGCAGGTAATGCCAGCACACGCCCGATAACAAGGGGGACCGTAATAGCCCCCATATACATGACCATAACGTGCTGCACGGCCAAAGGCAGCATACGTGTGATGGGCAGAACCTCATCCACGCCGGTTGGGGCAGGGTGTTGGGGCTTCTGGGGCGTGGTGGCGTAGGGCATGTTTTTACCAGAACCCTTCATGCACATGGGCAATTCTGGCTTCCATGTCCTGCACCGGGCCAACAACAACAACCTTGCGTTGTCCTGCGTCCAATACCTGTGTGCAGGGCATGTTCATGGTCAGGTTTTCGGGGTTGTTCCCTGTCAGGCTGGCCAGACGTTTTTCGGTCATGCCGTAAACAAGCCGCCCGATCCCGGCCCAGTACAGGCCGCCTGCGCACATGCAGCATGGCTCCACGGATGTGACCAGCGTGCAGGTGGACAGGGCTTCTGCCGTAAACAGGCTTGCTGCCTTGCGGGCCACGTTCAGTTCCGCATGGCCGGTGCCACGGTCCGTGGCGGCGGTGTTCCCTGATTCCAGCAGGATTTTTCCATCAGCCGTGGCCAGCAGAGCACCAAACGGATGGTTGCCGGTTTTACGGCTTTCTTCTGAAATCTGTATGGTTCTTTCAAGCAATGCCCGGTCTGTGGCGGTCAGGTCGGGTGGCAGTAAGGTATTTTTTGGCACGGGCGCGCTCCCCTAAAAAACATGGCAAGGAAGCCTGAACATTAGACATTGTCTTTTTGTTATTGTAGCGCAATGAGTTGTTAGCGGTGTTCTGATTTTTTATACACAAGGGGGAAACAGGAAGAATGTCCGCCTTCTCGCGCGAGTTGCTCTCTTTTGTGGAAATCAGCCGCCACAACTCGGTCCGTCGGGCCGCAGAAGTGCTGAATGTTGCGCCCTCCGCACTCATCCGGCAGATGCAAATGCTCGAACGCGCCTTTGGGGCTCCGTTAATGGCCCGCACGCCCCAAGGCTCCAGCTTGACCGATGCCGGTAAAAAACTGCTCGAACAGGCAACACGCTGGATTGATGCGGAGCGTGAGCTGCGTGCCGTTATCTCGCGCCCCAATGCCACAGGCATGCGCGTGGGTATTATGGAATGCCTGCTGCCATTTGTTATGGCCCAACCGGAACTGCGTACCGGCACACTGATCCTGAAAATTATTGTGTCGGATACCAGCACCCTTTTGCAACAGCTCCGCTCGGGGGAGCTGGATGTGGTTATTGCTTTTAACGTGCTGGATGATCAGGACATCCATATTCATAAAAAGCGTGAATATGACATTGGTTTGATCACGGCTCCGGGGTTTGCTCCTGCAGGGGGCACGGAGGCCGACCTGTTATCCGCCTGTGCAGATTTGCCTTTGTGCCTGCCAGATGGCTCGCTTTCCATCTGGCCAAGGCTGGAGGGCGCGTTTACGCGCATGCGTGTGCAACCCAGAGTAATGATGGATACAAATTCGGTCCGGCTTATCCGTGATTACATAAAGCAAGGTGAGTGCATGGGTTTTCTGACATGGCTGGATGTTGTGCAGGATGTGTCATCGGGGGATTTATCGTTCCATGCTCTGGATAACCTGCGGTTGAACGAAACATTGTGCCTGTGCACGCGGCATGTGGCGGGAGAGGTTATGCCTGTCATGGCAACCCTTGCACGCATGTTTGATGCGCTGCCGCAAACGGGCACGCTCATGCCCGGCTGAGCGGGAAGCCCCTTATGGTATGCGTTATGCGGGCTTGTGCCGGTTTTGTGGGGTGCATACATGCTTTGTGCGCCAGTGGGCCCCTGCGGTTAGGTAGGTCATGGCCGGGTATGGTAGTATCAGCAGCCATGTGCCCATGGGGCAGGAATATGGAAGGCACGGACCATGCGTAAACAGCTTATAAGTCTTGTTCTGGGCGGTGTGCTTGCCGTGTGCTCGGTTCCTGCCATGGCGCAGGATAATGAGGAGGACGGGGACTATAAGGCGTTGATGCAGAAGACGACCAATAACGCCAACGGGATTTGTATAGATTACCTCAACTCCGAGCATGAAGATTATTCAGGCGATAAAATGAGTGAGTCCCGTCCGCCGGATGAGGTTACAAAAGGCCTGTCCAAAGCCATAAGGGACGAATGCCAGAAACACCCCAAGGAGCGGGTGGGCAAGGCCGTTACCAATGTTAAAACAGCCTATGCGCACGAACTTGCGCAAATTATTAAAAAAATGAAAATCAATGATGACCCGATCAACACCAATGGCGGGTCATAATTCCCCCCATTTGTGGGGGGAATACCCCCTCCCTGACCGGAATGGCGCAGGAGGGGAGGGGCCGTCAGATGTGCGAGAAGATGGCTTTCTCGGGCAGGCGGGATTTGGGGAGCTTGGCATTGAAGTCAGCATCCGAATGGTAGCCAAGAGCCACAATAACGGCTGGTGACAGGCCTTTTTCCGCCAGTTCCAGTTCTTTGCTCAGAATGGCAGCATCAAAGCCTTCCATCGGGGTGGCGTCCACGCCAAGGAGTGCCGCAGACAAAAGCAGAAAACCCTGAGCAATATAGGTCTGTTTTTGTGTCCATGTGGCAACATCCCCGGCCTGTTCATGCAACCCTACAAACCCGGAGCGCCCTTTGTGCGCCAGCGCGCGGGCATCTGCATCGGCGTAGCGGCCATCGGCCTGTTCCTGGTCTGCAAGGGTTTGCAGGTATTCTGGTGGCAGCGTGTTGCGCGCACTCAGCACAATAACGTGCGAGGCATTCAGAACCCGGGGGGCATTAAAGGCAAAGGTGCCGCTGGTGGATTTGGCAATACGGGCTTTGCCCTCGGCCGTATCGGCCACAAAAAAGTGCCATGGCTGGGAGTTAACGGAGGAGGGGCTGTAACGCAGGGCTTCCAGCAGTTGCGCGACGACTGGGGCCGGTATCTTGCGCTCGCTGTCATATGCCTTGGTTGTATGGCGGTGTTTGAGAGTGTGCAGAAGGTCCATGATTCTGTCCTACGTTCCCCGGTATTATCCTGCGCATGCATGGCCCGCAGCGTGGCAACGGGTGCTGCCCTGCGCAGGGCGCTCTGGCGCGTCAGGCGGTATGTTGCTCCCACCTAGAGTGGGTCGGATCGCGCGGGAGATCAAGAGGGAGGCGGAGGTGCGTTCTGGCGTTGCTACGTTTGTGCGCGCTTTCAGCCGACAACAATACGGTCCCGCCCGTCCTTTTTGGCCTGATACAGCGCGGCATCCGCCTTGCGGATAATGGCGGTTGTTTCCGTCGGTAAGGATTTGTCCCACATGGCCACACCGAACGACATGGTGGTTTTGCCCAGAACGCGGCCATTGTAATGCAATTCCAGCCGGGACAGGCTTGCCCGCAGGTTTTCCACCCGCTGGATAAGCGTGTTCAGCGGGTGGGAGGTTGTGATGATCAGGAACTCCTCCCCACCAAAGCGGCAAACAATGTCATTACTTCTGAAGGAGTTCTGGATTTCATTGGCAATGGTGCGCAGGACCATGTCCCCCGCATCATGCCCGAATTCATCGTTAATGTGCTTGAAATGGTCAATATCGGCCATAATCAGGCCCAGTGCGGTGTTGTTCCGGCTGGCGGTGGCAATTTCGGCGTTCAGGGTTTCTTCCATGTAACGGCGGTTGTATAGGCCGGTCAGCGGGTCATGGATTGTTTGTTCCAGCAGGTCTTTCTGCAGGTTCTGGTTGACCAGAGCAGAGGCAATGTTTTCCACCAGTGCAACAAGGCGGAAGCGGTTTTCCTCCGCGACATGGCTTTGCAGGTACAAAAGCCCCACAACCTCGCCACTCGCAAACAGGGGTTCGCAATGATAAATGCTGACATTGCTATCCACATGCTGGCAGCTTACATCCCCGCCGGGGGTGTTGACGGAGTGGCTCTGCCCCAGCCGTAGCGCCCAGCAGGAGGAAGGATGTAACCCCTCGCAGCCAACGGGTGTGCTGCTGCCCCAGTGTGCAATACGTTCAAGCTGGTTTGTGGTGTGGTTATGTGTGTATAGTGCGCCGGGTATGCCGGGCAGCACGCGGGGCACAAAAGCGCAGATAATGGCCGAAAGTTCATCGCTGGTGCGGGCCGCTTGCAGGCGGTGTGCCATTTCCCCCAGCAGTTCCATGGCCTCGTTGTTGCGTTTGAGTTCGGTATTGGCCTTGAGCAGTTTATAGTCGCTGGCTTCCTGCGCCTGCATGGCGGCGTCCAGGCGTTCGGCCATGGTGTTGTAGCCTTGGGCCAGCATATCAAATTCGGTGCAGCCCATCTGGTCATCCACACGCACGGTGCGGTTGCCGTTCCCGAAGTCGGACATGGCCCGCACAATCTGGCTGACGGAACGGCGCATGCCGTTGAGCACAAAATACAGAAGCCCATTGACCAGCAGAACAATAATCAGGCACCCGCCGATAACCAGATTTCTGTTCCATGTGACATGCGCCCTTGCCGTGGCTTCCCGCGCAATGAGCAGTTCCTGCTCTGTCTGGCGGATTTCATCAGCTTTTTGGGCAATAATGGCCATGTTTACCCGGCCCTGACCAATAATAACCCGCGAGCGGGCCTCATCAAACCGGCCCTGACGGGCCAGTGCGATCTGCTTGGTCAGGGTGTCCAGCCGTTCGTTGGTAGCAATTTGCAGGCTTTGTGCCCGTTCGTGCTGGATGGGGTTATCCTGCACCAGTTGTTCAAGCATGTTGACCTTGGCGAGGGCAGACGCAACGCGGTCGTCAAAATCCTTGGCAAAGGAGGGGTCCGTGGTCAGCAGGTAGCCGCGTTCCTCGGCCTGGGCCTCGCGCAGGTCGGACAGGGTTTCAGAGACAATTTCGGTAATTTTCTGCCTGTGGGCGTTCCATTCAAAGCTGGAGATCATGCTGTTGGAAGCGGAAAGCAGCAACCCGGAAAGACAGACCAGATTAACACTGACGATGGAGCCGACAAAGACGATCCGGGATGTAAGGGAATGGAGCAAAATAATCTCTTTTAATTCTAAGATTTTGCGCAAAATATAGAAGATATTTTGGTTTTTCAATTACGTTTTGGCAATTTTGCAAGAATGTCATGCAGTTATACGTCATGATTTCATTCATTATTGCAGATCAGATAAAGCAGATGCGTATAGATGCCTGCCACACCGCCACCTATGTGCGAAGGAGAGGGGGTAAAAGAGTGCTAATTGATATTGAGTTGCATATGCGGTATTGGGGCTGCATCGTCAGTCTCCCAGAGTTCCTAGGCTTATGCGGTCCAACGCGTTTACCCTGTCTCAACTCCTGATTTCCCAGCGTTCCGTGTTTGTCCGCATGGTCAAACAGATCGTGGGAAGCCGCCCGGAGGCCGAGGATGTGGTGCAGGGGTTGTGGATCAAGCTGCAGGGCGTGGAGGACGACCGCTCCATAGAAAACCCGCAACCCTACCTTGTTCGGCTTGCGCTTAATTCTGCCAAAACGCACAAGATGCGCCTGAAACGCCACGATCAGGCCAAGCAGGACGCGCAGGACCTGCTGCATGGCAGCCGGGAGAGTTTTTCCCCCGAACGGGTAACAATGGGGCGCGAAGATATTGAGCATATGGATAACGTGATAAGGGCCTTGCCCGAACGCACACGCTATATTCTTTACTTGAACAGAATTCAGGGCGTGCCCCAGCAGCGCATTGCGGTGGAGCTGGGTATTTCCACCACATCGGTAGAGCGGCATATGCGCCGTGCGCTGGATAGTATTGCCCTGAGCCGGGACGCCGGACCTTCCTGAGAGCTATTGTTCAGGAAAATGCAGCATTTTTATAAAACTATGCTGTCAATATATATTGGTATTAAGAAATAGGTCTGTTGCGTGTCCGCTCAAAGTTCTCAGTCTCCAGCACGAATCAAGGCCCGCGAATGGGTGGTTGTGCTGGCGTCTGGCCATACGTCCCCCCAGAGCGTTGCTGCCGTAAAGGCATGGCTGGCCGAAGCGGAGGAGCACAGGCAGGCGTTTGATGCAGAGCGGCAGCTCTGGCAGGAACTGCATCTGTTTGAACAGGTTCTGGCTCAGGCGGAACCCCAGCTCCGGTGCAGGCCCGTTCAACCCCGAAGGGCATGGAAGCCCGCAAAACGCTGGGCGTTTGCGTTGCCTGTCATGGCCGCATTGGGAGTGGCACTGTTTTTTGCCCCCGATATTATGCTGCATCTGCGCGCGGATTACCTGACCCATGCGGGGGAGGTAGCAACCTATACCCTGCCCGATGGCACCAGTCTGGCGCTGGATGCGCAATCTGCCGTTGCCCTGCATTTTTCCCCCACGGAACGCAGGGTGGAACTGCTGGCAGGCCGGTTGTGGGTGGATGTGCAACATCAGGATACAAGGCCCTTCCGGGTTGTGGCGGCCGATGGTGTTACGCAGGATGTGGGCACGGCTTTTTTTGTCGGGCAGGATAAAAACCGGGTGGATATTGCGGTTACTCAGGGCCGCGTGCTGGTGGGCAAGCAGGATGCAGCCATGCAAACGGACCTGCAGGTAGGGCAGGCGGCGCATTACCTGCGTGGCGGCGCCGTCATGCGTGACCCCGCCGTGGACCCAGAAGATATAGCCGCTTGGCGGTATGGTGAACTGGTTATACGGAACCAGAGCGTGGCCGATGCCTTGCGGCTTATTGCGCGTTACCGCCGCGGGCCAACATGGGTCTGGGCCAATACCGCTGGAATGGACCGGGTGGATGCCGTGCTACGGAATGACCACCCGGATGATGCCATTTTATCCCTTATTAACGGGCGGGGGTTAAAGCTGACCCACCTGCCGGGCAACGGATTGCTTATTACATCTGGCTCTCGCTGATTTTTTTTGCGTTCAGGGGGTGGGTAAATACGCCCGACGTGAGTCTTACCTCTGTATGCAGGGAGTTGCGAATGCATCTCACTGTCGGTTCTGGCTGTTCCTGCCATAGCCCGATGGTTGTTTGTCAGGTGAAAGATGCATCACATTTTGTTTGGTCGCCGCTTAAAAAACGTGTCTGTTGGCTGGTACGCTCTGGGTGGGTTGCTGTGCAGCGCTACGGCAAGTCTGCCCGCCATGGCGCAGACAGCGCCCCTATCCGGAGTGGGAGTGCATACGTTCCATATTGCATCCCAGCCTCTGGCTGCGGCCATCCGCCAGTTTTCACGCCAGTCGGGTGTGCAGGTTTCTGTGCCCACATCCCTTGTGCGCAATCTGGTCTCGGGGGAGGTGTCCGGCACATTGAGCGCGCCTGATGCGCTGGGCAAAATGCTGGCAGGCACAGGGCTGAGCTTCAAAAGCACGGCTCCAACCTCTGTAGCACTTGTGCAAGGGGGCACCGTGGCGGCTCCAGTAGGCCGGGCAAAGAGCGAGAGTGTGGATGTTGTCGGCCGTGCGCGTACAGCCAGCACCATGGCGTCCTCCGGCACCAAAACAAATACGCCGCTGGTTAATACGGCGCAGTCCATAACGGTGATCAGCCGGCGTGAAATGGATAACCGTGGCGTGTTAAGCCTTAACCAGGCCATACGCTACATTGCCGGTGTGCTGCCCGACCAGCGTGGCGCAACCGCATCGCGCTATGACCAGTTTACCCTGCGTGGCTTTACGGTTCCCACCTTTCTGGACGGGCTTAAGGAGCAGGCCAGCCCCACCGGCTATGCAACGGCCCAGACCGATACCTCGCGGCTGGACCGCATAGAGGTGCTCAAAGGTCCGTCTTCCGCTCTTTACGGGCAGTCCAGCCCCGGTGGGCTGGTTGCCCTGTCCAGCAAACTGGCCACGGCAGACAAGTTTTATGGCAGCCTGACAGCAACCGGCGGCAGTTTTGACCTGTACCGTGTGGATGGAGATATAGGCGGGTGGGCCACAAAAGACGGTTTTGTGCGCTACCGCCTGTATGGCACGGTTAATGGTTCGGACAGCCAGCTCAGCCAGACCGTTAACCGGCGCTACAGCATAAGCCCGACGGTAACATTTGGGGGGGATGGCCCAACAACCTTTACGCTGCTGGGCAATTACCAGTACGACCCCAAAAGTGGGGCTTATGGGTCAGTGCCGCTGCAGGGGTCTTTGAAAAAAGCTGCTTTTGGCTACATTCCCCGCAATTTTTATGATGGGGAACGTTCTTACGAGGAGTTCGACCGTAACCACGGGGCCATTACCTATATCTTCAACCACGAGTTCAACAAAAACTGGAGTGTTGCATCGCGCGGGCGGTATGATGACATCCAGACAAAATACAAAAGCGTCTATAACAAGGGCGTTTATATGGACAGTGGCTACACCCGGCATATGGACCTTGAACAGTTGGGTGACTTCTCCCGCGGGATGATCTTTGCCAACGAGCGGATGCAAAATCTTGCATTCGATAGCCAGATCAAGGGGCGGTTCAACACGTCCATTCTGCATCATCAGCTCATGGTCGGGTTTGATTACCAGCAAAGCCACGCAACCGAGGTGGATGGCTGGGGCGATGCACCGGGCATTAACGTGCTGCACCCGCTTTACGGGCAGCCGCTTACAAACCCGCCGGTTGCCAGTAATTACGTCACCAACCAGCACCAGATCGGGCTATATGCACAAGACCAGATCCGGATTGAAAACCTGTATCTGACCGGCAGCCTGCGTAATGACTGGTACCATAGCGAGCAGAATGAGCGGGTCAGCAACCAGCGCACAACAGAAAGCCCGGGGCAGATCACCTTCCGCGCATCTGGCCTGTATCATTTTGACTTCGGGCTTTCGCCTTACATTTCATACGCCACGTCTTTTGAACCACAGGCCGGTCTGGTCTCCAATGATGGAGGGATTCACAAGCATCAGGCTGACCCCAGCATGGGTAAACAGCTTGAAGGCGGGTTAAAATACCAGATCCCCGGCCTGCCGGTTCTGCTCTCTGCTGCGGCATTCCATATTGAGCAGACAGGTGTTCTGGTCTCTGTCCCCAGCAGTGACTATTCCACCCAGAGCGGCAAAGTGCATTCGGATGGCTTTGAATTTGAAGCGCATGTGGAAGCCTATAAGGGGCTGGATGTGACAGCCGCCGTAAGCACGCAGCGCGTCAAAGACGATTCAACAGGGCGGCCACTTATTGGCGCGAACCGGGGCAATGCATCGCTGTTTGCATTTTACACCATGCAGTCCGGTCGCCTTAAGGGGTTTGGCTTTGGGGGCGGGGTGCGCCATGTGGCCTCCTCCTACGGTGGCACGGCGTCCTATGGTGCGGTTACGGTGCCGTCCTATACGCTGTTTGATGGGTCGATCAGTTACGATATGTCTAACCTTGGGTCATCATTTAAGGGCTGGACGCTGCAGGCCAGCGTGCACAACCTCTTTAACAAGCGCTTTGTCTCCAGCTGCTATGCCGGAGCACCGTATTCTGAATGGTGCTGGTATGGAGAGCAGCGTAATGCGCAGGCCAGCGTAGGCTACACCTGGTAAAACCCGAACGGGGCGGGGGCTGCCCGGCTCCCAACCGGCCTGTAGGCTCTACGTTATCCACAGATTCTGAGGATGCTTGCGTGGGTAAGCCTGTGGATGAAAAGCGGATAAACACAGGGTTGCAATCTTGCCCGGCACTTGGTAGGCATCGCGCAGTCCTTGGGGAGTAGTTACCCTCAGTTTTGAGGGGCCTTCATCAACACACTTGGCCTTTTGGCCATGGTGGAGGCAGCGTTTTGCAAAAAACGCCAGGCAAGACCAACGGCAGAGGAAGCCCCAGTTGTGGCCGGGGGATTTCTGTCTGCTGTTTGTGTTTCTTGCGGCCCGTGGAATCTTCATGACCGGTTTTTTCACGCTGGGTGTTCTGGGGCTCAGCCTGTCGGTGGATGCTTTTGCTGCGGCTGTTGGCAAAGGGGCAAGCGAGCAGACTGCCCGTTTGAACGATGCCGTGCGCATAGGCGCGGTTTTTGGTTTTTTTGAAGCCATAACACCAGTCATCGGCTGGGTTCTGGGGTTGGCACTCAGCACATGGATTGCAGCGGTTGACCACTGGATTGCCTTTGGCCTGCTGCTGGCCATTGGGGGCAACATGATCCGTCTTGCCGTGCGGGGGCAAGAGCAGACCCAGCCAGATCAGGTTGTGGATCAGGCATCGCCGCGGCGTGGGGTGCTTGGTCTGGTCACAACCGCACTGGCTACCAGCATAGATGCAACGGCTGTGGGGGTTAGCCTTGGTGTCATGCAGGTGAATATTCTGTCTGCCTGCCTGATTATCGGCGGCATTACAACCGTTGTGGCCACAATGGGGGTGATCATTGGCCGGCATGCCAGCGTGTGGATTGGCCGTTACGCAGAAATTCTGGGCGGATGTGCGCTGACCGGCATAGGCTGTTCCATTCTTTATACGCATCTCAGCGCGCCATAAGGCGGGTATGGGCGGGGCAGGGCATGGGTGCATGTCTGCCCCGGGGCTGCTTTGCCTGCAGGTTGGCGCTTTAATTTCAAGCCATAATTGTTATGTTATACTGTAACGTATATACCGGAGGGAGTATGCCGCAACAATAAGGTTCTCCCATGCCCGACAGGCTGCCCGTTACCGTTTTGTCCGGTTTTCTTGGTGCCGGAAAAACAACCTTGCTCAATTACATTCTGAATAACCGCACAGGCCGCAAGGTCGCGGTCATTGTGAATGACATGAGCGATGTGAACATAGACGCCGATCTGGTGCGCGACGGGAGCAACCTCTCCCGCACGGATGAAAAACTGGTGGAAATGAGCAACGGCTGCATCTGCTGCACCTTGCGTGATGACCTGCTGCAGGAAGTACGCAGGCTGGCCGAAGATGGTCGGTTTGATTACCTTTTGGTGGAATCAACCGGTATTGCGGAACCCCTGCCCATTGCCGCCACGTTTGAGTTCCGTGATGAAGCCGGTGCCAGTCTGGCGGACATAGCCCGACTGGATACCATGGTAACCGTTGTGG
Organism: Acetobacter fabarum; assembly: GCF_022483405.1. NCBI lineage: Bacteria > Pseudomonadati > Pseudomonadota > Alphaproteobacteria > Acetobacterales > Acetobacteraceae > Acetobacter > Acetobacter fabarum. Next base: position 1,705,992 of record NZ_JAKVNI010000001.1, read on the forward strand.
ACGCGGTTAATCTTCTCAACGATTACGGCTCAACCGATTTTCTCAAGGATCGGGGGGAAATCGCGGGGGAGGATGATGAACGCGCTCTGGTTTCCCTGCTGGTGGAGCAGATTGAATTTGCAGATGTTGTTGTGCTCAACAAGGTTTCCAGCGCCACGCCCGAACAGCGCGTAGCAGCGCGCCAGATTATTATGAGCCTGAACCCAGACGCCGATATTGTGGAAACAGACAATTCCGTGGTGCCGTTGGACAGGGTTTTGAATACGCACCGCTTTGATTACGAGAAGGCTCATAAAAATCCATTATGGTACAAAGAGCTTTATGGGTTTGCAGACCATGTGCCCGAAACAGATGAATACGGTATCAGCAGTTTTGTTTTTAGGGCGCGTCGCCCATTTATTCCCGAAAAATTCAAGGCTTTTATAGATCATGCCTGGCCGGGTGTTGTGCGTGGTAAGGGGTATTTCTGGCTGGCGACCAGACCCATGTGGGTGGGGGAGCTGGGGCAGGCTGGAGCACTGGTGCAAACGCAGGCTACCGGGCACTGGTGGGTTGCCATTCCTCCTGAACATTGGCCGGAAGATACGGAATGGCAGGATATGCTGGTTTCCAGATGGGACCGGGTTTATGGCGACCGCAGGCAGGAGCTGGTGTTTATCGGCACGGCCGATATGGATGAAGCCGCTATTCGCGCCGCATTGAACGCCTGCCTTGTGCCAGATGCCGGGCAAACTCTTTTTGACGGAAGCATGTTTGCAAACCTGCCAGACCCGTTCCCCGCGTGGCAGACGGAGCCTGTGGAGCCATGACCCGCGCGCCAGCCGCCAGTAACGAACGCACCCTGCGCCACGAGGTCTGGCGCAGGTATGACGGCAACGACTGGCAAGCGTTTGATGCCTTGCCCCCCAGCATACGCCAGCGCGTAACCCAGCATAGTTACGATGCATGGTCCGTGAATGTGCTTATGCTCTGGCGGCATTACAAACGGAGTTATGGCCGCACGGCACGGGCCGAAAAAGCACTGATCCGCTACCTGGATTATTGTGAGCGGCTGGAGCGCGATGTGTTTGCCACGCGGTATGGGGAGCAATATGGCATGCCGCTCCCCCATATGGCGGCAGGATGCACCGTACAGCGGTAACGGCATGCGTATTGGTTGCGTGCATTATCGCCTTTGCCAGCGGCTGCATATATGATAGAACAAACAAAGAACATATTGCAGATGGAAAGCTAACATGGCGGTAGCAGAGCGGATCGTGTTTCAGCCATTTGTGTGGCAGGGAGCGGTATTGCGGGCGGGAGCACCCATTGTGTGCCCGAACGTGGAAGATGCACGCAGGCGCGTGGACAAAATCCGGGCCGGTATCCTGCATGTTGCCGGGGCCGTGGTCGTGCGCATGGATGTAGATGAAGACATAGGCGATTACGGGGAGCCCGAATATCTGGAACGGATCGGTGATACCCCCGGTGGGGAAGACGAGGACTAATCCGCCTCCAGCAATAGTCACAGCCAGTTGCTATGCCGCTCCGGTTTTTGCCGGGCATGACAAAGGGGTGATTGCGGGTGCGCAACACTCTGTAGGAACTGGCGCATCTTCCTGCTAAAGAGGGTGCATAAAGGCAGGGGGCAACCCGGCCTGCGGCGTGATTGTTAAAGGATGGTGTTTATGGCTGTGCATTATGCCACGGTAACATGGGAGCAACTGCATAGGGATGCACGGGCGCTGGCGGCGGCCCTTATGCCCAGAATGCCCTTTAAAGGTATTGTGGCGGTTACCCGTGGCGGGTTAATTCCCGCAGCCATTGCCGCCCGGGAACTGGGGTGCCGGTTGATCGAGACCATTTCAGTCGTGACCTATGACGAAGAAGAAATGGGCCAGCCCCAGATTATCAAAGCCCCGGAAGCGGCAGGGGATGGAGAAGGGTTCCTGATCATTGATGATCTGGTCGATTCCGGCGTGACCGCGCGCTTTGTGCGTGAATGTCTGCCCAAAGCCTATTTTGCCTGCCTGTATGCCAAACCTGCCGGTAAACCCTTGACCGATCTGTTTATTACGGAAGTTCCGCAGGATACGTGGGTTCTTTTTCCGTGGGATACGGCTCCGCTGTTCGTGCCGCCACTGGTCAGCAACAAAAAAGAGTGTGCGGAGTAATTTTTTTAGCGCAACAGGGTTGCCAGTTTATAATTAGACGCCTAGTTTCCCGCTTGTTCGGGGCGTGGCGCAGCCTGGTAGCGCGCGTGTTTTGGGTACACGAGGCCCCCGGTTCGAGTCCGGGCGCCCCGACCATAAATAAAGCGGGAGGCACATAATGCCAGCGCGTATTTATCAGCAGTCCAAGCCAGCAGGTCAGTCCGGTCTGGCAGGCACCCGCAAATGGGTGTTTGAATACGGTCAGGGCGCTCCACGCAAGCAGGATGCCCTTATGGGGTGGACCGGCAGCGCGGATACCCGTTCACAACTCCGCCTTCTGTTTGACAGCCGCGAGGCCGCCGAGGCTTACGCCCAGCATGAGCAGATTGCTTATGAGGTTGAACAGCCAGCCCAGCGGCACCGTCGTCCCAAGGTTTATGCCGATAACTTCGGCTACAACCGGATCCAGAACTGGACGCACTGAATTTTAGCCTCCACTCCCTGTGCGGGATGGGAGGCTTTTCGCGCCCTTAGCTCAGTTGGATAGAGCAACAGCCTTCTAAGCTGTGGGTCATTGGTTCGAATCCAATAGGGCGCGCCAGTTTTTTATCTGTAAAATCCTGTCAGGGTGGAGGATCAGGCTCCGCCCTTTTTTGTGTCCGCTCTGCGCCGGGTTGTCTGGTGCCGCATTGTGCCGCGGGACTGGGTAAAGCGTTGGGCCAGCCGTGAGTTGGGGAAGGTATATGGGGGCAGGGTGCGTTGCGCGTGCCCCCATGCTCGGGGTGTCAGATAATGTAATCAATAGGGGGGAGTGTCTGGTCCATGTTCAGGGCGGGCATACCCTTGTGGCGCACACCGACCTTGCGGGCAGGGTTGCCGACCACGGTGGTAAAGGGGGGTACGGGCTCAAGTACAATGGAGCCAGCGCCAATTTTGGCACCTTCACCAATTTCAATATTACCAAGGACTTTGGCGCCTGCGCCAATCAGCACGCCCCGGCGCACCTTGGGGTGGCGGTCCCCGCAATGTTTACCCGTGCCACCAAGGGTCACATTTTGCAGAATGGAAACATCGTCTTCAATAATGGACGTCTCCCCCACTACAATGCCTGTGCCGTGGTCAAACAGAATGCGGCGGCCAAGCTGTGCGGCAGGGTGAATGTCCACCCCGAACAGTTCTGATGCACGGCTTTGCAGATGCAGGGCCAGATGCCGCCGTTCAGACAGCCAGAGCCAGCGCGCCACCCGGTAGGTCTGCACTGCATGATAACCTTTGAAGAACAGGAACGGAGTTACAAAATCCGGGCAGGCCGGGTCCCGCTCCCGGATGGCCAGCAGGTCGGCAGCAGCTGCGCAAACCAGATCAGGCTCCGCGTCAAAACTTTCCTTTACCAGTTCGGAAAGTGCATCGGCGGCAACGGAACGGTCCCCCAGTTTGCGGCCAATCAGGGCCGCCAGAGCAGATGCAAAGCTGGAATGGCTCCGCACCCCGGTTGCCAGCAGGCCGCGCACCAGTGGGTCATGGCAGCTGCATGCTTCCTGCGTCATCTGTCGCCACAGCACGGTCAGCTGTGGCGCGCACAGCATGCTGCTTTCTTCAAAATGACTGGAACTGACTGAGGCAACGTTACCGTCCTGCATCCCGGCTACTCCGCAACTACAAACCCATGGCGTGCTTTACAAAAGCTTTCCGCAGGGCAGGAAAGCGATGCACGCCCGCAATACCCAGATCACGCGCCAGACGGAGGACCGGGTTGTTGTTACTGAACAGCCTGTCCAGCGCATCTGTTGCCGCCAGCATGAGCATATTGGCCGGGCGGCACAAGGCCTGATAACGCGCAAGCACAGCAGGAGCGCCGGGGTCCTTGCCCTGTGCATGGATGTCCAGCAGCAATGGGCTCAGGTGAATGACATCCCGGTAGCCAAGGTTAAGCCCCTGGCCTGCAATGGGGTGGATCCCGTGTGCGGCATCACCTACCAGAAGGAGCCGTGTATCTGTATAGCGCGCGGCATACTGGGCGGAGAGCGGGTAAGTCCAGCGGCGGCCCACGGGCGTTACGCGGCCAAGGCGGGTATTGCCCATGCGGCGTTCCACCTGCTTGGCAAAGGCATCATCGGGCAGGGCGGCAAAGCGTTCGGCTATGCCGTCCTTGTCGCTCCACACAATGGCGGACATGTAGGGGTGTTCGTCCGTGCCTGTCATGGGGAGCTGCGCAAACGGGCCAGCAGGCAGGAAGTGCTCCAGCGCGCTATTGTCGTGCGGGAACTCGTGGGCAATGGCGCACACAATGGCGGTCTGCCCATAGGGTAGGCGGGTCAGGGGAATGCCGGCTTCGGAGCGCAGGCGGCTGCGGCGGCCATCGGCGGCTACAATCAGGCGGGCGTTAAAGCTGCGGCCATCCTGTAGCTGCACATGTGCATTTTGCGCCGTGCGGGTAATTTTTGCTTCCGCGGGGGCTAGAACGGTCACGCCCGGTGTGGTGCTCAGGCATTTGTTCAGCGCCACGCGCAGGGCGCGGGCTTCCACCATCCAGCCAAAAGGCTGCGAGGCATCGGCTCGTGTGAACTCGAGAAAAAGGGAGGATGCGGGCTCACCCGGCCTGCCATCGGTGACCAGAATTTCCTCAATCGGGCAGGAGGTGGCGGGGAGCAGGTCCCACACTCCGGCACTTTCCAAAAACTCCTTGGGGCCTGCGGCAATGGCGTAGGCGCGCCCGTCCAGATCCGGGTGTTCCATGGGGGGCAGGGCCGCCTTGTCCACTACGGCCACCCGCATGCCGCCACGTGCCAGACGGCACGCCAGAGCGGCACCAACTGGCCCCGCGCCGATAATGCACACATCCACGTCCGCCACATGCGGGTGGTGTGTGCTGGCGTGTTCTGCCGTGGCATCGGGGGAGATTGGGCTCATGCGGTTTTTTCCTTAACATTCACACATCTGGCAGGCGGCACGCCCGGAAAGCCGCACAGGCTGTTGCGGAGCATGCCCCCTATATGCGCCCTCCTTTGCGACAAAACCAGCCGTCTTGCCTTGAGGTGCATCAAAGCTCTTGGCAATTGGTGTTTAACTGTGCCAACATCGTAACGTCATGGAAATGTTTTGCAGCAGGGAGTTGCAGGCAGTATGAAGCTGATTACCGCCATTATAAAGCCCTTTAAACTCGATGATGTCCGCGAAGCGCTTGCGCCGCTGGGTGTTCAGGGGATTACTGTCTCGGAAGTCAAGGGGTTTGGTCGCCAGAAAGGGCAGACGGAAATTTACCGTGGAGCTGAATACCGGATCAGCTTCCTGCCCAAGATCAAGGTGGAAGTCGCTGTAAGCGATGCCCTGCTTGACCAGGTGTTGGAAGCGATTCTGGATGCAGCGCATACGGGCAAGATCGGGGATGGCAAGATTTTTGTCAGCGATCTTACCCGTGTCATCCGCATCCGCACGCGTGAGACGGGGGATGCAGCCCTTTAAGGGGTAGGCCGGTCTGGCGGTGGGGTAGGTTTGCGCAACTTCGGGTCTGGCACCTGCCCTTGCGGCCATTAGGGCGGCAACCCCGCGTGTGGGGGCTGCCGTAAACCTGCATTTTGTGCAGGGTTGCTGGCGGTGTGCGCCAGTGTGCAGGGTGCTGCCCGTTGCGCGGTAGGAACCGTGTTAAAAGGGATGCCTCTCTTTCCCATTTTCAGGCTTGACGGGGCAGGGGTGTGGCCTCATTGCTTCGGACATGCGAGTAGCTGCCATTCTACTGGCTGCCGGTACAGGCAGCCGCTATGCCGCCACCACGGGGTGTGCCACGCCCAAGCAGTATGTGCTGCTTGCTGGCCAGCCCGTTATCCGACACGCCGCAGAGGCTCTTCTGCCGCATGTCTCCTCTATTCAGCCGGTGGGGGACCCTTCCTCTCTGAATGACGCATTGCAGGGGCTGGCTGTTCTGCCGCCCGTGCAGGGTGGTCAAACCCGGCAGGCCAGCGTGCGCGCCGGGCTGGAGGCGCTGGACGCCCTGCCACCGGAGCAAAAGCCCGATCTGGTTCTGGTGCATGATGGTGCCCGCCCTTATGTTACCGGGCAACTGGTGGCCAATGTTGTGGCGGCTCTGGCGGAACACCCCGGTGCTATTCCCGCCGTGCCCGTGGCTGATACCCTCAAGCGTGAAAAAGACGGCGTGATTGATGGCACCGTCTCGCGCGAGCATCTGTTCCGTGCGCAAACGCCTCAGGGCTTCCGCTTTGGCCTGTTTTTGGACCTGCACCGCGCAGCCGCCTCGCTCAATGCCACGGATGACGCCAAACTGCTTGAGGAGTCCGGCTTTAGCGTGGCGCTTGTGCCGGGTGATGAAGATAATATCAAACTGACATACGAGGCTGATCTGGTGCGTCTTGAAAGGCTGATTGGCCCCACATTGCTGCCGCGTGTGGGCCTTGGGTACGATGTGCATGCCTTTGAGGAAGGGCGTCCGCTGATCATGTGCGGGATTACCATTCCCCACACGCATGGTCTGGCCGGTCATTCCGATGCCGATGTGGGTATCCATGCGCTGTGTGACGCCATTTATGGCGCACTGGCCGAAGGTGACATCGGCAGGCATTTCCCCCCCAGCCAGAATGAATGGAAGGATGCGGATAGCGCGCGCTTCCTCATCCATGCTGGGCAGCGTATTCGCGAGCGGGGGGGCATGCTGGTCAATGCCGACCTGACCCTGATTTGCGAACGCCCCAAAATTGGCCCCCATGCGCAGGCCATGCGGGAGCGCCTTGCCGCGCTGCTGGAAGTGGATGTGGACCGTATTTCGGTCAAGGCCACAACGTCTGAACGGCTGGGCTTTACCGGGCGGGAAGAAGGCATTGCCTGTGCTGCTACCGTCAGCGTTCTGGTGCCGTAAAACCGCACCGCGTAGCTGACGGCGAAAAAACATTGCACAGGGGCGCGTGGACCGGTATTTCTGCCTAATTCGTAGGCAAATGGAAATGACTGTGCAAACGCAACCTCTGCTGCGTCCGATTGATCTGGGCGGTGTTGTTCTTGATACGCCAGTAATTCTGGCGCCCATGTCCGGCGTGACCGACCTGCCATTCCGGCGGTTGGTCCGCAGGCTTGGGGCTGGCCTTGTTGTTTCCGAAATGATTGCCTCATGGGCAATGGTGCGTGAGAACGATACCACCCTGCGCATGGCCGAAGTGGCCGATGCTGGTGGCCCCAATGCCGTGCAGCTGGCCGGGTGTGACCCGCAGGCCATGGCCGAAGCCGCCCGTATTGCCGTGGACCGTGGGGCGGACCTGATCGACATTAATTTTGGCTGCCCGGTTAAAAAGGTTGCCGTGGGGCAGATGGCAGGCTCCGCCCTGATGCGGGATGAAGCCGCAGCACAGCGGATGCTGCAAACGGTGGTCAAGGCCGTGTCTGTGCCTGTCACGCTCAAAATGCGCATGGGCTGGGACCATGAGCACCTTAATGCCCCCGTGCTGGCCCGTATTGCGCAGGACGCGGGTATTCGCATGATTACGGTGCACGGGCGCACCCGCCAGCAATTTTATAACGGCACGGCGGACTGGGCGTTTGTGCGCAATGTTAAAAACGCGGTGGACCTGCCCGTTATTGTAAACGGGGATATCCTGACCACAGCTGATGCCCGCAACGCACTGGCCCAGTCCGGCGCTGATGGGGTGATGATCGGGCGTGGCTGCTACGGGCGACCGTGGTTTCTGGCGCAGGTTGCCCATGCCCTGCGTACGGGGGAGGAGATGCCCGACCCCGCGCTGGAACAGGAAAAAGCCATTGTGCTGGAGCATTATAACATGATGCTGGAGCATTTTGGCCCACGCCCCGGCCTGCGGCTGGCGCGCAAGCATGTGTCCTGGTATTCGGCCGGGCTGCCTGCTTCGGCTGCATTCCGTGCCGTCTTCAACAAGGTGGAAACGCCCGATGAGGCCATAGCCCGGATTGCCGAGTTTTATGACCAGCAGATTGCCGCCGGTGCACAGCGGGAGCCGCGTGCCTCCCGCCAGGAAGCCGCACGCCAGCACGAACAGGCTCACGCGGCGTGAGCACACAAGCGCCAGACAGGGCAGAGCCTGACGCGGCGCTTCTACTGGACAGCCTGCCTGTTCCGTTGCTTGAGGTCGGGGCAGGGAATGCTGTTCTGGCGCTCAATATGGCGGCAGAGGAGTTTTTTGGTATGTCCCGCCAGCAGATCAAGGCTGGCGGCATGGCTGAAATTGCACCACCTGATCACCCGATTTATCTGCTGCTTGCCCATCTGCGCCAGCGCGGGGGGAGTGTGACCGAGCATGACCTCCTGTTCAGTTCCCCTCGCTTCCACCACGAGGGGGTGAGCGTGCAAGGGGCGGAGGTGCTGGACCATCCGGGGCACCTGCTGCTCACATTCCACCAGCCATCGACTGCACGGGTGCTGGACCAGCAGCAGGTCTATCGCTCGGCGGCGCGGAGTGTGTCGGGCATGGCGGCCATGCTGGCGCATGAGGTGCGCAACCCGCTTTCAGGCATCAAGGGGGCGGCCCAATTGCTGGAGCAGGCCGTGGGGGATGCAGACCGTGATCTGGCTACCCTGATCTGTGATGAAGTCGACCGCATAGATGCGCTGGTCGAGCGCATGGGCATGTTTGGCGAGGCGCAGATGGACTACCGCGCCCTGAACATCCACCGCCTGCTCGAGCACGTAAAGCTGCTGGCCAGCAACGGTTTTGCCAAGGACCTGCGGATTATAGAGCAGTATGACCCCTCGCTCCCCCACGTATGGGGGGACCGGGACAGACTGGTGCAGGTGCTGCTCAATCTGGTCAAGAACGCGGCGGAAGCGCTGCATGAGACCGGCAAAAAGGGGGATATTACCCTGATGACCAGTTACCGACCGGGTATTCGCGTGACCGCTCCGGGCACCACCCAATGGCGGCACCTGCCGCTGGTGGTGACCATAAGGGACACAGGGCCCGGTATTTCGGAAACAGTCAGGCCGCATCTGTTTGAACCCTTTGTTTCTACCAAGGTCAACGGTAGCGGGCTGGGGCTGGCGCTGGTGGGCAAGGTGATGGATGACCACGGCGGAGTGATGGAAGTTGAAAGCCGACCGGGCAGAACGGAGATCAGTCTTTTCCTTCCGCTGGCGGAAGAAAGGGCCGGACTGTCTTGACCTTGGGGTTGCCCGCGCCTGATAAGCCTCTCCCTGTTGTTATTCCTTTGGTTCCAAACGCATGACACCACTGCCCACCATTCTAGTTGCTGATGATGACCGGTCCATCCGTACCGTGCTGGGGCAGGCACTTGGTCGCGCGGGTTATCAGGTTCAGGTCACGCCCTATGCGTCCACTCTGTGGCAGTGGGTGCAGGAAGGGGAGGGCGATCTGGTTATTACCGATGTGGCCATGCCCGATGGCAACGGACTGGAACTGGTAACGCGCATCCGCCAGATCCGGCCGGACCTGCGGGTTATTGTTATGAGCGCCCAGTCCACGCTGACAACCGCCGTAAAGGCCACGCAGCGCGGTGCGTTTGAATATCTGGCCAAGCCGTTTGACCTGAAGGAACTGCTCGCAGTGGTGGCGCGTGCGCTGACCACCCCGGTACAGGAGGCGGAAAAACCCGCATCCCCCCAGACACCGGAGGAACGGTTGCCGCTGATCGGGCAATCCGTGGTCATGCAGGGCATCTACCGCAGCATTGCCAGACTGACGACCTCGGACCTGACCGTGATGATCACGGGGGAGAGCGGCACCGGCAAGGAGCTGGTGGCCCGTGCCCTGCACGAATATGGCCGCCGCCGCAGTGGTCCGTTTATTGCCGTCAACATGGCCGCCATCCCGCGTGAGCAGATCGAGAGTGAACTGTTCGGCTACGAGCGCGGCGGCAATCTGGGCCGCATGCCCGGCCGGTTTGAGCAGGCATCGGGTGGCACGCTGTTCCTTGATGAGATCGGGGATATGCCACAGGAGGCCCAGACCCGCCTGTTGCGCGTGTTGCAGGAAGGGGAGTTTACAACCGTAGGGGGCTCCACCCCCCTGCATGCCGATGTGCGGATTGTGGCCGCAACCCACAGGGACTTACGGCAGGCCATACAGGCCGGTACCTTCCGTGAGGACCTGTATTACCGGCTGAACGTGGTGCCCCTGCGCCTGCCCCCCCTGCGTGAACGACGGGAGGACATCCCCCTCCTTGCCCGCCACTTTCTGGCCCAGTGCCGGGAGGCAGGGGGAGGCTACCGGACGCTGGATGAGGAAGCCATGACCCGCCTGCAGGCATGGCGCTGGCCGGGCAATGTGCGGGAGCTGGAAAACCTGATCCGCCGCATTGTGGCCCTGTATTCGCAGGAAACCATTACGGCCGAGCTGGTGGACGCGGAACTGGCGGACCCGCTGGAGAATGATTTTGTGCCAGATTGCCGGCAGGTGGCCGAACCACTGGTCGATTCAGTCTCGCGCCATATTGCCCGTTATCTGGAAGCCGGGCGGGAGGGTATGCCGTTGCATGATCTGCACGCCCGTATTATTGCTGAGGTGGAACGTCCTCTGATCCAGATGACGTTGACGGAAACACGGGGCAACCAGATCAAGGCCGCCGCCATGTTGGGGTTGAACAGAAACACCTTGCGTAAGAAAATACGCGACCTTGAGATTCCCGTCGTGCGTGGCGTAGTCTAGCCACGGGTATGACAAACGCGCCACGGTTCTCCTTTTCCCACCTGTTTTCACGCGCAGGCCTGCAATGGCTGCTGCGTGCGCTTGAGCGCAGGAGCGTTGCCGTAACGCTTGTGGCTCTGGCGCTGTGCCTTGTGTTTGCAACATTTGTGGTGCTTTCGGGCGGTATGTCTTTTGGGCATTACGCCGTGGTCGAGCCGCTGGTGCTGGTTGTTAACGGGCTGGTGCTGTTGCTGCTGCTGCTTGCCATGGGGGTGCGTGGCTGGCCTATTCTGGTGGAGTATCGCAAGGGGCTGGCGGGCACGCGCCTGCATGTGCGCCTTGTTACCCTGTTTGGCATTGTGGCGGTTGCCCCTACGGTGGTGGTGGGTGTGTTTGCCACCCTGTTTTTCCATTACGGAATACAGATCTGGTTTTCTGATAGGGTCAACACGGCACTGAACGAGGCCTTGCAGGCATCACGCGGATATTTGCAGGAGCATAACGCCAATATCCGCACAGATGCGTTCTCGATGTCCAATTACATCATGAGTGCGCAGAACGAACTGGCCGCCAGCGGCATGGAGCTGTTGCAGGACCATGATGCCCTGTCCCAGATGCTCGACAGTCAGGCGACCATCCGCGGGCTGACCGAGGCCTTGGTATACGACCCCATTACCAACCGAGTTGTGGCGGCTGGCGGGCTGATGAGCCGGACAGGCTACCTGCAGGACCTGCCTCCGCCTGCGGCCACCCTCATGGCGCGCTCCAATGATGTAGCCATTCTGGACTCCCCGGACGAGCGCACGGTGCGGGCTGTTGTGGAACTGTCGCAAACGCCTACGCTCATGCTGGTGATTACCCGGCTGGTTGACCCGTCCATTCTGGAGCACATGCACCGGACGGAAAACGTGGTGGCGGACTACAAGCACCTCAACAGCAACAAGGCCAAGATCCAGCTCACCTTTGTCATGATCTTTGTGTTGGTGGCACTGCTGGTGCTGGCTGTTGCCGCCCTGATCGGCTTTGCACTGGCCAACCAGATTGCCCGGCCGCTGGGCCTGTTGAGCATGGCCGCCCGCAGGGTGAGTGAGGGTGATCTGCGCGTTCACGTGCCTGAAACCGACCGGGATGATGAAGTGGCAAGCCTGTCCCGCGCCTTTAACCGCATGACGGAGGAACTGGACAGCCAGCGTTCGGAGCTGATGCTGGCGTATGGGCAGATCAATGAGCGCAGGCGCTTTACCGAGGCTGTTCTGTCAGGCGTGTCCGCAGGGGTGATCGGGCTGGACGTGGAACAGCGGATTGAGCTGCCAAACCGTGCGGCCAGTGTGCTGCTCCAGACCAATCTGGCAGATGCCACGGGTGAGCCGCTGGCAACACGCGTGCCGGAGTTTGCCGGGCTGCTTGAAGAGATCACCCTCTCGCCCGAGACCGTATTCACGCGTGAAATCCAGATTGGCCATGCCACCAGCCAGCGTACCCTGCTTGTGCGCGTGGGGGCGGAGCTGCGCGGCACCGTAACCGAAGGGTATGTCATGACATTTGATGACATTACAGCCCTGCAACAGGCCCAGCGCAAGGCAGCATGGGCGGATGTGGCCCGCCGCATCGCGCATGAGATCAAGAATCCGCTTACTCCCATCCAGCTTGCGGCCGAGCGGCTCAAACGCCGTTTTTTGAAGGAAATCACCTCCGACCCCGACACGTTTGCCCAATGCGCGGATACAATTGTGCGTCAGGTGGGGGACATCGGGCGCATGGTGGACGAATTTTCGGCTTTTGCCCGCATGCCACAACCAATTATGAAGGATGAGAACCTTTCCCGTATTGCGCAGGAGGTGCTCATCCTGCAACGTAACGCTCATCATGAGATTTCGTACCACCTTGATCTGCCACAGCACGGACCACTGGTTCGGTGCGACCGGCGGCTTATCAGCCAGGCTTTGATCAATCTGCTGCAAAATGCGGCCGACGCCATTGCCATGGTCCCCCGGCAGGCAGACGCATCCGGGCAGGAGGTGGCTCCCAAGGGGGAGGTATGGGTGCGTATTGCGCAGGAGGGGGAAAACATTGCTATTGTCGTGGCCGACAATGGGGTGGGGCTTCCCAAGGATGACAGGAACCGCCTGACCGAGCCTTACGTAACGCACAAAGCCAAAGGAACAGGGCTGGGATTGGCTATTGTGAAAAAAATCATGGAAGATCATGGTGGAACGGTCCGTCTGGAAGACAGAGCAGGAGAGAAGGGAACTGTGGCTACTCTGGTTTTGCCGGTGAAAGACGACCATGGCGCATGAAATCCTGATCGTTGATGACGAACCCGACATTCGGATGCTGATTGAAGGCATTCTGTGTGATGAAGGGTACGAGGCCCGTGTTGCCTCCAGTTCCGAGGCAGCTCTGGCGGCTTTTAGGGCACGCAGGCCGTCTCTGGTCATTCTGGACGTGTGGTTGCAGGGCTCGGATATGGACGGGCTGGAAATTCTGCAGGCCATGAAGGCGGAGGAAGCCTCCGTGCCCGTGGTCATGATTTCAGGCCATGGCACGATCGAAACCGCCGTGGCGGCTTTGCAGCACGGTGCCTACGATTTTATTGAAAAACCGTTTCAGGCCGACAGGCTGCTGGTTATTGTCCGCCGTGCCCTTGAAGCATCGCGCCTTGCGCGTGAAAACGAGGAGCTGCGCCTGCGTGCCGGGCAGGATGCAGACCTGTACGGTAACAGCGCCCAGATCGTGGCTATCCGTAACCAGATAGAAAAGGTGGCTCCCACCGGCTCACGCGTGCTGATAAGCGGCGGTCCGGGCTCAGGCAAGGAGGTGGCTGCCCGTATGATCCATGCCCGCTCCCGCCGGACGGATGGGCCTTTTGTGGCACTCAACTGCGCCACGCTGGCTCCGGGCCGGTTTGAGGAGGAGCTGTTCGGGCTGGAAGGCGGGGTGGATGGTGTTGGCCGCCGGACGGGCGTGCTCGAACGCGCCCATGGTGGCACCCTGTTGCTGGATGAGGTGGCGGACATGCCGCTGGAAACGCAGGGCAAGATTGTCCGTGCCCTGCAGGACCAGACCTTTGAGCGGCTGGGTGGTGGCTCCCGTGTTAAGGTGGATGTGCGCGTACTGGCCACCACCAACCGCGACCTTCAGGCCGAAATTGTAGGTGGGCGCTTCCGCGAGGACCTGTATTACCGTCTGGCGGTTGTGCCCCTGCGGATGCCAGCCCTTAAAGAACGGCGGGACGATATTCCCGGTCTGGCAACGCTGTTCCTCCACCGTGCGGCGGAAATGGCAGGCCTCCCCTCGCGCGATCTGTCGCCTGATGCCGTGGCTGTTCTGCAGGCGTATGACTGGCCGGGCAATGTGCGTGAGCTGCGGAACCTGATGGAACGGGTGCTGATCATGCAGCCCGGCAGCAGCCAGGACCTGATCCGTGCAGACATGCTGCCTTCCACAATTGGGGAGAACGCGCCGGGGCTGTTAAAGTTTGATGCTTCGACCGATGTCATGAGCCTGCCGCTGCGCGAGGCGCGGGACCTGTTTGAAACCCAGTACCTTCAGGCACAATTATTACGATTTGGAGGGAACATAAGCCGCACAGCGCTGTTTGTGGGCATGGAGCGGAGCGCTTTGCATCGTAAACTCAAGCAGCTTGGTGTAACATCGGACGAACGGAACACTGGCTGAGCAGTGAGTTGTTACGAGTCAGGGCAGGCGTTGGATCTGGCTCCCAAGAAAAAAAGAAAATGGAATAGGGTCGCACACAGTGGAAAAAGAGAGTGCACACAATGTGCAGGACGCATTTTTAGGCCAGATTCGCCGTTCCCGGGCGGCCGTGACCGTATTTTTGGTCAATGGTGTCAAACTTCAGGGTTTTATTACGTGGTTTGATGATCAGGTAGTGCTTCTCCGGCGTGATGAGCAGACCCAGCTTATTTACAAACATGCCATCAGCACTGTTATGCCCAGCATTCCCGTAGATATTGCAGACTCCACCGGAGCGGGCGCAAAGGCGGACAAGGAACCATCTCTTGGCGACGAGTTTTACTGAGAAAAAACAAACGGTTGCAACGCGTGCTGCCGTTATTCTGCCGTGGGAGCGCTCAGCCCACGGGCAGGACGTAAGGGCCGCAGAGGCCCGGCTGGAAGAAGCCGTTGGCCTCACGGCCTCCATTGGTCTGGTTATTGTCCGTAAAGCCGTTCTTTTGCTGCGTATGCGCCGCTCGGCCACATTGCTGGGCAAGGGGCAGATCGATTCCCTTAGAATAGCGGTCAAGGCCGACAATATTGACGTGCTGGTGGTGGATACCAAACTGACCCCCGCCCAGCAGCGTAACCTGGAAACCGAGTTCGGCTGCAAGGTCATCGACCGAACCGGCCTTATTCTGGATATTTTTGGTGCCCGTGCCGCCACGCGGGAAGGGACATTGCAGGTCGAACTGGCGCATCTGGAATACCAGCGTTCGCGCCTTGTGCGGTTGTGGACCCACCTAGAGCGCCAGCGCGGTGGCTTTGGCTTTCTGGGTGGTCCGGGTGAAACCCAGATCGAAGCTGACCGCCGCATGATTGGCGAGCGCATTGTGCGCCTTAAAAAAGATCTGGAGCAGGTGCGCCGCACACGCGGGTTGCACAGGCAGGCCCGCAAGCGTGTGCCGTTTCCCGTTGTGGCTCTTGTGGGTTACACCAATGCGGGTAAATCCACCCTGTTCAACGCCCTGACCGGGGCCACCGTTTACGCACAGGACCAGTTGTTTGCAACGCTGGACCCGACCATGCGCGCCATAGAGCTGCCATCGGGGCGGCAGGTTATTCTATCGGACACGGTGGGTTTTATCAGCGACCTGCCAACGGAGCTGATTGCCGCCTTCCGCGCCACGCTGGAAGAAGTGGCCGAAGCCGACATTATCCTGCATGTGCGTGACATTGCTCACCCCGATAGCGCGACCCAGAAAAAAGACGTGCTGGGTGTTTTGCAAAGCATGGCCAAGGACAACATGCTTGAGCAGGACTGGCCAAGCCGTGTGATTGAAGTGCTGAACAAGGTGGACCTGCTGGGCGAGCACGCAGCAGCCCTGCAGGGGGATGAAAGCGTTGCCATTTCCGCCATTACGGGGGATGGGCTGGACCGGCTTCTGGCCCGTATTGACCAGCGCATTACATCGGGGATGGAAATGGTGCGTTATGCCCTGCCACTGGCCGATGGTGCCGCGCTGGCATGGCTGTACCAGCATGGCGAGGTCATAGGTCGTAACGACCGGGAGGAAGAGGCGGATATTACCGTGCGCCTGCTGGCAGAAGACCGTGCGCGCTTTGAGCGGCAGTTCCGGCACATTACGCCCCAGATCGCTTAACGCGTTATGTGGGGCTCCATGCCCGGTGGGTCAGTCAGCCTGATCTACCGGGCATGCGCTTTTAATCAGTCAAACTCGGTTGGCAGGCTCAGATCAGCGTGGTGCGCAAACAGCCGGTCGATCTGATGGCGTGAGATACGCCCGGTTGAGAGGTCGTGCGGGATCTCGTTGGGCGCAAAAAACCGGACTTCGCTGGTTTCAATACTGGTGGTTGGGGCTCCGCCGGTAAGTTCTCCCAGAAAAAACAGTTTGGTGATGGAAAAAGCCTCTGGCGGTTCATGCCCCTGTTTTGCCCGGTCCAGCACCATGGCAAGGCGGGTTATGCGCACCGTGTAGCCGGTTTCTTCCCATACTTCCTTGGCGGCGGATTCCGAGGCACTCAGGTTTACATCCGCCCAGCCGCCCGGCACGGTCCAGCGGTTCTGGTCCAGCACTTCACGCACCATGAGCAGGCGGTTCTGGGCGTCAAACACCCCGGTACGCACTTCCAGCTTGGGGGTGGCGTAGCCGGTCTGCTGGGTAAACAGGTTTTCTATCTGCTGGATGGGGGCACCACTGCCACGGGCCATAACCTTGGCAGCCAGCGTGCGCAGCATTTCATAGCGTTCGCGGTCAAACGGGTCTTTGGCAAAGGTCAGTCCGGTTTGGGCAATGGCCTGAACCTCTCTGGCCCAGATAAGCCATTCAGGCTCGGACATGGTTGTGTTCCTCTCTTGTTCAACAAAAAACGGGAAGGCATGCGCCCTCCCGTTTTTTTATGTGCTGCTAACAGGCCGGGGTATCCGGGTTAGTAGGCAGGTTCAGGCTCTGTGGCGGCCTGACCGTTAATCAGCAGGCCATCCCCGTTGGCAGAAATATTGACGGTTTCGCCGTCATGGATCGTGCCTTCAAGCAGCTGCCCGGCCAGCGGGTTTTGCAGGTTGCGCTGGATAACCCTTTTAAGGGGGCGCGCACCATAAACCGGGTCGTATCCTTCATTCGCCAGCCAGGTTTCGGCCAGATTATCCAGATGCAGGCCAATCTTGCGGTCTTCGAGCAGCTTTTGCAGGCGGCTGATCTGAATATCCACAATCTTGGTCATATCCACCCGCTGGAGGCGCGAGAAGAGAATAACCTCATCCAGACGGTTCAGGAACTCGGGGCGGAAGTGCTCACGCACCACCTTCATAACCTGTGCCTGCACCATGGCTGGGGTATCCCCATCCGGCTGGTTGGCCAGATATTCGGAGCCGAGGTTGCTGGTCAGGATGATCAGCGTATTGCGGAAGTCTACCGTGCGGCCCTGACCATCGGTCAGGCGGCCATCATCAAGCACTTGCAGCAGGATGTTGAATACATCCTCATGCGCCTTTTCCACCTCGTCAAACAGGATGACCTGATAAGGGCGGCGGCGCACGGCTTCGGTCAGCACGCCACCTTCTTCATACCCCACATAGCCCGGAGGTGCGCCGACCAGACGGGCCACAGCGTGCTTTTCCATGAACTCGCTCATGTCAATGCGCAGCAGGGCCTTGTCATCGTCAAACAGGAAGCGGGCGAGTGCTTTGGTCAGCTCCGTTTTGCCAACACCCGTCGGGCCGAGGAACAGGAACGACCCGATCGGGCGGTTGGGGTCCTGCAAACCGGCGCGGGCACGGCGTACGGCGTTGGCAACCGCACGTAGGGCGGGTTCCTGCCCTACAACGGATTTGCGCAGCTCGTCTTCCATCCGCAGCAGTTTGGCGCGTTCGCCTTCCAGCATCCGGTCCACGGGCACACCCGTCCAGCGTGAGACAACCGAGGCAATGCCCTGATCCGTCACCGCTTCAGAGACAAGGTTCGCGCTTTTTGCTTCCTGTTCCTCCGTCTGCTGGGCGCTGGCAATCTGGCTTTGCAGGTTGGGGATAACGCCATACATCAGCTCGGAGGCGCGTTGCAGGTCGCCCTTGCGCTGGGCCACTTCCACATCGGAGCGGGCCTGATCAAGTTGTTCCTGCAATTTCTGCACCGCATGCACACGGTCTTTTTCCGCATGCCATGTGGCGCTGAGCGTGTTGGATTTTTCTTCCAGATCAGCCAGTTCGGCCTCAACGGATTCCAGCCGGTCCTTGCTTGCGGTGTCGTCTTCCTTGCGCAGTGCTTCCCGCTCGATCTTGAGCTGGATAATGCGGCGGTCCAGTTCGTCCAGCTCTTCGGGTTTGCTGTCGATCTGCATACGCAGCCGGCTTGCGGCCTCGTCTATCAGGTCGATGGCCTTGTCGGGCAGAAAGCGGTCCGTGATGTAGCGGTTGGACAGGGTTGCCGCGGCGACCAGTGCGCCATCGGTAATGCGCACACCATGGTGCAGCTCGTATTTTTCCTTGATCCCGCGCAGGATGGAAATGGTATCGGCTACGGAAGGCTCGCCCACATAAACGGGTTGGAAGCGGCGGGCGAGTGCTGCGTCTTTTTCAATATACTTGCGGTATTCATCCAGCGTGGTGGCACCAATGCAGTGTAGCGTGCCGCGCGCCAGTTCAGGCTTGATCAGGTTGGAGGCATCCATGGCGCCATCGGTCCGGCCTGCGCCGACCAGCGTGTGCATTTCATCAATGAACAGGATGACCTGCCCTTCAGCGGACTCAATTTCCTTGAGCACGGCTTTCAGGCGTTCTTCAAACTCACCACGATATTTGGCACCGGCCACCAGCGCGCCCATGTCGAGCGAGAGGAGTTTTTTGTTTTTAAGCGCTTCGGGCACATCGCCATTAACAATGCGCTGGGCCAGACCTTCCACAATGGCGGTCTTACCCACACCGGGTTCGCCAATAAGCACAGGGTTGTTCTTGCTGCGGCGGGCCAGAACCTGAATGGCGCGGCGGATTTCCTCATCCCGGCCAATAACCGGGTCCAGCTTACCCTGCTGGGCAACTTCGGTCACGTCCCGCGCATATTTCTTCAGCGCGTCAAAATTGGCTTCAGCGTTTTCGCTGGTCACTGTGCGTCCCTTGCGGATGGTGGCTATGGCTTTTTCCAGCGCATCGGGGGTGGCGCCGTTGGTTTTGAGCGCCTCACCCGCCGCGCTGCTGGTTGCGGCAAGGGCTACCAGCAGGCGGTCCTGCGCGACAAAGCTGTCGCCTGCTTTCTGGGCGATCTGTTCGGCGGAATCCAGTGCGCGCACCAGATCCGGGGTGGCCGCTGGCTGGCCAGCGCCCCCACCCTGTACCTTGGGCAGTTTGGCCAGTGCCTGCTCGTTGGCGGCACGGACCGCATCGGGGTTGCCACCGGCTGCACGGATCAGGGCCGACGCAGCGCCTTCCTCATCATCAAGCATGGCTTTGAGCAGGTGCTCGGGCGTAAGCTGCTGGTTAAAATCGCGCAGGGCAATGGTCTGTGCTGCCTGCAGAAAACCGCGTGAGCGTTCGGTAAATTTTGCAATATCCATAATATCCCTCTTGTCCCTTTATCGTAGGCGACTGAAGGCCTTGCCCCATCCCGCTTTGCGGCAACGGAAGGCAGGGTCTGTCGTGTTGACACCTCTAAGATTGGAAGGCCCAACAGCACAATCAAGGGGGATGTGTGCATATGTCGC
Organism: Acetobacter fabarum; assembly: GCF_022483405.1. NCBI lineage: Bacteria > Pseudomonadati > Pseudomonadota > Alphaproteobacteria > Acetobacterales > Acetobacteraceae > Acetobacter > Acetobacter fabarum. The sequence continues at coordinate 1,725,631 of NZ_JAKVNI010000001.1, forward strand.
ACACCCTATGGAATGGCCGATATGAAAAAAGGCGGAGCCCCGTGGGAGCCCCGCCTTTTTTACACCAGACCGGCTTGGAGCCGGTGGTTTTGCACTCAGGCCGCGTTCAGCTGGGCTTCGGCAAATTCATAGTTTGCCAGTTTGTCCAGGAAGTTGGTGATGTAGTCCGGGCGACGGTTGCGGAAGTCCAGGTAGTAGGAGTGTTCCCACACGTCGGCCGTCAGCAGTGCCGTGCCCTGACCTTCGGCCAGCGGGTTGGTGCCGTTGGGGGTTTTGGTAATGGCCAGCTTGCCATCCTTGCCCAGTACCAGCCAAGCCCAGCCAGACCCGAACTGGGAGATGGCGGCCTTGCGGAATTCTTCCTTGAAGGTGTCGATGCTGCCAAAGTCTGCGGTAATTTTGGCCCCAAGCTTTTCGGGCATGGCACCGCCAGAGGTGGACAGGCTGTTCCAGAAGAACGAGTGGTTCCAATGCTGGCCAGCATTGTTGAACAGGCCGGTCAGGTCAGCCTTGCCGTGTGCGGCCAGAATAATGTCTTCCAAAGACTTGCCAGCAAGGTCGGGCTTGCCTTCGAGCAGCGTGTTCAGGGTGTTCACGTAAGCCAGATGATGCTTGCCGTGGTGGAACTCAAGCGTTTCCTGGCACATGCCGCGTGCGGCAAGGGCATTGGGGGCGAAGGGGAGGGTTGGCAGTTCAAAAGCCATGACATAACTCCGTCGTATCAAGCAGGGCGTGTCAAAAACGCGCCTGTCCAGAGCTATGGGCGTGCCATATGGCACAGAGCCAGCGGGTGGTGGCCCGATGTCTCTTTTCCCTTGCTCACGGAAACTTGCCCTGCTGGTGGGGGTGGGGTGGCGCGGCAGTCCGTAAGGAAAGCTATATGTGCATTACGCATGAAACAGCATGAATTTGCAACATGCCACCGGGTAAGAGAAGTAGGATACAGCCATGAACACCCCTCCATCACACACCGATATACAGGCATTGGCGGGGCTTGCAGCGGGGGATGCGGACAGGCTGCTCTGTGCGCGTTTTCTGCCCGCATCTGCACAGGCGGGCGGGCTTGTTCTGCTGGCGTTCCATAACGAGCTGATTCGCGTGCTGGCCCCGGCCCGCTCGGCTGCGGTGGCCGGGCCCATGGCCGGACTGATCCGCCTGCAATGGTGGCGCGAGGTGCTGGAAAAGACCCGCCCCCCCGAGCATATTCTGGCCCCTTTTCTGCTGGGGATGATGGCATGCGGGCAGACCCGGCTGGCCACACTGCTCCGCCTTGTTCACTCTTGCGAGATGGAACTGACCGGCGCGCGTGATCAACCGACATGGGAGGGCATGATGCGTGATGGCCCCGGAGCGCTGCAACGCGCAACAGGCGAGCTGCTGGGGGTGGAAGACCCCGCCATCCTGCTCAGGCTGGAGGCCTGTGGCATGGCTTATGGGGCAGGGGCCATGCTGCGGCACTGGCCCGTGCTCCAGCAATCAGGGCGGTTTATATGGCCTGCTCAGCAGGAGGCGCTCAGGTTACAGGGGCAGGCATGGCTGGCGGCGCTGGACTGGCCCCATCTGCCCGCGCCTTTTCGCCTTGCTGCTCTGCCTGCCATACTCGCCAAGCGGGACCTTGCCGGGACCGCCCGGCAGGCCGGGCAGCCCCGTGGGCTGGGGGACTGCGCCGCACTCATGTGGCAGGGTGTTAAGGCCCTGCGTGCGTTTGAGCGCGACTGAACGGCTTGGAGTGCTGCAAAACCCTTACGGGTCGTTGGCTACAATGTTTTCCAGTACCCCGATCAGGGCGGAATAGTCTGCATCTGCTGCGGCGCGGCGGGTCAGGGAGAGTTCCTGCGTGACTGCGGCCATGGTGGGTACGGGCACGGCCAGACGGGCACAGGCATCAAGCAGCAGGCGCATGTCCTTCTGCATGAGCCGGGTGGGGAACTGGGGCGAAAAATCCCCTTCCTTGGCCATTTTGATCTTGCGCTTGTGGTGGGGGGAGATCACGGCCATGTTATCCAGCGCATCAAACAGCATGGTGCGGTCGAGCCCTGCGGCCAGACCATAGGCAATGCCTTCGGCCACGGCGGCCAGCCCGGCTCCCATAATCCCGTTAATAACCAGCTTGAGCCGTGCGCCACTGCCTGCGGGGCCTGCATGAATGGTCAGGCGGCCAATGGCGTCAAACACCGGTTTGGCGCGGGCCATGTCATCCTCACTGCCGCCAGCAAGTACCACCAGATTTGCGCTGTCCGCCTCGGGCGTGCTGCCAGAAACCGGACAGTCCACAACGCTGATTTTCAGCTTCTGGCCCGCATCCAGCAAGGCCTGTGCGGCTTCGGGGGAGACGGAGCTTGTGTTCAGTAACAGCCCGCCCTCTGGCATGCCGGCCAGCGCGCCCTGTGGGCCGTACATGCTGGCGCTCAGGGCCTCATCATCCGGGACGCACACAAGAACAATATCAGCCGTTTTGGCAACATCTGCCGGGCTGGGCAGGAAGGCGGTGTTTTCGTCTCCCCCCTTGCCGGAGGGCGTGTAAGCCACGGCTGCAAACCCTGCTTTTTTCAGGTTTGCGGCCATGCGGCTGGCCATTGCGCCAAACCCGATAAAACCGATTGTCTTTGCTGTGCTCATGGTATCAGAGACTCCTGCATGTTCTTGCGTATTATGGACATAACGCACAAACTCCTTTCAAGGTTAAGGCGCATGGCCTGAATGCGCTGTCAGGCACCCCGGAAGAATAAAGGCTGATCATGGCTCCACCTGTTGCCGGTCGCGCGCGGCGCAAAAACCTGTCGCCACTGGCACGGCAGGTTCTGCTTTACGGCCTGTTCCTGCTCCCCGCCGTGTTTGATCTGGTGGAAGGGTGGCTGGGCTGGCTGGGGCCAAGGCCTTACCGCGAATGCCTGCATGACTTTGGGCGTTATGCGTTCCGCTTCCTGCTGGTTTCGCTCATGGTGACACCCTTGCGGCGCTTTACCAGAATTAACCTCATCCTCTACCGCAGGCCGCTGGGGTTGCTGGCCTTTACCTATGCGGCCCTGCACGTCACACTCTACCTGACATGGGCGCGCGGGCTGAACCCGGCCCTGATCTGGACGGATTTTACCACCCGTCCGTTCCTCAGCTTTGGTCTGCTGGCTTTTGTTATCCTGTGCGTGCTGGCGGCTACCTCCACGCGCAAGTCCATTATGCGGCTGGGCAAGCGGTGGGCTCCGCTGCACAGAACGGTTTACGTGGCTATGGTGCTGGCCTGCGTGCACTACAGCATTGCCTTTAAGGTCTGGCACGTTGAGCCATTTATCTACGCAGCCATAGCAGCGGCCGTGCTGGCAACGCGCCTGCTCCCCAAAGCACAAAAAAGCCGCCCGACCCCGGTTTAGGGGGCAGGGCGGCTTTGGGCCGTGCCGGGCTGTGTGGCGCTGGGTTTTGTGCGCTCAGGCCAGCAGGTTGGGGTGCCCCAGTGTTGCCAGCAGTTTTGCCGCGCGTGCATCGGCATGGAGAATGGTAACGGTTTTGCCGCGCCCTTCCAGCCGGGTGGCGGTTTTTTCCAGCGTGTCTGCCGCGCTGATGTCCCATAGCTGGGCGTCGGCCAGATCAATCACCACGTTTTTTGCGGGGTCCTGAAAATCCACGGCATCGGTCAGCACACTGGTTGAAGCAAAAAAGAGCTGGCCGCGCACATGGTAGGTGCGGGTTGTGCCATCGGGCGTATCCTCCGCTCTGACCTGCACCAGCTTCATGACCTGAAACGAGAAGAACAGACCGTTCAGCAACACGCCGCAGCCAACACCAGCGGCCAGATCATGTGTCAGCACAACCACCACAACGGTTGCCAGCATAACGGTGGAGGACAGCTTGGGGTGGGCCACCAGCTCGCGCAGGGATGACCACGAAAATGTGCTGATGGATACCATGATCATGATAGCCACAAGGGCTGCCACCGGCACCTGAGCAACAAAGCGGTGCATGGCGACAAGCAACAGCAGCAGAAAAGCCCCTGCCGTAAAGGTGGACAGGCGGCCCCGGCCACCGTAGCGCAGGTTGCCCACGGTCTGGCCGATCATGCCGCAACCGGCCATGCCGCCAAACAGGCCCACAAAAATATTGGAAATACCCAGCCCCGTGCACTCCATGCGCTTGCTGGAATGGGTGTCGGTCAACTCATCCACCACCGTTGCGGTCATGAGCGATTCCAAAAGCCCGACCATGGCCATGGCAAAGGCATAGGGCAGTACAATCTGGAATGTGCTCCAGGTCAGGGGTACCTGCGGCCATGTCAGGTGTGGCAGCCCCGTGGGTAGCGCCCCAAGGTCGGCTACAACATGAATGGGCATGGGAACGGCAAGGCTGATCCCGGTCAGCACCAGAATGCAGATAAGGGGGGAGGGAACAGCCGTGCTCAGCCGTGGCAGCAGGTAAACAATGGCCAGCCCAAGGGCGATCAGGGCGTAGGTGTGCCACGTCACATGCAGCATCTGCGGGATCTGGGCAGAAAAAATAAGAATGGCCAGCGCGTTGACAAAACCCGTCGCCACTTCGCGCGAGACAAAGCGCATCATGCTTTGCAGCCGCAACAGCCCGAACAGCACCTGCATACCCCCGGCCAGCAGGGTTGCCAGCAGCAGGTACTGCAACCCATGCCCGTGCACCAGATCCGCCGCAACCAGCGCGACCGATCCAGCGGCCCCCGAGATCATGCCCGGCCTGCCGCCCGTTATGGCAATGGCAATGCTGATAACGAACGAGGCAAAAAGCCCCACTTCCGGCGCAACCCCCGCCACGTAGGAAAAAGCGATAACTTCGGGGATAAGGGCAAAGGTGCCGACCATGCCGGCCAGAACGTTACGGACGGGTTGTTCCGTCCATTCACGCACATACTGCTGAACACTCACGAGGCAGAAAATATCCTGTAAACTAGGGTGGATGGTTTGGTGCTCCCAGCCATAAACCGGACTTTTTATGTGCGGAAAGGTTTTTCTTTGCGGATCATGGCTTGCACATTCCCTGTTTGGCCGGAATGGTGGTGTGCCTGCGTTGTGTTTTTGGTGCGTGAAGATGCTTGAACTGCCCCCTCCATCCCCCCTTGTATGGATCCTTGCCGGAGAGGCGAGCGGGGATGTGCTGGGTGCCCGGCTGATGCACGCACTCCGCGCGCGTAACCCGCATATCCGCTTTGTCGGGGTAGGGGGTACGCGCATGGCGCAGGAAGGGCTTGCCAGCCTTTTTCCCATGCGGGATCTGGCGGTTATGGGGCTGGTGGAAATCCTGCCTCGCGTGCGCCAGCTTTCGCGCAGGCTTAATCAGGCTGTGGCGGATATTGCGGCCCAAAAACCCGATCTGGTTATTACCATAGACAGCCCCGGCTTTGCCCTGCGCCTGCTCCGGCGGATTGCGGGTATGGGTATGTTGCGCGTGCATTACGTGGCCCCGCAGGTATGGGCATGGCGGCAGAAAAGGGTGCGCAAGTTCCCCGGTCTTTGGGACGAACTGTTATGCCTGCTCCCGTTTGAGGAAGAATTTTTTGGCAGGCACGGCCTGAAAACCCGCTTTGTGGGGCACCCCGTCCTGCAATCCGGTGCGCAGGAAGGCAATGCCGTCCGGTTCAGGGCACGGCACGGACTGGCGGATAACGCACGGGTGCTAGTGCTTATGCCCGGCAGCCGCCGCTCGGAAGTGCCGAGGCTGCTGCCCGTATTCGGGCAGATGCTGGCCCTGCTCCGTACCAGCATGCCCGATGTGGTGCCCGTTGTGCCGGTATCCCCCGTGGTGGCGGCTACTGTTGAGCAGGCCGTGCATAACTGGCCCGTTCGCCCGATTGTGGTGACAGATGTGGACGACAAGCATGACGCATTTGCCGCAGCAGGGGCGGCTTTGACCAAATCAGGCACCTCCACGCTGGAACTGGCATTGGCTGGTGTGCCCATGGCGGTAACATACCGGGTTAACCCCCTTACGGCGTTTATGGCGCGCAGGCTTATCCGGGTGCCTTATGTGGCTATGGTCAACCTGCTTGCAGGCCGGGCCGTTGTACCCGAACTGTTGCAGGAAAACTGCGCGCCAGACGTGCTGGCGCGCGCGGTGCAGACACTGTTTGAAAACCCCACCGTGGCTCAGGCCCAGAAGGCGGCCTTTGCCTCGGTCCTGCACGGGTTGGAAGGGCCGGGGGGGAGCCTGCCGGCAGATGCCGCGGCATCTGCCGTGCTGGATCTGCTGGCCGCACGGGGGCAGCCGTAAGGGCTAGCCTTCAGGCGTGAGTGTGGCCGTGGGTTTTATAAAGCTCGGCGGGGTCAATTTCAGGCTTGGTCAGTTCAAGCAGCCCGGTGGGGGAGAACGCGCGGTAAAAGCAGCTTCTGCGCCCGGTGTGGCAGGCAACGCCAATCTGGTTGACTAGCAGCAGAACGGCGTCTGCATCACAGTCCAGCCGTGCTTCGTGCAGGTGCTGGACCTGGCCGGATGTCTCGCCTTTACGCCACAGTTTTTTGCGGCTGCGCGAGTAGTAGCAGACGCGCCCGCTCAGCAGTGTTTCACGCAGGGCTTCGGCATTCATCCAGGCAATCATCAGCACTTCGCCGGTGTCATGCTGCTGGGCAATGGCGGCAATCAGGCCGGAAGCATCGTATTTGACTGTGCTGAGCATGGCATCAAGCACTGCGGCATCGGGTGCGGTGTAGGTCATGGTTTGTCCGGTGTGGTGGCGGAGGGTTCTGGTGGTGTGCCAAGGGCTGGTAGCAGCCACGCGGGGGGGCGGGCAACCACGTTATGGTCAAGGCAGGTCAGGGGTTTGTCAGCCATGTCCACCTTGAGCAGTGCCAGCCCGATATGATCGCGCGAGGAGCGCAGGGTGCCAACCTCCTGCCCGTTATGCAGGATGGCGGTGCCCGGCGCGGGCAGGGGGGCGGTGGCGGCAATGGGTACAAGGCGGCGTTTGAGCAGCGTGCGGTAGTGCATGCGGGCTGTGACTTCCTGCCCCATGTAGCACCCCTTTTTCCAGGCAATGCCGCCAAGCAGGTCCATGTTGGCTTCGGCTGCCAGTGTGCGGCCCTGTTCGCAGTCCTGTACGCCATCCGGCAGGCCAAGGGCCAGGCGGTGCAGGTCATAGTCCAGTTGGGTGGCGGTCTGCTCCGTAGTGGCAGGTGGGTCTATCAGCCGCCAGCCTGCGGCGGGCAGTCTGGGGTCTGCAACGCTTATTGCGTTTTCCAGCAAGGTGGCCTCGGGCCTGTTGCCCCATGCGGCATAAACGGGGAGTGCCGTCAGTTCCATCTGCACATCCGAGCGGAGCCGGAAGCGCATGAGCTGTGTGCGCAGGGCTTCGGCCTGCTCGGTGGCGCAGTCCAGTAGCAGGCAGGTATCATCCGGGTCGGGTATGGCAAAAAAATCTGCCTGCCAGCGGCCCTGTGGGGTCAGGCATGCGGCCCATGCGGCCTGGGCCGGTTGCAAGGCTTCAATATCTGCCGTGACCAGCCCTTGCAAAAATCGCACACGGTCCGCGCCGGAAAGCTTGAGAACAGTCCGGCCCTCAAGCCGGGTAATATGGGATGGGGCGGGTAATGGCATGGTGTGGTGTCCTTTTATGCAAGGATGCAGGCCGTTGGTGCAAACTCTAGACCGGGCGGGGCAATGGGGCCATAGGCAGGCTGTTCACGTCCGGCTTTGCCGCAAAAGTGCCAGAGCCGCATGGGCGACGCGCTCCACACTTAACCCCGCAATGGGGGCCAGCCCTTCCGGCCCCGGTGCCTCTACCCAGTGCGTCATGGCGCCGGTGGGAGCATATTCCGATGCGCGGGACGGGCCGAACAGCCCCAGTGTGGGCGTGCCTGCCGCAGCGGCCAGATGCATTAACCCGGAATCGTTACCAATATACAAAGCACAACGGGCCAGCATGGCGGCGGTTTCGGTCAGGGCAAACCGTCCTCCGGCATCTATGGCGCGGGGCAGGGCGTGCAGCACGGGGCGAGCCAGTTCCGCCTCCTGCAGGCCGGGGCCATAAAAAATGGCAGGGCGGGCCTGGGGGTACGTGGCGGCAAGCTGCTGCCACAGGGGCAGGTAGTGCTCTGTGGGCCAGATTTTGCCGTGCCAGTTGGCCGTGGGGCCAAGGGCAATAACCGGTGCATCCGGCGTGTGTGGCGGTATAACCTGCGCGGCAGCCTGCTGGTCGGCATTGTTGAGCCATACCGTAGGGTGCGGAGCGGGGGAAAGGCCGAGCAGAGCCCCCAGATGCCCCACCCGCCTGCCGGGCCTGCGCCCCCCACGCATGACAAACCGCCGCCCCGAGCGCAGGGCAAAACTGATGATTGAGCCGCGCAGGTCCACGGTCATGTCCCAGCGGGTGGGGGCGCAGGTTTTCCACAAATCCAGCCAGTGCAGGTCGTAGCGGCGTTTGTGCATGACCAGAACCCGCTCGAGTCCGGGCATGTGGCTGAACAGCCCGGCTGCAACAGGCCCGCAGGCAACGGTTATGCGCGCATTGGGCCATTGCTGTATTAATGTGTTGAGAATACCGGTGGAAAGCACCGCATCCCCCAGACGGGTGGCCGTAATAAAAAGAATGCGCATGCAATCAGGCTATACTGTCTCTTTGTCTCTTTTCCAAGCAGAGCAGATATGGACATTTGCGCGGCATATGCCAGAAGATGGAGCGTTACAGCGCAGGCTGGCCTGCTCCAGTGGGGCAGGTCGCCCGCGTAGGTCCACTGTCTGGGCAATAAGGGTGTTTTGGCAATGTTGCAGAAAGGTTTTTTGCTGGCTTCCATCGGGGGGCTGGTGGCTATGGTTGCATGTGTTCCCGCCCATGCGGCCGAGCGGGCGTGGGTGCCCTCCACCTGTGGTGCGGAACCGCAGGCCCCTGCGGTCGATGTTTCCAGTGTGGAAAAATATAATGCCAGCGTGGACAAGGTCAGCGCTTACGAAAAAGCCGCCCGGACCTATAACGCCTGTGTCTCCAAGACTGCGGTGAAGGAAGAAACCGCAATCAGCAACGACGCGCGGGATAAAATTGCCTATATTCATGATGGCAGTACCGCTGTGCAGCAGCGCATCGGGGCTAATTTTACCCAGCTGACAACCGCGCTCAAAGCGGGTGGCACCAAGTTGCAGAAAGCAGCGCACTAAGCGCTTTTGGGCTTTTGCCGTGCAGCCTGTTGGGCCGTAAGGCAGTATAACAGGCGCACAACAAACACGCTGCGCCTTGTATGATGCGTCCGGCTGGGGCAGATATGCCATAATACGGACAGGCATGTATTGGCAGGAACAGGAACGGGCCGGATCGTGGCAGAGGATATTTACCGGGAAGTTGACGAAGAGCTGAAGGCTGAACGCATGCGTGCGGTTGCCCGGCGTTATGCCGGTGTGGCTGTTGCCGCTGTGGTGGCCGTTGTGGCTGGCGCGGGCCTGTGGTCGTGGAAGCTTGCACAGCACAAGGCTCTGGATCAGGCAGCGACAGGCACGTATCTGGCCGCCTTGCGCCAGACCGATCACCTGCCCGATCAGGTGGGCAGCAGCCCCATAACCCTTGTTGGCAAGGCGCAGAGTGGTCTGGAAGCCCTGCAAAAGCTGGCAACATCGGGTGATCAGGGTGTGGCTACACTGGCCCGGATGCAGGAAGCCGCCGTGCAGGCCGCCCGGGGCGATGCCCCCGCCGCACTGGCCGCATGGAACGCAGTGCAGGATAACCCCGCAGCCGACCCGGCCCTGCGCAGCATTGCAACCCTGCTATGGTGCCAGCATCAGCTTGATACGGGGGATATTCCGACCCTGCGCTCGCGCCTTTCCCTGCTGACCGGGCCGGGCAAGGCCTGGAACGGCCTTGCCGTGGAGGCGCTGGCTGTTCTGGATGTGCGCGAAGGGCATAGGGATGATGCCCGCAAAAAACTGTCTGCCCTTGTGGATTCGGGCGAAACACCGGCAGGTGTACGCAACCGCGCACAGGATATGATGCAGGCCCTTGATCCGTCAGCAGGATAAAACCATGAGCAGCAAAACATATACGGGCGGCACAGCCCGCTCCGGCCTTACCCGCAGGAGCCTGCTGGCCGGGGCAGCCCTTGCCCCCACACTGGCCGCTTGTGGTGATGACGACGATAAAAAACCCCTGCTGGCCGGGCACCGTACGGATGTCCTGTCATCAGGTGCTGGGCTGATGGTGGATAAGGAAGACCGCACAGCCATTACGCTGCCCGCACCTGTTACGGTTTCCGAGTGGCCGATCAGTGGCCGCGTGCCGGAGCATACGGGCAGCAACTACGCGTGGGGCGGGCTTAAGCGCCGCTGGAAGCATAGCGTTGGTGCGGGTATTTCCGAGCCGGACTTTATGGCATGGGCAGCCCTTGGCTCGCTGGGGCGGGGTATGCTGTCCTGCCCGCCGGTTATCCATAACGGCCGTTTGTTTATTATGGATGCGCAGGGCGTTATCCGTGCCTTTACATGGCCTGCCATGCGGCATGTGTGGACCTTTAACCCACGCCCCAAGCAGTCGCGTTCGAGCAACACCGGTGGTGGCATCGGGGTTGATGGGGACGTGCTGTATATTGTGGATGGCATTTCGCAGGCTGTTGCTGTTTATGCCGCAACAGGCAAGGTTAAGTGGCGGACCGATGTTGGAACACCCGGTCGTTCCGCCCCGACCATTGCCGAAGGCCGGGTTTATTTTGGCACGATTGATGAGCGCTTTTTTGCGCTTGATGCCGCGACCGGCCATCAGGTCTGGACATATGCTGCCACGGCGGCCGAAACCACGGTGTTTGGCCAAGCCGCTCCCGCCTACGCCAATGGCGTTGTGGTGGCAGGCTTTGGCGGAGGCGACCTGATTGCCTTCCGCGCCGAAAGTGGTGAGGTCGTGTGGAGCGAAATGCTCGGCAATGTTGGCTCACAGGCCAGCACACTCAACCTGAACTGCGTGCGTGGCCTGCCGGTTATTGTGGGCAGCGTTGTGTATGCGATCAGCATGGCGCAGGTGCTGGCTGCGGTGGATATCCGCACCGGCCGCCGTGTGTGGGAGCGTTCCGTCGCCAGCCAGAACAGCATTCTGTGCGTGGGGGAATGGCTGTATGTTGTCTCCCTCGACCAGCAGATCGCCTGTATTGACCGCCTTTCGGGCCATGTGCGCTGGATCACCCAGCTCCGCCGCTTCCGCAAGATCAAGGAAAGCAAGGACATTGTCACATGGTTTGGCCCCATTATGGCGGGTGGCCAGCTTGTGTGCCTGAGCACCCTGCCAGAAAACGGCATGATCCGTATTAACCCGGTAACCGGCGCAATTATTTCTATCGATGCCATGGAGGCCATCTCCTTCGTGCCTCCTATTGTTGTGGACAATCAAATGCTTATCGTAACTAATGACGGAAACCTGATCTCCTATGGTTGAACGTCGCAAGTCCATGCGCCCCCTCCCGCCGATACCGACGGGGGACCTGCCGGTTGTTGTTATTGCCGGGCGCCCCAATGTGGGCAAATCCACCCTGTTCAACCGCCTTGTGGGGCGCAGGCAGGCACTGGTGGCCGATACCCCCGGTGTAACCCGTGACCGCAAGGAAGGGGTTGCCCTTGTCCGCGGTCGCCACATACGCCTGATTGATACCGCCGGGCTGGAAGAAGCCGCACCAGATACACTGTTTGGCCGCATGCGCGCCTCGTCCGAGAGTGCGGTGCAGGAAGCGGACCTTATTCTGTTCTGCATAGATGCACGCGCAGGCATTACCCCCGCTGACGAGCATTTTGCCCAGTGGATCCGCCGCCAGAACCGGCCCGTGCTGCTGATCGCCAACAAGGCGGAAGGGCGGCAGGGCACAGCCGCTGCGCTGGAAGCTTACGCATTGGGGCTGGGCGACCCGCTGGGCCTGTCCGCCGAGCACGGCGAAGGCGTGACCGACCTGATGTGGGAAATTGCCGAGCGCCTGCCTGCTGACAAGGTGGAGGATGAAGAGGACGAATGGGCCCCCGAACCCGACCTGTCGGAAGAGGATGAAGAGGAGATTCGCCCCAAGGGACCGCTCAAGGTTGCCATTGTCGGGCGGCCTAATGCGGGCAAGTCCACGCTGCTGAACACCCTGCTGGGTGAAGAGCGCATGATCACCGGCCCCGAACCGGGCCTTACGCGTGATTCCATTGCCGTAACCCTGCATGACGGGGATGACACGTTCGAGATTGTTGATACAGCAGGCCTGCGTAAAAAGGCCCGTATTGATGAAGCCTTGGAAAAAATGTCTGTCTCGGCCTCCATTGAAGCCCTGAAAATGGCGGAGGTAGCCGTGCTGGTGCTGGATGCGACCCTTGGTGTGCATGAACAGGACCTCCAGATTGCCCGCCTGATCGAGCGGGAAGGACGGGCCTGTGTGCTGGCACTCAACAAGTGGGACGCGGTGGAAGACCGTACGGCCACGCGCAAGGCTATTCTGGACCGGCTGAGCATTTCTCTGGCCCAGATGCGTGGCGTGCCGGTTGTAACCTTTTCTGCCCTGACCGGTTCGGCAGTGCACAAGCTGCTCCCCGCCGTGCGTGAGGCCTGGACCGTCTGGAACGCCCGCGTTCCCACAGGTGCGCTCAACCGCTGGTTTGAGGAAATGCTTGAACGCCACCAGCCTCCGTTGGTGGATGGCAGGCGGCTTAAGCTGCGTTACATGACGCAGGTTAAATCCCGCCCGCCAACCTTTGTTGTTTTCGGCACCCGAGCCGAGCAGATGCCCGATGATTACAAGCGGTATCTGGTCAATGGCCTGCGTGAAGCGTTTGATCTGCCGGGTGTACCCATTCGGCTGCAAACGCGTGGTACCAAAAACCCGTACGCAAATACCTGACCCCAACGGGTCAGGTTACGCGCAAAAGGGGTATCCGCTGCGGCTTTGTCATGGGCTGACAGCTCTGCCACAGGCAGTGTGCTGCCCCCAGTAAGGAGCCAGAACCAGCATGACGCCCCCCCAGCAGACCCCGCCCCGCCAGCCACCTCCCTCCGATGGTTTGCATGGCTCGGCCAGAAACTGGGCCATGCTGGCGGTTTCTCTTTCGGTTTTTCTGGCGTTGCTCGACTACGCCATTGCCAATGTGGCCCTGCCAGACATTGCGCGAGACCTCCGGGCGTCTTCTTCCTCCTCCATCTGGATCGTCAATGCCTACCAGATGGCCAGTCTGGTTTCCCTGCTGCCGCTGGCTGCCCTTGGTAGCCGGGTGGGGTTTGCGCGGCTGTGCCGGGCGGGCATTCTGCTCTTTATGGTGGCTTCACTCCTGTGCGCCATGGCAGCCAGCCTGCCGGTACTGGCCGGTGCGCGGGTGTTGCAGGGCATAGGGGGGGCTTGCATCATGAGCGTGAACATCGCTCTGGTGCGCTTTATTTACCCTTCGGCGGAAATCGGGCGCGGCATGGCCCTTAACGGGCTGGTGGTAGCTCTTGGGGTGGCGTTGGGGCCTACAGCTGCTGCGGGTATTCTTACCTTTGCATCCTGGCCGTGGCTGTTCTGGATCAACCTGCCTTTGGGGGCTGCGGCTCTGGGTATGGCGTTTTACGCCCTGCCCAACACGCCACGCGCGCCCCATATGCCCGACATGACCGGCAGCCTGCTGTGCGTTGTGGCCTTTGGGGCTTGCATTATGGGGGGCGATGGTCTAGCCCATGCGCAGGGCTGGGTTGGCTCTTTGCTGCTGCTGTTATGTGGGCTTATGGCTGGCGTGTGGCTGGTGCGGCGTGAGGTCGGGCTGGCCCAGCCGATCCTGCCGGTTGACCTTTTGCGCCGCCCCGATTTTGCCGTGGCGTTTACCACCGGGTTCTGCGGTTTTATCGCGTCCAATTTTTATATCGTTTCCATGCCCTTTACCCTGCATGACGCGCTGGGCCTTAGCTCTGCCCAGACCGGGCTGCTCATAACTCCGTGGCCTATTGGTATTATGCTCTCGGCCCCGGTTATTCGCCGGGTGGCGGACCGTATTTCGGCCGGGGTTCTATCTTCCATCGGGCTGGGGCTTACGGCTTCGGGGTTTTTCCTGCTCTGGCAACTGCCTGCCCACCCTGCATTGTGGGATATTGCCTGGCGCACGGCCCTTGCCGGGTGGGGGTTTGGGTGTTTTCAGCCCCCCAACAACCGGGCGATGATGGTTGCCGCCCCCCTGCACAGGGCCGGGGGTGCCAGCGGTATGGTGCAGGTGGCCCGTCAGGCCGGGCAGACGGTTGGGGCCATGGGAGTTGCTGCCTTTTTTACCCTCTGGGCAGATGCTGCCAACCGTGAATGCCTGCTGGCCGCCGGGTGTGTGGCTTTGTTTGCTGCACTGCTGAGTGCCAGCCGCCTGCTGGGCGGGCGCTCAGCGTAATGCCCTATTGCGTGGCAACAGCTCAGGGGATGGCAGCATGAAAACATGCCTTGTGTACAGGGACCGGCTTCTGCCCGCATCCGAGCATGCCTTCATGCGCAGGCAGTACATGGCCTTCAGCCAGTTGCGGCCTTACTGGGTTGGTTGCCACCGAGATAACCCTCCGGCGGATATGGCTACCACCTTGCGCATTCTTGGCGAAGGCCGTGTGTTAGGGGGGCTGCGGCGGCTGGCGTTTAAACAACTGGGGTGGGGGGCAGGCCGTGCCGTGGCTGATCTGGCCCCTGTGGTGGTCCATGCCCAGTTTGGGCGGGGGGGCGCGTTGGCTCTGCCCATTGCCCGGCAACTGGGCTTACCACTGGTTGTGACATTCCACGGAGGCGATGCCTTTAAGGACAAGCATTACGCAAACCGCTTTCCGCCTCCTGTTTTTCAGCGCAGGTGGCAAAGTCTGCTGGATTACAGCGCCATGTTTGTGTGCGTGTCCGACGGGGTGCGGGACAGGTTATTGGAGCGCGGTGTGCCCGCCCACAAGCTTGAGGTGCTGAACATTGGCACCGAGGATGTGGCGCCCGCTCGGGGACCGTTTGACCGTTTGGTTTTTGCCGGACGGTTTGTGGAAAAAAAAGGACTGCCTGTCCTGCTGGATGCCCTGCGTATTCTGGCTGGGCAGGGGGTAACGCCCCCTGTGGTGCTGGCGGGCGACGGGCCAATGCGCGCGGCCATGGAGCAGTATGCCGCAGGGCTTGAGCATGTCTGTTTTGCTGGCTGGTTAAGTGCCGGGCAGCTCCGCCAGCAGCTTGAACACGCGGTAGCACTGGTCGTGCCCAGTGTGCGGGCCACTGGGGGGGACCGGGAAGGCCTGCCCAGCGTGGCGGCTGAAGCCATGATGTATGGCGTGCCGGTTGTGGCCTCCAGCGAGGCCGGGCTGGAGGCAACCCTGCTTGATGGAGGGGGGCTGGTGGTGCCGGCGGGGGATGCGCAGGCACTGGCACAGGCACTGGCCCATGTTTTACAGGCGGGTGTCCGCACTGGCATGGGGCAGGCGGCGCGCAGGGTGGCGCGGGAGCAGCTTAGGGCGTCGGTCCAGTCTGCCCGGCTGGAACAACGCCTTTTGTCTGTTTTGTAATCAGACTTCGCTTTCAAGGAAAATGCGCGAGGCATCACCCATCCACGGGCCGTAATAGCGTTCCAGCCAGTGTTCGGCCTGTGTGGGGGCACCTGCGGCAAGGGCAGTGAGTGGGGCCAGATACACCCATTCGCTCGTCTGGCTCTGTTCGTCCACCATATCCCGGTTTTGCAGGCCATCCATGGAAATGGAGAGCATATGGGCGGCAAGGTCGCGCACCGTGCCTTCACCCCAAGGGGTGTCCAGCCCCATCATGGGTACCAGTTCGCGCAGCTTTACGTAGTCTTCCCACGGGCGGGCGCGCACCAGTTCCCATGCGGCTTCGAGTGCGGAGTCATCATACAGCAGGCCGGTCCACAGGGCGGGCAGGGCCATCATCATTTCGGGCGATCCGGCATCGGCCCCGCGCATTTCCAGAAACTGCTTGAGCCGCACATCGGGGAAGGCGGTTGTCAGGTGGTCTTCAAAATCACCCAGCGTGGGGGTAAAGCCTTCCAGCCCATCCTGCCGCTCACCATTCAGCCATGCGCGGAAGGAGCGGCCAGCCACGTTGTGCATCCGGCCCTCACGCATGATGAAGTACATGGGCACGTCCAGCGCCCAGTCCACATAGCGTTCAAAGCCAAAGTCTTTTTCAAACACGCAGGAAGGCATACCCGAGCGGGCATTGTCCGTATCGGTCCAGACCCGTGCACGGTTGGAAAGGAAGTTGTTGGGCTTGCCCTCCACAAAGGGAGAGTTGGCGAACAGGGCCGTGGCTACGGGTTGCAGCGCCATGGAAACCTGCATTTTGCGCACCATGTCCTGCTCGGAGCCAAAATCCAGATTAACCTGCACGGTGCAGGTGCGCTGCATCATGTCCAGCCCCATGGTGCCAACCTTGGGCATGTAGTCGCGCATAATGCCGTAGCGTGTTTTGGGCATCCATGGCTGGTCAGCACGGGTTGCGGTGGGGTGGAAGCCCAGCGGCGCAAAACCCAGCCCCAGCTTGCGTGCCAGCGGGCGCACGGCATCAAAATGGTTGCTCAGTTCTTCCGCCGTGTCATGCAGGGTGCGCAAGGGCGCACCGGAAAGTTCGAACTGCCCGGCCGGTTCGAGCGATATGGCAGCCCCCGCAGCCTCCCCCTGACCTTTGAGCCCGATAATGCGCCCGTCATCCAGCACGGAGGTCCAGTCATCGGGTTCGGATTTGTGGAGGTTACGCAGCAGGGTTTCTATGCCCTGTGGGGCATAGGGGGGTGTTGCGTAGGCTGCTTTGCCAGCCTGGGGTGCGTCTGCGCCCACGGTGGCTTCCGGGCGCACAAAGCCGAATTTTTCATGCTCGGTGCCTATGCGCCACGCATCACGCGGTTTGCAGCCCTGCGCAAGCAGTTCGGCCAACTGCGCAATGGAATGGATGGGCGTTGTGTCGGAAGCACCGGGGTTGGACATGAGGTTTTCTGTATCCCAAAAACAGCCTTGCGGTTGCACGGCAAGACAGGAGCAATTGCCTTATTGTGATGAAACAGGGGTAGAGCGCAAGCCATTGCCCAGCAGCGCAAGCCCCGCCACCACCGCAGTATCGGCCCGCAGCACCAGTGAACCAAGGGAAATTGGGGCAACAAAAGGGCGCTTGAGCAGGGTCTGGCACTCACCATCGCTCAACCCGCCTTCCGGCCCGATCAGGAGTCCATCTCCCTCCTGCACCAGTCGCGGGGTGGGGTGGGGTGTGCTCTCGCGTTCGTCCAGCCGTTCTATTGCGGCAAACAGGCTTGCCTGCTGCGGCCAGCTCCCCAGCAAGGCGGGCAGGGTCTGCACCTGCGCTATGGCCGGTATGTCCAGCCTTTCGCATTGTTCGGCGGCTTCCACGGCTATGGCGTGCAGGCGCTCGGGGTTGACGCGGTGGGTGTTGGTGCGTTCGGTGACAAGTGGCAGAAATTCCGTCACGCCCAGTTCGGTGCCCATGCGCAGGACCAGATCGGTTGCATCGCGCTTGAGCAGGGCAAAGGCCAGCCGCAGGGGCGGGCAGGGCTGCGGGGCGCGTAGCTGGCGCTCAAGGGTCAGCCCACTCCGGTCCTTGCGGATTTCGGCTATGCTGGCCAGCCATTCCCCCATGCCTGCATGGAACACACGCACCTGTTCCCCAGCCTTTTTGCGCAGGACAGTGCCAAGGTAGCGCGCCTGCTCGGGGGCAATCGGGCAGGGAGCGCCCTCCTGCGCCGTGGGCACAAGGGCGGGGTCCATATACAGGCGGGGGAGGCGGGAGAGGCCATTCATGCCGGTCATTTATCCTGCATCTGCTCGGGTGAGGGAGGAACCGGCCCGGTTTACGCACGAAATACCCTGTTTTGCAAAGGAGGTGGTGGGGGGAGGTTATGGTCCGCACCAGTTTGTGGCATAGGGAAGGGCGCAAAACGGTGCCCGTTGTTCCTGACCAGAGGCCTTATCAGAATCGTGTCTGCTTCCACCAGCCATACCGACATCCGGGTTACGGGATGGATTGCCCGCCTCCCTCCCTCCCTGCAGGCTTATGCTCTGCTGGCCCGGCTGGACCGGCCGGTGGGAACATGGCTTTTGTGGCTGCCCGGTGTATGGGGCATTCTGCTCCCCCAGGGCGTGGCTTCCATGGAACGGGTCAGGCTGATTGTGCTGTTTGGCATTGGCAGTCTGGTCATGCGTGCGGCGGGCTGTGTTGTAAACGACATGTGGGACCGCGATATTGACCGTCAGGTTGCGCGTACGGCGGGGCGGCCACTGGCGTCCGGCGCGCTGGGCATGCGGCAGGCCACGGCCTTTCTGGCTTTGTTGCTGGTTATGGGGCTTGGGGTGCTGGTGCAGCTTAACCCCCTTTCATGGATGCTGGGTGTGTCCTCCCTTGTGCTGGTGGGGCTTTACCCTCTGGCCAAGCGGTTTACATGGTGGCCGCAGCTTGTCATGGGGTTTACGTTCGGCTTTGGCGCACCCATGGGGTATGCGGCTGCTGCGGGGCAGCTGGCATGGGCACAGGCCGCCCTTTATGCTGCCACGATTGTCTGGCAGCTTGGGTTTGATACGATCTATGGCTTTCAGGACATGGAGGATGATGCGCGGATTGGCGTTAAATCCACCTCGCGCCTTATGGCCGGGCGGGCACGGGCGTTTATTGGCGTGTGCTATGGGCTGACCCTTGTGCTGCTGGCGGGGGCTGGCCTGCTGGCCGGTGCTGGCTGGCTGTTCTGGCCCGCGCTGCTGCTGCCCGGTGTGCTGTTCTGGCGGCAGGCTGTAGCGGTTAACCCGGCCCGGCCGGCTTTGTGCCTTGCGCAGTTTTATGCCAACCGCAAAATTGGGCTGACCATTGCGCTGGCTCTGGCGCTCGGGTTGCTGGTGGTTTGAGAGTATCTGCGTTTTTGCTGGCGGTAATGGCTGGCTGTAATAGCTGGCAGTCAAAGTGAGATGCCCTGTTCATGATAAGAGTTTTTCGTGCTGTTGCGCCATTATGTGCCGGTCTGCTCCTGCTGGCGGGGGCTGCCCATGCGCAGGATGCCCAAGGTGGTGCTGATACTGCAGCCGCCAGCACCGTGCAGCCCGCCCGCCTGAGTGCTGCGGACAAGGTATGGGTTGGCCGGATTGAGCAGGAGCTTAACCATGCGCTCACCTTCAAGGCCCGCATCCAGCAGATAGATGCGGAGGGCAAACGCACAACCGGCACGGTGTGGATGAAGCGCCCCGGCCAGATGCGTCTGGCCTACGACCCGCCATCCCCTTTGCTGCTGGTTGCCAATCAGGGCAAGGTTGTGTTCCGCGACAGCCAACTGGACCAGACAACGGTCATACCCATGGACCGGACCCCGCTTGGGCTTCTGCTGGCCCAGCATGTCAGCCTGTCTGACGGGGTTACATTGACCGCCTTCCGCCACGAAGCCGGGCTGCTTGCGGTCAAGCTGGTGCGCACGGCATCGCCCGGAGATGGCAGCCTGACACTGGTGTTTTATGAAACCCCGCTGGCCTTGCGCTCATGGAGTGTGCTGGATGCACAGGGGCATGAGACCCGCGTAACCCTGTTTGACGTGCATCCGGGGGCGGATATTCCGGCCAGTACGTTCGACCTGCCCGCCCAGCCGGAAGAATAATATCGTCCCCGATGGGGCCGGCCCAGCACGGCCCGGTTTGCGCAGCTACTGGAAAAACAGGCCGCGCATGGCGATATATACGGCGAACAGGACAGATTTTGAGACTGAAGGTATGAACGCCATGACCACACGGCACGCAGCACCATGACGGGGGAAGACCTGTTTGGCGGGGCCTCCCCCACGCCGGGTGCCGATGCCGCTTCGGCGCGCGCGGGGGGCAGGCCCGCTCCAACCCAACCGCTGGCGGACCGCCTGCGCCCGGCCTGTCTGGCCGATGTGGTGGGGCAGGGGCACTTGCTGGGGCCGGAGGGCACGCTTACGCTCATGCTTGAGCGCGGCACCCTGCCCAGCCTGATCCTGTGGGGTGGGCCGGGGGTAGGCAAAACCACCATAGCCCGCCTGCTGGCACAGGCCGCGGGGTTGCGGTTCATGCAGATTTCGGCCGTGTTTTCCGGGGTGGCGGACCTGAAAAAAGCGTTCGACGCCGCGCGCAAGCTGGCGGCCGGGGGCGTGGGCACACTTTTGTTTGTGGATGAGATCCATCGCTTCAACCGCGCGCAGCAG
This sequence comes from Acetobacter fabarum, assembly GCF_022483405.1. Lineage (NCBI taxonomy): Bacteria > Pseudomonadati > Pseudomonadota > Alphaproteobacteria > Acetobacterales > Acetobacteraceae > Acetobacter > Acetobacter fabarum. Next base: position 1,745,689 of record NZ_JAKVNI010000001.1, read on the forward strand.
GATGGCTTTCTGCCCGTGGTGGAGGACGGAACCGTGGTGCTGGTAGGGGCCACGACCGAGAACCCTTCCTTCGCCCTGAACTCGGCCCTGCTCTCGCGCTGTCAGGTTATGGTGCTTAACCGGCTGGATGACCCGGCACTGGAAGCCCTGCTGGCCCGCGCGGAGGAGGAGACAGGCCACCCCCTGCCTCTTACGGAGGACGGGCGTGCCACCCTGCGCGCCATGGCGGATGGGGATGGCCGCTACCTGCTGAACATGGTTGAGCAGGTTCTGAGCCTGAAAAACACAAAACCGCTGGATGCGCAGGCTCTGGCCCGGTTGCTGGCCAAAAGAGCCATTCTGTATGACCGGGACCGGGAGGAGCATTACAACCTTATTTCCGCCCTGCACAAATCACTCCGCGGCTCGGACCCTGACGCCGCGCTGTACTGGTTTGCGCGTATGCTCGAAGGGGGCGAGGACCCGCGTTATCTGGCCCGCCGCTTGACCCGCTTTGCCACCGAGGATGTGGGCATGGCCGACCCTAACGCCCTGCCTCTGGCCGTGGCTGCGTGGGAGACATATGAGCGGCTTGGCTCGCCCGAGGGTGAGTTGGCTCTGGCACAGCTTGTGGTGCATCTGGCGACAGCCCCCAAATCCAACGCGGCCTACAAGGCGTATGGGGCTGCACGCCGTGCCGCCAAGGCCACTGGCAGCCTTATCCCGCCCGCGCATATCCTGAACGCGCCCACGCGGCTGATGCAGGATATTGGCTACGGCAAGGGGTATGAATACGACCACGATGCGGAGGAAGGTTTTTCGGGGCAGAATTATTTCCCCGATGGTATGCGCCGCCAGACCTTTTATAATCCAACGGGTAGAGGCTACGAACGGGAGGTCAAACACAGGCTGGAAACATGGTCCCGCTTGCGGGAACGGCGCCAGTCGTGAATATCAGCGCATGAGTGTTGTCAATCTTACCGTGAGCGAGGACGAGGCCGGTATCCGCCTCGACCGTTATTTCCGTCGCCATTACCCGCATCTGACCCAGGGCGCGCTGCAAAAACTGTGCCGCACAGGCCAGATTCGCGTTGAGGGCAAAAGGGTGGAGGCCTCCACCCGGCTCGAGCCGGGGCAGAGCGTGCGCGTGCCGCCCATTCCCATGGCTGCCAAGCCCGCGCGTGATGTGCCGCGCCCGCTGGACGACAAGCTGGTGCGCGAAATCCAGCGTATGGTCGTTTATCAGGACAAGCACCTGATTGTGCTGAACAAACCCTCCGGCCTGGCCGTGCAGGGTGGTCCGGGCATTACCCGCCATGTGGACATGATGCTCGATGGCCTGCGTGAAAACCCCGATGACCCGCGCCCGAGGCTGGTCCACCGGATTGACCGCGATACATCGGGCCTGCTGCTGCTGGCCAGAACCCCCGGCGTAGCTGCCAAACTTGCGGCCTCCTTCCGTGGGCGGGACGTTAAAAAGACGTACTGGGCTGTTGTTGTAGGCAGGCCAGACCCGCTCTCGGGCGAGATCGACCAGCCGCTTGCCCGCCTGGGTGCCGGGCCGGGGGCCATTACCGTTGCCGCCGACCGTAAGGATGAGGATGCCCAGTCCGCCCGGACTGTGTACGAAGTACTGGATTCGGCAGCCCGCAAGTTCTCATGGCTTGGGCTTTCCCCCCTTACGGGGCGCACGCACCAGTTGCGCGTGCATTGCGAATCCCTTGGCACCCCCATTCTGGGTGACCCCAAATATGGTGGGGCCACAGCGCACCCCTCCGGCTTTACGGACCAGTTGCACCTGCATGCGCGGGAGCTGGACATGCCCCACCCCGCAGGTGGCCGCCTTGTTGTAAGTGCTGAACTCCCCGCGCATATGCGCGAGACCTTCCGCGCTCTTGGCTTTACACCCGGAACAACGCCGCCCCCTGCGCGCAAGGGCGGCTGAGCGGCAACCGACCTCGCGCGGGAGAAAACGTGACAATGCGGTTTAAGTGGAAAATTGGCCTGCTTGCGGGTGTTGTGGCTGTGGTCGCGGGTGGCGGGACAATTTTTTCCGCAACGCAGGATGCCACATGGCTGAAAACCCGGCTGAGTGATGCGGTGGAACAGGGCACGGGGCGGCACCTGAGCATTGGCACGCTGCATGTGTGGGTGCTGCCCTTCCCTTGGGTGGAGGCGCAGAATGTGCGCCTTTCCGGCGTGGAGGATGGTGGCCCGGACGTGCTGGCGGTCAAGCAGGTGCGGGCACGGCTCTCCATCATGCCGCTGTTTTCCCACCGCATTGCGTTCCGGGATGTGAGCATTATTGCCCCCAAAATCACCCTGCGCCGCCTGAGTGATGGCCGGGCGGACTGGCTGCTGACCCCACCAGCCGCCACGGAGCAGGCTGCGGGCCCTGCACCTGCCGTGCGGATGCACTGGAATGTCAGCGCATCGGACCTGAACATCGTGCAGGCAGATGTGGTGTGGGATGACGCCCTTACCCATTATTCGGGCACGTTTGGCCTGCGCAAGGCCACGTTGCGTGGGCTGGATGGCACGGCCCCCGATCTGGACATACAGGGCCAGAAGGGCTCCGCCAGCTTCAGCCTGACCGGGCAGACAGGCCCGTTCTGGCCCCTTGGTGCGCAACTGCCCCTGCAACTCCGCCTGAGTTTGAACAATGGCGGGCATTCCATAGGCCTTGCGCATGTGGATGGCGTGATCAACGCACCGCAGGCCGAGCGTGTGTATAACCTGCATATGGGCGGCTCTGTCGGGCAGTTACAGGACCTGAATGCCTTTTTCCCCCATGCCAATCTGCCTGATGGGCAAAACCTCTCGGTGGATCTGAGCGTGGCGGGGAGTGGGGATGCCCCGCAGGTCCAGAGCCTGCATATCCGCACGGGGCGTGTGGATCTGGGGCGCTGGCTGCCACAGGCAGCACTTGTCCGTGCTGTGGTGGATGCGCCCACCCCAACGGACCCGCTCAGCCTGCATGTGGAAGGGCAACTGGGTAGCCAGCCTGTGGGTCTTAACGGGTCCGCGGGCACTCTGGCACAACTTGTGCAGATGCAGGAGCAAATCCCTGCACCCGTGGATCTGGCGGTTACGCAGGGGCAGTCTTCCGTGCAGGTCAAGGGTGCGCTCAGTGCTGCCCATTCCGCGCTGGATGTGCAGGGTGCGCTGGAGCATCTGGCGTTTGGCACGCAATGGCCGGATGCTACCGGGCTGACAGTTACCGGGCATGTTGAAACCGACAAAACGGCATTTTTATACAAAAATCACACGGTTGCGGACGTCATGCACAACCTTGCGCTGGCGGGGGATATGCAGGTGCAGGCCGTAAGCTGGCAGGGTGTTACCTGGTCGCAGGTGCAAACGCATGTGGCGCTTGCCAATGCCCGTCTGGTGCTGGACCCCATCCATGCCGTGGGGAATGGCCAGCAGCAGGTTGCCCGGTTTGTGTATGACCTGTCTGGCCCGCAGCCGCAGGTGGAGGCTTCCGCCCGCTCGGTTTTCCTGCCTCTGGCGGTTGTACAGGCATGGATGCAGGTTGCACCGGACATGCAGGGCACGGTCCAGCTTGTGGGTGCGCTCTCTGCGCAGGGTGATACGGCGGCTGCGCGCAGTAGTTCCCTTGCAGGGCATCTGGGTGCGTCCGTGGTGGATGGGAGCGTGGGCGGCGGGCTGATACGCCGTTTTCTGGGGCCGCAGGTGCCGGTCAAGGGGCAGATGCCTGTGCGCTGCTTTGGTGTGCATACACAGTTTGCCAACGGCGTGGCCCATATTGATCAGGTCGGGCTGGAAAGCGCCTTTTTGCACCTGCGCGGGCAGGGAACGGTTACTCTGGATACGCATGAGCTTAACATGGAGCTGGCACCGCAGGTGCTGCTGGGAGGGGCTTCGGCTTCGTCCTCCCTGCGTGTCACGGGGCCGTGGAATAACCCGCAGGTGAGCATGGCTGCCGCGCAGGATGGGCGCGTTGGCATTATCATTGGTGGGGAAGGGGAGGAGGCTACCTCCTGCGCGCCACTTCTGGCTGCTGCGCGTGAAGGAGCCGATGGTCCAAGCCCGACCGTGGTGACAAAAAAAGCCAGCAAGGAGGAAAAGATCATGAACATGCTGCATGGTCTGGGGCTGTTCCGGTGAGCGCGAACGCAATGGGTCTGCCCGGGCGTACCCCGGCAGGGCGCAAACGGTTTTGGAAGCAGGTCCAGCTTGTCCCGCATGATGGGGGATTTGCTGTTCATCTGGACGGGCGCAGCGTACGTCTGCCGGGTAAAACGGTCCTGTGTGTGCCATCCCGCGCGCTGGCCGAGGCACTGGTGGCCGAATGGCAGGCTGCCGGGCAAACCGCAGAGGGGTATTTTACCCCCGATGACCTGCCATTAACCGGCATTGCAGGCTCCATGCTCGAGCGCATTCCGCAGGCGCGGGACGGGGTGGTGCAAAGCCTTCTGGCTTATGCCAACAGCGACCTGATCTGTTACCGCGACGGCGCGGGTGGCAAGCTGGCGCAACAGCAGGCAACCCTGTGGGACCCGTGGCTGGCATGGCTGGATAAAACCTACGGTGCAACCTTCCGGACCACACTCGGGGTTATGCCTATCTGCCAGTCCGATCAGGCTTTGCAGGCGCTTGGTACGGTTATGGAGAGCATGACAGACGCGCAGCTTGCCGTGCTGGGTGTAGCCGTTCCGGCACTGGGGAGTCTGGTGCTGGGGCTGGCCTTGCTTGGTGGCGCACCGGTGGAGGAACTGGTTGCCTGCGCTACGGTGGATGAGCGCCAGCAGATGGCGGTCTGGGGGCAGGATACAGAAGTTACGGACCGCATTGCCCGTATGCAGATGGAGCTGGAAACAGCCGCCCGGTTTGAAGCGTTAATGCATCAGGCCTGAGCGCTGGCCGCCCATGCTCCGCTAAGGCAGGGTGTGGGGTGTTTGCGCACGGGGCGTTTTGGTGTTTTTGTGGTCACTGTCAAACAGTGGAATCTGTTTTTGCAGGGGAGTATTTCAGGTCATGAAGATCAGCAACGGTGTCTTGGCTGCGGCAATGGTCGCGGGGCTTTCTCTCTCTGGTCTGTCGGCGCATGCGGCGGGGCCGGGTGGTTGGGGTGGTGGCATGGGTGTTGGCTCCACCTTTGGCGGTCCGGGCGGTAATGCGCTGGAGGGGCTGGACCTGACCCGCAAGCAGCGCAACCAGATCACAACCATCCTCAAGGAAGCGCATGACCAGGATCAGGCGCAGGACACGCAGGAAGAGTTTGAAAACCTGCACGAGCAGATACAGGACCTGCTGAGCGTGCCCGGCCCGCTGGATCAGAACCAGATTGCGCAGGTACAGCAGAAAATGGCAGCCCTGCGTGCAGAGCGCGAGGCACGGCACCTCCAGACCGCCAGCCGGATTCATGACGTGCTGACGCCTGAGCAGCTGACCCAGATGCGTGAGCGGCAGCGCAAGATCCATGACCTGCTGAGCCAGCTGAATGCCTTGCAGCATCCCGCCCAGCAGATTTCTTCCGATAGCCAGAAGAAGTAAAAACCAGAAGTTCCTTGACTCAGGGCCCGGTCGTACCGTAAGCCCTGCAACAAATCAGGACCGCCACTCCGCGAGTGTTCGCGCAGTGGCGCGTCTCGTTATGGGGTGTGTTGCACTTGTTCGAAGCTCTTTCAGGCAAGCTTTCCGGGGTTTTTGATGGTCTCGCCAAACGTGGCGCGCTGTCTGAAGCCGATGTGATGGAGGCCATGCGCGAAGTCCGTCTGGCCATGCTGGATGCGGACGTCGCGCTGCCCGTTGTTAAGGACTTTGTTAACAAGGTTAAGGAACGCGCGGTTGGGCAGGAGGTGCTGGAAAGCATTTCTCCCGGTCAGGCCGTTGCAAAAATTGTTAACGATGCGCTGATCGACGCGCTCGGCGGTGCAGGTGTTGCCCCCCTTAACCTGAATGCCACCCCACCCGTGCCGGTGCTTATGGTCGGGCTTCAGGGTTCGGGTAAAACCACCACATCGGGCAAGCTGGCCCTGCGCCTTGCTACGCGTGAGCGTAAAAAAGTGCTGCTGGCCTCGCTCGATACGCAACGCCCGGCCGCCCAGTTGCAGTTGGCCCAGCTTGCCCAGCAGGCTGGTGTAACGTCCCTGCCCATTATTGCGGGGCAGACACCAGTCGGGATTGCCCAGCGCGCGCTCGAAGTCGGGCGCAAGGAAGGGTATGACGTCGTTATCCTCGATACGGCGGGTCGTCTGTCCATTGACGAAGCGCTGATGGAGGAAGTCCGCCAGATCAGGGACGTAACACACCCGGCGGAAACGCTGCTGGTTGTGGACGCCATGACCGGGCAGGACGCGGTCAATACCGCCAAGGCGTTTAACGAGGCCGTGGGTGTGACCGGTGTTGTCATGACCCGTATGGATGGTGATGCGCGCGGTGGTGCGGCCCTGTCCATGAAGGCCATTACCGGCGCACCCATCAAGCTGACAGGCTCGGGCGAAAAGCTGGACGCGCTGGATGAGTTCCATCCCGAGCGTGTGGCAGGCCGTATTCTGGGCCTGGGTGATATTGCCGGTCTTGTGGAAAAAGCAGCGGATACGCTGGACCACGAGGAAGGTGAGCGTCTGGCCCAGCGCATGATGGCTGGCAAGTTTGATCTGGATGACTACGCATCCCAGATCCGCCAGATCAACAAGCTTGGTTCCATTTCCGGTATTCTGGGAATGTTGCCGGGTATGGGTAAGGTCAAGGAAGCGCTGGGGGACAAGGACCTTGATACGTCCGTCCTTAAAAAGCACCTTGCCATTATCGGTTCCATGACCCGGGGCGAACGTCGTGCGCCGGGGATTATCAAGGCCTCGCGCAAAAAACGTATTGCCGCAGGGTCTGGAACAACAGTTCAGGACGTCAACAAGCTGCTCAAGCAGTTCGACATGATGTCCACCATGATGAAGCGTTTTAACAAACTGGGCGTGAAAGGTCTCATGCGCCAGGGAATGTCTGCGCTCATGCCTAAGGGAATGGGTGGAGGCCCGCCGGGTGGTCCTGGCGGTTCTCCCTTCCGCTGATGCGGCCTGTTTCTGCCTAAGTTTTCCGGGTTTTGTTTTTCGGTCTGGAGTATTCCGAATGAGTGTTAAAATTCGTCTTGCCCGCGCTGGTGCCAAGAAGCGTCCTTACTACCACATCGTTGTGGCAGACAGCCGCAGCCCGCGTGATGGTCGCTTTATTGAAAAAGTGGGTGCCTACAACCCGATGCTGCCTTCCGACCACGCTGAACGCGTGCGTCTGGTAAACGAACGCATCACGCACTGGCTTTCCCAGGGTGCGCAGCCGACCGATCGTGTTGCCCGCTTCCTTGGTAACGCCGGCCTGATCGCCAAGCCGAGCTTTAACGAGCAGCCCAAGCAGTCTGCTCCGAAGAAGAAGGCACAGGAACGTGCAGCCGCTGCCGCCAAAGCAGCAGAAGCCGCAGCCTGAGCTAAGCCGAGCCAGCTATGCAGCCTGACCTGATCCTTGTTGGTGTTGTGGGTAAACCGCATGGAGTGCGCGGCCTTGTGCGCGTGCATTCCTATGCGGCGGATGCCGCAACGCTGGAGGATTATGCGGTTCTGCAGGATGCGCAGGGGCGTAAATGGTCCTTGCGCTGGTGCGGTGCGGATAGTGTTGCCGAGCTTAAAGACGCAGATGGCAAGCCACTGGCGGATCGGACTGCGGCACAGGCGCTGGTGAATACCCGCCTGTATGTGCCGCGCTCCTGCCTGCCGGAGCCAGAGGAAGAAGAATTCTACCATGCTGACCTGATCGGCATGGAAGCGTTTGAAAAAGGTCTTTCTCTGGGGCGCGTCCTCATGGTTCACGATTACGGTGCCGGTGCCAGCCTTGAACTGGGTGATGGCTCGCTTGTTCCCTTTACCAAGGCCTGTGTGCCTGAGGTCAAGCTGGATGAGCGTACCATAACCATTGTTCGTCCCGACGAAGTTTCGGGGGAAGAGGGGCGTGGTGTTGGCAAGCGGCAGGCGGGGGCGCCAGCATGAGCTGGCAGGCCACCGTTGTAACACTCTTCCCGGAAATGTTTCCGGGGCCTTTGGGGCAGTCCCTTGCGGGGCGTGCGCTGGAGAACGGGGTGTGGTCCTGCCGTACCGAAGACCTGCGTGAGCATGGTCTTGGTCGCCATCGTGCTGTTGATGATACGCCGTTTGGTGGTGGCGCAGGCATGGTTATCCGCCCGGACGTGGCCGATGCGGCACTTGCCGCAACGCAGGCTGACGCCAATATTCCGTGTGTGTATCTTACGCCACGGGGGCGTCCGCTTACACAGGCGGATGTACGGCGTTACGCGGCAGGTCCAGGCGTTATGCTGCTGTGTGGCCGGTTTGAAGGGGTGGACGAGCGCTTTTTGCAGGCAAGGGGTGTCGAGCAGGTTTCCATCGGGGATTATGTTCTCTCGGGTGGGGAAACTGCAGCTCTGGTTCTGCTGGATGCGTGTGTTCGTCTGCTTCCCGGTGTAATGGGGAGTGAACAGAGCGGTGTGGAGGAAAGTTTTTCCGACGGGCTGCTCGAATACCCACATTATACCCGCCCGGCTGTATGGGATGGGCATGAGGTACCCGAGGTTCTGCTTTCGGGTAACCATGCTGCCATAGCGCAGTGGCGGCAGGCTAAGGCTGAAGAGACAACGCGGGAAAGAAGGCCGGATCTGTGGTCTGCCTGGCTGGCTCGCAAGAATGAAAACAGGACTGCAGCTGTGGGCGGGGCCGCACAGGCAGACCTTAGGGGTTTGAGAAGGATACCGACATGAACATTATCCAGCAGTACGAAGCTGCCGAAATTGAACGTCTGACCGCTGCGCGCGCAGTGCCCGTATTTGATGCCGGTGACACCGTGCGTGTTTCCGTGCAGGTCAAGGAAGGCGAGCGCGTTCGTCTTCAGGCGTTTGAAGGCGTTGTGATCGCCCGTTCCAACAAGGGCCTGAACAGCAACTTCACCGTGCGCAAGATCTCCAACGGTGAAGGCGTGGAACGTGTGTTCCCGCTGTATGCTCCGACTGTGGCCGAAATCAAGGTCGTGCGTCGTGGTAAGGTGCGTCGCGCAAAGCTGTATTACCTGCGTGGCCGTAGCGGCAAGTCTGCACGTATTGCAGAACGCCCGCGTGAAGTTGTTGCTCCGGCAGCAGCAGGCTAAAAGCCACAAGGCTTTTGGGCACGACGCCAGACATGGCTTGTGTGAACCCGACTGGCCTGTGGCCAGTCGGGTCTTTGTGATAAAACAGGGTGTGTGCAGCGCTCATTCAAGGCTGTTCACACGGATATAAAGGTAAGGAGGATGCGCATGGCTGCGCGTACGTTGTTCGACAAGATCTGGGATGATCATGTCGTGGAAACCCTTCCGGACGGCACCTCCATTCTTTATATCGACCGCCACCTCGTCCATGAGGTGACCAGTCCGCAGGCGTTCGAAGGCCTGCGTCTGGCCGGGCGCAAGCTGCGCCACCCGGAAAGAACCGTGGCTGTTGTGGACCACAACGTGCCCACATCCGACCGGAGCCAGCCGATCGAGGAAGCGGACAGCCGCAACCAGATTGAAACGCTCGAGCGTAACGTCAAGGAATTTGGCGTTCCCTATTTTCCGCTTCTGTCTGCCAATCAGGGGATTGTGCATGTGGTTGGGCCGGAGCAGGGGATTTCCCTGCCGGGTATGACCATTGTGTGCGGTGATTCGCATACCTCCACGCATGGAGCACTTGGCTCGCTGGCGTTTGGTATTGGCACGTCCGAAGTTGAACATGTCATGGCTACGCAGACCATTCTGCAGCGCCCTGCCAAAAACATGCGTGTCAATGTGGAAGGAACCCCCGGAGCGGGTGTTTCCGCCAAGGACATCATGCTGGCCATTATCGGGCATATCGGCACCGCCGGTGGCACGGGGCATGTGATCGAATTTGCCGGGTCCGCCATTCGTGGGCTGGATATGGCAGGCCGCATGACCATCTGCAACATGGCGATCGAGGCCGGTGCCCGCGCAGGGCTTGTTGCCCCGGATGAGACCACGTTCGAGTACGTGCGCAACCGCCCGTTTGCCCCCAAGGGTGAAGGGTTTGAGCAGGCCGTTGCCTACTGGAAAACCCTTGCATCGGACGACGGTGCGCATTTTGACCGCGAAGTAACCCTGCGCGCTGAGGACATTGGCCCGACCCTGACATGGGGTACAAGCCCCGAAACAGTTCTGGCCATTACCGATACCGTGCCCGACCCGGCACAGGAAACCGACGAGGCCGTAAAAGCCCAGTTGCAGCGCATGCTGGATTATATGGGCCTTGAAGCCGGGCAGAAAATTGCTGGTACGCCGGTGGATGTGGTCTTTATTGGCTCATGCACCAACAGCCGGATTGAAGACCTGCGTATGGCTGCTCAGGTTGCCGCCGGGCGCAAGGTTGCTCCGGGCGTGCGCGCCATGATTGTTCCCGGTTCGGGCAACGTCAAACGGCAGGCTGAGGAAGAAGGGCTGGACCGTATTTTTCTGGATGCAGGTTTTGAATGGCGTGAGGCCGGGTGCTCCATGTGCCTTGGCATGAACCCCGACCGCCTGACCCCCGGCCAGCGTTGCGCATCCACCTCCAACCGTAATTTTGAAGGGCGGCAGGGGCCGGGTGGGCGCACACATCTGCTTTCTCCCGCCATGGCTGCTGCTGCTGCGGTCACGGGCTGCCTGACCGATGTGAGGGAACTGGCATAATGGAAAAGTTCGTCACGCTGTCCGCCATTGCAGCGGCTCTGCCGCAGGCCAATATTGATACGGACAAGATTATTCCGGCGCGGTTTTTGAAAACCACCCAGCGTACCGGCCTTGGCAAGCACGCGTTTGATGCCATGCGCTACCTGCCCGATGGTGCCGAAAACCCGGATTTTGTGCTCAATCAGCAGCCCTGGCGCAAAGCCGAAATCCTGATCACGTATGACAATCTGGGGTGTGGTTCCTCGCGCGAGCATGCGCCGTGGGCTTTGCTGGATTTTGGTATCCGCTGCGTTATTGCGCCCTCCTTTGCCGATATTTTCTTCAACAACTGCTTCAAGAACGGCATTCTGCCCATCCGCCTCCCGCGTGAGGTGTGTGATGAGCTGATGGGGGACGCACAGATGGGCAGCAATGCCCGCCTGACAGTGGACCTGCCGCGTCAGGTTGTTATTCGCCCCAATGGGGAAGAAGTCCCGTTCGAGATTGATGCCTTCCGCAAGCATCTCCTGCTCGAAGGGCTGGATGACATCGGCCAGACTCTCAAGCACGAAGCAACGATTACAACATACGAAAAACGGCAGGACCGGGATAAATCCTGGCTGCCCACCATTCATTTTGACTGAACAGATCCCTACGGAGCACCGCGATGACAGACCCCAAGCAGCCCGTTAAACTTCTTGTCCTGCCCGGAGATGGGATCGGCCCCGAAGTTGTGCGCGAAGTCGGCCGGATTATTGCATGGCTGGAAAAAAAGCGCGGCCTGACATTTGAACTGACCGAAGACCTTGTGGGTGGTGCCTCTCTGGCGGAATACGGCGTGCCGATCCGTGATGAGGTGATCGAGAAGGCCTGGGCTGCCGATGCTGTTCTGTTCGGCTCGGTGGGGGACCCCAAATGGGGGCATGTCAGCTTTGACAAGCGGCCGGAAGTCGCCATTCTCAAGCTTCGGCAGGAACTGGGGCTGTTTGCCAATCTGCGTCCCGCCAAGGTGTTTGATGCGCTGGTCGATAGCAGCACGCTCAAGCCCGATGTTGTGCGTGGTCTGGATATTATGATCGTGCGTGAAACCGTGGGCGGCATTTACTTTGGTGACCCGCGCGGGATCGAAACCCTGCCCGATGGCTCCAAGCGCGGCATTAACACCGAGGTTTACACCACGTCGGAAATCCAGCGCGTGGCCCGCGTTGCGTTCGATCTGGCCCGCAAGCGCGATAACCGCGTGTGCTCGGTGGAAAAATGCAACGTGATGGAAAGCGGCCTGCTGTGGAAAGAGGTCGTGACCGATGTACACGCCCGCGAGTTCCCCGATGTGACGCTGTCGCACATGCTGGCCGATAACTGCGCCATGCAGCTGGTGCGCAACCCGCGCCAGTTTGACGTGCTGGTAACCGGTAACCTGTTTGGCGATATTCTGTCCGACCTCGCTTCCATGCTGACAGGTAGCCTTGGCATGCTGCCATCTGCCACTCTGGGGGCGGAACAGGCCGATGGTCGTCGTCCGGCTCTGTATGAGCCCATCCATGGTAGCGCGCCTGACATTGCAGGGCAGGGTATTGCCAACCCGATTGCCCAGATTCTCTCGTTTGCCATGCTGCTGCGGTATTCGCTCAATCTCCAGAGCGAAGCGGATATGATCGAGCAGGCAGTTTCCAACGTTCTGGCCAGTGGTCTGCGTACGGCGGATATTATGGCCGAAGGCATGGCCCGCGTTGGTACGTCCGTTATGGGCGAAGCCATTGTGCGCGAACTGGACAAGCTCCAGAACAGCTAAAGCTGGAGCATACGCCCACAAAAAAGCCGCCCACAGCACTGTGGGCGGCTTTTTTGTTGGTTGCTTCAAGCAGGCTCTGGCTTGCATCCGGGCAAACAAAAAGGCCGGAGCCCGTGGGGGCAACCGACCTTTAATGCCTGCAAAACAGGAGGAGGCTGGCTTAGAAGCCTTCGCGTTCCAGACGCTTCCGTTCCATTTTGCGTGCGCGACGTACGGCTTCTGCCGCTTCACGCGCTTTGCGTTCGGACGGCTTTTCAAAGTGCCGACGCAGTTTCATTTCACGGAAGATGCCTTCGCGCTGCATTTTTTTCTTGAGCGCTTTAAGAGCCTGATCGACATTGTTGTCACGGACTAGAACGTGCACTTGGTCACTAACCCCTGTTCAAAAAAATCCGGCAAACCGGTTTTTGGGAAGCCATTATGGAAGGAGATCTGCGTTACCCTTCCGGGCTGCCGATTCCACTGTTGGCGGTCTCTATAACACGGCCTTAAGACAAGATACAATTCGTTCTTGCGTATCAGACCCGCACTTCCGTGTGTTTTATTGTGGATGTGCAAAAAAACAGGACAACAAAAAGCATGTCGGTTCTTGCTATTGCCCGTATGGGCCACCCGGTTCTGCTGCAACGCGCGGTTGAGGTGGAAGATATCAGTGCTCCCCAGATCAGGGAGCTGCTGCAGAATATGCGAGAAACCCTGACCGAAAGTGGCGGTGTGGGTCTGGCGGCACCGCAGGTGCATGTACCGCTCCGGCTGTTCCTGTATTCGGTACCCCCCACGCGCAGCGAAGGGGAGGATGATCCGCCACGCCCGGTGCAGGCCCTGATTAACCCGGTTATCGAACCGGATGGGCCGGATATGATGCCGCGACTGGAAGGATGCCTGTCCATTCCCGGATTCAGGGGGGAAGTGCCGCGTTACCGCCGTGTGCGCTATAGTGGCTGGGACGAGCACGGCGCGCGGGTGGAGGGCGTAGCCTCGGGCTTTTGCGCCAATGTCATGCAGCATGAAATGGATCATCTGGACGGAATCCTCTATCCCATGCGTATGAAGGATATGGCCCGCTTTGGTTTTGAGGCGGAAATCACACGGTATGGGATACAGGCATGAGCATGCTGCCGGGAAAAATGGAACAGGCCTTGTCTTTGGCGGTGGCAACACTGGCTGCGGGCATTATGCCCGCCCCCATGGAGCGGGATGCGGACCGGGATGCCGCCTTGCGCAAGCTGGCATCCGTTGCCGGGGAGCGCGGGTGGAGCATGGCCACGCTCAGATCCGTGGCGGGGGCCGATGCAGACCTGCTTTTTCCCGCAGGGGTGGTGGAAATGGTGGAAGCTTGGTCCGATCTGTGTGACCGCGCCATGGTGGACGCCATGCAGGACACGCAGGAACCCCGGCTGAGCCAGCGGGTGCGTCAGGCTATTCTGCTACGTCTGCCGCCCGATGAGCAGCGCCGCACGGCTGCCCTGCGGGGGATGCGGGTCTTTTTATCCTGCGGGGGACAAAAGGCTTTCCGCCGCGCATGGCTGCGCACGGTTAATGCCATATGGCAGGCTGCGCAGGACGATGCGACAGGCCTGACCTATATGAGCAAACGGCTGACTCTGGGCGGGCTGTATGCCTCGGTCTTTCTGTTCTGGCTGAGCCGTGGGCAGGATGAAGCCGCATTCGAAGCGTTTGTAGACAGGCGTCTGGCCGATGTGCTGCGCATAGGCCGCCTTAAGGCCCGCTTTGGCGTACAGGCAGGCACCCCGGCACCAGCCGCAGGGTAAACACACGCATGGTCATGCCACCTCCCCATGAGCGCGCAGGCTCAGACCTGCTCTTTTTGCGTGAAGAAAGTTTAAGACTGGCACAGACCCTCATGTTTTTGGCCGCGCGGGACATGGCCGAGGCTGTGGCCCCCGTGCTGGAGGAGGATGGGCTGGGCCGCGCGCATTACCGTGTGTTGCAGGTGCTGGCGTTTAGTCCGGGTATTCCTGTTAGCCGGTTGCAGGGCATTCTGGGTGTGACCAAGCAAAGCCTTGGGCGCACACTGCACGAGCTGGATGCGCGGGCATACCTGCAAAGCAAAGCCGGGCGGCAGGACAGGCGGCAGAAGCTGCTGTTTTTAAGCCCGACTGGCAAAGCCGCTGAGGCCCGTCTGTTTGCTGTTATCCGGCAAAGGCTGGTTGCCGCCTACCGCGAGGCCGGGGGCGCTGCGGTGGAGGGTTTCCGTCGTGTTATCAATGGTATGCTGTCCGAGCATAGTCGTGCCTTGCTAAGCGAAGAGAGCGCAGGGCGAAGGGAAGGGCGTTAACATGTCTGAGCAGATAACAACCGCCGAAGGAGATGTGGCCGCCCACGTAATGGTGGTGGATGACGACCCGCGCCTGCGTCGGCTGTTGCAGCGTTACCTGTTTGAGCATGGGTTCCGCGTGAGTGTTGCCGCCAATGCGACCGAGGCACGGCACACGCTGGAAGGTATCCAGCCCGATGCGCTAGTGCTGGACGTGACCATGCCGGGGGAGAACGGGCTGGAATTAACCCGGTCCCTGCGAGATGCCGGGCAGGACCTGCCCATTCTGCTCCTGACCGCGCGCGGGGAGCCGGAGGACCGCATTACCGGGCTGGAAGCGGGAGCAGATGATTACCTGGGGAAACCTTTTGAACCGCGCGAGCTTTTGTTGCGGCTCAAGGCGCATCTCCGCCGGCATCAGCCCCCACCGCCAACAGACAACCTGCGGATTGTCCGACTGGGGGATAAGGAGTTCGATCCGGTCAGGCTTTTGCTCAGTGGGCCGGATGGTAATATCCACCTGACCGGGGGGGAGGCGGCCCTACTGTGCGTTCTGGCCCGCAGACCCAATGAAACCTTCACGCGCGAGGACATCGCCAAGGCCATGGACATGACCGAAATTGGCGAGCGCGCGGTTGATGTGCAGGTAACACGCCTGCGCCGTTGCATAGAACCAGACCCACGTGAGCCGCGCTTTTTGCATACGGTGCGCGGGCGCGGATATGTGCTTAAGCCGGGTTTATAGGGCGTATGATGGGCCGCAAGGGATTCCGCCTTTTCCCACGTGGGGGGTGGCCCGCGCTCAAGGTGGAAAAATCGGTCAGGCGCATGTTGCCGCGCTCCTTGCTGGGGCGTTCTTTGCTGATTGTTCTGTTCCCGCTGCTGATCACGCAGGGAATCGCGCTTGAGCTTTATTACGGCAATTTTCTCAAGGTGGTATCCCGGCGGCTGACCGGGTCGGTCACGGCGGAAATTGTTTTGTCCCTTAACGCGCTGGAACGGCTTAAAAACCCGGCGGACAAGGAATGGTTTGTTGCGCAGGCGCGTGAGCAGCTCCAACTCATAGAAATCTGGCGACCGGGGGAAAAACTCTCCCGCGTGGGGTCCACCCATGTTCTGGGCCCTATGGATGATGACCTTGTGCATGCGCTGCGGGAGGCCATTGATTACCCGTTCTTTGTCAAATGGCGGCATTTCCATCATGCTGTGCGTATTTACATCCAGCTTCCCGATGGCGTGCTGGAAATAGATACCCCGCGCAAACGGCTGGATATGGGGCAGATCTGGCTGTTTGTGGCATGGACCGTGGGCAGCACGTTTTTGCTGTTCATTATTGCGGGCCTGTTCATGCGCAATCAGGTGCGCGCCATCCGGCAACTGGCTCAGGCGGCGGAGCAGTTTGGCATGGGGCGCGATATTGGCCCTATTCGCCCCGCAGGCGCGCAGGAGGTGCGTAAGGCTGCCGTGGCCTTTAACCGCATGCAGGACAGGATAACCCGCTTTGTGGCGCAGCGTACGGGCGTTCTGGCCGGGGTTTCGCACGATCTGCGTACCCCCCTGACCCGCCTGCGGCTGTCTCTGGCCATGATGCCGCGTGAAGGTAGCATATGCGCCAAGGCCATGACCGAAGATATTGATGAAATGATCGGCGACATTGCCGAAATGGAACACATGATCGACAGCTACCTTTCCTTCGCACGGGGGGAAGGGTCGGAGAGTGTCCAGCAGGTCGAGATGCTGCCGTTTCTGGAGGATGTGGTGGCCGCAGCCCGGCGGGCAAGTGTGCATATTCGTGCACTTGTGGTGGAGCCGGGTTTGCGTGCGCATATGCGCCCCGATGCCATGCGCCGTGCGTTAGGTAACCTGTTTGATAACGCCCGCAGGCACGACGCAAGCGTGGTGCTGAGTGCGCGCCGCGTAGGCGGTGGGGTGAGTATTCTGGTGGATGATGACGGGCCGGGTATTCCGCCAGACCGCCGTGCCCAGGTGCTGCGTGCGTTCGAGAGCGGGCAGGATGGTGGCACCGGGCTGGGCCTGACCATCGCGCGTGATATTATTCGTGCACATGGGGGGGAAATGGCGCTGGAACAGGCGCCAGAAGGCGGGTTGCGCGTCCGGCTGTATCTACCAAACTAGCAACGCGCCACCGGGAAAAGGTATTTTACAGCGAGTTGCCCGAACCGAAGTGACCGGGGCCGGAACTGTTGTTGAACATTCCGCCCTGTCCGCCCGCAGCGCCTGAACCCATCATGTTCTGCATGGGGTTATAACGGCCCACATTGCCCAGAATCTGCTGGAGCGCGTTAATCTTGGTGCCCGGCGTTGGCGTGATCTCGTTGATCATGGCCACGTGTTTGGCGTCCTTGATGTTGAGCGTGCGCATGCTTTCCAGCGTGCCTGCGCTGTTGAACTTGAGCACAACAAGGTCCTGCTTCATCACACCGGGGAAATCCATGGGCACCAGATGGGTGGTCATGGAAATGTAGATCCAGATATTATCGTCAAACGCGCCCTTGGTGGTGGGGGAGCCCATCAGGTCAATGGCGTCTGCGCGGGTGCTGGTGCCGGGTTCAAGCTGGCTGTATTCTTCAGGCTCAAGCAGGGAGCCTCTGGGCGTGGGGGTAGGGCCAAAAGCCTGACAGCCGGACAGTACAAGAACCGTGGCGAGTGCCCCACAGGCACTTTTAAGGCGCGATGTCTTGTTCTTGCGTGGCGGCGTCATCTGGTCAGGGTGTCCCAAGCGTAAGATTGTGATCCATGATCGTCATCCAACTGGCAACGGCCATGTCTGTCCGATGCCCCAACACTCGCGGGGCGTCAATTGCTGAATGGCAAAAAGAGCACGCTTTATGCGGCTCAGGCCCGGACATTACTCCATAAAGTTCCGCTTGTGTGGTAGATTGTTCAGGCGGTGGTCAGAAAGCTTTGTCCCGAGCGCATCCCGCCTGCTTGTTTCAGCGTTACTTCAGGAGACTTCCATGACCGAAAAGCCAGAATTCTATCGCCCTCTGGCCGTGCGCCGAATCGGAATGCTGGGAACGGATATGACCGTGGAAGCCACGCCGGATGAGTGTAAAAAAGTGGCCCGGCGTCTGGGCCTGCAGGATGTGGCCCTGTTGCGCTGCCGTTACCGGCTCAAGGATGACGGGCGCGGTGTTGTGACGGCCGAAGGCGCGCTGGCTGTCCGTTTTACGCAGACCTGTGTTGTGAGCATGGAGGCGTTTGAGGATATGATGGCGGGATCGTTCGTTGTCCGCTTTGTTCCGGCCAGCCAGTTTGTGGAAGGCGACGCGCCGGATATGGACGCGATTGATGAAATTCCGTATGAGGGGCAGGACGTTGATCTGGGCGAGGCTGTTGTTGAACAGTTTGCTCTGGATCTGGAGCCTTATCCGCATGCGCCGGATGTTGTTCTCCCTCCCGGCCTGATCATGGATGAGGATGAGGCTGAACAACACGGTCTTGAGGAAGAGCCTGAGAAAAAGGCCAGTCCTTTTGCTGGTCTGGCTCGCTGGCGGGGCGGAAACGCGTAATTGCCCAAGTGTGGGTGTGGGGTTTTCTTGTAGGATTGCTTGCGAAAACGCTTGCTGTCTGCTAGAGGCCGCGGCTCAGTGCTGGTGATAAACCTGTTTTGGCGTCTGGCTGCGTTAACGCGTGACCGGGCGTGTTGTTCTAACCATTTTTATGAGAAGGGGCTGGGCTTATGGCTGTACCCAAAAAGAAAACCTCGCCTTCACGTCGTGGCATGCGTCGCAGCCATGAAGCTCTGCGTGCAGAAGCTCATGCTGAATGCTCCAACTGTGGCGAACTGAAGCGTCCTCACAATGTCTGCAGTCACTGCGGTCATTACGACGGCCGTGAAGTGATTGCCGCAGGCAAGGCACTCAAGGTCGCCGTTCGCGCCTGATTTTTCAGGCGTGAAAACGCGTGCTGCATCCGTAGCACGCGGGGTAATGGGGGTAAGGCATCTGCGGCATGGCAGAGAAGCAGGCATGAGCAAGACCGAGATTCCAGAAAGTTTTCCTTCCGACCCTAACGAGGTGTTCAACCTCGCCGTGGACGGAATGGGGGGCGATGGGGCTCCAGAAGTGGTTGTTGCCGGGCTTGCCATTGCTGCCGAACGGCACCGCAATATCAAGGTGCTGCTGATCGGGGATGAGGCGCGCCTGCTGCCTTTGCTGGCGAAGTATCCCAAGGCTGCGTCCATATGCACGGTGTGGCATACGGATGTGTCTGTCTCCATGGACATGAAGCCAACATCCGCTTTGCGGATGCGTCAGTCCTCCATGCGGCTTGCCATGGACGCCGTAGCCAGTGGGCGTGCCCAGGGGGTTGTGTCCGCCGGTAACAGTGGTGCCATGCTGGCTCTGGCCAAGATTGTGGTCAAAACCCTGCCGGGTATTTCCCGCCCGGCCATGGCGGCCATCAGTCCCACCATCAAGGGCGACGTGGTCATGCTTGACCTTGGCGCCAATGTTGCGTGCGACTGGCGTAATCTGGTCGAGTTCGCCGTTATGGGCGAAGCCTTTGCCAAATCTGTTCTGGGGTTGCCCGCACCAACCATTGGCCTGCTCAATATTGGCGCGGAAGAACTCAAAGGGGATGAAAAACTGCGCGTAGCGGCTGAAACCCTGCGTGAGAGTCCTCTGGCTGCCCAGTTCCACGGTTTTGTGGAAGGGCATGATATTACCGCAGGCACCACGGATGTGGTTGTAACTGACGGGTTTACCGGAAATGTTGCGCTTAAAACCGGCGAAGGTGTGCTTAAAATGGCCACCACCCTTTTGCGCCGTGTTTTCCAGCGTGGGATCATCTCCCGCCTTGGCTACCTGCTTGTTCGCCCCGGTCTGGAGCGGATGAAGGAGTGGCTGGACCCACGCCGTTACAATGGCGCTGTTTTTGTGGGCCTGAACGGTGTGGTGGTAAAATCCCATGGCGGCACAGATGCCGAGGGCTTTGCCGCCGCAGTCGATGTGGCCATGGATATGGTCACGCATGGTTTTAACGAAAGCATTCGTGAGCGTCTTTCTCATATGGGGGCGTTGTTAATGCGCCCGCAGACGGAGGAGGAATGTGAACCAGCCCTCCCGGTGACCTGAGTAAACGGGACGAATGTGTTGCGCGTGTAAGCCTTTGAGCTGCCTGCGCTGGCGGATAATGAAAGAACGGTCATGGCGAAACGTTCGCTTCTGGTAGGTTTTGGTGGATTTCTGCCAGAAAGAGTTGTCACGAACGAAGAGCTGGCAACCCGGCTTGCGACATCGGATGACTGGATCAGAACCCGCACCGGTATTACCCGCCGCCACATTGCTGGCCCCGATGACAGCGCAACCAGCATGGGGGCGGAAGCCGCTCGCAGGGCGCTGGATTATGCGGGCCTGAGCGCTGATGATATTGATGTTGTTCTGGTCGCAACATCCACCCCTGATCAGGCTTTTCCCGCAACGGCAGTTCGGATTCAGGCTGCTTTGGGCATGACCCATGGGTTTGGCTTTGACGTTGCAGCAGCCTGTTCCGGTTTTATTTTTGCTTTGGCAACTGCGGATTCCTTTATCCGTTCCGGGCAGGTGCGTAATGCCCTGGTGATCGGGAGCGAGGTTTATTCCCGCATTGTGGACTGGGAAGACCGCGGTACATGCGTCCTGTTCGGGGATGGTGCCGGGGCTGTTGTCTTGTCTGCATCAGAGAGCGAATCCGATGCACGCGGTATTCTGTCCACCCATCTGCATTCCGATGGCACAACAGGCGACCTGCTGTATGTGGATGGCGCCGTGGGGCAGCCCGACAAAACCGGACATTTGAAAATGAGCGGGCGTGACGTGTTCCGCCATGCCGTGGCCAAGCTGTCGTCTTCCGTGGATGAAGCGCTGGAAGCCGAAGGGCTGACCTACGCGGATGTGGACTGGCTTGTGCCGCATCAGGCCAATATCCGGATTATTGAAGGCGTGGCCAAAAAGCTTGCACTTCCGGCTGATCGCGTAGTTGTGACTGTTGACCGGCACGCCAATACCTCTGCCGCTTCCATTCCTCTGGCGCTGGATGAAGCCGTGCGGGATGGCCGGATTCAAAAAGGTGAACTGGTGCTGATGGAAGCACTGGGCGGCGGGCTGACATGGGGTTCGGTGCTGGTTCGTCTGTGATCGGGCGATAACAGACAAGTGACATCATTGTGAATGAATTGACGCGCCGCACAGGCGTGTTACCTTTCTGCGCATGGAAACTGTCACACGTGCATCTTTGATAGAGCAGATCTATCAGCAGGTAGGGTTGTCTCGTAAAGAGTCGTCTGTGCTCCTAGAAGATGTTCTGGAGACAGTCATGCAGGCGCTCGAACGAGGCGAAAGTGTCAAAATCAGCGGTTTTGGCACGTTCTCAGTCCGAAAAAAGGGGCAGCGCTGCGGGCGTAACCCCAAAACCGGGGAGGAAGTGCCTATTCTTCCCCGCTCCGTTCTGGTGTTCCGTTCCAGCCAGTTGCTGAGGGCGGAAGTCAACCATGAGGAGGCAAAGCCGGGAGTCGATTATGACGATTGATGGCACATTCCCCCACAATGACGCCGCGCCTGACGTGTCTGATGCCGATATGGATGTGTCGGAGTCGGGTTCTTTCGAAAAAGGCCCTCACGCTTTCCGCACAATTAGTGAAGTGGCGGACGAGCTGCATGTGCCCCAGCATACCCTGCGGTTGTGGGAGACTCAGTTCCATCAGGTCCGTCCCTTAAAAAGAGGTGGTGGGCGGCGGTATTACAGGCCGGAAGATGTGCTCCTCCTCGCCCGTATTGCGGACCTGCTCTATAATCAGGGTTATACTGTAAAAGGTGTACAGCGCCTGTTGCAGGAAGGGGATGCATCACAGACAACCGCCCCCCAACCCGTGGAAATTGTAAGGCCAGACGAAAACAGCGTGGCGGAAGCCGCACTGGCGGAAGATGCTCAAATACAGAATGCACCATTGGTTGCAGACTACCAGCAGGTAGAAGCCGTTGTGGCCGAACTGCCAGCAGCGGTAGAGGCCGGGCTGGAACAGGCATTGGTGCAGGTTATGGGGCAAAACGTGCGCCTGCGTTCGGATCTGGCCGATGTTCTGGTGGAGCTGGAAGCCATCCGGCGCAAGATTTTGGTCTGATTGAAAAAAAGATAAAAATAACGAGTAGAGTGGGTTGTGCTCTTCGCAAGGTATTGCTAAACACCACTCACACTTAACGGGCAGTAGCGCAGTCTGGTAGCGCATCAGTCTGGGGGACTGGGGGTCGTGGGTTCGAATCCCGCCTGCCCGATATTTTTTCCAAATGAAATTGCTAAATAACCCCACCCTCGGGGGGAATTGCAAAAGTCTTTTCAGACTTCTGCATTGTTTCCGTATGCCCAGCGCTGCCAGATCAGGTTGAGTGCGGCCATTGCGGCAGGCCCAATAAACAGGCCGATCAACCCCCACATTTCTGCTCCACCCAGAATACCAAGCAGCACCCACAGGAAGGGGAGCTTTGTTGTGCCGCCAATCAGGGTCGGGCGTACAAAGTGATCAGCCACAAAAATAACCGTGGCCCCAATGCAGAATGTGACAATCGCCGCCACCGACGCGCCTGAAACCAGAATCAGGAGCGAAACCAGTCCAATTGCGATCATGGCGCAAAAAGGGATCATGGCTGCTACGGCAGTAATAACCCCAAACAGGGCGGGGTGTGGTGCATGGGCAAAAAGATAGACAAGCCCCATAAGCAGGCCTTCACCAATCCCCACCAGAACAAGCCCCTGCACGGAACCATGGATGGAGGCAACAATCTGGCGTGCAATGCTTTCCCCCCTGCGGCCGAAAGCCCGGCAGGATGCAACGCGGCACTGACGAATGACGGAAACCCCATCCTTGTACAGAAAAAACAGGGTGAGAATGGAAAAGCAGAACAGTGTGCCCCTGTGTGCGATCTGGCTGCCAAGGGCACGTGTGACCATAACCCCTTTATTGTCCAGAGCGCCCAGCAGGCCGGAAACATCGCGCGGGTTGGACAGGTGCGTTTCCCACAGATGCGCAATGCTTGCAGCACCTACGGGTAACTGCTGGATAACATCAGGCACGGGAACGCCAAATTTACGGGCATGATCCAGCCATTCCAGCGCACTCTGGGCTTCTCCAATGGCTTCAAGCGTGATCAGTGTCAGCGGGATAACAAAGAGCAGCGCCATAACAACCGTAAACAGTAACGGTAATAGCGTGCCACGCGCTGCATTGGGCCACATACGGCATGCACGGCTGTAAAGGGGCCATGTGGCAATGGCAAACACGCCACCCCAAGCCAGGGCGGGTAGAAAACCCTGTATGGTGTAAAGGGCTACGGCCACAATAAAGAGCGCAAGCAGACTGCGTGCCATTTCCTGTCCCCGCTTGGAGCGCTGGCTGGCCTTGATAAGGCCGCAACGCTGGTGAGCAGGCACTAACGAAGATGGAGGCGTATTGGGCATGCGCGAGGTGTCTTTCCAAAAGTTCTGCTTAATACAGGGCGCTCTTTCCGTGCTGTACACAGCATACTGTGTTGTGGGTGAATAATACAGCGCGCGAGGGGGCACGGAGTATGCACACAGCCCGGAATGGGGCGGATTGGCAGTATCTTTTTCTGAATTTATCTCTAGTGTTCCGCTGCCTGCCTGCACATTGAAGCGGATACCCCATGCTCAGAAATTTTCTGACGGTTGGTGGCTGGACCATGCTCAGCCGCATTCTTGGATTGATACGCGACCAGCTTCTGGCGGCCTTTATGGGGGCCGGGCCGTTGCAGGATGCTTATCAGGTTGCGTTTCGCCTGCCCAACATGTTTCGGCGTCTGTTTGGGGAGGGGGCGTTTAATGCCGCCTTCGTGCCCATGTTCTCGAAAGTTATGGTGCAGGACGGGCGGGACGAGGCACGCCTGTTTGCCCGCCGTGCGCTTGGGGTCATGCTGGCATGGCTGGTGTTTTTGTGCGTACTGGGCGAAGTATTCATGCCGCAGGTGCTGCGCGTGATAGCGCCGGGTTTCCTGCAAAATGGGGACCGTTATGATCTGGCGGTCAGCCTGAGTCGCATTACCTTTCCCTATCTGGTCATGATTTGCGCTGCGGCATTGCTGGCTGGGGTGCTGAATGGCCTGCACCGCTTTGGTGTGGCGTCTGCTGCCTATCTGGCGTTCAACGTGGTGGGTATTCTAGCTATTGTCGGGGCTTCTCCCTTTTTCCCCAGTGTTGCCTATGCTGCGGCATGGGGGGTTACGGCCTCTGGCGTGGTGCAGTTGGGCTTGCTGGCATGGGCGTGCGAAAAAGCCGAGTTCGGGCTTATGCCGTTATGGCCCCAGTTAACGCCGCGTATCCGTCTTTTGCTGCGCCGCATGGTGCCGGGCTTGATTGGGAGCGGCGTTGGCCAGATCAATTTAACGGTGGATACCATT
This sequence comes from Acetobacter fabarum, assembly GCF_022483405.1. Lineage (NCBI taxonomy): Bacteria > Pseudomonadati > Pseudomonadota > Alphaproteobacteria > Acetobacterales > Acetobacteraceae > Acetobacter > Acetobacter fabarum. Next base: position 1,769,828 of record NZ_JAKVNI010000001.1, read on the forward strand.
ATTGGCACCCTGCTGCCCGCAGGCAGTGTGTCGCTCATGTATTTTGCAGACCGGATCAACCAGTTACCGCTTGGTGTGCTGGGGGCAGCCGCCGGAACAACGCTACTGCCTGTGCTCACAAGGCATCTGAGTGCCGGGGATATACAGGGCGCGCACACGGCCCAGAACCGTTCTATTGAATATGTCGTGCTGCTGACCCTGCCTGCCGTTGCCGGGCTGCTGGTTCTGGCTGGCCCGATCATGATTGTGCTGTTCGGGCATGGCTCTTTTACCGAGCATGATGCGCTGTTATCCGCCCAGTCCCTACGGGCTTACGCGGTGGGGCTACCCGCTTTTATTCTGGTTAAAGTTCTCTCCCCTGCATTTTTTGCACGGGGCGATACCCGCACCCCCGTTTACGTTGGGATTGGGGTGCTTGTACTCAATTTTGTTCTCAACCTGCTGTTTATGAAGCCTCTGGCACATATGGGGCCGCCGCTGGCCAGTAGCGTGACCGCCTGCGTGAATGTTGCTTTTCTGGTGGTGCTGCTGCTGCGTAAAAACGCGTTGCTCGTATACGGTTCAACCTTATCCCATATGGGGCGGGTTGGTGTTGCGGCCCTGCTTATGGGGCTGGGCCTGCTGGGGCTTGAAAGTTTTGTCTCTCTGCCCGCAATTTTTGTGACCCGGACACTCTGGCTGGTTGGTATGGTTGTGGGGGGCGCTGTGTTTTATGCAGCGCTCCTGCATGGTCTTGGTGTGGTTAACCTGTCCGATGTGGTTGTGCGCATACGGGGGCGGCTGCGGCGCAAGGTGGGGTAAGCAGGGGAGTGGCGCATGCCAGAGGTTGTTCTTGCGCATCAGGTCGATTTTGCAACTTGGCGTAAGGCGAGCAGCCATTTTGTGCGCGCCGGGGTGTTGCCGGAATCCATATTCTGGCAGGTAGCTCCGGCAGGGCAGGGGGCTGCGTGGTCTGCCGAGCCTGCGCAAAACCCACCAGAACCCCCGCAAGGCCTTAACCTGTCCCGCCGTTTTGTGGGTGTGCTGGCCCAAGCATTGCAGGCGCATGATCCCGAACGGTTTACAATACTTTACCGTATTGTTTATCGCCTTGCGTATGCCGGACTGGCATTAACAGATACGACTGACCCGGACCTGCTATGGCTCCGGCAGGCCTTGGCGGCTGTCAGGGCAGATACGCTGCATTTTCGTGAAGTTTTTTCCGCGTTTACCGCGCAGGGAACGAGTGACGTACTGCATTGCACGCCAGAGCACTATATTCTGGAAGCCAACTCCCATTACTGCATGGAGCGGAATGTAAGGCCGTGGCGGGTTGTGGCTCCGTACCGGCGGATGGAATGGGCCGGAGGCATACGCTTTGCTGTGGGAACAGATACGCAGGGTGATGATGCCGCAGTGCAATGGCAGGCCGATGGTACAGGCATCTGGCAGGGGTATGGCCTGAGCGTTTTGCCCCCGCAGCGTAAGGATGTGGAAGAAGCCTCCAACCTTGCCATGCTGGCAGCCCGTGCAATGGATTGCCGCGCCTGTGCGCTATGGCAGCCTGCTTCCCGCACGGTTTTTGGCGAAGGACCAGAGCATGCCCCCATTATGTTTGTGGGGGAACAGCCGGGGGATCAGGAGGACCTGCAGGGACGGCCTTTTGTGGGGCCAGCGGGCCAGCTTCTGGACCGTGCCTTGCAGGATGCCGGGTTGCACCGTGATCAGATTTACGTGACCAACGCCGTCAAACATTTCCATTTCACGTGGAACGGTAACCGCCGCCTGCATCATAAGCCCGAAGCCGAGCATGTAGCTGCCTGCCATGAGTGGCTGAATGCGGAGCGCCGGCTTGTTCGCCCGGCGTTGCTGGTAATGCTGGGGGCAACGGCCGCGCAGAGCGTGCTGCAACAACCCGTTACAATCTCCCGCACCCGTTCACGCCTGTTCCCGCTGGAAGATCAGACACAGGGGCTGGTAACGGTTCACCCGTCCTATCTGCTACGGTTGCGTGATGAGGACAGCAAACAGCGCGAATATGCTCATTTTGTAGAAGATTTGCGACTGGCTGCCGGCTATATGATGCAGCACAGGAACGCAGAAGAAGGATAAAAAGGGAAGGGGTTAGCCCGCATCCGCTTTATTCAGGCGTTGGTGAAGCTCTTTGCCTGTTTTGAAAAAAGGAACCAGCTTTTTGCTGACCTTGACCTGTTCCCCGGTCTTGGGGTTACGGCCCAGGCGTGGCTCTCTTTCCTTGACGGAAAAAGCGCCAAACCCACGCAGCTCAACGCGGTTGCCTGCTGCCAGGCTGCTTGTAATGCCACCAAAAACCGTATTCACCAGCAGCGTAGCCTCTCTAAGCTGTAGGTGCGGGTTTTTCTCTATAAGAATGGCAATAAGTTCAGACCGCGTCATTGAGCCCCCTGCCGAATAGGGTAGAGAATTAAGGTCTGACTGAATCTGTGCCAGACAGATGCAAGCATTCCGTTCTCTATGGCTGAGCGTCAAGATAAAAAATGCGTGACGGCCAGAGCACAGGGCCAGACCGCCGTAGCATTCGGGACGATCTTAGGCGGTTGCTGCCTTTTTGCCGCGCTTTGCACGGCCAGACGTATCGTCTTCATCACCAGCAGCGTGGATTTTGCGGCCAAGGCCGATTTCCCGTGCCAGCGTGGAGCGACGTTCTGCATAGTTGGGGGCAACCATGGGGTAGTCCGCGGGCAGGTTCCAGCGTTCACGGTACTGCTCGGGGGACATGCCATATGCGCTCTGAAGATGACGCTTGAGCATCTTCAGCTTTTTGCCGTCTTCGAGGCAAACGATATAGTCGGGGAAGACCGAGCGTTTGACAGGAACGGCTGGCTGCAGTTTTTCCGGTTCGCTCTGCGGCTGGTCAGCCGTTTTGAGAGCCTGAAAAACGTCCTTGATCAAAACCGGAATGACAGCAGGGTCCGTCGGGTTGTTGGAGACGTGTGCAGACACGATCTCGGATACAAGATCTAGGAGAGGCGAATAGTTCTGGATCTCACTCATGACAGGCCTAATTAAAAATTCAGTGTGAATAATAAGAACCATACTCAATTATTTAATCGTTGTGAACTACCAATATACAAAAAAGCAAAAATAAGGCCCGTCTGGTATAAAATGTTGGAATGCCCGATTGATTTTTTTAGTATTTGAAGGAATTCGTATAAATTATTCGTAATATTTTGTTTAATAATACTCAATGATTATACAGGTGCGCAGAGCGGCTTTATCCTGTGCTCGGGTTCTGGTGGTTGTCTTGATGTTTTATGAAGTTTGATTGATAATATTATAATATTTCTGATAACGACCGCATTCGCAGGATGAGCGGACGGTAGAAAAGACAGTATTCCTATTTAGTATTGTCCTCTTGAGAATAAGGACTGCGTTTTTGGAATATCTGTAACGCTTTATAGGCGCGGTTGATTTTGGAACAAAAAAATCCCGGCTTTCCGTATGGAGGAAAGGCCGGGATTTTCAAAAACCGTGTATTCAGTCTTAACGAATACCGAGTTCGCTCATCAGAAAATCACGGAACACGGCAACACGCTTGGAGCTGCGCAATTCCTCAGGATAGACAAAATAGGCGTCCACCGTTGGGGTCGTAATTTCCGGCAGGATCTGCACCAGATCAGGGAACTTGCTTGCGGCGTAAGACGGAATGGACCCAATACCCAGCCCGGCGGCAATGGCAGAAGCCATGGCGGCCATGCTGTTGACCTCCAGCCGCGCAGGACGTGCGTGGCTGCTGACCTGCCCGGCTTCAGCCAGCCAGTTGATATGGGCAACCGGGGGGTGGTGCTCACCGAACAGAACCAGCTGGTGGTTTTTAATGTCTTCCAGACTGGAAGGCATGCCGTGGCGTTCAATATACTGTGGTGCGGCAAAAATGGGCAGGTTGAAGTCCGCCAGATGCCGCTGGATCAGGTCCGGCTGGCGGGGGGCGTGCATTCGTACGGCCACATCCGCTTCACGCATGCCAAGGTCCAGATCGTTATCTTCCAGAATAAGGCAGATATCAATTTCGGGGTTGGCTTCCATAAACTTATGGAGTCGTGGCATAAGCCAGCAGTTACCAAAGCCTGTTGTGGTTGTAACCCGTAGGCGGCCTGCGGCTTTTTCCTTGCTCTCCGTCAGCAAGGTCTGTGTCATCTCCAGCTTGGAGAACACCTCCCGCACTGTTTTATGCAAGGTTTCCCCTTGCTCAGTCAGGATCAATCCACGCGCATGGCGGTGGAATAGGGGTACCTGAAGAACATCTTCCAGAGCAGAAATCTGTCTGGATACGGCAGACTGGCTTAGGTTAAGCACATCCCCCGCGTGGGTAAAGGAACCGGCTTCCGCTACGGCATGGAAAACCCGGAGTTTGTCCCAGTCCACGCACGCCTCCTGCTAAATTGACTGAAATTACAAAAGCACAATACCATGCTTTCAAAGTTACTACGTGCAGTAATTACTGCACGTGGTCAAGGTATGGGCAGCGTTACGTTTTGGGCAGTTCTGCCAAATACCGTTCCGCGTCCAGCGCCGCCATGCAGCCTGTGCCTGCGGCTGTAACGGCCTGACGGTATATTTTGTCCTGTACATCGCCCGCGGCAAATATACCGGGGACAGATGTGCGGGTCGTTCCGGGGGTGGTCTGAATATACCCTTCGGTATCGAGCGCGAGCTGGCCTTTGAAAATCCCGGTGGTGGGGGCATGGCCAATGGCAATGAACAGGCCATCAATTTCCAGCGTGGTTTCGCTCTGGTCCTTCAGGTTGCGCAGGCGCACGGCACTGACCACTTCTGGCGTTCCGGTGGAGAGAATATCTTCCACCTCGCTATCCCAGATGACCGAAATCTTGGGGTGGCTGAACAGCCGGTCCTGCAGGATTTTTTCAGCCCGCAGGGAGTCGCGGCGGTGGATCAGGGTCACGTGGGCTGCGTGGTGGGTCAGGTACAGAGCTTCTTCCACTGCGGTATTGCCACCACCAACCACAGCCACCTTTTTACCCCGGTAGAAAAAGCCATCGCAGGTGGCGCAGGCGGAAACACCACCGCCTTGCAGGCGTTTTTCGCTCGGCAAGCCAAGCCAGCGTGCCTGGGCACCTGTCGCAACAATAATGGCTTTGGCATTATAGACGGTGCCGGAATCCCCAACCAGCCGGAAGGGGGAACCCGTGCTGAAGTCCACCTCTGTAATAATGTCGTATTCAATGCGGGTGCCAACATTCAGGGCCTGCTCGGCCATCTGTTCCATCAGCCACGGGCCCTGCACGGCTTTGGCAAAGCCGGGGTAGTTTTCTACATCCGTTGTAATGGTCAGCTGCCCGCCGGGTTGCAGGCCAGCCACCAGAACGGGGGAGAGGTTGGCGCGGGCAGCGTAAATGGCCGCCGTGTAGCCTGCGGGGCCTGCGCCAATAACAAGCAGGTCGGTTGTGATGGTCTCAGTCATGCCAGAAGAGTTCCCCAAAGCAAGAAGTGCGGGTGCAGTTGTGCCGCGCAAGCATGGTCCAAAATGTGTTGGACAAAAGGATATGACGGGTGACTTGGCGTTGAGCAAGTGTTGAGAGATCAGTTTGCGGCATGGCGGGGAGCGTGGCATATACTCCCCACTCTTCATGGGAGTGGCATCTTGCACAGGATAGGTCGGATAAGGTGACGGATCTGGACGCTGTTGATCTTCGTATCGTAGCTGAATTGCAGGATGACGGTCGCATGACCAATGTCGAACTGGCGCGGCGTGTTGGTATTTCCGCTCCTCCCTGCCTCCGTCGTGTTCGGCGGCTGGAGGAGGAAGGCGTTATCCGTGGTTATCACGCCCAGCCGGATGCGACGGCCCTTGGCTGGCCAATCATCTTTTTTGCGCTGATCGGCCTGGATAGCCAGAAGGAAACCGTACTCTCCGCCTTTGAACGCCAGCTTGCCGAATGGCCGGAAGTGCGTGAATGCCACATGATTCGCGGTGGGGGGGATTTTCTGGTCCGCCTGATCGCGCGTGACGCAGCGCATGAGAACGCACTGACCCGGCAGTTGACCGAAGCCGCACACGTTATTCGGGTGCAGACATTGCAGACCATCCGCACCAGTCTGGAACGCAAGGGTGTGCCATTGCCCGGCCCGCGGGAAGGAACTGCGGAGTAATGCCAGCCACGGATGCGCCCGAGGGCGGTATGGCAGGTGGTCCCCTAATCAGCATTATTGTACCGTGTTATAATGAAGCCGCCAACGTGGCACCCCTTGTTGCCATGCTGGAATCCGTTATGGCGGGCCGCCGCTGGGAAGTGATTTTTGTCGATGACAATTCACCCGATGGCACAACAGCAACAATATGCGCGCAGGCAAGGCACAAAAGCTATGTGCGTGGCATCTGCCGTATTGGCCGCAGGGGGCTTTCCTCCGCGGTGATAGAAGGGGTTCTGTCCTCCTCCGCGCAGGTTGTCGCCATCATGGATGGTGACCTGCAGCATGATGAAAGCCGGCTGATCGCCCTGATAGACGCTGTATCCACGGGTGCATGCGATATTGCCGTTGGCAGCCGCCATGTGGAAGGCGGTAGCAATGCGGGGCTGGCCAATGCGTGGCGGCATGCCTTGTCGGATAGTGGAATATGGCTGGCACAGCGGTTTTTGCCGGTCAGGCTGACAGACCCCATGAGCGGCTTTTTTGCCTTGCGCCGGGATACTTTTGTGGCCATTGCGCCGCATCTGTCGGGGGCCGGGTTTAAAATCCTGCTTGATCTGCTGCTTTCATCCAAAAAGCCACTTACTGTGCGTGAGATAGATTGTGGCTTCAAACCCCGTGTGGCGGGGGAGAGTAAGCTGGATGCTCTGGTCATGCTCCAGTTTGCCGCTCTTCTGGTCGAAAAAGTCTCACGCGGGTTGGTGCCTTTGCGCTTTGTGGCCTTCTGCGCCGTGGGGCTGGCGGGGATTGTCGCCAATCTGGGGGTTATGCATCTGGTCTGGCTGTGCGGAGTGCATTTTTCCACCGCGCAGGCCATTGGTACCGTTGCCGCCATGGTTGTGAATTTTTCGCTGGATAATAACTTCACCTATCGGGACCGGCGTCTGCACGGCAGGCGCTGTGTGTGGGGGCTGGTCCTGTTTATGCTGGTCTGTTCCGTAGGAGCGCTGGCCGATGTGGGTGTGGCACATCTGATGTATGCGCAAAGCTACAGGGTGAATGAGGCCAGTCTGGCTGGGGCCGTGCTGGCCGTAGTCTGGAATTATGCCATGTCCTCCACAATTGTCTGGAGAACCCGGTAATCTTGCGCGGCGGTCTGGCACAGTACGGATACTGGGCGTGGGGGCTGGGTCTTGTTACCGTTTTGCGCCTTGTGCTGGCCGCGTACATCCCGCTTGCACCGGATGAGGCTTATTACCGCATATGGGCGCTGGCCCCAGCCGGGGGGTACCTGGACCACCCACCCATGGTGGCCGTTTGGGCGCGTGTGGGCATGTTCCTTGTGGGCGACACTCCTTTGGGTGTGCGCCTTATGGGGCCACTTTCCGCCTGTTTGGGCACGGTGCTGGTTGTTCAGGCCGCGTCCTGCTGGTTGCGCACCCAGCTTGCGCCGGAGCAGGCCCGCACAGGGGCTATTCGTGCAGGTGTTTTGCTGAATGGTACTCTGGGCATCGGGCTTGGCACTCTGGTCATGACCCCGGATACCCCTTTGCTTCTGTGCGTAGCACTGATGCTCTGGGGTTTGGTGCATGCCTGTTTAGGTCGCCAGAACTGGATGTGGCTGGTTGTAGGGCTGGCAGCCGGGCTGGGGTTTGAGAGTAAATACACCATGCTGCTCCCGCTGGGCGGGCTTGTCGTGTGGCTGCTTGCTACCAAAGCGGGCAGGGCATGGCTGCGTACGCCGTGGCCGTTTGTGGGCGCGTGCGTGGCGGCTGTCTGCGTTGTTCCGGTAGTCTGGTGGAATGCGCAGCATGGCTGGGTCAGCTTTTTCAAGCAGGGCGGACGGCTGGGGGACTGGAACCCCGCACGTGCGCTTGGCTTTATGGGCGAGTTGCTGGGCGGGCAGGTTGGGCTGGCAAGCCCACTGGTTTTTCTGTTTTTTGCAGGTGGTGTCTGGTTGCTCTGGCGACGGCGGGATAGTTTTTCCGTATTGCTGCTGTGCATGATCATGCTGCCCGTGGCCGTGTTTGTGCAGCATGCACTGGGTGCGCGGGTGCAGGCTAACTGGCCAGTCATGCTGTACCCTGCCTTGGCGCTTGCTGCTGCATGGGTGCTCTGGCCGTGGTGGAAAGTGGCAGGTTTTCTGGGGCTGGGGCTTACGGGGATCGTTTGTGTGCAGGCGGCATTCATGCCGCTACGCCTGTCTCCTCATCTGGATGTCACCTTGCGGCAGGTTGGGGGGTGGCCCGCTTTTGTGCGTGCTGTCTCGGCGCAGGTGCCGCATGGGTTCCCGCTTGTTGCGGATGAATATGGTCTGGTGTCCGAGCTGGCATTTTATGCGCCGGAGCGGGTGGTTGCCGGGGTTGAACCACGCTGGGCGCTATTTGCGCTCCCCCGGCCAGCATGTGGGGCACAGGCTTACCTTGTTCTCAGCCACCGGCGGCAAGGGCCACCAGATACCCGGTTTTTTGAGGTGCTGGACGTATTGCCGGAGCAGGTGCGCGCGCGCCGGGGTATGGTGGCAGATACGTATTCCATCTTCCATGTAAGGCTACGCTGTGCGGTGCCGGGCTTTATGCGTGACGCCGCTTTGCTTTCTGGCGGTGCGCGCTAGCAGGCGGCGTTTGCGTGTTGATGTGAAAAAAGGCAGGATGGCAGGCAATCGCTTCGCCAGCAGAAACAGGAACCCGAGTTTATGGCTTCTCCACGGCTTGTGGCGGTCCAGATGGACCCACTTGAGCATGTTAATATTGATGGGGATTCAACCTTTGCCCTGATGCTCGAAGCTCAGGCACGCGGGCATAGCCTGTTTGTGTACGAAGTGGGGTCCATGGCTCTGGATGAAGGTGTACACGAAGCGCGTGGCGCAACCCGTACCGATGTCACGGCTCTAATGCGCCCGGTTACCGTGCGGCGGGAAAAAGGGCGGCACGCCACGTTTGGTGATGCCGAACGCCGCTCGCTGCGTACGATGGATGTGGTGCTCATGCGCCAGGACCCACCGTTTGACATGGCTTATATTACCGCCACGCATATGCTGGACCATATCCACGGCGTTGGTCCCGACCGCGCACTCGTGGTCAATGACCCGCGCTGGGTGCGTGACAGCCCGGAAAAACTGCTGGTCACGCATTTTCCCGAGCTGATGCCGCCAACACTGGTGACATGGGACATCGAGCAGATTCGGGCATTCCGCGCCAAATGGAAGGACATAATTGTCAAACCCCTGTTTGGTAACGGCGGGAGTGGCGTTTTCCGGATTAAAGCGGATGACCAGAACCTGAACGCCCTGCTGGAAATGCACTTTGCCCGCTCGCGCGAACCTCTCATGATCCAGCGGTACGAACCCGCCGTAACCGCAGGGGACAAACGCATTATTCTGGTGGATGGTCAGCCGATTGGTGCGATCAACCGCGTGCCATCGGGGGATGACCACCGCTCCAACATGCATGTGGGGGGTGTGGCCTGCAAAGTGGAACTGAGTGCCCGTGATCGCGAGATTTGTGAGGCAATCGGACCGTTTCTTAAAGAACATGGCCTGATTTTTGTAGGCATTGATGTTATTGGGCAGTATCTGACGGAAATCAATGTGACATCCCCCACCGGTTTGCAGGAGCTGGAACGGTTTGATGGCACGAATGGTGCCGCCAGCATATGGGATTGTATTGAACGTAAGTTGTCTGTCCAATAAAAGCAGTCAGACCCTGTTGGGCGGTATCATGCCGGGCTGCCACACAAGGGTACTTTTGTGGTGTGTGCTGCAAGCAGGAAGGAAGAGAGTATAGTGGCTCTTGAAGAAATGTCCGCCAGCGGGCAGAGAGAGAACATGAGTGACGTTCTCCAAGAATACCCCTCCAGCGGAGGGGAAAGCCCCGTACCCCCTCCCTCGCGTTCTGCGCTTGATGCGGAGGCCGTCAAACAGGCCTATCGGCGTTGGGCTAATGTCTATGATCTGGGATTCGGCGGTATTTCGCGTTTCGGTCGCCTCAAGGCGGTCAACACGATCAATGCTCTGCCCGGCAAGGATGTGCTGGAAGTGGGTGTGGGGACCGGGCTTGCGCTCCCGCATTACAACCGCAGCAAGATCATTACCGGCATCGACCTTTCAACCGACATGCTGGCCAAAGCGCGTGAACGCGTCAAACGCGATAACCTGAGCAATGTGACGGCCCTGCTGGAAATGGATGCAGAGGACACCACGTTCGAAGACAACTCGTTTGATGCAGCCGTTGCCATGTTCGTTGCATCCGTTGTGCCGCACCCGCGCAAGCTGCTGTGCGAACTCAAGCGTGTTGTCCGTCCGGGCGGGCATATCCTGTTCATCAACCATTTTCTGGCCCCCGGTGGTATTCGCGGCGCAGTGGAACATGCCATGGCGCGCGCTTCCCACTCGCTTGGCTGGCACCCCGATTTTGCCATGGAATCGCTTCTCCCGCAGGCAGACATCGCGCGGGCGACTATTCAGCCAGTGCGGCCTTTTGGCCTTTTCACGCTGGTTACTCTGGAAAATCTGCCGGATTAATAAACATGTGCGCTCCAGTTTTGGCTGGGGCGCTAGACATGCGTGGCTTGGCAGAACGCTTTTGTGCCATAAAACACTAGAATATGGTCGTTTTTTGTCTAGCGGGTTTACTGTTCTCCATTACGGGCCTGCACAGAATATGGAACATGGAGCATGATCTCCGCTCACAGCCTGTCTCACCAGTATTCGGCTCCGGTGGGTAAAACTGCCAGCCAACGGCAGGATGCCGCCGCTGGAACAGCGTATCTGCTGCTTGCTGCTTCTGCCGCTCTTGTTGGGGGCGGTGTTTCCGTTCTGGCAGGTATGGGCATGTTGCCTGCAACGGGGCTGTGGGGCAGGCTTGCACAGGCCCATCCGGCCCTGATGCTCCTGTATGTTGTTGTTCCCGCACTGGTCAGTGGTTTTGGCACGCTCTGGCTGCCTCGTGCCCTTGGGCGGGGGAGCATGCTGCTGGGGCGGCTTAATCTGGCAGCCGTTGGTGTGTTTGCCCTGGCTGCGGTGCTGACCTGCACTCTGCCCGATGCACGTATTGCCCATATTCTGTGGTCACTGGGCGCGCTTATGTCCGCCATGGTCCTGTTGAGCACTATTTTTGACAGCTGCGCAGATAGTCTGGAGCAGACGTCTTTCTCCCCCTTCGTGTGGGGGGAAATGCTGTCTGCTGCCGTGCTGTTGCTGAGTGTTCCGGTTTTTGCGGCTTCTACGCTGCGGACATGGCTGTGGCCTGCGACCAACCCTATGATCGGCGCTGAGTATTTTGCAGCCCCCATCGGGTTGATTGTCCTGCTGGCCGGGTTCGGGATCGTGTTTGAAATGGCCGCCCGCATCGGGCAGGTTAAAACACGCCCTGTTGCCTATATTATGGCGGCTACTGCGGCTTCGGGCGTTGTGGCATGGGCCAAAAGCAGTCTGGCGCATGGAGCCGATAGCCAGACGGCGCAAATGGTTGGTAACAGCCTGCTGGCGTTGTGCTCCCTCTCCGCCGTGTGCCTTGCCGGTCTGTGGCTTGCGGGTACCTGGAAGGCACGGGTTTCGTTGCGTACGCCGCTGCTGTGGGGCATGGGTTTTCTGGCCGTTGTGGCCGGTGGCTGGGTTGTCCAGCTTGTGCAGGGCACAGGTCTGCACCCGGCTTTGCAGCTTGGCGCGCTTTATGCCGTTTGCGGTGGCTTTTACCTCTGGCGGGGTGAGGCCTGCGGGTTCTGGTACCCACAAAAGCTGGCCCGTCTGCACTTTGTATTAACGGCGGCGGCAACGCTCTGCCTGTTTGTTTCTGGCATGCAGGTGCTGGGTTGTGCCCTGTTTGGCATGGCCGCACTGGTATTTGTGCTGGCAGCAGTGATCAGCTTCCAGCGTGATATTCCCATGGTTACTGGTCATGCAAATGCGGCAGCGGGTGTGGCCGGAGGGGCTGCCCTATGAGCGAAGCCAGTCTTTCCGAGCCGCAGGCCAGACGGTCACGTTTTAAAACGGAGCAGGTTGGTACGCAGGCGCGTGACTGGCTGGCCTTGCTCAAGCCCCGGGTTATTTCACTGGTCGTGTTTACGGGTGCTGCGGGCATGTTCATGGCACCCGGGCACCTTGACCCGTTTGTGGGGCTGGTTACCATCTTCTGCATCTGTCTGGCCTCGGGCGCTGCCGGGGCCATTAACATGTGGTACGACCGGGATATTGACGCGGTCATGCAGCGGACCATTACACGGCCGGTGCCCTCGGGGCGTATTCCCCAGAACGAGGCTCTGGCCTACGGGGTTGGTCTTTCCTGTCTGTCCGTCTGCCTTATGTGGATTGCAACCAATACACTGGCTGCCGCTATTCTGGCGTTTTCCATTTTCTTCTATTCCGTTATTTACACCATGTGGCTCAAGCGCTCCACGCCGCAGAACATTGTTATCGGTGGGGCGGCGGGCGCCTTCCCCCCCATGATCGGCTGGGCGGCTGCTACGGGCCACATGGCGCTTATGCCGGTGGTCATGTTCGGTATTGTGTTCTTCTGGACACCGCCGCATTTCTGGTCTTTGGCGTTGTACGCCTGCAAGGATTACGGGCGCGCGGGTATTCCCATGCTGCCGGTTGTGCGTGGCATGCGTCATACACGGTGGCAGATATTCTCCTACACACTGGTGCTGCTCGCTGTTTCGCTTATCCCGTCCTTTGTGGGGCAGAGCGGGCTGATCTACACGGTGACTGCCGTGGTGCTGGGGCTTGGGTTTGTTGCCTGTGCTGTGCGCGTACTTCTGGAACCGCAGGACGAAAACGGCGTCAGCCAGAAGGGTGATAAGGCTGCGCGGATCTCGTTCCGGTTTTCTCTGGCTTATCTGTTCTTTCTGTTCTGTGGCCTTCTTGGTGACCACTTCTTTCAGATATGGATGCACTCAGCATGACCACTCTCCCAATGGACCAGACCCCAGAACAGCTTGAACGGCAGAAGCGGCAGAGCCAGCGGGTACGGAGCATGCTTGTGTTCATGCTTGTTCTGGCTGGCATTATGTTTGGGCTGACATTGTTCCACCCGTAATGCCGTGCCCGGTGTGGGCCATTACCGGTACTTGCTGCAGTGAACGCATATAAAAACCCCGCCCTCCATAACGGAGGGCGGGGTTTTCTATTGTAGCAACAGTCTGGCCCGGGGTTTAGCGGGCCTGCTGAATAGCCGAAAGCAGCCAGCGCCCCCCGCGGGAGGGACGGACAAATGTCCAGACCTCGGTAATGGTTACGGGCGTGGTGGAACTGCCATCAATCACCTGACCGGTGGCGTTGGTTGTCAGGTCGATCAGGCTGTAACGCATGGCTACACTTGCGTAGTCCATGTTGTTCTCCCGCCATGCTTCGGCCAGATCCCCCTGAAGGAAGCGCACATCCGAGACAACGTTGCGCGCACCCTGACTGGCCAGAGTTGCCAGCTGCTCATTGAAGTAGGAGACCATTTCCGGCGTGGCCATCTGCTGCATGGCCGGAATGTTCTGCTGGTTCCACGCACTCTGAATATCCATCAGCGTTTGCTGGAAAGACTGGTAATCTGCCGTGGTAATCTGCACGGGTGCCCCTCCTGCGGATGGCGTGGGGGAGGCAGGTGCTGCACCGGGCATACCGCGGGGGGAGGACAAGCCAAACCCGTTAGTGCCCTGGCTGGAACGCCCGAACCGGCGGATCAGCCACATGACGAGCATAACCACCAGCCCGATCTGGACCAAAAGACCCAGAAAGCTGAAGAAGCCGTGCATCCCGCCCATAAAGCCATGGCCGCTCAACATACCAAACAGCCCGGCCCCCAGAAAACCACCGGCCAGACCGGTCAGGAACGGGTGGCGGTTGGGGTAGCCCATGGGGCGGGCAAAGGGAGCACCCATTTGCGGTGCGCCATAGCCGGGGGTGGGCGCAGTGCGCGGCGTAATGGAGCGGTCCATGGGAGCAGTGCTGTACGGCGTTGTGCGCGTAACAGGGGGCGCGCTCCATGTGCGGCTACCACGGCTCCCCATGGACCCACCCTGACCGGGCCGTGCATCGGCCTGTATGGCCAAGGGTCCGGCCAGCAGGCTGGCAGCCAGCAATGCATGAAGGGTCGATCGCAGCAGACGTGATTTCACGGGTTTTTGGTCTCCGGCTAACAGTTATGCCCCGGCAGTATTCAGGACATCTGTGCGTAATGTGGGGGCGTCGGTGCCAAAACGGAATACCAGATCATCCGCTAATGTGATGGAAGCAAAAATTTCCAGCAGATTCCCCGCAAGGGTAAAGCCCGCTACGGGCTCGGCTATCTGGCCATCACGGATCATGAAGCCCGAGGCACCACGGCTGTAATCCCCGGTCAGGCCGTTAATGGAGGAGCCCATCATTTCCGTAATGTACAGCCCTTCCCGAATGTCGGCCATCAGGGCTGAGGGGGAAAGATGACCGGGTTCAAAGAACAGGTTGCTTGCCGAGGGACCGGGCGGGCTGGCCGTGCCGCGGGCTGCGCGGGCATTGCTTTGCAGGCCAAGCTGGCGCGCGCTCCGGCTGTCCAGCACCCAGGTTTGCAAAACGCCACCCTGTACGAGCGAGAGCGGGGCGACGGCCATGCCCTCTCCGTCAAACGGGCGGGAGCGCAGGCCTTTTATGCGGGTCGGGTCGTCGGTAATGCCAACCGAGCTGGCAAAAATGGCCTGCCCCATTTTGTCTTTAAGGAAGGATGTGCCACGGGCAATGGCGGTGCCCGTAATGGCCCCCACAAAATGCCCCAGAAAGCTGCCAGCAACCCGTGGATCAAACACAACAGGGTAGCGCCCCGTTTTGGGGCGGCTCGGGTTCAGGCGTGCAACTGCTTTTTGCCCGGCATTGCGGCCAAGTTCTGCCGCGTCCTTCAGGTCATGCAGCCAGACTGTGCCATGGTAGTCGTAATCACGCTGCATGCCATCTCCCGCACCTGCCAGAACACAGACAGAGTTGGAATGGCTGGTGCGGCTGTAAGTGCCCGCAAACCCGGCGGAGGTTGCCAGAGTAATGTCGGTGCGCCCCCAAGACGCACTGCTACCCGCACTGTTGGTCACGCCTTTTATGGCCAGTGCGGCTTCTTCCCCCGCCTGAGCGCGTGCGAGCAGGGCGGCTGTATCGGGCTCGGCCGGGTCTGCCAGTTCCAGAGCATTGGTCTGGAATGTGCCTTGCATGGCGTTGGGCGCAAGGCCTGCGTACTGGTCGTCGGGGAGCACGCGCGCCATGGCCAGAGCCTGCTCGACCAGCGCGCCAAACTTGGCCCGGTCCGGAGTGGTGGTGGAGACAATGGCGTTTTTGTTGCCAACAAAAACCCTCAACCCCAGATCGGTTGTTTCCGAGCGTTCCAGTTCTTCTGTCACGCCATTGCGCACACCAGCGCCTACAGCGGTACTGCTGACAAAAACGGCATCGGCGGCATCCGCACCACTGGTGCGGGCAAGCTTAACCAGATCGGCAATAAGGTCGAGGGGCTGTTGCGTCATGCTGCCAGTGTCTCCTTGATGCTTTGCAGGGAAGGAATGTGGCCGATGGGGCCAAGGGCTGCAAGTGTTGGCGTTCCGGCAAAAATGCGGGCTGCCGCACGGCAGATGTCCTCCCGCGTGACGGCTTCGATCTTGGCGACCGTTTCATGCGTGGGGATGACGCGGCCAAAAATCTGGAGTTGCCGTGCAATCTGCTCGCACCGGCTGCCCGTGCTTTCGAGCGACATGAGCAGGGAGGATTTAAGCTGCGCGCGGGCACGCACCAGCTCGTCCATGCTCACTTCCAGCTGGACCTTGCGCAGCTCTTCCAGCGTCACGGGAATAAGCTCTGCGCATTCCTTTTCCCCCGTGCCGGCATAAATGCCAAACACGCCGCCCCCTTCAAACGGGGCGTTAAAGGAATAAACCGAGTACACCAGCCCGCGTTTTTCCCGGATTTCCTGGAAAAGACGTGAGGACATGCCCCCACCCAGCAGGGTGGAAAGCAGCAGGGCTGCGTAATAGTCGGGGTCATGGTACCCGGTGGAGGGGAAGCCAAGCACAATATGCGCCTGATCCAGCTCCTTGATCTGGCGGAACTCGCCCCCGGCGTAGTGGGCGGCCTCCATGGCTGGGGCTTTGGTTGTGGGCAGGTGGGCAAAATGCTGCTCAACCTGCGCAACAACAGCCTGATGCTCCAGATTGCCAGCGGCGGCCACAATCATGTTCGCAGGGTTGTAGTGCGTGCGCATATACGAGGTAAGTGTGTCGCGCTGCATGCCCTTGATCAGCGCCTCGGTGCCCAGAATGGTGCGTCCCATGGGCTGGTTGGGAAACGCGGTTTCCTGAAAATGGTCAAAAACAACGTCATCCGGCGTATCGTTCGCCTGACCTATTTCTTGCAAGATCACGCCCCGCTCGCGTTCAAGCTCGGCGGCATCAAACGTGGAGTGGGTGAGAATATCGCCAATAATGTCGATCCCCAGCCCAAGATTTTCCTTGAGAAGCTTGACGTAAAAAACCGTCTGCTCGCGGGCGGTATAAGCGTTGATATGCCCGCCCACGTTTTCAATCTCTTCGGCAATGCGCAGGGCAGAGCGGCTGGTCGTGCCTTTGAAGGCCATGTGTTCCAGAAAATGGGATACGCCATTTTCCGCCGCGGTTTCGTTCCGGGTGCCAGCGGAAATATAGGCTCCGAAGGAAACGGTTTCCACACGGTCCATGCGTTCGGTCACAACGGTCAGGCCGGAGGGCAGGCGGGTGAGCTGGATGGGGTCTGTCATTCTTGTCCTGAAAAACAGCAGGGCTGCCGCGTGGGCAGCCCTGCAAAGGGGGAGGGTGTGTTTTACTTAGCCTGCGTTGGAAAGAACCGCCGCGCGGACTGCATCCTTGATCGCGCCTTCGGTCGCGGGGACCGTGCGGTAACGTTCCTCCCGCTCGAACAGGTCCGCCAGATGCACGGGGAGCGCAGGGTGAATACCCGTTGCGGCCACCATGGCGTCGGGGAACTTGGCCGGGTGTGCCGTGGCTTCGGCCACCATGGGAATACCCGGCTGGCGGAAGCGGCGGCCAGCGGCAATACCAATGGCGGAGTGCGGGTCGGCCATATAGCTGGACCGCTGGTGCAGGGTGCGGATCTCGGCCTCGGTCTGGGCATCATCCAGCGCCAGACCAGAGAACAGGGTGCGGGCGTTCTCCCAGACTTCGGCCGGTACGTCCATATGCCCCGTGCTGCGGAAGCCGGTCATGATCCGGGCGCAGGCCGGTGCATCCCGCCCGAGCAGTTCAAACAGCAGGCGTTCGAAGTTGGAGGAAACCTGAATGTCCATGGAGGGGGAGAGGCTGGGCACCACCCCTTTGATGGTCATGTCATTGGCGTTGAGGAAGCGGGTTAGAATGTCGTTACGGTTGGAGCCGACACAAAGCTGGCGGATGGGCAGGCCCATCTTGCGCGCAGCCCATGCTGCCAGAATATTGCCGAAGTTGCCCGTGGGCACGGCAAAGGAGACTTCACGCTCCGGTGCGCCCAGAGCAAGTGCCGCATGCACATAGTACGGGATTTGTGCGGCAATACGCGCCCAGTTGATGGAATTGACGGCAGAAAGGTGCATCTCCCGGCGGAAGGGAATATCCGCAAACAGGCTTTTTACCAGGTCCTGACAATCATCAAACGTGCCTTCAACCGCAAGGTTGGTCACGTTGGGTTCACGCACGGTGGTCATCTGCCTGCGCTGCACTTCCGATGTGCGGCCCTTGGGGTGCAGGATGATCACGGACAGGCGTTTGCGGCCCCGGCAGGCTTCAATGGCAGCGGAGCCCGTATCCCCCGAGGTGGCGCCGACAATGGTGACGTGCTCGTTACGCTGGGTCAGAACATGCTCAAAAAGCTGGCCAAGCACCTGCATGGCCATGTCCTTGAAGGCAAGGGTCGGGCCGTGGAACAGTTCCTGCACAAACAGCCCGTCCTCCACCTGTGTCAGCGGCACAATGGCGGGGTGGTCAAAACCGGCATAGGCTTTGGCGCACAGGGTTTTGAGCGTGTCTTCGTCAATGTCGGAGCCGGTAAAGCGGGCCAGAATACGGGCGGCCAGCTCCGGGTAGGGCAGGGCACGCATGGCCTGCCACTCGGCTAGTGAGAATTCGGGCCATGTCTGTGGCAGATACAGCCCGCCATCTTCGGCAAGGCCACTCAGCAGGACATCGGAAAAAGAAAGAACGGGAGCATTCCCGCGTGTGGAAATGTAGCGCATGAGGGCGTTTATATCCTGAATGACGGATGCCGCGAAGTGGCTTGTACGATAATTTCGGCAGTGCCTAGCCCGGCGGGGGTGTTGTGGGCAGGGTCAGCTCGTAAATGGTGATCGGCCATGTAATGGTGGCCGAGGGTGCGCCAAAAGCCGTGCTGTGGTTGAGCTGGCTGGCGGAAACATACAGGTGCCCGTGCCCGTCCAGCCCCGGTGTGGTGGGCCATTGCAGGCGCGGGTCGGTTATCAGCCTGCGTGGCACCCGCCCGGTGGTGTAGCTGAGAATACTCGATGTTGTGATGTCGGCCCAGTAAAGCGTGCCGTCATTATCAATGGTCATGCCGCCGAGCGATGGGGTTTTGAACCACTGTGTCACGCTTTCCTCAAACGCGGCGGGGGTTATGTCGGGGTCGGTAAAAATGGCGGTGGACACGCGGGAGAGGTATTGCCCCGGAGCCTGCAGCACAATCCACGTGCCATCGGGGCTGACTGCAACCATGCTGGCATCCACGGCTGCGTAACGGCCTGTGTTGTCCCGCACCGGGCCGGTGGGCGTTACAATCGGGCGGCTGGCAATAAGGTCGGGGTGGTGGTCCAGAAAGCGCCGGGCTGTGGCGGTGGCAATGTCAATCACCAGCAGGCCCGCAACGCCTGAATCGGGCACGTAAGCCGTAGTGCCATGCACGGCAATGCCCGACAGAATACTCCCCGGCCGCAAGGCGCTGGCCTGTACGGGCACCGTGCGGAGTACGGTATTGGTACCAGGGTCAATTTCCACCAGTTTGGGGGCGGCTACGGGCGGGCTCTTGCGGTTTGTCACGCCGCTGTCGAGCACCCATATGTGGCCGTCCGCGGTTCTGGTCAGCCCGCCAAGGGCTACAAACCGGGTTTGTGCATCCCCTTCGGGCGCGTTCCATGCAGCATTGGGCCATGCGGCCAGTTGCCCGTTTGTGTCCCGCACAAAAAGCTGCGGGCCGGTGTTGCCAACCCATGCCGGGGCTTCCAGCAGCATGCGTCCGTCAGGCAGGGGGAGCACTGCATCCCATATCTGGCTGCTGGACTGCATGAAGGGCTGGAGCGCACTGGCAGGCAGTTCCGCAACCTTGGGCATGTGCAGCGCCCATGCCGGGGCGCTGGCCTGCGGGAGAGCAAACAACGCTGCCAGCAGGCCAAAAGCCGCGCGGCGATTGGGGGCGTAAGAGCGGGGGATAAGAACAGTCATGCGCGCGGGCACCCGGTTGGTGGAGAGTCAGGCATAAAAACGTGGGCAGGAGTTTCCGCCCCACAGGCGGGCCTTGCAAACGCCTTGTGTGCAGGGCCGGTTTGTTGTGGGTGTGGTGCGCTGCCTTTTACGCATCGGGTGCGCGCTCAAGGTAACGGCGGCGGATATGGGTCAGGTAGGCCGTGGCGTCCAGCGGTTTGCCGGTGGCATCCTGTATGATCCGGGGCATGCTGGCACTGCGCGCGCGGTCATGAACATTCTGGCGCAGCCATGCCAGCAGGGGGGCAAAATCCCCCTGGCCAATGGCGGGCAGAATGGCCGGGTTGGCTTTGCAGGCCGCGTTGCGCAACTGGGCTGCGGTCATGGCACCAAGGGCATAACAGGGGAAGTAGCCGAACAGCCCCGCAGGCCAGTGAATATCCTGCAAGCAGCCGCGCCGGTCATCTGGTACGCGCAGGCCCAGCAGGGCGTGCAGGCGGTCATTAAAGGCTCCGGGCAGGTCGGCCAGTGCCAGATCGCCCGAGATCAGGGCTTTTTCCAGTTCGTAGCGGACCAGAATATGGGCGGGGTATGTGACCTCATCCGCATCTACCCGAATAAAGCCGGGTTCAACATGCGTCAGGTGCCGGTGCAGGCTGGCTGCGTCCCATCCGGGGGTGGTGTCCGCCACGCCAAAACTGTTGCGCACCTGCGGAGCCAGCCAGTTTGCAAAGGTGAGGGAACGGCAGAACTGCATTTCCATCAGCAGGGACTGGCTTTCATGCAGGGTCATGCCGCCGGACTGGCCCACAGGCTGGCTGGCCCATTCGGCAGGGAGCCCCATTTCATACAGGGCATGGCCTGTTTCGTGCAGCACACCCATCATGGCGGGAATAAAATCCGCCTCCACGTAGCGGGTGGTCAGGCGTACGTCGTGGGTCGCACCACCGCAGAACGGGTGCGCGCTTACGTCCAGCCTGCCGCGTGTTACGTCAAACCCCATATGGTGCATCAGGCGGCGGCCCAGAGCTTCCTGCCGTGCAATGGGGAATGGACCTGCGGGGGGCTGAAGGGCTGGCAGGCTGGCCTGCTGTTCCAGCACGGAGCCAATCAGTTCAGGTAGTTCTGCGGCCAGAGACGTAAAAACAGGGTCAATGTCCGCCTGCCGGGTGCCGGGGTCAAAACTGTCGAGCAGGGCATCGTAGTCAGTCAGCCCCATGGCCTCGCCCGTGGCTACGGCGGTCGCACGCGTCAGGCGCAGCACTTCTGCCAGATGCGGCTCAAGGCTTTTAAAGTCACTTTCCTCACGCGCGGTACGCCATGCCATTTCGCACCGTGCCGTAGCCTGTGCGCTGGCTTCCACCAGCTCACCCGGCAGGGCGGTGGCCTGAGTGTGCTGCCTGCGCATCTGCTCCAGATTGGCAGCGCGCCACGGATCATCCCCCGCATCGGCCTCGGCCAGCAGGTCTGCCATAACCGGAGCGGTCAGGATTTCGTGGCGCAGCCCTTCCAGCATGGCCAGATTATCCGCCCGGCGCTCGGCAGCGCCCGATGGCATCATAACTTCCTTGTCCCACCCCAAAATACCAAGGGCATCATTGAGGGAGGAAAGGCGCGCAAAGTGGCGTTCGAGGGAAAGATAGGCTTTGTTCATGCAGGGGATGCTACAGCATCATGCCGGCAAACAAAATGTGTCTGATCGGGCATATCCACCTTTCAGGCCGGGTTTGGCTGCAAAATTAAAGGGGCAGACCGCGTGAACGGGAAAAAAACGGATCAGGACCCTCCGCTGGCGCCGGCGGATATGGCGCTGGCCTGTCTGGCGCGGGGGGATGCCGAGCAGGCCGAATCCCTTTTGCGCGAGCATTTGCGCCTTAATCCAGGGGATGCACAGGGCTGGCACGCCATGGCCTGTATTGCCCGTGCCGGGGGGGAATGCAGCGGCCGCAGTAGCCCTTGCGGGCAAGGCGGTGGAGCTGGCGGGGGAGCCGTTTTTTTATATTACGCTGGGCTTGGCCCTGCTGGAACTGGGGCATGTGGAGCAGGCGCGGGCGGCGGCCAATGTGGCCGTGCTTGCAACCCCCGCAGACCCCCGCGCGCATGACGCCATGGGCCAGATACTGGAAAAGGCAGGCAGCCTGCCCGAGGCCGAGCAGGCCTTGAAAAAAGCACGTACCCTGCGCCCGCTGGAGCCGGCGCGGCACATGGCGCTGGCGGCCTTTCTGGCCCGGCATGGGCGGGTGGAGGAGGCAATCAGCCTGTCCGCCCGTGCACTAAGGCTGGCGGGGGAGGATGTTGCCGCCCATAACCTGCATGCCATGCTGCTTGAGCGTGCCGGGCGCATGGGGGAGGCGGAACCGCATTTCCGGTATGTGGCGCAGGCCATGCCGGATAACCCGCAGGCTCTGGCAAACCACGGGGCAGCCCTGTTTGCCATCCGGGATTATGAGGGAGCGGAGCAGGCCTTGCGCCTGTCAGCCGCGCTGGCCCCGGATGTAGCGGAAACCCTGACAAATCTGGGGCTTGTGCTTATGGCGCAGGGCCGGTTGCACAGTGCCGGGCAGGCGCTGGAAGCCGCCTACAGGCAGCGCCCGGATGATGCCCGGCTAGCACTTAATTATGGCACGGTGCTGATGGACCTTGGCCATACACAAACCGCGCGGGACCTGTTTACACAGGCCATGCAACGGGCCACCACGCTACAGGACCGGGCACGTGCAACGCTGGACCTTGCCGGCCTTTGCCTGTCTGTCGGGGAGTTTGCGCAGGGGTGGGCGCTGTTTGAGGCACGCCGGGACCTGCTGGCACCCCCACATTGTGTAGCCAGCATGGCGCAGTGGGATGGGCGCGCCACAACAGGTGCCGTGCTGCTCTATGCCGAGCAGGGGCTGGGCGATGCCTTGCAGTTCCTGCGCTATGTGGGGCTGGCGGCCCAAAGGGCACGGGTTAGCCTGCTGGTGCCCCAGAGTATGCGCGCGCTTGTGCGTTGCCTGCTTCCCCAATGGGGTGGGCGTGTGCAGCTTTGCCTGCCGGAACAGGCAAGCCACGCGGAGGCATGTTGCAGCCTGTTAAGCCTGCCCCAAAGGCTTGGGGTGGCAAGCCCTTTTGCCTGGCAGCCTGACCTTGCATGTTTTGCAGGGTCAGTTACGCCATGTGTGGGGGAGGGGGTGCGGGTGGGGCTGTGCTGGTCGGGTAACCCAAGCTACCAGTTTGACCGCAGGCGCTCGCTTGCTCCAGCCCTGCTGGGCGGGCTGTCTGCTGTAAAAGGCGTGAGTTTTCAGGCTTTGCAGCCCTGTTCGCGGCCGGAGGATGTGCCGCTACCACTCAGCCCCCTGCCAGCGGGGGATCTGCTGGCCACGGCCCGGCTTATAACCGGGTTGGATGTGGTGGTGAGTGTGGACACCATGATTGTTCATCTGGCGGGGTTGCTGGGCAAACCCACCCTGTTGCTGAACCGGTATGCAGGGGACTGGCGCTGGGCTGCGGCCTCTACCCTTCCTGCAGGGGGTACGGTCTCCCCCGGTGCGCTGGAGCGCAGCGTGTGGTACCCTTCGGTCCGGATTGTCCGGCAGCCTGCCCCGGAGGGGGATGTTCCCAGTTGGCACCACCCGCTTGCAACGGCCGTACACTGGCTGGAGCAGGCAGTGCTATGCAAAGAGCAGGGCGGTTGCTCCCACGAATTGTAGCTTTATGATGCAGGCATGACACGTATCTCTCCCGATGGCGCTACGCCAGCCATGGCGCAGTGGTTTACGCTCAAGGCGGAAAATCCCGAAGCCCTTCTGTTCTTCCGCATGGGCGATTTTTACGAACTGTTTTTTGATGATGCCACGGCAGCCGCCGCCGCGCTGGATATTGCCCTGACCGCCCGTGGCAACCATGGGGGCGAACCCATAGCCATGTGTGGCGTGCCCGTGGCTGCGGCCCCGGCCTATCTGTCTCGCTTAATCCGCCGGGGGTTCCGGGTTGCGGTGGCTGAACAGACGGAGGTGCCGCGCAAAGGGCGCCCCGCCAGCAAAGGGCCACTGGCACGTGGCATTGTGCGGGTGGTAACGCCCGGAACGCTCACGGAGGATGAACTGCTGGAGCCCGGCCGCTCCAACCTGCTGCTCGCACTGGTCTGCCCCGCTGGGGCAGATAAAGGCAAACGCCGCAAGGATGCCCCGGCCGAAGGTGCAGGCCCGCTTGGCGCTGCGTGGATTGACGTATCCACCGGCCTGTTTGAGACAGCAAGCCTGCCCGCCACTGCCTTGCCCGCCCTGCTGGGGCGTTTGGACCCGGCGGAAATTCTGGCCAGTGCCGCCGTGGAACTGGGCGATTATGAAGCCCGGCGCGCGCCCGAGGCCACATTGCCCGCCCCCGGCAGTGCCCGCCAGCGCCTTGCTGCGGCCTTTGATGTGGCGAGCATTGAAGCCTTTGGCACTTTTTCGGACGAGGAGAGCGTGGCCGCAGCCATGGCGGTGGACTATGTGCGCCGCTCGCAGGCTGGCAAACTGCCCCGGCTGGCCCACCCTATTGCACAAAGCCAGAATGGCGTGCTGGGCATAGACCCGGCCACCCGCGCCAGTCTGGATATTTTGCGCGCGCGCGATGGCGGGGTGGAACACACCCTGTTTACAGCCATTAACCGCACGGTTAGCGCTGCCGGGGCGCGCATGCTGGCGGAATGGCTGGCCTCCCCGCTGACGGAGGTAACAGCGATTGCCGCCCGGCAGGAGGGCTGGTGGTGGCTCAAGAACCACGCAGCCCGTTGTGCAGCACTGCGCGATGCGCTGAAAAAAGCGCCCGATATTGCCCGTGCGCTGGGTAGGCTCTCGCTCGGGCGGGGGCTCCCGCGTGATATGGCCGGCATACGCGATGGGCTGCATGCCGCGCGTGAGGCTGCCCGTATTCTGGCAGGGCCCGATGGAGGGGATGCCGCTCAACTCCCCACGGTTCTGGCCCATGCCATGGGCTGGCTGGGTGCGGCCCGTGCGCTGGAGGCCGAGTTGCACATGGCACTGGCGGAGGAACTGCCCGCCCGGCTTGATGATGGTGGCGTGATTGCCGCAGGCTATGATGGGGAGCTGGATGAACACCGCGCCCTGCGCGATAACTCGCGCCGCCTGATTGCCGCCTTGCAGGCGGAGTATGCAACCCGGTTTGGGGTTTCCAACCTTAAGATCCGCCATCACGCCCAGCTTGGCTACGTTATGGAAGTGCCTGTGGGGGCCAGTGCGCGGCTCAAGGATAATCCCGACCTTATTCTGCGGCAGGGCACGGCCAGTACAGCCCGCTTTGCCACGGAGGAGCTGGCCAGCCTGAACGTGCGCATTACCGAGGCGGCAGAAAAAGCCGCCCAGCGCGAAAAGCAGGTGTTTGCGGAGCTAACGGCCAAGGTGCTGGCCGAGCGGGAACTGCCCGAACTGGCACAGGCACTGGCGGTGCTGGATGTGTTGCAGTCCTGTGCGGCACTGGCCACGGGTGGAACATGGTGCAGGCCCGACGTGCGTGAGGATACGGCGTTTGACCTGCAAGGCTGCCGCCACCCTGTGGTGGAGGCGGCCCTGCCGCGGGGCGCGCGCTTTACCCCCAATGGCTGCGTACTGGCCCCAGAACGCCGCGTTATGCTGCTGACAGGGCCGAACATGGCCGGTAAATCCACCTTTTTGCGGCAGACGGCGCTGGCGGTCATTCTGGCACAGGGGGGCTTTCCCGTAGCGGCGGATTCCGCACGCATCGGGGTGGTGGACCAGCTGTTCTCGCGCGTTGGCGCATCGGATGATCTGGCGCGCGGGCGCTCCACTTTTATGGTGGAAATGACCGAAACAGCCGCCATTCTCAATCAGGCGGGGCCGCGCTCGCTTGTGGTGGTGGATGAGATCGGGCGGGGGACCGCAACGCTGGACGGGCTGGCCATTGCCTGGTCGGTGCTGGAGGCCCTGCATTCAACGGTGCGCTGTCGTGCAATTTTTGCAACCCACTTCCACGAACTCTCGCGGCTGGTCGATACGTTGCCCCGTTTGTGCCTGCATACAATGGCAGTGCGGGAGTGGCGCGGGCAGATCGTTTTTTTGCACGAAGTGCTTGCAGGATCAGCAAAAAAAAGCTGGGGTGTGCATGTGGCGCGGCTGGCTGGCGTGCCCGTAAGCGTGGTGGAGCGGGCCGGCCGCCTGCTGCGTGAACTTGAGCGTGCTGAAAATACCATACCCGAACCATTACCGCTTTTTGACACACAGAAGACATTACCCCCACCATGCGAAAATACGTTAAAGAAACGATTGATGGAGATTGACCCGGACAGTCTGACCCCAAGGGCCGCGCTGGATATGCTGTACGACCTGCGCAGGCTGGCCGGGCAGGATACAGACACATCTGCTGCCGGCTGATCCCCTCCAACCCCCGACCGTTCCCAGGAGCTGAACCCGTAACCCTATGCCCACCTCTTCCGCACAGGCTGCCGCCGGGCAGCAAACCGACATGTCCGTTCTGGCGACCCTGACGCCAGAAGCCCTTGCCGCATGCCTGACGCGGGAGTTGAGGGACGCCACACCAGATGATGCCGCCATCCCCCCAAGGGATGAGGCCGTGGCTATTTTCCGGCGGCATCTGGGGCGTTATCAGGCGGATGTTCGCAAACGGTTTGAGCAGTATGAACTCAAGGGGGCTGCAGCTGCCAAAACCCTTGCGACCTTTGCCGACGTTATGCTGCGCGCCATTGTGGACTTGGCCGTGCGGGCGACCACAGTGGACGAACCACCTGCCATGGGGGGGCGGTCGGGGTTTGCCGTGGCAGCAACAGGCGGGTACGGGCGCGGGCTGCTGGCACCGTTCAGTGATATTGACCTGCTGTTCCTGATCGCGCAGGGCGCGGGTGAGCGTGCTCACCCCGTAGTGGAATATGTGCTGTATTTTCTGTGGGATCTGGGGGGCAAGGTTGGCCACGCCACCCGCACGATAGATGAATGTATTGCCGAGGCATCCAAGGATACCACGGTCCGTACCGCCCTGCTGGACGCACGTCTGCTGGATGGGGATACAGCCCTGTTTGCCATGTTCGAGGCCCGCTACATCCTCTCCTGCGTGGAAGCAGGGGCTGCGGGCTTTATTCATGACAAACGGCGCGAGCGGCTGGAACGGCACCGCAAGTTTGGGGATAGCCCCTATCTGGTCGAACCCAACATAAAGGAAGGCCGGGGCGGGCTGCGGGACCTGCAAACCCTGTACTGGATGTGCCGCAACACCTTTGGCACCCGCCATGTGCGTGACCTGCTGGCCCCGGAATTTATATGGATGGGCCTGCTGACCGAGCAGGAAGCCGCGCGTGCCCGCCGGTCGTGGGACTTCCTGTGGACCGTGCGCCTGCACCTGCATTACGTGGCCGGGCGGGCGGAAGAACGCCTGACCTTTGACATGCAGCCCGTTATTGGCGCGCGTATGGGCTACACCCGCCACGGCCGCCAGAACGGGGTGGAGCGGTTTATGCGCCACTACTTCCTGACCGCGCGGGAAGTCATGCGTCTGACCCATGTGCTCGAACCCGCCGTGCTGCGGCAGGCGCAGGGCCCGGTGGCCAATGCCGCCAAACCGGATGAAGCCATGCGTGAGGCAGGCTTTACCCTGCTTGACGGGCAGATCCTGCCCGACCGGGGCGTGTCCTTTGATCAGGACCCCATTAAAATGATGCAGATTCTGGACTGGGCGCGCCTGCGCCGCCGTCCACTGCACCCGCTGGCGCGGCACCAGCTTATCCGGTGGGAGCGCCGGGCCATTACCCTGCGGGACAACCCCGAGGCCGCGCGCATCTTCCTCGACCTGTTGTGTGGAGACACGGCAGAGGAGGAGCAGCGCCCGCGCAGGCGTGGGGCGGCCCTGCCTCCGCCAGCTCCTACGGAGGAGAACTCACCGGTTTATTCCGCCGCGTATGGCAGCCATCCGCCATCGGGTCATTCCTACTGGCTCCATATCCTGAACGAGACCGGGATTTTTGGCCGCCTTATTCCCGACTGGGCGCGTATTGTCGGGCAGATGCAGTTTGACACCTACCATGTGTTCACGGTGGATGAGCATACGGTAGAAGCTATTCGTATTCTGGACGAAGTGGCCGCCGGACGCATGGCGGACGAAATTCCCATTGCATATGAGCTGATCAAGGGCCTGCATTCGCGCCGAGCGTTGTATATGGCCGTGCTCCTGCATGACGTGGCCAAGGGGCGCGGCGGGGATCATTCGGAAATCGGGGCTGAAATTGCCGCCGAACTCTGCCCCCGCCTAGGCATGTCGGGGGAAGAGACGGAAACAGTCTCATGGCTGGTTCTGCACCACCTCCTGCTCAGCCATACCGCCTTCCAGCGTGATATTGACGACCCCAAAACCATTCTGGACGTTGCGGATATTGTGCAGTCCCCCGAGCGGTTGCGTCTGCTGCTGCTGCTGACCATTGTGGACATGCGCGCGGTAAGCTCGCGCGTGTGGAACGCGTGGAAGGCAACCTTGCTGCGGGAGCTGTACCTGCGTGTGGCGGAAGTTCTGGCCGGTGGCCTTTCCACCACCGAGCGCGATGTGCGCGTGCGCCACGCCAAGGACGTAACAGCCGAAATTCTGGGTGAAGAAGGTGTGCCCCAGCGTGACATCGAACACTTTCTGGGACTGGGTTATGCAGGGTACTGGCTGTCGTTCGATTACGAGACCCACAGCCGCCATGCCCGCCTGATCCGTGATGCAGATGCGCGTAGCGCCCCCCTTACGGTGGAGGTTCTGCCCCTGCCAGCGCGGGGTGTGACCGAGGTTACCGTCTATACGGTGGACGTACCGGGCCTGTTTTCCAAGATTGCAGGGGCGCTGGCGTTGGCCGGGGCCTCCATTGTGGATGCGCGCATCCATACCATGACCCACGGCATGGCGCTCGATACGTTCTGGATTCAGGACACATCAGGCCAGGCGTATGAAGAAACACACCGTCTGGCGCGCCTGACATCCCTGATCGAGCAGGGGTTAAGCGGGCAGCTTGATATTGGGGCCGAAATTGCACGGGCAGGTTTTGGCCATATGCCGCTGCGCATGCGGGCCATCCATGTGCCCCCACGGGTGGTGGTGGATAATGGCGTGTCCAACACTTACACGGTTATCGAGGTTAACGGTCGCGACCGCCCCGGCCTGCTGCATGACGTTACCGCAGCCATGAGCCGGGAGAACCTCCAGATCGCCTCTGCCCATATTACCACCTACGGCGTGCGGGCGGTGGACGTGTTTTACGTCAAGGACCTGTTCGGCCTGAAGATTACGGACAAGAAGCGGCTGGAGGAAATCCGTGAACGTCTGCTGGCCGGGTTGAAGGAGGCGGAGGCCGAGGCATCCGCCTGTGCTAACGCCCGCTACTCAGCCTGAAGTTACGCTCCGGCCCGGGCTGGCGGGCGATAGCCCTTTGTCCAGCCCGGTACGTAGTTCCATGCCCTGTGGGCTGGTAGGGTCAATCAGCCCGGTGCGCAGGAACAGGTCGATCAGCACCAGATTGACGTTGAACTTGAACTCATCCGTATCCCGCACAATGCGGTAAGCCTCGCTCAGCGGGATCAGGGCAAAGCTTTCTACCTCGCCATCGGCGGCGGTCGGCTCAAAGCTTTCGGGTAGGTACAGGTCGTAGCAGTATAAAATATCACGTCGCAGCCCTTCGGGGCGGTTCAGGGCATAGACCAGCCGCCCGGCCTGCACGGCCTCCTCCGCCAGTGGGCCGGGTATGCTGGCTTCTTCTGCGGCTTCCTTGACCAGTGCCTCACGCGGGGTGTGGCCTGCGGGCATGCCGCCTGCCACCAGATGGTCCAGTTTGGAAGGGTCCAGCCGTTTGTTGGCTGCCCGCCGCCCGGTCCACAGGTGCAACCCATCTACCTTGCGGACAAGGCCGTTCATATGCACACCCGTTGCCACAAACCCGAACAGGGGCAGCGCTCCGCGGTCTATGCGGCCTACAACGGGCTGGTCCATGTCGGGATAAACATCAAACAGTTCATGGTGGGATTTGTAAAATCCTTCTCTGGCAAGCTCTTCCCCCAGTGCTTCAAGCCCCTTGGGGTGGGGAATGTTAAAGCCCTTGTCTGGCGAGCCAAAGCCAGCCTGCTCCATACGGGTGAACAATTCGGGCGCCAGCCAGCCAGAAGGCGTGCCGCCAAGGGCAAGGGGGGCGCGCCCACCCGGAAGAGTAGCCGTGTTGCAGTCCGTCAGATGGCGGAGGAACGGGTTGGCATGGGAAGGCATAAGGGCAAAGGTCCTGTTCTTGCTGTGCCAGACACGAATGCTGTTATCGGGGCATAAAACGGGCATGGCAAGGTGGCAGGGGGTTGCAAAAACTGCCTGACGTGCCACATCCGGGGGCATGTCCCCCCGTAGAGCAGTGTCTGGCCCACTCAATAGGCCGGTTTCCTATACTTTTGCCCGTTTGTTGCCCTATCTGTGGCCGCAGGAGAACAAGGCCCTGCGCTGGCGTATGGCGCTGGTGCTGGTTGTTCTTGTGGCCGGAGAGCTGGCTACGCTGTCTGTGCCCATTGTGTATAGCAAGGTGGTGGACAGGTTTGTGCACCCCAACAGTCTGGCCATGGCACCGGCACTTCTTATCCTGTGCTACGGGCTGGTGCGCCTTGTATCCGGCGCGTTGACCAACCTGCGGGATTCCCTGTTCGCACCCGTGCGCTTCCGTGTGGCACGGCAGGCAGCCTATCGCAGCTTTGCGCATATGCATAAGCTTTCCCTGCGCTTCCATCTGGACAGGCGCACAGGGGGCGTTACGCGCGCTATAGAGCGTGGCACGGAGGCGGTGGAAACGCTTTTGCGCATGCTCATGTCCCTCTCGCCCACCATTTTGCAGGCCTTGCTGGTGATGGGGGTGATCTGGCGGCTGTTCAACTGGACTTATGTGCTCATGATCGCGCTCATGATCACGGCCTATATTGTGTTTACGGTCCGCTTCACCTCGTGGCGGCTGGGTATCCGCCGCCGTATGAACGACACCAACACCGAGGCGTCTGGTCGGGCGCTGGACAGCCTGCTCAATTACGAAACCGTAAAATATTTTGGCAACGAGGAGCATGAGGCTCGGCGGTACGACAACGCACAGGCCCGCTACGAAAAAGCGGCCATGAAAACCCAGTACTCGCTAGGGGTGCTCAACTTCGGTCAGGCCGCCATTATTGCCATATCCCTTGCCGCAATCATGCTGCTGGGCGGGCATGATGTGGAGGTGGGGCGTATTACGGTGGGTGAGTTTGTTATGGTCAACACCTACCTGCTCCAGCTTTATGGCCCGCTCAATTTTCTGGGTTCCGTGTATTCGGGTATCCGCACCGCTCTGGTCGATCTGGAGCATATGCTCAGCCTGACGGAAGAGGTGGTGGAAGTGGCAGACCCGGCCAGTCCGCTCCCCATTGCCACGCGTCTGGCGGACTCTGCTCCGGCGCAGGTGGCGTTCCGTGATGTGCACTTTGGCTACCGCCCCGAGCGGGAGATATTGCACGGCGTCAGTTTTGATGTGCAGCCGGGGCACAAGGTGGCCATTGTGGGGAGCACGGGGGCAGGTAAATCCACCATAAGCCGCCTGCTGTTCCGTTTTTACGATACATGGTCCGGCGCGGTTCTGGTGGATGGGCATGACGTGCGCTCATACCGTCAGGCGGACCTGCGTGCGGCCATAGGCGTTGTCCCGCAGGATACCGTGCTGTTCAATGACAGCATAGGCTACAACATCGCCTACGGGCGTCTGGGGGCTACGCCCGAACAGGTGGAGGAAGCTGCCCGGCTGGCCCAGATCCATGATTTTATCATGACCCTGCCCGAAGGGTACGAAACACAGGTGGGTGAGCGCGGCCTCAAGCTCTCCGGTGGGGAAAAACAGCGCGTGGCCATAGCCCGCACGATTTTGAAAGACCCACGCGTTCTTGTGCTTGACGAGGCTACCAGCGCGTTGGACACACATACGGAAAAAGAAATTCAGGCAGCGCTTAAAACCGTTTCCGCCCACCGGACAACCCTTGTGATCGCTCACCGGCTCTCCACTGTTGTGGATGCGGACGAAATTCTGGTCATGGGGCAGGGGCTGGTTGTGGAGCGCGGCACGCATGCGCAGTTGCTGGCGGCACAGGGCCAGTACGCAGCCATGTGGGCTGCACAGGCCACGGGGGAGGGCTGACCTGCTGATTGTTGCCATCCCGCCGAATCCGGCAGATGCTGCACAGAACGTAAGGAGTAAAAACATGGCGGATAACCACGCACACGCCACGACTGGGGCGGAAAATGCAGCACATGCCGGGCAGCGCCCCGAAGTGCCCGAAGATCTTGCTCGCTGCGCAATGGTGATCGAACACGCCATTGACCATTTGCGGAATGAGAAGTTCCCGCCACTGGCTGTGGCCTCGGCATTGCTTGGCGGATCGCTGGGTGTGATGGCCCGCAGCATGGACAAGGAAACCATCCTGCGCATTCTCGACTCTGCCGCGCAAAGCGTGCGTTTGGGTGATGTTCACGCCTCCGTTCTGGCCGATGGTGGTGAGGAAAGCGAGAAAGCCTGAGCTTCAACCCTTGACTGAGGGCGATGGCTAATGTCATAAGCCGCGCCAATCCTGAATGTGGTCGCCGGGCGTTTGTCTCGGCCCTCTAGTTCCTTTTTTGTTTAAGACAAGGATGAGACAATGTCCCGTCGTTGCCAGATCACCGGCAAAGGCGTGCTGACCGGAAATAACGTCAGTCATGCCAACAACAAATCCCGTCGTCGCTTTCTGCCCAACCTGCAGGAAGCTTCCCTGACGTCCGAAATCCTGGGCTCCGCCGTTCGCATGCGCGTTAGCGCACGTGGCCTGCGGACCATTGAACACAATGGTGGTCTGGATTCCTTCCTGCTGAGCACGCCTAACCGCAAGCTCCCCACGGAAGCACAGGTCATCAAGCGTCGCGTTCTGCGCGTGCAGGCCAAGAAGCAGGCTGCCGCAGGCGTCTGATTCAGGGCTTTGTCTATTCCGTAGGAACCGGGGTCTGCCACATTAGGTGACAGAACCCGGTTTCTGCGGTTCAGGCGCCTGCCACTCCTTGTCAGGCGCTTTTGTCTATCGGCCGGTGTCCGGCAGCCAGCTTTCTGAAAGCAATAATTTTCAGGGGGCGTTCAAGGCGTTCGGCGGCCACAGGCGCGAAGGTTTGTTCCTGTCGCGCCTTACCTGTTTTCTGGAGGTTTTCGTGTCCGCCACAACTGATCTGTCCAAGATCCGTAATATCGGTATCACCGCGCACATTGACGCGGGTAAGACAACCACGACCGAACGCATTCTGTACTACACCGGCGTGTCCCACAAGATTGGTGAAGTGCACGAAGGTAACACCACCACAGACTACATGGCCCAGGAACGTGAGCGTGGTATTACCATCACCTCCGCCGCCGTGACCTGTGACTGGAAAGATCACCGGATCAACATCATCGACACCCCCGGACACATCGACTTCAACATCGAAGTGAACCGCTCGCTGCGCGTGCTCGATGGTGCCGTGTTCATCATCGAAGGTGTTGCCGGTGTTCAGCCGCAGTCTGAAACCAACTGGCGTCTGGCTGACCGTTACAACGTTCCGCGCATCATCTTCATCAACAAGCTCGACCGTACCGGCGCAGACTTCTACCGTGCATTCGACACGCTGAAGGAAAAGCTGGACATCGTTGCTATCCCCCTTCAGCTGCCGATCGGTGCGGAAGACCAGTTCCTCGGCGTTGTCGATCTGGTGGAAATGAAGGCCATCATCTGGGAAGGTGGTGAACTGGGTGCGAAGTTCCACGACGAAGAAATTCCTGCCGATCTGAAGGAAAAGGCTGCCGAAGCACGCCAGAACCTGCTGGACACGGCCCTGGCTGTTGATGAAACCGCCATGGAAGAATACTTCGAAAAGGGCGACGTTTCCGTTGAAACCCTGAAGCGCTGCATCAAAAAAGGCGCCATTTCGGGTGAATTCCGTCCGGTTCTGTGTGGTACGGCCTTCAAGAACAAGGGCGTGCAGCCCCTGCTCGACGGGATTGTTGACTACCTGCCCGCTCCTAACGACGTTGAAGGCATTCGTTGCGCTCCGCCGGAAGGTGAAGAAGAAAACGAAAGCGCACAGCCCATCCTACCGGTTGACCCCGATGGCAAGTTTGCTGGTCTGGCGTTCAAGATCATCAACGACAAATACGGCACGCTGACCTTCGTGCGCGTCTACCGTGGCGTTCTCAAGACCGGTGACACCGTTCTGAACACCACCAAGGGCCACAAGGAACGTATTGGCCGCATCTATCAGATGCACGCTGACAAGCGCGTGGAACTGAGCGAAGTGCACGCTGGTGATATTGCTGCGTTCGTGGGTCTGAAAGACTCCCAGACGGGTGACACGCTGGCCGATCCTTCCGATCCGGTTGTTCTGGAACGTATGTCCTTCCCGGTTCCGGTTATCGACATCTCCGTTGAGCCGAAAACCAAGGACGCAGTGGAAAAGATGACACTGGCCCTGCAGAAGCTGGCTGGTGAAGATCCCTCCCTGCACCTCAAGACCGACCAGGAAACGGGCCAGATCATTCTGTCCGGCATGGGCGAGTTGCATCTGGACATCATCATCGACCGTCTGCGTCGTGAATATGGTGTGGATGCAAACGTGGGTGCGCCGCAGGTTGCATACCGCGAAACCATCTCCAAGCCGCACACGGAAACCTACACCCACAAGAAGCAGTCTGGTGGTTCGGGTCAGTTCGCAGAAGTGAAGATTTCCTTCGAGCCGGTTGAACGGAACGAAGGCATCTCGTTCGAGAACAAGGTTGTTGGTGGTACCGTGCCGAAGGAATACATTCCTGCGGTGGAAAAAGGTATCCGCATGCAGTCTTCCACAGGTGTTCTGGCTGGATTCCCCACGGTTGACTTCAAGTTCACCCTGCTTGACGGCAAATACCATGACGTTGACTCGTCTGCGCTGGCGTTTGAAATCGCTGCAAAGGCCTGCTTCCGTGAAGGTATGAAGAACGCCGGTCCGGTTATTCTGGAACCGATCATGGACGTGGAAATAACCACTCCGAACGATCACGTTGGTGACGTGGTGGGCGATCTTAACCGCCGCCGTGGTATGATCCAGAGCCAGGAAACCTCGGGTTCCACGGTTATGGTTCGTGCCCATGTGCCGCTGAAGGAAATGTTCGGTTACATTTCTCACCTGCGTTCCATGACCAAGGGCCGTGCGTCCTTCACCATGCAGTTCCATCACTATGATCCGGTGCCCCGTAACGTGGCAGACGAAATCATGGCGCAGTCCCGCTAAGTTTTTCATCCTTCGGGTTGGAAAAACAACAAGGCCGCCTCCCTTCGGGGAGGCGGCTTTTTTGTTGCGTGCGTATCGGGACAGCACAAAGCCATACGCCGGGTTGAGTTCTGTATTTTGGAAGAGGAAAAAGGGAAGGGAGCGCTGGCTCCAGTTCCCATTATAGCAGCATCGGAGTGCCGCATGCTCCTCCCGGAGGAGGAGGTAGTCTGTGTGTTGGTCAGGCTCTGTGGCGGCAAACGGTGGTGCGCTTGCCGCCCGGATAGGAGCTGTTAGCCAAACTCACCAATATCATGCATGAGCGCTACGCTGATCTCGCGCAGGAGATCGAACATCTGGCCCATGGGGGTAAAGATGTCGCGGTGTTCGCGCACGTAAATGCCTTCTTCACGCGGGCCACGTGGCTCGTGGAAATCCAGATCGGATGGTCCGGTGCCTGTGGGGAAGATGAACTTCATTTCCTTCAGAACCGTAGGAATATCCAGACACAGGATATGCTGCATCATCATCTCGTGGTTGAAACCACCGCGCGGCATGAAGAAGGGGATACGGCACGCCAGCAGCCAGATGCGCTCGATCAGCATGATCCGTATGGCATGGAGCAGACGAATGCGTGGCTCCGTGCGCGGGGCATGCTGCCATGCTTCACGCAGGGCCAGATGATCGGCCTGAATGCGGCGGAACATGGTATGCAGTTCCGCAGAGAGGTTCAGGCCTTCCAGCCCCCCCATAAGGGCCAGAAAAGCTTTCTGCCGTTTGGGAGATGTTTCTTCCGTTGCGCGGTCCAGCCAGAAGCCGGGGTCCAGCATACACACAACGCTCTTGAGCACCTTGTCATCCGAGCAGGCAAGGGCATGGCGGGCAAAGTCCAGCGCGCGGTGGAAGCGGGGGCTGGAGGTGTTGAGTGTTTCAAATGTTTCGGGGTGGCGCTGGGCGGCTGCCCCCAACCCCTGCAAGGTATTGGCGCACCAGCCAAGCTGCTGGAGAATGGCGTTGTTGGGGATGGCCCGCAACTGGCTGGGGTGCGTGATCCGGCTACGGGTTGCTGCCTCCGCACTTTGCCGTGCGGGTGGGCGGGAGCCGGTGCGATCAATCAGGGATGGGCCAAAAGCCCCCAGCAGGGCCGCGTAGCCGGGGTCAGCGACCAGCCCTTTCATGTTGTCGATCACGCTGGAGAAGAAGTCGGCCGAAAAGTCCGGATGGTCGTAAATAGGGTCACTTTTCTGCTGGTCGCTCAGGAACAGGTTTTCCGCAATGGTTGCCATGGTGGCGGTGGCCAGTTCCGGGCTGCCGAACAGCAGGTAGCCATCTCCACCCTGAAAAGCGGTTTCCTCGCGGCAGTGGATGTTCGAGCTTTCAAAGCGCTTCCGCACATGGGCGGGGGAGAGGTAGTCCAGCCGGTCTGCCATGCGGAAGGGGTGTGCGCCACGGCCTATGCTTTCGCCGTGCGTGTCAAAGAATACGACTTCAACATCGCTCAGGTCCCAGCGTACCAGCAGGTCATGGATGTGTAGCCGCAGCCGTTCGATCTGGTAGGAGGCCGCGAGCTGGCCAATATAACGCCCGGAATCCGAATAGCCGAACTGGAAGCATATCCGCCCGACGCGGCGCACGTAATCGCGCCATGTGGGGGAGCGGAGCGCTTCCTCCACAATGTGTTCGCCTTTGACCAGAGCATCTTCTGTTTCAAACAGCGGCGAAATTTCAATACGGTCGGCAACTCCAAAATAGGTTGCAATCCAAAGGGCCGTCAGCAGGGTGTAACCGGTTTCGGTCTCGGCAATCAGGAAGCGGACGGGAGTATCGGAATCCACGTATTTGACAATCTGGGCGATTGTCATCATCAGCCGCCCGGCCGATGAGGGGTCGCTGAGCAGGGCGCCAAAGTCCACCGGTACGGGGGTTACGCTTTCCAGCGCATCGTTCACACGGTTGAGCAGGGCGCGGCGCTGGGCCGGGTTGGTCGGGTCGTCCAGCAGGTTCAGCTTCTGGCGGACAAAGTTATGGATCTGGCTGGCGTTCAGCCGGACATGGGTGTGCGCCAGCCCAAGGCCGTGGGCCATAAACCCGGCCCGTGCCACCGCAAGGGGGAGCTGGGCGGAAGGGGGGGCGTTTTCAATAGCGGTCTGCAACAGCGCGTTCAGGTCGGATGCGCAGGTCAGTGCTGTTGTGCGGCCATTTACCAGCAGTTCGGCAAAACGGGCTACCGCCTGCCCATCCGTTGCACCGTTAGGGACTGCGCTAATCTGGGCTTTAACGCAGTCTATGGCTTTTTGGAGTGTCTCTGTCAGTTCGGGGGCCAGAACGCCCTCGTGGGTAATCTGGCGTTCGAGCCGCATGAGCTGGAACAGCTTCATGCGCAGGCGCAGGCGCAGGGTGTCCCACCAGCCTATGTCCGTGCGGCCATCCGTATCGTAGCCCACCCAGCTTGTGGCAATGACCGGGCGGGGGGAAAGGGTGGTCCACTCCTGCGGCCAGGTGTTTTTGGCGGTGGTGAGCAGGGCGGCGTTAAGCTGGTCTATGGCATCCCGCGCACGGGTAATGGCCTGCACGGCCAGCGTGAACTCTTCCTCCAGCGTTGGGTGAACGCTGCGGCGGTGGGTTGCAAAAAACGGTGCGGTTTCGGGCGGAATATCACGCGAGGCACTCTGGGCCAGTGCTTCGTACACCGAGTTGCTCAGGGCAAAGGTCGGGTGAGCCGTAAATACAGCGGCAAAACGGATGGAGGAAACAAGCTGGCTATACGCCGCAAAGGAGGGCGTGGGCAGGCTGGCGCAAAGCTGCTCGGCAACATGGCGCAGCTTGTCCTGTGCGGTATCAAGCGTGGCACCGCCCACATAGCGGTGCAGGTGGCGTGAGCGGTTTAGAAAAGCCTGATCGCGCAGGGTACGCACCAGCTGGGTGACATCCTCAAACGTGATTGTCCCACTTTCCAGTGCATCACTGAGCCGCAGGGCCGTGCCCATAACGGGGTTGGTGCCTTCCGCCGGAGTGCCGGTAGAGGACATGTTGGCAATGGAGGCGAGCACGCTCCCGATGCGAGGGGGAAGGGTAGAAAAATCCGTGGTCATGGCGCGCTCTATATCCTTGCGGATTGAATCGGAAAAGAAACAAAACGTTCGGGCAACAATTTATTCGCCAGCTTTTCATGTCTGCTTTCTGTGCGCAACCGCCTCACGCACACTTGGGGTGGCGGTGGGGGAGTGCTATTCATGGTTCCATGACAGCGCATACCGACACGGAAGCAGACATTGCCGCCCGGCAGACACTCCGGCGATACCAGAATGCAGCCACAGGGCTGCTGGTTGCCATGGGGGGGATGACTGCTCTGGGCTATGCCGCCCCGGCTGCGGGCTGGGTAAAGGATGGTTTTTTTCTGGAAATGTTCCGCGCCGGTGCGCGGGCCGGTGTAGTCGGGGGGGTAGCCGACTGGTTTGCGGTTGTGGCCCTGTTCCGCCACCCGTTGGGGCTGCCTATTCCGCACACCGCCATTCTGCCCGCGCAAAAAGACCGTCTTGCCCGCGCCCTTGGGCGGTTTGTGGCCAGTCAGGTGTTTACCGCCAAGGAGGTCGAGCGTGTGCTGGCCAAGGTGGATGTACCCGGCTTTATTGCCAATCTGCTGGAAGACCCCGCAACACAGGATGCGGTGGTGGGGGCCATGGCGCGCTCCATGCCGCAACTGCTGGATCGGTTGGAAGATGGCAGGGCCAGCAACGCCATAGGCCGGATTATGCCGGGCCTGCTGGGTGGGAGCGACCTGTCCCCCGTTATTGCCAAGGCGTTGCGCAGCCTGGTTGATGATGACCGGCATCAGGAGGTGCTCTCCTACTTCCTCAGTCAGCTCAAGGACGGGCTGAAGGCCAAGGAAGGCGCTCTGCGCGACATGATTGAAGACCGCGTGCGGGAGCAGGGGGGGCGTATTCTGGGCTGGGCCATTGGGGGTTCGATTGCCACCAAGGTGCTGAGTGCCGCAGCACAGGAACTGGACCGAATCGATCCGGAAAATTCCAGCCTGCGCGAAGGCTTTACAAGCTGGGTGAGACTCCAGATCGACCGGATAGAAACAGACCCAGAGCGTGGGCGGGAGTTTACGCAGGCTGTGACCTCCGTGCTGTCGCACGAAAGTGTTGTGGGCTGGTGGGGGGACATCTGGCTACGCTTCCGCCGCATGGTGGAGGCCGATGTGGAGGACCCGCAGGGACGCATTGCCTGCCTACTGCGGGATGCACTGGCGCGTATGGCCGGCCAGTTGCGGAATGACGAGGTATTGCGCCAGCGCATTGTGGAGCGTGTGGACAGCACAATTGGCAAGGCCCTGCCGTTTGTGCGCGACCAGATGGCCGAATTTATTGCCCGCGTTGTATCGGGCTGGAACGCGGTGGAAATTGCAGAAAAGCTGGAGCTGCGTGTGGGCAAGGACCTCCAGTTCATTCGTTTTAACGGCACACTGGTCGGGTTTGCGGTTGGGGCGCTGCTGTTTGCCATTCTCCGGCTGACATTCGGGATTAACGCGCAGTAAGTCCTGTTTTCGTGTCTGGTGGTGCAGGGCGAGGCAAAAGTTAGCCGCATGGCACTTGAGCGGATATGGAAAGGCTTGTGCCGCAGGGATAGGCGTAAGCTTGGTTAAAGGCAGTTCTGCGGGGAACCGCAGATCACATATGCGTTGAAAGGCTGGAGTGGGCTGCCTGTAACAGGACGTTTTGGGTTGACGTTGGCAACGCTTGTCGCCATGTATCCGAAACAGGACCATTCAGGTCTTTAATTAGGTGAAAGCCGGATTATGCTGAAACTTTCCCGTCTGGCGGACTATGCGATCGTCATACTTGTTAAACTGGGGGAACAGGACGGTGTGGTGACATCCCCAGCCCTTGCCGCCATTACGGGTGTGCCTGAACCCACGGTTGCCAAGGTGCTCAAGGTTTTGTCAGCCCATGGTTTTGTGCTCTCCCAGCGTGGCGCAAAAGGTGGTTATCGTCTGGCCCGGTCCCTGGCGGATATGTCTGTTGCCAGTGTGATTGCCGCAGTTGATGGCCAGATCGCCCTGACCGCCTGTGTTGGCGGGCGTGAGTGCGATACCGGTCTGTCCTGCGGTTTGTGTGGTAGCTGGGACGTTATCAACACGGCAATACGCTCAACACTGGAGGGAATCTCGCTGGAAAGCATGCGCCCCAAGGAGGCATGCTCCACGGTTCTCTCCCAGATCAACAAGCTCAACGCGACCCACACAGTACGGGAAGGGGCCTGAACAATGCCAGCAGTGACACAAACGCGCGAAGCCGTAGAGAAGCTGGGCCAGTCCACGTACAAATGGGGCTTTGAAACCGACATAGAAATGGACATGGCTCCCAAAGGGCTGAATGAAGACATTATCCGTCTGATTTCCAGCCGTAAGGAAGAGCCGGAATGGATGCTGGAATGGCGTCTGGCAGCCTATAAAACATGGCAGGCCATGGAAGAGCCCAAATGGGCCAAGGTCGCTTTCCCTCCCATTGATTATCAGGATGCGCATTATTACGCGGCACCGCGTAAAAAGCCCGGTCCCAAGTCTTTGGACGAGGTGGACCCCGAGCTGCTGCGTACATACGAAAAGCTGGGTATTCCCCTGCACGAGCAGGCTCTGCTGGCCGGGGTGGAAGTACCCGAGGGCGAGCGCATGCCCGTGGCCGTGGATGCGGTGTTTGACAGTGTTTCCGTTGCCACCACCTTCCGCAAGACGCTGGAGGAAGCCGGGGTCATTTTCTGCCCGATCTCCGAGGCGGTCAAGGAACACCCTGATCTGGTGCGTAAGTATCTGGGTACGGTGGTGCCTGCGGGGGACAACTTCTTTTCCGCCCTCAATTCCGCCGTGTTTACGGATGGTTCGTTTGTGTACGTGCCCAAGGGGGTACGCTGTCCCATGGAGCTGTCCACCTACTTCCGGATCAATGCCAAAAACACCGGGCAGTTTGAGCGGACACTGATTGTGGTGGAGGAGGGGGCTTCCGTTTCCTACCTTGAGGGCTGCACGGCCCCCATGCGTGATGAAAACCAGCTCCACGCGGCGGTGGTGGAACTGGTGGCCATGGATGATGCCTCCATCAAATATTCCACGGTGCAGAACTGGTACCCCGGCGATGAAAACGGGCGTGGCGGGATTTATAACTTTGTGACCAAGCGCGGCGCATGCCGCGGGGCACGCTCCAAAATATCCTGGACGCAGGTGGAAACCGGCTCGGCCATTACGTGGAAGTATCCCTCCTGCATTCTGCAGGGGGAAGGCTCGGTTGGCGAGTTCTACTCCGTGGCGGTCACCAATAACCACCAGCAGGCCGACACCGGCACCAAGATGATCCACCTTGGTCGCAACACGCGCTCCACCATTATTGCCAAGACCATTAGTGCCGGCCGTTCGGACAGCACGTATCGTGGTCTGGTGCGGGTGCAGCCCAAGGCTTCTGGTGCGCGCAACTTTACCCAGTGCGACAGCCTGCTGATTGGTGACCAGTGCGGGGCGCATACCGTGCCGTATATTGAAAGCCGCAACATGAATGCGCGCATCGAGCACGAAGCAACAACATCCAAGATTTCAGAAGACCAACTGTTTTACTGCCGCCAGCGTGGCCTGTCCGAGGAAGACGCCGTCGGCCTGATCGTAAACGGTTTCTGCCGTGACGTTCTGAAGGAACTGCCCATGGAATTTGCCGTGGAAGCGCAAAAACTGTTGCAGATCAGCCTTGAAGGCAGCGTGGGTTAAGGGAGAGCAGAGTATGAGCCAGTTTTTGGAAATTTCCGGCCTGTGCGCGCAGATTGATGCGGATGGGCAGAAAAAGCAGATTTTGCGTGGTGTGGACCTGAGCATCCCGCCGGGTGAAGTGCATGTGATCATGGGGCCAAACGGCTCGGGCAAATCCACGCTCTCCTATGTTCTGGCCGGGCGGGAGGAGTATGAGGTAACAGCCGGTACCGCCACCTTCCACGGGCAGGACCTGCTGGCCATGGAGCCGGAAGAGCGCGCTGCTGCGGGCCTGTTTCTGGCGTTTCAGTCCCCTATCGAGCTGCCCGGCGTTAACAATGCCAACTTCCTGCGCACCGCGGTTAATGCCGTGCGGCGCGCACGCGGGCAGGACGAACTGGATGCCGTGGCATTCCTGAAGATGGCGCGCGAGGCGGCCAAAGCCCTTTCCATGGCGCCGGACATGCTCAAGCGTAATGTGAATGTCGGCTTTTCGGGTGGTGAGAAAAAACGCAACGAAGTGTTGCAGATGACCCTGCTCCAGCCAACCTTTGCCATTCTGGATGAAACAGATAGCGGGCTGGACGTGGATGCCCTGCGCATTGTGGCAGAAGGTGTGAACCGCCTGCGCGCGCCTACCTTCTCGGCGCTGGTTATTACCCATCATCAGAAGCTGCTGGATTATCTGGTGCCAGACCGTATTCACGTTATGGCCCGTGGGCGGATCATCCTCTCCGGTGGGCCGGAACTGGCCCGCCAGATTGACCAGGAAGGCTACACCAAGTTTCTGGCGGAGGTGGCGTGAACGCACTCAGCAAAGATATGTCTGGCCCGTTAGCGCTCTTTGCAAACAGGCTGAACACCCTTGCCGGGGCAGAGCGGCAATCTGCCGCCGGGGCTCTGGCCAGAACAGGCCTGCCCGACCGTAAGGTAGAGGCATGGCACTACACAACCCTGCGCGCTTTGGGCAAGCAGGACTATGCCGCCCCCCCCATGCAGGTGGAGGCCAGCACGGTCCGCTCCCTGCTGGACGGGGTCTTGCAGGCCCACCCCGCCATGGCAGCCCTGCCACGGGTGGTGTTTGTCAATGGCCGGCATGCGCCCGCCTTCAGTGCGCTGCCTGATGATGTTGATCTGTCCTTTTTTGCGGACGATCCCCAGTTTGGCCAGCAGGCCGCCCCAGACCGGGACCCGTTGGTAGCCCTGAACACCGCATTGGCGGAGGATGGTCTGGTGCTGCGTGTACCCGCAGGGGTGGATGCGGGGCATGTCATGCTTATCTCCCTTGGCGTTGCAGGGGCGGACCCGCTTTCTTTCCACCCACGGCACACGGTTGTGGTGGAAAAGGAAGCTCATCTGCGGCTGATCTGCGTGCAGGCGGGGCAGGGGGCGTATTTTCATAACCC
Organism: Acetobacter fabarum; assembly: GCF_022483405.1. Taxonomy (NCBI): domain Bacteria; kingdom Pseudomonadati; phylum Pseudomonadota; class Alphaproteobacteria; order Acetobacterales; family Acetobacteraceae; genus Acetobacter; species Acetobacter fabarum. The sequence continues at coordinate 1,812,728 of NZ_JAKVNI010000001.1, forward strand.
TGTTACGGATATTCAGGTTGAAGATGGCGCAACGCTGGAACACCTGACCTTGCAGACCGAAGGCGCGCAGGCTGTCAGCCTTGGCACCCTGTATGCCCATGTTGGCCAGCAGAGCGTGTATGACAGCTTTGTGCTGGGGCTGGGCGGCCAGCTTGTGCGGCACGAGGTACATGCCCGTCTGGCGGCAACCCGTGGTGTTGTGCATGTGAATGGCGCGCAGCGTCTGGCCGGGCAGCAGGTGGGGGATATTACCAGCGTTATTACCCACGCGGCATCGGACTGCACATCGCGCCAGACGGTGCGTAATGTGCTGGATGGCCATGCGCGCGGTGTTTTTCAGGGCAAGGTGCTGGTCGAGCGCATTGCCCAGAAAACCGATGGCTACCAGATGAATCAGGCTCTGCTGCTCTCCCCCGAAGCGGAAATAGACGCCAAGCCTGAACTCGAAATCTATGCCGATGATGTGCGGTGCAGCCACGGTGCGACTGTTGGTGCACTGGATGATGACCAGCTTTTTTATCTGCGCAGCCGTGGCATTCCCGAGCAGGAAGCCCGCCAGATGCTGATTGATGCTTTTCTGGACGAGGCCATCGCCCTTGTGGAAGACGCAACGGCACAGACCTTCTGCCGTGCGGTTATGGCAGCGCGGTTTGCCGGTAAGGGAGAAAGCGCATGAGCACGCATACCCCCACAACCCACGCGCACGCACAGCTGGACGTGCAGGCCATTCGCCAGCAGTTCCCCATTCTGGGGGAAAAGGTGCATGACCGCCCGCTGGTTTTTCTCGATAGTGCTGCTTCGGCCCAAAAGCCCAATGCGGTGATCGACAGCATGGCCAGCACCATGCGGCACCAGTATGCCAACATCCACCGTGGCCTGCACTGGATGAGCGAACGCACGACCGAAGCGTATGAAGGTGTGCGTGATCTGGTGGCCGACTTCCTCAATGCGCCCTCGCGCGAGGAAATCGTGTTTACCCGCAACAGCACTGAAGCCATCAATCTGGTGGCCCATTCCTTTGGTGCGCTGCTTAAACCCGGTCAGGCGGTTCTGATCTCCCAGATGGAGCATCACGCCAATCTTGTGCCTTGGCAGATGCTCCGTGACCGGGCCGGTATTGACCTGCGCGTTGCCCCGATCACCGATGACGGTGATCTGGACATGGACGCGTACAAGGCCCTGCTGGCAGATGGCAAGGTTGCCCTTGTGTCCATTACCCATATGTCCAATGTGCTGGGCACCATAACGCCAGCAAAGCAGATAGCGGACATAGCCCATGCCGCTGGTGCGCTGGTGCTGTTTGATGGCAGCCAGTCCGTTGTGCACCACAAAACGGATGTGCAGGAATTGGGGGCGGATTTTTACACCTTTACCGGCCACAAGTTGTACGGGCCTACCGGCATTGGTGTTCTGTGGGCGCGGCGTGACCTGTTGGAGCAGATGCCGCCGTTCCTTGGTGGGGGGGATATGATCTCCACCGTCACGTTTGAGCGTTCCACATGGGCCAATATTCCCCACAAGTTTGAGGCGGGAACCCCGGCAATTGTGGAAACCATTGGTCTGGGCGCTGCCATAGACTGGGTGAGTAAGATAGGGTTTGACGCCATTGCCGCGCACGAGGCGGAACTGACCGCCCATGCCCTCACGCGGCTTGGTACAGTACCGGGTCTGAGCATTGTGGGGCGTCCGCGTGTGCGAGGTGGGGTGGTATCTTTCACCATGGCTGATGTGCACCCGCACGATATTGCCACCCTGCTGGACCGCAACGGCATTGCCATACGGGCCGGGCACCATTGCGCCGAACCGCTGATGCGCCGTCTGGGCCTGAGTGCCACGGCCCGCGCCAGTTTTGGGATTTACACCCAGAAGGAAGAAATAGACGTGCTGGCGGATACACTGGTGCGGATACGGGACTTTTTTGTGTGAACACCACCACCGCAGAGCGTGATGCCCTGTATGACAGGCTGATTGTGGAGCGTGCCCGCACTCCCCTTTACGCCGGTCGGCTGAGCGCGCCAGACGTGCAGGGTGATGGCCGTAACCCGTTATGCGGGGACAAAACACATCTGGATATTGCGCTTGACGGGCACCATATTCAGGACATCAGGCACAACACGCGTGGGTGCGCCATTTGCGCCGCCGCTGCGGACCTTATGGCCGAGCATGTGCGTGGGAACACCGTTGCTCAGGCACTTGCGGTGTCAGACCGTTTCAGGGCCATGCTGGTAGGCTCGCCATCGCTTCCGGTGGTGGAGGCCCAGCCAGCCCCTTTGGGCGCGCTGGAGGTTTTTGCTCCACTGCAGTCCCATAAAGCAAGAATACGCTGCGCAGAACTGCCTTGGATTGCGCTGAAGGAGGCTTTTTCTCATGTCGATGGTTGAAGAAGGCGTTCAGGCGCAAACACAAGCATCTGCTCCGCCGCAGGATATGCCGGTGGAAACTGTTCTGCACGCGGAGCATGATCAGGCCGCAGGTGCTACCGCAAAGGTGGAAGGCTGGACCCCTGATGGTGATGCCGCTCCCCAGGAGGGGGAGAGTAAAGTCACAGGCCCGGCATCCGAAGATGCCGTGATCGAAGCCATAGCCACGGTGCATGACCCGGAAATTCCGGTGAATATTTACGAGCTGGGGCTGATCTACGCCATTGACCTGTATGACGACGGGCGCGTGCGTATTGAAATGACATTGACTGCCCCCAACTGCCCCAGCGCACAGGAACTGCCCATTCAGGTCAAGGATGCGGTGGAAAAAGTGCCCGGTGTTAAATCAGCCGAAGTGGAAGTTGTGTGGGATCCGCCATGGGATATGTCGCGTATGAGCGATGAGGCCCGGCTGGCCCTGAATATGTTCTAACGGAAAGGATGGAGTGTTATGTCCCAAACAGCGACCATTTCATCAACCAAAAGGGAACTTCCCCCTCTTATGCGGCTGACGGATACAGCCGCCACACGCTTGCGGCACCTGTACGCCACGGCGCATGCGGGGGAGTTGCTGCGTATTTCCGTTTCCACCAAAGGCTGCTCAGGCAAAGCCTATGACATGGAGTTTGTGACGCAGAGCGGGGAAGGGGACGAAGTCGTTAAAGACCATGGCCTGACCCTGCTGGTGGACCGCAAGGCCACCCTCTTCCTGATCGGTACACAGATGGATTACCGTGAAACCGATCTGGAGGAAGGGTTTGTGTTCATCAACCCTAATGAGAAAGGGCGTTGCGGCTGCGGCGAGAGCTTTCACGTTTAAAGCGGCACACGGCTTCGGTTTCGGGCGACCACAGGAACTGGTCAATGACCGAAACCGTCTCCAGCCTGTAACCGGCCTGTGCAAGCTGGCTTGCATCGTTGCTTAACGCGGCCGGGTTGCAGCTCACGTAAATCACGTAGTCTGGCTTGCCCAGAGCAATCTGGCGCATCTGCAGCTTTGCCCCCGCATGGGGCGGGTCCAGCACAACCACATCTGCCTTGCCTAAATCCTTGCCCATAATGGGTTGGCGGTTCAGGTCACGGCAGACAGGGGTAACGCGGGATTTGCCAACACTTTTAAGGGCCGCCAGAGCGGGTTCATACCCTTCGTAAGCCTGGACCTGGCACCGGTCCCCCAAAGGCAGGCTCAGCGTGCCGCACCCGGCATAGAGCTCAATCAGGCTGGCGCGCTTGCCAAGGCGTGCGGGTAAGGCGTCCAGCACAGCCTGCTGGATGGCTGTTTCGCTCTGGGCAGTTGCCTGCAAAAAAGCACCGGGAGGGGGGGTAAGCTGGTGCCCGGCAATGGTCTGGTAAACAGGCGCACGCTGCACAGCAGTTTCATACGGGGTTGCAGCCTTCAGGCGCTGCCAGCTTATGCGTGGAATATCCAGTTCTTCCGCCAGCGCCGTCAGGCGTTGCCGGTCCGTGGCAATGAGCGGAGAATCGGTGCTGAGTAGAATATCCAGCCCCGAATCCAGCAGATTGATGTGCAGGTCAGCCGTTTTGTGCACAGCATTCAGGGTGCGCAGGGTGGTGCGTAATGCTGGCAGGCTGGACACAATGGCCGGGTGCAGCACTGCGCAACTGGTCATGTCCGTTACGTCCTGGCTGCCTTTGGCGTGCAGGCCAATGATAATACCCTGTTCCGTCCGGCGTACTGCCAGATCAGCCCTGCGGCGGCTGTTAGGCGGCACCTGAAAGCTGGTTATGTTCTGCGGGATGTCAAACCCGGCTTTTTCCAGTGCATGGCTTACCAGCCCGGTCTTCCACGCCAGAAGGGAGGGCTGGTCCATATACTGCAAGGTGCAGCCGCCACAACGCTCAAACAGCGGGCAAGGCGGGGTCGTTCTATGGGGGGAGGGTGTGACAATCTCAACCAGCTGGCCGCGCACATTAGGCTGGATGCGGATGCGAACCTGCTCACCGGGGAGCGTCCCTGCAACAAAGACGGTATGTCCGTCAGGGAGCCGTGCGGCACCATCTCCCTGAGTTGCAAGATGGGAGATGGTGACTTCCTGTATGTCGGACACTAATTTTCCTTGGGTCAGGATGCCACGTCAGAGACGTGGGCGGTATCCTGCACTGTTTCTGCTTCAAGCACACCCGGTGTGGCCGGGCGTGAAGAATTGCGGCGTGGAAGCAGCATGAAGGCGGGCGTCTGGTCACCAAAGCCTGCAAATTCGCCTGCGGGTGCGGGTGGAATTTCATCACGCTGGTTGCGCCCACCTTTATGGGGCTGGGGCTTATTGGCAACAGGCTGAGCGGCCTGCTGCTGGGCAGGGCGCTGCTGTTCACGCTCACGGTTGGGTTCACGGTCGCGCTCGCGGGTTGCTTCACGCGTGCGGTTGGGTTCACGCTCCCGCTGTGGGGCCGGTTTGTCCTTGCGGTTTTGCCCGCCACGGGGCTGGCTGCCGCCGCGTGGGCGTTTTTCTTCCGACCATTCCAGTTGCTGCACGCCTTCGATGGAAAGGCGGGGAATGGGTTTGCCGGTCAGTTGTTCAATGGCTTCGGCCAGTGTCTTGTCATACGGCGTGGCAATGCTGAAGGCATGCCCTTCGCGCCCGGCGCGGCCAGTGCGGCCAATGCGGTGGACGTAGTCTTCCGCATGGAACGGCAGATCAAAGTTGAACACATGGGACAGGCCGCCAATATCAATGCCTCGGGCGGCTACGTCCGAGCAGACCAGTACCTTGAGTTCATTGTTCTTGAATTTTTCCAGAGTGGAAAAACGCACGGACTGGGGCAGGTCTCCGTGCAGGGCACCCACTGAAAAGCCGTGCTTCGTCAAGGATTTGGTGAGAACATCCACATCGCGCTTGCGGTTGCAGAACACAATGGCGTTCTGGAGTTCCGGGTCCTTGAGCAGCAGACGCAGTGTTTCGCGCTTGCTGAATTCATCAACAATGACCAGCCCGGTTGTAATGGTTGTTGCCACGGAAGACTGGCGTGCAACCGTGATTTCCTTGGGGGAATGCAGGAACGCATCCGCCAGTTTGCGAATGGGCGGCGCCATTGTTGCCGAGAAGAACAGCGTCTGGCGGGAAGGGGGCAGCAGGCTGACAATTTTTTCAATGTCAGGAATGAACCCCATATCCAGCATCCGGTCTGCTTCATCAATGACCAGAATTTTGGTGTGGTTCAGCAGCAGGCCGCCGCGTTCAAACAGGTCGAGCAGACGGCCGGGGGTTGCTATCAGCACGTCCACGCCGCGGTTGAGCACTTCCTTCTGGTCAGCCATGCTCTCACCACCAATCAGCAGGGCATGGTTGAGCTTGAGGTGCTTGCCGTATTCCACAAAGTTTTCCGCGACCTGCAAGGCCAGTTCACGCGTGGGCTCCAGAATGAGCGAACGCGGCATGCGGGCACGAGCGCGGGAGTCGCTCAGAATTTCCAGCATGGGCAGCGTAAAGGATGCCGTTTTGCCGGTGCCGGTCTGGGCAACGCCCAGCACGTCGCGTGCCATGAGCACGGCGGGAATGGCCTGTGCCTGAATGGGGGTGGGGTGCTTGTACCCCATCTCATCAATGGCCTGCAGAATGGGCTTGGAAAGCTCAAGGTCGGCAAAGGTTAGCGTTGGTTCTTCCGCAACGGGTTCCGCAGTTGCCGGTGTGGCAGGCTCAACCGGGGCGGGAGCAGCTTCTGGCGCAGGGGTGACCGGCACCAGCAGTTCCACGGCAACGGGGGCTTCCACCTTTGTTGCAGGGGCGGATTTGGTGGCCGTGGCCGCCTTTGTGCGCCGTCTGGCCGGAGCGCGTGGTTTTTTGGGAGCCTCTTCGGCTACGGCGTCTGTGGTTGCGCCTTCATTTGCGGCTGCGTCCGCTACAGGCTCGGCAGCCGATTCGGCTTTGGCTGTACGGCGGCGGGGTGCGCGTTTTTTGGGAGCGGGTTTTTCCTCAGCGGGAGCATCGGCATCGGCTGCGGGAGAGGTGTTTTCCACCTCGGTATCCTGCACATCCAATGCGGTTGAACTGGCGGAAACCGCCGCCTTTTTCCGGCTGCGAGTTGTCGTCTTGCGGGGGCGGGCGGTTGTTTTGGCTGTCAATATGCTCTCGGAACTTAGGTCTGTCGTTGCTCAGCTTGCTGGTGGCTTTGTGCATGTCCGGCAAAGACCGTTTGCCAGTTATTCCATGGTATTACAAAGCCACTCAGGCGCTAGTTCCGATAAAGGTCTTTGGGCTTAAAATCAAGTTTTTGGCTGGGATACTTGTTATCTTCACACAAAAGGATGGCCAAGGCTGGCTGCCAGCACGGTAATGATTCCCAGAGCCACAATAACCAGCACCTGCTTGCGTACCGAGTCGAAACCCGATGCCTGCGGGCGGATGGCCCGGCGCAGCTTCTGGTAGGTGCCCATGTACATCCGTACAAACAGTGCCGCCATGATCAGGCCCAGCAGTTGCATGACGTTGGTTGTCCACGGTGCGTTGGCAAACCCGCCTTCGTGCAGCACCAGCAGCCAGCCGGTAATCAGCGTTGTGGGAATGGCGTGTGTCAGCCCCTTAAAAAAACGGGCCATGGTTTGCAGGTGCACGGAGTTGCGCTGTGTCTGGTCCAGAAGGCTCAGGCTGGGGCGCAGCACAACAGCCGCATAAGCGCCACCACCAATCCACATGATGATGCTGATGAGGTGGAGAGCGAGAACAAGGCTCCAGAGGATGGAATGTGGCATGGTGTCTCCGTGTTGGCACGGTTGGGGGTGGGGATGGGCGCGAAGGCTGTTATGCGCAGCATCATGCCCGGTGCGTATCTGCCTGCCTGATTGCCAAGGGGACGGGGCGGGTGCAAGGGGCTATTATGCCTGACAGTAGTCACACACCCTGTGCGGAGCCAAGCATGCAACCTGCTTATCCTTCTTCCCTCAGCCTTTATACCCCTTTGCAAATGGGGGAGATGGACCGGCAGAGTGCAGCCCATGTGCCTGTTGTCACGCTTATGGATAACGCAGGCCGGGCCGTTGCGCGCGCCATCCGCCGGTACGAGCGGCCTGCGCGCGTGCTCGTGTTGTGCGGGCCGGGGAATAATGGGGGGGATGGGTACGTAGCCGCCCGGTATCTGGCAGGTATGGGCTGGCCGGTTGCCGTGGCGGAGCTGGCTCCCCCTCGGGCGGATACGGATGCAGGGCGCGCCAGTGCCGCCTATGAAGGGCCGCGTGTTCCTTTTGCTCCGGCAGAGGCCGCGCGGGCTGAACTGGTGGTGGATGCCGTATTTGGTGCAGGGCTAAGCCGTGATGTGGGTGGCCTAGTGGCCGAAACACTAGCCGCAGCCCGCCGGATTGTGGCGGTGGACACGCCCTCGGGGGTGGATGGAGCCACAGGGCAGGTGCGCGGTTATGCGCCGCAGGCTGCCATGACTGTTACGTTCTGCCGGTTCAAACCCGGCCATCTGCTTTACCCGGCGCGGGGGCTGCTTGGGCGCCTGGTTCTGGCGGATATTGGTGTGCCCGACTCTGTGCTGGCGGCCGTGCCAGCCAACACGTGGCACAATAGCCCCGGATTGTGGGCGCTGCCCATGCTGGGTGGGGAGAGCAACAAATACACGCGAGGTGTGGTGAGTATTTGTGCCGGGCAATCCATGCCCGGTGCCGCGCGGCTATGTGCCTCTGGTGCGCGCTCCGTGGGGGCGGGGCTTGTGCGCGTGGCGGCTGGGGCTGCTGCTCCGGCCTACCGTCTGGGGCAGCCGGGCCTGATTGTGGATGATGCCCCGCTGGCACAATTGCTGGAGGACAAGCGCAGGCATGTGTGGGTCTGCGGTCCGGGGTTGGCAGAGGTAGAGGTGGAGGCAGCCCTGCCCATGCTGCTGGACTCGGGGCGGAGTGTGCTGGCCGATGCCGGCGCACTAAGTGCCTGCGCCGGGCAGCCGGAAAAACTGCGTGGTGTTTCCGTGATTACTCCCCATACGGGTGAATTTGCGCGGGTGTTCGGCCCTGTGGGGGATAACTCGCCCGAGCAGGTGCGGGAGGCTGCCCGACAGATTAATGCTGTGGTCGTGCTCAAGGGGGCTTCCACCATGATTGCGGCCCCCGATGGACGGCTGGCAATTAACACGCATGCCACCGCAGCATTGGGTACGGCAGGGTCTGGGGATACGCTCTCGGGCGTGATTGCGGCCTTGCTGGCGGCAGGTATGCCTGCGTGGCAGGCGGCGTGTGCGGGCGTTTGGCTCCATGGGGAGGCCGGTTTGCAGGCCGGTCCGTGGCCTGTGGCGGAGGATCTGGACCGCTATCTGGGGCTTGCCCGGCAGAAGGCGGAGCAGGCGCAGGGGCACTAGCATGTGCAAAATCCGTTTCGGTGTCTTGCCGTGCCCGGCACTTTGAGCTAAGTCCACGCATCTTGCCGACGGTGAGTATATTGAGTGTGCGCGGGCGTGGTGGAATTGGTAGACACGCCAGATTTAGGTTCTGGTGACGCAAGTTGTGGGGGTTCAAGTCCCTCCGCCCGTACCAATAAATTTTCATGCTCCCGTCCGCAGTCCGCCGCCGCCTTTTGGCGTTAGTGCAGCGGGTGACTGATTTTTTGTACCGAGAGGAAGGCCTGGCCGATGCAGGTTACCGAGACCCTTTCTGAAGGGCTGAAGCGTGGTTTCACAGTTACAGTTCCGGCCGCGGAACTTGAGGCTAAGCGTGATGCGCGCCTTAAGGAAGTTGCTGGCAATCTGAACCTGCCGGGCTTCCGTCCGGGCAAGGTGCCTGTCTCTCTGGCACGCCAGCGTTATGGCGATGCCATCTGGGGCGAAGTGCTTGAACAGGCCGTGAGCGATGCCATTCGCACAGTGTTTGAAGAGCGTGGCCTGCGCCCCGCTGGCCAGCCCAAGGTTGATCTGGTTTCCGGTCAGGAAGACAAGGGCGCGGATCTGGAATTCAAGGTGGAAAGCGAAATCCTGCCAGAAATTGCTGTGCCGGACCTTTCCGACCTCGCGCTGACCCGCCTGAAAACCCCGGTTTCTGACGAAGCGATCAACAAGGTGCTCGAAGATATTGCCAAGCGTGGCCGTACCTTTGAAGTGATCGAGGAAGTGCGTCCCGCAGGCAAGGGCGATGTTGTCGCCATTGACTTTGTTGGCAAGCAGGACGGCGTTGCCTTTGATGGCGGTACCGCTCAGGACGTGAATGTTGAGATCGGTGGCGAAGGCTTTATTCCGGGCTTTGCCGAACAGATCGAAGGCATGAAGCCGGGTGAAGAAAAAGTCATTACCGTGACTTTCCCCGCTGATTACGGCGCAGAAGAGCTGGCTGGCAAGGAAGCAACCTTTGACATCAAGGTGAACCAGCTCAAAAAAGCTGTGGACGCCCCGGTGGACGAAGAGCTGGCCAAGAACATGGGCTTTGAAAGCCTTGAACAGCTCAAGGATCTGGTGCGCAAGCAGATCGAAGGCGAATACGACCAGATGTCCCGCCTGCGTATCAAGCGTGACCTGCTCGACATCCTTTCCAGCAAGGCAGATTTTGCTGCCCCTGAAGGTATGGTGGAAGCCGAGTTCCAGCAGATCTGGAATCGGGTGGAAGCCGACCGCAAGGCTGGTCAGCTTGATGACGAAGACAAGGACAAGGACGAAGACACCCTTCGCGCTGACTACCGCAAAATTGCGGAACGCCGCGTGCGGCTGGGTCTGCTCCTTGCTGAAATCGGCCGCAAGAACGGTATTTCCGTCAGTGCGGAAGAACTTGGGCGGGCTGTGCGGGCAGAAGCCATGCGCTACTCCGGTCAGGAAAAAGAGGTCTTTGAATTCTTCCAGAAGAATCCGCAGGCCGCTGAATCCCTGCGCGGACCGATTTTTGAAAACAAGGTTGTCGATTACCTGATTGAGCTCGCCAAGGTCACGGACAAGGACGTGAGTCTGGAAGAACTATCAGATATTCCCCCAGCTAATATCTGATAAAACGGCTCTGTCCCGCCAGTGTGAACTGGCGGGACATTCTTTTTGGGGCTGTTTTTCGTTTCTGGGGTGGCATATTGCCACTTTATCTCTATCTTGAATCAGTGTGCCTGACCCTGGTTCTGTCCATGGCAGAGGCAGGGAGGGGCGTTTAAGTTTTTTGTACGGGAATGAGTGGTATGAGGGATCGTGATCCCGTTGAGATCTTCAGCAATGCACTGGTGCCGATGGTGGTCGAACAGACCTCTCGCGGTGAACGGGCTTTTGATATCTATTCCCGCCTTTTGCAGGAACGGATCATCTTCCTGACCGGGCCTGTCTATGATCAGGTTGCTTCGCTTATTTCCGCGCAGCTTCTGTATCTGGAAAGTGTGAACCCGACCAAGGAAATCTCCTTTTACATCAACAGCCCCGGTGGTGTTGTGTCGGCCGGTCTGGCTATTTACGACACCATGCAATACATCCGCAGCCCCGTAAGCACGGTGTGCATCGGTCAGGCGGCCTCCATGGGCTCCCTGCTGCTGGCTGGCGGTGAAAAAGGGCGCAGGTTTGCGCTGCCTAACGCGCGCGTCATGGTGCATCAGCCCTCTGGCGGTGCACAGGGGCAGGCGAGCGATATTGAAATTCAGGCCAAGGAAATTCTGATTATCCGGCAGCGCCTGAACGAAATCTACCGTGAACATACTGGCCGCACGCTGGAAGAAATCGAGCAGAAGCTTGAGCGTGATAGCTACATGTCCGCAGCCGAAGCCCAGTCTTTTGGTATTGTGGATGAAGTGATCAGCCACCACAAAGCGGCCGAAGCAGGTAAAAAGGATAAAGGTCATCCTTAATCTGGCATACTTTAAGCCTCCTGTTACAATAAGGGGGTCGTCTGTTCCTGGGCATGCAGAAAAGGCTCAGGGCTTGGCTCCGGGTTCCGTAGAGTCCGGAGTGATCGGGGGAGTGGGCTGATGAGTACAAAGTCCGGAGAGTCCAAGAACACGCTGTATTGCTCGTTCTGTGGCAAATCACAGCATGAAGTGCGCAAGCTTATTGCTGGCCCCACCGTGTTTATCTGCGATGAATGCGTTGAACTCTGCATGGATATCATCCGTGAAGAGAACAAGACCTTGCAGGTCAAGTCGCGCGAGGGTGTTCCTACCCCCAAGGAAATCTGCAAGGTTCTCGATGACTACGTTATTGGTCAGATGCAGGCCAAAAAGGTGCTCTCCGTAGCGGTGCATAACCACTACAAGCGCCTGTCGCAGGTGACCAAGGCAGGCGATGTGGAAATTGCCAAGTCCAATATCCTGCTCATCGGGCCTACGGGTTCGGGTAAAACACTGCTGGCCCAGACTCTGGCGCGTATTCTGGACGTGCCCTTTACAATGGCTGATGCCACAACCCTGACAGAAGCCGGGTATGTGGGGGAAGATGTCGAGAACATCATCCTCAAGCTGTTGCAGGCATCCGATTACAATGTGGAACGCGCCCAGCGCGGGATTGTCTATATTGACGAAATCGACAAGATTTCCAAAAAATCGGACAACCCCTCCATCACGCGTGACGTGAGTGGGGAAGGCGTGCAGCAGGCTCTGCTCAAGCTGATGGAAGGCACTGTTGCCTCTGTTCCCCCGCAGGGTGGTCGCAAGCATCCGCAGCAGGAATTCCTGCAGGTGGATACGACCAACATGCTCTTTATCTGCGGTGGGGCTTTTGCCGGGCTGGACAAGATTATCTCTGCACGTGGCAAGGGCACGGGCATTGGCTTTGGGGCTGATGTACGTTCGCTCGATGACCGCCGGATGGGGGAAATCCTGCACGATGTTGAGCCTGAAGATCTGATGAAGTTTGGCCTTATCCCCGAATTCATCGGGCGTCTGCCTGTTCTGGCAACGCTGGGTGATCTGGACGAGGCCGCACTGATCAAGATTCTGACCGAGCCTAAAAACGCTTTGGTCAAACAGTACCAGCGGCTCTTCCAGATGGAAGATGTCCAGTTGTCCTTTACGGATGATGCGCTCAAGGCCATTGCGGACCGGGCCATTGTTCGCAAGACCGGGGCCCGTGGGTTGCGTTCCATTCTGGAGAGCATCCTCATGGCGACCATGTTTGACCTGCCGGGGCTTGATACGGTCGAGGAGGTGGTTGTCAACCGCGAGGTGGCGGATGGCAAGGCCAGCCCGGTCTATGTTTACGGCAAGAAGAAAGACGTGCCAGCAGAGCAATCCGCCTGAGGCAGGTTAGAGTTTTAGCGTAAGCAGCACGAGCGGGTCACCTGTTCGTGCTGTTCTTGCCTCTGCCCTATTGTTCCGGGTTGTGGGCATAACAACATAAGAGAAACACGGGGGTGTTCCCTTTTGGGGGTACCTTCTTCAGTGCAGGGGTATGCCGCTTGGCGGGTGCCCGGCACCGATCGTCCTTATCGGGAGGTCATGACGATGGCTGATAACGAAAAACCGGCACCACGGCGTAGGCGCAAGAGCGATCAGGCAGTTTCGGCCGTGCCCGAACAGTCTGTTCCTGCGGTTGATGCAACTGTCGTGGAAGCCCATACCAAGAATACCCACGTGGCTGTTCTGCCGCTGCGCGATATTGTGGTTTTCCCCCACATGATTGTTCCGCTGTTTGTCGGGCGGGAAAAATCTGTACGGGCTCTGGACTCGGTTACAAAAGACGACCGGCACATTCTGCTGGTAGCCCAGAAAGACGCAGCACAGGACGACCCCACGCCTGACGATATTTATCGGGTTGGCACGCTGTCCACCATTCTGCAGTTGCTCAAGCTGCCCGATGGTACGGTCAAAGTGCTGGTTGAAGGGGTTCGCCGTGTGCGCGTTAAGGCGCTGCATGAGGTGAATGGCCACTTCGAAGCCGATATTGAGGAAATGCCAGCCGAGGCGGCTATTGGGCCGGAAGCCGAGGCTCTGGGCCGCTCCATCGTGTCGCAGTTTGAGCAGTATATGAAGCTCAACAAGAAAATTGCGTCCGAGGTTCTGGTCTCGCTTAACCAGATCAATGATCTGTCCAAGCTTGCAGATACGGTGACGAGTCACCTCTCGCTCAAGATTTCCGAAAAGCAGGAAATTCTGGAGGCCCCCACCGTGCAGGGGCAGCTGGAAAAGGTTTTCGGCCACATTGAAGCAGAAATAGATGTGCTTCAGGTGGAAAAGAAAATCCGCAACCGTGTCAAACGCCAGATGGAAAAGACACAGCGCGAGTACTATCTGAACGAGCAGCTCAAAGCCATTCAGAAAGAACTTGGCGAAGGTGAGGACGGTAAGGACGAAACGGCCGAAATTGAAGAGCGGATCGCCAAGACCAAGCTCTCCAAGGAAGCGCGCGAAAAAGCTCTGAGCGAGCTGAAGAAGCTGCGCGGCATGAGCATGATGTCTGCCGAGTCTGGGGTTGTGCGGAACTATCTCGACTGGATTTTGAGCATTCCGTGGAAAAAGCGGACCAAAGTGCGCCATGATCTGGTTGAAGCAGAGGAAGTTCTGGACGCCGATCATTACGGGCTGGAAAAAGTCAAGGAACGCATTCTGGAGTATCTGGCGGTTCAGAGCCGCTCGCAAAAGCTCAAGGGGCCGATTCTGTGCCTTGTCGGGCCTCCGGGTGTGGGCAAGACTTCCCTTGCGCGTTCCATCGCCAAGGCAACGGGGCGGCATTATGTACGCATGTCCCTGGGTGGCGTGCGGGATGAAGCCGAAATTCGTGGGCACCGCCGCACCTATATCGGTTCCATGCCCGGCAAGATCATTCAGGGCATGAAAAAGGCGAAGGTATCCAACCCGCTCTTCCTGCTTGATGAAATTGACAAGCTGGGATCCGACTGGCGGGGTGATCCGGCATCGGCTCTGCTGGAAGTGCTGGACCCTGAGCAGAACGGCACGTTCGCTGACCATTATCTGGAGGTCGATTACGACCTGTCCGATGTCATGTTCGTGACAACGGCCAACAGTCTGGATATGCCCCAGCCGCTGCTGGACCGCATGGAGGTCATTCGCCTCTCCGGTTACACGGAGGATGAAAAGGTCGAGATCGCCAAGCGGCACCTCATTAACAAGCAGATCGAGGCGCATAACCTCAAGCCGGGTGAATGGTCGATCAATGAGGACGCACTGCGTGATGTTATCCGGTATTACACGCGTGAGGCCGGTGTGCGTAACCTTGAGCGCGAACTGGCCAAGCTTGCCCGTAAGGCGGTGAAGGAGATTGTGACCGGTAAGGCCAAAAAGGTCGCGGTTACGGCGCGTAATCTGGAAAAATACGCAGGTGTGCAGCGCTTCCGCTACGGTGAGACCGAGGCGGAGGACATGGTCGGTGTTGTAACCGGTCTGGCCTGGACCGAAGTGGGCGGGGAAATCCTGACCATTGAGAGCGTTATGGTGCCGGGCAAAGGTGGCATTGTTGAAACCGGCAAGCTGGGCGACGTCATGAAGGAGAGCATCTCTGCTGCGTTCTCTTTTGTGCGGAGTCGGGCGGCCAGTTTTGGAATCGTGCCAACGATCTTCGACAAGCGCAGCTTCCATGTGCATGTGCCCGAAGGTGCGACTCCTAAGGACGGTCCTTCTGCAGGGGTTGCCATGGTGACATCTCTGGTAAGTGTTCTGACCGGTATTCCCGTCCGTCGTGACGTTGCCATGACGGGTGAAATAACGCTCAGGGGGCGTGTTCTGGCGATTGGGGGGCTGAAGGAAAAGCTTCTGGCGGCTGTTCGTTCAGGTATTCGCACGGTGTTTATTCCGCAGGAAAACGAGAAGGATCTGGCGGAAATTCCTGACAGCGTGAAGAAGAATCTGGAAATTGTACCCGTTTCGCATGTGGACGAAGTTTTGGCCCGTGCACTGGTCAGCCAGCCTCAGCCGATTCACTGGGAAGAGGTGCCTGAAACAGTGCCCGCCAACGGTGCACAGGCAGTTGCTTCGGTGCTGCCGCATTAACCAAAATGCATGAGAAGCCCGAAGTTTGCGTTTGCTTGGTTGACGTAGGAAAAAACGGCTTCATAGTGCGTTCAGGCAGCGGAGAGGCGGACGAAACCCGCCCGCCGCTCCTATGAATTGAAAGAAAGTGAAAGGCGTAAGATGGAGAAGCCGCTTAACAAGCAGGAGCTCGTCTCAGCAGTAGCAGAGGCCGTTGACCTGCCGAAGGCTAAGGCCGGAGAAGTGGTCGACGCCGTATTCGGTGCGATTGAAAAAGCTCTGTCCACAAAGCAGGAAGTACGTCTGGTGGGCTTTGGCACGTTTGTGACCGCAACCCGCAAGGCTGCCAAAGGCCGTAACCCCCGTACCGGCGAGGAAATTGATATTCCGGCTTCTACCTCTGTCCGCTTCAAGCCGGGCAAGGCACTGAAGGACGCCGTTAGCAAATAATCCTCCTTCGGATTTTATTTCAGACCGGCCGGCAATTTCTTTGAAAAAAGGGGTTGCCGGCCGTTTTGTTTTATGACACATAGGGCGCGGGCGATTAGCTTAGCGGTAGAGCATCTCGTTTACACCGAGAGGGTCGGCGGTTCGATCCCGTCATCGCCCACCATTCCCAACATTGTGTGTTGTGGAGCAAAATAATTTATTCTGCTAATGGCTTCCTCCTCCGGGCAGGGAGCCTTTTTTTTCGCCAATCCATTTTATTCACAACAAAGTGGCCGCGACCATACGCGTTCGTGCATGGCCGTCTGCATTTTGCGGGTCTAGGGTGACTGCATCAAACGGCTTATTACAAGCCTTTCATGCGTGCGGGAATTTTCCATGCAGTCTGTTCTAGGCGATTATGCCCCGGTTCTGATTTTTGGTTGCGTATCGGTTGTTATCGCGGCCGCAATGCTCGGTATGGCTCTGTTGAGCGGGCACCAAAAACCATATCCTGAGAAGCTCACGGCGTATGAGTGCGGGTTTGGCCCTTTTGATGATGCCCGGCGCCGCTTTGACGTGCGGTTTTACCTGGTGGCCATTCTGTTCATTATTTTCGATCTGGAGGTCGCGTTTCTGTTCCCCTGGGCTATCAGCCTGGGGCGGATCGGGCTGTTCGGCTTTTTGTCCATGCTTGGCTTTTTGGCCGTGCTGGGGATCGGCTTTTTGTATGAATGGCGCAAAGGCGCGCTGGACTGGGATTGAGAGAGGACGCCAGCATGACCACACATCACGACGAAAACGCCATTATGTGGAACAGGGAGGCTCTGCCGCCGGGGTCTGAGCAGGATGCGGTGGTGCGTGGCATTACCGGTGTTCTGGCTGAAAAGGGCTTTGTGGTTGCAAGCCTGGATAAGCTGGTCAACTGGGGGCGCACGGGTAGCCTGTGGCCCATGTCCTTCGGGCTTGCGTGCTGCGCGGTGGAGATGATCCACGCGTATATGCCGCGTTATGACCTGGACCGTATGGGTATTATTCCCCGCGGGTCGCCCCGTCAGTCTGATGTGATGATTGTGGCAGGCACACTCACCAACAAGATGGCCCCGGTATTGCGCCGCCTGTACGAGCAGATGGCCGAGCCGCGCTGGGTTATTTCCATGGGGTCATGCGCCAATGGTGGGGGGTATTACCATTACTCCTACTCCGTTGTGCGTGGGTGTGACCGCATTGTTCCCGTGGATGTGTATGTGCCGGGCTGCCCGCCAACGGCTGAGGCGCTCATTTACGGCATTATGCTGCTCCAGAAAAAAATTCGGCGGACAGGGACAATTCTCCGTGGCTGATATTTCAGTAAATCCAAGGCAGGCCCGGCTGGAAGGGCAGTTGTCCTCTCTGGCATTTACGTTCCTTGCCTCCCAGCCCCATGTGTCTTACGCGGCGGTGGAAAAGGGCGAACTGGTGGTGCACACAACGCGTGAGCATCTGGTGCCGTTCCTTACCCTTTTGCGTGATGACCCGCGTTACAGGTTCGAACAGTTGATGGATCTGTGCGGTGTGGATTTTCCTGCGCGTGCCCTGCGGTTCGAGGTGGTCTATAACCTGCTGTCGGTTACCTATAACCGCCGGATCAGGGTTGTGGTCTGCACGGATGAATACGCGGCAGTGCCATCGGTGCATCATCTCTGGCCATGTGCAACATGGTGGGAGCGTGAGTGCTATGACCTGTTTGGCGTGCTGTTCTCCGGCCAGCCTGACCTGCGCCGTATTCTGACCGATAACGGGTTTGAGGGGCATCCGCTTCGCAAGGACTTCCCACTGACCGGGTATGAAGAGGTCCGTTATGACGCGGAGCGCAGGCAGGTTGTTAAAGAGCCTGTTTCGTTAACGCAGGATTTCCGTGATTTCGATTTTGTTTCTCCGTGGGAAGGTATGCTGACCTTACCGGGAGATGAAAAAGCGCACGAAGTCCGGCAGGGTATGAAGAGGTCCTCCTGATGACAAAACAGGATAACACCGAATCTCTCACGTTTGCGCAGACGATCCTGCGCGAAGATATTCCCCAAAGCCTTTTGCCAGATGAAAAAGCTTTGGAAATTGAGAAGAAGGTTGTCGAAATTGACTCCCACGCTCTCAATTTTGGCCCCCAGCATCCGTCTGCACATGGTGTGTTGCGTCTGGTGCTGGAAATGGAAGGGGAGCTTGTTGCTCGCGCCGTGCCGCATATCGGCCTTTTGCACCGTGGCACAGAAAAGCTGATTGAATACAAGACGTATCAAAAAGCCCTGCCGTATTTTGACCGTCTGGATTACGTCTCCCCCATGTGCGAGGAGCAGGCGTTTGCTCTGGCCACGGAAAAACTGCTGGGTATTGATATTCCAGAACGCGCCAAGTGGCTGCGCGTCATGTTTGCGGAAATTACCCGTATTTTAAACCATATTCTCAATCTGACCGCTATGGGGCTGGACTGCGGTGCGGTAACCCCGGCTTTGTGGGGGTATGAAGAGCGCGAGAAACTTCTGGAGTTTTACGAAGCCGCGTCCGGCGCGCGCTTCCATGCCAATTACTTCCGTCCCGGTGGTGTTGCGCGGGATATTTCGGCAAGTCTGGAAGACCGGATTGGGGTGTGGGCCAAGGAATTTCCCGCTTGGATTGATGAGCTGGAAGGCCTGCTGACCGAAAACCGGATATGGAAACAGCGCACGGTTGGTATTGGCGTTTTTACAACCGAGCAGGCTCTGGCCTGGGGGTTTAGTGGTCCGTGCCTGCGTGCATCTGGCGTGCCGTGGGACCTCAGGCGCAACCAGCCTTATGATAACTACCATAAGGTGGATTTTAATGTGCCCGTGACCCGGCAGGGTGATTCGTACGACCGCTATCTGGTGCGCGTTGCCGAGATGCGTGAAAGCGTCAAGATTATCGAGCAATGCCTGAGCCAGATGCAGCCGGGTGACATTAAAATACAGGACCCCAAGTTCAGCCCGCCCCCCAGAGCGGACATGAAGCGCTCCATGGAAGCCCTGATCCATCACTTCAAGCTGTTCAGCGAAGGCTACCATGTGCCTGCGGGTTCCACCTACACGGCGGTGGAAAGCCCCAAAGGGGAGTTTGGGGTCTATCTGGTGGCTGATGGCAGCAACCGGCCGTATCGGTGCAAAATCCGGCCAACGGGTTTTGCACATCTGCAGGCCATAGATGAACTCTCACGCCGCGGTATGCTGGCTGACATGGTGGCCATTATCGGGTCGCTTGATCTTGTGTTTGGGGAAGTTGATCGATGAGCACAGCCTGGACACCGGCAGAACAGCCGGACAGCTTTGTATTCGATTCTGCATCGGAGGCGGAAATTGCTGGTGTTCTCAGCAAGTATCCGGAGGAGCGCAAGGCAAGCGCTGTTATGCCCCTGCTCTATATTGCGCAGCGGCAGATGGGGCGCGTAACCGGGAGTGCCTGGGTGCCCGTGGTGGCCATGGATGTTATTGCCCAGCGTCTGGGTATGGCGGCCATGCGGGTTTACGAAGTGGCGTCTTTTTACACCATGTTCAACACGCGTCCCATCGGGCGTTACCATTTACAGGTCTGCACCACCACACCGTGCTGGCTACGTGGCTCTGATGATGTGGTGGAAGCCTGCCAGAAAGCGACAGGTATCCAGCATTTTGGAGAAACCAGTGCAGATGGCCTGTTTACCATGACAGAAGTGGAATGCCTTGGTGCCTGCGCCAACGCGCCAATTCTGCAGGTTGATGATGATTTTTATGAAGATATGAACGCCGAACGCACGGCGCAGGTCATAGCCGAGTTGCGGGCAGGGCGCAGGCCCACGCCCGGCCCCATGATCGACCGTAATGTTTCGGCCCCCGAGGGTGGGCGCAAAACGTTGCTATCATCCTCCACGGCGGATCAGGAATAGGAGAGACGGCCATGCTGGCTGACAAGGACCGGATCTTCACCAATCTTTACGGGCAGAATGACTGGCGGCTGGAGGCAGCCCGCAAGCGGGGTGACTGGGCCAACACGGCAGATATTCTTGCCAAAGGCCGGGACGCCATTATTGCGGAAATGAAGGCCTCTGGCCTGCGTGGCCGCGGTGGAGCGGGTTTTCCCACTGGTTTAAAGTGGTCGTTCATGCCCAAACAGTCCGACGGGCGGCCGCATTATCTGGTTATCAATGGAGATGAATCCGAACCCGGCACCTGCAAGGACCGGGAGGTTATGCGCCATGAGCCGCATAAGCTGATAGAAAGTGCTCTGATCGCATCTTTTGCGATGGGGGCGCATGCGTCCTACATTTACATACGTGGGGAGTTCTGCCGCGAGGCCGAGCGTCTACAGGCCGCCATTGACGAAGCCTATGCCGCAGGGCTGCTTGGTAAAAATGCAGCAGGTAGCGGCTGGGATTTTGATTTCCGTATTCACAGAGGGGCAGGTGCCTATATCTGTGGTGAAGAAACCGCCTTGCTGGAAAGTCTGGAAGGCAAAAAAGGCCAGCCCCGCATGAAGCCGCCATTCCCCGCAGGGGTAGGGCTTTATGGTTGCCCGACCACAGTCAATAATGTGGAAAGTATTGCGGTTACGTCCACCATCATGCGGCGCGGGGCAGCTTGGTTTGCCGGGCTTGGACGCCCGAATAACGCGGGTTCCAAGCTCATGGCCATTTCCGGCCACGTCAATACACCTTGTGTGTTTGAGGAAGAGCTGGGTGTGCCGCTCAAGGACATCATAGAAAAGCACGGCGGCGGTGTGCGTGGAGGGTGGGATAACCTTCTGGCGGTTATTCCCGGTGGCTGTTCTGTGCCGCTGCTGCCCAAATCGGTCTGTGAAACCGTTCTGATGGATTACGACAGCCTGCGTGCCGAGCGTTCCGGCCTTGGTACGGCCTGCATGATTGTTATGGACAAATCGACCGATATTATAAAAGCCATTGCAAGGTTCTCAAAGTTTTTCAAACACGAGAGTTGTGGGCAGTGCACCCCCTGCCGCGAAGGCACGGGCTGGATGATGCGCATGATGGACCGGATGGTGCAGGGGCGTGCGGATATTGAAGAAATTGATCTGCTTGAGCAGGTCACACGGCAGGTTGAAGGGCATACGATCTGTGCGCTCGGCGATGCCGCGGCATGGCCCATACAGGGGCTGATCCGGCATTTTCGTCCGGAAATGGAAGAACGGATCCGCCAGTACAAAGCCGCATATGGCAGTACCGGGCTGGTGCAGGTTCCCGCCGGTGGCGTTCCGGCAGCAGTGGAGTAACGGCAATGGTCAGGGTAATTGTTGATGGTACGCCAGTAGACGTGCCTCCCGGTTCCAGCGCGTTGCAGGCCTGTGAGGCCGCAGGCAAGGAAATCCCGCGGTTCTGTTACCACGAGCGCCTGTCTGTTGCGGGTAACTGCCGTATGTGTCTGGTGGAAGTGGCGCGAGCGCCCAAACCTGTTGCGTCCTGCGGGTTCCCCGTTGCGGACGGCATGCAGATTTTTACGGACACCGAAGTGGTGCGCCGTGCCCGCCGGGCCGTTATGGAATTTCTGCTGATCAACCACCCGCTTGACTGCCCGATCTGTGATCAGGGTGGGGAGTGTGATCTACAGGATCAGGCTTACGGTTATGGCTCTGGTGTTTCGCGCTACAGGGAAGACAAGCGCGCCGTAACGGACAAGGATCTGGGGCCGCTGGTTAAAACGGTCATGACCCGTTGCATCCAGTGCACGCGGTGTGTGCGTTTTAGCACCGAAGTGGCCGGCACCCCCGAACTGGGTCTGGTCTCACGCGGGGAAAATGCCGAAATCACCACATATGTGGAAAAAGCCCTGACCTCCGAACTCTCGGGGAACCTGATTGATGTCTGCCCGGTTGGGGCGCTTACAGCCAAGCCTTCGGCTTTTCATGCCCGCTCATGGGAATACAAGAAGACTGACAGTATTGATGTCATGGATGCTCTGGGCACCAATATTCAGGTGCAAGCCCGTGGCGGAGAAGTCATGCGGATTGTCCCGCGTGTGAATGATGATGTGAACGAAGAATGGCTGTCTGATAAAGGCCGTTTTTCCATTGATGGTCTCAAGCGCAAACGGCTGGACAGGCCTTGGGTGCGGGTTCATGGGAAAATTTCTTCTGTTTCATGGAAAGATGCACTCATAGCCCTTGCGCGCCGGTTTGATGGCGTGCCGGGTGACAGGATTGGCGCCATAGCCGGTGATCTGTGTGATGCAGAAAGCCTGTGTGCCATAAAGGACCTTTTGCAGAGCCTTGGCTCTTCCAATCTGGATTGCAGGCAGGATGGTGCCTGGTACGATACCAGCGCGCGTGCGGGCTACCTGTTTAACAGTGACATCAGCGGGATAGATCAGGCCGATGCATTGTTGCTTGTCGGCACCATGCCCCGGCATGAAGCCCCGGTGCTGAATGCGCGTATTCGCAAACGCTTTGTAGATGCTGGCCGGGGTGGTTTTCCCATTGGTATGATCGGCACGCCCTCGGCGGACATGACATATGACGTGACCGTTCTGGGGAATGGGCCGGATGTGCTGGCAGATATTCTAAGCGGGAAGAATGCGTTTGCCGAAGTTCTGCAAAACGCCAAAAACCCCATGATTATTGTCGGCCATTCTGCCCTGACCCGGCGTGATGCCCCCGCAATTTATGCCGCCTGCCGCGAACTGGCTCATGCCTGTGGTGCTGTAACGCCCGAATGGCAGGGGCTGAACATTCTGCACACAGCGGCGTCCCGCGTTGGGGCGCTGGATCTTGGGTTCCTGCCTGGCCCGCAGGGGTGCGATGCGGCCAGCATGCTCCGTGGTGGGGTAGAAATTTTGTGGCTGCTGGGTGCGGATGATGTGCAGCTTGATCGCATCCCGCCGGAAACATTTGTCGTGTATCTGGGCCACCATGGGGACGCCGCCGCACAACGGGCGGATATTATACTCCCCGGAGCAGCCTATACCGAAAAACCGGGCACATATGTTAACACGGCAGGGCGGGTGCAACGTGCTTTCCGCGCCGTGTTCGCTCCGGGGGAAGCGCGGGAAGACTGGCGGATTATTCGGGCTTTTTCCGAAGTGCTGGGCCACACCCTGCCTTACGACACGCTGGAACAGTTGCGGGCGCATATGGCGCAGGTCAACCCGGTTTTTGCCATGAACGGTGGCAGTGCGCAGCGTCTGTCGGGCACAACGGGCGGACAGGCCGCGCCAGCCAGCGGGCAGGCGGGTGAACTTATGCCAGCTCCGTTCCGCCCTGTTATTCAGGATTATTACCAGACCAACGTCATAAGCCGCGCCAGCCAGACCATGGCTGAGTGTTCAAAGGTTTATGGCGTGGCGCCTGCGGTTGCAGCGGAGTAAGGGCAATGGCACATTTTTTCTACCAAACCCTTGTGGGCCAGATCCTGCTGATGCTGTTGGAAACACTGGCGGTACTGGTGCCGTTGCTGATTGGTGTTGCCTACCTTACGCTGATGGAGCGCAAGGTTATGGCCGCCATGCAGCGCCGCCGGGGGCCGAACGTGAACGGTGCCTTTGGTCTGTTGCAGGCCTTTGCCGATGCGATCAAGATGATTGTGAAGGAAACGGTTATTCCCGCAGGGGCCAACCGTGTGCTGTTCCTGTTTGCACCTTTCCTGACCTTTTCGCTCGCCATGGCTGCCTGGGCGGTTATTCCGACAGGGAACGGGCTGGCGGTTGCCAACATCAATGTGGGTATCCTTTACCTGCTCGCCATGTCCTCCCTTGGGGTTTACGGCATGCTTATTGCGGGGTGGGCCTCCAATTCGCGCTATGCGTTTCTGGGGGGCTTACGCTCTGCCGCGCAGATGGTTTCTTACGAGGTGTCCATCGGGCTGGTGATTGTGTCTGTCCTGCTGGCGGTGGGGAGCCTGAACCTGAACGATATTGTGCTGGCGCAACGGCACATCTGGTTCTGTGTGCCCATGTTCCCCATGTTTATCGTGTTCTTTATTTCTGCTCTGGCGGAAACCAACCGAGCACCGTTCGACCTGCCCGAAGGGGAGAGTGAACTGGTTGCGGGCTTTTTTGTGGAATATTCGTCGCTGGCCTTTGGCCTGTTCTTTCTGGGCGAATACGCGAACATGATCCTCATGTCCTCCATGGTCAGCATTCTGTTCCTTGGTGGCTGGCTGCCGCCTCTGGGCATTGCGCCGCTGACATGGGTACCCGGCCCGCTCTGGCTGATTTTTAAAATCCTGTTCTGCCTGTTTGTCTTTATCTGGGTGCGCGCCACGTTCCCGCGCTATCGCTACGACCAGCTTATGCGGCTGGGGTGGAAGGTGTTCCTGCCTTTCTCGTTACTGTGGATGATCGGCACGGCCGGGTTCCTTATGGCAACAGGCCTGCTGCCTCACATGGGAGGGGTAAATTCATGAGCGCTCTTGGCACCACATTGCGGTCTTTTCTGCTCAAGGAACTGGCCGCGGGCATGGTCTCCACCTTCCGTATGATGTTCCAGCCCAAAGTCACGCTGAACTACCCGTACGAAAAAGGGCCTCTGTCCCACCGTTTCCGGGGGGAGCATGCCTTGCGGCGCTACCCCAATGGGGAGGAGCGCTGCATTGCCTGCAAACTGTGCGAAGCCACATGCCCGGCAGAGGCCATTACCATTGAAGCCGAACAGCGTGACGATGGCTCCCGCCGGACCACGCGCTACGACATTGACATGACAAAATGCATCTACTGCGGCCTGTGCGAAGAAGCCTGCCCGGTGGATGCGATTGTTGAAGGCCCGAACTATGAGTTCGCCACGGAAACCCGTGAAGAGCTGATGTACGACAAGGGCAAGCTGTTAGCGAATGGGGACCGCTGGGAATCCCTGCTCGCACGGAGGCTGGAACTCGATGCACCGTATCGTTGAGCAGATGCAGACCACGTCAGGGCAGGAGGTTGGCCAATGATGGCACAGCTCGTTTTTTACGTTTTTGCGGCGGTATTGCTGCTTTCGGCCTCCATGGTCATCAGCGCACGCAACCCGGTTCATGCGGTTTTGTTCCTGATCCTCGGCTTTTTTAACGCGGCGGGGCTGTTTCTGGTCGCTGGTGCCGAGTTTCTGGCCATGCTGCTGGTTATTGTTTACGTGGGGGCGGTGGCGGTTCTCTTCCTGTTTGTGGTGATGATGCTGGACATAGATTTCAGCCGCCTACGTGAAGGGTTCCAGCGTTATGCCCCTCTGGGGCTGTGCATTGGGGGTGTGCTGCTGGCCGAACTGATCATGGCCTTCAGTAACTGGCGCATGGCCCCTGCGGGTGTGGTCGCACCTTTGGCCGTGCAGCCGGGGCTAACCAATACTGCGGCCTTGGGCACGGTTATTTACACGCATTATGTGCTGCTGTTTCAGGCCTGCGGGCTGGTTCTGCTGGTCGCCATGATTGGCGCCATTGTGCTGACCCTGCGTGAGACGGCTACAGGCCGCCGCCAGAATATTGGCCGCCAGCATGCACGCACACGTGAAGAAACGCTGGAGCTTGTTAATCTGCCACTTGGCGAAAACGTGTTTGAACAGGGAGGTTTCCTACGGCCCAAAGGCTCCTATTACGAAATTGCGGTTCCCGGCTCCTATGGCGCGGGTGAGCCGGAAAAGACGGAAACTGAGGAGAAAGGCGCATGAATACGGCAATCGCGTCTGTAGGGCTGGGGCCTTACCTGTTTGTCAGTGCGGCCCTTCTGGTTCTGGGGGTGTTCGGGATTTTTCTGAACCGAAAGAACATTATTGTTCTGCTCATGTCCATGGAACTGATCCTGCTTTCCGCAAACCTCAATCTGGTTGCGTTTTCCTCGGCTCATGGGGACCTGTCGGGGCAGGTCATGGTGCTGTTCGTGCTGACCATTGCTGCGGCCGAAGCCGCCATTGGTCTGGCTATTGTTACGGTTTACTTCCGTAACCGCGGCTCCATCCAGGTCGAAGACGTGACGATGATGAAGGGATGAGCAGCGTTATGCAAACAGAACTCACTCTGTTTTCCGTTGCCGTGCTAACGCCTCTGGCGGGGGCGGTTGTGGCGGGCCTTGGTGGCCGCTTTATGGGGGATACCCTCGCCAAGGTTGTAACCATTGCCTGCATGGCGGTTGCTGCCCTGTGTAGTGTGGGTGCGCTGTGCTCGGCATGGCTTGGGGGTTTCCCTCACGCTGCTGTCCCGCTGGCGCAGTGGGTGCATGCCGGGGGTTTTGACGCAACATGGACCCTGCGGTTTGACACACTCTCCGTGACCATGACCGCCATGGTGCTTGTTGTGTCGCTGCTCGTGCATTGCTACAGCATTGGCTACATGAGCCATGAGAGCATGCCGACCTACCGGTTTTTCTCCTACCTTTCGCTCTTCACCTTTGCCATGCTCATGCTGGTCTCTTCCAATGACCTGATCCAGCTTTTCTTTGGCTGGGAAGGTGTTGGCCTGGCCAGTTACCTGCTGATTGGCTACTGGTATGACCGCCCGGCCGCTACGGCTGCGGCCATCAAGGCCTTTGTGGTCAACCGTGTGGCGGACCTGTTTTTTATTGTTGGCATTGGCCTGATTTACGTTCTGTTCCACTCGGTGCAGTACGATACCATTTTTGCTGCCGTGCCTGCGGTGCTCAACACCCCTTACACGCTCTGTGGTGTTTCCTTCCGTATGCTGGAAGTTATCTGCTTTCTGCTGTTTGTCGGGGCTATGGGCAAGTCGGCCCAGTTGTTTCTGCACACATGGTTGCCCGACGCCATGGAAGGCCCCACACCTGTTTCCGCCCTTATTCATGCTGCTACCATGGTTACGGCAGGTGTGTTCCTTATGGCGCGTATGTCGCCCTTGCTTGAGTTTGCGCCGGGCACACGCACCTTTGTTATTCTGATCGGGGCAACAACCTGCTTTTTTGCCGCAACCGTTGGCATGGTGCAGCCTGACATTAAGCGGACTATTGCGTATTCTACCTGCTCGCAGCTTGGCTACATGTTTGCAGCCGTTGGGGTGGGGGCGTATCAGGCGGCGGTATTCCACCTGACCACGCATGCATTCTTTAAAGCACTGCTGTTCCTTGCTGCTGGTTCGGTCATTCATGCCATGCATGATGAACAGAACATGTTCCGTATGGGCGGCCTGTGGAAAAAACTGCCCGTGACCTACGTGGTCATGTGGCTGGGTAGTCTGGCGTTGGCCGGGGTTTATCCGTTTGCCGGGTACTGGTCCAAGGATGCCATTCTCAACGCGCTCTGGGCGTCCGATGCCTCTTACAGCCATTACGCATGGGCCATGGGTAGCATTACCGCGTTCCTGACCGCGTTTTATAGCTGGCGGCTCCTGTTTCTGGTCTTTCATGGCAAACCGCATGATGAGCATGCCCGTGATCATGCGCATGAAAGTCCGGCGGTTATGACCGTGCCGCTGCTGGTGCTGTCCATTGGTGCGGTTGTGGCCGGTGTGGCGCTGGCACCGTTCTATATTGGCGCGCATCAGAGTGCGTTCTGGAACGGGGCGATTGTGAACGCGCCTGCCAACCACATTATGGAGGCGTTCGAGCACGTACCTGCGCTTATTGCGCTGCTCCCCAGCCTTGCGGGGCTTGCGGGTATTGCGCTGGCGTTTGTGCTGTATGTGAGCGCACCGCATGTGCCGGCCGCACTGGCCCGCAGTTTTGGGCCGATTTACCGGTTCCTGCTCAACAAATGGTATTTTGACGAACTATACGACAGGATTTTCGTGCGCCCATATGCCGCACTGGCCCGTGTGCTGTGGAAAGGTGCGGATGAAGGGGTCGTGGAAGGTCTGCCGCTTGATATTGTGCGCGCCACACGGGATGGCGCGTTGCAGGCGGCCCGGCTCCAGAGCGGTTCTATCGCCATTTATGCCTTTACCATGCTGGCAGGACTTGTGGTGCTGCTGACAGTTGCGCTGTGCGGGTGATTTAGCATGACCAACGCCATTCCGACCCAATCCTCTTCCTATCCTCTGCGGAGTGCGCAGCGATGAGTGTGACAGTGTTCAACTGGACCGTAGCCCTGCCTGAAATTGTGCTTGCCCTGTCGGGTATTGTCATTCTGGTGGCCGGTGTGCTCCAGCGGAAAGGGGAGGGGTTTTTCCCCGCCGCCATACTCAGTCTGGCGGCTTTTCTGGTCTGTGGTTTTCTGGTCGTGCTGTCTCCTTCGGGGGCGGGCTATGCAGGAACCTTTGTGACTGATGGCTTTGCCCGGTTCATGAAGGTGCTTATTCTGGCCGGTGGTTTTGTGGCTGTGGCGCTGAGCGTAAGTTACCGTACTGCCGACCAGCGGCCCCTGCCGTTTGAAACCCCGGTGCTCATGCTGTTCTCCACGCTGGGGGCCATGCTTATGGCATCCTCAGCCAATTTGATGACACTGTTTGTCGGGCTGGAACTCTCCTCGCTGTCCATTTACATCCTGTGTGCTCTGGAACGGGATAATGTTCTCTCGTCCGAAGCGGGGATGAAGTATTTTATCCTCGGTTCCCTGGCGTCGGGCCTGCTGCTGTATGGCATCTCGCTCGTGTATGGGTATGCGGGCACCATGGAATATGCCGGACTGGTGGATGCGGTCCGGGCCGCAGCCATGCCTCCCATGGGGCTGGTCGTGGGGATTGTCTTTATTGTTGTCGGCCTGTGCTTCAAGCTCTCTGCCGTGCCGTTCCATATGTGGACGCCCGATGTGTACCAGGGTGCGCCAACACCCGTTACGGCATATATGGCCGGGGCCCCCAAGTTTGCAGCCTTTGCCCTGTTCCTGCGCGTTATGGCTGGGCCGTTTGGCTCTGTTGCTCCCCGCTGGCAGATACTGGTGGAAGCGGTCTCTGTCCTGTCCATGGTTTACGGGGCTTTTGCGGCTATTCCGCAGACCAATATCAAGCGGCTCATGGCTTATTCCTCCATCGGGCACATGGGCTATGCCATGATGGGGCTGGCAGCGGCCTCCACAGCTGGTACGCAGGCCACGCTTATTTATCTGGCCGCCTATTTTGTTATGAATGCTGGTGTTTTTGCAGGCATTACGGCCATGCGCCGCAACGGGCGTGAGGTAAACTCCATTGCGGATCTGGCAGGCCTTGGGCGCTCGGACCCGGCTATGGCGCTTGCTCTGGCCGTGTTCATGTTCAGCATGGTCGGCGCACCACCTCTGGCTGGCTTTTTTGGCAAGTTCATGGTTTTTGCAGCAGCGTGGCAATCCGGCCTTTACGTGCTGGTGTGCATTGGCGCATTGTCCAGCATTGTCGGAGCCTATTATTATCTGCGGGTTGTAAAAGTTATGTATTTTGATGCGCCAGCCCATGCGCTGGACCGCCCCGCACCCAGCCTTCTGTTTGTTTCGGGCGGGATGGGTGTTGCAACTGTTGTTTTTGCTGTTGTGCTTGGGCCAATCATGTCTGTGGCGCATCAGGCCGCACTTGCTCTGGCTGGATGAGCGGGCAGGGTGATTTCTGGCGGCTCACCTGTTTTGATGAGCTGCCATCGACCTCCGATTATTGCCTGAACGCCTGCCGTTCGGGCGACCCTGTAGCCGGGCTTGCAGTTTTAGCCCGGCGGCAGACCAAAGGCCGGGGTAGCCGCGGCCGTACATGGCTGGATGGCGGGCAGGGGCTTGCACTCAGTGTTGTGCTGGACGGCACGCAGGCCGGGCCGGAAGCGCTGGGAGGCTGGCCTTTTGTGGCGTCCCTCGGGTTTTATGATGGGCTTTTGCGTGCCCAGCCCGCGGCGCAGCCCCACCTCATGATCAAATGGCCGAACGATATTCTGCTGGATGGGCGCAAGATGGGGGGTATCCTCATCGAGCGGGAGGGGCCTTACGTTCTTGTCGGCCTTGGGGCCAATCTTGTCTCGGCTCCTGACCCGGATGTGCTGGAGCGCACGGTGGCCTGTCTTGCACAATGTGGTCCTGTTCCGGATGTGGACGTTGTGGCCCGGCACGTGCTGGACGGGCTTACGTTCTGGTCTGAGCAATGGCGGCAAAAAGGCTTTGCCAGCATTCGCGCAGCCTGGCTGGAAAGGGCGCATCCTGTGGGGACCCCCCTTGTCGTTCAGGGCGGGACTACTTATGAGAAGGGGCTCTTTGCAGGTCTGGCACCAGATGGCCGCCTGCTGCTGGACACGGAAGGTGGCATGAAGACAATCGCAACAGGGGATATTCTG
Source organism: Acetobacter fabarum (assembly GCF_022483405.1). Classification (NCBI taxonomy): domain Bacteria; kingdom Pseudomonadati; phylum Pseudomonadota; class Alphaproteobacteria; order Acetobacterales; family Acetobacteraceae; genus Acetobacter; species Acetobacter fabarum. The sequence continues at coordinate 1,842,497 of NZ_JAKVNI010000001.1, forward strand.
CTTATGGAAAAGGGCGCATAGGAGTGCTACTTGTCATTGATGCAGGGAATACCAATGTTGTGTTTGCTGTACACGACGGCGAAAAATGGCGTGGTGTATGGCGGATTACCATGCAGCCCCAGCGGACTTCGGATGAATATGGGGTGTGGCTGCAAGCGCTGCTGAAAACGCAGGGTCTGACCTCTGATGATATTGAAGGGGCTGTTATAGGCACGGTGGTGCCTGCGGCCCTTTACCATTTGCGTACTTTATGCCGCCAGTGGTTTGCTGTAGAGCCACTGCTGGCCTCCGCCCGGCTGGACTGGGGGTTTGCCATCAAGATGGATAACCCGGATGAAGTCGGGGTGGACCGCCTGCTCAATGGCCTTGCCGCTCATTACACCTATGGTGGCCCGTTGACGGTTATAGATTTTGGCACAGCCACCACGTTTGATGTGGTGGATCAGGAGGGAAGTTACTGCGGCGGTGTTATTGCGCCCGGCATCAATCTGTCGGTCGAGGCATTGCATCAGGCTGCGGCAAGGCTCCCCCGTATTGGTATTGGTCGCCCCGTAGGGGAGTCCGCTATTGGGCGGAATACAGTTGCAGCCATGCGCTCAGGCGTGTTCTGGGGGTATGTAGGGTTGATCGAGGGGATCGTTGAGAGGATCCGCCGTGAAGTGGGGCCTTCCATGAAGGTGCTCGCAACAGGCGGTCTGGCTCCGCTCTTCTCGGAGGGGACAACGGTCTTTGACCATGTGGATTCAATGCTGACCCTTAACGGGTTGCGCTTGCTGGCGGGGCGAAACCCCCTGCCGAAACTGACAGTAGAACGAGATTTTTTGGCTGAAGGATAATCGGATAATATGACTGAACAGAACGGCGATCTGGCCTTTCTGCCCTTGGGCGGAACGGGTGAGATCGGCATGAACCTCAACCTGTATCGTCAGGGCGATACATGGTTGGCGATTGACTGCGGCATTGGCTTTAGCGGGAACGATACCCCCGAAGCAGAAATTCTGGTGCCCGACCCCGCCTTTATTGTCGAGCGGCGGAACCAGTTGGCCGGGCTGGTTATTACCCATGCGCACGAAGACCATATTGGTGCCGTGGCGCATGTGTGGCCCATGCTGCAATGCCCCATTTACGTTACGCCGTTTGCAAGTGCCGTACTGCGCCGCAAGCTGGCCGAAGCCCGCCTGATGGATGTGCCGATCCGCGTGATCATGCCCGGTGCGCGCTTTAATGTGGGCCCGTTTGACATCGAGTTCGTGCCGGTTACGCATTCCGTGCCCGAAGCCCAGTCCATGGTCCTGCGTACTCCGGCAGGGATTGTGGTCCACACAGGCGACTGGAAGTTTGACCCCGAACCGCTGGTTGGCCCCGCAACAGACCTGAACCGCCTTGCCGAAATTGGTGAGGAGGGCGTTCTGGCACTGGTGTGCGACAGCACGAACGTGATGAAGCCCGGCCCCTCGCGCTCCGAGTCCGAAGTGCGCGTGAGCATGACCGAACTGGTGGCAAGCCTTAAGGGGCGCATTGCCGTGACCTGCTTTGCCTCCAACGTGGCGCGGGTGGAAACCATTGCCATGGCCGCACAGGCCGCTGGCCGCACGGTTGTGCTGGTCGGGCGTTCGCTGCGTAACCTGGACACGGCTGCGCGTGAGTGCGGTTACCTGTCCGGTGTTCTGCCGTTCCTGAGCGAGCAGGACGTGAACGATGTGCCTGATGACCAGCTGCTCATGATCATCACGGGCAGCCAGGGCGAACCGCGCTCGGCTCTGTCGCGTATTTCCATGGACGTGCATCCCAATATTTCCCTCGGGGAAGGGGATACGGTCATTTATTCCAGCCGCATGATTCCGGGTAATGAGCGGGCGATCATGGCGGTGCAGGATAATCTGGCAAAGCGTGGCGTTAAGGTTATTACCGACCGTGAACACTTTGTGCATGTTTCAGGCCATGCCACGGGTGGTGACGTGCAGAAGATGTACGAACTGCTCAAGCCCCAGCATGTGGTGCCGGTGCACGGCGAATGGCGGCACCTGACCGCACAGGCCGCTCTGGCGCAGGAAATGGGTATTGCTCCCATTCTGCTGGAGGACGGGGATATTCTACGCCTTTCCCCGGGCAAGCTGGAAGTGGTGGATACCGCCCCCACAGGCCGCCTTGCGCTGGACGGCAACCGCTTGCTGCCCATGAATGGTGGCGTGTTGGCAGCCCGCCGCAAAATGCTGTTTAACGGCATTGTCATTGGCAGCTTTGCTGTGGATGACGAAGGCTTTGTTATTGGCGACCCCAAGGTGAGCGCGCCCGGTCTGCTGGACCCGGATGATCTCGAAAGTGTGCGTGTGCGCGAGGAATTCGCCAATGCGCTGGACGTGATCCCCGACGAACTGCGCAATGAGGATGGAGCCTTCCGCGAGGCCGCCAAAACCGCCCTGCGCCGCGCTCTTGGCCGCAAGCTGCAAAAGCGCCCGCTGGTGGATGTGCACGTGCTACGCGTATAAGGCGTTTTAGATACCGACGAACAAGAAAGCCCGGTCCTGCCGGGTTTTCTTTCGTTCAGGGCTGTTTTACAGCTTGATAACAGATAACACAGGCATGCCTCTCCTTTTGCCGGAGGCACGCCCCATACAAGGCTGAATGCACATGCGTCTTTCGCGCAGCTTTCTTCCCACCCTCAAGGAAAATCCGGCAGAGGCGTTGATCGTCTCTCACAGGCTCATGCTGCGTGCGGGGCTGATCCGCCAGACGGCTTCGGGCATTTATGCCTGGCTGCCAGCCGGGCTTAAGGTGCTGCGCAACATCAGCCAGATTGTGCGTGAAGAGCAGGACCGGGTGGATGCGCAGGAAGTGCTTATGCCTACCTTGCAGTCCGCAGACCTGTGGCGTCGCTCCGGCCGTTACGATGCGTACGGGCCGGAAATGCTGCGTATTCAGGACCGCCACAAGCGCGAACTGCTGTACGGGCCAACCAATGAGGAAATGGTGACAGACCTGTTCGGTCAGTCAGTAAAATCCTACAAGGACCTGCCGCAGGTTCTGTACCACATTCAGTGGAAATTCCGCGATGAAATGCGCCCCCGTTTTGGCGTGATGCGTGGCCGCGAATTTCTGATGAAGGATGCCTACAGCTTTGATGTGGATTACGCATCTGCCGTAGCCACCTACCGGCGCATGATGCTGGCTTACCTGCGCACCTTCCAGCGTCTGGGTGTGCGGGCTGTTCCCATGCGGGCCGATACGGGGCCAATTGGTGGGGAACTGAGCCACGAATTCCTTATTCTCGCCCCAACGGGGGAAAGCGGGGTGTTCTATGATGCCGCACTGGAAGATCAGGACTGGCTGGACGAACCCGTAGACACCAGCAGCCCCGAAGCGCTGGAAGCCTTCTTCAACCGTGTGACCACGCCATATGCTGCCACGGATGAAATGCATGATACTGCAGCATGGGACGCAGTGCCCGACGCCCAGAAGCGTGAAGGCCGCGGTGTTGAGGTCGGTCATATTTTCTACTTTGGTACCAAATACACGGAATCCATGGGGGTGAGTGTTAGTGGTGCCGATGGTGCGCAGTTCTTCCCCGAAATGGGGTCCTACGGTATTGGGGTCTCCCGCCTTGCCGGGGCTATTATTGAAGCCTGCCACGACGAAAACGGCATTATCTGGCCCGATTCCGTAGCTCCTTTCCGCGCTGCTATCCTGAACCTGAAGTCCGGTGATGCGCTGTGTGATGAGGTGTGCGAGCAGATTTACGCAAAAGCGCCAGAAGCATTCCTGTATGATGACCGGTCCGAACGGGCTGGCGTAAAATTTGCCGATGCCGATCTGATGGGCCATCCGTGGCAGATCGTGGTTGGCCCCCGTAGCGCCAAGGAAGGCCGGGTGGAACTCAAGCGCCGCGCCACAGGGGAACGGCAGGAGCTGAGCGTGGATGAAGCGCTGGCTCTGGTTCTGGCGGGCTGAGCACCATGTTCGGTCCCTTCGAGCGTGCGGTAGCTGGCCGTTATCTCCGCGCGCGGCGTGGGGAGCGGTTTGTTTCCATCATCGCCATATTTTCTCTGGTTGGTATTGCGCTGGGCGTTGCAACGCTGATCATTGTCATGGCGGTGATGAACGGTTTCCAGGCCGATCTTATGGGCCGTATTCTGGGCCTGAACGGGGACCTGAGCATTTATGGCGCAGGGCGCACCATCTCCCAATATGAAGATGTGGCGCAGGAAGTCCGCTCTGTTCCCGATGTGCTGAGTGCCACACCTATTATAGAAGGGCAGGTGCTGCTCAGTGCCGGGTCTTACAGTGCCGGTGGTGTGGTGCACGGCATTACGGCACAGGGCCTGCACGACCTTACGGCGGTCAGTTCCTCCCTTGTTGCGGGGTCTCTGGACCAGTTTGGTCAGGGGGATGACTCCATTGTGGTTGGTGTAACCATGGCCGAGCGGGCAGGGCTGTCTATTGGTTCGCGCCTGACGCTGGTTTCGCCCGAAGGGGCGGCCACCGCTTTTGGCACGGTACCGCGTGTGCGCTCATACCGTGTGAGCGCGATTTTTGACGCCGGGGTGAATGACTATAATTCCAGCGTTGTGTTCCTGCCCATGCACGCCGCTCAGGTATATTTCCAGATGCCGGGCAAGGTGACGCAGATTCAGGTCGCCACAAAGGATGCGCAGCATGTGCGCCCGGTTACTATGGCCATTGTCAGGGCTGTGGATGATCCGGGTTTGCGGGTGCTGGACTGGACAACGGCCAATAACGCATTGTTCGGGGCCGTGCAGGTGGAACAGAACGTGATGTTCCTGATCCTGACCCTGATTATTGTTGTGGCGGCGTTCAATGTCATTTCCTCCCTGATCATGATGGTCAAGGACAAAACGGCTGATATTGCCGTGCTGCGCACCATTGGGGCCAGCCGTGGCGCCATTATGCGTATTTTTCTGATGTGTGGGGCATCGGTGGGTGTTACCGGCACGGTGGCGGGGACGGCACTGGGTATTGTGTTCTGCATGAATATCGAGCGCATCAGGCAGCTGCTGCAAAGCCTGACGGGTACAAACCTGTTTAACCCGGAGGTGTATTATCTTGAACACCTGCCAGCCAAGCTGGATTGGGGGCAGGTTGGCGAGGTAATTGGCATGGCGCTTCTGCTTTCGCTTCTGGCAACATTGTATCCAGCCTGGCGCGCAGCCAGAACAGACCCGGTCGAGGCGCTACGTCATGAATGATACTGCGGTGCTCCGCCTGAACGGCGTTCAAAAAACCTATCGCAGTGGGGAGCATGACGTGCTGCCCATTTTGCAGGGGGCGGATTTTACCCTCAATGCGGGGGAAATCGTGGCGCTGGTTGCGCCATCGGGCACGGGTAAGTCCACGCTTTTGCATCTGGCAGGCCTGCTGGATACGCCAGATGCGGGGGATATTATTATTCGTGGTCAATCGACCAGCACCATGGCCGATGCCGGGCGCACAGCCCTGCGGCGGGATGAAATCGGGTTTGTGTACCAGTTCCACCACCTGCTGGGGGAATTTACCGCGCGGGAAAATGTGGTTCTGCCGCAAATGATCACAGGTGTGCCCAAGCGGGTAGCCCGGAAGGAAGCTGAGCGTTTGCTGGAGATGTTTGGCCTTGCCCACAGGGTAGACCACCTGCCGGGCAAGCTTTCTGGTGGGGAGCAGCAGCGTGTGGCTATTGCGCGCGCGCTGGCTAATGCCCCCTCCCTGCTGCTGGCAGATGAGCCTACCGGCAACCTGGACGTGCATACGGCAGACGCGGTGTTTACCGAACTGCTGGAAGCCGTGCGCAAGCGCGGTCTGGCCGCACTGGTTGCAACCCATAATGAGGAACTTCTGCCGCGCATGGACCGGGTTGTAACCCTGCGCGATGGCAAGCTTGTTACGCGTTAGAAGGCACACAGCATAAAGCGGCATTCCTCGCACCAGGGGGAATGCCGCTTTTTTTATGTTCGCTGGGGTTATCCGGTGGGTAGCAAAGCCCGTTCGACCGCATTGCGCACGCGGGCGGAGGTAGGCGGCGTTATGGAGGAAAACCATGCAGCAGGCTGACCGTTACGCCCGATCAGGTATTTGAAGAAATTCCACCTGGGACGTGCCAGAAAGCCCAGCTCTGTATCCAGCCATTTAAACAGCGGTATGGCGTTCTGGCCTTTGACAACACTGCGTGCTGCCATGGGGAAAGCAACGCCGTAGTTCTTCTGGCAGAATGTTGCGATGTCTTCCGATGTGCCGGGTTCCTGCTGACCAAAGTCATTGCTGGGAACGCCAATAACCACCAGCCCGGCTTTGTGGAACTGTGTCCATAAAGCCTGCAATCCCTCATATTGTGGGGTAAACCCACATTTGGAGGCGGTGTTCACGATCAGGATGGGTTGGCCCCTGTAGGCACTCAGATCAATGCTGCTGCCATCGAGTGCGGGTAGGGTAAAATCGTATATGCTTGTTGCCAAGGTGCTGCCCTTTTGCTGCTTTTGTGGCAGGTAAGGCATCCTGTGTAGCGCACCACAAGAGAAGGAGCGAGATGTTATGCTGTCTGCAAGTAGTGGGTGGAAGCCTGCTGCCCTGTTCCGGGTTCTTGTGCCAGACTTCCACCACATCTTGTGCGCGGCAAGATCGTGTTCTGCTTTTTGTTGTTCATTATGTTGAACTCGATCCCGTATGTGGAATATGAAGATATGAGCCTCTCCTGTCAACATGGAAAATAAGAATAACATGTCCAAATCGCAGGATACGGTTCCCGCTCTACGCAGGGCCGTTCGTATACTTGATATGGTCAAGGATGCCGCCAAACCGCCTTTGGCGGCAGATGTAGCCCGTCAGCTCGATTTACCGCGCAGCACGGCCCATGGTCTGCTGGCGGTTATGCAGGAGCTGGGCCTGCTGGAAAAAACAGTCACGCAGGGGTACCGGCTGGGAACACGTCTGCTTGATTGGGCAGGCGACGTTACGGAAAAGCGGGATCTGGTGAGTGAGTTCTACCACGTGCTGGAGACTCGCACGGATCTGGAGGCCTTTACCGTTACCCTCACCATGCTGGAGGGGGCGGAGGTTGTGTATGTGGCCTGCCGTAACAGCGCGACCGTGCTGGGGGCGTCCTTCAGGGTAGGGATGCGCCTGCCTGCCATATTTACGGCCACAGGCAATGCCATGCTGGCTGGTATGGATGATGCCTCCTTCCGGGAATGGCTGGCCCTGCACCCTGTTACAACCTGGCCCCAGCCCCTGACGCCTAATGGCATATGCTCGGTTACAACGCTGGTGCGCGAAATTGCCGAAATCAAGGATCGTGGATATGCGGTGGATGACGAGCAGGTGCATGACGGGCTGTGGTGCTTTGGCGCGGCTGTCAAAGACCATTCGGGGCGTGCACTGGCCGGAATCGGGATCAGCCTGCCGCAGGCGGAGCTGGGGCGGTACAGCGTTGCGCGTCTGGGGGGTGTTGCATCCCGTCTGGCAGAGGCGGTTTCCTTCCGGCTTGGTTATCGCGCAGGATAAGGCTTTGCCTGCGGGCGGAATGGAACAGAACATGCGTCTTGCTGCTATGCGGGCTGGAATAATGAACCGGAAAAACACATGCCGCCGCCATATGCGCGGCATTACCATGGGCCTGCTCCTTGGCATGCTGCCGCTGGCCTTTTGCCCCGCTGTGCAGCAGGCCCGTGCGGAAGGGGGGCTCATGCAGACCTCTGCGCGGTATCTGATCAATGTGCATGGCCTGCATGTGTTAACAGCCAATGTCGGGTACAGGCTGGGGATCAATGCCTATAGCGGCATTGCGCAGGTTCGGACTGCAGGTTTTTTTGGTCTGTTCGTACAGACCGATATGCGTATGCAGGGCTCTGGTCAGTTTTTGGCCAGCGGGCAGCCTGAACCCGCGCAGTATGACAGCGCAGGCACCTATAATCATGAGCAGAGCCACCTGCACATGACGTATCAGGCTGGTGTGCCGCAGATTACGGTGCAGGAGCCCCCCATAGGCACCCGGGAAAAGGTAACCCCCGAAGAACGGGCAGGCGCGCAGGATATTGTTGCTCTGCTGGTTGGGCTGGTGCACCAGATGCAAACCCATAATCGTTGTGATGAAGCCCCCCAGAAGCTTTTTGATGGCCTGCGCCTGAGCGTGCTGAGCCTGCGCAATACGGGGGTGGAGCGTCCACCCTCCAGCGCATCCCATGCGTGGGGGAGCGAGTCCGTGACCTGCAATTTTGTTTTGCAGCAGGTTAAGGGATTTACGGCCAATGGGCAGTTCAGCAAACTCAGGCAGCCGCAGATCGGCCGGGTCTGGTTTGAGAATATTCCCAACATAGGTATGTCGGTTGTCAGGCTGGAAGTGGAGCACCCCAAAATGGGGCATGTTGTCATGCGGCTGGACGAAACACCCAAGCAAACGCCCTGAACCGCAAAAGCAAAAGCTGGCTCCCTGATAATAAAGGAGCCAGCTCTTGATGTATGGTTATTCCACCGTTACCGATTTTGCCAGATTACGCGGCTGGTCAACATCCGTGCCCTTGAGCACGGCAACTTCGTACGCCAGCATCTGCACCGGAATGGTTTGCAGGATCGGTGCGACAAAATCATGCACACGCGGGAGCACTACAATCTGCTCGGCAATGGCGGAAACACGGTCAGCTCCCTGCGTGTCGGTAAAGACCAGCAGGCGGCCGCCACGGGCTTTTGCTTCCTGCAGGTTGGACAGGGTTTTGTCGAACAGCGGTGTGGAGGGCACGCTGGCAACAATGGGTACGGTGCGGTCAATCAGGGAAATGGGGCCGTGCTTCATTTCCCCCGCCGCATAGGCTTCGGCATGGATGTAGGAAATTTCTTTCAGCTTGAGCGCGCCTTCCATGGCTACGGGGAACATGCTGCCCCGGCCGAGGTAGAGGACGTCTCGCGCTTCGGCCACAATGGCCGCCATTTGCCGAATGGCATTCCCCTGGTTGAACACTTCCGCCGCACGGCTTGGCAGGTCCATGAGTGCGGCGACCAGCTCTTCTTCCCCCATGGGGTCTAGCGTGCCGCGGGCACGGGCGGTGGCAATGGTCAGGCAGGCCAGTACGGTCAGCTGCGCGGTAAAGGCTTTGGTGGAGGCAACCGAAATTTCCGGGCCTGCCACGGTTCCCAGCATCACATCGCTCTCACGCGCCATGGTGCTGTGTTCCACATTAAGAACAGAGAGAATGTGGATGGCTTTTTCACGCAGGCTGCGCAGGGCTGCCAGTGTATCTGCCGTCTCCCCGGACTGGGAGATCAGCAAGCCAAGGGAGCCTGCGCTCAGCGGCGGATCGCGGTAGCGCATCTCGCTCGCCACATCAATATCAACCGGCAGGCGGGCAATTTCTTCCAGCCAGTAGCGGCCAACCATTCCGGCGTAAAAAGCCGAGCCACAGGCGGTTATGACCGCACGGGGCACGGTGGCAAGGTCAAACGGCAGGTCAGGCAGCACAACCTTGCGCGTTGCCGGGTCGATCATGCGCTGGAGGGTCTGCCCGATAACCAGCGGGTGTTCGTGCAGTTCCTTTTCCATGTAATGGCGGTAGCCATCCTTGCCGATGGAGCCTGCGGTCAGGGCGGTAATCTGCACCGGACGCTCAAGGGGCGTGCCATCAAAGGTCATGAACTCGGCCCCCTGCGGGGTGATCACCACGCAGTCGCCATTTTCCATATAGGTGATGCGGCGGGTCAGGGGAGCCAGTGCGAGGGAATCCGAACCAAGGAACAGTTCATCATCCCCAAAACCTACGGCGAGTGGTGCGTTGTTGCACGCCCCGATCATGAGCCCTTCATGGCCTGCAAAAATCATGGCAACGGCGTATGCGCCATCCAGACGTTTGAGCGCTTTAAGGGCTGCCTCCTTGGGGGGCAGGCCCTGTTGCAGGTGGTAGTCCACCAGCAGGGCAATGGTTTCGCTGTCGGTTTCGGTTTCAAACACCTGCCCGGCGGCTTCAAGCTCCTGACGCAGGGTTTCAAAGTTTTCAATAATGCCGTTATGCACAATGGCCACGCGGGCTGTACCATGTGGGTGTGCATTGCAGGTGGTGGGGGCACCGTGGGTGGCCCAGCGGGTGTGGCCAATGCCGGTTTTGCCCGCAAGGGGGTCCTGCTCCAGCAGTTTGGCCAGATTATCCAGCTTGCCAGCCGCCCGGCGGCGCTCTACGCGCCCATCTACCAGAGTGGCAATGCCTGCGGAATCATACCCACGGTACTCCAGCCTGCGCAGGCCTTCGAGCACAATGGGGGTTGCATGGCGTAACCCGACAACGCCGCATATTCCGCACATCAGCCGTTTTCCTTTTTTGCCTTCAGGGCATCTTTGAACAGTTTGCCGCGTTCCGGTTTGGTGGTCTGGCGCGCACGCCCCAGAGCCAGTGCATCCTGCGGCACATTGTTTGTAATGGTACTGCCTGCTGCGATCAGGGCGTTATCACCGATCTCGACAGGGGCAACCAGTACGGAGTTGGAGCCGACAAACGTATTTTTGCCGATGGATGTGGTGTGTTTGAACACCCCATCATAGTTGCACACAATGGTCCCGGCCCCAATGTTGGAGTGCGCGCCAACCTGTGCATTTCCTATATAGGACAGATGGTTGACTTTAACACCCGCCCCCAGCTCGGCACTTTTGAGTTCAACAAAATTACCAACCCGCGCGCTGGCACCAATTGTGGTTTCTGGCCGCAGGCGGGCATATGGGCCAATCACTGCGCCAGAATGTACCTCGCACCCTTCAAGGTGGCTGAAGGCGCGAATAACAGCACCTTCATGCACAACAACGCCGGGGCCAAAGACAACATTGGGCTCAACCAGCACATCGGCGGCCAGTTGGGTGTCTGTTGCCAAAAAGACTGTCTCGGGGGCGACCAGCGTTACCCCGTTGTCCATGGCGTTCTGGCGGAGGCGCTTTTGCAGGGCGGCTTCGGCCTGAGCCAGCTCGCTGCGGGAGTTCACACCACGTAGTTCATCCTCTGCGGCCTCAACTGCACGGACCTGCGCATGCTCGGCCACAGCCAGGTCCACCACATCGGTCAGGTAGAACTCACCTTTGGCGTTGTCATTACCCACGGCTTCCAGCCAGCGGCGGAAGTCTGCGGCATCGGCACAGAGAACACCTGCGTTGCACAGGTCTATGGCGCGTTCCTCGGGGGTTGCATCCGACCATTCCACAATGCGTTCCACATTGCCGGCGTTGGTCACCACACGGCCGTAGCGGGCTGGGTCTGCCGGGCGCATGGCCAGCAGGGCCAGACCCACATCGGGTTTACGCCGCTCATCCAGCAGGGCGGTCAAGGTCTGGGCAGAAATAAGCGGGTTATCTGCATACAGGACTGCCACATCGCCATCACCAAACCACTGCGCTGCCTGCAGGGCCGCATGGGCCGTGCCAAGCCGCTCGTGCTGGATGACCACGGGGTAAGGGGCGGCAACTTCCGCCACATCTGCCATTTCCGGCCCGATGACCACAACCAGACGATCAAAGACCTCGGCTGCGTTGCGTAGCAGGTGGGCCAGCATGGGGCCGCCCGCAAGGTGCTGCAGGGCTTTGGGGCGGGAGGATTTCATGCGGGTGCCTAGCCCTGCGGCCAGAAGAACCGCTGTGGCAGGACGGAATGCGGGATCAGACGTCATAAATGATGCGGTAAGCCAAGCTCCGGCGTGTGTCAAACGTCTCGCTTATGGAAAAACTCCATGCCAATATCATAAAAGTTTTCTAATATTTACGAGGCGGAGGAACGGAATGTCTGCTTTGCGTCTGGCCGTGTTCGATATGGACGGCACTTTGCTGGATTCCTTGCCGGATCTGGCGGAATGCTGCCGCGAAATTCTGGCCCAATGTGGCTTGCCATTGCTGTCCGACACACAGGTGCGCGGCATGATCGGCAATGGCGTGCAGGCACTGGTGGAGCGGGCCCTGCACGCCAGCGTGGAGCAAAAAGCAAAAGAAAGCGGGACCGCTCCAGCCATACCATTTTCCACGGAGGAGGCGGTCAGCCGTTTTATGGCGGCTTACACACCCCGTGCCATCAGGTTGTCCCGCCTGTTCCCCGGTACGGAGGAGGCTTTGCACCGCTTGCGGGCACAAGGGTGGCTGCTTGCCGTCTGCACGAACAAGCCGGAAAAAGCGGCACGCCGTATTCTTGCGGATTTTGAGCTGACTTCCGTTTTCGCTGCCGTGGGCGGGGGGGATAGCTTTGCTGCCCGCAAGCCGGATGCGCGGCACCTGCTGGGCACAATTGCGCAGGCCGGAGGGGGTGCGGCAAGCAGTGTGATGGTGGGGGATATGCTGCCGGATTATCTGGCGGCCGAAGGGGCCGATTGCCCTTTTGTATTTGCAGGCTGGGGGTACGGTGCACCCGAACTGGCCAGCAGGGCCAAGGCTTCGGCCCCCTGCATGCAGGATATTCCGCCCCTGCTGGAACAGCTTATGCCAGCCTGAAGGTACGAGCCGGGGCTGTTCCAGCACCCGGCCTGGTTGGGTTAATGCCCGTATTGCGCCTTTAACACCGGTGCAAGTTGCTGGGCGAGAAGGATGTCGGCTTCCTTGTCCACATCCACCGCCGCGCGCCCATCTGATAGGGGAACCAGCTCGGCCTGTGCGCTGGTAAGGGCATAAATGCGGGCATACAAGGCCTGCGTGGATAGCCGCCCGGTTACTGCGCGAAGCAGAACGCCCAAGCCCAGAGTCCATGCGACCCGCAGCGGGTGTTTGCGGTTTTTTTCCACACTGCGCCACAGCTCGGCTACCCGGGCCGAAACAGAGGTTTTGAAGTAAAACAGATTGCAGCCGGAAAAAACCATGTCCGTCAGGCGGATATAGGTGCGCTTGGTCTGGGGTACACTTTGCTGGATGCTGCTCTGGGTGGCAACGCCAACGGCAATATCGGTTTTATCGGCAGCAGTGCGGAGCAGTTCCTCCACCCATTCAGGCTGGAGCAGGGCATTGTCTGCTGTGGTCACCAGCAGCGGGGTGCCAAAATGTGCAAGACTGTCCAGCACGCTGGCACTTGGCCCTTCGGGGCGGGATGCCACAACCTGTACATCGTCTGGCAAAATCCCGGCCAGAATAGCCGGGTCTTCCAGACAGACGACAATACGGGTAACGGCGGGCACGGCCTGCAGGGCGTGAACCACCCGCACAACCATTGGAACCCCATCAATGGGCAGAAGTGCTTTGTGTGAGACACCACCTGCAACAGCAACGGGGTCCGGCTTGCCGGGGCGTGTTCCGGCAAGCACCAGAGCGGTAATGGCGGGAGCCGTGCTCATGCCGCGCGTTTCTGGTCCGGGCGCGCGCCATCGGGCCGGTCGCGCGGGGGAGCGCCGGTCAGTTCCATAACCCAAGGGTAGCGCGAGGCCTGTTCAACATCATACCCTAGATTGAACACGGTCGGGCTGCGCGGGCGTGCTTTGGCATCCACGTAGTAGGAGCCCAGAACCCGGTCCACCACAAAGCTGGTAATGCCAAAATTACCATCTTCGTCATGGAAGTGGTGCAGCACGTGGCGGGCTTTCATGCGCTGGATCCAGGCTGAACGAGGTTTGTAGTTCAGATGTTGGATGCAGTGGAAAAACTCGTAAATGCAGGTAATGGCAATGCCTGTGCCCAAAGCCGCGGCGGCCGTGGCAACGCCACCGATCAGGTAGCCAATGGGCAGGGTGATTACGGCAATGGTGGGTAGGGTTGTAACCGGCGCACCAAACAGAACATCCAGCAGGTGCGGGTCCTGATGGTGGTCAAAATGGATACGCTTCCACAGTCCGGCGGTCCATTTGTTTTTATAAAGCAGGTGCCCGTGCAGAACGTAGCGGTGCAGCATGTACCACACTATGGGGTAGACAAACACCACGGCCAGTATGGCGCTGAGTGTTTTGGGCCAGCCTGCAAAAAAATGGGCAGAGACAAACGCACTGGCAAGGGCAAGGGCAAAGTACAGCAGAATGGTTGGATACGTCAGATAGGCGATCCACAGCTGCCGGAGATCCATTTTACCCAGGTCAAAACTGCGACCAGTCTTGAGGGAGGGGTTGTTCAGAGTTCCGCTCATCGTGTTTCGTTCCTCAGGAGCACAGTCAGTGCCCCCAATGTAAAGATGATCAACGTGGGAACTGTTGCAACCGGAGGCGGGAGCAGACCGGCATTACCCATAGCCCGCAGCAGTCCCTGTACAACAATAAACAGCAGCCCAGCGCCCAGACACCATACTGGCAACCAACTGCGTGTCCCCGTTCGTGGAGGGATATAGATTACTGGCATTGCGATCAACAGCAGAACCAGCAGAGACGCCGGGCGCAGGAACCGCTCGATCAGCCCCGCCCGGAGGAAACCCGGGCTGGAATCCGAGGCAAGCTGCCCGCGTAGCATGCCAATAATGGTTGCGGTGGACAGCGGCGCATTGCCCGAAGACAGGCGAATAAAATCCCGCGGCGCCAGAGTCGTGTGCCATGGCATGTCGGCCTGATGCTCCAGACGGTCCACCTTCTGGTCCCTGAGGTTCACGTCCAGCCCTTCCACGTTGTAAAGGGTCCAGCCGTGTGCGCCGGTGTAATGGGCCGTTTGTGCGTGCAGGGTTTTGTTCAGCATACGGTTGGCATCGCGCATGTACACGTCAACCGTGCCCAATATGTTGCCGCCATCGGCCACGTGGCCAATATGGGTCAGGCTGGAGCCTTCATGGAACCAGAAGGAATGCCCATCCTCGGGGGTGGGGTCGGTACGATTCCACCATGCGGCCAGAGCCTGCTCGGAGCGGGGGGTTACCTGATCATCTAACACAATGCCTGCCAGCCCGATCAGTAACGTTGCGGGCACCAGATATTTGTATAACCCGAGCGTGGAGAGCCCAGCTGCACGAAGAATGGCTATTTCGCTGGCAAGGGTCATTTGCGTCAGCATAAGCAGCGCGCCAATGAGCGTGCTGAGCGGGAGCGCGCCAGACAGCAGGAAGGGCAGGCGCATACAGGCGTAATTGAAAATCCCCAGAATACCCAGATGCCGCTGCAGAATGGGGGTTGTCTGCTCCAGCAGTGCCAGAATTTCCAGCAGGCTGACCAGCACGCAGCTGCAGAACACCACGCGAAAAAGCAGTGCCCCGGACAGGTAGCGCAGCAGAACATAACGCGGGTTGGGTGAAGGCTTGCTCATATGCGGTTTTCTTTATGCCTGCCGGGTTCTGGCTGGCTGTGCCCAGCGGGCACGCCAGAGGAGGAATGTGCCCGAGCGGTAAAGGAGCAACGCCACGCACAGAACGATAAACACAAGTGCTGGTGCCCATATGACCAGTACAGAGAGCTGCCGGGTTGCAACCATGCTGTGCCCGAACTGCAGGATATGGTCGAAACCGATCATGAGGATAAAAGCAATGGGCAGGCCCGCATTATTGCGCTGGCGCTTGCGGGCCATGGCCAGTGCGGTTGCAAGGAGCGGAATAAAGGGAATGGTCAGGCTGCGGGCAAGGCGGAAATGCAGCTCCGACCACATATGCGGCCGCGAGATACTGCCGTCCTGGCGAACAATCTTGCTGATCAGTTCGGGGGATGTGAGCTCGCGCTCATCGTCCCCACGTTCGCGGAAGGGCGTGGTCTGGGAGGCATGGGTCAGGTAGCGGGTGGAGTGCTGGAATGTTGTCAGGCTGGGAGGTTTGTCACCCGAGTCCGAGACAATGATGCCATCCTCCAGATCCAGTTGCACGGTGCTGCCATCCGAGGCGATGCGGATGTGGCCCTTGCGGGCGGTAATGTTCCGTTCCTGATGGTCTGACGTATCGTGAATAAAGACGTTTTTCAGCTCAGACCCACTTTGGGTCACGTCCTCGGCAACAAGTGTGAGGTCGGAGGAGGGGCGGGCAAACATGCGTGGTTGCAGGCGCGGGGACCAGCCGGTGTGGCTGGCAAAATAGAACGCGGCCCGGAAGTCATACCGTGCATGGGGCTGGATAAACCCGTAAAGCAGGAAGGAAATAACACCCAGCACTAGCCCCAGATGGATATAGGGCCGCGTGATTCGCAAAAGGGAGAGGCCGCTGCTGTTGGCGGCGTCAATTTCCTCATTCTGGCTCATGCGGCGCATGACGGCAAAAACCGACACGCAAAGAGCGGCCGGTATGGCCAGCCCCAGATAATGGGGGAGCAGGGTGGTCAGCAGTTCAACAAACGTGCGTAAATTGTTGTTGCCTTCCGCCAGCAGGTTAAACAGAACCAGCAGGCGCTCGAGCAGAAGCGCCGTCATGACCACGGCCAGAGCAATGGTAAATGGCGGAATAACCTGATTGATCAGGTAACGATCAAGCGTTGTGGGCCGGAACCGCTGGAAAAAGCGGCGGATGGCGGGCGCGTTCAGCATGAAAAATGTCATACTGCGGTTTTTGGTAAATGGCGATGCCGTGAGTAAACTCTGCCTGCCTCACTGTCGTGCATAAAACCATCCGTACCAAGTGCCCTGCGTTGCACGGTAATATCCCATGTGGCGGGCTGGGCGGTAATGGTTATTTGGTTCCAGCCAGCGGTTTTCTGGGGGCTGCTGGCAATATGGGATGCAGACGTTGTGCCAATTACAGGAATGGAGGTGCCCGGAATGGTGCAGGTCGTGGCGCGGTGGGAGTGCCCGTGCAACACCAGTTCCGCGCCTTCGCGGCGCAGGATGTCCTGTAGCATGTTCAGGTCCGTCAGGCCCTTGCGGTTCTGGACCAGATGGGCGACCGGCGGGTGATGGAGCAGCACAACGCGGCATAACCCGGACTCGCCGAGTGTTCTGAGCGTCTTACCCAGAAGTTCCAGTTGCTGGTCCCCCGTTCTGCCTGTTGCCATGAAGGGGAGGGAGGGCACTGCCGTATTCACCCCGATCAGAGCGACATGGTTCTGAACAAGAACGGAGGGAGCCTTGCTGTTCTCCCCCATATGGAGCCACGGTGCCCACAGGGCGCGTTTTTCCTGATTTTTTTCCCGCACCAGAGCCTCATGGTTGCCCGGCACAAGCAGCGTGGGGGGGAGGTTCTGCTCCTTTAGCCAGCGTTCCGCCGCACGGAATTCGGACAGGAGGCCAAGATTGGTCATATCCCCTGTAAGAGCGACCAGCGTGGGGTGTGCCTGCTCAATGTCCAGCATGACCTGCAACAGGGGGGCCGGAGCATGCAGGTGCCTGCGGCGGTAAAACCAGCTCAACAGGCTTAATACGCGTTTAAAACGCCATTCCCGCCAGGTGGGCAGGCCAGCCAGAGGCAGGTGCGGGTCGGAAAAATGGGCAAGAAGAACGCTGGCCAAGAAAATTAGGTCTCCAGTCGGGGGCGTTGCCAGCGTACAGTATGTGACAAGCGCGCTCTGGCTCTTTATACCACTGAGCCGAGCCGGGGCAAAAGCACCGACCTGTAACTTGTGCATTATAGAGTACGTGAGTGCCCGATCATCTAGCCCTTATTTATAATCCGTTCAGCCGTAAAAACCTGAAGAACGGCCCGGACTATCTCCAGAGTATTCAGGCGTTGCCCAATGTCCTGTTTTACGCACCAGATACACACGCCGCATTGCAGGGTGTTGTGGAGGATCTGCGTACGCGCAGCCTCTCCTGCATTGTGGTGGATGGCGGGGATGGTACGGTTGGCAAGGTGCTGAGCGTTCTGCATGCCTCTGGCTGGCCGCCGGAGGAGTGGCCACCTGTTGCGGTTATTCCATCGGGCAATACCAACCTGATTGCGGCGGATGTGGGGTATGGCAAACGCGGGGCGGAGGCGTTGCGTTGCCTGCAAACCGAACTACGGTCCGGGCAGGCCATACGTAAGGTCAAGCAGCGCCACCCGCTGGTTGTGCTGCGCACGGGGTACGAGGGGGCTGCGGTTCTCGGTTTTTTTGGGGGTATGGGGGCTTTTGGCAGGGGCATAAGCATTGCCCACCAGCCTGCGGTGCTCAAACGTTATGCGCACGACATGGCGGTTATAGCGACTTTTGTCATGACAGTTATGCAGCTTTTGCTTCCTCGCCAGCGGGATGGTTGGCTGGCAGGGGCCGCAGCCCGGCTGACATACGATGGCAAAGCCAGTAGCGTGCACAACCATTTTATGGTGCTTTGCACGGCGCTGAACACGCTGCCCTATGGTGTCTGGCCGTTCTGGCGTGCCGGTGGTGCGCCGTGCAATGGCATGCATTATCTGGACGTGGCGGCATATCCGCCTTCTCTCATGCGGGCTGTGTGGACCTTGCTGCGTGGCAAGGCTCCGGAATGGCTACGCCGCTCCACTGCTTACCAGAGTGGTGCCGTACAAACCCTTCAGATGCAGACAAACGAAAGTTTTGTGCTGGATGGCGAGATTCTGGAGCCGGGCGACAAGACGGATTTTACCATTCAGGCAGGCCCGCCCGTTTCCTTCCTTTATGCGTAATGGCTGACACACATGGCTAATACCGAGCAGACAACCCGCAGGCAGGCCGTTGGCCAGATCACACATATGCTGGCGCAGGAACTGGCTCTTCCCGTTGCTCCGGAAGTGACCCGGTTTGTGGAGCAGATGCTGGGTCATGTGCGACCTCTGGGCGTTCTGTTTTATGGCTCGGGGCTGCGTGCTGGTATTGATGAAGACACGCTGCTCGATTTCTACATTATTGTCAGCCGGCAGTCAGACTGGCCGCGCTCTGCTCTAGCCTGCATGGCCAATGCGGTGTTGCCACCCAATGTGGAGTATCAGGAACTCAGGGTGGCAGGCCGTGCCATGCGCGCCAAAATTGCCATTCTTACCCTGGCACAACTGCATGAGCTGACCGGATTTTCCACGTTGAATACCACGGTCTGGGCGCGGTTCTCCCAGCCTGTCAGGCTGGTCTGGAGTAACAACGCACAGGCTGCGCAGGCCATTACCCACTGCATTGTGCGCGCCAATGTAACGGCAGCAAAATGGGCGGCCCTTCTTGGTCCGCTCAAGGCTCCATACAGAGCATTCTGGGATGCTCTGTATGCCAGTACCTACAAAGCAGAATTACGTGTTGAAAACGGGCAGCGGAGCAGCAGTCTGGTTGATGCCAATCTGGCGCGGTATGAGCATAGTCTGCTCCCGTGCTGGCAGGCTGCGGGCATTCCGTTTGAAGCGGAGGGAGGGGAGGTTTTGCCCTTGCTCACTGCTGAACAGAAAAACAAGGCCCAGCGCCAATGGCGGCTCAGGGCGCGGTTGGGGCGTCCGCTGAACATCCTGCGTCTGATCAAGGCGGTTTATACATTTAAAGGAAGTGCCCGCTATGCCGCGTGGAAAGTCCGGCGGCATAGCGGAATAAACATTCCCCTTAGCCCATTTGCGGAAAAACATCCGCTACTGGCTGCTCCGCCAGTGCTGTGGAAGCTCTGGCGGCAAGGGGCCTTCAGGCAGGGCGCGTAATGTTACGCGGCTTCTGGCTGGAGCGGTACACCACATTCCACGGCAGCCTGACCAAAAATGGCAAGGGCCTGGTCAATCTGTGCCGCTGTATGCGTTGCCATAACGGAGCAGCGCAGCAGCGGGCGTGAATCCGGCGTTGCCGGAGGCAGGCTGAGATTGACGTAAACCCCAAGCTCAAGCAGCCGGTTCCACATGGGAATGGCCTGCTCAACCGTTTCCAGCGTTACGGCAATAACCGGGCTGACCCGCTTGCTGGCGTTAAGGCCAAGCTTGGTAAAGCCAGCATGCAGTTGGGCAGCATTGTCCATAAGCTGGCGGCGCAGCTCTGGCTGGGCAATCATGTCCTCAAGGGCTGCCCCTGTTGCTGCAATCACTTCCGGGGGGAGCGAGGCAGTAAACATGTAAGGGCGGCAGTTCAGGCGCACGAGTTCCAGCTCAGGGTGGTCAGACACACAGTAACCGCCAACCGTGCCCAGACTTTTGGAAAAAGTGCCAACAATAAAGTCAACATCTGCTTCCACGCCTTCGGCTTCGGCCGCACCGCGTCCATGCTCGCCCAACACCCCAAAGGAGTGGGCTTCGTCCACCATAAGGTATGCGCCGGTTTCACGCTTGACGGCGGCAAACTCGGCCATCGGGGCCACGTTGCCGGTCATGGAGTAAATGCCCTCCACAACAATCAGCTTGGCGCTATTGGGCGCATCCAGCCGCTTGAGGCGCTTGTACAGATCGTCCGGGCTGTTATGGCGGAAGCGGATAACCTGCGCTGCACTCAGGCGGCTGCCATCATAGATGCTGGCGTGGCTGTCGGCATCCAGAATCAGATAATCGTCTTTCCCGGCCAGAGCGGAGATCATGCCAAGGTTGGCCTGATACCCGGTGGAGAACACCATGGCGTCCCGCCGTTTGAAAAAGTCGGCTATCTTGCGTTCCAGGTGGCGATGGAGCGACTGTGTTCCATTGGCAATGCGGGAGCCGGTTGTGCCAACACCGCAGGTTTCTGCCGCTGCCTGCGCGGCCTTGATGGCGCGCTCGGACTGGCTGAGACCCAGATAGTTGTTGGTGCCAAAGAGCAGGGTTTCACGCCCCTCTATAATCCCAACAGTGGAGGAAACCGGCTTTTCAATGACAACGGCAAACGGATTGCGCCCGCCAGCCGCGACAACAGAGCCCAGAGCGCCCGCAAGGCCCTCGAATTTGGAAAACAGTGACGTCATCCACGCTTACCCTTTGTTCTTCAGGTCAACAATGCAGGCGGCCAGATCATTGATCGTGCGAATATCCGCCAGTTTGTCGAGCGGAACAGAGACGTCCAGACTATCTTCCACTTCCATGACAAAGTTCATGACTGCGAGAGAGTCAAATGCCAGATCTTCCATGATCTTGCAGTTGCCGTCGATGTCGCGCGGGACTTTGGGATTGGCAAGAAGCTTTTGGATGATCAGCGCGGAAACGCTTTCAACGGTTTCGCTCATGTCGGGTCCTTCATCCTTTATGGCATTTATATCAAGCCGAGCTTCCGCCCGCTGTGGCCGCCTTATGAGAGAAAAAACCAGATTTGACTAGCCTCTCACTCACAGGCGACTTTTCTCCCGTGCTTCAGGCGACTTCGGGCTGCTGGGCAAAAGCACCGTTCACATACATTGTGCGGGCTTTGGCGCGGGTCAGCTTGCCAGAAGAGGTCTGCGGCAGCGTATGAGGGGGAACCAGCACAACCATAACATCAACCCCATGCAGCCTGCGGAACAGGCTCGCCGTTTCGGCGCGCAGGGCTTCACGGGCTTCGGGGTTGGTGGTGCGGCACTGGATCAGCGCCACGATTTCTTCATGGTTGTCTTTTTCAAGGGAAAAAACAGCCACGTCGCGGCTACGCAGGGTTGGAATGTGGGTTTCTGCCGACCATTCCAGATCCTGCGGCCAGATGTTACGGCCGTTGATGATAATCAGGTCCTTGGCGCGCCCTGTGACCACAACCTGACCATTGAGCATGTAACCCAGATCACCCGTGTTCAGCCATTTATCCTGATCCAGCACCTGCGAGGTTTCTTCCGGCATGCGGAAGTAGCCGGACATAAGGCTCGGACCACGGACGTAAATGGTGCCAACCTCACGGTCTTTCAGCACAACGCCATCCGGGTTGCGAACTTCCATGGCATGCTTGGGCAGCACCTTGCCGCATACAACAAAGGTGCGCGACGGTGTGCTGGAATTTGCCGGAGCCTGCGCAATTCCTTTGCTTTCCAGCAGGGGCAGGTCAACCGTATCTGTTTCAATTCCGGTGTCGAGCGGGACAAAGCTGATGGCAAGCGTTGCTTCGGCCATGCCGTAACTGGCAACAAAAGCTTTGGCGTTGAACCCGGCCGGGGCAAAGCGCTCGGCAAATTCCTGCAGGATATGGGCGCGGATCATATCGCCACCAATACCCGCAACCCGCCAGCGGGACAGGTCCAGCCCGGGAGCGGCAGGGCGGCGGGCGCACAGCTCGTACCCAAAGGATGGGCTGTAGGCGATGGTGCCGTGGTTACGGCTGATCAGGTCAAGCCAGACATGGGGGCGGCGCGCAAACTCACGCGTTGGCAGCAGGTCAACAGTGAGCTGGCATGTCATGGGGGTCAGGAAAAAGCCCACCAGCCCCATGTCATGGTAAAGCGGCAGCCACGAAACGCAGCGATCTCCGGTTTCGCGGACCTGCAGCCCGTCATGCGCAATGGCAGCCACATTGGCCATACCCGAACGCTGGGAGACACAAACCCCCATGGGGAAGCGGGTGCTGCCAGAAGAGAACTGAAGGTAGGAAAGTGCATCGGGGTCCACCGTGCCCAGTTCCATATCCGGCACAGGGCGGGCCATCAGTTCGCTGGGGGAGCCAGCAAAAACCAGACCAAGGCCTTCTACAATGTCATCAGTCCAGCCTTCAATAATGGCCGGAATAACGACCGCGCTGGCCTGCGCACTGGTGATCATGCCACGCAGGGTGGTCAGGTAAGCATCCTTACCACCAAATGCGACAGGCAGGGGGAGGGGCGCTGCAACAAGGCCAGCATACTGGCAGCCAAAAAAGATGCGGGCGAAGTCGCCATCGCTTTCCGCAACAATTGCCACGCGGTCACCAGCCTGTAGCCCCATGCCAAGCAGGCGCTTTGCGGTTTCAATAGCCTGTGTCC
>NZ_JAKVNI010000001.1:1870000-1975000 GCF_022483405.1 Acetobacter fabarum
TTGAGAGAACGATGCTGAAGGAACTAGGCAAATTACTCGTGTAACTTCGGGATAAGCGAGACCCACATTTGGGCAACCATTTGTGGGTGGCACAGACCAGGGGGTAGCGACTGTTTAGTAAAAACACAGGACTCTGCGAAGTCGAAAGACGACGTATAGGGTCTGACGCCTGCCCGGTGCCGGAAGGTTAAGAGGAGGTGTGAGAGCACTGAATTGAAGCCCCGGTAAACGGCGGCCGTAACTATAACGGTCCTAAGGTAGCGAAATTCCTTGTCGGGTAAGTTCCGACCTGCACGAATGGCGTAACGACTTCCCCGCTGTCTCCAGCATCGGCTCAGCGAAATTGAATTCCCCGTGAAGATGCGGGGTATCCGCGGTCAGACGGAAAGACCCTATGAACCTTTACTGTAGCTTTACAGTGGCATCAGAGACATTCTGTGTAGGATAGGTGGGAGGCTTTGAAGCAGGGGCGCCAGTTCTTGTGGAGCCATCCTTGAAATACCACCCTGAATTTTTCTGATGTCTAACCGCGGCCAGTAAGCCTGGTCCGGGACCCTGTATGGTGGGCAGTTTGACTGGGGCGGTCGCCTCCCAAAGTGTAACGGAGGCGCGCGATGGTGGGCTCAGGCCGGTCGGAAACCGGCTGTTGAGTGCAATGGCATAAGCCCGCCTGACTGCGAGAGTGACAGCTCGAGCAGAGACGAAAGTCGGCCATAGTGATCCGGTGGTCCCGCGTGGAAGGGCCATCGCTCAACGGATAAAAGGTACTCTAGGGATAACAGGCTGATCTCCCCCAAGAGTCCACATCGACGGGGAGGTTTGGCACCTCGATGTCGGCTCATCACATCCTGGGGCTGGAGCAGGTCCCAAGGGTTCGGCTGTTCGCCGATTAAAGTGGTACGTGAGCTGGGTTTAGAACGTCGTGAGACAGTTCGGTCCCTATCTGCCGTGGATGTTGGAGATTTGAGAGGATTTGTCCCTAGTACGAGAGGACCGGGATGAACATACCTCTGGTGCACCGGTTGTCGCGCCAGCGGCACAGCCGGGTAGCTAAGTATGGACGGGATAACCGCTGAAAGCATCTAAGCGGGAAACCCACCTCAAAACTAGATCTCCCTGAGGGTCGTGGTAGACCACCACGTTAATAGGCCAGATGTGAAAGCGTGGTAACACGTGCAGCTAACTGGTCCTAATCACCCAATAGGCTCACTCTCACACTATCCTTACGGATAGCCCGTGCACAGAAATCATCCATAACCACGTCACACACAAAACACCAAAACGCACCAACCGCATCCACACACCCTTACAGGGTAGTCTGGATGACCTGGTGGCCATGGCGGGGAGAGTTCCACCCGATCCCATCCCGAACTCGGCCGTGAAAACCCCCAGCGCCTATGATACTGCGGCTTAAGCCGCGGGAAAGTCGGTCGCCGCCAGGTCTTCCAGTCTACCCTCACAAAACTAAGCCAAAACAAAATCAGCACTCTCTCAACCGCGGGGTGGAGCAGCCCGGTAGCTCGTCAGGCTCATAACCTGAAGGCCGCAGGTTCAAATCCTGCCCCCGCAACCACTGATACCGACACTCCCGTGAGCAACGCTCCGGGAGTGTTTCTTTTTTCAGCCTTTCCAATGGCTTGTCGCTCGATCCAATTTAGGATCGTCCCCAGTTCTCCATACAGCATCGCGTCGATCTCGCCCCGGTTCGGGTCAGGCGTACGGATGATCGCCTCGATTAGCGAACGGATGACCTCGGCCGCCTCCTGACGCTTCTCGTCAAGTTCGGAATGCAGCATATCGTGCTGGCGCGCGAGCTGTCGGTGGTAGAACTCCGCCATCTGGGGGTGGAGCAGGGGGGGGCGCTTCAGCGGTCGCGAGGAACTCCTTGAGTTCCGCCTTGCGGGCTTCGAGATTCGATCCGCGTTCTTTGACGGTTTCGATCGAGATCGCTTCTGAAAGATAGAGTGTTGATTTTCACTGAGAACTGACCCGGGTAGGGCGGAAATTTTCATCGAGATTTGGGTTCTTCCGCACTTTTCGTGATGATGTTTTTTGATTATGCGGGCTGAAGGACACGCGCCCTGAGGAGTTCGAAGCCTGCTCTTCCGAACATGGTTCGCTTGATCATTTTCAGTCGGCTGATCTGTCCTTCAACCGGGCTGGTTGTCCAAGGTGTGACAAGAGACGCTTCAATGGCAGCCGCATCCCGTTCAAGCGCGGGAATCAGACGTGACAGCAGCGTCGTCTTTCCTTCTTCCAGCAGAGCCTTCAGATCGCCTCCCGTGCAGGTGTCACCCCTTTTACAGAGCAGGGTCTGCATTTTCCTGAGCCAGCAGAGTGTGACGGCAAGGTGCGGTTCAGCTTCCAGAAGGGCAGGAACCAGCAGTCCCTCCTGTCCGGCAGATAACGGATCCTCTGCGAGGAGAAGCCGCGCAAGTCTGCGTCCCCGAGGTGCAACGACATGCGCGGAAGGAACGGGTTTCGCGGAACATCCCTGTCGCGTCGCCACCCATTTCCAGACGGTGCCATATTGTCCTGCAAAGCCCTGCTCCAGGAGTTCCCGCCATAGCTGACGACTATTGCGACATCCTTCGGACCATCTCTTTTCCAGGTGGGCTGCGTAAGGCACGAGTATGCTGCGTAGCGGAACCGTCCTTTTCCATGGTGGTGCATGGCCCCGCTGAAACCAGCGCCGCACGGTTTTTCTCTCTACCCCGATCGTTGTGGCGATAGCCTGAATGCTGTGTCCCTCTGCTTTCAGGGCAAGAGCTTCCTTGAAAAGAATATCACGTCGTTCCCCAGAGGCTGACCTGACGACCGCCTGCGCCTCTTCTGGATGCGCTCTGATTGTTTCAGATATTTTGCTTACTGCCGTTGATACGTTCAGCTGTCGTGTCAGGGTCCTCACTGTTGTCGTAAAACGGTCCAGAATGCTGACAAAAGCGTCTGACAGGTTCTTCAGCAGATGCCAGCGGTCTGTCACCTGAAGAGCGGATGGTGCGCCTCTGCGGCATCCGTCTGCATAAGCACCGGCACGGTCTCTGGCAATGATTTCAATACCGGGATGGACCTGCAGCCATCGGGCAAGGGTATCAGCGTCCCGATCTGGCAGGAGGTCAATGACATCATTTTTCTCAAGATCAACCACAATCGTTCCATAGTGATGTCCCCGCCGCCATGCCCAGTCATCCACCCCCACCACACGTGTACGGGCCATGCCTTTTGTGGTGTTCTGCGCACGTGAGAGAAGACGGCGGACAAGAGTATCGGCGCTGATGGGGCAACACAGGCGCACGGTCATTCGTGCTCCAGCGGAACCGCCCAGGGTATGGGCGATATAATAATGAAGATCGGCAAGACGTGTGGTCTGTCTGCCATGACGCACGGTTATCCCCTCAAGGGGCATGACAAACGTCCGACGTGGACAAAGCATCGTCTGGCAGAAAAAGCGCGGCACAGAAACGATCAGCGTGGCTGGACGGCCCTGCCATGGAAGATCCGCGAGTTTTCTCTGATAGAAACTGTGAATGCGTCGTGTCGGGCACTGACAGTCCGGACACACTGCACTCCGCTTTCGCAGACTGACTTCGATCTCCACTCTGTTGTCCAGTGCAACAACACGACGAACGACGAGGGAACGGGGAAGATCAAGAGACCGAAGGCGTGACACTGGGGAATATCCATGAAAGTGAACGACTTTCTGGATTTCCCAGTTCCGGAACCTAAGTACAAGATACCCATCACGAAAAGTGCGGAAGAACCCAGTTCTCAGTGAAAATCAACACCTACGCAGCAGGCTGTGCGGATAGCCCTGTTTCTGCTCCCTGCTGTTTTTCTGCCGTTTCTTTGTCAGGGGGCAACATCTGTGTTCTGTCATCGGTTGGCATTTGATGTTGTCAGGGATTTGCGGAAGGCTATTTTAAGTCTTACGCAAAAACTTCCTGCTGATTATGCAGCCAGTCACCGGGCAATGTTAAAAAAACTGGCCCTTGATGACAGTGCCGAATTTGAGGCGGTTATTGCGCACACTTTCCCTGATGCAATTATCAGTCTTGTCACTGTACTGGTAAGCCTGCTTTTTCTGCTGGTTATTTCTCCGGTTATGGCTGTGGCCAGCGTTGGATTGCTGCCCGTGGCCGTATGGGCATGGCGACAGATTGGGCGTGTTGCTTCCGGCAATGGTCGTGCGTGGCATCAGGCTGATGTTAAAATCAACCAGAACATCATGGCCTGTCTGGAAGGGCTGACGACACTCAAGGTTTTTAACAGCCCACCAAGCTCTCTGCCTCCTCTAAAAGACGCATTGCAGGATGTGGCGCATCTGGCGTGCGATATGACCCGCCGCTCCAGATGGAGCTATGTCATGGTGTTCCTATGTGTTGGCACAAACCTGTTTCTGGTGCTGCCATGCGCGATCATCCTGCACATTGCGCATGATCTTGCTTTGCCTGATTGCCTGTTTTCCATTCTGCTTGGAATGGGGCTGATGACGCCACTTCAGCGGCTCATGTTTGTTTCAGGCACGCTTCCACGCCTGCGTGCGACAATTGCGCGCTTGAACGTGCTTCAGGCAGAAAATACAGCACAGCCCGTTGCACGGTTCCTACCCGTGACAGTTCAAACCGATAAACATGACTACGATGTTGTGTTTGAAAATATCAGCCTTGAACGTTCCGGGAATGAGAACGTGCTGACGTCTTTCTCGCTAACATGCCCTGCAGGGCAGGTAACGGGTCTTGTTGGCCCCAGTGGGGCAGGAAAAAGCACGCTTTTACAGCTTGTCGCAGGTAATATTAAGCCCACATCCGGCCGTGTTTTGATCGGTGGTCATGATCTTGAAGCACTTTCACAGCAAGAGATTGGACTACTTATTTGCCCGGTATTCCAGAATCCTGTTCTTTTAGGTCATTCCCTTGCGGATAATCTGCTTCTGTACCGCCCCGATCTTGCCGAAAATGAAATTATTGATGTTCTGGCCGAATGTGATCTTGCCGGGTGTGTCAAACGCTTTGGGCTGCACGGCCCGATTGGACGGAACGGAGCCCGCCTTTCGGGGGGTGAGCGCCAAAGGCTGGCTATTGCGCGCGCACTTGTCAGTCAAGCGCCTGTTATTCTTCTTGACGAACCAACGGCTTTTGTTGACCCGGAGCGCGAGTTCCATATTCAAACGGCTCTGGCGCGTGCGCTGGAGGGCCGCACTATTCTTATTGTTGCGCACAGGCTTGCCACTGTGCGCGAGGCCGCGCAGGTCGCGGTTATGGAGCATGGGCACCTGACTGCCTTGGGGCGGCATGAAGACCTTATGGAAAAATCTGCACTTTATGGAACCTATGCCCGTCACCAGTTTGGCGATGGAGCCATGCCATGAGGGGGTATTACAAAGCTCTGCTGCACACCCTTGTGGCAGACCCGGCGTTGCGTACTGGGTTTGTGTATGGGGTGGCGTCCTCTCTGACGGAAGCCGCAGGCTACATCCTGTTGCTGCTCAGTGTGCAATGGATGGCAGACGGGCGTGGCAGTATGACATTCGCCCTGCTTATCCTGCTCGGTCTGGCTGTGGCGTTTGGCTTGCAGGCGCTATTTCGCGCCCAGGGGTTGGTGCAGGACTTTACCGGAACGTATCGTGCCATGTCACAGATCAGGCTGTGCCTGCTTGATCATCTGATGGCGCTCCCGGCCCAGCGGCAGTTGCCAGATGAGCGCGCCAGACTGCTGGACCTCATGACAAGTCGTTTTGCTGCCGTGCAGGATATTTTTACCCATCTGTGGGGCATTGTTATTCCTGGTATGGCTTTACCCGTTCTGCTCCTTGCCCTGATCGGGGTCCTCTCATTTTCTGCTGCGGCTGTTCTGGCGCTTAGCCTGCCGGCGGTTGCTGGCATGATGCTGCTGGCATTCCGCCTGCTGGATAAAGCCGATGCAGGCCTGGCCTTTGCGCAGGAAGCTTATGCCCAGGCGACACTGACGCTTTTGGAAGGTGCCGGTGAGATCCGTTTTTTTGACCCGCAGGGGCAGATTTTCTCTCGTGCGCAAGCGGCAACTGATAACCTGAAAACAGCCCAGATGGCGCTTGAGGTGGCGCCTGCGCCTGCCATTATGGGGTATGCCCTTGCTGCGCAGACCGGAATGGCCCTTGCCATTGGCGTGCTGGTCATGAGTTTTCAACAAAAGAGTCTTTCCGCAGGTGCGGTGTTTGCGGTCATTATACTGACCTACCGCTTTGCCCGCTGCGTTGTTGAATTGGCAGGCCAGATTGCAGGGCTACGTTTTGCGAGGAATACTCTCCGCCGCATGAGCCTGATTATGGTGCAACCCGGCATGGCCCAGACTCAAAAAGTCGCGGAGCCGGAGGGGTATTGCCTGCATTTTCCAAACGCTTCGGTTCTTTTTGATGCAGATAACCCCTCAGCTGGTGGCCTTGCCCCGATTGAAGGAACAATCCGCCAAGGCACAAAAATTGCACTTGTTGGTATTTCGGGTTCTGGCAAAACCACACTCGCACATCTGGCTCTTCGCCTGCAGGACGTTGGTGCAGGAGCCATTACAATAGGTGGTGCGGACTTGCGGAGCATGGACCGCAATATGCTTGCCCGGAGCATTACGCTGGTGCCACAGGACGTGCACCTTTTTGAAGGAACAATAGCCGATAATATCCGCCTTGGTTGCCCCGCGGCCTCAGAGGCCGCTGTGCTGGCGGCTATGAAACAAGCACATGCCCATGAGTTCATTCAGCGCCTGCCGCATGGCCTGAACACAGAAATCCGGGCAGTGGCAACAGCACTTTCTGGCGGAGAGAAGCAGCGTCTCGCCATAGCACGTGCACTACTTATGAACGCACCTTTGCTGGTGATGGACGAAGCAACCTCGCAGCTCGACACAATGAGCGAAACTGCCATCCGCAACACCCTGCAGCACATAGGGGGGGATCGCACATTGCTCACAATTGCGCACCGCCTGTGGATTGCACAGGACGCCGACGAAATCTGGGTGATGGAGAACGGCCACATCGTAGAGCGTGGCACGCACAAAACCCTCATGTCTTTCAACAGCACCTATGCCCGGCTCTGGCACGCACAACAGCGCCCCCGGTCATGGGTTGCCCCCAATGCCCCACTGAACTGACCCTTACTCTCTTTGGAAAACAGGATATGTCTTACTCGATCAGTCACACATCAGCGCGGTGGCATCAGAAGCTTTATAAAGGCCTTATGGCTGGCGGGGTTCTTGTGACCTGTTCTGCGCATGCAGAAACAATAGTGGCCAAAAACAACACAAGTGCGCCAAAAGCTGCAAAGGAACATCTGGAGGTCGTGGGTGTCCGCCAGCCTCGGCGGTTGGACCAGACGGGCACAAGCGGGCAGTTTGTAACGGGCACACAACTCCGCCAGAAACAGGTGAGGGACACGAATGATCTGGCCCGCGTGTTACCGGGTGTGCAGATTCAAAGCTCGGGGAGCTTTCTTTTCCCCGCCATTACAGTGCGGGGTATTACCTCGGCACAGGACCTCTATCATCCAGCCACAACGTTTTATGTGGATGATGTTCCCGTGCTTCCCATTAACGCCATGCAGTCTCTTATTGGTATTGAGAGCGTGCAGCTGCTGCGCGGACCACAGGCGGCCCTGTATGGCCAGAGTGCTGAAGGCGGTGTGATTGATATTGCAACACGCCAGCCCGGCCCGCGTGCCCATGCCTCGTTCGAGGCCGGGGCAGAAAGCCGTTATGGCTACCATGTAACCGGCACGGCAGATGGTAGCCTGATAAAAGACTGGTTATACGGCTCCATTGCCCTGACATCTCAGGAGCAGCAGGGCAATGTGAGCAATCCGTCCACGGGTTCCAGGCGCCTTGGTGGTTTTGAAAGCCGTGGAGGGCGCGCCACGTTGCGGCTTGCACCAACCGATCAGCCCTGGGAGCTTGCCTTTGCTGTTGATGGTTCCTGTAGTTACGGGAGCCAGGATGTTTATGTGGGCTTCAACCATTTGCAGGATCGTAAAGTGGCAAGCGTTGTGCCGGGCACTCCCGACCCGCGCCTGAGCCGGTGCGGGCATGATGAATCCCTGCACGGCACCTATCATTTTGATGGGTGGAAACTCAGCGCCATAGCCTCATGGCAAGACAGTGATATTGCGCGTTCGTTCCCATACTATTCGTATATTTCCACCCAGCCGGAGCAGTGGAGTGCCAATACGCAGGAGCTGCGTTTGAGCACTGAAGGTAAACATCGTTTTTTTGATGTTGTAACGGGGTTTTATCACCAGACAACATATCAGGACCGCACAAGCCAGACAGCGGCTTATGTTCCAAGTTACATGCCCTATCCGCTGACCGCATCGCATAACCGTGCGGAAACAGTAGCTCTTTATGGCAATGTTTACTGGCATATTCTGAAAAATCTGGATCTGGGGCTAGGTGGTCGTCTCTCGCGCGATATGTCCAGCATAGCGTTCAATTCGACCTATGGCGGGCAAACGCTTTATGCGGGCAATAAAAGCCGTGATCAGAACATGAGTCTTGGTAATGTTTCGCTTGATTATGAAGCTTTGCCGGGCTGGCATCTTCATGGTCGGGTCAGTCAGGGCTACAAGCCTGCGGGGTTTAATTACGCCCCAACCAGCATTGCAGATGCAACATCCTACAATCCGGAACGGGAGCTGAGTTACGAAATAGGGACGGTGTACCGTCATAAACAATTCTTTGTAAGGGCCGGGTATTTTTATAATCACCTGCAGAATGAGCAGGTCTATGTTGGTCCGGCAGGCTACCAGACAATTGCCAGTGCGGCACGCGCACATGCAAGTGGCGTGGAAGGCGAGGTGCAGTGGGAGTTTAAACCCGGTTGGATTATTGGGGCAGATGGCAATAGAACACTCTCAAAGTTCGATAGTTTTAATGATGGCGCAGGCAATAACTATGCCGGCCTGCGTATGCCTTACGTTCCGGAGTTTATGGCTGCGGGGCATCTTGCAACCCGGTTTCAAACAGGTTTTGGGCGTATTGAACCCGGCTTGAACCTGCGTGTAACCGGTCCGCAGTATTTTGATATTGCCAACCAGCTAAAACAACCCACCTACACACAGCTAGACCTGAGAACGACTTGGTCTTTTGGGAACCGTTACGAGGTAATGGTTTACGCCAATAACGTAACCGACAAACTGTATCGCACCTATGCCTTTACAGGGCCTGCGGGGAATGTGGCGCAGATCAGTTTTGGCAGAACTGTCGGTTTCAACCTTAAGGTCGCCATTGGAGACAACTCCAAATAATGAGAGCCGCCGATACCAAAAATGGTTTAGCCCCTTTGTTCAATATTGGGGCTCTTCCCTCCATCTGGGGCATTTACATAGCGCAAGGTGTATTGGGCGGGCTTACGTTTGTCGGTTTACCAACCATTCTGTGCAACCAGCATGTCTCGTTAGGGAAAATAGGTCTGCTCTCATTGGTTATGCTGATCTGGGCTATAAAATTCCTGTGGGCGCAGCCTGTTGAGAGGCTGCGCATTGCCCCAACTGGTCGCAGGCACTCACGCAAGATCATTCTGGTGGGGGAGGGTGTTACGGCTGGGTTATTATGTGTGATTGCATTTTGGCCCCCTTGGTTATTTTCCGGCCTGCTAATGCTTCTTTTGTGTGCGGCCGTTTCCGCAACAATCGTGGATATTGCCTGCGATGCATTCCTTATTGAACAGATCCCGGAAAACGAGAGGGGAAAAGGCAATATGGCGCAGGTGGGCGGTGCCTATATTGGCCTGGTATTGGGTGGAAGTGTTTTTGTAAGCCTATATGGTGCCTTGGGGTGGCAGATTGGCTGCTTTGTTATGGCTTTTACTGTTTTAAGCCTTACAGCTCCAATGTTCTTTTATAACCATGAAAACAGAGAGGTTTTTCTGGTCAGACCTCAAGAGTTACGCCCCGGCCTTTTGAATGCGCTCAGAAGGGGAGAAATATGGTGTGGCATTGTTCTGACCATGACGTATGAAATGAGTGGTCGGTTAGTGCAGGGTTTGACTGGTCCTTTTTTGATTGATCAGGGTATTCCGCTCAATACTGTTGGAGTTTTTAATGGTATGGGTGGTATTGTTGCAGGTCTATGCGGCACAGTTATTGGCGGTATTGTGGTGCGCAAAGCCGGTGCAAAAAATGGCATGTATCTTATTGCCATCTGTCAGGCCGCTTTGCTTGCTGTGATTTTTTTCTCGATTAAGCTTCAGTTCCTGCACATATCCATTCTGTTCGCCCTCTTTGTGTGTGAGGCAGCCCTTATGGCGGCCAGTTTTGTTGCCAGTTATTCTCGACTAATGGCGTTTACGGCTCCTCATCAACCCGGAATAGATTTTACACTATTTCAAAGTGCAAGCGCTATTGCGGCAGCCTCTCTTGGAGCGACTGGTGCCTTTGTGGCTGGCAGGACAGGATACGAGACAGTTTTTCTAATTTCGGTTGTGTTATCTCTAGTGGCACTGTGTCTCATTCCTTTTATAAATTCTTTTCAGAAGAAATGTTTCTAACAGTATTTATAGCATAATTTTGGGAAATAGTATTTAATGGTGTTTAATATATATTTTAAATCCGGATTATTTGTTCAAATAATAAGATATTTATTTCCGAAGCAGGCATAAGAATTTTTGGCCATTGTATTGGGAACGATAAGGATCATGAAGGAGACGCCTAATTGCGACATATTCTCATTTGCGCGGAGCGCGTTTATCCATAGTGCTCTGGTGCTCCTGAAAGCATGGATATGAACAGTTTCCAGATAAAATAAGTGTATACAGCTTTATATGGACCATGCCTGTTAGGGGCATAGTCTCACTAAAGGCTATTGCAGAACACCTACAGAATTCCATTCAGAATACGGGGATTATCTGGCAGGGCGATACCTTTTTGTCTGCGGGAATACCGCCGGGTTCCTTCTATCTGGTATCACAATCACAAGAAATATGAATAAATTGTAATATATTGTCACTTTGGGTGAGGGCGGGAGTCTGCTAGACGCGCTGCTTATGAGAATGACTCGCATTAACCTCTTTGGTAGGACCTTGATGTGACACTCCGTCCCGTAACATCTTTCCGCGTAACCGCTCTTTTGGCCTCGACATTCCTCTCTCTGGGGGGAGCATTGTCTGCACAGGCAGCAGACGCGGCGTATAATAAGAATAACAAGACAACTTCAGACGAAGTGTTGGAAAAAAAAGCGGACGCCCCTAAAACCCCAGCGGTAAAGGCGAATAAAAATCAGAAGACCATCGTCAATGTCGCTTCCAAGGCGGACGAGAGTATTCTGGTTAAGGCCCACAGGTGGGACCGCGGCAGTTACACGGCATCGGAAACAAGCGCATCAACCGGTTTGCCGCTAAGCCTGCGAGAAACACCACAGACTGTGACTGTCATGACCCGGCAGGTCATGGATGATCAGCAGATCAATAGCCTTGATGATGTTCTGAACACGACCCCCGGTGTTACCTCTTACGCCAACGATAACGCCGGTCGCACAACCTACCGCGCCCGTGGCTTTGATATTACCAACTACAAGATTGATGGCATGCAGATTGATGCCTCAACCAGCTTTGGTGGTGTGGGTTCGTCCATGAACATGGACCTGTACGACAACGTGCAGATTGTCCGTGGGGCCAATGGTCTGCTGGGCGGGACGGGGGATCCATCCGCAACAATTTACCTGCAACGCAAGGCACCGCAGCGCGAATTTTCCGCCAACGGCCTGTTAAGGCTGGGGAACTGGAACGAGCACCGCGTTATGGCGGACCTGAATGCGCCATTAAACCACTCGGGCACCATCCGTAGCCGGTATGTTTTTTCGTGGGATGATACGGATACTTTTCGTGTGCGTGAACACGTTAACCGTATTGGTGCGCTGGCAAACTTTACGGCGGACATATCCTCGCGCGATACCCTTAATTTTGGCTTTCAGTATGAACGAACTCAAAATGATGGCGCATCCTGGGGGACAAACGTGCCAATCTGGTATGCTGATGGGACAAAAACAAACCTCTCCCGTAGCACAAACCCTGCGGCAGACTGGAGCCAGGCCACCCGCGACCAGTACACCGCTTTTATTAACTATGATCATGATTTCTCGGCCGGTTGGCACCTGAAGGCTGGATACATGCGTACGCAGGGGAGTTCCTATAACAACCTTGGCGTTGCAAAAATTAACAATGCAACACGGAAAACCTATGGTGGTTTCTGGAATCAGGACGGCACAGGCGCTTATCTGAATGCTCTTCATGCCGAGTATGAAGATGCACGCGACAATGCTGATGTGCATGTCTCTGGCCCGGTGCATTTTCTGGGGCATGAGCACCAGCTTGTGTTCGGCTTTAACGGTTATAATGACGAGCTGACGCAATATACATTCAGCAATGCCTTGGGGAACTGCTCCATTGCCGGGGTTACACCGTATTCAGGGTGCCAGTACCGCGCGACCGGGTTGCCCATTGCGAACTGGCAGACATGGGATGGCTCTTACCCCAACTTTGTAACGCATCGCACCCACGCGCGTGAGGTTGATGTTACGCGCAATTATGGTGCCTATACATCCGGGCGTTTTGTTCTGGCCAAGGGGCTGTCGCTTATTCTGGGTGGGCGTATCAGCAGTTATCAGGCTTATACGGGCACTTATAACAAGGCAAACCAGTATTCCGGTTCTTCCAGCACAGGGCAGCAGAATGCAGTGCTAACGCCTTATGCTGGTATGGTTTATGATTTTACCAAAACCATGTCGATTTATGGAAGCTACACAAACGTTTATACGCCTCAGTCAAACCTGCGGGATTCTGATAACAAACCTCTCAACCCGGTTATGGGCAAGAGCTATGAAACGGGTTTGAAAGGGGCATTCTTCAAACAGCGCCTGAATACATCTTTGGCTTTTTATCTTAACCGGCAGAGCAACGTAGCACAGGCAACTGGTGCCACAAACGTTACCACGGGTGAGGCCATTTACGATTCAGTCAACGGTGTAAAAACGGAAGGGATCGACTTTGATGCCTCCGGCGAGCTGCTGCCCGGCTGGAATGTCTTTTTTGGGTATAGCTATCTTTACGAAAAAGGCCTGAGCTATCGTCAGGACCCGCATCACCTTGTGCGTTTGACAACGAGCTACACATTCCCCGGCAAACTGCATCATCTTACCATTGGTGGGGGTGTATCCAGCCAGTCCAGCACGGAATGGACAACCAACCCGGGGCGTCCTCTTGGGGGTGGCAAGTATGATGCATCCAACCTCCGGGTTAAAGGGTATACGCTTATCAATATCATGGCCCGCTACCGTGTTGCGAATTGGCTTGATATTGCAGGCAACATTACAAATCTTACCGATCGCACCTATGTCCGGCAGGCAGGGTTTTACGATGGCATGATTTATGGTGAACCCCGTACGTTCAGCTTTACTCTACGCGGTCATTACTAAGCCTGAATGCAGGTATTGACCCAGCCAGTGTGCGATGTGCGCTGGCTGGGGCATTCTCAGTTTTGAACCTGCAATGCCCGCATGCGTGGCAACACCAGAGTTCGGGAGCGAGGGGTGCCAGACCTTGTGACCGCTAAAAAAATGGACAAATGTTTTTTGTGCCATGCAAGCCGGACGAGAAAGCCCCATAATACCGGATGAAGTTTGCACCGTCGGCTTTGGAGTGGGAGAAGGCGTATTGCCACACGTTGTGGCCTACAGAACAGACTTGATATTTTGGCCAAAAATCTGAAATAATGCGGCCTGATCAAGCCTGAAGGCAGTCCATTGGGTGGTTTTGTAAAAAATGGACTGGATTATAGCGTCATGAAACGAACTGCCGATTTCCCGCGGCATCCGCCTCCCGTTGTCGGGTTTTCCGATTGTTATACAGGTGGGTTTGTGGATGCGTTCCATGCCCATGAACGGGGGCAGCTCTCGGTTTTTCTGGCCGGGAGCGTAACCGTTAATACACGTAATGAGAGCTTTGTGCTTGGGCCGGGGCAGGCAATCTGGCTACCGGCCAATGTTGTGCATCAGGCAACATGCCGGACCGATCTGGCTTTTCAGGTTGTATATGTCGCGCCCAGCCTGATCGGGGCGGATACGTTGCCATGCAAGATGTTCGATGCCTCCTCGCTCGTGCGCGGGCTGGTGGACGAAATTGTTGCCATGACATTTAATTTTGACATGGATGAACGCATGTCAGCCATTGCCCGGCTGTTAGTGGATGAAGTTGCCCGCGCGCCGCGTATTGCAGACAGGTTTCTTTTTCCATCAGACCCCCGTCTGCGCCGTGTTTGCGAAGCCATTACCGCCCAGCCGGGGGATTGCCGCGATATTGATTACTGGGCGCGGGAAGCCGGCATGGCGCGGCGCACGTTTACCCGGCTTTTCCAGCAGGAAATGGGTATGGGTTTTGCTGCATGGCGGCGCAGGGTCCGGGTAGTGGAGGCAGCCTCCCGGCTTGCTACAGGGCAATCCATTGCGGAGGTCGCGTTTGACCTTGGTTATGATAATGCCGGTAGCTTCAGCACCATGTTTCATCGCACATTTGGCGTAGCTCCCAGCACATTGCGGGTTAATTCCCTGCCGACGCCTCGCTCGTAAAAGCGAGCGCTCTACGCACTCCTGCGCCCATTGTGGCGCTGCGCTTTTTCCCTTCCCACCACAATAAATCATATCCGTGCGTCATGCCGGGCCTGCTTGCCGGGTATCGGGCAAGCGGGTTTTGGCGTTCAGGCGGAATAGTGTCGCGTTTGGGCCAATGGCACGGGGTGCTGCTTGCTGACTTTTATGAATATGGATAGGAGCGCAATTTAGTCTCATTATTAATAAGAATGCCGACAGCTGCCCTCTGTAAGGAGAAGCCGGTAACGAAACGAGTTGGGTATGAAGCGCAGCAAACTTTTTTATACGGTTTTTATCTCGTTTGCTCTGAGTGACGCCGCGTTCGCAGCAGAGCAGGATGCGCAGACGGATAATCGCCCGCAGTCACAAACCGCCACACCTGCACACACCGCAACCAAGCCAGCCAAAGCCCGCATTGCGCAGGATGAACTGGTGGAGGTCCGTGGCCACGGCCGGTCTTCCGTCATGGCGTCTTCTGCAACCAAAACAAACACACCTCTGGTTGAAACCGCACAATCCGTGACCGTGATCACGCGGGATGAAATGGATACACGCGGTGTTTTAACGCTCAATCAGGCGGTGCGTTATGCTGCGGGGATAACGGCTGATACCCGTGGCGGGGAGGGCACGCGGTATGATCTGTTTGACCTGCGCGGCTTTACCGTCCCCACGTTTTTGGACGGGCTGAAACTGCAGGACAGCCCAATGGGTTTTGCAATTGCCCAGACCGATACATCGCGGCTGGAGCGGGTGGAACTGCTTAAAGGCCCGGCTTCTGCACTGTATGGCCAGTCCAGCCCCGGGGGGCTTACGGCATTGTCCAGCAAGCTGCCAACGGACCAGAAGTTTTACGGTAGTGTTAATACAACAGGGGGTATGTTCGACCTTTACCGTGTTGATGCCGATGTCGGCGGGTTTGCAACGGATGATGGTCTTGTGCGCTACCGGTTGTATGGCACGGTCAATGGACAGCATACCCAACTCGCCAGAACGGGGAGCAGGCGCTTTAGCATCAGCCCGGCCTTTACGTTTGGGGGGGATGGGCCAACAACCCTGACCCTGCTGGGGAATTACCAGTATGACCCCGAAAATGGATCCTATGGCGGCGCACCTCTTGTAGGGTCGCTCAAGCGCGGCACATTTGGCTATCTCCCCCGCAATTTTTATGATGGGGACGCAGCTTTTGAAAAATACAACCGCAGGCAGGGTGGGATTACCTATATCCTGAACCATCGGTTTAATGAGGACTGGAGCTTTAGCACGCGCGGCCGTTACGATGATATTATGACAACGTATCGCAGTGTGCTCAATTCAGGCGATTACGATAGTGCTGACATGACAAGTGGCACCATGCTTGGCCGTTCCTCCTACGGCGCGCATGAGCACAACCGGAATCTGGCATTTGACAGCCAGTTCAAGGGGAATGTTCATACTGGCGCATTGCGGCATACGCTGATGGTTGGCCTGGATTATATGCAGCAGAAATCCCTGGATAATGAAAGTTCGGGCACTGCACCGGACATGGATGTGCTGCACCCTGATTATAATATGGCCATCCCCGACATGAGTCCCTCCGTCGGGTACCGGGTGGATTCACAGCAGATTGGTGTTTACGCGCAGGACGAAATCCGTTGGCGCCGTTTTATTCTAACCGGCAGCCTGCGGAATGACTGGTTCCATGCCCACCGGATTACCTATATTACGCCTGCGGATGACAGGCAGAGCTCCAGCCAGATTACGTGGCGTGCTTCTGGCCTTTATCATTTCGACTTCGGGCTTTCTCCCTATATCAGCTACTCCACCTCCTTTCAGCCGCAGGTGGGGAATGTTGCAACATCTGTCAGCGGGGTGACGCGTCAGGCGTCTCCCTCCATAGGCAAGCAGCTGGAGGGCGGGTTAAAATACCAGCTTCCCGGCAGTTCTCTTTTGCTAAGCGTTGCAGGGTTCCATATTGAGCAGAGCAATGTCCTTGTCGCCATTCCTCCAGCCATGGAGAGCTACACCCAGAGCGGACTGGTGCATTCGGATGGTTTTGAATTTGAAGCTCACGCAGAACCCTTCCGTAATCTGATGCTGACTGCAGCGGTCAGTGTTCAAAAAATCAAGGATGATTCAACCGGTAAGCCTTTAACCCAGTCTTCCAGAGGGAATGCCTCGCTGTTTGCATTCTACACCATGCCTTCGGGCCGGTTGAAAGGGTTCGGCTTTGGTGGCGGGATGCGCTACACGGCCAAAACATATGGCGGTGAACTGGAAAATGGGAGTGTATGGCTGCCACAATACGCCCTGTTTGATGCGGCCGTGTCGTATGACCTGTCCAATGCTTCCCCCTCTCTGCATGGGTGGAAGATCTCGGCCAATGTCCGCAACCTGTTTGACAAGAACTATATTGGCAACTGCTATGCCGATGGTGGTGTTGGTGGCTATTGCTTCTTTGGGGAGCGCCGCAACGCACAGGCCAGCATAGGGTATAGCTGGTAAAATCCAGCCTGTGGGGCCGCCTCTTTGCTGCCCCGTAGGCTACGGGTGATCTGCCTGGCTACGGTTGTTCAGCCCCGCGCTGTGGGGCAGGGCGT
The DNA here is from genome assembly GCF_022483405.1 of Acetobacter fabarum. NCBI lineage: Bacteria > Pseudomonadati > Pseudomonadota > Alphaproteobacteria > Acetobacterales > Acetobacteraceae > Acetobacter > Acetobacter fabarum. The sequence goes on from NZ_JAKVNI010000001.1 coordinate 1,887,175, forward strand.
GTGAGGTTAGTATGCGTTTGTTGCGGCCTCATGCTCAATGGCGCAGGTTGCGGCATCGGGCGTGCCGGGGTGGGTTTGCAACTGCTCCAGCTCGTTACGGATTGCTGCGACCTGTTGTGTAAACCACGGTTGTGCCTGCAATGCGGCAAACATGGTGCTCCCGTTTATGTAGCCGGCCTGCACATCGCTTTTCCAGTGCACGCCGCAAACAATGCGGCTTTCTCCAAAAACCCGGCCACGCTGCATAATCTGGCTGGCGCGCTCAGGCAGGGCGCTTGCCAGAATGGAGGCCACCATCCACCCCCATGTTGTATGGCCGGAGGGATAGGCAAAGCTGCTGGTCAGTCTTGTTCGCGCATCGGGGGTGCAGATATCCTGCGTGGTGCCAACAAATGGCCGTGTCCTGTGCCAGAAGTTTTTTTCTTCGGTAACGCGTTGTTCAAGTGGTTTGGCCAGTGCGTTCAATAGGGTTAGCAGGGCTGGCAGCCTGTCGGGGATAAGCGCAAACCCTGCAGCACAGGAAAAATCGCGTATGATGTGTTGCGGGCTCAGGTCGGCATCATCATGAGCCAGTTGCCAGCGCGGACTGCCCCGGAGTGCGCGTGTGGCTTCAAAAGCCTGCCTGTCTGCTTCCTGCGCCAGTGAGCCCGCAGTGGGTGGTGGGGGCAGCACGGCCCGTCCGTCCGGTAGCGGGGCGGGCTGTGCCCACGATATTTGCACCAACCCTCCGTGCAGGAGCGCACAGGCTGTTACAGTGCAAAGGGCAAAAGCACGCAGGCGCATGGGGCAGGCCTTTTGTTGGCATGGGCAGAAATACTTCCAATACGCCAAACAGCACCGGGCAAAGTGTGATGATTTGATGATGAATAACCGGGCAGGGATGATCAGGCAGTCAGGTGTCGGGGGTTTGATTTTGCGCCTGATCGGTTATGCTTTTACCCAAGCTGATGCGCTGGTGTGCGTGCCTGCGTCTGCCGCTGGTTTGGCCCCTAAGGATTCCTCGGATGAAAATCGCTCTAGGACAATTTGCCGTTGCACCGGAATGGCGCGTCAATCTTGATCAATGCGTATCCCTGATCGAGCGGGCTGCGGCGGAAGGGGCCGGGCTGCTTATTCTGCCAGAGAGTATTATCGCGGCAGATATGCACGACCCCGGCATTACCGTACGCACGGCGCAAATGCTGGATGGGCCATTTGTCAGCGGGCTGGTTAACGCGCTGGCTGGTAAGGCGCTGAGCGTTATCTGCTGCATTGCCACCCCCGCCGTACCTGCGCTGACCCATAACTGCCAGATTGTGCTTGATGCGACCGGGGTGGTGGCCTGTTACCGCAAGCTGCACTTGTATGATGCCTTTAACATGAAGGAATCAAACGACTATGTGCCCGGCACGGAACTCCCCCCCATTGTGCAGGTGGGGGATATACGTGTGGGGTTGATGACCTGTTACGATGTGCGCTTCCCCGAGGTCGCGCGCTCCCTTGTGGTGCGTGGTGCGGACCTGCTGAGCGTGCCAGCCGCATGGGTGCGCGGCCCCGGCAAGGAATGGCACTGGGAGGTTATGGTAACGGCCCGTGCGCTGGAGAACACCTGCTACGTGGCCGCCGTGGGCGAGTGCGGCCCCCGCAACATAGGGTGCAGCATGCTGGTGGACCCCATGGGGGTTGCCGTGGTCCGCGCGGGGAGTGGCCCGGACCTGCTCTTTGCCACTGTGGACAAGGAGCGTATGCGCGCAACCCGTGAGGTTCTGCCCGTGCTGGCCAACCGCCGGTTCAAGGACCCGGAACTCAGGGCACCACAGGAGTAAGGTAATCCCCTATGCACAGCAGGCACCCAGTGGAAGAAGCAGGCCGGGAGGCAGATAACGGGTTTGTGCATGTGCGTGGGGCGCGTGAACATAACCTGAAAAATGTTAGCCTGAGTATCCCGCGGGACAGTCTGGTTGTGTTTACGGGGCTTTCGGGTTCGGGCAAGTCCTCGCTGGCATTTGGCACGTTGTATGCAGAGGCCCAGCGCCGTTATCTGGAATCTGTCTCGCCCTATGCCCGGCGGCTGTTCCAGCAGATGCCCGTTCCCGATGTGGACGGGGTGGATGGGCTTCCCCCGGCCATAGCACTCCAGCAACAGCGCGGAGGGAGTTCGGGCCGTTCGTCCGTGGGCAGTATTACAACACTCTCCAACCTGCTGCGCATGCTGTACTCGCGTGCGGGGGATTATCCTCCGGGGTTGGCTCGGCTGGAGGCGGAATCCTTCTCCCCCAATACGCCTATGGGGGCCTGCAAACGCTGCCACGGGCTGGGCCGTATTCATGATGTTACGGAGGAGAGCATGGTGCCAGACCCATCGCGCACACTCCGTGAGCGGGCTGTGGCATCGTGGCCGAGTGCATGGCAGGGGCAGAACCTGCGGGATATTCTGATCACCAGAGGTGTGGATGTTGATATTCCCTGGCGCGACCTGCCCAAAAAAACGCGCGAGTGGATACTTTTTACCGATGAGACCCCAACACATCCGGTCTATCCCGGCCTCACCCACGCGCAGGTGGTGCAGGCCATGGCGCAGGGCGTGGAGCCAGCATACCAAGGTACATTTACGGGGGCGCGGCGATATATTCTGCAAACATTTGCCAAATCGCAAAGTGCCATGATGCGCCGCCGGGTCGAGGCATTCATGACCACTACACTCTGCCCATCCTGCCACGGCCAACGGCTTAATGCCGATGCCCTGCGTGTAACATTTGGCGGGCACACAATAGCTGCCATGACCGCCTTGCCGCTGGAAACAATAGCCGCAACGCTCCGCACGACTATTGGCGCAAAGCCCGCAGCAGATGCAACGGCCATTGCCGCGGAGCGGATTGTGCAGGACATGGCCGCCCGGATTGGTGTGCTCGAAGAGCTGGGGCTCGGCTACCTGCAAATGGATCGGGGTGTGCAGACTCTCTCGCCCGGGGAATACCAGCGCCTGCGGCTTGGCACGCAGATTCATTCCAACCTGTTTGGAGTGGTCTATGTGCTGGATGAACCATCAGCCGGGTTGCATCCGGCGGATACACAGGCCCTGCTTACCGCACTGGAGCGCTTGCGCCGCGCAGGGAACTCGCTTTTTCTGGTTGAGCATAATCTGGATATTATCCGCCATGCGCAATGGGTGGTGGATGTAGGGCCGCAGGCGGGCACACGGGGGGGAGAGATACTGTATTCCGGCCCCCTTGCCGGGTTGGAAGATATTGCTGCGTCCCACACCCGCCATTACGTGTTTGCCCCCTCCGCCCAAGTGGCCTACACGCCCAGAACGCCACAGGCGTGGCTGCGGCTGGATGGTATGACGTGGAATAATCTGGATAATCTTTCCGCGGCTTTTCCTCTTGGCACGCTGGTTGCGGTTACGGGGGTGTCGGGTTCGGGTAAATCCTCTCTGGTCAGTCAGGTGTTAACCAGCATTGTAGCCCGCGCGCTGGGGCAAACCCCGGTGGTGGAGGAGGAAGAGGACCCCATTGTGGCTTCTAACCCCATGGGGGAGCCGCAGGGCCATATTGTGGAGGGGCTGGAGCATATCAGGCGTCTGGTGGTCATTGACCAAAAACCCATAGGGCGCACGCCCCGCTCCAACCTTGCGACCTATACGGGTCTGTTTGACATGATCCGTAAACTCTATGCCAGAACGGAGCTGGCACAAAAGCGGGGGTATGATGCGGGGTACTTCTCCTTCAACCTGCCCAAGGGGCGTTGCCCAACCTGTGAAGGGGCCGGGGCAACCATGGTGGAGCTGCTGTTTCTGCCCAGTGTGTACGCGCCATGCCCCACATGCCATGGAGCGCGTTACAAACCGCAGGTGCTTGAGGTTACTTACCGTGGCCGTTCCATTGCCGACCTTCTGGCCATGACGGTGGATGAAGCCTGCCTGTTCCTGGCCGAAGATGCGGGTCCGGCACAGATTTGGTTCTTCCGCACTTTTCGTGATGGGTATCTTGTACTTAGGTTCCGGAACTGGGAAATCCAGAAAGTCGTTCACTTTCATGGATATTCCCCAGTGTCACGCCTTCGGTCTCTTGATCTTCCCCGTTCCCTCGTCGTTCGTCGTGTTGTTGCACTGGACAACAGAGTGGAGATCGAAGTCAGTCTGCGAAAGCGGAGTGCAGTGTGTCCGGACTGTCAGTGCCCGACACGACGCATTCACAGTTTCTATCAGAGAAAACTCGCGGATCTTCCATGGCAGGGCCGTCCAGCCACGCTGATCGTTTCTGTGCCGCGCTTTTTCTGCCAGACGATGCTTTGTCCACGTCGGACGTTTGTCATGCCCCTTGAGGGGATAACCGTGCGTCATGGCAGACAGACCACACGTCTTGCCGATCTTCATTATTATATCGCCCATACCCTGGGCGGTTCCGCTGGAGCACGAATGACCGTGCGCCTGTGTTGCCCCATCAGCGCCGATACTCTTGTCCGCCGTCTTCTCTCACGTGCGCAGAACACCACAAAAGGCATGGCCCGTACACGTGTGGTGGGGGTGGATGACTGGGCATGGCGGCGGGGACATCACTATGGAACGATTGTGGTTGATCTTGAGAAAAATGATGTCATTGACCTCCTGCCAGATCGGGACGCTGATACCCTTGCCCGATGGCTGCAGGTCCATCCCGGTATTGAAATCATTGCCAGAGACCGTGCCGGTGCTTATGCAGACGGATGCCGCAGAGGCGCACCATCCGCTCTTCAGGTGACAGACCGCTGGCATCTGCTGAAGAACCTGTCAGACGCTTTTGTCAGCATTCTGGACCGTTTTACGACAACAGTGAGGACCCTGACACGACAGCTGAACGTATCAACGGCAGTAAGCAAAATATCTGAAACAATCAGAGCGCATCCAGAAGAGGCGCAGGCGGTCGTCAGGTCAGCCTCTGGGGAACGACGTGATATTCTTTTCAAGGAAGCTCTTGCCCTGAAAGCAGAGGGACACAGCATTCAGGCTATCGCCACAACGATCGGGGTAGAGAGAAAAACCGTGCGGCGCTGGTTTCAGCGGGGCCATGCACCACCATGGAAAAGGACGGTTCCGCTACGCAGCATACTCGTGCCTTACGCAGCCCACCTGGAAAAGAGATGGTCCGAAGGATGTCGCAATAGTCGTCAGCTATGGCGGGAACTCCTGGAGCAGGGCTTTGCAGGACAATATGGCACCGTCTGGAAATGGGTGGCGACGCGACAGGGATGTTCCGCGAAACCCGTTCCTTCCGCGCATGTCGTTGCACCTCGGGGACGCAGACTTGCGCGGCTTCTCCTCGCAGAGGATCCGTTATCTGCCGGACAGGAGGGACTGCTGGTTCCTGCCCTTCTGGAAGCTGAACCGCACCTTGCCGTCACACTCTGCTGGCTCAGGAAAATGCAGACCCTGCTCTGTAAAAGGGGTGACACCTGCACGGGAGGCGATCTGAAGGCTCTGCTGGAAGAAGGAAAGACGACGCTGCTGTCACGTCTGATTCCCGCGCTTGAACGGGATGCGGCTGCCATTGAAGCGTCTCTTGTCACACCTTGGACAACCAGCCCGGTTGAAGGACAGATCAGCCGACTGAAAATGATCAAGCGAACCATGTTCGGAAGAGCAGGCTTCGAACTCCTCAGGGCGCGTGTCCTTCAGCCCGCATAATCAAAAAACATCATCACGAAAAGTGCGGAAGAACCACAGATTTTGGCCACACTGCAACGTGGCGGGCTGGGGCACCTTACTCTGGGGCAGCCTGCAACAGAGCTTTCCGGTGGGGAGGCACAGCGGATCAAGCTAGCAACGGAGTTGCAGAAACAGCGGCGTGGCCACACGCTTTATGTGCTGGACGAGCCCACAACCGGCCTGCACCCGTTTGATGCAGACAGGCTGATGGAACATCTGCATGAGCTGGTGCAGGCCGGTAATACCGTTCTGGTGGCCGAGCACGATATGCGGCTTGTTGCAAGGAGCGACTGGGTTATTGACTTGGGCCCGGGAGCAGGCAGCCGGGGAGGGTGCATTGTGGCGCAGGGTGTGCCGTATGACGTGGCACACACACAAGGCAGCACAACAGGCCCGTTTTTGGCCCGTTATACCGGGTAAGGCTCTGGCCGGTGCGGGGGGTACCCGGAGGCGCACGGCCGGGTGGGGTGCCGGAGTATAGTGTGCAGGCGTGGTTGGTATGGTCTGCTGCCCATGGTTAACGTAGGCAAAATCGGGGCTGGCATGACAGTTTTATAAGATTTCGGAATATAAGAAATAAAGCCAACTCCCTTCGTTTATACAGCATTTAGGTGTTTCGCTTTGGTGCAGGAAGTGCCAGAAGGGCGCCGCACACACGGTATAAATCCGTATTTCTGTCTTTAAAACAGGTTGTCATGCTTTTTAAACATCTTCCTCCCGGAGCCAGTATCGGGCTTTGGGCGCTGTTTGCCTGCACCTTTACGGCGCTGACCAGTGAGGTCGCACCCGTTGGCATACTGATAGAAATGGCCGGGACCTTCCATATACAGGAAGGTCAGGCTGGGCTGGCCGTGAGTGCTTTTGCGCTTATGGTCGCTCTTGGTGCCGTGCCCCTGACCATTATGACCGCACATATTGACCGTAAGCGGCTTATGCTTGTTTCTCTCTCGGGCTATGTGGTGTCCAATCTGGTGGTGGCCATGGCACCCACTTTTGTTGTGCTATGCGCAGGCCGCTGTATTGGCGGGCTGGCCCATGCGCTGCTTATGTCCATTGTCTCGGCTTACGCGGCCCGCCTTGTGCCTGCGGGAATGACCGGGCGGGCTATTTCGTTCGTGTATGGCGGTACATCGCTCGGGGCTATTCTGGGGGTGCCGGGGACTGCGGCTGTCGGGCATCTGGCCAGCTGGCGCGTGGCTATGTACATCATGACCGGCATTGCCGTTGTGCTCACGCTCTGCATTGCGTTTTTTCTGCCACCCGTATCTTCTGCCGTGCATGTCAAGGAGAGCCTGCCCAGCATTGTCTCGCGCAAGGTCATGCGCACGTTTCTGGTTGTGGTTCTGGTGGATGCGGTCTTCTTTTTCGCACATAACCTGCTGTACACGTATGTCACGCCGCTCCTGCTTGAGCATGGGCTGTCCAGTGGTGTGCTCAGCATTGCTCTGCTGCTTACCGGAGGGCTGAGTATTCTGGGCCTATGGGGTGCAGGGCAGATTGTGGACCGCCGACCGGCTGCGGGTATGCTGGCCAGCGGTATGGCCATGCTTGTGGGCATGGGTCTTCTGTATGGGCATATCCTGTCGGGTTGGATGTCTGTCGCGGCGGTGGGCCTGTGGTGTATTGGTTATTCCGCCATTATTCCGTTTGTTATGTCCGGCGCAATCCGGGCCCGTGCCACCCGGGCGGATGTGGCCGGTGCTGCCATTAACGCCGCAAGCAATGCCGGTATTCTGCTCGGTTCTGCCGCCGGGGGTGTGGTGCTGACACAGGCAGGCTTTGCGGTGCTGACACCTCTGGCCCTTGCAGTTGCCCTGTGTGGTATTCTGATCGCGTTTTTCAGCACTTCCGCATTCCCGCACGTGCTGCATCCCGCAGAGCATGAGGAATAAAAGGTTAGTGCTCCTGCCTGCATGGAGCAGTCGGGCTGGTCAGGCGTAGGAGCGTTCCCATTATGTGGCCGGGCGCTGGGGCCGGAGCACCTTAAGGTGCAGGGGGCTTGATGGTGACAAGGGGCTTTTGGGAGCGCTTTCTGGCAGGAATTTTCTTTTTGGTGCTGTACATAGACTGGTCGGCATGGACCATAATGGCGGCAAGGTCCTTGCCGTCCTCGGGGTAAAGCCCGCCGCCAATGCTGCCCGACAGGGAGAGTTTGAGCGTATCAACCGTTACCGGGCGGCGCAGGGCAGCCAGCAGTTTGTTGCTGACCGTATCCAGCATGGTTCTGCTCTCAATGCCGGGGAGCAGAATACCAAATTCATCCCCGCCCATACGCACGACGTAGTCGCTTTTACGTACGCTTTTGCGCAGCCTGCGGGCCATGCTCCGCAACACGTTATCCCCGGTGGCATGGCCGTATGTGTCATTGATCGGTTTGAACTGGTCCAGATCAATCATGAGAAAGCCTATGGCCTGCGCGGGGTCGTCTTCTATTTCCTCATTCCAGCGTTCCATCAGGCCGCGCCGGTTGCCAACGCCGGTCAGTTCATCTGTAAAGGCATCTTTCTGGAGTGCGCGGTATTTGCGCTTGATGTCTGAAATATCGCGGAAAATACCAATCGCTATGCCCTGCTTATGGAACATGAGCGCATAGTGCTGCACAATGCGTATTCTGCCATCTGCGCCTTTAAGGTCGAGCACCAGTTCTGGCAGTTCGCTTGTGTCCTCCCGATCCGCCCGGCTTTTGGCATGCCGGACCTGAGCGCGGAGCTGTTCCTGCTGCTTGGGGTCCACGCAACTGGTGTCGATCAGTGCGGACATGGTGGAAATCTTGTCGTCCGCAATATGGCGGAAGGCCGGGTTGCGCAGGAGAATCTGGCTATCGGACAGACGCACAACGACTGTCCCGATCGGAACTTTCCTGAAAAGTGTTTGCCCCAGAGGCGCCAGATCAGGAAGGGTAGAAAAATCAAACTGACCAGACAGGGGATCGGCGTTCATAGATGGGTATTATCCTGTGCAGCGGTACCGGGCTGGTCTGGCGCCTTGGTAAACGGGGCGCTCAGTCAAAAGTTCAGCCAAAACGAGCATACGGGTTTAATAAAGCCTGTTCAGGCCACAACCATAGTGCCCGAGTGTGAGTTGGCCATGCTTCGACCCTAAATACACCATAGACAATGATATATATCAATCATTCTGTATTATTTACGTTTGGCAGATAAGGCAGGTATGTAAGCCCCGCTGGATTCCATGGCCGACTAAAGGGAGAACTCGGGGGTTGAACAGGCCGTGAGTGGTAATAATAAATCCAAGATTTTTTCTGGATTTTCAATGAATTATGTGCGGGAAATATTGTGTGTTGAATTGATGGCTCAGCAGGGAATGGGCTTATTTGTTGTGTGGATGATGATTATTCAGTTGGGTTGCGCCTAACATTATTGTGCTTGGGGGGCAGCCACAAAGGGCCTGCGCGCCTCATGGCTGCCACTACATTCTAAAAAAGCAGGGTTGCCATGTGGTGCGCAGGCGGGACGGTTAATTCTGCTTTTCGAACGCACCGGAAATGCGCAGGGTTACGGAATCACTCACATAAGGCACATAGGTCTTGATGCCGAAGTCGCTGCGGTTGAAGGTGCTTGTGGCGTCAAACCCGGTCGTATATTTTTTGTCCATCGGGTTAATGCCAGCCCCTACAAAATGCGCATTCAGGGTAATCGGCTTTGTAATGCCATGCAGGGTCAGGTTGCCGTGGATTGTCGCATCATTCTGGCCAAGCATTTTAATGCTGGTCGAAACAAAGGTCGCATTCGGGAATTTTGTCGCATCAAACCACTGCGGGCCTTTCAATTCATCAGTCAGCTGGGAACTGGTTGTCTGAACGGATGCAACCGGAATGGTCACGGATAATCTGGAAGATGCGGGGGACTGGGCATTCAGCTCCAGTGTGCCCGATGCGTTGGAAAACGCACCGTAGTAGTTGGTAAACCCAAAATGCAGGACGGAAAACCCGATCTGGGTATGGTCGGCTTCTACCGCATAGGTGCCAGACTGGACCTGAGACGCTTTGGTAATGGTCTGGGCGGATACGGGGCTGAGGGTGCTGAAGGCAATGATGGCCGAAGCTGCCGAAAATAAAAGAGAAGCGCGGTTCATGCTGGGGAATGCTCCAAAGCGTAAGGTCAGGATAGACGTGTCCAGATATGAATAGCAGGGCACACGTGAATTAATGAATAACAATAATATAAATGCTCTGGTTATGTTTTTTGTTTCGTTTTCTGTGGGTAGGCGGCGCTTGGGCCTGTGTTATAATCCCCGCCACGTTCACGTATGAATTAAGGGGAGGGCCGTCAATGCTGACCGGAAAGGCCCCACAGCCCGAGCCTGTTAACGCCTCCGCCGAGGGCGAGCAGATATGGCTGAACGTCATAGGTAAAATGGAAGAAACCTGGGGCCAGCTTATTGGCCAGCAGGTGGAGCTGGAGCGTAAAAATGCCGCTTTGGAAGAAGCGCACGCATTTATGGCCAGCGTGTTTGAATCCATGTCCGATGTGCTGGTGGCGTGCGATACGGCACTGCGCATCGTGCGCACGAATACTGCTGCGGAAAAACTGTTTGCACCAGAAGGGCAAAGCATTGTCGGCGTGCGGCTGGAGGACCTGATAGCTCCCTCATCTGGCTTGAAAGCCGAGGATGTTGCAAGCAGCATGACCCGGCGGCAGGGGCTGGAGGACAGGGAGTTCCAGTTCTCCACTACATCGGGTGCGCTGCCTTTTGCCGTTAATGGCACGCTGCTATACGACCGGCGGCAACGCCTTTCCGGCATTGTGCTGCTTGGTCGGCCCTTGGGGGAGGTCAGGCGCGCTTATTCCGAGCTGGATCAGGCGCACCGTAACCTCAAGGCTGCCCATGTGCAGCTGGTACAGGCCGAAAAAATGGCATCCCTTGGGCGGCTGGTTGCCGGGGTTGCGCATGAGCTGAATAACCCGATCTCGTTCGTATATGGCAATGCCTATACGCTCAAACGCTTTGTTCCCCGGCTGGTCACGTATCTGGAGCACATTCACGCCCAGCCCGGCGCAGCTCTGTTTGCGCAGGAGCGGCAGGCATTGCGGGTGGATATGGTTGTCTCCGAACTGGGGGGGGACGCTGGACGGTATTGTAGAAGGTGCCGAGCGCGTGCGTGATATTGTGGCCGATCTGCGCCGCTTTTCATCAGACCGGCGGAGTGCTGGGGCTGTGTTTGATATGGCAGGCGTTGTGCGTACGGGACTGGAATGGGTGCTTGCCAGCGCGGACCGTATTGTGGAAACCCGCATGGATGTGGAAGAGCCGCTGGAGGTTGAAGGCCATGCAGGGCGCATGCAGCAGGTTGTCATGAATCTGGTGCAGAATGCGCTCGATGCCATGGAAGATGTGCCACACCCTGTAATGTGCGTGACAGCAAAGCGGGATGGCGTGCGCGTGCGCGTGCAGATTGCCGATAACGGGAGCGGTATCCCCCCCGATGTGGCGGGCCATATATTTGATCCGTTTTTTACAACCAAGCCTGTCGGCAAGGGAACGGGGTTAGGGCTTGCCATCTGCTATGGCACCGTATCCGACCATGGGGGGCAGTTTACGGTGCGTAACGGGGCGCAGGGTGGTGCGGTTGTGGCGTTTGACCTGCCCGCATTTGCCCCGGATGGCGGGCCAGCCGTGTTACCGGAAGAAGGGTAGGGAGAGCATGGCTTTTACTGTTCTGTGGCTTCAGTCCGGTGGGTGCGGCGGGTGCAGCATGTCGCTCCTGTGCGCTGAAACCCCGGACCTTGTGGCCCAGCTACGCGGTGCGGGTGTGGAGTTTTTGTGGCATCCCAGCCTGTCGGAGCAAAGCGGTGCGGAGGTCAAGGCACTGCTGGCGGACATTCTGGCTGGCCGAGTGCGGATGGATGCCCTGTGTCTGGAAGGGGCCGTGCTGCGTGGGCCGGAAGGCACGGGTCGTTACCATGTTATGGGGGGCACGGACCTGCCCATGATGGAATGGGTCCGCCAGTTGGCCGCAGTTGCGCGTTACGTTGTGGCTGTGGGCAGTTGCTCGGCCTATGGCGGTATGGCTGCGGCGTCCCCCAATATTCTGGATGCCTGTGGGTTGCAGTATGAAGGTGTGCATCCTGGTGGGGCGCTGGGGGCGGATTTTCGGGCGCAATCCGGTTTGCCGGTTGTGAATATCGCAGGCTGCCCGACGCATCCGGGCTGGGTGATCGAGACACTGGTCCTGCTGGCACAGGAAAACCTGCACGCGGAGGATATGGACGCAGTCGGTCGCCCCCGCCTGTATGCTGACCAGCTTGTGCATCAGGGCTGCACGCGGAATGAGTATTACGAATACAAGGCCAGTGCGCGCCAGCCCGCCCAGTTGGGCTGCATGATGGAATATATGGGGTGTGTCGGCACACAGGCCCATGCGGACTGTAACAACCGCCTGTGGAACGGGGAAGGCTCCTGCACACGAGGAGGCTATGCCTGCATTAACTGCACAGCCCCCGAGTTTGAGGAACCGGGACACCCCTTTGCCCAAACTCCGCGTATAGCCGGTATTCCTGTTGGCTTACCAACCGATATGCCAAAGGCATGGTTCGTTGCGCTCTCCACGCTGGCAAAGGCGGCAACGCCGGAGCGTGTTGCCCGCAATGCGGTAAGCGATCATCTGCTTGTGCCGCCAAGCAGCACGGGGGCGGAGGGGTAGGCGCGTATATGGTGGAGCAGACAAAAACCCGGCTGGTGGCAGGCCCTTTCAACCGCGTGGAAGGGGATCTGGAAGTGCGGCTGGATGTTGTGGGGCATCAGGTGGAGCGGGCCTGGGTGAATGCGCCGCTCTTCCGGGGTATAGAGCGGGTGCTGGAAGGCCGCACCCCCATGGATGCACTGGTTATTGCGCCGCGTATCTGCGGCATATGTTCTGTCTCCCAGTCCCATGCGGCCGCACTGGCGCTGGGGGGAGTTATGGGCATGGTGCCAACCCATAACGGCCAGCTTGCCACCAACCTGATCTTGGCGACTGAAAATCTGGCAGATCACCTCACGCATTTTCACTTGTTCTTCATGCCCGATTTTGCCCGCCCTGATTATGAGGGGCGGCCTTGGCACCCCCGTGCGTATGAGCGTTTTGCCGCGTTACGCGGGAGTGCCGTGCGCGGTATTTTGCAAACGCGGGCACTGGCACTGCATGTTATGGGTATTCTGGCAGGGCACTGGCCGCACACGCTGGCCATACAGCCCGGCGGTTTGTCCCGCGGGGTGGAAAAGCAGGAATGCACGCGCCTGCTGGGTATTCTGGGGGGTGTACGCGCCGCGCTGGAGGACAGTCTGTTTGGCACAAGACTGGAGGATGTTGCCGCCCTGTCCGCCCCGCAGGACCTCCGCCACTGGAGGGATAAACAGAACGGATCAGATTTTGGGTTGTTTTTACAAATTGCCCAGGACCTTGCCTTGCAGCACAGTGGGCGCAGCTACGATCGGTTTTTAAGTTTTGGAGCGTATCCGGGCTTTGAATCTGATCCCCGGCAACGCCACTGGCGCTCTGGTATTTTTGAATCCGGAGCCGTGCGGGCTTTGAATATTCAAGAGGTGCGGGAGGATCACACCTTCAGCCATATGGCGCAGGCCCCGCAGCCTTTGCCCCCGTTTGAAGGCACGACCGAACCCCATATGCGCGAGGATGCGTCCTACACATGGTGCAAGGCTCCCCGCATGGCGGGGTTGCCGTGCGAGACAGGCGCCCTGGCCCGCCAGCTTATGGCAGGCCAGCCATTGGTGCGTGCACTTGTGGCTGATCATGGTGGGAATGTTCTGTCCCGCGTGGTGGCGCGGCTTGTGGAGGTTGCACGGCTTGTGCCGCTTATGGAGCAATGGGTCCGCGCCCTGCGTCCGGGCGAGCCGTGGTGCCACGCCCAGCCCGGCACCGTGCCCGATGGGCGCGCCATAGGTATGACGGAGGCCGCCCGTGGTGCTCTGGGCCACTGGCTTTGCGTGGAAAAAGGACTGATCTCGCGCTATCAGATTATAGCCCCGACAACATGGAACTTTTCACCGCGAGACAGCGCCGGGGTGGAAGGCCCGCTTGAATACGCGCTAAGGGGTGCTCCCGTAAAAGAAGGGGAGCAGACCCCGCTTTCCGTGCAGCATATTGTGCGCTCGTTTGACCCGTGCATGGCATGTACCGTGCACTAATGCCCGAGTGTGCTGAGGAAATTTTTGTAACAGGTTTGGTGCAGGGGGTTGGTTTTCGGCCTTTTGTATGGCGTCTTGCGCAAAAGCTGGGGTTGCGGGGCTATGTGAGCAACCGGGGCGATGGCGTGCGGATTGTCGTAGCCGGGCCACCAGAGCGGGTGGCGGCACTGGTGGACGCGCTCGCAAGCCCGCCTCCTCGTGCCCGCATTGTGGCGCTCAAGCGCAGCATGGCGCAGGACGAAGGCTGGCAGGGTTTTACCATACAGGCCAGCCAGCCCGGTACGGTGCAGGCTGGCATTGTGGCGGATCTGGCTATATGCCCCGCCTGCATTGCGGAAATTGCGGATAAAAAAGACCGCCGCTACCAGTACGCTTTTACAAACTGCACAGATTGCGGGCCACGTTTTTCCATTGTAACCGGCATTCCGTATGACCGTGCCCGCACGACCATGGCGGCCTTTGCCATGTGCCCCGCCTGTGGGGCCGAATATGCCAACCCGCAGGACAGGCGCTTCCATGCCCAGCCCGTTGCCTGCCCGGTGTGCGGCCCCCGGTTGACGTTTGTCTCCGGGCAAAAGGGGAGCAACCCTGTTGTGGGGGATGGGGCGCTTGATCACGCCGTGAGCAGTCTGCTGGCGGGGCAGGTGGTGGCCATAAAGGGGATCGGCGGTTTTCATCTGGCCTGCCTTGCGGGTTCGGAGGCGGCTGTTGCAGCACTGCGGGAGCGCAAGAACAGGCCTACCCGCCCGCTTGCGGTTATGGTGCGGGATATGGCTATGGCGGAAGACTATGCCTATTTCTGTGCCGCGGAGCGTCAGGCGCTGGAGGATGTCTCAGCCCCCGTCGTGCTGGTCCGCCAGCGCAGGGAGTGGGCTTTTGCGCCCAATGTGGCCCCGGGTATGGAGCGGGTCGGGCTGCTTCTGCCCTATACGCCGCTGCATGTTGTGCTCATGCAAAAAGTTGGTCAGCCGCTGGTCATGAGCAGTGCCAACCGTTCGGGGCAGCCGCAGGTTGTGCATAATGCGGAAGCACTGGAGAACTTGCAGGGCATCGCGGATGCATGGCTCATGCACGACCGGCCTATTGCCAGGCGGCTGGATGATAGCGTGGTACGCGTGCTGGCCGGGCAGGCGCGGGTTTTGCGCCGGGGGCGGGGGCTGGCACCAGAGCCACTGCCGCTACCGGCTCTTATGGCAAAATCTCCCCCCGTTCTGGCTATGGGGGGGGATTTAAAAGCCGCGTTCTGTCTGACGCAGGGCGGGCGGGCTCTGCTGTCCCACCATCTGGGGGATATGGCGCAACTGGCTACGGAGCAGGCTATGCTGGCCGCTCTGGCGGATTACAGGGCACTGTTCGGGCAAACGCCCGCCATTGTGGCAGTGGATGACCACCCCGGGTACCGCAGTCGCGCTGTAGGGCAAAAACTGGCGGAAGATCATGGCTGGCAGCTTGAAACAGTCTGGCACCACCATGCACATATTGCCGCTACCATGGCCGAGAATGGGTGGGAGCAGGGGCCTGTTCTGGGGCTGGCGCTTGATGGTACGGGCTATGGGCCGGATGGCACCTTATGGGGGTGCGAAATACTGATGTGTGATTATGCCCATATGACCCGCTTGGGCCGTTTGGCCACAGTGCCCATGCCGGGGGGAGAAAAAGCCGCGCGTGAACCCTGGCGCATGCTTTTGGCACATCTGGATAACGCTTTGGGGGCGGAGGGGGCCAGCAAAGTGCAGGCACAACTCTGCGCGTTAAAGGACAGGCCGGTAGATGCCCTGCGCTCCATGGTACGCGCGGGGGTTAATGCTCCCCTGACCAGTTCCGCCGGGCGCCTGTTTGATGCCATGGCAGCCCTTGTTGGCACGGCCCCAACCCGCCTGAGTTATGAGGGAGAGGCCGCCATGCAACTGGAAGCGCTGGCTGAAAGGGTAGAAGGAGCCTGTGAGCCGCTGGAGTTTGGTTTGCATCTGTGCGGCACCTTGCTGGAAATAGACCCCGCTCCCATGTGGCGCGCTGGCCTGCACAGGCTGGCAGAAGGGGTTGCTGCCCCCGAACTGGCCTGGGCGTTCCATGCCGGACTGGCGCGTGTTCTGGCCAAAGCCGCAGGCCAGCTTGCCCGGCGTACGGGGGTGGGTACGGTGGCGCTGGCGGGCGGGGTTATGCATAACGGTGTGCTTGTGGGCCTGCTGGTGCCGCTTTTGCAGGCCGCCGGGTTGCGCGTGCTCCTGCCCGCGTGTGTACCTGCGGGGGATGGCGGGCTGGCCGTGGGGCAGGCTGCGGTGGCGGCATACCGGCACAGTCAGGCCTGAAAGAGCAGATAAAAGTGGAAAGCTGGCTGCCAATTCTGTCGGCAGGGCTGTGTCCATTGGCGTGTCTGGGGCGGAGCCGCCTGCCTTTTTGGGGTGTGGCACACTTCTTGCTTTCTCCTTGTAGGTAATTGCGGACCTGTTCTGGTTCGCCGCCTGAGGAGGACGTCTTCATTGATGGCTGGACTTGAAACGTTTTATGACGTGATGCGACGGCAGGGCATTACCCGCCGCTCGTTTATCAAATACTGCTCGCTGACCGCTGCGGCCCTTGGTCTGGGGCCTGAGTTTGTGCCCCAGATTGCCAGCGCGATGGAAACCAAACCCCGCCTGCCCGTATTGTGGCTGCATGGGCTGGAATGCACCTGCTGCTCGGAAAGTTTTATTCGCTCGGCACATCCGCTGGTCAAGGATGTGGTCCTGTCCATGATCTCGCTGGATTATGATGATACCCTTATGGCGTCTGCCGGGCATCAGGCTGAGGCCATTCTGGACGAGGTCATGGAGAAGTACCACGGCAACTATATTCTGGCCGTGGAGGGGAACCCGCCCCTTAATGAAGATGGCATGTACTGCATTATTGGCGGCAAGCCATTTGTGGAGCAGCTTAAAAAAGTGGCCAGCGGGGCCAAGGCCATTATCTCGTGGGGGTCATGCGCTTCGTATGGCTGCGTGCAGGCGGCTCGGCCCAACCCCACACAGGCAACCCCCGTCCACAAGGTTATTCTGGACAAGCCCATTATCAAGGTGCCCGGTTGCCCGCCCATTGCCGAGGTCATGACCGGCGTTATTACCTACATGCTTACATTTGACCGCCTGCCCGAACTTGACCGGCAGGGGCGGCCCAAAATGTTCTACTCCCAGCGCATTCACGACAAATGCTACCGCCGCCCGCATTTTGATGCAGGCCAGTATGTGGAAAGCTTTGATGATGAAGGGGCCCGCAAGGGGTACTGCCTCTACAAGGTCGGTTGCAAAGGCCCAACCACCTATAACGCCTGTTCTACCGTGCGGTGGAATGATGGCGTGTCCTTCCCCATCCAGTCCGGTCATGGCTGCATTGGCTGTTCCGAAGATGGGTTCTGGGACAAGGGGTCATGGTACGCAAGGCTCCAGAATGTCGGGGGTTTTGGCATAGAAGCCAGCGCGGACAAGGTGGGCATGGTTGCCGCCGGGGCCGTAGGTGCGGGCCTTGCCGCCCACGCCGCCATAAGCGCGCTCAGCCGCGCACGTTACAAAGGGGATGATGCCCAATGACCACGCTCCAGACACCAAACGGTTTTGCGCTTGATAACGGTGGCAAGCGCATTGTGGTGGACCCGCTGACCCGCATTGAAGGGCATATGCGCGTTGAGGTTAATGTGGATGAGCAGAACATCATCCGCAATGCGGTTTCCACCGGCACAATGTGGCGCGGGCTGGAGGTTATTCTGCGTGGGCGCGACCCGCGTGACGCATGGGCTTTTGTGGAGCGGATCTGCGGTGTGTGCACCGGTTGCCATGCTCTGGCCTCCGTGCGTGCGGTGGAAGATGCGCTGGATATTCGCATTCCCACCAATGCATTCCTTATTCGCCAGATCATGGCCAAGGTTCTGGCATGGCATGACCATGTCGTGCATTTTTACCATCTGCATGCGCTGGACTGGGTTAATCCGGTCAATGCCCTGCGGGCGGACCCACGTGCAACATCCATGTTGCAGCAATCGGTTTCTCCCAACCACGCCAAATCTTCTCCCGGTTATTTCCGCGATGTACAGAACAGGCTGAAAAAATTTGTGGAGAGCGGGCAGCTCGGCATTTTCAAAAACGGGTACTGGGACAGCAAGGCCTATCTGCTCCCGCCCGAAGCCGATCTTATGGCTGTAACGCACTACCTTGAAGCACTGGATTTTCAAAAAGAAATTGTAAAAATCCATACCATTCTGGGGGGTAAAAACCCGCACCCCAACTACATGGTTGGCGGCGTTCCCTGCGCGATCAATATTGATGGGGACATGGCAGCGGGGGCTCCGCTTAACATGGAGCGCCTGAACTTCATCAAACAAAAGCTGGATGAAGCTTACGAGTTTTCGCAAAACGTGTATGTGCCCGATGTTATCGCGATTGCCAGCTATTACAAAAACTGGCTCTACGGTGGTGGTCTGGCAAACCATAACCTCATGGATTACGGCGATTACCCAACTGTGCAGGGGGATAAATCCACCGACCGTCTGCCCGGTGGTGTAATCCTGAATGGCAACTGGAACGAAATCCACCCGATTGATGCCCGTGACCCGCAACAGGTGCAGGAGTTTGTAACCCATAGCTGGTACAGCTACGGGCAGGGCCGTGAAGATATTGGGCTGCATCCATGGGATGGGGTAACCGACCCGCATTACGCTCTGGGCAGTGGGGCCAAAGGCACGCGCACCAATATTGAAGCAGTGGACGAAAACGCCAAATATTCGTGGGTCAAAGCACCGCGCTGGCGTGGCAATGCGTGTGAGGTCGGGCCTCTGGCGCGCTATATTCTGGCGTATGCAAAAGGCGTGCCCTACGTTAAGGCGCAGGTGGATGATGCACTGGGGCGCTTTAACGCGCTGGCGGGCACCAGCTTTACCCCGCAGCAGGCGCTGCCAACCACCATTGGGCGTACGTTAACCCGCGCGCTGGAAGGGCATTATTGTGCCCAGCAGCTGCTGGATGATTACGATGCCCTGATTACAAACATCCGCAATGGTGATCTGGCAACAGCCAACATGTCCCGCTGGGACCCCGCAACATGGCCCAAGGAAGCAAAAGGCGTTGGCCTTGTGGCTGCTCCGCGCGGTGGTCTTGGCCACTGGATCAAAATCAAGGATGGCCGGATAGAAAACTACCAGTGCGTGGTGCCCAGCACATGGAACGCAGGCCCGCGTGATGCCAAGGGCAATATTGGTGCATTCGAAGCCTCGCTTCTGGGCACGCCCATGGCCAACCCCGAACAGCCGGTGGAAATCCTGCGCACCCTCCATTCGTTTGACCCCTGCATGGCCTGCGCCACGCATGTCATGGCACCAGATGGGGATGAACTCGCCCGCGTAACCGTGCGCTAAGGGGGATAGCCCGATGGTTCCATCCAAATCAAACATCCTGACCGACGAGGATTTGCAGGGCACAAACCTGCAAGGGCAAAACGCGCGCGCATTGCGTGCGCGCAAGCTCACCACGATTTATGTGTACGAAGCCCCTGTGCGGCTCTGGCACTGGGTGACTGCGGCGTCCATCGTTGTGCTGGTTATTACCGGGTATTTTATTGGCTCACCCCCTCCCTCACTGTCGGGGGAGGCCAGTAACCATTTTCTTATGGGCTGGATCCGCTACCTGCATTTTTCTGCGGCGTGGATTTTTGCCGTAGGGTTTGCCGGGCGTATTTTATGGACCTTTATGGGCAATATTTACACGCGGGAGCTTTTTTATATCCCGGTCTGGCGCAAGGATTACTGGAAAGGCCTGCTGGACGAAATACTGGTCTATGCCTTTATCAAAAAGCAGGGCGAAAAAACAATCGGGCATAACCCGCTTGCCCGTACGGCCCTGTTCTTCTGCTTTACCCTGACCGGCCTGTTCATGATTATCAGCGGGTTTGCGCTGTATTCTGATGGCACCGGAATTGATAGCTGGGAAGGCAGGGTTTTTGGCTGGGTCATGCCTTGGCTTGGGGGCAGTCTTGGCACTCACTTCCTGCACCACTGGGGTATGTGGGTTATTATTCTGTTTGTTATGATACATATCTACACCGTCACGCGGGAGGATATTATGTCCCGTCAGACGTTGCTCTCCGCCATGACCAATGGCTACCGCTCTTACAGGGATGACCGCCCTGAGTGAGAGGGCTGTGACCATAAAACTGGTCAATCTGGAAAGATAGAGTCCACAAAATCCCACCATCACATTTACGTGTTGGTGGGATTTTTGTATTTGCCCGGTCGCGTATCTGCCATTCTGGAAGTTGGCATGGTTCTTGCTTCTATTGAATGGCAGGAAAAGCGCGAACCAGTTCAGGCCGGTTCGCTGTTTCCCACGCAGGGTAGCAGGAGGCGGCAGACGTGGCGGCAGACGCGGTTCTATATGGCAATGAGCGGAAAATTCTGGTGCTGGGCATCGGGAATATCCTGTGGGCAGATGAGGGGTTTGGTGTTCGGGCTGTTGAGCACCTTGCCGCGCATTACAGTTTTGGCCCGGATGTGCAGATCATGGATGGTGGTACGCAAGGTCTATACCTGCTGCCCGTGCTGGAAGACCTTGAAACCCTGATTATAGTGGATGCCATAGATTTTGGCCTCTCCCCCGCCACCTTGCACCATGTGGAAGGCTCTGCCGTGCCCGCCACAATTGGCGCGCGGAAGATGAGCCTCCACCAGACCGGTTTTCAGGAAGTGCTGGCCCTGCTGGAGCTGCGTGGCCATGCACCGCGCGCTATTCATCTGGTGGGCGTACAGCCTGTGACCATGCAGGATTATGGCGGAGGATTGACCGAGGCCGTTGCCCGGCAGGTGCCCCACGCTGTGCATATGGTGCTGGAGCTTCTGGCGCAGCGCTACGGTGTTTGCCCCAGAGCCTTGCAACACGCACCAGCACCGGGGGCAGGGGTGATGACACAGGCCGTAGCCCGCACAGCGTATGAGCAGGGCCGCCCGTCTGAAGAACTGGCCTGCCGCTATGGTGATGAACGCGTGCTTGCACGTAGGGGGGTATAAACCATGTGCCTTGGCATCCCCATGAAAGTGCTGCGTTGCGAAGGGAGCTTTGCGCTCTGCGTGGCAGAACCTCCCCCCGGCCAGCAGCAGTCCGCCCGGCAGGAGCAGGTTGATACCATACTGGTGCCTCATGTGCAGGAAGGGGACTATGTGTTGGTTTTTATGGGCATGGCACGTGCACGCATGGAGCCGGATGAGGCCTGCAAACTGCAAGATGCCCTTCAGGCTCTAGCCACACTGGCCGCGGCGCCAGTGGATGCCGGGGCTGCCCAGCAAATTGTAACCCACGGGTTTGCAGACCTGTGCAATGCGCCACCGCGCCTTCCCCCCCACCTTCAGGCTGCATTCGATGCAGGGCTTACGGAGGCCTGAGTAAAAATGTCCGTTCTAGAACTTCCTCTGGTGCAAGGGTTAACAACCCGGCACGGTATGCCCGTTTTGCACACGCTGGAGCAGGCACAGGCAGGCTATGTGCTGCTGTTGCTACCCAGCCACGCCAGAATACATCTGGAAACCCCAGACCTTGCAGCCATTTTGCCGGACCTGTTGCAGTTGGGGGCGACCCATTTGCGGAGCGCGCAACCGATCAGTGGCGCTGTGGCAGATGCCGCGCTGGAGGCCGAACTGGTGCGGGATGCGGGTGATCTTTCCCTCCCCGCACTGGTGGTGCTGGAAAACGGACAGGTCAAAGCCAGCATTGCGCGCATGCGCGACTGGGATACCTATGTCAGCAGGTTTGGGGCACTTTTTGCTCCCTCCACAACAGCAGGCGGGGAGCCGGTGGTATGAGCGCATCTTTTATGTTCCCCCCCGTCGGGTTTGGTCCGGGTTCGCAGATCGGGCAGGAAGATGAGGAACTGAACTATCTGGCCATGCCATCGGGCGTTCATGTGTACGAACCCCATGTGCCCGAGATTGATGACCCGGCTACCATGGCGGCAACGCTTGCCTTTCTGGGCGACCTGCAAAAACAGGCGCAGGCATGGCGGGAGGGAGACGCCCGCATGCTGCCCCGGCACAACCTGAGCTCGGCCGCTGGTGTCGCAGTAAATGATGCTCTGGGGGAGGGGGAAGTCTCCGCCAGGCTGGAAGACACCGCAGGGCTGGTAGAGGTGCAGGAAACGGTTTTTGCAGGCATATGGTCCCTGCGTGCCTATGGTGGTCCGCCGGGGCAGGATGTGCGTGAACAGGTGGAGGTCTCGGCTTTTCCCAAAGCACTTCTGGCGCGTGCGTTTCCGCTCAGGCGTGCCCGCCCCGATATGGCGGCGGGTGTGGCAGATGGGGTTGTGAACGCTCCCGCTATTTTGACCGAACTGTTTGACCGGAGCGAAAACTGGAAGCCCCAGAATAGCCCCCATGTTGTCAACCTGAGCCTGCTGCCCCATACGCCGGAGGATATGGCCCTGCTGGAAACCAGTTTGGGCCGGGGGCGGCTGACCATTCTCTCACGCGGGTATGGCAACTGCCGGATAGAGGCAACAGCAACGCCCCATGTCTGGCGTGTGCGTTATTTTAATTCCATGGATACGCTTATTCTGGACACGATAGAAGTGTCTGCCGTGCCCGAAGTGGCCTGCGCTGCGGTGGAAGATATTGCAGATTCCGCCACCCGCCTGCGCGAAATATGCGCCGTGCTGCAAGAGGAAAGTGCCAGCCCGCAGGGAGGGCAGGCATGAGCAGCCTCACCCCACGGTTTGAGGGATCTTATCTGGGGGATACCGCACGTCTGACGGATGATGCGGTTATGGAATGCAAGATCTGCTGGAGTGTGTATGACCCCGCAGAAGGGTGCGAGGTATGGCAGGTGCCCCCGCACACACCCTTTTCCAGCCTGCCGGATTACTGGCGCTGCCCTACATGCGATGGCGCAAAAGAGCAGTTTATGGTGGTGTCGGCATCCCCCGTGCCGCCCGCGCCTGCGGGGGAGGTAGCCGCCAGTAATGCCGCCCTTACGCAGGAGGAACCCAAACACACGCCAGACCCGGCCAGCGGCTTTGCCCGTGCGCTGGAAGATGTGTTTGCAGATATTTATGCCAGCAAGATGCGGGGCCTGCCGTTTGTAAACGAAGCGCTTAACGTTAAGGCCGTAGGGTTCTGTTCGTTCGAAGGGCAGTTGGTCGGGGCATTGGTTACACCGTGGTTCATGAATCTGATCGTGCTCCCCGCTGCGGGTACGGATTGGTCTGGCGTGGTTTCGGGCCATAAAAAACTGCTGGAGTTCCCCTCCGGAGCCTACGAGTTTACTGCGGCCTTGCGTGATGGAGGGGAAGGCGCACTTCCGGGTTACTGGGCGTGTTCGCTGTTTTCACCCATGTTCAATTTTACCACCATGCTGCAAGCGGTTGATACGGCGCAGGCTGCCGTGCGCGGCTTGCTGGACCCCGCACTCCACCCGCAGCCCGGCACCGCCCAAACCGCAGCACATGTTCCGCAGGCCGGGCAACCGGCAGAAACGCCGGATATGGGCCGCAGGAGCCTTCTGGTCGGTCAGTCAGCCAGAAGGGCGGGGGGCTAGGTATGATTGGCACAATTCTCCTGCGTGGCGGGCAGGCCGGGCAGCCCTGGCAGGTGCAGACACATAATGTGGTCGATGCCGGGCTTTTATGTGCTGGTTTGCAGCCAGAGCAGGCTCTGGCGTTAATCGGCCGGGTTTTTGGTCTGTGCCGGGTCGCCCATATGGCGGCAAGCGCACGGGCCATGGGGCTGGCCGGGCACGCAATGCCGGACCATGCCCGCATGCAGGATGAAATTTTGCAAGATCACGCCTTGGCCCTGCTGGTAACTCTTCCCGCCCAACTGAACCTGCCCCCACAGCGCGAGAGCCTGTGCCGGGTTTTGCAGGACCGGCAGGCAGGGCGCGCCATTGCAGGCGAGTTGACAGGCACAAACGTAAGTCTGGCGCACATGAACGCTCAGGCGTTTGAAGCATGGCTTGCCACCGGGCAGACGGAAAACGGTGCTTTTCTGCCTCGGCTGCTCAATCGTTGCCGGAGTGCTCTGCAAGGTGTGGGGGCGGCGGTGGGCATGGCAGGGCTAACCCCACAGGCTGTGCAGGCCCGGCTTGCGCATGAGCGGGGGCAGCCTGTTCCTGCCATGGCGTATGATGCCAGTATCTGGCCCGATTATGCACATTACCCCGTTATGCAGGCTCTGGCTGAAGCGGGAGAGGTCACGCCCTTTGCACGGCTGGTGGCCCGGTTGCTGGAGTTTCTGGCCTGTCTGGAAGGGCATGTGGGGGGCATGTTTGCGCGTGTGAACCCCTTTTTGGCCAGCATGGGGGCCGGATTTGGGGTGGCCCGGGCCGCGCGGGGCATGCTGGTCCATGCCGTGCAGGTGCGTAACGGACTGGTCACAGATTATCAGATCCTCTCACCCACGTTCTGGCATATGGCCGAAGGGGGGCTTTTCCGGCAGGCCATCTCCCGCCTGCGGCCCGGCTGCGCTAAGTTGTCGGTCGAGTGTGTTCTGGCCGCGCTTAACCCTTGCGTGCCTGTTACGGTGGAGGCAGCGCACCATGCATGAAATGTCCTTATGTGAAAGCCTGCTGGGCGTGATTGAGGAGAGTGCACGGCAGGAGGGGTTTACAAAGGTCACGTGCGTCAGGGTGGAAGTGGGGCGTTTTGCCGGGGTGGAACTGCCCGCCATGCGCTTTGGTTTTGAAGTTGTAGCACGCGGCACAGTGGCTGAAGGCGCAAGGCTGGACTTTGTGGATGTGCCCGCTAGCGCATGGTGCTTTGACTGCGGGCAGACTGTGGTGCTCGAAAACCGTCTGGACCCATGCCCCCTATGTGGGGGTGTGCGCCTGCAACCTTCAGGCGGGACGGAAATAAGGCTGAAAGACATGGAGGTAATCTGATGTGTACAACATGTGGCTGTAGCGGCGATGGCGCAACGTTTGAAGGGGAGAACCATGCCCACCCCCACGGTGGGCACCACCATCATGACCATGCCCACCCGCATGAACATGAGCACGCTCACGATCACCCGCACCCGCATGACAGCGCGCATGACAACGGCAGTCTGGACTATGGCAGTGGTCCTGCACGCTCGCATGCGCCGGGGCTGTCTCAGGCACGGATGGTGGAAATCGAGCGGAATATCCTTTCCAAAAACGATACCTATGCCGCCAGTAACCGTGCCCGTTTTGCACAGAATGGCAATCTCGCCCTTAACCTGCTGGCAGGCCCGGGGGCTGGCAAAACCACGTTGCTGGTTGAAACACTTAAAACGCTAGCAGGCACCATTGCGTGTTCGGTGATTGAGGGCGACCAGCAGACCAGCAATGATGCAGAGCGCATCCGGGCGACCGGCACACCTGCCATTCAGGTCAATACCGGCAAGGGCTGCCACCTGGATGCCCATATGGTGGGCCATGCGGCAGAACACCTTGGGATGAGCATGGGCGGTATTCTGTTTATCGAAAATGTAGGCAATCTGGTCTGCCCGGCGGCATTTGACCTTGGGGAAAAACGGCGGGTCACGCTGCTTTCCGTAACGGAGGGAGAGGATAAACCCCTTAAATACCCGGATATTTTTGAAAAAGCGGATATGGTCCTGCTGACCAAGACCGACCTGTTGCCGTATCTGGATGTCGATGTTGCAGCACTGGAAAGTAACGTAAAGCGCGTAGCGCCTGCTGCGCGTATCCTGCATGTTTCCACTCGCAACGGGCAGGGCATGCCCCAATGGCTGGACTGGCTGAAGGACGAGCGTCGCGCCTTGCTGGACGGGCTGGCCGCACAGGCGCAGGCCCGCGCAGACATGCTGCGCGCAGCGGAGTAAGCAAAAAGTGGTAGCACCTGCCTGCATTCTGGTTGTTGATGATGAGCCACGCTCCGTGGAGGTTATTGCTCGTATTCTGCGTGAGGACTTTGAGGTTCTGAGCGCAACCAGCGTGGAGCAGGCCCGCGCATTGCTGGAAAATAACTGGGTCCACGCCATTTTTTGCGACCAGCGTATGCCGGGCATGAGTGGTGTGGAGTTTCTGGCAGAAGTGCGCGCCCGCTGGCCTGACATCGTGCGGATGATCGTAACCGGCTATACCGAGCCGGACGACATGATAGACGCCATTAATCAGGCCGGTATCTACCAGTATATTACCAAGCCGTGGCACCCGGACCAGCTTTTGCTGGCCGCACGGAATGCCACACAGCTTTTTGCCATGCAGCGGGAATACGAGCGTCTTTCGCTCGAACTCAGGCTGGCACCACCTGTGGTGGAAGGGCGTTTGCGCCAGCAGCGGGAGCGGGTGGCAGGCAGCTACCATTTTGACTCCATCATTCGCAGCCCAGCCAGCCCGATGTGCGATGTTTGCCGGCAGGCCGCCAAAACAGCGGTGTTTGACATTCCGGTGCTGATTGAAGGCGAAACCGGAACAGGCAAGGAACTGCTGGCCCGGGCAGTACATTACGCCAGCCAGCGTAGTGCCGGGGCATTTGTTGCCGTCAACTGCGGGGCGATACCGGATGATCTGCTGGAATCCGAACTGTTCGGCCACCGTAAAGGCGCGTTTACCGGAGCACATGCAAATCGCCGGGGACTTGTGGAAGAGGCTGACGGCGGCACGCTTTTTTTGGATGAGATCGGGGATATTTCTCCCGCGTTTCAGGTCAAGATTCTTCGTTTTTTGCAAGAAGGCGAGTTCCGCCCCCTTGGCACAAACGAGACAACGCGTGTGGATGTGCGTGTACTGGCCGCAACACACCGGGACCTGCGTGCTGAGGTACGGGCAGGGCGGTTCCGGGAGGATCTGTATTTCCGCCTTACAGGCATGGTGCTGAGCATCCCCCCGCTTCGGAGCAGGCCTGCGGATATTCATGTTCTGGCACAGCACCTGCTGGACGCAGCCTGCGCACGGCACGGGCGGCATGTGCGCGGTTTTGCACCCGGCGTTATGGACGTGCTGGTGCGCTACGCCTGGCCCGGCAATGTGCGTGAACTGCAAAACGAAATCTTGCGCATGCTGGTGCTGGCGGAAAGTGACTGTCTGGGGCTGGACCTGCTTTCCCCCATGCTTATGGGTGTGGGGCCCGTTACGGTCACACCACAGGCACCACTTGCCGCTGAACCAACTGTGCATGACAGCGGCACCTTGCAGGAACGCATGGACGCGCTGGAAGCCGATGTGCTGATGGAAACCATAGCCCGGTGTGGGTGGAACAAAAGCCTGACCGCGCGTGAACTGGGCCTCTCCCGTGTGGGGCTGCGGGCCAAGCTTGAGCGCTACGGCATTGTTCCCGATGCGGGAAAACAGAGTTTACAGAAGGGAAATTCCTGAAATGTGTCTTGGTATTCCCGGCCGCATAACGGCAATTGTGGATGAACAGGCCATGCTGGCCGAGGTGGACGTATCTGGCGTGCGCAGGCAGGTGGATGTGCTGTGTGTTGCAGAGCCGGGCAAACCACTGGCTGAGCTTGTGGGCACATGGGTGCTTGTGCATGTAGGTTTTGCCATGAGCCGGATAGACGAGGCAGAAGCGCAGGAAACCCTGAGGCTGCTCGCCAGCATGGATGAACTGGCAGGGGAGCTGGACACCATGCGTAACAGCGCGCGGGCCTGAGCCATGCAGTTTGTAAAGGAGTTCCGCAACCCGCATCTGGCTGAAGCACTTCTGGCGCAGATCAACCTTGTCGCCGAGCGTATCGGGCGTACCCGCAAGCGCCCTGTTACGGTTATGGAAGTGTGCGGCGGGCACACGCATACGATTTTCCGTTATGGGCTGGACCGGCGGTTGCCTGCCAATATCGAGTTCGCACATGGTCCGGGCTGCCCGGTGTGTGTTCTGCCCAAAGGACGTATTGAAGATGCCATAGCCATTGCGCACAAGCCCGGTGTGATCCTGACCACATTTGGCGATGCCATGCGTGTGCCCGGTGGCAGTGGCAGCCTGTTGCAAGCCCGCGCTGCGGGGGCCGATGTGCGTATGGTGTATTCCCCGCTGGATGCGCTGGCCTTGGCACGGGCCAACCCGGAGCGGCAGGTCGTATTTTTTGCTTTGGGGTTTGAAACCACAGCGCCATCCACCGCCCTGACTGTTTTGCGAGCAGGTGCAGAAAAAATCAGCAATTTTTCTATTTTGTGCCAGCATATCACCATTATTCCCACCCTGCGCGCACTGCTGGAACAACCTGACTTTGCTGTAGATGGGTTTATTGGCCCCGGCCATGTTTCCATGGTGATTGGCACAGAGCCTTATGCCTTTATTGCACAGGAGTTCAAACGTCCGTTGGTCGTGGCGGGCTTTGAGCCGCTGGATATCCTGCAATCCCTCCTGATGGTGCTCCTCCAGATTGAGGCGGGGGATGCCCGGGTGGAAAACCAGTACGCACGCGTGGTGGCCGCACAGGGGAACCGGGCTGCCATGGCCGCCATTGCGCGGGTTTATGAGGTCCGAGAAGCATGCGAATGGCGTGGCCTTGGCCAGATTGCAGGGTCCGGCCTGCAATTGCGGGCTGAGTGGAGCGGTTTTGATGCGGAAAAACGCTTTGCCGTGCTCCCTCACCATCTGGCGGATCAGGAGCAATGCCGTTGCGGGGATGTGCTGACAGGGCGGATCAAACCCCCGCAATGTCAGGCGTTCGGGCGGGCCTGTTCGCCTGACCATCCATCCGGTGCGCTTATGGTTTCCTCCGAAGGGGCTTGCGCAGCGTATTACGAATATCATGGCGTAGGGGAGGCAGCATAATGCCCGGCACTCTAACTGGAGTTGGTGCAGATGGCCGCATTACGCTTGCACATGGTGGTGGTGGCAGCGCCATGCGCTCCTTAATTGATGAGGTTTTTCTGGCAGCCTTCACTCAAGGCTCGCCAGCAGTGCAGGAAGATCAGGCCCGGCTGGACCTGACCACACTGGCGCAGGCGGGGGACAGGCTGGCATTCACAACAGATGCTTTTGTGGTGGAGCCACTGGAATTTCCCGGTGGGAATATTGGAACATTGGCCGTGTGCGGCACGGTTAACGATCTGGCTGTGGGTGGTGCTACTCCTGTTGCCCTGTCGGCTGCATTTGTGCTGGCAGAAGGGCTGGAGCTTGCCCTGCTCCGCCGGGTGGTGGAGGCCATGGCCCGGAGTGCAGCGCAGGCTGGTGTGCGTATTGTTACGGGGGATACCAAGGTTGTGCCCCGCCATGCCTGCGACGGGCTGTTTGTAACCACAAGCGGGGTCGGGGTTATTCGGCCCGAACACACCATAAGCATTGCCGCAGGGCAGCCGGGGGATGTGGTGCTGGTCAATGGCACATTGGGGGACCATGGGGCGGCCATATTGTGCGCACGTGGGGATCTGGCCCTTCAGACGCACCTGCAAAGTGATTGCGCCCCCCTGAACACGCTGGTGGATACCCTTTTGCGTGCTGTCCCCGGTGTGCACTGCATGCGGGATGCCACGCGCGGTGGCGTTGCCGGGGTGCTGAGCGAACTGGCAGAGGCCAGCAACGTGCTGGTGACGGTGAATGAGGCCGCTTTGCCAGTGCACCCCGAAGTGGAAGGGGTGTGTGAAATTCTGGGGCTGGACCCGTTGTTTCTGGCCAATGAGGGCAAACTGGTGGCCGTTGTTCCCGCATGCCATGCGGAGCACGCACTTGCCGCCATGCAAAGCCACCTGCTGGGGCGCAATGCTGCCATTATTGGCACGTTGCAAGCCAGTGCCAGCGGGCAGGGGGCGGTTCATGTTGTTAATGAGTTTGGTGGTGCACGGGTTTTAACCATGCCATCAGGCGAGCAATTGCCAAGGATTTGCTAATATGCGGCAAAACCCATCTGTTCCGGCTTTAAGTTCCTTTGGCATGGTGGCCCGCTCCATGCAGGGTTACAGGCTTCTGGCGGCTTTGCTGTTTTTTAACGTGCTGGCCTGGGTGGCGGCATGGTTCTGTTTTGGGGGGAATGCCACGCTCCTGGCATCCGCTTTGCTGGCATGGGTGTTTGGCCTGCGCCACGCCATGGATGCGGACCATATTGTGGCCATCGACCTTGTTACCCGCAAGCTTATGGTGGCCGGGCGCTCTCCCTTGGGGGTGGGGCTGTTCTTTTCTCTGGGGCATTCCTCGGTTGTGTGTCTTGCCGTGCTCTTTCTGGCAGTATTGCCGACGCATGACTGGCTGGAGCGCTGGCACCTTGTGGGGGGGAGTGTTGGCTCGGCGGTTTCCATCTCCTTTCTGTTCCTTATGGCGGCGTACAATGTGTATGCGGCCTGGCGGCAATGGCATGCGTTGCGGCACAACAGCGATATGCCCGACACTGCCCCGGGTGGAGTGATGGCACGCCTGTTTGGGCCGGCTTTTCGGCTGATCGGGCGGTCGTGGCAGATGTATCCGCTGGGTTTCCTGTTTGGTCTGGGGTTTGATACGGCAACCGAGGTCGGCCTGCTGGGTTTGGCTGCGGCCCAGAGCGCGCAGGGGCTGGGGCTTGTGGGTATTCTTATGTTCCCGTTGCTGTTTACCGCAGGCATGTCTGCCATAGACACGCTGGATGCGGTGCTGATGATGCGCGCCTATGGCTGGAGCGCACATACGCGCACCCGCCGCCAGATTTATAATCTGGCCATTACCAGCATATCCGCTCTGGCGGCCGTTGGGGTTGGGGCTACGGAATATATGGCCGGGCTGGGGGAAGATGGTGCCGCAGGGTCTGCCCTTGTGCAGATGGCCTCTGGCCTTGCGGAGCATTTCCCACTTTTGGGCAGTATTATTCTGGCAGTATTTCTGGCGTTATGGGCTGGCGTTTTTCTGTGGGATAAAGCGGCACTCCGGCGGGCGGAGGGCATGGCCCCCGTGCCACATACCAGGAGCTGAGTCTGCGCCATGCGCACGGTTCTGGAGCAAAAGGTCCGCCACAAACAGGGTGTTGCCGTAACACCCAGAATGCGCGAGGCGCTCCGGCTGTTGCGTCTGCCGCAAGCGGATATGGATGCTTATATCGCCCAGCAGGTGGAGCAGAACCCTTTTCTGGAACTGCCAAACTGGGAGTGTGATCGGGGCGCGGGCCGTCCAGACCAGTCTGGTGCGGCCTCTACTCAGGATGCGGCCGAGCGGCTGGCCTCGGCCGATGTGTCGGTTGAGGAGCAGATGCTCCGCCAGATCGCACTTTCCGTCAGGCCCGCATGGCTTTGCCGTTTGGCGGCGCTGCTGCTGGAAGAAGTAGATGAATACGGCCGCTTATCCTCCACCGTGCTGGATACATTCTGCCAGAGCCGTGGCGTTGTGCAGGCCTGCGCGGAAGAGGCCCGGCAATACCTGCTCAGGCTGGAGCCGGTGGGGGTCGGGGCTTTTTCTGTTGCCGAATGTTTTGCCGTACAGCTTGATGATGAAGGGCTGTTAAGCGAGGCATTTACCAGATTGCTGGCTAACCTTAACCGTCTGGTCAAAGGGGACCGGGCCGGGTTGGCAACGCTCTGTGGCGTGAGTGCGCAGGAACTGGAGCAGATGCTCCTGACCCTGCAACGTCTGGAACCATACCCTTATTGCAGGCAGGCTATGGAACCAGCCCTGCTGCGCCGTGCCGAATTGCGCGTTGAACAGGACGAACAGGGCATATGGCATGTGTTTGCGTATGCAGACCCGGCACAGGGGCTGACGTTGAATACGCAATTGCGGAGCCAGCTTTCCACGCGCATGAGCGCGCGTGAAAAAGAGCAGGTCAAGGACTGGATGACCAATGCACGCTGGCTTTTGAATGTTGTTGCCAAAAGGCGTAAAAGCCTTGTTCTGCTAGGGCAGAAAATTCTGGCCCGTCAGCCCGATTTTTTAAACCGGGGTGTAGAGGCATTGCATCCGCTTACCATGTTCCAGATCGCACAGGACATGCAGGTGCATGAAAGTACGGTCAGCCGGCTTGTGGCGGACAAATACATGTCCACACCAGATGGTGTTCTGCCGTTACGCTTCTTTTTTACAGCCGGGGTGGGCCGCCACGGGCAGGCCCCGCCACGGGCCGCGGCGGCCGCCAGAGCCTGCCTGCGCAGGGTCGTGCGGGAGGAAAAACCAGATAACCCTCTTTCTGACAGCGCTCTGGTCGAAGTTCTGGAGCAGCAGGGGTTCAGTGTATCACGGCGCACTGTTGTCAAATATCGCCAGCTTATGGGAATACGCTCATCCTTTGCCCGCAAAGGGCATGCTGCCACAGTATAAACGCGTATTGCATTGCGAGGGCGTCGTTCATTCAACGCGACCGTGATCTCCGACCATCGCCAATAGAACCTGAGCTGTGAAAAGCACGATTTACTGTTTGTAGCGAACAGGCAGTGCGCTTATGCCAAAGATACAGGAATACTCTGATTTTGTCTTTGTTGTTTATCCGGAATGGTTTACGCAAAAGTGGTGTTACAGCCTTTGCAGTGGAGCAGGGGATATGCCTCTTACGTTGGATGCTTGCATGAAGGGGCGGGAGCCCGCATTCCCACATTTGTAAATGACCATATACCCGCAAGCAGTATCCTGAGTAGTTAAGGTGGCATGCCGTGATTTTCGGGCTTGCCGAGTGACCGGAAGGTGGCTGATGTAGTGGCGTATATTCGCATTCATTCTGGTAATAACTACAAATACGTTCTTAACCCTGCAGATATTGCGTTTATGCGCCAAAACCTGACACAAGCGGTGGAGTAGGTTATGTATATTTTAAAAGTTCTTGTTGCTAAAACCCTGTTTGCGACAACGGCTCTTGTTGTAATGGGTGGCATCCTCCCCGCGTGCGCGCAAGGTGGCGTTGTCCGGCATAATGAGGCCGCATACCCCATTGCCTCCGCCATTGAGGTGCCCGCAGGATACTCAACTGTTTATGTCAGCGGTATTGGTGCTCCCATAACAAATCTTGCTGCTCCTGCCAAAAGTGTGGAGGCCTATGGTTCCATGGCAACGCAAACGGAAGCGAGCCTGAAGCGGATTAAGGATATTCTCAAAGATATGGGGCTGGGTATGGGGGATGTGGTGCAGATGCATGTTTTTATGGTTACGGATGCGCAGACCAAAAAAATGGACTTTGAGGGCATGATGCAAGGCTACACAAAATTTTTTGGCACCAGAGAGCAGCCTAACCTGCCGGTCAGGTCGGCTTTTGGGGTGGCGCAACTATCCAGACCCGGTTGGTTGGTGGAAATTGACGTTGTGGCAGTCAAACCACCACATCATTAATGTCGGGACTTATTAATTTATTGAACTGAGCGAAGGGGGCACAGGCTTATATGCCTGTGCTGCTCAGAAATCACGAACGGGGCTGTTCGTCTGAACCGTAGGCACCGTGCGAGCCACCATGAGGAACGGGCTGGCCAATATTATCTATAATATGCGCCGCTTTCTCCTTCTGGAGCGGATTAACGCCGCCGCGTAGCAATCCAGGGTATGAGACCCTCTCTCTGCTCAAAACACAGAGTGACAATCAGGTCCAGAAACCAGCAATCAACACGCCAAAAATCTGAAATCAGACAAAAGAACAAAAGATGAACAGTTCTTCGAACCCTCCAGGTTGCAGTATAATTTATATAAGATTAAAGATGGAACTTTTAATATTGGGAGGATAAATGAGGATAATTAACAATTATGAACTGTATTTTTGCAAAATACTATACTCAGCCATACCGATGAGTATGGATGTGAGTAGTAATCAATTTGTATGGGTCGTTAACCAAGAGATGGGTTCTATACGGGCAGATTACTGTACGATATACTCCCCAGTACATGCTGTATCTACATGTGAAACCAAAGATATAGACGAGACGCCTGTTGTTATCACATTGTTATTAACAAAAAAAAATAAATTTGGAGAATTGGATTTCTGGAAAGTAAATGATGAACCCATTAAAAATTTTTTTTATTTGATGGAAAATGTGGAGGGATCGAAAAACCGTTGATTGGTTTCCCTTTTGCCTGATTTCGGGTTTTTGGTGCGTTGATTGCTGGTTTCTGGACCTGATTTTCACTCTGCATTTTGAACAGAGGGAGGGTCTCATACCCTGGATTGCTACGCGGCGGCGTTAATCCGCTCGAGGAGGAGAAAGCGGCGCATATTATAGACGATATTGGCCAGCCCGATCCTCATGGTGGCTCGCACGGTGCCTACGGTTCGTATGAACAGTCCTGTCTGCGACTTCTGGTCGGCAAAAACATGCTCGACACGCGACCGTATAACGGACTTTCCTGCATTCGATTTCTGGATATGTCGTGGCATGGGCTTGGGATGCGGCTTTTTCCTGTGAACCTTCGAGACAAAGCCGTGCTTTTCCATGAAGTCCTCATTGGCTTTTGAGCGGTAGGCTGTGTCTGCCCAGACCATTGAGGCTGTATTACTTTTATCAAGCAGACCCTCTCTCAATCGCGCGCCCTCGCTGGCGGCTGCATCTGTCGTCTTCCATTTGCGGATCAGCCGAAATTTCCGGTCGATGGAGATGTGCGATTTATAGTCAAAGAACGGGATGGCCATATCTGTCGCAGGCATACTCCCGTCCTCCTGTCGCTTCGCTTTCGTGAACTTCAAGGGCCAGCGCGCATGCCTGTCCTTGTGGGACAGCTTTGACGGCTTGTCCTGCCAGTCCTGGGGGATCCGTCCTCCACGCATATCCGCCTTCTCCGCATTGGTATTGCGCTGCTTCGGAGCCGCTACCTGTGTGGCATCCAGGATCTGGCCTGACATCAGCAGATAACCAGCGTTGCGTCAAAACGCAGGAGA
This sequence comes from Acetobacter fabarum, assembly GCF_022483405.1. NCBI lineage: Bacteria > Pseudomonadati > Pseudomonadota > Alphaproteobacteria > Acetobacterales > Acetobacteraceae > Acetobacter > Acetobacter fabarum. Next base: position 1,921,662 of record NZ_JAKVNI010000001.1, read on the forward strand.
AATGAAATCATAGCGGAGGTCTCAATACCAAGAGGTTTTTAGAACCCTCCATCTTCTAAATATTCCCACCCATTATTTTCAATAATATCTTTATCTGAATCTGTTATTGGAACAACCTAAATTGCCAAAATTCCAATTATTTCCATATTAATATCAAATTCTTCACTTCTATATGCTGGCAATGTAAAATATATCCCACATGTATTATCATTCGGCCATATATGATCTTCTTGATCTGGAAATAAAATGAAATTTTCTCTTTTTGGAAAAGGTATATGCTTCTCTATTAGCATTGAAACATAATAGTCCATCATGGATGCCGCATTTTCTGACGCCAATTCGCCATCAAACTCCATAAACCATTCAGATTTTTGTTATTGAAAATAGTTAAATTACTCAAGCCGAGTGTGCTTATGAATTGGATATCGTATTTTATGTAATCAACTATCTGAACTTTATTGTTCACATAATTTTTCATGGATCTTCTAATTTCTCCAAATTCTTTTTCCAAAAAAATGGGAGTTTACTTTTTAAAGATTTTATCATTATTCCTTGCTTCTGCAATTGTGGTTCGGGTATTTAATTCTTGTTCTCTCCTGAGAATTATCAATTATATATTGTCGTTCAAAATTATAAATAAATTGACGGTGCATGAGTGTCCCGTTCTACCGTATACGAATATCAATAGTCGCATGGGCGTTTTGCGCATCTGCAAGAGTGATATGGGCAAAGCCGGGAGCATCGGGTGTCCAGGATGGTTGCGCACCGGGCGGCACATCCAGCAGAATGCCATTGATATACCAATGATAAGGCGGATGGCCGCCGGAACCTTCCAACCCGACAGGAAGCATCGTGCCTTCGGAAGAACTGCTTTCAATTTCGGAGTGATCGCGCGGGAAGATGATCTGTGGTGCTTGCCGTTGTTGCAAGCTGCGCAGAGCGGGCGACAGGACTGCAACAGCACGATGAGGTTGGGCACTGGCTGACGAGGCTGATGTATGCGGGGGGGAAGAAAGCAGAGAGAGGAGAGCTGCCAGCACTGGTCCTGCCGTATCCCGCCCGGTTAGCCCGGGAGAGGCTGTGCCGTCCGGGCGTCCGGCCCAGACACCGACTGTTGCCTGCGGGGTAGAGGCCATCGCCCATCCGTCACGATTGCCGTAGGATGTGCCTGTCTTGAAGGCAACGCCCTCCCATGATGCGACACCAGCCGGTGGAGCGGTGCCCCGCAGGATTGTGCGAATGTCGGCATTTGCTCTGCTGGACAGCAGGACTGTCTCGGGTGCGGGGCCAGTCGATTTCAGACCTGTTGGTTCACGATGCAGGGGGGCGACGTGACCATTATGGTCGAGTGCCGCATACAGCATTGTCAGGTCATGGAGTGAGATGCCTGCTCCCCCAAGAACGATCGCAAGGCTCGGTGCGCTTTGTGTGCCATCCGGGTTTTCTGGCAGTCGCAACCGCACACCGCAGGCGGAGAGGCGGTCCATGAACCGGAAGGGGCCAACCCGCTCCAGTGCCTGAATGGCAGGCACATTGAGTGAAAGCTGAAGGGCCTCACTCACGGTGGTTTCCCCCCGGAAAGTATGGTCAAAGTCCTTGGGAGCATAGCCGCCAATGGCAAGTCGGCTATCGCGCACATGTGTGTGCGGCGTCATCCAGCCGTTTTCGAATGCCATGCCATAGACAAACGGCTTGAGTGTGGAGCCGGGGGAGCGGGGTGCCAAAACAGCGTCTATCGCATTGCCCGGAGCTTTATGTTCGGCCCCCCCGACCCATGCTACAATCTGCCGTTCATGGTCGACAATCAGTGCCGCAAAGGTTCCACGCAGCGGGGCAGGGTGGCTGGCAAGCACCTGCCGTGCGTTGCGCTGGAGCCTTGCATCCAGCGTTGTCACCACCACGCCGCTGCGCCCTGCGCTGAGAAAATGGCCAGCGAGTTCAGGGGCGTCATGCGGCACGCCGCGTGTATCTGGTGTTGGCCATGCAACAGGCTGTAATGGAGTGGCGCGTTGCAGTGTGCGGTGCGCAGCGTTTAGCAGGGCTTCAGGGTGGCGGTCCGGACGGAGCGCAGCGGGGCGCCGGGGTATAGTTACAAGAAACGCGGCTTCGGTAGGCGTTAGGTGGCGGGGCTCATGCCCGAAATAAAGCAGGGATGCCGCACGGACGCCTTCGATATTCGTGCCTTCAGGCGCCAGCGTGAGGTAAAGGTTCAACACCCCCCGGCGGCCGAAACGCCATTCAAGCTGGAGGGCGCGCAGAATATCGCGCAGCTTGCCACTCCATGTATGACGGTGCGGGGTAAGGAGGCGGCTTGTCTGCATGGCCAGCGTGGAACCACCCGAGACAATATGACCGCGCCGGGCCAGTTGCCAGATGGCGCGTGCAAGGGCCTGCGGATCAACCCCCGGATGGCTATCAAAGCGGTGGTCTTCCGTTACCATCAGAAGTTTTATGTAGGTCGGGTCAACATCCTGGCTTTCAACCGGCAGACGCCAGAAGCCATCGCGGCTTGTATGGCCGTCAAGCAGCGTATGGTCCCGGGCTTGAACCAGAAGGGCTGCCTGCTCGGCCCGATGCAGGTCTGGTGGATTAAAACGGTCGGCCACCAGCAGACCAGCCGGAATGAGGCTGGTAAGCAGCAGGCCGAGCGTACAGTTTCTGGCAAGGTGAAGGGGGGCCTTCAATGCGCGGTGATCTCGACAGTCCCTGATGCCGTGCGCGCCATCAGGCTCGGAAAACTCCGGGCGCTGACCATCGCTTCAGGCAGAGTAAAGCGGCCCGGGGTAATGGCGCGGACGATGTAGGCGACATGGAAGCTCCGCATCGCAAGGTCTGGAGACTGCGTTGTGAAGCTTACCGAAGCGTTGAACCGATCATCCAGCGCAGCAGCATGTTCGGTGTTACTGAGTGTGCCCAGAAAAGCGTAAGGGGGCTTTGTGCTGTCGTTTTCAGCGTCATCCCCGTCATGGTCGTCAGATGCGGCTTCATCAGGAGACACAATGCTCTCGATCTCCCATCCGGCAGGTAGCAGGCTGGTGAGGCCTACCAGATAATGACCAGGGTGGAGGGCAGTGCCTTTGAGGCTGACGATAAACCGGTCATTCTGTTGCATGTGGGTCAGGTCAAATGGCTGGCCGGTCAGGGTAAAGCCCTGCATGGTCAGTGTCAGCCCGTTGGTGAGAGGTTTGACTGCCCCGGCTGGCTCGCCCTGCACGGTCAGAGTGCTGAACAGCATCTTCCTGCCGGTATTTTCAACCTGAAGACCTTTCCCGAGTGCAGCGGACTCAAACGGGTAGGTCAGCGGCAGGCGCAGCGGTGTGGTGTTAGAGCGCCCCTGCACACGCACACTCCGCCCGTCAGTATCCTTGTTCAGGGCGCTGGCGGCTTCGAGTAGCGCCGTTCTGGTTGCGGTTGTCAGCATATCCGGCGACAGAGAGAGCTTGCCAAACCGCCCGATGAGCAGGTGGGTGCGCCGGTCGTCATGTGCTTCGGCGGTCAGGGCGGCCAGCCCGGCCAGATCGCGCACGTAGGTCCAGTATCGGTAATCCCACAGATCCGGCTTTCCAGTGCGGGGCGGCCCGAGTGCCGCGATAGCTGCGTCCAGCAGTGCTTCTGGCGATGTTGCGCTCTTGTCCTCCGGTGCATCGTCCATTGCGAGTGCGACAGCGAGATGCCCAAGGGCCAGAGGATTGGCCTGTGCATTGGAGCCTGCCGTGTCAGCCCAGACATAGCTGACACGGGTAGCATCCTGCCGCGCAACGAGCGAGGCCGCGAGAGTATGGATTGCATCTGGGTGGAGGCGACCAGCACGGGCCAGCACGTATGCCGCGTAAGCGCGAGTATTCAGCCGTTCTGCCTGCCTTTCACTGTCATGCTCATCATCATCGACGTCTTGAGACTGGAGCTGCTCGCTTTCAATATGGTCGAGCAGCAGGCCGAGCCGGTCCTCTGGCACGGTGTAGCCAGCGGCTTTGGCCCGGATCAGGAAATCGGCGAGATAGTCCAGATCATCGGGAAGACTGAGGCCATCTGAGCGGTCCCACTGGCCAATCTCACCCGACGGGCTCTGGCGATCAAAAAGCGTATTGATGGCTGACTGGATGGATTGCCCCGGAGTGTTGCTGTGGTCGTGTGTCTCGGGGTGGGGCGGGTTGCCTTGTTGCAGCAGCGCACGGGCCTGAGCCGCCAGTGTATCAGAATCCCCCCAGACGCTGGATTGCAGGGATTCTTGCAACCCGACTGTATCCAGGCCGTCCGATGCGGAGATGTTCAGGGTTATCCGAGCGTCTGCCGGGCTGAAGCCCACCAGTTCCGTGCGGTCCCACGTTTTGTGGCTGCCGGGTGGGAGTGGTGCAGTCCGGCTGACGGTCAGTGGAACATGCGCCAGCCGGATGCCGATGGGCCAGCTTCGCGTCAGCAGCGCTTTTGATGAGCCGGATCGGCGCAATGTAAGATGGACATGCGCAGTGGCAGTGCGGCCCGGTAGGGTAGGGGTGGCGGCCAGCGCAACGCGCAGGTCAGCGCGCTCACCGGGTTTGACGGGGGCGTTGAGTGTGCTGGAGCCGAGAACACGGAGCGGCCCATCTGTGGTGACCTGCACCTCGTAAGGTGCTGATGGCGCATCAACATTGATGATGGATACCTGTGCCTGCGCCGTATCCCCCGGGGCGAGGAATCGTGGCAACCCCAGGTCGGGGAAAACCGGGTCCCGCGCTGTGATGTCTGCCTGCGCGTTGCCAACGGCATCTTTGCTCCAGGCGGAGGCCATCAGGTGAAGCTGGCCGTCAAAATCCGGCACATCGAATGAGAGCGTGCCGTGCCCGGTGCTGTCGAGTGCGACCGGACCATCGAACAGCGCGACGCTTTCCGTTGTTCGCACGGGTGGGCCGTCTGCGCTGCTGCCGTTTGAGGCCGCATCCCCCCCAGAGCGGATCTGGCCATTTTTCGCATCACTCAGCAGAAGGGACCCGTAGTTGTCCAGCATGTCCAGCCCAAGGCGGGGGCGACCGTAAAGGGCATCAAACAGGTTGAGCGGCGTGAAATGCGTGAGGTTGAGAATACCCTGATCGACCGCGGACACCGCAACCTGCACCTGCCCCACTGGCAGACCCTGACTGGCCTGCACAGCCACGGGAATGGTGATGCGCTGGCGCGGCGTGACCGTGCGGGGCGCATCAAGCGTTACGTTCAGCCGATGCGTGTCCTGATTAACACCAATCCATGCGACACCAACCGCCCGCACAGGGTCATGCGGGCGCAGGCCGGAGGGGCTGTTGAGGGGGCGGTAGAGTGTGACCAGTGCATAAGCACCGGAATGCCAGTCCGGTGTGGCGGTTACGGGCACGTCCAGCCCTTCTTTCGGTACGTCCACAAAACGTGTGTTCAGCACACGGTCTGTTGCAAGCGTTATCTGGGCCTGCCCGGCAAAACCGCCACCAATGTGGAGGACCGTACTGCCGTCTGGTGCGATATGGGTATCGCGCACGCTGAGCGGCAGATGGTCCGGTGTGCTGGCATCACCGCTACCACCCCAACCGACCTGAAAGCGGAGCGAACTGCCTGTTACGCCGTCACTCTCGCTCGGGACGGCACTCAGGCGGTATTCGCCCCAGTCCAGCGTGGGGGTAATCCGCGCTGTGCCTTTGGCATCTGTTGCAATATCGCCCGAGCGCATGGGCACGTCCACGGTGTGGCTGCTGAAGGTCCAGCCATTGTCGGGTGTGTGGGACCAGTTATAGATCCGATTGACGCGTGACAGGGTCCAGTGAATTTTGTCGATGGCAACTGGACTGTTATCTGGCGCAAAACTTGCGAGATCAACGGGGATAACAGCACTACCCATGCTGGAGGAGGCATCGGTCGCGACATGGAGGCCGATCAGCGGCGCGGTGCGGCGGACGGGAATTGTAAAGTGCTCACTCACGCGCCGCCCCATGGGGTCCAGAAAACCGGCTCGTATATCAAGCGCGAGTGGTCGGGTAAGGCCCGGAGGAATATCCGGCATGAAGGTTAACTGCGTATGGCCTTCATGGTCCGTTGGATCTGCGCTGATATCGCCGCTGGCTGATGGTGTCTCCTCGTTCTCAAACCCGAAAGCCCAGCCTGTAAGGCCAGGGATCGGATCGGTTACGGGGACAAGCTTGTAGGAACTGTCACTTTTAAGGCTCGCACCGGGTGCGCCGTAGAGAAAACGTGCCGAGGCATCAATCTCAACGGTCTGTCCGGCGATTGCGGAAGCTGGGGGCTTAAAACTGGCTTCGATACTGGGTGGCACGAAATCCTGAACGCTGAAACGGGCCGAACCGATAGCGGGCAGGGAAGGGTCGAGCAGAATATCGGCCCGCCACAGGCCCGCGGGAGCGCTGGCGCTCAGGGGCAGGGTGGTGGCGTAGCCGCCCTCTGCCGCACCTGTAAGCGGAATGCGCCGTTCTTCCATCAGATCGGGACGGTACAGAACAAGGACCGGGTGCGTGTCTGGAATAGCCTGCCCTGCGCGGTTACGCAGAAGAGTGAGGAGGTGCACGCTCTCCCCGGGACGATAGATCCCGCGGTCAGGCTGCACGAGCGCGCGACTGCTCCCCTGAAAAGGGCTGACTGCGCCTTCAAGGTGCTGTTCTGAAAAATCGAACCATTGCCGGTCAAGATGCAGAAAGCCGAAATCCTCTCCCTTGCTGGCCAGCAGGACCGAGGAGCGGTCTGCCATGGTGCCACGGAGCAGGGGGGCATCAAAATGCCCAAGGCCACTCGCATCCGTTTTGACTGTCGCCAGAGTGCCGCCATCACGCGCGCGCAGTGTTAGCGTAACATCAGGAGTAGGCTGTCCGCTCATCAGGGAGCGGGCACTGACTGTCAGCCCGTCTTCACCCCGCAGCATGGTCAGGCCAAGATCGCTCAGATTAACCCAGCGGGCAGAAATAGGCTTGCCTTGCAGCGGATCGGCGTTGGTGTTCCCACGTTTAAGGGCGGTTTCCACTGTGCTTTTTTCGGGCGGCGTTGCGGCGTCTTCAACCGTCACCAGATAAAGTCCGTTCTGTCCTGCGCCAATTGTTTCTGCCAGCGGGAATCCAGTTGTCACAGACCGATCTGGGGCATGATCAATAGCCATGCTGCCATGCCAGATTTCACGCATGGTCGTGTCCAGCAGGTTCTGGAATGTATAAGGGTCAAAACTGGTCTGGTTCAGATCCGGGAGTGTGCTGTCGATATGATCTGTGCCGGGAAATTGCTGATATGCAGCCACCCGAAAGACGTGGAGACGAACAGCGGAGACGTTAACAGTTTCGATCGCGAGGGCAGGCGTACGCCCGGTCGTGCGTCCGGGTAGGATAAAGCCATCTCCTGTTAGCCCGACATGCGCATCACGACGCCCAAAACGGGCGCTGAGCGTGAGAGGGGTGGCGAGATTCTGACCATCGGCTGAAGTAAAATCCGGGTCGACTGTTATTGTGTAACCCTGCCCGAAAGCAAGCTTGCCAAGGCAGAATGTGTCGTTCTCAACACGGGGTGTGAAGGCGCTTTTGGGTGAGAGATGGACCGAACGGGCCAGTGTTGATGTTTTTTGTGCGTTCAGGTTCTGATTGAAATGCAGACAGATTTCAGGGTGTTCGCCTGTTGCATCAAGAGAGGTGCGCTGGAACGCGAAAGGCGCGGACTCAGCAGAGGCCGCCCGACTGCACGGCGCGAGGTAAAGAGCCGGAAGGGCAACAAGGCTCAGGGAAGAAAGCAGAAGGCGTCGAGACAATATCTTGAACCCTGAACAGTTTTTGCTGGATTACGCGATGCTTTAACAGTCCCGGGATTGGTGGGGACCTAGTTTTACAAGTTACGCGGCCATGAGAATTTGGTCCATAGTTACATAAAAATGTTACTCGGCCTCGGCTGGTGTGATGTGGCGGACAGGTTCAAGGATACGGCAGTTGTTGAGCCAGCCTACCCATGCGAGGGCGGCGTATTCGAGGGCCTCAAACAATCTTGCTCAAATACGACAGTTACAGCGGGATAGGTGGCCGAGAAAAAGGCGCAGGGGCAGCATGCGTAGTAAGGTGACGATATGCCTCAGTCCTTGACCCGGCCGAAATATGATTTCGATGCAATTACTCCAGCGTGGCTGCTGGCTTGATCGGTAGTTATGCAAGAACTCAGGGGCCTCTACTCTGTCGGGCAAGGCGTGGTACTATTTATGCGTTCGTATTCTTTAACACAGGGTAGTGGCAGGCAACTGCGTGGTTGGGAGCAATTGGCGTTAAGGCCGGGGCTTCGTTCTGGCAGCGGGTTTGCACAGCCGGGCAACGGGTATGGAAGCGGCAGCCTGAAGGCTTGTTAACAGGGCTTGGAATTTCTCCACGCAAAGGAGCATGCCTTGGTGCCCCCACAACCGGGCGGGGCACGGCTTGCGTCAAGGCTATGGTGTAGGGGTGGGCCGGGTTGTGCAGAACGGTATCTGTCTCCCCCAGTTCTACAATCACGCCAAGATACATGACCGCAACACGGGTGGATACCTGCCGGACCACGGCAAGGTCATGGGCAATAAAAACATAGGTCAGGCCTAGGCTTTTTTGTAAATCTGCAAACAGGTTGACAATCTGGGCCTGAACCGAAACATCCAGAGCTGAAACAGGTTCATCTGCCACCACAAGGCGGGGGGAAAGCACCAGAGCGCGGGCAATATTAATGCGCTGGCGCTGCCCACCCGAAAATTCGTGCGGGTAGCGTTCCAGCGCCGCACGGGGCAGGCTGACCAGCTCCATCAGTTCTTCCAGCCTATGCGCTATGGCCATGGGCGTATGTTTGCGCCCATCCGGTGTGCGGTGAACCCGCAGGGGTTCTGCCAGCAGGTCCCCGATCCGCCTGCGGGGGTTAAGGGATGCGTATGAGTCCTGAAAGACCATCTGCATCTGCTGGCGCAGGGGGCGCAAAATACGCTCGGGCAGGCGCGTTATATCCTGACCATCAAAAATAATCTGGCCGGCAGACACATCATTAAGCCGCAGCAGGCAGCGCCCTAGTGTGGACTTGCCGCAACCGGATTCCCCTACAAGACCCAGCACCTCGCCGGGCATAACGGTAAAGGAGACGCCATCTACCGCCCGGAGTGTTTGCCCGTGTTTGAGGCTGTAGGTCTTGTAAACATCCTTTACTGCCAGCAAAGGCTGCGTTGCACCTGAAGATGAGCGAGGGGGAGCCGCCTGCACGGTGGGGGAAGGGAACTGCATGGGGCTTCTCACAGAACAGGCATTGCGCTGGTGTAGGCGCGCTTGGGGAGGGGGTTTCCTTCCCTCGGTAACACACAGGCAACTTTATGCGCCGGGCCAACCGTGCAAAACGCAGCGGGTGGTGCAGGCAGGCAGGAGGCATGGGTATACGTGCAGCGCGGTGCAAAGGCGCAGCCTGCCGGGCGCTCCAGAGGTTGGGGGGGCGTGCCGGGAATGGCTGGTAGCCTGTCCGGGCGCGGGCCGTTCATGGGTGGGATGGAGACTAAAAGAGCTGCTGTGTAGGGGTGCTGAGGGTGAGCAAACAGGTCTTGGGTAGCACCTGTTTCCGCCGCCCGGCCGGAATATAGGACTAATGTGCTATCGCATGTTTCGGCCACTACACCCATATCGTGCGTGATCAGCAGGACAGAGGAACCGTAGGCGGTACGGAGCCTGCGCATGAGGTCCAGAATCTGGGCCTGTACGGTTACGTCCAGTGCTGTAGTGGGTTCATCTGCGATCAGCAGGGACGGGTTGCAGGAGAGTGCCATGGCGATCATGGCGCGCTGGCGCAGGCCGCCAGAGAGTTGATGCGGGTATCTGTTGGCAGTATTGGCGGGGTCTGGCACCCCCATTTCCCCCAGTAGTTCTACCGTGCGGGTGCGGGCCTGCCTGCGGGAGAGGTTCTGGTGGACACGCAACTGCTCATCAATCTGCCAGCCAATGGTGTAAACGGGGGTAAAGGCGGTCATCGGGTCCTGGAAAATCATGGCGATTTCCCGGCCACGTAAAGCACGCATCTGTTTGCCAGACAGGCCAAGCAGATCCTGCCCCTTAAAGCGGGCGGAGCCGCTTACATGCACGCCGGGCGCATCAATCAGCCCCATAAGGGCCATGGCTGTAACGGATTTGCCTGACCCGGATTCTCCCACCAGCCCCAGTATTTCCTGCTCACCAATGCTGAAGGACAGGTTCTCCACAATAGGGATGACCTGCCCACGTGAGGTAAAGCTCACGCACAGATCGTGTACATCCAGCAACGGGGGGGAGGGCGTGTTAGTGGGCATCGCGCACCCTTGGGTCAAGGAAAAGATAAGCCGCATCCACCAGAGCATTGGCCAGCACCACAAATACGGCCGAATACATGACCGTGGCCATGATCAGGGGCAGATCAAGGCTGTTGAGCGCCTGATAGGTCAGGCGGCCCACGCCGGGCAGGCCAAAAACAACCTCTGTCAGCAATGCACCCCCACCAACAAGCTGTGCAAAGTCCATGCCAAAGAGCGAAACAAAGGTTATAAGCGCTGTGCGCAGGCCATGGCGGAGCAGGATGCGGGCAGGGGATAACCCTTTGGCACGGGCCGTGCGTATGAAGTCCTCCCCCATAATCGCGACCAGATCAGCCCGTAAAATGCGGCTGTAAATGCCAACAAACATGACTGCCAGCACGCACCACGGAATAACCAGCGCCAAAAACCAGCCGTATGGACTTTGGGTAAAAGGCACATACCCCAGCCCCGGCACCCAGAAAAACAGCCATGTATCGTGGTAACGGTTCTGGGTGATCAGGTTAACAACCTGCCCAAGCCAGAAAACGGGAATGGAAATACCAACCAGCCCGGCCATCATGAGTGTGCGGTCAATCCATGACCCTTTGCATGCAGCGGCAACAACCCCCATGCCAATGGACAGCACCACCCAAATAACAGCGGCTCCGCTTACCAGCGAGAGGGTTACAGGGGCCGCCCGCATGATTTCGGGCACAACCAGTTCACCACGGTTGGCGTAGCTTGCCAGATCACGGGTGATGAACAGTTTTTTCATCATAATGGCGTATTGCACGGGCAACGGGCGGTCAAAGCCGTATTCCTTACGGACTTTTTCCATGGTCTGGGGGGCGGCATTGCGCCCTGCAATACGGGCCGTGGGGTCTGCTCCGGGGGTTGCAAAAAAAACGGCAAACACCAGCGCGGAAATGCCGAACAGAACAAAAACCGTCTGACCCAGACGGCGCAGGAGGGGCATGATCATGGTCTGTCCTTCCTCCTATTCCCGCCGGGAGGCATCGCGCACATCCAGCGCATCACGCAGGCCATCGCCCAGAATGTTCAGGGCAAGCACTACGGCCACAATGGCCAGACCGGGGGCAATGGCCACCATGGGGCGGGTGTAAATCAATCCCTCGCCATCCAGAATGATAGTCCCCCAAGAAGCCGCCGGGGCCTGCACACCAATGGAGAGGAAAGACAGGGCACTTTCCGCCAGCAGCGCCATGGCCATAAGCAGTGGCCCCATAACCACAAGCGTTGTACTGACATTGGGCAGAATGTCGCGCAGTACAATACGCCACCGGGGTACGCCAAGGCATTTGGCCGCGGTTACAAACTCGGCCTGCCGTAGCGCAATAACGCGCCCGCGCACCGGGCGAGCGGCATAGGGCACATACACCAGTGCAATAATTACAATGGGAATAAGCAGGTTATCGGCCTCTATAACAAAAGGTCCGATCCGCAGGCCCGAAGTGATTGTGACAATGGAGAGCGATATGGCGAACAGGTAAACCGGTACGGCCCACATAATATCCATCAACCGGGACAGGATCATATCTGTTACCCCGCCAAAAAAACCGGCGGCAATCCCAACAGTTCCGGCCATAACAAGGCAGAGTATCGCCGCACTGAAGGAAATAAGCAGGGAGTTCCGCCCCCCATAGAGCAGTCGGGCCATAATGTCGCGCCCCTGACTGTCTGCCCCTAGCAGGTAAGCAGTGTGCCCGGTGGGGCCAATGGGGCTAAGCCCCAGATGCAGCGGGTTGTCGTTGGGCTGCATGATGTCTGTTTCCTGCCCGTTGAGCATAATGGTGCCTGCAACATTGGATACAAACGGGTCAGTATGGGCAATGTGACGGGCATAAAACGGCGCACACAGGCTTGCCACCACAATAAAGGCAAGAACCGCAACCGAGGCAAGTGCCGCGCGGTTGCGCAGCAATGACCGCAGCGCGCTGGCCCATGGGCCAGCAGAAGGTCTGTGCGTGTTAGATGGCTTTGTCATCGTGCCTGCATTTATCAGGTCCTCAAGGGGTAAAGTCACCTTGCGGCGTTACGCGGGGAGCGGGCAGGGTCAGCCCTGCTCCGTCAGTAATGCTTCACGCTTCATTTCTAGTTCAAGCCACTGTTCTTCACATTCAGCCAGTCTGGCCTCAATTTTCTGTAGCTCGGTGGAGTGCCGGTCAAACGCTTTGGGGTCTTTGCTATACAGGTCGGGGTCCGCCATGCTGGTGCGGTGTGTCTGTGCTTTGGCTTCCAGTTTTTCCATTTCCAGCGGCAGGTTGTCCAGCGCATACTGGTCTTTGTAGCTGAGTTTGCGGGTGGCTTGCCGGGTAGCCTGCTCACGCGGTTTTGCTGGTTCGGAAGTGGGGACAACGGGGGCTGTTTCCAGCGGTTGCAGGTTCCGCTGCACCAGCATGTCACTGTAGCCACCGGCATATTCCACCCATGCACCTCCGCCTTCGGCCACCAGCACGGATGTGGCAATACGGTCCAGAAAATCACGGTCATGGCTGACCAGCAGAACCGTGCCGGGGTAGGTGCTGAGCATATCTTGCAGGATATCCAGCGTTTCCAGGTCCAGATCGTTGGTTGGTTCGTCCAGAACCAGCAGGTTGGATGGCTTTGCCAGTGCGCAGGCCAGCATCAGGCGGCCCCGTTCCCCGCCAGACAGAGCGCTAACAGGGGTGCGCGCCTGCTCGGGGCGGAACAGGAAGTCCTTCATGTAGCCAATAACATGGCGCTTTTCATCCCCGATCTGCACCATATCTCCCCCCCCATCGGTCAGGGTTTCGGCCAGAGTACGTTCGGGGTTAAGGGAGCGGCGTTGCTGGTCCAGTGTGACCATGCTTAGGGACGGGCCAAGGTTAATGGTGCCACTATCTGGCTGGTCACCCCCGGTCAGCAGCCGCAGCAGGGTGGTTTTGCCCGCGCCGTTTGCCCCCACAACGCCCAACCTGTCCCCGCGCAGGACGCGCAGGTTCAGGTTCTGGATTACGCATTTGTCCCCCCACGCCTTGTTCACGTCCTCCGCCACCGCCACAAGGCGGCTGGAGGTGGAGGCGGACTGGGCATTGAGAGTAACCGTGCCCGGAGCGCGCACCGCATCGCGCCGGGCTGTGCGCAGGGCGGCCAGTTCGCGCACACGGCGCACGTTGCGTTTGCGGCGGGCTGTTACGCCGTAGCGCATCCAGTCTTCTTCCCGCGCAATCTGGCGGTCCAGCTTGTGAGCGTCGCGCTCTTCCTGTTCCAGCACGTCTTCGCGCCAGGCTTCAAAGCGGTCAAACCCCTCATCCAGCCTGCGGGTTATGCCCCGGTCCAGCCAGACCACGGAGCGAGAAAGGGTGGAGAGTAGCCGCCGGTCATGGCTGATCATGATCATGGCCGAACCAAGACTGAGCAGTTCGCGCTCCAGCCATTCAATGGTTGGCATGTCCAGATGGTTGGTTGGCTCATCAAGCAGCAGCACATCCGGGGCTGCGGCCAGCACACCGGCAATGGCGCAACGCCGGACCTCCCCGCCTGAAAGATGCGCTGTGCTTTCCGTCCCGCTCAGGCCAAGGGCATCCAGCATGGGGCCGGTACGCCATTCCATGTTGGGGTCTGCAATCTGGGCGGCAACATAGTCGGCTGTTGTTGCGTATGCGCTCAGGTCTGGTTCTTGGGGGAGGTAACGTAAGGAAGCACCGGGCTGGAGAAAAACGCTGCCACCATCTGGCTGAATAAGACCCGCGGCGATTTTGAGCAAAGTGGATTTGCCCGACCCGTTCCGCCCGACCAGACAGACGCGCTCGCCCTTGCCAACGGCAAACCCCGCGCCATCAAGGAGCGGTTTGCCACCAAGGGTTAGGGTAATATCCTGCAAATGAAGTAGGGGGGGTAGCGCCATAACAGATTGCCAGCCGTTCCAGAATAAGGTCGATCAAGGTTTCTGGCAGCTTTTTACCCAACAAATCAGGTCTGAGCTACACCCATACTGCTTACGGCCTGATAGGTGGCAACGGCAAGGGTTAAGGGGTCAAACGGCTTGGTAATGACAAAACTGGGTTCCAGCTTTTCGCCCGTCAGCAGTCGTTCGGGGTAGGCCGTTACGTAAATGACGGGTACCTTAAAGCTTGCCGTAATTTCAGCCACCGCCGCCATGCCATCCCCTCCCGGACCAAGGTTGATGTCCGCCAGAATAAGGCCCGGCCGGGTTTGTGCGGCAAGTTGCACGGCATCGGCCTGCGTGTGGGCAATGCCTGCAACCTTGTGGCCACACTGCATGACCAGCAGTTCAATATCCATGGCAATAATGGGTTCGTCTTCAATAATCAGGACGGAGGTCTGCACCCCTTTGTGGAGCTGCTTTTGCGCGCTTTCCAGCTCTTGTGCGGCCTGATCGTGGGGCAGGCCGATAATTCTCGCCACCGTTTCCACACTGATTTCTTCCAGCGTAGTCAGCAGCAGCAACTGCCGCTGTGTGGAGGAAAGTCCCGGCCCCTGGGTGCTTCTGTGTGTTTCATCCGTAGCATAAAGACGCGAGATGGCCTGATAAAGCTGGAGCAGGGGGGTAAACCCCTCCGCCGGGGGTTGGGAGGTCAGGCCCCTCAGGCTTTGTGCTACCAGCAGATCGCCCTCGGGCTGGTTGCCTGTCAGGGCGCGTGCATAACGTCTGCCATAAGGGAGAGCCCGGATCAGCCCGTCACGCAGTGACTCTGACATGACAAATCTCCTTATGATTAGGTCATGATAAAAACATACGGTAAGGCAATGATGCCACGGAGCGGCGTTTGCCGAAAGGGGATGAATCCTGATTAACACACCAAATCCCGATCAGGGCGATGCGCGTTCACCTTTTAGGGTGGAATTGCTGGCGCTTTTGCCATCCCTGCGCGGCTTTGCGCGCTTTTTGGCGCGCGACCCCGCTCTGGCAGATGATCTGGTGCAGGAAACCGTTTTGCGCGCGCTGGACCGTATGGCGCAGTATGAGGTTGGTACCAGCCTGAAGGCATGGTGCTTTACCATCCTGCGCAACCTTTTTCTGGAACAGCGGCGGCGCGGCAAAAAAGAGCGTGAGGTGCTGGCCAATTACGGGCAGCACCCGCCGCAACGGGCCGTATCTCCGGCAGATGGGCGGCAGGAAGTGCATGAGCTTGAAGCCCTGCTGTGGCAGCTTACGCCGCTTTTGCGGGAGGCACTGGTGCTCATTGGTGCGCAGGGCATGACCTATGCCGAGGCAGCAGAGATTTGCGAGGTGGATGTCGGGACCATCAAGGCCCGTGTGTCCCGCGCTCGAACCATGCTGCACAAACTGGCGCAGCCACAGGCGGAATAGAGGGGCGGAGCCTGCAGGGTTACGTGCTCTCGTTTTCGTGATTACAAAAAATGCATCCGGATGTAACCTTGGCGGGGTCTTGTTCATTGCTCCCATAAAACGGAAGAAGAGCGGAGTAAAAACAATGACAGCCTCGTTATTCCACGATCAGGTTATTGCTATCCTGCCCAAGCTGCGTGTGCAGGCACTGGCGTTGACCCGCAACCGCACCGCCGCAGAAGATCTGGTGCAGGACGCTGTTTGCAACGCGCTGGCCGCTCAGCAGAGTTTTATCCCCGGAACCAATTTTGGCGCATGGATGCACCGCATCCTGCGGAACCGCTTTATTTCCGACCTGCGTAAAAAGCGCGAAACTACGGATATTGATGATGCCCCCCAGTCCATGCTGGCGGTTGCTGCCCGGCATGATGACCGGCTGAGCCTGATGGAGTTGGATGCAGCGCTTGCACGGCTGCCAGATGACCAGCGGGAAGCTTTGGTGCTGGGGGTTCTCGAAGGAATGAGCTATCAGGAACTGGCGGAAATGTCCGGCTGCGCTGTTGGTACGGCCAAAAGCAGGGTTTTCCGTGCCCGGCGTCAGCTTGAAGTCTGGTTAACTGGAGAAGAATCCGTGTCTGATGCAGGTGACCGCAAAAAAGGCGAGCGTGTTCAGGCCGGGGCGGCAAAAAAGAATGGCGGCGCGCAGCGGGTTTCCTCTCGTATGAGCGCAGCAGTGGTCTGAACATGGCGCATGCTGGGCTTATAAGTTGCAGGTCTGTCGGGGATGAGTTGCCTGCTCCGCACACAGTGGCGTCAGGCACACAACGGCAGGATCCAAGGTTCGGAATGGGAAAGAGTATGGACGGCGCTCCCCCCCGCAAAGGCAGGCAGTCTCGGGATCAGGCTTTTGATGTCTGGCTGAAGCGCGGCCTGCACCAGCTTTTTGATGATGTTGTGAATGAACCTGTGCCCGAAGAGCTGCTGAAGCTGATTGAGGAAGACCGGAGCAAGCAGGACTGAGCCTTTTGTCTGTCTTTTCCGTGCTTGAGCAGGCTGCCCGGCGTGTTGGCGCCCTGCTTATGTCCGGGTTGGGGCGGGTGTTTATCACCACCAGCGCGCGTATGCGTGTGCTTATCTGCCTCTCGGGTATTCCCGTGCTCAGTATTGGCGCTGTTTTGGCCCTGCGGAATTATCAGGAAGTCCGGGTGGGGAGCGCCCAGCGTGCTGTTGCCGCCATTATGCGGCTGGACCAGCAGTTCCGGCACGATACGGACCGCCTGCGCAGTGCGCTTGAAACAATTGGCAATATGGACCTCACGCATGACCAGCTCGTGCATGCGCTCAAACTGGCCGAAACCATTAGTGGGCAGCGATACTGCTTTTTGGCTGTTCTGGATGAAAGAGGCAAAAAGCTCGATTCTGTTTCCCCCTCAGGCCGCTCCTGTGCGGAGGTCGGGACCTTAACCCCGCCCGCACGGATTAACGCCACGGTTATGGAAGCCGTGCAAAAAAGTGGTGGTGGGGAAGATAACGGGGCATTTTTGCGGATAACCGTGCCTGCCGTTTTTCTTGCAGAGCCGGAGGCCCATGGTTATCTGGTTGGTATCCTGCAAATTTCGCGCACACGGGCTTATCTTGGTGGTGCTTCGGGGTGGGATGCATTTTCGGATGATACAAACCCCGTGCAGGCGTGGCTGCTTATGCACGATGGAGAGCTTTTTCCCGTTTGCACCGACTGCAACTGGGAGCAGCCGTCACCCGGGCTTGTCTTTCCGTTAAAGGAAAAGCTGGAAAAAAGTGACCGTTCGGTTGTGTCGCTCCCGTCCATGCAGGGGGGGTATGCCCTTGGTGGCATTGCGGGTGGTGCGGATATTTTTGTTTCAACCCAGCGCACGCCCATAGAAGCCGACGCCCTGCGGGCCATGGTTTTCCAGATTGCGGCCCTGCTGTTCCTGCTGGCTGCGGGGCTGGTGGGCGTTACGCTTGCGGCCAATATCGTGCTTGTCTGGCCTTTGCGGCGGCTGACCTATTCCGTTCGTAAATGGCAGATGGAAGGGGTGTTTGACGGGCGCGTTACACGCACCATGCCGCTTGAGCTGCAAAGGCTGGGGCAGGCTTTTACGCGTGCAACACAGCGCCTCTCCCGGCATGAAGCGCGGCTGAAGAAGGCCATGGCGCATCAGGAACTCCTGATGAAGGAGATTCACCACCGGGTTAAAAACAACCTCCAGATCGTGGCGTCCCTGCTCAATCTTCAAGCCAACCAGATTGCCCACCCCGAGGTCCGGGCCGAGTTTGCTCTGGCGCGCGACCGAATCCGGGCGCTGGCAACGCTGCACCGCACCCTTTACGCCGAGGATTCACTGACCAGCCTGAACATGGCCGTTTTTTTAAAAGACCTGTGCGAGCAGACCTTCCATATCGCAGGGGAGGCGGATGCAGGGCGTATTCGCCTACAGGTGGATTCAGACAGTTTCTGGATGGACCCGGATCAGGCCGTGCCTCTGGCGCTGATCGTGACCGAGGTTGTGACAAACTCGATCAAATACGCATTCCCCGATGGCCGGATGGGCGTTATTCATGTGCGGCTGACAAAAAATGGCAATCTGGTCACGCTGAATGTTGGTGATAACGGGATTGGCTGTTCCTTCGACCCCGCATCCGGCACGCAGGGGATCGGGCTCAAGCTCATTCATGGTTTTGCCAGACAGCTAAAGGCATCTTTGAGCTATAGCGGCAAGGATGGTGTGCAGTTCACACTGGTCCTGCATCTGGAGAAAGCGGAAAACCCGTAAAATAAGGCAGCCCGCAGAGCGTTGGCATGCCTTAAGCGCAGCAGGGAGTGGCGATCTAAACTGTTGCGTCCTTGGCAGAGCAGTATAAACGCTGTCTGTCATGAGGAACGAGAAAGCAGCAATACGTAACTGGACGCGCCTCCAGTCGCGTCTTGGTCGTCAGGCAGCGCGATCAGTGGTTGGGTCCGGGCTGCTCTCCAGTCTTGCCGGTATTGGGCAGGCATGGTGTGTGGCTGTTGTTCTTGGGCATGCCCTTGTGGCGTGGCAGGCAGGCGGGCAGGGGGCTGCTTTTCCAGCGTGGCCCTTTATGCTGTTCCCGGCTCTGGCTATGTTGCGTGCCCTGTGCATGATCAAGGCAGATGTGGCGGCTGCTCAAGCCGGTATTGTGGCGCGCAGGCGTTTGCGGGGGGAGGTCATGGCCTCCATTCTTGCCGGCGGTCCTGCATTGCTACGCCGCACGCATAGCGGTGTGCTGGCCTCCATTGTTGTGGACCGGATAGAAGCGCTGGATGGCTTTTTTGGCCGCTGGGTGCCTGCCTCCGTACTGTGGATGGTGGCGCCCGTACTGATTTTGCTGCCCGTGGGCATTATGCAGCCGCGTGCGGCTGTCATTCTGGGCCTGTGTGGTGTGGCCGTTCCTGTTGGGCAAGCTGTGTTTGGTATCGGTGCGGCTGTGGCATCACGCAACCAGTTTTTGGCCATGACCCGCCTTCAGGCACGTTTTCTGGACCGTATCAAAGGGATTGCCACCATTGTTCTGGCTGGCCGGACCGAGGACGAAACCCGCCGTTTGGGGGATGCCGCAGAAGAGCTGCGCGTGCGTACCATGAAGGTGCTGCGGGTGGCATTCCTTTCCTCCGCATCCATTGACTGCGCTATGGTCATTGCGTTCATCCTGCTGGCCGTGCTCGACGGGCGGCAGGCATTGGCCATGCAGGCCAGTGGTCCATCCCTCGCATTGCAGCACACCGTGGTTGCCAGCCTGTTTGCCCTGCTGGTAGTGCCGGAGTTTTTTGCTCCCCTGCGCGGCCTTGCACTGGCGTATCAGGACCGTGCACACGCCCAAGGGGCAGCTACCGCCATACTGGACCTGCCCGAAGTAACAGAGCGGCCGGTGCTGGAAGGGGCCAGAACCGTTAACGCCAACGGCGTGATGGTGGCCTTTGATGATGTCGGCTTTACATGGGACCCCGCTCGCGGGCCTGCGCTGGAGCATGTTACCTTTACCGTGCCAGCGGGGGAAACGCTGGTGCTGGCTGGTCCATCCGGTGCAGGCAAGTCCACGATCATGGAGCTGCTGCTGGGGTTTATTACCCCCCAGAACGGGCGGGTGCTGTTTAATGGCGCGCCTTTGCAGAGCATAGTCCCCGATGCCCTGTCCCGCGTTGTGTCATGGATCGGGCAGAAACCTGTGCTGTTTGCCGGGTCCCTGCGGGATAATATCCTGTTCGCCAAACCAGATGCAGACGAGCGTGAACTGGCAAATGCCCTGCGTTCCGCCGCCGTGGATGAGTTCCTGCCGACCCTGCCCAACGGGCTGGATACACAGATCGGTGAAGGTGGGTTTGGTTTGTCTGGTGGGCAGGCGCAACGTATTGCCATTGCGCGGGCTTACCTCAAAAACGCCCCAGTTCTGCTGCTGGATGAACCCACAGCGCATCTGGACCCTGCTACCGAAAAAAGTGTTTTTGAAAGCCTGCAACGGCTGGCCGTTGGCCGCACGGTTATTCTGGCCACGCACTCGGCTGCGGCTCATATGTTTAAGGGGCGGCGGATAGACCTGCAAAACGGGCGTGTTATCAATCGGCAGGGGGCTGCGTAACATGGCAATGCAAGATCAGACATCAGCCGTGCAGCCGACCGCAAGGCTGCAGGATGTGCCCGTGCCGCACACAGCCAGATTTACGGACTGGCAGGCGGTGTGCATTATATTCGGCCTGTGGCGCAGGCAGGGAGTGCGGCTGGTTGTGGGCGTGCTGCTGGCACTGGCTGCGCTGGCTTGTGGTCTTGCGCTTATGCAGGTGTCCGGCTTGCGGCTGGCAGGGTGTGTGCTGGGCGAAGTGGTGGTGACAACCGCACTGCTGCGCTGGGTTGGCGTGGGGCGCGTGACGCTGCGCTATGCAGAGCGCCTGTTTGCGCACGATGCCATGTTCCGTGCGCTGGCAGATTTGCGGGTCTGGTTTTTTCATTCCCTTGCCCACGGTGCAGCGGCAGGGCTGGGCTTCCGCCGGGCGGGGGATATGCTGTCCCGTCTGGTATCCGATATTGGCGCGCTGGATGGGTTATACCTGCGGATTGTTGTGCCGCTGGTTTGTGCGGGACTGACCTTTCCGGCCCTGCTGGTTATTGTGGGGCGGCAGAGCCTTGTGCTGGGAGTGGCTGTTGGCGTGCTATTTGCCTGTGCATCTTTTCTGGTGCCGTGGCTGATCGCGCGGTCGGGGCAGAAGGCGGCTGATCAGGCTGCCCATCTGCTGGCGCATTTGCGTATTTCCGTGCTGGACCTGGTAGGCGGCCTGCGCGAAATCCGGGCATTCGGCGCGGAAGGGCGAATGCTGGCCCGTGTGCAGGCTGCGGATGCCGCATTGTTGCAAGGGCAGATGGCTGTGGCCCGCCGTGCGGCTTTTGCCAATGCTCTGGCCTTTTTATTTGGGCAGATTGCCGTGTTCATGGTGCTGCTGGCCATTGGCGGTATTCTGCTACCCAAGGTGGGCGCCCTTGAAGGGGTGAGCATACTGTTTTTGACCGTTGCTGCATTTGAAAGTGCAGTCACCCTTACGCGTGCCGGTTTGCAGGCTGGCATTATGGGGGTTTCCGCCCGCAGGGTGGTGGAAATGGCAGTGCAGCCCGCTGCTGCCAATGCGCAGGTTACGCATGAGCATGCCCCTGTGGATACCAGCATCCGCCTGAACAATGTGCGTTTCCGGTGGGCGGATGATCGGCCGTGGGTTTTAAAAGGGCTTACGCTGGATATTCCCGCAGGGGCGCGGGTGGCTATTCTGGGGCCGTCTGGCACGGGTAAGTCCAGCCTAGCGGCTTTGCTGTTACGGGCGGCTAGCCCGCAGGAAGGCCAGATTTGTCTGGGGGGGGAAGATATTACCACCATACGCCCCGATGCCGTGCGCAGCAAAATGGCCTGGCTTTCGCAGGCAACACACCTGTTTGACGATACCATTCGTGCCAATCTGCTGCTCGGCCGGCCTGATGCTTCCGAAGATGATTTGTGGAAGGCTCTTGATCAGGCCGCGGTGTCCGATGTTGTGCGGTCTCTGCCCGAAGGGCTGGATACCTGGGTAGGTGAGGGGGGTATTCGTCTCTCCGGTGGGCAGGGGCGGCGTATTGCGCTGGCGCGTACGCTATTGGCACCTGCTCCCATTCTTATTCTGGATGAACCCGCAACAGGGCTGGATGCGCAGACGGAGCAGGACTTCCTCCGGACTCTGAACACCGTAACCGAGGGCCGCACGGTCATACTGATAGCCCACCGCCTGACCGGGGTGGAAAAGCTGGACCGCATCTGGCGCCTGTCCGATGGTGTGGCAAAAGCTGCCGCGGCCTAGGCCTGCTGGAATCGTTGTTGACGCCAGCAGCCCGGAGGGGCACCAAATAAAACGGTTTTGTTTTGATAATTCAGGAATGATCATTATGCGCCGCTTATTTTCAGTCGCCTGCCTGAGCCTTCTGGCTGCCTGCGCCAGTCAGGCCCCTCGTAAATATGTTGTCTTTTTTTCCAACCAGTCGGCCGAGCTTGATCAGGCCGGGCAGGAAGTGGTTGCGCAGGTCGCGCAGGAAGCAGACAAGCACCCCTCCCGCATTGTTCGGGTTGAAGGGTATGCCGGGGCTGGCAAGGACCTGTCTGCCGATGCACTGGTGGCAATCCAGCGGGCCAAGGCCGTAACGGCCAAGTTGCAGGCCGATGGCGTGCGCAGTGACCGTATTGTGGAAACACCGCGCGCCCCTTCCAACCTTGAAGGGATGGTTGTTGGCTCCCGCCGTGTAGAGATCGAACTGACAAGCCCCTGATTGCCATGGAGGAAAGAGAGCCTGCATATGCCGACATTCCCCCTTATGAGCCACCATTAGGCTTGCCGGAGGAAAGGGGGCCGGGAGTGCCCCCGCGTGACCGGTTTTGTAACCGGTCCGTGCAGGAGGTGCTGCAGGCTGTCTTTGGGTTCCCCGGGTTCAGGAGCTTGCAGGCGCAGGCTGTAGAATGCGCCATGCAGGGGCAGGATGCCCTTGTGCTCATGCCCACGGGCGGGGGCAAAAGCGTATGTTACCAGATTCCAGCCCTGTGCCGGCCGGGCATGGGGCTGGTCATCTCTCCTCTTATCGCGCTTATGGACGACCAGGTGGCAGGGCTCAGGCAGCTTGGGGTTAATGCCGCTGCCCTGCATTCCGAGCTGGACGAAAACGAATCAGCCCAGATCAGGTCCGATCTGGCCAATGGCCGTGTGGACCTGCTCTATATTTCGCCTGAACGCCTTTTGTCGTCAGGCACGCTGGACCGTCTGACGCGCATAGCACTATCCATTATTGCCATAGACGAAGCGCATTGCATTTCGGCTTGGGGGCATGAGTTCCGGCCCGAATACAGGGCCCTGACCGCCCTGCCGCGGCATTTTCCCAATGTGCCACGGCTTGCCCTGACCGCCACGGCGGACGAACGCACGCGGGACGATATTCTGGCGGCATTGGATATGCCGCACGCGCAGGTTCTGGTTTCAAGCTTTCATCGGCCCAACCTCAATATTGCCGTGCAGCCCAAAGGTTCGGAACTGAAGCAACTGCTTGTAGCCCTTGAGCGCTACAGGGAAGATGCGTCCATTGTCTATTGTGGCAGCCGTGCCAGAACCGAGCGTATAGCAGCCTCCCTGCGGGAGCGCGGCTGGCCTGCGCTGGCGTATCATGCGGGGTTGTCTCCGGTGGAAAAGCGCGCGGTATTGTTGCGTTTTCGCTCGGGGGAACCGCTGGTGATTGTGGCCACGGTGGCTTTTGGCATGGGCATAGACCGCCCGGATGTGCGCGCAGTTGTGCATCTGGATATGCCCTCCTCGCCCGAGGCGTATTACCAGCAGATCGGCCGGGCCGGGCGCGATGGCCTGCCGTCTGATACCGTGCTGTTATACGGGGGGGAGGATATAGCCCGTGCCCGTTACTGGCTGGACCAGTCCGCAGCTCCAGATAACGAAAAACGGATCATGCGCAGCCGTCTGGAGGCCATGATCGCGTTTACTGAAACCACAGGGTGCCGCACGCAGGCACTGCTGCACTGTTTTGGCGAGGAACTGGAACAGCCCTGCGGGCATTGTGATAACTGCCGCCACCCGGTGCTGACATTTGATGGAACGGAAGCTGCCCGCAAGCTGCTGTCCGCAGTGTATCGCACGGGGGAAAGTTTTGGCGCGCTGCATGTTATTGCCGTTTTGCGGGCCAAGAGGACCGACGGCATAAGCCGGAACGGGCACGACAAACTTTCGGTCTGGGGGATTGGTCAGGATAGAAGCGAGTCGTTCTGGCGTGGTGTGGTCCGCCAGCTTATTGCGCGCGGCGCCCTGCGGATAGAAGGGCAGTATGGTGGGTTGCGACTGAACCCCGACATCGCCCGCCCGATCCTGCGGGGGGAGGAAAACGTTGCCTTGCGGGCAGACCCGGTTGTGGAACACACCGGCAATGTGGGGGGTACTCGGGGGCAGAGGCAATCTGCTGTTCTGGACCTGCCTGAAGACCGTTTGGCCCTGTTTGAAGCTCTACGCAAATGGCGGCGGGAAGAAGCCAAGGAGCAGGAAATTCCGCCGTATGTCATTTTCCATGATTCGGTTTTGAAAGACATAGCGCTCGAAAAACCCGATGATCTGGATACGCTGGGTGAGATCAAAGGCGTAGGCCGCTCCAAGCTGGAACGCTACGGAGAGGCCGTGCTGGCGGTTATTGAGGCGGAACCGGCATGAGCAATGCGCTGGAAAAACGACGCAGGCATATTCTGCGGCTGGTCAACCAGCACGGGTATGTTGCCAGCGAGGAACTGGCGCGCGAGCTGGGCGTAACCGTGCAGACAGTAAGGCGGGACGTTAACATTATGGCCGGGCAGGGCCTTCTTGCTCGCCACCATGGAGGGGCCAGCAGCCTTTCCCCCGCCGAGAACATTGCTTATTCAGACCGGCAGATCCTGAACCTGCAAGCCAAGGACGCCATAGGGCGGGAAGCGGCAAAGGCCATACCGGACGGGGCCTCCCTGTTCATTAACATCGGCACCACAACGGAAGCTTTTGCCCGGTCGCTGCGCACCCACAGAACCCTGCGGGTTATTACCAATAATATCCATGTGGCAACCCTGCTGGCTCCGGCTCCTGAATGTAGCCTGATCATTACAGGTGGCAGCGTACGCCTGCGCGATGGTGGCATTGTTGGCCCGGCGGCAGCGGCCATGATCGAGCAGTATCGGGCGGATTTTGGTGTTATCGGCATTTCCGGCATTGATGCGGATGGTACACTGCTGGATTTTGATGCGGACGAAATTAACGCAGCGCAGGCGATCATACGCAACGCCAGAACGGTGTTCCTGCTCGCCGACCACACCAAGTTCTTGCGCAGGCCCATGGCGCGTGTGGGGCATATATCCCAGATCAATGCGTTTTTTACGGACCAGCCTCCTCCGCCGGGTATTCGTGCCATTTTGCGCGAGCATGATGTGCAGCTCCATGTTACTGGCGCGCAGGAGTGTTCGTAAAAGAACATCATGGCTCAAAAAAACGCATCCATCGGGGACGATAACCATAGTTCTTGCGTTCTGTTTTCGAAATCGAATAAAACGAACAAAGCCTTCGTATAGATGGAACCGATAAAAACCATGTCAGCAGCAGAAACATCCGAGCGTATTTATGACCTTCTCGTTATCGGGGGGGGCGTTAACGGCACCGGCATTGCGCGTGACGCCTGCGGGCGTGGTGCATCCGTCCTGCTGGTGGAGCAGGATGATCTGGCAAGCTATACTTCGTCTTCCAGCACCAAGCTGATCCATGGTGGCCTGCGCTATCTGGAATACTATGAGTTCCGCCTTGTGCGTGAAGCGCTGATGGAGCGTGAACGCCTGCTGACCATGGCTCCCCATATCATGTGGCCGCTGCGCTTTGTGCTGCCGCATTCCAAGCTGGTGCGTCCGGCTTGGATGCTCAAGGCCGGGCTGTTCCTGTACGATCATCTGGCATCCAACATGACGCTGCCTAAATCCATTGGCGTGGATTTTCGCAAGCATTCTTCGGGGCGTGCGCTCAAGCCTGAATACACCAAGGGCTTCATCTATTCCGATGGCTGGGTGCAGGACAGCCGCCTCGTTGTGCTGAACGCCATGGACGCGGCCGAGCGTGGGGCCGATGTGCGCGTGCGCACCCGCCTGACTGCCGCGCAGCGCGTGAACGGGCAGTGGGTGGCAACTCTGGAAGACCGCATAACCGGCCAGACCCAGACCGTGCGTGCCAAGGCCATGGTGAACGCTGCTGGCCCGTGGGTTGCCCGCCTGCTGGCCGATACGCTTAAAATCCCTAATTCCAAATCGGTACGTCTGGTCAAGGGCAGCCACATTATTGTCCCGCGTGTGTACGAGGGGCCGCAGGCTTACATTTTCCAGAACCCTGACAAGCGGATTGTGTTCGCCATTCCATACGAGCAGAAGTTCACTCTGATCGGCACCACGGACATTCCGTGGAAGGATGAGCCGGGCAAGGTGGGCATAGCACCCGATGAAGTAACGTATCTGTGCGAAAGCGTGAACCGCTACCTGAACGTGCAGGTCCGTGAGAGCGATGTGGTGTGGAGCTACGCAGGGCTGCGTCCGTTGTATGACGATGCCTCTGCCAACGCCTCTGCCGTTACCCGCGATTATGTTCTGGACCTGGACACGCAGGATGGTGCGCCCCTGCTTTCCATTTTTGGTGGCAAAATCACGACCTACCGCAAGCTGGCCGAACATGCGCTGGAAAAGCTGGCCCCTGTGCTGCCCGTAGTTGGTGGTCAGAGCTGGACCGCAAGCGAAGTGCTGCCCGGTGGGGATATTGGTGAAGGTGGCTTTGACGGTGCCCTTGCCCGGTTGCGCCGCGTAGCCCCCTGGTTGCCGGAAGAACTGGCATGGCGTCTGATGCGTAATTACGGCAGCCGCACATACGAAATTATCGGACAGGCCAACAGCATGGACGATATGGGTGAACTGCTGGGTGGGGACCTGAGCACGCGTGAAGTAGATTACCTGATGGCGCGTGAATGGGCCCGTAAGGCAGAAGATGTGCTCTGGCGGCGCAGCAAGCTGGGCCTGCACCTGAATGACGCGGAAAAAGCCCGCGTTGAAACCTATGTTCAGAAGAAAGCTGTCTGATCTGTAAAACGCCGCTTTCCGAACAAAAAAAAACAAAAAGAGGAAAGATATGGATAAGGTAAAGAATAGTCTCTGGGGCGAGTTGATAGCCGAATGTCTGGCGGTGCTGATCATTATTCTGGTCGGTGATTCCGTTGCAGCCATGTACTCGCTATATGACCCAAGCCCCTACCAGCTCTCCTACTGGGGAGTTGCCATTACGTGGGGGCTGGGTGTGACCCTGGCCATTTACGTGACCGGTGCTGTTTCTGGCACACATGCCAACCCTGCGGTTACGCTGGCGCTTGCCTGTTACCGTGGGTTCGCATGGCGCAAGGTGCTGCCATACTGGGTGGCGCAGGTGGTGGGTGGCTTTTTGGGAGCCTGTCTGGTTTATGCCCTGTATGGCTCGGTTATCGTGCATTATGCGGTGTCCCATCATCTGGATTTTGCCAATGATGGCGCCGCGTCAGGCGTGTTCTTTACCCATCCGGGTGATTTTGTAACGCCCCTGCATGCACTGCTGAACGAAACAATCCTGACGGCATTTCTGGTCCTTGGTATTTTTGCAGTGACCTGCCAGTACAATACGGCTGCCCCACAGGCTAACTCGGGCGCATTGATCATTGGCCTGCTGGTTGCCATTATCGGTGCATCTTCAGGGTATCTGGAAGGGTGGGCCATTAACCCTGCGCGCGATTTTGGGCCTCGCCTGTTCTGCTTTGTGGCAGGGTGGGGGCGTACGGCTCTTCCTTCTCCCCAGAATTACTGGTGGGTGCCTGTTGTAGGCCCACTTATGGGTGGGCTTATCGGGGCCACGATTTACCAGACGCTGCTGCGTCCGTTCATGCCCGCACTGGGCCGTCACTCCACTCCTGCGGCAGACTGACTGCTCAGAATAAGAAGGGATATTCCCCATGACCAAAAAAGATTGTGTTCTGGCGATTGATCAGGGAACAACATCAACCCGCAGCATCGTTTTTGATCGTGACGCCAACGAACTGGCTGCGGCCCGTCAGGAGTTCCCGCAGCATTATCCCAACGCTGGGTGGGTGGAGCATTGCCCAGAAGACATCTGGACCGATGTGCTCAACACAGCGCGCGCGGCACTGGAGCAGAGCGGGGCTGCGGACCGCATTGCCGGTATTGGCATTACCAACCAGCGCGAAACCATTGTGGTGTGGGAGCGCAGCACGGGCAAGCCGATCCACCGCGCCATTGTCTGGCAGGACCGGCGGACGGCCAGTGTCTGCCAGAAACTGCGTGACGAGGGGGCCGAGGCTCTGGTGCGTGAACGCACTGGCCTGCTGCTGGACCCCTATTTTTCCGCCACCAAACTGGCATGGCTGCTCGACAACGTGGCCGATGCCCGCGCCCGCGCCGAAAAAGGTGAGCTGGCATTTGGCACCATTGATTCGTTTATCCTGTGGCGGCTGACGGGCGGTAAGGTCCACGCAACCGATGCAACCAATGCTTCGCGCACCATGCTGTTTGATATTCATCGCCAGCAGTGGGATCAGGATCTCCTGAAGCTGTTCCGTATTCCCGCCAGCCTGCTGCCGGAAGTCAAGGACAGCAGCACTCTGTATGGGGAAACAGACCCAGCCCTGTTTGGACGGGCCATTCCCATTGCCGGGATTGCAGGCGACCAGCAGGCAGCCGTTGTGGGGCAGGCCTGCTTTACGCCGGGTATGGCCAAGGCCACCTACGGTACGGGGTGTTTTTTGCTGCTGAACACGGGGGACAAGCCCGTGGAATCACGCAACCGGATGTTGACCACGGTTGCTTACCGGCTCAATGGCAAACCAACATACGCCCTTGAAGGCTCCATTTTTGTGGCTGGTGCAGCCATTAAATGGCTGCGTGATGGCTTGCACCTGATCACCCATGCGTCCCAGACGGATGATATGGCAACCCGTGTGCCGCACAGCCATGGCGTGTACATGGTGCCAGGGTTTGTCGGCTTGGGCGCGCCTCATTGGGACCCGGATGCACGCGGCCTGATCTGTGGCCTGACGCTGGATGCCACTGCGGCCCATATTGCCCGTGCGGCTCTGGAATCCGTGGCGTACCAGACGCTGGATCTGGTGAGTGCCATGGTGCAGGACGGTGGTGGCACTACGGAGAGCATCCGTGTGGATGGTGGCATGTCCGCCAATGACTGGTACTGCCAGTTCCTTGCTGACATGCTGCAAGCCAAGGTTGAGCGCCCACGCAATGTTGAAACAACGGCGCTGGGCGCTGGCTTCCTGGCCGGTATGGCAACCGGTGTCTGGGAAAATGAAGCAAACGTAGCGGCGGAATGGGCGCGGGGTTCCCTGTTTGAACCCAAAATGGACAGCACCCAGCGCCGCACCATGATTGCTGGCTGGCATCAGGCTGTTAAGCGTACGCTTAGCACCTATACCGGCGGCTAAGAGGAAGGGGCCCCAAAAAGTGGCCGGAGCGTGCTCCGGCTCTTTTGGTTCCTGTTCCTGCACTACCGGGCGGCGGAAGTAACCGGTGCAGACACGGTTTTGCTGGACCCGCCCAGAAACTGGAATGTAACCGGCACATTGGGCTGGGTGAGCACCTGTGCAACAGGGCCAACGCACAGCATGTGGTAGCCAGCACTGGCAAATACCAGTGTTGTAACTTCTGGCAGAGCCAGATGCTGGAACAGGTGGCGGGTGCCGGGGGTGTTTTCCTGATCAGTGTGGTAGCCAACCAGTGTGCTGCAGGCGGGGGAGACAACGCCGGTCAGCAAATGGGTTGTGTGGCTGTTATTGGTAAGGCTAAAATACAGCTCCGTCTGCCCTTGCCCCTGTGTGGCAGGCTGATGGAGTGAAATATCGGTAATGGAGATGTCTTTCTGGGCATCAGCCTGTCCGGGAACGGATTGCCCGTTATTGTGTTCTTGTGCCTGTGCGGGGCCGAGTGCCAGCAGGCTGATCAGAGCGCTGGCCAGTATTGCTTGGTAACGAGGTTTCATGGTGTCTCCGTGCGCCTTGGGGCATGAGCAGTATGGACGAACCCGGTTAAAACAAATATCTGATTGTCACCTAGCGCTCTTTGAACAGCACAATGCCGTCGGATACGCGCCTGAGGGAAGGTTGGTACCATCATGCGTTGCCCTTTTTGCGGGAACCCGGATAGTCAGGTCAAGGACAGTCGCCCGAATGAAGAAGGGTCGGCTATCCGCCGCCGCAGGGCTTGCCTGTCCTGCGGGCAGCGCTTTACCACGGTAGAGCGTGTGCAACTGCGCGAGCTGGTGGTGGTCAAGCAGGATGGGCGGCGAGCGCCGTTTGATCGGGATAAAATTTCCCGCTCCATCCGTATTGCTCTGCGCAAGCGCCCGGTATCGGATGAGCAGATGGAGCAGATTGTAACCGGGGTCGTACGCCAGCTTGAAGCGTCGGGGGATACGGAAGTTGCCTCCGCCCGCATTGGTGAGCTTGCCATGGATGCGCTCAAGGAAGTGGACGGCGTGGGGTATGTGCGTTTTGCCAGCGTGTACCGGGACTTTACGGAGGCCCGCGATTTTTCCGAGATTCTGACGCTCATGGAAAGCAAAACCCAGCAGAGCGAACAAAAAGACTAGACCTTTATGTGTAAAAACGCCACAAAACGCGGCTTCGCATAAAAGCGGAGCAGGAGAGAACGATGACCGAACTACAGGACCAACCCAAGCTCAAAGCCGCACAACGCCCGCGCACAGCCGCGCGTGTTGCCGCCGTGCAGGCCCTGTTCCAGATTGAGCAGAATGGGGATCGTCCGGATTCCGTTATTGAGCAGTTTCTGGTCCATCGGTTTGGCACCACCCTGAGCGGTGAATCCTACGAGGATGGGCGTATTCCCGAAGCGGATGTGGCTCTGTTTACCGCCATTGTAAAAGGGGCTGTTTCCAACCGTACGGCAATTGAGGGTGATATTGCCCAGACCCTGCCGTCCACCTGGCCGATCGAGCGGCTGGACCCGGTCCTGCGCGCTCTTTTTATGGCGGCTATTGCGGAGTTTCGCCACGAAGACGCGCCTGCTGCGGTCCTGATCAACGAGTATATGGACGTAGCACATGGCTTCTTTTTTGGGGATGAGCCGCGTCTGGTGAATGGTGTGCTGGATACGCTTTTCAAAACCCCCGCACCGGTTGAAGATCATGACAGCACCGCCGTCCCCCCAACCGAAGACTGATCTGCCGCCTGAGTTTGCGTTTATACGGCGGCATTTTTTAGCACTGGCTGGCCCTGCCGCCCTGAACCTGCAGGATGATGCCGCGGTGTTCTCGCCCCCACAGGGGCGAGAAATGGTGATGGCGGTAGATGCCATGGTAGAAAATGTGCATTTTCTACCAACTGACCCCCCCGATACAATTGGCCGCAAGCTGTTGCGGTGCAACCTGTCCGACCTTGCCGCTATGGGGAGCAGGCCGGAAGGCTGGTTGCTGGCGTTTGCACGCCCCCCCCATATTACGGATGCGTGGGTGGAGCAGTTCTGCGCTGGTCTGGCGCAGGATCAGGCCCGCTTTGGGTTGAGCCTGATGGGAGGCGATACAACCTCCACCTCCGGGCCACTTGTTCTCTCATTGACCATTGTTGGCTCGGTCCTGCCCGGTCAGGCTATCCAGCGATGTGGTGCGCGGGCGGGGGATGGACTGTGGGTGAGTGGGACCATAGGGGATGGAGCGCTGGGCCTGCGTGTGCTGCAGGGGGTAGAACCTCCTCTGGCTGACCCTACGGGTCATCTGGCGGAACGCTACCGCCTGCCGCAACCACGGATAGGGCTACCCCTGCATGGTCTGGCATCCGCCGCGATGGATGTGTCTGACGGGCTGGTACAGGATGCTGGCCATCTGGCGCGGGAAAACGCTCTGCATGTGCGCATACAGGCCGATCAGGTTCCGCTCTCGGCTGCGGCACGCGCATTGGGGCCTGCGTGGCAGGAAGTCTGCCTGACGGGCGGAGATGATTATGAAATCCTGTTTGCCGTGCCGCCCGAGCAGGAGCATCAGCTACTATCCTGCCCAAGTCTGCCCACCCCATATGGGGTGGTGCCTGTAACCCGGATAGGTCAGTTTGAGGCAGGCGTGCCGGGTGTGTCCGTTATGGATGGTGCAGGGCAGCCCATGCACTTCAGGGCCAGGGGCTGGAGCCACCTGTAAACGGGGGCTGGGCTCCGGCCTAAAGGTTGAGCGCCGCGTTGTGGCGCTTGCCTGTTGTTGCGGAAGAATTCAGGCTTCTGGCTGAGCCAGAATTTTTTCGTACATACGGTGGGTTTTGTACGGTGTGGGCACAATACGCTCAATAAGGTTGCGCAACCCTGTATGCGTTTCCAGCACCCAGCCCAGTTCAATGGTCCGGTAGGGCAAGACATGCCCGCGCTTCATCAGTTCATCAATAATCAGTACAGGCAGCATGGCGCGCAGGGCAGTGCCCATATATTTTTTGCGCACGCCAAGGAGCACAACCCGGGCGGAATGAAAGTCATGCCGGAGAATGCGCGAGCCAAGCTTGAGCCAGCCCAGAGGGGAGGGCGCGCCGCCCAGATCCCCGCTGATGTCAAACATATTGGGTATAACCAGCGCTATGGCCGCCGGTTCGCCTTCAACCTCGGCCAGTACATACTGCTCAGGCCGCAGGATGGGCTTGATCGCCTTGAGCAGGGATTCAACCTCGTTAGAGGTCAGGGGCACGTTGCCCCATGTGTCGGCCCAGGCGTCATTATAGATTTCGCGCAGGATCGTGGCGTCTTCTGGAATGTGTTTCAAGCGCAGGCCGCGCATGGTAATCTTGCCAAGACGCTGGCGCAGGTTGGCGGGAATCTGGTTGGCACGCTCGGCCTGTGGCCCTGTTTCCATACTGTAGGAGAGCAGGTCCATCGCTTTTTCAAAGCCCGCTTCCTCAACGGCAGGGCCGAGGGTTGCGGGGTGCCATGGGGTGCCGATCATGGGCATTTCATTCTGCCCTGCAATCATAACACCGGACTGGCCGTTGCTGTTCAGTGTCCATGGACCGCGGATGCGTTCAACACCACGTGTTTCAAGCCATTTGGTGGCGGCTTCAAGCAGGAGGGGAACACAGGCGGGTTCAGCCGTATCCAGCGCTCCAAAAAAGCCGGTTCTGGGGCCGGGCTGCTTGAGCACAAGGGAGTCTATCTGGGCAGATATGCGGCCAATCGGTTTGCCATTACGCCATGCCAGAAAGTAACAGGCAAAGCCGTGGTCGAAAAAACGAGATTTTTTGGGGGAGAGCATATCGCGCTCTTCCATGTCCAAAGGGGCAACATATCCGGGCAGGCCATCGTAAATCTGGCGTGGAAGCTTTATAAAGAGAGAAAGCTGACGTGAGCCCGAAACAGGGGAAACGGTAATCTGAGTCGGGAAAGACATTGCCCCTCCATGGAACGGAACATGAAAAACTCCACGGGTGATGCCTCATTCTCTCTCAATGGGAAAGGAAAAAATGTGAAATCTGATGCATCGGGGGAAGGCGTTCTGCGTTCCGTGCTGATTACAGGGGCTACGGGCGGCATTGGTGCGGAGCTTGCGCACCATTATGCGGCACCCGGCCGGACCCTGATTTTGTGGGGTAGAAATGCCCAGCGGCTGAGCCAGCTGGCCATGGAATGCTGCTCCAGTGGGGCCGTAGTGCATACACGCCAGATAGACCTGTGCGATGGAGCCGCCGCCCTGAAGGCCTTTGAGGAAGATGATGCAGCCCACAAGCCCGACTGTGTGGTGCTTGGTGCAGGCCTGTCTGACATCCAGTCTCTGGACGACAAAACGGAAGACCCGCAGAAGGTGCTCCAGCTTGGGCTGGTCAATTATGCAACGCCGGTTACGCTGGCCACGGCGGCAGCCAAGAGCATGGTGGAGCGGCGCAGTGGGCATATTGCGCTCATAGGCTCTGTTGCCGGGTTTTACGAAATGCCCTTTTCTGCCGCCTATAGCAGCTCCAAATCCGGACTGGCATTTTTTGCCAAGTCTGCCGGGCTTGCCTGGTGGCAATATGGCGTGCAGCTAACATTGATCGTGCCCGGTTTTGTGGACACCCCCATGAGCCAGCGGCTCGAAGGCCCACGTCCTTTTCTGGTTCCAGCCAAAAAAGCAGCCCGCCTGATTGCCCGCGCCATTGCGCAGGGGCGGCGGGAATATATTTTTCCGTGGCCGTTCCGCGTTCTGCGTGTGGTTGAACGTCTGCTCCCCCAGAAACTGCGCGAGCATATTCTGCTGCGTCTGGCTGTGGGGCAAACTGAACGATAATTTGGGGGTAAGTACACAAAAGGCCCGGCAGAACTGCCGGGCCTTTTGCATGGTTGGGCAGTAAGCCGCCGGTTAATGCGGCTTACGGTCCTGCTCCGCCGTTCGATTAGAACGGTGCGTCAATATCCACCACGTCAATCAGCTTGTGATTGACAAATTCCTTAATGCCGAGGCCGATCAGCTCGCGGCCAAAGCCGGAGCGGGCCACGCCACCAAACGGCAGGTCGGCTTTTACCATTGTCGGGTGGTTGATGTAGACCATGCCGGTGTAAATGCGGCGGGCTACTTCCACCCCAAGCTTGGTGTTCTGCGTAAAGACAGAGCCACCCAGACCGTAGGGAGAGTCATTGGCAATGCGAATGGCATCTTCGGTGTCTTTTGCGCGGTAAAGCTGGGTAACCGGGCCAAAGAATTCCCACAGGCGGGCGGGGTTGTTTTCCAGGTTGGTGAGCAGCACCGGACGGAAAAAAGCACCTTTTTCGGGCACAGGAGCGCCAATAACTTCGGCTTTGGCGCCCAGTTTGCAGGCTTCATCAACCTGTGTGCGCAGGTCGTC
The DNA here is from genome assembly GCF_022483405.1 of Acetobacter fabarum. NCBI lineage: Bacteria > Pseudomonadati > Pseudomonadota > Alphaproteobacteria > Acetobacterales > Acetobacteraceae > Acetobacter > Acetobacter fabarum. The sequence goes on from NZ_JAKVNI010000001.1 coordinate 1,956,127, forward strand.
CGCTGCTTTTTGGGAGGAGAGCGGGGCCAGCGTGGTAGCCGGGTCCATCGGGTCCCCTGCCTTCAGTTCGGCAACGCCTTTTTTGTAGAGTTCTACAAAGCGGTCATAAATGGCGTCGGCCACGATCAACCGCTTGGAAGAAACGCAAACCTGCCCTGCATTCCAGTGGCGGCCAAAAACAGCCCATTTGACTGCTTTTTCCAGATCAGCGTCTTCGAGCACAACAAATGCGTCCGAACCACCAAGTTCCATGGTTGCTTTTTTGAGCGCCTTGCCTGCAACGGATGCCACAATGGCGCCAGCGCCTTCGGAGCCGGTCAGGGCCACGCCGCATACGCGCGGGTCGTTCAGCACGGTTTCGGTGTGATGGCGGGCAAGGTACAGGTTGCGGAATGCACCTTCCGGCAGGCCAGCCTTGCGCATCAGGTCATCAAAGGCTGCGGCACACTGCGGCACGTTGGAAGCGTGCTTGAGGATGACCGTATTCCCGGCGGAAAGCTGGGGCGCAATGATGCGGGCGATCTGGTAGTAGGGGAAGTTCCACGGCTCAATGGCAAACACAATGCCCTGAGGTTCATGGACCAGCATGGCCTGACCTTCTTCAGGGTTTTTAACCGGCAGGGCTTCGGCGGCCAGCAGGCGTTCGGCGTGCTCGGCGTAGTATTCAAAAATTTCGGCCGAGAGCGTGACTTCGGCTTTGGCTTCGCCAAAAACCTTGCCCATTTCCAGCGTCAGCAGGGCAGCGTAATCATCCATGTTGTCGCGCAGGATCTGTGCTGCGGCAGACATAACCTTTGCGCGCTCAGCAAAGGACGCATCACGCCAAGACTGGAATGCGGTATAGGCTGCGTCCAGTGCGGTCTGCACTTCTTGGTCGGTTGCATCGGCAAAAGTTTTGACGACTTCGCCCGTGTAGGGGTTTGTTGTGGCGTAAGCCATAAGCCTGTTCTTCCTTGGCTGTGTGATCAGTGATGCCACAATGGGACGGAAGAGGGCGAGGGGGATAGAGCAATTCTGCCCACTTCTTGCCTGATTCTCTCTGTTAGGCAATTTGCCTGCTGTTTCAAGCAAGGCATGGGCGTGGCTGATTGCCTTATTCTGCTCTATCTGGAATGGTGCTGGCTGCCCCGTCTGTTGGGGGTAGGTATGGCATGGCGTAACAAAGAGGCACGTATGGTCGGTAATCTGGCGGAATTGCAGAAGCTGGTGCTCAGGCACTGTGCCCATTCCACGGTAACAACCGCTATCCCCGAGCTCACGCTCTACCGGGCCGAGGTCGTGAGCGAGCCTATTCCCTTTGTGTTTGAACCCCGCGTGTACGTTATTGTGCAGGGCAAAAAGCAGGTCATGCTCCGGGACCGTGTGTTTGATTATGATGACAGCCACTACCTTGTTACGGCTGTGGACCTGCCTGTAGCCGGCTGCATTACACAGGCCACGCCAGAGCGCCCCTACTTGGCCCTGTGTCTGGCGCTGGACCCGGCCCTGATTGCGGAACTGCTGCTGGTGGTGAACGACCAGCAGGTGGACCCCAATCAGGCGTGCATTATGGGTATGGGGCTAAGCCCGCTTAATTCGGCCATTACCGAGCCACTCTTGCGGTTGATGAAGCTGCTGGACCAGCCAGAGGATATTCCCATCCTCAAACCCCTGATCGTGCGTGAACTGCTTTACCGGCTGTTGCAGGGGGATCAGGGGTGTGCACTCAGGCAGATTGCAACGGCTGGGAGCAACCTTTCCCACATCAACAGGGCCATCCACTGGATTGCCCAGCATTATGCGGAGCCGTTTGATATTGGCCGGGCGGCCCGTGTGGCAGGTATGGGGCTTTCCACCTTCCACCGGCATTTCCGCGCGGCGACCAACATGAGCCCCTTGCAATACCGGACCCAGTTGCGCCTGCAGGAAGCACGCAGACGTATGGTCAGCGAGAATGTGGATGCCGCAGAGGCCGCCTTTGCCGTGGGGTATGAGAGTCCATCCCAGTTCAGCCGGGAATACCGGCGCATGTTCGGGCGTCCCCCGGCAACGGATGCGCTCTGCGTAAGGGCTGATCAGCTTCTGGAGCGCAATGGTGCCAGAGCGCTATACGCCCATCAGGCCCATTGCGCCTAGCACGGCCAGGAGCTTTACGCAGGAGCGGACGATACAACCCGGTGCCGCACAACCTGACCCACAATAATCAGGGCAGGGCTGGTTATGTGGTTCTCCGCAACCTGTTGGGGTAGCGTGCTGAGAGTGCCGCTTAATACCCGCTGGTGTGGCAGGGTGCCCCCTTCCACAATGGCTGCGGGCCAGTCTGCTGGCAGGCCATGCTCCACCAGCCGGGCGCAGAGCTGTGCAACCAGCGTAAGGCCCATGTAAATAACAATGGTCTGGCTGCGCAGGGCAATGGTTTCCCACGCCAGATTCAGGGTGCCATCGGCCCGGGCATGGCCGGTAATAAACAGGCAGGCCTGTGCGCAGTCACGGTGTGTGAGCGGTATGCCAGCATAAGCAGCGCACCCGTTGGCGGCCGAAATGCCGGGGATAATGCGGAATGGCACGCCTGCGGCCATCAGTGCCTCTATTTCCTCCCCGCCACGGCCAAAAATAAACGGGTCGCCCCCTTTAAGCCGGAGCACACGTTCCCCCGCTTTGGCGCGGCGGATAAGCTCGGCATTAATGCCATCTTGGGGGAGTGTGTGGTTATTGGTCTGCTTGCCAACAAACACCCGCTCGGCATCGCGGCGCACGTAGTTCAGAATATCCGGCCCAACCAGATTGTCGTATAAAACGCTATCTGCATCCTGCATAAGCCGCAGTGCTGCGAGCGTCAGCAGGTCCGGGTTGCCCGGGCCTGCGCCAACAAGCCACACTTCCCCTGTTCTGGCATGGCCCTGGTCCAGAATGCGGTCGAGCTCGTTCCGGGCGGCCTGCGTGTTGCCCGCCATGGCCAGAGCGCCACCTGTTCCATCCAGAAAATCTTCCCATACACGGCGGCGTATGGCGGAATCCGGTACGCGGGTGCGCAGGGCTAGACGGCTTTGCTGCATGAATGCCGCCAGCCTGTGCAGGCCAGCGGGCATGATCTCTTCAATTTTCGCGCGGAGCCTGCGGGCCAGCACAGGGGCGGCCCCACCGGTGGAAACCGCAATCTGTACAGCGCCGCGTGTGGTCATGGCCGGGGTAATAAAGCTGGAAACCTCGGGAGCATCCACCGCGCATACGGGTATGTTCATACTCTGGCACAGCGCGCTGAGTTCGGCATTGAGCGCACGGTTGCTGGTGGCCAGATAAACCATACGGCAGCCGGGCAGGCGGGCTGTCAGGCTTTCTACCGTGGCGTCTTGGCGTGTGACCTCTGCCTTGCCGTCCGCCACAAGGCGTTCGAGTTCGGGGCAGAGTGTGGGGGAGAGAATTTCCACCCGCGCACCTGTAGGCACAAGAAGCTGCACCTTGTTGGCCGCGACATTACCGCCGCCTGCCACAAGAACACGTGCCCCTTCCAGATGGAGCATGATGGGAAACCAGCTGGTTTGCTCAAATGAAGCTTGCATGAGTCATGCTGCAAGCAGGGTTTTGCCCGCGATGCAAGAGGAAGCTGCGTCAAAGGGCATAAAAGTGGATGCCTGCCGTGCCATGGAGCGCTTTGACAAGTCCATATCGGGCGGCCTAACACGAACGCGGACCAGCCCCTGCATGTTGTGTGCAAGGGGCGGAACAGGGGCGAGTATCCGGCGTTCTGGCTGGATGGCTCTGTTCCACCATGGGGGCGGGTGTGGTGCCATAGCCCTTGTCGTTTTTACAGGACGCCGCGTGCCAACATGGCGGGGAGCGATCTTCTCGGTTCAGGCGCTCAGGTGGCCGATCAGACGGGAGTAACCGGGGTGTATGGCGGTTTTGCTCAACCGGAAGTCAAAGGGTGGTGCCCAGGTCTTTTCGCACCCATGGAGGCAGCGGATGGCTGGCTTGTGCGTGTGCGGCCTACGCTGGGGCGGCTGGAAGCAGCTCAGGCATTTTTGCTGGCGGATGTGGCCCAAAGGCAGGGGAATGGCCGTATAGGGCTAACCAACAGGGCCAGCCTGCAACTCCGTGGGTTTGGGGCCGATGCTGCACGCCGGTTTCCTGAAATTGCGGTGGCTGCGGGGCTTGGTCTGTCCGATGCGGGTATGGAGCGGCGGCAGGCCATGCTTGTTTCCCCCCTGGCGGGGGATGACCCGAGCTGTGCGGCACAGACCGTGGCCTGTGCGGAGTCCCTGCGTACTGCGCTGATCGGTGCGGAGGAGCTAACGGCCCTGCCGGGCAAATTCGGTTTTGCGGTGGATGGTGGTGGGCTTTACCCCACGGGGCTGTTGCAGGCAGATATTACCCTGCGCGCCACGGAAGATGGGCTGTGGTCCGTTGTGTGCGGCGCCATGTGTGCGGTTCCCACTACTTATACGCTCGCAGTTGGGCAGGCCGTTGCTTTGGCTCGTGCTTTTGTAACATCGCACCAAAGCGTGCGCCCCCAGCGGGACCGGGCTGTGGGGCAGGTGCTGTTCCAGATTCTGGGGCTGGCGGGGCAGGTGGTGGCACCCAAACCTACGCAGGCCGAGGTTTGCTGTGGCCGAGTAGGGCCACTGGGACACGGATTGTTTGCCCTGTCTGCCCCTATGGGGTGCATGACTGCGACCATGCTGCATGACTGCGCAACTGTTGCCGCAACGCAGGGGGATGGCATTTTGCGCCTGACCCCGTGGCATACTCTGGTGCTGGGCGGTATGGAGCAGGCGCCTGTTGTGGCCGGGATGGTAACAGACCCCCATTCCCCCCTCTTGCGTATCTGGGCCTGTAGTGGTGCCAGTGCTTGTGCGCAGGCTGCCGGGGAGACGGAAAATCTGGCGCGTAATCTGGCTCCGCTGCTGCCAGCAGGGGCCAGCCTGCATGTTTCGGGCTGCCGCAAAGGGTGCGCCCACCCGGGTTCTGCCGATTATACTCTGGTGGCAGGTGATCAGGGCTACGGGTTGGTGCGCAATGGTTCGGCTTCGGGGGATGTGGAAAGCCTGTTCGTAGGCGAACAGGCTGTTTATACAGCATTTGAGTCATTCAAAAAGGAAGGAGCGGTGGATGCCGGCCTATGAGTATATTCGGGATGGGGCGGCCATCTACCAGCGTTCTTTTGCAACCATTCGGGCAGAGGCGGACCTAAGCGCCTTTACGCCGGAACAGGCCACCGTAGTTGTACGCATCATTCACGCCTGCGGCATGGTGGATGTGGCGCAATCGGTTGCCATGAGCGCGGATCTTGTGCCGCGCGCCCGGCAGGCTTTGCGTGATGGCTGTGCCATTCTGTGCGATGCGGAAATGGTGGCAAGGGGGGTAACCCGCACCCGTCTGCCAGCCGATAACGAGGTAATCTGCACATTGCGTGACCCGCGCACACCGCCGCAGGCCTTGGCTATTGGTAATACCCGCTCCGCCGCCGCGCTGGATTTTTGGGGGGACAAACTTGCTGGGGCCGTTGTGGCCATAGGCAATGCCCCTACCGCCCTGTTCCACCTGCTGGAAATGCTGGATGCTGGCGCCCCCCGGCCTGCTGCGGTGCTGGGTGTGCCGGTGGGCTTTGTCGGGGCGGCTGAATCCAAGGAGGCGCTGACCAAAAGGCATGACGTGCCATGGCTGGTCGTGCACGGTCGGCTTGGGGGGAGCGCCATGGCTGCTGCCGCCCTTAACGCCCTTGCCTGCGAGGTTGAATAATGGCGGGCACACTCAGCATTGTTGGCGTAGGGCCGGGTGACCCGGAACTGATAACCCTGCGCGCCGCACGCCTGATTGGGTCTGCGCCGGTGGTTGCGTATTTCTGCCGCGAAAAACACCCCAGTCAGGCACGGACCATTGCACAGGCCCATATTGGCTCTGCCACGCGGGAAATGCGGCTGATTTACCCGTTTACAACCGAGGTTTCAGTCAACGACCCGGCATACCACCAGAATATGTCCGCCTTTTATGACCAGAGTGCTGAACGGCTGGCTGAAGAACTGGCAACGGGTAACGATGTTACGCTCCTGTGTGAGGGCGACCCGTTTTTGTATGGCTCGGCCATGTATGTGTTTGACCGGCTGCGAACACGCTGCCAGACGCAGGTCGTGCCCGGCATTATGGCCATGAACGGCTGCTGGGCTCAGGCCCTTGCCCCCATGACCCATGGGGATGATGTGCTGTGCGTGCTGCCCGCAACCTTGCCCGAGGCCGAACTGGTAGGCTGGCTGGAGCGTGCTGATGCTGCCGTGATCATGAAGATCGGGCGGAATATGCCCCATGTCCGTCAGGCCATCACCCGTAGCGGACGTATGGACGAAGCCGTGTATGTGGAGCGCGGTACGCAAGGCGCGCAGGTGATTGCCCCCATGGCGGAGCAGGATGGCAAAGCGCCGTATTTTTCCCTTGTGCTCCTGCCCGGAAGGAAGCGTGTACGATGAGCGGTGGTTCTCTGGTCATTGTGGGGCTTGGCCCCGGTAATCCGGAGCAGTTGACCCCGCAGGCACGCCATGCTCTGGCCCGCGCAACGGATTTGGTCGGCTACGCCCCCTACGTCAAACGGGTGGAGGCAGGGCCAGAGGTTGTACGCCATATTTCAGACAACCGGGAGGAAATCTCCCGCGCCCGGCACGCGCTGGAAATGGCCCTGAGCGGGCGGCATGTGGCTGTGGTTTCAGGGGGGGATGCCGGGGTGTTCGGCATGGCAAGTGCTGTGTTCGAAGCGGTGGAAAATGGTCCCGCCATTTGGCGTAGCCTCCCTATTCAGGTCATTCCCGGTGTGAGTGCCGTGCTGGCTGCGGCCGCCCGGCTTGGCGCACCGCTGGGGGGGGATTTTTGCGTTATTTCCCTTTCCGATAACCTCAAGCCGTGGCCGGTTGTGCTGGAGCGTTTGCGTCTGGCGGCTCAGGCGAGGTTTGTTATTGCGCTGTACAACCCGCGCTCGCATGCGCGGCCGTGGCAGCTTGGGGCCGCGTTTGAGCACCTGCGGCAAAGCATGGGGGGGGATGAACCCGTTGCATTTGCCCGTGCCATCGGGCGGCCTGATGAGGCCGTTCGCCTGTCCACCATTGCGCAGGCCAATGCAGACTGGGCAGATATGAGCACACTGGTGCTGATCGGCTGCCCCGCAACACGGCTTGTCAGCCGCCCAAACGGGCAGGAACCCTGGCTTTATACAGCGCGCAAGGTTGAAGCAGCACATTGATGCAACCATGCCAGAGCAGCAGCCGTGTCTTTGGCATGCGGGGTATCCTGCGCAGGAGGGCGGGATACCATCAGCACAGGTACACCCAGTATGCGTGCAGCTTCGAGCTTGGCATGGGTTGCAGTGCCACCGGAGTTTTTGGTGACCAGCACGGTAATCTGGTGTTCACGCATGAGTTTAAGCTCGGCCTCCAGATCAAACGGCCCGCGTGCACAGATCACACTGGTCTGTGGAGGAAGGTCAGCCGGGTGGGGCGGTTCAATGGAACGGAACAGATAGTGGTGCTGGGGAGCTGCCAGAAAAGGCCGGGTTTCCTTGCGTCCGGTCGTCAGGAACACGGACTGCGATTTGGCACTCCATCTGCTGGACCGGGCAAGTGCGCTGGCGGCTTCGGCAATACTGGGCACCATAAACCACGTGTCCTGCGGGGTGGCGGTCCAGCCCGGTCGTTCCAGCCGCAGGAGAGGCCGTTGTGTGGCGGCGCAGGCCATGGCGGCATGCTGGCTCATTTGCGCGGCAAATGGGTGGGTCGCATCCACAACGGCATCTATGGCATGCTCACGCAGCCAGTTGGTCAGCCCCGCTACGCCGCCAAAGCCCCCGATGCGTGTGGTCATATCCGGCAGGTGTGGCTGGCTGGTTGCTCCGGCAAGGGAGAGCACGGCATGGCATGCTGGCCATGTTGTGCCCAGCATGCGGCACAGGCTACTGGCTTCCGTTGTGCCTCCCAATACCAGCACACGCAGGCTGGGCGGCATGGTGTTCCCTGTGTTGGTGCAGGGGGTGGGGGGCGCTGGAAGCATGCAAAAACCTTGGCGGCGAATGATAGCAGCCGATCTATATCCGCTTGCTACAGGCATGGGCAAGCATGGGTAGGCTTGGTGCGCTGTATGTTGGAAGGGGCAAGCAATGCCAGAACCGCATAACCCTGAGGCCACGCCGTGGCTGAGTGTGATCGGGGTGGGAGAAAACGGTCTGGACGAGCTAAGCAGCACGGCCAGAACCCTGATAGTGCAAGCCGAGTATGTTTTTGGCGGTGCACGCCATTTGGGACTGGTGGCCCCTTTGCCACGAGGGCGGTGTGTGGCATGGCCTACTCCCTTTAGTGCCGGGGTGCAGCAGGTTCTGGCCTTGCGTGGGCACTCTGTTGTTGTACTGGCCTCGGGCGATCCGTTTTTTTACGGGGTGGGTGGTGTGCTGGCCCGCAGTCTGGAGGCGGGGGAAATGCTTTGTCTGCCTGCTCCATCGTCCGTGGCGCTGGCCTGTGCGCGGCTTGGCTGGGCGCAGGAGCAGTGCCATGTTGTCTCTGTCTGCGGTAGGCCCATGGCGCGACTACGGCCATTTTTGCAGCCACGGGCGCGCTTGATTGTCCTTTCCGCCGATGCGCAAACACCGCGCGAACTGGCTCGGTGGCTGGTAGAGCTGGGGTTCGGGACTGTCCGTTGCTCCGTTATGGAAGCACTTGGCGGACCTAACGAGCGGTGCCGTAGCTTTATGGCCAAAGATGGCCCGCCGGATGATGTTGCCAGCCTTAACCTGCTGGCGCTGGATGTGCCCGCAGAGGTTACAGAGGCCTGCCTGCCCCGGTGCAGCGGCCTGCCTGATACCTGTTTTGAGCATGATGGGCAGCTAACGCGGCAGGAAATAAGGGCTGTAACCCTTTCTGCCTTAGCCCCGCGTGCTGGGGAACTGCTGTGGGATATTGGAGGGGGTGCGGGCTCTGTTTCCATCGAATGGATGCTGGCAGCCCAGGGGTGCCGCGCCATAACGCTTGAAAGCGTGCCAGAGCGTGCTGCCCGCATTGCCCGCAATGCACAGGCACTGGGGGTGCCCGACCTGCATGTGGTGCAGGCCCGCGCCCCGGATGGTCTGGGCGGGCTGGACACGCCGGATGCCGTGTTTGTGGGGGGCGGTGCCAGCAGGCCGGGTGTGTTGGAACAGGCCTGGGCGGCTCTGCGCCCGGGTGGGCGTATGGTGGTCAATGCCGTGGTGGTGGAAACAGAAGTACGCCTTGTACAGGCCATGCAGGAGTGGGGGGGGCGGCTTACCCGCCTTTCTGTCGCACGGCTGGACGGGGTGGGGGGCTTCCATGCTTTTCGGCCCGCCATGACCGTCACCCAATGGGTGGCCAGCAAACCCCATAGCGCATGATCGTGGTGGGCATGGGCTGGCAGAGTGCCGCACTGGCGGAGCATGCGCTGGAACTGGTTGCGCAAAGCCTGCACATGCTTGGGGCCAGCGCGCCTGATTATATTGCGGTCCCAGATTTTAAAAACGCGGATACCCTGCCCCAGAGTGTTGCGCACAGGTGGGGGGCTGGGGTGTTGTGGATTACACGCACACAACTCCAGCAGGTGCAGGCTGCCTGCCATACGGCGTCCTCCACGGTTATGCGGCATGTGGGGGTTGCATCTGTTGCGGAGGCATGTGCTCTTGCCGGTGCGGGGGATGGAGCGCGGTTGTGCCTGACCCGTCAGGTATTGTGTGGTGTAACCTGCGCGGTGGCAGAAGGAGATAGAAAGTGACTGTTCATTTTATTGGCGCTGGCCCGGGGGCTGCGGACCTGTTGACCATTCGGGGGCGGGATATTCTGGCCTCCTGCCCGGTCTGCCTTTACGCCGGGTCCATTGTGCCGCCTGATATGCTCCAGTATTGCCCCGACAATGCCCGGCTGGTGGATACGGCTCCCATGTCTCTGGATGAGATTGAGGCCGAATATGTGCGCGCTCATAAAGCAGGGCAGGATGTTGCGCGCCTGCATTCGGGTGACCTGTCCATTTACAGCGCGGTTGCCGAGCAGATCCGCAGGCTGGAGCGCAATGCAATCCCATGGACCATGACCCCGGGTGTGCCTGCGTTTGCAGCTGCGGCATCTGTTCTGGGGCGGGAGCTGACTGTGCCGGGCGTGGCGCAAAGCCTTGTGCTGACCCGCGTTAATGGCCGCGCCTCGGCCATGCCCGAGCGTGAAAAACTGGAATCCTTTGCCGCAACGGGGGCCACGCTGGCCATACACCTTGCCGTGCATGCCTTGGGGCGTATTGTTGCCGAGTTAACGCCGTTTTACGGCCCGCAATGCCCTGTGGCCATTGTTGCCCGTGCATCCTGGCCCGACCAGATTGTGCTGCATGGCACGCTGGAAAGCATTGAAAAAGAACTCGAACAGAACCCGATCGAGCGCACGGCACTCGTGCTGGTTGGCCCTGCCCTTGCTGGCATTGCCGGGCGGGAGAGTGCTCTGTATGACCCCGATTACCGCCGCCGGTTCCGCAGCTAAGGGGTAAAAGGCCCATCAGCCTTGCCGACCAGTGTGCCCGAGCGGTCAAATACCAGAATATCCAACAGAACAGGGGCCGGGCTGAGGGTTTTGTGGGCCACAGCCCAAGCCGCATGTGCAAGGACCTCACCCAAGGGGAAGTTGTGGCTGCGGGCCAGCAGAAAAGCCTCCGCCACCGTGGGGCTGGCGCGGATCAACTCTGGCAGGGTGTCTGGCGCACCATGTTGTGCGGCCAGTTGTGCCAGTGCGGGCATGTCTGCCCGGCTGCGGCTGGAATGCAGGTCCAGACAGCCCTGACCAAGTTTGGTCATCTTGGCAATGCCGCCAGCAAGGCTCAGGCGGGAGACAGGGTGGTGGCGGATATATTTGAGCAGCCCGCCCGCAAAATCCCCCATTTCAATCAGGGCCATATCCGGTAGGTCGTACAGGGCCTGTCCTGCTTTTTCCGACACATTGCCCGTAGCACCCAGCACATGGGGCAGGTTTTCCGCCCGTGCCACATCAATCCCGCGGTGAATGCTCTGTATCCATGCCGAGCATGAAAACGGCATGACAATGCCCGTTGTGCCCAGAACGGACAGCCCCCCCACAATACCCAGCCGTGCATTGAGTGTGCGTTTTGCCAGTTCCTGCCCGTGATCAATGCTGATTGTAACTTCCGCGTCCGGGAGTGTGCCTTTGTTGGCCTGCGTCAGGGCTGTGCGGATCATGGCGCGGGGGACGGGGTTAATCGCGGGTTCACCCGGTGGCAGCGGCAGGCCGGGGCGCGTAATGGTGCCAACACCCGGCCCGGCCTTGAACACAAGACCCGCCCCGGTAGCCAGAGCACGCACCGTGCAGCGGATCATGGCGCCATGTGTAATATCGGGGTCATCCCCTGCGTCTTTTATTACGGCAGCGCAGGGCGCGTCGGGCGTGCCGCCATACTGGCATATGCTGAAAGCAACGTCCTGCCCCGATGGCAGGGTAATGGTTACGCTGGCAGGGGGTTCACGCCCCAGCAGCACCAGCCATGCGGCTTTGGCCGCAGCCGTTGCGCAACTGCCCGTGGTCCAGCCACGGCGGAGGGGAGGGGCACTCTGCTTCATGCCCTGTCCGTGTCTCATATTATGCGGGGAGGATGCAAATATGAATGGGGCAGGGGCGGAGCAGGGCAGGTATAAAGCTGCCTAGCCCGCGTTGAGCAGGGTGGCTTTTATCAACTGCTGTTCGCGCCATGCACGGGGGGAAAGGCCACTCCATTTGCGGAATGCCCGGCTGAAAGCGCTTGTCTCGGTATAGCCAAGGGCGAGGGCGATTTCCCCCATATCCGGGCCAGCCTGCCCAAGCTGGCGGCAGGCTTCAGCGTAGCGGACTTCTTCAAGCAATGTGCCGAAGGACAGGTTGAACTGGGCTAGCCTGCGTTGCAGCGTCCATGCTGGCATGTTCATGCGCTGGGCAATGTCCGAGAGTGTGCAGCAGCGCTCGGCCAGCCCTGCGCGGATCATGGAGGCAATCTGCTCCTTGAGCGATGGGGCCGAGGCACTCTGCCCGTTGCTGTGGTGGTTGCGGGAGAGGGAAATCAGCGATGCCCGCATGATTTCGAGCATGTTTGCGTTGGCCTTGGGCATGGGGCGTTCCTGCCCGGCCTTGCGGAACAGCAGGGCATTTGTCACATGGCCAAAGCGAATATCGGCCTGAAACGCATCCCTGTGTTCGTGAGCCTGTTCGGGCTGGTGGTGTTCAAACAGAACGGCTTCGGGCACCCAGTCCTCCCCCATGGCGTGGCGGAGCACATTGCAGAACATGCCCATGGTCAGCTCGGCATCATGCCTGCGCTGGGTAATGCTGGGGTCCTGAATAGCGTATTCCAGCCGGAGTAGCCCGTTTTCCTGCTCGATTAGTTGCGTGTGTGTGTTGCACTGGTGGTAGCCAAAATGGCTCGCCAGATTGCGCACGGCATCCTCCGCCGTGGCGGACAGGAGTGCAATATACCCTACAAGGCCCAGCATTTCCGGCTGGAACTGCTGCCCGAACCAGAGGCCCAGATTGCCATCCTGTGTCTCACGCGCGGCTTCTTCAAACAAACGGCAGTATGCCGTCAGGTCCAGCATGTCAGTGGGCAGGGCGAACTGGCCGGTAGACAGGCCCGAACGCCCGGCAATCCGGTCAATATCCCCCCCGCGGGAGGTAATGAAGTCTTCAACACCGGTTGCGGCGGCGGCCAGCACACCAGATGTCGGGCTTTGCATCGGGTCAGACATGGCAGGATACGTCTATGTAAGGGTGCAGTTTGTTTTGAATGATCAATAAATTGTTCCCTCCAGTCAAGTCTCAAGCGGGTGATGCTGCTATTGTAACGGTATCGAACTAAACTGCGAGGTGCCCCGCTCCGGCCCCTTGCAGCGGGATTGTGCTGGGGCAGGAGGCTGGCCTTAATGGGATATCGTCATGGACTGGGGGGGGAGACTTACCACTTCCCCGATCTCAAAACCCTTCTGGCCGTTGCCTCATCCGTGCGCTCGGGGGACCAGTTGGCCGGCTTGGCTGCCCAGTCCGATGCCCAGAGAATGGCCGCCCGTTATGCCTTGGCCGATGTTCCGTTGCGCAGTTTTATCCAGACCGCACTTGTTCCGTACGAAGAAGACGAAGTGACGCGCCTGATCGTGGATACCCATGATCATAAAGCCTTTGCACTCATAGCGCATATGACGGTGGGAGAGTTCCGTGACTGGCTGCTCTCGCACGAGGCGGATACGGCAGCCCTTGCACGGATTGCGCCGGGTATTACGCCAGAAATGGCTGCTGCTGTAAGCAAGCTCATGCGGAACCAGGACCTGATAAGCGTTGCGCGCAAAATCCGGGTCATTACCAGCTTCCGCAATACGATCGGCTTGCCCGGTTGCCTGTCCTCACGCCTCCAACCGAACCACCCGACAGATGACCTCAAAGGCATTGCGGCCTCTACGCTGGATGGCCTGCTTTACGGTATGGGGGATGCCGTTATTGGCATTAACCCGGCAACCGATAGTGTGGCCAATGGTCTGGCCCTGCTGGATATGCTCGATCAGGCCCGCCAGCTTTATGACATTCCAACCCAGACCTGCGTGCTGACCCACGTTACCAATACGCTGGAAATCATGAACCGTGGCGGCGCGGTGGACCTTGTGTTCCAGTCCGTGGCGGGCACGCAAAAAGCGAATGAGGGGTTTGGGGTCAACCTTGCCATTCTGCAGGAGGCGTATGATGCGGCTCTGGCACTTGGCCGTGGCACGGTCGGGCAGAATGTCATGTATTTTGAAACCGGGCAGGGGGCAGCCCTGTCCGCAGGGGCACATCACGGCATTGACCAGCAGACGGTAGAGGCCCGGGCCTATGCCGTGGCGCGGGCGTTCAACCCTTTGCTGGTGAACACGGTGGTCGGCTTTATTGGCCCCGAATACCTGTATGACGGCAAACAGGTCATACGCGCAGGGCTGGAAGACCATTTTTGCGCCAAGCTTATGGGTGTGCCCATGGGGTGTGACGCCTGCTACACAAACCACGCCGAAGTTGATCAGGACGATATGGACAACCTGATGACCCTGCTGGGCGTGGCGGGCATTACCTTCCTGATCGGGGTGCCCGGCGCGGATGACATCATGCTCAATTACCAGAGCCTGTCTTTTCACGATATTCTGACCTTGCGGAACATGCTTGGCGCACGCCCGGCCCCCGAATTTGCCGCATGGCTGGAACGTATGGGGCTGTATGACAGCCTGACCAACCATATGCGCCCGCTGGAACTCGGGCAGACGCAACTGGCTAGGCTGGTGGGTGCAGCATGACGGAATACGGCAAACCCCAGACCCAGCCCGGTGCGGTAGCAGATGCGTGGCAGCCCCTGCGTGGCCTGACCCGTGCGCGCATTGGTCTGGGCCGTAGTGGCAATGCACAACGTACAACGGACGTTCTGGCTTTTCAGGCCGCGCATGCTCAGGCGCGCGATGCCGTACATGCACCGCTGAACGTGCAGGCCATGGAGCAGCAGTTACGTGGCGCTCCCTGCCTGCATGTGCAAAGCCGGGCCATGGACCGCGCCACTTACCTGCGCCGCCCGGATCTGGGCCGCAGGCTTTCGGAAAACTCTTTGCATATGCTGCGCAAAGAGGCGTGGGACGTTGTTTTTGTAGCAGCGGATGGTCTTTCCTCCATCGCGACCCAGACAAACGCCATACCTGTTTTTCAAGCCATGCAGCCTCTTTTGCAGGGGTGGCGGATTGCTCCTTTGGTGATTGCAACGCAAAGCCGCGTTGCTTTGGGGGATGAGATTGCACAGGCCATGGGGGCCAGCATGGTCGTCATGATGATTGGCGAGCGCCCCGGCCTGAGCGTTGCGGACAGCCTTGGCATTTACCTGACATACGCACCGTATGTGGGGTGCCCGGATTCCTCACGGAACTGCCTGTCCAACATCCATGCACACGGCATGACGATACCTGCTGGCGCAAGCAAGCTGGCATGGCTGATGCAGGAGGCCAGACGGCTTGGCCTGACAGGTGTCGGTTTGAAAGACGCTGCCCCGGACCAGCTGGCAGGCAGCAACACACTATCTATACATGATAAGGACACAGACGCATGAGTGAGAGCAGCGGGACCAAGCTCAGCCAGTCTCTCGGTGCCTTCCATTTGTGGGGGATTGCCGTTGGA
This sequence comes from Acetobacter fabarum, assembly GCF_022483405.1. Lineage (NCBI taxonomy): Bacteria > Pseudomonadati > Pseudomonadota > Alphaproteobacteria > Acetobacterales > Acetobacteraceae > Acetobacter > Acetobacter fabarum. The sequence goes on from NZ_JAKVNI010000001.1 coordinate 1,971,273, forward strand.
CTTGTCATTTCTGGCGAGTATTTTGGCTGGAGTTACGGGTGGGGAACCGCCGGAACGCTCGGGTTTTTGGTGGCCACCGTTTTTGTGGCTTTGATGTACACGGCCTTTATCTTCAGTTTTACAGAACTGACGTGCTCTATCCCGCATGCAGGTGGTCCTTTTGCCTACAGCTTTCGGGCACTGGGCCGCTGGGGCGGGCTTATTGCCGGCCTTGCAACCCTGATCGAGTTCATTTTTGCGCCACCAGCCATTGCGCTGGCTATTGGCGCTTACCTGAACGTGCAGTTTCCCGGGCTTTCTCCCAAGGTGGCAGCTCTGGGTGCGTATCTGGTGTTCATGACGCTCAACATCGTAGGCGTGCATATTGCAGCCACCTTTGAGCTGTTTATCACCATTGCTGCCATTGTTGAGCTGCTGGTGTTTATGGGTGTTGTGGCACCTGCCTTTACATGGGACCATTTTCTGGCAGACGGCTGGGGTGGGGCTCCCCATTTTGGCTGGCAGGCGCTGGGCGGTATTTTTGCAGCCATGCCTTTTGCCATCTGGTTTTTTCTGGCCGTGGAAGGTGTCGCCATGGCTGCGGAAGAAGCGCGCGAACCCCGCCGCTCCATTCCCATTGCGTATATTGCCGGTATTCTTACCCTTGTAACGCTTGCTTTTGGTGTCATGATTTTTGCCGGTGGTGTGGGTGACTGGCATACCCTGTCCAACCTGAACGATCCCTTGCCCCAGGCCATGAAGCAGGTTGTAGGCGCGCATAGTGGCTGGCTGCACATGCTGGTCTGGCTGGGGCTGTTTGGGCTTGTGGCCTCCTTGCATGGGATTATCATGGGGTATGCACGCCAGATGTTCGCCCTTGCCCGTGCTGGGTTCCTGCCGGAAGTGCTGGGGCGGTTGCATCCGCGCTTTAAAACCCCGGATGTGGCAACGCTGGCGGGTGGTGCCATCGGTATTGCCGCTATTTTCTCCGATGATCTGGTCAGCATTCAGGGGCAGTCACTGACCGCCACATTGGTCACCATGTCCGTCTTTGGTGCGTTGACCATGTATATGCTCAGCATGATCAGCCTGTTCCGTCTGCGCCGGACCGAACCCACGCTAGTGCGTAGCTACAAGGCCCCACTTTACCCCGTTCTGCCGGGCTTTGCCCTTGTCGCGGCGCTGATCGCCCTCGCTGTCGTAATTTATTACAACATCGAAATATTTTTTATCTATTCAACTATCATGCTGGTTTGTACAGTATTCTTCATGAGTAAATTCAAAAAAGAATGAGCCGTAGCCACAAGATATAGTTTCTTTCTTGGATTGGGATTGTTGAGATGCGTAAAAACTTTGTTCAGGAAGTTCACTTCCTCCTTGCGGCGTGTGTATCTGGCGGCTCGTTGCTTGCGTCGTATGCCCATGCAGCAGAAACTACAGTTGCTCCTGTGTCCCTGAACTCTGCTCAGGTGGTGAATGCGCCCATCAGCGCGCCGCCTGAAGCGGAAAAAGCCGCAGGCACGCCTTCTGATGGTGAGGAAGTCCCCGCTGCTGTAAGCAGCGAAGATGATGCGATGAAGCCCACCGTGGGCAATCTCTTTCACCCCAAAGCCGGGCAGGCCCCCAATTACTGGCAGGGGCTGGAGGCGCATGTGTCGGTTGAAGGGGGTGTAACCGGCAACCCCTGGACACGTTCGGGCCGCAACTTTGCGCAGTACTACACCGACCGCGCCAACACCGCGACCCTTAACCAGATTATGGGCTCCATCTCCCATCCGGTCACGTCTGTTGGCAAAGGCTATGGTCTGGGGTTTGTGTTTGAAGCCATGTATGGCTCGGATGCACGCTTTGACCCGACCATTGGCATGGGTTCTGGCTCCTTGCATGGTCTGTACCAGTGGGCGCCTACGCAGGCTCATATTGATGCTCACCTGCCGTGGATTTTCAAGCGCGGGATTGATGTTCAGGTCGGCCAGATGTACGGGATCATGGGGGCGGAGGGCACGCCCGCACAGGCCCGTCCGTTCTACACTTTCAACTATGCGTCCGATTATATCGTACCGTTTGAAACAGTAGGTATTCTGGCCACCATGCATCTGACCCAGCATATGGACTGGATCCTTGGGGTGGATGCGGGGAACTCCACAACCTTTGGCGCTTCGGGGAACAACAACAAGCCCAAAGGGTATTTTGGTTTTGCATGGAACAAGCTGCTTGATGGCAAGCTGGATATGCACGCTATCGGCCATTTTGGCCCTCAGGGCAACAATGGCCGTCAGGTACAGTCCGCCGAAGGCTGGCTGAGCTCTGGTCTGGGTAAGCCTGCCAACAGCCTGATGCAGTATAACGGGGACTTCATGGCAACTTATCATGTGAATGATAAGATGACAGTTTCCGTCAACGGCACCTATCTGCATGATGATGCCCTGCGTGACGATGTTTATGGTGTCAGCACGTACTTCTCATACGCTTTCCACCCGTGGCTGACCCTGAATGCCCGTGGCGAAATTTTCCGCGATAATTCGGGTATGGTGATTGCGGAGTATTCCAGCTTCAACTCCTTCACGCAGTATCTGACCAACAAGCCGTATCCTTACTACAGCGCCATGCCGACAACTTATGGTGAACTCACGGTTGGTGTAACGTATAAGCCGGAGTTCATTAATAAAAAGCTGGCTCTGGGTGGCTTCATTATCCGGCCTGAAGTCCGTCTGGATAAGTCGCTCAACGGCACGCACCCCTTCAACCAGGCAGGCACTGTTGCTAACCCGATCGTTAACAATGGTACGAACAACATGTTCTGGTTCAGCTGTGATGCAACTTGGGCGTTCTAAGGTATTCCGCAGGATTGCTGCTGAATAAGTAACCAAAAAAGGCCTGTGGAGATTTCCACAGGCCTTTTTTGCTATGGGGCGCATAAAATAATTTTTATTCTGGAAAGCCGGCTCGTCTCAGGCGTCAGAGCCCAGAGCGTGTACCAACCCCGGTATTTGCAGTCGGGTTGACTGCAAATACCGCCAAGAGTTCAGAACGAATCAATCTTGAAATAAAGGCGTGAAATCTGGCCAGAAAGGTGTGCGCCATGGGTGTTGCCGGAGAACGACATATCCACACCCTTGGCATTTTCCATCACAATTCCAGCCGGGCCGGAGCCAATGGCAACGTCTCCGCCAACGGTCCAGTACGTGCCTTCAAAATCCACCAGCCGGGAGAGGTTCCTAACGCAGCCAGAGCCTGTAACCGTTGCGCTACCAAGGGCCAGAGCACCACCACCCTTGACCGATATAGGGTAACGCTGGCCGCCATATGTTAGCGTTCCATGCCCCCACATATAGCCAATGGCTGCGCCAACTTCCTTCATGGAAATTTCAATCTGCCCATCGGATGCGGTATCGCACGCGGTCTTGGCCATGGCCTGACCACATAGGGTCGAGGCCACAATAAGGGAAACAACACCGGAGCGAAAAAAGGACATGAACAGGACTGCCAGACGTCTGGAAAGTGAAGAAAATGACATGTCATGGAAAGAGCAAAAGGGCAATGCCGAAACGTTGTGACAATCCCGTATTTTAACGGCAACCTGGGCAACGGGGGAGGGGTATCGCATCAAGGTTTTTGACGACCGGACAACTCTTTCCTATTAGGAGCCTCTTTGTCGCGGAAGTTTACAGTCAAAACGGGAGAGGAATTACGCCGATGGCAGCTGCCACGCAGTTCGGAAATACCAGACGGCGGACATACGCCATCCT
>NZ_JAKVNI010000001.1:1980000-2895799 GCF_022483405.1 Acetobacter fabarum
GCCGAAGCTGTGGGTGCATACTATGTATGCGCGGTAGCGGAGCGTTCCGTAGGTCTGTGAAGGAAGCGGGGTGACCCCTTCTGGAGATATCGGAAGTGCGAATGCTGACATGAGTAGCGACAAACAGTGCGAGAAACACTGTCGCCGAAAGTCCAAGGGTTCCTGCGCAAGGTTAATCCACGCAGGGTTAGTCGGCCCCTAAGGCGAGGGCGAAAGCCGTAGTCGATGGGAATCAGGTGAATATTCCTGAACCTGCCAGAAGTGACGAATGCGATATGTTGTTGGTCCTTAACGGATTGGACCGGCTTTTGGAGCATTCCAGGAAATAGCTCTGGCGTATAGACCGTACCCTAAACCGACACAGGTGGACTGGTAGAGCATACCAAGGCGCTTGAGAGAACGATGCTGAAGGAACTAGGCAAATTACTCGTGTAACTTCGGGATAAGCGAGACCCACATTTGGGCAACCATTTGTGGGTGGCACAGACCAGGGGGTAGCGACTGTTTAGTAAAAACACAGGACTCTGCGAAGTCGAAAGACGACGTATAGGGTCTGACGCCTGCCCGGTGCCGGAAGGTTAAGAGGAGGTGTGAGAGCACTGAATTGAAGCCCCGGTAAACGGCGGCCGTAACTATAACGGTCCTAAGGTAGCGAAATTCCTTGTCGGGTAAGTTCCGACCTGCACGAATGGCGTAACGACTTCCCCGCTGTCTCCAGCATCGGCTCAGCGAAATTGAATTCCCCGTGAAGATGCGGGGTATCCGCGGTCAGACGGAAAGACCCTATGAACCTTTACTGTAGCTTTACAGTGGCATCAGAGACATTCTGTGTAGGATAGGTGGGAGGCTTTGAAGCAGGGGCGCCAGTTCTTGTGGAGCCATCCTTGAAATACCACCCTGAATTTTTCTGATGTCTAACCGCGGCCAGTAAGCCTGGTCCGGGACCCTGTATGGTGGGCAGTTTGACTGGGGCGGTCGCCTCCCAAAGTGTAACGGAGGCGCGCGATGGTGGGCTCAGGCCGGTCGGAAACCGGCTGTTGAGTGCAATGGCATAAGCCCGCCTGACTGCGAGAGTGACAGCTCGAGCAGAGACGAAAGTCGGCCATAGTGATCCGGTGGTCCCGCGTGGAAGGGCCATCGCTCAACGGATAAAAGGTACTCTAGGGATAACAGGCTGATCTCCCCCAAGAGTCCACATCGACGGGGAGGTTTGGCACCTCGATGTCGGCTCATCACATCCTGGGGCTGGAGCAGGTCCCAAGGGTTCGGCTGTTCGCCGATTAAAGTGGTACGTGAGCTGGGTTTAGAACGTCGTGAGACAGTTCGGTCCCTATCTGCCGTGGATGTTGGAGATTTGAGAGGATTTGTCCCTAGTACGAGAGGACCGGGATGAACATACCTCTGGTGCACCGGTTGTCGCGCCAGCGGCACAGCCGGGTAGCTAAGTATGGACGGGATAACCGCTGAAAGCATCTAAGCGGGAAACCCACCTCAAAACTAGATCTCCCTGAGGGTCGTGGTAGACCACCACGTTAATAGGCCAGATGTGAAAGCGTGGTAACACGTGCAGCTAACTGGTCCTAATCACCCAATAGGCTCACTCTCACACTATCCTTACGGATAGCCCGTGCACAGAAATCATCCATAACCACGTCACACACAAAACACCAAAACGCACCAACCGCATCCACACACCCTTACAGGGTAGTCTGGATGACCTGGTGGCCATGGCGGGGAGAGTTCCACCCGATCCCATCCCGAACTCGGCCGTGAAAACCCCCAGCGCCTATGATACTGCGGCTTAAGCCGCGGGAAAGTCGGTCGCCGCCAGGTCTTCCAGTCTACCCTCACAAAACTAAGCCAAAACAAAATCAGCACTCTCTCAACCGCGGGGTGGAGCAGCCCGGTAGCTCGTCAGGCTCATAACCTGAAGGCCGCAGGTTCAAATCCTGCCCCCGCAACCACCGATTCCCACATTGATGTTTTCGCAAGTCCTTTCAAGGACTTGCCCGATTTAGTGTCCTTCTGCTTCACGAATCTGAGCAGCGTGCCAAGCTCGCCATAGAGCGTCGCGAAGATCTCGCCGCGCTTATCACCCGGTGACAGGACGATCTTCTCCACCAGCGCACGGACGGCCTCGGACGCCTCGGCCCGGTCCTCTGGCTTGTTCAGGCTCTCGGTCAGACGCTCCACCTTCTTTTTGAAGACGGCCGCGACATTCGGATGGATGTCGAGCGTGTCCTCCAGCTCGGAGGAGAGCAGGGCGTCCAGTTCAACCTTGCGCTGCCGTAGCGCTCGCATCCGTTCCTTGATCTCAGGTTCGAACATCCCGTTTTCGATCGCAGTCAGAATACCGGCGATGCCTTTCTCGACTTTAGCCAGTTCGGACTTCCAGCCGGCACTGTTGGCGCGGCGCTCATGATTCAGTCGGTTGGTCTCTTCCGTATAGGCTTTCATGGCCGCAGCGGCGGCTTCGGGTGTCATCAGTTTGTGTTTGAGGCCTGCGAGCACGCGTTCTTCAAGATCGGGGCGCAGGATCGTCGCCTTGTTATGGCAGGAACGGTTAGCGATCCGGTTTGAGCAGGCATAACGGTCCTTCTCGCGGAGCGAGTAGCTGCCGCCGCAGACGCCACAGAAAATCATCCCCGAGAACAGGGATTTGGGGCGGCGCATGCCGTTCATCCGGTTAGTGGCCGATGTCCTGACTGCCGCGATGACGTTGACGTATTGGGCGGCGATCTTTGCCTGACGGTCGCGGACCGCCTGCCAGAGAGCATCATCCACGATGCGCAGGTCGGGCACATCGGTGATGATCCACTCGGATTCAGGGTTCAGCCGCGACACCCGCTTACCGGTTGAGGGATCCTTGATATAGCGGAGCCGGTTCCAGACGAGGCGGCCGATATAGAGTTCGTTGTTGACGATCCCGGTGCCGCGCTGGACGTGCCCCCGGATCGTGGTGTCGATCCACAGCTTGCCGTTCGGACCAGGGATACCTTCATCATTGAGTGTGCGTGCGATTGCGCGCGGGCCGATGCCAGCGGCGAAGTCTCTGAATATGCGACGGATAATATTGGCTTCGTTTGCGTCAATCTCACGGTCGCCCCGGATCGGATCGCCTCGGGCATCCAGCTTTTTGATGACCTTGTAGCCGTAGCATAGGCCACCACCAGATTTTCCGTCCTCAACCCGGCCGCGCAGGCCGCGATGGGTTTTGGCCGCGAGGTCTTTGAGGAACAGAGCGTTCATCGTGCCCTTGAGGCCGACATGCAGTTCGCTGATCTCGCCCTCGGCCAGGGTAACGATCGTGACCCCTGCAAACTTCAGATGTTTGAACAGGGTGGCGACATCTGCCTGATCGCGGCTGATGCGATCCAGGGCTTCGGCCAGCACGACAGTGAATTCGCCGCGTTGCGCGTCCTGCAAGAGGGTCTGGATGCCGGGCCGCAGGATCATGCTGGAACCGGAGATGCCTGCGTCTTTATAAGCGCTGGAGACCTTCCATTTTTCGCGTTTGGCGTGCTCGCGGCAGATGCGGAACTGATCTTCGATTGAGGCGGCCCGCTGATTGTCGGAGGAATAGCGGGCATAGAGCGCGACACGGACCATGGCAGGACTCCGGGCATCATCTTCCAAAAAGAGAGGGTGTCAGAGCTTACCCTGCTTCCACCCGCTGGGTGGTAGTCAATTCGTTGGCGTCGCCATCACGTTTTTCGGGCAGACCCTGCTGGATGGCGGGTGTGGCGTCGGCGGCGCTTCTGACGCTCATGATCCTCGCGAGCCATCTGGCGACCGATGAGCCGCGCCAGGCGGAGCACGCTGGCATCGGTCACATAAGGTGCGGCTGCCTCGTCGTCGGGAAGAATGATCTCGATCCGCGCCTGTCTGTTTCGTGCGTCCATGACGGTTTCTCCAGACGATACTGGAGCCATTGGACAGGGTTATGCGTCATGGAAAAGAACAAAATCATCCTATGCGGTCATCGGCGGTATTTGTGTAAGTAATAGGATGGATGATCAACATCAATGGGGAGATGTAGTGATACGTCGTGGTCGGTAATGGTTCCAGTTTTAATGGATTCTGCTGCCATGAGCGTTCAGATGAAGGCGAAACCGGTATGCGCAGCGCGCGACCGCTTTCGCCTACATGTCGGTCATACGTGCCAATAAGCAGTTTTCCTCATAGCGGACGTAAAGAGCATGATCTTTTCGCGGTGAGTTGGGATACAAACTACCGGCCTGCCTTAAAAAGCGACAAGCAGCGAAGAGAGCATCCGTGACAAATTATACGAAGGTGAGATAATAGCCAATCAATAGTCTCTAAGTGAGTAAATCACGAAATGTAAGCCTAATGTCGAAATCTGTTTTGTTGAAAAAACCAGTTAACGGAAAGGACTAATTCGGGCTCTTCGGGCAGCGATCCATCTACGTTCAATCTTTTTCCAATTGCTGCGGAACTTACTCCTTCGCCTCAAGTACATTAATGTTTCGTTGCGAATTCGGACTAAAACCTCATCTCCCTCTGTATCGAGTTCTACAGGGCAGTCCACGTCGCCGACGTGAAGCATCACTGAAGCTTTGAAGTCTACCAGCATTCCTTTCCAGTAGTTCGCAGTCTGGACGTGATAGTAGTTGACGACATCGAAGCGATCGGCTTCCGACGCAGGAGGGGATCCTGTGATGAGGGGCGCTACTTTTTGTGACTGACGGATAGCTTGTCCCCGATATACAGTCCAACTATCTCCTTTCGAACATTGGACCGGATTGATCCGTATTGTTTCAAAAACCATATCAGAGCCCTGCTGCCTTTGACGCACGATCACCGGATAGAACTCCATTATGGTCGGCGCCCCCTCAGGAGTGTGGAAGATGCTCCAATGGAGATACGTGATATTGCGGACGTAGTAGAATTTACTGTCCACCATTTGAGTAATCTGACAGCCGCCGCCGAAATTGTCACACACGCCTATGCTACGCTCGCTGAAGAGTTGCATACCCGACTGAGCTATAGCCTGCATGATAAGACGATCAGCCTCATATTTTTCACCGATATGTTCGACTTCAGCCCCAATAGACACCGACGAACTCTTAAACCAATTGCTTCCGGATCCGGTATAGTGGACGACCGCACCACTTCGCGTATTCTTCTGCATCATGTTATCGCCAATCCGTCCCACCACCCATTGCGGGCCTTCGACCCAAACAATAATGAGCGCCACGTGCTTGAACTTCTTGGTTGCATCACGACACCACGTCTCCAGACCAGCCTGATCGACTGTTCCGCCGCGTACGTCATCTCTAAGTTGGCAGACGGCCTGCTGGGCTCTGATGAAGTCGCCAGCCACCGCCACCGCGATCTTGCCCTCGTGGAGGATTGCAGTCTTCTGTTGAAAGTGGGAGGGTCGAAATGGTGCATTATCATAGATGTGGGGATCGATCGGAACGCTCATTGGCGTAATGGTCGGAACGATCGACTGGTTACTCGAGAGTAAGACGTCCGATAACAGGACTGGATGGTTGGTGGTAAACACGGCTATCAGCGTCATTTTTCTCGCTTTTTTAATTATTGAAAATCTATTTTAAATTTATATTATGCTCGAATAAATACTCAATCTAGGTGCCTATCTCTACCGTTGGAGACGCCCTATGGCTATAATCCGCCACAAACGTAAACAACGCGAATGGCTATTTTCGATTATCCCGAACCAGATATTCTCATTCCTCCCCTTCCTCCTCGCAGGTGGCCATATACCGTGATCATAAACCGGCCATTTAGCGTGAACACTCACATGCGCGTCAGAATGGCAGCCTCCTTGTCGGAAACATCTATTTTACGACAGGGATAAGGAACTTATGCTGTCCCTAAAAGAAAGGACTAGCAGCATGTCGGCTTACGCACATGCGGTCATTTTCAGGCTTCAAACGGCTTCCAGACAGCGGCCATTCCGCTCGTTGTAGGCCTTTCCGGTCAGGGGACAACTGCGCGCACATTCCAGTCACTCCGCGGCGAGTTTCTGCTTCCACGCAAGTCTTTTGCAGAGGCGGCGCCACGACAAACCTGGATGACTGGTTCCGGGGCTAACCGCCGTTTTTGAAGGGATGCATTTAGAAAGGTAGATTGGTATGATCGGCAGATAGCGGCGGTGCCCGTTACGATGATGACGAAACTCAATTCGGTATGATCAGAAAATGGTCATCGGCTGAGGGGCGATTACATTAGTGACAGCGTCGTTGCCAGTTGAAGCTTCAATTGCTGTAGTGCCTGGGACGCTGGTCGTTCGGAGCAGTTCTGGCTGGGCCATGGGGGTCATTGCACGGATCACATCGAGTACGGAATAGTCGCGGCGATCTTGGAGGAACTTTGCCACCATGATGTGAGATCCTATCGGAAGGAATACCGCCGACGGCACCCGAGCATCAGCAGCCAAAAATTGCTGAACGATTGTCCATCCTGTGTAAAATATTTCCATAAAATCACCATCATATGGCAGGGGGCAGATGACAAGATTTTTAGAGTGATCCAAAGATATAGCATCGCCTACTCCGTAGCGAGCAGGAACTATGCCAATCCTCAACCCGGCAGCACCCTCTAATTGAGATCTATTGATTTTAACCGTAGTCCCAACCCATCGATCGGTATCGCGATTTCCTAAGAATAGGTCTGCTTTCCAGAGGCCAGAAATGCTGCTCGGGAGGAGACTGCGTTGAGAACTCCGACGAAATGCTTCAGTGAGCTTATCGATATACTGCTTCAGCTTTGGGGGCTGTGCTTGTGCTCCGGTTAGAATTCTCGATTCAGCGGTGAGCAGATTCGCAGGAGAACCAATTATCTGCAGAGCGCCGGTTTTTTCCGCTCCGAAAAGGATGGACGCGGTTTCACGTCCCGGAACGCGGCAGTATCGTGTCAGGCTGTCTGACACCCTCTCAATTACAGAAGGCACTCTCCTATTGATGGCGTCATGTGCTGCGTACTCAAAGCAAATTCCACAATCGCCGAATCCAGGTCGGTACGCCCGAGGGAGCATGAAGAGGGGCATCTGCTCAAGTCCGCCGCATTGATCGACGACCTCTTGCTTGAGCCCAAAAAGCAGACCCTGAAGAATGGGGGAAACAACAGCCATCAAGGCTGAAAACTCGTCACCAACAGGTGACGTCTGCGTCTCGATCTGGAGAGCGATGTTATTCACGCCGGGACCTCTAAAAATTTCGCTACAGTTTAAGCGTAAATATTAATGTATGTGCCACAGACAGGGAACGGCAATCTTTTGCATGCCTTAGCCTTTGGTCCAGATTTTGCTTGGAAGTAGTAGATTTAGCAAGTGCGCCGCAGAGCGCATAAGATTTCACGGCAACGCAAATAAAAACACAACGGATGGCAATTTTTAATTGTCATCATCAGAAAGCGGACTCTCTGTTCTCCCCCCCATTGCGGTCTTTAACTATTCACCGATCAGCGTCCAGAATCCCAGCTTGCGCTTATGCTGCGCTTTCAAGCGGATCATAAAGGCTTCGTGGGTTTCCATGCCGTTTGGCGCTGTCAGCATTGGTGCAAGCAGTCGACAGGAGGCGAGATCCTTGGCGGCGTAGGGATAGTAACGGGAAAGCGCCTTATCCAGCACGGCCTCGACCAGCAGGCGGTAAAGAAGGGTCGCCTCGTCGGGATATGATTCAGACAGACGATCGGCAGCCGGACGGAGTGTCCCGTAATCACGCCCGTCCAACTCTGTTGTATGCTCCCGCACGAGACGGGCAGCGGCATCGAGCGCTGGCCATTCAAGAAGAGTGGAAAGGGCTACGCCCCTGACCGGGAAATTACGGATGTGATTGAGTGCCAGCTCTTCAGCATCAATCGCATCGTAATCGCTGAGATGGCGTTGGTATGCCCGCCAGTGCGGCAGGCTCAGGCGTTCCTGAAAGACTTTCCATCGCAGGGACTGGGCCTGGTTGCGGTCTTCCACAGCCTCACAGGCTTCAATCCGCAGATCGTCGTTTTCCCAGCGAAACCGGGACGTCTCATCGGTCTCCCGGTCCAGCCATTCGAGCGCCTCTTGGGCGCGTCCCTTGTCCAGAAGGCGGCGTGCAACATCGCCGATAGAGGCGGATTGACGTTCACTCAGGTTGACTGCTTCGATATAGGCATCGACGTCATCCATCGCGTCGGCCAGATCCTTCAGGTGACCGAGGGTCTGCATGCGCCCGATGTCGGTACGATAGTCTCCCTTCGCCTTTGAGGCGGGAAGGTCGTGCAATCGTGCAAGAAGCGTGCTTCTGAGTATGGCCGCGCCAGCAGCCCCCAGTGCCTCGCCGCATGATGCGATCAGGTGGTCACACGTGCCATACCCGTCGTTATCGAGAAGCGTGAGCAGATCCCTGACTGTGACAGCCGGATCCCGGCCAGCCTGTCGTCCCCAGAGGGAGCCGAGGTCAGAGGTCGCTTCGCGAAACACATCTGACAGGTAACCGGAACTGTCGTCAGAGCGCTCATAGACGGAAGGAGCAAGTTCCACGAGAAGACGCATCGCGGAAATGGCCTGTCCGACATCCGTCGTTGCAACATCATCGAGAATGGATTGGCGCAAGGCATCGAGTTCGGTCGCAAGGGGTTTGATCCGGTCCCAGGGCAGGAATCCACGGGAACGCTGGATCGTTCGCAGCCTCTTCTCGATCTCCTTGCCGAGCCTGTCTTTCGCATGGGTGGCTGTTAGCGCCATGCGCAGTTTCCGGGTGAGCACGGCATCCTGTTCCGACAGCTCGACCAGAAGATCTGCAAGCCGATCCACACCAAGGGCTTTCAGATTGTCTTTCGTGACGGTCGTGCCGACTTTCGCGGATGAGGCGGATTTCCGGGTGGCAGGTTTTGTCGAAGGAGTGCGGGCCATGAATACAGATTATGACCGTGCCCCCAGGGGCGCAAGCAAATGCCGTCACCATGAAAAAGAGGAAAAAAGCTAATGGCTCCGCCCTCGCGCCGGCAAGGGTTCGCGTCAGCGCGCTGACGCCGCCCGATGGGGTTTCCCCGATCTTCCTGCGCTGCGCTCCGTGCAGACCGGGCGATACCCCTCCCCATCGGTCGCCCTTGCCGTTGCTACCCCGCTGCTCGCCGCGAGGCAGAGGAACAGCGGGGGCTGTTCCTCGCGGAACAAAGGGCAAAGACCATGACCGGCAACACCACCACGGCGACCGATTTCCGCAACACCATTCTCAACGGCGACAGCGTGCAGCTTATGCGCGCACTTCCTCGCAATGCGGTGGACTTCATTCTGACCGACCCGCCTTACCTGGTGAACTATCAGGGCAGGGACGGGCGAAGGGTCCGCAACGACGATAATTCCCGCTGGCTCCGACCCGCCTTCAACCAGATGCACCGTGTCCTGAAATGGGGCGGGTTTGCCGTTTCGTTCTATGGCTGGAACCGCATCGACCTGTTTGCCGATGCCTGGAAGGCGGCGGGGTTCCGCATGGTCGGGCATATCGTTTTTCGCAAGTCCTATTCATCCTCTTCCCGGTTTCTCCGGTATGAACATGAAAGCGCCTACCTGCTGGCCAAGGGCAACGTGACGCCGCCCGCGAAGCCCATCCCGGACGTGATCGACATGCCCTATTCGGGCAACAAACTGCACCCGACGCAAAAGCCGGTGGCGGCACTCCTGCCCCTGGTGGAAACCTTCTGCCCGGTGGGTGGGCTGGTTCTGGACCCGTTCGCCGGTTCGGGTTCGTCGCTGGTCGCGGCGCAGCATCTTGGCCGCGACTGGCTGGGGATGGAACTGGACCCGGACCACGCGGCCACAGCAACCCGCAGGCTGGCCTGGCACGGGACGGCGAGGGCGGCGGCGTAAGCCGCCCCTTCTTCCCGTTACCGGACACGGCCGGAAAATCGCGCCGCGACCCGGCGTGTGCGGCGCTCGCCGGCATGGCCGGCTCGCGGATGGTTTGACCGGGAAAGGGACGTCCCTGGTGCCGTGGCCCCAACGTTGCCGGGACAACGCGCCGCGTCCACGGCGCGAGCGGAAGGCGCCAACAGGGGGCGCCTCGGTCATGATCCGGCGCGCTCCGCGCGCTGTCGAAATCGTGAAAACAGATCCAGAAAACCCAATTCTATTTCGTGGATATTCCTGAATCGTCGCGGCATGTGTGTGGTGTTCCTCCTCGTGGAAAGGACGCGATCCATGCTGCTCGGTCTTGGTATTGTCCTTGGCTTCGCCAGTATCGGCTTTCTATGCTGGCTGCTGTTTCTCTGTGCGGTCTATGCCGCACCGCTGTTCGTGGCGACGATGGTTTGCACTCTGCTCTATGATCATGATGTGCTGTCCGGTGCCCATGCCATCCTCACGGGCATCGCCGCCGGAGTCATGGTGCTGGCGTCCGGTCAGGCGATCCTGGCGTTCTCGCGCGATCCCGCGCTTCGGACATTGGTGTCGTTCCTGCTCGCCCTCCCGGCCGCACTGGCCGGGTTTGGCATGACGCTGGGTTTCTGTGGCATGGGAGCTATGAGCACTATTCCGGCCTACCTTTTCGCGACGTTCGGGGCGTTGTGCGTCGGTGGAGCGGCATGGACACGGCTCTGCGCCATCCAGCCTGCGTAAGTTCCCGGTGGCAGAATCACAGTTTCGGCCAGGTCCAAAAGGTCAGCGTGGGGCGGTCAGTCCTCGTTGCGCGGGCGGATCAGGGTTCAGGATCGGGCAGCACCTTTCCTTCTGAGCGAGATGCTCAGCACAGACCCGACTGGCGCGAAGCGTCGGCCAGATTCGGTGCAGAAAACGCATGTCGTGCTGTCGGCGTGACTGGCGGCCCGGCGTCAGCTTCAGTCTCCTGATCTGGAAGGGCAGGGAACATGGTGCCAGCCAGTGGGTTATCCCGGCGGCGGATACGATACGACCTGTATGCTGGAAACGGATATCTCCTGACAACCCGCGCCCCTTTCATGGAACACAACGGACTGACCTGTCTCTCCACAGGGCTGACGGCGCCGCACACCATGGCCTCTCGATATGGCCGATCTGCCCGAAGACCGGCTTCGCCTCGCCCGGCTATGGCGCAACGGTGGCCCGCAACTTTTTTCCCCTGGGCTTCGCCCATTCCTCGCGGTCCAAAAAAATTTCGTGCTGCCGTCCTCCGCGTTGCTCCGGCCCCTGCGGGGTGCGCCGCCGGTCGTCTCCGGGCTGACGATGGCCATCGAGGCCGTGGTGGTCGCGGCCCGATACAAGCCAGGAGACAGGACAATGATCATCGGTTCATTCAAGAAGGTCGGCGAGGGCTACGAAGGCGAGATCGTCACCCTGACACAGAAAATCCGGGGTATCCGCTTCGTGAACTGCCCCGGGTTTACCGGAGAGCGATTTGTTCAGTAATCAGGCAGCGATATCAAGCCCGCTCTGATCTTCATAGAAGGCGCGTTCGGCTTCGGCGGGCGGCCTGTATCCGATTGGCGCCAGCAGGCGTCGGTTGTTATACCAGTCCACCCATCTGAGGGTTTCCCATTCGACCTGCGCCATGGATTTCCATGGCCCCAGATGATGGATGACCTCGGCCTTGTATAAACCGTTGATGGTCTCCGCCAGTGCATTGTCGTAGCTGTCACCAACCGTGCCGACTGAGGCGTCTATGTCAGCCAGCGCCAGGCGTTCGGTATATCGGATCGACAGATATTGGGCGGATTCAACCGGTCGTCGCAACACCTTAATATTGGAGGTGTAGACGATGACAGGGAAACGGAAATCGGAGCGGTCCACAAGGCGCAAATTGTGCTCGCCAGGACGGCCGCCTGTCTGGCAGCGTGAGACCCTTTGTCGGTTCTGGCAGGGTATCGCGGCAGGTCTTTCCAGCGAAGAGGCTGGTATCGAAGCCGGTGTTTCTGCTCCAGTTGGAAGCCGTTGGTTTCGGAGTTCTGGCGGGATGCCACCTACACATTTAACCCCTTCGAGCTCTCACCCACAGGGCCGTAGTCTTTCTTTTTCCGAGCGTGAAGAAATCGCTCTGGAATGCGCACGCAAGACCGGGGTGCGTGCTATTGCCCGCAAGCTGGGACGTTCGCCCAGCACGATATCTCGTGAGATCAGGCGCAATTCCGCGACCCGCAACGGGGATTTCAATTACCGTGCCACCACCGCACAATGGCATGCGGATCGTGCGGCCCAACGTCCCAAGGTGAGTAAGTTGGCACAAAATTCTACCTTGCACGATTATGTCCACGATCGTCTGGCAGGCCTGATCGCCACGCCGGATGGTGTCACACTGAAAGGGCCTGTCGTGATATGGAAAAAGCGACGGGCAGTTCATCGTCAAAGTCGACGCTGGTCCCTTGCATGGAGCCCGGAACAGATCGCGCAACGGCTGAAGGTGGATTTCCCAGAGGATCAGAGCATGCGCATCAGTCACGAAGCGATTTATCAAGCACTCTACATTCAGGGGCGTGGCGCTCTGAAACGCGAACTTTCCGCCTGCTTGCGCTCGGGGCGGGCACTCCGTCTTCCTCGGGAACGTGCGCGTAAGCGAGGCAGATCTTTTGTTGAAGACGCTTTGATGATCAGTGATCGTCCGGCAGAGGTTGCGGACAGAGCTGTGCCGGGTCATTGGGAAGGCGACCTCATTCTCGGCCTTGGTAGTTCAGCGATCGGAACTTTGGTCGAGCGCACCACGCGCTTTACGATGTTGCTGCATCTGCCGCGGATGAAAGGGCATGGAAAAACCAGAGTGATCAGGAATGGTCCAGCCCTTGCTGGTCATGGGGCCCAGGCCGTTCGTAACGCGATTACAGGGACCATCATGGAGCTACCTGCCAGTCTGCGCAGATCCCTGACCTGGGATCAGGGAGCGGAGATGGCACAACACGCCCAGCTCCAGATTGATACCGGTCTTGATATCTATTTCTGCGACCCACAAAGCCCCTGGCAACGTGGCAGCAACGAAAACACCAATGGTCTGCTGCGCCAATACTTCCCCAAGGGAACGGATCTCAGCCAGCATGATACCGATGCATTAAATGCGGTTGCTCATGCCCTGAATACACGGCCACGCAAAACACTCGGTTGGAAAACACCAGCAGAGGCACTCGACCAACTGCTCAAACAACATATAATCGAAGGTGTTGCGACGACCGGTTGAATCCGCCTTGTGATCCACGGTCCGAATGATGGATCAGCGCCTTGTTTCCCGCAGGCTTTCGTTGCCAGAGGGCCTGTTCAAGGGCGTCGAGCACGAACTGGGTGGTCATGGAAGTCGAGACTTTCCAGCCCACGATCCTGCGGGCGAACACATCAATGACGAACGCCACATAGACCATGCCATTCCAGGTCTGGACATAGGTAAAGTCCGAGACCCAGAGCTGGTTGGGGCTCTCGGCCCGGAACTGCCGGTTGACCCTGTCATCGGGACAGGGGCGCGCCGTATCCGGACGGGTCGTGATGACCTTCCGGCCCCGGATTACACCCTTCAGACCCATCTTGCGCATCAGACGCTCAACAGTGCAGCGCGCAACCTGCCGCCCTTCACGCTGCAGGCTGTGCCAGACCTTGCGCGCACCATAAACAGCACGGTTGTCCTGCCAGATCCGGCGGATATGTTCCATCAACTCCCTATCACGCCGGGCACGCGGGCTGGCCCTGGCCGGATCTCTTGCCATGACCGCCTGCTGGTAAAACGTGGACGGGGCAATCGGCAGAACGCGACAGATTGGCTCGACCCCGTAATCGGCACGGTAGGCTTCAATAAACGCGATCATTTGCGAAACGGGCGGTCGAGCTCCGCCTGAGCAAAATAAGCCGAGGCCTTCTTCAGGATCTCATTGGCCTGACGCAGTTCGCGGACCTCACGCTCCAATGCCTTGATCCGTGCCGTCTCGGCCGTAGTCCGCCCCGGTTGCGCCCCAGCGTCCCGTCGGGCCTGCTTCCACCAGTCGTGCAGGCTGTCGCCCGAGCAGCCAAGCTTGCCACCAATCTCGCGACAGGCCGCCGATAGGCTCGGGTAATCTGATCGATGCTCGTCCAAAAGGCGCACAGCGCGCTCACGGAACTCAGGCGAATAACGTGATGTCTTCTTTTTCTCTGCCATAGGGATCATTCTCCGAGAGTTTTACTCTCCGGTAAACCCGGGGCAGTTCATCGTGCCCGAAGCCAACCGGGCCAGCGACAATGTTCCCAACTTCCGGGTCCAGATCGGCAAACTTGAAGCCGGGGCCGCCTGGATCAAGCACACCACGGACTGGCGCGAATATCTCAGCGTGAAGCTGGACGATCCGACCCTTCCCGGTCCGATCTTCGCCAGCCTCTTCGAAGAGGAAGGCGGCGCCTACAACCTGGTCTGGAGCCGCCAGCGCCCGCGCAACGGGGACTGATCACCCCACACTGGCCCTTCCCGGTTCAGCCGGGAAGGGCTTTTCTCTGCCGCCGGGTCACACGGTCCGGATAGCGGTCGCGTCAATGTTGTTCATGCCGCGCGATCATATGATCTCCAATTGCCGGGTTCACCCTGGATGGCGGGGCGTGGATACTGAACGTCCGGGCAGGCGTCGCCACCCGTTCTCAGACAAACGAGGGAGGGCGCCATGCCCGGAGCACACTGGCACGACCAGGCGCGGTACGAGTATCTGCGCAACGCGATCCCGGCGGAACTCGGCTGGGAATATCTTCGGCGCAATCGTCGCTATCGCGACGAACAGCGCGCCTGCGCGGACCTCTCTCCCGACGATCCCGCCCAGGCGGAATTCGCCCGCCGCTGGGGTCCGCGATTTCGCCGCCGATCCTGATCAGCGCTTCAGTGCGCTGACCGCGCTCTGGTCGCGTCTGGCCCTGCCGACGATCCTGGTCATCCGGCCATTGCCGCCAGCTCAGACGCTGACCCCACGCCGTCTCGATCTCCAGGCGCTGTCCGATGTGCGTTTCGTCGAAACATACGACGGAATCTACATCTGTTGTGTCTGTGCTGGCGTGACCTGGCAGCTCTGGATGGAACACCAATGGCCGGGGCCGCACCATTATGTTTTCGAGCAGGCATACGACAGCTTCACGCCATTGCGGGCTCACGAGACAATTCGCTTCTGGCGGGTGCTCGCGGGATTCCCGGATCCCGGTCCGTGGCACAGGATGTCGGCGCAGTCCATCGCACGCCACATTCTCGCCCTGCGTGTCAAAGACGCTCTTGCCACGGGCGTCAGCGAAAGGGTGATCGCCGATCGTCTGCTCGGTGAACCGACGGCGCGCGCCTATGACTGGCCGGATATTTCCGGGCGCGGGCGGTTCCGTCGTCTCAAGCGTCTGGCGGACCGACCGATTGAAGGCGGTTATCGCGATCTCATGGGCTATCCACTGTCGCGCCGCAGGTGAGTGCAGGGCCGCATCCGTCCGCATTGGTTTATCCCTGATTTTCATGACGACTCCCTGATAGCAGCGAAGCACAAAAAGCTGTTTTGCCGGAACGTATTTTCGAAGGCGGGCGGCAAACGACGGCGTTCGGGTGGTGAAAAGGACGGTTTCCTGTTCCGTTTCATGGACGCTTCTGTCGTCGATAAAAACGTCCATTCCCTGAGCCGCCGATTATCCACCAGCCTCCCTCCATACGCCCCGGTCTTTGCCGGGAGCGGTATGAAAAAGGAGACATGGTCATGGCGATCGCACCACGCCTGATGCGTGTTCGTGAGGCGGCCCGGTTTCTGGGTATCTCGCTCCGCACGCTCGAAAAACACCGCACCTATGGCACGGGGCCGCTCTACCGGAAAGTCGGCGGGCGGGTTCTGTATTCCGTCGAGGACATGATGGCCTGGACCGCCGGGGGGGCGCGCCATTCACCGTCGGAAACGACGTCGAGCCGTGTCTTTCCAGCACGCCCACTGACCC
Source organism: Acetobacter fabarum (assembly GCF_022483405.1). Lineage (NCBI taxonomy): Bacteria > Pseudomonadati > Pseudomonadota > Alphaproteobacteria > Acetobacterales > Acetobacteraceae > Acetobacter > Acetobacter fabarum. The sequence continues at coordinate 1,995,827 of NZ_JAKVNI010000001.1, forward strand.
CCGAAGAACGGGAGAGCCTGTGATGGCCGCCGATGAAAGCTGGCGGGAGCCAGACCGCCGCTTCGTGGTCAGCGGACCGGCGAGCCCGCGTGACCAGCGCGATCTGATGGGCCGACCGTTCTTCGCGCTGGCCCGGCGTCCGCGCTTCGAGCCAGTCCGTTACTGGTCCCGACAGATCGATGTGATTGTCCGGGCATCGGCTGACGAAGGCATGGCCACAATCTGGGATGCTGACGTGCTGCTCTGGCTCGCGGGCCAGATTGTCGAGGCTCTCAATCATGGCCGCTGGGTGTCACGCCATGTCCGTTTCACGCCCTGGCAATTGTTCCACGATCTTGGCTGGGCGGACGGTGCGCATCAGTACCGTCGTCTTCGCAGTGCTCTGGTGCGTCTGGAGACCACGCGCGTCGCTACCAGCCTGCGCACCCCTCCTGACTGGCCGGCGCAATCCTTCGCCTGGATCAGCGATCTGCGGATGTCCAGAACCGAGGGCGTATCGCTGACCCTCCCGATCTGGTTCATGGAAGGTGTTTGCGACCGCTCCCGTGTCCTCACTCTCGACCCCGCCTACTTCCGGCTGGCCGGTGGTCTGGAACGCTGGCTTTACCGGCTGGCGCGCCGCCATGCCGGTCGGCAGAAGACCGGGTGGACGTTCGATGTGGCGGAGCTTCATGCCCGTTCCGGCAGTCTCACCCCGTTGCGCAATTTCATGATCGATATCGGCACCATCGTGCGCCGCCAGACTATTCCAGGATACGATTTCCAGCTCGTTTCTGGCGGAAAACCGGGAGTCCTGCGCATTGTTCCAACGGGTCGATCCACAGTGCCTGGGGAAAACCATGTGGATCCTACCGTTGCTTCAGATGCGGATTATACCGTTGGTGCAGGTGCGGAATTACCGTTGCTACAGATGCAAAAGCCCGTCGAAGCATCTGATTCAAAAGGAGAAAATGGCACCGTAACTTATATAACTAATATAATAACTTATTATGTAGGGGATTTCGGTCTTTCGGACACCCTCCCGGCCGCCCGGTCGAGGTATGGAGAAAAGGCTCGGGAAGCGGTCGCGGATCGCCTGGTCGGTGTTCCATGACCGCGCGTTCTTTCCGGCCGAAGGGCGATGCCCTCACCACGGTCGAACTGACCTGGATCGAGAAGCGCATTGAGCACTGGATCCGGTTTGGCCACCCTGTCGAGGATCGCATTCTGGATCGTCGGCGCAGACTGATGAGCTTCACGCCGGACAGCGTGTTTGCGTTTATCCGCTGGGCTGCGAACGATTTTGGCACCGTGGTGTCCTGCATCGACATCGTGCGCGCCGTTGAGGCTCAGGAAGCCTGCCAGACGGTGCCCTTCGTGCGGCCCGGTGGTGAGAGTCTGCTGCGCCAGAGTGGCTGGCCCAAGGTGCGGCGCGTGCTGGAGGCCATCGACGTCGTGGAGGCGCTGGGAATTGATCCTGCGGCCGCCTGTCCCGATCACTGGCGACACCTGCATCACCGGCTCACGGCAGCGCAGGAGCCACGTCCCTATACGCGTGAACGGCACCAGGCATGGCTGCGCAGGGGAGCGGTATCATGACCCGGCGGGGCTGGTTTTTCACCACGTATTTTGCCGTGCTCGGCGTGGGTGCCTCGCTGGCGTTTCATCCTGCGCCGCGCTGGGTCTGGAATGAAACGGCGAGCGTGCCGGTCGGCCTGTATCGCATCCAGCCCACGGTTCCGGTCCGTGTCGGTGACATCGTCGCGCTCCGTCTTCCCGAGCGCGAGGCAACGCTGCTGGCGACACGCGGCTACCTGCCGTTCGGTGTGCCGCTGCTCAAGCCTGTGGCAGCACTGGCGGGGCAGAGTGTCTGCCGCATCGGCATCCATATCGCCATCGACGGTAAGGCTGCCGGTGACGCGAAATCTGTCGATCATCGGGGCCGAAAGCTGCCCGTCTGGCAGGGCTGTCAGCATCTCGGTCAAGGGCAGGTCTTCGTCATGAACGCGACCGTGCCGACCAGTCTGGACGGGCGGTATTTCGGTGTCCTGTCGATGGACACCGTCATCGGGCGTGCCGTGCCGGTTCACGTCCACACGGGTGAGGCAGAGCAACCGCCCCCGCATTTCGATCCCCTCCCGAAACTGCCCGAGCCAATGCGGGAACGGCTGCTTCTGGGACCGCCCATGATGCTCGTGAAACCGGGCGAACCGCCCATCGAATGATGATCGTAAAGCACACGGATTTTCTAGCACCTCTACCATTTCCGAAAGGATTTTCCTCATGAGCCAGATCGGATTTTTCACCCGCACAGCCGATGGATTTGCCGGACGGGTGCGCACCCTGTCACTGGATGCCGAACTGACCTTCGTGCCAGCGGAAAACAATGGCGCGGAACATGCGCCGGATTATCGCATCCATCTTGGTGATGGAGACGCTGGGCCGGAGATCGGTGCCGGGTGGACCCGCACCGGGGAGCGTGCTGGCGAATATATTTCCATCGTGCTGGACGACCCCAGTTTCATGCAGCCGGTCCGGGCCACGCTGTTTCAGGCCGGACGTGGTGGGCGTGAATGGCAACTGGTGTGGAGCCGGCCCGCGAAACGCCCGGGAGGTCGGGAATGAGACGCCGGTTTTTCGTGTCCGCCGGCATGCTGGCCGTGCTCTCGCTGACGCTCTCGCCACCCATCGCCTGCGCGCAGGATTGGGACGATCTAGTGCGGCAGGCGGCGGAACGGAACGCGATCCCGCCAGCATGGGTGCAGGCCGTCCTGCAAGCCGAAAGTGCTGGCGATCCGCATGCGGTTTCCGGTGCTGGTGCGATGGGCCTGATGCAACTCATGCCGGGCACCTGGAAGGAGGTCCGGCGCACGCTCAATCTGGGGGCCGATCCCTTCGACCCGCGTGACAATATCGCGGCCGGGGCATCCTATCTGCGATGGTTGCACGATCGTTATGGCGATGTGGGATTCCTTGCCGCCTACAATGCCGGTCCCGGTCGTTATGACGACCATCTGGCGACTGGCCGACCGCTTCCAGGAGAGACGGTTTCCTATGTCGCGCAGGTCCGGAATCTGATCGAAAATTCGGGCGCATTTTTCCCCGGTCCGGCTTCCGAAACCATATTGGACTGGCGCACGGGACCACTGTTTGTCATCGAGAAAAAACTCGCGGAACCCACGACGTTGGCACCGGTTTCCAGGCGTAAAAACTTCCCGGCTTTTTCTCTCTTTCCGGCCGGATTTTTCCCATCGTCGGGAGGGCGACCGTATCCTGATTTTTTCGTCTCTGGCGTCGTGGTGGGATCGCGCGCTGTCATGCAGGATGGGATCGGGAAACCATGAGAGAAGGGCAGGAGAAAGAGGGAAGGAAGCACGGCAAGATTAAAGGGCGCGGCACTCCGTCCAGCCTGAACCTGCGGTTTTCTCTGTCTGCACATGGGGTTGGCGTCCTGCGTTGCAGCACTGTCGATTTTTCGCGTGGAGTGCGACGGTTTTCCAGAAAAAGGCAGTTTTCCGTCATTCTCCACGGCACTGTGCGGGAAACGGCGGTGATTTGCGGTGCTGATCATGTCTTCTGACGATGACAGCCACTTTCAGGTTCGGACGGGTCGCATCCGGGGCAAGGGGGGCGGAAAGACAAGAAGTTTTCTCTCGCGGATGCGCGCAACTATGCGGCGGTCGGGGGCGTTCCGGCCGCTCCGAACTCACGGCGGGTCTGCGGGGAATGGGCCAGGTGGTTCCGGCGGTACCGCCCCACGTCGCGGTGGTCGATCCGGCGTCCGGAAAGGACGCGGCGCCGCCTTCGTGCGGGCACGGCATCTCGCGGGCTGGAATCATGCGAAATCCGGTAGCCGTCGCGTTATCGTCAAGTCGCGCATGATCCGTGGGCCGGGCCGTGATGGCAGGACGCGCGCTCACCTCAATTACATCCAGCGTGACGGCACGTCCCGCGAGGGGCAGCGTGGTCAGCTTTACGGGCCGGAAGCCGGTCGCGCCGATGGCGATGCCTTCCTCGAACGCGGGCATGACGACCGGCATCAGTTCCGCTTCATCGTCTCGCCGGAGGATGCCGAGCAGATGCAGGATCTGAGTGCCTTCACGCGTGACCTGATGAAGCAGATGGAAACGGACCTCGGGACAAAACTCGACTGGGTCGCCGTCAATCATTTCAACACCGGCCATCCTCACGTTCATATCGTCATCAATGGCCGCGACGATCAGGGGGACGATCTGGTCATCAATGGCGACTACATTACCCAAGGGGTGCGGGAACGGGCGACCGAACTGGTGACGCTGGAGCTGGGTCCGGAAACAGTGCTGGAGCAACGTCGCAAACTGGAGAACATGGTCGGGCAGGACCGCTTCACGCGGATTGATCGGCAGTTGCTGGCGTTGGCGGAAGATGGTCCGATCGACATGCGTGGCGAGCAGGGCGGCGATCATGTCCTGCGGCAGCGGCGGCTTGTGAAACTGGAGCGGATGGGCCTCGCCAGCCAGACCGAGCCTGGTGTGTGGACGCTCGCGCCGGAGACGGAGAAAACGCTGCGCGACCTCGGGGAGCGGGGCGATATCATTCGCGCCATGAACCGGGCGATGCACGAGCAGGGGCGAGCGCCGGATCCCGGCCTGTTCGTGTTCCATGGCCCGGCTTCACGCGACACGGTGGAAGGGCGGATCCTTGACCGTCATCTCTCCGACGAGCTGGGCGAGCAGATTGGGCTGGTCATCGACGGGGTGGACGGGCGCACCCATCATGTCGCCGGGATTGACCCGGTTTCCCTGGACGGGGTGCGAAACGGAAGCATTGTCGCGGTCGGCCCGGAGGTCGCAGCCCCCCGTCCCGCTGACCGGGAAATCGTGTCGGTCGCAGGCCGTGACGGTGTCTATCGCGCGGACGCGCATCTTGCGCAGGCGCGGTCCATGCCACGTATTCCCGGAGGCGATGCCGAGGCCTATGTCGCCTCCCATGTGCGTCGTCTGGAAGCCCTGCGTCGTGCGGGCGTTGTCGAGCGGATTGAGGATGGGCGGTGGCAGATCCCCGGCGACTATCTGGAACGGGCTGCGGCGTATGATACGAGCCGCGCGAAACAGATGTCCGCGCGCGTCCTGTCCAATATCGATCTCGAGGCCCAGATCACGGCGGATGGTGCGACATGGCTGGATCGGGGGCTGGTCTCGCGCGGCAGGTCGAATGTGGTCGATGCCGGGTTCGGTCATCAGGTGACCGAGGCCCGGAAACAGCGTCAGGATGTGCTGATCGAACGGGGCGACGTCTGGCGCGACAGGGAGGGGGACGTCCGCTACAGCAAGGGCCTGCTGGCGACGCTGGAACGGCGGGAACTGGATCGTGTCGGCGAGGAACTGGGGCCATCACGCGGGACGTCATACCGCACCATGGTGGACGGCGAGAAAATGCGTGGCACGCTGAAAGAAAAGGTCCGGCTGGCCAGCGGCACCTACGCGCTGGTCGAGAACGCCCAGGAGTTCGTGCTGGTGCCCTGGAAGCCTGTCATCGAGAACCGGATCGGTCAGGAGATCACCGGTGTCATGCGCGGGGGTGCCATGGACTGGCAACTCGGACGGCAGCGGGGGCTGGGATTGTGATGCGGGACAGGCATGAATCATGTTGCCAATTTTTGCCATACACGATTATCCTGCTCGCATGAGCACCATGAACATCTCTCTGCCAGAAGCCCTGAAAAGCTTCGTTGACCAGCAGGTTGCCGGCCGTGGGTTTGGCACCAGCAGCGAGTATGTGCGCGAACTGATCCGCAAGGATCAGGATAGACAGCGTCTGCGTGGTATGTTGCTTGAGGGTGGTCGATCCCCAGCAGGCTCCACGGCGGATGCCGCATATTTCGAACGCCTGCGGTCGCGTGTGCGCGGCGCCTGATCATCATGACGACCAGACGCGCGGTGCTGCGCGAGCAGGCCGAGCGGGATATTGATCGGATCATTGACGATTATGTCGGGAAAGCCGGAGGTGCTGTGGCCGACCGGTTTGTCGGGGCGCTCGAAGAGGCGATGAGCCTGATCGGGCAATATCCCGGCATCGGCTCGCTGCGTTGTGGTGTTGATTTTCACTGAGAACTGGGTTCTTCCGCACTTTTCGTGATGGGTATCTTGTACTTAGGTTCCGGAACTGGGAAATCCAGAAAGTCGTTCACTTTCATGGATATTCCCCAGTGTCACGCCTTCGGTCTCTTGATCTTCCCCGTTCCCTCGTCGTTCGTCGTGTTGTTGCACTGGACAACAGAGTGGAGATCGAAGTCAGTCTGCGAAAGCGGAGTGCAGTGTGTCCGGACTGTCAGTGCCCGACACGACGCATTCACAGTTTCTATCAGAGAAAACTCGCGGATCTTCCATGGCAGGGCCGTCCAGCCACGCTGATCGTTTCTGTGCCGCGCTTTTTCTGCCAGACGATGCTTTGTCCACGTCGGACGTTTGTCATGCCCCTTGAGGGGATAACCGTGCGTCATGGCAGACAGACCACACGTCTTGCCGATCTTCATTATTATATCGCCCATACCCTGGGCGGTTCCGCTGGAGCACGAATGACCGTGCGCCTGTGTTGCCCCATCAGCGCCGATACTCTTGTCCGCCGTCTTCTCTCACGTGCGCAGAACACCACAAAAGGCATGGCCCGTACACGTGTGGTGGGGGTGGATGACTGGGCATGGCGGCGGGGACATCACTATGGAACGATTGTGGTTGATCTTGAGAAAAATGATGTCATTGACCTCCTGCCAGATCGGGACGCTGATACCCTTGCCCGATGGCTGCAGGTCCATCCCGGTATTGAAATCATTGCCAGAGACCGTGCCGGTGCTTATGCAGACGGATGCCGCAGAGGCGCACCATCCGCTCTTCAGGTGACAGACCGCTGGCATCTGCTGAAGAACCTGTCAGACGCTTTTGTCAGCATTCTGGACCGTTTTACGACAACAGTGAGGACCCTGACACGACAGCTGAACGTATCAACGGCAGTAAGCAAAATATCTGAAACAATCAGAGCGCATCCAGAAGAGGCGCAGGCGGTCGTCAGGTCAGCCTCTGGGGAACGACGTGATATTCTTTTCAAGGAAGCTCTTGCCCTGAAAGCAGAGGGACACAGCATTCAGGCTATCGCCACAACGATCGGGGTAGAGAGAAAAACCGTGCGGCGCTGGTTTCAGCGGGGCCATGCACCACCATGGAAAAGGACGGTTCCGCTACGCAGCATACTCGTGCCTTACGCAGCCCACCTGGAAAAGAGATGGTCCGAAGGATGTCGCAATAGTCGTCAGCTATGGCGGGAACTCCTGGAGCAGGGCTTTGCAGGACAATATGGCACCGTCTGGAAATGGGTGGCGACGCGACAGGGATGTTCCGCGAAACCCGTTCCTTCCGCGCATGTCGTTGCACCTCGGGGACGCAGACTTGCGCGGCTTCTCCTCGCAGAGGATCCGTTATCTGCCGGACAGGAGGGACTGCTGGTTCCTGCCCTTCTGGAAGCTGAACCGCACCTTGCCGTCACACTCTGCTGGCTCAGGAAAATGCAGACCCTGCTCTGTAAAAGGGGTGACACCTGCACGGGAGGCGATCTGAAGGCTCTGCTGGAAGAAGGAAAGACGACGCTGCTGTCACGTCTGATTCCCGCGCTTGAACGGGATGCGGCTGCCATTGAAGCGTCTCTTGTCACACCTTGGACAACCAGCCCGGTTGAAGGACAGATCAGCCGACTGAAAATGATCAAGCGAACCATGTTCGGAAGAGCAGGCTTCGAACTCCTCAGGGCGCGTGTCCTTCAGCCCGCATAATCAAAAAACATCATCACGAAAAGTGCGGAAGAACCCAGTTCTCAGTGAAAATCAACAAGGGGCTTTTCGTGCCTGCTTTTGCTCCATGTCACGATTGAGACAGGGAAATAGAAATGGATCCCGTCTTTATCTTCCCATGCGCCCATGCCCAGACGATCCTGCCCTTCTGCAATATCCTTGGCAAACATCGCTTCCAGAGCACTCCAGTCCTCTGGCGCGACTTGATCCTGCAAACAGGACGCAAGGCGATATTGATGTACCACAACAGGCGAGAGGCCTGCATCAGTTCCCAGCGAGAGTAACTGATGCAGTGTCAGGGCGCTTGTATGCGAAGGATCACGGAGCGTTTCCGCACGGTCATAGTCTTTCTGGCATTCCGGAGTAGGGGTGGCGTCAATCACAATAATCCGGCCACCGGGACGGCAGACTCTTACCATTTCCGCCAGAACTTTCTCGGGTTCTTGCATGTGGTGAAAGCTGTAGCGTGTCACGACCCGGTCGAAGCTGTTGGCCTGAAACGGTAAATGCAGCGCATTGCCAATATGATACGCCACCCTCACGTTCTCCCTGTCCGCGCGCAGGCGTGCCTGTTCGATCATGGCGGGGGTCAGGTCGATGCCGGTGACCTCTGCGCCAACGCGGGCCAGTTCACACGCGACAATCCCTGGACCGCAGGCGACATCAAGCACCTTCATGTCTTTGGTAATTGCGCAGGCAGCAAGCGTCTGGGCCATGCTTTCCGCCTCTGCGTGAATAGCCAACTCGGCAAATGGTTTTGCCCAGCATGTAAACTGGTCAACGATCCGGGTATCATGTGGTGTGCGTGAAGCAGACATCTCTATTCCTTTCCTTGGCGTTTCAGAATAAGGAAAGGACGGGTGGCCGTCTAACGCCATCCGGCCATAAATGAGCGGATACCGGCCAATGAAAAATCTGACCTCCAGAGAGACACAAGGTGTTCTTGTCGAGAACAGGCTGGATGGCCCGGGCCAGCCCGGCTTTGCATTCCGTAATCCATCTTCCGCCATCTTTTATGACTGGCACGTGCATCCATGCCACCAGATTACATATGCAAGACGCGGCACGACACAGATTGAAGGTCCGGGCGGACACCATCTGTTACCCACGGCGCATGCCGTATGGATTCCGACAGAAACACGCCATCGGACCATGATCCGAGATCTGGACGGTGTTTCCGTCTATTTTGATCCAGCGTATTTTCCGCATGGCCACATGGAGCATATCCACACATTCCCCATAACGACCATGTTGCAGGAAATGCTGCTCCACACTGTGCGTTGGCAGCCCGGCTCAACTGAACATGATCCCATGGCCCGAAGTTTTTTTCAAACCGTTGGTTTGCTTTGTATGGAGCAAATGCAGGCGAAAACAACACGGGTTTTCACGTTGCCGCGTGCCACCCACCCGTCTATCGTGCGGGCTATGGACGCAGCCCTTGCCAGCCCCGGGCAGGCAAATCTCAGCTTAATGTTGCATCATGCCGGAATGTCGGAACGTAGTTTCCGCCGCCATTTCCATGCAGAAACCGGCATGACATGGCAGGAGTGGATCGCTCAGGCCCGTCTCTTCCACGCAGCAAACCTGCTTGCCGAAGGGCAACGGGTAACGGATGTGGCAGCCGGTGTCGGTTACGCATCGCTTAGTGCATTCGCAAAAGCGTTTACGAACCTGATGGGGATGTCGCCGGTCCGCTTTAGGAACTTATAAACAAATGCCCGGACTGTAGGCGACTGCCTCCTGTCTGCTTCAAGGTTGTTGGAAATTATTAGGTAAGGTTTGTTTGTTAAAACAATCGACTACCATTGGGGACTTGACGTTCAGGTTCAATCAGCACGACGTTCTTCTGGGTATCATAAAACCCAAGCGTCAAGACTTCCGAAATAAACGGCCCAATCTGCCGAGGTGAGAGATTCACAACACAGGCCACTTGTCGGCCAATTAAATCAACAGAAGTATATAAATCCGTAATTTGAGCACTAGATTTTTTTAATCCAATGTCAGGGCCAAAATCAATCTTCAGTTTCCATGCCGGTTTCCGTGCTTCTGGAAAAGGGTCAACTTCAATTATGGTACCTACGCGAATATCAGTCTTCTGAAAATCATCGAAAGAAATAAGTGTCACAATTTTATACTCCACTTTTGTGTGATGCGGTTGCAGCGTTATTGAGAGCGCGATGATGTTTTCGATGCACTGATACGCATGTCATTACACTACAAACAATGAATGTAAATGCGGCCACGTCAATGGGACGCGGCCACCGATGTTCCCAGAGAAAACCGTAGATAAGGGCAAAAAGCGTTTCAAAAAGAATCATCTGTCCCGTCATGGTCAAAGGAAGTAAACGGCTCATTTGGTTCCATAAAACATTGCCAAAAAAGGAGGCAATGATTGCAACTGCCGTAGAGACCTCCACAAACCTACCCCATGAGGTGAGATCGTGCTTTAAGTGGCCAAGGAGGAGCGCAACGGGGATAAGACAAATGGCCTGAGCGCCAGTGACAAGACCCACAAGAAGGTTCCAATCATGAATTGATACTGTGCTTAGGCGGGCAAGACTGCGACTATTGCCGACGGCATAGGTGGTCCAAGACAAAAGTGCGGCAACGGACCATAACAACCCCATACTTGTCTGATGTGTCGCCTCAGGCGCTTTAAGGGCTTGCCAGCCAATACAAACTGCACCTGCGCAACACAGAAGAAGTGATGGGAAGAGAGTTATAAGAGGGATGGCCTCTTTGTCGCGGCTCCCAATAATCGTGACGGCGACAGGAAGAAATCCTATTACCAAGGAGGTCAATGCTATCCCGCCACTCTGTATTGCTTTGGAAAGTAGAATATAATATAAAGTATTTCCAAATAAAGAAAGCCAGAAAAGAGCGCGCCAGTCCTGTTTGTCAAGGCTTGATGTGAGTATGGGCCAACGGGGTATAATGACTACAAAAGCAATTATCCCGTAGGCTAGAAAGCGCCCTATAGCCAGTTCAAGAGGAGTAAAATCTCGCACAAGTTCGGGGGCAAGAAATACCAACCCCCATAATGCACCTGCACCAACACCGCATAACGTGCCCAAAGGGATATTGTAGATGCTTTGAAGGCGCTTTTCTGTTTCCACACTGCTCACAACGTTATCTCCTTAAAAAGAGACATATCACCGAGAAAATGATTTTTGTGCTCTTGATTTACCCTTAAAATGCAACAAAAACTCACTCATGAATAAAAAGACCATAACGAAACCACTGGACAAGTTTGACAGGGCAATCCTGCGCATTGTTCAAAAAGACAATAAAACACCGCAACGGCAGATTGCGGATATTGTTCATCTTTCAGCCGCCGCTGTGCAAAGACGTATTGCCGCTATGGAAAAGAGCGGCATTATCAAGCAAAATTCTGCTGTCCTAGATGTGCATGCTGTTGATATGAACATTACGGCTATTGTTGAAGTTCATCTAAGGGATGAACGTATAGAAACTGTAGATTTGGCAAAAAATCTATTTAAATCAACGCCTGAAGTTCAGCAATGTTATTACGTAACGGGAGGTATTAGTTTTGTGCTAATTATCGTTACTGCCGATGTGAAGGCATATGAACAAATAACGCGTAGAATTTTTGCTCAAAATGATTTCATAGCCAAATACCGTTCTCTTATCACACTGGACCGGGTGAAATCAGGTAGCGAGATCGTTATTCCCTAATGTCAGCTAAAGGTAAACCATCTAACAGCTAATAACATTCAGCGTTCGCGTATCAATTCATCGGGAACCGTATATTTCTACGCTTGCTGAAAGACCAATGTCTTTAGGGCTGGTTCATCATTGTTTATTCTAGCGATAGCTAATGAGGTATATAAATATTCATTTTTCAGAGCGAGAACCTCAGCTAATTCTGCAATTGAGCTCACATCAAGCCAGTGGTTAGACAAGGCCCATGCCAAGTCCCCCCAATCGACTTTAATATTCTGTTCGACGAACTCTTTGATGAACTTGGGGAAAGGCTTGTAATCCAATTTATTCATCCTGCCACCATGGCTTGATTAAGTTCTAATAGCGTCTAATCTGGTCTGTAGCCAGAAGAGAGGGGCAGAGTTGCTTCTAATTTTCTATAGATAAACATAAAAACTTCTTTTGGGACACTTCCGGGCATTAATAAACATTCAATTCCACTAGGATTTCCGGAATCCCGTTTTTTATAGGAGTTAATGTGAGGTACGTGAATTGCATGATTCTAGCTTAATCCAGTTAACGTTGGATTGGCGATCGGGTTTGTTGTCTTGTCGTCTCAATACTGGAGAGGGGCCAGTAATCTTGGTGGCAGATAGAGTCAAAAAACTGACCTGCCCCAGAAAACACCCATGGGGCGCGAGTGTCTCGATAAATGAAGTTAAAGCGTATGACATCGATGGGGGATTGTGCATACAAATGGAAATACAAATCGGTGATAAAATTGAGATTATTTGTGAAGCCTTTAATATACAGCATATTATTGATTAAGCAGGGTTATGGTCTCATCGCAATGAGAGTGTATTGCTTTTGGTCTTAATTTAACTAGGCAATTATGAACCAAAATACGATTTTTGACATGCTCACAACTCTCTCGACTTGTGAGCATGTCTTGCGTTGTTAGTGGTGAGACGGCCTGACCGCGGTAACCTCAATTTCTACCAGCCACCCTGGGTTGGCGAGTTGCGCAACACCAAAAGCAGAGCGAACCGGCAGGTTGGGCTGTGACGCGGTGCCAAAAAACTTAGTGTAGCCTTTCATCATGCCTTCAAAATCAAGCTTTTTGGTTTTTGCGTCCGCCACCATGAAAACATGCATCTGCACCACGTCGCCCATGGTCAGCCCCATGCCTGCAAGTGTCTCCTCTATTCGTTTGAGAGCTCCTTCCGTCTGTGTGGCCATGTCACCATACGCTTCCAGACTTTTCTGCGGTGCTTTCGTATCGACGACAGGGGCGCCCATGCCGCTCAGGTAGATGGTGGAAGAACCAGCAGGCACTTCAATAGCTGAAGCAATAGGAAAAGTGGCTTCGTTATGCCTTACAATGTCACTTTGAGCATGCGCTTGTGCAAAGGATACGGACGCCGCCAGAACAGTTGTTGCAAAAAGGGCAGAAACCCTTCCGGCCTTGAATACACGCATAGTCTTATTGCTCCTCGGCTGTCAGGTGTGGGCGCATAAGAGCGACCTCTGACGGGTTAAGTTTATCTGTGTAATGGTTGCCAAAATGTGTACGAATATAGTCCACCACATCCGCAATCTGTTTGTCATTCAACAAACCGGAAAACCACGGCATGGCTCCATATCCGTTAAGGATAACGGTTGCAGGGTAGCTGGCAACCTGCAAGCGCGGATTATGGGCCAAAGCAGGGATTTGCGCCCCGGCACCAACAGCGCCTTGACCCTCTGCCATGTGGCAGCTCTGGCAGATGTGGCGGTAGACTGCCTCGCCCGATGGCAAGGCTTCCATTTTACCAGAAATTGCACTCGCGCTGTCTGCCCGTGCAAAACCTGCTGGTGCCGTAGCAGCCACGAGCGCCGACAAAAGAAGAAATTTTCGCATCAGGCTGCTCCCAGGGCTCGTTTATGCAAACGTGTGACCGCATCAAGCGCGGATAGGATGGCACCTTCCTGCCAGCACCCGACATACGATGCATGCTCGCCCGCCAGAACCACCCTCTGGTCAATGGAACACAGCGTTTTATAGTGTGTTTTGCGTGCTTCTTCGCTCCACATCGAGCAGCACCCTAAAGTCCATGGCACCCGGCTCCATGCGAAACTCACGCCATTGAGGAATTCCTTCCGGTATTGAGGATGAAAAGCCAGCCCTTGCTTTATACCCTGTTCCAGCCGTTCCTGAGGCGACATTCCTGCAAAGTCATATGCCGCAGGGCCAAACATATAGCCGCCAAGCAGCACTGCCGGTCCCTTGGAAAAAATGCCGTGGCTCGGGTAGGAAATCTGACTGATAGGTTGATCCGTAAAGCTGATGCCACCGTAAATCTGGTCATCTTCCTCCCAAAAACGGCGTTTGAATTCCAGGCCAAGCTTAACGGAAGAAGCATAGGGCACTGCACCAATGGCGGCTTTCATACCGTCGCTTACCTGCACATCCAGCTGTGACAGAATGGACAGGGGAATTGTGCAAACGCAATAATCAGCCTTTGCCTGACGAACCACACCACCATGCTGCATGTCGTTATAGGTAACACTGACGCCATGATCATCCTGATGAATGGCCGTGACCTTGCAGTTGAGTTGCAGCAGGTCCTTTACCTGTCTGGTAAAAGCCTTACCAATGTTGTCCATCCCCCCTACGGGTTGGAACATCGTTGTCTGCATATCCAGCCGCTCGTGGAATGCCATCCAGTTCCATAGACCGGATTTCCAGATTTCTCCCCGGTTCATCAGGTCAGAAGGGATCGGGGCTCCGTTCAGTCCGCCCCCTTGTGGCTTTTCAAATCCGCGGCGTAACGAGCTGATGTTGCCCTTTGTGTAAGCCAGTTCCGGGGTGAGGGCGCCCCAGCCCTGCATGGCATCTTTCAGATGCGCCACCTCATCAGGGGTAACCAGATCATCAAGTTTATGCTGGTCCACGGCTTTGGCCAGAAGCTCTGCCGTAAAGCCGGTAAAATCCGCAGCCAGCTCCCGGTAGCGCACGGCTTTGCCACCGAAAGAACCCGTCGAATGGAGCCAGCTATTATGGTTCAGCTCAATAAAGGGTTCCAGTTGCACACCAAATTCACGGCAGTAGTACAAAAGCCCCTGATGATGGTAGGGAATACGCCACGGGCCAGGGTTTATGTAATTCCCCGGTGCAAAGCCAACCTTTTGAGTTGCACCACCCAGCTCGGTTACTGTGTCTCCTCCACGCAGGCTGAGGTTGCGGCCACCGCTGCGTGTCTGGAATTCAATGATTTTGACATTATAGCCCGCTTTGCGCAGTTCGTACGCACTCAGCATACCTGCAAGGCCAGCACCCAGCACCAGAACTGACGTTCCTTTTTTTGCGCCAGATAATTTGGGTGGACCTGAAAAATCCGTGCCCATTGCATGGCCCATGCTGGTCATGGCCTGATACAGTGCCACACTTCCCGCCAACGTACCAATGCGGCTCAAAAGTTGCCGCCGTGTTTGTGAATGGGTGTTTGATGGACTTGCCATTGAGTATCCCTGCTTTTTCTTTTACTCACGGTTCAACAAAAGCCAAACCGACAAATATGGATGACGTTTGAAAAAACAGACGTCATCCATAATATGTTTTAGAAGTCCGCGTTCAGGCGGCCGTAGTAGTAGGCACCGGTGATTGGCACCTGAAGGGAAAACTGGTCGTAAGGCTGCGCGCCACGGGAGTTGTTGATCTGCGCAACCATGCGGGGTTTGACATCGGAAATATTGTTAACACCAACCGCCATGTGCCAGTTTTTGTTAAAGCGGTAGCCAATTTCAATATCTGTCATCCAACGCGGTGTGTTCTTGAACTGGTTGAAGCAGGTATTCGAGTAAGCTAGCTTTCCTCCACTTGCGCAGGGTGTGTTCTGGTTCTGCCAGTCATAGTAGGTCAGCATGGACGTTGTTTCGCCATACCGGGTTTCACGCACGTTAAAGTCCCAGTTTTTGTAACGGTAGAATGCGTTCAGGATAATCTTGCTACGTGGGTAGGCCGTTGTGATGTAGGAAATGTTCTGTGCATTCAGCAAAGGATTACCATTTGTATCCAGTGCATTGTGGTGCAGACGGGTGCGGTTGAGATCAAGCGCCAGTGTCAGCGCCAGAGTGCCGGCCGTGCGGAAGCGGAAGGTATAATCGGCTTTAATATCCAACCCCTGTGTGCGGGTGCTGGCGCCGTTGGTCATGAAGTATGCAGATACGTTGTCGGCAATCAGACCATTGGAAGGAAGCAGATAACCAAGCTGCTCAATGGCCGAAATAGCGCTGTTACCATTGACCGTGCCCCCACCAACAATACGGTCACGCAGGTTGATCTGGTAAACGTCTGCTTCAACATGGAGGCCGCGGATAGGTTCAATCACAACACCACCGCTGGCGCTGACGGAACGTTCCGGTTTAAGCTTGCTGGCGCCCAGTGTGCGGGCTGCCGCCGAATCAACAGGCAACAGGCCGGAAGCACCGTTGGGGTCCACGTTCATGGCGGAATAATGCTGTTCCGGCAGGGTAGGGGCACGGAAACCCGTGCTGATGGTTCCACGGAAGGCAATGCGCCGCGTCACATCATAACGGGTGGAAACCTTGCCGTTTTCCGCATTGCCGACGTCCGTATAGTGCTCAAAGCGCCCGGCAAAATCCAGGTCCCAGTTTTTAAGCGGATGGAAGTCTCCATCCACGTAGCCGGCCCAGATGTCACGGCTCCAGCTTCCAGCGCTCTGCGGGCCAATGCCTGCATAGCCCTGCGTGCCACCCAGAAGGTAGGAAGCCGCGTCACCCGCTGTTAGGTCGTATGTTTCCAACCGGTGTTCAGCGCCAAAAGCCAGCAGCATTGGCACTTTTTGAGCGATGTTGAAGTGCCGCCGGAAGTCGAGGTTATTGGTCCATTGCGCAAGCCTGTATGTTTCTGCGCGCACGTTGGTCGGTGTCCAGCCGCAGCCGAGGGATGAATAATTGGCCGATGTGCTATCCAGAGAACAGTCGGACGACAGCATGCCGGTATTAGCGGTGTTTTTATTGCCGATTTTGGTTTCGTCAGCGCCGTAGGTGGTGCTCAGATCCCAGTCAAAGCCAAAAAAATCATCGCCCTTAAGGCCGATTGTCGCGGCGTAGTCGTTCTCGCGGATGGTTTCGAGCGGTGAAAAACCTGAAGGATAATAAGTTGGAGCAATGGTGGGAATACGGTAGTTTTCGTATGCCTCGCCATAGCGATGCGCGTAAGTGATCAGGCCATAGAACTGAATGTCGTCGTTAATTTTTTTGCCAAAATCAATAGCAAGGTTTTCCCGCGTTTCTTCCGGGGTGCTCATGATTTTGTTGGAATCAAGCGGCAACTTCATGGCGTTGGCCACCACACCATTATAATAACCTGTGGTGGTCGCACCATCGGGCCAATACCCCAAGAGCCGGTGGTCTTTGGTTTTGACAACGTAATGATCTGTATGTGTGATCTGGCCTGAAAGGTGGATATAACCATCCTCACCCAGCTTTAAACCGCCATCTGCGTTCAGCTGATACTGCCAACCATCACCATTATAGGCATTGGCCCCGGTCTGGGCTGACATATGCAGGCCGTGGTCATCTTTTTTGGTGATAATGTTTACAACGCCCGCTATGGCATCTGAACCGTACATAGCGGCAGCGCCATCTTCCAGTACTTCAATATGATCAATGGCATTTGCCGGGATCATATTTAAGTCGACACCGGTCGAACCAAACTGGGGGCCTGCGTCCGCAACAATGTTCGCCGTGGAATGGCGGCGCTTGCCATCGACAAGAACCAGCACTTCGTTCGGGTTAAGGCCACGCATCTGGATTGAGGATGTTAGCGCAGCACTATCTGCCGCCATGGCCTGCACGTTGATTGATGCGTATGTGCGCACCAATGAATCAGCCAGATTAACCTGACCGGAGCGGCGCAATGTTGCTGCCGTTAATACGGTTACAGGGGATGAGCTTTGCCTTGCCTTGCGGTTGGTGGAATGCGTGCCGGTTGAAACATTAACGGTTTCAACGTCCGCGGCGTACAATGCCTTGGTGTTATCCTTTTTACGGGCAGAAGATGTTGAAGTTGGCGTAGTAACGCGAGCGGTCGATTCGTTCGTTATTTTAGCGGAATGTTCGTGTGAAGCTTTCCGATGCGTCGTAGCCGTTCCGGTCGTTTCTGCCACAGAAAGCGAAGGCAAAACGGTGCAGAGTGTGGAGGCAAGCAGAGAAAAGCGGCGTGCTAATCGCATATTTCATGTCCCACTTGTAAAGAATTATTACTCGTCCTCCGTATTACATTTCGACATAGAAATGACATAAAAAAACATATCAGCCTTGCCTATTTTGCACACCGTTGCGGAATCGCAACACACGGCTTTCTGCATTGGGCAGGGAACCTTATTGCTGTCATACGGCGTAGTACGTAGCAGTTTGGTTCAGTCGGACCTGCTAATGCTGCATTTCGCTAAGAATGTTGGGGATCGTCTCAAGGAAGGGGGCATTGCCGCAGAAAGCTATGCTGTTGTGTTTACCAGTATTTACATCGCATCCGTAGGCAATTGGCTCAGGTGCAACAGGCTGAGAGCAGGATGCTTACCCTATGTGTTTTCTTTATCGACTTCAATTTTATGGGTGTTTTCTAAATACTCAAGAACCTCAGTTAAGGAGTGTTCAACAAGATCATCGCAAAACGTCACTCCCACAATTTTTGAACCATATTCTTTTTGATAAACAACCTTGGTTTTTTCACCGTCAGAAACAGAATACACTCTACAACGCAACATGGATTGTACATTTACGCGTATGGAAAAATCGGATGGGAATATAGCTTCATCAATTATTTTAAAAATATTTTTGTAATCCATTTGGAATATGGTTTTGTTTATCCTGCTTTGTTTTTATAACCATACCGCATTTCATCTCAAGGATATTCCCGGCAGGGTGGGCGCGAGGCGAATAAGCCAGATTTTGATCTCAGTGGCTATGATTGATGAATTTGCCTCATCATCATGTTCGAAAAAAACCCACTAGTCTCATTATGTGGTTTATGAATATTCTGTGCCTCTAATTGTTCCATAAATGTGCAGTGTACATTCCAAGATGATTGATTGTCTTCAGGACAAAATCATCATGGCTGCGTGCGCTCTCGGTTAAAAACAGGATTTTCAGACGATATGGGCATTGTTGGTCTTGCGCTGCGGAAGCCCTATACATTTATCGTTGCTGCCATACTTGTTCTTCTTCTGGGTATTTCTTCCATATTCCGCACACCGACCGATATTTTCCCCAATATTGATATTCCGGTCGTGACTGTTGTCTGGTACTATGATGGCCTTTCGGCACCGGAAACCGAAAAACGCATCAGTACTTATACAGAGTTCTCGCACAGCTTTTTTGTCAATAATCTGCGGACGATCGAAAGCCAGACCACACCGGGTCTTGTGCTGCAGAAGCTGTATTTCCAGCCGGGAGTGGACATCGGAGTTGCTCTTGGGCAGACCGTTTCGGCCACGCAATCTATCCGCGCGCAGTTGCCGCCAGGTGTTCAGCCGCCCATTATCATGCAGTACAGTGCGTCCAGCGTGGCGGTCCTCCAGCTCTCCCTCTCTTCTGACAAGCTGACGGAAAGCGAGTTGTATGATTACGGCGTGTATCGTCTGCGGCAGCAGATGGCGCCTGTCCCCGGCACGCTTCTGCCCCCGCCACATGGCGGCAAGATCCGGCAGATCATGGTTGATATTGACCCGACCAAATTGCAGGCAATGAAAATTAGCCCGCTGGATGTCTCCAACGCCATTAACGCCCAGAACCTGACACTCCCGGGTGGCACGGTAAAATTCGGGCCATCCCAATACAACATCCAGATGAACGGCATCCCGTATTTTTCAAAGCAGCTTAACAACATTCCGCTGCGCAAAGACCCGAATACGGGGGCTATCATCCGTATCCGTGACGTTGCGCAGGTCCGTGATGGCTGGGAGGTGCAGCATAATGTGGTCCGCCGGGAAGGGCAGCGCTCGGTTTTGTTGCGGATCATGAAAGCCGGGAACGCGTCCACGCTCGCGGTTGTCAACGCCATGCGCGACACGGTTCTGCCCATTTCGCGCGCTGCAGCGCCTCCGGGCATGAAGATTGATGAACTGTTTGATCAATCCCTGTTCGTAAAAGCGGCTATCAAGGGCGTGGCATCGGAAGCTGTAATCGCTGGTCTGCTTACAGCGGCCATGATCCTTGCCTTTCTGGCAAGCTGGCGCTCCACGCTAATTGTGGCGGTCTCCATTCCACTTGCCATTCTGTCATCCATCGCCATTCTCTCCGCCACCGGAGAGACCTTGAATCTGATGACATTGGGCGGTCTTGCGCTGGCCGTGGGTATTCTGGTCGATGATGCGACGGTGACGATTGAGAACATCCACCGCCTGCATCATGACGGAGCCGACTTGCGTAAAGCCGTGCTGGATGGTGCTGCGGGCATTGCGTTGCCCACGCTTGTGTCCACACTGGCTATCTCCTGTGTGTTCGTCTCCGTGGAGTTTCTGACGGGGCCATCGCGCTTCCTGTTTACCCCCATGGCGCTTGCCGTGGTGTATGCCATGCTGGCGTCGTACGCCATTAGCCGGACGCTTGTGCCAATCTTTGCTGCCCTACTTCTCCGTTCGGAAGATCAGGCTAAAAAGCGGCGTCAGGCAGCGGGAAAGCCCCCCACCATCTTTGAGCGTTTTGGCACGCAATTTGATTCCCGGTTCGAGCGCCTGCGCCACCGTTATGAAAAAACATTGTCCGGCCTCATGCACAGCGCGTGGAAAGTCCCGGCCATAGGCGGCGCTTTTGTTCTGGGCGCAGTGCTTCTTGCAACGCAGGTGGGGCAGGACTTTTTTCCCAGCATTGATGCAGGGGAGTTCAAGCTTCATGTCCGCGCGCCTGCCGGAACGCGGATTGAAACGACAGAGCGGATTTTTGATCAGGTTGAGAACACCATTCGGGAGGTGGTTCCCCAAAACGAGCGGGAAATGGTGCTTGATGATATCGGCATTCCCTTTCGTTATTCCATGCCGTTTGATGATGGTTCGACCATTGGCCCGAATGATGGGCAGATCATGGTGGCACTGAAGGAAAACCATCGGCCCACCGCACAGTATATCAACCGTTTACGCACGGTTCTGGCCAAGCGCTTCCCCGATGTTGTGTTCTATTTCCAGCCTGCTGACATGGTGACGCAGATCCTGAATTTTGGGCTCACATCCCAGATTGACGTGCGGATCACGGGGTATGATCAGGCGAACAACCGTGTGGTCATGGGCCGGATTATGGAGGACATGCGCCATGTACGCGGCCTGGTGGATGTGCACCTGCACCAGCAGTTAGCCGCCCCGGCGCTGAACATTGCGATCGACCGCGAACGCGCACAGGATCTTAATCTGGTGCTGAACGATGTGGCGCGTAGCGTCATGGTCTCTCAGGCGTCATCCAACACGGTTACACCCAACTTCTGGCCTGACCCGCAGATGGGCACACTTTACCCGGTTGCCGTGCAGACGCCGCAGTATCAGGTCAACACTGTTGATGATCTGGGCAAACTGGTCGTGGCAGGTAATGCGTCACAGGCCGCTGCCATTCCAACCCTGTTGAGGAATGTGGCAACCATTGAGCGCACGGTTGCGCCAGACGTGATCTCCCACAGCAATATCCAGCCGGTTCTGGATATAGACGCCAGTGCGGAGGACCGTGACCTTGGCAGTATTGCCCGGGATATTGGGAAGATTATCGAGCGCCATAAAAAAGAACTGAAACCCGGCAACAGCATTGAGGTGGCAGGGCAGATTGATAGCATGAACACATCGTTCACGCGTCTTGAAATCGGCCTGCTGGTGGCGGCGGTTGCGGTTTATCTGCTGATGGTCGTGAACTTCCAGTCTTTCATGGACCCGCTGGTGGTCATACTGGGGCTGCCGGGTGCCATGTGCGGCATTGTGCTCATGCTTTTCGTTACGGGAACAACCTTCTCCGTGCCCTCACTCATGGGGGCGATCATGAGCGTTGGCGTGGCGAGTGCGAATTCCATCCTGCTTGTCACGTTTGCCAAGGAAAGCCGTGCCCATGGCATGAACGCCATGGAGGCCGCCATGGAAGCCGGGCGGGAGCGCCTGAGGCCCATTTTGATGACATCGCTGGCCATGGTCATTGGCATGCTGCCGATGTCCCTCGGTCTGGGGGATGGTGGTGAGCAGAACGCACCTCTGGGCCGCGCCGTCATCGGTGGGTTGATGATTGGTACCTGCACCACCCTTTTTGTTGTCCCGTGGCTCTATAGCCGTCTGCGCCGCCGTAAAAGCCGCATGCTTGAGGAATACGAGAATGTCTGATTCCACTCTCTCCCGTTCCGGCGCAGGTCGTCGCCCTCTTTCTGCGGGGCTGGTGGCAGGGCTGGGTGTTATGGTTGCTGTTGGCTATGGCGTTTACGCCCATATCGAGCGTGCGCATGCGGTCACGGCAACAGCAGAGGAACGCGCCCGGCAGGTTCCGGATGTACGGACCATGATCGCGCGAGCCTCCACACAACCTCTGCCCCTGGACCTGCCGGGCGAGACAGTAGGGATTGAAACCACACCCATTGGTGCCCGTGCTTCGGGCTATATTGAGAAGCGGTTTGTCGATATTGGAACACCTGTGCGCTCAGGGCAGGTTCTGGCCATTATTCGGGCGCCTGAGCTTGATCATCGCGTTGAGCAGGCACAGGCCACGCTGGCGCAGGCGCGCGCCAATCTGGCTCTGGCGCAGATTACTGCCCACCGCTCCAGTGGTCTGGTTGGGGGAGGGGCTGTTAGCCGGCAAAATTTCGATGTCGATCGGCTGACACAAAATGCCCGGCAGGCCGAACAGAAAGCAGCCGATGCCGTTCTGGCGGAAAGCGCACAACGTCAGGCCTACACAACAGTAACGGCACCTTATGACGGTGTGGTGACGGCCAGAAATATTGAAGCAGGCGATCTGGTCAGTGCCGATAACGCCACTGCACGCCCCCTGTTTGTGGTAACACGCACGGATCGGCTGCGTGTGCGTGTTCACGTTCCACAAGATGCCGCACTGACTGTTAAAGTGGGTGAGCCGGCCTCCATTGTGGTGCCGGAGCGTCCGGGCCAGACCTTTACAGGCACAGTAACGCGCACAGGCCATGCCTTGGAACCGGGGAGCCGTATGCTGCCTGTTGAAATCGAAATTGATAATCATGACAACCGCCTGACAGCCGGATTGTACGCGGAAATCCATTTTGACCTGCCACGGGCAGCTCCCGTTATTATGGTGCCATCAGAAGCACTCAACTACGAGGCCGATGGCCTGTCTGTGGAAACTGTTGAGGCAGATAACAAGGTTGTGGTCCGCAAGGTCGGGATTGGTCGGGATTATGGCGATCACCTGGAAATTCTGGATGGTTTGCCCGATGGCAGCCAGCTTGTGGTCCATCCGCCTTCTGCCTTGCATGAGGGAAGCATTGTGGCCCCTCAACTCGACAAATCGCTGAAGGTGCTCTGATCGTGCGGTGTTCTTCTGTATGTGGAGCGCTGCTGCTGGCTCTTCTTGGTGGCTGCACCATGATCCCGCACTATCACAAACCGGAGGCTCCTGTTGCCGATGGCTGGCCACAGGGGCAGGGGAAGGGCGTTGCAGGGCAGGATGCCTCTGCGCTCCTGCAGGACTGGCGGTCTTTTTATCGGGATCCGGTGATGCAAACCCTGATTGCGAGCGCGCTGGAGAATAACCGCGACCTGCGTATAGCCCAGCAGCAGGCTGCGGCTGTCAGTTCCCAGTTTGATATAGAAAACGCGGCTCTCTTTCCAACACTCAATGGCACTGCCGGTGCCAATATCCAGAAAATGAACTCTCATATCTGGAGCCTCTCACAAACGAATGAGCCGATTTACATGCGGCAATACGCTGTGGGGTTTGGTGTTTCCGCCTACGAGGTAGACCTGTGGGGGCGCATACGCAGTGCGTCTCGGGCCTCGTTTGATCACTATATGGCCAGTGCGCTGAACCAGCAGGCCATGCGCCTGAGCATTATTTCCAGTGTGGCAACGGCCATGTTGAACTGGGTGGCCAATACGCAGGCACTGGCTTTAACACAGGCGGTTCTTGCCAATAGGCAGCACACCTACGATCTGGTCAGGCAGACGGCGGATATTGGCACCGGAACGCAACTGGATGTTGCGGAGTCTGAATCTGCCCTGCATGATGTGGAAACGAATGTTGAGATTTACACCCGCCAGAAGGCCGAAGCGTTTAACCAGTTGACCCTCCTTGTGGGGATACCGTTATCGAATGCGACCGTGCAATCTCTCAACACACGAGCATCCCTTGATTCTGTCAGTGCTTTTCCTGATGTGCCGGCAGGTTTACCTTCGGATATGATTGCACGTCGGCCGGATATTCGTGCTGCGGAAGCTGAACTGCGCGCTGCCAATGATGACATTGGTGCGGCCCGTGCCGAATTTTTCCCGAAAATTCAAATTACTGCTGCCAATGGCACGGCAAGCAACAATATCACGCGCCTGTTCCAGAGCGGTATGGGGGCATGGAACGTAGCGCCGCAGATTACCGTACCCTTGTTTGATGCAGGCCGCTTAATGGCTCAGTTAAAGCAGGCCCATAGTCGCAAACGTGAGGAAATAGCGCGGTATGAAAAAGCTATTCAGCAGAGCTTCCGGGAGGTGGCAGATGCCCTGATCGGGCGGGAAACATATGTGCGGCAGACAACCGCACAGCAAAACGCCGTTGCCGCCAACAAGCGGCAGTATGCTCTGGCGTTGCAGCGCTACAAAGCCGGGTATGACCCTTATCTGGAGACGCTTGTGGCACAGAGAGCACTCTATACGGCGCAATTAAGCGCGATTACGACGCAGCTTCAGGCTCTCTCTAACAGTGTGACCTTGTACAAGACCTTAGGGGGCGGTTGGGGCCAGACCATACGCCCCCCTAAAACGCGGCTTGCAGATCATATTCTCTGATCATGCGTTACGGATAAGGGGAGCGGAGCACTGCTCTGCCCACCCTTATGGAGCTGTATCAACCAGAACCACTTCTGCGTCTGTGAGTGCCCGCACCTTGAGGGTATCCGTATCCGCAATTGCAGCGCCATCACGCTCGTGCACGGTCTGGCCCTCTATCTCGACAGCGCCTTTGGCAACGACAAGGTAGGCCAGCTTTTCGATGCCCAGATGATATTCGGTGGCCTCGTCCTTCCTCAACGTTGCACCCAGCACGCGTGCATCGGTGTGAATGGGAAGGGCGTCACCGTCATTCTGGTAACCCGATGCCAGAGTAACGAACCTGCCTGCACGGTCGTCTTTTGGAAAAGCGCGGGTGCCCCATGATGGGGCATGCCCTGCCCGGTTCGGCATGATCCAGATCTGGAAGATACGGGTGGTTTCATCCTCCAGATTATGTTCGCTGTGCCGGATCCCGGTGCCTGCGGACATAACCTGCACATCCCCCGCAACAGTGCGCCCTTTGTTGCCCAGACTATCCTGATGTGTAATCGCACCTTCCCGCACATAGGTAATGATTTCCATGTTCTCATGCGGGTGAGTGCCAAAGCCCGTGCCCGGGGCAATGGTATCATCATTCCAGACGCGTAGAGCGCCCCAGTTCATGCGTGCGGGATCGTAATAATTGGCGAAGGAAAAGTGGTGTTTTGCATCCAGCCAGCCATGGTTGGCGTGGCCGAGTTCGTTGTAGGGACGGACTTCAATCATGGTCTGTTTTCTCCTGATCAGTCGTGTGATGTTTTTCTGGGATCAGGTTATTCGCAGTGCAGGATATTATATATGGCAATCATGGAAAGGTATTGTTTCTGATTTTGGCATACAGCATGGCGACAGGCGGCTTAAAATAAGATATGGAAACTGTAACCATCAACTGTTTCTCAGGGCAATATCATGCGCCTTCCTGACTTTGAAGCATGGGCTATTTTTGCAAAAGTGGCTGAACTGGGGTCGTTTGCCAGAGCGGCAGAAGACATCCAGCTTTCAAAACCCACTGTCTCCAAAGCCATAGGGCGCTTGGAGCAGGCTCTTGGGGTAGCACTTTTCAGCCGTAATTCCCGCCATATCTCTCTGACAGAAACAGGG
Source organism: Acetobacter fabarum (assembly GCF_022483405.1). Lineage (NCBI taxonomy): Bacteria > Pseudomonadati > Pseudomonadota > Alphaproteobacteria > Acetobacterales > Acetobacteraceae > Acetobacter > Acetobacter fabarum. Next base: position 2,021,402 of record NZ_JAKVNI010000001.1, read on the forward strand.
CGAACGCTACTGGGGCATGCCAACCGTATTCTGGCAGAAGCAGAGGCAGCGGAAACAGAGGCCAGAGGGGGCACACAGCGCCCATCCGGTCTTATCAGGATTGCAGCTCCCATGACATTTGGCATCCGCCATCTGTCCCCCGTTCTGCCTGCTTTTCTCGCACAGTATCCGGATATTGATATCACGGTTGATTTTAGTGATGCACTCGTGGACCTTGTGGCCGATGGGTATGATGTTGCATTGCGTATTGCCTCCCTTGCAGATTCATCCCTGCGGGCCCGCAAACTGTGTGAAGTCCGGCTGCTGCTGGCGGCGAGCCCCGAGTATCTGGACCGGGTAGGGCGTCCTACTCATCCGCGTGATCTGGAGGGGCAGAAGAGTTTTGTTTACACCAATACCTCCGCCCCCGGAAAAGTTCGGCTCCGGCAGATTAAAAGCGGGAACGAGTTTGTTCTAACGCAAACATCCCGCTTCCGGGCGGATAATGCCGTGGCTTTTCTGCCTGCTCTTGCCGCAGGTCTGGGGTTTGGTGTGTTCCCTGAATTTATGGTGGGGGAAGGATTGGCGTCCGGCCAGTTTGAACGGGTATTACCCGATTGGGAGGCTCCAGCCATAGCGCTGTATCTGGTCACACCGTCCAGTTCGCTCAGGCCCGTGCGGGTGACAGCGCTGCTTGACTATCTGGTGGAATGCTTTGGCCAGGCCGAATGGGTCGGGTGCGTTTAATTACCCAGCGTTCCTATTGATCAGTGTGGGTTCAAAAACCGATAAATAACGTCATATCAATAAAACTCCCCGTATCAGCATGGAACCGATACGGGAAGAGGTGGCAGGCCCGTGGCCTACCAATGTGTTGTCAGCTCAGTTTTTTTGCAATTCCCGCAACGTGCTGACCGAGGAATCTGGCCCCGTCCAGTTCGTTAGCACTTGGCTGGCGTGACCCGTCACCCGCGGCAATCGTCGTGGCACCGTAAGGTGAACCGCCAGTCACTTCATCCAGCTTGAGCTGGCCCTGAAAGCTGTAGGGCAGACCACTAATGAGCATGCCGTGGTGGATCAGGTTGGACATCAGGGAATACAGGGTTGTCTCCTGCCCGCCATGCTGGGATGCGGTTGAGGTAAAGACAGCGCCAACCTTGCCGATCAGTGCCCCTTTGAGCCACAGCCCGCCGGTCTGGTCCCAAAAATTTGCCATCTGGGCAGGAAGACGCCCGAACCGCGTGGGGGCACCAATAATGATCGCGTCATAATTGGGTAGGTCGTCCGTTGTTGCAACCGGTGCGCCCTGCTCCGTTTTAAAGTGGTGTGCCCTGGCAACATCTTCAGGCACCAGTTCCGGAACCCGCTTGATATCGACCTCTAGACCCGCGGCCCGGACCCCTTCGGCCACGGCATTGGCCATGGTTTCGATGTGTCCGTAAGAGGAGTAATAAAGAACAAGAACTTTAGCCACCTTGGAATCCTCCGTTGGTGTTGAAAACAGTTTCCGTAACGTGTTCAGAAACGCCATGACGATACGTCCTGTGTAAGGGATGGATAGGTCAAAGCTGGAAACGCTCAGTTTCCGATTTTGGTATGGAGTAGTTTCAGGATTTTATGCGTGAAGTGCCCGCAGAGGCGTTTTTCATCACGGCATCAAGCGAAAAACGGCCGGGACCCGCAGCTGCAAGGGCCAGAAATCCACCAGAAATACTGAAATTTTTATAAAAATGAATCCACATGTCGTACCGCTCCATGCCTGAAAATGTCCAGTAATGGTGGCCGATCAACGCCGTGACGATCGTGTAGAGCGCGAAAAGAATAGCAATGGGTGAGGTCAGGCGCCCCAGTGCAACAAACAGGCCCAGACTCAGTTCAACCAGAATGGCCATAATGGAGGACAGGTAAGGCAAAGGCGCGCCTGTTGCCGTCATGTAAGCAACTGTGCCTGAAAAACCAGTCAGTTTTCCCCAGCCCATCAGGACAAAAAGCGTGGCAAGGAGCAGGCGGGATGCAAGGAGGACCAGGTCTCGCAGGAGAGATGAAGTCATGGCGGCATATCTTTCATCAAAAGAAAAGCAGCGGGTTCTGTGCTGCCGGTGCCTGTTTTTAAGAGCCTTTAAATGTGCAATAAATAGAAATGGAATAAACACAATGTTTCCATTTATTGTCTATTGTGGGTGTGAGTTGGCCCAGCCACCAAAGAGACAGTGTGCATGGGAGGCTGGCAAATTGGGTGGTTTCAGGTGGGCTGATTATGGGCCAAGCGGTCTAAAAAATAGCTATATAGTCATTAGACTTTTCCCGCAGCTCTGTTCTGCCTGAAGGGAATGGGTCTGACCGCGAGGCTAGAGTTCTGCCGGTAATGGGAACGTGAGACAGCCCCCAGACACAGAAGAACCGGCAGGCAAGGCGAGAAGCCCGCTGCCGGTTTCTGGGCCGCGATGTGAGGGCAGGGATGTCATGAACCTGCTATCGTCGCAGCAGGGCGGATGTTCAACCAGATGGGCGTGCGAAGAACATCTGGCGTTTCAGCCGCCATGCGCCGTAACATCAACATCTACGCCTACTTCGAGTGCCACCCACTGGCCCGTGGTCCAGGGACCAATACCCACATTGAATGCGGAGCGGACGAGCTGAAGATGACCTTTGGCATGCAGGGCGGACCCTGCAATGTCGATGGTGAGGGGAAGGGTAACGGGTTTGCTGACCCCTTTAATGGTCAATGTGCCTTCGGCGTCATAGGCGTTGCCGCCTTTGGCCTTGAAGTCTTTTACTTCGAAAAGTGCTGACGGAAATTCTTTGGTGTCAAACCAGTCATGTCCGGGCAGGGCGCCATCACGCTGGCTGTCCCCTGTTGTGGCGCTGGCCATGTCGATGCTGATCTTTGCGTGACCCGCTTGAGGGTGGGCCGGATCAAACGAGATCGTGCCATCATATTTCCCGAAATGCCCTTCGAATGCCCGGCCGGTCTGGGTCCCGGCAAAGCCCAGCGTGCCGTTGCCCGCAGTAAGTGTCCAGTCGGCAGCAAAGGTCGGGACTGAGAGCAGGAGACCCGCTACAGTAGCGACTGGCAGAAACTTGTGAAAGGCCTTCATGGGGTTTCTCCCTTGTGGCGAGGTGTGGAGGATGCACGAAAGGACGGTAGTATCTGACGAAGAACATGGTCGTGCAGCACGAACTGATGCCTGAGAGCGGCTGCAATATGCAGCATGATCAGAGCCAGCAATCCCCACGAAGCCCAATGGTGGATCATCTTCAGCGCGGTTTCGACCGGTGCCTTGTCAGACAAGGTCGAAAGCGCGGGAAGGTCCGGCCATGGCACTGTGCCGAACAGCACGGTCGGAATACCCAGCACTGAGACAGAAACCATCGCCCAGCCACTCAGGGGTAGCAGCACCTGCAGGCCATAAAGTGCGGTATGGGCAAGATGCGCGGCTGTTTTTTCAATCGACGGCATATCGCCCGGCAAAGCTGGAACTTGGTGCGTCAGGCGCCAGCCAATACGCAGCAAGATCAGGAACATCACGCTAATGCCGATGGATTTGTGCAGCTGATAGAGCTGGAACACACGCATCGTATCGAGGTGGAGATGGTCCATGACCAGACCCATCGCGATCAGGGCCAGTATTCCCAGCGCGATCAACCAGTGAAGGATGATCGCGACTGTGGAATACCGCGTGGTCCCGCTCGCTGCGCGTGCGGGCGTTGGCATGGTATTTAGCCCTGTTTTTCAAACGCGCCGGCAATGCGCAGCTGCACTTCATCCGACACGTAGGGCACGTACATTTTTACGCCAAAATCGCTGCGCTTGATGGTGCCGGTGGCTTCAAACCCGGTGGTGTATTTCTTGTCCAGTGCGTTTACGCCCGCACCGATAAAATGCACTTTCAGGGTTTCAGGCTGTGTGACGCCGTGCAGGGTCAGGTTGCCGGTCACAACCGCATCATTCCGGCCGGTAATGCGGACAGATGTGGATTCAAACGTGGCATTGGGGAACTTTGCAGCATCGAACCACTGGTCACCCTTGAGCTCATCATTGAGCTTGGCGCTGGTTGTCTGCACGGAATCAACCGGAATAGTCACGGACAGCCTGGAAGCAGATGGGGTCTTGGTGTTCAGCGTCAGTGTGCCCGAAACGTTGGAGAATACACCAAGATAATTGGTGAAACCAAAATGCAGAACGGAAAAACCGACCTGTGTGTGCCCCGGTTCAACATCATACGTGCCGGACTGTGCCTGCGTGGCGTTGGTAACAACCTGCGCAAAGGCCGGATTGCCAGCAAGCAGGCCAAAGGCAAGAGCTGCGGCAGGGAGAGAAAGAAGGCTGTATTTCATGGGATCATACTCCGGTTGTTCATAACAAACTCGTTTGAAAAACAGTGCGGTCATGCTCGGAGGGGCATGGCATGCGCTGTTCCGCTGAGTTCTTCATTACCGTCGAAAATATGGGCAAGAAATAACAACAATGGAAACGTATAGTTTCCATATTTTCTCTATGAGGCGGGGGAGAGGCCGAGAGGGTTCATATCAGAGAGCCAGCAGATGTCTGCGTGTGATCTTGCCAGATACGGTTGTAGGCAGGTGCTGGACAAACCGCACTTCCTTCAGACCAACCCACCGGCCCAGCGCCCGGTGAACCTGCCCGAGAATTTCGTCAGTCGCAGGTATGCTTTGTGTGGCGGTATCAAGCACCACATAGGCAACAGGTCGCTGTCCCCTCAACCCATCGGGCACAGCAACAACGGCGCAGGCATGAACAGCAGGGTGTGCGGCAATGATTTTTTCGATCTGCACGCCTGAAATCCGGCGCCCCGCGACCTTGATAACATCGTCAGAGCGACCGAGCATGTGAACGGCACGTCCGGTGCCAATCATACCTTCGTCAAATGTGCGGTAAAACCGTCCTGTTTCATCAATGCAGGCTGTGGGTGGCTGGATGACCCTGTTCTGCCACACTCCTGCCAGACAACCGGGGGGCAGGGGGAGTGCAAGAACAATCTCCCCGCAGGGTTCACCCGGCACGGAGGGCACAATAGCTGGATGAAACCCCGGTACAGGGCGTCCTATGTCGTTCATGAGCGTTATGGGCTCGCGTTCCGGCAGGCCGAAAAAATGGGCTGTAATGCTCCATCCGGTTTCAGTCTGCCACCAGTGGTTGACCACGGGTTTTTGAAAATATGCGCGTGCCCAGTCCAGCAATGTTGCGTCGGCATATTCCCCTGCCACAAAAACACGGGCCAGCGCTGCCGGGGGTTGTGCGGGCAGGTTACGGTTTTCCTGCCGCAGGAGCCGCATTTGTGTCGGGGTCGTGAACAGGCATGTCACTGCGTGCTCGTGGCAAAGCGTGCGCAATGCGGCGGAGGTTGTAGCACCTTCCACAATCACACTGGTGCAACCGTTGATCAATGGCGCGTAAACACCGTAAGAATGGCCAACCACCCACCCCAGATCAGACGTTGTAAAAAACGTATCTTCGTTCCTGCAACCATAGATCAGCTCCATGGACAGGGCGAGGGCTACGGCATGCCCGCCATTGTCCCGCACAATGCCCTTCGATGTTCCCGTTGTGCCTGATGTATGCAGGATATAGAGCGGGTCTTCAGAACGCAGTATGACGGGTGCCACAGGTGGCGAGTGTTCCAGAGTGTGGAAGTCATGGTCCCGCGCGCACACAAGTGGTGCGGGGCAGGCGTTGCGCTGCACGATAATACATGCCTGCGGCTCATGCGTGGCCTGCGTGAGTGCAACGTTAAGGGCCGGGGCGGACGGAATGGCGGTTTGCCCCTGAAAGCTGTAACTGGCGATAATCACGACCTTGGGGGCTACATCGTCAATCCGGCGGGCCAGTTCGGGGCCTGCGTAACCGGCAAATACCACAACATGCACGGCACCTATGCGTGCACAGGCCAGCATGGCTATGGCTGTTTCAATCATGGTTGGCATGGCGATCAGGACACGGTCGCCTTTTTCCACCCCTAGTGCACGCAGGCCGCCAGCAAACCCGGCCACCCTGCCGAGCAATTCCTTATAGGTGATGGTTTGCCGCTCTTTTGTGGCGCAGGAATGCCAGACCAAGGCTGCCTGCGCGCCGTGGCCCTGCTCCACGTGCCTGTCCACGGCATGGTAACAGGTATTGAGCGTGGCATTGGGGAACCAGTCATGCCAGCCATCCGCCCGTGCCCGACAAGCCATACCGGGCTGTTGCTGCCATGTAATGCGTTGAGCTGCTTCCAGCCAGAATGCTTCTGGCTGGTTCTGGGCCGCATCATACATTGCCTCATAAGTGGTCCATGGCAGCATGGGGCTTTTCCTTTCCTCAGGCTACAGGCACGTCTTTGCCGGTAATCTGGCTGGCCAGCCACGCCGCATCGCGCGAGATGCCGGAAAACCGGCCGGAGCCCCATGTACGCAGCCACGGCAACCCGAGGAAGTAGAAGCCGGGCGCATCTGTTACCCCCCGATGCCAGAGCGGCTTGTTGGCGCCATTAAATACGGGCACGTCGATCCAGCGATAATTCGGGCGAAAACCAATGCACCAGATGATTGAGGTAATGCCTGCGGCCTTCAGGTCCAGTGGCGTATTGCTGCCATCGGGTTCCCAGACTGGCACGTAAGGTGCTTCGGTTGGGGCGGTAATACCTTCACGGGCAATGTAGGCGTCAATGGATTTTTTGATGTCGGCATTGGTCTTGTCGGCATCATCCAGATTGTCCCGCAAGTCCGGTGCAAAATGGGCTACCTCGTCCCGAATGGTTTCCAGCGTGCCGTGCAGGCCCACACCGTCTTTGGCAAAAAGCCGCAGGTCAAGGTCATGGCCACCATTCCGGCCGGTGACATAATGGTTGGTTTTGTCACGCGCACTATCACGCAGCGGATGGTTATCTACTGTCAGGTCATAAAACTGCATGTCTGCAAGCCAGTCCACAACATCGCGCCCACGATAGAAGCGCGAGACACGGGGGGCAGAACCGACACACAGATGAATTTTGCGGTTTTCAATAAACAGATCTTCCACAATCTGCGCGCCAGACTGGCCACTTCCCACCACCAGCACGCCACCATCAGGCAGTTGGGCCGCGTTGCGATAATCCTGAGAGTGAACCTGATAAATGGAAGGATCAATGGCGCTGGCGTAACCGGGAATAACGGCGTCATGGTACGCGCCCGAAGCAATCACAACATGCTGTGCGTGCCAGAGTTCTGCCCCTGCCACGACGCGGTAGCCACCGTTTTCATGGCGTGTAATGGACGTGACTGGCGTATGTTCGCGCAAAGGGGCGGTGAAGGAGTCCGTAAACCCTTTTACGTAGTCAATAATTTCCTGCTTTACCATAAAGCCGTGCGGGTCGCTCCCCCTGTAGGGGTGCCCGGGCAGTTCGCACTGCCAGTTGGGTGTCACCAGACAGAAGTTGTCCCAGCGCTCATCATCCCACGAATGGCAGGCGGTTTTGGCCTCGAACACTACGTGGTCCACGTTCTCACGGCAGAGATACCAGCTCATGGACAGGCCAGCCTGACCACCACCCACGATAATGACGGGGATGCTTTTTTCATTCTGTGTCATGGTCGTTCTTTCGTTTCAGAGGCTGAAAGACAGGATACTCACCTGCGCATCAGGTTGGTTGAGGAAGGGCGTGCAGGTCTGGCGGATCGCCTGGAGCTGGCCAAGGGCACGGCTACAGGCAAATCCGTAGCGTGCACGCACCCGCTCGCTGGCCTGTGTCAGGGCTGCATCGGCCTGTTCCAGAAAAGTACGAACCGGATAATCTTTACCCGGTGTAAAGTGGTCCTTGATGACCAGCGATGGAGAGTAGCAATCGCTCTCTTGCCCATCGGGCCAGCGCACACGAAAAATCATTTCGGGCATGATGACAAAGCTCCAGAAGCCGGAGTGCCAGCGTGCGACAAGGCCGCCAGCCGCCGGTATGCGGGGAGGTGCCGACTGGCAACACCGTGCCAATCGAAACGACGGGCCGTTGCGGGGCCGCTGAGCCGGAAGTGCTCGCGGTTTTTGGCGCTAAGGGCGTCACGCAAGGCTAAAAACAGGGTGTCCGGGTGCTCGGGGTTGCACCAGAGCACGTCTGACGCCTGAAGGTGCTCGGTAAAGGGGGCAACCTTCGGCACAATGGCTGGCGTGCCGCAGGAGAGGGCTTCCAGTGGGCACAGACCAAACCCCTCGGTTACGGACGGGTAGGCCAGCGCGGCTGCCTGCCGGTAAAATGCAGGCATATCTTCATCCGCTACCGCTCCGGTGAGGGTGACATGCTCGGCTGCACCGCTCTGGCGCAACCGCATATCAAACAGCGCGCGGTAGGCCGAATGATCCAGCAATGAAGCCCCGCCCACCACAACCAGATGCACATCGGACTGGTCACGGCGCAGCGCCAGAAAAGCTTCCAGCAGGTGCACCGTATTCTTGCGGCGCTCGACCCCGCCGACCGCCAGAATCAGGCGGCGGCCAACCGGCAGGTGGTAACGCGCCCGCAGTGAGCTGTCCTGCAGGCCCGGTGCGGGTGAAAAATGTTCAGGATCAACGCCGTTGCCAACAACAGGTGCTTCACGGCCATGCTCGCCGTGCAGGATGCCCTTCCACATGGTGCTGACAGTGAACAGCTCGGCCGCGGCCATGAACCCGCGTTCCTGCCGCATTGCAAGGCCGGGGTGAGCAAAGCGGTCGAGGTGGTGAACCGTGCGGGCAAAGCCCGGTATCCGGCCTTGCGCCACCAGTTCAGCCAGCGCGTTAGCACTTATGGGGTCTTGCGCATGAAGAACGTCAAATGGTGCTTCATTCCTGAGCGCGTCCGTGATCTCGCATATACGGCGTTCCACCAGAGCAGGCAGGTTCTGCTCCGCTCGGGCTGCAATGTAACGCGTAGCGCAGCGGGGTTGGCGGAAAAAGCCTGCACCTGTCACATCCGGGGCGATCAGGGTTGCTTTATGCCCTGCGTCACACAACGCCTCTGCCAGCGCCATGCCATGCACCACGCCACCGCGCGGAAGGGTCGAGTGCGTCAGAATGCCAATGGACAGGCTCATGGCGCAAACCCCATGAGCGGCGTTTGTGCAAGATCCCAGAAAGTGTCTGTCTCGTCTCCCCAGGTAACATCCAGCCTGCGGGTATTGTTGCACTGGCCGATAACGGCCGCAGCAATGTCTCGCCCATGAAAGCGCGCCATAACGGCCTGTGCATCCTCTGGCCGGGCACTCAGCAAGTAGCCATAGCTGGGGAAAGCTGCCAGCCAGCGGGCCATGGCAGCGTGTTCTGGGCGTGGAATATCATCCAGCGTAATGTGCATGCCCACGCCAGAACACTCGGCCAGCATAAGGGCTGTACCCAGCACGCCGGCCATGCTGATGTCCTTGGCTGCACGGCTCAGCCCGTCCTCGGCTATTTGTGGCAGAAGGTCCATGTCGGCCTGTAATCGGGTAATCGCATCGGTGCCGCACAGCGCGGAACTACTGTCCCAGAACGGGTGTGGGTCATGCCAGCGGCCGCGCAGATCAATGGCGGCAATCAGCACCTCGCTGGGGCGGGCGTCAAAACTGGTGAGCAGATGGCGTGCCCGCCCCAGAATTGCGACCGAAAGCGAGTTGTGAGTGCTGCGCATGTTGGTATGCCCGCCAGCAACGGGTACGCCATAGGTCAGTGCTCCATCCTGTAAACCTTGCAGGACAGAGGCTGCTGATTCAGAGGTATCGCTCCATAAGGCATTGACCACCGCAACGGGGCGGCCACCCATTGCCGCAATATCGCTGATATTGACCATGACGCCGCAGTAACCGGCAAACCACGGCATGGCGCGTACAAAACTGTCCTGAAAACCCTCGCTGGCCAGCAGGAGGTAACCATCTCCATCCCGTATGGCGGCACAGTCATCGCCAAGGCGGATGGCGTTGGGGTCGGTGGGTTTAAGGATTGCCGCTGCTTCGGCAATATCCTGCTTGCATGCAAGGGCGCGGCTGTGGCGCAGGGTATGCAGCAGCGCGTTGAGCTTGCCTGCCATTATGCCACCTGTCTGGTGCGCGGTTGTGGGCGCAGCAGCCACGTCTGGTTCTGGCCATGTGCCGGATAGCGGGAAAGGTCGGCCTGCATATCATGATGTGGCAGACCATGCAGGGAGATTACGCCGAGGCTTTTCCAGTGCAGGCGGCGGAAGAACAGTACATTCTGCTCCTGCACTTGGGCCAGAAAGCGCGTGGCCCCAAGCCCGTGTGCTGTGCTGACAGCCATGCGGATCAGTTCCGCCCCGATCCGTCCCAGTTTGCGATGGTCTTCATGCACAGCCAGACGGGAACCACGCCAGACACCGGGTTCGGCTTCATGGATGCGTACGGCCCCTACAATCCGGTCCGGCATGCCTGCCATACAGCAGGCTGCAATAATGGGGATGGCTACGTCATCAATGCCGTCCCGATCATCCTCGGCAAAGACCTGCTGTTCGGTGCAGAATACCTCGCGGCGGAGGGCATGATAACCTGCGCGTTCCCACGGTGTACGGGCAAGGCGCACGACATATTCCGTCGGGATGAACGGGCGGTGTTCCACGCCTTCGAGTAAAGCACTCATTGTTCATAGGCCGAGAGGGAGGAGCACGCACCACACCGGCCACATCCAGCCCGGATGTCGGTGGATTTCATGTTGGCATCGCGTAGCATCCGCCCAAGTGGTGCCAGAACCGACTTCATGAAATCAGCGGTAGGCGGTGCGTGGTTTTCCAATGGTGTGCCGGAAATAGGCACGAACGGCACCACGAAGGGATAAACACCCAATGCAATAAGGCGTTCAGCCAAACCAAGAATATCTTCGGCACTATCGCCAAGACCGGCCAGAATATAGGTGTTGACCTGCCCACGCCCAAAAACCGGTACGGCGCTGGCAAAAGCTTCCATGTAGCGGTCAACGCTTACTGTTGCTTTGCCGGGCATGATTTTTTCGCGCACGGCCTGTGTGGCGGCTTCAAGATGCATACCCAGACTATCGGCGCCCGCCTCGCGCAGGCGCTGGAACCAGCCGTGATCACGCGGTGGCTCGCACTGGACCTGAAGCGGCAGATCGACCGCAGCACGGATGGCACGCGCAGAGTCCGCAAGCACCGCAGCGCCCCGGTCAATAACGTTGGGGGTGCCGGTTGTCAGTACCATATCCCGCACGCCATCCAGTTCCACGGCGGCTTTGGCAACTTCGGCCAGTTGTGCAGGCGTTTTGTAGGCAATGGTGCGCTCGGCCTCCAGTGACTGGCCAATAGCGCAGAACTGGCAGGATGTACGCCGGTCGGCATAGCGGATGCAGGTCTGGTGCACCGTGGTTGCCAGCGTGTCGCGCCCGTGGAGCAGAGCAATCTTCCAGTAGGGAATACCGTCTGCCGTGCTGAGCCCATAAAAGCGTGGAGCAGCAGGAAAGTGGATTGTGCCGAGCGTCTGGCCATCACGTAGCAGCGTGCTGGTTCCACTCCGGTCTGGCGGGCTGGCCTGAAAAGGAGAGCGCTGTGCTCCGGATGTATAAACCGGGACCATAACGGTCTGGCCCGCAATGGTGATTGTCTTGTGGTCGGAGGGACCGGCTCCGCCCTTGCGGGTCATGCCGCTGCTCTGCTCATCAATCTGTAACCCGAAGGATTGCAGGTCGGTGATAAGCTTGCGACCAGAAAAGGTGCCGAGTGTTGGAATGGTCATGGTGCCACCTCGTCTGTCAGGGCAGAGTAAGGCTCATTTTCACCAACGTAATGCACGGTATGAGCGGGGCGGCGGTCCTGCAGCAGGCTCAGCAGTTCCGGGCGTGCATAATGCCCTACGGAATCCATCATGCGTTTGCGCTTGGTAATCAGGGCAAAGTCGAGATCGGCTATGACCATCCCTTCGCCTTCGGTGAGCGGAGGAGCGAGCAGCTTGCCTTCGGGCGAGACAATGGCAGTAAAGCAACCGCCCCGCAGAGGGCCTTCAAGCCCCGGGTCACGCGCTATGTTCTGGATCTGCTCTTCCGTAAGCCATCCTGTGGCGTTTACGACAAAGCAGCCGGATTCCAGTGCATGGTGGCGAATGGTCACTTCCATCTGGTCTGCAAAAATTGGTCCCACCAGTGAACCGGGGAACTGTGCGCAGTGGATTTCCTCGTGCTGGGTCATCAGCGCGTAGCGGGCGAGGGGGTTATAGTGTTCCCAGCAGGCCAGTGCTCCAATGCGACCGGCTGCACTCTCCACGACCTTCAGGCCAGCGCCATCCCCTTGCCCCCATACCATGCGTTCGTGGTAAGTGGGGGTGATCTTGCGGCGTTTGAGCAGGATTTCTCCCGTGGCATCAAACACAATCTGTGTATTGTAGAGTGTGCCGTAATCCCGCTCATTTACACCCAGCACAACAACCATGCCGGTGTCGCGCGCAGCTTCGGCCACCATGTCCGTTACCGGGCCGGGGACAACAACGGCGCGTTTGTAGAGTTCAAGATGCTCACCACCAAAGCGGAATGCAGGCTGGATGAACGAAAAATAGGGGTAATAAGGCACAAGGGTTTCGGGAAAGACCGCCAGCTTTACACCTTTCTCGGCGGCATCGCGGATGGCCTGACAGACTTTCCGTGCAGTGCCCAGACCATCGTCACCAAGGATGGGGCTGATCTGGATAGCTGCGGCGCGAACGATACGGGACATGGCTTGCGGTCCTCCCTTTGGCCTTTAGAGAGTCCAGGTATTCAGAATAAAGGCGTTGTCCCGCCGGGCCAGCAGAATGATGTCCAGCACATCCTGCGGATTGATGGGTGTTATCCCGGGAATAAGGTTTTGCTCGCCGTAGCCGTAAAGTGCCTGAAGTGCGAAGCGGCAGGCATAAACTTTGCCACCTTCTTCAAGGATTTTTGCAATCTGCTTGTTGCAGTTCATGTGCCCCGGAAAAGCTTCATCACCCAGACGGGGAAAGCCGCGCTGCACGCCAAGAGTGACGCCCGGACCATAGAGCAGCACTGAGGTTTCAAACCCCTTGCGGATCAGGCGTGTGGCCTGCAGCAGATTTACAAACCCGACTGAACCTTCATTGGCAACGGTATGAAAGGTGATAAGGGCTTTTTCACCCGGCTGGGCTTTGACGTCCTCAAAAACCTTGTTTTCATAGTTAACGAAGCAGTCGCCATCTTTATGTGGAGCGTGCTCGAGTGTTGGCATGGTATGTCTCCCGTGTGCTGCGGTCTCCGGCAGGAAGCCGGCCTGACCGCTTTGCTGAAGCAAACGTGACACGGGTTAAGTCTGACGCAAAATTTTGTATGGCATGCGTTGGCATGACAAAAAAAACAATTTTTCCCGCATGAGTTCTTTTTGCGGGTACAGAAGCATACAGTTTATTCCACAATGTCATACAATTCTACGGCGTTCAGCTAACATACTGGTTTTGCTTTATATTTACCTCGCGCATTCGTGATGTTGCTGTGCGTTTGTTCTGGAAGGCCACGTATGCCCTTTGGGTACAACGTGGCCTGCCGAGTGCTGCAACGGGTTAAACAATATCGGCAAAGCCGGGGGAGCGCTTGTGCTGGAGAACTGAGACAACGCCACGGAGGGACTCTTCCAGGCTTGCGGCATCGGGCGCACTGCCCAAGGCAATACGCGCCCGCTGCGGGGGTTCCCCATTAATGGTAAAAACGGTGCTGGGCACCAGTGCCAGACCGCGCCTACGGGCGTAGGCGACAAAATCCGCGCTCCCCCACCATGCCGGGAGTTTGAGCCAGACATGGGGGCCGTCAGGGTTCGTGCAGTGCTGCTCCCCCAGAACCGTGCGTGCGATAGACTGGCGTAACCGCAGCTCTTTCTGAATTGCGTGCAGGATTGTATGGGCCTGTCCTGTCTGCATCCATCGTGCAGTCAGGGCGCTGAGCAGCCCCGCATTGGTGAGGGCAATGGCCCGGATGGCAGCCGTTACCCGCCGGGTCATGTCGGCATTGGGGAGGGCGACATACGCCGTGCGCAAACCGGGGCTGAGTGTTTTGGCCAATGTTGCCACATAGCTGACCCGGCTATGGTCAAGGGCCGCCAGTGCTGGCAGAGGATTATCCATAAGCAGGCTGTATGGGTCGTCCTCAGCAATATGGAGGTGGTGCCGTTGCGCGACTGCTAGAATATCCTTGCGCCGCTGTAGGGACATTGTGGCGGTTGTAGGGTTGTGGATTGTTGGAATGCAATAGAGCAGACGGGGGTGGTGCTGCGCGCAGACCCGGTCAAGCTGGTCTGGCATCATGCCTTCCGTGTCGCTGTCCACACCAACCAGAATAAGATCAAACTGTGCGGCAATGGTCCGGATACCGGGGTAAGCAATGCGGTCCGTGACAATCACATCACCCGGTTGCGTATGCGTGCTGACAATGGCGGCCAGTGCGCTCTGGCCGCCTGGTGAGATCATGATCTCGTCTGTCCGGCGTTGGCCGATTATCGGGGCAACCCATTTTGCACCCAACTGACGCTCTTCAACAGTTCCACCGGTGACACGGTAAGACATCAGGCTATTCAGGTCCTGCTGCTTGAGGATCGCTGCGATGTCCGTCTGAATAATCCGCTGCAAAGGCGGGTCTTGCGGGATGGGAGGAAGGTTCATGGTCAGGTCAACCACCGCAGGGCCTGTGTGGCGCCAGTGGCTTTCCCCCGCACCAACACGAATGAAGGTGCCCCGGCCGACTGTTGCGTCAATCAGCCCTCGTCTGCGCGCCTCAGTAAAAGCGCGGGTAACGGTTGTCAGGTTGGTGCCAAGATGTTCTGCAATTGTCCTTTGCGGGGGCAGTTTATCGCCGTCCCTGAGGTCGCCTTTGCGAATGGAGTGGGCAAGGGCATCGACCAAAGTCAGATAAATGGCATTCGGGCTCTGGCTGATTTCCTCTTTCCAGTGGGCGAGGTAGGACTGTTCGGGCATGCGACGGGGATTCCGTATATTCGAAAAATATATTCGATCTCATACCATACAATCAGTACAATTTTTAGAGGATTATGTTGCCTAGAAGTTGCGGGAGCGTCTTATCGCATTAAATCGAGAGCAGAGCCTCCCAAGAGGCCGGATCAAGACGTGGCTGCAAATTCAATAAAATTGCGCAGATAGTGAATATCTTCATCGGTTTCGCGGTATCCAAGGAATATCTGCTTCGCAATGCCTTTTTTGCCAAGTCTAATGGGGTGGAGTTCAAAGCGGGGGGCGTATTCTTCCACCAGCCAACCCGGGAGTGCAGCCACACCACGGCCGTGTGCCACCATAACCAGCATAATATCAGTTGTTTCGATCTGCTTTTGCTGCCGTGGGCCAATACCTGTTGGTTGCAGGAATTGCGTGTATATGTCCAAACGCTCAGGTGGCACCGGGTAGGTAATCAGGGTTTCACCCGCAAGTTGTTCTGGCAAAATGAACTTTGTATTCCGTAAATGGTGTTGGGGACCAACCACCAAAACAAGTTCATAATCAAAAACCGGCGTAAACTTTAATCCCGGTTTATAAAGTGGGTCTGGTGTAACCAGAATATCTATTTCATTACTGAACAATGCGCCAATGCCGCCAAACTGGAACTTTTGCCGCACATCCACGTCAACCTTTGGCCATTGTTCCAGATAAGGAGAAACGACTTTAAGTAGCCACTGATAGCAGGGATGGCATTCCATGCCGATGCGAAGAGTGCCACGCTCACCATTGGCAAATTGTTCAAGCCGTTTTTCTGCAAGCTCAAATTGGGGGAGCATGCGGTTTGCCAAGGATAACAGCCACTCGCCAGCTTGGGTAAGAACAAGGGAGCGTCCTTCCCGGCGCCATATTTTTACGTCTAGCTGGCTTTCAATTTTGCGTATGGCATGGCTCAGGGCGGGCTGGGTAAGATTCAGGCGCATTCCGGCAGCCGTCAACGAACCTTCTCGTGCGACGGCTTGAATAATGGCCAGATGACTGCGCTCAAGGATACCCATGCCACACCTTATTGATACAAAATATTCACGTTACTGTATAAACATATCAGTTCTGTTCATTTTCATAAACACACGCTCTATGTTTTATCCTGCATGGCTTTTTACGGCTTATGGTTCCATAAGCCCTTCAGGCAGAGAGTTCGTGACGGACAATTTTTGCACCGGCACCTAAAGCGTGGAGCTTGGCTGTGGCCACATGGCGCGGAAGAGGTGCCATGCCGCAATTGGTGCACGGGTAGAGTTTGTCTGCATCCACAAACTTAAGGGCTTTGCGCAGGGTGTTAGCAACATCATCTGGTGTTTCAATAGCATGGGTTGCGACATCAATCGCGCCAATCATCACTTTCTTACCGCGCAGCAGTTCAATCAGATCCATTGGAACCCGAGAGTTCTGGCACTCCAGAGAAACCATGGAGATATTGGATTTCTGGAGATTAGGAAAAATCTCTTCATACTGCCGCCACTGTGTGCCCAGTGTATTTTTCCAGTCAATATTGGCTTTTATGCCGTAACCATAGCAGATATGAACGGCTGTTTCGCATTTAAGGCCTTCAATAGCTCTCTCTAATGCAGCGATGCCCCAGTCATTCACTTCATCAAAAAAAACATTAAACGCGGGTTCATCAAACTGGATAATATCCACGCCTGCCGCTTCTAACTCTCTGGCCTCCTGATTAAGAATTTTGGCAAATTCCCATGCCAGTTTTTCGCGGCTTTTGTAGTGGCCATCGTAGAGTGTATCGACCATTGTCATGGGGCCGGGTAGAGCCCATTTGATTGGTTTTTGTGTGAGTGTGCGTAAAAACCTTGCATCATCAACAAAAATTGGCTTTTCGCGGCTCACGGCACTGACAACAGATGGCACACTCGCATCATACCGGTTGCGGATTTTGACTGTCTGGCGGTTTTTAAAGTCAACACCACTCAGGTGCTCAATAAACGTAGTGACAAAATGCTGCCGTGTCTGTTCACCATCGCTGACAATATCAATACCTGCACGATTTTGATCATCCAGTGTCAGGCGCAATGCATCCTGTTTGCCCTCGATTAATTCCTGCCCGTGTAGTTTCCAGGGTGACCAGAGTGTTTCGGGCTCTGCCAGCCAAGAGGGCTTGGGCAAGCTGCCCGCTGTTGCGGTGGGGAGGAGTGCTGTTGTCATAGGAGTAAAACCTTGTTGTTCTGGTTAATCAGGCAGAGTAACTGGCAGACCACTGCTCAAGACGCGCGTGATATGGCTTGATAAAACTCTCCTCCGTGTATTTGCCTTGGGCAGTCGCCAGTTTGCTGCGTTCTTCCCGGTCATAAAGAATGCGGGTGAGGGAATAATCCTGATGATTCAGGCTGGGTTGGTAGCTTTGTGGTGCTACAGAATTGGCATTATATATTTCAGGGCGATAAATTTTTTGAAATGCCTCCATTGTGCTGATTGTACTGATAAGTTCCAGCGTTGTGTAATCGGAAAGTAAATCACCAAAAAAATAGAAAGCCAGTGGAGCCACACTGCGGTAGGGCATAAAGTAACGGACCTGCATGCCCATTTTTTCAAAATAATGATCAGTTAACGAGTGTTCCTGTTGCCTGTATTCAACCCCCAGAACAGGGTGATGGTTATCTGTTCGGCAATAGGTTTTGTTAGTAGAAACGCTCAGGCATATAACCGGGAGCTTATTGAAGTTTTTCTTGTAGGCCGAAGAGTGTACAAAACTCTTAAAAAGATTTCCGTGCAGATAACCAAAATCAGGTGGAACGTGGAATTCAGGCTTATTCTTGTTGTAATTGGGCAATAAGACGCTGAAATCATAATCACGGACGTAAGAAGAAAAATTATTACCGGCAAGACCTTTAATCTGCTGATTGCTTTTTTGATCAATAATTGTCGTGTTCAGGATTTCGATCAGGGGGAAAATACTGTTTGTGCTGCCATGGTTGATATGGAGCCCCACAGAAACAATGTCGAGTGCAACAGAATAGCGGTTGGCCTTGGGGTTATCCCAATGTGCCAGATCATTAAACCGATTATTGATCATCCGGAGCACGTTGCGCAGGTTTTCCTGACGATTGTCCCCTCTGGCCAGATTGGCAAAATTGGTTGTGAGACGTGTGTCGTTTGAAGGGTGATAGTTCTCATCAAACGGGATGCTCTTAATTTGGAATGAGGACTCTGTAATCATGGTCGAACTCCCTCCTGTTTTGTCAGAAAGCAGATTTCATCTTCCGGGAGTTGAGAACCTCACGGTTTATGCTTCTGTTTTTCAGGTTATGTTTAGTAGTGTTCTGCGTTTAAGCTGTGCTGAACTCTTTATGCCTGAACACAATATTGAATAAAAATGATTTAATTTCATTAATCCATAAATATCATTCATAGTTCGCGGGCTGGGGCTCCAGATGGTCAGCCGCCTAGAGAGCATGTGCTGT
The DNA here is from genome assembly GCF_022483405.1 of Acetobacter fabarum. Lineage (NCBI taxonomy): Bacteria > Pseudomonadati > Pseudomonadota > Alphaproteobacteria > Acetobacterales > Acetobacteraceae > Acetobacter > Acetobacter fabarum. The sequence goes on from NZ_JAKVNI010000001.1 coordinate 2,039,713, forward strand.
GATGCCCAGACCTTTTCTTCCATTAGCAGCAGGCATGTAGCCTCTAAACACCCCAAAACGTCTATTCATGAGTATAATTCATGATCATGCTCGTTTTATTGGGGCTAGTCCTGAGAGAGTTCGTTCCTTATGTCCTAAAGCAACCTCAGTCGCTGCTACAGTTTTTCAGGTTAATGCTGTTTGCTGCTTATGTGCGCTGTAGGGAAAATCATGGCTACGGATTGCTATAATACCGAGGCGGAATGGATAATATCTCTCAAACAGTTTCTAAAATAACTCGGAGCGCCAATCAGTCAGCCGGGGGCTGGGGGGCGGTGCTGGCCATGTCTCTGGGTGCGTTCGCTCTTGTCGCATCAGAGTTTATGCCTGTTAGTCTTTTAACCCCGATTGCGGCTGATCTGCATATTACAGAAGGGCAGGCAGGGCAGGCTATTTCAGTTTCTGGCGCATTTGCTGTGCTGACCAGCCTCTTTATTTCCGCACTGGCCAAGGGGATTAACCGTAAAACCCTGTTACTGGCTCTGATAGCCATGATGATCGTGTCGGGGAGTGTTGTTTCCCTTGCTCCGAATTATGTGGTGTTCATGCTCGGGCGGGCAATGATCGGTGTTGTTATTGGCGGCTTCTGGTCCATGTCTGCCGCTACGGCTATGCGGCTTGTGGAGGACCACCACGTGCCCCGTGCGCTTGCAATCCTGAATGGAGGAAACGCTCTGGCTACCGTTATTGCTGCACCTGCTGGTAGTTTTTTAGGCGGTCTTATTGGCTGGCGTGGTGCGTTTTTCTGTGTGGTGCCCGTGGCTGTTGTTGTTTTTGTCTGGCAGTTTGTCAGCCTCCCATCTATGGCGAGCGCGCGGCATCAGCAGTCGGCCAGTGTATTTTCTTTGCTGACACGACCGATTGTGGCTGTTGGTATGCTGGCAGTCAGCCTGTTTTTTATGGGCCAGTTTACACTTTTTACTTATGTAAGGCCATTTCTTGAAGGCGTTTCCCATGTGGACGTATCCACTTTGTCGTTAATCCTGCTTCTGATGGGTATTTCTGGCTTTGTTGGTACGGTACTGATCGGGAATATTCTAAAAAACAGTGTTTATCCAGCGCTGATTATTATTCCTATCCTCATGGCTTTTCTGGCTGCTGCTCTTATTGTTCTGGGTAAGTGGGTTGCTGTTTCCGCTGTTATACTCACTGCGTGGGGTTTGTTCGCTACGTCCGCCCCTGTGGGCTGGTGGACCTGGCTTGCCCGAACGCTTCCGCAGGATGCTGAAGCCGGTGGCGGACTTATGGTGGCAGTGGTCCAACTCGCCATTACGCTAGGGGCGACCTGTGGTGGCATCCTTTTTGACGGTGTTGGGTATCAGGCCACATTTGCGGCTAGTGCAGTGGTGCTTGCGATTGCTGCGCTTTTGGCGGCCACGACAGGGCGATTGGCCGGTCGAGGAGCATAAAACCTGTCAGGCATTCAGGCAGGACTAGCAACCGGATTTAATGTTTTTGAACCACTTACAGGATAAAATGCTTATGGAGATCAAACGCATAGGGACCCAACCTTCCGCTAAAGGACCGGTCGACTGGTTTACTGGGACAGTACGTATAGATCCACTTTTTAACCCGCCGGAGCCCTCTCAGGTAACCACTGCGCTGGTTACGTTTGAGCCGGGGGCCCGCACTGCTTGGCATACTCACCCGCTTGGGCAAATTCTTATCGTGACGGCAGGGTGTGGCTGGGTGCAGCGCGAAGGTAGCCCGATTGAGGAAATTCATCCCGGCGATACAATCTGGTTCGCTCCGGGTGAAAAGCACTGGCATGGTGCGACAGCAACGACGGCGATGAGCCATATTGCAATTCAGGAAAAGCAGAATGGCTCCCCGGTTGATTGGCTGGAGCATGTTTCTGACAACCAGTATTGTAACTGATTGATTGCAGCTAAAAGTTTTTTCCCTTTTGGTATTTATGAGAGTGAAGAGAACATTCCGCTCGGGCGGAACCAAAGGGGGAACTGCATAGGCTGTGATGCGGGATTTTATTTTTCATTAAGTGTATTGTAGTAACGCATTACATGAATGCTGATGAAAGATAGATCCTGTGCGCAATAATTTTTTTATTAAAATATCCGCTTCGTTGATCTTAACAACCTGTTTTGCAGTCTTGCCTGTCAATAATGCAAGTGCACGGGATAAGCCTCAGCCAGCATCTTCTGCTGTTATCCAAAAAGTGATTGAACAGGCTTATGACAAATACAAGCCTGTCATGGATGGAAAAAACGCTAATTATATCCCGTACCTAGCCAAGGCAGACGGTAAACTCTACGGCATTGCTGTTGTAACGGTGGATGGGCGGGTTTTCCGGGTTGGGGATGCTGGGCACCCGTTCCCTGTGGAATCTGTTTCTAAAATTTTTACGCTGGCGGATGTTCTGCATAAACAGGGAGCAGAGAGTGTTCTGCATAAGATCGGCGTGAATGCTACCGGTCTGCCGTTTAATTCCGCTTTGGCGGTAGAGTTGAATAATGACAAGCTGGGTGGCAGCCCGCCCCCCGGTAATCCGCTGGTTAATGCGGGGGCCATGGCAACAGCCAGTCTGGTCGAAGGTAAAACGCTGGATGCAAAATGGCAGAGCGTTATAGATACAGCATCTGCATTTGCAGGGCATACTTTGCATTTGAACGATAATGTTTACCGCTCAGAAATGGCCAGTAATCAGCACAATCAGGCCATAGCAATGCTGCTGCAAAGTTATGACCATTTATATGCCGATGTATCGGAAACAGTGGATCTTTATACGCGTGAATGTTCCTACGATGTAGATGCGGTTGATCTGGCAACCATGGGGGCCACTCTGGCCAATGGAGGGACAAACCCGCGTACCCATCATGCCGTGGTTGATGCCGCAACAAGCGCCCATGTACTGGCAGTTATGGCAACCGCAGGTTTGTACAATACGTCTGGCGAATGGCTGTTCAAGGTTGGCCTGCCAGGAAAAAGCGGGGTAGGGGGCGGTATTGTAGCCGTGGTCCCCGGTAAGTTGGCCATTGGTGTTTATTCGTCCCGCCTTGATGCGGCCGGCAACAGTGTGCGCGGGCAGCTTGCCGTGCAGTTTATTGCGCAGGCGCTGGGCGCTAACATTTTTGCTGCAGAAGCGCAGTAAGCATTACATCAGGCAGGCGTGACGTAACTCTGCGCTATTGTCGCACAAAAGCGCAGGGCTGCAGCCCGCCTGTTATCCGTTAGGTGGTAACAGGCGGATGGGTTGTTTGCGTGCCTTGACCACCAATGTATCAAGCTCAGACAGAAAGCGGGAGCGATCTGCCTTGCCAAATGTAGCGCTTCCGGGGGTGATCATTCCTGCCGAGCGCAGGTCAGTCATCAGGTTCCGCATGGCCAATGCCATGCCTATGGCATCCCCATCCAGCAACCGGCCTTTGTGTTCAAGAACATAAGCACCTTTTTCCACACACCGTGCGGCTAAGGGAATATCAGCGGTTATGACAATATCCCGGCTTTGAACGCGCTCGGCTATCCAGTCATCAGCTATGTCGGGACCGGCATCCACAACAATCCGCTCAATGAGTGGAGTGGGGGGAACAGCCATCATACGGTTGGAAACAACAAAAACATGCAATTTATAGCGCGTGGCAACACGGTACACTTCGTCTTTGACGGGGCAGGCATCGGAATCGATAAAAATACGGATCATTCCCGTAATTTGCCGCAGCCTTGCTTATGGAGCAAGCGGCACCATAGGCAGTATTGATAATTCTGTATCCCAGATAGAGTAATACAAAGGGGCACATATTCCGATCAATAGAGTAAGAAGTTCCTGTTGATATTATATACGGGAGTTTGGTGAATGAAGGTCAATTTTAAGCGTATGATGCTTTATGTATCCGGGTGTTTTGTCGCGGTGGGGCTGGCGGCAGCCACGTATCCGGTTATGGCCGATGCCCAACCGGATGTGATTGTGGATACTGCGCAAAATGGCGCAGAAAATGGCCATTCCATGCGCCCGTTATGGGTGCTGGTAGCGCAGCGGGGCCCGGACAATGAAGATGCCATGATTACGGCTTCATTTTACACCAAAGCAGCCTGTGAAGACGCATTGAAGTTTTTCCGTGAACAGCAGGAACATCCCAATCGTGAATTCCATGGGGTGTGCCTACCATCAGGGGCAGCTTAAACCGCAGCCAGCAAGGTGCATGCCCAGATTACAGGGCTGCACCTTGGGGCGTGTTGAAGGTGTTTATAGTGGCCGTTCGGCCATATACGCATGGAACACACCAAACGATGTGTGTTTGCGCACGTTGCTAAAACCGACAGATTGCATGGTGCCCAGAATACGGGCGGGGGGAACGCATTCTTCTATTGTGTCCCAGTAATAGGCCATAAGTCTCCTGCTGTCCTGCGATGCCGCAACGCCGGACAGCAGCGGGACAACCCGGCCGAGGTAAAACCGCAGCATAAGCTGGATAAGCCGGTTGTCAGCCCGCCCGATCTCAAGGATCAGCACATGGCCGCCGGGCTTAAGCACATCCAGATAACCTGCAAACGTTGCTCTAAGGTCCTGCACATGCCGTAAGGCGTAGCCCATGCTCAGCATATCCATGCTGGCAGGGGCAACTGGCAGGGCCTGAGCATCTGCCAACACAACCTGAATGGGCAGTTTGTCGCGGCATTGCTGGAGCATGCCTGCGCTCATATCCAGCCCGATAATGTTGGCGGCATCTGTTATGGTTGCGGCTTCCTGCGCAACAAGGCCCGTGCCGGTAGCAACATCCAGCAATGTCTGCCCGGCACGCAGCCCGGCCATGCGCAACATCCAGCGCCGGTACCATTTGCCGGATCCGAGTGAAAAAACAGCGTTGATCCGGTCATAATAACCGGCGGTCTTATCAAAAATAGAGCGAACAAACTGCCTGTGTTCCCCCTTGGTGCGGTAATAGTCAGGCAGGACAGGGTGAGGTGGGCAGGGTATGCGCTCAGACATTGCCATTTCCGGTTCAATGATCTTGGTATTCGGTTCTTACCGTAATTGAGGTATGTGGACCAGTCTTGCTGTATTTTATTCTGGTTTTGACCCACAGGTATGCCTGCCATGTTCCGCTGTATTGTTCTTGTTCCATCCTATAACTCTGGGCTTTTGCTGCGGAGCACGGTTTCTGCCGTGCTGGCGGTCTGGCCGGATGTAGTGGTGGTTACAGATGGCAGCACCGATGGTAGCGACCGTACACTGGATGATATGCTGCCAGCACATGCAGGGCTCAAAATTCTGCATCTGGCGCAAAATGGGGGTAAGGGGCACGCTGTTTTGCAAGGGGCGTTATGGGCCTTGCAGGCAGGCTACACGCATGCCTTGACCATGGATGCAGATGGCCAGCACCCAGCGCAGGCTGTACCGGATTTTATTGCTCTCTCCCGTTCCGCTCCGCAGGCTCTGGTACTGGGCGTGCCGGTTTTTGGGCCAGAAGCACCCGCTCTGCGCGTGTGGGGGCGCAAGTTATCCAATATCCTCATTGGTATGGAAACAGGGGGCGCTGTTAAAGATTGCCTGTTTGGTTTTAGGGTTTATCCACTCAAACCACTGGTCACGGTTCTTCAGGAATCACGCTTTATGCGCGGCTTTGATTTTGACCCGGAGGTTGCCGCGCGTATGGTCTGGCGGGGAGTGCCCGCGCTCAATAAACCCGCCGCTGTGCAGTATTTCAACGCAGCCGAAGGGGGGATTTCCCATTTCCATTATGTGCGGGACAACACACGGCTCGTTTTTATGCATCTGAGGTTGTTGTTTGCATGGGCGAGGCGTGTGTGTTGCGGAAAGCCGTTATCGTCGTCCTGAGCGATACGTGCTGGAAGTTGCGTATGACAAGGCGCCTGACACCTGCCTCCACAACCATAAACAATAGTGCCATGGCAAATGTGCCCCCAGAGAGCGGCCATTGCCATATGCCAGCAGGCCCGAACCAGAACAGCAGCGGCGGTGTGGTTAGGGCGGCGGCAAAAAACATGGTCCAAAAAACCGTTAGTGCGTGTGTGTAGCGTGCAATATCCGCCCGCAAGGGGCCATGTACCCGGCTGGCCATAACAGCAACAAGCGGCTGCTGGGATGGCAAAAGAGAGCGGCCAAAAACGAACAGCATCATCCCCAGAGAAGCCGCATAAAGCACGCAGCCATCGGCAACTGTTATCTGGTGTGGCCAGTACACGGCCAAAGGCACAAGGCAGATAGCCATAACAGCACTTGTTTTAAGGTGCAGGCTTAGTAGAGCAAACGCCATGCACTGCATGAGAAGCGAGATAACACTAACGGGAATTGCTGCGTAAGGTGTATAGGGTATATGCCCAAGAAGAATTGATAGGGACACAAGCATAGCACCAGCCCCACGCCGGAAAGCTGCGTGTCTTTCCAGCCATGTTGGCTTTGCGATAATGCGTGTTTGTGTTAGCTCACTCATGATATCTGCACTTAACATGAGACATGCTGTGAATACGACCCGCTCGACAACAATACAAACGCCTTTTGAGCATGAAGTTGCAGAACGGCTTGTTGCAGCACTTCAGCTTGAAGTCACGGCTGAAGAAATTGCTCCCGAGGCCCCTCTGTTTGGGGAAGGGCTGGGTCTTGATTCCATTGATGCGCTGGAAATTGCCCTGTTTGTCGGGCGTGATTACGGCGTGGCCCTGCGGTCGGAAGACCCGGATAACAAAAAGATTTTTAGCTCCTTGCGGTCTTTGTGCGCATTTGTGCAGGCAAATCGCACTGTTGGGTGAATCTGATGCCCAATATGAGGCCTGACCAGCAATGGCCTGATCTTTCCCTTGTTTATGCTCCTGACAGATCGCTTTTTCTGACCGATCAGGGGGCTGTTACAGGGTGGAGTTTTCTGCATGCCGCCCATGCGGTGGCTGCCTTGCTGCCCGACTGCCCGATTGTGCCTGTCTGCTCAGGTGTGAGCCATTTTACACTCCTGTTTGCAGCAACCTTGCTGCGGGGGCAGCATGTGCTGTTGAGCAGCGAGCGTAATCCCGCCCGGCTGGCAGAGCTCGCGCAGGAGCATAATGCCGTCTGTGTCAGTGTTGAGGGAGATGCCGAGAGCGCATTGCTCGCCGGTAGCGGGCTAACGGTGCCAGATGTTCTGGCTATGCCTCCGTCGGCTGAAAGTGCGGCTCAGCCCTGCCATAACCCTGTCATCAAGCCGGATACACTGGTGGCGCTGGTTTTTACCTCGGGGAGCACAGGGCAACCGGTCGGGCATCGTAAATATTGGGGTGGGCTGGTTACACGCAGCGTAACAGCACGGGTGCTGCTGGACCCGGATGATACCCCGGCCTGTCTGGTTGGCACTGTGCCGCCGTACCATATGTACGGGTTCGAGGCATTGGTGCTGCAATGCCTGAACACGCGCGTTACCGTGGTTGCCGGGGGCGGTGGTTACCCGGCGGACTGGCAGGCTAGCCTGAACCGGGCTTTTGCCCCGCGCATTCTGGTCACAACACCTTTGCAGTTGCGCACCATGTTGCGTTCGGGGCTGGCTTGGCCAGCTATCCGGCGCGTGGTTTCGGCCTCGGCCCCGCTTGCGCCAGAGCTGGCCGCTGAGGCGGAGGAAGTGCTTGGGACAGAAGTGACCGAGATCTACGGTTCGACAGAAACAGGCTCCATGGCCATCCGGCGGACGGTGAGCGGGGCACACTGGCAGTGGTATAAAGGTGTCACTCCGCATGAAAGTGCTGATGGTGTTGAAGTTTCAGCACCGGGTGTGCCGAGCTATCTGCTCGCCGATTTTATTCAAACTCAGAGCGATGGCACATTTTTGCTGCTGGGCCGCATGAAGGACGTGGTCAAGCTGGGTGGCAAGCGGACGTCTCTTGCTGCGCTGAATGCAGTGTTAAACGCCATTCCCGGTGTGGAGGATGGGGCATTTCTGCCTCCTGAAGGTGAAGCCACCAATGTTCTGGCCCGGATGCAGGTTTTTGCCGTATCCTCCACCTTGAGTGCCCAGAGCATTCTGCTGTCCCTGCGGGAGCAGATTGAGCCGGTTTTTCTGCCGCGCAGCGTCAGACTGGTACCTGCCTTGCCCCGCAATGCGTTGGGTAAGCTCACCTTGCAGGCGTTGCGTGCCATGGCAGGGCAGGCCATGCAGGAGGAGGAAGTCGGGTCTTTTACGCTGCCTTCTGATCATCCCTGCCTGCCGGGCCATTTTCCCGGCAATCCGGTTGTGCCCGGTGTTTTGCTGCTGGAGGCCGGGCTGGAACAGTTGGGGCAGGCCGGCTTGCATGTGGATATGGTCAAATTTCTGCACCCGCTTCTTCCGGGCCAGAAAGTGATTTTTCTGGCCCGGAGTACAGGCTCTGTTGTGCGCCTGACCGCCAAGTTGAATGATCAGCCTGTCATGCGGGCCGTGTTAAAGGCAAAACAAGAGCATGCCACGCACGGCTGACAGGCGCTGGGTTGTGCCGGAGCGGGGTAACCGGTTTGCCATGCAGGTTGCGCTGCTTCTGGCCCGCAAGGTTGGAAGGCGGCGGCTGGAGTGGCTTCTTGGCCCCATTACGCTGTATTTTTTTCTGCATAACGGGGCGGCCCGTCGGGCATCGCGCGCTTATTTGCGTCGTGCTTTGCCTGTTCGCCCTACAATAACCACCATTATGCGGCATATGCGGTGCTTCGCACAGGTTGTGCTGGACCGTATTTTTTTTCTGCAAAACACCACGGACATGCCACATGTGCGGGTTACGGGGCGGGAGTGCTTTTTGCAGGCTCTGGCGGGTGGGCGAGGGTGCCTTTTGCTGGGGGCGCATATCGGGTCGTTTGAAGCGCTCAGGTCTCTGGGGCGGGAGCACGGTATAACATTGCGCATGCTCATGTACCGCTCCAATCTGGGGGGAGCCACAGATGTGCTGGAAACGCTGGACCCTACTTACGCACAGACTATTATTGCCATCGGGCAGGTGGATACCATGCTCCGCGTTGCGGAAAGTCTGGGGCGGGGAGAAGTGGTTGGTATTCTGGGGGACAGAACGCCCGATACAGACCGGTGTATCCGCACAAAAATGCTGGGGGGGAATGTTTTGCTCCCTGAAGGGCCTTTCCGGCTGGGGATGGCTACAGGCGCTCCCATTGTGCTCGTAAGCGCCATACGTGCAGCAGATGGTGTTTATGACGTAAATTTTGTGCCGTTTGGTGTGGCATACCCCACATCCCGGCAGGGACGGTCCGCTTTTGTGCAACAGGCGGCGGAGCGATACGCGGGCTGGATGGAGGCGCTGTGCCGCAGGCACCCATTCTCATGGTTTAATTTTTATGATTACTGGAAAGACCTGCCGTGAAAGTTTTTTCTCTTCTGGTGGCATGGGGGCTGCTTGCAGGCATGGGGCAAGCATGGGCGGTTGATAACGGAACAGACCTGACCGGGCAGATTATTGCCCATCTGGGGCAGGTGCCCGAGCGTGCGCAGCCTTTCCATGAACAAAAGGATATGGCGGCTCTTACGCACCCATTGCTCTCCAGTGGCGTGCTGCTGTTCCATCGCCCCGCATATCTGGAGAAAAACACGCAGGCCCCACGTCCCGAAAAACTGGTGATCGACGGGAGTATGGTCTCCATCCAGCGGGGGGCGGGGAGTGTGCATAATGTGCCGCTGTCGCAAAGCCCCGCTCTTGCACTGCTGGTCACAACCATGCGCGCACCGCTGGAAGGGGACATGGCAAGTCTGACGCATGATTACACCCTGAGCGCACAGGGCGACCTTGGCGCATGGACACTTAATATGGCGCCTCTTTCCCCGCAGGCGGTGCATCTGGTGCGTCTGGTCGTGCTGAAGGGGCGCAATAACGCCATACAAAGCCTGAAGATTGTGCAGGCTAATGGGGATGTGCAAACCCTGACCCTCGACCCGTGAGGCCGCGTAGAAAGCCCGGGGTTCTGGCCATAACGCTGGCGGCTTCGGTTCTGTTTGCCGTGCTGGTGTTCCTGAATATCCCGCTGCGGATGGATATGGCGGGTTTTTTGCCCAAAGGCCATGATGACGGAACACGCTTTTTATTACGCGAAGTGCAGGGCGGTGTAGCGGGCACTGTTATCATGCTGGGGGTGGAGGGAGCCCCTGAGCCCGAACTTGCCCGGCTTAGTCTGGGCCTGCACACAGCCCTTGCAGGGGATCCCCAGTTTGTTTCTGTCCTGAATGGTGTTTTTGCCACGGATCAGGCCGAGACCTTGCGTAATCTCCTGTTCGAGCATCGCTACCAGCTTGCCCCCGATAATTCTGTGCGCAAGCTGGATGGACAGGCACTGGCGCAGGCATTTTCCAATGTTCTGGATGGGCTGGATTCCGCAGCAGGCTCCGTTTTGTCGGATGCACTCCTGCGGGACCCGACAAACGCGTTTGTGCAGACTGTGCGCGCATTGGAGCCGGATGTGCGTGTCCGGGTGGTGCAGGGCGTCTGGTTTGCGCCGGACCGGCCACGTGCCCTGCTGTTGTTGCGCACGCAGGCCCCGGGTATGGACCTTGCCCGGCAGGCTCATGTTGAACAGACCATAACGGCGGCATTTGCCGCCTTGCACCCCGGTTCGGCCAGACTGCTCATGAGCGGCCCGTCAGTTTTTGCCGTGTCCAGTGCGGCGGGCATGCGGCACGATGTGGATATGATGGCGCTGTGCTCCTTTGCGCTGGTTGTGAGTATTCTTTACTGGCGGTTCCGCTCGCTGTGGGTGCTGGCAGCTATTGGTGTGCCGTTTTTGCTCTCGCTGAGCGTTGCCATGCTTGTTGTGCGTCTGGCCTTTGGCTTTGTGCATGGCATTGCATTCGGCTTTGGTATGACCATGCTGGGTGTGGCGCTGGATTACCCGGTGCTGCTTATCGGGCACCGTGACCATGGTGAAGGCCCACAAGCAACCCTGTGTCGTATTGGCCATAGTTTGCGGCTGGGTGTTGCAACGGCTGTGCTGGGGCTAACCGGCATGGTGTTTTGCGGGCTGCCCGGGCTGGCGCAACTGGGCGTGTTTGCAGCCGTGGGGCTTGTGATGGCAGCGCTTGTTACCCTGCATATCATGCCCAGACTAGTCGTTGCGGCAGATCTGGCACCGCATGTGAGTGGGCCGTCCGGGCCTTTGGCTGTGGCAGAAGGCTGGCGGCACTACCGGGTTTTGGCCTGCCTGCCTGTTATGTTCTGCGCGGTGGCGTTATGGCGCTCTCCCCCGCTCATGGACACACGCCTTACAGCCCTTAGCCCCCTGCCAGAGAAAACCCTGCGACTGGACGATTCATTACGCCGTGATCTTGGTGTGCCGGACTCTTCACTCATGCTGGCAGTTTCAGGGCAGAATGCGCAGGCCGTGCTGGAGCGGGAGGAGGCTCTGGCACCAGTATGGATGCAATTGCAGCAAAAGGGCGCACTGGCAGGCGTGCAGGAGGCGGCACGCTTACTGCCTTCGGTGCAGATGCAGCGCAACCGGGCCCGCCAGTTGCCGTCCCCGGCCCCGTTGCAGGTTGCTATTGCACAGGCAAGGGAGGGACTACCCTTCCGTGCGACAGCCTTTGATGCATTTGTGGCTGATGTGGCGCGTGCACGGCAAATGCCTCCGTTGTTGCCGCAGGATATGCTGGGCACGCCGGTTGGGGCGGCAATGGCTCCCTTGCTGTTTGCACGGGGCGGGCAATGGTTCGGCCTCGTTTTTCCGGAAAGTGTGAAGGACCATCAGGCTGTAGAACGCGCGCTGGCTGGGCAACCGGATGTTCTGGTGCTGGATATGCGGAAGGAGGTGGATAGCCTCTCGGCTTACCATACAGGCCGTACACTGCGTTGGATGGCCGTCGGGTGTGTGCTGGCGTTTGTCGTGCTGCTGGTTGGCCTGCGCGATGCCAGGCGCATGTTCCGCGTGATCGGGGCTGTGGGGGCGGTGCAGATTACGGTGCTGGGGGCGTTTGCCCTGTTACATCAGCCCCTTACACTCATTCATCTGATTGCCCTACAGTTTGTGCTGGGGGTTAGTCTGGATTACGCTCTGTTCTTTGCGCGCCCCCAGCTGGATGCGGAAGAACGGGCCAGAACCATGCGTACATTGCTGACCTGCAATGCCATGACCGTGCTGACTTTTGGCCTTCTGGTAGCCTGCCAGACCCCATTACTGCGCGAAATTGGGATAACAGTTGCTTTTGGTGTTGCGTTAGCCATGATCTACGGCTTTCTTCTGGCTGGACAACGCCCGAATATTGGACCACCAGACCGACCATGAAACCACTCGCCATAACCGCTGGAACAGTCCTGAGCGCAATCGGGCGAGGATTGGCCGCGACCGAAGATGCGCTGCTGGCGCGCCGTTCGGGGCTAACACCATGTGACTTTGCCGGAATAAAAACAGGCTATGTCGGCTGTGTGCCACAAGCTGGCACGCATGTGCTGGAGGGTGTTGCCCCCGGCTTTACGTGCCGCAACAACCAGTTGGCGGATATGGCTTGTGCGCAGGATGGGTTTGCGCAGGCAGTGCAGAAAGCCCGCCAGTTTTATGGTGCTCACAGGATTGCCGTGGTGCTGGGCACTTCCACGTCTGGTATTCTCTCAGCCGAAGATGCCTATGAAGCACTGGACCCGGTAACTGGTGCACCGCCCCCGGAGTTTGATCAGGCCCATACGCAGGACCTGTTCTCACTCCCCCGGTTTGTGGCGGCCCGGCTGGGGCTGGAAGGGCCAATATTGAGTGTTTCCAACGCCTGTGCCTCTTCATCCCGTGCATTTGTGGATGCCCGCCATTGGCTGGAGGCCGGGCTGTGTGATGCCGTTGTCGTTGGTGGGGCAGACAGCCTGTGCCGTATGACATTAAGGGGGTTTGCCGCCCTCGGGCTGGTGAGTGCGGAACCAACCCGCCCGTGCGATGCACAGCGTACGGGCATTTCCGTAGGGGAAGGGGCAGGCTTTGTTCTGCTCGAGCGTGAAGGAGCGCGCTCTGGTGCTGACGTCATGGGGCGGTGGGTTGGTTATGGGGTGAGTAGTGATGGCCACCATATGTCCTCCCCCGATCCGCTGGCACGCGGGGCTGTGGCGGCCATGCGTGAGGCACTGGAACGGGCCGGGCTGGATGCCACGCAACTGGACTATATCAATCTGCATGGGACCGGCACGGTTGTGAATGACGCCATGGAGGACCACGCCGTGCATACCCTGTTTGGCCGTAGCGTGCCCTGTTCCTCCACCAAAGGCTGGACGGGGCATACTCTGGGAGCCTCCGGGATTATCGAGGCCATGTTTGCTCTTGTGATGATGCGTGCGGGATTTGCACCGGGCTGCCTGAATATGCAGCAGATTGACCCCACATTTAACAGCCATGTGCTGACAGACACACTCCATAAGCCGGTCCAGCGGGTAATGAGCAATGCTTTTGGTTTTGGTGGAACCAATTGCAGCCTGATTTTTGAGGGTGTGTGATGCGGGTTTCTGTACAAGGGATTTCGGTCTGGGGACCGGGTTTGTCTGGGTGGCCACATGCCGCACGTGTTTTGCAAGGGCAGGAAGACTGGGAACCCGCACCGGTGCAGGTTCCGCCTGCGACCTGCCTGCCCGCCAATGAGCGGCGGCGGTGTGGCCCGTTAACCCGGCTGGCAATTGCGCTGGCGGAGGAAGCCTGCGCGCAGGCAGGCGTACAGGCGGCAGACATAAGAGGGGTATTTGCCAGTTCCAATGGGGATGGAGCTGTGGTGGATAGTATTTTAACCGCCCTGAGCATGCCCGGAGGGGAGGTTTCTCCAACCCAGTTTCATAACTCGGTGCATAATGCGCCTGCGGGCTACTGGACCATAGGTGTCAGGTTGTGAGACGTCATTGGGATGATGTAGCGTGGGCGATACCGCGTTATGCTTCGTTGTTTTCTTCCGTTTGCAGGGAGACCGAATGATGCTTCAGATCCACCCACAGGCACGCACGACACCGGCTGTCCGGGCTGAGATAGCTCGTTCGTCAGAACCGACATCCGTGCTCGCCAGACGCTACGGGATCAGCGATGAAACAGTCCGCAAGTGGCGCAGGCGTGGTTCGGACGCCTGTCAGGACCGCAGCAGCCGTCCCTGGAGGCTGGCCTGGAAAGCCTCGGAGGAGGAGCGCGCCATTGTCTGTCAGATTCGGCGTTCTACCGGTTTTGGTCTGGATGATCTGACCTTTGTCTTACGGCATTTCCTGCCGCATCTGAACCGGGACAATATCTGGCGGATACTGAAAGACGCCGGATTGAACAGGCTGCCTCCTGTTCTAAAGGCCGGACCAGTTCGGGGACAGGGAAAGTTCCGCGATTACGATCCCGGTTATGTCCATATCGATGTGAAACATCTGCCAAAATTACAGACAGCAGATGGGGACAGGCGGAAACGTTTTCTGTATGTCGCCATCGATCGCTGTTCCCGTTCAGTGCACCTGGCTGTTTATGACGCGGAAAATGCGGATAATTCCGTTGATTTCCTCAATGCCGTCAAATCGGCCTTTCCTTTCCGGATCACCCATATCCTGACCGATCGTGGCTCCTGCTTTACAGCGGACGCCTTCGAAAAAGCCTGTCATGACATGGGAATCGACCGACGCCGGACCAAGGCTTACTCCCCTCAGACCAATGGAATGGTGGAACGCTTCAATGGCCGTGTCGCTACAGAAGTACTGCAGGTCTGTGTCTCAAACCATGAAGATCTGGAAATTCTGCTCAGAGGCTTCTGTTTCGCCTACAATCATCGCCCGCAGCGTGTTCTGGGCGGCATCGCTCCCGCCCAATGCATCATCTCATGGCTTGAAAAACATCCCGCGTCACGTAATCAAGACTATATCAAACCGGCTGGTCGTGACATCATGAAACAGGTCGACGAAATCCTTGATTACGCCAATGACGTCTCACAACCTGACACATAGGGCACGCCAGTCTGGCCCCTGTTGTGGCATTGGGGTGTTATGACTGGTCTTTTGCGCAAGGTTTGCTCAAGGCAGCTGCCGAATGTGTGGTGGAAAATGCTCCTGTGCTGTTTGTGGCCTATGACCTGCCCATACCCGGGCCAATTGGCAAAGTCCGCATTACACACAACACATTTGGTTGCGCTTTTGTGCTGGTGCCACAGGCTAGGCAGGGCGCGGTTTGCACGCTGGATATAACCCATGCTCCCGGTGCCGTGGCGCAGGATACAACCTTGCTACCCCAACTTGCAGAGCTTGCGCGGAGTAACCCCGCGGCAGGGGGGCTGGCATTACTCCAGCAGATTGCCAGCGGGCAGGAGGGCATTGTGCATATGACCTGCCAGCCGGGGACCATTCTGGCAGAGGTAACGCCATGTTAGAGCGTGTAAAGCTGGAGCGCGTGGATATTCTGGCCTTAATCCCGCATCAGGGTGCGAGTTGCCTGCTGGATACCTGCTCCTTCTGGTCGGATACCACATTGCGCGCGCATACAGCGGCCCATTTGCACCCGGATAACCCGTTGCGCCATGCTGGGCAGCTGGGGGTGCTGGTCGGGGCGGAAATGGCCATGCAGGCCGCGGCCCTCCATGGTGCCCTTACAGGGCAGACCATGGCCAGAACAGGCGGTTATCTGGCAGCCCTGCGTGACCTGCAGGCTCAGTGCGACCGGCTGGATTGTGCAGAATATGGCCTGTTGCAGATTGACGTCCTGCGCGAGCAGGTCGATAGCGCTGGTATGGTTTATGGTTTTTCCGTTCATTCCCAGCCGGGGGATCTGCTTTTGCAAGGTCGCGGGACAGTCATGTTTCAACGCGCTGTAGCTGGTGCAGGGCGGGCGGAATGAAGCGCGCATTTGTAACCGGTGGCAGCAGCCCGATTGGGGCCGCCATTTGCCATAAACTGGCGGGGAATGGCCTGCATGTTCTGGTGCATGCTCATGCCTCACGCAGCAGGGCGCAGGAGGTTGTGGAGCGCATACGGGCTGAAGGAGGTTCCGCTGAGTTATGGTGCTGCGACCTGACAGATGCCAATGCGACCAGACAGGCCCTGACTCCAGTGCTGGAAGCGGGCGTTCCGCAGGTTATTGTCCATAACGCAGGCACCCATGATGACGTAACAATGGCGGGTATGGCCCCAGCCCAGTGGCGGGATGTGCTGGCCGTATCGCTGGATGGTTTTTTTAATGTTGTGCAACCGCTACTGCTCCCCCTGACCCGTACCCGCTGGGGGCGTATTATTGCCTTGTCGTCCATTACCGCGCAGATGGGGAACAGGGGGCAGGTCAATTACGGCGCGGCAAAAGCCGGGCTGGAGGGGGCAGTACGCTCCCTTGCGCGCGAAGTTGGCAGCCGCGGAATTACAGTGAATGCCATAGCGCCGGGCATTATTGCTTCCCCCGCTACGGCAGCGGTTATGAGCGAGGCGGATATTGCCGCTATAGTTCCGGCCCGCCGTGCGGGGCAACCGGAGGAAGTGGCTGATCTGGTAGGGTTTCTGGCCTCGGAACAGGCTGCCTACATTTCGGGGCAGACCATTGGGGTTAATGGGGGTATGGCATGAGTGGTTCTGATATGTCTGCGCGGGAATGCGATGTTCTGGTTATTGGTGGCGGGCCTGCGGGGAGCACAGCCGCCACGTTGCTGGCCCGGCAGGGTGTGTCGGTCATTATGCTGGAAAAAGACCCGCATCCCCGCTTCCATATTGGTGAGTCCCTGCTGCCCTGCAACATGGAGCTGCTCCGCGACATTGGCGTGCTGGATAAGGTGCGCGAGATCGGGGTATTTAAACCCGGTGCCGAATTTGTATCAGACCTGGGGGAGAGGCGGCTGGCTTTTCCCTTCAGCCATGCGATCAGCCCGAAGGATACACATGCGTATCAGGTCAGGCGCTCTGAGTTTGATGAAATCCTGTTCCGCAATGCTCAGGCGCATGGGGTGGAAGCCTTTGAAGGCCTGCGGGTAACAGAAGCCCGTTTTACGCCCCGCCAGCCAACGCAGGTTGTTGCGCAGGACGAGGCCGGGCAAACCCACACCTTTACGCCCCGCTTTGTGCTGGATGCATCCGGACGGGACGGATTTCTGGCGCGGCGTTTGCATACGCGGCATGCGGATAAAAACAACTCTACAGCCGCCATTTTTGCGCATTTCCGCAATGTTGAACGCCGTGAAGCGGATATGGAAGGCTATATTTCCATCCATCTGGTGGATGATGGATGGTTCTGGATGATCCCCCTGCGTGACAACATTATGAGCGTTGGTTTTGTGGGGGATAAAAATGCGTTCAGCTCCCATACCGGCCCCAAAACAGACCTGTTCTGGAAAAAGGTGGCGGAAAGCCCGAGTGTCTCACAGCGTCTGGCACCAGCGGAACAGTTGGGAGAACTGACAACCACCGGAAACTACTCCTATTGCGCGGACAAAACATGGGGGGAAGGGTATTACATGATCGGGGATGCGTTTGCGTTCCTGGACCCTGTGTTTTCGTCCGGTGTGCTGCTGGCCATGAAGAGTGCTTACCGTGGAGCACGGGTGGCACGGGCATGGCTGCGCAGCCCCGCACAGGGGCGCAAGGCCGCCCGGCGTGAGGAATACTGCACACGGCAGGAAATGCGCCGCGTAGCCTGGCTGATTTACGGGATTAATGACCCGGTGCAACGGGAGTTATTCCTCAACCCGCGGAATATCCTGCGGATGCGTGACGCCATTATTTCGCTACTGGCGGGGGACTTTGTGGGGCGCTGGCGGGTGCAGGCGCCTCTGCTGGCGTTTCGCTCCGTGCTGGCGGCCATGCGCTGGAAATGGGCGAAGAAGCGGGCAGCAAACTAAGCCCTTTTGCTACAAGAGCCTGCTGGTTGCCGAGCCATATGTAATAGGCATTATAAAACGCAGCAAAACCCGCAGGCTCTTTTTTCAACCACTCGGCTAGAGGCCGACGTTCCGCCGTGATTTGTGCGTAAAGTGCTTGATACCAGAGCAGGTTGGCACGCAGGTCATGGTAACGCGGTTGAGCCAGATAACGGCTGAATGCCCGGTTGTAGTGGCCAAGCAGCGGGTCATCATAAAAAATAAGGGACAGGTTGGTGTTATAGACCGCATTGGGGGTCTGTACGGGGTTAGAGTCCAGAATAACCCCCGGTTCCCCCGGTAGCCAACCATCACGCAGCAGGGTCTGGCGGGTTTGCGGGTCATGGAACAGGGCGTGGAGGTCCCCCGGTTTGTGGCGGTCTGCCCGGTCCAGCAGGTTGACCACCTCGTTTTTGGGAACAGGGAAGGTCAGCGCCGCCTGCAGAATGAACTGATGAACAGGCAGTTCATGCCAGAAGTCCGTTGCCGCGAGTGCATTATGGATAAGATGGTTGCAGTTATCCTGCATGACATTGGTTTCAAATGTCTTGGGGCCGTAGCGGTACAGTGCGTTGCGGCTGTTCAGAAAGTCCACAATCTGGACCATCTGGGTCGAACTGACCGGTAATCGGGCGCAGTATCGGGCGCGCCCGTAACTTACGGCGTAATCCGTGCCGATGGAAACTTCGTATTTCCAGTCTTCTGCCGGGGTGCTGGCTGGCCTGTCTGCCAACGCCCAGTCCCGGAATGTAATGGCATTGTAAAGGCCACGCTTTTGTGCCTCAATTTTCGTGTTCTGGTAGGCTTCCCGCGTCAGACCTTCTCCGGGTTTGAGAATACCATCATAAAAAAATGCACGTCCGGGTATGCCAACCCAGTTTGCGTTTACAAAATGGGCGTTCATGCTCACCCCGGTCTCACCCTGCGGGCAGGCTTTGAGCACCGGGTAGGGGGAGGAAGGGTCCAGACAGGCCCCATGCAGGAACAGGACGGCATGCCCCCCCGGTCCACCGGCAATATCTGCCCCGTAACCGGGTTTTTTGGAGATTTGTGAAACGGCACAGAGTTCGGCCCACTGGGGGAATAGCGCGTTGTAGGTGCTTTCCTGCGACAAGGGACCCGGGGTGTTAAAATTAGGTGGTGTGCAGCCCGCAAGAAGGCAGAACGCGACGGATACCGCGCAGGAAGCTTTAAAAGAGGGCACACACATTCTCGAAATCAAAATGGAAGGAACACGCTTGGCCTTTAAACTGACCGTTTATGAAAGTTAAGGCAAGCGGCGGGGCAATCAAAATAAGAAGCACGCCGCGTCCCTGTTCATCCGGCACTCCGGTCTGCATATTGCGCAAGGTGGGAGTTCAAACTCCATAGGTTGAACAGGGGTGATCTATTGGGTGCGGACCCGTAATAAAATGGAAATGGCGTTTTTGGCGCTAAAACCACCATATTCTGCGTAATGGATGGGGTTATCCTCATGGGAATGGGCTTTGCCCGGCCTGACCCATTTGAACCCATGCAACGCAGGATTTAAGAAAAATGCTCGACATGCAACGTGCTCTGGACCTGAAGGCACTGGCAGCAACATGCCCGCTTACCGCCGGAGATTACAAAACAGCCCGTTACGCGCTGCCCGTGGCTGATGGAGCAGTTTCGCTCGAACTGGTGGCACCACAAGGCACGGGCCATGTTGATGCCGGCAATGAAGATGTTTTTCTGTTTGTGCTGGATGGACAGTTTTCCATAAACGGTACTGGCATGACGGAAGGGCAGGGGCGCAAGGTAAGCGCTGGCACAGCGTTTGACTGGTCTGCCATACCCGGCACCCGCCTGTTTGCGATGGGGGTAACAGAAGCGGAAAAAGGCGAGCCCGGCGTGGTTGCCATTGACCCCGCCGCGGTTATGTCTCCTTCTAACCCGCCGCCAGCCGAGTATCTGACTGGCCCAACACCGGAGTGCCAGAGCGCGCCTGCGTGGAGGTCGTGCAAAGGGCAGTTCTATGGTGGTACATGGTCGGCAACTCCCTATTACAGGAAAAAGGTTCCTTATGTGCATGACGAGTTCATGTACCTGCTTGAAGGTTGCGTATCCTTTGTGAACGAGGCGGGGGAAAAACAGACTTTTAAAGCCGGGGATGCCTTCCTGATCTGCCGGGGGGCAAGCTGTTCTTGGGAAAGTCTTGAGATGGTGAAAAAGGTCTATGTTATTTTTCGTCCCACAGAACCGTAAAACGAGGAACGTCTGGAGCGCGGGGTATAAAAACCGGGTTCCGCAAAAACATCAAACGGGCTGCCATGCAAAATGGCAGCCTTTTTTTATATGCTCCATTCCAAGGAAGTTCGGGGTGTTTTTGAACAGGGCATATTATCCGCAATAGGCCATATTTCGTGCAGGCAGGTAAGGGGGCTTTGGCCATAATGGGGGAATATCGGGCTTCGGGAGGATTTTACTCATTCCGTTATAAAAACGATATGATGTACTGTATAGCATAGGAAATCGGAGTATTCCGCTGCACCGATCCGCACATAATCATTCGGACAACTGGCGCTGTCTCACGCTTTACCGCCCTATTTTGGGTGTTCCGGAGGATAGGCATGGCAAACACTCAAACTTCTTTTGTTTCGCGGAACTGTACGCTGGCGCGGTTTCCGCGCAATGTAGCACAGAGGGGTATGTCCCGTTCTCTGGCACTGCTGCTCTCGGTCTCCTCTTTTGCCAGTTTTGGCGGACTATATTGTTCCGGTATCGGAACAGCGTGGGCGGAGACAGATCACTCCACACCAGCAGCAAAACGGCATGCCAAAGCAACGTCGCGCAAAAACTCCGATGTATCCAAGGCAGACCCAGCCGCGCGCAAAACAACTGCGGTTGAATCGGCAAAAACGGAAGAAGTCGGTGTAACAGGCCATGTTACCCTGTCTAATGGTGTTACCAACAGAACGCCCGGTGGGGGTATGATGCCACCGCAAACCATTGCCAAATCCCGCAGTGGTCTGACGCGTGACTATATTGCCAAGCAGAGCCCGACCAGCAACCCGGCAGCCCTTGTGGCCAGCCTTCCCGGTGTTGTGTATGCAGGCAACGACCCGCTTGGCACGAATGATGACCAGCAGGGCCTGACCGTGCGCGGCCTTAACCAGCAGGAAATCGGCTTTCTGTTTGAAGGCATTCCCGCAGCGGCTCCCGTGTATTTGCTGCCCTATACATCTGCCGCAGCGGATAACGAAAACATCCAGTCCCTGACACTGACACAGGGTTCGCCAGATACACGCTCCCCGCTCTACAATGCGGTTGGGGGGGAGTTGTCTGAAACCATGCATGATCCTTCACACCATTTTGGTGGGTTGATTGATGCATCTTATGGCTCCTTTAGCCTGCGTCGTCATTTTATTCGTGTTGAAACGGGTGATATTGGCAAAACAGGTGTGCGTGGCTTTATCTCCTTCTCGCACCGTGTGGCGGACGAATGGCGCGGTGTGGGTGGAACCCAGCGTTACCATGTTGATATGAAGTTTGTGAAAGACTGGGGCCGCGATAACCACGCAGCCTTTGTCATGAGCTACAACGATGCCCAGCAGTATTACCTGCGTGCCCCCACCAAGGCCCAGTGGGATGCACAGGGTGTCAATTTCAACTATAACGATACACCTTTTGGTTCCTCCCCCGGGAATTACTACAAGTATTATGAAAACAGGATGAAGAAGTTCATTCTGGGTGCGCCGATCAACATGAAGTTCGACCACGGGCTTGCGCTGGATGTTACGCCATATTTTACCTACTCGTGGGGGTATGATAACGGCGGCACCACGCTTGATCGGAACAACAGCTTTCTGGGCCCCAACCCGGCAGGGCCGCTCCAGGTTCCGGGTACAAACAACACGATTGTCGCGGACTCTATTGATACCTACACGCTGGCATATTCGGGTATTAACGCCGCCCTGTCCTGGACGCGTGGGCACAATACGGTTACCGGCGGTGCATGGTATTCCTATTTTGACCAGTCCGAGCCGCAAAGCTATCAGGCTGTTAACGCAAATGGCAGTGTTCCAAGCATGTGGGGCGACAACCCCATCCTGACCGCTAATGGCAGTGTGCTGCGGACATATGACATTCACCTCATCCAGCAAACCAACGCGCTGTTCATCAACGATACGTACAAGGCATTCCATGACCGGCTGACACTCACGGCCGGGTTCAAGGAAGTCATGGTCACACGTTCGCAAACCAACAACGTACCGGGGGTAACTTACGCAACCGGGCAGAGTGTTGCAGAGCCGCTGCCGCAGTTCATGGCCAGCTTTAAAATTACGCCGCATGACCAGATATATATTAACGGCACATCTTCCTTCCGTATGCCTGCCTCGATCATGACCTATGCGGACCGCTACAGCATCAGCAGTGGCAAACTGTCCTCCCGGCATGCGACCAAGATTAATCCGGAGTTCGCGATTGGTGAGGAAATTGGTTACAGGCACACGGGTTTTGCCAACGTATCTGTCGCGCTGTTTAACTATAACTTTACGCACCGGCAACTGAGCACAACCACCTATCAGGGTGGGCTGCCTGTTTCTGAATCGATTGATGCGGGTGGGCAGACCATGCGCGGTGTGCAGCTGGAAGTCGGGCTGCGCCGGTGGCACCACTTCAGCCCCTATGTTTCTGGGCAGTATGAACACGCAACCATCGACAGCAACCTGTCTGCGGGTACCAGCGATGGCTCCAACACAACGGTTGCCCTGCCAACCAAAGGGAAGCGGGCTGTTAATACCCCCGAATTCACGGCGGCAATTGGCCTGAACTATGATGATGGATCCATTTTTGGTGGGTTCAACATGAACTACATTGGCAAACAGTATTCAACGTTCATGAACGATGAATCCATCCCGAGCTACGAGACGTTTAATGCCAACATTGGCTATCGCTTCAAGAATATGTGGCTCGCAAAGCACCCTCAGATCCAGCTGAACCTGCTCAATATTGGCAATAGCGGATATCTGTCTGGCACAAGCAGCATCAAAACCAATGCCCGGAGCATGGTGGTGAATGGCCATACGGTCGCGGGGAGCGCTCCGCAGTATTATGTCGGCGGTGGTTTTGCCGGTGTTCTTTCCTTCTCAACAGGTTTTTAAGCACTAAGTAACGGAGATTGTGACGTGGCCCGTTTTCCCAAAGCATTAACCTTTGATGTTGTCGGCACCCTGATCGACTTTGAAAGCGGCATGATGGATGCGCTGCAGAAGTTGTGTGGGGTTGCCATCGAGCGTGAGGCATTCCTGAGTGCTTACAGAGGTATGCGCGCACGCGGGCAGACCCTGCCTTTTCCGCAGGACTTAAAGCCCATTTACCTGCAACTTGCTGCGCAGTTTGGCCTGCCTGAAACAGAAGCCTATGCCGATGCATTTGTTTACGCCGCCAAAGACTGGCCCGCGTTTGCAGATAGCGTGGAAGCCATGCAGCGCCTTGGCAGGCACTTCAAGCTCGTGGCCATGACCAACACGCAGCGTTGGGCTTTTTCCGGTATGGAAAAAACACTTGGCATGCCATTCCATGATTCCATTACGGTGGATGATGCGCTGTGCGAAAAACCGGATACCGCCTTTTTTGGTTTTGCCCGGGGCCGCCTGAGCCGGGATGGTATTTTGCAAGGAGATATTCTGCACGTTGCGCAAAGCCAGTACCATGACATCGGGATAGCCCGCAAACTGGGCTACACGGTATGCTGGATCGAGCGGCGTAAAGCCATTGGTGGGTTTGGGGGCACCATTGCGGTCGAAACCCTGACAAAACCAGACTACCATTTTTCCACCTTGAAGGAACTCGCAGACTTGGCAGACCAGGGCGACCTGCAGATGTTATACTCCTGAGAGGATACAAGGCATGGAAGTCCGGACCCTTGATGACATACCAGCATCGGCCTTTCATTTACGTCTAGCGCTTATTGCTGGTGGCGGGCCTTTTTGCGATGGCTATATTCTGGGCATTATTGGCGTTGTGCTGCCGTTGCTGGTTTCCAGCTTTCATCTGGGAGCCAACGCTACCGGGCTTGTGGGCGCTGCCTCTCTGGCCGGTGTTTTTGTGGGAGGGCTGGCTGGAGGGGTCACCTCTGACCGGTTCGGGCGCAAGATCCTCTATACCGTGAACATTCTTATGTTCACGGTCTTTTCCGCCGCCCAGTTTTTTTGTGCCAGCTTTACGGGGCTGCTGGTCTGGCGTTTTCTTATCGGCATTGCCATTGGCGCGGATTACCCGATTGCGACAGCTTACGTGACCGAGTTCATGCCCCGGCGCTGGCGTGGACCGGCACTGAGCGGGCTCATCACCTTCTGGTGGCTGGGGTATGTGTGCAGTTTTATTATCGGGTATGCGCTGCTTTCGTTTTTTCCCGGTAACTGGCAGCTTATTCTGGGTTCCAGCTTTGTACCGTCACTCTTTTTGCTGCTGTGCCGTGCGGGTATGCCGGAATCTCCTCTGTGGCTGCTCAGTGTTGGGCGGGCAGCGGAGGCTCGGCATATTGTTAAAACATTCCTGAAAATGGATGTTGCGTTTGAAGCACCTTCCCCTACGGTTGCGGCAGGGGGAATACGGCAGGTTATGGCCCTGCTGTGCAGCCCACGTTACCGGGGGTTACTGCTTTTTGTGAGTGCGTTCTGGATACTGCAAAGTGCTCCTGCATTTTCCATCCATACCTTGCAGGCGCAAATTCTGGCGCAAATGCACCTGACCAACCCTGTTCTGGCAGCCTGTGTGGTCACATGCTTTACATTCCTGGGTATTCTGCCGGTCACATTCGGGTTGATTAACAAGATCGGGCGTAGAACACTCCTGATCTGGTCTTTTGTGCTGGCAGCACTCTCCCTGCTCTTTATTGTTGTCTGGCCAGGGCAGGCCGGGTGGGCGGTTCTGGTTGCGTTTATTGTGTATTCAGCCGTGGAAGCTGCGGGGAGTGGCCTTCAGTTCGTGTATCCCAATGAACTGTTCCCCACAGAAATACGCGGCACAGCGGTTGGTTTTGCCTCCTCTGCCAGTCGGCTGGGGGCTGCTTTGGGTACTTTTCTGCTCCCTGTTGGGGTAGCCCATTTTGGCGTGCAGGCAACTCTTTTTGGCGCTTTTGCTCTTCTTGCCCTTGGGGCACTTATATCCTGGCGTTGGGCACCAGAAACAGCGGGGCTTAGCCTTTCTCAGGCTAGTCATATTACCCTTTCCTGATACGGTTATGAGGAACGCGTTATGAAGTTAACCTCTTATTGGCTGGAAACAGCCCCATCATTCACAGCCAGTCCCATTGCCGCTCTGCCCGGTTCAGTGGATGCTGTGGTGGTAGGGGGGGGATTTAGCGGCCTTTCCGCTGCCCTGCGGTTGCGCCAGCTGGGTGCATCTGTTGTTCTGCTTGAGCGAGAGCGCGTGGTAGGCGAGGCATCGGGCAGGAATGGTGGCCATGTGAACAATGGCCTTGCGGGCAGTTTTTCCCTCGCATGCAAAAATATGGGTGTGGATAAAGCAACATCCCTTTACAAGGTCTTCAACGCGGCGGTTGATACGGTTGAGGCCGTTGTGCGGGATAACGCGATTGACTGCGATTTTGAGCGCTGTGGCAAACTCAAGGTTGGCAACTTGCAGGCCCACCGGGCTGCTCTGTTGTCTGATTACGAAAAACTCCAGAAAGAAGCCGACCCGGACGTAAAGTTTATAGATGGGCAGCAGATCCGGAGTGAACTGGCATCAGATCTGTTTAACAGCGGGCTGATCTACCCCCAGAGTGCGCGCATGCATATGGGCCGCTTTGGCGTGCGACTGGCCCAGTCTGTTATGAAGGCGGGTGGCCTGATTTTTGAAAACACGCCCATGACCGGTATTAAATCTGGTAAGGGTGGGTTTGAGGTCTCAACCCCGCATGGCCGGATTTTTGCAAAAAACGTGCTTATGGCAACTGGCACCAGCAGGCATGGTCCATCCTGGTTCCGCCAGCGCATTATGCCGGTGGGGAGCTTTATTGTTGCGACCGAGCCCATGGATGCCACAACCCTTGAGCAGGTCATGCCCGGTGGCCGCAATGTTGTGACCATGCAGAACATCCACAACTACTTTAGGGCAACAGCGGATAACCGGCTTATTTTTGGCGGCCGGGCCAGTTTTTCGCGTTCACGGACCACAACGGATATTGCAAGCGGGCATATGCTACTTGCCGCCATGCGGCGCACACTTCCTGCCTTGCCAGACGTTAAAATAGACTACTGTTGGGGCGGGGATGTGGATATGACCGTTGATCGTCTGCCCCGTGCAGGCCAGTGGAATGGTGTTTATTACACCATGGGGTATAGCGGACATGGTACACAGATGTCTGTTTATATGGGCCAGCGGATGGCTGAGGCCATGAGTGGCATGCCCAGCACCAATCCTCTGGCAGGGCGGTCATGGCCGAAGATTCCGTTTTATGGTCTGGCGTCACACTTTCTGCCAGTTGTGGGGGCATACTACCGGGCCAAGGATTACGTGCAGAATCTGGAACCCTGATACCGTCACCCGGTCACTCCCATATTGGTGTGGCCGGAGCGTTGCTTACAGCTACGGGTAACTGAACAGGACGGCGGAACAGGCAGGGATAGCTATCCCTGCCTGTTTTTTGTAATGCGGATTAAAGCTCAATACCCTTTGGAGCGATCGACCTTGGAAGGGAAGTCCCGCTCCCCGGCCAGGTAGCGTTGCACGGTATCAAGGAGCACACGCCCTGCGGTTTCTGTCTGGCTGTTGCTTGCTACATGGGGTGTGACCAGCACATTGGGGTGTGCCCATAAGGGGCTCTCCGCAGGCAGGGGTTCTGGGTCTGTTACGTCCAGAATGGCTGCGCCAATCTGCCCACTATCAAGTGCAGCAAGCAGGTCTTGCGTAACCAGATGCGCCCCGCGAGCAACATTGATGACCTGCGCACCTTTGGGCAGTTTTGCAAACAGATCGGCGTTGAGCATGCCCCGCGTGGCGTCTGTTAGCGGGAGCAGGCAGACCAGAATATCTGTTTCAGCCAAAAACGCGTCCAGCTCCTCCCCACCGGCGTAACAGGTTACGTCGGGCACAGCATGGCGTGAGCGCGACCAGCCACGGCAGTTAAACCCGGCATGGGCCAAAGCTCTGGCTACAGGCGTGCCCAGTGTGCCTAAGCCCATAACGCCGACCCGGCGCTGCGAAGCTATTTTGTTATGCCGGGTTTTCCAGACATGCTGCTTCTGCTGGGCCAGATAGGTTAGTATTTCGCGGTGCAATGTCAGGGTTGCCCACAAAACGTAGTCAACCATGCCGTCAGTTAAGCCGGGTTCGATCATGCGAATAATGGTCACATGCTCGGGTATTGCGCTCATATCGAACTGGTCAACACCCGCCCCGACCGAAAACAGGACTTCAAGGTTGGGAAAACGCTGGAGCAGGTCCGCCGGAGGCTCCCATGCCGCCATAAACCGGACATCCTCGGGGTTTCCGGTTTCCGGCCAGATATGGAAGGCAAGGTCTGGTAGCGCCTTTTGGAACAGTGGCTTCCAGACTTCTGCGCGCTCACGGGTGGATTTGAGCAGAAAAGACATAACGTAGTTTCCTACAAAATAAGAACAGCCGTGCCGGGTTCAGCACAGCGCCTGACTGCACAGTGCAAAGCAGATGGGGGGCTGTGTTGCTGCATCACCTGTTTCCATCACGTCGGTGGACATGGACACAACAGAACCCACCCGCAGCAGGCCCCACTGGTCCAGCAGGCCAGCTACGGTTTCGTCCTGTGGAATGTCCACCCGCAGGAACTGCCCGGCACAGGTGCCTGCCCAATATGCCAGCATGGGCAGGGCAAAAGCCTGATCCAGCGCAATTATCGGGCCTGTGGCCTGCCCCCAGCCGAATTTGCGGCAGAAGGAAAAGCCCAGAATACCTTTTTCTGAATCCACCAGAATCCCGCGCCCATCTTCCATCAGCCGCGTGAGCAGGGCAGAACGGTCAAGCTTGAGAGCCGCTTTATCCATGTCACAGATTGCGGTCAGATCGGCCGCCCCCATGGGCCGCATACGGCAGCCTTCCGGCAGGGGGATCAGGGGCACGGTGGAAACATTGCCTTGATGCTGCATAACTACACCCGTGGAATGGAAACCGCTTTTTTCGTATAGTGGTACACCGGCGGATGTGGCGTTCAGGTGGAGCCGGTAACCTGGCAGGGCCTGCCGGGCCAGCGCCATAAGATGTTTGCCAATACCATGCCCCTGCCAAGCAGGGCTGACAATGATCATGCCCAGACTGGCTGCCTGAGGGCCCCATGCCCACCACAGGAGCGTGCCGATAACGGAGCCATCTGTGGTGGTGGCTACAAAACCATTACCCAGAGCAAGCATCTGCTCCCAGTCTTCCAGCCTGTGGGGCCATGCCAGATCCTTGGAGAGCTGCCACGCCTGAGGAAGATCCTCCGGAGTTATGGGGCGGAATGCAATCTGGGTTTGCAAGATTGGGGGGGAGGTTGCAGTCTGGGTCAAATTTTCTGCTCCGGGAAAAAGTCCTGAATTGGAAAAGACTCTTTTACAATTGGGGATTTTATCACGATGTAACTGAAGTACTTCTCGATCCCGATGTTCAGTTCAAGAAGATTTTCCATGATAATCTGGTAGTGTTCCACATCGCGGGTAATAAACTTGACCAGATAGTCATACCCCCCGCTAATAAGGTGGCACTCCACAACGGTATCCAGCTTGCTGACATGGCTTTCAAAGCGCGCAAAATCATGGCGCCTGTGGTCAGAGAGGGTGATTTCCGTAAACACGGTCAGGATGGACGTAATCTTACGGATATCAATCTGAGCGCCGTAGCCCGTTATGTAGCCAGCAGCCTCCAGCCGTTTGACACGGATAAGGCACGGACTGGCCGAAAGACCAACCCTGTTGGCAAGCTCAACATTGGTCAGGCGACCATTGCGCTGCAACTGCGTGAGAATTTTAAGGTCAATTCTGTCCAGCTTTGGCGTGGGCTGCATGGCAGAGGTGATCTCCAGAGCAAGGATGGGTCAGCCCCGTTGCGGGGCTGATGGAACACTGATCAGAATGTTCCGGATGTTAAACGTCAAGCCCGCCAAGATGCAGACTTTTCGTTTCCATGAATTCTTCCATGCCCGCATGCCCCCCTTCGCGCCCGAGGCCAGACTCCTTGACCCCGCCAAAAGGCACGCTTTCCATGGAAATGGCGCCGGTATTGTGCCCGATCATGCCAAATTCCAGCGCTTCACCCACGCGCCACAAACGGCGGATGTCATTGGTAAAAAAGTAGCTTGCCAGCCCAAAAGGCGTATTATTGGCAATGTTGACGGCCTCTTCTTCCGTTTTAAAACGGAACAGGGGCAGCACGGGGCCAAATGTTTCCTCGTGAGCCACGCGCATTTCGGTGGTGACACCTTCAAGCACCACCGGCCACACAAAGCGGCCCTCCGTGCGTAGGGGGGCACCTACGTAACGTGCTCCCTTGCTCAATGCGTCTTCCACATGGGCCCGCACTTTGGCTACGGCAGATTCGTTAATAAGCGGCCCAATCGTGCTGCCTGCATCCATGCCAGCACCAACCTGCAAGGCTTCAACCTTACGCATGACGGCCTCTAGCAGACGGTCCCATATGCCGTCCTGCACCAGCACGCGGTTGGCGCAAACGCAGGTTTGCCCGGCATTGCGGAACTTGCTTTGCATAATGCCTTCGGCTGCGGCGTCCACATCCGCATCATCAAACACAAGGAATGGAGCGTTGCCGCCCAGTTCCATGCTGCATTTTTTTACGGTTGAGGCGGATTGTTCGAGCAGGATTTTGCCAACCCCCGTAGAGCCGGTAAAGGTGAGTTTACGCACAACCGGGCTTTCGGTCAGCACTTTGCCCACGGCTGCGGGCAGGCCGGTAATGACACTTAGCAACCCTGCGGGCAGGCCTGCACGTTCGCCCAGCACAGCAAGGGCAAGGGCGGAAAAAGGCGTTAGCTCGGAAGGTTTGATCACCATGCTGCACCCTGCGGCAATGGCAGGGCCGCATTTGCGGGTGATCATCGCCAGTGGGAAGTTCCAGGGCGTAATGGCGGCCGTGACCCCAATGGGCTGTTTCAGCACCAGAACGCGCCGGGCAGGGTCTGCCGTGCTCAGGATACTCCCCTCGCTCCGGCGAGCTTCTTCGGCATACCATTTGAGGAAAGAGGCCGCGTAGCGCACTTCGCCCCGTGCTTCGACCAGAACCTTACCCTGTTCTGCGGTCATGATCGTGGCAAGGTCTTCCACATTGTCCATGACAAGCTGGTACCATGTAGCCAGAACTTCAGCCCGCTGTGTGCCGGTTTTACGCTTCCAGTCCAGCTGGGCTACGCGTGCAGCTTCCACTGCTTTTTGGGTATCCTGTGCAGTGCAGGCGGGTACAGAGCCAATAATGCCTCCCGTTGCGGGGTTGTCCACATCAATCCGCTGGCTGTCCTGCCCATCACACCAGATGCCGGCAATAAAAGCCTGCTGGCGGAAGAGCGTGGGATCATTCAGGTTGAGTAGCGCCATGGTGTTTGTCCTAACAAAAGGGGGATCAGGATAGGTCTGGTGCCTGTAAGTGGCAGTTAATCAGAGCGCCAGAAGGGGCCTGCCACGCTGGGGGAGGGGTTTGTGCACAGTCCGCAACAGCAACCGGGCAACGCGGCATGTAGCAGCAGCCATGGGCGGGAGCAGGGGCTACCCTGCTAGGTTTGAGCCCGTTCTGCCGAATGACCCCGTCCAGCCAGCTTGGGTGCATTTCCGGCACCGAGCTTTCCAGCTTACGGGTATAAGGGTGGCGTGGGGGTGTGTTCAGGGCTGAAGCGGTAGAGAACTCCACGCAATGCCCGGCATACAGAACCGCCACATGGTCACACACAGAACGCAGTGCGTGCAGATCATGCGTAACAAAAAGCCACGATACCCCCAGCTCGCGCTTGAGTTCCATCATCAGGTCCAAAATGGCGGCGGCGACAACGGTATCGAGCGCTGCTGTTATTTCATCGCAGAGCACAAGGCGGGGGCGGGCAGCCAGTGCGCGCGCAAGGTTGACGCGCTGTTTTTGGCCGCCGGAAAGCTGGGTCGGGTAACGCCCGGCAACGGCAGCAGGCAGGCGCACCATGTCCAGAACCCGGTTAAGGGCCGCGTCCGAGGCATCCTCGTTATAGAATGTCAGAACACGGCGGAGCGTGGCACCTACGCTCAGGGCCGGGTTAAGCACCAGATCCGCGTTCTGCGCGACCAGTTGCAGGTGCTGGCGCTGCTGGGGCGTGCGGTCCTCAATTCTGGGGGGGAGGGGCTCACCAGCAAAGAGCATGTTCCCCCCTGACCAGGGTTGAATACCGGCTATGGCACGGATAAGGGTGCTTTTGCCGCAGCCTGATTCGCCAATAATCCCCAGTGTTTCTCCCGCGCGGACAGGCAGGCTTACGGAGTTGACAATGGTATGTCTGGGGTGGCCATTGGGCATGATGGCCCCATAACCGACCATCAGGTTCTGCACATCCAGCAACGGTGTTGCCGGGGGCAACGCATCATGGTTGCGCAGGTGTGGCTGGCTGGCGGCAACAAGCTGCCGGGTGTAGGGTTGTGTGGGTTTGTTCAGGATCTGCCCGGTTGGGCCTTCCTCCTGCACGCTGCCGTTTTTGAGCACAACAGCACGGTCGGCCATCTGGGCTACAATGGCCAGATCGTGGGTTACGTAAACACCGGTAAACCCACACTGGCGCATGGCGACCCTAAAAGCTTCCAGCACTTCTATTTGCGTTGTGACATCCAGCGCAGTGGTCGGTTCATCAAAAATGACCACTTCAGGCTCGGTTATCAGCGCCATGGCCGCCATGATCCGCTGGAGTTGCCCCCCCGAACATTCATGCGGGTAGCGTGCGCCGATGGTGTGCGGCGTGGGCAGGGCCATCATCTCGAACAGTGCAATGGCGTGGTCCACAGCCTCCTTGCGGGGGAGAATGTGGTGGGTCAGGGCGGGTTCGATCACCTGCTCCATAAGGGGCAGGGCCGGGTTAAAGGCAGCCCCGGCATTCTGGGCAATATAGGCAATGGTTTTGCCCCTAAAGCTGCGTAACTCGCTAGCTCCCATGGTGCGCACGTCATGCCCGGCGACCCGTAATTCCCCCTGTGCTATGCGGCAGCCTGTGCGGGCATAGCCGGTCAGGGCCAGAGCAATGCTGGTTTTGCCTGACCCGGATTCACCGATCAGGGCCAGCATCTCACCTTCTGCCACGTCAAAGCTGACATTGGAGACAATGGTGGTTTCCGGCCCTGTAGCCCTGCGGCCGGTCAGGCAGAGATTCCGGACTGTAATAAGGGGAGGGGGGGAGTGCCCGCTCATTGGCGTCGCCCTTTACCATCCAGTGCAAGATTGAGCCCCACGGTCAGGAACGCAATGGCCAGTGCGGGCGCGATAACTGCGGGTGCTCCGTAAACAAGGCCAAGCAGATTTTCCCGCGTGAGGGAGCCCAGGTCGGTCTGTGGGGGCTGTAACCCGACCCCCAGAAAGCTGAGATTGCTCAATAACCTTACGGCGTAAATAAACCTCAGCCCCACATCGGTCAGCACGGGACCAGCCATGTTCGGCAGGATTTCCCGCACCACCAGATAGCTGGTCTTTTCTCCCCGCATGCGTGCTGCAAGGATGAAGTCCTTTTGCACGATGGACAGTGCCAGCATGCGGCATGTGCGGTAGGAGCCGGGCAGGTAAATGCACGCCATTGCCAGCACAAGCACCGGCACGGAGGAGCCAAAGGTCGCCACCGCCACAAGCCCACTTAACAGGGAGGGTATGGAAATAACACCATCCATAAAGCGCGAGAGCAGGGTATCGGTCATGCCCCGTTTAAGGGCTGCCATCATGCCCAGAAAGGCTCCTGCGCCACAGGCCATGACTGTTGAAGCCGCACAGAGCAGTACGGTGCTGCTGGTGCCATAGAGCAGGCGGGTCAGCACATCGCGGCCCAGATAGTCCGTTCCAAGCCAATGCCTGGCGGATATGGGGGCAAATACGGTGGTGCTGACCACTTCTCCGGGCAGGTAGGGGGCAACCCATGGTCCAGCAAGGGCTAACAGAAGCCACAGCAAGGCGAGCAGTGCTGGGGCTTGCAAAAACGGGGTCAGGTAACGTGGCCGGGGGAACGCAAGCATCATGCACGGCTCCTTTCCTGTGTGGAAAACAGGGCCACAACATCGGCTAGCGTGGTTAGCAGCAGATACGCAGCACAGAAGATGAGCGCACAGGTTTGTACCAGCGGAATATCGCGCGATGCCACGCTATCCACCATCAGGCTGGCAATCCCGGGGTAATGAAAAACAGATTCCACAATGACCACGCCTCCAAGTAGGTAGGAAAGGCTGAGCGCCATGACATTGAACAGTGGTGCCACAACATTGGGCAAAACGTGGCGCAGGATAATGGCGGTGGGAGATACCCCCTTGAGCACGGCCATTTCCACCCATGATGAGCTGAGCACATTCACCATAACGGCGCGTGTCATGCGTGCCATTTGCCCTACAATCACACACCCCAGTGTGGCGACTGGCATGGAGAACGCCGCCAGAAACGACCCGATGGAATGAATATCGCTAATACTGGCAAGGGCGGGCAGCAGGTGCAGCTGCACGGCAAACACCAACACCGCGAGTGTTGCGACCAGAAACTCGGGGACAGACACAACGCAGAGTGTCAGCACGGATACACAACGGTCAAAAACCGTATTGCGGAATATGGCCGAAAGCGTGCCAAGCAGCAAAGCCGTGGGAACGGCAAACAGCGTTGTAATGCCGGCGAGCAAAAGGGAGTGTAACAGGCGCTCATGCACCATGCTCATGACAGACTGGTGGCTGACCAGAGACATGCCAAAATCCCCCCGGAGCAACCCGCCAGCCCAGCTTGCAAAACGCAGAAGAACAGGCTCATCCAGCCGCAGGCTGTGGCGTAGGGCTGCAACTGCATCAGGCGTTGCAGCCTGCCCCAGCAGGGATTGCGCAACATCGCCGGGCAGGGCCGAGGTAATAAAAAAGACCGCGACCACGACAAAAACAAGCGATACGCAGGATGCGCCAATCCTGCGGGCAATGGCTATGCCAAGCTTGGCATTCATGGAGCCGTCCCCCCTGCTGTGGAGCGGGTAGGCTGTTCATCTACCCAGATGTGGCGGGCAAAATTATACCCCATCAACTGCCCGCCCTGATGCGGGCGTAAACCCTGTATGCGGGGATGAAAGCCGTCCAGACTGGTAATAAAGCTGGGGATGCACACGCCTGAGCCTGCGCGGATCATGGCCTGCATATCGTTATACAGGGCGTGCCGTTTGGCCGTGTCTGGCTCTTGGCGGCTCAGGGCGAGTAACTGGTCAAACCGTGGGTCGCGCCAGTGGGATTCGTTCCATGGGGCGGTTGATGCAAAGCTGACAGCAAAGGTCATGTCTGCGGAGGCACGGGGGTTAACATTGCCAAACCCCATGGGAAAACGCATCCATGACTGCGTCCAGTATCCATCTGCTGGCATGCGGCGCACATCCAGCTTGACCCCAATATTCTGTGCCGCATTCTGCAGGAGCACTGCCATCTCCACCGAGCCGTTAGCGGCGGGGGAACAGATGAGCGGTGGCAGGCTCTGGTTGAGAAAACCATTCTTTTTGAACAGGAAGCGCGCCTTGTCCGGGTCAAACCCGGTCTGGGGCAGGGTTGTGTTGCAGTCGCGGTGTTCGGGGGGCAGAGGCTGGTCATTACCTGTGCGGCAAAAGCCCAGATAAATGGAACTGCGCATCTGTTCGCGATTGAACAGCAGCTTCATGGCCTGCACAAAATCCGGGTTCTGGCCCGGCCCCACGTCCTGCCGAATGGCCAGATTGGTGTAGGTGCCTGTCGGGCTTTCCAGCACTGCGATATTGCGTTTGCGGATGAGCGCTACAAGCCGGGGGTCCACGGCAGCAATAATATCTACATCGCCTGAGAGTAGGGCATTATGCCGGGCCATATCATCACTGATGGAAATGAGTTCGAGGGAATCCACCCACACACCACCGGGTTGCCAAAAATTGGGGTTACGCAGGGCTACTGAACGAATACCCGGCTGGAAAACGGCGCAGGTAAACGGGCCGGTGCCATTGGCTTTATGAAACTGGGTTGTTCCCTCACGGATGATGGCAAAATTGGTTAACCCCAGAACCGAGGGGAACGCGATATTGGGTGCATCCAGTTCAATCACAACGCCAAGCGGGCCATCGGCTTTTACGGTGCGCATGGTCATGGCATGATAATGGACCTGTGAGCCAAGCTCGGGCGCTTTATGGCGAAGGATGGAATACACAACATCGGCCGATGTCAGGGGGGCTCCATCATGGAAGCACACGCCACTGCGTAGCCGGATATGCCATGTTCTAAAGTCGGTGCTCTCTATGCTTTGGGCAAGAGCCGGGTGTGGGGTCAGGGTCTCGTCCAGTGCGACAAGACCATCGTAAAACATGTTGCCCCGCATGTAATCAGTCGCCATGGACTGGCGCGCAGGGTCCAGCGTGTCGCTCAGGGAGCCCGATGTGGAGGCTGCCCGCACGTGCCCGCCGGTGCGGGGCTGTGTGCCCTGCTGCCCGACTTGTGCAAAACCGGCTCCAACAGCATTGTTATCCTCTGCCCACGTTGTGCCGAGCCAAGGTTGAGCCGCGCAAACCCCTGTAGCGAGCAGGCGTGTTCCCTGTTTTATCATGTTGCGTCGGTTCAGCATCAACACGCTCCAAACGGGGGAAAACAGGGGGGAGGGACAAACAGAACGGGGCGAATATTGTATGGGAATAATCGCCCCGCATCCGGGCTAAAGGCTTACAGGCCCAGAACGCCGGGCAGGCCACCAATATTGGGGATTTCGGTGTAACCGTAATACGGCGTGGAGGGTTCATGCCCGCGTGCAACAAAAACCTTGTTGCGAATACCCAGATCATGCGCGGTCATCAGGTCATAGCGCAGGGAAGATGAAACATGCAGGATGTCCTCCGGACCACAGCCCAGCTTGTCCAGCATGTATTCAAATGCACGCATATGCGGCTTGTAAGCCTGCGCGTCTTCCGCCGTGAATACAGCGTGCACAGGTGCGCCAAGCTTGGCCACATTGGAGTGGATTTGCGTGTTGGAAGCATTGGAAAGGATGACCAGAGGCACTTCCTTGGCAACTTTGGCCAGCCCTGCGGGCACATCGTCCCAAGGCCCCCATGTGGGAACGGCTTCATAAAACTTGTTGGCCACTTCGGGTGCAAAGGGAACATTCCATTTTTTGCAGGTGCGTTCCACGGCATTGAGCAGCACGTAACGGTAGGGCTGCCATGGGCCCAGGACTTCGTCCAGCCGGTAGGCGGCAAAGTCCTTGCAGAACTGTTCCATGCCTTCGGGGGGAACAACATCTGCGTAAAGCTCACGCGCCATGTCGCTCATACGAAAGCGGGTCAGGGTGCCGTAGCAGTCAAATGTTACGAATTTTGGCCTGAACGTCGTCATGATGTTTTTGTCCGTCTGATTAACGTTACGATATGACAACATAAACTGAGCGGAGAATGCTACTGCTTTCTTGGTTTATGCAGCAGAGCCTTCTGTATGTTGGAAAAAGGACCACAGATAATGCCGTGGGCATATTTGGCCTGATCTGCCCGTCCAGAACCGGCAGGCAGATCAAGGACTATTATAGGCTGACCGGAGCCGCAAAACGGGCAATGCTGAAGGGTTCAAGGGGAATTTCGGTTTTGCCTGTAGCCAGCAGGTCC
Organism: Acetobacter fabarum; assembly: GCF_022483405.1. Lineage (NCBI taxonomy): Bacteria > Pseudomonadati > Pseudomonadota > Alphaproteobacteria > Acetobacterales > Acetobacteraceae > Acetobacter > Acetobacter fabarum. The sequence continues at coordinate 2,076,226 of NZ_JAKVNI010000001.1, forward strand.
GCCATGGTTGCCCCTACACCCGGCCCGAGCTGAAAACCGTGACCGCAGAATCCAAAGGCGTAATACAGGCCCGGCACGCGGGCACTTGGCCCCATAACGGGTAGATCATCATCGGTATAACCTTCAATGCCGGTCCATGTCCGAATAATGCGCAGGCGTGCAAAGTCAGGCAGAATACGCTCCAGATGCGGCATCTGCCTGACAGTGTTCAGCGGGTTAAGTTGTGCCCGCTTGGTGTTCAGGTCCACAGTGCCCCGTAGCCCGCCACCAAATACAATATTCCCGCGTTCCACCTGCCGCAGATAAACGCCTTCCTCCTCCACCCATGAGGCATAGCCAATAACCGGGTGAATACGGTAGGGAACGGGTTCTGTTACCCCCATCTGCGGAGCTTTGGGGGTTAGCGGCAGGTTTTCGCCAAACGCGGCAGCCATTTTTTGCCCCCATGCTCCGCTCGAAATCTGGAGCAGGGGGGCGGTAAAGCGCAGGCCATCAGCTGTTTCCACCACAAAATCTTCTGCCGTACGTGTAATATTGCTGACTTCGGCCCCCTCCCGCACAGTTGCACCCGCCCGCCGTGCAGCACGGCCAAACGCCGGTGCGGCAAGGCGGGGGTTGGCGTGCCCGTCAAGCGGGGAAAAAGACGCGCAGTCCACATCTGCCGCGAGCATGGGAAAGCGCTCTACAGCCTTGCGGCCACTGTAAAGCTCTAGTTCTAGCCCATAGGGTTTGCAGTCCTGTGCGTATTTTTCCAGTCGGGCGCTGTCCTCGGCTTTAAAAGCAACACGCACATGCCCGCTGGGCAGGAATTCAACATTTTCGCCAATCAGGCGGGGGAGGTCGCCCCACAGGGCGCGGGACCTGTTGGCAAGGGGGAGTTGGGGCAAAAAGCGGCCCTGGCGGCGCACATTGCCAAAATTGGTGCCCGAGGCATATTGGCCGACCAGATCGCGCTCAAGCAGAATAACGGACAAACCCCGCTGGCGCGCAAAAAACGCGGTTGCAGCCCCCATAATGCCGCCGCCAATAATAATAACATCGGCCCGTGCAGTGGTGTTGGTAACAGGCTGGCTCATGTCATAATACCCCGGATTTTGGCGGGTAAGGGTTTAATGGGCGCCGCACTGCGGATACGGCCTGCCTGTTCAATGGGTATGTTACGGGCCGCTGCCAGAACTTCCGCGCCGGCAAGGCCGCACATGCGCCCTTGACAACGGCCCATACCCACACGCACAAAAGCTTTGGCACGGTTGAGTTCCGGCGCATCCAGCGAACCGGCTGCCCGGCGAATATCACCTGCTGTCACGTTCTCGCAGCGGCAGATAACAGTCTCGTCCGGTAAGGAGGCAGCGTTCCGCCATGGCCAGGGAAAACCCGTTTCCAACCCGGTGCGGAAGGCCGTCATAGGCTCCAGCGCCTTGCGCAAACGAGCGACTTCCTGTGCAGACACAGTCAAGCCCAGATCAGCAAGGCAGCGCAGGGCGGCCAGAGCACCGGCATATTCCGCGCCATCTGCACCGCGTATGCCTGCACCGTCCCCTGCTGTGTAAACGCCTTGCTGCGATGTTGCGCCATCCTCGTCCGTAACAGGTAGCCACTGGCGGGATGTGGGGTCAAAGGCGAAGTCGCATTTCAGCAGGTCGGCCAGCTGCGTTTCCGAGCGCAGGCCATACCCCATGCCAACGGCATCGCCCACGGTATGGCGTAACTGACCACGGCTGTTCCGCCAGGTTACACCTCTTACACGCAACCCATCTTCATCATCCCGTTCTTCTATGCGTACGGGCTGAATACCGGCATGCAGGGCCACGCCAGCACGCATGAGCTCGGCCATATAACGCACACCCTGTGCCAGTATGGCGGGTCGGTGGCGCAGGCCACGCAGGCCTTTAATACGTGTTTTGAGGGATGACGTGTCCAGCACCGCCCGTGGCTTGATGCCAGCCTTGAGGTACTGCCACGCCACCAGATACAGAAGTGGCCCCGTGCCCATAAAGACTGGGGCTGCACCAACGGCGCAGGCCTGTGCCTTGAGCGCGATCTGGGCACCCCCAAGGGTAAACACGCCGGGTAATGTCCAGCCGGGGCAGGGCATAATGCGGTCGGTAGCCCCGGTAGCAATGATCAGCGCATCATAGGGAATGGCCTCTACCCGCTGGTTATGTTCCACCAGCACCTGCTGGTCCACAACACCCCATGCCAGCGTTTCTGGGCGGTATTCTATATGCGGGAGTAATTCTGCAAAAGCTGTATGCAGTGCCGTGGCGGAACGTGCGGAAGCGCCATAGAGCTTTGATGCTGGCCGCACAAAATTTTCCGGCTGCCTACGGTATATCTGGCCACCCTGCTGGCGGTTTTCATCCAGCACAATCGGGCGCAGGCCGGCCTGAGTAAGGGTTTGTGCCGCGCGTGTGCCAGCAGGCCCCGCCCCGACAACAATAACTACTGGCTTGTCCATGGCACCTCTGCTGTCACTATACGTAGGCCGGGAGTGGCGGGGGTGGAACAGGCGCGCAGTTCATCACCGCTTTCGGTCCATACGCGGCAATCCTGACAGGCTCCCATAAGGCAGAAACCTGCCCTTGGTTTTTGATCAAACTCATTCACACGGAGCTGCCCGCCAGCCAGAAGGAGGGCGGTTAGAATGGTGTCCCCCTCAAGCGCTGTAACGGGTTGCCCGTTCACTGTTATGGTAATGGGTGACCGCTGTGTTTCGGACACACGTCGGAAAAGTCCCTTCATGAGGGTGAATCTCCTGCCATGGCCGTGGCGGCGCATGTGCGCCACGGCTCGGTGTCTCAGGCAATTGCTGCGGCTATGTCCTTGTCGTCCAGCAATGCATTTAATACGACCTCGATACGATCGCACAGAATATCTGTTTCTTCCAGAGTCATGCACAGCGGAGGAGCCAGCCCGATGATGTCATCCCCAAAGGCGCGGAACAGAACGCCATTTTCGTAACCAATTCTGGCCAGTTTTTTGGAAATACCCAACGAGGCTGCAGGCTTGGTTTTGGCCTGTTTGTCTGTCACCAGTTCAATGGCTGCAAGCATGCCCATGGACCGGGTATCGCCCACAAGCGGGTGGTTCTTCATGCTGGCAAGGCGCTCAGCCAGATGCACACCGGAGCGTACGCCGTTTTCAAGCAGCCCGTTCTGGTAAAGGTCCAGCACGGCAAGGCCAATGGCAGCACTAACGGGGTGAGCGCTGTAGGTCATGCCGTGGCCTACGGCAACACCTGCGGGGGTCGCATCACGGATTGTGGCATACATGCCCTCGCTCATGAATACGGCTCCCATGGGGGCGTAGCCAGATGTCAGGCCCTTGGCTACGGTCATCATATCCGGCACAACATTTTCATGCTCACAGGCAAACAGGGGGCCTGTGCGGCCAAAACCGGTAATCACTTCATCCGTTACAAACAGAATATCCAGTTCCCGGCAGGCGTTGCGCATGGCGCTCAGCCACCCGACCGGCGGCACTGCAACACCACCCGAACCCTGCACAGGCTCACAGAAGAATGCGGCAACGTGTTCTGGCCCGCCAAGTTCGGCCACCTTGTTGTGCAGGTCGGCTACACAGGCGGCAATAATGGCGGCGGCATCCGGCCCTTTGGGGTGGCGGTAGGGGTCTGGGCTAGGGATGTGATGCTGCCAGGCTAGAGGCACATCTGCATTACGATGGAACGCAGCAAGGGCTGTAAGGCCAGCCCCGGTGTAAGTGCTGCCATGGTAGCCACGGGCCAGACCAATTACATGGCGTTTTTCCGGTGTGCCGCGGGCATGCTGGTAAAAGCGGATAAAGCGCAGGGCGCTATCCACGGCATCGGACCCACCTTGGGAGAAAAAGACCCGGTTAAGATCACCCGGCGTTACGGCCGCAAGGCGGGAGGCAAGGGTAATGGCGCTCTCGCTTGCAAAGCCAAAATAGCCGGTGGCATAGGGCAGGCGGGTCATCTGTTCTGCGGCGGCCTGCACAACACTTTGCTGGCCGTAACCCACGTTAACGCACCAGAGCCCAGCAAACCCGTCGAGCAGCTTGTTGCCATGAATATCCGTCAGCCATGATCCTTGACCGGATTGCAGGATGCGCGGTCCATGCTCTTCCTGATCACGCCATGATGAGACGGGATGGATCAGGTGGGCACGATCGAGTGATACAAGTGTCTCTGGAGTCATGGCTGTTGGTATCCGTTGTGTTGTTGGCCTTGTTTTTCCTATGCTGGTACGGGCGGAAAATATGGTGCTGTAACCAGTCGTTACGATAGCGGATTGTGCTGTTCTGGAGGCAGGGGCTGTAAGAAAGCATTAAATTGCCATTCACCCCGTTTTAGTATTTGCGCCAACAGTATGGATAAGAAAAACTACGATACCGCAATGACCTGAATGGCGTTTGCAACAGCCACAGTGCAGGGGAGTAGAGCGTGAACAATCTTGGTTTTCGTCCAGAAGATGTAGCGCTGCCCGTTGGGCATTTTCTGGCAGGCAGGCTTGTGCCCGGTGGGGCGGATATTGCCGTAACCAGCCCAGGGAATGGCCGCATTCTGGCACATCTGCCAGAAGCCGGGGCTGATCTGGTGGACGAGGCCGCACAAACTGCTGCCCGTGTGCAGCGCCAGAGTGGGTGGGCAAGCTGTGCTCCACGCGAGCGTGCAAAAGTTCTGCGCCGCTGGGCTGATCTGGTCGAGCGTAACGCCATGGAACTGGCCCGGCTGGAAACAGTCTGTTCCACCCGCCCCATTGCCCAGACAGTTGGGTGGGATATTCCTTTCCTTGCTGAAGGTATAAGGTTTTTTGCAGAGTATTGTGATAAGGTTGGCGGAGACGTAGCCGCAACAGCCACTAATCTTTTGGGCATGACCGTGTATGAGCCTTACGGCGTTACCGGGGCCATTGCGCCGTGGAACTTTCCGCTGGTCATGGCAAGCTGGAAAGTGGTGCCAGCTCTTGCCGCGGGGAATGGCACGGTGCTCAAGCCATCTGAAATGACGCCGTTTTCAGTGGTCAGGCTGGCCGAACTGGCTGTTGAGGCTGGGTTGCCCGCAGGGTTGTTCAATGTTGTGCAAGGTATGGGCCTTGCAACGGGGGAGGCCATTTGCCGGCATCCGGCTATTGGCAAACTCAGTTTTACCGGGTCCACCCGCACGGGTATTGCTGTCATGAAAGCTGCTGCTGAAAGCGGGCCAAAACCGGTTACGCTGGAACTGGGCGGGAAAAGCCCGCAACTGGTGTTTGATGATATTCCGAGTGTGGATGATGTGGCGGACCGCATTTTCCGCGCCTTTACAGGCAATGCCGGGCAGGTGTGTGTAACCGGCTCCCGCCTTATTGTGCAGCGTGGTGTGGCCGAACCCCTGATTGCAGCGCTTGTTGCACGGTGCGGGCAAGTAACGGCATTAGCCCCGTGGGATGAAAACGCAGCATATTCCCCCATTATTTCAGAACCACAGGCAAACCGTATTCTCGCACTGGTGCAAGGCAGTGTGCATGCAGGTGCGCAGGAACTGGTAGCCTGCAAACGTATGGATACGAATACCGGTGGCGTTTTCCTCTCCCCCGGTATGGTAATGGTCCAGAATGCAGAATGCCCCTTATGGCAGGAGGAGGTCTTTGGCCCCGTTCTGGCCATACAGGTGTTTGATGAGGATGATCAGGCATTTGCACTGGCTGAACACCCTGTTTATGGGCTGGCAGCCGGTGTGCATACTGCCTCCCTGCCCAGAGCCATGCGCGCCATTCGTATGCTCAAAGCTGGCACGGTATGGGTTAACCGTTATGGCCGTTCTTCAGACTTTGTTATTCCAACTGGCGGGTTTGGCGGTTCCGGCATTGGCAAAGACCTCGGCAGGCAGGCGTTTGAAGCTAATCTGAGGCTTAAAAGCGTGCTGATGGCGGCGGAGTAAACAGTTATGAAGCCATTGACTGTTGATGTCGCTTTTCTGGCTGAACTACGCAGGGATTTGCATGCGCACCCCGAACTCAGGTTTGAGGAGCACAGAACGTCGGCCCTTGTTGCCGAGTATTTGCAAAATCTGGGTTACGCGCCCCATATTGGCCTTGCCGGAACAGGGGTTGTCGCCACGCTGGATACGGGGATTGCAGGCCCCGCCATTATGCTGCGCGCCGATATGGATGCCCTGCCAGTAAGCGAGGCAGGACAAGCACCGTGGGCATCCTGCACACCCGGGGTCATGCATGCCTGTGGGCATGATGGGCATACCGCCATGCTGCTTGGTGCCGCGGCACTGCTTAAAGCAGACCCACCGCCATGCGGCCGGGTACACTTTGTTTTCCAGCCTGCGGAAGAGGGCGGGGCTGGTGCACAGGTTATGATAGATGAAGGTCTGTTTGATCTGTTCCCAACGGATTACTGTTTTGGCCTGCATAACTGGCCGGGGCTGGAAGCCGGGCGCATGGGGGTTCGTTCTGGCCCGATTATGGCGGGTGGCTGGCGCTTTGCAATCCAGATTACAGGCAAGGGGTCCCACGCGGCCCAGCCACATCTGGGCACGGACCCGCTGACTATTGGGGCAGCATTGGTGCAGGAGGCCCAGTTACTGGTGGCCCGCCGCACGGACCCCACCATTCCTGCCGTGGTGTCCTTCTGTGTTTTTGATGCAGGAACAACGGATAACATATTGCCAGAAACAGCCCGGCTGGCAGGTACCCTGCGTGCTCTGGACCCGGTGGTGCTTGATGAACTCAAGGATGGGCTGCAACGCCTGTGCAGTGGGCTACAGGTGGCCCATGGTGTTACCATACAGGTTAATTTTCATCAGCCTTACCCCGTTACGGTTAACGAGCACCATGCCACCCAGCTTGCACGCAAAGCCATGCGTGCACTGGAAGCACAAATGGGTGGCCCAGTGCCGGATATGGATATTACCCCCAGTCTGGCCTCCGAGGATTTTGGCTTCATGCTGCAAAAAAAGCCTGGAGCCTATGCCATGATCGGGAATGGGGAGTCTCATAAACTCCATTCTCCTGATTATGATTTTGATGATTCAATCATAACCAGAGGGGTGCGCTACTGGCACACTCTTGCCCATATATGTGCCGCGCAAGAGCATGCCCTCTGATTGAAAAAGACGTGTTTGTTCATCTGGTAATAAGGATAAAACCGAGTGAAGACTTATGAAATAGCCGTTATTCCGGGGGATGGTATTGGCACGGAAGTTATGCCGCAAGCCCTGAATGTTCTGGAGCGTGTGGCAGAAGTTTGCGATTTTGGAATAAAATTTCGCAATTATGACTGGAACTGCGAAACTTGGCTGCGCACCGGGCAGATGATGCCAAAGGACGGCATTGACCAGCTCTCACAAAGTGATTCCATTTTGCTGGGTGCTGTGGGCTTTCCGTCCGTTCCAGATCATATTTCGCTTTGGGGGCTGCTTATTCCCATTCGGCGGGAGTTCCACCAGTATGTCAATCTGCGCCCGGTCCGGCTTTTGCCGGGTATCCCGTGTCCATTGGCCAATAAAAAACCCGGCGATATAGATTTCTGGATTGTGCGTGAAAACTGTGAAGGCGAATATTCCCAGATAGGCGGCGTGTTTGGTGAAGGTACACCATCCGAAGGGGCTATGCAGACTGCGGTCTTCACCCGTTATGGCACAGACCGTATTCTCCGCTACGCATTTGAATATGCCCGTAAACTAGGGCGTTTGCACGTGACGTCAGCCACCAAATCCAATGGTCTGTTCCATTCCATGCCCTACTGGGATTCCCGGTTTGAAGCGATTGGCAAAGAGTATCCGGATGTGCGGATGGACCAGTACCATATTGATATTCTGGCCGCACGGTTTGTCATGTCTCCTGAACGGTTTGATGTGGTTGTTGGCAGTAATCTGTTTGGGGATATTCTGTCCGATCTGGGGCCGGGCATTACAGGCACAATTGCTGTTGCTCCCTCGGCCAATATTAACCCCGAACGGGCTTACCCCTCCATGTTTGAACCCGTTCACGGTTCCGCACCCGATATTGCAGGCCGCTTTATTGCCAACCCCGTAGGGCAGATATGGGCTGCGGCCATGATGCTGGAGCATCTGGGCGAGCCAGAAGCCGCAGGGCTGGTGATGCAGGCAATTGAAAAAACGTTGGAAAATCCGGCAACACCCCGCACCCCAGATATGGGCGGCACTGCGGGCACGCGTGAACTTGGCGCTGCCATTGTGCAGAATATTCCTGCGTAAATATAATACTCCCTACAGTCCATGGCCTCGTGTAAGGGGGCATGGACTGTGGGTACACTCAGGCTGGATTAATGCGGCACAACGCGGCAGGCAGCCAGATCCCACGCGGCACACCCAACGGACTTGAAAAAGACAGCCCGCTCCAAAGAGGGGGGAGTATGGAGTGCCGAAGCAAGAGAGCACACGCGCGCCCAGTCTACACCAGCCTGAAGCAGATCCCCTGCTTCGCTGGGTGCGCCTATTGGGTCATCAACATAAAGCTGGCTTGCGTGTACAGTGCGCGGTCCAACTTCGATCATATCTGGCCGAAAAGCACCAACGCCAATAATCAGGCTTTCTGGAGTTGGTTGTTCATTGTACAGGCACTCCCTGCTTGGTGTCACAGTGATAATGACGTCAAACCGGGTATCCTGCGGGGCTACCGGGCGCAGGTCGAGAGGCAGGGCCTGATGCCGTTCGCAAAAATCTTTTGCCCGTTCTGGGGTTCGGCCGCGTACAAAGACTGTTGTCTGGGGGTGTAGGCTGGCCAAGGCTGCACAATGGGCACTGGCCTGTGCACCTGTGCCAATAATCAGCACTTTACGGACAGGTTTGCGGGCTAGCAGGCGTATGCCCAGCATGCTTATGCCTGCGGTGCGGCGCATGGTTACTGTTGGGCCATCGAGCGAGAACAGGAGCTCGCCCGTTTTTGCATCTGCACAGGTTACCTGCCCCTGAATGGTCGGGCGTGATGTGCCAGCGTTATCGGGGCATATGGTCAAAAGCTTGGTGACCAGAATATCCGGGCTTGCACAGGGCATGGCCATGAGCAGGCCAGTCCCGCCCGGCGCACCAACAACCGTGCGTTCGGGGCAGGTTATGGCACCATTGGCGTAGTCCTGCACCGCAACGGCCAGCGCATCAACCAGACTGGCAAAGGGCAGGTATTCTGCGGTCTGAGCTGCGGAATAGTGCTTCATATCCGAATGGCCTTTCAAACCTTAATCGGTTGCCTGGTTCTGCTGGTGTTTCTACTCGTGCAGTCCCGGTGCTTCCCGTCCGGTTCGGGCGACATATTCAGTATATCCGCCATCATAACGGTGCAGGCCATCTGGAGTAAGCTCCAGCACACGGTTGGAAAGGGCTGCCAGAAAATGCCGGTCATGCGAGACAAAGAGCATGGTGCCATCATAATCAGCCAGTGCGGCAATCAGCATTTCCTTTGTCGCGATATCCAGATGGTTGGTTGGTTCGTCGAGCACCAGAAAGTTCGGCGGGTCATACAGCATCAACGCCATGACCAGCCGGGCTTTTTCACCCCCCGAGAGCACCTTGCAGCTTTTGTCCACGTCATCACCGGAAAAGCCGAACCCGCCAGCAACCGTGCGCAAAGCCCCTTGATTAGCCAGAGGGAAGGTATCGCACAATGTTTCAAACACCGTGCGCTCGCCGTCCAGCAGGTCCATGGCATGCTGGGCAAAATAGCCCATTTTAACACTGCCACCCAGCGTAACAGTGCCTGCATCGGGCTCGGTGGTGCCTGTTACCAGCTTGAGCAGGGTGGATTTGCCCGCGCCATTCACGCCCAGCACACAGCAGCGTTCCTGCCGCCGGATTAACAGGTCCAGACCTTTATAGATAACGCGCGAGCCGTAGCTTTTATCCACGCCACGCAGGTTGACCACGGAATCACCCGAGCGGGGCGCCTGCGGGAATGTAAAAGACAAAGCCTGTCGGCGCTTTGGTGGTTCCACCCGATCAATTTTATCCAGCTTTTTAACCCGGCTCTGCACCTGTGCTGCATGGGATGCACGTGCCTTGAACCGTTCAATAAACGCGACTTCCTTGGCCAGCATGGCCTGCTGCCGGTCAAACTGGGCCTGCTGGTGCTTTTCATTCAGGGCGCGCTGTTGTTCGTAGAACTCGTAATCGCCTGAAAAACTGGTCAGGGCGCCCCCATCAATTTCGATCACCTTGTTGATGATCCGGTTCATGAACGCCCGGTCATGCGATGTCATGAGCAACGCGCCATCATAACCCGCCAAGAACTGCTCCAGCCAGATCAGGCTTTCGAGGTCCAGATGGTTGCTTGGTTCATCCAGCAGCATCACGTCGGGCTTCATCAGGAGAATACGGGCAAGTGCGACACGCATTTTCCAGCCACCGGACAGGAGTGCTACGTCTCCGTCCATCATTTCCTGGCTAAAGCCCAGCCCATGCAGCACTTCACGCGCGCGGCCATCCAGTGCGTAGCCACCAAGCTCTTCAAAGCGGGCCTGAACCTCGCCAAACTGCTCCAGTATGGTATCCAGCTCGTCAAACCGCTCGGGGTCAGCCAGAGCGGTTTCCAGTCTGGCAAGTTCTGCTCCCACTTCGGCTACGGGGCCAGCACCATCCATGACCTCGGCAACCGCGCTGCGGCCTGCCATCTCCCCTACGTCTTGGTTGAAAAAGCCGATGGTAACGCCCCGGTCGGTCAGCACATGCCCTTCGTCCGGTTCCTCCTGCCCCGTAATCAGGCGGAAAAGCGTGGTCTTACCCGCACCATTGGGGCCAACCAGTCCGATTTTCTCGCCCTTTTGCAAGGCAGCAGACGCCTCGATAAAGATCACACGGTGACCATTATGTTTACTGATATTGTCGAGACGGATCATGGAACCTCGGAAAAAACGCGCATATGGGGGAACAGCAAAGCAGTCTTATCGCGTAACACCGGGGCTTCGTAAACTGCTGCGGGCATTAAGTTTTGCGCGGGCCACGCTTTGAGCACGGGCTGACATGCGCACAAAAAAGGCGGCATGGCCCGGTGGGGCGTTCTGGTTGCTCCCGTACCGGGCATATGCCGCCTTTATCAGCCTACCTGACCGGCAGATAGGCTGCGGGGAACGCTGTTAAGCAGAGGCCGTAGAATGATCCAGAGTAACCGTTGCCTCGCTGGTCAGCACGCGGAACATAAAGCTTTCCTGCAGGTAAAGTTCCACGGTTTCTGCCGTATGGCTCAGATAGCCAATGGAGAGATCCTGCCCGATATCAAGCACAAAATCCCCACCACGCATGGAGACGACAAAAGCGCCTTCAAGTGCAGGCGCCCAGATGATTTTGCCGTCAATCATGCTCTCAATATGCTTGCGAACGGGGTAGCCATCATCATCCCCGCTGCTAACCGCCAGATGCGCCTGTGCGCCCAGCACAACCGAATAGGGGCCATTGACGCCAGCAAGGCGCAGGGTGTTCAGGGCCTCTGCAATGGCGTGGGGGTAGTCCTTGGCCTGTGGCGGCAGTTTGAGATGGGGGTTGGAAGTGCCCTTACGCAGCCCACAAATACCAGCGGCTTCAAAGCCATCGAATATTGCGTGGTCTTCGGCAAAAGCAATTTTTTGCGCGGCGTCCTTGACGGTCTGCCAGTCTGAATCCAGAGCGCCGCGTTCTACGGCATCAATTTCTTCACGGGATAGAGTGAAGGGAACGCGCAGTTCAACCAGCGGCAGCACTTCGCGCTGGGTGGCCAGCACACCCGTATCTGAGGTGTCGATTTTTTTGCCACGCCCGGTTCCAACGCCTGCAAAAGCGGTGCCTTTGGGGTCTGGTGTATCTACCACACGGCGGCCAGCCAGATGGCGGCGGATGGTGCGGGTGGCTTCCTCCTCAATCTGGGACCAGGCTTCGGCGGAAATGGGGGCAAGGTGTTTGTGCAGGTTGTTCATGTCTGGCGTCCTTAATTCTTGAGTGATCCAATGCCGAGGGAACCGTCTTGCTTGTCACGCGGTGGAAGCTGAGGGGCAGGGGCGGCGGGTTGGGCCGGTCCTTCCATGTCCGGGGCAGCGTCCAGAAATTCACAGGTAGGCGTAAAGAACAGCGAACCGGTAACTGCGGTGCTTACGTCCAGCAGTCTGTCATAATTGCCCGGTGGTTTGCCGATAAACATGTTCTGGAGCATCTGCTCCGTTCGGGCCGGGGAGCGGGCGTAACCAATAAAGTACGTGCCAAACTCCCCTTTACCTACGGTGCCAAATGGCATGTTTTCACGCACGATCTGGAGTTGCTCACCGTTTTCTTCAATATTGGTGAGAACATTATGGGCGTAGCTGGGCTTTGCGGCTTCGGGCAGTTCTATGTCCGATACCTTTTTGCGACCAATAATGTGCTCCTGCACCTCGGTGGGAATGGCATCCCATTTTTTGATGTCGTGCAGGTACTTTTGCACAATCACGTAGCTTCCCCCCGCAAAAGCGGGGTCTTCTTCACCAATGATTGTGGCATTCGTGGCAACCTGACCAGAAGGGTTTTCCGTGCCGTCCACAAAGCCGAGCAGGTCGCGGGCATCAAAATATTTAAAACCGTGGACTTCATCCACAACGCTTGCAGCACCTTCCAGCCGGGCCACAAGTGCTGCAGCCAGTTCAAAACAGAGGTCCATCTGGGTTGCACGGATATGAAAAAGCAGGTCCCCCGGCGTTGCTGGCGCATGGTGCACGCCATTGATCTCACGGAAGGGGTGAAGTTCTTTGGGGCGTGGTGCGCCAAAAAGCTGGTCCCATGCCTGTGACCCAATTCCGGTTACGCAACTTAGCTTGCCATCTGGAATCCGAAAGCCAATTCCTCGCACAAGAGACGAAATATCCCCCAGAAGGTCCAGAACCTGCGGGTTGACCGAAGTATCGCTATCAAGGGTCAGAACCAGAAAAACTGCGGCCTGAGTCAGTTTTGGATCAACAAGTTGAGGTGTGGACAACGGACACAAGCTCCCAGCAGAAACGCACACGGTAACAACGCCAAGCAGCATAAGCCCATAAGGCGGGATGGCAAGATACAAGACGTATCATGCCCTGTAGCGGGAGCATTGCTGGCATTGCACCCGACGCATGAGCCGCTCTTGCCATAAGCGGGGGAGCCATAAAGGATGAGTCGCACCTCCCCTTAAATATTTAGAATGCGCCGCATTCGCAAAAAACAAAGCGGAAGGCTAGGGAAGTCCGGCCTTTGTTGCAAAGCCGGGGTTTTGTGCGGAATTTTGTACGTGCCAAATACCAGATATGGCGTAATCATCACCAACAAGACACAACATGAACGATTTTTGGCCGATTTTCTGCGGCTGGGCGAGATGATGGAGTCAATCTATGAACGGGCATTTTTTACATGCGAGCACTCTGGCCGCGCGACCTGTGGCAGCGCCGCGCTACCCGTTTGAAGAGGCTTTTGGCCTGCGCCCGGCACCGGCCCGTGCACTTGACCGGGGCATGGGGGAGGCGGTCGGGCGGCGGACAGTCTTCCGTCCATCGGATCATGAAAGTTTTGGGACAGTGGCCAGCAGAGTAGCCGCAGGCAACACGGGCCTGCTTGCCTGTGTGGATGAGAGGGAAACCCAGCAACTCCGCAATGCCATTGCCACCGGTGCGTTGCTGACATCCGGCAGGCACCTTCAGCACGGGGATGAGGATCAACCGGGCCGCAATATGGAAGTGTTTACCAATTGCGCGACGGCTATCTGCTCCTTTGCCAAGTTCTACCTGCTGCTAAATGGCTCGGGGGTAGGCCGTGCGTATGATGATGAACTCTGCATTGTAGATTGGGCACAGGCCCCAGACCTGCATTTTGTGCTGGGGAAAGATCATCCAGATTACCCGCATGACCGGGCAGGATTGCTCCATTTTGGTCTGGAAATGCAGATATTGCCCTGGGGTACACTGCTGGATGCGTTTGATGCAGACATGGAAGCGCAGGTTAGCAGTTTTTTAAACCAGTTTGTTCACACCTCCATGCCAGCACAGCCCAATGCGCTTGTGCATGTTATAGAAGATAGCCGCGAAGGATGGGCCAAAGCGGTCGAAATGATCGAAGCCATGGCCTTTCAGGGCGCGGAAGGGCGCTCTCTGGTGCTGGACTTCAGCCGCATTCGCTGCGCGGGTAGCCCTATTGCCGGCATGCAGGGGCGGCCGGCCTCTGGCCCGATCTCGCTCCTGCGTGGGCTGTTGAATGTGCGCGTCCATGTGATTGAACCCGCACGTAGCAACGGCATGCCCAAATGGGAGCAGGCGCTACGTGTGGACCACTATTTGTCTGTTGAGGTGCAGGTAGGTGGTGCTCGCCGTGCTGCGCGCATGGCCACCAAATCCTGGCGGGATACGGAAGTCCTCCGTTTTATTCGCGCCAAGGAGGAAGGGGGGCTATGGACAGCCAACCATTCGGTCATGGTGGATCAGGAATTCTGGCAGTGTGTGAATGACCCAGCGCAGGTCGGGCCGCTTGCCGAGCATGCAAGGGCAGTGTTTGCGGAAGCAACCCGTTGTGCATGGATTAATGGTGAGCCCGGTTTTATTAACGGCGATAAACTGGAAGATAACCGCACCGGCAGTGCCCGCCGTAAGCCCGTGCATGCGGATGGCAGGGATTTCCGCTCGTCGCGTTATCAGGCAACGCATGCTGCGGCATTACTGGCAGAGCTGGCGGGTTGCGCGGCCGAAGCACATTTTCCGGTTACGACCAACCCGTGTGGTGAAATTACGCTCCACGTAACGGGTGGCTACTGCGTTATTGGAGATTTTGCGCCGCTGCTGGCATGCCCTGTGCCTCTGGAGGACGTCACTCCGGGCGATCTGCCGCTTGAATTGGCACAGGCGTGGGATGCGCGAGTAAGGGATTCCGTAAGGCTGGGCGTTCGTTTTCTGCTGCGGGCAAACCGGATGGATGCCTTGTATGCGCAGGAAGTAGCCCGCACAAACCGCATAGGCATTGGTCCCACCGGGCTGCATGAATGGGCATGGCTACGGTTTGGCCTCGGCTTTAAAGACATGCTGGACGAAAAACGGGCAGCGTCTTTCTGGAAGGCGGTGCACCAGCTTTCCTGCATCGCCAAAGCAGAGGCCAACGCCTATGCGCAGGATATGGGCGCAGAACGCCCGGTTACAGTGACCACAGTCAAACCCGCAGGCACAACCTCCAAACTGTTCGGCCTGACCGAAGGGGCACACTTGCCAGCCAGACGGCAGTATTTGCGCTGGGTACAGTTTAAAGGCGTACGGCGTGAAGATGGTGTGTGGGAAAACGGTACGGACCCGCTTTTGTCTACCTACGAGGCAAAAGGCTACCCTGTTCGGTCGTTACGGAGTTTTCCCGGAATGAGCATTGTCGGATTTCCAACAGTGCCTCTTATCCAGCGGCTGGGTATGGGCGAGAGGGTTCTGACTGCGCCGGAAGCCACACCGGAGGAGCAGTTTCGCTGGTTGGAACTTTTGGAAAAATACTGGATTGGTGCAGAGCAGGGGAATCAGGTTTCCTACACGCTCAAAATTTATACGGATCGTCATGATCTGGAAAATTTCCGCGCCATGGTCGCCAAATACCAGCCAGGGGTCAGGTGCTGCGCCGTACTGCCAAGCCGTGCGGATTCAGACCTTGGCTACGAATATCTGCCGGAAGAGGAAGTTTCCGCAGGTCAGTTTGCAGCCATTACCGCAGGGATTGCGGATGAAAAGGTGCGTGAGGTTGTAGACTGGGCGCATCTACAATGCGCCAGTGGCGTATGCCCGGTCTGACCGGATAAAGCTGCCACATACACACCTTACCTAAAGTAAGGTGTGTATGTGGGGTGTCCTGCGTGGCGGGTTTACGCGTTACCCGCCCGGCGGAAGCGGATAATGCTGCGCGACAGCCGCCCAGCCGCCCAGTTAGGCATTTTACGCCATGGGGTGACAACATCCGCATATTCACCATTAAGGGTGACTGTTCTGCGCTGTTCGGTGCCAACCCATTCTGGTGCCCATGCGGTCTGCACGCTGGTAATCCACTGGTCACCTTCAACACGGTAGTGCCCGATATAGGCCACCAGTGTTTTCATCAACTGGGAGCGGTCGGCATCTGTTGTTGCGGCAAGGCGGTTGCTGCCTTCCAGGTTAAAAGCGACCCAGCCATCGGGGGTAAAGACAACACGGCCGCGGGGCGCTGGCCCCATTGCGTTGATGAAGTTGCCGGTTTCTTTTTCTTCCACCTTGTAGGACACGAGTTCCCATGTGCCGATAAGGTTCTGCCGCAGGGTATCTTCATGCGATGGGGCAGGAGCGTTATAATCTTCCTTGATCCGCTCGACGGTCGCTTGCATTGGCATTGTCTTATTCCGTTGCTATTTCGTATCATCTGTCTGTTTTTTGACAGATGGGCAAAGGATGTTTTGCGCTTTACCTTGATGTTCTGAAGCGAATATGCCCCTCCTTTCACATCTTCGGTAGTGACAATTAAGGAAAAATAATATTACGCTAAACGCAAAACTGGGCGACCAGAGTGCGTTACCAAAGGAGCAGGCTCCATGTCTTATGACGAAACCGGAGATCTACGTTTTTTCATAAGTCTGGTGGATGCAGGCAGTCTTTCCGCTGGAGCGCGCAGTCTGGGCACATCTCCGGCCGCGGTATCCCGCCGTCTGGCACGTCTGGAAATGCGGCTGGGCAGTACGCTGGTTATCCGGAATACGCGCCATTTTGGCCTGAGCGAGACGGGGCGTTTATACTATGAACGCGCCCTGACCATTGTGGCTGATATTGACCAGTTGGAGGAGGAAATATCGTCCAGCACCAACGCGCCGCGTGGCACGTTGAGTATTGGCGCTCCGGTAGAACTGGGCCGCAGGCAGATCGCACCGTTTATTGAAGCCTTTAGCGCCAAGCACCCACGCCTGATGATCAATCTGGCCCTTGCGCCAGAAGGGAACTATGACTATAACGATTATCTGGACGTTGTGCTCCGCCTCGGTCTGCCAGAAACACCGGGGGCGGTAGTGACCCGTCTGGCCTCCACAATGCGGGTGTTGTGTGCATCCCCCGCCTATATTGCACGTCATTCCATGCCGACCCATCCACGTGATATTCCCAAGCATGATTGTTTATGCCTGCGCAAAAATAAAACCATGGCATTGCTGAATAAATGGGTTATCGGGAATGAGACGGAAACAGATGTGGTTATGGTGGAGCCACGCCTTTCCACCACCAACGCCGAGATCATTCATGACTGGGCGCTCTCAGGGCAGGGGATTGCCTACAAACTGCTCTGCGACGTTTATCAGGACCTTGAAGAAGGCAAGCTGGTGCGTATTCTGCCGGACCTGCAGGGCGAAAAAATTGACCTCTATGCAGTCCTGCCCACACGGCAGCATACGCGGGCCAGCGTTAAGGCTTTTTTGAGCGATTTGCGGCCTTATATCCGCACGGCAGGTTTTTTGTAAAACTGCTGATTATTGCGTGTAAGCCCCCAGAACCTGCCGCGAAACACGGAACAGGGTTTCACGCAGCCAGCGATGTACGGGGTCTGTATCCCGCCGTGGGTGCCATGCCTGAAAAGCATCAATACTGGGCAGGGATAACGGAAACTCGAATGTTGCCAGCTCCAGTGCCTTGAGCGAGATATGCTCCACAACAATACCGGGCAGGGGTAGAATAAGGTCAGAGCCCTTCATGCTCTCCACCATGCAATGGTAGTTGGGTACCACCATGGCTATGCGCCGGGTCAGCCCGAACTGGTTGCGTAAAATCCAGTCTATAGGGCCTTGCGCACGACCACGGCGGGACACGCTGATGTAATCATACAGCACCATACTCTGGGGGGTAACGGGGGTTGCCAGAATGGGGTGGTCCTTGCGCACAACGCCGCGCATATGGTCGCGGAACAGGGTCTGGCGCCTGATTTCGGGCTTCATAACATCCGTTGCGCCAATATAAAGGTCAACGCGACCATGGCGGAGCGGGTCGGATGCGGGGTCATCAATCTCTGGTGCCCAGATCAGTTCGCAGCGTGGGCACTCCTTTTTCAGGGCCTGCAGAAGTGGCAGGGCAAGGGATGCCACAACCAGATCATTTGCGCGGATGGTAAAGGTAGGTGCCATGTTGGCCAGATTGGCCAGTGCGCGTGTTTCTATCAGGCTGTCGGCTGCGCGAACAAGCTCCTGCACCCTGTCCAGAATACCAGCAGCAAAAGCGGAAGCACTCATGCTACGACCAGACTGGACCAGAATGGGGTCTGCAAAAGCGATGCGTAACTTGGCCAGGTGGCGGCTCATGGCTGGTTCGCTCACCTCCAGCCGCCTTGCCGCGAGCGAGACGCTTTCCTCCTCGATAAGAACCTGTAGGAAGCGCAGCAGATCTAGGTCATAGCCTCTCATGGTTGCAAAAATAGACGTTATCTGGCGCAGGCACCACCATTTATCGTTCCAGAAAGTGGAATCGTTAGTTGCCGTGAATGGGGGTTGTTTGTGGCCTGCCAATCGGGAACATGCGGGGCATGACAAATGCCGCTTCTGCACCGGCGGCTGGTGCGCCTGTTATCCATGCGTCACCACCGCAGTTTTCCTATATTCCGCCATTTGGCCTGCGCACCGTTGTTGGGTGTCTGGGCATGCTGCTTGCCGTGCATGTTGCAGGTTTTAATGAGCATGTGACCGAAATCGGACTGTCCGACATTCGTGGGGCCATGCACATTGGCCATGATGAAGGCACGTGGGTCATTGCCATTTACGAGGCGTTCAACATCGCGGCCATGGCGTTTACGCCCTGGTTCTACATGACGTTCTCGATCTACCGGTTTTCCATTTTCATGACTGCGGTTCTGGCACTCCTGTCCATTCCCGCTCCCTTTATGCCGGATGTCACATCGCTTTGCATTCTCCGGGCGTTTCAGGGGTTATCCGCTGGCTGCCTACCACCGGTGCTCATGACCGTGATGCTGAAGTACCTGCCACCCCAGATCCGTGTATTTGGCATCGGGGGCTACGCCATGAGTGCCACTTTTGGCCCCAATCTAGGCCTGCCGCTGGAGGCCTTCTGGTTTGAGCATGTAGGCTGGCACTGGCTATACTGGGAGATCATACCCACAGCAGCGCTTGCCATCGCCATGATGGCTTATGGCTTGCCGCGGGATCCAATGCATTTTGAACGGTTTGAGAAGTTTAACTGGCTGGGTATTCTGGTCGGGCTGCCTGCCATATGCTCTCTGGTCATTGTGCTGTATCAGGGGGATAGGCTGGACTGGTTCCGCTCCCCTATCATCACCAATCTTACATTCTGGGGCGTGGCGGCATTTATTGTCTTTGTGATCAACGAGGCTTTTCACCCCAGCCCGTATTTTAGAATTCAGTACTGGCGCTCACGCAATATTCAGGCATCCCTGCTATCGCTGGTTGGTATTCTGGCCATCTGTTCCATTATGGCGGAAATCCCGGCTACTTACCTGCAATCCGTGCGGGGGTACAGACCCATACAAACGGCACCGGTATCTCTGGTTGTGGCTCTGCCTCAACTGGTCATGCTCCCGCTGATCGCCTGGGTCTGTAATAACCGCAAGGTGGACTGCCGCTTTGTGCTGGCAGGCGGCATGCTGTGCCTTGCCGGTTCCGCCTGGTTAGGCACGTGGCTGACGGTCGACTGGGTGCGGGACAATTTTTACCTGCTCCAGATACTTCAGGTATTTGGCCAGCCCATGACTGTTATTCCCACCCTTATGCTGGCAACAATGGCCATGGGGCCGGCCGATGGGCCATTTATTTCCGGCATGGTGAACATGCTCAAAGGGTTGGCCAATGCGGTCGCATTTGCCCTTTTTTCCGCCGCCACCCGCAGGCGGGAGCAATACCATTCCACCATGCTGCTAGACCACCACGGCACGCACCAACTGGCGTTGCAGGGTATGGGTAATCCAATTGAGCAGCAACTTGGCGGCACATCGGCTGATGGTGCGCATGTGGCCTGGAACGGGTTGCAGGTTTTCCATACCTTTGTGCACGAACAGTCGCTCGTTCTGGCCCTGACAGACCTGTATTATGCGCTGATCTGGGTCTGCCTTGCGTATGCCGCCATGAATCTTGTTCTACCGCACCGTGTGTATCCACCGCGTGCACCTTCCCCCAACACTCCTGCCCGTTAAACCGGAATAACAGACCATGATTTACAAAAAACCTCTGCTTTATGCCGGATGCGCTGCCGGTGTGCTTGCCCTTGCCGCATGGGGGGGCGCGCGTCTGGTTAATGGGGATGGCGTTAATCAGTACACAAATGATGCGTATGTTACGGCTGATTTTACAACCGTAGCCCCCAAGGTTGCAGGCCGCATAGACCGCGTTATTGCTCAGGACAACGAGCGTGTGCACGCAGGTGAGGAACTTGCGCATATAGAGGATGATGATTACCGCGCAGCTCTGGACGTTGCCAAAGGCAATGTGCTGGCTGCTGAAGGCGATGTTGCAAACCTGAGCGCGGAACTGACCCGGCAGGACGCTCTTATAGCACAAGCCCGCGCAGCTGTTCTGGCAGATCAGGCCGACCTGATATTCGCGCGCCAGAACACCACACGCTATCGCAACCTTTCATCCGGTGGGGCCGGCACCATTGAGCAGAAACAGTCTTCTGAGGCGCATGAAAAAGAAGCACTGGCCGCCATAACCCGTGATCAGGCCGGGGTGGATGCGGCTATCCGCCAGGTTGCCGTGCTTCAGGCGCAGCTTGAACACGCCAAGGGTGTTCTGTTGCATGCGCAAGGCGCTGCCAAACAGGCTGAACTTGATCTGTCCTACTGCTCCATTCCCGCACCAGTGGATGGTGTAGTGGGGGAGAGAGGTGTTCGGGTTGGGGCTTATGTGCATCCGGGCACGGGAATTCTGGCGGTGGTGCCTACACAGGCCGCTTATGTGCTTGCCAATTTTCAGGAAACCCAGCTCACCAGTGTTCAGGCGGGCCAGCAGGCAACAGTCTGGGTGGATACGTTCCCCGGCCAGCCACTTAAGGCCCATGTGGATTCACTGGCCCCCGCCACTGGCGTAGCTTTTGCTCCCATTCAGCCAGATAACGCCACGGGTAACTTTACCAAGGTTGTCCAGCGTATTCCGGTCAAGCTGACGTTTGACCCCGGCCAGCCCATGGCGGCCAAGGTCCGGGTTGGTATGTCTGTGGAAGTGAATATTGATACGGCTTCCAAACCCGAAGGGGCGCATGCGCATGATGCACGCTATATCTGGCAGTAATGGCATGAAGTATCTGTTGCTGGCTGGTTTTTCAGCCCTCGCTCTTACTGGCTGTAATGTGGGGCCAGATTACCACAAGCCCAAGGTCAGCGCGCCAGCCACGTGGCGGTCAACGCAGCCCCCAGCACAAAGCCGGATCAGCACGGCATCGACCGACCCGGCCTGGTGGACCCTTTTTAAAGATCCTGCCCTGTCACAGTTGGAGCAGGACGTTGCAGCGTCCAATCTGGACCTGCAGGCGGCCAGCCTGCGGTTGATGCAAAGCCGGGCGGAGCGGCGCATTGCCAGTGCAGCCCAGCTCCCCCACATGGAAGCCAATGCCTCCTACGCGCGGGAACGGGCGAGCAGCAACGGTATTCTGGGGCTAATGGGCAACATGGAGCAGGCCGGGGCTGGGAGTATTGCCAATGGCACTCAGGGTTTTGGCCCCGCAGCACTACCGGGGAGTGTGGGCAACCCCTCTTTTAACCTTCCACAATACGGCATGAATGCCTCCTGGGAGGTAGATCTGTGGGGGCATGTGCGCCGGCAGGTGGAGGCGGCAACAGCTGCCGTGCACGCTACGGAAGAACTCCGGCGTGATATACTCGTCTCCCTTATGGCTGAAACAGCCCAAACCTACATAGACCTGCGTGCCACACAGGCGCAGATTGGTATTCTGGACCACAACATTGCCATTGCCCGCCATAGTGTCCAGCTGACCACCATGCGGCTGGAGCAGGGGGCAGCAACCCGGCTGGATGTGGCACAGGCTACGGGGCAGTTACACATGTTTGAATCCCGTGCAGCCCCGCTGCAGGCGCAGGCCACACATTTATTGAATAGCCTGAGCTTT
The DNA here is from genome assembly GCF_022483405.1 of Acetobacter fabarum. NCBI lineage: Bacteria > Pseudomonadati > Pseudomonadota > Alphaproteobacteria > Acetobacterales > Acetobacteraceae > Acetobacter > Acetobacter fabarum. The sequence goes on from NZ_JAKVNI010000001.1 coordinate 2,098,225, forward strand.
CTGGTCGCGCGTGAGCCCGGTGCCCTTGATGCCACATTGGGTAAGCCAGCGGCTGTGCCGCCAGTGCCTGATTCTGTGCCCGTAGGCCTGCCTTCGGAACTGGCGCAGCGGCGGCCGGATATCCGGATGGCAGCAGACCGGCTGCACGCAGCTACGGCTAGTATTGGCGTGGCTGTGGCCGATTTTTTCCCGCGGATTACTCTTTCTGGCAGTCTGGACGTGCAAGCCCTCCAGTTTAGTGGGCTTGGGTCATGGGCGTCCCGCCAGTATGGGTTTGGCCCAACTGCCACACTGCCTATTTTTGAAGGCGGGCGACTGACCGGGCAACTCCACCTGCGCAAGGCGCAGCAGCAGGAAGCCTCCGTTTTATTCCAGCGCACGGTGCTTAAGGCCTGGCAGGAGATTGACGATGCCATGGCCAACTTTACTGCCGCCCAGAAAAGGCGGGATGAACTGGTACAGGCCGTGCAACAGAACGAAATAGCCCTGAATGTTGCCCAGGCGCAGTATGTGCAGGGTGCCTCTGATTTTTTGAATGTGCTGAGCGCACAGAACGCCCTGCTGGCATCGCAAAGCGCGCTGGTTGAAGCCACCGCCCATGTGGCGGGGTCGGTTACACAGCTTTACCGTGCCATTGGAGGTGGCTGGGAAACACTGTACCCTGACGCCCAAGAAACCCCTAAACATGTGTGAGAACACGCCATGATAACCATCCGTCGGGCGGATAGTCTGGGTCTGGCCCATTCCGATACACTCACCCTGCGCTGCCATTTTGCTTTTGCGGATTATCTGGCACCACAGAACGAGCATGAGGGCAGGCTGAGGGCAATCAACCTTGGTACAATTCCGTCGCAAGGTCGCTACCATCTGGGCCCAGAAGCCAATGTAGATATTGTAACATGGCTGTGCTCGGGGGCATTGCAAACCAGTGCTGAAGGGTTCCCTACAGAAACCATACAGTCAGGCGGTCTGCATCTGCTTGGCACCGGGGCAGGGGTGCCAAGCATGGCGTGGCAGGCTGGGGCGGATGGGGCTTCCTTCATCCAGTTCTGGCTTCTGGCCGACACGGAAGGTGGTAGCCCCACGCAGGAGGCGCGGCCAGCTTTTCCAAAACTGGAAGATGGTGGTTTTAGAATAATTGCTTCAGGCTTCCCTGAAGATGACCCGGAAATGACGGAGGTAATAGACGACGGCTCGCCTGTAACGCTGAGTGCACGCAGCAGATTATTGCATGCTGACATTCCGGCAGGGGAGGGTGCGGCTTACCAGACCACACAGGGCCGGGACCTGCATGTGCTGGTGGTTCGTGGTGCCATTACCCTGTGCGGTGCGGCTTTGGCAGCGGGGGATGGTGCAATGCTGAGCCAGACTGAACGTGCGGTTGTTATGGCGACACAGGAAGCCGTTGTGCTTTTAACCGATATTGCAGCCTGAATGTGGCGCACAAACCGGTATTCAGCCTGTATAAATGAGCGGGCTGCACATTTTGGGGCCGTCCGTGTAGTGCAGATGTCTTGGCAAGGCACGGGCACTGCCCGAAAGGGCTGTTTCTTCCAGATCAAGGTCATGGGTTAAAAGGCGTTCTATTTCGTCACTCACCTGTCCTTCCTGCCGCATACGCGCCAGAGCCTTGCGCTCTGTGCGGAGCAGGTGGAGGCGCAGGGCGGCTTCAAACCGTCGCCTTGCCAAAGCCGTATCCCGGTGCAGGGCATCAGGGCTCTGGTATTCCTCGGCCTTGAGTTTGTCATCGGGGGCATCTTCCAAAAGCCGTAGCCGGAAGCGGTATTCGGCTATCAAGGCTGCGGTTACTTCTGCGCGTTGCTGTGCAGTATTTTCATCCAGCTGCTTGGTAACAAGGGCGGACTGGCGCTCCACTTCCGCAATGGCTTCTAGTGCGAGCAGGCGCCGGGCTTCATCTGCCTCGCGGTTAACCGGGTCTCCGCCATCATGGCGAAGGGAGCGGCTTAGCGGGGGTAATACAAGTCCCGCGATCAGGAGAGATGTCATAATCACACCGGCGGCAAAAGTTACCAGCAGATCCCGCATGGGGAATGCAGGCAAGCCATTTTCCGCAATGGGGAGGGAGAGGATACCCGCCAGTGTTACCGCTCCGCGCACACCGCCTATGGTCATGGCCGCTGTTTCCGTAACAGAAACTCTACCGGTTTTATGCCCTCGTAATTTTGCAATCAGGTAGCGTGTGCTGCTGATTAAAAATACCCAGACCAGACGGAGCAGAAGCAGCATGCTGGTCAGCAGGACAATGGTGCCAATCAAAGACCAAGTACTGTCCCCCGCTTGATTGGCAGTGCTAATTCCCTGTGCTGCAATATCTGGCAATTGCAGCCCAAGCAGCAGAAAGACCAGACCATTAAAAACAAAGGTAATCATCTCCCATACCGCACTGCCACGCAGGCGGGTGGCAGTCTGGGCTGAGCCGAATACCCTGCTCTGGTTAAGGCTTAACCCCGCACTGACTGCCGCAAGTATGCCCGATGCCTCCAGATGTTCCGCCAGCAGGTAAGCCGCAAAAGGCAGCAGGGTCATGAGTGTGATCTGTGTGGTGGGTTCGTCAAAACCATGGCGGGACAGAATGCGGTTGATAAAATTAAAACCAAATGTCAGCGCCATGCCAATTAAAATGCCGCCTACCGCTACCAGCACAAACCCCAAAGACGCATGCATGACGGAAAAAGTGCCAGTCAGGCTGGCTGCCACGGCAAACTTGAAGCAGACAAGGCCGGAGGCATCATTCAGCAGGGCCTCTCCTTGCAGAATATGCAGGAACCGTCTGGGCACGCGCTCTTCATCAATCATACCGCCCACGGCTACGGCATCGGTGGGGGAGAGAATGGCAGCGAGCGCAAAGGCTGCAGCAAGGGGGACCATAGGAAGCAGCCAATGAATAAAATACCCGCCAATAATCGTGCTAAAAATAACCAGCCCGACAGCCAGAAGCAGGATCGGCCAGCGCAACTCACGAAAATTGTGCAACGGCATAAGGTACGCGTCTGAAAAAAGCAGAGGGGGAATAAAAAGCAGTAAAAAGGTTTCAGGCTCAAAATCGATGTGAAAGCCCAGAAGCGATGCCACAATACCACAGGCTATCAATAAAAGTGGGAGTGGCAGGCGCAGCAGCCGGGCAGCAGGCCCTGCTACTGCCGTTATCAGCAAAAGTAGAAGCACTACAGATGTCATATGCATTAATGTAACCCGACCTGCCTGATATTATTTTATGAACGATATTCTTGATAAAAATGCCGCCTGTTCATAAAGCCTGAACCATCACAGGGTTGCGCGGGAATGGCCAGAAAAACACCGAGTGGCAGGTTGCAGACCGGTGGTATTGCAACCTGTATTTTGGCCTCTGGCACCTGTGGAATTTTCAAATTTTCGTCACCCACCTACTGGCTACAAACCCAATTTTTGCCCGGTATCCTAGGCTCGTTATGGGAACCTGCCGCAGTAGCGTGCGTTTTTGTCAGGATTTTCATGGTCGCGCAGGCTGAGCCATGCCGGGGTGTGGATGTGGGAATGTTTTGCATCCTCAATCGGGCGTGGTGGATTGTTACGCGATGCACTAAGGTTTTCGGGTGGGCACGGATTAAACTCCCGTGATCAGTATTTTACGATGCGACAAGGGGCCTAGCCCCTCGTTTTTTAACTGAAAGGGCATGCGCCATGGTTCATTCAAAGCATTTGGTTCTTCTGGCCTGCACAATGGCTCTGTTGCCATCTCTGGCCCGTGCGGCAGACACCGCCTCCGGCGCTCTGGTGGGCACGGATGGCGCAGCACACGGTAATGTTGCCATTACCGATGCCCCCAAAGGGGTTATATTGCGGGTAGAAGCAAAAGGGCTCACACCGGGCTGGCACGGCATGCACTTCCACGACAAGGGCGTATGTGAAGGGCCTAAGTTTACAACGGCTGGGCCCCATGTGCATGCAACGACGCCTGTTGTGCATGGTCTGCTTAACCCCACCGCGAACGATGCAGGTGATCTGCCCAACGTGTTTGTCGGGGCTGACGGCACAGCTACGGTAGAGGTATTCTCTCCTCTGGTCGCGCTTAAGGCTGGCAAGGATAAGCCTGCCCTGCTGGATGCGGATGGTTCGTCACTGGTCATCCATGCCCACCCTGATGATTACCAGAGCCAGCCAATTGGTGGGGCGGGGGACCGGGTAGCCTGCGCGGTTATCAAATAAACCAAGGCGCTCTGGCATAACCCGGGCTTCTATCCTGTGCGTCATTCCACAAGGCCTGTGGGGTGGCGCACACGGCGCTTTAGAGTGCACGCGTATCTCCGCTCTTATGTATAAGGCGGGAAAAACCGGATTATGTGCATATATCCTGCTGAAGCCGGTTGTCTGATACCAGAGCGTGCGGCATGAGGGGGCTTATGAAAGTTCATCCTCAGTTTGCAGCAGGTCATCGTAATGTCTGAACATACCCCTATTGGTCTCGGTCATGAGGCAACCATCACAACCGCACTGACCCATTCGGGCAACTTCCATGTTGATGAAACACTTGGGTATGTTGTGCTCCATTATGCGCTGGCTCCAATGGGTGACCTGCGCGCCCGTATTCTGGGCGAAGGCCCCGAGGACTGCCTGAAGTTCTTCCGCTCGCGTGACCCGGAACGTATTCAGGCAGCAGATATCGTGTTCGATGTGGGGGGGATTTATGACCCGCCCAAAGGCCGTTACGACCACCACATGAAAGACAAACCCCTGCGTGAAGATGGCACTCCATACAGTGCCGCCGGATTGCTGTGGAAAGATTACGGTAAGGCGGCTGTGCGTAATCTGGTGCGCACCACTGTTGACGATGCCACAATTACGGCTATCTGGCAGAGTATTGATAAATCACTGGTCGTGCCGATTGATCAGGATGATAACGGCGTAGCCAAGATGGGCAAGCTGTCACTGGCGGATATTGTTTCGGCCTGTAGCCCACCGTGGGACACGGCGGAGCTCCACGGCCCGGAAGAAGCCAAGCGGCGGGAAACCCTAGGCTTTGCCAATGCGGCAACCGCAGTGGCTTCCCATCTGGTCAACACGGTCGATCGTGTGCGTGCCAGCCTGAAAGCAACGGACCGTGTTCTGTCCGCTTATAAAAATGCACAGGACAAGCACATTCTGCTGATGGAAACGGGCATGCCAACCGAAAAGGTTATTTTTGAGCATGATCTCCCCGTTATTTACGTGGTTTCCCCCACAGGTAGTGGGCAATGGAATGTTAAAGCTGTGCCCCCCGAACGCGGGGCCTTTGGCCAGCGGATCTCCTTGCCAGAAGCATGGGGCGGCCTGAACGGGCAAGACCTTGCTGCAGTATGTGGTGTTGCCGATGCGGTATTTGCGCACCCTGCACGCTTTATTTGTGGTGCGGCAAGCCGGGAAGGGGCACTAGCCATGGCTCAGCAGGCCTTGAAGATTGATGCAGAGCTCAAGTCGCAGCAAAGCTAAACATCGGACCAAACAACTGCCTCCCGCTTTATGCATGGTGCGTTTGTATTTGAACGCACCACGCACAGTTTTGTTGGCGGGGAGAGGAGCCATGCATGGTTTTTATGGCACGTAATAAATACTATGCCGGGCCTGTAACTGACCATTTTGATGGAACCCGTTTTTTTAATCCCGGGCAAGCTTCCACAGACCGCTCCTTGCGCGATCTGTGGCGTTGGAGGCGCACATCACATCGTGCGCCATGGCCGGATTCTGTTCCCATAACAACAGCTATACCTGAAAAGAGCGTGGATGCCCTGCGCATTACCATGGTTGGCCACGCTACAGTGCTTATTCAGGCAGCGGGGCTCAATATTCTGACCGATCCGGTATGGTCAGAGCGGGCCAGCCCATTGCGCTGGGCTGGCCCCAAACGGGTTAATGTACCGGGTGTAGCGTTTGAAAACCTGCCACCGATTGACGCATTGCTCATCAGCCATAATCATTATGATCACCTTGACCTGGTTACACTCAGGCGGTTGCAGGCCGAGCATAACCCTTTGATGATCATGCCATTAGGGAATGATCACATTGTTAAAAAAGCTATTCCACAAGCCCGTATTCTTACAGGCGACTGGTATGACCAACACGTTATTGCCCCGGCACTGAGTGTAACGCTGACACCCGCATACCATTGGTCTGCACGAGGTATTTTTGACCGGCGGATGGCCCTATGGGCTGGGTTCTGGCTGAATATCGGAGGCCAAAAACTATGGTTTGCCGGAGATACAGCCTATGGCGATGGAACATTATTCCGTGCTTTACACACCCGGTATGGTGCGCCGGATGTGGCTATTATTCCAATTGGTGCTTACGAACCAAGATGGTTTATGGCAGGGCAGCACGTTAATCCACATGAAGCGGTGTGTATTTACAAGGATACCCAGGCAAAGCAGGCCATAGGGATTCATTGGGGCACTTTTCAGCTTACGGATGAAGGTATCCGAGCACCAGAAAAAGCTCTGCAAGCCGCTCTTCTGGCGGGAAATTGCAACGTAGAGCGGTTTAGGGCCGCAAGCCCCGGGCAGGTCTATCAGTTTGGTAGCTGCCAAGAGAGTTACTCATAAAATAACAACAATTATCGTGATATAAAAAAACAACTATTTTTAAAATTATATAATTGACTGCCGTGGAAATATGGGTGATACACAATCACACGTTAAGCGCGTGGCACATGAGGAGCGCATAGAAGATGCAAAACCTGTGGGGTCGAATGTGTCGGCTGGGCCGATGTTACGACGTTAAAATATCTAACGCCTGACCTGTGGGTTTTATTGCCTTCCGGGTCAGTTATTACCTGGAAGGGAAAAGTCATGTTTGAATCGCGTATTATTGAAATTAACGGTACTTTTGTTGGTGCCATTATTCTTGAAGAAGATCGCCGGACCCGCCGTTTTTATGCGGCGCATGAAAGCGTGCAGAGCTTGCATAACAAGCGCTACCCGGACGGGCAGGATTTGCGGACATCTGTTATTCGCAAATTCAAAACCACTTTTGCACAACATAACCTGAGCGCGGTTTAACCGCGCCAGCAGGGGCCTGCAATCGTTTGGCATGATGCCTCTGGCATCACACAGTTTTCGTAATTCATATTGGTTGTGTTGAACATTATCTGCAAAATGTAGGTAGTGGGGCGTTTGTTGTGTTTTGAATGGTTCGGGGTCAAAACATAATCATCTTTGTTTTATGGTATTACACCATATTAAAATAAAAATTTTTAAGTTTGGGGGAACTTATGGCGGTGTCTGTTCGGGCGAGTGTTCTGTTAACAACAACAGTTTCAAGCCTTTTTTTTCCATATGTGACGATGGCAGCCACATCGGATGCAGAAAATGCAGCATTACGGCGCGAGATCGCTGCAATGCACCGGGAAATGATGGGGGAAATCCACCGCCTGCAGGCACGGGTGGACAAGTATGAGCATACTTCCAATCTGCAAAGCCGCAAAATTGGTCATGCTCCTCGCACGTTAACGGCGGCTGGGCCGGATGATGTGCAGCCTCAATTCCGTGAAGACCCGGTTGTTCCGCCCGCCAACCATGGCCCGCGCAGCCCCAATGATAGCCGCATTGCCCTGCCGGAAGGGCCGGTACAGTCCTGGAGTTCATTCAAGGCGGCTTCCGCCAAGGATGAAAGCGTGGATATTGGCGGCATTAAAATAGGTTTCCCCAAAGGCCGCCCAACCATTGCGTCGGATGATAAGGCTTACGCATTTTCCATTGGCCTTCTGGCGCAGGAAGACTTTGGTGGCTTTATGGGGGTTGGTCAGCGCGGAAAGGAAAGTGCCGGCAACTTCAACAAGTTTACCGAGAATGCACGGCGTCTGCGCATTTACATGTCCTGGCGCTACAAAGACTGGGTAGTAAACGTAACCCCAGACTTTGGTGCTAATAACAGTGACGGCACCGTTAGCCTGTTTGAAGCCAACCTGAACTATACCGGCCTGCACAACACAACTCTGACCGTCGGGTATTTTCAGCCGCGCATGGAAGAAGACAGCGCAGAGCGTTCAGGGGCATTTGAGTTTTTGGAACGCCCGACCATTGTTGATCTGGTTCGTAATATTGCCGGTGGTGTGGCCCGCTTTAGCATTGGTGGTGAGCATTACGAAAAACGCTGGCTTGTTGCAGGGTATTTTACAGGGCAGAAATATGGTGATCGCACAACCGACAAAACCATAACAGACAGCCAGACCGGGGCTGTGTTCCGTGCGGCAGGCCGTCCTTATGTTTCCAAGGATATTGATGTGCATGTCGGCGTTGGGGCAACGGCTGCATTTAAAGTGAACCAGTCCAGCACGGGAAGAACCACAACATTTAAGGACAATGTTGAAGTTCCTCTGGGCGAAACACAATTGCTGACATCCGGTGCACTAACAAATATTTCCCAGATCTGGGCAGCGGGGCCGCAGTTTGGTTTCCGTTACAAAAAATTCCTGCTCAAGGGTGAGTATTATCATGTTGGGGTGCAGCACGATAACGTAGCCGCCAGCATAAACCCGCCCGCCATTGGCTTTGATGGCTGGTATGTTGCTGCAAACTATACCCTGTTTGGGCATGGCCGTGGCTATAATGAAAAAATTGCCGCGTTTACAACTCCGGGTGTTGAATATGACTTTGACCCCGCAAAAGGGCACTGGGGCGCACTGGAAGTTAGCGGGCGCTGGAGTGTGACCGACCTGCGGACGTCTGGCACCACTAAAATGACAGGAACAGTTATTAATACCGCAGGGGAAACAGGCAATAAACAGACTGTATGGCAAGGTGGGCTGAACTGGTACCCCAACCAGCACATCAAGGTCATGCTGGATTACACGCACTTTAGTGTTTCCAGCTACAATGGTGCAAAATCAACGGATGCCAATTTCTTTGGGCGCAGTGGCAACGCTGTTGTTGGCCGCGTGCAGGCAGCATTCTGATCTGACATTATGATTAAGGAACAGGCTTATGAAACAGGAAAACTTTTTTAACGTTCGCCGTGCCGTTCTCAAAGTAACGGCGGTATTGGGTGTTTCTTTTCTGGCAGGCTTGCAGGCGACAGCAAGCTATGCGGAATCATACCACCTGCTGAATGTTTCCTACGATCCAACGCGTGAGCTTTATGCCGATGTGAATAAAGCTTTTTCTGCCCAGTGGCATAAAAACCACCCGGAAGACACAGTCAGTGTCAAATCGGCGCATGGCGGCTCCGGGGCACAGGCACGCTCCGTGCTGGAAGGCGCGCCGGCAGATGTGGTAACACTTGGCTTGGCCTATGACATTGATCTGCTGGCACAGCACGGCCTGATTGCAGCTGACTGGCAAAGCAGGCTGCCGCACAATGCGACCCCTTACACCAGCACCATTGTGTTTCTGGTCCGCAAAGGTAACCCCAAAAACATTCATGACTGGCCGGATCTGATCCGGGATGGCGTGCAGGTTATTACCCCTAACCCCAAAACATCTGGCGGTGCGCGCTGGAACTATCTGGCGGCATGGGGCTGGGCGTTGCACCAGAAGGATGGTACCCCGGAAACAGCTAAGGCTTACCTGAAAAACCTGTTCAAACACGTGCCCGTGCTTGATACAGGTGCACGCGGCGCCACAAACAGCTTTGTGCAGCGTAATCTGGGCGATGTCCTGCTTGCATGGGAAGACGAGGCACTGCTGGCCACGCGTGATATTGGGCCGGACCAGTTTGAGATTGTTGTGCCGTCACAGACCATCCTTGCGGAACCGCCAGCATCTCTGGTTGATAAAAACGTCAAGGCGCATGGAACGGAAGCTGTTGCCAAAGCGTATCTGGACTTCCTGTTTACGCCTGAAGGGCAGAAGATTGGGGCCAAACATTATTTCCGCCCTGTTGACCCGGCCATTCTGGAAGAAAACAAGGCACTCTTCCCCAAAGTGGATACGTTTGATGTGAAGAGTCTTGGTGGCTGGACCAAGCTGCAGAAAGAACATTTTTCTGACGGCGGCGTGTTTGACAGCCTTTATAAGTAAAGCAGAAGTGGCGCGTTGCACATGAATGTGCAACGCGTTTTTTAACAACTAGACAGAATCAATGACAGTAAATGCAAAAGATGTTGGTGTGCCAATTGGTACAAAGTGCCATGTAAAATCGAGCACACCGGTTTCTGTATTGACGCGCAGGGATGTAATGCAATCACTCCGCTGATTGGCAACGAACACAAACTTCCCCGACGGATCAAAACTTAAAGCCCGCCCGTAATCAGCGTGTACCCAGACTTCATCAAACAGGGTGATAGAGCCATCTTCATGCACTCTAAAACAGGCAATGGCATTGCCTAACCTGTTGGTGACGTAGAGAAATTTCCCCGTTGGGTGCAAAATAATTTCAGCGGCAAGGGTGCTTCCCCTAAATTGTGCAGTTACCGTGGAGGCTGTCTGCTTGACCTGCATGGCACCTGTCTGGGTGTCATAATCAGCAACAACTACGCGGGAATCCTGTTCCCCCAGAATATAGATAACCTTCCCGTCATGGCTGAAGCAGAAATGACGAGGCGCGGAACCCGGCTCCATGCTCAGCCATGGTTTTTCCGCCGGCTTTAGGGTGCCGCTTTCCATATCAAACAGCCACACGTAAACCCTGTCCAGCCCTGCATCACAGGCCAGAACAAACTTACCATTCACATCGGCTTGAATCATATGCACATGCGAGCCGGAGTGATCGCTCACCGCATAATTGCCAGGCGGGTTGTCTGCTGCCCGTTCTGGCATTTTAGGCCCGGTATTGTGGATAAGGTCGGTTAACAAACCCAAGCTACCATCCGGTTGAATGCGCATGACAGCAGCACTCCCGCCGGTATAATTGGCAATAAACAGATATTTGCCCGATGGGTGCACACTTAAATGCGCAGGGTCTGCTCCGCCACTACTCATAACATTTAACTTTGTAAGCACCCCGGTACGGCGATCTAACTGAAAAGCCGTGACTGATCCGGTGTGTCCACCTTCAAAATCACTGATTTCATTAACCGTGTACAGGCTGTTCTGGTCGGGTGATAATGCCAGAAAAGAAGGATTGTCCGCAGGTGTTACGTGGCCCAGTTGGGTTAGAATACCGCTCTCCGGGTTCATTTCAAACAAGGTTATGCCCGTTGCATTACTCTCGGGCGGGCCGGAACGTGTGTAGCCGCCAACATAACATAAAATCCGCGGCCCAGTTTTTTTTGCAGCCTTTTCCGGGCTGGCTTTGGGTAATGCTGCTTTGGGAATAGGGGCAGGGGGAGGAGCATTCTCCCCAAAGGCTTTTCCAAAATGGGAGGTAAGACCTAACCCCATGATAGAAAAGCCAAAAATCCTGCGGCCCATCATATTATGTTTATTGTTCATAGCCCTATTATCATGAGCTATGCTGGGATGATCAAATAAATTTTAAACTCTGATATTGCGTAATTGTCCCGTTTATTTCTGTCTTTTGCCTGCATGCCATTTTTTTAGGGCATCGAGAGTTTCCACAACATGCTGTTCCGGGTTGTTGCTGGTAAAGCTCAGCAGAATAGTGCCATCTGGCGCAATCACATAAGATGTGCGCTGTGAGAGCAAAGTCTGGTGCTCCGTATTAACGGAGTGGTACAAAATGGCGGTCAAAGCCCCCGGGTCGGCCAGAACCGCAAATTTATCCCGGCACTCTACCTTCGAAAACTCAGCAACCCGATCAGTATTTCCCGCCGTTATACCAACAAGCGTGGCCCCGGCGGCGTGGAACTGCTCTGCGGCTTCGGCAAAGTCATGTGCTTCCTGCGTGCAACCTGTCGTAAACGCTGCGGGAAAAAAATAGAGAACAACAGGCCCTTGTGCGAGGGCCGACTTGAGCGAAAATGTAAAAGGCTTGCCAGCCAGAGCCCCTTGCAGGGTAAAGTCGGGAGCACTTGCTCCCTGAGATAACGCCGCATGAGCCGTTCCCGAGCCCAGACATGCGCCAGCCGCGACAGAAAGCGTGACCAAAAAGCCAGATACGGCGTTTAAAAACATTGTCTTTTTGATCACCCTAGCACCCCATATATTTGCACTCCCGCAGGGGAGAGCTTTAAACTGTGTCTGCAAGCTTACACCTAGTTCTGCTCTTGTTCAGCCATTTTTGTAAGAGTGGCTTCCTGCGGTATAATTACAGGCCAGAATGTTGCGGCTATGGCGTTTTGTAAATCCATGAGCTGGGTCTGTATCCAGCTCATATAGTCATGCAAACCGCGGATAATAATTTCCTCTGCAGTTTGGTCCTGCAGGCTGGCCCGGAGTTCGGCCACACATTCCAGCAAAGGTGAGCAGAACTGGCGTAGATTGTCATGCGTTGCCAGAAGCGTAAGCGTTTCATCAATTTGGCGCAGGTTGGTGCTTAGTGAACGCGGGAAACCATCATTTTTGAGCAGGAAGCCAACAATATTGGCAGGTGTCAGGGTTACCGGAAGTAACCGCCGGAAAGCATGGTACGCGGCTGCCGAGCGTAATACGGATGTCCACTGCGTCAGATCAATATCGGACCCCGGTGCTTCGGACTGCGGCAGCAGCATATGGTAGCGGATGTCTATCAACCGGGTAATCTGGTCGCTCCGCTCCAGAGCTTTGCCCAGCCGGTAGAACAGCCACGCCTGATCTCGGTACAATGTGCCTTCTGCAATGCCAAAATGGGTTTGGCAGTCCTGCCTTACGCGGGTGCAGAGTTCGGCCAGATTATGCTCTGCCATATCTCCGTTTTTGAGATTAAGCAGGTTCCGCGAAAAGACATTGAGTTGTGTCCAAAGCTCGATTGAAACAAGCGGCCGGACAGCGCGCGCATTTTCCCGCACTTGCTGCGCGAGCGAAACCAGTGATGAAGGATTACGGGTTTCCGTGACATAAAACGGTACAATTTCCGTGTGTTGTGTCGTATTATGTATCTGCTGGAACAGGCTTTCATCCGAGTTAATAGCCAGAATGGAATCCCAGGCTGTCTGCCCTTCGGCATTACGAACAAAGGTTTCCGTAACTTCCAGCAAACGCGCCAGATTTTCCATGCGCTCCATGTAGCGTGCCAGCCACATCATGCATTCCGCGTAGCGCGAGAGAAGGGGGGTGGGGGAAAAAATTATCATGATGCCATGACCCATGTATCTTTTGAACCACCCCCTTGGGATGAGTTAACAACCAGCGAGCCTTTGCGCAGGGCAACGCGGGACAAGCCGCCAGGCAGCACCCAGACAGAACGGCCCGTAACGGCAAAGGGTCTCAGGTCAACATGGCGGGCTTCTACCGTATCCCCGCAAAGGGTTGGCGTAACTGACAGGCCAATGGTTGGCTGGCTTATGTAATTGCCCGGATTGTGGCGTAATTTCTGGCTGAAGTCGTCCAGCTCCGCCTGCGTTGCCTGCGGGCCAATCAGCAGCCCGTAACCGCCTGATTCCCCAACGGGTTTGACAACAAGCTTGTCAAGATTTGCCAAGGTGTATGCCAGCCCCTCCGGTTCTGCGCAGATATGTGTTTCCACACTTTCCAGAATAGGGTCTTCATCCAGATAATAACGGATAATACGGGGCATATAGGCATAAACGGCTTTATCATCCGCAACCCCTGTGCCCAGCGCATTGGCCAGTGTGACATTGCCGCGCCTGTAAGCCTCGACCAGACCGGGCACTCCCAGCAAGCTGTCAGGATTAAAGGCAATTGGGTCAAGAAATTCATCATTGAGGCGGCGGTAAATGGAGTGGACAGGCCTTGGCCCCATAACGGTGCGCATGAAAACCTTGTGGTTCTCCACAAACAGGTCGCGGCCTTCGACCAGAGGAACCCCCATTTCGCGCGACAGGAACACGTGCTCAAAGTAAGCAGAATTATAAATGCCGGGGGAGAGCAGAACAACCTGTGGGTCGTCCACACCTTCGGGGGCGACCTCACACAAGGCATTATGCAGGCGTGGGCCGTATTCCTCCACCGAGCGTATAGGCAGGCCTGATGCCAGATCTGGCATGAGCCTGAGCATCATGTGGCGATTTTCTATGACGTAGGATACGCCAGAAGGTGTGCGTGCGTTATCTTCGAGGACCAGAAAACGACCCTGCTGGTCACGGATAAGGTCTGTTCCATTGATATGGACATAAACCCCACCGGGCACGTCCAAACCAACCATAGCCTGACAGTAATTGGCGTTTTGCAGCACGAGTTCGGCTGGAACCACGCCATCCTTCAGGATATGCTGTTCATGATAAATATCATGCAAAAACAGGTTAATGGCCTGAATACGCTGTTGAACTCCGCGTTCAATATGTTGCCATTCTTCTGCTGTAATAATCCGTGGAATGGCATCAAAAGGCAAAATGCGGTCAATGGCTTCCCGGTCCGTGTAAACAGTAAAGGTAATGCCCATTCTGTAAAGCTGTGCTTCGGCAGAGGCAGTTCTGTTCTGGAGTTCCTGTATCTGCAAAGCAGACAGACGCTTTTTTACGCAATCTATAATGGGTGTAGCAGTGGATTTGCGGTTCATTAACTCGCAAAAAAAATCAGGAGTGGCGTAGTTGTCCAGCAGTCCGCGTGTTAGGGGAGGGGCAAGGTGTAGGGCGTTCGTCATAAAAGCCTCCCTTCTGGCATTCGGGACTGAAGAAAAGCTGGTCCTGCCTGCCAAAACGTTTCGAATACGCATTAACGGAGCAGGATTTCCGGCGTTTGCCAAGCACAAAATACGTGCTCACATTTTGTTTGCACAAACCCGCATGGGTCCCTTGCATGCCTTGCACGGAATGATATGATTTTGCGCTGAATTATTGTTCTGATACCAAACAGATATCCGCAGCCCACGGCATTGGGCTGCAACACGAGCAGGGCCGTATTTCTGATGAGTTCACAGGTAACGCTTTTGCACCGGACCTGCTACCGTTACGACCGCCCCGTAGCCTTGGGAACCCAGACAATACGACTACGCCCCATGGAAGCCTGCCGCACGCCCATTGAGGCATATGGCCTGCATATTCAGCCAGAAGGTTTTAACCTGAAATGGGAGCGTGATTCGTGCGGGAATGATGTGGCCTGTGTTGGTTTTCCCGACCGCTTGACACATTTTGATATTGAGGTGTCTCTGGTTGCAGACATGACCACTTATGACCCGCTCCTGCAAACCTTAGCCCCCGATGATCATACCGACCTGCCGCAGGAGGAGCATGCAATTCCACCTGAATGTGGGGAAGAGGTAAGGGATTTTCTCTCCCGCTACCCGGTTGGCGTAGGGGGGGATGTGCTGGGGCATATGATGGCCATAAACCGTGGTATTGCCCGCACAGTCGGCTACCAGCACAGGCTGGAACCCGGTGTATGGTCCCCGGAGGAAACTCTACACCGCCGTGCTGGTTCCTGCCGCGACAGTGCATGGCTTTTTGTCAATATAGCCCGGCATCTGGGGCATGCTGCGCGGTTTGTCTCGGGCTATCTTATTCAAAGTGTGAACACGGCAGACGGAGAGGAAGTGCTGACCGGGGAGTTGCATGCATGGGCACAGATTTTTATTCCCCAGCGTGGGTGGCTGGGGTTTGATACCACTTCTGGCCTGCTGGCTGGGCAAGGGCATATCCCCCTTGCAGTTGCTGCTAGCCCTGAAAATGCCGCTCCTGTTTCCGGCCTGCTGGACAGGTGCGAGGCAACCTTTAATGTCTGCATGAAGGTCGAACGTCTGTTTAACTGATAAGCAGACATTAAAAATCATATTTTGAGCCACTGGGTGTAAAGAAAGGTGCAGGATGAAGCGTTTTACATGCCAGTCCTGTGGGCAGCCGGTTTTTTTTGAAAACACCCGTTGCAACCAGTGCCATGCTCCCTTGGGTTATATGCCCGAAGCAGCCAACCTTGCCGCCTTGGCGGCTGAAGCAGGTGGGCTTTACCACCCGATAGGGCAGAACGAAGAGCCCCGCGCTTTTTGTGCCAACCATGCGTATGATGTGTGTAACTGGCTGGCTCCAGCGTTGCAGCCAAAAGGCACGTTCTGCTTTGCCTGCCAGTTTAACCGGGTTATTCCCAACCTGAATATTCCGGGCAATACGGAACGCTGGCGC
Organism: Acetobacter fabarum; assembly: GCF_022483405.1. Classification (NCBI taxonomy): domain Bacteria; kingdom Pseudomonadati; phylum Pseudomonadota; class Alphaproteobacteria; order Acetobacterales; family Acetobacteraceae; genus Acetobacter; species Acetobacter fabarum. The sequence goes on from NZ_JAKVNI010000001.1 coordinate 2,114,243, forward strand.
AAGCTGGAGTTTGCCAAACATCGCTTGGTTTATACAATTCTCCGGCTTAGGCTTCCTGTTAAAAACCGGCAGCCAGACCCGCAGGAAGGGCTGGTGTTCGATTTTCTGGACGATCCACCCCAAGGCTGGCCACCAATCATGACAGGCCATAATAATGGCGTCATTACCATAGCAACCAAAGAGGCCGATGATGCCTACAGGGAGCATATGCGTGTGGAAATGGGAGAGTATTACCGAACTCTTCTAGGGCATTTCCGGCATGAAATTGGCCATTACTACTGGAATGTTCTTATCCGTGACGGTGGCCGTCTGGAGCAGTGCAGGGCCATGTTTGGGGATGACCGGGCAGATTACCAAAGCGCATTGCAAAAACATTACGCCAGTGCAGCACCGGACAACTGGCGGGAACACTATGTCAGCCACTATGCCATGTCCCATCCTTGGGAGGATTTTGCCGAAACATGGGCGCATTATTTTCATATAGTGTCCACGCTGGAAACGGCCTTGTCTTATGACATGACCATAGGCCCAACGGTTGATGGCAAGCCTGTTCTTACGCACAGGAACGACCCTTACCTGCACATGCCGTTTGATGACATCATAGAGGCCTGGCTGCCGTTGACATATGCCGTCAACAGCTTGAACAGGTCTATGGGACTGGCCGATTTTTACCCTTTTGTGCTCACGGCGGGTGTGCGTGCAAAGCTACGTTTTATTCATGATGTTGTGCGTGAGGTACAGCAGACGGCAGACCAGCCATTCGGTTTATTGTAGCTGAATCTGTGAAAAAAGAATTTCGTCATTCAAAGTAATAATGACATTTTTGGCGCGGCGGGAAAGCAGAAGCACCCTCTGGGTTTGTGAGAGGGGCACAAAAGGGGCCTGCGCCATAATTTCCCGGTCAACTTCGGACCATGCGTGGTTGCTCGCCTCCCGGTCGGTTAAAGCCAGCATCGCGGCCTCCTGCATTTTCCGGTCAATCTTGGCGTCGCAAAACCCTGAATAATTGGGGGAGTTGTCAGAGTTGGGGTGGAAGGTTTCGCAGGAAAACAGGGTTTGCAAAAAGCTGGAAGCCGAAGGGTAATCGGCATTCCAGCCGGCTAGAGCAATCTGAAAATGGTTTTGTGTATTCTGGATGTAAGTAAACGCTATGGCAGGGCTTATGGTGCGAACCGTTGCCTTGAAGCCGAGCATATCCAGCGTATTCCGAATATCGTCCGCCGTGGCGCTGCCATGCTGTTCGGATGGAACAATAATGGTCACTTTCTGCCCCGCCATGCCGCTTTCCTTCACGAGCTGGCGGGCGACATCCATATCCGGTTTAACCCAGTTTTGTGCGGGGTGTGCCGGGGAGGCTCCTTGGGTATAAAAACAGAACGGCTCATACCCCGGCGTGCCATCCGGCAAAATCTGGCATAGGGGGGACGCCACGGCCGGGCCGCCCCGGTAAATAATCATGGCGTGCCGGTTCACTGCGTAATTCAGAGCCTGCCGAACTTTGAGTGATGTAAATGGTGGTTCATGCACGTTGAGCATGGCAAAGTATGACAGAAGCGGGGCGTAAAGATGCACCTGACTGGCGTAACGGCTCCCGACTTCTCCTAACCTGTCCAGCGGAACATTTTCGTACATCCAGTCCGCCTGCTCATTTTCCACGGCGGTAACGGCCGCTTCTCCGTCCAGACCAAAGGAAACCAGAACCGCATCCGGGTAGGCTGCGGGTTGTGCCTGATGTGACCATTCGTGAAAAAAAGGATTACGCTCCAAACGTAACTGAGTAGTCGGGTCATACTCCGCAATACGGTAGGGGCCTGTTCCGGGTATGGGGGTGTTGCCCATGTCATGCACTGGGGTGTCTGCTGGCAGAATGGCGGCGTGCATCCATGCCAGCCGGTCCAGGAACTCCGGGTCTGGTGTCTCTAAATGGAAGACTATCTGCCGCGTGTGGGCGTCTGTTTCCACACCACCGACCAATGTGCATGTGGTGGGGTTTTGCAAGCAGGCACGAGCACCAACAATGGCCCCGTAATATGGCCCAGCCGTTGGGCTCCCCACCTTGAAAAGACGACGAAAAGACGCTGCCACATCGTCCACCGTAACGGGTTTGCCGTTGGAAAAATATAGCCCGTCCCGCAGGGTCAGGCGGTAGGTGCGTCCATCATCCTCGGGGGTTGGTACAGCCTCCACCAGATTAGCAATGACCGGATGCGCACCGGGACCGGAAAGCTTGGGGTAGGTCAACAGTGTGTCATACACTGGTGTTTCAAGCACTTTGGTCAGGGCAATGTAAGATATTTGCGGGTCGAGTGTGCCTGCATCACTTTGTGCGAGAATACGCAGCGTGCCGCCCTTATGTGCATCTGGCTGCCCATTTGTGGCCCATACGGGGGGTGTGGCGCAGGCCAGCAGGCCAAAAGCCATCAGGTGGGAGAGCAAAAAAGGCATCCGTTGGGTCATGCCCAAAGTATGGCGTGCTTTGCTGTCCTGTTCAAATTGGAAATGGGCGGGGCATTGCTAATCCCTCATTGCCCTACGCTGCCCCGGGCGGCTTGAAACTGAGCAAGTGACCGCGTGAGAGACAAGGCCTTTCAGGGGCAATCTCGTTATGTTTTTTCTCATTTGCGTGCAGGGTGTTCAGTGCTGCAAATCAGAGTGCATGTTTTTTTGACCTTTCACAAAACAGTCATGCCTCAACTGATTTTTTTGCGTGTAGTGTCAGATTACAGCAGAGGGGAGGCGAACATGCATATTCATCAGGTTGTGCAGGCAACGCAGGCAAAAACCTCGGATCGTTGGCGTGAGGCTGTTCGTGAACGCTGGCGCGTTACGTTGCTGAGCGCATGGGAGCGGGATGCTCTGGTGGAAGACGGCACGGCAAGAGCCTGCTCTCCTCAGCTGGTGTTTTTGCGCCAGAAGCCCCGCATGCTCCGTAATAGCGCAGCCTGTAAGTAATTTTTCCGCTCCTGTTCGTATATCAGGCCACATCCAGCAGGTTCGCGCTTGCTGGATGTGGCCTGTGCATATCGCGTTTAAAAGATGCTTTTTTAAAAAACATGGTGAATAATGGCCTTGAGCGCTTGCGTTTACCCGGCCAAAGTCATAAGAGGAAGCGCCAAAGGTCGGGTGACCTGCGGCAGTGATTTGCTACAGGGTAAACCCGCCACGTTGTAATTCAGCAAGGGTGCCCGCTGCATGACTTCCTCTCCATACAGCCGTGTTACTGAAGCTCTGGCGTTTGACGATGTTCTTGTCGTCCCGGCTGCTTCCGATGTCGTGCCAGGTCAGACCATGGTGCGTACGCATCTGACGCGCTCTATCGAGCTTAACATTCCTCTTATTTCTTCCGCCATGGACACGGTAACGGAAGAGCGTATGGCCATTGCCATGGCGCAGCAGGGTGGCCTTGGCGTTATTCACAAAAACCTCAAGCCCGAAGAGCAGGCCGAGCATGTGCGCCGGGTCAAGCGGTTTGAATCCGGCATGGTGGTCAACCCGGTTACGGTTGGTCCGGACCAGACACTGGCAGAAGTGCGCGAGATCATGCACCGGCATGGCATTAGCGGCCTGCCTGTTGTGCAGCCCGGCACCCAGAAGCTGGTTGGCATTCTGACCAACCGCGATGCCCGCTTTGCGGTTGACCCCAACCAGCGTGTTTCCGAACTCATGACCAAGGATCGTCTGGTTACGGTCAAGAATGGTGTTGACCCGGATACGGCCCGCCAGCTTTTGCACAAGCACCGGATTGAAAAGCTGCTGGTTGTGGATGATGCCGACCGTTGCGTCGGGATTATTACCGTCAAGGATATGGACAAAGCGGTAGCCCACCCTCTGGCAATCAAGGATAGCATGGGGCGCCTGCGCTGTGCCGCAGCAACCGGTGTGGGAGAAGACGGCTTTAGCCGCGCCAAACTGCTGATTGATGCCGGCGTGGATGTTCTGGTGGTCGATACCGCCCACGGCCACTCCGCCGGTGTGCTGGCCGCGGTCGAGCGCCTGAAAGCGCTGGATGACGATATTCAGGTTATTGCCGGCAACGTTGCAACGCCGGAAGCCGCGCGCGCACTGGTTACGGCTGGGGCAGATTGCGTTAAAATTGGCATTGGACCGGGTTCCATCTGCACCACGCGCATTGTAGCTGGTGTGGGTGTGCCGCAGTTTTCTGCTATTTTGGAGACGTCTCTGGCCTGTAAGGAAATGGACGTTCCCTGCATTGCCGATGGTGGTATCCGCACATCGGGCGACATCGTAAAGGCCATTGGTGCCGGGGCCGACGTGGTTATGATCGGCTCGCTGCTGGCTGGCACGGAAGAAGCACCGGGCGAGGTTTTCCTGTATCAGGGACGTTCCTACAAATCCTACCGTGGCATGGGCAGCCTTGGCGCCATGGCGCGCGGCTCGGCAGACCGCTACTTCCAGCAGGAAGTCAAAGACACGCTCAAGCTTGTCCCGGAAGGGATTGAAGGCCGCGTACCCTATAAAGGCAGCATGTCTGCCGTTATTCACCAGCTGGTTGGCGGGTTGAAGGCTGGCATGGGCTACACCGGCTCGCGCGAAATCAGTGATCTGCAGGTCCGTGCCAAGTTCCGCCGCATTACCGGTGCCGGTCTGCGTGAAAGCCATGTGCATGACGTGTCCATCACGCGTGAAGCCCCCAACTATCGTCAGGACTGATCTGCCTTTATGACACCTACAGCCAGACTTGCCGCCAGCATTGACCTGCTTGCGGCTATGGAGGCGGCACCACGCAAACCAGCGGATGCCGTTGCCAACAGCTTTTTCAGGGAAAGACGCTATATTGGCGGCGGTGACCGGCGTGCCATTTCCGGCCTGGTGTGGGACATCATGCGCAACTGGCGCAAGCTGGGTTGGTGGCTTGAGCAAAACGGGGGCACTGCCAGCCCCCGCATGCTGGCTGGTGCCCAGTTGGTGTTTGATCGCACCCCTATGGAAAAGCTGGCATCCATTTACGGCGGAGGCCGCTTTGCCGCGGGCGCACTAAACGAGTCTGAACAGGCGGTGCTGAACGCCCTGATCGGCAAGGAGCTTGAGTGCGCGGATATGCCAAGGGCTGTACGGCTTGAAGTGCCCGACTGGCTACTCCCCAAGCTGGAAGAAACCTTTGGGGCGGACCTTGAGGCAGAAATCAAGGCCATGGCAGAACCTGCCTCTCTGGACCTGCGCATTAACATGCTGCGCACAACCCGCACGGAAGCCATGCACGCGCTTGCGCGCGAAGGGCTGCATGCGGAAGAAACAAAGCTGTCTCCCTGGGGGCTGCGGCTGGAAGGCCGCCAGCCTGTAACCGCCAGCAAGCCGTTCCGTGATGGTCTGGTAGAAATTCAGGATGAAGGCAGCCAGCTTGTTGCCGCCATGGCGGGTGTTGATCCCGGCATGCGTGTTCTGGATTATTGCGCGGGTGCCGGTGGCAAAACATTGGCCCTTGCCATGATGATGGAAAACAAGGGGCATATTGTTGCATGTGATGTTTCTGTCGTGCGGCTGGAAGGTGCTGTTAAAAGACTGCGCCGCGCAGGGGTGCATAACGTGGAGCGCCACCTGCTGACCGAAGGGGATAAGTGGGCCAAAAGGCGTGCTGCCTCGTTTGATCGGGTTCTGGTCGATGCACCTTGCAGCGGCACGGGAACATGGCGCCGTAACCCGGATGCACGCTTCCGTACCACGCAGGTCGATCTGGAGGAACTGCTAGTCAAGCAGGCCGCTATTATGGACCGGGCAGCAGCACTGGTTAAACCCGGTGGTCGCATGATTTATGCAACCTGCTCTCTCCTCAAGGCCGAAAATGCCGGACAGGTCGAGCAGTTTGTCGCCCGTAATCCGGAGTTCCGTCTTGTTGCATCTGGCTCTCCCGCACTCCCGGAGCGCTTGCGTGAAATGACCATGATCAGCCTGACCCCGGCACGGGACGAAACAGACGGATTTTTTGCCGCAGTTCTGGAACGGCAGTTACAGAACGACTGATTGTTTTTTACACAAAACTATTATCTGGCTGCTTTTGCGGTCTATCTTGTGAGTTTGATGTATAACTTTCATGCCTTTATGCTTTAAGCACAAAAGAGCATGGATCACATCTGACCCCGAGATAGACCCGCATGACCGATAGTGTAATTATTTTCGTCTTTTTTGTGTTGGGCGGCAGTATGCTCGCGCAATGGACGGCATGGCGCTTCCGGCTGCCCGCTATTGTATTGCTGTTCTCACTCGGCTTGCTTTACGGGCCTGTCCTGCAGGTTATGCACCCGTCAGAAATGATTGGCTCGGCTTTTCATCCCCTTGTGTCACTTGCCGTGGCCCTGATTGTTTTTGAAGGTGGTCTGGCACTTGATTTCCGGCAGCTCAAAGAGGCCGGGGAAGGGGTTCTGCGACTGACGCTGGTGGCTTTACCCATTAACTTTCTGCTGGGCAGTCTGGCTGCGCATTATATTGGTGGCATGGGGTGGGGCCCCGCATTCCTGTTTGGTTCGATTGTCGTGGTAACGGGGCCCACCGTGGTGCTGCCTTTGCTGCGGCATGCCAAGCTTAAACCCCGGATAGCCGCATTTTTACGCTGGGAGGCCATTCTAAACGACCCGGTGGGAGCCATTCTGGCAACATTGGTGCTCGAAGTGCTGCTCATGCGCCCCGATGAAGGATCGGGCACAGTGTTCATGGCCATTGTCCCACATATGCTTGCCAGTGCTGCCTTAATGATCGGGTTAGGCATTGGAGCAGCATGGTGCGTAAAATGGATTTGTGTGCGGGATATGCTGCCCGACATCATGAAGATGCCGTTGTTCATTACCTTAGCGCTCATGCTCTATGTGGTCGGGACGTTAAGCATGGATGGGGCAGGGCTCATGGCCTCTACCGTGTTTGGTATGGGGCTGGCCAACCTGCGTATTCCGGGAATGAGCGAACTCCAGCGCATGAAGGAAGCGCTGGTTGTTCTTATTGTTTCCGTACTGTTCGTACTTTTAGCCGCAGACCTGCAACGCCACGAACTGACCAGCCTTTCATGGTCTATTGGTGGGTTAACACTGGCTGTTCTGTTTCTGGTCCGCCCGCTGGGAATCTGGCTGGCAACCATCGGCACCAGCCTGAGCTGGGCTGAGCGGTTTTTTGTTGGCTGGATTGCCCCGCGCGGCATTGTTGCTGCCGCCGTGGCCGGTATTGCCGGTGTTCGGTTGCAGGATGCCGGCTACCCCGGTGCGGGGCTGGTTATGCCTGCAGTATTCGCCATTATTGCCTCTACCATGATCCTGCATGGCTTTTCGCTTATCCCGCTCGGGCGCAAACTGCGCCTGACTCTCTCCAACCAGCCTGCGCTGGCCATTGTGGGGGCCAGTGAGTGGTCCACACAACTGGCACAGGTTGTGCATGCAGTCGGCACCCCTGTGCTTTTGGTGGACAGTTCGGCAAGAGATCTCGCTCTCGCCCAAAAAGCAGGCGTCCCCGTGTTATGCGCCGAGGTTCTCTCGGAGGAAGGGGCTGAAAGTCTGGAGGAACGTCCGGCAGACTACCTGATTACAGCCACACCCGATGCAATTTATAACGGGCTGGTCTGCGCGCATCTGGCCCCCCATTTTGGCCACCAGCGCGTGTATCAGGTCAGCCCCGGCATTGCCCGTCTGGACCAATACCGGGGCCTCAGCCGCGAGGCGAGGGGGAAGGTCCTTGGGCAACCGGGATGGAACTTTACCTTGCTGGAAACTCTGGTTGCACAGGGTTGGCGCTTTGTGGCCAAAAACATTACGGAAGAGAACAAAGAACGGCTTTTAAAGGAAAATAGCGATTTCCTGATTTTTCTGATGATCCAGAAAGGTGCTGCCATCACCGTTGTCTCTCTGGAAGATGATGCCTCTCCACCCTTCTGGGTAGGGCTGGTGGCTATTGGCCTTATGCCTCCCCCTAAGCAGGAGGAGGCTGCCTAAACTTATAACAGACGAGGCTGGGAAAAGAGTAATCTTCTACCAGCCAGCCTATTCATTTTTAATGGGTGAGGCAGGGGCGCTTGAGTAGCCTGTTATCACTCTTTACTGGAAAGACTGATTTTATGGTTTCTGTGCGTGTCCTGTCTCTTCTCGGTACAATTCTGAGCGCAGTGAATATCCAATCCGCTTTTGCTCATACAGCAGGGGTAGAAGCTTCCACAGCTACAGTGCATAAGCAGGACGCCTTGCCGCGTGTGTTGGTTTTGGCAACCGGGGGCACAATATCTGGAAAAATAAATACACGCTCTGCCATTGGTTATGATGCAGGTGCAGTGACTGGCGAGCAATTGATTGCAGGCGTGCCGGGCGTGGAAAAACTCGCCCAATTACAGGTTGAGCAGATTTCCAACATTGCCTCCCAGAATATGAATAGCCAGGTATGGTTCAAACTTGCAGAGCGGATCCGGAAGGCATTTGCAAACAATGAAGCAGATGCCATTGTGATTACACATGGAACCGATACAATGGAGGAAACGGCGTTCTTTCTGGATAATGTTATCGGAGATTCCCGCCCCGTAATTTTAACTGGCGCCATGCGGCCCAGCACGGCCATCAGTGCGGATGGTCCTGCCAACATGTATGAAGCCGTGAAGGTCGCGGCAGATCCGCAGGCCCGCGGGCGTGGTGTTCTGGTTGTTTTAAATGATGTAATCCAGTCTGCGCGTGGTGTGAGCAAAATGCACACCACAGAGTTACAAACATTCCATTCTCCCAATCTTGGTCCGGCTGGTTATGTTGACCCGGCATCTGTGCGTTTTATTACCGCCGCCCAACCACGCCAGCCTCTTGCTCTTCCGGCAGATCACACCCTCGCGCAGGTACAAATTGTGTATGCCCACGCGGATATGGATGCACAGCAGATTGATGATGCTATGAAGGATGGTGCGCGTGGTATCGTCATTGCCGGGATGGGAGACGGAAATGTTTCTGATACCGCTTTGGCAGGCATTGAGCGGGCAAGAAAAGCCGGCGTCATTGTCGTGCGTTCCACGCGCGTCGGTAGTGGCATGACGAACCGGAATGTGGAAGTTGATGATGACCGATATGGTCTGATCGCCTCTATGGACCTCAATCCACAAAAAGCACGAATCCTCCTTCAGCTTTTACTCGCTAACGGAAAAACAAAACCAGAAGATATTCAGTTAGCTTTTCAGGCAGGTTTGTAAGTCGATAAACCGAATCTGTTGAGTTAGGGCCGGTCGTTAGTTAGTGCGCGGTGAGAAACGTCAGTCCTTTGATGGACTTCCACTGATCTCCGCCCCGTCCAGCGTTGTCGTGCCCGCAGCGTTGGCGAGGGCGTCTGGGCTATCCACGACCAGCATATTCCATGCAGACGCTGCGATCCTTCCGGCGTTGTCTGGTGGCTGTCGCGGTCGACTTCTCAAGATCAAACCCAATATTGGACTTCACTGAGATCAGGTCGGTGTTACTTCCTTCCCCACACTTTTCTTGAATAAAGTCGGAAAAATTTAGAACTTATTTTAAAATATCTTTTTTTGCGAGAGATAATGCGAAGACGAATATGTCATATCTCACTTTGTTTTTTTTACACTCCTCCTCACAGTCTGGGAATACTATGCTGATTTGATCTACTCCATCGTCCGCAGACAAAAGACATATATATAATCCGTCAATATATATCTCACAAACTAGATTGCTATATTCAGAATCACTAAATATTTTTGTTTCTATTATTGACCCACAAAAATTAACCTTCATATTTTAGAAAACCTCTAAATATATCTTCAGCATCGAAGCGTGCTCGTCGACCGTGTTATCTGCTATCACATCTTTTCCTCCCAATCTGTTTCCGTTGTTAATCGTTTTATGTGTATCGTTGAGTATGTAATCTAGGACGTGTCGTCAGTTAATGTCCGGTGATAGCGAAGACGAGTTGCACTGCTGCGAGAAATATTGATTTCAGCTTGTCGTATCGTATCACAATGCCTCTGAACCACTTCAGACTGGCGAAGAACCGTTCAATTTCGTTTCTCTTTTTGTAGAATAAGAAGCTGATTTTCCGTGGATAGCATCGGTTTCTCCTTGATGGAATAGCCGGTGGGATCTGCCCGTCTTCTCGAAAAATGGAGAGGAAACATCACGGATCAAATGACATTACAGGCCTTATGGTACCGTGCACCAACTGACAACGCGTCCCAGGAAGCGCAGCCGGGAGTACCCTCCACGGCATGAATGACAATTGCCGTGGCCCCGGATTGTAAAACAGTGCGCAGGTCCTGCTCTGTCAGGGCAACGCATCCTTCCGTTGGTGTGCGGTCGGGGCGTTGCAGGTGCATGAAGATGGCAGAGCCTTTTCCGGGTAGGGCAGGGGTATCATTGTAGCCTATAACAATCACAAGGTTGTATAGGTCATCCTCTCTCCACAAATCTTCATGCCGGGCCGCGTTGGGCAGTGTGATGTGCTGGTTATACACCTCGGACGTGGGGTCATCACACCATCCATCGTCAGGTTTTAGCGCTTCCGTGGGTAAAACAGAGTGGGGGCGGGTAGTTCGGTCGGCACGATAATACACTTTTCTGAGAGTGAACTGGCCCACCGGAGTGGCCATATCTCCTTCATGCTTATGAAGAGTAACGCCGTTTTTGCCGATCACCGCATCCATTATTATGTGCCCGCAATGCAGTTTTGCGTAGCTGCGGCTGTCAGGCATGGGCCACACGTGTATTATCATTCCAATATCTTGCCTCTGTTCATGGCCTGCCATGCGGTTCACGTATCATGTCGCTGCTTACGTTGCGTGAAGATTCGTGGCACGATAGCAAAAGAATAGGTCAGGCAGCCACTTATAGAAGGCTGACACAAGGAGATGGAACCACATGACGGGTGCACGCCCCATTTTGGTTGTTGACGACGATCAGGTTATCCGCCGCGCTTTGACGGAACAGCTACAGGTTGATGGTGAGTTTCTGGTTCAGGAAGCCGCCACGCTGGCAGAAGCACGCGAGAAAATGAAAGGCCCGGATGCCCGGTGTGATGCCATCTTGCTTGATGTCTCATTACCGGACGGCGATGGCAGAGATTTCTGTGCGGAGCTGCGCAAGGAAGGGCTGCGCATGCCGGTGATCATGCTGACCGGTTCGGATGATGAAGCCGACATCGTGCGTGGTCTGGATGCTGGTGCCAACGATTACGTTGCGAAACCCTTCCGGATTGCCGAGCTTCTGGCCCGACTGCGCGCGCAATTACGCCTATTTGAAAATAGCGAAGATGCCGTTTTCTCGATCGGCCCGTACACTTTCCGTCCGTCTGCCAAGCTGCTGCTGGAACCGGTTAAAAACCGCCGTATCCGGCTGACGGAAAAAGAAACTGCCATTCTGAAGTTCCTTTACCGTGCAGGCACACGCCCGGTTCCACGGCAGGTGTTGCTGAACGAGGTATGGGGTTACAACGCGGCGGTCACTACCCACACGCTGGAAACCCATATTTATCGCCTGCGGCAGAAAATCGAACCCGATCCGGCCCATGCATCCCTCCTGGTAACCGAAGGCGGTGGCTACCGCCTGAACCCGGAAGTGCTGGCTTAAAACTCCAGCCTTTGCCCATCTGGTCAGCTGTATATACGAGAGAAGCCAACCAGATGGGCAGAGCAAGGCTCTGCCAGTGGGTTATGTCTGTCTTTTTGCAAAGCTGGTGAGCGAGTTCGCGACCATACCGGGCAAAGCGCACGATGCCAGCAAAGCCGCAGTTACAAACAAAAAATATGTGGGCCAGACGTGATAAACAAAGGCTCCGACAACGCCTCCGCCAATAAAGCAGCAGATAATCTGCGTATGCAGCCGTAACCTTTGGGTAATGGTATAGCGGTGTTCTGGCCCGATCTTGTGCCGCCAGGCATCCAGCCAGTCGGCAATTTCCATTCCCAGATCCGTCAGCATGCCGGTAATGTGCGTTGTCCGCACAACTGAGCCCGAAATGCGGGTAACGGTTGCGTTCTGCAAACCCATGAGAAAACAGAGCGTTAACGCAGGAATAAAGCTGTGCGGGCCAAACAGCATAAAAGCGCTGGCCAGCCCCAGTAAGGCGAGCATGACGGCTTCCAGCAGAATACTAAAGGCATAAGTCGCATGCCAGTGTCGCCTGCGCCCACGGTTGACCAAAAATGTGCACACGATGGCCCCCAGAACAAAGCTCCCGCTCAGTTCCATGGCACGAAAGCCATCAAGGAGCTTTCCATCCTGCAAATTCAGAGCCATTGCAGAGGCGTTGCCCGTCATGTTGGCGCAGTAATATCCAAAATCCATAAAACCAGCGACATTTATGGCTCCGGCGATCATAGCCAGAGAACTGCCCAACCGCCGGTTGGTGACAAAATTCCGTTTTTCCTGCTCCTGAAAGAGCATGGTTTCTCCTTATTCATTCCCGCAGTGAAGACCGGTTGCAAAATATTTGATTTTTTTGATTTTAATGGCAAATCACCTCTTGCCAAACCCTTCGTGATAGATGTATCTAGCCCTCACAAACCGGGTGCGTAGCTCAGCGGTAGAGCATCGCCTTCACACGGCGGGGGTCACAGGTTCAATCCCTGTCGCACCCACCACGGTTTGCCCTAGTTTTCTGCGGGTTACAGAAAACAATCCACAAAATAATAAGTGCGCTATCGGTTTATATCGGACCATAGCAGTCCGCGCCACTTGGTTCGATCGACTTCGAGCATTTTATTTTCTTTCCATTCTTTGCAGATGGGGGAGGGGATGAGCAAAGCATTCCCTCTGCCAACAACACGCCTCTCTCTACAAAACAAGTTGGACCATAATAATTCTAATAATATTAATTGTGTACCAATATATACTTTATTGTTTCCGTAATTTTCTTCGTCTTTTTACTATGAGATAGATTTGGTACAGTTTTTCCCACAAACATACCCATCGCTGCATTGTCGAGAAGAATGCTACCGGATGATTTGGAAAAACGTACGGATTGAATTTTTCCCTGAGGACCAATCCAAATTTTCATTGTTGTATAGCCTTCAATGCCACTTCTGGCTGCTTCCATAGGATAATATATCTGCTCTGACATCCATAAGTCCAAAGGGGTTTGGGGTTGAGGTTTACTAATTGTTGGTGTCGTTTTTTTGTGGTGATGCGCTGGCAATTGCGGGTACTTGAGCTTATAAAAATAATTCGAAGCTATAGCCAAATATTCATAATAAATATTCTGAACTTTTCCATCTGTATTAACGTGTTTTATTTTTTCCAGATTATAAATAATAAGAAATTTTTTCCCCTTAACTTTTGTATGAACTGGACAGCGCGCATCTTTTTCGTCCACTCCGTCTGGTTCTTTGTGGGGCTGATTTACAATAGGGTGGTGGTGTGTTCGCTTATTAAACGCAGGACTATTCGTAACAAATATTTGCATCTGCTGGCGTATAAACTCTGATTCATGCCGGGAGTGTTGGATGGACTGACATAATGTACCTGCTTCCAGAACTGCAGATAAATGCTCCGGACGCATAGGATCGGGATTCCAATAGGGAGAACAGGATGTTTCCGAAAAAATAAAACAAAATAATGCCGTTTTTATAAACGTTTTATTTCTAAAGTTGTATTTCATATCATAAAATTCTTTGCGTTTATTATTAATTTTGAAAATAAAATTATTATATTTTTTCATTAACACACAATCTATATTCCTATTGATTTTAACCTTTCACATTATGAATATCTTTACTCACTCCTTGTGCCAGAAAATAATCCCCTGCGGCATGGGATGACGATATGTGAAATATGCATTCAATGCTCATATCCCACAACGCTGCGTCAGCGGGATGAGCCTTTATCAGTTTGTGGCATGATATCCACTAAGGCCCAATAAATAACACTGTAGCGGTCTTGAATACCCGTTTTGTCGCGCATAGCTGGCTCGCCATCTGGCGGGCCGGCTTGGGTTCCACATGTTAATAACAACGCGGAGACCGGATATAGCCTGAAAAATATGCCAGCATGTCTTTTCAGCTTACAAGATGATCTGTATGGCTAAGGCAGAAGGCATGCCCATGGTAATCCGGGGTAACGCCTACAATATCGTGCGCTGGTAGCTCAGTTGGTTAGAGCGGGCCGCTCATAACGGCTTGGTCGCGGGTTCAAGTCCTGCCCGGCGCACCATATTTTCATTCGGTTTTTGTATCTGGCACCATGCATCTATTTTCCGTTTTATCGGACAGGCGCTTAAGGCCCACATTCCGCCGGCATTGGACCGGTTCTTTCGCCTCAAAATACCTCTGGTTCGCCTAACCTGTCTCATATCTGAAACAGGTTAGGTTTTTTGCTACAAACATCTGTGAGCACGGCCATATCAACTGTGGCAATTTCTGGGTGCTTCCTGTTCATCAAACGAAATTGGCTATGGACAGGGGCGGTGTAGCGGCCTGCCCTCCATGTTTCGGGCCGACTGAACACATTCAGAGAGACACACAACATGCGAGAGAGTAATAAGGGGTTATTTTCAATTATAACCTCAGCCTTACTGGCTCTGATCGGGCTTTTCCTGTTTTTGGGTGGGGCGGAACTGCTCTTTCTGGGCGGATCCTGGTTCTATATTCTGGCGGGCGGCGTTATGCTGGCGGCAGCTTTTAGTGGTTTTAAAAACCCAAAGCTTGCCAGCCGCCTGTACGCAGCCCTGCTGCTGGTAGCAACGGTCTGGTCCCTTATTGAAGTCGGCTTCAATATCTGGGGGCTGGAAGTTCGGCTGTTTACGCTCATTGGCCTCGGGGCATGGCTCCTGCTGCCATGGGTCTGGCGTACAGGGGCAGACTGGCTGACCGACAAGCGTGAAGTGCTGGGGGCAGTTGCCGTTTCCACTCTTGTGGTTGTGGCTAGCTGCTTTGCTTCTTACTCCATTAACGGTACGGTACCGGCTGATCGCATGGCCGCGCAGGGGCAGACTGATCTTGCTGCCAATGGTGTGGCAGATGCAGACTGGTCAGCTTATGGCCGCACTGTTGGGGGGGACCGCTACTCTCCCATCGGGCAGATCACTCCCGCCAATATCAGCCATCTCAAACGTGCATGGATGACCCGTACGGGCGACGTGCAGCAGGATGGTGAGGGCACCGTTGCCGGGCCGGATCAGGGGCATGAGTTCAATCTGGAACTGACCCCGATCAAGGTGGGTGACACACTTTACATGTGCACCCCCCATAGCTGGGTGATGGCTGTGGATGCCCTGACCGGGAAGGTCAAATGGAAGTTTGACCCCAAGCCTGCAACGGCTGATCTGGATAAAAACGTGTATCTGGCCTGCCGTGGTGTTTCCTACTACCATGTCCCGGACGAAATTCAGACCAGCTGCCGCAACCGCATCTACTCCCCCGTGGCAGACGTGCGTATGGTTGCTGTGAATGCCGAAACCGGCCAGCCGTGTGATGATTTCGGCGACCATGGCTTTATCTCCCTGCGGGATTACCTTGGCCACGTGCCGCATGGTTTCCACTTTGTGACATCGCCCCCCATGGTGGCCAAAAACCGCCTGATTACCGGTGGCTGGATTTTTGATAACCAGGCCAATTTTGAACCTTCCGGTGCCATTCGCGCATTCAACGCCACTACAGGTGCCATTGAATGGGCATGGGACGTTGGCCACAACCCCGAAACATGGAAACCCGGCCCGAATGATGTGCTGACGCGTGACACCCCGAATGCCTGGGGCGTTTACACGGCTGACCTTGATCTGGGGCTGGTTTACATTCCTACCGGCAACTCTCCGCCAGACAACTGGGGGGGCTCGCGCCGTCCGTTTGACGATGCCTCTTCCAGCGCCACGGTTGCTCTGGATATTGAAACCGGTGAACGTCGCTGGATTTACCAGACCGTGCACCATGACCTGTGGGATATGGATATTCCTTCCGGCCCATCCATGGTGGACCTGCCCGGCCCGAATGGGGAAAGCATTCCCGCTCTGGTCCAGAGCACCAAGCGTGGGGAATTCTTTGTGCTTGACCGCCGTACGGGCCAGCCTGTTCCCGGTTATCCGGTTGCGGAAAAACCCGTACCCACGGCCGGGCATGTGGCAGATGACCGCGTATCGCCCACCCAGCCATACCCCACGGCCATGCCCTCCCTTACGCCGCCGGATCTGAAAGAATCTGACATGTGGGGCGCAACCCTGCTGGACCAGATGATCTGCCGCATTCAGTACCGTCAGTCTGCTTATGATGGGCAGTTTACGCCGCCGCATCTGGGCCAGACCACCATTGTCTATCCCGCGTTCTATGGCGTTGTGGACTGGCAGGGTATTACCATTGACCCGCAGCGCAAGCTTCTGCTGGCCAATGCAAGCTACCTGCCGTTCCGTATCCGTCTGGAAAAACGCCAGACGCTGGAAGGCCCCGGCACCCTGCCGAAATGGGACGGTAAAGGCGAGGAACCCGCTGCCAAAGGCGATGCACTATCTGTTTCGCCTGACTATGGCACGCCGTACATTGCCTACACCAACCCCTGGCTGAATCCGCTGCAGATCCCCTGCAAAGGGCCGGTCTGGGGCACGCTGACCGCGATTGACCTTGTCACCAAGAAGATCGTCTGGCAGCATCCGGTTGGCACCACGCGGGATACAGGGCCTTTCCGCACCCACAACAACCTGCCACTGCCTACAGGCATGTATAACATTGGCGGGAACATTGTGACCAAAGGCGGCGTGGTGTTCATGGGCGCCACAGCAGACGATTACCTGCGTGGTTTTGACCTCTCCACAGGTCAGGTCATCTGGCAGGACCGTCTGCCAGCAGGTGGTCAGGCAACCCCCATGTCTTATGAGGCAGGCGGCAAGCAGTATGTTGTGATTGCTGCAGGCGGCCATGGGGGCCTTGGTACCCGTAGCGGTGATTATATCATCGCCTACACGATCGATGGCGCACAGGGCTCCAAAGCCCAGTAACGCGCCTTCCATGCGGGGCTCCTGATTTTTCTGGAGCCCCGTTTCTTTTTTGAATACGGAAATCCTTCTGATGCGTCTGACAGAAAAGCCGGAGCGGCTGCGCTCTTTGCTTCGCCTCGTCATACCCGGTGTGGTTCTGGTTTATGCGTCTCCCGCTTACGCTGCGGATGTGACACTCGGCATTATTGGCCCGCACGAATATGATCTGCCGGTCGATTTCAAACCCTTTAACGTGCTGGTGCAGTATGGGGATGGAAACGCTGCGGGCAGCACATATAACAGCCTGGGCCAGCGGCAAGCCCGTGGTGGCAGCCATACATGGGCGGGCATGACCAAATATGTGCATTTCCGCAGTTTTGAAGCCATTCCCCACGTAGGCTTTGCTTTTGAGCTGATCCAGTCCGAGAGTTATTCTCTGGCGAATGGCACGGATTATGGGGGGCTGGGGCCAACCATTGTAGGGCCGGCTGCGTGGTTCAAACCCAATGCGCACAGCACCTTTGGCATACAGACCTTTATGCAGACGCCAGAAGGGACCCGTGATGCAACATCCCCTCATTACTGGTCCAATATTTCCAGCTTTATATTTGACTATGAATGGGAACACTTCAGCTTCGATGGGGATGCCGGCACCGTTGTAGGCTCAACAAAACATGTAAAGGGTGCCCATAGTTATTCACCCGGCGTGGTGTTTTACTCCAATTTACGCTTCAGCTGGAAAGCAACTCAAAAACTGGAACCGTTTGTTGCGTTTGACTGGCAGAATGTAACCGGCACATACGACAATTCGGCCAAACGCTACCTTGATGATTCCAATAGCAGGGAAACAACATTGGGGCTGGGGTTGATGTATAACATTTCCAAGCATTTTTCGGTGACTGGCCGTTATTCGCACTCCCTCGAGGCGCGCAATACGCCCGAAACCAACGCGTATTATGTGAAGTTTGTCTACCTTTGGTAAAAGAAATGCATAAGCAACATCCCACTCTTTCACGTTGAGGTAAAATTTTCTTTAAATCTTGTTATAATGTGCAGTATCATGCCGACCGGGTTCAGGCCTCACATCTTTGTCGCACACGCAAAGGATAGTACGGGTTAACTGGTGGAAGACTGCATGAATGGCAACCAGAGCAGGGCAAGAATAGCGGAAGACGATATTCTGCCACACCCGGTGCACGAGAGAACTCCAGCGACAAGCGATACCTGTATCCAGCAGTCATGGGAGCGATGTGCCTCTGCCTATAATCTGGACCCCTCACAGGGGTGGATAGCCGATGTGTTATCCGGGGCAGAATTCAGGCAGGTCAGTGGACGTTCATCCCTCTTGCTAAAATCTGCCATGGGGGAGATGCGGCGGCTTTTTGAGCTGGTTCAGGGCATGGGTCTTATGGTGCTGCTGGCAGACCCGGATGCAACCATTCTGGCCCGCTGCGTAGACGAAACCCATTTGTCAGTCTGCCGCAGGCTCCATTTGCGCAAAGGAGCCATCTGGCATGAATCCGCCGCAGGCACGAATGGTGTTGGCACATGTGTAAAGGAGAAATGTCCTATATTTCTGGGGCAGGGGGAACACTGGCGGTTCTGCTTTTCACTTCTGGCGAGCTATGCGGTTCCGGTTTTTGATGCTCAGGGGCATGTAGCGGGAGCCCTAAATCTGGCGGCCCCCAGTGGAAACAGCACCAAACCCTACGCCGCGCTGGTCATGGATACTCTGCTGCAGTCAGGCCGCCGCATAGAAGAACACCTTTTTCGTGAACATTATGCAGGCCAGAAAATCCTGACCCTTGGTCCAGCCGAAGGATGCTCCTCTCTGCTCGTCGCCCTGAATGGCGATGGAGATGTGACCGGAGCAACACATGCCGCCCGCCGGCTGATGGGATGGACGGATGACATGATCAAAGACCACCCCAACCTGCTGACAGAGCTGGAATCAGGTTCCGAAATAAGCCTGCAAAAAGCGGAAGAAAGCGTTGTCAGGTCCGCACTGGCGGCTAGCCACGGCAATGTGGCCGCCACAGCCCGTAGTCTGGGTATTAGTCGGGCGACCCTTTACCGCAAAATGAAGGGGCTGCACATTCAGTAGCTCTGTGTAGTGTTCAGTGCAGCCCGCTTGCCTCTACGGGAAAGTCAAAAACAACGACTTTTTCCAGATACGGTGCGGCAAACGCTTTAAAGGCGTCATGCGCAGGATCAAAATAACGTGGATCGGTTACAATCGGCCGCCCTACGTAAAAATTACGGTCTCCCTCGGACCGGAAGGTCACCAGGTAAGCCTGTTCCAAGCCAAGATCCGCATTTTCTCCACTGACCTGTGGCCCGGTTTCAATCGAGAAAACTGGCGCTAAGCCATCTGAACGGTGGGAAAGGTGCCGCAGTGCAATGAAGCGTTTTGTAACCTCATTGCGCTCGGCCTGTGTTGTATGTGGGTTAAAGCGGAACATAACCATATGCCGCACTAAACCGGGCTTGAAGTCCGGCGCAGTAAAACGGGCTGCGCCGGTTATATGCGCTTCATTACGGATTTGCTGCGCCGCTTTGCTCAACTCTGGCGCGGCCAGAACTGGCCGTGCCGACATACCGAATGCCGCCAAAGACGCAAAGCTGGCACTCAGCGCCAAGCGCGCTATTCTGCTTTTTAATCTCGTGCGGCACACAGTCATCATAAATTACAGAGCAATCAGGGAGCCGGGTTGGAGTGAACCTGATGGATTGCGTTTATTTTTGCTTCCAATTCAGGAGTAATTACCAGATCCAGAGAACCAAGAATGGTTTCAAGCTGCTCTATGCTGGTTGCGCCAATAATATTGGACGTAACAAATGGCCGGCTTGTTACAAAAGCAATAGCCAGTTGCGCCGGGTTCAGCCCTTCCTGCTGGGCGAGGTCCATGTAGGCACGGATTGCCTCGTCCACACCGGGTTTTTCGTAACGCTGAGCGCGATTAAAAAGGGTCGTACGCGCACCGGGCGGCCTGGCACCATCCAGATATTTGCCCGTCAGGTAACCTTGGGCGAGGGGGGAATAGGCCAGAAGCCCCACACGCTCACGCAGAGCCATTTCTGCCAGCCCGATTTCGAAAGTACGATTGATCAGGTTGTACGCGTTCTGAATGGATGCAACACGCGGCAGACCGGTTTTGGAAGCAGCCAGAAAACTGGCAACACCCCATGCTGTCTCGTTGGAAAGGCCGACATGGCGGATTTTCCCTTCAGCCACAAGGTCGCCCAGCACGCCCAGTGTTTCCTCCACCGGCACGGAATCATCTGGCGGGAGGTCCTTGAACGTGGTCCCGCCTTCTCCAAACAGGCCAATGGTACGGTCGGGCCAATGGAGCTGGTACAGGTCAATATAATCTGTGCCCAAGCGACGCAGGGAACCTTCCAGAGCATAACGGATCTGGCGGGGGGTCAGGCGCGCCTGCTCACCACCCGGCCGATACCACGGGGATGATGAACGCCCCACAACCTTGCTGGCAATAACCAGTTTATCGCGTCCGCCCCGGGCTTTAAGCCAGTTGCCGATAATGGTTTCCGTTGCGCCATATGTCTCGGCCCGCGGTGGAATGGCGTAAAGTTCGGCTGTGTCGATAAAATTGATACCCCGCTCCAGTGCCAGATCAAGCTGGGCATGCCCTTCAGCCTGCGTGTTCTGCTGGCCGAAGGTCATTGTACCAAGGCAGAGTTCACTCACCATAATGCCAGTACGGCCAAGTTCGCGTTTGTTCATGTTATGCCTATTGGATAGAGGGTAAAATGATTTTGGCATCATGGAAGATAACATGCGCCAGAACAAGGGGAGGGGAGCATAATGAAAATAAATATTAAAAATTACGCAATGAGTAATGAGAATATTATAATAAATTAATATCCGTGTTGAAATTTGAGATCAGACCAATTACAGTTGCCGTTCTGATTGTAAATATTTTGGAGGAACGCATGCTCACTCTTGAATGTCTTGGCAATGTGAAGTCTCCTGTGCATTTACCAGACTATAACCCGCTGGATATTAAGGCAGGTATTGTTCATTTTGGTGTTGGTAATTTTTTCAGGGCGCATGAAGCATTTTATATTGATAAAATCCTCAAGACAGAACCAGACTGGGGCATTATCGGCGTTGGCCTGACAAAAGGCGACCATTCCAGCAAAAAAGCCGCGTTGTTCCATGCGCAGGATTGCCTGTATTCCCTGACCGAATGCGCTCCAACGGGGGATCGTACCGTGCGGATCATTGCCGCATTGCGGGATTACCTGCTTGCCCCTCAAAATCCACAAAAAGTGCTGGAGCATTTAAGCAATCCCGATATCCGCATCGTGTCCATGACCATAACTGAAGGTGGTTATAATATTAACGAAACCACCGGCATGTTCGACCTGAGCAATCCGGACGTGCAAAGCGACCTGCAAAACCCCGAAAATCCACAAACCGTTTTTGGGTATGTTGTGGAAGGTCTGCGCCGCCGGCGCGCTGCGGGAACAAAAGCGTTTACCATCATGTCCTGCGACAATCTGCGGCATAATGGCGATGTTGCCCGAAAGGCTTTTCTTGGTTTTGCTCAGGCGCGTGACCCGGAACTGGCCGACTGGATTGCGCGGAATGCCACGTTCCCCAATGCCATGGTGGACCGCATTACCCCAACCGTTACAGCAGATATTGCCAAAGCCCTAAATACTGCCAGCGGGCTGGAAGATGATCTACCTGTGGTGGCGGAGGACTTCCACCAATGGGTGCTGGAAGATAACTTTGCCAATGGACGGCCAGACCTGGCCAAAGCCGGCGTGCAGTTTGTAACCGATGTTACGGATTATGAGCACGTTAAAATCCGCATGCTCAATGCCTCTCATATCATGCTCAGTTTCCCAGCAATTCTGTTGGGTTATGCGCACGTGGATCAGGCGGTAAAAGACCCCGCACTCAAGCAGAATGTGGAAAACTTTTTAACCCGGGATGTTATTCCAACGCTCAAAGCGCCGCCCGGTGTAAGCTTGCAGCATTATATGCAAAGTGTCCTAAGCCGTTTTTCCAACCCCGCCATGGCCGATCAGACCTTGCGTATTGCCAGTGATGGCTGTGCAAAAATTCAGGTTTTCTGGACACAGACAGTCCGCGATCTGCTCCTTGGCCACAAAGACTGCTCCCGCATTGCTTTTGGCATGGCCGCGTATCTGGAAATGCTGCGAGGCATCAATGCGCAGGGGCAGACTTATACAACGTCTGAACCAGCCTACATGGCAGAACAGGAAGCCCTTGTGCATTCTGATGATTATGCCGCAGGCTTAAAGCTGCCTGCATTCGATGCATGGAGGGATTTGGAGAGTTCTGCCTTGGATCAGAAGGTCATTGAGCTGCGTAAAATTATACGCATTCAGGGTGTTCTGGCGGCTCTGGCAACATTGCCCACCTAACGCCCGCATAAGCAAAGCCTGTGTGTGCGGTTTAACGCATACACAGCAGACTACTGGCGGACAGAGAGAACCTTTTTTACGGAGTGTTCCCTCTGTTCGCGTCAGCCCCCAAAATGCATAGATAACCTTTTTCCAAGGGTTCCCACATTCGCGTTATACCGTGGAACCGCCTGATTTGCAGGCCGTTGGGGGGGCATGTATCAAACGCCCCTTCATGCCAATCGAAGCCAGAGCAATGCACTCTCTCCACCACATATAGGGGGTGGACTTTCGGTATGTCCCCGCGGTGCCGCGTGGCATATGGCTGGCATCACGCTTCAAAAAAACAATGAAAACATATCACCCCAAAGGGGCTGTTTGTCTGGAACGTTACAGTGGGAGCGGCAGAAGATGACAGAAACTTACACGCTGCGAGACATAAGCATTGGCATAGACGCGACCGGCACGCGACAGGAAACTGATTCCATGGGCACAATTGATGTGCCTGCCAACCATTACTGGGGGGCGCAGACACAGCGCAGTCTGGTGCATTTTTCCATTGGGCAGGACCGGATGCCCATAGAGCTTTGCCGTGCTTATGGCATTGTCAAAAAAGCTGCTGCACAGGTCAATCTGGCAGATAACCGGCTCCCCAACTGGAAGGCCGCCGCAATTATTCAGGCAGCGGATGAGGTAAGCTCTGGCCTGCTAGATGCCGAGTTCCCGCTTTTTGTCTGGCAGACAGGCTCGGGCACTCAGACAAATATGAATGTGAATGAAGTTATTGCCAACAGGGCCATTCAGCTCCTAGGTGGGCAGATTGGCTCCAAAACGCCCGTGCACCCCAATGATGATGTGAATATGGGGCAGTCGAGCAATGATTCATTCCCCACAGTCATGCATGTTGTCACATTGCTTGAAATAGAAAATACCCTTGTCCCGCAGGTAGAGGCGCTTATTGCCAGTATCCGGGCCAAAGCCGATATGTGGAACGCCGTAGTCAAAATGGGTAGAACCCACTTGCAGGATGCCGTGCCCCTAACGGTAGGGCAGGAATGGTCTGGCTGGGCACAGCAACTTGAAACCACGCTGAATACGCTCCGTGCAGCCCGAGCGGATCTGGCTGAACTGGCGGCCGGTGGCACGGCTGTTGGTACGGGCCTGAACGCCCCCAAGGGCTTTGGCAAGGCAATTGCCGAACATATTGCGGTTTTGACCGACAAGCCCTTTGTAACAGCCCCCAATAAATTTTCCGCTCTGGGCGGGCTGGACGCCATGGTGCGCGCATCGGCCGGGCTGCGTGGCCTTGCCGTAGCGTTAATGAAAATTGCCAATGATATGCGGTGGCTCGGTTCCGGTCCGCGGTGCGGGCTGGCAGAGCTTAACCTACCGGAAAATGAACCCGGGTCTTCCATCATGCCCGGCAAGGTTAATCCCACACAATGTGAAGCCCTGATCATGATTGCAACGCAGGTGTTGGGGAATGACGCAACGGTTGCGTTTGCGGGTGCTCAAGGCAATTTTGAGTTAAATGTCATGCGGCCGGTCATTGCCGCAAATGTGTTGCATGCGATCCGCATTCTAGCTGATGGCTGCAAAAATTTCAGGGTCTTTTCCGTAGAAGGAACAACCCTGAACGAACGCAACATCAAACATTACGTGGAAGTCTCGGTGATGCTGGTGACAGCACTCAGCCCCGTTATCGGGTACGACAAAGCATCTGCCATTGCTCACCGGGCCATGGCGCGGAATGAGACACTTAAAGAAGCAGCCCTGGCTTCAGGCGTAAGTGAAACAGTTTTTAATCAGACTGTGGACCCGAGCAAAATGGTCGGGAATGGCCTTGCTGGGGCTTAAAATCTGCTCGTAACAGCACGGTCAAACGGCTTGGCTACCTAAATCACCAAAGCTTGATGCATATCATTGCGGTGTGATCGTGCTGGGGAGCAACTTCGGCCTTGTTGAAAGACAAAACTTCTTGGCGGAAGTGGGAAAGGGAGGTGTAGAGCCTCCCTTTCTTTTTGTGTTCGATGCTTTTTAACCTGTAATCAGGCTGTTTGCTGGGCACCGTGGAAATCGGCCGATCTGGATTGTTTTTTCTTTTTTTCCAGCATTTCAGTATGCCGGTGCGCTTCGGGCGAAATACGCAGGCACAGGGTCAGCACCCCCGCCAAGAGATAAAGACCAGAAAAGCTCCAGATCACGCCTTCCAGCCCCATCCCGAACCAGGATTCACAAACGCTGACAACCGCAGGCCCAACCCAGGTGCTAGCACCAGCGCCCAACCCCAGAATGGACAGGGCCGCAGCCTTTTCCTTTGGGCAGATCAGGGGCATCAGGCCGGACATAGGCACAAATGCAGCAACGGTGCCCCCATAAACAAAGCCCGCAATTGCCGCCAGTGTGAAGTTACCGGGGTACCACAACGGCACATAATAAAAGAGGGGAATGGTCACGCAGCAACCAACACACCCACCAATGGCAATAACAAACCGGTGGCCAAGCTTATCTGCCAACATCCCGGCGGCAAGGTTGAACAGAATGTTGCCAAGGAAGATCAGCGAAAGCAGGTCCAGCCACTGCGACTGGGAGAAGTGAAGCTGATCCACAAAAAAGGCGGGCATAATAGCCAGAAAGGCATATTCGGATGATGTGTTAATGGTTCGGATAATGCCGGAAACCAGCGTTTTGGGCTCACGCCACATGATGCTGACAGATCCGAAGAAAACCTGCTTTTTATCGGCATTGGCAGCAACCAACGGTTTGGAGCCAATGGGCTCATTAACCAGCAGCAGGGCTATCAGACCACCAATAATCACCAGGCCCAAAGAGCACCAGAAAGTCGCCAGTTCCCCTATGTAAGGAATGGTATAGCGCGCAAACTGTGACCCAAGAGTTGGCAGGCCCGCAGAAAAGGAAAACCAGAACCAGCCCGCAGCAGAACCCAGCATCCGCGCAGGAGTAGCAGCCGCAATCCAGACCAGAAACCCATACGCAAACAGCGGATAGGCAAACCCACGCAGCGTATAGAACAGCAGGGTCATGGACAGGTTATCCGGCCCCAGCCCCAAAGACAGAAAACCCACTTCCAGCAATGCCCAGAGCAGCAGGCCTGCCCACATGGTACGCCGTGGCCCAAACAGATCGGATAATGGCCCCGCCAACCATGCAGAGAGCATGACGGTAACACCATACGTTGTGAACATAAGGTTCACATCACCCTGACTGTGCCCATGGTGGAGCATGTACGTGTCAAGGTATCCGGCTTCCACGCCATCGCCGACCATAAACAGAAGCAGACCGACAAAACCAAAAAAGAGTGGTTTAGGTATGCCCAAAAAGGCGGCAAGACCACGCGATTGCATGGATGACTGAGGGCTTGTCTCTGGCAAGACGCTCTCTCCTTATATAATTTTTGCAGCCTGCTATGGTTGAGCTACACCCTAAGAAGCAAGGGAAGCAGGCATGCGTGATGCTGGCCCGGAATATAATTCAACGGGCTATGAAGATACGGGCACGAAAACGAGATCGCGCATCACGGGGACAAAAGCACAGTTGCGTTCTGTTGCAGTAATTTATAACGGCAGCACACTATCGTTTCAAGATATTTTTTATAAATACATATGCAAATAAATAATATTATTTTCAATAATCATTCGATATGACAATTATAATGAATTATACTATAAGTAAATGCCTATGTTTTTATTGATTAACGTGCGAATGAATTTTTGAAAGTCGAATTGATTTTTTTTGACATCGCCAAAAAACATAGGAGCAAAAGATAACGCAGCCGTGTCTCCCTCCATCCAAATAAGAGAGGCTGCGGTGTATTTTTTACAATTCAAATAAAGAAATAAAAAACAACTACTTTAAATTGTGAGTTTTTTCTTCCAATTTCATTAAATCGGAAACCATTTTATTAATGGGGGTAGTCCAGTCAAATGGTTGTGGCTGCTGGTAGATACGCAGATTACTGTACCACGGCGAATCTGTTCGGCCGGAAAGCCAACGCCAGCACTGGTCAAAACGTGAGAGCATCCATACTGGCTTACCCAATCCTGCTGCCAGATGCACAACGGATGTATCAACAGAGATTATCATATCCAGATTAGCAATCAGCGCTGCTGTATCATCAAAATTATGCAGAAGATTGGCATGGTTAACCAATTTCATGCCCGCAGGCGGGGCTTTGGCCTGAATGCTTTTTTCCCCAACCTGCAAACTGTAAAATAGAATATTGGGCACCTGTGCCAAGGGAGCCATGCTTTGCAGGTTTATGGACCTACGCTGATCCACAAACTCCACGTAACGAACCTCCCGGTGGGGCGAGCCTGCCCATACCAGACCAATTTTTAGTGTGGGTGACGCGGACATAAAGAACAGGTCTTTATCCAGACGAGCCTTCCAGTCAGCAACTCTAGTTGGGTCAGGAGTAAGGTAACCGCTGGCCAGCGGAATTGTATCCAGCGTTGTGCCCAGCAGATATGGCAAACTCCCAACCGAACATTCCAGATCGTGGGGAGGGGCTACATCATCGACGGTAATAAACAGCTGCTCGGGGAATGAGCGCTGCAGAAGGGTCAATAACTCCCTGCGGACTTTGACAATAATGCTACCGCCCCGTTGGGCTGCATACGGAACAAAGCGTACAAAATGCAGCATATCTCCAAACCCACCTTCCGTGTGGATGAGCAGAGTCTTGCCAACAAAAGCCTCTCCATTCCACACCGGGCCTTGCAGGTTATGCTTGCCGATGATGTTGCTGTTCCACCGCCATTCATACGCCTTAAAACCTTCCTGATAATCTCCGTGCGCCAGAAGGGAGAGCGCGTGATTGGTCCGGTTTTGTCCGTTTTCTGGCTCTATCTGAATAGCCGCGTTATGAAAGTTCAAGGCAAGTTCATGCCGCCCCTGGCAATCCAGCGCCACCCCCAGGTTACTGAGCGCGAGTGCATGCTGGGGTTGCAGTGTCAGACACTGTTTATAAGCTTCAATGGCACCGCTATAATCTTGCAATTCAAACAGGACATTCCCAAAGTTTGACCACGCATCAGGCATATCCGGTTTAATACGCACGGCACGGGCAAGAAGGGGCTTGGCTGTTTGGAACTCCCCCAACGCACACAACAGCCCACCATAATTGCTCAGGGCGTAAGCATTGTCCGGGTCTTGTTCTAGCGCCACTTTATACGCGGCAACCGCTTCGTGCATACGATTGGCACGTTGAAGCGCCACAGCATCCATAACTTGAGCATCTGACAAAGCGGATGGTTCAGAAAAAGAATGCTCTGGCATGATCATCCAACCCAGTTTTAATTAAAACCGACACAAACCCTAATGCGCCAGATCACCACGTGATCACAGACATGCACAAGACAGCTCTCTGCAATATGGCTCCACAGGCCTATTGCAGAGGAGAATAGTCAGAGCGGCTTTACAAACCCGACCAGTTTTTCTGCTTCAGCAACAATTGGTTCAGCAATAGCTTGTGCACGCTGTGCACCGTTATGCAGCATTTGCACCAGATGCGTTTCGTCTTGCAAAAGCTGGCTGGTTTTTAGCGCAATCGGGGCAATCTCGTTGACAACCACCTCTGTTAAAGCCGCTTTGAACGGACCAAACCCTTGCCCCTGATGCAAATCCAGAACCTGCTGCACGGTCTTACCAGACAAAGCGGCATAAATGGAAACCAGGTTTCTGGCTTCCGGACGGTCTGCCAGACCAGAAGGGTCTTCTGGCAGTACGCCAGTATCCGTTTTGGCACGCCTGATTTTTAACGCAATGGTGTCTGCATCATCGGTCAGCTCAATCCGGCTCTGGGCTGAAGGGTCCGACTTGGACATCTTTTTGGTCCCATCGCGCAGGCTCATGACACGCGCAGCCTCTGGCGGGATAAGCGCTTCTACCTGTGGGAAAAATTCGACGCCATAATCATGGTTAAACTTCTGGGCAATATCATTGGTCAGTTCCAGATGCTGCTTCTGGTCCTCACCTACGGGTACCCGGGTTGCCTTGTAAGCCAGAATGTCGGCAGCCATCAGGTTAGGGTAAACATAAAGACCGGCAGAATGGTTTTCCCTGTCTTTACCTGCTTTATCCTTGAACTGCGTCATACGGTTCAGCCAGCCAAGCCGAGCGACACAGTTAAAAATCCACGCCAGACGCGCATGCGCCGAAACAGCGGACTGATTGAACAGAATATGGCGCTGGGCATCAATACCGGATGCCAGCAGAATGGCTGCCTGCGTAAGCGTATGTTCGCGTAGTTTGGCGGGCTCCTGCCAAACCGTAATGGCATGCATATCCACAAGGCAGAATACACATTCATGATCAGCCTGCAGGTTAACCCAGTTCCGAATTGCTCCCAGATAGTTGCCAAGCTGAGGAACACCCGAGGGCTGAATGCCAGAAAAAATACGTTGCATACGGAGTTATCGCTACTGTCTGTAAAGGGAAAAGAAAAGCCATTCGGTACGCTGCATTTTTTACAAAATACAGGAACAAGGCGACAAAAGTAGATTAGTCCACAAAATGGCTTATGCGTTTTTGCTTTGTGTAAAGTGATATAGCCGCCTGATCAAAACCCATAGTATTGCACCAGTTTTGCAACTAACACCCCATGGGCAATCATAGCCGGGAGGGGAGGGGCTTTCCTGCTGTAAAAACCCGCTCCACCTTGCCCCAAAAGCCTTCCCTCTCAGTAGAATACACCACAAGAGAAAGAAAACGCCCTAGGCACGGCACAATGCATACCAAATATTACGGCGTATTGTGCGTATGCTCGACCCCAAGCAACTGAATGCGGAAGACCAGAGGGCTATCCGAGGGAATAACCCCCATGGACCGGTGCCCATAGCCCAACTCCGGCGGCACATACAGCATCCAGGTATCCCCCACATGCATCAGCGGTAGAGCTTCCATCCAGCCCTGCACCAGACCGTCCAGCGGCATCTGCATATAGGCACCGTTGCCATGCTGGTCAGAGCCGTCAAAGATGGAGCCATCAGGCAGACGGCCTTCGTAAATCAGCATCATCACATCCCCTTTACGGGGCTGTTCACCATCCTTGGGGCCGGATTCCAGCACTTTATAAGCCAAGCCATCTTTTAGCACCGTAACGCCCGGTTGCGAGCGCAGCTTTGCCATCTGCTGCGCTGGCGTCAGTTCTGCTTCTTCCGCCTTATGGCCACCGCAGGCGGTGAGCGAAAAGGCCAGGCTGGCCGCAAGTATGCTTGGAACAAGAGAAAATCGACGGGACATGGTACTGATGTGCTCCCTTACAAAATTCAGAAAAAGTGGCGCTTAGAGCGCGCCACCTTTACGGCCGATCTGTGCTCCCAGTCTCAGGCGCAACGCGTTCAGCTTGATAAAGCCCTGAGCGTCTTCCTGATTATAGGCGCCTTCATCGTCCTCAAATGTCACAACGCGGGTATCATACAGGCTGTTGGGGCTTTCACGACCCACACAAATCACATTGCCCTTATACAGCTTCAGCCGGACCCGCCCGGTTACGGAATGCTGGGAGGCATCAATCAGAGCCTGGAGCATACGACGTTCAGGGGAGAACCATAGGCCGTTATACAGAATGGAAGCATAGCGCGGCATCAGGCTATCTTTAAGATGCATGGCTTCACGGTCCAGAGTGATGGACTCAATGCTCCGATGTGCTGTGAGCAGAATTGTGCCGCCGGGCGTTTCGTACACACCGCGGGACTTCATGCCCACAAAGCGGTTTTCCACCAGATCAAGCCGACCGATACCATTGGCTTTGCCCAGTTCATTCAAACGGGCTAGCAACGTTGCGGGGGAAAGAGCCTCACCATTAATGGCTACCGGGTCACCGCTTACAAAGTCGATGGTAATTTCTGTCGCACGGTCAGGTGCTGCTTCTGGTGCAATGGTCCGCTGGAAAACAATTTCCTCGGGTGCAACAGCCGGATCTTCCAGCATTTTACCTTCGGAGGAAGAATGCAGCAGATTGGCATCAACCGAGAACGGGGCTTCGCCGCGCTTGTCCTTGGCGATGGGGATCTGGTTTTCTTCAGCAAAGGACAGAAGACGGGTACGGGAGGTCAGGTCCCATTCACGCCAAGGTGCAATAACCGTAATGTCGGGTTTAAGGGCGTAATAAGCCAGCTCAAACCGGACCTGATCATTACCCTTGCCCGTAGCCCCGTGGGCAACGGCATCTGCGCCAACAGCTTCAGCAATTTCAATCTGGCGCTGCGCAATAAGGGGGCGGGCAATGGATGTGCCCAGCAGGTACTGGCCTTCGTACAGGGTGTTGGCGCGGAACATCGGGAAGACAAAATCCTTCACGAATGTCTCGCGCAGGTCTTCCACAAAAATTTCCTTAACCCCGAACATCTCGGCTTTTTTGCGGGCGGGTTCCAGTTCCTCGCCCTGCCCAAGATCGGCTGTAAAGGTCACGACTTCGCAGCCATAGGTCTTTTGCAGCCATCTCAGGATAACGGACGTATCAAGCCCGCCCGAGTAAGCCAGAACAACCTTTTTAACGTCTTTTTTGGCGGAAGTCGCGCCCATGCACCAATCTCCTGATCACTCTGAATAACAGGTTTGCCTTTCTCCTATCACCGAGAAAGCCCCGGAGCCAGAGCGCTTTCCTGATGAAGCCGCGTTCTGGCCGGAAAAAAGTATGTTTTTATGCAGATGGCGTGTTTCTTGCTCTCTCACTGGCCGTTTTCAACTGCCCACAAGCAGCCAGAATATCGCGACCACGCGGCGTGCGAATGGGGGAGGCAAAGCCTGCATCCATCACAATTTGTGCAAACCTGTTCTGCTGTTCGCGCGTGGAGGGGCGGTAGTCGCTGCCTGGCCAGGGGTTGAATGGGATCAGGTTCACCTTGGCAGGGATATCAGAAATCAGCCGGACCAGTTCCCGCGCATCGGCTTCGCTATCGTTTACGCCGCGCAGCATGATATATTCAAAGGTGATGCGGCGCGCATTGCTCGCTGCTGGGTAACGGCGGCACGCGGCCAGAACCTCTTCAATCGGGTATTTGCGGTTGAGAGGGACAATTTCATCACGCAGGTCGTTCCGCACGGCATGCAGGGAGACCGCAAGGTTGATCCCCAGTTCATCCCCGCAGCGGTCCATAAGCGGCACCACACCGGATGTGGAAAGTGTAATACGCCTGCGGGAAAGGCCAATCCCTTCGCCGTCCATGATAATGCGCATGGCTTTGGCTATGTTTTCGTAGTTATACAGAGGCTCGCCCATACCCATCAGCACTATGGTTGAGAGCAGGCGAGGGGTGTCCCCCTTGGGGCTTGGCCATTCACCATAGGAATCCCGCGCAGCCATGAACTGGCCCACAATTTCGGCCGCACCAAGGTTGCGCACCAGCTTTTGGGTGCCGGTATGGCAGAAGGTGCATGACAATGTGCACCCAACCTGAGACGAGATACACACAGCACCACGGTCTTCTCGCCGGTCAGGAATATAAACGGTTTCTGCCTCCTGCCCATCACGGAAGCGGAAGAGAAACTTCCGGGTCTCATCCTGCGAAGTCTGCACGGTTGTCGGCTCAGGACGTGCGATGATGAATTTTTCAGCCAGTTTTTGCTGGAGCGGCTTGGCAATGCTGCTCATAAGCGAAAAATCAGTAACACCCTGATGATAAATCCAGTGCCACAACTGCTTGGTCCGGAAGGGTTTTTCACCAATTTCGACCAAAATTTCGGTCAGTTCCTCGCGTGACAGGCCAACAATGTCCCGCCGCCCATCTGCCGTAACCGCAGAAGGAGGGCTGAACAGGGCAGCCTTAGCCAGAATGCGCGTGCGCTCCTCGGCATTCAGTGCGGTAACAGCGGCGGCATCAGCAGGAATTGAGGCAGAGGGAACGGGAGACGACATGAGGGTATGCACTGTTTCATAAAATGAGGAGAGAAGGGTTCATAACAAAAAAAGAGGCTGACAGATACCAGCCTCTTTCACCAACCGTCATCTGCTCAGAATATGGCGCTTTTTACCCCTTACTGGGCGGCAGGCTGGTTCTGGCCTTTAAGGGCATTCTGGAGCCACGTGGCCATTGTCATTTTGGACGTATCCACATTATCCAAGATCATACCAATGGTTTGCGCGGAATACGCATCAGGCTTTGTATCGGCCGAAATAGGGAAGGAGGGGCGGGTAATCTCAATGGTCAACGCAGGCGGTGCGGGCTTGTCGTCACCAACGTTCATGGCGGCCGGCGCGGGTGATTCTTCCTGTATATCAGCGACAACCGACAATTTGGTTGCTTCCAGATTTTGCCCAAAATAGAGGTAAGCGTACGTAGCCGCGGCAGAAAGCACATCCTTGACCGTCTGGCGATACAGATCAGCCGTGCCAGCATTACCCTCCACATGCAGGGTTGCCGGGTCCGCTTTGATCGTCAGCACACCAGCCTGCATATCATCCTGCAGCAGCAACCCATCCTGCTCATAACCGCGCAGCAGAACACTCCCGGTTTCCGTCGCCGGGTGTGATGCCGCAGATGGATGATAAGCCGGAGCGGCCCAGACATATGAGCTGGAAGCCAAAAGGAAGGCGGCGCCAAACAGTGTCGCTATCTTGCGCATGATTCTGTGTTGCTTCCCTTACAATGGTGAACTGATCTTTGCTTTCTCTCAGAGAATTGTGGCAAAAAAATTGACCATCTGCCATGCAAAAATCGGGAAGCAACCTGAAAATTTAATTTAAGGTTTACACACAGCCGCTGCGGTTTATGCCTTTCGCTGTGCAGCTATCAGGAATTCCTTGTTACCTTCCGGCCCAGTAATGGGACTAAGCTCAATACCCAGCACCTCCCACCCCGGCAAGGAAGACCACCATTCCTGAATGGTGGCGCACACACTTTCATGCACCAGAGGATCGCGCACAACGCCTTTTGCGCCAATCTGCTCACGCCCGGCTTCAAACTGGGGTTTAATCAACGCTACGGCCCAAGCATTATCCGCCGCCAGACCAAGGGCTGCGGGCAGGACAGTGCGCAAGCCAATAAAGCTGGCATCACACACAATGACTTCCGGCGCGACTGGAATAAGCGTGGTATCCAAGTAACGGGCATTGCACTTTTCCAGCACGCTCACCCGCGGATCTGACCGCAGCTTCCATGCCAGTTGTCCATGCCCGACATCCACTGCATAAACATGCTCCGCGCCATGGGTCAGCAGCACATCCGTAAAGCCACCGGTAGAAGCACCAACGTCCAGACACTGGCGCCCGGCCGGGGAAAGACCAAAATGCTCCAGAGCGTGCGCCAGCTTGCATCCCCCGCGTGAAACCCATGGATGCTCCTGCCCCTTGAGTTCCAGAGGGGCATCTTCCGCCAACTGGTCTCCCGCTTTGGCGACGCGCTTGGAGCCGCTAAAAACCAGCCCTGCCATAATCAGAGCCTGAGCTTTTGTGCGGCTCTCGACCAACCCACGATCGACCAGAATCTGATCTGCACGACGCCGGGCCATGCCTTCAGGCCGTCCGTTCTTCCGTGAGGTTAACACCCAGTGCGTTAAGGGCGGTAGCGACGATGTGGGGTGCGGAGAGCCCGGCCTCGTCATACTGCGCGTCCTGCGTGTTGTGGTCGATAAAGCGGTCGGGCAGGGTCATGGGGCGGAAGCGCACCCGGTCAAGCAGCCCGGTGCGGGCCAGATGGTGGCAGACCTGTGTGCCAAACCCACCTTCGGACCCTTCCTCAATGGTGATCAGCACCGCATGGTTGCGGGCAAGGTTTTCCACTAAAGCCGTATCAATCGGCTTGGCAAAGCGGGCATCGGCCACGGTCGGGGGCAGGCCCTGTGCCGCCAGCATGTCGGCTGCCTGCAGGCAGGCCCCAAGCCTTGGCCCGAGCGAGAGAATGGCAATGCCACCCGTCTGCGCACCGGACTGGCGCCCCATCTCGCGGATAATGCGGCCCTTGCCAATTTCCAGCACCTGCCCTTCGGCAGGCAGGTCCAGCCCAAGCCCGTTGCCGCGTGGGTAACGCAGGGCAATCGGGCCTTCATCAAACTCAGCAGCTGTGGCTGTCATGTGCAGCAGTTCCAGCTCGTCTGAAGGCGCCATGATGGTCATGCCCGGCAGGCAGCCCAGATAGGCGATGTCAAACGACCCGGCATGTGTTGCACCATCGGCCCCGACCAGACCTGCGCGGTCAATGGCAAAGCGGACCGGCAGGTTCTGGAGCACCACATCGTGCATGACCTGGTCATACGCACGCTGGAGGAAGGTGGAGTAAATGGCGCAGAACGGGCGCAGACCCTCGGTGGCCATGCCCGCGGCAAAGGTAACCGCGTGCTGTTCGGCAATGCCTACGTCAAAAAAGCGGTCGGGATAGTTCTTGGCAAACGCATCCAGCCCGGTGCCGGACGGCATGGCGGCGGTGACCGCGGTCAGGCGCTTGTCGGTCTGGGCACGGCGGACAAGTTCACGTGCAAAAACCGAGGTGTAGCTGGGCGGGCCTGCGGGGCCTTTCTTCTGCTCACCGGTAATGACGTTGAACTTGGCTACGGCGTGGTATTTGTCGCCCGCGTTTTCTGCCGGGCGGTAGCCGTGGCCTTTTTCCGTAATCACATGCAGCAGGATGGGGCCTTTATCCGTATCGCGCAGGTTGCGCAGGATATTGACCAGCTGCGGCAGGTCGTGCCCGTCTACCGGGCCAACGTAGTAAAAGCCCAGCTCCTCGAACAGTGTGCCGCCGGTAATCATGCCGCGTGCGTATTCGTCCGCCTTGCGGGCGGTACGTTCCACCGGAGCGGGCAGCTTCTTGACGAATTTGCCCGCCAGTTCGCGCAGTTCCATGAACTTGCGCGACGACATGAGGCGCGAGAGGTAGTTGGACATGGCCCCGACCGGCGGAGCAATGGACATCTCGTTATCGTTGAGGATCACGATCAGGCGTTCAGCGCCCGGCCCGGCCACTGCGGCGTTGTTCATGGCCTCATACGCCATGCCGGCAGAGATGGAGCCATCGCCGATCACCGCAATCACATTGCGTTCACGGTAGGAGGGGTCATCCTCGGCGCGCAGGTGGTGTGCCACCGCCATGCCAAGCCCTGCGGAAATGGACGTGGAGGAATGGGCCGCGCCAAACGGGTCGTATTCGCTCTCGGAGCGGCGGGTAAAGCCCGACAGCCCACCCGGCTGGCGCAGGGTGCGGATGCGCTCGCGCCGTCCGGTCAGAATCTTGTGCGGGTAGGCCTGATGGCCCACATCCCAGATCACCCGGTCATCGGGCGTGTCGAACACCGCGTGCAGGGCTACGGTCAGCTCCACAACACCAAGCGAGGCCCCAAGGTGCCCCCCGGTGGTGGAGACCGCGTCCACAGTTTCGGCCCGCAGTTCGTCCGCAAGCTGCTTGAGCTGCTCAACAGACAGGTTGCGCAGGTCCGCAGGAACCCGAACACGATCCAGCGCAGGAAAACGGCCAAAAGTGGGAATCGGTGACGCGGCGTTCTGGTCGGCCATGATCTCAGTTTCTCCGTTCGATCACGTAGTAGGCAAGATCTCGCAGCCGGTCAGCCTGCGCACCAAAAGGTGCGAGTTCGGCAATCGCGGCTTCAGTTACGCGTGCAGCCTCGTTTCTTGCGCCATCAATCCCAAGGAGCGCCACAAACGTGGACTTGCCGGAGGCTTCATCCTTACCCGCAGTTTTACCAAGTTCTTCGGCTGTGGCTGTGGCGTCCAGCACATCATCCGCTATCTGGAATGCTGCGCCGATATTTGCGCCATATGCCCTAAGGCGCTTGCGCAGATCAGCCGAAGCCTGTCCCAGAATGGCACCGGCCTCAGCCGAGTAACGGATAAGGCAGCCAGTTTTCAGCGCATGCAGGTGGCGGACTTCGTCCAGCGGCAGGGCGCGCCCTTCACCTTCCATATCGATCATCTGCCCGCCGACCATGCCAGCGGCACCGGAGGCCTCCGCAAAGCTCTGGATCAGGTCGATGCGCACATCCGCACTTGCATGCGTGTGGGCTGCGGCAAGAATTTCGAACGCTCTGGTCTGCAGGGCATCCCCGGCCAGAATGGCCGTTGCCTCGTCAAACTTGCGATGCGTGGAGGGCTGACCGCGGCGCATGTCATCATCATCCATGGCGGGCAGGTCATCATGCACCAAGGAATAGGCATGCAGCATCTCAACGGAAGCGGCCACTCTGGCGGACTGGCTCTCCGGCACGCCGAACAGGCTGGCGGTTGTAACCGCCAGATAGCCGCGCAGGCGCTTGCCGCCACCTAAAGTGGCGTAGCGCATGGCGTCTATCAGCCGCGCATCGCCCCCCTTTGTAGGCGGAAGCAGAGCGTCGATCGTGCTTTCTATCACGCTCGCACGTGCGCCCATGTCCTGTTTGAGGAGCGCAGCATCAGTTGCGCGAATGATTGTGGTTTGTGTCGGCTCAGTCATCGACATCTCAGTCCATCGGTTTCATGTCCAACGACCCGTCGGACCGTTGCACGATCGCCTGCACGCGGGCTTCAGCTTCACTTAGCTTGGCCTCACAATGCTGCCGCAGGGCCGCACCGCGCTCATATGCCTTAATGGCATCTTCCAGCTTCATCTGGCCGCCTTCCAAGCCGCGCACAATTTTTTCCAGTTCGGAAAGCGCTTCTTCAAAAGACAGCGAAGTGATGTTGTCCGGCATCGTGCGGGCGTCCCTATCCTTCATGAAGGGCAGCCAATAGCGCGAGTAGGGGCCTTCTGCCAAGCCTTGCTTGTCAATGACTGGTGGAATTTCAGCTATGACTGAAAATTATCAGCCTTGCGCACGCCGTTTGATCGTAAAGGCGAAAACTCCGTTTTCATCTGCAAAGGAGACAAGGGCATGCCCAGTCTCCCTGCAGAACACCTGAAAATCGGATACTGAGGCCCGGTCAGTCGCCAAAACCCGCAGGCGCGCCCCTTCGGGCAAGTCACGAAGAACACGGTTGGCTTTGAGGACGGGCAGGGGGCAACTCAACCCCCTGACATCAAGAACAGTCTCACTCATGATCACACTTCATACCGTAGATTCAGAGGCACCCCAATCGAACATGCTGCCTGCATGCCATGCGGCATGTTCAGTCCTTGAGCCTGTGCGGCCTGAAACCTGTTGCCACAACATAGAGTTCCGCCGAATCCTTGCGGCTAGCCGGGGGCTTGGCGTGGCGCACAAGAGAGAACGCCTGTTTCAAGGTATCCAGCATGGCTTTTTCAGACCCACCCTGAAACACCTTGGCGACAAAACCGCCACCTTCGGCCAGAATTTCAAACGCAAAATGCAGGGCTTCTTCTGTCAGACCAATAATGCGGATGTGATCAGTCGGCCCATGCCCGGTCGTATTAGGCGCCATGTCCGAGACAACAAGATCCGCCTTGCCACCCAGCATGGTTGTTAGAGTGGAGGCCATGTCGGGGTCGGTAAAATCCCCTTCTATGATTTCAGCACCGGGCACAGGGTCAACCGGCAGCAAGTCAACCCCCACCACCTGAGCCGCGCCACGCTTGACCAGCACCTGTGTCCACCCCCCGGGGGCGGCCCCCAGATCCACCACGCGCATGCCCGGGCGGATCAGGCGGAACTTGTCATCCAGCTCAATCAACTTGAACGCAGCGCGGGAGCGCCACCCCTGCTTGTGAGCGGCCTGCACATATGGGTCGTTCAGTTGGCGGGCCAGCCATTTCTGCTGGGCTGTCGTCCGCCCCCGCGCGGTCCTGAGGGACACTGTTTGTGTACGCATCCGCTGCGGGGCATCGGAATCATCCTTTGCCAGCTTACTACCGGGGGTTGCGCTGCTTTTACGCGCGCGCCCTGGAACACGCAGTGTGGAAGAGTGCCCGGACGAACGGGGTTTCTTGTCGCTCATAAACCTGTTGCCTGAATCAAATTCTGTGTGGAGTGAGCCTGCTTGGCATGATGGGACCGCGCAGAGCGGCGTGACATGGGAGAGACTTTACGCAGCATGCGAAGAATCATGCCATCTCGTAACCCACGATCCGCAACAATAATATCCTGCATTGGCCATATATCATGAATAGCTTCAAAAATAGCACAGCCGGGCAGGACAAAGGGAGCACGGTCAGGGCCAATACACGGATGGCTCTCAATATTGCTCAACCCCATATCCTGCAGCTTGCGCATGGCCAGCCGCGCGCTGCTGGCAGGCAGCAGTGACCCGTCAACCGCAGCCCGGGCATAGCGCGGGAGGTTAAGAATAAGACTGGCAAGGGTTGTGACCGTGCCACTCGTACCAATCAGCCGCACCTGATTGCGGCGGATCTCTGAGCGGATACGGTGAACTGCTTCAAAGTCATTCAGGAATGAGCGGGTGTAGTCCACCATGGCACGGTAGCGCTCTGGCGTTAGATCTTCCATCGGCCCAAACTGCTCCGACAGGGTGACCACGCCCACAGGCAGACTAAGGTAGCCGATCAGGGATTCCGTTTGCTGCGCAGTATCGCTACGGATCCACGCCACTTCCGTAGACCCGCCGCCAATATCAAAAAGCAGAGCCCGGTTCCGAGGTAAGCCGAAACGGGGATTATGAATAAGGTTTGCGCAACTTTCGACCGCCAGAGTAGCTTCTTCCCGGCCGGAGATAATATGAATATCAAACCCGGCAGCAGCCTGAGCACGCTCAATAAAATCCTGCCCATTTACCGCCCGGCGGCAGGCCTCTGTTGCGACCGCCTGAAACATGCCCACATTCCGCCGCGCCAGTCGGTCTGCACAAATTTGCAGCGCTTCAACCGTGCGCCCCATGGCGTCCTCGCTCAGGCGACCTGTATGATGCAGGCCTTCCCCCAGCCGTACAGTACGGGTGAAGCTGTCCACCACCCGGAAGCCCCCGGCGGTTTGCGCTGCAATCATCAGGCGGCAATTATTAGTACCCAGATCAAGAGCGCCAAACAGATCCGGATCCCCGCTCATACCCTGCGAAGGGGGGAAAAGCCTGTTGACCGAGGGGCCGGTCCAGGGAAGAGGGTGATCCATCTGTCCGGTCCTTGGTTGTTAGGGTTGCACTGAATCTTCTCTTATTCTGGGGACCACGACGCCTGGGGACAAGATAAATATGCGCCCAAAACAAAATTCTTTTGTTGGATGGGGTTGCAAGCCCAATATGACGGTGCTAGTAGAGCGTCACCGGCAAGGAAGTGGTGTTTTACACTTCTAAAGCGTCGTCCTGCTGGGGGATAGTTTAGCGGTAGAACTACCGGCTCTGACCCGGTCAGCCCTGGTTCGAATCCAGGTCCCCCAGCCACTTTTTCCCGTAAAATATAAAATTCTACATTAGCTATCAGAGCATTTGCCTGCATGAGCGATGCAGAACGAGCAAAAGTGGCAGCTTATGTGTCGTTTGCCGCCTGTTGCAACTTCCACAATGATCTCACAACCTCCCCGCGACATCGGCACTGAATCCGAGCGAGAATCTATCGAGTTTAGTGAAACGAGAACAGAATCATCACATAAAGAATAAGATGGATTTATTTATTTGAATTGAGAATAAATAAAGCATTACTCGAATAAAGCATACTCTTCTGCCGTTCAGGCATTCATCCAGAGCCACGACACGCTAAATCGAGTGAAATTCTGTTAACAAACCCTAAACGGGCTTGATATTATCAAAAAATTATTCTTTTGTGGCAGCGTAAATGAATAAAAATTAGGTGATGCGTTTGATATTCTAGCTCTGTATCGCAGTTACAAGGACTTCGATATGGCTGCGCGGGGTTGTTATTTCGTACACTTACAAGAGGTTTTGAGGTTGTCATTGTTTAACAATGACTAAACCTCGGGTTGTTCACCGCAGGGACCATGCTTGCGGAATTAGTAATCGCAATAGAGGTCAGTCGGCTACACCTTCTCCCAAATAACGCCTGCGCCCAGAAACACTGCATAGTCCTTTACGCATTCAAGGCTTAACAATGCTCAATTCAGAATCTCTCACTCTGTCTCACGACACGACATTATATTTTGATATGCTTGAGCAGGCAGCCGATGGCGTTGTTATTATTAACCAGCTTAATCACATTGTGTTTTTCAACACTGCAGCCGAGCAACTCTGGGGCTGTTCTGCGGCAGACGTAATTGGCAAGAACGTGAACTGCCTTGTGCCGATGGAACATCGCGCACAGCATGACGGCTACATTAACCACAACCGCAATACTGGCGTTAATCATATTGTCGGCACCTCGCGCGAGGTTGTGTTCAGCCGCACCAATGGCGATTATGTCGCGGCTGAAATGTCGATTTCCACCGCCATCATCGGGCCGGACAGGCAGCGCTATTACATGGCTTTTCTTAAAGGGGTGACCGAGGAAAGCCATCGCAGAAAAATACTGGACCTCCAGAACCGTGTTTTCCATGAACTCTCTGGTGAATCTCCAGAACAGGACATCGCGGACATGCTCTGCTCAGAGGCTGAACAGCTTGTCCCCAACAGTGTTGCTGTTCTTTTACAGGTAAACTCTGAACAAAATCTTGAGATTCTCTCCGGGGAGGGCTTATCGCGCAGAAAAATTGCAATGCTTATGCGCATTGTCTTGACTGACGCGGATATAATAGCGCTAACCCAAGCCCCTGAAGAAGCACGCGCCATTGTCTGGAACGCTGAATCTGGCGGCGGGTATGAAAGCGAGTTTCTGGATTGCTGGGCTTCTGCCATCTGCAACGGGGCAGGGGAGCTGATTGGCATTTTTGCCCTTTATTCGCGTAATCGGGACAAAATAACCAACTGGCCTCAAAAAATTGTTGCGGGTTGCGTGCCCTCCTGCGCTGCTATTATCGAGCGCGGCAAAACCCGCTTGCAGCTCAGCCGCCTGGATCGCTATGACGCGCTAACAGGACTACTCAACCGTAATGCCGTCACAACAATCCTGAAGGATATGACCCTTCAGGCTGCAAGCTCTCCATTCGCCTTGCTCGTGCTGGATGTTGATCTGTTCCAAGACATCAACAACCTGATGGGGTATGACAAAGGGGATGCCCTTTTACAAACCATGGCCCAGCGCCTTACCTCGCAATGCCGAAGCAACTTCATAATCGGCCGACTGGGTGGTGACGATTTTGTTGTGATCATCCCCAACGGGGACCATGACATAGCCAACACCTTTGCTGATAATCTGACTGCGGCAATGCGTGAGCCGGTTGTTATCAATAATCAGGAAATTATCATCTCGTTGAGTATTGGCATAAGCCTGTACCCGGATGATGGCCTTGAAATCGAGCATATTCTGAACCGGGCCGAGATGGCCATGCTTGAGGCCAAAAAGACGGCGCGTAAAAGCTTCCGGCTTTTGGGGAGCATTGCCAATGATGATGTCCGGGCACGCGTTATCATCGGTTCGGCTTTGCGCAAGGCCATTCAGGATTCTGAACTCGAGTTGTTTTACCAACCCCAGATCAGCATTAAAAACAACATGCTGTATGGGGTGGAAGCGCTTTCACGCTGGCATCATCCAACATTAGGCACCATTCCGCCTTCACGCTTTATTCCCATTGCCGAAGAAACTGCCCAGATCGAAGCCATTGGCTTGTGGTCACTGGAGCAGGCCTGCATTCAGCTTGTGAAATGGGATGAAACCGGGCTGCACGTTCCCATTGTTAGCGTAAACCTGTCCGCCGCGCACTTTAGCAACCCAAGCCTGACAGAACAGATTGTCAATCTGCTTGCGCGTTACAACCTTGCAGCCAACCGCCTGACCATTGAAATAACGGAAGGCGGTATGATGCAACAGAACATTGAGACAATGACAACGCTTACCGCCCTGCGTGAAATTGGCGTTGGTTTGTCGCTTGATGATTTTGGCACGGGGTTTTCATCCCTGTCGCGCATTTCCCATCTGCCACTGACCGAAATCAAGATCGACCGCAGTTTTATCATCAATTTCGAAAAAGACGTCAGTTCTCTTATCGTCACGGAAGCGGCGATCAATATCGGCAAACGGCTTGGCGTGCATGTCGTGACAGAGGGCGTGGAAGATACGTTCCAGGAAGCCCGACTACGCACCATGGGCTGCGACGTTATGCAGGGATACCTGTTTGCCCGTCCTATGCCCCCGGGTGACCTTCTGCACTGGATGCAGACCCGACCAGCCTTTGCGCCATAGTCTGGCGTCCATACCTGTTCTTCAAAAACGTTATCTAAATTACCGAGGCATCTTCTGGCCGGGAGGGCATTCCCGACCAGAAAAGGAACCTCAGAAAAACAGAAGTAGGAGAATAAAAATGAATAGCATCTCTACGGAAATAAGACATTCACAAAATCGTGCGCAGGATTTTGCAGACCTGGAATATCGTCGCAAATTCATGCAGTTAACGGACAAGGATTGCGCCTCCATTCGCCTGATCAAGGATATTATTGATCGCGAACTGCCAATTGCACTGGACATTTTTTACGAGCAGGTTCGCAAGACACCTGAAACCAGCTCCTTTTTTCCAACAGAAGCAAAAATTGCGCATGCAAAACATGCCCAG
Source organism: Acetobacter fabarum (assembly GCF_022483405.1). Taxonomy (NCBI): domain Bacteria; kingdom Pseudomonadati; phylum Pseudomonadota; class Alphaproteobacteria; order Acetobacterales; family Acetobacteraceae; genus Acetobacter; species Acetobacter fabarum. The sequence continues at coordinate 2,156,957 of NZ_JAKVNI010000001.1, forward strand.
CAGGAACATTGGAAAAATATTTCCTCTGCCAATTTTGATCAGAAATATGCAGAAAAAGTGCATACCATTGGCAGTGTCCATGCACGGATTGGCTTAGAGCCGCGTTGGTACATTGGCGGCTACACTATTGTGCTGGATCACCTGATCCGGAGCATTGTCTCTGATCTGACGCCAAAAACCGGTCTTTTTGCCAAAAAAGCAACCATTTCCACAGAAGAAATGGGGGAAGCCATTGCCAGCCTGTGCAAGGCGGTCATGCTTGAAATGGATTTAACTATCTCCGTTTATCTGGAAGAAGCTGAAAAGGCCCGCCAGAAATCACGGGATGAAGTGATCCTGAGAGAACAGACTTTTGTGGCGGACAGCTTTGGGATTATCCTGAGCGAAGTTGCAGAGCGCAATCTGTCCCAGAAAATGGACAAGGAACTGCCTTCCGCTTACATCCCGTTGCGCGATAATTTGAACGGTGCCATTGAATCCCTGCGTGAAACCCTCGGGATTGTTAACGACACAACAGAAACAATCGATATTACGGCAGGTGAAATCAATACAGCAGCACAGGATCTGGCACACAGGACTGAACAGCAGGCTGTCTCGGTTGAAAAAACAGCTGCTGCGGTTGAACAGATTACAGTAACCGTAACTTCCACAGCAGCACGCGTGACAGAAGCCAATGCTTTTGTGAACAACTGCCAGAATATTACTGAACAGTTCGGGGTCATGATCAATCGCGCAACGGCCGCGATGTCTGAAATTGAGCGCTCCTCCGAGGCTATCAGCAAAATTACCAATGTTATGTCCAACATTGCCATCCAGACCAACCTGCTCGCGCTCAATACCGGCGTAGAAGCAGCGCGGGCAGGTGAGGCGGGGAGTGGGTTCCGCGTTCTGGCTCAGGAAATCCGTGATCTTGCCAACAGGGCAGGGAATGCCTCCAAGGAGGTCAAGGAACTGGTCGAAACATCCCGTGGGCAGGTTCTGTCCGGTGTTACAATCATGGAAGAAGCGGGGCACGCCATCAGCACCATTATCTCAAGCGTGGCGGATATTGGCGATCACCTGAAAGCCATTGCAGAAGCAGCCTCCGAACAGGCTACGGCTTTGCAGGAAGTCAATAATGCAGTTTCCACCATTGATCAGGGCACTCGCCAGAACGCGGCAATGGTGGAAGAAACCTCAGCAGCAAGCTCCGGCATGGCACAACAGGCCCGCCAGCTTAAAGGATTGCTGAACGAATTTACGCTGGCGTAATTCGCTCGGCTCTCTGGCTCGCACCAAGGCATCTCATTTACGTAATGAGATGCCTTTTTTATTTTTAGTAAATCATGTTCACCGCAAACTGCGGCGAAACTTTAACACCTGTATTGTGGCCAGCATAATAGATTGCAGAGCCAACAATGACCCCAAAACGAGGGCTCCAGCTATATTCCACAGCAGGCGCGATCTGCCAGTCACCACTGCTGGAGGCAATGCGGTCAACATGCTTGCCCGTAGCGTTGGTGCCCCATATGCGAGAACCGTTTGCCCAGTCTCGCGCCAGATCCATGGCCAGAACCCACGAATGGTTCAGCCCATATTCCAGAGAAAAGCCAGTCTGCCCACTCATTCCAGGGCGACCACGACCATGGAAGCCGTTGCCAGTGCCATAGCTCGTCACATCTTCCAGATGTGTAGAAGCAAGCGCATGGCGGAACCACCCCCATGTGCGCAAACGCAAGGCGTGGCCACCATTTATAACGTAAGTAGATTGCTCAGTAATGGCCATACGGAACACATAGGCCCCCGTACCACTACTGTCCTGTTTGTGCTGTAGTTTGTTATAATCCCCCGTAGGGAAATACACCCCGGCAAAAAGGTTAAAGGCCGGAATGTATTTTTTAGGATTAGGGTCCACAAACCGCCAGACCATATCTACTGGAAAATCGCCGAATTTAGGCCCGGAAGAGTGACCCTGCCCACGCTCCCAGCCGTAATTAACCACGGTATGTGCCTGAATACTGATATGGTCAGTAATACCGTACTTCCACATGGTGGAGTTGCTAAACGTCTGTTGCCGCGGATGCTGCGGATGGCTGGTACCATCCGACGCAAAGCGGCCAATCGGCTGTGTGTAGCTATAATAGGGTTCAATACCAATAAGACCCGCATGCGCTTCTGCCCCGGAAGGGGAGACGAGTGAGCCTGTGTACCACTGCCCATCTGCCGCGCGCGCTGTTCCCATGTAAAAAGTCAGCAGGACCCCTGATGCAGCAAGCAATTTCTGATAATTTTTTGTTGTTCTACCTATCATTTTTATCGTTCTTTGCCGCACTTAATACAGATCATATGGGGGCCGCCCGTATAACATCGGCCAACGGAAAAATCCATACAGTATGGAAATAATACCGATTAAAACACGAATATTTACTTTGTAGGCATACCGTAACAATCCGGGATTGCAACTATTGTTCGTGGCAATATTTGCAATCCCTGAAAGAGTCACTTGACAGCACAGCCTGTCACAACAGAAATGTAGGCTTTGAAAACCAGAGAAGCGAAGTTCCTACTGCATGGAAATAACGAATTTTGTTAAAACGCTGCTCAATTCATGCCCAGAAATTGCGCTGTTTCTGGCCATTGCAATTGGCTACGCTATAGGAAAAATCCGCTTTGGTTCCTTCCAGCTTGGTGGGGTAGCTGGATCACTGCTTGCCGCTGTTGCAATCAGTCAAATTGGTATTCACATTGATTCCGGCATTAAGGCCGTGCTGTTTGCACTCTTTATTTATGCCGTTGGTTTTCAAAGCGGTCCGCAGTTTTTTCGCTCGCTGGGGCGTCAATCCATGCGGGAAGTGCTTATGGCTGTTGTTCTGGCCGTAAGTGGCCTGCTGACTGTTGTAACCGTTGCCCGTATCTTCCATCTGGACAAAGGGCTGGCTGCTGGCATTGCCGCAGGTGGCCTCACCCAGTCCGCCATTATTGGAACAGCCAGTTCCGCCTTGGAAAAAATGGGGCTTCCGCTTGCTCAGGTCCAGCAGATGCAGGGGAATGTCGCGGTTGGATACGCGGTTACCTATATTTTTGGCTCTTTGGGCCCCATTATTCTTTGCGTTAATATTCTGCCTTGGCTCACCAAGCGCGGCATTCGTGAAGACGCCTTGAAGGCCGAAGCCGCACAGATGGGCGGTGTGCATATTTATGCAGACGGTGAACAATCTGCGTTGCCGGAACTGGTCGGGCGTATTTTTACCGTTGCGCAAAGCGGGCAAACGGTTAGCCAGATAGAAACACCCGCAGTTACCGTGGAGCAGATACGCCGCAACGGCAGTATCCTCGGTCTTGCGCCAGAAACACAGCTTGCCGCAGGGGATGTTATCCTGCTCTTTGGGCACCGGGCCGATGTTATTGCTGCTGGGCAGACGCTGGGCAAGGAAATGCGCAACGCAGACGGCATGGATGTCACCATGGTGCGTCGCGACATCGCCCTGACCAACAAGGCATTTTTTGGCAAGACGATGCCAGAATGTGTGCAGCAGCTCGCAGCATCCGCACGGCATGGCGTTTACCTGATGGGTGTCAGCCGGAACGGAAAGCCCGTTCCCCTGAATGCTGACCTGCGTGCCGTATCGGGCGATATTATCTCGCTCTATGGCACTAGTCAGGACGTACAGCGCGTTGCAGCCCAGTTGGGGCCAATCCTGACCAGCAGCATAAAAACCGACCTTGTTTTCCATGGCTGCGGCTTGGTTCTGGGCCTGTTGATGGGGCTGGTGGTTGTGCGTCTGGGCTCTGTTCCCCTGACTTTGGGCAGTGGTGGGGGCGCTTTGCTATCCGGCCTTTTGTTTGGCTGGTACCAGAGCAAACATAGCACAAAAGGGAATATGCCCGTGGCATCTTCCGCTCTGCTGGTGGACCTTGGCCTTTCCGGCTTTGTTGCGGTCACTGGGCTGCAAACCGGCCAGCAGGCTGTGGCAACCATTGTCGAGCACGGCGTTACGCTGTTCATGCTCGGGGTTGTTGTAACGCTTGTGCCGCTTGTGCTGACCATGCTGTTCGGCCGTTATGTGCTGCGTTACGATAATACCGCCATTTTTGCAGGTGCTCTGGCTGGCTCACGCAGTGCCAATCCGGCTTTTGGGGAAGTCCTGAACAAAGCTGGCAATTCTGTTCCAACAACCCCCTTTGCCATTACCTATGCCGTGGCAAACGTGCTGCTGACCCTGCTCGGGCCTTTGGTTGTTGCTTTTTCCTGACCCTGTTTTGCATTTTCTGAAAGCGAGAACACGATGGCTATTGATTACGCCAAGTTCAAAGATCTCAGCCCGTTTGAGCTGAAAGACGAACTCATTCGTCTGGCATCCAGCCATACAGACCGCGCCATGCTGAATGCTGGCCGCGGCAACCCGAATTTTTTGGCCACGCTCCCTCGCTCGGCTTTTTTCCACCTTGGTCAGTTTGCCGTTTCGGAATCTGAACTGTCATTTTCCTACATGACGGCTGGCGTGGGCGGTCAGGCACGTGTTGAAGGCATTGAAGAACGCTTTGAGCGTTTTCTGGCTGACAACCGTGACAAAAGCGGCATTTTCTTTCTGGGTCGGGCACTCAGCTATGTGCGCGACCAAATGGGGCTTTCCGCTTCCGCCTTCCTGCATGAAATGGTTGAGGGCATCCTGGGGTGCAATTACCCGACCCCACCACGCATGCTGAGCATGAGCGAGCAGATTGCAGGCCACTACGTGCTGCGTGAAATGGTGGGCAGCGCCCTGCCGGTTGAAAGCACGGACTTTTTTGCAACCGAAGGCGGCACTGCCGCCATGGCTTATATCTTCAACACGCTCAAGCAGAATGGCTTGGTGAAGAAGGGAGATAAAGTCGCTATCGGTCTACCCGTTTTCTCGCCTTACATTGAAATCCCACAGCTGGACGAATACGGGCTGGAAGTGGTTTCCATTCATGCCGACCCGAGCATGAACTGGCAGTATCCTGCTTCTGAGCTGGAAAAGCTGAAGGACCCGGCGGTTAAAATCTTCTTCTGCGTCAACCCCAGTAATCCGCCATCCGTTAAAATGGATGACACCTCGCTGGAACTGATTGCATCCATTGTCAAAAATGATCGTCCTGACTTGATGATCCTAACTGATGATGTGTATGGCACTTTTGCAGATGACTTCCGCTCGCTCTATGCGGTGTGTCCGGCCAACACCATTCTGGTTTACTCCTTCTCCAAATATTTTGGGGCAACCGGCTGGCGTCTGGGCGTTATTGGCGTTCACAAGGACAACGCCATTGATGGCCTGCTCCGCGCTCTTCCCGAAGGCGTGCGCAAAGACCTCGGGCGGCGTTATTCCAGCCTGACAACAGATGCCGGCGCACTCAAGTTCATTGATCGTCTTGTGGCAGACAGCCGTGCAGTCGCCCTGAACCATACAGCCGGCCTTTCCACCCCCCAGCAGGTGCAGATGGTGCTGTTCGCCCTCTTTGCCCTGATGGACGAAACCAGCCACTACAAGGCTTCTCTCAAGGCAGTTATTCGTCGCAGGGAAGCAACGCTCTACCGCGAACTTGGTGTTGAACCCAAGGAAGACGCCAACGCAGTTGACTATTATACGCTCATCGACCTGGAAACGGTTGCGCGTGAGCTGTATGGTAAAAAGTTCGCCAAGTGGATGCTCAAGCGTGCCAGCACGGGCGAAATGCTGTTCCGCATAGCTGATGAAACCGGCATTGTTCTTCTGCCCGGTGAAGGCTTTGGGGTGCAAAAGCCCGCAGCCCGTGCATCTTTGGCGAATCTGAGCGAATATCAGTATGCAGCCATCGGGCGTTCTTTGCGCAAGATGGCAGACGAATATTACCAAGAGTTTTTGAAAAGCGACGCATAACTCCAAACACCTAGAGACGAGATGATTTTTCTCTAGGTATTGGGAACTCTTTTCATACAATAGTGTGGTGCATTTTTACTGCGCCACACTATTTTTACATGTTCTATCCATCGCCTGCTCTAGCAATGAATAATCTGATGGCTGGCTCCTTCCATCCCTCCACATCATGAAGAGCAGGGAAGTCGCTTCTGGGATTGCAGTGCCATTGTGCAGATTAAGTATAATTTAAAAATATCCCGCCATATATCTATATACGACCAAATATAGATAACTGCTATATTTTGCCCGCCTCGGGGGCAGTTGGCACGTTTCGTGCTTGCAATTGTGCCACACTCCCCGGCATTTATGCATAAAAGCACGAATATCTGGCGGTAAAGCACGCCAATGTGATCCTGATCAATGCTTTAATTTGCAAAGTATATATACAGGTTCAGTATTACTATTTCTTTACAAAACCGGGATGGTTCAGATGGCTCTGGGGCGCAGAGAGTTTTTAAAAAGTGCAGGAACGTGCGTGGGGGGAGCCAGCGCCATTGCCCTTGGTTTTGCCCCACCACAGGCTTTTGCGCAGGAAACGCGGCAGTACAAGCTGCTACGTGCAAAGGAAACACGGAACAACTGCACATATTGTTCGGTTGGCTGTGGGCTGCTCATGTATTCTCTGGGTGACGGTGCCAAAAACGCCAAGCCCAGCATCTTCCATATCGAAGGCGACCCAGACCATCCTGTAAGCCGTGGCTCCCTATGCCCCAAAGGGGCTGGGCTGGTGGATTTCATTCACAGCGAAGGCCGCCTGCATTATCCTTCCTATCGTGCCCCCGGCAGCAAGGAATGGACCCGGATCAGCTGGGAAGAGGCTACGGACCGTATTGCCCGCCTGCTCAAGGATGATCGTGACAAGAACTTCATAGCGAAGAACGAAAAAGGCGAAACCGTTAACCGTTGGCTCACAACGGGTATGCTGGCGTCCTCCGCAGCCAGCAACGAAACCGGTCTGCTGGATTTTAAATTCGCCCGGTCCATGGGCATGCTGGCTCTGGACTGTCAGGCCCGCCTATGCCACGGCCCCACCGTTTCTGCCCTTGGTCCAACCCTTGGCCGCGGCGCCATGACCAACAACTGGGTGGACATTAAAAACGCCAACGTTGTGCTGATTATGGGCGGCAACCCGGCTGAAGCGCACCCGGTTGGCTTTAAATGGGTCATGGAAGCCAAAATCCGCAACGGCGCCAAGGTTATGGTGGTGGACCCCCGGTTCAACCGCAGTGCAGCCGTAGCAGACTTTTATGCCCCCATCCGCGCAGGTTCGGACGGCGCATTTTTGCTGGGGGTGATCAACTACCTGCTCACCCATGACCAGATCCAGCATGAGTATGTGAAGTCCTACACCAATGCATCGTTTGTGGTGCGTGAGGACTTCAGCTTCCATGAAGGGCTGTTTAGCGGTTACGACGCTGAAAAGCGGAGCTACGATAAGTCTTCCTGGGCCTATGAGCGTGACGCGCAAGGATATGCCGTTACCGACCCAACGTTGCAGAACCCGCGTTGTGTCATCAACCTGCTACGCGAGCACGCCGCACGCTATACACCCGATGTGGTAACGCAGATTACCGGCACGCCAGAAAAAGACTTTCTGCATGTCTGCGAAACCCTTGCAGCGACCAGCGCACCGGACCTGACGTCAACCATCCTGTTCGCACTGGGCTGGACACACCACACCAACGGCACGCAGATCATTCGCACCGCCGCCATGATTCAGCTTCTGCTTGGTAATGTTGGCATGCCCGGTGGTGGCCTCAATGCCCTGCGCGGACATTCCAACATCCAGGGTTATACCGACCTCGGGCTGCTGTCGCTCCGCCTGCCGGGTTATATGAACCTGCCCAAGGACAGCCAGCAGACGCTGGATACCTACCTGCAAGCCGTAACCCCGCATGCGGACGAACCGGGGCAGGTCAATTACTGGCACAATACGCCCAAATTCTTTGTCAGCCTGATGAAAACCCTGTGGGGTGACCACGCAACACCCACAAACAACTGGGGTTACGACTGGCTGCCAAAATGGGACCGCAGCTACGATATGCTGGCCTATTTTGAAATGATGCATCAGGGCAAGGTTAACGGTTACATTGCGCAGGGCTTTAACCCCCTTGCCGCCATGCCGGATAAAAACCGCATGCGTGATGCGCTTTCCAAACTCCGGTTCCTGATCACCATGGACCCGCTGGATACGGAAACCGCCAACTTCTGGCAGAATGAAGGCACCTTTAATGATGTGAAGCCTGAGGACATCCAGACGGAAGTCTTCAGGCTGCCTGCATCCTGCTTTGCGGAGGAAAACGGGTCTATCGTCAATTCTGCGCGCTGGTTGCAATGGCACTACGAAGGCGCCAGACCACCGGGCGATGCGTGGAACGATGGCCGTATTATCGGCACCATTTTTACCAAGCTCCGGGCGCTGTATGCCAAGGAAGGCGGCGTAAGCCCCGAACCTGTCCTGAATATGCAGTGGAACTATCAGGACCCCGAAGACCCGACTCCTGAAGAAGTCGCCAAGGAAGCCAATGGCTACGCACTGGCCGACATAACGGACGACAAGGGGCGGGTTGTTGTGCGCAGGGGCGAACTGCTGCCTGATTTTTCGGTCATGAAAGATGACGGTACCACAGCCAGCTACTGCTGGATTTTTGCCGGCTCCTGGACCGAAGCAGGGAACCAGATGGCCCGGCGCGACAATACCGATACTGGTCTGGGCACCACGCCCGGCTGGGCATGGGCATGGCCTGCCAACCGCCGTATCCTGTATAACCGCGCTTCGCTTGACGTACAGGGGCGTCCATGGGATCCCAAGCGGCAGATTATTGCCTGGGACGGACAGCGCTGGGGGGGAGGCGATGTGCCGGATTACCCCGTCACGTCTCCACCCAATAGCGGTGTTGGGCCGTTTATCATGCACAGTGAAGGCGTTGGCCTCTTGTTTGCCGGTGGTGACAAGCTGGTTGATGGGCCATTCCCGGAACATTACGAACCAACCGAAACCCCGGTTCTGTCCTCTGCGCTGGGTAAAACCACGCTCCGCAACCCGGCTGCACGCTTTTATGCGGACGAAAAGCCCCGTATGGGCGACCCGGCCCAGTATCCGTATGTGGCCACGACATATTCCATTACGGAGCTGTTCCGGCACTGGACAAAACACTCCAGACTGAATGCCATCATGCAGCCTGAACAGTTTGTGGAAATTGGAGACAAACTGGCAGGCAAGCTTGGCATTGCTGCGGGTGATATGGTGCGCGTTTCCTCCCACCGGGGGTATATCGAGGCCAAAGCCGTGGTCACAAAAAGGCTCAAGCGCCTGAGTGTTATGGGCAAGGATCTGGATCAGGTCGGTGTGCCGTGCCACTGGGGCTTCAAGGGCGCGACCCAAAAGGGGTATCTGGCAAACACGCTTACTCCGGCTATTGGGGATGCCAACTCCCAGACGCCTGAATTTAAAGCTTTTCTTGTTAATGTTGAGAAAGTCTGAGGTGCGCTGATGGGTATGCAGTCACAAGACATTATCCGCCGCTCCGCCACCAACGGACTGACGCCGCTGCCACAGGCCCGCAGTCATGAACAGGAAGTGGCCAAGCTGATTGACGTCTCCCTTTGCACCGGGTGCAAGGGGTGTCAGGTCGCCTGTTCGGAATGGAATGACCTGCGGGATGAGGTCGGACACAACGTGGGGGTGTACGACAACCCTGCCAACCTGACGCCGGAAACTTGGACCGTTATCCGCTTTGATGAACGTGAGGATGAAGCGGGCAAACTGGAATGGCTGTTACGCAAGGAAGGCTGCATGCACTGCGCCGAGCCGGGTTGCCTGAAGGCATGCCCGAGCCCGGGGGCCATTTTGCAGTTTGCCAACGGCATTGTGGATTTTCAGTCCGAACAGTGCATCGGCTGCGGTTACTGCGTTGCGGGCTGTCCGTTTGATATTCCCCGCATCAGCAAAAAAGACAACCGGGCCTACAAGTGCACTCTCTGCGCAGACAGGGTTGCCGTGGGACAGGAGCCTGCCTGCGTTAAAACCTGCCCGACTGGTGCAATCTCCTTTGGCTCCAAAGCCGAGATGATCGACCTTGCGGACACACGGGTAGAAGAACTCAAAGGGCGTGGCCATGAAGGCGCAGGGCTTTACGACCCCGCCGGTGTGGGGGGCACGCATGTTATGTATGTTCTCACCCATGCGGACCAGCCCAGCCTGTACCACCGCCTGCCAGATGACCCGCATATCAGCCCCGTTGTCCGTGGCTGGAAAGAGTGGCTTAAACCCGTAGGCGCGCTTGGGTTTATTGCAACTCTGGCCGGGGCTTTTGCCCACTATATGGGCGTTGGTGCCAACACGACAGACGAAACACCGCCAGCTGAGCCAGAAAAAGAACTGGAAGATGCAGGGCAGGGCCCGAACGACAACGGGAGGGATGCATAATGGACAACAGCAATCTGGTCTTACGTACCAAGCTTATTGACCGCCTGTTCCACTGGAGCATGGTGTCGTGCTTTATGCTGGTCGCTCTTTCAGGGCTGTCCTGGTTCTTCCCGAGCCTGAACTGGCTGGGTTATGTGCTTGGCCCGCCACAGCTTGCCCGTGTGCTGCATCCCTTTTTAGGCATTGCTGTTTTTGGGTTGCTTATGTGCATGTTTGTCCGTTTTGTGCACCACAACCTTTTTGTGCGCACGGACCTGACATGGTTCAAGCATATTGTGGATGTGCTGTTGAACAAGCACGGGCAAAAACTCCAGATCGGCAAATACAATGCGGGGCAGAAGATCCTGTTCTGGGGCATTATGTCCTTGATCAGTCTGCTGTTTGTTAGCGGTTTGATGATCTGGCGGGCGTACTTTGCCGCGCTGTTTCCCATCCCTGTTCTCCGCCTTGCACTTCTGGCGCATTCCGTTGCCGGGCTGGCACTTATCCTGCTGGTTATCGGGCATATTTACATGGGCATCTGGGTACGTGGCTCCATTGGCGGCATGATCAGTGGCTATGTCTCACGCGCATGGGCCCGGCAGCATCATGACCGCTGGTATGAAGAAGAAGTCGCGCCGACCAAACCCCTGCCATCCAAAAGGCATGGCTGATGCTGAGCAGTTCAGATATTGTCGCCCCGGATAAACGCACCCCCGGGGTTGTGGCGATTGATCCAGCCATTTACCCCATGCTGGACAAGCTTTATGCCCGCCGTATTGAACGGTTGAAGGCACAGGCTCTTTTGCAGGGCGAGAACGGAGAGTATTTTCGTTTTCTAACGCATCTGGTGCAGGCCCAGCGGGATAGTCTTGCGCAAGCACCTCTTGAGCAGGCTGATGTAGAGGCCATTCATAACCTGCTCAAACAGGGCATTTCCGACACAACACAACTCGAACACAGCCTTGGCAACATACAGTGCTGGCAGGCTGCCTACGCAACACTCGCGACACAGCTTACGCCCATGCTTCCGCAAAAAGTGGCTCAGGCACTTGGCACTCTGTCTGCCGACAAAACGGAGCTTGTCAAAGCCGCCACGCACCTTTTGCGGGCCGATTATGCACAGGTTGATGCCGGTGTTGCCGTTGTGCTGTGGGCAGCTCTTTCTACCTGTTGGGCGCAGGCTGTTGCACGCAAGCAAGGGGAGGGCATTACACAACCTCTGGCGCATGCCACACACTGCCCATGCTGCCATGCCCCGCCAGTTGCCAGCCTTGTTATGGGCGGCGCGCGCGAAGGGTTACGCTACCTGCAATGCAGCCTGTGCGAAGTACGCTGGCACCGGGTCCGAGCTGTTTGTGTAGCCTGTGACGCCAGCGGGCAGATGGATCACTGGACGCTGGATGACGCAAAATCTGCTATCCAGATCGAAACCTGCGGGGACTGCAAAAGCTACATTAAAACGCTCCGTCTGGATTATGACCCGGAACTGGAAGCCGTGGCTGATGATCTGGGGAGCTTACTGCTGGACAGTGCTATGGAAACAGAAGGCTTTATGCGTGTAGGTATTAACCCGTTCTCCTTCCCTGCATAACAACGTTACGGACTGTCGCGTGCACTTACTTCAACCATCGGCTGCTACTGAACACACACCTGTCCCGGCCATGGTAAGCTACGAGCACGCGCAACGTATTTTATCGGCGCTGGTTACAACGCTGCCAGCCCCGGAAGTTGAATACGTCCCCATCCATCAGGCCGATGGGCGCGTTCTGGCCACAGCACTGCATGCGGTGTCTCCACGGCCAGAAGCCGATATTTCCGCCATGGATGGTTATGCGTTCTGTTGTGCTGATATTGTGGATACCGGCCAGGCGCGCTGCACCATTCCCTTGCGGGATTACGTTGTTGCCGGGGACCAGCCTGCACCCCACAATAAAGGCACTGCCGCGACCATTCTAACAGGTGCCCGCCTCCCCACAGGGGCAGACTGCATAATCGCGCGTGAACGGGTGGAAGTGCACGACGGTTTGCTCCATCTTGCCCTGTCAGACATAGCCGTTGGCAAAAACATCCGCCGGGTGGGGGAAGAGTTTGCCGCTGGTTCTACCCTGCTTACCGCTGGCCAGAAGCTTGACTGGCGGCATATAGCACTTCTTGTCAGCCAGAATATCAAACAGGTTCCGGTTTACAGGCCTTGTCGGGTGGGTGTTATTGCCAGTGGGGCCGAGTTTGCTCTCTCCGCCCCGGATAGCCGGGCGGAAATTAATACCCCACTGCTCCATGCAATGTTAACGCGGCAGGGTGCAACTGTAACAAGCCGCATTGTGCGTTCTGACAGCCGTGAGGACCTGCAAGCGGCCATATCTGAACTGGCAGAACACTCGGATATTCTGGTTACCACCGGGGGTATTTCTGTTGGGCAGACAGATAATGTGCTACCGGTTATGGAACAGCTTGGCGCAGCCTGCCTGTTCCGGCGTGCCAAAATCCGGCCGGGCAAACCGTTTACTCTTATGCGGCTAGGCCCGGTGCCCGTATTTTGCCTACCCGGCAATCCGGGGGCTACGACTATATGTGCGCAGGTTTTTGTTCTGCCATTCCTCCGCTCATGGACGGAGCACAGACCAACCCTCGCACTCTTCCCAACCATACAGGGAAGAAGCAGTTTTTCTTTTTCTGCTCTGTCAGATGCAACTGGCTTTATGCCGGTTACCTACGCCCAAAGTGGTAAGGAAGGGGTGTTCTCTCTTGTGCCTTCACAAGGTACATCTGATGTTCTCTGTTTTTCCCGCGCTGATGGGATTCTGCAAGTTCCTCCCGGGCAAGCTATAGAAATTGGAGACTGGTGTTCCGCAACACTGTTTTGCAGTGTATAGAATGTGACTGCGTATTTTTACGCTATATTCCACAAAAAAGTATTACTCTCAATATAATCAGCAATAGATTGTGTATCATCCAAGGGAAGAAAAACCTTTTTTTCTTCTGGGTTTTTCATAGGGATATTATCTGTAGCAATAACCTGAATATGAGGGTTATTGATAAATAGCGGCTCTTTCCCAGTTATAGGGCGCCAGACTTCTACACAGGCCGGAACGTCGGCATGGAACCCTTCCACCAAAATCAGATCAACTGGCTGCATGGCCTTGAGCAGGTCATTCAGCTTGGGTGGGGTCGGGCTTTGGTGCTGTAAAAACCAGCGCGCAGGTGTTGCAAGCATAACTTCCGCCGCCCCACTTTGCCTATGCTGGAATGTATCTTTTCCCGGTGTATCCATATCCACCCCATGATGGGTATGTTTGATTGTGGAAACACTTAGCCCGCGTTGGCAAAAACAAGAAATAAGACGGCTAACAAGGTGCGTTTTACCCGAACCACTCCGCCCGATAATGCCAAAAACCCGTTGTTTGCGGTAAAGGGATATCACGAGCAGGCCAGTCCATACTGTGTTGAAATGAGCCGTTGCTTTTTAAGCGGACACACGCACAATAACCAGCACAAACGGGTAGAGACACAGCTTATTATGCAACATACGTTAAAAATAGCAGGACTAGTGCTGGCAGGCGGGCAGGGCAGGCGTATGCATTATGCTGACAAGGCTTTTATGGACATAGACCATAAACCCTGCATCGACTGGGTTATTACCCGCCTTGAACAGCAATGCAGCGGCATAGCCATAAGTGCCAATGGCAACCCACAAAGGTTTAGCGCCTGGCACTACCCGGTTCTGCCTGACACATATTTTGACGTAGGCCCTCTGGCCGGGCTGTTAAGTGGTCTGGAATGGGCTGAAGCCGCAGGGTTTGATGCGTTGCTCAGTGTGCCAGTTGATACGCCCTTTATCCCGCACAATCTGGCTGGCACTCTGCTGCCCGCGCCATCTTATGCAGTTTATGCGGAGCAGCGTCATTCTCTGGTCGCATTATGGCCCGTTACCCAAGCCCGTGCAGTGTTGGCCGCACAATTGGCCAGCGTAACAGAACAGAACCGAAAACAGACAACACGGGTTTGCACGCTGGCTTATGCCCTGAATGCTCAGGCAATAGATTTTTCTCACCTCTATCCGTCAGATCCATTTGTAAACATCAATACCCCCGAAGACCTGCATGAAGTCCGTTCACTAGGGCAGGCCCAGTCCGGGAGTAACTGCCATGGTGCATGAGCAAACATCTTTTGCCGTTTCAGAACCCTGTCATGTCAAAAGAATAATCTGGGAAAATGCGCAGGACTGCGCGCCTCAGACCGTAAATGAGACATTAAATCTGGCAGAAGAAGTGCCACTTTCTCTGGTCTATAACGGTATAGACTATGCCGTTATGATGATAACTCCGCAGAATATTGATGATTTTTCTATCGGATTTTCAATAACGGAAGGTCTTGTTAAAAACGTTTCCGAAATCAGGCATATCGCCATATCTTCTATACCCGGTGGGTTAAAGGTGGATATGCGCATAAGTGCTGATGCGCTCCGCACGGTTCTGGCGCGCAGCAGGCGGCCGATTGCAGGGCGCACTGGCTGTGGCATCTGTGGGTCTGACATGAGCAGCATTGCCGCCCGCGACCAGAACACAGTTGAGGCTTATACACCGGACCTATCTGCCATACGCCACGCATTACGGCACCTGCGGGACCACCAGACACTGAATGCTGGTATAGGGATGCTCCATGCTGCTGCCTGGTGTGCCCCTGATGGGTCCATTACAGCAATCCGGGAAGATGTGGGGCGGCACAATGCGCTCGACAAGCTTATCGGCCATGGCCTTAAAAACACTCCGGGTTTTGCAAACGGGTTTTGTCTGCTCACCAGCCGCTGTTCTTACGAAATGGCCAGCAAAGCCATAGCCGCAGGCATGCGCGCCCTTGTCTCGCTTTCCGCCCCTACGGCCATGGCGCTCAGAACGGCACAGCACGCCGGGCTTACGCTTATCTCTCCCGCCAGGCCAGACAACATGTGCCTTCTCTCCCCATCACCGGAGGAAATCTGATACAGCTCCCACAATCGCTACTTTTTTTAGGGGGCAGTAATGGGGATTCTGGCAACCAGAAAAGGCGGTTTGCGCATGTCCTGCCCATTATGCAAACGGGGCAGGCGGTTCCACTGACTTAAAACCACGTAAACGGCCTGATGATCTGCAAAAATGCCATCGGGCCAGACAAACCGTGGGTCCGAGGCCAGCAGTTCAAACGTGCCATCCGGGTTGCGACGGAACACGGCATCATGGTCGGCTGCTGTGGTGTAAATCCGGTTCCATGGGTCGGTTGCCAACCCATCCGCTGCCCCTTTTTCTCCTTCATCTACAACCAGATCCGCTAACTGAGCGGAAGTGAGGGAGAAATCAGCCAGTTTTGCCGTCGGCAGGCTATATAACCGTCGGCTGGCCAAAGGCGCATAATAAACACGATCAGACCCGGCAGACAGAGTAATGCCATCCGCCCCACCCGCGGGAAAAGTCGGGTGTGCCGGGTCATAATGCAGCACGCGTCCGTCCAGCACAGTCTGGTACCCCGGATCAGGCAGAACAGAGACCGTATTTTCCAGCACGCGGCGCTGCCTACCTGTGGCAAGGTCCAGCACCACCAGAGCCGGGTGCCCGTAAAACGAACTATCCGTAATGTATGCAGTGCCTTTTGCGCCGTGTGTCAGGTCTATACGCAGGTCGTTCATATGGCTTTGGGGCAGCAATGCAGTTGTCAGGGGCACATTGGCAATAATCTGCCCTGTTATGGGGTTGATCCCAACCACCTTGGCGCCACCAGCTGGAATCGGCTGCCCTTTAATTTTGCCGTCATCAATAACCCACAGGTTTCCCTTGGTGTCTGTTGTCATTCCATGGGGCGAAATCAGCCGTGCCTGTGGTGCCCCGCTTGATGCAGCGGAAAACGTGGCTGTGGGAAAAGGAACCAGACGCCCATCTTTCCATTCTGCCAGCACCGGACCTGTATGGTCACCATCATGCTTGGGAAAGGTCAAAAACAAGCGTCCATTCACTACAGCAATGCCAGAGGGATCTGGCGTGGGTATGCTGGCAATAATCTGGACCTGCCCGTTACGGCCAAAAGCAGGGTCGTTGTTATCTGTTATGGTCTGCGCCTGCATGGGCGTGGGGAACAACTGGCCTGCCCATAAACCGGCAGCCAGCAAAAAAGGTCCCACTCTGTTCATTCCTGCATCCTCCCGCTCTGTGTGCCTAACCTACCTGTTTCCTAGCGTAATTTGGTATCCGACGGTCCTTACCGGGTTGTGAGCGGTATGGGGCCGGCTACGGCAGAGCCATTTTCCCACGTTTCCACCACACGGTCGGTATCAGAAATTACATTGGCGGGATTGCCTGCCACAACCAGCAGATCAGCCCTTTTACCTGCTGCAATAACGCCTCGGTCATGCAGGTCGAGTAATGCTGCGGCTTCTTCCGTTGCAATGTGCAGAGCCTGTAGCGGGGGCAGGCCAGCTTGCACCATCAGTGCCAGTTCCCGGTGTTCCGCAACCCCGGCAACCCGCAACGGTGTTGCCCCACTATCCGTGCCAAAGCCGATTTTAACGCCTGCGTCCCACAATATTTTCAGGTTCTGCAGGTTGGTTGCAAGGGAGGTACGGGCAAAATCGGCTTTGCCACCGGCTTTGTTTTCCTGTTGCCAGGCGGGATTATTGATCTGCTGTTGCAAGGGGGCAGACAGGCCAGCCTCAACAAATGGGGTTTTCACCCATGCAGGCTGGTCAGCCCATGCTGTTGTGGCTTCATCCAGCTCCAGTGTGGGAATGTACCAAATTCCCCGCTCCTTGAGCATGGCCACAAAAGATGGGGGCACAAACCTGTCACGCACACCATGGGCCAGAATATCAACACCGGCTGTTACCACATGCTCCGCATCGTCCAGGTCATGAATATGGGCGGCCACGCGCAGGTGTTTTCGGTGCGCTTCATCCACAACGGCCTTGATAATGGCCGGGTCCATTTTAACGGGAAGAGAGTGGTCAAAATCATCCACCCATATTTTAATCAGGTCCGTACCTTCGGCTGCCATGGTATCCACCGCCTGCCGGGCCTCTGCCTCCGTGCGAGGCCGGAAGAGCTGATCCGGAGCAACATGAACCGGTGGGGCCCCCTTAGGCACACCAATACCCTGATCAACCCCAAACAGGTCTGCTGGCAGCAGCCCCATATGGGCGTCCTTGCGCATAGGGTCGAACACGCGCGGGACATTATTCCCCAGCGCTGTAACGGTAGTCACCCCATAACGCCGGTACTGCGCCAGTTCGGCTGTAATGGTATCTGCCGTATAAAACTGCGGCCCTGTCTGCACCCCCTGCAACTGACCGATATGGCTGTGATCGGAAATTAGGCCGGGTAAGACACTCATGCCCGAACGATCCAGAACACGGGTATTTGGGGGAAGAGGTATATCCCGACCGGCTGCAACAATTGCGCCGTCCTGCATGAGAACAGTTCCATTCTCAACCGGGGGGGCACCTGTGCCTTCTATAATCCGGATATGGGTCAGCGCCACAGGCGCAGTCTGGGCATGACCTGCTACGGGCAAGCCAAGAAAAAAGGCGGCGACTATAACGCGGGGTTTCATACGCATATCCATCCTGTTGTTTCTAGTCCGCCGCCACTGCGGCGCGCTCATGCCAGGCCAGACGGGCAGACAGCAGAAGCCCACCAAGCCCGGCCATGCTCCCGACCATAAAAATGGCACCGTCTCCCGCCCATTCGGCCAGCAGGCCGGTCAGGGGGCCGGTGGCCCCATAGGCAAGGTCCTGAAAAGCTGCAAAGCCACCCATGGCTGTTCCCCGCATTTGCGGAGATACCCGCCGGACAACTTCCACCCCCATGGAGGGGAAAATCATGGAACAGCCACAACCAGTTAAAAAAGCTCCAGCCAGCGCAACGCTTGGGCCGGAGGCCTGCCACAGTAGAATCTGCCCACCAGTTTCCACCGCCATGGACACAAAAGCGACACGCGCTCCCCCCAGCCTATCTGGCAGATGGCTGCACAGAACCCGGACCAGCACAAAAGCTACACCAAAAAAGGTAAGCCCCAGAGCAGCATGGGGCCAATGCCTGTGCAGGAACATAAGCGGCATAAAGGCACCTATGGCCGCAAACCCAATTCCTTGAAGAAAGACCACCAGACCAAGGTCGGAAATTTTGTTGATAATCCGGCCAATTGGTTGCCGCTCTCCCCCATGGGGAGGCACAGCTACCACTGGTGCAGCCATGGCAAACCCAAGCAGCGGCGTAGCCATGCAGGCAAGGGCAACCAGCGCGTAGCCTCCCTGATCGTACAGGGCCAACCCTACTGGGCTACCAGCCGCCAGAGAGCCATACATCCCCATTCCCACAATGGACAGCACCCGCCCCGAGCGCTGGTGCCCCATCAGCCCAATCCCCCATGCCAGCAGGCCAACAACAGTCAGGCTTTCCCCCAGCCCCAGCATCAACCTTGCCAGCATAAGCATGGCAAAAGCGGCCCACGGCGCTGGCAGCCAGGAAACCATAAGGGCCAGAACACCGCTTACGGCATAAAACGCCAGACCAAACAGCATGCAGCGCTTGCCGCCTTTATGGTCAGCAAACCGGCCGGCAAAACCACGGGTCAGAATGGTGGAGACAAACGCAACACCAACCGCCAGCCCAGCAAGGGCATTGCCCATATGCAGCGATGTTGCCACATAAACCGAGGTTGTGGGCATAGACATGGCAACAGCCAGATAAGACAGAAAAAGCGCAACCGCGAGCCACACCAGCAAACGCGGTGCCTTGTCCTGTTCTGCTGTGGGAGCGCTGGGCATTAAGGTTCCAGCTCCTTCGCCATACTGGCCGTGCCTGTGCGCGGCCTTTAACCCTGTTCAGGTCTTGGCCAAGTCAGGCTTTTTGCCAAGACCTGTCTGCATGACAATGCTGTGAGTGGCGCTATTGGCCCCGCCTGTCACGCAGCTCCGGATTTGCGAGGAGCAAACAGCCTGAATAATGGACCCGTGAGTGTGGTGGAAATAACGGCCAGAACCATAAGGGATGCAAACCCGAAGTCCGACAGCATACCCTGACCATGTAAAATGGTTGCGGCCACAATTTCCATTAGCCCTTTGCACTGGAGCAGGGCACCAACGCCCAGCGCCTGCCTTGGTTTAAGGCCGGCCGCGGGTGGGTAAATATAAACGGCTGCAATTTTGGTCACCATGGAAATAACAACCAGCGACAGGGATGCCACAACAGAGGGCCATGTTAAGGCATCCCCGTTAATATGCAGCCCGCTATGGCCAAAAAACATCGGGGCGAACCAGATCAGGGCAAACGTTCCCACGGCCTCCACCGGCAGGCGGCGCACCCAGCTCGGTGGCATGATCGCACCGGCAAAATAGGCACCGATCAATTCATGCAGGCCAAGCTGCATGCTCGCCCAGGACCCAGCCGCCAGATAAACCGGTACGGCCAGCCAGATAACCACCAATGGCGGATGACGGAAATGGTGAGAAGCCCAGTACCCCCCGGCAGCCAGCCCCACCAGCAAAAGAACAGCCAGCGCTTCCAGCCCTGTCCAGCCGTGCAGGGCGGCAGAACCACGGGCGGCAAACTGCAGGGCCGCCAGCCCGATCCACAATGCTGCGTCATCCACAACGGCCAGCTTGAGTGCTAACTGCCCCAAAGGTTTTTGGGCGGTATCAAGCTCCCGCACAACGCCGATCAGAACCGGCAGGGCGCTCACTGCAATGCACAGGCCAATAGATGCCGCCGCTACCCAAGGTGTTGCGTCCGGTGCCTGCCAGCCATGAAGATGCAGAAAAACCGTGTAAGCCAGAAACGTGCCGACACAAAAGGGAATACCCAGTGCTACGGCAGCTCCACCAAACAGCCGACCAATTGTAGGCTGTGCAAAGTCCTGCCCCGAAGGTTCCCCACCGGGATGCTGCCACATTTCCAGCCCGGCGGTAAAAGCCAGCACCAGCACGGCAACCCAGCCAATTGTGTTCCCGTAAACGGAGGGAATACCCATTTGCTGCACGGGCACATGCCATACGGCAAGGGCAATACCCACAAGAATGGGCAACACGGCTATTGGCAGCGCTTTTTGCATGAGCCGCCACAGAGCCCAAGGGAAAAACACAAAGATTGCGGCGTCGGTCAAAAGCGCTGTCAAATTTGCCATATTGCATCCTTTTTTGTTGAATTTTGTCCCTTGTAACGGATTACCCGCACGATATGCAAGTTTTGCATGCCTAGGTGCTTTTTATTCATAGCACTCATGGCTTTGGCTGAACATATTCATCAAACATAAGATGTATTTTGTTGACACCTTATGTAATCAGCCTTACTAAAGGTATCTGTATTTTACATCTTTTGGATGCGTCCCATGAGCACAATGCTTGATGACAAAACCCGGTCAATTGTTTCCGCCTGCGTTCCCGCCCTTGAAGCCCATGGGCTGGATATAACGCACGAAATGTACCGGAGGCTTTTGGCTAATCCGGAAATTCGTGATTTATTCAACATGTCACACCAAAAGGATGGGGAGCAGCCCAAGGCCCTTGCCCTTGCCGTACTGGCATATGCCCGCAATATCAATAATCTGGGCGCACTTGGCGCCATGGTTGAACGTATTGCCGAAAAACACGTTGGCCTTAACATTCTGCCAGAGCACTACCCTTTTGTAGGGGAAGCCCTGCTGGGTGCCATTGCCCACGTACTGGGCGATGCCGCAACGCCCGAAATTATGGATGCATGGGGCAAGGCATACTGGTTTCTGGCGGATGTTCTGATCGGCCGGGAAAAGCAGATTTATCAGGAACACGCAGACACTCCCGGAGGCTGGACCGGATGGCGCAGCTTTACGGTGCGCAAGATTGTGGTGGAAAGCAGCACAATCCGCTCGTTTGAACTCGTACCAAGCGACAATAAGCCCGTTATGCAGCACAAACCCGGCCAGTATCTGAGCTTCAAGCTTGATATTCCCGGCCATGGGTCCCAGCGCCGCAACTACAGCATTTCATCCGCCCCGGCATCCGACCATTATCGCCTGAGCATCCGCAAGGCCGATGGTGGCGTGGTTTCCTCCTGGTTCCATGACACGGTCAGGGAAGGGGACGAATTGCAGGTTTCTGCCCCTGCGGGTGATTTTGTTTTCACATCTGAGCCAAACACAAAGAACGTGCTCATCAGCGCGGGCGTTGGGCTGACACCCTTTATTTCCGCTTTGGGCGCAGTTGAAAAACTTCCCCGCGGTCCGATTCACTTTGTACATGGTGCGCATGCCCCCGACACGCAGGCTTTTGCCCCCTATGTGCAAAAACTGGTAGCTGAAGGTGTTATCAAGGCCGATATTTTTTACAGTGCTGGCGCACCGGCAGAAACATCTCCACTGCCCGGACTGGCTTTGCACTCTGGTCGGGTAACAGCCGAATGGCTGGCAACGCAAGTTCAGCCAGATGCGCATTACTGGATCTGCGGGCCTGAGCAGTTCATGCTGGATACTATTCTGGCGCTTAAAGCGCAGGGCGTTGCCCCGGCACAGATTCATTACGAGTTCTTTGGTTCTGCATCGGATGCGCAGTTGCTCGCCGCCGCCTAAAGCGGGTTGCACGCAATACACGTTGCTGAAATGTTTATAACAGGGCTGCCCACACATTTGTTTATGTGGGCAGCCCTGTTGCCTTGTGGGCCTGCCTTACCTGCACGGTAAAATATCCGTGCTTTGCCGCCATCAGGGACACAACAATGTGCGGCGGCAACAACCGTGAAAAACTTTCAGCACGGCCCTGCGTTGAATTATAAATAAAAATAATAAATAGGATAATCATTACCTCTACGCCCGACATCAATACGCTATTTGCCACATAGCTAAAAAGTAATTAGATAGCGTTTATCGCTCTGTTTCATATGGGCGAAGGTCAAAACCAAGTGCCTGAACCAAATACATCCTGCAAGGATATGAAACATGAGCAAGAGCACAAAAGAATTTATTTTGTGGTTTTCAGCATTTCTGATTGTTGGTGGGATCATGTGGGGCGGCTCTAAGGTCCTGCATAATTACCGCCAGCAACAGTGGGACCAGTTTGTTCTGGAACACCATTGCGTCATTACCGGAACGCAGCCGTCCACTGGATTTTTTACATCTGACCAAACCATTTATCAGTGTGACAACACCGGCATTTATTACCGCAGTAAATAGTTCAACCCCTCACGGGTTCTGGGCCAGAAAGGTGGAAGTCGCCATGTGCCGTTGCTGGCGACATTCCTCTGCCATAAAGTCAAGCAAGGCCCGCACTGCTGGCATAATGCCTTTGCGTGATGGAATAACCGCATGCACAAGGCCTGCACGGGGTGTCCACTGCGGCAGAGCCTGCATAAGCCGTCCGGCCTGAACATCCTTCCACACCATAATCGTTGGAAGCTGCACAATACCAACGCCTGCCAGCGCGGCCTCCCGCAGCACGGCCAGATCATCCGTTACCAGCCGTGGTGTATGAAAGACCGTGGCAGACTGCCCCCGCTCATTTTCCAAACTCCAGCAGTGTTCTGCGGGGTTGGTATGAAAGTCCATGCTGGGGAAAGCAGCCAGATCGGCAGGAGTTGCCAACTGTGCCGCCAGTATGTCAGGCGCACCAACCAGACACTGCGTACTGGTATCCAAGACCCGCATGACAAGATCGGATGGAGCAATGGGGGGAAACCGCACCCGCACCGCAAGGTCATACCCCTCCTGCAGAATATCAACCCGCCGGTTTGTGCTCTCCAGTTGCAAGGTAACGGAGGGATAACGCACCAGAAACCGGGATAAAATAGCCCCGAACTGAAAATTGAGTAATGCCACAGGGCAACTCATACGTATTAAACCGCACGGCTCTGCTTGCAGCTGTGCAATGGACTGCTCCGCCAGTTCCGCTTCAGCCAGCATGGCTTTGCAGTGCTCGTAAAACCGCAGCCCAGTTTGAGTGAGGGAAAAATGACGGGAAGAGCGTTGCAGCAATCTGGTGTTCAAAAACGTTTCCAGCGCAGCAATCCGGCGGCTTAACAGCGATTTTTGCACACCAATTGCCCGAGCGGCAGATGAGAAGCCCCTATAGTCCACAACCTGCACAAAATAATAGTAGTCGTTGAGGTCTCGCATCGTCCTGCTCATGCAACGCAATGTTTCATTCGTAACTCTTTATAGAACATTACACGACTTCTATGTTGAAGATAAGCAACAAGGGACGGGAATTGCCGCCTGTTCCAACATCAGGAGGAAAACCATGCACAAAAAGGTTCTGGGGCGTTACGGCAACGACCGCGGGCATTGGGTGGGAAATGGTTTTCCCGTCCGTTCCCTTTTTTCCTATTCCACTCTGGGTCAGCATCTTAGCCCGTTCCTGCTGCTTGATTATGCTGGTCCGCACCAGTTCCAGCCAACAGAAGAGCGCCGCGGGGTAGGGGAACACCCGCATCGGGGGTTTGAGACCGTCACAATCGTTTATGATGGGGAGGTCGAACACCGGGATTCCTCAGGTGGAGGCGGCACCATCGGCCCCGGCGATGTACAATGGATGACCGCAGGCAGCGGTATTGTACATCAGGAATTTCATTCCCCGGCCTATGCTGCCACCGGAGGTGCGTTCAGGATGGTCCAGCTCTGGGTTAACCTTCCGGCAAAGGACAAACAGGCTCCCCCAGCGTACCAGACTCTACTGGCCAAGGATATTCCCACAGAGGAGTTACCTGATGGCGCTGGGTCCCTGCGCGTTATTGCGGGCGAATATGGGCACACTCAGGGGCCAGCCCAGGTGTTTTCCCCGCTGAATGTATGGGACGTGCAACTCGCACAGGGGGCATCGGTCACCCTGTCCCTGCCGGAAGGGCATAACGCGGCCGTTGTCTCCCTTGAAGGGCAGCTCAGTATTAATGATGCACAGGAACTTGGCAGTGCGCAACTCGTTCTATTGGAACACAAAGGGACAGAGGTGAGCATTCATGCGCATGTGCAAAGCAGCCTGCTGGTACTGACCGGAGCCCCCCTTAACGAACCCATCGAAGGGTATGGTCCTTTTGTCATGAATACCCGTGCAGAAATCCGGCAGGCTATTGAAGACTTCAACAATGGCCGTTTTGGCGGAATCCCCAGCTAGGCGGCCTTCACTCTTGGCCAAAAACACTCCGTTGCTTTGCAAAAAAGGACAAATCGCATGACCCCTTCTGCAAACCTGCATTTTGTAACGCTTCTGGGGAGCCTACGCAGCGCTTCCCTTAACGCGGCCATTGCCCGTAGCCTGCCCCAACTTGCCCCAGAAGGGGTATCCATTTCCGCACTGGGTAGCATTGCCGATTTTCCCCATTACAGTCAGGACGTGCAGGAGAAGGGTTTCCCCCCTGCGGTGCTGAACATGGCAGAGCAGATTCAGGCTGCAGATGGCGTAATCATTGTGACACCTGAGTATAATTACTCCATACCCGGTGTGCTCAAAAACGCCATAGACTGGCTCTCACGCGTAACGCCCCAGCCTTTTGCCAAAAAGCCCGTTGCCATTCAAACCGCATCACCCGGGCAGATTGGGGGCGCACGGGCGCAGTATCATTTACGCCAGAGCCTTGTTTTTCTGGATGCTTTTGTTCTGAACAAACCTGAAGCCATGATCGGGCTTGCCACAAGCAAAATTGACCCACAAACACTGGCCCTGACAGATGAACCCACCCGTGAGTTCCTGACACGGCAGATTAGCGCACTGGCGGATCTGGCCCGAACACTACAGCGGTAGTTTTTTATATGGCGGTCGAGCCAAACATACCCCTCACACGCTTGAGGGTGAGAGTAATTCGCATTACAAGGCGGTGCATTCGGATCTGTTCCAGATAAGGAAAGCCCGCCACCCATGCCTGTCGCGCCTTTAATGCCACCTCGCTCACGCAGAGCGCGCTTTATGGTGTCCTCACACGCAACATGGAACAGGGCAGGGGGCCAGGCAGGTATTTTATGGACAAGCGTGTGAAAAACTCCCACGCTTATGCCTGCCGCATTACGGCTGCCCTGCTGGTCTGGCTTGCTCTGGTGCTGTGGGGGTCTGCCCTTGTGGCCTTGTCCCCAGCAATGTCTCCAGCCACCATTCCGGGGTATCGTGTTCTGGCCAGCGCGCTGGCGCCTTTTGGCATGGTATGGGCATTTTGGGTTCAAAGCCCCCTTTATGCTCTGTGTGGGAGTACCGGGCTTGCAGCTTGTGGCGGGCTTTTTCTGGTGCTGCACGCATGACCCCCGCACGCCGCTCCCGCTTGGCATGGCTGCACCGCTGGGCTGGGCTTGTAAGTGGGTGGGCAGCCTTTGCTATTTTCCTGACAGGCACGCTCGCACTGTTTGACACCGAATTAACGCGCTGGATGCAGCCAGAAACCGCGATTATTCTCGACAAAACCTCGCTCACTCCCACCGCCATAGAGCATGCGCAGCAAATCCTGCGTGATGATGAACGTGCAGGTGCGCCGCCTTCTTTTTTACTGTTACCAGATGCGCGTGACCCCACATTACGCGTCCTGCATTATGATGGTCATAGTTTTGTTGGACCGGTTCTGGCCCCGCACACAGGCCGGCCAATTCCTGTTCGGCAGACAGAAGGGGGGAATTTTTTCTTTAACTTCCACTATACGCTGCACCTGCCAAACCCGTGGGGTGAGCGGTTGGTTGCAATGATCGCCTTTGCGTTTGCTGCCTTGGTGCTTTCTGGTGTTCTGCTGCATCTTAAACGCCTTGTGCCAGATTATTTTACGCTCCGGCTCAAAGCAGCCCTGCCACGTAGCCTGCTGGACCTGCATGTTCTTACAGGGAGTGCCATGCTCCCTTTCCATATCATGATCACATGGTCCGGCCTGATCTTAACGGCGGAAAATGCACTACCCGTCCTACAGCTTGAGCAGGAACCACCGACACAAGCTGAAGCTCCCCAGCAAAGTTCCACGCATTGGGCGCCACAGGCCTCTCTGGCGGTCATGCTCCAGCAGGCACAGGCCCATTTGGGTTCAATGCCGTCTTATGTGTTGTTTGATGATGGCAAAACCACTTTCTCCGCCATTCAGCACGATAGCCTGAATGCAAATGATCTGTCGGCCGAGTTCGATAGCCAAACGGGAGAGTTCCTGAGCCAAAGCAAAGAGCCATCACCTATCGAAAATGCGTTTTATACCCTGAACGGCCTGCACCTTGCCCGCAGTATGGGGCTACTGTTGCGTTGGCTCTGGTTTGCCGGCGGTCTGGCATCCAGCATTATGGTGGCCAGTGGCCTTGTCTATTATACAGCAAGGCAGAAAAAACAGACCACACATGCCTTTGGTCTGGCAAAGCGTTTGAACATTGCACTGCTCGGAGGGCTTATTACCGCCTGCCTGAGCTTTTTTGTGCTGAACAGGCTCATCCCCGTCCAGTGGCAGGCCCGTGCCGCGCTGGAAGTGGCTGGCTTTTTTGCCGTATGGGCGAGCGGCCTCCTGCTGGTTATGGCCATACCCATTAACAAAAGCGTGCGCATAATCGCCTGGGCAACCGGTTTGATAGCTCTTGCGCTCCCGGTCATTGATGGTTTGACCGTACCTTTACAGGCGTGGGGGTCCATGCTGCACCTGACTGTTAACGGCATGTTCCTGCTAACGGGGCTAAGCGCCATGGGGAGTTTACGCTTTCTGCCCGTCTGGCGCAGCCATGACTGAAACAGTTTTGGGCCTGACCGAGAGCATAATTGTTGCCGCCTGTATGCTCTGGGCCTGTAGCCTTGCTTTTGTGCGGAACAGACTGGGATTTACCCGCAGCCTTCTGCCCAAAAACCAGAGTGTTGCGTTACGTCTGTTTGCCCTGATCACATTCGGTTGTGCAATCAAAGTCAGTTTGGCGGCCTCAGCGGTTCCTGCGCTGGCAGTCTGTATTATGCTGCTCTCCGTAAACAGCGTCATCTTTGCAGTTATTTTCTGCTTTCTTGAAAAAAAACGATAATTCCAAGCCGTAAAAACCAACATGCAGGGGCGCTCCCCATACGGTGGCCATGCAGCACAACACAAAGCCATAGCCAACTGCGCGGCAGGATACTATACTCCCCTATAGTAAAAGGACGAACATGCAGAATGCCCCATACACCAGAAGATAAGAAAAAAGCGCTTACCCGCCTGCGGCGGATCCGTGGGCAGTGCGACGCGCTGGAACGGGCCTTGGAGGCTGGGTCGGACTGTGCTCCCGTGCTTCAGCAACTTGCGGCAATACGCGGCGCGGTTAACGGCCTCATGTCCGAAGTCATGGGGATGTATGTGCATGAGGAGTTTGGTTCGGCCCAAGACCTTAATGCGGAAAAAAAGAAAAGCATCGACACCATTCTGTCCCTCGTACGCACCTATCTGAAATAACCACAAGGAACGATCATGAAATCCCGTGCTGCTGTTGCCTTCGCTCCCGGTGAGCCCCTGAAAATTGTGGAAATTGATGTCGCTCCTCCCAAAAAGGGGGAAGTTTTGGTCCGTATTACCCACACAGGGGTTTGCCACACGGATGCGTTCACCCTCTCGGGCAGTGACCCCGAAGGTCTGTTCCCCTGCGTTTTAGGGCATGAAGGAGCAGGCGTGGTTGTGGAGGTTGGCGAAGGCGTGACCTCCGTCGCGCCCGGAGACCACGTTATTCCGCTTTATACGGCTGAATGTGGGAAGTGTGAGTTCTGTACTTCAGGCAAAACCAACCTGTGCATTGCCGTGCGCGAAACACAGGGCAAGGGGGTCATGCCCGATGGTACCAGCCGTTTTTCATACAACGGCCAGCCTTTGTACCATTACATGGGCTGCTCCACTTTTAGTGAATATACAGTTGTGGCTGAAGTCTCACTTGCCAAGATCAACCCCCATGCTGACCACGAACATGTCTGCCTGCTCGGATGCGGTGTAACAACCGGTATTGGCGCTGTACATAACACGGCCAAGGTGCAGCCGGGTGACAGCGTTGCCGTTTTTGGTCTGGGTGGCATTGGGCTTGCGGTTATTCAGGGCGCACGGCAGGCAAAGGCTGGCCGGATTTTTGCCATAGACACCAATCCGGACAAGTTTGAACTCGCCACTTCCATGGGGGCAACAGACTGCCTGAATCCGGCGGACTACGACAAACCCATCCAGCAGGTTATTGTGGACATAACGCGGTGGGGGGTGGACCATACGTTTGAATGTATTGGCAACGTAAATGTCATGCGTGCTGCACTTGAATGTGCCCACCGTGGCTGGGGGCAATCCGTTGTTATTGGTGTTGCTGGCGCAGGACAGGAAATTTCCACCCGCCCATTCCAACTTGTTACCGGGCGTACATGGAAAGGCACAGCCTTTGGCGGTGTTAAAGGCCGCACCCAGCTACCCGGCATGGTGGAAGATGCCATGGAAGGCAGGATCGACCTTAAACCCTTTGTGACCCACACAATGGGGCTGGAAGATATTAACCATGCATTTGATCTGATGCATGATGGCAAATCCATCCGGTCCGTTATTATTTACTAAGTTTATCGCGTCCCTGTTTCTCCCTTTATTTCTTACGAAACTGAGGGAGAAACATCATGCTGGTCAGGCAGACAGCCTGCACGTGGACCGCTTGACCGAGCGCAGCAAAAAACAGCCCAGCACCAGCGCCACCACGCCAACCCCAAGAGAGGGTAAAATTGCCCGTCCCTCGACCATGGCAATAAGCACGGCCGGGACAATGGCAATATTGGCACACCCCGCCACACAGAACAGTAATGGATCACGCTGGTTTTCACGCAGGAGAAAAGCCAGGCTCATACATAACAAAAACACCGTATAATATACGAGCGATGCCTGAGCATAAGTGCCCCCCAAGGGCCAGAATGGTGCACATAGAAGTAAAATGGCAATGCCTGTTATGCACCCCGTAATACATCCGGTTGTCAGGCAAGAGAGCAGCCACGTGGCACGCGTTTGCGGGTTGCCTGCCTGCTGTTCGCGTTTTTGCCGCGCAATAATCCACAACCGGCAGCCAGTATAAAACAAAAAGGCTCCACCCAGCCCAAGGCAATAGTACCCCCAGCGTACGGGAAGGCCGCCATAACTCCCAAAATGCAGGGCGACAAACGCGGTCAGTGCCGCAAATCCAGTAGACTGATGGCCCGGCAGATAATCTGCCGATAGCACCTTGCCACTGGCCGGATCCACCACAGCAAAACCATTCGAGGCTCCGCGCGTAGGGTAACGCTCATCATGCCCTGTGATTCTGAGCGTTGTTCGGCTTTTTCCTCTGTTGGACTGCGTTGTATACTCCAGCGTATCGGCAAAAAAACCGGGGGCCTGCTTCTGTAATTCTACCAGAATGGCTTCTGGTGGCATCTGCCCCTCAAAGTTTACGGTGCGAGTTCCGTTGCCTTTGCTTCTATCCCCAGCGTGACCATGCTGTTGCGCAGGAGCATGTGCCACCGGCTGCCCCTGCTGGAACAGTTTGCCTTGCAGGGCAAAAATAGGCTCATGAAACGCAAAGACAACGGCTGTTGCCGCAATAATAAAATGGAAAGGCAGTGAAAAGACCCCAACAAGATTATGCAGGTCCAGCCAGACCTTGCGCGTTGCACTGCCGAACCTGAGGGCAAACAGCATTTTTTTGAGTGCTGGCAAAAATGCGATCACGCCGGACACCAGTGCCAGAAAATAGCCTACAGCCACACACCCCATCGTGTAACGCGCTGCCGTATGCGGCAAAGGCAGACCGATCTGTTCATGCAACTGGTCAATAAAAAAAGGGATTTCTGATGGACGGCTGACAAGCGTGTGCAACTCCCCATCCGGCGAGAGCGCGGCAAGCACATAATCCTGCGGACCGTGGCCCCTATGCGTTGGATCCTGTGGCCACATAAGACGGGCAGGGCGTGCGTTATCCGGATTAACAACTACTGTATAATGGCTGCTTGCATCCGGGTATTCGGCAAAGGCTTTTTGCAAAAGCTGGGGCGTATCCGCCAGGTCCACTGGTTGGGGCAAAGAGGGAGCGGGCGTAAGCCAGACCTGTAAGGGCTGTTCAAACATGCTTATGGAGCCGGCATAAAACGCCACAAACAGGAACAGACTACAAAGAATACCGACCCAGCTATGAACTTCCCGGTAAACCTGCACAATATCGGGGCGGATTTTCATGCCGTCGTAACTTTCGCCAGTATTTCAAACAGACCCCAGACAAGCATGGCCGCTCCGCCCAGTACGACCCATGCGCGCAGACCAGAACGAAACAGGAAACAACTCCCCATAACGCCAAGCCACACCAGAACGGCCAGCCACATTAAAAACTGGGCAGAAGCCGTCCGCGGCTCCCCCGTGGTGCCGCACAGCAACCCCACTACCGCCATGCAGCCAAAGGAGAACATTATTCCCGGCACAATGCCGGCCACCAGCTTGGCAAGCCACTGCCTGTTAGTGAGCGGCAAGTCAGTCATGACCGTTTTTTCCAGACTGGAGCATGGCCATAACCAGCGGAAAAAAACTGCAAACCACCATGAGAAGGAGCACGACCATAAAACAGGCACTCATCGTGCTTTCCACACCTACAAGCATGCACACAGCCAGCACACCCAGCCCCATGGCGGCAGACCGGCAAAACCGTGCATGAGGTCTACGCGTAAAAATACGCTGGTTTTTGGATGAAAGGTAAAACAGCACTCCACACAGCAGAGTGCAGCCTCCGGCGCCAAGCAGAAGCAGGGCAGACATCACTTTCCTCCATCCGCCAGTTTCAGCGGCAAAGCGGCATACAACTGGTAATCACCCACGGTTTTTACCCAGCTATGCAGCGGAGCATACCTGCTGGCCAGACCAACCACCTGCGCACAAAACAACAGAGCCCCGGCAAAGCAGGAGAGCGGGTGCTGGCATAGCAGTATGTCCGGCCTAACAAAACGGGCCAGCAAGGTCATGTGGCTCATAGGTCTATTCCACCACATCATGTGAATAGCGGAGGTATATGCAATTAATAATTACTGTCAATAACATCCATGCCGGATAACCTGTGGTTAAACCATCCTGTTGTGTTTAGGTCACAATCCAGTGCAAGTTCTATTCAACCTGCCCCAACCTGAGTTTGCTGAGGGAAGGGGATGCCGTCGTTCACGGCCGGATCGGCCGCCGGGGTGTTCAGGCCCTCTCCACCCACAACCCGTGGCAAACTGCCAGTTCTTCTGCTTGATATACTCAATTTTCCTTGGTTTTTAACACCAAGGCTCAACTCAAGCGCAGCCCTTGCATGCAGCATAGTGGTAATAAACCCATCATCTTGGATATTCCGCTTGCCAGCAAGAAGTGCCATAGTTACCAGCACTTAAAAAACAGGAGAACAGAACCCGGTGTACGCGGCGAGACATTTAATCTTTCCGATTATGTTTGGCTGCCTATTTGCCGCTCAAACTCTTCAGGCAGCACCGTATTCTGCTAGTGCGGATTTTGCAGAAGAACTCTCCAAGGCTGTAGGAGAGTCCTCGCCTCACGTTTTTTTCCCCAATGGGGACATAGCTGCACCCCTGCATACTCCGCCCGCCAAAAAGGCTCCTGCTGCGGCTCCGCAGGCCAAAGCGACACCGGCAAACCCTGTTAAAACTGCATCTGTTGCCCCTCTGGCCAAGCCGCCTGTGCCTGATAACGCAGCACCAGCACCAGCACCAGCACCAGCACCAGCACCAGCACCAGCACCAGCACCAGCAGTCGTAGAGTTGGATGAGAAGCAGGTACAAGCGGAAATAGACCGGCTTCGGATTCTTTTCCAAAAAGACGTACCCGCCGCATTTACCCCAACCATTACCCAGAAAGACACATGGCTAGCCCTGGCGCGCCAGCAGATCAGCCAATCCGGCTACGTTGTTCAAACACCCCAGGCCGTGGTGGTTGCAGACCGCAATCCCTCCGTGCAACGTGCCTGCGTTATTGTGGCCCGCCCCGATACGCCAGAATGGACCATTATTGGCTGCACACGCATATCCACCGGCACAATCGGCCGTAAGCATCACTACATTACGCCCGTTGGTATTTTTACCAATACGGCAGAAAGGCTAGGCTACCGGGCACAGGGCACCAAAAACGAAAACGGGATCATGGGGAATGGCACCAAAGGCATGCGTGTCTGGGATTTTGGCTGGCAGGTTGCTGAAAAAGGGTGGCTCCCCAGCCGTGAACAAGGCCCCATACGGCTGGAAATGCACGCAACCGACCCTGTTTTTCTGGAACGCCAGCTAGGCCATATGGCTTCGGCCGGGTGTATTCGTATCCCGGCGGCACTGAATATCTATATCGACAAAAACGGCCTGCTGGACGTGGAATACGAGCGCAAGGCCGCAACCGACAAGCGTTTTCGTGCTCTTCTACGCACAGACAGGACACCATCCTCCCTTGCCGGAATGGCCGTTATTGTGGTGGACAGCGCCCCACCACCCAGCACGGCACCAGCCCGCACGCCATCACCCAATCTTGTATCTGCCAGAATACCCAATTCGCCTATTCATTAGGATGAACGTAGCCGAATGGCGCGTTTTTCAGCCATGTTGCAAAACTGGTGGAACACACGGAGCGGGCCATACCTGATATGAGACACACTTCCCCCCTTTTTGCAGGGGCCATGCCTCCACCACGCCAGCCAACATCCCACCAGCTTTTTGCAGATCTGATAAACCGCGCCCTGACGCATGAACCGGTGCCTTACGGGCTTGTCTGGCCATGCGAGGACCACGCTCTGGCAGGGCCACTGGATGCCGCACAAAAAGGGATTATCCTGCCTGTTCTGATCGGGGATACGCCACGTATTCAGGCCATAGCGTGCAAAAACCAGATAGACCTAAGCCCCTACCAGATCATACCTGCACCAACACCTGAAGCCGCCGCCCAAAAAGCTGTGGAGCTGGCCCGGACAGGGCATGTGCAGGGCTTGATAAAAGGCAGCCTGCATACCGACACACTCATGCATGCCGTGGTTTCTCCCACCAATGGTTTGTGCACTAGCCGCCGGATCAGCCATGTTTTTCTGCTTGCTGTGCCAGGCTATGAAAAACTGCTTTTTGTGACCGATGCCGCCATTAACATCTTCCCCGATCTTTCAACCAAGCGCGATATTGTCCAGAACGCCATAGACCTGCATACGGGGCTTGGGCTGGGAGTGCCCAAAGTGGCCATTCTCTCCGCTGTGGAAGTGATCAACCCAAAAATCCCTAGCACAGTGGATGCTGCAAGCCTGTGCAAAATGGCCGAACGCGGACAGATAACAGGGGGAATACTCGATGGCCCTCTGGGTATGGACAATGCCATAGACCCAGAAGCGGCCAGAATAAAAAACCTATCATCCCCCGTAGCCGGGCAGGCGCAAATTCTGGTCACGCCGGACCTGGAGGCAGGCAATATGCTGGCCAAAAACCTGATCTTTATGGCTCAGGCGGACTCTGCGGGCATAGCACTTGGTGCCAAGGTTCCCATTGTGCTGACAAGCCGGGCAGACAGCGTGCAGGCCCGCCTGGCATCCGCCGCGATAGGCGCACTGTATGCCAGACATCTGGCACAACAGAATACCGCGTTTTAAGTCGCCCAGCTTTGCGGAAAACCACCCATGTCAGACGTTGTTCTTGTTTTTAATGCCGGGTCATCCAGTCTCAAGTTCACGGTTTTTCAGATCGGCCAGAACCCGGCCATACAAAAACTGATCAAAGGGCGGCTTGAGTATGATGTGGACACATTCCATTTTTTCGCATCCGACCAGAACGACCAGCTCCTTGACCGCGCAACCTACCCACTCAGCCAGAAAAAACCACTCGAGTACCTTCTGGACTGGCTGGCCGACCATGAGCAGGGCCAGCACAACATTGTAGGGGTTGGCCACAGGATTGTGCATGGAGGGCCAGATTTTCTAGCTCCCATACAGGTTACGCCAGAAATCCTGCGCCAACTGGAAGCCCTGACACCCTTTGCGCCACTCCACCAGCCGCAAACCCTTGCCCCGGTCCATGCTATCATGGCTTACCGGCCAAACCTGCTCCAGATTGCCTGTTTTGATACGGCTTTCCACCGCACCATGCCAGAAATCGCCCGACTTTTACCGCTCCCTCGCCGGTATGGAGAAAAAGGCATCTGCCGGTATGGCTTCCATGGTCTTTCCTACGATTTTCTAACCCAACGCCTGCACCAGATAGACCCCACACTGGCAAAGGGCCGCACTGTTCTGGCGCATCTGGGCAGTGGTGCCAGCCTGTGTGCATTAAAGGGGGGCAGAAGTATTGAAACCACAATGGGCTTTTCCGCCCTAGATGGATTAATGATGGGCAGCCGCTGCGGAATGATAGACCCCGGCGTACTGCTCTACATGCTGCGGGAAGAAAAAGCGGACTGGAACACTATGGTCAATACCCTGTACCACCAGTCCGGGCTACTTGGGGTTTCTGGCGTGTCGTCTGACATGCGCGTTTTGCGCGAGCATATGGGCACGGAGCAAGATCCCGCATTGCAAGAACATATTCAGCAGGCTCTTGCCTTGTCCGCCTACCGGATTGTGGAAGAAGTTGGCGCTCTTGCTGCTATTATGGGCGGACTGGATGGTCTGGTCTTTACCGCAGGCATAGGCGAACACGATGCCTTTTTACGTCAGGATGTCTGTCTCGCTCTTGGCTGGCTGGGTCTCAAGCTGGACTATAAGGCCAATGAGAACCATGCGAGAATCATCAGCAGCCCCGATAGTGCAATCCGCGTGCGTGTAGAACCAACCCATGAGGAACTGGTCATCTGCCAGAACGTCCTGCCCTTTGTGCAGAACACCCCATAACTACCCGGTTATGGGGGCCGGAGCAGGGGACAGGTTCTTCAGTTTTCGGTAAAGGGTGGAGCGGCTTACACCCAGCAGGCGGGCGGCGGGGGCAATTTTGCCCTGCACCAATCATCAGCAGCCCCGATAGTGCAATCCGCGTGCGTGTAGAACCAACCCATGAGGAACTGGTCATCTGCCAGAACGTCCTGCCCTTTGTGCAGAACACCCCATAACTACCCGGTTATGGGGGCCGGAGCAGGGGACAGGTTCTTCAGTTTTCGGTAAAGGGTGGAGCGGCTTACACCCAGCAGGCGGGCGGCGGGGGCAATTTTGCCCTGCACCATAGCCAGAGCACCTTCTATGACCGTTCTTTCCGCCTCCTGAAAATCCGGCACACCGGCAGCTCTGGCTCCCAGATCAAAGCAGACACTGGCCACCTCCGGGCTGGCTATTCCAAGCATGGAGCGGGCAGCGTAGGTCGCCCCTACCACAATGCGTTTGTCATCCAGAGCGATCATGGGCAGGGATATGCCGTTCCCTTCACCCAGCAGCAAGACTGTCCTGTTCCGGAAGGCTTCCAGAAAACTCCGTCGCTCCAACCTGCGCGCGGCATCAACCAGCACGGCTTCCATCATCAGTGCTACACGGCCAGAAGGGTCCGAACGGATGGAGCTGGCATCCAGCGCCCCGGCAACACAACCGTCAGGCCCATAAAACGGTACGGCAGAGCAGGTAAGGTATCGTAGTTTTGTGCACCAGTGCTGGTCCCGGTGGACGGTTACCGGTTGCCCCTCTACCAGACAGGTGCCTATTCCGTTGGTGCCGGCTACGGCTTCTGCCCAATTGGCGCCGGGCCAAAGGTGCCAACGGCGGCACCCTTTTTCAAACGGTGGCGCACCACGGCGGGCGACGACAATCCCCGCCGGGTCAGCCAGCAGCACGTTATAATCCAGCGTGGAAACAATACCATGCAGCCGGTCCAGTTCCGGGTCGGCTATTTTCATGGTCACGCCCATGCGCTCGCGTGCCTGCCGCAGTTCGGCCGAGCACAGAATATCCGTATCCAGCGTTGTATCCGTGGGAATGGCATATTGCTCGGCGCAACGACGCCACGAGTTGCGGAGAAGGGGGGATAATCCGGACCACACGCCGGGGGACAAAATGAGTGAGTTCATGTGCGCCTGTCCATCCACAAAAAATGTCTCTGGCGTGTATTACGTTTCGGATATGCGACACTTCGCATTCTGCCTTCTCAAATACACGTGAGCCGAATTATCCGTTGGGTTCACCCTTTGGCATATCTCCCCATAACTGAGCGCATACCCGCTTCGCTCTGTTTTTTCGTGCGGAATGGGACGGAATAATTCCGTTATTTCTTCCAACCCACACGGCAGTATTGCCCGGGGGCAGACATGCAGATTGCACACGATATTCTTCTGCGTTCCTACCGTTCCATGCGGACCATCCGCGATTTTGAGGAACGCCTTCATGTAGAGTTCGCAACCGGAGAAATTCCGGGATTTGTTCACCTGTATTGTGGTGAAGAGGCATCCGCCGTGGGTGTCTGCGCTCATCTGAGCGACACGGATACAATTGCCAGCACGCACCGCGGTCATGGCCACTGTATTGCCAAAGGTGTTGGCGTAGAGGGCATGATGGCCGAAATTTATGGGCGCAAAACCGGGGTATGCCACGGCAAAGGCGGGTCCATGCATATTGCGGACCTGTCTCTGGGCATGCTCGGTGCGAACGGCATTGTTGGGGGAGGGCCGCCGCTGATCTGCGGTGCAGCCCTTTCGCACAAGGTGCTCAAGGATGGTGGCGTTGCCGTCGCGTTTTACGGTGATGGCGCTTCCAATGAGGGCACAACGCTGGAAAGCCTGAATCTGGCCATGGTCTGGCAGCTACCCGCCGTTTTTGTCTGCGAAGATAACGGCTATGGCGAGGCAACGGGAGCATCCTACGCCTGCGCAGGCACACAAAAAGCGCGCGCCGCAGGCTTTGGCATGCCGTATTTTGACTGCGATGGCACAGATTTTTTTGCCGTGCATGAGGCCGCCGGGCAGGCCATAGCCCATGCGCGCGCTGGCCACGGCCCGGTAATGCTGCATGTTCATCTGGCACGCTGGTACGGCCATTTTGAAGGCGACGCCATGACCTACCGCGCCAATGGTGAGGTAGCCAGAGAAAGGGCCGAGCGTGACTGCCTGCAGAAGTTCCGCACGCATGTAACAGAGACCAGCCTGCTCGACCTGTCCGCACTGGATGACATTGATACCAGCGTGAAGGACGAAATCGAGGCCGCCGTAAAAGCCGCCAAAAACGCCCCATTGCCTGAACCTGCCGACCTGCAGGCAGACGTTTACGTTTCTTACTGAGCCACGCGCAATACGGAGTATTCTCATGTCCAAAAAAAGCTTCCGTCAGGCCATTAATGAAGCCTTGCGTCAGGAAATGCAGCGTGACCCACGCGTTATTCTCATGGGGGAAGACATTGCTGGCGGGCAGGGTGGTTCTGCTAGCGTGGTAGACGCATGGGGCGGCGTGCTGGGGGTTACCAAAGGGCTTTATACCGAATTTGGTGCCGAACGGGTGTTTGATACCCCCATTTCCGAGGCATCCTATATCGGGGCAGCCGTTGGGGCGGCCGCCACCGGCCTGCGCCCGGTGGCTGAACTGATGTTTGTGGACTTTGTAGGCTGCTGCCTCGACCAGATCATGAATCAGGCCGCCAAATTCCGCTACATGTTTGGTGGTAAGGCCCGCACACCACTGGTTATCCGGGCCATGTATGGCGCGGGCTTTAATGCAGCGGCACAGCACAGTCAGGCGCTTTACCCGCTTTTTACCCATATTCCGGGGCTTAAGGTTGTTGTCCCCTCATCCCCTTACGAAGCAAAAGGGCTGCTGATCGAGGCAATAAGGGACGATGACCCCGTTATCTTCCTTGAAAACAAGGTCATGTACGATGATGAAGAGGAAGTGCCCGATGAGCCATATTCCATCCCGTTCGGGGAAGCCAACCTGACGCGGGAAGGCGATGATGTAACCATTGTTGCCTTTGGCCGTATGGTCAATTTTGCCAACGAAGCAGCCGACAGGCTGGAAAAAGACGGCATAAGCTGCACGGTTATAGACCCCCGCACCACATCCCCGCTGGACAGCGCCACCATACTGGAATGTGTGGAAGATACGGGGCGGCTGGTCATTGTTGATGAATCAAGCCCGCGCTGCAACATGGCAACCGATGTGGCCGCACTGGTAGCGGAACAGGCGTTTGACGCGCTCAAGGCCCCCATACGCCAGGTTGTGCCCCCGCACACGCCAGTCCCCTTCGCAACCGTGCTGGAAAAACTCTACCTCCCCGATGCGGCCCGCATTGAATCGGCGGTTCGCTCCGTCATGGCCTATAAAAAAGCAAAGCAGGATGCCTGAGCAATGACAGACCTTATCACCCCAATCACAATGCCCAAGTTTGGTCTGGCCATGACCGAGGGAAAAATTACAAGCTGGAACATTCCCTCCGGCGCGCAGGTAGAAGCCGGGCAGGAAATTGCAGACATAGAAACCACCAAAATCACCAATGGTTACGAAAGCCCGGCCTCTGGCACGCTGCGCCGCCAGATTGCAACGGAGGGAGAAACCCTGCCCGTAGGTGCTCTTTTGGGTGTTCTGGCCGAACCTGCCGTGAGCGATGCGGATATTGATGCATTCATTGCCAAGTTTCAGGCTGATTTTTCATCCGACAGTGCTGCTGACACGCAGGCTGATCACGCAGAACCCATTATGGTCAGCGTTGGGGATCTGACACTCCGTGTGCAGGAAGCCGGGCAGGGCGATGCTACGCCTGTCCTGTTCATCCACGGTTTTGGTGGGGACCTGGGCAACTGGATGCTCAACCAGAATGCTCTTTCCACCGACCGGCGCACGGTCGCTTTTGACCTCCCCGGCCACGGAGGGTCATCCAAAAACGTGGGAGATGGAACCCCCGCAGGCTTTGCGGCAACAACTGCGGCTTTGCTGGATAAGCTGGAAATAACGAGCGTTCATGTTGTTGGTCACTCGCTCGGAGGGGCTATTGCACTGGAGCTTGCCAAAACCTGCCCGCAAAAAGTGGCCTCCCTTTCCCTCATTGCTCCTGCGGGCTTGGGGCAGGGCATTAATATGGATTTTATTGAAGGGTTTATCTCCGCAGATCGTCGCAAAACCCTTGAGCCTGTCCTGAATTATCTGGTGCATGACAAAACCCTGATTTCTCGCAAGATGATTGAAGACATTATTCGCTTCAAACGTCTGGATGGAGCGCTTCAGGGCTTGCAGACAATTGCCAAAGCCTGCTTCCCCAATGGCAGGCAGGCGGAGGACCTTCGGCCCGTTCTGACCAGTTTTGCTGGGCCAGCCCAGATTATCTGGGGGGAGGCGGACGAGGTTATCTCACCCAATGATGCCAAAAACCTGCCGGATACCATACCCGTA
This sequence comes from Acetobacter fabarum, assembly GCF_022483405.1. Taxonomy (NCBI): domain Bacteria; kingdom Pseudomonadati; phylum Pseudomonadota; class Alphaproteobacteria; order Acetobacterales; family Acetobacteraceae; genus Acetobacter; species Acetobacter fabarum. The sequence continues at coordinate 2,196,467 of NZ_JAKVNI010000001.1, forward strand.
ACCCTGCTCCCCCAGACTGGCCATATGCCACAACTGGAAAAAGCAGCGGACGTAAATGCAGCACTCATAAAGCTAGCAAAATAAGTCACAGCGTCTTTCCCCTTGCAGCTCCATTTTGCTGCAAGGGATTTTGGCCAGCCTTTTAAAACCCTGCCATAGCTTGTTTCTTACAACACGTGCTCTGAGCATTCTGTTCCGGGAATGAGACAGTTTTTATAGCTTGAGGACACAGCCACGTGAACTCATGCGTTTTTCAACTATATTATATCTGCTTATTTTATATATCTCTTCCAAAAGCCCAACCCCATGCAGCGTAACGGTTGGCGATCAGAACTGATTATTCAATAACCCCAACACGCTGCGCCTGTTTTTACAACGGCAGCCTCCTTGATGGAGATCCCTCATGCTGTTTGGCAAAAAGCCGAAACGGCTCCTGCTGACCTTAAGTCTGTGTGGCGCCAGCATGCCTTTATTAACACCCGGGCTCGCCTATGCGGCGGATATTACTCTGGGGATCATTGGTCCACATGAATATGACCTGCCTGTGGACTACAAGCCATTTAACGTATTGGTCCAGTATGGGAATGGGAATGCATCGGGCAACACCTATAACAGCACCGGCCAGCGCGTACCTGCCCATGGAGGAAGCCACACATGGTCCGGGCTTACCAAATACGTGCATTTTCGCACATTTGATGCGCTCCCGCATGTTGGCTTTGCTTTTGAGGTCATCCAATCTGAAAACTATACTCTGGCAGGCGGCACAAATTACGGCGGGCTAGGGGGGACCATTGTAGGGCCTGCTGCGTGGTTTAAACCCAATGCACACAGCACTCTTGGTTTTCAGACATTCCTGCAAACACCTTCTGGCACGCGGGATACTTTGGCCACGGGTTACTGGGCCAATATCTCAAGCATTATTTTTGATTATGAATGGAAGCATTTTAGCTTTGACGGCGATGTAGGCACTGTTGTTGGCTCAACAAAACATAAAACCGGCCAACACAGCTATTCGCCCGGCGTCGTTTTTTACAGCAATTTACGCTTTAGCTGGAAAGCAACAAAACTGATCGAGCCATACTTTGCCTTTGACTGGCAGAACGTTGGCGGAACCTATGACCAGAGCATTCATGCAGACCTGAGCAACTCCAACAGCCGGGAAATAGCCCCCGGGCTGGGCGTTATGTTCAATATCAGCCGGACAATCAGTTTCACCACGCGTTACGCACATTCCATAGAAGGCCGCAACACGCCGGAAACAAACGCTTACTACGTGAAGTTCCTCTACCTGTGGCCATAGTACAGAATACCAGCAGACTTGTTCCGGACATTACAGCGCAAGTGTGTCGTAAAGTAGTTTAAAGTTCAGGATAAGAATAACCCCGGCGACAAACCAGGAAAGAACCGCAAAGGGGCGGGAAATGGCAAAAGAGCCCATCATTTTGCGGTCTGAAACAAACAGAACCAGAGGAATGACCGCAAAGGGCAATTGCATGGACAGCACAACCTGACTGGCCATGAGCAACTGACCAACACTGGCGTTACCATACAACACAATGCCGACCATGACCGGAACAATTGCCAGCCCACGGGTTAAAAGCCGCCGCGCCCAGTGTGGCAGTCTGAGATGCAAAAACCCTTCCATCACAATCTGCCCGGCAAGCGTTCCCGTAATGGTCGAATTTGTGCCCGCAGCCAGCAGAGCCAGCGCAAACAGGGTAGAAGCAACCCCCAGCCCCAGAAGAGGGGAGAGCAGGTGGTAGGCATCCTGTATTTCCGCCACATCCTGATGCCCTGTTGTATGGAAGGCTGCGGCAGCAACAATCAGAATGGCGGCGTTAATAAACAGGGCCAGCATAAGTGCGATTGAACTATCCCATGTGGCCCAGCGTATGGCGTCCTTGCGGCCACGTTCCGTCCGCTCATACGCCCGGCTTTGTACTATGGAGGAATGCAGGTACAGGTTATGGGGCATAACGGTCGCCCCTATAATGCCAATGGCAATATAGAGCATTTCGCTATTGGTCAGGATTGAGAGCGAAGGCTTCATACCAGCCAGCACAGCCGCCAATGGGGGAGCCGCGGCTATAAGCTGCACGGCAAAACACAGGGCGATAATGCTTAAAAGCCCAATGATGAATGCCTCCAGATACCGAAACCCACGGTTCATGAGAAACAGCACCAGCAAGGCATCAAGGCTGGAAATTAACGCACCGCCAAGGAGGGGAATATGGAAGAGCAACTGCAATGCAACCGCGGTGCCGATAACCTCCGCCAGATCGCACGCAATAATAGCCAGCTCGCAGGCAACCCAGAGCAACGCATTAAGCGCGGGATGAAAACGCTGCCGACAAGCCTGAGCAAGATCAAGCCCTGTTGCAATACCCAGACGGGCAGAAAGAGCCTGCAATAAAATAGCCATGAAATTGGATAACAGGATAACAGATAGCAATACGTAGCCGAACCGCGCCCCACCTTGCAGGTCCGTTGCCCAGTTGCCGGGGTCCATATACCCGACGGACACCATATACCCCGGCCCTACGTAGCTTAAAAAGCGCCGCATCCAATGGGTATCATCCCTCGGCACACGGATACTGGCGAAGGCCTCCGGCAAGGAATGCCGGCTATCGGCATGATCGGGATGAAAGACAGGTGGCTGCATTATTTCTGGCACTCAGGCAATCCAGCTTGTGTGGCACAGGCGATGCCATGCCCAGAGGCACAAGACCAGATTTCGGGAATAAGTACTTTATTGGTCCTCATTCCAGGACTGTGGCAACAGATCTGCCATTGGGCAAGCCCCCAACGCGTTCTTGAACACAACGGTTCACCTGTAAAATCCAGCCGGGCTGTGCTCCCAAGGTTTATGCCGTGTATACTAACGCGCTACAGGTCACGCCCGACCGCAAGCGAACTGCTTTATTCTGTCAGAAGATACGCCATGACCGTACAGCCTGTTGTCCTTTTCCCCGATCAGCGTTTGCGTGAAGTCGCCGTGTCAGTTACCTCGTTTGACAGCACATTGCGCACCCTTGCAACGGACCTGCTGGACACACTCCGCGCTGTTCAGGGGCTAGGCATAACCGGCCCACATATTGGCGTTGGCCAGCGCGTGGTTGTTCTTGATCTGCCAGATTGCGATGAACCGGAAACCTACATTAATCCAGAAATTATCTGGCTATCCGAAGATACCGTCATGAATGAAGAGGGCAGCATCTCCATGCCAGGTATATCCGCCACAGTTATGCGTCCGGCAAAGCTGAAGGTCCGGTATGCAGACCTGAATGGCCATATGCAGGAGAGGGAGGCTGATGGCCTTCGTAGTGTCTGCTTACAGCACGAGATTGACCAACTGGATGGCGTCTTCTGGCTGCAAAAGCTCTCCAGCCTCCGGCGTAACCGCCTTATGGCACGGTACAGAAAACTCCAGCAGCCATGAGCCGGATAGCAAGGAGCGACTAGTCAGCTACACCCGAGTACACATCTGCACCAAAATATTAGCCAGTGCTGGTATGCCCTTTGACGCAACAACTTGCGCTGGAAACATACATTTAACATTTTGAGGAGGAGTGGAGGTCCGGGCGGGAATCGAACCCACATACGCGGATTTGCAGTCCGCTACATCACCATTCTGCCACCGGACCAACGGTGTATGGTGGGAGCGTTATGTCCTTTTCTTTCAAATTGGTCAAGCCGTTGTGTTGTGCCAATTTTAAAACAGTATGTCAGACAGACTCCTGCCCATGGTCGGCGCGGGTCAACCGGGTAGATGGCCAATCAGGAGTGTACGCAGCATGAATGCCCATACGGCCACCGCCATGCTTCAAGGAGAACAGTCAATGGATGCAACCCTGTATGCCCAAGCACGCAACCTGATGGTGGACGACCAGTTGCGCCCATCCGAGATTACCGATTCGCGTATTCTGGAGATCATGCGCCACCTCCCGCGTGAGCACTGTGTTCGCCCCGACCTGCGCAATGCGGCTTATGCAGATACCAGCCTGCCCTTGGCGCAGGGCCGTGTTTTGTCACAGCCCCTCCTGACTGCCCGCCTTGTGCAAGCGGCAGAACCATTAGCCGGGCAGCGTGTTCTGGTTGTGGGAGCCTCCACCGGTTACACCGCTGCCCTTTTTGCACGGCTTGGCCTGCATGTGACCGCACTCGAACCCAATTCCGAACTGGCACAGATCGGGCAGGGGTTCTGTCAGGCTCAGGCCCCGGACGTTGTCTGGCAACAAGGCGCTCTGACCGGAGGGGCGGCAGACTCGGCTCCTTATGACCTGATTTATTTTGATGGCTGCATTGCAACACTTCCTGACTTCTGTGACCGGCAGCTTTCCGCCAAAGGCCGCATTGTAGGTTTGCTACAAAGTGGGTCATCCCTCCCGGAAGCCTTTAGTGCGGTCAGGGAACCCGGATATTCCAAGCCATTCAGGCTGACATTCCTGTTCGAAGCGCAAGCGCCACTCCTGCCCGGTATGGTGCCTGAACACGCATTCTCCTTTTAAAAAAAGGCACAGAAGGGCGTCTCATTTTCAATCCGTCACAAACTATAAAATGGAATTTAATCTCGCATCATGGCAAGGAACAGTGCCGCAAACCTATTGCGGTAACTGCAAGCGGGAGCAGCCTCATGCGGCGTATTTGCGAAACCGGCCTGAGCCTGGCGGTCATACTGTGCGGCACAACCGCATGGGCGCAAAAATACGATGGAAGCGGCTCCCCCTCCTTTATCCCGCATACACTGCAGGAATCTCTGGCCGCCGCGTATCTGACCAATCCGACCCTGCAAGCGGCACGCGCTTCGCTCCGCGCCACGGACGAGAGTGTACCAACCGCCCTTGCAGGCTGGCACCCCACAGTAACCGGGCAGGTCGGCCTTTCTTACTATAACGGGATCAATGATTATCAGGGGGTCGGGCATCCCCGCACGCACCAGTCCCTGCGCCGTTACGATACACCGGGATATTCGGCGGGTGTTGCAATCAATCAGCCAATTTACACCGGGGGCAAAACCACAGCCGCTACGCATGAGGCCGTTAATCAGGTCATGGCCGCGCGTGCGCACCTGATTTCGGTTGAACAGCAGGTCTTCAAACAGGTCGTCAGTGCCTATGTGGGCGTGATTGAAGACGAACAGCTCCTGCAACTGAACATTAACAATGAACGGGTTTTGCAGCAGCAGCTACGCGCAACCAGTGAACGCTACAGGGTAGGGGAAATTACCCGGACCGACGTTGCTCAGGCGGAAGCCGCCTACGCGTCCGCACAAGCCGCACGCCAGCAGGCTGAGGGCACATTGCAGACTGCTCAGGCAACCTACATGCAGGTTATTGGCATGGCACCGCCCCCTAATCTGGTGCCGCCACAACCCTTGGTCCTGCCCGTTAAAAATGAGCAGACCGCCGCCGCACTGGCGGTCAGGAATAACCCCGATGTTATTCACGCACTTTTTACCGAGGCATCGCACAAGGATTCCGTGGGCGTTGCCATGGCTGCCATTCTCCCCAAAGTGTCCGCGACAATGGGGTATCAGCATCAGGTTAATCAGGCCCTGAACAACCAGATCAATGACAGTAAATACGCGGCTCTCAACTTCAATATCCCCATTTATCAGGGGGGATCGGAGTATGCGGCGGTCCGTCAGGCCAAGCAGCTTGCGCAGGAGGCACACCGGGAGGTGGACGTCCAGCGCCGTGCAGCGGCACAGGATGCGGTTTCCAACTGGCAGAAGCTGGTCACTTACCGGGCGTCCATCGCAAGCAATCGGGTTGCGATTAAAGCGGGTACCGTAGCACTGGGGGGTGTAGAGCGGCAGGCCATGGTTGGCACCAGCACAACCCTTTCCGTCCTGCAGCAGCAGGAGAGTCTGTTGCAGGCTCAGGTGGCCCTTGTGCAGAGCCTGAGCAACATGGTCCTGTCCTCTTACAACGTGGCAGCCGCCATTGGACGCCTGACTGCTGTTGATCTGAAGCTGAATGTTCCCCTTTATGATGACAAAGCATACTATAACGCGGTAAAGGATCGGTTATGGGGGTTGAACGATTACGCGCTCAACCAGCCGGGTCGATAATGTTAAGCCAGCAGTGGCAGGGATGTTTGTATGGTGTCGCCTCAGGACTCATCAGAAGAAACAGGTAAATCCGTAGCGGATACCCTGTCTTCCATTCGGCAGGTACTGCATGATGAGCACCTCTCGGCTACAGCAGAACATGCCCCGGAGCCGCAGGATGAACAGGACGACGATGTGCTTGTCCTCTCTCCATCCATGATGGACTCTGCGCAGCAGGGGGAAAAAGAGGCTCCCGCTGCCCCCACCCGTACCACGGATACAGCTCAGGCAGCCGGCAAGGCCGACCTTGTGCAACCGCGGACCGTGGATCATGATGAAGTATTATCTGTAACGGATCTCAGGCAGATCGAACTTAACAAAAAGGCTGAACATACCATGTCTGGTCCACTGCCCATCCCTTTGAATGACGAAACGGTTTCCGATACCGCCAACTCATTTGCCGTGCTGCAGAAAAGCCTGCAGGAAAAATATCTTAGAGAACATGAGGAGAGAAAAGTGGCTGTCACGCATGAAGGGTCTCTGACGGTTGAAGACATCGTGCGCCAGGAAGTGCGCGTTTTCCTCAAAAAATGGCTTGATGCCCATCTGGCAAGCATTGTGCAGGCTGCTGTACGCAAGGAAGTTGAACGCCTGACGCAGCGCGGTCTGTAAGGTTTTCTTCCCCTCCATTGGCCTGTAACCCTATGGGGGCAGGCCAATGGAGGGGAATCCTGTGGTCTGTTAATTGCTTTGCAAAGGCGGGGGCTAGATGCCTTCCGCCTTTTTTACGTGGTGTGGTTGGATAAATATGCTGAACAAGACTTTTGAGCCTGCACAAACAGAAAACCGGCTGTACGAACTGTGGGAAAGCAAGAAGGCTTTCTCTGCCCAGCCAGCAAGCGACAAAAAACCTTTTACCATCATGATCCCGCCACCCAACGTTACCGGCACCCTCCATATGGGCCATGCGTTGACCATGACCTTGCAGGATACCCTGATCCGCTGGAAGCGCATGCAGGGGTTTGACACCCTTTGGCAGCCCGGCACGGACCACGCCGGCATTGCAACGCAAATGGTTGTCGAGCGCACATTGGCAGCCGAGGGCAAAACAACCCGGCAGGATATGGGCCGCGATGCCTTTATTGAGCGCGTGTGGCAGTGGAAGGAAGAATCCGGCGGGGGCATTACCCGCCAGCTGCGCCGCCTTGGTGCATCGCTCGACTGGTCGCGTGAGCGCTTTACCATGGATGAAGGCCTCTCCCGCGCAGTCAAGGAAGTCTTTGTTTCCCTCTACAAGGATGGTCTGATTTATCGGGACAGGCGGCTGGTCAACTGGGACCCCGCATTCCGCTCCGCCATTTCTGATCTGGAGGTGGAAAGCAAGGATGTCGCAGGCAACCTATGGTACATCCGCTATCCGGTTGAAGGGCAGGGCGACGCAACCATTACTGTTGCCACCACTCGCCCCGAAACCATGCTGGGCGACACGGCCGTAGCTGTTCATCCCGAAGATGAACGTTACAAGAGCCTGATTGGCAAATTTGTTCGCCTGCCCCTGACAGGCCGCCTGATCCCGATTGTGGCGGACGAACACTCCGACCCGGAAAAAGGGACCGGCGCGGTCAAAATTACGCCTGCGCATGACTTTAATGACTTTGAAGTCGGCCGCAGGCACCAGCTCCCCATGCTCAGCATTCTGGACGAGCAGGCCCGCATTGTGCTGGACGAGATAGAAGAAGAACTCAGCGCGCAGGATGGTCTGGCCGACCCCGCCTTTGTTCGCTCACTTGCTGGCACCACGCGAGAAGAGGCACGCAAGATTATTGTCGCTAAGCTGGAAGAAACCGGCTGGCTGGAAAAAATTGAACCCCATCGGCATCAGGTTCCTCATGCGGAACGCGGGGGAGCTGTAATTGAGCCCCGCCTGACCACCCAGTGGTATTGCGATGCTGGCAAACTGGCGGGGCCTGCCATTGAGGCCATTACTTCTGGCCGGGCCAGCTTTATTCCCAAACAGTGGGAAAATACCTTTTTTGCATGGATGCGTGACATCCAGCCCTGGTGCATTTCCCGCCAGTTGTGGTGGGGGCACCGCATCCCCGCATGGTATGGGCCGGACGGTCATGTGTTTGTTGCCCATGACGGTGAGGACGCGCAGCAACAGGCTCAGGCGCATTACGGCAAGGCAGAACCCCTGACACAGGACGAAGACGTACTGGATACGTGGTTCTCGTCGGCACTATGGCCGTTTTCAACGCTTGGCTGGCCGGACAAAACACCCGAACTCGACCGGTATTACCCAACGGATGTTCTGGTAACCGGCTTCGACATCATTTTCTTCTGGGTAGCCAGAATGATGATGATGGGCCAGCACTTCATGCACGACGTGCCCTTCCGCAACATCTTCATCCACGGTCTGGTGCGCGATGAGCACGGGCAGAAGATGTCCAAAAGCAAGGGCAACGGCATTGATCCGCTGGAGCTGATCGAGGATTACGGCGCAGACGCCATGCGCTTTACCATTTGCGCCCTGACCGGCATTGGGCGGGACGTCAAACTCGGCCGCAAACGGGTGGAAGACTATCGTTCCTTTATTACCAAGCTCTGGAATGCCGCCCGCTTTTGCGAAATGAATGGCGTACGAGCCCCGGTCAACTTTGACCCCACACAGGTCCAATCCCCTCTTGGCCGCTGGATTCTAGCCGAAGCCGCAACCGCCATTGCCGAGGCAACCCGTGCGCTGGATGCCTATCGTTTTGATGAATACGCACTGACCTGCTACCGCTTTGTCTGGAACCGCTTCTGTGACTGGTTCTTAGAATTTGCCAAGCCGGTCTTTAATTCCGCCAATGATCAGGAAGCAGCAGAAGTCCGCGCCGTTGCAGGCCATGTGTTGGGCGTGATCCTGCGCCTGCTGCAGCCTGTTGTGCCATTTGTAACAGATACACTGTGGCATGAATTCGGCTTTGGTGAGGAAGGCAGCCTGATAGCCGCGCAATGGCCTGAACCCATTGCCCCCACCGGCGCAGACGAAGCCATGGCAGAATGCGAGCAGATTATTCGCCTGATTACGGAAATCCGCACCGTTCGGGCGGAAATGAACGTTCCGCCGTCACAAACTGCCCCTGTTCTTCTCAAGGATGCAGCGCCACTAACGCTGGAACGCATTGGCCGGTGGCAGGAAGCCATTTGCCGCATGGCCCGCGTAACACAGACAAGCTCGCTTGCCGGGGATATTCCCAAAGGCTCCGCTCAGGCTGTTGTGGATGAAGCTACGGTCATTATCCCGCTGGAAGGGCTGATTGATCTGTCCGTTGAACGCGAGCGGCTGAAAAAAGAACTGTCCAAAGCGGAAGATGAAGTCGCCAAGACCGAAAAAAAGCTCGGGAACGAAAACTTTGTCAGCCGCGCCAAACCAGAAATCGTGCAGGAAATGCGCGATCGTCTGGAAAGCCAGCAGGGTGAATGCGTACGTCTTAAAGCGGCCCTGTCCCGCATAGCCTGAACAAACAGGCCCCACGAACCCAACATATTCGTGGGGCTACCTGACTGAAGGGGAACATACACATGGCGGAAATAGCAGTGCTGGGGGGAGGTTGCTTCTGGTGCCTGGAAGCCGTTTATCGCCAGATGCGTGGCATAACCTCAGTTGTTCCCGGTTATGCGGGAGGCACGGTTTTACACCCCACATACCAGCAGGTCTGCTCCGGACAAACGGGGCATGCCGAGGTTGTGCAGTTGGAGTGGGACCATTCCGTGCTGAATTACCGCCAGATACTGGACTGCTTTTTTACACTCCATGACCCCACAACCCTGAACAGACAGGGACACGACGTTGGAAGCCAGTATCGGTCTGTCATTTTTTATACGTCCCCACAGCAGCGCGACATTGCTCAGGAAGCCATAAGCGGCATCACAAATAGCAATTTATGGGGAGCAAAACCCGTAACAGAAGTGTTGCCACTGGATACATTCTGGCCAGCCGAACCCGAACATCATGATTACTATGCCAAGCACCCGTATGCCGGGTACTGTCAGGCTGTTATTGCGCCCAAAGTCACCAAAGCCCGGCAGGCTCTGGGGGACATGATGTTACAAGCAGGGGAATAACTACTCGCGGCTGTCATCTGGCAGAAAAAAACGGTCGCTCTCTTCATCATAGTCGAACAGTTCTGCAAAACGGGTCCAGCCGATAATGGTCTGGAGTGTCTGCCGCGCATAATCGGGGGACATGCAGGCTTCCAATTCGTCACGGAAGCGCTCGGCTTTAACGCTATGCGTCGGACGTTCATCCAGCAGGGCACAAATCATTTTAACCAGCGGCACATGGTGCCTGAGCGCGTGGCCCATAATGGCTTTGCGCTCATCCAGATCACTCAATACAAAATGAACGCCCTCGTTGGTCAGCAGGATGTCTCCATCCTCCAGTTCGGCCAGAGCCAGCAGCTCCAGAGATTCCCCAAGCGGGAACAGATCATCCAGTTCAAGCTGCAATTTTTCTGCAAGAACCGGCAGATCCGCTCGCCCGTTCAGGGGGGGGGCGGCGAGAGCCTCCATCATGCCGATCATCATGGTAATGGACACAGGCACCAAAGCCCGAAACCCCGGCACCACGGAAGATGCCGCCGAGGAGCGGTGCATCAGATCTGCTTCCGAGATAATTGGCGCGCGCTGCGTCATCAGTGCGTAAATATGATCGACCAACTGGCGGAAGCCCGCATCCTCCCGGTTCCGCGGGTGAGGGAAGGGGACAGGCAACACATGGGCAATACGGCCGGGATTGGAAGATGAAATCACAATCCGGTCACACATCAACACGGCTTCTTCAATGTTGTGTGTCACAATCAGCATGCTCTGCACGGGCAGTTTGTTGTCTGACCAAAGTTCGACCAGATCGGTCCGCAGGTTTTCCGCGGTCAGAACATCCAGTGCGGAGAACGGTTCATCCATCAGCAGCAGGGCCGGATTAACCACAAGTGCCCGGGCAAGCCCCACACGTTGCTGCATGCCCCCAGAAAGTTCCTTGGGCCATGCATTTTCGTACCCACCAAGGCCGATCAGGTCGATTGCACTTTCCACCAGCGGATCACGCTCGGCAGCAGGCACACCCTTTGCATCCAGGCCAAGAGCCACATTTTCTTCAATGGTCATCCACGGGAAAAGCGCAAAGGACTGAAAAACTATGGCAACATCGGGTGTTGGCCCTTTAAGAGGCTCCCCCTTCCACAGCACCTCCCCCGAGGTAGGGGGGAGCAACCCGGCAATAATCCGCAACAACGTGGATTTACCCAACCCGGAACGCCCCAGCAGCCCAACAATTTCACCCGCATGGATCGTCAGGTTCACATCATCAAGCACCTGCACATCCGCGGTACTATCCTTATGATAGAACTGCCGGACGTTGCGCAGCTCCGCCAGAACTGTCTGTTGCGGCGGAGTACGCCCAGGTTGAGAGGGAAAGACCATTTCAGGTTAATCCGTTCAATTCAGTTTCAGACGGCGAGAAACATAGTCAGACAAAGGGCGCCATAAAAAAGCGTTCAAGGCCATCATAAACAGGCACATAGCAACCGCGCCAAGGGCTACGGCACTTACATCCCCCCGGGCAGCGGCCATGGCCATAAAGCTGCCAAGACCGTGCACACTCAGCGTGGCCTGCCCCCACTGGAGCCATTCCACAGCAATGGCGGCATTCCATGCGCTGCTGGTTGCCGCCACAAGACCCGCCAGATAGTACGGTAAAATCCCGGGCAACAGTACCTTGCGCCACCACAGGCTACCTGTAACATTCAGGTTACGGGCCGCTTCCAGCAGGTCAGACGGATAAGCACTCGCACCAGCCAGAACACCCAGAGCAATATACCACTGCGCACCCAGCACAATAAGCGGGGATTGCCAGAACGTGGGCACAAACGGACAAGCCACCAAACCAGCCGCCCATAATGGAAACAGCAGGTTGGCAGGAAAAACAGTGCAATACTGAATAAGCCGCTGCATCCGCCCGGCATAAGGTGATTTTAACCCCAGCCAGACACCAAGAGGGATCCAGATAAGGGATACCAGCCCCACCATAACAAAAACACGCAGCCCGGTTATGCCGCCACACAGGATAACAGAAAAAAGAACAGGCAGACCACAGGTGGCATACAGCAAGGGCCACGCCGTAACAGCAGCAAACAGCGCGACCACAACGGCTAAAGCCGCCACAAGCCAACCACCCCACTGTGTGTTTCCGTCAACCGTATGTTCCTGCACATAACGCGCACCTATAGGCAGGCGGCTGAACCTGCGCGCGGCATTGACACAGAACAGCACACACAGACGAAACAGGTGCGTACGCCGCAAAAGTTTAAGAAACCAAGGTTCCGCGAGGTGCGGCTCCCCAACCTTGCCAGGTTGAAAGCGCACCGCCCAGGCCGACAGCGGGCGGAACAGAATCTGGTCAAAAACAACAATAATCACCAGCATGCACGCAAGCGCTGCCAGCAAAGCGCCTACATTGCGCTCGCACGCCGCCTGCCGGACATAAGAGCCGATCCCTGCAAAAAGCCAGTTATGGCCATCCAGCACTACGCTCTCGGCATATAATGCAGCAAACCAGCTCCCCCCCATGGACAACATGGTTTTGCGCACCAGCGCAGGGATGGCAAAAGGCACTTCCAGCTGCCAGAACTTCTGCCACGATGTCAGCCCGAAGCAGCAGACCACATCTTCCAGTTCAGCCGGAACACCATAAAACCGCTGGCAGAGAACCTGCACCATGCCCCAGAACTGGCTGCACCAGATGGTCATGATCACCACAACCTCGGCCCCTACAGCCTGTGTTGGCATGTGGCTTTGCACAAAGGGCAGAACAAGCAGCGGAATAGCCAGAACAGGAAAAGCCTGCCCAACATCCAGCAATGGTAGCAGACATTTGGCGGCCCAGCGGCTGCGGAAGATAAGCGCTACACACGACAAAACCGAAACAAGGGACAAGCCCAGCCCAAGCAGCATGCGGCCTATGGTCTGCACCGCGTAGTCAGGCAGGTACACAAGCCCTAGCGGCAAGGCTTCCACAGCACCAGACAACACGGTGAGATTGGACGGAAGATACGCAACACATAACAGGATAACAGAAAAAACAAGAAACCCGGCAAGCCAGCTCCCATGCCTTTTGCCGCAGGATGCGGGCAGGGAGGAACATAACTCAGGAGAAAATGGAAATTCCTGCTGCCGGTCGCTCATGACGCTCCCGTTCCCGTACTGCCAAACCCTCCCGCCCCGCGCTCGGTTTCATCCAGATTGTCGCATTCAATCCAGGTTGCACGGATAACGGGCGCAATCACAGCCTGCGCAATACGCATGCCGGGCTCTACAACAAACGCTTCCTGCCCTGCGTTCATGACAATCACGCCGATCTCGCCACGATAATCTTCGTCAATGGTTCCCGGCGCGTTTGGCAGGACAATTCCATGTTTAAGGGCCAGCCCGGAGCGGGGGCGTACCTGTAGTTCATACCCGGCGGGGAGAGCGATGCTCAACCCGGTTGGGACAAGCCCCCTCTGCCCGGGTTCAAGCCGCAGAGGAGCATCAAGAGCAGCCAGAAGGTCCATGCCCGCTGCCCCCTGCGTGGCATATGCTGGCAGGGGAAGGTCCAGTCCATGAGAAAGTCGCCGAACCTTTATACCTACGGTACCGGACGTTTTTTCAGAGACGGACATGCACTACTCCTTGGATTTGAACCAGATATTGTATCAAGGTTATTCAGAAAGCCAGTCCGTTATACGCGCGGCAAGCTGTTTTGCCACGTCTGCCTTGCTCATTCTGGGCCAGTGCTCAACATTACTCGCGGTTATCAGCACAACTTCGTTATTCACCCCACCCATATTGCCGGACTGGGGGCTTACGTCATTCGCTACAATCCAGTCGCACTGCTTGCGCTGGCGTTTGGCGGTAGCGTGCGCGATGACATTTTCCGTCTCAGCCGCAAACCCCACCACCAGCCGGGGGCGGCCCGCACCCGGAGCGGAAAGTTCGGCCAGAATATCGGGGTTGGGCACAAGTTTTATGGCAGGGGCCGTATCGGAGCCGCCGGTCTTTTTTATTTTCTGCCCGGCTTCGTGCTCAGGCCGCCAGTCGGCCACCGCGGCAGTGCATACTGCCACATCAAACGGGCCGCTCCCCATAACAAGAGCCTGCATTTCCCGCGCGGTTTCGCACGCCAGATACGTCACCCCAGCAGGAGCTGGAAGGGATACAGGGCCACTCACCAGAGTAACGCTTGCTCCCATGTCAGCTAGAGCCGAGGCAAGGGCAAAGCCCTGCTGGCCGGACGACCTGTTGGCAAGGTAACGCACGGGGTCCAGTGGCTCATGTGTTGGCCCCGCCGTAACCACAATACGGCACCCCGCCAGCGGCCCTGCCTGGCATTGCTGCTGGCGGAAAAAAGCCAGAACTACATCTTTAATTTCAACAGGCTCAGGCATACGCCCCGGCCCAAACTCGCCACAGGCCATGGGGCCACTGGCAGGCGGCAGGATGCGCACACCCCGCTCGGTTAGCAATGCCACATTGGCCTGTGTTGCGGGGTGCTCCCACATGCGCACGTTCATGGCAGGCACAGCCATAACTGGGGCATCTGTTGCAAGGAGCAACGCCCCGGCAAGGTCATCCGCCAGACCACTGGCCATGCGCGCCAGCAAATTAGCCGATGCCGGGCACACAAGCACCAGATCCGCCGAGCGTGAAAGGGCGATATGCCCCATTTCCTGCTCAGCAGTCAGGGAGAACAGGTCCGTGTGCACCGGCTGCCCGCTTAGGGCCTGTAACGTGAGAGGCGTTACAAACTGGCTCCCCCCTTCGGTCAGCACGCACCGGACCTGCATGCCTTCAGCCTGTAGCAGACGCAGCAGTTCCGGGGCTTTGAAGGCGGCAATACTACCGCCAATAATCAGCAGAACCGAGCGGGCAGGGAAGGAAGCAGACATGCCGGATCAGATACGCCAGCCGGAATGGATAGCCGCAATCCCACCAGACAGGGACTGATAACGCACATGGGACAGACCAGCCTCACGGAACATATCCGCCAGTGTTTCCTGATCCGGGAACATGCGTATGCTTTCCGCCAGATACTGGTAACTTTCGCGGTCCTTGGCGACCATCCCGCCCATGGCAGGCAACACCTTGAAGGACCACGCATCGTAAATGGGAGCCAGCGCGGCAACCTGCACACGCGAGAACTCCAGGCACAAAAAGCGCCCACCGGGTTTGAGCACGCGGCGCGCCTCGCGGATCACGGCCAGCTTGTCCGTGCAGTTACGCAAACCGAAGGCAATGGAAACGCGATCCACAGACATATCGCGCACAGGAATAGCCTCGGCATCCACAACGCAGAAGGAAAGATCGGACACCAGACCACGGTTCAGAGCCCGGTCACGCCCGACAGAGAGCATGCTGCGGTTGATGTCGGTCATAACAACAGGACCGCCACCGGCCTTGAGCCAGCCGAACGAAATATCGCCCGTACCACCAGCAAGGTCGAGCAGTGTCAGGCCGGG
Source organism: Acetobacter fabarum (assembly GCF_022483405.1). Taxonomy (NCBI): domain Bacteria; kingdom Pseudomonadati; phylum Pseudomonadota; class Alphaproteobacteria; order Acetobacterales; family Acetobacteraceae; genus Acetobacter; species Acetobacter fabarum. The sequence continues at coordinate 2,212,058 of NZ_JAKVNI010000001.1, forward strand.
CTGGGGGCCGAGTTCCGTTACGAATATGCGCTTCCATATTCGGTGGATACCCAGCGACATGATGTCGTTCATCACGTCGTATTGTCCGGCTACGCTGTCGAACACGCCGCGGACGAGGTTTTTCTTTTCTTCCTTCCTGACGGAGCGGAAGCCAAAATCCGTTTCTTCCACAGTTACGTCAGAAGGAGCGGGGGAGGGCGCAAAAGAGTTGTCGGTCATGGGTTTCCTCTATACCCTGCTTTATAGCCATGCCGGAACTCCCCGAAGTAGAAACCGTGATGCGCGGCATGCAGATAGCCCTGCAAGATCGCGTTATTGAACAGACCATTATCCGTCGCCATGACCTGAGATGGCGGATTCCTGCCGATTTTTCACAGCAGGTTACGGGCTCCACAATCCTGAGCTTTTATCGGCGGGGTAAATATATTCTTATCCGCCTGTCCTGTGGCCAGTCGATTGTGCTGCATCTGGGCATGTCAGGACGGGTGCTGCTCGATTCTCCCAAAACACCCCAACCACACGAACATGTGGTTTTTATAACCGATGACGGCAAACGCTGCGGATACATAGACCCGCGCCGTTTTGGCATGATGGACCTTGTTCCCACCCACGAAGAAGACACCTACCGTGCTTTTGTAAAAATGGGGCCTGAGCCATTAGGCAACCAGTTCAGCCCGCAAACCCTGCTGGAGGCGGGCAAGGGGCGACGCACCACCATAAAGCCTTTCCTGCTTGACCAGCATGTGGTGGCCGGGTTGGGCAATATTTATGTGTGCGAGGCCCTTTACCGTGCAGGCATCGCACCAACCATGCCGGCCTGCGACCTCAAACCCAAAGCAGCGGGGGCACTGGTCCGCGCCATCCGCGCCGTTCTGCAAGATGCCATCGCCGCAGGTGGGTCCAGCCTGAAGGACTACGTGCGCCCAGAGGGCGGGCTAGGCTACTTCCAGCACGCATGGCAGGTTTACGGCAAAAAGAACCAGCCGTGCCCCAAGTGCTCTGGCACTCCCAAATGCGCCGGTGTGCAACATATGACACAAGCCGGCCGCACGACCTTCTTCTGTCCGCAACATCAGAAAAACGGGTAAAATTCGAGCGTTTGGAGCGGAACATGCTTGACTGAAAGCGCATGCGTGCATTACAGCACCGCTTACTCTTTGTGCTGATGGGCCATTGCGGCGCGTTGGCACCTTACTTTTTCTTAGTGCTGGACAGAATAGAAACTCATGGCGAATATCGCTTCGGCGCGTAAGCGCATCCGGCAGACCGCGAAGCGGACTGCCCGTAACACGGCCCGCAAATCCCGCATGCGCACTTTCATCAAGAAAGTGGAAACCGCGATTGAATCCGGGGATCAGGCAGCCGCTCGTGAAGCCCTGCGCGTTGCACAGCCGGAAATCCAGCGTGCAGCCAGCAAAGGCGTTGCACACCACAACACGGTTGCCCGCAAGATTTCCCGCCTGTCTGCCCGTATCAAGGCGCTGGCAGCAGCGTAATCAAGCGATCGGGCGCTCCGTAAGGAGCGCCTATGCGATTGTTTGCAGCAAAGCCGAATCATCAGGCCGATGGTTCGGCTTTGCTTTTTGTATGTGGCCATTCCCTGCCACAATCCTGCCCTGCGACCGGGAAATGCTTTTTCGTTGCCCGCGGGCATGACACTGCTTTATCTTGGTTGGAATGCCCTTGAGCAAGCCAGACCAAAAAGAGTATCCACGGTCCTGCTGAGGCAAGGTATACGCATCAGGATAAACTAGCGCCGGCAGCCTGTGTTAGAACACGGAAGCCGTTGAATTTTTTGCGCAGCACATGCGCCTTTAATGACCGCTCGGGAGCAAAAATGACAATCGGAGTGGACGATGACGAAAGCGCCTTTTCCCGACTGGAAGACAATAAAGGGCTTGCGGAATCGTGGCTGCGTATCTGTGGCCGCCTGAAAGGTGAGGTCGGGGAGGTTGAATACCGCACCTGGCTAACCCAGATTGCCCTAGGGCCGATTGATGGCGACGAAATTACGCTCCTTCTGCCCACCCGCTTTTTGCGCGACTGGGTCCGTAGCCAGTACGGAGACCGCCTGAACGAGTTGTGGCATAACGAGATTCCCTCCATTCGGCGGGTTGAATTGCAGGTTGCCCGCCCGGGTGACCCGGCTCCGCTACCCGTCACTGAAGTTGCCGCTGCACCAGCAAGTGCCGCCCCCCTCCCCACGGAAGACAACAGCCCGGCAAGCCGCCCGGTTGCCGAAGTGCGCAGCGACCTCGTAACCGCGCTGGACAGCCGATTTACGTTTGACACGTTCGTTGTCGGCAAACCCAACGAATTTGCCTATGCCTGCGCGCGCAGGGTGGCTGAAAAGCCCTCCAGCGTCGGCTTTAATCCGCTCTTCCTGTACGGTGGCGTCGGCTTGGGTAAAACGCACCTCATGCACGCCATTGGTGCGGAACTGGTTAAAAGCGGCAATGTCTCGGTGGCCTATATGTCTGCCGAAAAGTTCATGTACCGCTTTATTGCGGCCATTCGCTCCCAGTCCACGATCGAGTTCAAGGAGCAGCTTCGCTCCGTGGATGTCCTGATGATCGACGATCTTCAGTTCCTGATCGGTAAGGACAATACTCAGGAAGAATTCTTCCATACGTTTAACGCTCTGGTGGATGCCGGGCGCCAGATTGTGGTTTCGGCCGACAAGTCCCCCTCGGACCTGTCCGGGCTGGAGGATAGGCTCCGCACCCGTCTGGGCTGTGGCATGGTGGCAGATATTCACGCCACAACATTTGAACTGCGCATTTCCATTCTGGAAGCCAAGGCAGCTGCATCCGGTGTGGTGGTTCCCGCAAAGGTGCTTGAGTTCCTTGCACACAAGATCACATCCAATGTGCGTGAACTTGAAGGCGCACTGAACCGCCTGATCGCCCACGCCAACCTGTTTGGCCGACCGGTCACGCTCGAAGCCACGCAGGATGTGCTGCACGATATTCTCAAGGCCCACGACCGGCGTGTGACCATTGAGGAAATCCAGAAAAAAGTGGCTGAACACTGGAATATCCGCTTAACGGACATGTCCTCCGCCCGCCGTGCGCGTAACGTGGCACGCCCGCGCCAAGTGGCCATGTATCTGGCCAAGCAGTTGACCAGCCGCTCGCTACCCGAAATTGGCCGCAAGTTTGGTAATCGTGACCATACCACAGTCATGCACGCGGTTAATCGCGTAACGGAACTGATGGAACGTGACGCAGCATTTGCAGAAGATGTGGAACTGATGCGCCGCATGCTGGAGAGCTAGAACCAGCACCTTCAAAAAGATTGACGGATAAACGCGGCCTGTTAGTTTTAGAATGGATAAGACGGGTTCCATCTCCGCTCAGGAGTGCAGAACTTGCTGTGCAGGAAAGAGGGATACATGAAGTTTTCGGCAGAGCGCGCAACGCTCCTTAAAGCGTTGGCTCATATCCAGAGCGTGGCGGAAAAGCGTAACACCATTCCCATTCTCGCCAACGTGCTCATGCAGGCTACAAACGGGCAGCTATGCCTGAAGGCCACCGACATGGAAATCGAGGTGGTTGAAACCGTACCAGCCACCATCACACGGGAAGGGGCCACGACTGCGCCGGCATCCGTGCTGTACGAAATCGTGCGCAAGCTGCCTGATGGTGTTGAAGTTGAGCTCGACCAGACAGACAGCGATGGCCAGCTCCACCTGCGCGCAGGCCGCTATGCCACTCACCTGAATGTGCTGAGCGTTGACGATTTTCCGTCCATGGGGGCAGGGGACTTCCCGCACAAGTTCCAGTTGAATGGTGCTGTTCTGCGTTCGCTGATCGACCGCACCCGCTTTGCCATTTCCACGGAAGAAACACGCTATTACCTGAACGGCATTTTCCTGCATGCCGCAGACATTGACGGCAAACCGCTACTCCGCGCCGTTGCCACGGACGGCCACCGTCTGGCACGGGTAGAAGCAGAAATGCCCGCAGGTGCCGCAGGCATGCCCGGCGTGATCATCCCGCGTAAAACCGTGGCAGAACTGCGCAAGCTGATTGATGAAGCACCGGAAGACATTGCCGTTGCCCTTTCTGAAACCAGAATTCAGTTCACGGTTGGGCCGATCACCCTAACCTCCAAACTGATAGACGGCACCTTCCCCGAATACGAACGTGTTATTCCGCGCAATAACACGCGTATTTTGCGCGTTGGCAAAAAAGACTTCTCCGATGCCGTGGCGCGTGTGGCTGCCATTAGCCAGGAACGTTCCCGCCCGGTTAAGCTGATGCTCGAACCCGGCCTGCTTACCCTCTCCGCCAGCAGCGCAGAGCAGGGAACCGCCAAGGAAGAACTGGACGACAACCGGATTTCCTATGATGCTGAATCGCTGGAAATCGGCTTTCAGGCCCGCTACCTGAACGATATTACCGATCAGGTGGAAAAAGAGGTCGAGTTCTGCTTTGCGGATAGCGCATCCCCCACCATTGTCCGGGATGTGGATAGCCCGTCGGCCTTGTATGTTCTGATGCCGATGCGCGTGTGACAAGCGCCGCACCACGCCTGCACACATCACCCACCTTGTTCGCCAGCAAGGTGGGGCAACCTTCCACACGGTTGCAACTGGCCAGACTGACCCTCTGCCGCTTTCGGAACTACGACCAGCTCACCCTTTGCCCCCAGGCCCCCATTGTTGTGCTGACGGGGGAAAACGGCAGCGGGAAAACCAACCTGCTCGAAGCGGCTTCGCTCCTCACGCCCGGTCGCGGCCTGCGCGGCGCATCCCTTGGCCAGTTTGGCCAGAACGGAAGTGCCCATTGGGGTGTTGCCTCCCAAATTATGGTTGACGGCGACCCCATGGAACTTGGTACGGGGCTTCAGCCCGGGACCGATGCCCCACGCCGCATTTTTCTGCTCAACGGCAAACCCCTTCGTAACCAGAACGCATGGGAAAACCCTTTGGCCGCTGTGTGGCTAACCCCACAGATGGACCGGCTGTTCAGCGAAAGCGCATCTGGCCGACGGCGTTTTCTGGATCGGTTGGTCATGGCCGCTTATCCCCACCATGCGCGCGAACTGGCAGCGTATGACCGCGCCATGAGCCAGAGAAACCGCCTTCTGCAAACCCGCGCCAATGAACCCGTCTGGTTATCCGGGCTGGAGGCCGCCATGGCGCGGCATGGAGCATCGGTCACTGCGGCACGGAACGAGACCGTCCGCCAGATCAACCTCTATGCCCAGCAGGATATGGATGCCTTTCCTGCTGTGCAGATCAAACTGCTCTGCGCCATAGCGGACAAGCTTGAGCAGCATCCTGCCTTGCATGTGGAAGATTGGCTCAAGGAACAACTCGCCACATCGCGCATGATGGACCGAGAAAAAGGGCGCACCAGTCTTGGCGTGCATAAGAGCGACTTCGCACTTACCGACCTTAAAAAACAGCTTCCTGCAGCACTGGCCAGCACCGGCCAGCAAAAATCTCTGCTCATCGGGCTTATTCTGGCCCATGCCCGTCTGGTTAGCGACCACAGAGGAACAGCACCGCTGTTACTGCTGGATGAACCTCTGGTCCATCTGGACGAACAGCGCCGGTTATCTTTGCAAAAAATTCTACAAAATTTGCAAAGTACTGTGCTCATAACCGGCACGGACCAAGCGCCGTTTGCGCCATTGCAGGGACATGCCGAGTTTGCAACGCTCCGGCAGGGCGCTTTTTTGTCGATCTGCTGACAAAAGGGGCCTTCGGGCGCTGGTCGCAATGCCATGGGCGGAGTATAAGACCACAATGGCTTCCATTCTTTTTTTGCGGAGTGCAGCATTCTTATGACAGACCTCTCTCAGCCTACGCCATCTGCTGGTACCGAAGAGTATGATGCCGCGTCTATCTCTGTGCTGAAGGGGCTTGATGCTGTCCGCAAACGGCCCGGAATGTACATCGGTGATACTGATGATGGTTCCGGCCTGCACCACATGGCATTCGAGATCATTGATAACGCGGTGGACGAGGCGCAGGCCGGGTTTGCATCGCGCTGTGTTCTCACCCTTAATGCAGACGGCAGCGTAACTGTTCGTGATAACGGGCGCGGCATTCCGACCGATATGCACCACGAGGAAGGTATCAGTGCCGCCGAAGTAGTGCTGACCCGCCTGCATGCAGGCGGCAAGTTCAACCAGAACTCCTACAAGGTTTCTGGCGGGCTGCATGGCGTGGGTGCGGCCGTTGTGAACGCGCTTTCGGAATGGATGGAAGTGCGCATCTGGCGCAATGGCCATGAACACTGCATCCGCTTCCATGATGGTGAGCGCGATGCCCCGCTTGAGGTTGTTGGCCCGTCAGCTGAAGAATCCGGCACACAGGTCACCTTCAAGCCCAGCCTGCAGACCTTCCCAAAGATCGAGTTCGACTTTACCATTCTCGAACGCCGGCTCCGCGAACTGGCGTTTTTGAACTCCGGCTTGGAAATTGTTCTGCGGGACGCCCGCGTTACCCCTGTGCGGGAAGAAACATTCTACTATGAGGGCGGGCTGGAAGCCTTTGTAAACTGGCTTGACCGTTCACGCACATCCCTGATCACCCCGCCAATTACCGGCAGTCTGGAAAACCCGGATAATGGGATCAAGGTTGAATTTGCACTGAGCTGGAATGACAGTTTCCATGAAACCATGCTCTGCTTCACCAACAATATTCCTCAGAGGGATGGTGGGGCGCATCTGGCAGGTTTCCGCCAGGCTCTGACCCGTGTTGTTGGCAAATATGCCGAAAGCATTGCCAAAAAAGACGCCCAGTCCCTTCAGGGTGAAGATATGCGTGAAGGCTTAACCGCCGTTCTGTCGGTTAAAGTGCCGGACCCCAAATTTTCGTCCCAGACCAAAGACAAGCTTGTTTCCTCCGAAGTGCAGCCTGTGGTGCACGCGGCTGCAGCCGATATTATTGCCCACTGGTTTGAAACCCACCCCAAGGAAGCAAAGACTGTTGTTTCCAAGGTGCTGGACGCTGCATCGGCGCGTGAGGCCGCACGCAAGGCGCGTGAACTGACACGCCGCAAAGGCATTCTGGATGTTTCGTCCCTTCCGGGTAAGTTGGCCGATTGTCAGGCCCGCGACCCCGCCAAAGCTGAACTGTTTATTGTGGAAGGGGATTCCGCAGGCGGCACGGCAAAACAGGGCAGGGACAGGCGCTTTCAGGCTATTCTGCCGCTCAAAGGTAAAATCCTGAACGTCGAACGTGCCCGTTTTGACCGCATGCTTGGCTCGGCTGAAATTGGCACGCTGATCACCGCTCTAGGCACAGGCATTGGCCGTGGGGAAGTCGATCAGGGTGGTTTTTCCATAGAAAAGCTCCGTTACCATCGCATTGTCATCATGACTGACGCTGACGTGGACGGGTCCCACATTCGTACCCTGCTACTGACCTTCTTCTTCCGCCAGATGCCTGAACTGATCGAACGCGGTTACCTCTACATTGCCCAGCCCCCCCTATACCGGGCCAAGCGCGGGAATGAAGAAACCTACCTGAAGGATGATGCGGCACTGGAGCAATATCTGCTGGATAAAGCGCTCAGCAATGCAAGCTTTGTCTATGCCGATGGCCGCACGGTCAGCAATACGGAGCTGGAGGCTGATCTGCCGTTTATCCGGCAGGCGTGTCAGGCTATTTCCCGCATTTCCACACGCATTCCCGCGTGGATTGTCGAGCAGGTTGCTCTTGCTGGTGCGCTCAGCGCTGACCTTGAACAGCTCCAGCAGCGCATGCCCGCACTCCAGCAGCGGCTGGATGCCGCGTCTCCCACCACCGAGCGGGGATGGAAGGCCGTTGCCAGCGTGGATGGTGTAGAACTCGCACGCAATGTACGCGGCGTTGGGGAAATGTACCGCATAGACCCCGCCACACTGGCAGGCGCGGATGCACGTTGGCTGACAGCCCAACTGGCACGGTTGCAGAAAGACTTTGAAACCGGCGTTGTACTGAAGTTTGAAACCACGGAACACCGCCTGAACGGGCCGTCTGACCTGTTTACGCGTCTGCTTGCACAGGGCCGCCGTGGCCTTGCCATTAACCGCTTTAAAGGTCTTGGCGAAATGAACGATGCACAGCTTTGGGAAACCACACTGGACCCCGCCATGCGTACCCTTTTGCAGGTACGCGTTGGGGACGTGGAAGAAGCCGGAGATGTGTTTACAACCCTGATGGGCGATGTGGTTGAGCCACGCCGTGACTTTATTGTGGGTAACGCGCTTAAGGTCGCCAATCTGGACGTCTAAGACGTCCCACCTGCTTACAAAAAAGACGCCATGGCCTGAATGCCGTGGCGTCTTTTTTTATGCGTAATGCCTGTGGCTGTTACTGCCCTTTGATCAGGCTATCTATGGCCCGGAATTGTTTGAGCAAGGCGGGCAACTGGCTGATGGGCAACATGTTTGGCCCATCACTCGGCGCTTTGTCCGGGTCTTCATGTGTTTCTATGAACAGTGCGGCCACACCAATGGCCAATGCTGCACGGGAAAGAATGGGGGCAAACTCACGCTGCCCACCACTTGCAGTCCCCATGCCACCCGGCTGTTGCACCGAATGTGTCGCATCAAACACCACAGGGAAGCCAGTCTGGGCCATAATCGGTAGGCCCCGCATATCATTCACCAGCGTATTGTAGCCAAAGCTGGTCCCACGTTCGCACAGCAGCACGCGCTGGTTACCGGTTGAAGCAACCTTGGCGGCAACGTGCTGCATGTCCCACGGGGCAAGAAACTGCCCTTTTTTAATATTGACTGCCGCACCGGTTTTACCTGCCGCCAGAAGCAGATCCGTCTGCCGGCACAAAAAAGCAGGAATTTGCAGCACATCCACGGCTTCCGCCACCGGAGCGCATTGCTCTGCCGTATGCACATCTGTCAGAACCGGCAGAGCGTATGTCTGGCGAATATCGGCCAGAATAGCCAGCCCGTCCTTTAGCCCAACCCCTCGTGTACTGGAGAGGCTGGTACGGTTGGCTTTGTCAAACGAGCTTTTATAAATCAGCCCCACACCAGCAGCCTGACAGATCTCTTTAAGAGCTGCGGCTGTTTCCATGGCATGGGCAGCCGATTCAATCTGGCATGGTCCTGCGATCAGCACAAAAGGCAAATTATTCCCAATACTTAGCCCACCAATTTCAACTGGTGCGCCAATGGCCGGGATCATGCCTGTTTTGCCTTGGCAACAGCAGCCCCCACAAACCCGGCGAACAGGGGATGCGGCGCAAAGGGGCGGGATTTAAGTTCAGGGTGATACTGCACGGCAATAAACCATGGGTGATCGGGGTATTCGACCACTTCTGGCAGAATACCATCTGGGGACAGGCCGGAAAAACGCAGACCTGCTTTTTCAAGCTGATCCTTGTAATGGATATTCACTTCATACCGGTGGCGATGACGCTCGCGGATGGTGTTGGTTCCGTAAGCTTCCGCAACACGGGAGCCGGGCACCAGAGTGGCCGGGTAAGCTCCCAGACGCATGGTGCCGCCCAGTTCCCCACCTTCGCTCCGGCGCAAACGTTCATTGCCACGTGCCCACTCGGTCATCAGGCCGACCAGCGGTTCTTCTGTCCGGCCGAATTCGGTGGAGGATGCATCGCTCAAACCGGCAAGATTGCGGGCGCACTCGATAACCGCCATCTGCATGCCAAAACAGATGCCAAGGAACGGAATGCCTTTTTCGCGCGCATAACGAATGGCTTCAATTTTACCCTGAGAACCACGCTCGCCAAAACCACCGGGCACCAGAATGGCATCTGCATGGCCCAGTTTTTCTTCCAACGTGGCAGGATTTTTTTCAAACTGCTCAGAATCAATCCAGTCGAGTGTCACTTTAACACGATGGGCAATCCCCCCATGCAACATGGCCTCATTCAGGGATTTGTAGCTATCGAGCAGGGCTGTGTATTTACCCACCACAGCCACGCGCACTTCCCCTGCGGGGTGGCGCAGGGCGTCCACAATGTTCTGCCAGTTGGAGAGATCGGGCTCTTCAGCATAAGGCAGGTCAAAGTAGCGCAGAACTTCCGTATCCATCCCTTCCGCATGGTAGGAGAGGGGGCAGGCGTAAATCGTATCCACATCCCGTGCGGCAATAACCGCTTCGGGGCGAACGTTGCAGAAGTTTGCAATCTTGCGGCGCTCGGTCGGGGGGATCGGGCGATCACAGCGGCAGAGCAGGATTTGCGGCTGAAGGCCTACATTCTGCAATTCCTTGACCGAATGCTGGGTCGGCTTTGTTTTAAGCTCCCCGGCAGAAGGAATCCACGGCAGCAGCGTCAGATGGACCACCATGGTCTGGTCCATACCCAGATCATTCCGCAACTGGCGAATGGCTTCAAGGAACGGCAGGCTTTCAATATCCCCTACGGTTCCACCAATTTCGACCAGAACAAAGTCCAGATCATCCGTGTTGGCAACCACCACGTCCTTAATGGCATCTGTAATATGGGGGATAACCTGCACGGTGGCCCCCAGGTAATCTCCGCGCCGCTCACGCACGATCACGTCAGAATAAATGCGCCCGGTTGTCGCGTTGTCCTCTTTCGTGGCGTTAACACCTGTAAAACGCTCGTAGTGCCCGAGGTCGAGGTCCGTTTCCGCTCCGTCATCAGTTACGAACACCTCACCATGCTGGTAAGGGCTCATGGTGCCGGGGTCCACGTTCAGGTAGGGGTCCAGCTTGCGCAGGCGGACCTTGTAGCCACGCGCCTGCAAAAGCGCTGCGAGAGCGGCTGAAGCAATGCCCTTGCCTAGAGAGGACACCACACCACCAGTAATAAAGACAAAGCGTGTCATGAGCAGAATTCCTACACGGACTGGAGCGGGTGGAGAAGGATAAACAAACACAATCCACCGCATGCATTGCTGCATGCGGGGGACAAAAACTCATAACCTTCTCTGCAAACCAACCGGATATCAGAGAAGGATGTCAGCATTTTTCAGGGCTTGGGAGCCGCAGCGGGCGCCTGAGTCTGGACTGCGGGCGGAGCCGTAGTTGCCACGGGGGCGGTTTCCGCCGGGGGCTGGGCCAGAATATCGTGCCCGGCACCGGTTACGCCACCTTTATAGAGCATGGCGAGCAGGAGAGAGAGCAGCATGAACAGCCCTGCCAGAACGGCCGTTGTGCGGGTCAGCAGGTTGGCCGTCCCGCGGCCGGACATAAAGGCGCCCATACCCTGACTGTTACCAATACCAAGGCCGCCACCTTCGCTCCGCTGAATCAGCACAACGCCAATCAGAGCAATGGTGACACAGAAATGCAGGATCAGCAGGGCTGTCGTCATGTCGGGTTCCAGATCAAAGCAGCAATGTCAGGCAGCGGATGCTGCGTTGACAATAGAAAGAAATGCATCCGCCTTAAGGCTCGCGCCACCAACCAGTGCGCCCGCAACCTCGGGAATGGAAAGAACGGAAACAGCATTCCCGGCGTTTACGGACCCTCCATACAGGATTTTGATAGTTTTTCCAGCCTCACCAAACTGTCGGACCAATTCGGCACGCAGGAAAGACATGGTCTGGGCTATCTGGTCGGTTGTCGCGGCAAGCCCCGTCCCAATGGCCCAGATGGGTTCGTAAGCCACAATACCGGCAAAACCATCGGGAAGCGAGCCCTTGATCTGCCAGCCAAGCACATCTTCGTACTCACCGCTTTCACGCTGATCTTCCGTCTCGCCAATACAGACAATCGGGGTCAGGCCCGCCTTGGTAGCAGCCACGGCTTTTTCACGTACGGTTTCGTCCAGCTCACCGTGTTCCTGCCGCCGCTCTGAATGACCGAGAATCACGTAGCCGACGCCAAGGTCTGCCAGCATGGTGGGGGAAATATCGCCCGTATGCGCTCCGGCAGTATCCTTATGGCAATCCTGCGCACCAAGGCCGATAGGGGAGGCATCCAGCGCTGGCTGCACAAGTGCCAGCTGCGTAAAGGGGGGGCAGACAACCACATCCGGCGCAGTAGCGGGCAGGCCGCTTACCAGCGCCTGTACCAGCGCCTGTGCGTCCTGGCGTGTACCATTCATTTTCCAATTGCCGACAATAATCTGCCTGCTCATACCCTTCCTCCAGTTCCTGTGCTGCCACGCGCTGCATGTGCGTCTGCCATGGCACTGTTGGCAACAGGCTAAACCATACACGCACACTCAGGCGCAAGAGAGGGTTTATACCTTATTGCTGCCCCACAACGGTTAAGTCTGGTCAAGCGGCACACCTCCGCTTATGGTGCCGCCCCAAGATGTGCTGCAATCAGCATAAACCATTTATGATGAGCTGTGGATCCATAGGGTCATGATTTCCTACCTGCGCCGAGTACTTGTTGAATCGTGGCTGGGCCGCGTTGTTGCCATTGTTATTTTTCTGGCCTTTGTCAGCTGGGGTATTGGCGACGTTATTGGCTTCATGAGCGAAGAGACGGATGTGGTGGCCCGGGTTGGCCAGCACCGCATACCCACGCGTGACCTAGCCATGGCCCTGCGCTCTGAAATGCCGACAATCACCCAGCAGATGGGGGTCAAAGACCCTTCTGCCCTGTCTCCCATCATGCAGGGGCAGATTGCGCGCCAGATTTTACAGCGCCTGATTGCACAGGCCGAACTGCTTGAAGCCGCTCGCCAGCTTAAAATCATTGTGCCGGATTCCGCTATCAGGGAAGAAGTGTTTTCCCTCCCATACTTCAAAGGGCCTACTGGCCAGTTTGACCGCGCCGTGTTCAACCAGCGCCTGAGTGCGCAGGGGTTAAGTGAACAGCAGGTGCTGGACATGATCCGCGACGACCTGACCGTACGCACCCTGCTGCAACCCATGGCGCAGGGGAGCCGGGTTTCCAACATCCTGCTCAAAACTCTGGTCGATTACGGCGCAACCACACGCATGGTGGACCTGATCAGCATTCCCGTTGCAGCACAGCCGGCCCCTCCCGCGCCGGATACGGCAACCTTGCAGCGCTATTATACGAACCATGTGTGGCTGTTTGGCACCCCGGAATTGCGGCATGCACGCATTGTGGTCCTGTCCCCCCAAACCGTGTCGGATACGATTACAATGGATGATACGCAGCTCAAGCGCGCGTATGATGCACAAAGCAGCCACTACAACATGCAAGAAACCCGCGATATTCAGCTGATCACAGCCACATCCGAAGCTGACGCCCAGAAAATTGCCGATGCATGGAAGCTCAAAGGGAGCTGGCAGGCTGCGCAAGGTGCCGTCAAAGGCGCTGCATCGGTGGAAATGCCGGGCGCTCGCCCCTCGACCATTCCTTCTGACGTACTCAAGCAGGTTCTGTTTCAGGCACCGCAAGGGCAGGTTACGGGGCCGGTTAAAACCGAAATGGGCTGGTCTGTTTTCCGCGTGACCAAAATCCTGCCCGCGCACAGCACCTCCTTTGCAGATGCCCGGCAGGAAATTTTGCAGCAATACCGGACTGCGGCCGCACCGTCTGTTGTGACCGAACGCCGCCGGCAGCTGCAAGACGCCATTGCTGGCAAAGGGCTGGACGCCATTCCGGATACAATTGGTGCCGCTGCCATTTCCGGCTCACTGGACGCGCAGGGCAATACGGCAGAAAAACAGCCTGCTCCGATTCCGGCTTCGGGCAAACTGCGCGATGCCATTGTGCATCAGGTCTTTGCCCAGAAAGCCGGAGATCCGCCTAATCTGCTCGAAGGCCCGGATAACAGCTGGTTTGCAGTTGAGGTTGATTCCATAACACCCGCCACCCCCCGCTCGTTTGAGCAGGCAAAGAACGACGTGCTGGCTGCATGGCAAGCCGATGCCCGCCACCACACGGCAGACCAGCAGGCAACGGCCTTGTTTCTGGCAGCCCGCCAGAAAGGAAGCATTGCGGGCCAGACGGCCTCTGGCATTCAGGTTACCCGTGACATTCCATTCTCCTTCACCAACCCCGGCAAGACCCTACCGCCCGAAATTGCCAGCTACATCCCCCGTATGAAGGCGGGGCAGGCGGTTATGGCTGAAAATGCAGATACTTTTTTTGTCGCTGTGGTGACCAAGGTTTTTGTACCCAATCCTCCGGCACCCATTGATGTTCTGCAAAAGCTGAAAAACAACCTGACACAGGCCTATGGTGATGATCTGGCGGCCAGCTATGTGCAGGACCTTAACAAGCGGCTGCCCCCGCACATTAACAACGCCGCCATTCAGGCGGCCCTGTCTGCCGCCGGATTTGGGGGACCAGTCCAGTGAACCCGGGCATGAAGGCGCACACGGCGGCATCCCCCAGTAAACAGGACTGCATTGCGGCATGGGAAGCGGGCAGGGGGTCCATTATTTATTCTGTGGAACCTGCCGACCTGCTGACCCCGGTCTCTGCCTATATGCGGCTGGCACATCTGGAAGGTGGCACAGGGCAATATACCTTGCTGCTGGAAAGTGTGGAGGGCGGCGTCACCCGCGGTCGCTACTCTGTTATTGCCCTGCGGCCAGATCTGGTATGGACCTGCCATAACGGCAAGGTCAGCACCAGCACATGCCATAACGGCCTACCCGCAAAAGCTGTACCAGACGAAGGTACTGCACCACTGGCCAGCCTGCGTGCCCTGATCCACGCGTCCCGCATGGACCTCCCGCCCGAACTCCCCCCCATGATTGGTGGCCTGTTCGGATATCTGGGGTACGACATGGTGCGCCAGATGGAACACCTGCCAGACGCACCACCAGACGACCTGAACCTGCCAGAATCCATTCTGATGCGCCCGGGTTTGTTTGCTGTTTTTGATACGGTAACGGACGAGCTTATTCTGGCGACCCCCGTCCGCCCCAATGCGGCCGACACAGCACCAGAAGCATGGGAGCGCGCTCAGGCATTGCTCCAACGTGCCAGAGACTGCCTGAGCGGGGCACTCCCATCGGCAGACATTCCGGCGAATGTTCCAGCCTTTGTCGAACCCACATCCACGTTCACACATAACGATTTTTGCGCCGCCATCACCCGTATTCAGGACTATATCGCTGCGGGCGATGCGTTTCAGGTTGTGCCAAGCCAGCGTTTTTCAACAGCTTTTGCGCTGCCGTCACTCTCCCTCTACCGTGCGCTCCGGCGCATAAATCCAGCCCCTTTCCTGTTCCATCTGGATTTTGGGGGCTTCTCGCTGGTCGGGTCATCTCCCGAGATCCTTGTGCGGCTCAGAGACGGCAAAATGACTGTGCGGCCTTTGGCGGGAACACGCCCGCGCGGCAAAACCGCGGCTGAGGATCTGGCACTTGAGCAGGATCTTCTGGCCGACCAGAAGGAAATCGCCGAGCATCTGATGCTGATTGACCTGGGCCGGAATGATGTCGGGCGCGTATGCTCCCCCGGCTCCGTGAAGGTCACAGAGCGGTTTGTGATCGAGCGGTTCAGCCACGTCATGCATATTTCCTCCAATGTGGAGGGCACGCTCAAGCCTGATCTGGAAGCGCTGGACGCCTTGGTTGCGGCTTTTCCCGCAGGAACCCTGACCGGCGCCCCCAAAATCCGCGCCATGGAAATTATTGACGAGGTCGAACGGACCCGCCGCGCCACCTATGCCGGCTGCATAGGTTATTTTGGTGCAGGGGGGGATATGGACACCTGCATTGGCCTGCGCATGGCCGTTGTCAAAGACGGTGCCATGCACGTGCAGGCAGGTTGTGGGGTTGTGGCGGATAGTGTGCCGGAATCAGAGTATGAGGAAACCCAGCACAAAGCCCGCGCCGTGTTCCGCGCAGCCGAGGAAGCCTTGATAATGGCACGGACAGGCCGCGGGTAAACCGCGCCTTTCCGACACGTCATTTGACCCGTGCGCACGAAAAGGTCATCATTCCGCCATGATCCTACTGATCGACAATTATGACAGCTTTACCTTCAACCTGGTCCATTATCTGGGCGAACTGGGTGAGGAGTGCGACGTCCGCCGGAATGATACGCTCAGCGTAGCAGAAGCCATGGCTCTTGCCCCGGACGCCATTGTTCTGTCCCCCGGGCCCTGTTCCCCGAACGAGGCAGGGATCTGCTGTGATCTGATAGCCGCCGCTGCTGGCAAGATACCCGTTTTTGGTGTCTGCCTTGGTCACCAGTCCATCGGGCAGGTGTTTGGAGCGCAGGTTGTGCGCTCTCCAACCCCCATGCACGGCAAGATCAGCCCTGTTTTCCATAACGGGACGGACGTTTTTGAAGGGCTCCCCAGCCCGTTCAATGCGACCCGTTATCACAGCCTGACCCTTGAACCTTCCAGCATCCCAGATGACTTGGAAGTTACGGCATGGACAACCGATGGGGTGGTTATGGGCGTACGGCACAAGCAGCACCCCATCTCGGGCGTACAGTTCCACCCCGAGAGCATTGCATCGGAACATGGGCATGATCTGCTCCGCAATTTTCTGACCCACGCACGGGCATGGACAGCGGGCCTGCTCCATGCCTGAGCCCGCCACTACGATTGGCAGCACGGAAGACCCTGCTTTTTTTTCCGGGGTTCTGCATGCGCTTGCACAGCGTAAAAGCCTGAGTGCTGCGCAGGCCGAATCCGCATTTGGCAGCATTATGGATGGCAATGTTCCACCCGAACGGATTGCCGCTTTTTTAATGGCATTACGCGTGCGCGGGGAAACACAGGATGAGCTTTTTGGCGCTGTAACGGCCCTACGGCAGCGGATGTACCCTGTCCCCAACGCTCCCGACAACACGATTGATGTCTGTGGTACGGGGGGAGATAATTACGGCACGCTGAATGTTTCCACCGCCGTCGCCTTTGTGCTGGCAGCCCTTGGGGTGCCCGTAGCCAAACATGGCAACAGAGCCATTTCCTCCCTCGCCGGAGCATCCGATGTGCTGGCGGCTCTGTGCGTGCCATTGTCTTCCAACGCAGAGGTTCTTGCCGAACAGCTTGCGCGTCACCATGTGGTGTTTATGGCCGCACCGCACCACCACCCGGCCATGCGGCATGCGGCGGGCGCCAGAAAAGTGCTGGCGCTGCCCACGCTGTTCAATCTGGTCGGTCCCATGGTTAATCCTGCTGGTGTCAAACGCCAGCTTATGGGGGTTTATTCTACCCAGTGGCTCCGTCCCGTTACGGAAGTGCTGGCCCGTCTGGGGTCGGAATGTGTGTGGACGGTCTGCGGCCAGCCGCAGGACGGGCAGGGCGGGATAGACGAAATAACACTGGCAGGCCCCACGCAGGCTGTAGCGCTTGAAAACGGGCAGATTCAGTCCCACCTGATTGAGCCGGACATGGCGGGCCTGCCTTACGCCCCCGTATCCGCCATTAAAGGGGGCGATGCCCAGCATAACGCGCAGGCGCTGGAAGCACTCCTGCGTGGCGCACACGGGGCGTACCGTGATACGGTTCTGTTGAACGCGGCATTTGCGCTGCATGTTGCCGGTCAACAGACTGTCCTGCACAATGGCCGGATTGACCCGGCCAGCCTCAGGAACAGTGTGGCAACCGCCGCACGCTCACTCGACAACGGCACTGCCCTTGCGGTGCTTAATGGTTTACGTGCATCACGTTCGGATGCACACGCCGGAGACATGACAGGACAATCATGAACGATACATCCTCCACGTCCACTGTAGCTTCCGCTGCCGTCACACCTGACTGCAAAGTAGATGAACTGCCAGATGTTCTGGCCCGCATCTGTGCGCGGACACGGCTGGAAGTGGAACATCGCTCCACGCTGCACCCCTTAAAGGAAGTTGTAGCCAAAGCGCAGGAAACCAAGGAAGCACCTCGGGGCTTCGGTCGTGCGCTTAAGGAAAAAGCCGCTGACCGCGCCGTGGGCCTGATTGCCGAGATCAAGAAGGCATCTCCTTCTGCCGGTATCTTGCAGGAAGAATACGACCCCGCGCGGATCGCCCTTGCCTACGAACAGGCCGGAGCAGCCTGCATTTCCGTGCTGACGGAAAGCTCATGCTTCCACGGTGCAAACGAGGACCTGGCAACAGCCCGGGCCGCCTGTGCGCTGCCAGTCCTGCGCAAGGACTTTATTCTCGACCCGTGGCAGGTTTACGAAAGCCGGATGATCGGTGCTGACTGCATCTTGCTGATCATGTCCATTCTGACAGATGAAATGGCGCTGGAACTGGTTGATCACGCCAAGGGTCTGGATATGGACGTTCTGGTGGAAGTACATGATGAGGACGAACTGAACCGCGCACTGGCGCTGGACACGTTCCTGATCGGTATTAACAACCGTAACCTCAAGACCCTGACAACAGACATCAACACCACCAGCCAGCTTGCCCCTCTGGTGCCGCCTGACCGGATTATCATCTCCGAAAGCGGGATTAAAACACACGAGGAAATTGCCCAGCTTGCCTCTATTGGGGTCACAGGCTTTCTGGTCGGTGAAACGCTGCTCCGCCAGCCAGACCCCGGAGCTGCTGCACGCACATTGCTCGGACTGAAGTAACAGTGCGCGAACAGCCCCTGACCCATCTGGATTCATCCGGGCATGCCCGGATGGTGGATGTATCCGATAAGGACGAGACCTTCCGCAAGGCCATTGCGGTAGCAGAAGTGCATATGCAGCGCCACACGCTGGATCTGATTGTCTCGGGCTCCATGCCCAAAGGGGATGTGCTGGCAACAGCCCGGATTGCGGGGATTATGGCCGCAAAAAAAACGGCTGATGTTATCCCCCTGTGCCACCCGTTGCGCCTGACATCTGTCACGCTTGATCTTGTCGCTACAGATGACAAAATCGAGATCACTGCGGCTGTTACAACAAAAGATGCAACCGGAGTGGAAATGGAGGCGTTGACTGCGGTATCTGTCGCGGCCCTCACGCTCTATGACATGTGCAAGGCCGTTGACCGTAGCATGCGCATCGACAATATCCGGCTACAGCACAAAAGCGGTGGCAGATCAGGAGAATATAACGCCAAATAACCAAGGTGCCCTGATCAGACGGCATTTTTTTATGCAAAAAACACGATAAAATGCTCGAACCGACCAGTCCCCTGGCCGCCAAGACATTACGTTATAAGACGCATTTACCTATGTATCGTAGAGGGTCCATACATGGAAACAACATCTGAGCAGGTCGGCGCAGTCGGTGGCAACGGCCCATCACTGACCCGGGAGCAGTTTCTAACAGCTTATCACGACATGCTGCTGATCCGCCGGTTTGAAGAAAAAGCCGGGCAGCTTTACGGCATGGGGCTGATCGGGGGGTTCTGCCACCTTTACATCGGGCAGGAAGCCGTTGTGGTTGGCATACAGATGTGCCTCAAGGACGGGGACAAGCTGATCACCTCCTACCGCGACCATGGGCAGATGCTTGTCGCAGGTATGACCCCGCGGGGCGTTATGGCTGAGTTGACCGGCCGCGCCACGGGCTATTCGCATGGCAAGGGCGGTTCCATGCACATGTTCTCGCGCGAGAAGAACTTCTATGGCGGGCATGGTATTGTTGGTGCACAGGTAGCACTTGGCATTGGTCTGGCCTTCGCCAACAAATATCGCGGCACGGATGAAGTTTCTGTCGCGTATTTTGGGGATGGCGCAGCCGGGCAGGGGCAGGTTTACGAAAGCTTCAACCTGGCCGCCCTGCACAAGCTGCCCTGTATTTTTGTCATCGAAAACAACAAATACGGCATGGGTACTGCAATCGAGCGGGCTTCGGCTTCCCATAACCTGTACAAAAATGGCGAGCCTTGGGGCATTCCCGGCGTGCAGGTGGATGGCATGGATGTTGCTGCCGTGCATGCCGCCGCAGCTCAGGCCGTGGCACACTGCCGCGCGGGCAAAGGCCCTTACATTCTGGAAATGATGACCTACCGCTACCGTGGTCACTCCATGTCCGACCCAGCCAAATACCGCACGCGTGAAGAGGTTGATCTGGTCCGCAAGACGCGTGACCCGATTGAACACGTCAAGCATATCCTTCTGGACGCCGGGGTTGAAGAAGCCACGCTCAAAGCCATGGAAGCCGAAATTAAAGCCGTCGTGAACGACTCAGCCGAATTCGCGCAGACCAGCCCGGAACCTGATCCTTCTGAACTTTATACGGACGTTGTGCTGGAGGCCTGAGCAGATTATGGCGACTAAAATTTTAATGCCCGCCCTTTCCCCCACCATGACAGAAGGCAAAATTGCCCGCTGGCTGAAAAAGGAAGGGGACACCATTACCACCGGTGACGTGCTGGCCGAGATCGAAACCGACAAGGCCACAATGGAAATTGAAGCCATTGAAGACGGTATTCTTGGCCGTGTGCTGATCAGCGAAGGGGTTGAAGGTGTTGCCGTCAACACCCCCATAGCCATTGTGGTTGAAGACGGTGAAGCCGTGTCCGAAGCCGACACCGTAAGCGATGTGCCCACCACCAGCGCTCCCGCACCGGCAGCAGCCAGCACGGCATCCCCTGCAACCGCGCCCGCAACACCCCTGAGCCCGACCGAACCAGAGCAGGACTGGGGTGAAACGCGGGAAATTACCGTGCGTGAAGCCCTGCGCGATGCCATGGCAGCAGAACTACGCCGCGATGAAGACGTGTTCCTGCTGGGTGAGGAAGTCGCCGAATACCAGGGTGCTTACAAAATCTCCCAAGGGTTATTGCAGGAGTTTGGCGAAAAACGCGTGCTGGACATGCCCATTACCGAGCATGGCTTTACCGGCATGGCCGTTGGCGCAGCCCTGACCGGGCTTAAACCTGTTGTCGAGTTCATGACCATGAACTTTGCCATGCAGGCCATTGACCACATTATCAACTCCGCTGCCAAAACGCTGTATATGTCCGGCGGGCAGATGGGGTGCCCCATTGTGTTCCGTGGTCCTAACGGCGCTGCCGCACGCGTGGGTGCCCAGCATTCGCAGTGTTACGCAAGCTGGTACGGCCATGTGCCAGGACTTAAAGTTGTTGCCCCGTGGTCCGCAGCGGACGCCAAGGGGCTGCTGCGCGCTGCTATCCGCGACCCGAACCCGGTGATCGTGCTGGAAAATGAGATTCTTTACGGGCAAAAGTTCCCTTGCCCGATTGATGAAGATTTCATTCTGCCCATTGGCAAGGCAAAGATCGAACGGGCTGGCACCGATGTCACCATCGTTGCTTTTTCCATTGCCGTAGGTACAGCGCTGGATGCGGCGGCCGAACTTGCCAAGCAGGGGATTGAGGCCGAAGTGATCAACCTGCGCAGCATTCGCCCGCTGGATACAGCCACAATTGTCAACAGCGTGAAAAAGACCAGCCGCCTTGTCACGGTGGAAGAGGGCTGGCCGTTTGCTGGCATTGGCTCCGAAGTGGCCATGCAGGTTATTGAACATGCCTTTGACTGGCTGGATGCACCACCCGTGCGCGTTGCCGGTGAAGATGTGCCCATGCCATTTGCAGCCAATCTGGAAAAACTGGCCCTGCCACAGTCTGAGCACGTAGTTAAAGCCGTGCGCAGCCTGATTTGAGGTGATGAAAGATGGCAATTGAAATTCTGATGCCCGCCCTCTCTCCCACCATGACAGAGGGTAAGATTGCCCGCTGGCTGAAAAAAGAGGGCGATACGGTTAGCAATGGCGATGTGCTGGCCGAAATCGAAACCGACAAGGCCACAATGGAAGTAGAAGCCATTGAAGATGGCATTTTCGGCCGCATCCTTGTTCCCGAAGGGACCGAGGGTGTTGCGGTCAATACGCCCATCGCCATTATGGTGGAAGAAGGGGAGGCTGTGCCGGACTCTGCCGCACCGCCCGCCACCAGCGCAGCACCGGCCCCCGCACAGGCGGGTGCTGTAGCACCATCCGCCGCACCAGCCAGTGCACCGGTTGCACCGGCAGCTGCATTGCAGGCATCACGCCCGGCCAACCGCATTGTTGCCTCCCCGCTGGCTCGCCGCATTGCCGCTGCAAAAAATGTGGACCTGTCCACGCTCAAGGGAACAGGGCCTAACGGGCGCATTGTCAAACGCGATGTGGAAGCGGCTGCCGCGCAGCCAGCGGCCGCTCCCAAACCCGGCCAGCAGGCAAATGCACCTCTTCCCACGGGCGCAAGCCGTACGGTGCCGCACACCACCATGCGCAAGGTGATTGCCCGCCGGTTGAGTGAATCCAAGGCGACCATTCCGCACTTTTATGTTTCCATGGATGTGGAGCTTGATGCGCTTATGGCATTACGCTCACAGCTCAATGCCCTGTCTCATGATGAAGGGCAGGACGCGTTCAAGTTGTCGGTTAATGACATGCTGATCAAGGCGGCGGCTCTTGCGCTCAAGCAGGTGCCCGAAGTCAACGCCTCCTTTACGGAAGACGCCATGATCTTGCATGAAGATGCGGATATTTCCGTGGCGGTTTCCCTTGATGATGGGCTGATTACCCCCATTGTGCGGGCTGCTGACCGCAAAAGCCTCAAGCAGATCAGTCAGGAGGCCAAATCTCTGGTTTCCCGCGCCAGAGCAGGCAAGCTGAAGCCCGAAGAGTTTCAGGGCGGTACGTTCTCCATTTCCAATATGGGGATGTTCGGCGTCAAGGAATTCGCAGCTATTGTGAACCCCCCGCAGGCCGCCATTCTGGCCATTGCTGCTGGCAAACGGCAGCCTGTTGTGAGTGGTGACGAGATTAAAGTGGCAACAGTCATGACTGTAACACTCTCGGTCGATCACCGTGCGGTGGATGGGGCCATGGCGGCCAAGTGGCTCTCGGCCTTCCGTAACATTGTGCAGGCACCTCTGGCTCTTGTTCTGTAACGCAGCCTTTTGCGGGAGAAATTTGGCATCATGAGCCAGACAGATTTTGATGTGATCGTCATTGGTGGCGGGCCGGGTGGGTATGTTGCCGCCCTGCGCGCTGCCCAGCTTAAACTCTCCGTTGCGGTGGTTGAAGCCCAGCATCTTGGTGGCATCTGCCTTAACTGGGGGTGCATCCCCACCAAGGCGCTGCTTCGGGCATCGGAAATCAATCATCTGCTGCACGACCTGCCGGCCTATGGGTTTAAGGCCGATGGCGTAAGCTTTGATTTTAAAAAAATTGTTGCCCGCTCCCGGGCTGTCTCCAAGCAGTTGTCCGCAGGGGTTGCGCATCTGCTTAAAAAGGCCAAGGTTCCGGTTTTTGACGGCCACGGCAAGCTGGATGGCACATTGGCCAACGGTCGCCGCAAAGTGCTCGTCAGCAAGGATGGGGCAGCCCCCACCACGCTCACCGCCCAGCACGTTATTCTGGCAACTGGTGCACGCGCACGAGTGCTGCCGGGGCTGGAGCCGGATGGTCAATTCATCTGGTCCTACAAGGAAGCCCTTGTGCCAGAAACCATGCCCAAAAGCCTTGTAGTTATTGGCTCTGGCGCTATCGGCACCGAGTTTGCATCCTTCTACCGCAACATGGGTGCGGACGTAACGCTGGTGGAAGTTGCCGAGCGCATTCTGCCCGTAGAAGATGTTGAAATAAGCCAGCTTGCACGCAAAGCCTTTGAAAAACAGGGCATTCGGGTGCTGACCAGCGCCAAGATCGGCACGTTGCAGAAAACGGCAACCGGGGTCAGCATTCCCGTTACCGTCAATGGTAAGGCCGATACATTGGTTGCCGAGCGGGTTATTTCTGCCGTTGGTATTGTTGGCAATGTGGAAAAAATCGGGCTGGAAGGGACCAAAATCCAGGTCGATCGGACGCATGTGGTCACAGATGCGCTTTGCCGCACGGGCGAGCCCGGCGTGTACGCTATTGGCGATCTGGCCGGTGCGCCATGGCTTGCCCACAAGGCCAGCCATGAAGCCGTGATGTGTGTAGAAGCCATTGCGGGTAGAAAAGTCCACCCAATCGACCCGACCAAAATACCCGGCTGCACCTACTGCCGCCCGCAAATTGCCTCCGTTGGTTACACGGAAGCAAAGGCGCTGGAGGCTGGTTACAAGGTACGTGTTGGCCGCTTCCCGCTTATTGCCAATGGTAAAGCCCTTGCCATGGGTGAACCGGACGGGCTGATCAAAACGGTTTTTGATGCCCAGACTGGCGAGCTGCTTGGCGCGCACATGATTGGCGCGGAAGTGACTGAAATGATTCAGGGTTATGTTATTGCCCGCACAGGGGAGCTGACGGAAGCGGAACTGGCTGAAACCATTTTCCCGCATCCCACCATTTCTGAATCCATGCATGAGGCCGTTCTTGCGGCCTATGATGGCGCTTTGCACTTTTAGTCTTTTGTTTTCAAAAGGGTAGGGCATCAATCTCGCGGGTTTGATGCCCCATTCCCGGTTATCGCCTCTCCAACACCTTGACGTGCATGCAGGGGCATTCCAGTTCTATCTGCACTCTTTGGGTATAAATGGGCGAAGTCATGTCTACTCGTGTCGAGATTGATCATCGAAAAGGTGGGACAAGCCGGATACGGCACCCCGAAAAAGCCCATCGGCCGGACAACCCCATTGCCCGCAAGCCGGAGTGGATACGGGTTAGAGCACCCAACCACCCGACTTACCACGAAACACGAACCCTCATGCGTGACAACAAGCTGGTCACTGTGTGTGAGGAGGCCGCATGCCCCAACATAGGGGAGTGCTGGTCACAGCGCCACGCCACCATGATGATCATGGGGGAAATCTGCACCCGTGCGTGTGCATTCTGCAATGTCAGCACCGGCTTGCCTCATGCTCTGGATGAAGGCGAGCCTGAACGTGTGGCAGAAGCCGTAGCCAAGCTGGGCCTGCGCCATGTGGTGATCACTTCTGTCGACCGGGATGACTTGGCCGATGGGGGAGCGCAGCATTTTGCGCGTGTCATTGCAGCCATACGCGCGACATCCCCCGACACGACCATTGAAATCCTGACACCGGATTTTTTGCGTAAAGACAAGGCTCTGGAAGTGGTTGTTAAAGCCCGCCCGGACGTGTTCAACCATAATCTGGAAACCGTGCCACGCCTTTACCCCACCATCCGGCCCGGCGCGCGGTATTACCAGTCCATGCGTCTGCTGGACCGGGTCAAGCAGCTTGACCCTTCCATTTTCACCAAATCCGGGCTGATGCTGGGTTTGGGTGAAGAAAAAATGGAACTCGCTCAGGTCATGGATGACCTGCGCATTGCTGATGTGGATTTTATCACAATGGGGCAGTATTTGCAGCCCACGGTCAAGCACGCTGCCGTTGCGCGCTTTGTAACACCGGAAGAATTCGAGGAATACGGCACCATGGCGCGCGTAAAAGGGTTTTTGCAGGTCAGTTCCAGCCCCCTTACGCGCTCTTCCTACCATGCCGACACAGATTTTGCGCAGCTGCGCGAAGCACGCAACAAGCGCCTGAAGGAGGCTCTGTAATGCCTAAACACGCAGAGACGCGTGTTCTGCCCTATCGCCCCGACCAGATTTTTGATCTGGTTGCGGACGTTGTACACTACCCCGCCTTTTTACCCTGGTGTGTTGCCGCACGCCTGCGCAGCCGCACCGAAACAGAACTTGTTGCCGACCTGACCATAGGCTTTGGTCCGTTCAGGGAGAGTTTTACCTCCCGTGTGACACTGGACCGTCCGTCCATCATTACCGTGCGTTACGAGCGCGGGCCGTTCCGCTACCTGCGTAATGTGTGGAAGTTCACGCCCCATGCCAACGGCTGTCAGGTCGATTTTTTTGTCGATTTCGAGTTTAACTCCCGCATTCTGCAAGCGGCTATTGGTGTGGTCTTTACCGAGGCAACCCGTCTTATGGTTTCCGCTTTTATCAAGCGTGCCAAAGAGGTTTACGGCCCTCCCGTACTACAGGCTGGCACCGCCACTCCAGCCGCTCTTTCGGGCCAGAAAACGGCAACCTGAACCATACCTCCATCACGCAGAACCCAGAGTTTGAACACGGGGGACAACCGCATGCCCATACTGTTTTATCTGCTTCTGCTTGGTGGAACACTGGCACCAGTTGCACAGACTATGGCAGACACACTGCCAAAACAAACAGAGCGCACAGCCCCTACGGATCAGCCTCATGGCGGGAACGTAACAGCGGATGCGTTAAACGCTCAAAGTCTGGCGCATATACAGCGCACCCAGCCTGCCCAACCGGCCGCCACTCCTGCATTGCCAGATGGTACCATAGCCAAAGGCACAGGGGTTATGGCACCAGATTTACAGGAAGCCCCTGTTTATAACCCGGCAGACAGACGATAACCCGTTACAAATGAAGCAAGCGGGCAGAAACAAGCCTTAAGGCATGCAACACGGCCTGCTCGCGCACCTGTACCCGATCCCCGGAGAATATCTGCTGGTCTGCGCGTGTTGGGCCTCCACGCAGCGCCGTGGCATACCAGACCAGCCCCACAGGCTTGTCCACACTCCCGCCTCCTGGCCCCGCAATGCCGGAAATAGACACAGCCACACCGGCACTGGAGCAGGCGTTCAACGCGCCCTCAGCCATCTGCTCTACCGTTTGTGCACTCACCGCGCCATGGGCAGCTAATGTGCTGGCCTGTACGCCCAGCACTGCCTGCTTCATGCCGTTGGAGTAGGTGACAAAGCCACCTTCGGTTACATCTGATGACCCGGCAAAATGCGTTAATGCCCCCGCGACCAACCCGCCTGTGCAGCTTTCAGCCGTAACAACCCGCAGTTCTGCTGCGCGCAACAGAGCCAGAACACGTTCGGCTTCGGCCAGAACCGCAGGGCCATATCCTTCTGTCTGTTCGCGCATGTTCAACCCTTTTTAGTTCCGTGCCGCCCATACTTTGCGTAGTGCGTGCACACAGCCTGCACTGGCAGCCCCGGCCAGCACATCATCCCCCATAACGCCAATGGCATCATGCCGCCTGTCCAGCGTGCCTATGGGGCCGGGCTTGGTAATATCAAACACGCGGAACAGCCCAAACGCCACAATGGGCCATAACAACCGGTGCGTGGCTTTGGTTGCTTCCTCGCTCTGATCACTATCGGGTAAACAGGCCAGCAGGGCGATCCACATACCCGCCACTTCATCAATCACAATCCAGCTGTGGTCTTCCCCTTTGCCCGCCCGTGCTGTGGCCCACCACCCCACAACGGTTGC
Source organism: Acetobacter fabarum (assembly GCF_022483405.1). Lineage (NCBI taxonomy): Bacteria > Pseudomonadati > Pseudomonadota > Alphaproteobacteria > Acetobacterales > Acetobacteraceae > Acetobacter > Acetobacter fabarum. Next base: position 2,238,960 of record NZ_JAKVNI010000001.1, read on the forward strand.
CGCCACAGCAGCACAGACCAGCGTGCGGGGCCGCTTTAGCAAAGGTAGTCCAACCAGCAAGGCAGCAAAGGAGCCAACGGTACCGGGGGCACGGGGAGACAGGCCACAGCCTCCAAATGTTGCGATCAAACGGGCAGGGGTCATTCCGGTGTTCCCAATGCTTTGTAAACAATCATGTTTTCCCATACACGCTGCACGTAATTACGTGTTTCGGCATAGGGAATGTTTTCCACCCAGTCGATCATCTGCTCCATTTGCCCCCCATTATGGGCGGGATCGCCTGCCGTGGTCAGCCATTTGGCCAACCGGGTAGGCCCTCCATTATAGGCGGCAGCCATATAAGGCACTATAGGGCCAAACCGATCCTGCAAATGGAGCAGGTAGGCCGTACCCAGTTGCATGTTATTTTGTGCATCCCGCAGCCCCACAGCCGTAGCGGCAGATGGTGCTACCCCGGCAGCCCGCACCATATCCGCCGCAGTGGAAGGCTTGATCTGCATAAGGCCGATTGCATTGGATGGGCTTACGGCATCGGAGTTAAAGCTGCTCTCCTGCCGCATGAGGCCCATAACAAAATCTTGGGGCAAACTGCTCTGTGGCGGCGTGTAGGGCAGGGGCCAGCCGGAACGCAGCATAAATACACCATCCCGCCCGGCATGGCGTGCTACGGTAACGGCAATATCGGGCACCCCCAGACGCAACGCCAGAGATGAAAGCGCCTGACGTTGCGGCGTTTGTGTGACCTGTTTTTCAAACAGATTCAAAAAATCGCGCGTATGGTCTTTATCCCCCATAGCTGCCAGCCGAAGAGCCGCCAGTAGCAGGTCATTGCCTGTTGGCAGTGTCTCTTCAGAAGACGGGGGCAGTCCGTTATCCGCGCTCCTGAGGTTTTGCACGATCAGTGCAGGCACCTGTTCCGGTTCCAGCAGGGCATTGGCCTGACCTGCCAGCGTTGCTGCTGCCATTTGACCGTAATAGGTGCCGGGGTAAGCGCTAGCACGCGTCCAGTCTGCCTGAGCCGAGGCCATATTGCCTACAGAAGCCCGGGCACGGCCAAGCCAGTAAAACCCACGGCTACGTGTAATGAGCGACGAAGATTCTGTAAGCTGACGAAAAAAGTCCTCTGCGGTTGCGGCATCATGCTGCATACGCAGAGCAATCCACCCGCTCAGGAACACAGCGTCCAGACGGCTTTCACCCTGGGCGATTGTGTCATTTGCCACGGCAAAGGCATCCCCAGCTCGATTCTGCTGGATCAGCTCACGGGCCAGCCCATCCCGCTCGCGCCAGAACAGCTTGGAGCGGGTTGTCCGCTCGGCCTCAACGGCTCCTGCTTTCCATAGAGCAACGGCTTCGTCATAGCGCTGCTGCTTGCGCAGCCAGCGGGCCAGATCCAGCACAAGCCACGGGTCGGCACGCGCGGAAGAGGGCAGGGCATCAAACTGGGATTGTGCCGTTGGGTCATTGTTTCTTAATGCCAGCCGGGCCTGCGCCAACGGCTGCCTGCTGGCGGAAAGATAAGGCTGGGTTTGCTGGGCAGCATTGACCAGACCAGACCGTTCCTCCCGGTCAAAACGTAACCATGAACTCTGGGGGGTAAGGCTTGCCCCAAACGTGCTGGCCAGCGTAGTTGCTGCTACAGGTGTGTCGTTCCCATTGGTCCATGCGGTTACGGCCTCGGCCGCAAGCTGCTGCTGGAGGGGTTTATCATCTGGTAGTTGCGTAGCGCACTGCACCAATGCCGGAGCATAAGTCAGTTTTTGGGTGTGGCACAAACGGGCCAACACCTGTGTATCTGTCTCGTTTGCCAGAGCCTGTTGCAGGCGCAGGACCAGCACCGACCAGCGTGGCCACACACTGCCAGATTGTAAAAAATCGGCATAATCCTGAGCACTTGCATGTGCAGGCCCGACAAGACGGAGCCATGTATCCAGCCGATCGTTCAGGTTACCTACCGGCAAGGCATTGCGGGTGGGCGCACCATCACTTGCTCCGGCACTTTCCTCCGAAGCGGATACCTGCTGGGCAGATGGACCGGAGCAGGCGGTCAGGGAAAACCCGACCAGAGATACTGCGGCAACAAGCTGCCGCCGCCATGAAGGGTAAGAACGGGTCATACCCGAAATTCAACGGGTTTTTTACAATTTAGCAAGTTCTTTTGTCAGGCAGGGGCGGCCTGCCTGACACACTTGCGTCAGGCTCAGGACAGGTGGCCCCAAACCTCTCCGCCGCCACTAACAATCAGTTCTACGGCAACGCCCAGCACAACCAGCAGCCCCACCCACGAAATCCACTTATAACGCTCAAGCAGCCGCGCAATCAGGGAAGCCGCAAGCCCCATAAGCACAACAGACAGGGCCAGCCCCATGACCAGAATACCGGGGTGCTCACGTGCAGCCCCGGCCACGGCCAGCACGTTATCCAGACTCATGGACAAATCAGCGATCAAGATTTTGATAATGGCCGAACGCAGGCTGCCCGGTGCGCTACCCGCTGCCCCATCAGCAGTATTGGCGTGCTGCATTTCGCGGTACATGCGCCAGCAGACCCATAGCAGGAGCAGGCCGCCGGCCAGTGTCAGGCCAACAATGCTCAACAGCTTGACCGCTACAAGTGCCAGCAGCACCCTGATGACCGCAGCCAGCCCCACACCGGCCCAAATGGCCTTGCGCCGCTGTGCCCCGCCAAGGGAGCGTACGGCCATACCAATGACAACTGCGTTGTCCCCGGCCAGAGTCACATCAATCAGCACAACCTGCAAGAGGGCGGCAACTGCCGGAAAACTGGCAGAATCAAATAGGTTGGCCACAATAACTCCGATTCCAGAACACGCATTGAATGACGCGAATTTCTGGCACACGGCAGAAAATGTCAAAGTTTTCCGCATTGCGGGCAGACGACATGCGCGAAATCCGCTAGAGAGGCGCCACCTGTCTGACGTTTAAACTGTTCTGGTTAAGGAATTCGCGTTATGGTGCCGCGCTATACCCGCCCCGTCATGGCCGCAATCTGGTCCCCTGAAAACCGCTATCGAATCTGGTTCGAGATCGAAGCTCTGGCCTGTGAGGCCATGGCAGAATACGGGACGGTCCCCAAGGAAGCCGCCAAAGTGGTCCGCGAAAAAGGCAACGCCGCCATGGCTGCTTTTTGCGATGCAGACCTCGCCCGGATTGACGAGATCGAAGCCGAAACACGGCATGACGTTATTGCGTTCCTGACATGGCTGGCAGAAAAGGTTGGCCCCGAAAGCCGGTTTGTCCATCTGGGCATGACCTCCTCGGACGTGCTGGACACCTGCCTTGCCGTGCAGCTTGTGCAGGCCACCGACCTGCTGCTCAAGGATCTGGACGAAACTCTGGCCGCCCTTAAAGCACGTGCGTTTGAACACAAACACACCCTGACCATTGGCCGCAGCCACGGCATTCATGCCGAGCCCACATCTTTCGGTCTCAAGATTGCTGGTCATTACGCCGAGTTCGCCCGGAACAGAACCCGCCTTGAAACCGCACGGGCCGAAATTGCCACCTGTGCCATTTCCGGCGCTGTAGGCACATACGCCCATCTTGACCCGCGTGTGGAAGCCTACGTGGCCGAACGCCTTGGCCTGCAGGCCGAAGCGGTTTCCACCCAGGTTATCCCGCGTGACCGCCATGCGGCATTCTTCTGCGCTCTTGGCGTTATTGCCAGCGGCATTGAGCGGCTTGCAACGGAAGTCCGCCACCTGCAACGCTCCGAAGTGCGCGAAGCGGAGGAATTCTTCCATCCGGGGCAGAAGGGCTCTTCCGCCATGCCGCACAAGCGCAACCCCGTGCTGACCGAAAACCTGACCGGCCTTGCCCGTCTGGTGCGCGCAGCGGTTATTCCGGCACTGGAAAACGTGGCTCTGTGGCACGAGCGTGACATCAGCCACTCCTCGGTCGAGCGCAACATCTGCCCCGATGCCACCATCGGGCTGGACTTTGCCCTGGCCCGCCTGTCCGGCATGATCTCCAAGCTTGTGGTGTATCCCGACCGTATGGCCGCGAATATCGAAAGCCTTGGCGGCGTGGTCCATTCGGGCGAAGTTCTGCTGGCACTGGCAAAAGCCGGCCTGTCGCGCGAAGATGCCTACCGTATTGTCCAGCGCAACGCGATGGCAACATGGACCAAGCTGGGTACGCCCGAAGGCAAAACGTTCCGCGAAAATCTGGCTGATGATGCCGAAATTTCGGGCCGCATTCCCGCCGATGTGCTGGATGCCGCCATGGACAGCCGCCAGCACCTGAAAGCACTGGACTTCCAGTTTGAAAAAATCTTCGGTGAAACTGGCCCCAAACAGTAACCGTCAGCCCGGTTTGCACAGGCTGTATCCTCCACGCGGGAAGCCTGCTATGAACACGGGAGCAATAAAGGGGTGAACCACCAGTCTGGTTCCCCCGTTTTTTGGGGTGGTCACCCAACCACCCGCACACATTTCGACAGGTAAGGATCATTATGGCCCGTCGCCGCCAGCTTTATGAAGGTAAAGCCAAAATCCTCTTTGAAGGTCCGGAACCGGGGACCCTTGTGCAATACTTCAAGGACGATGCCACGGCTGGCAATGGTGCCAAAAGCGGTGTGATTACCGGCAAAGGTGTGCTCAACAACCGCATTAGCGAACACCTGATGCTGCGTTTGCAGGAAATCGGCATCCCCACCCACTTTATCCGCCGCATTAACATGCGTGAGCAGCTGGTAAAGGAAGTGGAGATTATCCCGCTTGAGGTGGTCATCCGCAATGTTGCCGCTGGCAGCATTTCCAAGCGCTTCAACATCCCCGAAGGCCAGCGCCTGCCGCGCCCGATTGTTGAGTTCTATTACAAGAACGACGAACTCGGTGACCCGCTGGTATCGGAAGATCACATTATTGCATTTGGCTGGGCCTGCCCGCACGACCTGGAAGATATTACGGGCATGTCCATGCGCGTGAACGACTTCCTCTGCGGCCTGTTCAGCGGCATTGGCATCCAGCTCGTGGACTTTAAACTCGAGTTCGGCCGGTGCTGGGAAGGTGAGGACATGCGTATTGTTCTTGCTGACGAAATTTCGCCTGATAACTGCCGCCTGTGGGACCTTCACACAAACGAAAAGCTCGACAAGGATCGCTTCCGCCGCGATCTGGGCAACGTGAAGGAAGCTTATCAGGAAGTTGCACGCCGCATGGGCATCCTGCCGGAAAACGGCGCCGGGGGTGACATGAAAGGCCCAGAAACAGTTCAGTAACCCCTACGGGTACTTTGGGAGTTTGAGAATGAAAGTACGTGTAACCGTCATGCTTAAGGACGGCGTTCTGGACCCGCAGGGAAAGGCCATTGGTCACGCACTGCACACACTGGGCTTTGAAGGCGTGCAGGATGTGCGCGTTGGCAAGGTCATAGAGCTGGAACTGCATGGTGTAAAAGCAGAAGAAGCGCACGAAAAAGCGGGCGAAATGGCCCGCAACCTGCTCGCCAACCTGGTTATCGAGGACTACTCGGTAGAGGTTGTGGCATGAAGCGCCTCGCCCTGATCGCCCTTGCCGGTGTGCTGGCGGTCCCCACTCTGGCACATGCCCAGCGGCTGGCCCCCATGAAGGCGGGCGCACTTGGCAAGATGTGCTCCAGTTCGGCCTCACGCACCGCGTGCGATGCCTATCTGAGCGGCCTGACCGATGGCGTGACCCTTGCCCAGATCAACGCGCACAATACGGGTGATGCCTCCGCCCCCACGGGCTTTTGTGTGCCGGCAAGCGAAGACATTGCCGCCATCCGCACCAAGGTGCTCACCTGGCTGAAAGCGCATTCCGTCTCTCTGGGCAAACCAGTGGGCGAGAGCGTTTTTACCGCCCTGCATGACTCTTATCCGTGTGACGTGAAAAAATGAAAGCAGCGATTGTCGTATTTCCCGGCACGAACCGGGAACGAGATATGGCCATTGCCCTGCGGCGCGTAACCGGGCAGGCCCCTCGCATGATCTGGCACCATGAGACAGATCTGAGCGGTGTGGATCTGGTCGTGCTGCCCGGTGGCTTCAGCTATGGTGACTACCTGCGTTGTGGCGCAATGGCCGCACATTCCCCCATCATGGGGGCCGTGCGCGACTTTGCCGCCAAAGGCGGGCATATTCTGGGCGTGTGCAACGGCTTCCAGATCCTGACCGAGAGCAACCTGCTCCCCGGCGCACTCCTGCGGAATGCGGACCTGCGGTTCCTCTCGCAGGACTGCCATCTGCGCGTGGAGGTTGAAGGCACTCCCTTTACCCGGCGCTGGAAAAAGGGCGACATCTTCCGCACGCCGCTGGCACATGGGGATGGCAACTACACAGCCGATGCCCAGACCCTTGCCGTGCTTGAAGGCGAAGGCCGCGTTGCATTCCGCTACGCTGATGCCAAGGGCCGTGTGTGCGCGGATGACAGAACAAGCAACCCCAACGGCAGCGTGAACAGCATTGCCGGTGTTCTGAGCGAAAACAAACGTATTTGCGGCATGATGCCCCACCCCGAGGATCTGGTTGATCCGCTGATGGGGGGCGAGGATGGTCTGCCGCTGTTTGAAGGTCTGGTGGAGGCTCTGGTCCGGTGAATAAGCCTGTAACCGTTGATGAATCCCTGGCGCGTGAATTCGGCCTGACGGGCGAAGAATACGGCCGTGTTCTGTCTATCATGGGCCGTACGCCCAGCCTGACAGAACTGGGGGTTTTTTCCGTCATGTGGTCGGAGCACTGCTCCTACAAATCCTCCCGCAAATGGCTGCGTGGCCTGCCCACCAAGGCCCCTTGGGTTATCCATGGGCCGGGTGAAAACGCAGGCGTTGTGGATATCGGGCAGGGTTATGCCGCCATCTTCAAGATGGAAAGCCATAACCACCCTTCCTTTATCGAACCCTATCAGGGTGCAGCTACAGGCGTTGGCGGCATTCTGCGTGACGTGTTCACCATGGGTGCGCGCCCCATTGCCAACCTCAACGCCCTGCGTTTTGGCAGCCCTGAAAACCCCATTACCCGCCGGATTGTGGATGGCGTAGTGCGTGGGATTGGCGGCTATGGCAACTGCGTGGGTGTGCCGACAGTCGGGGGGGAAATCAACTTCCACCCGGCATATGACGGCAACCCGCTTGTTAACGCCATGACCGTGGGCATTGCCCGACAGGACCGTATTTTCCTGTCCGCAGCAGCCGGTGTTGGCAACCCTGTTGTCTATGTTGGTTCACGCACAGGGCGGGACGGTATCCATGGTGCCACCATGTCCTCCGCCGAGTTTGATGAAGACGCGCTTTCCAAGCGCCCGACCGTGCAGGTTGGCGACCCCTTCATTGAAAAACTGCTGATCGAAGCCTGTCTGGAACTGATGGCAACAGATGCCATTGTTGCCATTCAGGATATGGGTGCAGCAGGCCTGACCTCTTCCGCCGTGGAAATGGCTGGCAAAGGTGGCGTGGGTATCGAGCTTGACCTCGATGCCGTGCCCCAGCGCGAACCCAACATGACCGCATATGAGATGATGCTTTCTGAAAGTCAGGAACGCATGCTCATGGTCCTGCGCCCTGACCGGACAGAACTGGCACGCCAGATTTTTGAAAAGTGGGAGCTGGACTTTGCCATTATCGGTCACCTGACCGAAACCGGCCATATTGTGATCAAGCACAAAGGCCAGCTTGAGGCTGACATTCCGCTTGAACCTCTGGCGGATGAAGCGCCGGTTTATGACCGTCCTTCCATCGCCCCGGAAAAACCCGCAGAGCTAGGCAGTGTTCACGCACCGCTCTCGCTTGATGCCATGCTGCTCCAGCTTGTAGCCTCGCCCGATCTGGCGTCGCGCGCATGGGTCTGGAACCAGTATGACAGCACCGTTGGGGGCCAGACCGTCCGCCGCCCCGGCGCTGCGGATGCCGCCATTGTTAAGGTGGAAGATACGCAGCTCGGTCTTGCACTGACAACGGATTGCACGCCGCGCTACTGTCAGGCGGACCCGCGCACAGGTGGCGCACAGGCCGTGGCTGAAGCATGGCGCAATATTACGGCAACCGGCGCACGCCCTCTGGCGGTGACGGATAACCTGAACTTCGGCAACCCTGAAAAGCCGGAGATCATGGGCCAGTTCATTGCGGCCCTCAAGGGTATGGGAGAGGCCTGCAAGGTTCTCGACTTCCCCATCGTGAGCGGTAACGTCTCCCTGTATAACGAAACCCGTATGCCCGACGGCACAACTCAGGCCATTCTGCCAACTCCCGCTATTGGTGGGCTTGGTGTGTTTGATGATGTGTCCTCTGCCGTGGGTCTTGGTATGCAGCCTGACAGTGACCTGGTGCTGATTGGCGCGACCAAGGGTGAACTTGGCCAGTCCATCTGGCTGCGCGAGATTCTGGGGCGTGAAGAAGGCGCACCACCAACGGTTGATCTGGCAGCAGAAAAGCGGAACGGGGATTTTGTCCGGGCCGAAATTCAGGCAGGCCAGATTAGCGCATGCCACGATATTGCCGATGGCGGTATTCTGGTTGCCGCGGCCGAAATGGTCATGGCATCCGGCACAGGTTGCGAACTGGAAAGCCCGGATTCCGGCATCCGCCCGGAAGCCTTCTGGTTTGGTGAGGATCAGGCCCGTTACCTTGTGTGCGTTGCCGATGCCCAGTCTTTTTGTACCAAAGCCGCACAGGCCGGGGTGCCTGCACGCCTGATGGGTCGCTCCGGTGGAAATGATTTGATTCTTCCCAGCGGCGTCACCATATCTGCAGCACGCCTTAAATCAGCGCATGAAACCTTTTTTCCTGCGCTGATGGACCAATAGGGAAGGGACAGCACCATGGCCATGTCCGCCACAGAACTTGAAGCTTATATTCTGAAGGCGTTCCCCGATGCCCAGATCAAGATTGATGATCTGGCAGGAGATGGGGATCACTATTCCTGTTCAATTGTAAGCGAAGCTTTTCGTGATGTTCCGCGCGTCAGGCAGCATCAGCTCGTTTACAATGCGCTGGAAGGACACATGGGGGGCAAGCTGCATGCGCTGGCCCTCCGTACATCTGCTCCCTGACCAGAACCCGGCTTCCATACGACCAAGGACAACAGACAGATGACTGATTCCATCAAACAGACCATCCAGCAGGATATTGATTCCAACCCTGTCATGCTTTTCATGAAGGGGGATGCCGATTTCCCACAGTGTGGCTTTTCTGCCCGTGTAGTGCAGATTCTGCAGCAGATTGGTGTGCCGTTCAAAGCCGCCAATGTTCTGGCAGATTCCGCACTGCGTCAGGGCATTAAGGACTATTCCAACTGGCCCACCATTCCCCAGCTTTACGTCAAAGGTGAGTTTGTTGGTGGGTGCGACATTGTGACCGAAATGTACCAGACCGGTGAACTGCAAAAACTGCTGCAGGAAAAAAACATCGCCTGCAACGCATCCGCCTGAATTATAGGTTGTCAGCCTGCAATTGCTTTGTATAGTTTCAGGCAGACATAAGATCAGGGGGCTAAGGTTAATGACGCGAGTTCCGTTTGTACGCGGGCTTTTTGCTCTGGCCGGTATCGGTCTGAGTGTAATGGCCACCAGTTCTTCAGTGCATGCGGAACGCGTTCTTTCCGACCTGGAAGCCAGCAAGTTAACCTTTGCCTCCCTGACTGCTCCCCCTCCTGTTGTGCATGTTCGCCATGTTGTGCGCCATGCAGCCACAACAAACCATGCCTCGCACAAGGTCATTCTGGCCTCTGCTCCGCATGGTAAAATGGTGCATCTGGTTAGCTACCACCCTAGCGCGCATACCGTGGTACACAGCAACAAGCACCACCACCGTACCTGATTACCGTCTGGCTTTATGCGGGTTCTGCCCTTTGGGCAGAGTAACCTGCTCCTGACTTACATCTGACGGATAATATCTTCCAGCCACTCCATCTGGCCTTGTGCGTCCAGCATAAACAGGTCAAAGCGCAGGTTTTCATACTGCCAATAGGGGTGGCTCTGTAGCAGGCACTCCGCAGCCCTGTACAACCGCCGGGACTGTGTTACGGAAAGACATTCCGCAGCTCCCCGCAATGTCTGCCGTTGTTTAACTTCAACAAAACAGATGGTTGCACCATTTTGGGCAACAATATCTATCTCGCCCCTGCGTGTTTTTGCTCTTTGGAGCAGAATGCTCCAGCCTGCTGCCCGCAGCCTTTGACAGACAGCCTCTTCCGCCGCCAGACCTCTCTTATAAGATTCATACCCTCTGGCCCGCTTTGCGGCAGAGGCAGGCACCTGTTGTGCAGAACACTTATTCGCTATGTTGTGGACGTCAGCCGCTTGTTGTGAAAGCCTTCTCTCCACCATGTTTTTTGATCTCCAGTTTTCCACAACAGCCTTTATAGTTGCGTGTATGCGCCTGAGCCTTGTTACGGGCGTAAGTTTGCATATTCTGCTTACAAAACGGAATACAGCATCCGCCATCGGGTGGATTGGCGTATGTGTTCTCATGCCGTTTCTGGGGACAGCTCTCTACCTCATGTTCGGGATCAACCGTGTCACCCGCCTTGCCAAAAAGCTGGTGGGGGACCGAACGGCACACAGACCGGATGGTGCGGACCTTTCCTCATGGAACAGGGAACTTGATGGCCAGTTTGCACCTCTGGCACTGATGGTGGGCAAACTGACAACCCGCCCCGTTGTGGGCAATAACAGTATTACCTGCCTGCATGATGGCGATGGTGCATACCCGCATATGCTGGACGCCATAGAAAAAGCGACCAGAAGCATTCTGCTATGTTCGTATATTTTCCGGCATGATGCCAGTGGCCAGTTATTTGCAGACAGGCTGATTGCCGCACATAAAAGGGGCGTCAATGTCCGTGTACTGGTGGACGGTATTGGCAGCGGATATTTTTTATCCCCCATCTACCGTTACCTGAAAAGGGAAGGGGTGCCCTGTGCACGCTTCATGCATTCGCTCCTTCCATGGCGGATGCCGTTCCTTAATTTGCGGAACCACCGGAAAATTCTGGTTGTGGATGGCAGCGTGGGGTTTATGGGGGGGCTCAACATTGCCGATAACAATCTGGTCGCGCGCAAACCCCGGCACCCTGTGTCCGATACGCATTTCCGGATTGAAGGGCCTGTTGTGCACCAATTGGCACAGGTTGCAGCATGGGACTGGTATTTTACAACCGGGGAACAGCTGAACCGGGATCTCTTTTTACAGGAACATGCCAGTAAAGGGAGTTCTCTGGCCCGGATTGTCACAGCAGGCCCGGACACGGATCTGGAAAAAATTGAATACACCATGCTGCAGGCCATTACGCTTTCTCGCAAAAGCATACGGCTGATGACCCCCTATTTTTTACCGGGAGCGCGCTTTTTATCCGAACTGGGGCTGGCAGCCTTACGCGGCGTGCAGGTGGATATTATTATCCCGCTCCGCAGCAACCACCGTCCGCTGGACTGGGCCTGTGCGGCCAATATCTCCCCTCTGCTGGATACGGGGGCACGGGTCTGGCACGCCAACCCGCCCTTTAATCATTCCAAACTCATGGTGGTGGATAAGGCGTGGTCTTTTGTCGGCAGTTCAAACCTTGATATTCGCAGCCTGCGCCTGAACTTTGAGATCAATATGGAGACATATGACGTCACCATGGCGGAAATCATGGATGACTTCATATGCCACCACCGTAACCACCGGCTAACGCATTATGATCTGGACAACCGGAACTTCCCCACCCGCATAAGGGATTCCTTTGCCAGACTGTTCATGCCTTACCTGTAAGCACTTGCCAGTGTGCGCCGGCCAATTTCTGGCTGGAGAGTGACCGCTATTGGCCGATGATCAGAGGCAAAAACAGGAAGGACCTGTGCATCAGAACACACCATGCCTTCTACCAGGCAGCGGTCCAGACGAATGGGGAGCAGGTCAACCATCCGGTGCGTTGGAGCTTTAGGCCCTACATCGGCAAACCCCGGCACAAGGGTTGGCCCCACCAGATTAAAATCCCCCAGAATAGCGCAGGGCGCAGAAAGCAGGGAGGCAATCCGCCGTAGCTGCCTGCGGTTAAGCATCTGCCCATGCGAAAGATGGACATTAGCCAAGGAAAACTGGGGATAATCTATTATCTGGGCATGCCGTTTGACAATTGGCCCGGATGGAATGGTGCATGCCCGTGGCGGCCGCGCAAAAGGCAGGCGGCTCCAGCACGCTACACCGTGAATACGCCCCGGCAGGGGGGAGCGGGCATAGTGGCCACCAATCACATCTGGCAGCACGTCTATTTCCACCGTGGCTTCCTGCATGAGCAGGATGTCCGGCTGTTCCGCCTCAATCAGGGCGGCCACATCATGCACGGTCGCTCCTGTACGGCGGAGCAGGTTCCAGCTGATAATACGGACCCCGGGCGTATCATTGGCAGCCACATGCCTGCGCCGCCCTTTGGATGCAAGCTCAACAAACCGGGCCAGACGGCGCTTCATGGTACCATGTTCCTTGTATCATCCAATGGTGGCCGCGCCTGTTCGCCCTGCGCAAATTCCATGGTGAGCGTAAAACCAATAGCAAGCAGGACCGGCCCCAGAAAAATACCTACGCCCCCAAAAGCCAGCAACCCACCAATAACCCCCAGCACGGTCAGCAGATAAGGCAGCTTGGACCCGCGTGCGATAAACAGCGGACGGATCAGATGGTCCGCGCCGGAAATAAATGCAACACCATACACAATAAGCAAAATACCCTTGAGCTGGTGATGCGTTGCAAACAGCCACACGGCAGCCGGTATCCATACCAGTGGCGCACCAACCGGGAATACGGCCAGAAAGGCTGCAATGCCGCCCAGAATAACCGGCTCGGCCACTCCAAAAAACCACAGCCCGAAGCCGGTTAGAATACCCTGAATAATGGCGGTGCCCAGAATACCATACACGGTACCGCGCACCGTACTGGCAATGATGGACAGATGCCGCCCGGCCTGTGGCCCGGCAATCCGCAGGATAACAGCCTGCAACGTATCCCACAGGATGGAGCCACTGATCCAGAAAAAGAAGGAAATGAACAAAGCCGTTACAAGGTGCAACGCCCCGCTGGCCATCTGCATGAGCACACTGAGAACAGACTGGATAATGCCCCCCGCATACGGCCGCAGTTCGGCCGCAGCAAGCCCGAGGTTACGGCTCCATAATGCCCAGCGGTGATGAATATCCGGCCCAAAAACAGGCAAATTATCCAGCCAGCGCGGCAGGGGCGGTAACTGGTTGACCTGCCCGAACAGGGTAGTCAACTGTGCGGCCCAGCGCGGGCCAGACGCCACACAGGCCGATGCTAAAAGTGCAAGCGGAAACACCACGCATACAGCGCACAGGACAGTCATGATCAGGCTGGCCGCATTGGCCCCCATGCTCCGCCGCAAATACTGGAAAAGAGGCCAGGTGGTATAGGTCAGCACCCCCGCCCAAAGCAGGGCAGAGGAAAAAGGAACCAGCACGGCTATGCAGCCATATGCAATTCCTGCCAGCAGTAAAAACCGGAGAATACGTTCAGCCGTCAATGTGTGACCATATGTCATGCGCGCAACAAACCACCGAACGCCTTAATTTTGTGTTCCGCTTACAAGAACATGGCGTATCCGCTTTATGGTATGGCGCATTCCGCACCGAGTTTCCAGTCGGTTCGGATAAAGGCTTTGTGCAGCTCCCTTCACATATCATAACCCATTTGCCAGTTCCGAAGGACTATGTGATCGTTGTTGCCCTGCTAAAAAAACTCCATGAGGCTTTTGGTCATGTCTCCTCTCATTCCCGGCAGTCTGCTCCCCGCACTTGCCAAGGACACCACAATCCGTTTTCTGGATGCCTCAACGCCTTTGCCGGGAGAGACATTTGACCCGCAGGCTGAGTTCAGAGCCGGCCATATTCCGGGCAGCCAGTATTTTGACATCTCTGTTTTTTCAGATCCACAGAGCACTCTGCCGCATACCGTGCCGTCTGCTGCACGCTTTGCCCATCTGTTCGGGCAGATGGGCATTACACCGCAAACCCATGTTGTTTTTTACGATCAGGGCAATGTGGCTTCTGCCTGCCGGGCTTGGTGGATGGCACGGTTGTTCGGGCATGAAAAAACCCAGATCATCCATGGCGGCCTCAACGCATGGCAGCAGCAGAACCTGCCCGTGGAGCAAGGGGAGGGCGCATCGCACGCTCCACAGGTCTATTACCCCAGAACAGAATATTCCCGTCTGGCCGGTCTTGGGGACATGCTGGAACATGTCCGGCTACAAAACCGCCCCATACTGGATGCCCGGAGTGCTGCGCGGTTTTATGGCACAGCGCCAGAGCCGCGTGCCGGCGTAAAATCCGGGCACATGCCCGGCGCGCGCAACATTCCCTACAAAACCGTGCTGGACGAAGCTGACTTGTTCCTTCCTGCCACGCAGTTGCAAGCCCTGTTTGTGCAAGCAGGAGTTTCTGCCACCACGCACCCCATTACTACGTGCGGCTCCGGCATGACCGCCGCAGTTCTGAACGTTGCGCTGGAACTGGCCGGTTTTCCCTCCAACGCGCTTTATGACGGCTCCTGGGCCGAATGGGGCAGCACACCCGATATGCCGATCACAAACGGACAAAATCCATGACAGACCGCAACAGTGTTGATGCCGGATGGCACAAACTTGGCACATCCCTGACCCATACAGGCAGGGCTACCCCACCCGAGGCAGGTACATACGTCAACCCGCCGCTGGAACGGGGGTCCACCGTGCTCTTTCCCTCACTCAAGAGCATGAACCGCAAGGGGCAGGAACGTTATGACCACACCAGCATTTACGGTGCCATGGGTTCTCCCACCCAGCATGAGCTGGAAAAACTGATTGCACGTATAGAAGGTGGCACAGACTGCCAGATTGTCAGCTCTGGTCTGGCAGCGTGCACCACACCTTTGCTGGCTTTTTTAAAAGCCGGTGATCACTGCCTGCTGGCAGATAGCGTTTATGGCCCAACCCGCCGCTTTGCTGAAAATATGCTCAGGCGCTTTGGTGTGGATATTTCCTACTTTCCTCCCTGTGCCAGCCGCGCCGAGGTGGAAGAGTACATTCAGCCCAACACCCGCATTATTTTTACCGAAAGCCCGGGCAGCCACACGTTTGAAGTGCAGGACATTCCCATGCTGGCCGAAGTTGCCCACCAGCATGGTGCGCGTCTTTTTCTGGACAACACATGGGGGTTTGGCATTTTTGCCCCGTTTGAACATGGCGTGGATGTTTCCATTCAGGCGCTGACCAAATACCCCTCCGGCCACTCCGATGTTATTGCCGGGGCTATCACCGTGGCGGATCAGGCAAGCTGGCATATCCTGCGCGATGCTTCCATCCAGCTTGGTCAGGTTGCCGGGCCGGATGAATGCTGGCTTACCCTGCGCGGCCTGCGCACAATGGGGGTGCGTCTGGCGCAGCAGGCCCGCAGCGCCCTACAGGTTGCCACATGGCTTAAACAGCGTCCCGAAGTGGCACAGGTCCTGCACCCCGCACTGCCAGACTGCCCGGGCCATAACTTGTGGAAGCGTGACTTTACAGGAGCAGGTTGCCTGTTTGGCGTGGTCCTGAACGCCCCCTACACATGCCAGAACATGGAACGCATGATTAACGCCATGCGTCTGTTTGGTATTGGTGCGTCCTGGGGGGGATATGAAAGTCTGGTACTCCCGACCACGGGGGGCATAACCCGGAGTTTTGGCGCAGAACAGCCAGAATCCCCCGCTTTCAGGCTACAGATCGGTCTGGAGAATGCGCAGGACCTGATTGATGATCTGGATCAGGCTTTTAACGCGCTGCACCACACAGCGTAAGCCTTACGAAGCGGCGCGGGCGCGGAATGTAGCAGCCTCGGCAATATGCTGTGGCTCTACATCTGCCGCAGCAGCCAGGTCGGCAATGGTTCTGGCAACCCGTAGCAGACGGGTGTAGCCACGCGCAGAAAAACGGAACCGCTCCGCCACAGCCTGCGCCAGTTCCTGTGCGTCCTTGGTAAGCGAGAGACTATTCAGCGCTGCCTCGGCATTTTTTTGTACACCCTGCCGCTCCGTCTGGCGCATTCTGGCTTGCGCCACGCGCTGGGCAACAGTTGCTGTGCTCTCCCCATCCGCCTGCGTCATATAACCAAGAGGTTCATACGGCTGCATGGCGACATGCAGATCAATACGGTCCATGAGCGGGCCGGACAGCCGCCCCAGATAATCCGCCCCACAACGGGGCGCTTTGCTACATTCGCGCGGTGCATCGCCCAGATACCCGCACCGGCAGGGGTTCATGGCGGCAATCAGCTGGAAGCGGGCAGGGTAGGTGACATGCACGGCGGCACGCGCGATGCTGACCTGCCCTGTTTCCAGCGGCTGACGCAAAGCCTCAAGTGCTGCGCGCGAAAATTCGGGCAATTCATCCAAAAACAGCACACCATGATGCGCCAGACTAATTTCGCCCGGTCTGGCACGGGCACCACCCCCCACCAGAGCTGGCAGGCTGGCAGAATGGTGTGGATCTCTAACAGGTGGCCTGCGGATGGGCCTGCCATCCGGCAATAACCCGGCCGCGCTGTAAATGCGTGAAACAGCGAGACTTTCCGATGGCAGCAGATCAGGCAATAACCCACGCAACCGGGCCGCCAGCATGGATTTGCCAGCACCGGGCGGGCCGGAGAGCAGAAGGGAATGCCCACCAGCAGCCGCAATTTCCAACGCCCGACGCCCGATTTCCATCCCCTTGATGTCCGCAAGGTCAGGTTCAATGCCAGCAGAGGGAGGCTCAGGACTGGAAAAAACCGGAGCGCTGAGGATTTGCAGACCCGTAAAATGATTGATCAGCGCCAGCAGGTCCGGGGCTGCGAGAATGGCAATATCACCACCGCACAGGGCCTCTTCCCCCTGCGGGGCTGGGCATACAAGCCCCAGCCCCATGGAGGCCGCCTCCAGAGAAGCCGAAAGCACGCCCGAAACAGGGTTAAGCCGCCCATCAAGCGAGAGTTCGCCAAGGGCTGCATAACGGCCTACTTCCTCCGCAGGAATCACACCCATGGCAGCCAGCAGGGCCAGCGCAATAGGCAGGTCAAAATGCGACCCTTCCTTGGGGAGATCCGCAGGAACAAGATTAACAAGAATACGCTTTGCGGGAAGCGCTAACCCTATGGCCGTCAAGGCGGCCCGAACGCGCTCGCGCGCTTCACCCACCGCTTTGTCGGGCAGACCCACAATCAGAAATGCGGGTAAACCGGAGGATACCTGCACCTCAACCCATACGGGTCTGGCCTCGATACCCGAAAAAGCAAAACTGCGGATGCGGGAATAGATCATTCCCGCGCTCCGCAGCCCATGCTTAGCGACCCTTGTAAATCAGGCGGGCACGAACCGTGCCATCAAGTTCACGCAGGGCTTTGAGCAGACGATCGTCCAGATCGGTATCCCCACCTGTATCGGCTTCGATCACCACATAACCGATCTCTCCATCGGTCTGGAGGAACTGAGCCGTTACGTTACAGGTTTCGCGCAGGAAGATTTCATTCAGCTTCATCATAACACCGGGGATGTTATGGTGTGCATGCATGAAGCGCGTGCCACGCGGGCTTTGCGGCAGCTGAACACCGGGGAAGTTGACCGCACCAAAGGTGGAGCCAACGTCCGAATATTCCACCAGCTTACGCGCCACTTCCACGCCAATGCGTTCCTGAGCTTCCGCCGTGGAACCGCCGATATGGGGGGTGAGAATAACGTTATCCAACCCCATGATCGGGGTGGACAGCAGATCACCCGGGCCTTTGGGCTCTTTGGGGTAAACGTCAATGGCGGCACCCAGCAGATGCCCGCTTTCCAGCGCCTTGGACAGCGCATCCAGATCAACAACATTGCCGCGGGCATTGTTGATGAGGAAGGAGCCCTTCTTCATCTTGCTGATCTGCTCTGCGCCCATCAGGTTTGCCGTGGTTGGCAGCTGGGGCACGTGCAGGCTGACCACGTCACTCTGGGCCAGAAGGTCATCCAGCGTGTCCACCGGCAGGGCGTTACCGTGGCCGAGTTTGTCCACCACATCGTAATAGACAACCCGCATACCAAAGGCTTCCGCCAGAACGGAAAGCTGCGAGCCAATGGAGCCGTAACCCACAATACCAAGGGTTTTGCCACGCACTTCCCAGCTATTGGCAGCAGATTTGGTCCACTCACCTTTATGGCATTCAACCGAGCGGGGGAAAATCCGACGCATCAGCATCACAATTTCCCCCATGACCAGTTCGGCCACGGAGCGTGTGTTGCTGTACGGTGCGTTGAAAACCGGAATCCCGTTCAGGCGCGCGGTTTCAAGATCAACCTGGTTGGTGCCAATGCAAAAGCAGCCAATGGCCATCAGGCGATCAGCACCTTCAAGCACTTCCTTGGTCAGCTGCGTACGCGAGCGGATGCCAACAATATGCACACCTTCCAGCGCTTTTTTGAGCGCATCGCCCTCAAGCGCGCCTTTGTGGCGTACGACATTCTCGTAACCACAGGCCTTGAGGAGGGCGACGGCACTATCGTGGATACCCTCCAGCAGAAGAATACGGATCTTGTCCTTGGAGAGGGACAGGTGCGTGCTCGTGCTCATATTGGACTGACCATCGCTGTTGTACCGAAGCGCAGACCTATCGCAAAACAGGGGCAGTGCATAGTCTGGGCCACCAGATTTGGCACTATTCCCACCAATAAATCTTGTTAACCCGCCTGCAGAATGCGCACTGCCTCGCTGTGCAGGGCAGGGGAACCGGCCGCCAGAACCGTGCGATCTCCATCCATCCGCAGGGGGGATCCATCCCATGCGCTCATAACGCCGCCAGCCCCCTGCACAATGGGCACAAGTGCTCCCCAATCCCAGGGGTTCATGTCACATTCGGCAATCAGATCAATCTGGCCCAGAGCAAGCAACCCATAGGCGTAACAATCCCCCCCCCATGTCATGCGGCGGGCCTGTTGCTTGAGCATTTTCCAGCGGTCATGCGGGGCCAGTTCCAGCATTTCGGGCGATGTGCATGACATTTCAGCCTCAGCCAGCGCAACATCCTGCCGCGTGTGGGCCTGCCCCCCCAAGGAGGAAGTAAACACGGTTGCACGTCCCTTTACCCCAACCCAGCGCTCGCCCAGAACTGGCTGGTCCAGAATACCAAGCACAGGTTCCCCTTTGTAAAAAAGGGCAATCAGGGTGCCAAAGAGGGGGCGCCCGGTTACAAATGCCCGCGTGCCATCCACCGGGTCCAGCAGCCACTGGTAATCCGCCTGAGCGTTGTCCTGCCCAAACTCTTCACCAAACACACCATGCTCTGGCAGACGTTCTGCCAGAATAGCCCGCATGACCCGTTCTGCCGTCCTGTCCGCGACCGTAACCGGGCTTGCATCTTTTTTGCTTTCCACCCCCACACCGCGCCTGAACCATGGCCGAACAACGCTCCGCGCCGTATCCGCCAGCATGGTTGCCACATCCACAAACTGGTCTGTTATCTGTGGGGTCATCTGGGTGCTCCTGTTATTGGGGTGGGGGCAGGGGTATGCAGTGTGTGCAAATAGCTGATCACATCCGCCCTGTCCTGCGGGTCAGACAGACCTGCAAAAGACATGCGCGTACCGGGTGCATATCTGGCAGGAGCCATAAGCCAGTCAGATAATTTCTGATCATCCCATA
Organism: Acetobacter fabarum; assembly: GCF_022483405.1. Taxonomy (NCBI): domain Bacteria; kingdom Pseudomonadati; phylum Pseudomonadota; class Alphaproteobacteria; order Acetobacterales; family Acetobacteraceae; genus Acetobacter; species Acetobacter fabarum. Next base: position 2,258,589 of record NZ_JAKVNI010000001.1, read on the forward strand.
TCTGCACTGCATGCTGGCGCAACGCTGCGGAATAGGCGTAGCCGGGAAGCGTGGCGATATTCCGCCCCACAACACCAGCCAGAACAGGGCCTGCATTGCCTTCGCTCCCAAGGGCAAAGCCATGGCACTGGGCACAAATATGCCCGGCCAGTAGCGTGCCATGGGCCAGACTGGCACGCGGCATATAAGGCTCAATAGAAACCGCCCGCAGGTCCGGCAGACGAAAAACCGGGGCCGCAGGGGCCGTGTCCGGCACAATAGAGCGTGCCGCCACCAGAGCACCGCCCATGGCCACCACACTTATCAGCACCGAAACCGCCACCCTGTTCAGGAACCTGCCATCCATCCGCACTTCTGCCCCTGCTGATCACTGGTTGCGTTTGCATTGCAGCTTTTCTAGACTGCGCGGCGCTTTTCCACGCCTATAAGCCGCGCTGTATTCTGGAGCAAGCTGATCATGCCGCCCCTTGTTGTCATACCCGCCAGACTTGCCTCAACAAGGCTGCCCGGCAAGCCCCTGGCGGATATTGCTGGGTTGCCCATGATCGTGCATGTGCTTAACGCCGCACTCAAGGCCGAAATTGGCCCGGTTGTGGTCGCCGCGGCTGAACCCGAAATCTGTGATGTTGTTACCAACGCGGGCGGGACAGCCGTACTGACCAACCCGGACCTGCCTTCCGGTTCGGACCGGGTCTGGCAGGCCGTGCAGACGCTGGACCCACAAGGGCAATACTCCACCATCATCAACCTGCAAGGGGACCTGCCTACACTGGCACCAGATGCCCTGCATACGGTGTGCGGGGTCATGGATAATCCTGCGTTTGATATTGGAACGCTTGTCGCCCCCGTTAGTACGGAAGAGGAGGCAACAGCTCCTTCTGTTGTCAAGGTTGCATGCCACTTTGCGCAGGCCGCACACCATGCAGTTGCCCTCTATTTTTCCCGCCAGCCCATTCCCTCAGGGCCGGGGCCTCTATGGCACCATGTCGGGATTTACGCATGGCGGCGGACGGCTCTGGCCCGCTTTGTCCAGCTTCCTCCATCTGGTCTGGAACAGCGTGAAAGTCTGGAACAGCTCCGAGCGCTGGAGGATGGTATGCGTATTGGCTGCGCACGTCTTGCAATCGCGCCCTTTGGGGTTGATACACCACAGGATCTGGAACGGGCACGCCGCCTGCTTGGAGCTTAAAGGCCATGATGGACAAAGTTATAGCCTTTCAGGGCATGCACGGTGCGTATTCCGACATGGCCTGCCGCGCAGCGCGGCCCGGCTGGACCACCCTGCCATGCCACAGCTTTGCAGATGCCATAGATGCAGTACATGCAGGCAAGGCCGAACAGGCCATGCTGGCATGCGAAAACAGTCTGGCAGGCCGTGTGCCCGACATTCATTCGCTCCTGCCCGCAGCGGGGCTGCATATTATTGGTGAGCACTTCCAGCGTGTTGAACACTGCCTGCTGGTAGTGCCCGGCACCCGCATGGAGCAGATCCGCCGAGTACATACACACCCTGTGGCCATGGCCCAGATCCGCAATCTGCTCAAAAACAATAATCTGACGCCCGTAACCGAGTTTGATACGGCAGGTGCTGCAGAACTGGTCGCACTTTGGCAAAAGCCCGAAGAGGCTGCCGTAGCCTCCGCCCTTGCTGCGGAACTATATGGGCTGGAAATCCTGCAGCGGAATGTGGAAGACGCCTCCCACAACACGACACGGTTCTATATTACCGCGCGCACACCGCAGGTGCCCACACCACAGACACCCCATGTCATGACCACGCTGCTCTTTAGTGTGCAAAACAGCCCCGGCGCTCTGTATAAGGTGCTTGGGGGGTTCGCCACCAATGGTGTCAACATGACCCGGCTGGAAAGCTACATGTCGGGCGAAACATTTGCCGCTACACGTTTTTTGATGGATGTAGAGGGCCACCCCGGCGATTCCCGCCTAGGCAAAGCCTTGGCAGAACTTGAATTTTTTTCCAAAAACGCCACAATTCTAGGCGTCTATCAACAATCGCCGTTCAGGCACCAGGCTTCCACCCAAGGGCAGGACACCCCGCGTTCCGCTCCAGCAGATGCCATTCCAGGATAAGTGACCGCTCCATGCCTCATACATTCTTCTCCGGCTCCATTACTGCACTCATCACCCCCATGAACCGGGACGGAAGCCTGGACTTTGATTCGTTTGAAAAACTGGTGGACTGGCAGATCAAGGAAGGCACCGCAGGCTTGTGTGCCGTAGGCACAACGGGGGAAAGTCCAACCCTGTCGCACACGGAACACCACGCTGTTGTTGAACGCACCATAAAAGTTGCCAACGGCCGCGTACCGGTTATTGCCGGGGCGGGTTCCAACAGCACGTCCGAAGCGGTTGACCTGGCACGCCATGCAGAGCAGGCCGGGGCAGCCGCCGCCCTTGTTGTGGCTCCGTATTACAACAAACCTACGCAGGAAGGCCTGTACCGGCACTTCATGGCCGTGGCAGATGCTGTTTCCATCCCGGTGATTTTGTACAACATTCCCGGCCGCTCCATTATTGACATCAATGTGGAAACAACGGCCCGTCTGGCAAAGCACGGCAATATTGTTGGGGTAAAGGATGCAACAGCAAACCTGTTCCGCCCTCTGCAGGTACGCCGGGCCGTGGACAAGCCTTTTAACCAGCTCTCGGGCGAAGATGGCACAGCCGTCGCTTTTCTCGCAGCCGGTGGGGATGGCTGCATTAGTGTGACATCCAACATTGCTCCCGCCCTGTGTGCTGCCGTGCAGAGCGCATGGAAAGCAGGGAAGACGCAGGAAGCCATTGCCATTCAGGACCGGCTGACCCCATTGCATGACACCCTGTTCTGCGAGAGCAATCCCGCTCCAGCCAAATACGCGGCAAGCCTGCTGGGCCTTGCGGGGGAAACCTGCCGCCTGCCACTGGCTCCCCTGAGCGATGAATCACGCCACAAAGTCCGGCAGGCTCTGGTTGATGTCGGGTTGCTGGGCTGATCATGTCCGCAAAGTCCAGCAAAAGCACCATGATCTCGCACGGCATGGTCGCACAGAACCGCAAGGCCCGCTTTAACTACACCATCAAGGAAACGGTCGAGGCCGGGCTTGTACTTAAAGGGCCGGAAGTAAAAAGCCTGCGCTTGGGCCGCGCAACAATTGGCGAGGCCTTTGCTGGTGAGCGTAACGGTGAACTCTGGCTGTTTAACAGTTACATCCCTGAATATCAGGGCGGAGTGCTGTCCCGCTTTGATTCGCGCGCGCCCCGCAAGCTGCTTATGCACCGCAAGCAGGCCCAGAAGTTTATGGGGGCCATTGCCAAGCAGGGGGCGACCCTTGTTCCGCTGGATATCCACTTCAACGACCGCGGACTAGCCAAGGTCACCCTTGGTCTGGGCGTTGGTAAAAAGAGTGTAGACAAGCGCCAGACCGTAGCAGACCGGGACTGGCAGCGCGACAAGGCCCGCCTGATCCGCAACAAGGGGAAGGGCGACTACTAACCCGCCCCGGCTGTTACATACGCACAGCTCTGCGCAACTTTGTCAGATACAAACGGTCATAAAAAAAGCCTCGGTTTTATAACCGAGGCTTTTTTCTTACTTACCGCTAAAAAGCAGTGCCTCAGGCAGAGGTCACTTCAGCAGCTTCCGGACCCTTCTGGCCCTGAACAACTTTAACGTTCACGCCCTGACCTTCATTCAGGCCCGGCAGACCGGAACGTTCCAGAGCAGAAGCGTGGATGAAGATGTCCTTGCCGCCGCCTTCAGGCGTGATGAAGCCAAAGCCTTTAACAGCGTTGTACCACTTAACGGTACCGCGCGTATCTTCAGCATCAGACAGGTCAGGAGCAGGGCGAGCAGCAGGGCGCGCACCAAAGCCAGGGCGACCACCAGCGGGGCTACGCGGACGTTCCGGCTGAGCCGTGCTTTCATCAACAGAGATGACTTCGGCAACCTGGCGCCCCTTGGGGCCCTGACCAATGCGCACAACCAGCGTAGCGCCGGGGTTTACACCCTGAACACCAGCCTGAGACAGCGCGTTGGCGTGCAGGAACACATCGCCCGATCCATCAGCGAGTTCGACAAAGCCGAAGCCTTTTTCGCCATTGAACCACTTAACGGATGCACCCACTTCCGGGCCGGAAGCGATAACCTGCGGACCGCCAGCGGGGCGACGCGGAGCAAACCCACCACGGTCACCACCACCATAAGAGGGGCGTTCACCGAAAGAAGGCATCGACATATAATTGTCGTCATCAAATCCGCCGCGGCGAGGAGAACGGGGGCTGCGGTCGGTCCTGTTACTTTTCAACGGTCTTGATCCTGGAGTGCGGAGAAGATGGAAACTTCTCCGGATATTGAAAAACGGGCAAACTGCCAGAATGGGTTGACAGGATTACGTGCTTTGAACAAAAAGCCCATCATTCCCCCTCCTGAATATTGCAAACATGCCCAACGCATGCGTAGCACAGTCATGAGTGTGCTGCTACAGCAAAGCATGAAAACCGCGCCTGCTTCACGCACTTTTCTTCGTATCACAAAGTTGTGATACCGAAGCCTTTCCATCCCGCCAGAATACCCCCTCGCACCGCCACAACTGATGCGCGCATGACATAATTCCGTAACGCTGCGGTGAGCAACCTTATCGATTATCCAGCCAAGTTTAAAAAGCAGGCATGAACATCATACGCAGAATCGAACACGATCTGCGCTATGCTCCCACACATCCCAAGCGGCAGCGCGGACGCCTTATATAGAGTGAGGTGCACATAACGCACCGCGCGCTTTACATCAGGCTGTCTGGCAAGTTGGACCATTCGCTTAAATAAGTAGGCGCATAATGCAGGCAACCCGCCTGCAATTCAGGCTTTATGTTTAATTAGAACTCACAGGGTAACGCTATCTCGTCACAAATCGTGCCTATTTTTTAATCAGAAGATTTATTTTTGTGCATAAATTCCTATCAAACCGTGCGTTTCTGTGTTTTTTTCGTCACTACCCTATCAACCTGCCCGTTTATGAGGCGAAAGACCTCTCTTTCCTATAGCGCGGTAAGGAGTTTCGCCCTTACTCTCAAAATCAGAAAGAGCCACCGGGTTTTGATGTAGGGGATACAGAACTTATGCTGCGCCAGTCGGAAACACAGAACGTCTGTCAGATCATCCCGTTCCAGATGGAAATCATGTGTCGCCACCGCGACTATCTGGACCGCTGGATTGCGGCCAGCCAGCCCATGGGCATTTGCGACGCCGATATTTTCCCTGCTGAAGAAAAACAGGCTGGCGTTTCATCCGGTTACGTTCTGGTGTGGGTGCGCGAAACATCAAACCCTGCCTACAAGGTTTATTCCCGCGGCAACCGCTGGATTGTTATGGACGCCGTGCGTGACAATACTCTGGGCCAGTTTGCCTCTTTTGCCGATGCCCTGAACATGATCCGCCCCGTTCTGCCGATCAAACAGGATATTGTTGCCGCCTAAACGCCCCCAAGCCATTTTCTGGTGCTTTTCCGCCGCCATTCCCTTACCGGGGTGGCGGTTTTTCTTTATCCTGAGCCTGACAAAATACCCGATGGAAGCAGATATTTCCATTTGAGGGATTGCCACTGCACTTTGCCGTGCGGCAAGGACAGGGCAGACATCTTGCTGTCCCGACTGATCCAGAGGAACCCGAAATGACATCCCTGACACTCGCCTATCCTGAGTCCACCATTCATGAGGCGACGGCGGCCACCATCATTCGGGTTCTCGAGGCCAACGATATTGAGCCCGAAATTGTAACCGGCCCCAAGCAGGCTCTGGCTGATCTGCTGCACAAAGGGGAAATCGACATCTATGTTGCCGCATGGCTGCCGGATGAGGATTCCGACCTCCTTGGCGCTGGCACCACGCAACTGGGCCGGCTGTTCCAGCCCGAAGCCTGCTGCTGCATTTCGGACGAGAACAGCACCCTCACATCCCTGAGCGATCTGGCGCAGGCAGGGCAGGGCATTGCCCGCACGATTGTAACGCCCCAGTCCCTTGCCAAACGCATGGAACAGGTTTTGCGCACCTACAATCTGGCAGAGGCAGGTTTTACCCTTGAGGTACTCCCGGATGAAGAAGCCCTGGCAAGGCTGAATGCCGCCCTTGCTGCCGAGCAGCCCAGCCTTCTGCCCCTGTTCCAGCCCTGTTTTCTGTTCCATCAGGGGGGGCTGCGTATTCTGAACGACCCCCACAAAGCCATGGGCGGGGAGATGGAAGCAACCCTTCTGCTCCGCGATGGGCTGCGCGATGAGCTGGAAACAGATCTGGTGGACGAACTGGATGAGCTGATGCTGAGCGCCAAAATCATCAGCGCCATGGACTACGCCATGCGGGTGGAAGGCATGAGCGCTGATGAAGCTGCCGAAGCATGGCAGCGCGGTAAGCTTCTGCCACGCTAAAAAGGTGCCGGCCCATGACACACAACACAGCCGCAGATGACCGCGATGCCGGGCTAGCCGCCCAGTACGAGGCATACCCATACCCGGAGCGCGACCCACAGGACGAAAACCGCCGGCTGCTCATTGGCAGCCCTAGCCACCTGCGAGAAGTAGATTACTGGGTTTTTGGCGCACAACGCCCCCGCAGTCAGGCATTGCGGGTGCTGGTGGCCGGGTGCGGCACGGGCGATGGGGCAATTATGCTGGCAACGCAGCTGGCACGGGTTGCGCGCCCGGCGGAAGTTGTTTGTCTGGACCGCTCAGAAAAAGCTCTTTCCATTGCGCAGGCCCGTGCCAAAGCCCGTTCACTGAACAATATCCGGTTTGTTCAGGGCTCCCTGACCGAGCTGGAATCGCTTGAACTGGGACTATTCGATTATATTGATTGCTGCGGCGTACTGCACCATCTGCCAGACCCGGTCGCGGCACTCCAGACTCTGGAGCACCACCTTGCCCCCCATGGCGGCATGGGGCTAATGGTTTATGCGCCCTATGGCCGTACCGGCGTGTACATGGTGCAGGACGCACTGGAAAAACTGGCACCACTCGCACAGTCACCACAGGAGCGGCTGGACGTGGCCCGCCGCGTCATGCGCACCCTGCCAGCAACGGCATGGCTACACCAGAACGGTAATTTTGGGGATCATCTCTCTGGCGGGGATGCTGGACTTTACGATCTGCTCCTCAACCCCAGAGACCGCTCCTACACCATTACCGATTTTTTGGCCTTGCTGGATCAGGCCGGGCTTGAACCCACGGCCCTTATGGAACCAGCACGGTACGACCCGGGTCTCTTTTTGCCCGACCCACGCCTGCGTGCACGCCTGTCCACCCTGCCTTGGCAGACTCAGGCCGCCATTGCCGAGGACCTTGCTGGCAACATGGCAACGCATGTTGCCTATGTCGTACGCAAACATGCAGCCCCCGAAAAACCTGATCCACTGAACCCAGAGGCAGTGCCGATCATGCGCGAAATTCCGGGCGCGGAACTGGCCAAGCAGATGACGCCTGATAACATGCTGCCCTTCCACTTTGGTACGCTTGTTGTGCCTATTCCGCTCCCACCCCAGACCCGTGGTATTCTCCCCCTGATTGATGGAGACCGAACCGTGGGTGAACTGGCAGAGATCTTGGCCACACGCGGCGTGAACGCAGAAAAGTTCAAGCATGTCTGGCAGGAAAGCTTTGGTATTCTGGAACGGCTGAATCGTGTTCTGCTCCGCTCTCCAGCCTGAGCGTATGTGAGCACATAACTTTACCCGTCACATACGCTCACACTCTTGCACTGCTACTATCGCCAGCACTACCGGCCTGCGCGCACCGCACCATTTTACTCCAAGCCCGGCTGGTTTGCCTGAACCCTGCGCACAAAACCGTGCTGCAGCACGAGCAAAACCTTTGCAATTCCGTGGGTTGTGCGGCTCCTTCAGGTCTGGCGTATTGTGCCCAGTTAACGCAGGCCCTATTCTGCCCGCACTTTTGCCTGCCGGAAGGGCAGAACCACTGGGCAGCATGCGGCCACCACGGCACAGATGGCCCGCTTTTTGCCGCGTTCTTTCCTTCCATTCCTTGCAATCTGTCCGCCTTTGGGCGTCGTTTTTGAAACAGTGAGTATCATGGCCGTTTACGCATTTACTTTTCCCGGACAAGGCAGCCAGTCCGTTGGCATGGGGCAGGAGCTTGCTGAAGCTTTTCCCGCCGCACGTGCAGTTTTTCAGGAAGTTGACGATGCTCTGGGCGAACATCTGTCAAAAACGATTTTTGAAGGTCCGATAGAAACCCTGACCAGCACCGAAAATGCCCAGCCTGCACTCATGGCTGTTTCCATGGCAGTTCTGCGCGTACTGGAACAGGATGGTGGGCTGGATCTGGCGGGCCGCGTAAGCCTGCTTGCCGGGCACTCACTGGGCGAATACGCAGCTCTGGCGGCTGGTCGGGCTTTTGATGTTGCACAGGCAGCCCGGCTGCTGCGCCTGCGCGGGCAGGCCATGCAGCGCGCAGTCCCCGCGGGGGAAGGCAGCATGGCCGCACTTATTGGTGTCACGCTGGCTCAGGCGGAAGAGGTCTGCACCCGCGCGAGCGAGAGCGGCAGCACGGAAATTGCCAACGACAATGGCGGCGGCCAGATTGTAATTTCGGGCAAAATGGCCGGGATTGATGCCGCCATTGCCATAGCAAAGGAAATGGGGATCAAGCGCGCGGTCAAACTCCCCGTTTCTGCTCCATTCCATTCCTCGCTCATGAAGCCCGCTGAGGACGCCATGGCCGAAGCACTGGCCAAGGCAGATATTGCAGCACCGGTTGTGCCCGTGATCGCCAATGTGACCGCAGAACGTGAAACTGATGCAGACACGATTCGCAACAACCTGGTCCAGCAGGTAACCGGACGCGTCCGCTGGCGTGAAAGCGTGGCCACAATGACCGGTCTGGGCGTTGATACGTTTGTAGAAATCGGGGCAGGCAAGGTTCTGTCCGGTCTGGTACGACGCATTGACCCCGAAGTTTCGACCCTTTCCATCGGCACCCCGGCGGATATCGAAACCTTTCTGAAATCCCTCTAAAGCAGGTTTACACAACATGTTCCGACTGGATGGAAAAACCGCACTCGTAACGGGTGCTTCCGGTGGCATTGGCAGCGCCATTGCCAAAACACTGCATGCTCAGGGCGCCAAAGTTGTTCTGTCTGGCACGCGTGAAGCCGTTATCCGCGAACTGGCGGAAGAACTGGGGGAAGGGGCGTTTTATGCCGCTGCCAACCTGAGCGAGCCATCAGAAGCAGATGCCCTGATTGCAAAAGCAGAAGAAATTGCCGGCGCACCGCTGGATATTCTGGTCAACAACGCAGGCCTTACGCGTGACACGCTTGCCCTGCGCATGAAGGACGAGGACTGGAATCAGGTTCTTAATGTTGACCTGGCAGCCCCATTCCGCCTTTGCCGGGCCACACTCAAGGGTATGCTGCGCCGCCGGGCAGGCCGCATTGTCAATATCGCCTCTGTTATTGGCACAACCGGCAATGCCGGGCAGGCCAATTATGCCGCGGCCAAAGCTGGCATGGTGGGCATGAGCAAATCTCTGGCGCAGGAAGCAGGCTCGCGCGGGGTCACGGTCAACGTGGTGGCTCCGGGCTTTATTGTCACCCCCATGACGGACGTGCTGCCAGATGCACAGAAGGAAAAGCTCCTGTCCTCCATTCCGCTTGCGCGCCTTGGCCAGCCGGAAGATGTTGCGTCCGCCGTGCTGTATCTGGCATCGGACGAAGCGCGGTGGGTAACCGGCGCTACGCTGCATGTTAACGGCGGCATGGTGATGGCCTGAGCACACGAAAAGCATATGCACCGCTAGAACAGGTGGTGCAAAATGCTTTAAGATGTGCCACACATGCAGCGCAACCACGCTGTTTTGGGCTTACGACAGATGTATTTGTCCGGTTTGCCTTGGCGTGGAGAGATAAAACGTGCTAATCGCGCGCAACACCTTACTGCTGGACCGGAATGGGGCGGGCATCTACCCACCTGGTTCTCTACCAGCGACAAGGTCCATCGCGGATTAAACACCTGAACAACCTGCCATTTTCGGTAGGCAGGCATATGGGATAGAAAGACAGATGAGCGAAATCGCTGATAAGGTTAAGAAAATCGTGGTCGAGCATCTCGGCGTCGAGGAAAGCAAGGTCACTCCGGAAGCGTCTTTCATTGACGATCTGGGCGCTGACAGCCTTGACACCGTTGAGCTGGTGATGGCGTTTGAAGAAGCCTTCAATGTCGAAATCCCTGAAGATGCCGCTGAAAAAATCACCACGGTGAAAGACGCCATCGACTATATCGAAAAGCAGAAAGCCGCCTGATTTCAGGCCATCTGCCTTAAATTACAGGGTTATGGTCCCTCAGATGGCTGAGGGACCAGATATGTGTCGAATGGGGAGCGGGCTGGTTTGTTGCTTTCGGCCGGAATGAATTCTGGACGGAGACGCGTTGTCGTCACCGGCATGGGCATCGTCGGGCCTCTCGGCCTCGGTGTCGAAAACGTATGGTCACGTCTGATCGCAGGCGAGAGCGGGATTGGTAAAATCACGCAGTTCGATGCGAGTGATCTACCTGCACAGGTTGCAGGGGAGGTCCCGAACGGACCGCGGGAGGAAGGTAAACTCACGCTATCCGAGTGGGTGCCAACCAAAGACCAGCGCAAGATGGACCGCTTTATCCATATGGGCTTGGTTGCCGCAACGGAAGCGGTTGAGGATTCCGGCTGGAAACCTCAGACCGAAGAAGAAAAATGCCGCACCGGTGTTATGATCGGTTCTGGCATTGGCGGCCTGCAAACCATCTATGACGCCTCCATTACCGTGCATGAAGGGCGTGCAAAGCGGCTGTCGCCGTTTTTCATTCCTTCTGCCCTGATCAATCTTGTATCCGGGCACGTTTCCATCAAATACGGTTTTCAGGGGCCCAACCATTCGGTTGTGACTGCCTGTGCAACCGGCGTTCATGCCATTGGTGATGCAGCCCGCCTGATCATGTTTGGCGATGCTGACGTTATGGTTGCCGGTGGGGCTGAAGCCACGGTCTGCCCGCTGGGTATTGCCGGGTTCTGCTCTGCGCGCGCCCTTTCCACCGGCTTTAACGCAACGCCGCAGCAGGCTTCCCGCCCGTGGGACAAAGACCGTGATGGCTTTGTCATGGGCGAAGGCTCGGGCATTGTTGTGCTTGAAGAATATGAGCACGCCAAAGCCCGTGGTGCCAAAATCTATGGTGAAGTCATCGGTTACGGCATGTCCGGCGATGCGTACCATATTACGGCACCCTCGGAAGGGCATTACGGTGCTTACCGCGCCATGCGCTCTGCCCTGCAAAGTGCAGGCCTGACCACGGCCGACATCAACTACGTGAATGCTCATGGCACCTCGACCATGGCAGATGATCTTGAGCTGGAAGCTGTGGAACGTCTGTTTGGTGATGACGCCAAAAAGCTGGCCATGTCTTCCACCAAATCTGCTACGGGGCATCTGCTCGGGGCGGCTGGTGCTGTGGAGGCAATTTTCTCCATTCTTGCCATCCGGGATAACGTGGCACCGCCCACGCTTAACCTGGACAGCCCCTCGCGCGAGAGCATGATCGACCGCGTGGCGCATACAGCGCAGCAGCGTCCGATCAACATTGCCCTGTCCAACAGCTTTGGGTTTGGCGGGACAAATGCCAGCCTGATCGTGCGTGGCGTCTAAGCGTAAAAAAACATCTTCCCCTCCTTCAGGCCGCAGTAAACTTTCCTGTTTTCTCAAGTGGTCTGGAGGAGGCGTTTTTGTTCTTGCGGCCGGCATGGGGCTTACCGCCTTTTTAGGCTGGCAAAGCTATACCTGCCCCGGACCGTTATCCACTGATCAGGATATTGTGGTCCCGCACGGCAACTATGCCACGACCTTATCTTCCCTACAAAATGCTGGCGTTGTTCCCACAAACTGGTGGAGCGGTCGCGTTTTTTTAAGTGCTGTTGCTCTGACCCGCCGGGATGGACAACTGCATGCGGCGGAATTGCACTTCCCCGCCTATGCCTCCATTGCACAGACATTATGGATTTTGCGGCACGGGAAGCCTGTCCAGCATAAGCTGACCATCCCCGAAGGGCTGACAGCATGGCAGATTCAAGCTCTGGTCCAAGCTGCGCCGTTATTAACGGGGGACACCCCTCTACCTGAGGAAGGGGGCACTCTCCCGCAGACCTATACCTACCTGCGCAACAGTTCGCGCAAGGACCTGCTGGCCCATATGCAAACCAGCATGGCGCAGACATTAAAACAGGTCTGGGCAGAAAGAGAGAGTGGTTTACCGCTTGGCAACCCGCAAGAGCTGGTTACGCTGGCATCTGTTATTGAAAAAGAAACAGCCCTGCCAGATGAACGGCCATCGGTCGCCCGTGTCTTTTACAACCGCCTGCAAAAGAACATGAAACTGCAGACGGACCCTACGGTAATCTACGCCATAACGCAGGGAAAACCACCGCTGGACCGACCCTTGACCCACACGGACCTCCAGACGGCCAGCCCTTACAACACCTATGTTTATACTGGCCTGCCACCGGGGCCGATCTGCTCCCCCGGCAAAGCTGCGCTGGAAGCTGCTGCTCATCCTGCAAAAGGCGATATGCTGTATTTTGTGGCGAATGGAGCGGGCGGGCATAATTTTGCGGCCACACTGGGTGACCACAACCATAATGTTTTGTTGTTACGCAAACAAAAAACCAGCCACTAATACCGCAAGGCGTAAAGTGGCTGGTGCAATCTGCGCAAGTATGTTGTTAGCGGGAGCCTGAACGGGCAGGGGAAAGATTTTCCTGCACAATCCCGCCGCTTGGAGCGGTTGCACCCGTGCTGTCACTATCAATGGCATCCGTTGTAGCGGCTGCACGAGGGGCTGTTGTGGTAGCTGTCTGCGCTCTGCGGGCATAACGCATCAGAATGCTGCGCAGGGGGTCTGCATCCGGGTTGTTAACGCGCATGCTCACAACAATATCTTCCGGGCCAACGCTTTGTTTGTAATACGCCCGGTTTTCATCACTGTTAACAGTCAGTTTGCTCCCACCGAGGGATGCCCCGGCAAAAACGCCCTGAGACTTCTGTGCCACCAGAATATCCGTATTGCTGGCCCCAGCATTGGAACTGGCAACAGCAGAACTCATGTTGGCAAAAGAGGCACCCGCATTGGTACCAAACTGGAACTGGCTGTCCAGCAGTGCCTGAAGGCCACGATCCGTCATGATGAAGAAAACGATCTGGGAACTCTGGACGCCAAACTGGATGCCAAAGGAAGCAGAACTCAGTTTGTAAAAGGCGGGGTCAGACCAGGAACCACGCGCATCTTTTGCCAGCAGCACGCATTCCCCATGTGCACCGCCAAATGCGATGGACATCCGGAACATGGACGGGCAGACCATAACCGCACGCGCCTTGGCCAGATTGCTCACCAAGGCGCTCTGGCCGGTTGCGCCCAGAAAAATATCCTGCACAGTCAGGGCTGCTTTATCAACAGTAGCCTGCGCAGTATCCGCTGCCTGCGCACACGCCCCCACGCCGGGAGCCAGCATGGTTGCGGCCAGAACCAGAGAAACTGAAGACAGCCGTTTAAATAAATGCATTCCGGGTTTCTCCACGATAAGTCCGGTAAATTAGCGTTTAAAAAAGCATGCTTTTGTGGCGCGAGAAAGGCCAGTTTTTGTTTTGTTTTTATTCCAGCGGAATGGACACAGCCTTGGCCAGTACAGGACCAATATGCGGGTTGGCTGCCAGAATGGTCGCCCCACCTGTTAACCCGCCATTTTGCAGGAAGGGGGAAACAACTGCCCCGGCTTCGGCCAGCAGGGGCAGGGCGGCGGCCACGTCCCACAGGTTGATAACAATTTCAATGTATCCATCAAGCCGACCGCTGGCCACATCGGCCAGTGCCAGCGCGCCACACCCGCCAGAACGGGGCATGGTGCCCAGTTCCATAATGGCATCCATCTTGTCCATGAACACGGGTTTGGGCACGCGGCCACTCCACCCCATTTCGATCATGGAGCGGGCGGGGTCTTTTATGGGGGAAGCCTTGATGGGCTTCCCGTTCAAAAATGCTCCGTACCCACGTAATGCCGTATAAACCTCGCCCAATGCCGGGGCATCTATAACACCGGCCACGGGTTCGTCCCCGTCCATCAGGCCGAGGGAGACACACCACCGGCAACGGCCACGGGCGTAATTGGACGTACCATCAATCGGGTCCACAACCCAGCGCAGGCTCCCTGTACGGCTTACGCCACCTTCCTCCCCCTGAAAGCCATCTTCGGGAAAAAGGGCCTGCATGCGCTGTGCAATAAAGGCCTCGACTGCACCATCTGTTTCCGTCAGCCAGTCCTGTGCGGACTTCAGCTCCCCCTGCGGTCCGCCCGGCGGTGGCCGCATGGACATGGCCAGGCGGGCGGCATCATGCACAACAGCCCGGGCGGCTTCCAGTCGGTAGGCTAGGGCGGGGCTGGGGAGGGCTGGCATGGAAATGGCTACTCCAACAAAAATTCACATGCGGCCACCATACCGCCAAGCCCGTGGCAGGGCGACCCGCTTTATGCGCCATCCGTTTGCATGTCTGATATTTTTATAAACAGCTTTTGTGGCAGCCCATCTATGGCAGCAATCACCCGAACTGCACGAGCTTGCGGCAATGTCTCTTAACGGTACAGCTCTTTAGCCCAGCGCCTGTGCAACCAGAGCCAGCTTGATGGATTTTTACGGATCCATTCTTCTAAGCGGTTATTCACCATCTGCACCAGTATCTGCAAATCCTGCCGTTTATCCCCTGTATCGGGGAGTTCCAGCGGCGCTTCCACAACAATACGCAAGCGGGCAGGCCCCAGACGTTCCACATAACCGGGAATAACCGGGCAGCGGTAACGTAACGCCATGGCGGCAAGGGCTGGGGCAGTCATGCTCGGGCGATTGAAAAATGTGGCTTCAATCCCGTCGTTCATTTTCTGGTCCACCAGCATGCCCACACGCCCTCCGCCAGACACATAGGCCAAGGCTCCCCGAGCACCCTTTGCCCCTTTGGCAAAAAGGGGAACAGGCGTAGCGCCCATGGCTTTGTTCCGCAGCGAACGGAGTAGGGCGTCAACCAGCGGGTTAGCCGCAGCACGGTAAAACGATGCAAAAGGCGTGCCATGCCGCGCCACGGCAGGGGGCAGCATTTCCCAGTTACCAATATGGCCTGATACAAACAGAACAGGCCCACCCCGCAATGCCTGCTGCGCCAGATGTTCCGCCCCCTGCACCTCAAACCCCGGCCCTGCGGGAGTGTTCTCCTGCAAGGCAGAAAGATGCGGCAGTTCGCCTATGGTCCGGCCCAGATTTTCCCACACACCGCGTACAATGCGCTTGTGGTCCTGTTGATCCAGTTCCGGCATGGCCAGCTCCAGATTACGTCTGATAATCCGCGATGTAGGAAGCCACGGGCCAAGAGCCCGGCACAACAGGCCAAGCAGGCTGGAAGAATGGTCAGGCCGCAAACGCTCCAGCAGCCACAGCAGGGCAAATGCTACCCAGGCTTCCAGCCGATAACGTACGGCCACGCTCCGGGCCTTCATGCCGGGGCGGCCAGAAACATATCCAGCAGGCGTTCAGGCACCGTTGGGTCCTGCCAGACCAGCCGCACGCCAACCTCAGCCACATTTTTACGAAAATCGGGGGGCAGGCGCATGGCATCCTTGGGGGTTGTAACAAGTTGTGCGTCCAGCCGGTTGGCCAATGCCAGAAGCCGCTCTATATCACGCCGTTTATACGCGTAATGGTCGGGGTAAGGAAGGGCGCGGGCAAGGCTTAAACCAACCCCTTGCAAACCCTTAAAAAACTTCTCCGGTCGGCCAATGCCTGCAAACGCCACACATGGGCGGTGCACAACACTTGGTGGAATAGCACACTGTTCCAGATCAGCCCATAAAACGGGCAGGACAGCCGTATGCTCAACAGCTCCGGTCTGGTCCGCCCCGATCACCAGCAGTGCATCGGCTCGGGCCATAGCATCCCCGACCCTCTCACGCAGTGGGCCTGCAGGGAGGACGCGCCCATTCCCAAACCCCACTGCCCCATCCACAACCAGAAGCGAGAAGGTTTTCTGCAAAGACGGGTTTTGAAACCCATCATCCATAATCAGGCAATCTGCCCCGGCCTGCACGGCATGGCGTGCGGTAACACTACGGTCCCCACCAACCCAGACAGGGCAATACTCCGCCAGCAATAACGGCTCATCTCCCACCTGCCGCGCAGTGTGCCGGGCAGGGTTAACCCGGATGCCATTGGCCTCACGCCCACCGTAACCACGCGTCAACACATGCGGGTTACGCCCCCGCGCGCTCAGGCGCTGCACCAGATCAATAACCACCGTGGTTTTGCCCACGCCCCCCACACTCACATTGCCGCAGCACAAGACCGGCACGGGAGCCTGCCGGCCCGGCCTGCGCATTCTGCTGCGCGCAATACCCGCAACACCCCATGCCAGGGGCGCGAGCAGCGTGGGCCAGAAGCGGGCCTGAGGATTGCCCCAGAATGCAGGAGGGGTCAGCCTTACCATATGAGTTCCAGAATCTGGTGGGCCAGATCATCGGGCAGGGTTGCGTTAACCGTTGCCACGACCTGTGCCTGCTGTGCCAGCACAGCCCGCTCATCAGGGCAGGAGAGCATCTTTACAACCCATGCGGCCAGAGACTGCTCATCGTGCACAACCTGCACGCACTCATGCAGTGCCTGATAGGCCTCCTCAAAATTATGGACCCGCGGGCCTGTTACTACAGCACAGCCAAGGCGTGCGGGCTCAAACGGGTTATGTCCTCCACCGGGGCAGACCGGTAGGCTGTTGCCAATAAAGGTACAATCCCCCAGCCTGAAGAATAGTCCCAGTTCGCCCAGCGTATCACACACCCAAAAAGCATCCCGCTCTGTGGGGAGAGCATTCTGCGCCCGCCTTGGCGCTGAGTTTAAACGGGATGCGATGTCTGCCCCGCGCTCGGGGTGGCGCGGCACAATAATGCTCAGCAGGTTGGGGTATGTCTGGCGAATAATGTGTGCTGCACGCGTTATGACCCCCTCCTCCCCCGCATGGGTGGAGGCGGCTACAAATACGGGGCGTTCCCCTATAACTACCCGCAAATCGGCCAGAGCCTGAGCATCCACGGGCAAAGGAGGAGCCGCGGTTTTCAGGTCTCCCGGAGAGAGTTGTGAGAGCGCTCCCAAAGACCGCAGGCGCTGTGCATCCTCCTCCGTCCGGGCAGAAACCCATGCGAACGGGGCCAACATCCGCTGCGCAACACCGGGCACACGCTGCCAGAACCGGAAGGACGATGCAGACATCCGCCCGTTGACCAGCACTACAGGCAGGTTACGGGCGTGGCATGCCCCCAGTACCGTGGGCCACAACTCACTCTCGGTAAAAACAGCGGCCTGTGGTGCCCAATGGTTTAAAAACCGCTGGCACCACCTTGGCACATCCAAGGGCATGAACTGATGTACAACCCGGTCGTGCGCAAAGCGCTGCGCCACAATGGTGCTGGCTGTAACCGTGCCCGTTGTCACCAGTACAGTAATATGTGCGTTCTGCCGCAAACAAGCCTGCACCAGCGGCAGAATAGACAAAGCCTCTCCCACACTGGCGGCATGAAACCACAAGAGTTTGCCAGACGGGCGAGGGCAGGTGGCAAAACCCATTTTTTCGCGCACCCGGCCGGCGACTTCCTTCCCCTTGCTCTGCCGCCAGCGCAGATAAAGCGGAAGGGCTGGTGCCAGCAACGCCCCCACACCTTTCCATATATGCGAAGGGCATGTGACCTGCGGCCTGAGAGCAATATGCCCGGCGGCTGCGTGCTGCTGCTCCACCTGAGCCTGCTCCATAAGGTTGTTCATGTGGGTTTGCAGGTTAAAGGCCGGATCCTGCATCTGGCAATCCGGGGTAGGCCACAAAGGTGCACCACTCACAAACACACCGCGCCCAAAAGGAAGGGGAAAAAACATTTTATCCCATGATTTAAGCCGTATGGCCCGGCAGGATGCCCCCATGGGAATGACAGGTTTGCCCACCAGCCGCGCCAGCGCTTCGGCCCCCTGCTGCGTCTGCCTGCGTGGCCCACATGGTCCATCGGGGGTAATGGCAACCAGGCAGCCATGCAGCAGGCTGGCGCGCATACGCAGCATGGCCGCAGCGCCCCCCTTACTTTTACCTCTTGTATTTGATGAACCGGCTATGGACCAGATCCGCCACGGCGCAACCACATCGGCTATCACCCGGCCATCGCTATTGCGGCTCACCAGAACCCGCAGATGCACTGCAGGATTCTGGCGCTCAGCCCACCACCACAGGGCGGGAGTTAGGGGCAGCACCTCATGCCAGAAAGCCACAACGGCTGTCCGCCCCTCCTGACTGGTCAGGTAAAGGTAGGATTGCGGGTCAATTTTAAAGGTCCATCGCGTGGTCCGCAATGCGAACCCGAGGTAGGCCCGGATGGCCCCCACAACAATGGATCGAAAAAGCCCGCTTGCACTCTTCCACACCCGTGGCACAGCCATACTCTCAGGGAGTCAGGAACCGCCTGAATGCAAATCCTTCCGGGCGTTCGTTCAGAACGGACGGCTGGTAAGCAACCGTTATCCGCTCATGCGCCTGCTGCCACACCGCCAGATCGCTCTGCTCGGGAATAACAAGCTGGCTAACACCACAGCGGAGCAGGAACTCATACTGATCCGGCAGAAAATGCCCCGTTACACGCACGGCACCGGCAAAATGCAGATGCTCGCGCAAGGAGCGGGCCTGTGTAAATGCCCGCCCATCCCGGAAAATAGGAAAGTTCAGGCTGACAAGGTCAAGGCGGGGCAGGGCTTCCTTTAGGTCGCTCACCCGCTCGTCAGGCTTGAGCACAATGCCCAGACGCCCTTTGCCATTCCGCCCAAGCCCTTCGGACAACCGGGAAAGAGGCAGCAGAATGTCGCCATCAGGTAGGGGCTGGCCATCCTCAACCAGCGTCCATCCATCCTGTACAATCTGACCGTTCTCAAGCAGTGGCATAAGCTGCGTCCTTGAATGGCGCGGCGCCTAGGCGGCGGCAGGTTTCAATAAAACGTTCGCCCGGCTTGCGCTGGACCAGATAGGTATCAACAATTCTGGCAATTGCATCAACCGTTTCATCCTCAGACATGGCCGAGCCAATAATCTGGCCGATGGAAGCATCTTCCCCGCTATTACCGCCCAGAGTGATCTGGAACGCTTCTTCTCCACGTTTATCAACACCCAGAATACCAATATGCCCGGCGTGGTGATGACCGCAGGCATTGATGCAGCCTGAAATATTCAGCCGCAGCGCGCCAATTTCCTGCTGCAGGGCTGCGTTGGAGAAGCGCTGGCTCAGCTTCTGGGCAATGGGAATGGAACGGGCATTGGCCAGTGCGCAGTAATCCAGCCCCGGGCAGGCAATAATATCGGTTATCATGCCGATATTGGCCGTGCCCAGACCATTGGCGCTGAGCACCTGCCACAGCGCGAACAGGCTATCCTTGCGCACATGCCCCAGCACCACGTTCTGCAGGTGTGTAATCCGCAGCTCGCCAAAGCTGTACTGGTCCGCCAGATCTGCCAGCAGGTCCATCTGGGCAGATGTAACATCCCCCGGAATACCACCAGCAGGCTTGCACGAAATGGTTACACTGCAATATCCGTCCTGCTGATGCGGGTGGGTATTGGTGCCTACCCATGCGGCAAAGGCTGGGTCCACCTTGGTCTGGGCTGCCAGCTGGGCAGTACCGGCAGAGGCATCCTCAAACACTGGGGTGGCAAAGCGGGCGCGAATGGCAGCCACGACTTCGGGCTGCAAACGGTACCGGCTGCGATCCATGGCCATGAACTCGGCATTGACCTCATCACGGAACGCGCCAAGGCCCAGAGCCTGCACAAGGATTTTAATCCGGGCCTTGTAAATGTTATCGCGCCGCCCGTACGCATTATAGACGCGCAGAACAGCTTCCAGATACGCGATAAGGTCTTCTTCTGGCAGGTCATCGCGCAGTTTTACGCCAATAACCGGGGTACGCCCCAGACCGCCGCCAACATAGACCTCGAATACCGCGCGCCCATTTTCCCCCTTACGTGCGAGCAGCCCGATATCATGAAAACGGGTGGCAACACGGTCCTGCGCACTGCCGGAAATGGCAATTTTGAATTTACGCGGCAAAAACGTAAATTCGGGGTGCAGGGTGGACCACTGGCGCAGGATTTCCGCATGTACGCGCGGGTCCAGAACTTCATCACGGGCAGCACCGGCAAACTGGTCGGATGTGACGTTGCGGATGCAGTTTCCGCTGGTCTGGATGGCGTGCATTTCCGCGTCAGCCAGAATATTCAGAATATCAGGCGTATCTTCCAGCCGGATCCAGTTGAACTGGATATTCTGGCGCGTGGTAAAGTGCCCGTAATCCCGGTCATACCGCCGGGCAATATGGGCCAGCGTGCGCATCTGGTTGGCACTGACAATACCGTAGGGAATAGCCACCCGCAGCATGTAGGCATGCAGTTGCAGGTAAAGGCCGTTCATCAAGCGCAGGGGTTTGAACTCATCTTCGCTCAGGGCGCCAGAAATCCGGCGTTGCACCTGATCACGGAACTGTTCGACCCGCTGTTTGAGAAATGTACGGTCAACCGCGTCATACGCATACCGGCCGACGTCTGCTGGGGGCTGGGGAGAGTGGGGCATGGTTTTGGTCCGTCGGGTTTTATTCAGGAGCCACTTGCAGCTGCGGGGGCGGGCTGCCAGAGGGGCGTAAATTCAGCATGAACACTCGGGCCTGCGGCACGGATACGCTCGCGCGTAGTGCGGGGGCGCGGCCCGTGCGCGGTCTCTTCCACCTGCACACCGTAAACCCCCACCACATTATCCGCCCCTGCACGGGCATTTTGGGAACGTAGCAGGTCTTCCATTCCATCATTGGGGAACAGGCATGCCTGACCAATGGTCAACTGCCATTTTCCCTGCGCATCCAGCCAGACAATCCGGCCATCAAGCAGACGGTTGGCTGTAACAACACTACAGCCTTCAGTATCACGACGATTATTCCTGCGATCCACGCTCATACCTTTCCGCGTATTCCACGACAGAAAATTACATAAATTTTCGTCTTTATCAACATATCACGCATCAGACGCGTATCATGCACACAATAGTCCCTGACGGAACAGGCGGGAACGGCTGATGTCCAGCGCGACACCCTGCACCTGCACATCGGCCTCATCCACCGGGCGATAAAACGGCACAACCCGCTCCCCAAGCTGGAGCGTATAATGCCTGTAGCCATTCCGCGTACCCCGGGGGGCTGCGTAAATGCTCAGCACATCCTGTTCCGATGCCGGCTTTTGTATGTTCATTTCATACGGGCGGATCATGGCAACGGCAGGACCGTCTGTCACACCCTCGGGAACGGCAAAAGGCAGGACCAGCGCGTCATCCGGGATCATGCGGCCATGCCGGACTTCCCCGGAGAAAGACACGGCTTCCCCCAGAAACTCCATCACAAATTCAGTCGCGGGTTGCTCATCCAGATCCATGGGGGAGGCATCCTGCACAATTCTACCGGATTGCATGACCACAATACGGTCCGCCACCTCAAGGGCTTCTTCCTGATCATGCGTGACCAGAATGGTGGTCAGGCCCAGCGTATCATGCAGTTCACGCAGCCATGTCCGGATAGAACGGCGTACAATGGGGTCCAGCGCACCAAAAGGTTCGTCCAGTAGCAGAACACGCGGCCCTGTTGCCAGCGCGCGCGCGAGTGCCACACGCTGCCGTTGACCACCCGACAGCTTGGCAGGGTGCTTGCCCCCCATGCCCTGCAATTGCATCAGTTCCAGCAGTTCTTCCACCCGCCGGGCAATCTGGGCGCGGGCAGGGCGCTCCGCACGGGGTTGCACATCCAGCCCAAAGGCAATGTTGCGCGCGACCGTCATATGCGGGAACAGGGCATAGTTCTGGAACACAAACCCCATGCGGCCCGCACGGTCCTTTACGCTGGTCATGGGGTTATCATCCAGCAGGATGGACCCACTGCTGCAGTTATCCAGCCCGGCTATGGCGCGCAGCAAGGTTGTTTTGCCAGCCCCCGAAGGCCCGACCAGAGCAACAAACGCGCCATCGGGCACTTTGAGGGACACGTTATCCAGCAATGGCTGCCGCGCGCCCGGAACCAGACGAACCAGATTGCAGACCTCAATACTCACGCCTTTTTCTCCTGCAACCTTGCAAGCCATTCCGGTGCGGACCTGAGCAGAACCGCACTCATGGCCATAAGCGCCAGCAAAGCGGCCATGGTAAAGGCCGCGACCGACTGGTAGCCGTTATAAAGATTTTCAATATGCAACGGCATGGTTTCCGTCTCACCCGGGATATGGCCGGACACGACTGATACCGCCCCGAACTCCCCCAGAGCACGGGCAGTTGTCAGCAACACGCCGGAAAGCAGAGCCCCGCGTACACCCGGCAGGGTGACATGCCACAGAACCTGCCAGAACCCGGCTCCCGCCAGAACAGCAGCTTCCTCCGCATCTCGCCCCTGCACCTCCATGACCGGCATGACCGTGCGTACGACATAAGGCAGCGTTACAAACAATGTGGCCAGAATAATACCCGGCACGGCAAAAGCGATATGGATATTCCACCGCTCCAGCAGCGGCCCAAACCACCCCTGGGCACCAAACAGCAGCAACCAGACAAGCCCCGAAACAACGGGCGAAATGCTCAGCGGCAGTTCCACCAGAATTTGCAGGAACTGCCGCCCCGGAAAGCGGAACTTGACCAGCACCCACGCTGCCAGAATACCAAAGAGGGTATTGAGTACAACAGCCACAACACTCACGCGCAGTGTCAGCCAGATAGCAGCCTGTGCATCGGGGTCGGACAACGTGGCCAGAGAGGCCCCAACGCCATCCTTGAGCGCTTCGGTCAGCACCAGTGCCGGGGGGGTCACAAGCACGACAAGAATAAAAAGCCAGCTTGCAGCCCATACCACATAACGGGTCATGCTGGTTCACTCCACACGGCAAAGCGACGGCGCACACCACCGATCAGTGCGAGCGAAAGAAGTGAGACGCACAACAGCACAAGGGCAATGGCGGTAGCACCCGGATAATCAAACTCCTGCAACCTGACCACGATCAGCAGAGGTGCGATTTCGCTTTTAAACGGCTGGTTACCCGCAATAAAAATAACGGACCCGTATTCCCCAATGCCACGGGCAAAAGCCAGACCAAACCCGGTTATGAGCGCGGGCAGAACGGGGGCGGCAATAATGCGCACAAAAATCTGCCATGGCCTTGCCCCCAGCAGATGTGCAGCTTCCTCCAGTTCCTGCGGCAGGTTGCGCAGGACCGGCTCCACTGCACGCACCACAAAGGGCAGCCCCACGAACATAAGCGCCAGCACAATGCCAGCCTTGTTGTAGGAAACACTGACCCCGAAAACCGCCAGCAGGGACCCCAGCCACCCGTGCGGCCCATAGAGCGTTGCAAGCGTAATGCCTGAAACGGCCGTAGGCAGGGCCAGCGGCAGGTCGATCAGCGCATCTGCCAGACGGTGCCCCGGCAGGTTACCCCGCGCCAGAGCCCAGGCCAGCAGCAACCCGCATGGTATGTTGCATGCTGCGGCAATAGCCGCGCACGAAAAACTCGTCCACAATGCCGCCAGCATGCGACTGTCATGCAAGGCAGACAGCATGGAGCCTGTGCCACCCTGCCACGGATAAACCAGCAGGGTAGAAAGAGGCAGAATGATAAAAAAGCCCGTCCACGCCAATGTTAGCGTGAGCGACAGCCTGTAGCCGGGCAGGGCAGAGCCGCCAGCCCTAAAAAAAGCAAGACGCGACAGAGTCATGACATGGCACTCATATATCTGCCTGCCCACCTTTTAAAAATCGTACCTTACAGGCGAACAAGAGCGCCTGAAAAGTGGCCGCCACGACCTTTATGCCGCAGCGGCCATTCTTGCTATAATATCAGGACCGTGCGCGGGCGCTGCCACCGGAACGCACACTGCCTTCCACGAAGGAAACAAGCTGGGAGACCGCTTTTTCCACGCTCCCATTGCCGGTTGCCACACGCAGGGCAGGGGCCTGTGGGGCTTCATACGGAGCATCAATGCCGGTAAAGCCGCTAATTTTCCCTGCACGGGCCGCAGCATACAGGCCTTTGGGGTCACGCTGTTCGCAGGTGCCCAGATCGGCATCCACAAACACTTCCTCAAACCCTTCACCAATAATCTGGCGAGCCAGTTCGCGGTCCGAGCGCAGGGGGGAAATCAGGGCAACCAGCACCACCTGCCCGGCATCGCGCAGAATACGCGCAACTTCTGCCGCACGGCGCACGTTTTCGGTCCGGTCGGCTTCGGCAAAGCCAAGGTCCTTGCACAGCCCTGCACGCAGTGTGTCCCCATCCAGCACGCTCACGTCCACACCTGCGGCAAACAGAGCATTTTCTGCAGCCCGTGCCAGCGTGCTTTTACCTGCACCCGACAGCCCGGTAAGCCAGAACACACTGCCTTTATGGCCCTTAACGCGCTGGCGGTCCTGCGTGGTCACAGCACTAGCACTTGGGTGAATGGCTTTATCGCCCACGGCAATTTCTGCCGGGCCAATAAGGGGAGCACCCCCTACAATGCGCTGCTGCAGGTCCACCAGAACACCACGCCCGTCCGGCGTGCCCGGAGCAAAGGCATCGAACTGAATGTTCTCTGCTGCGGCAAGCGTGATTTCAGCAAAGCCTTCGGGTGGCACTTCCGTGCCGGGGTGCATGGTCAGGTCGTCCAGATTAACAACGGACTCAATGCTGGTGACAGTCACCGCATGTTCGGCCGTGGCCAGCCGCAGGCGGAAGCTCTCGCCCACACGCAAAGGCTCCTGCCGCAGCCAGAACAGGCGGGTCCGCACGCGCGATGCCTGAGTGGGCGGGGTGTCCACATGGTGCAGCAGATCGCCCCGATCGGGAATAACGTCCGGCTCCAGCGTAACCGCAATGGACTGGCCTGCCGAAGCACTCACATGCGGGGCAGTGTGCCAGCCTTCAATCGAGGCAATGCGGGCAGGGGTTTTCTGGGTACCAATAACAACCGTATCGCCCACACGCACCCGGCCACGCTCAATACGGCCAGCCACGTAACGCTTATCCCCAAAGCGATAAACGTCCTGCACGGGCAGGCGCAGCGCCAGTTCCGAGCGGGAAGCGGGCGTGGGCACACGTGCCAGTGCTTCGGTCAGGGTTGGGCCGTTGTACCAGGGCATACGGTCGGAGCGGCTGGCAATGTTGTCCCCATCCCGGGCGGAGGCAGGAACAAAATAGGCGGCTTCCAGCCCCAGCTTGCCCAGAAGTTCGTTAACCGAAACCTCAACAGCTTCAACCTTGGCCTGATCGAACTCAAGCAGGTCCACCTTGTTGAGCAGAACAATAACATGCCTGATCCCGATCAGGTGCAGCAGCATGGCGTGGCGGCGGGTCTGCTCACGCGCACCTTCCACGGCATCCACCACCAGCACGGCGGCCTCTGCATCGGCCGCACCGGTGATCATGTTCCGCAGGAACTGGCGGTGGCCGGGAGCATCCACAATAACGTATTCGCGCGAACCAAGCCGGAAGGGAATACGGGTAGAATCAACCGTAACGCCCTGATCACGCTCGATCTGCAAGGAATCGAGCAGGAAGCTCCATTCAATCTTCAGGCCGCGCTTTTTGGAGGATTCAATGATCTGGGCAACCTTGCCGTCCTGCAGGTTATCCGTGTCATGCAAAAGACGCCCGATAAGCGTGGATTTGCCGTGGTCAACATGCCCCACGATAACGATAGGGGTTGCGGCATCCTGAGAGGAAGAAATCGTATCACTCATTTTCGTTTTTTCCGATCCACGCTCTATCAGAGATAACCAGCCACGCGCAGGCGTTCAAAGGCATCTTCGGATTCATGGTCCATGGCCCGGCCCGAACGCTCAGACGTTTTGGTTGTTTCCAGCTCTGCAATAACTTCTGCCAGAGTTGCGGCATTGCTTTCCACGGGGGAGGTAATGTCCGCATCACCCAGAGAGCGGTAACGCTTGCCGTTTTTAGCAAAATACAGGTCAACCAGCGGAATGCCTTCACGCTCAATGTAACGCCAGATGTCAATCTCGCGCCAGGACAGGAGCGGATGCACACGGATATGCATACCTTCCTCGTGCGGGGTGGCATACTGGTCCCAGAATTCGGGCGGCTGGTTGCGAATATCCCATTTATGGCTTGCACCACGCGGGCTGAACACGCGTTCCTTCGCACGGGTGCCCTGCTCATCACGGCGGATACCGGCAATAACACCCTGCAATTTGTGCTTTTCGATCATGGCGGCAAGACCAGCGGTCTTGCGGGCGGCAGAACGGGCAGCAGGCGGCAGGGAGGGGTCCATTTCCTCTACCGGCGGGCAATCACCCAGCAGCAGGTCCAGTTCCCATTTTTTGGTATATTCGTCCCGGAACTGGTACATTTCGGGGAATTTTTTACCCGTATCCACATGCATGACAGGGAAGGGGACGCGCCCGAGGAACGCCTTTTTGGCCAGCCAGACCATAACATTGGAGTCCTTCCCCAATGACCACAGCATGGCAAGCGGCTTTAGCTTACGATAAGCCTCCCGCAGAATAAAAACGCTCTGAGCTTCCAGTTGATCAAGATGATCCATGTTCCACGACCCTGTAGTTTTAACGGGTAAGGCTGATGTTTTAGAATGCGGCACGGCAGGTTATCCTGCGACGTGAATCCCACATTCGGTTTTGTTCAGGCCAGACCAGCGGCCTGACCGGGCATCTTCATGCCCATCCACCGGACGCGTGCATGGCGCACACCCAATGGATAAATATCCCTCGGCCACCAGCGGGTGCGGTGGCAAGGCGCGGCGCTGCATTTCTGCAGCAATATCCTGCGCACTCCAGAAGGCCAGCGGATTGATGCGGATCTGGCCATCGCCACGCTCTTCCACAATCTCCATTGCCGCGCGTGTTGCGGCTTGCCCACGCTTGCGGCCGGTTACCAGCACGTCGTACGGCAAGGAGGCAACATTCAGCGGCTCTACCTTGCGCAGTTTGCAGCAGGCATCGGGGTCAAAGGCCCAGAGCTCTCCCGTTGGGTCACGATCGCTGACCTGTTCGGGGGACGGGCCAATATCCTCAACATTACTCAACCCCAACACGTCGGCCAGCTCGCGCCGGTATGTGAGTGTCTGGGGGAAGTGCTTGCCCGTATTAAGGAACAGCACCCTCATGTCGCGTTCAGCCTCCGCTACAAAGGCGAGCAGTAGGGCGGATTCCGCACCAAAGGACGACATAACCGCCAGCCGGTCCCCCAGCAGAGCATGGGCCGTGCGCAGCAGACGAACGGGGTCATCCTGCACGGCACGCAACTGCTCGATAACACCTGTATTGTCAGAAGACAAAATATCCACAACCCATCACAGTGAATGACAGAACCTTATATAACTACTCCTTATAGATATATTTCCGCAAAAACAACATATAAAAATAGACAATCCTCCCCATCACGCACCACATTGCACTATTTTATTTTGTGCAATTGGCGCCCTCAAGCCTGCTCCGGGACGCTAACCGGACAACGCACCATCAACTTGCAACCACGGCTTATTCACCAGCAAGGGCGAGGACATTGTCTGGACGCTTGATATGGCCAAATCTCGGCCAGTACACCGCCAACAACAATTGAAATGCCTCTCAATCCATCGGAACGATCACTTATCAGGGCAGAGTTAAGCCAAAAGACAGGATACTCGACGCCAAATTCCGGGTTTTCAGGCCTATCTGATGTGCATACATGAACACCACAAACGATCCGCAGTATCCCATTTGCGCACCCATTTTTGTTGGCATAATATATCTTATGCGATATTTGGCTGTGCGCATAAAATTTGGACAATCCCATTTTGCGGGGCGGAAATATCCTTCCTGCCATAGCCTCACTCCGCATCATCCTGCACCGGAAAGCCATCACAGGCATAAGCTGCTGGAATTGCGAGGTTGCGATTGCCCAAAATGGAACAAAAAGACCAGATCCACAGCCCCCCTCCCGCACTGATACCCCTCCTCCCCTCGTTAGGACTGATTTTTTCGTCACAGTTTATCTTGGGAAGCAGATTCAAATGTGTGCAGGACTACCCATCCCATGGGATTGCTCCGCATCTTCCTGCCCTGAATTTCCAATGTGGTCAGACTTTTCAATATCCTTTGACCACATCAGCCTCAAACACCAGCAAAACAGGAAAATACCAGACTTAATAAAGCCTAAACGTGTGGATATAATAGACCAGTCCGTTCCATTCTTCATTGACTATAACAATTTGTATGGATCGTGCGCGCCTGCGCTCCCGGTCTGTGGCACGGACAATAAACGCCCCTTCTTCCGAGACGCGCCCTTCGACCTCCAGCTTGGCTCCCTTTCTCGCGGTCTTGAGCCAATTATCAATCTTATGGCCGTTTTCATGGAGCACCCGGCCAATCACATCCTCCGCTTCTTTCGCCGATGCGAAGCATGAGACAGCCGGCCGTTTTTCCACGGTAAAGCGATATGCGATGCGTTCATCCGACAGAGCAACATGGTTGGACAGCACATAACCACCCGCCCCCAAGTGGTTGAGCGGCTCCAGATCAATCTCTTTTCCCGCTTCCACTTCAGGATCATTCTGGAAACTAAACAGGACCGCACACCAGAATGCCCACAGGTTGGGCAAATCACCCCAGTCAGGGGGATCTGTAACCTTAGCTGTCGGGTCTATACCCAGCACAACCGAACTGACCCGCTGCAAGTCCTCTTTGCTGTATGCCAGCAATGTCTTTAATTCGTGAACTGTCTGAACTTTAAACGTCAGATCCCGCGTGTACGGTTCATCGTGAATAACATCGTACAGCGTTTCACCAAAAGTATCGGCATCTTCACCAAATGCGCTCGCACCAAGGTTTTTCAGGCGCGGGAACATATCAAGAATATCGTCATCGGTGTGATGCGATAATACTATTGTGGTGCACGACCTTAACCAAGGCTCAAGTTCTATATCCATGCCTCTTAACCTACAAGCTGGGCAAATCGGGTAATATCGATGTTCCCGCCCGACAAAAGTACACCCACACGCCGCCCCTGCCATTGCGGGGCTGCGGCAAGGGCCGCTGCCGGAGCAAGGCAGCCAGTGGGTTCCACTATAATTTTCATCCGCTCTGCCAGCAAACGCATGGTGGCGGCCAAAGCGGCATCGTCCACCGTCACAATGTCGCGGACATAGCGCTGCATGAGTGCAAATGTTATGTTACCCACGCTTGTTGTTTGCGCGCCATCTGCAATTGTACGCGGTGCGGCAATTTTTACGATATGCCCCGCGGCCATGGATTGCCGGGCATCATCCCCCGCTGCAGGCTCCACCCCTATTACCGCACAATCGGGTGCCACTTCATGCGCGACAAGCGCGCAGCCCGAAGCCAGACCGCCGCCCCCAACAGGCACGAACAAGGCATCCAGCGGTCCTGTTTCCTCCATAAGTTCCAGTGCTGCCGTGCCCTGCCCGGCAATAATGTCCGGGTGATTGAAAGATGGCAGCAGCGTTCCACCCCGTTCGGCCACAAGGCGTGCCGCAATTTCTTCCCGGTCCTGGGAATAGCGGTCATAGGTCACAACCTCCGCGCCGTAGCCCCGCGTTGCGGCCAGTTTTACGGCGGGGGCATCTTCGGGCATGACAATTACGGCAGGCACTCCGGCCTCACGCGCGGCGCAGGCTATGGCCTGAGCATGGTTACCAGACGAAAACGCAATAATGCCTTTCTGCCGCACATCTTCGGGTAGAGCCAAAATCGCGTTTGTGGCCCCCCGAAACTTGAAGGCCCCAACCCGCTGGAAATTCTCGGCTTTAAAGAACAGTTCAACACCGCTCAGCGCATTCAGGTAGCGTGACCTCAGAACAGGTGTGCGATGAGCCTGCCCTTTGATCCGGGCCGAAGCCGCAACCACATCACTGAAAGTCGGCAGAGCTGTCATCTTCAATTTTCCGGTTTCATCCACCGCAATGCGCATACGCGGGGTAGTTGGAGACGACGCTTACCTAGCACAGATATGTCCCCACCGTTATGCCCCAAAACAGGTTGGGGCGACTGATTTCGCCTAAAAACACCCCTGCCTACAGCAGTCATTCCATTGCGTGTTACTGCTTGATAAGGTCCAGCAAAGCATCTGCGGCACGGCTCCGGTAGCGTTCCTTATGCCGCAGACCGTAAAATGAGCGGGGTTTCACGTCCTGCGGCACAGCATGGAGCGTGCCCGCCAGCAACGCGGGAGCGACAACCAGCGAGGACAACGCCCCTATCCCTGCCCCGGCTTCTATGGCTGTACGGACTGCTTCGTTCGAGGGAAGAACGAGGCTTATGGTCATATCCTGCGGCGCAACCCCGAACTGTGCGAGGTAGTCCTCCAATGCCGCACGGGTGCCAGATCCCTCCTCCCGCATGACCCACTGCGCGGCGCAAAGCCAGTCCCGACTGATTTTGTGGGGAAGCTCCGCATCAGCCTGAATAATTGTCAGGTGGTCTTCCCCTATTGGCCATTGCGCCAGAGCGGGGTCGTCCACCAGACCTTCAACAACTCCAAGTTCCGCGTCTCCATCCCGCACACGGGCTGCGGCGTCCAGAGTGTTACTGATTGCCAGTTCCACCTCAATATCGGGGTAAAGCCGACGGAATGTGACCAGAATGGGCGGCAACCAGTAAGCGGCAATGGTCTGGCTGGCGACAAGGCGCAGTTTGCCCCGTTTAAGCCCGCCCACCTCCTCCAGCACGGTTTGCGCCATAGTGGCGCGAGCCAGAACCGCACGGGCTTCGGGCAGAAACAGTCGCCCGGCTTCTGTCAGCGCTATTCCACGCCCCACCCGATGGAACAGCTTGACACCATGGCGCTCTTCCAATGCGGCAATGGCGGCGGATACGGCTGACTGCGTCACGTGCAAGGCGCGGCTGGCGGCCGTAACGTGCTCCCGCTCGGCCACCGCCACAAAAATACGGAGTTGCTCCAGTGTCATGCCGTATTGCCTAACATAACCAATCATTATTTACGATCAGAATAACAAAAACTATGAGTTGGATTGATGGATTGGGTTTTCCCTAAGTTCTGGTGGACAGAAGGAAAAACACCATGACAGCACACCCCGCCCCCAACTGTATGCGTCCCCTCAAGCTTATCAGTTTCTTACGCGCATCCGGGCCGGGTGTTCTGCTCTGCCTGCTGGCTTCGGGGCTGGCCATATGTCTTGAAACAGCGGAAACATATCTGCTGGGCAAAGCCTGGCTGGAAAGCCTTAATCTGGCTCTTTTGCTCGGGGTGTTGATCAGAGCGATCAAAACGCCCGGCCCCATATGGACAGGGGGGATCAGACTATGCGCCAGGCCTCTGCTAAACGTAGCTATTGTCTGTCTGGGCGCGTCCTTCAGTCTGCATGCCGTTTTTTGCGCCGGTCCCGCGCTGCTCTTAGGGGTAATGGGGATTGTCTTGTTCAGCGTGGTTTTTACGCTGCTCATTGGCCGCGCAATGGGGTTGCCCACACATCAGCTCCTGCTGGTTGCCTGCGGTAACGCCATTTGTGGAAACTCCGCCATAATGGCCGCAGCCCCCGTTATTGGCGCAAAGGAGGAAGATATAGGCACCACCATTGCCTTTACCGCCGCAGGCGGGCTTGTGGTGGTATTGGGCCTGCCGTTGCTGGCACCAGCCTTGCTGGGCAGCCCCAATGCACAGGGCGTTCTGGCAGGGTTAACCGTTTACGCTGTGCCACAGGTTGTTGCCGCAGCAGCGCCTTTTGGCCAGACGGCACTCCATGTTGGCACACTGGTCAAGCTTATGCGCGTG
The DNA here is from genome assembly GCF_022483405.1 of Acetobacter fabarum. Classification (NCBI taxonomy): domain Bacteria; kingdom Pseudomonadati; phylum Pseudomonadota; class Alphaproteobacteria; order Acetobacterales; family Acetobacteraceae; genus Acetobacter; species Acetobacter fabarum. The sequence goes on from NZ_JAKVNI010000001.1 coordinate 2,290,482, forward strand.
CTCATGCTGGGGCCGGTCTGCCTTGCCCTCGCTGTGTTTTGTGCAAAACCAAGCCAGACCCGGCAGGCCACCACGCATGGCGCCTCCTTCGCCCGGCTGGTGCCCTGGTATATTACCGGCTTTGCCGCCATGATGACCGCCCGCTCATGCGACCTTGTGCCAGATGTTGCACTGACTCCCCTGAGCACTACCGCCACCTGCCTGACCACCATGGCCATGGCGGCACTTGGCCTGAGCGTGGAGTTACGGGCTGTGCTGCATGCAGGCAGGCCACTGGCCCTGAACGTATTTCTGTCCCTGCTCGGGCTGGTCGGGGCCAGCCTGATACTGGTCAGGCTCCTGTTTGGAGCATAAGCCTGACCAAAGCTTTTGCAGCGCCTTACGGCCTACAGCCCCAGTTCGCTCAGGCCGGGATGCCCGTCCGGCCTGCGGCCTTTGGGCCAGAGGAACAGGCGGTCCGCACTGGCAATGGCCAGATCGTTAATGGAGGCATGCCGGTTCTGCATCAGCCCGGCGGCATCAAACTCCCAGTTCTCATTACCATAAGACCGAAACCACTGCCCCGCCGCGTTATGCCATTCGTAGGCAAAGCGCACGGCAATACGGTTATCCTTGAAGGCCCAGACCTCCTTGATCAGCCTGTAATCCAGTTCCTCCGTCCATTTACGGGCCAGAAAAGCAATAATTTCTGCCCGGCCATGCACAAAGTCGGTCCGATTGCGCCATATGCTCTGCGGTGTGTACGCCAGAGCCACTTTTTCCGGCTCCTGAGAGTTCCATGCATCTTCAGCCATGCGGGCCTTGGATGCAGCACTTATGGCATCAAACGGGGGGAACGGGGGGCGGGACATCTGCTTTAAGCCTTAATCAGTTCCCCTGCCGCGGATTATCCTGCCGGAACAGAACCCATTCCTCAATCACGCGGCCATCTGGCAGGTGGCAGTACCCGACCTGCCCTTTGTCGGTCATTTCCATCTTCAGTTCACCGCCTTTTTTCACGCAGTAAACAGAAGCCGGGTTGGGCATACGCAAAAGCCCGACCCCACGGCCCGAGCGCTCCTGCGGGTAATGTTGTTCACACGCCCCCAGTGTTCCCAGCGCACCCACGGCCAGCACCAGCCCTACAACCGAGTTCTTTTTTGTCATCTTGTTCACCCTTGGGTTTTGTCTTCAAACGAACTTGGCGCCACTATGGAAGCACTTTGCGCCTGTTGTGAAGTGTGAAGATGGGGCGCGCATACGGGCACCTTTTGTCCCTCTGCTAAAAACTGGCTTTGACGGTACAAACACGATATGCTGCATTGCACTTCCCTCTAGCATATCTGGTTCGGTTCACATTCCATGCCTGATGGTTCGCCCTCCTTTTCCCGCCCTGCCACTCCAGCAATGGACATCCGCCATGACTGGAGCGTTGCCGAAGTGCAGGCGCTGCTTGACCTCCCGTTCCCGGAACTGATGTTTCAGGCACAAGCCATACACCGTGCGACATTTGATCCGACTGAGATACAGATCTCCACCCTTCTGTCGATCAAGACAGGTGGCTGCCCGGAAGATTGCGCCTATTGCCCCCAGAGCGCCCTGCACGAAGATGGCGTAAAAGCTGAAAAGCTTATGGCCATTGAAAACGTGCTGGCCGAAGCAAAAAAAGCCAAGGCCGCAGGGGCCAGCCGCTTTTGCATGGGCGCGGCATGGCGAACCCCCAAAGAACGGGACATGGAAACAGTCTGCGCCATGATTGAAGGCGTTAAAGAACTGGGGATGGAAACCTGCGTAACGCTTGGAATGCTTGATGATTCCCAAGCCCAGCGGCTCAAGCAGGCAGGTCTGGATTTTTACAACCATAATATCGACACCTCGCCCGAATATTACGGCCAGATCATCACCACCCGCACTTATCAGGAACGGCTGGATACTCTCTCCAATGTGCGCGATGCAGGGATCAATGTCTGCTGTGGCGGCATTGTCGGCATGGGCGAGAACGAGACTGACCGCGCGGGCCTGATTGCCGCACTAGCCAACATGCCCGCCCACCCCGAGAGCGTACCCATCAATCTGCTGGTCCGCGTGGAAGGCACACCGCTTGCCAAGGCAGACGAAGTCCGGCCTCTGGACTTTGTGCGCATGATTGCGGCAGCCCGCATTACCATGCCCAAAAGCCGCGTACGCCTTGCCGCGGGGCGTGAGAACATGAATGATGAAACACAGACCTTGTGTTTTCTCGCCGGTGCCAACTCCATTTTCTATGGCGAACGGCTGCTGACCACCCCCAACCCGCAGGCACAGCGTGACCGTGCCCTGCTGGACAGCCTGGGCATGCATACGATCGGGATTGGCCTGTAAGACTTTACAAATGGTTTACTCGGTCAAGGAAATTTTTCTTACCCTGCAAGGTGAAGGCGGGCAGGCAGGGCGCGTGGCCGTGTTCTGCCGCTTTACTGGTTGCAACCTATGGTCCGGCCGGGAAGAAGACCGGGCCCAGGCCGTTTGCCAGTTTTGCGATACGGACTTTATTGGCACCAATGGGACCGGGGGCGGCCGGTTCCACAATGCGGCGGATCTGGCCGCACGCATTGCCGGGTTCTGGCCTGCATCCGCCTCTCCCGGGCGCCCCCTTGTGGTGTTTACCGGGGGAGAACCGCTGCTCCAGCTTGATGCCCCTCTTATTGCCGCCATGCACGACAAAGGCTTTGCAATTGCGGTGGAAAGTAACGGCACCATGCTGGCACCTGAAGGGATCGACTGGCTGTGCGTCAGCCCCAAGGCGGGCGCGCCACTTGTGCAAACCAGCGGGGCCGAACTCAAGCTGGTTTACCCCCAGCCCGGGCTTGACCCGGCGGATCTGGCTGGGTTGGATTTTACCAATTTCTGGCTCCAGCCCATGGATGGCCCGGAGCAGGCAGCCAATACGCAGGCCGCTATTGCCTACTGCCTGCAAAACCCCAGATGGGCGTTATCCCTGCAAACCCACAAGCTGACGGGAATACCCTGATCATGCCCCAGTCCTCCAAGGAACAGACCGAATCCGCCCTTGTGCTTTTTTCCGGCGGGCAGGATTCCGCAACCTGTCTGGCGTGGGCTCTGGCGCGCTTCAAACATGTGGAAACCGTGGGCTTTGATTACGGCCAGCGCCACGCCATTGAACTGGAATGCCGCCAGAGCATACGCGAAGGCCTTGCAGCCCTGAACCCGCAATGGAAGGAGCGCTTGGGGCCAGACCATACGCTCCCCCTGCATGCCCTGAATGATATTTCCGATACGGCACTCACACGCGATGCCGAAATTGCCATGACCCAGAACGGCCTGCCCAATACATTTGTGCCCGGCCGTAACCTGATCTTTTTAACGTTTTCTGCGGCTCTCGCAGCCCGCAGGAGCATGCGCCACATTGTAACCGGTGTGTGCGAAACCGATTATTCCGGCTACCCCGACTGCCGCGATGACACCATAAAGGCCCTGCAGGTTGCCCTTAATCTGGGTATGGACAGCCGTTACGTCCTGCACACTCCCCTGATGTGGCTGGACAAGGCCGAAACCTGGACGTTAGCAGACGAACTGGGCGGGGAACCTCTGGTGACGCTCATCAACCATGAGAGCCATACCTGCTACATGGGGGACCGTACCGTGCGCCACGCATGGGGGTATGGCTGTGGTACCTGCCCCGCCTGCCAGCTCCGCCGCGCGGGATGGGACGCTTACATAGCAGAAGACCAACATGCCTGACCTTGTTTTTACACGCCGCTTTTCCATGGGGCACCGCCTTATTCACGGTGCCAGCGAAAGCTGCGCCCTGCCCCATGGTCACAACGAATTTGTTACCGTAAGGCTTGAACCCACCAGCCTCGCCCGGTTGGATGGGCGCGGGAACATGCCTGTCTCGTTTCAAAAAGCCAAGCAGACCTGGCACCGCTTTGTGGATGAACGACTGGACCACGCGCTCCAGCTAGCCGGGGACGACCCGCTTCTGGCGTGGTTTAAAACACATGAGCCCGCACGCGCCGCACGTATTGTGGTGACCCCCGGAGACCCGACCACCGAGTTGATGGTTTGCCTGCTCATGGCCAAGATCAATGCCTTCCTGCTGGCCGAAGGAGGCGTTTTACGCTGCTCGGAACTCAGTATTGAGGAAACACCCACCAACACAGTCAGTTTTGCAGGCAACCCGGCTGACTTTATCCCCAACACCAGCTTACAGCAGAACTGGTGGAACCGGGCGGATATGAGCATAGCCGACTAACACCGCAGCTTTTAAGCTTGCCATCCCCCACATAAACAGCATGTGGGGGATGGGCGCAGTTTACTGGGTCAGGCCAAGCACCTGCGTTGTCTTATCAAAAATTTCCTCACACATGTCGGGATGCCGGGAGAGTTTCTGCCCGAATGAGGGGATGATCTCGCGCAGCTTATCCGTCCATTCCGGCATTTTGGTGGGGAAGCATTTTTGCAGAACATTCAGCATGATCGGGGCCGCAGTGGATGCGCCCGGAGATGCCCCCAGCAATGCGGCAACGGAGCCGTCCTCACTGGCAATGACTTCCGTACCAAATTGCAGAACACCACCTTTGGCAGCGTCCTTTTTGATAATCTGCACCCGCTGGCCTGCAACAACCAGTTCCCAGTCCTTGGCCTGCGCGTTGGGAATAAAGTCCTGCAAGGCTTTAATCCGCGCACCCTGTGTCTGCATGACCTGCTCGATCAGGTATTTGGTCAGGGCCCAGTTATCCCGCGCAACGGCCAGCATAGGGCCAATATTATCCGCCCGCACCGAGAGCGGCAGATCCATAAGAGAGCCCTGCTTCAAAAAGCGTGTGGAAAAGCCAGCATACGGGCCAAATAGCAGCGCCGGATTGCCGTCAATCATGCGCGTATCAAGGTGCGGCACGGACATGGGCGGTGCGCCGACCGATGCCTTGCCATAAATCTTGGCATGGTGCTGGGCAATCAGGTCCGGGTTGGTGCAGCGCAGGAACTGCCCACTGACCGGAAAACCACCAATGCCACGCGCTTCGGGTATGCCCGTTTTTTGCAGCAGGGAAAGGGCTCCCCCGCCACTGCCGATAAAGACAAAGCGGGCATTGACCTCACGCTGGGTATTTTGCCGCAGGTCACGTATTTTCAGCCGCCAGCCATCACTGCCATTGCGGGTAATGTCGCTCACTTCGTGCTGCGTATGCAGCGTGCAGGCCGGGGTGCTGGCAAGGTAGGTAAACAGCAGGCGGGTCAATGCACCAAAGTTGACATCCGTCCCCTTGAGGCTACGGGTCAGAGCCAGCTTCTGCCCGGCAGGGCGGTCCCGCATAATCAGCGGTGCCCACTGTGTGATCTGGGCCGTATCTTCCGTGTATTCCATACCGGAGAACAGCGGATGCTGGGAAAGTGCCTCGTAGCGCTTGCGCAGGAAGGCTACGTTATCCTCCCCCCACACAAAACTCATATGCGGGACGGGCGTTAAAAAGTTTTTGGCGGAAACAATAATCTGGCGTTCTACCAGATAGGACCAGAACTGACGGGAAATCTGGAACTGTTCGTTTACCCCCACGGCCTTGGAAATATCCACCGTGCCATCGGCCCCCTGCGGGGTATAATTCAGTTCGCACAGAGCGGAATGGCCGGTCCCTGCATTATTCCACGCGTTGGAGCTTTCTTCCGCAACGCTGCCCAGACGCTCAAAAACGCTGATGCTCCATTCCGGCTGGAGCTGACGCAGCAATGTCCCAAGCGTAGCGCTCATGACGCCGCCGCCGATCAGGACAACATCAACAGAAGAAGCGGTATCGGTCGTGGTGGAACTCATTATGGTCTCCGCGTTATCAGCCTCGCCCGCCGCCGCGTCTGCGCATGGAAACGGGGCCAAAGATAATAAGCCGGAATGCCCCTACTCCTCCCTGCTTGCAAGGCTTTACAGAGCGTTCACAGCCATATTGTTAAATGCAGTATAGGCACATTCCGCCCAAAACGCCTTTTCATCTCTGCGAGAGCAGGCAGCCATGCATGAACTTTATCTACCGCCCCGGCGTTCGTGCAATACGATGCCTGCACCACCACTCAGGCGAACATAAAGACGGATACAGCGCATATGAGCAGCATTATCAAACATGGTAGCGCCCATTGGGAAGGTGCAATCAAAACCGGTAAGGGCACCGTTTCCACCCAGAGTGGTGCGCTAAACCAGCAGCCTTACGGTTTTAATACCCGCTTTGAAGGGCAACCCGGCACAAACCCTGAAGAACTTCTGGGCGCTGCCCATGCGGCCTGTTTTTCCATGGCCCTGTCGCTCATTCTGGGGGATGCGGGGCTCACTGCCACCAGCATTGATACTCAGGCAGATGTCAGCCTGAGCAAAAAGGATGGAGGGTTTGAAATTACGTCCATCGCCCTGACCCTCAAGGCCAAAGTGCCCAACGCAACACAACAGCAGTTTGCAGAACTGGCCAACAAAGCCAAGGAAGGCTGCCCTGTTTCCAAGCTCTTCAGGGCACCCATTACGCTGGATGCCACCCTGATCGGGTAGGAGGCGTTAGCCCCCTACCTGCCCACGATGGCGGAGCAGATGGTCCGCAAGCACGCAGGCCATCATGGCTTCCCCCACAGGAACAGCCCGAATACCCACGCACGGGTCATGCCGGCCTTTGGTAATAACCTGTGTTTCCACCCCATCTCTGGTAATGGAGGGCACGGGGGTTAGCATGGAACTGGTGGGTTTGACGGCAAAGCGGGCCACTACGGGCTGACCGCTGGAAATACCCCCCAGCACGCCTCCGGCATGGTTGGAGCCAAACTCCAGCGTGCCGTTGCGCATGAACAGGGCATCGGCATTTTCTGGCCCCGTTAGGGAGGCAGAGGCAAAACCGTCGCCTATTTCCACCCCTTTAACGGCGTTAATGCTCATGAACGCTGCTGCAATATCCGCATCAAGCTTGCCGTAAATGGGGGCACCCAGTCCGGCAGGCACACCTTCGGCCACAATCTCGATCACGGCACCAATGGATGAGCCATCCTTGCGGATGGCTGCCAGATAGGCCGCCCAGTCTTCCACCACTCCGGGGTCGGGAGCAAAGAAGGGGTTACGCTCCACCTCCGCCCAGTCCCAGCGGGTGCGGTCAATATCCTTGGGGCCAAGCTGGACCAAAGCCCCGCGTACACGCACGCCATCCCCCAGCACCTTGCGGGCAACAGCCCCCGCAGCAACGCGGCAAGCCGTCTCCCGCGCGGAAGAGCGGCCACCACCACGATAATCGCGGATACCGTATTTCAGGTCATAAACAAGGTCTGCGTGGCCGGGGCGATAGGTCTGGGCAATATCCCCATAATCGCGCGAACGCTGGTCCGTGTTTTCGATCATCAGGGAGATGGGTGTCCCCGTTGTCTGCCCTTCAAACACACCGGACAGAATACGAACCTGGTCAGGCTCCTGCCGCTGTGTGGTAAAAGCCGACTGCCCGGGCCGCCTGCGGTCGAGAAAAGGCTGAATATCAGCCTCGCTCAATGCAATGCGTGGTGGGCAACCGTCAATAACACAGCCAATCGCGGGGCCATGGCTTTCGCCCCACGTCGTAACCCGGAACATATGCCCGAAAGTATTGTAGGACACGGCTGTGTTTAGTCTCCAGCAACAGAAATATCGGGAGCGGTCGGGTTTTTCATGCCCACAATATTGTAACCACAGTCCACATGGTGCACCTCACCCGTAACACCGCGGGAGAGGTCGGAGAGCATATAAAGCCCTGCCCCGCCCACTTCTTCAAGCATCACATTACGCTCGAGCGGTGCGTTGTACTGGTTCCACTTCAGAATATACCGGAAGTCCCCAATACCGCTGGCGGCAAGCGTTTTAACCGGCCCGGCGGAAACAGCATTCACGCGAATACCATCCGACCCAAGATCCGCAGCCATGTAACGCACGGAAGCCTCAAGCGCTGCCTTGGCCACACCCATAACGTTGTAATGCGGCATAACACGCTCTGCCCCCAGGTAGCTGAGCGTCAGCAGCGAGCCGCCGTTCTTCATCAGCCCTGCGGCGCGGCGTGCAACTGCTGTGAAGGAGTAGCACGAAATATCCAGCGCGGTCAGAAATGCGGCACGGGGGGTGTCCACGTAGCGCCCGCGCAGGAACTGCTTGTCTGCCCAGCCAATGGCATGAACAACAAAGTCAAGCTCGCCCCATTCACGTTCGATCGTGGCGAATGTTTCGTCTATGGCGGCATCATCGGTCACGTCGCATGGCAGAACCAGCTTGGCACCAACACTTTCTGCCAAAGGCTGTACGCGCTTGCCCAACGCCTCGCCCTGATAGGTAAATGCCAGCTCGCCCCCCTGTGCGGCCACTGCGGATGCAATACCCCATGCAAGAGAGCGGTCATTGGCAACACCCATCACCAGACCTTTTTTGCCCTTCATCAGCGTACCTTTTGCGGGCAGCTCGGCGTTGGGAGAAGACATGTGGGAACCTCAACCTACTTGTTTCGGAAAAAATTCTGGGTTTTCTGTAGGCGTGGTCGCATACACCGGCGCGTGAAACAAGCCCAAACACGCATGGACACGCTTTAAACTCGTATCCGGCAGGAGTATGGAATCACACAGGAAAGCGCGCGCAGCCCCTTTCCATGACATTTAGACAAGAGTCCGAACCATGCCGGAAACAGACCCAGCCGCCCCCACTGTCCCCTTTGTTGATCATCCTCTGATCGACCTGAGTGCAGACCCGTTCGCACTCTTTGACGCATGGATGCAAGACGCCGAAAAATCAGAACCCTGTGACCCCAACGCCATGGTGCTCGCCACGGCCACAGCCGATGGCCGCCCCTCCGCACGGATTGTTCTGCTTAAAGGGCATGACCACAGAGGTTTTGTCTTTTACACCAACATGTTCAGCCGCAAGGGGCGCGAGCTTGAGGCCAACCCCAGTGCGGCCCTGCTGTTCCATTGGAAGAGCCTGCGCCGCCAGATCCGAATCGAAGGGAACATAACACCGGTCTCCCCCGAAGAAGCGGACGCCTATTTTGCGAGTCGGAGCCGTATGTCCCAGCTTGGGGCCATTGCCTCCGACCAGTCCCGCCCGCTGGCCGACCGTGACATTTTTGAACAGCGCCTGAAAAACGCAGAAAAGGAATTTGGCAACGGCCCCATTCCCCGCCCCACGAACTGGTCGGGCTACCGGGTCAGCCCGCAGCATTTTGAATTCTGGCAGGAACGCCCATACCGCCTGCATGATCGGGCCATATGGGAACACCACGGGAACGGATGGGACGTAACGCGGTTATATCCATAAGCGATCACGCCGAATCTTTGCACCCTTCAGCGCGCCGCGCGCACAGATATTTAAAGGAGCGACACAATGAAAGACGTCCGCAAAATTCTGCTTCCACTCCCCAGCACGTCCAATGCCGAGGCCGCTCTGGTACGTGGCGGCAATTTTGCCCGCCGCTTTGGCGCGCACCTTGCCGTCCTGCACGTACGCCCCGATGGGCGGGACATTGCTCCACTGGCCGGTGAGGGCATGTCCGGCGCCATGGTGGAAGACCTGATGCGCTCGGCTGACCACGAAAGTGCTCGCCATGCCCATGACGTGCACACACTGTTCGAGCGCTACACCGCCGCCAACCCCGACATAAAGGTTGTGCCCCTGCACAGCGCCTACCCCGAGGATGCCCCAAGCATCAGCTTTACCGTGGTCCGTGGTGCGGAAAGCGAGATCATTCCCGCGCAGGCTCGCCTGTCGGACTTCACTCTGGTGCCACACCCCGATTCCGGTGATGAGGTATCCTCTTCCGAAACACTACATGCTGTGCTGTTCGATAGCGGGCGCCCCGTGGTAATGGCCCCCCGTACCGCTCCGGTCGGGCTGATCAAGCGTGTCTGTATTGGCTGGAATGGCACGGCTGAGTCCTCCTCCGCCCTGCGTGGTGCCTTGGCCTGGGCACAAACGGCCGAAGCCGTGCGGGTGCTGCACTGCGGGGACTACCAGCGCCGTGGCCCCAGCGCAAAAGACGTGGTGGAGTATCTGGCAGCCCACGGCATCAAGGCCGATGCCGTTGAGTTCCAGCCCGTCGAGCGTGATGTCGGGAAAGGGCTGCTGGCAGCCTGCCGCGAGTTTGATGCCGATATGCTGGCTATGGGAGCTTATTCACACTCCCGCCTGCGCCAGCTCATTCTGGGCGGTGTTACCCGCCACGTGCTGGAAAGCGCTGACATTACAGTGCTGATGAGCCGCTAGACCGCTCCTGTGTAAAGCAGCCTACCCTCCTCACCCCGCATGGGGAGGGTCAGGGAGTTCGAAGCTCATGCCGTCCCATGCGGCTTCAACCCCGGGGGGAAGGTGTTCACGCATCCAGCCCCAGTCCATTTCAGCTCCCATATGGGTCAGAATAACGCGCTCTGGCTGAATCAGGGCTTTCCATTCCAGCACCCGGTCGAGCCAGGCATGCGCGCCATGGGGCGTTTTTTGAAAACAGTCCACCATCCATGTACGGACGCCACGCAGACATGCGACAGACTGTTCGGGCAGTTCCACCACATCCGTACTATAGGCAAACGTCCCACACCGTAGCCCTGTGGACGTGACGTAACCGTGGTTCTGTTCGAACAGGGTAAAGGCGTATCCGCCAATATTGACCTGTTCTCCCCACAGAATGGGTTGGGCATCCAGCACCGCCCGAAAAAAATACGGCGTTGTGTGGGGTTTGAAAACGTAAGCAAACCGCTCCTGCAACTCCCCCAGCACTTCCGCGGTACCGTATGCGGTAATGGCCTTACCAATCTGGCGGTTAATGCCCCTTAACTCGTCCAGACCAGAAACATGATCCGCATGAGTATGGGTGTAGATTACGTTCTCAAACGCGCTAATACCATGTGCAAGCAACTGGGCGCGCAGGTCTGGCCCGGTATCGACCAGAACGCCGCATCCATCTTCCATCCGCAAAAAAATGGATGCACGACTACGCCTGTTCCGGGGTTCAGCCGGGTCGCACGCGCCCCACTGGCCATGCCCGTCTGGCCCACCGAGTGCAGGCACGCCAGATGACCCACCACACCCAAGCACACTGACCTTCATACCCGGCTTACTCCCGCTTTAACGCACCTTACGAAACAACCTGTGGAAGTTCCGCGTTGTCTGCTCGGCAAATGCAGCCACATCCATCCCCCGCTCCTGCGCAATGCGGCGCGCTGTATGCGCCACAAAAGCAGGCTGGTTCCGTTTACCCCGCTGCGGCACAGGGGCCAGATAGGGGGCATCTGTTTCCACCAGAATACGCTCTATGGGCAGGTCACGCGCAACACTGCGGATTTCCTCACATTTAGGGAAGGTCGCAATACCGGAAAAACTGACATACCCACCAAGGGCCACCACCCGGCTGGCCAGCTCGGGGCCAGAGGCAAAGCAGTGGAGCAGGATGGGAAAAGCACCTTGAGCGCTCTCATCCTCCAGAATGGCCGCCACATCCGCATCAGCCTGCCGAGCGTGGATGATAACGGGGATCTCCAGCGCACGGGCAGCCTGAATATGCCTGCGAAAGCTCTCCTGCTGGAGCGGACGAACTCCTTCCTGCCCATGGAAGTAGTCCAGCCCTGTCTCCCCTATGCCAATCACTTCGGGGGTGTCGGCCAGTGTTACAATATCCTGCACCTGCGGTACCGGGGCTTCTTCCACATGGTCGGGGTGCGTGCCAATTGTGCACCATATCCGCATATCCGGGCGGGCAAACTGCGTCAGGCGCTTCTGCTCCCCCGCATTGGACAGGCGTGTGCCAATGGTAACCATGCCGCCCAGCCCCGCCTCTTGGGCGGCATCAAGCAGGGCGGGCAGTTCCTCGTCCGAAAAATGATCAAGATGACAATGGGAGTCGATCAGCCCGGGCATGGTGACATCGCTCATGACTGTTCCGGCTCAACATAACGGGGGAAGATACCCTGCGGGGCGGGCAGTTGCCGCCCACCGGGCAGAGCCACCTCAAGGGCTGCGAATGTCCGTTCGTCCTGCGTCACACCAAGCTGGTCGAGCATACGGGCCATGCTGTCCGGCATAAAGGGCTGGAGCACGGTGGCAATTCCGCGTAGGGCATCCAGCAGAACGCGCAGAACATCCGCCATGCGCTCCACATCGGTCTTGCGCAGCGCCCATGGGGCCTGATGGTCGATATAGGCGTTACAGGCGCGAATGACCTTCCACACATCTTCCAGCGCATCGGTGAGCGCACAGCGCTCAAACTGCGCGGCCAGCAGTTGCGGCAGAACCACAACCTGCCCCAGAAGCTTTTCATCCTCTTCCGTCAGCGTCCGGCGTTCTGGCAGAATACCGCCACAGTTCCGCGCAACCAGAGAGAGAGTCCGCTGCGCCAGATTCCCCAGATCGTTGGCAAGTTCCACGTTATTGCGTGTGATCAGCGCCTTGCGGGACAGATCGCTATCCCCGCCAAAGGGGACTTCTCGCAGTACAAAAAAGCGAACCGCATCCAGCCCGAACTCTGCAACCAGTTCCCTGGGGTCCACCACGTTGCCCAGAGACTTGCTCATCTTCTGGCCTTCGATGGTCCACCAGCCGTTGGCAAAAACCTTTTTGGGCAGTTCAATACCCGCAGCCATAAGGAAGGCAGGCCAGTAAATGGCATGGAAGCGTGCAATATCCTTACCTACAAGATGCAGGCTGGCAGGCCAGTATGCCATGCGGGGGGCATCTGCATCCGGGTAGCCCAGCGCACTCAGGTAATTGGCCAGCGCATCAAACCACACATACATGACGTGCTGCTCATCACCGGGAACAGGAATACCCCATTTAAAGCTGGTGCGACTGATGGACAGGTTACGCAGACCCTGTTTGACAAAACTGATGATCTCGTTGCGTGCACCATGCGGGCCTAAAAACTCGGGGTGCTGCTCATACAGTTCGAGCAGACGGTCCTGATAATCGGACAGACGGAAGAAGTAGGATGGCTCCTTGAGCCACTCTACCGGCGCGCCGGTAGGGGCAACCTTTTTACCGTCCGGCCCTGCGACCAGTTCATCTTCGCCATAAAAACATTCATCACGCAGGGCGTACCAGCCCTCGTACGCATCCAGATAAATGGCGCCGTTATCCGCAACCTTGCGCCACAGGGCCTGCGCGCTGGCAATGTGCCGGGGCTCGGTCGTGCGGATAAAATCATCGTAGGAAATGGCCATGGCATCGGCCATGGCGCGGAAGTTGGCCGAAACGTTATCCGCAAATTCCTTGGGGGCAACGCCTGCCACCTGCGCGGCCTGCTCCACTTTTTGCCCGTGCTCGTCCGTGCCCGTCAGAAAAAAGACATCATCCCCCGCCAGACGATGAAAACGCGCCATAACATCCGCTGCAATGGACGTGTAGGCGTGGCCGATATGCGGTGCTCCGTTCACGTAATAAATAGGGGTAGTCACATAGAAACGACGGGTCATTCTGGGCTCGCAATCGTCATGGCTTCAATTAGGGCTTCCTGTTTATCCAGATTAAAGCGTTCCGTCTCGGTGTGAACGCGCATAATCTGCTCCCATGCAGCAGCAAGGGCCATACACTGGCGGTTTCCTGCCTTTGCGGCATGGCGTGCCGTGCTTTGCAACTGGTCCGCCAACAGGGCAAAGAAAAGGCTGAAACCGTAATCCTTGCGTAAAACGGCCTCTGCAATTTCGTAACCCCGCAGGGGGGGCACTCCCTGTAACACCTCGGCAACCAGAGCGGCCATGTTACCGCCTGTGTCTACCAACAATGCCACAGCCTTGCCCGGCGCTCCATGTGATTGTGACACAATCCGTGCAAAATCCTGCGTGGGCAGGTCCGGCCACAAAAGCTGGAGCACACGCTGCATAGCCGCATCTGGCAGGGGGGAAAGCTCAAGCCTGCGGCACCGGCTACGGATGGTTGGCAACAGCCGCCCCGGTGCGGAACTGGTCAGAATCAGCACAGTGGCGGGCGGCGGCTCCTCCAGAATTTTCAGCACAGCGTTAGCCGCGCTGCGGTTCATCCATTCCGCGCCATCCACAATAACAACACGCCAGCCCCCTTCGGCTGCCGTCCGGCGCAAAAAAGCGTTAATCGGGCGCACATCATCGGCAACAATTTCCTGCCGGTAGCGCTGCTTTTTTTCATCATACCCGCGCTCCACCACCAGCAGATCGGCATGACTGGCGGCAGAAATACGGCGGGCAACCGGGTTTTCCGCTTCCATGCCACCCAGCAGGATACGGGCCAGGGTAAAAGCAAACGTAGCCTTGCCAACACCGGGCGGCCCGCTCACCAACCAGGCGTGGGGCATACGGCCTTTGGCAAGAGCCCCCCTGAACAATGCCAGTTCAGCCTCATGCCCCTGCAACTGAAGCGAAGCTATGCGGGGGGACAGGCCGGACGCATCAGACATGGGGCAATCTGGGCAAAATTTCCTTCATGATCAGGCTGCTCACGGCCTCCTGACTATGATTGGCGGTTGTAATGCACTTTACGCGCTCAGGCTGCTGGTCCGCTATTGCCATAAACCCTGCGGCAATACGGGCGTGAAAGGCTTCATCTGCCTTTTCGTAGCGGTCTGTGGGTACCCCGCGTACGGCCAGCCTCTGCCGTGTGATCTCCCTTGGTGCCTGCAGCAGAAAGGTCATATCCGGCATCAGCCCCAACTGGGCCTGCAACGCGGCGATCAGGTCCAGAACAGCAGGCTGCCCCTCCGCCCGACCGTAGCCCTGATACGCCATGGTCGAGTCCGTAAAACGGTCACACAGCACGATCTGCCCTTCTGCCAGGGCAGGGCGGATAACCGTATCCACATGGTCAAACCGTGCGGCAAAATGCGTCAGTATCTCGGCACGGAGGGACAGGGGGTTTTTGCCAAACAGCAGCAACTGCCGCAAGTCTTCCGCACCAGCGGAACCGCCAGGTTCCCGCGTAGCCAGCACCCTGTACCCGTGCGATTGCAGGGCATCCCTGAGCAGGCGGAGCTGCGTGGACTTGCCAACGCCCTCCCCGCCCTCAAGCGTTATGAACAGACCAGACTGCATGGCTTAAAGGTGCAGCCGTCGGGCCGCCCGGCCGAGCAGGCCAAGAGCAGGCACCGCCTGCCCTGCCACAAGCGGAATACTGGCTTTTCTGCCGCCGGGCAGAACCACGCTCAACTGCCCGACAACCTGCCCTTCACTTACAGGGGCAATAAGTGGGCTGTCATAGTCTATGGCCACATGCGTGCTGTTTTTCCAGCCATGTGGCAGCAGCATCTTGAACTCCTGAGCAGCAACCAGAGGCACGGTCTGGCTCGCCCCCATCCAGACAGGGGCCTGCTCTACGATCTCACCTTTGTTGATGATCTGGGCGGTTTCAAAATTCGCAAATGCCCAGCCCATCAGGCGCTCTCCTTCACGCCCGCGGGCGCCATCACTCGGCAGGCCGTTAATAGCCATGACAACCCGCCGCCCATCCCGCTCGGAAGAGGCGCACAGACCAAACCCACCAGCATCCGTGTGGCCGGTCTTAAGGCCATCAGCCAGACCTTTGACCACCAGACTGTTGCGATTTTCCTGATGAATTTTGTTAAAAACGAACTCTTTTTCCGAAAAGAAATGATAATATTCGGGAAAATCATGGATCAGGCGCAACGCCAGATACGCTACATCCCGCGCGGACATGTAATGATTTTCCGCAGGCCAGCCGGTTGCGTTCATGAAGTGCGAATTGGTCAGCCCCAGCTTGGCGGCCGTATCATTCATCAGCGCAACAAACTGTTCCTGAGAACCGGAAATCCCTTCGGAGAGCACAATACACGCATCATTGCCGGACTGGATAACCATGCCCTGAATAAGGTCCTGCACCGCAACGCTCTGCCCCAGCGGGACGAACATTTTAGACCCCTGCATGCGCCAGGCGCGCTCGCTAACCGGCAGCATCTGGTCGAGCTTGAGCCGCCCTGCGCGCAGCATGCCAAATGTGACATAAGCCGTCATCATCTTGGTCAGGGAAGAGGGCGGCATGCGCTCATCCGCATTTTTTTCCAGCACGGCAGCACCGCTGCCATAATCCAGAATACAGGCCCAGCGCGCCATTGTATCCACCGGCCCTACGGGCGTGGTGGCTGGCGTTTCGGGCACGGTAGCGGCGGGTGCCTCGGGCGCGGCCGAAGGGGCAGCCCCGTGCCGGGGGCGCGCCACCGCACCCCCTACAAAGCTACCAGAAAAAAGGGCAGCGCCCCCTGCGAGTAAAAACCGTCGAGTCTGCAAAGCTATTCCCTATTCGACGACGATGTGAGAACCATTAAAACCATTTGCCAGCGCCCGCTTAAGGGCTGCGTCTGCGGCACTTATAGTCGCAAACGGCCCCTGCCGGACAGCCCACATCATGCTTTGGCCAGACATAACGGGCCTGACCACACCACCATGGCCGCCAGCCTGCATGACCGCAGCGGAGCGGGATGTAAAATCCATTGTCTCTACCCAAAGCATGCCCGGAGCCGCATAACCCTGCGCATAAGCCACCGGCAGATCCGCCAGCTTTACGCCAGTGGATTCAGGGGCACTCTCTACCCCACCACCTACGGCCACGACCGAAACACCGCCATTCCCGCCAAGGCTGGACTGAACAACCTGCTCGCGCGGCGCTGCCGCAATTTGCAGGGCAACCCCACCGGGCAGGGTTTCCGCCAACTGGCGGCTGGCAACTTCATCTTCCACAATCCGAACCTGTGCTGGCGCTGCCCCCATGCCAAGCAGATTGGCCGCCTGCGTGGACAAAGCCAGCGCACGGCCCATTTGCGCAGGGCCACGGTCATTTACCCTTACACGCACCTGCCGCCCGTTTTCCAGATTGGTCACGGTAACAATGGCAGGCAACTGGAGTGTGGGGTGGCTGGCCGTCATTGTGGCCATGCTGCGCACCTCACCATCGGCGGTCAGCTCCCCTTCACGCCCATCCTGGCGTATGGCAAGGCCGGTTCCCTGCCAGGCAAACTCCTCCCGCGGGTAAAACCACTGGCCCGGCACATGCCACGCGGCCCCAACCGTATAATGCACATCCGAATGGGGCATAGGTGCCGGAGTACACGACGCCAGCAGCAGACAGCCCCAGAAAACGACTTTTTTCACGTTATGGCATCACCCAGAAGCCCTACGGCCAATGCATAAAAATCTGATGGATTGTACCGTCGGATCACGTTGAAATTGTGGTAAACAATAAAGGCCTCGCCCCCCGGCCCATCAGGGCGGATCACCGCCCCTTCCTGCACGGAGGCATCAAACTCCCCAGCACGGGGCCTTACTCCGTGCTGCTCCCACCATGCAAGCGGTCTTACGTGGTTGCGGCCAAGAAGGGACTGCTCCAGAGCATCGGGCAGTACAACGCCCTCCCCCCATGGCTGCCCGGCCTGCCAGCCACACCGGGCCAGATAGTTGGCAATGGAGGCAAAAACATCGCCCTCATTATGCCAGATATCCGCCCGCCCACCTGCGGGGTAACTGGCGGCGTAACGCATATAGGCACTGGGCATAAACTGCGGCTGTCCCATGGCCCCCGCATAACTGCCGAGCATATGGGCCGGAGCCACTCCGGCCTGTTCCACCACATGGAGCGCCTTGAGCAGTTCGGTGCGGAAAAAGCTGGCGCGGCGGCCATCATACGCCAGCGTTGCCAGCGCATCGATCACCGAGAACGTACCCATGCGGGTGCCATAAGCGGATTCCAGCCCCCATATGCCCGCAATAGCGCCCTGAGCAACACCGTAAAGCCGGCTGATCCGCCCCAGCAGCTCTGCGCGCTGCTGAATGGCGGCCAGACCATCATTCAGTTTTTTCTCGCTCAGAACGCGGTCTTTGTACTGCGCCCATGTCAGGGTGAATTCCGGCTGGTGCCTGTCCGCCTGCAAAACCTTGGGGTTCGGGGCATGCAACGGCGCCAGCGCCTGCGCAACCACGGAGGCAGAAACACCCTGCCCCACAGCCTCCCGCCTGACCCCGGCCAAAAACGCAGCATAGCTGCCGGTCGCACCCTGCGCTGCATTGCGCACACAAACAGGTGAGGCCACCAGCAAAGCGCCCCCCCCAAGCAAAAGTTTTCTACGTAACATGAGGCACGATCCGCTTTGCAGACGACACAGGCAAATACACTATCCTGCTTTTGCATGCCTGTCAGGCCGTGTTGTCCGCTTTAATCCATGCCAGAACTCCGGCTAACCATATGCAATGCCGGTTTTTATACGCATCTCCCCAAAACTTGACAGGAGACGCGTAAAAGAGCCTGTTGCCGCAGGTTCTGTGCGCAAGCCGGACCATATCTGCCGTGTTGGAGAGCAGGCTCCGTTGTGCTTGACCATTTTCTGGAACTGACTGCCACACAACCTCTTTTGCAGGTTCTGATTGTTATTCTGGCAACTTTTGTGCTGGAAGACGCGGCAACCGTTGTTACGGCTATTCAGGTTCATCTCCATACAATCAGTATTCCCGTGGCCCTGGGCGCCCTGTACGCGGGCATTGTTCTGGGCGATGTGGGGCTTTACGCTCTGGGCGCGTTAGCCGCCAAATGGCCCCCCGCACAGCGTTGGGTTAACGTTCCCTCCGCCCAGACACAGCAGGCATGGCTGAGCAGGAACCTGTTCGTGGTTGTATTTGTCAGCCGGTTTATTCCGGGCTCACGTCTGCCCCTTTATACGGCCTGTGGTTTTTTCCGGGCCGGGCTGGCTGTTTTTACGGCAGCCACCTTCTGCGCCACCCTGTTGTGGACAACAGCACTCTTTATGCTCTCCCTGCGTGTGGGGGGAGCGCTTCTGGCCCATCTTGGCGCATGGCGCTGGGTTGGCGTGGCGGGCTTTGTGGCCGCCATCATTCTGGTGGGGCGGCTTGTTGCGCGCACCCAAAAACACAAGATATGACCTTATCCATGCCCCCCTCCCAGCAAGACAAGCAACCTAACCCTCTCTCACTCTTCGAGTTCTGGCCGCGCTGGGTATTTTACACACCCGTTGTGGCTTACTGGATCCTGCTTGGCCTGCGCTACAGGGATGTCACACTCCCCACCGCCGCCAACCCCCGTATAACCACCGGTGGCCTGTGCGGGGAAAAGAAAAGCGACCTGCTGGACATGGCTGGCCCATATGCCACCCAATGGATTGCGCCATACGCAACGTTAACCACTGGCGAGAACGATCTGGCCAAGGCCACGCAGGCCATGCACGCCAAGGAGCTGGCATTCCCTGTTGTTGTCAAACCCGACATCGGGTGCAACGGCACGGGGGTCAAGCTGGTACATACGCAGGAGGAACTGGCACAGGTCTGTGCATCATTCCCGCGCAATGTGGAACTTGTTATTCAAAAACTGATCACATGGCCGCATGAAGCCGGGCTGTTTTACATCCGCCACCCGGATGAACCCACAGGCCGTCTGACATCCCTGACATACAAGGACATCCCCTTCCTGATCGGTAATGGCCGGAATACCGTTCTGGAACTGCTCAAACAGGACGCCCGCACCAGCAAGGTACTGCATATTTACACCCCACGCCTGCAGCACCGCCTGCACACCATTCCCGAGCAGGGGGAAAGGATTGATCTGGTTTTTGCAGGCAATCACTGCAAAGGGGCGGTTTTTCGCAATGGCATAGCCGACATTACGCCGGAACTGACCCAGCGGATCGACCAGATCATGCAGGATATTCCCGACTTTTATTTCGGGCGCATTGACCTGAAATTCCGGTGTGAGGAAGACCTCGCCCGCGGCGAGAATTTTGAGATCATAGAAATCAACGGTGTTGGCGCGGAAGCCATCCATATCTGGGATGCCAGAACAACCCTGCGCGAGGCCTATGCGGCACAGTTCCTGCATTACGGAGAAAGCTACCGCATAGGGGCCAAAAACAAGGCCGCAGGCTGGAAACCCACAAACCTGTGGTACGGGTTACGCCTGTGGCGCGAACAGAAAAAACTGCTGGCGTCCTACCCGCTTAATGACTGAGCGCATCCTGCGCCATTGCAGCCCGGTGCTCCTGCGCCAGACGGGAATGACGCCGCCCGTAAAAGCGGTAGCACCCCCACCCACACAACGCATAAACCGCCAGCAGCAGAGCAGGTACGGGGTCTCCCCCCATAAGGGACAACACCATTTCCCAACAGAGCGGGGCAACCATAAACCCGCAGAACACCATGCCGAGCAACGGCACATACCCAACCCATACGCCGCGCAGCACAAACCCGCCAAACGGCACAACAAAAGCGCGTTTATAGTCCGGGGCCGTATTGCGCATCCATATTACGGTAAAGCAGACAATGCCAAACGCTGTTGCCGTGCCCAGGCTGACCAGATCACCAATAATATCAATTGGTAGAACGGCAGTCGCCAGAGCGACCACACTCCCCAGCATGATGCTGCCAAGCCATGGCGTGTGGTAACGCGTGTGCAAACGCGCAAAAACGGAAAACAGCAGACCATCTTCAGCCATGGCAAAAAAGATTCGACTCTGGGCGTATAACAGACCCATCAGTACCGAACACAGGCCAACGACCGCACCAATTTTAACAAACAGGGCAAGCCATGGCTGATGCATGGCATTAACCGCAATAGCCAGTGGGTCCGCCACATCCAGCGTCTGCCATGGCACAACACCTATCAGCACGGCAGCCACCACCATATATACCGCCGTGCACACCACCAGTGACAGCACAATCCCCACCGGCACGTCCCGTCTGGGGTTTTTGGCTTCGGCTGCTGCGGTAGAAACGGCCTCAAACCCGACATAAGCAAAAAAGATAACCGACGCCGCCCGGAAAATACCGGGAACACCATAACGAAAACCACCCTGATACGCCGGAATGAACGGCGTCCAGTAAGCCGGGTGCATTTGCCACACACCCAGAGCCACAAAAACCGCCAGTACACCCACCTTAAGCACCACAATGAGTGAATTGATTTTAAAGGATTCCCGCACACCCACGACCAGAAGCCCGGTCACGATCGCAATGGACAAGGCTCCCAGCAGGTCACATTGCCAATGGCCTGCAATATGCCGGTTAAGCCCCTGAGAAACCACTTCCAGGGTTGTCGTGTGCCAAGCAGGCGGAACATGCACCCCCAGATCTTCCAGCAGACTGGCAGCGTACCCCGAAAAACCGGCGGCAACACCCGCGCAGGAAATACCGTATTCCATCAACAGCAGCCAGCCAACGCCCCATGCCCACCCTTCCCCCATGGATACGTAGGCATACGTGTAGGCTGACCCCGATACCGGCATAACAGATGCCAGCTCCGCATAGGACAGAGCCGTAAAAAGGCAGGCAATACCCGCAATAATAAAAGACAGCAGAATGGAGGGGCCAGCGTAATTGGCGGCGGCAGTTCCGGTCATGACGTAAATGCCCGCACCAATGGTTGAGCCCACGCCCAGCATGGTCAACTGCAATGGTCCCAGCGTTTTTTTCAGGCGCTGCTGCCCGTTTTCCAGCTCTATTCTGGCCAGTGACTTGCGCAGCAAGGGAGCACGCACCCGTTTCATCCCGCCCACCACTTACCGTGCGAAATGGAAGATCAGAAACGCAGTCCCGCCAACCACCATGCAGTACCATGCAAAAGGTGACATTGCCCAACTGTCATGCTTACGGAAATAGCGCATCAGAAAAGCCGTACTCGCCAAAGCAGTTACCCCCGACACAACCGCCGCCAACAGGGCAATATGCATCTGGGCCGGGTCAATGGGGGTATGGCGCATTTTAAAGGCTTCGCGCACTGTTGCGGCAATAATAACCGGCTGAGCCATAAGGAACGAAAAACGCGCCGCTGCATCATGGTGCAGTCCGCGCAGCAGCCCCCCGCAAATGGTTGCGCCCGAGCGCGACAGGCCGGGGAAAAAGGCAAAGCACTGGAAAAAACCGATAAACAGCGCATCGCGCGATGTCAGGCTGGCCAGATACCGGACATCCTTGCGGACAACACGGTTCCGCAGTTTTTCAACCACCAGCAGCAGCACCCCGTTAAGGAACAGGAATAATGCGGCAGAGGAAGCGGAGCCAAACACACTGCGCAACCAGTGCTCGAACAGACCACCAACAATAACCGCAGGCACAGTTGCCAGGCAGATCAGCCACAGGATATGCAGGCTTTCCAGCTGGATACGATGCCCGAACGCCCCAAACGCCCCTTTGCCCAAGGCCAGCCAGTCCTGCCAGAAAAAAATCAGCAGGGCGACGGATGTCCCCATATGCAGCATGACCAGAAATGGCAGAAAGGTCGGGTCATGCAGATCATACGACCAGTGCAGCAAAGACGGCAGGACAACAGCATGCCCAAGACTGCTGACAGGAAAAAGCTCTGTAGCGCCCTGTAGCAGCGCCATGATAAGTGCCTGAAAAAGGGACATGTAAGTTTAGCGTTCCAAACGGTCTGTTATCTGACTGCTGTCCTTGCACCATGCGCCTAAGTGCTGCAAGGATTTCGTCCTGTTTAACTTTTTGCGCAAGCACACTTTTTGATAAGGGCCTGAGCCAACCATGAGCCGACAAAACCACATAGGCGCTATTATTTGCAGCACTCTGGTTCTGGCTGCGGCAGCAGGGTTTGGCATGTACGCGATCAATACCCAGAAAACACCGGGCAAATCATCCTACGAACTTACAGCCCGCTTTGTTTCTGCCAACGGTCTGGCGCGCGGGGCAGATGTGGATATTGCCGGGGTCAAGGTTGGTCGCGTGTCCAGCATTGTGCTCGACCCCGCCTCCCAGATGGCTATTGTCCGTTTCCGGCTGGATAGCGCACTCCACCTGCCAACCGATAGCACCCTGACCATTGGCAGCGGTACCCTCTCCTCCGAAAATGCGCTGATGATCGAGCCGGGAAAAGCTACAACCCTCGCCCAGTCCGGGCAGGTAATGACCCACACACTTGAACCCTCAAGCCTTGAACAGCAGGTAAGCAACTACATTTTTGGCGCGGGCAATCTGGAGCAGTAAGCCAATTGCCTCCAACCAATCAGTTTTTTCAAAAAAATCTGACAAGATGGATTGACGCCCCCCCCGGGAACAGATACATAACCGCCACCAACCAATGGCGGCGTAGCTCAGTGGTAGAGCAGGGGAATCATAATCCCTTGGTCGGAGGTTCAAATCCTTCCGCCGCTACCAAATTCCCTAAAAATCAAAGCGTTAACTTTACCTTTTGGTCAAACAGACCAAACAGGCATTGTTATACATGTGCGTACATATGCACACGGAAGCAAACCTGCTCCACCCTGCTCCACATCCGTGGTCAGCAGGGCGAATGCAGGGTAGCGAAGCGCCGGATTAACCTTCGGACAGTTCGGGCTGCGGCTCGCTCGACAGGTCCTTGACCTCGGCCACAGCTTCGTTCTCGGCTTCTGCCTGATCGTCTTCCTCGTCCTCGGAAGCATTGGACGTAACACGCTGCTGGCGGGCGGCCTGACGTTCCGCACGCTCCTGCTGGCTTTGCTGCGCAGCCTGCGCCATGGCGTTCAGAATACGGAAATAATGTTCGGCATGCTGGAAATAGGCTTCAGCCGCCACGCGGTCACCGCTCCCCGTCGCATCACGGCCGAGCTGGAGATATTTTTCAAAAAGCTGCTGTGCTGTGCCTCTGACCCGTACATCGGGGCCATGACTGTCAAAAACATGATTCCGGTTCATTGGAATCTGGCCATTCAACTGCCTGGACGCTCCATTGCTCCCGTTGGAGCGATGGTGTCTGGTACGCATCCGTTTTACATTCATGGGTTTATCACAGTGCTTTCCTGTTCATGGCACTTTGCATGAAGAAACAGTCCGATACAAAAGGCATGTTCCTGAATGAAGGCCGAATTGTTTTTTCGGAATGGGCTTTTGGCGGCAATCTGTTTTTATTGCCGGAAGAAAGGCCCTTACCGCTCATCCACCGAGGCAGATCTGGCTAATCTGAATACTGCCGCAGGACTGAGCCAGACGACAATAACAACGCACAACCACAAAGCCAACCGGTTTTTTTATATTCCGGCTTATGGCAGCCCTTAACGCAGCACAACACAGCGGGCTATTCCGGCCAGATCGGCCAGTACACGCACCACACCCAACCCGTTCTGCGCGGCTATGTCCCGCAGGGCCTCCTCCTGCCCTACCCCGATTTCAAAAATACCAACCCCGCCATCACGCAGCAACAAAGGTAGTCGGGCACACAGGTCGCGGTAGGCGTCCAGGCCATCACTCCCGCCATCCAATGCCCGCACGGGCTCATGCGCCCTTACCTCTTCCATCAGCCCGTCAAGGTCTGGTGTGGGAATGTAGGGCGGATTGCTGAACACAACATCAAACCGGGTCTGGGGAGCCAGCGCATCTCCCCACCGGGCTGCCATAACCAGAGCACGATCAGCCATATTGCAGCGCCGGGCATTGGCATGGGCCAAGCTGGCAGCAGCCGGATTAACATCCACCCCAACACCCCAAGCCTGCCGGTACTCCGCCAGAGCTGCTAACAGAATGCAGCCAGACCCCGTTCCCAAGTCCAGAAACGACAAAGGTGCATTGCGGTCCGGGTAAGCGTCCAGCAGGGCGGTAATCAGGGTTTCCGTGTCCCCCCTTGGCACAAGGGACGCCGGAGAGACTGCCAGATCAAGGCTCCAGAACCCTTTGTTACCCGTAATATAGGCAAACGGCTCGTGCCTTGCCCGGCGGGCAACCCAGCCCAAAAACGGTTCGGTAGCCACCTCTTCACGCGGGGAAAGACCCAACAGCGCCTCGGGCGTTATGCCCAGAGCATGCTGCAAGAGCAGACGTGCTTCCCGCCGGGGGTTTTCCACCCCCGCGTCACGCAAAAGTTGCGCACCACTGGCCAGCAGGTCGTGTAGAGACTGGTGGTGTACGGTTTTTTCTGCTTTGCTCGAACTCGTCATTTCAACAAATCACCCGACCCAATATCCATGTCTGCTTCACGCTTTTCATTCACTCTCCCGACTGCTGTGCTGCTGAGCGCCATAAGCCTGCTGGCTGTGGCGGTGCCCTTGCGCCCGGCTCTGGCTGGCGAGTTTACGGTAACGGATGGAAAAGCTGACATGGAAATTTCCGAAGTCTCACGCATTTATCTGGACGGCAAGCTCGTATCCGAGTTCCGGCTTGATGATGCCACGCGGCACAAAACCGTGCGTATCCCTACCCCACTGGGCCGTGTGGACCACACCTATACGTTGTGCGGGGAAATTACCATTCGCACTGCGGATGGCCGGACAGAAACGCACGAAGTGAGCAGTAACGGTATTTTGCACAATCCCGATGGCCACCACTTTTATGCTTTTGGCTCATACGGATTTAAGGATTTCTTTCTACTGGACCCACAGGCTCCGCAGGTGGCAGAGCGGCTCCCCGGTCGGGGCGAAGTCTGCTCCGCCCCGATTAGCTGAAAACGCTAGAACCCCGCATCCGCCAGAAGAGCGGCCTGCTCTTCCTGCGCAAGCGCATCCACAAACTCATCCAGTTCGCCCAGCATAACGCGATCAATTTTATACAGGGTCAGGTTGATCCGGTGGTCCGTAACCCGCCCTTGCGGAAAGTTATACGTGCGTATCCGCTCGGACCGATCCCCCGTACCGACCTGAGAGCGCCGGTCTGCCGCACGATTGGCATGAGCCTGCTCCCGCTCGCGTTCATACAGGCGGGCCCGCAGGATCTTCATCGCTTTAGCACGGTTCTTGTGCTGGCTTTTTTCCTCCTGCATGGACACAACAATGTTGGTCGGCAGATGGGTAATCCGCACCGCACTTTCAGTTTTGTTAACGTGCTGCCCACCGGCCCCTGACGCCCGAAAAACGTCTATGCGCAGTTCGCTTTCGTTAATGGTCACATCCACCTCTTCCGCCTCTGGCAGAACAGCTACCGTAACCGTGGATGTGTGAATACGCCCCTGCGCTTCTGTTGCGGGAACGCGCTGCACCCTGTGCACACCGGATTCGTATTTAAGCCGCGCAAAAACACTTTTGCCGTTAATTTCGGCAATGCCGCAGCGCAGGCCGCCGAGTTCGCTCTCGTCATAATCCATAACGGTAAAGCGCCACCCCTTGAGGTCCGCATACCGCCGGTACAGATCAAACAATTCAGCCGCAAACAGAGCTGCTTCATCCCCACCAGCGGCGGGGCGCACTTCCAGAATGGCGCTGCGCTCGTCCGCTACGTCCTTGGGGAGCAGTGCCAGCCGCACTTCGCGCTGCAACCTTGGCAGTTGCTCACGCAGTTCTGCCAGTTCTTCCCCCGCCAGTTCCTGCATTTCCGGGTCGGCCATAAGGGCCTCTGCCTGAGCAATACCCTTTTCTGTTGCACGCAGGCCGTTAATGCAGCTTACAACCGGCTCAATTTCCGCATATTCGCGGGATGCCTGAGTAAAGGCATCCCCACTCAGGCCACTCGCCAGAAGCGCTTCCAGTTCAAGCGCGCGACTGGCAATCCGGTCCAGCCGTTCATCAAGGTTCATTACGCAAAAATGCTCCGCGCATCAGAAAGAAGCGCCTGTGTCGCCACTTCGTTTTCCTGCCCGGTTTCCATGCTTTTGACACGGAACACACCGCGGGCCAGTTCATCCTCGCCCAGAAACAGCACATGGCTTGCGTTCTGCTTGCCTGCCCGCTCCATACGCTTACGCAGCGAGCCCTTGTAGCCGATTTCGGTCCGCACACCTTGCTGGCGCAATGCCTGCAAAATCTGGCACACGGCTTTTTCATCCGGCGCGCCTACCGGAATCAGCACCACGGAACGCGGGGCCAAGGGAGCCTCTTCAAGCAGCATGGCAAGGCGTTCCACCCCGGCGGCCCAGCCAATGGCGGGCACTTCCGGCCCACCCATCTGCTTGACCAGACCATCATACCGCCCACCGGCCAGCACTGTACCCTGCGAGCCAAGGCGGTTGGTTACAAATTCAAACGTCGTGTGGTTGTAGTAATCCAACCCACGGACAATGGCGGGGTTAACCGTGTAGGCAATGCCAAAGAGGTCGAGCTTGTGGCGCAGTTCCTCCCAGAATGTCCGGGCCTCTGGGGTCAGAAACTCTTCCATCAGGGGCGCGTTGACCACGAGCTCACGGTCACCCTGATCTTTGCTGTCGAGAATACGCAGCGGGTTTTTTTCAAGCCGGATGCGGCTATCTTCAGACAGTCTGGCGCTATGGGCGGAAAAATACGTTACCAGCGCCTGTCGCCATGCATCCCGGCTGGCGGCATCACCCAGCGTGTTCAACTCAAGTGTTACGTACTGGGCAACACCCAGAGCTTCAAGCACCGCATAACCCAGGGCAATAGCTTCTGCATCGGCCAGAGGTTCGGCCGCGCCCAGCAGTTCTGCACCAATCTGATGGAACTGGCGGTAACGCCCTTTTTGTGGCCGCTCATGCCGGAACATGGGCCCCGTATAAAACACCTTCTGGGGGAGTGACTGGGTGAGTGCATTGGTCACCAGCGCACGGCAGACGGCAGCCGTACCTTCTGGCCGCAGGGTCAGGCTATCCCCATCACGGTCATTGAAGGAATACATTTCCTTAGAAACCACGTCCGATGTATCGCCCAAAGAGCGGGAGAATACGCGGGTTTCTTCAAAAATGGGGGTAGACCACTCATCAAACCCGTAGAGCCCGGCAATATGGCGTGCGGTATTGACCACGCGCGCATGGCGGCGTTGCTCTTCTCCAATAAGATCGTGCGTTCCTCTTACGGGCTGAATGCTGCTCACGGCCTGTTTTTCCTGATTGAAGCGGCACCTTGCGGGCTGCTCCCTGATCTTTGTCTATTGGGCAAATAAAACCCGCCACAGCCCCGAACATGCCCGGAGCGCGTGGCGGGTGATAGGCGAACTTAGTTGGCGGACGCCATATCCGGCAGTTCTGGGGTAGCCCCTTCCTGCTTTGCGCGCGCTTCTTCTGCCTCAATGGCAGCCACACGCTCTTCAACCAGATCAACAACATGGTTGATCATGTCATCCGCAGCAATTGTATGGTCCTGCTTACCGGCGGAATAAACCATGTGGCGGCCAGAACCGCCCCCGGTCACCCCAAGGTCGGTCATAAGGGCTTCACCCGGACCATTGACCACGCAACCGATGATGGAAAGCGTAAGCGGGGTTTTGATATGGGCCAGACGATCTTCAAGAGTCTGCACCGTTTCCACCACATTAAAGCCCTGACGTGCGCAGGACGGGCAGGAAATAATTTTAACCCCACGGTGCCGCAGGCCAAGGGATTTAAGAATATCCCACCCGACCAGCACTTCTTCTTCCGGGGCGGCAGACAGGGAAACACGCATGGTGTCGCCCACGCCAGCCCAGAGCAGGTTACCCAGCCCGATGGAGGACTTGACTGTACCTGCGCGCTTGCTGCCAGCTTCGGTAATGCCAATGTGCAGCGGGTAATCGCACGCATCTGCCAGTTGCTGGTAAGCCGCAACGGCCATGAACACGTCCGATGCCTTTACGCTGATCTTGAATTCACGGAAGTCATGATCTTCGAGAATCTTGGCGTGTTCGAGCGCGCTTTCCACCAGTGCTTCGGGGTTGGGCTCACCGTACTTTTCCAGAAGGTGCTTTTCCAGCGATCCGGCATTAACGCCAATACGAATGGAACAGCCGTAATCCTTGGCAGCCTGAACCACCTCACGCACACGCTCGGCACTGCCGATATTGCCCGGGTTAATACGCAGGCAGGCAGCCCCGGCCTTGGCGGCCTCAATGGCGCGTTTGTAGTGGAAGTGAATATCGGCCACGATCGGCACGTTCACTTCCCTTACGATTTCCGCCAGTGCTGCCGTGCTATCCTCATCCGGGCAGGAAACACGAACAATATCCACCCCAGCCAGTTCGGCACGACGAATCTGCTCAATGGTCGCCTGTGCATCGCTGGTCAGGGTATTGGTCATGGTCTGGACGGAAATCGGGGCATCACCACCGACGGCTACCTTGCCGACGTGGATCTGCCGAGATTTCCGACGCTCGATATGCTGGTAAGGCCGGTAGCCGCTCATCTTGCATCCTTTTGTCGAAACGACAGTTGGGGGAGGTCTGGCCGCAGTTCGGCGCTGCGGTGTCTCCCGCTCTAGGTTTGGTGCTTTCCTGCCAAAATCAAGTCCGGTTGGCTACACATAAAGCATGGAAAGAGCCATTCAGTGCGCGCCAGCCCCATTCAACTGGCGGGCATTCAGGTCATCCGCACTTGGTTCGGCAGGCGGTGGTGCCTGACGGTGCGGTGGTGGTTTGGCCACCTCGAGCGCAGGCTGGGCAACATGCCCTGTCCCATTTTCTGGTGCTACAGGCGCATCAGCCGCAGGCATTGCAACCGTGCTGGTTCTGGTAGGCACAGCCGCCCCGGCAGGTGACGGCACAACCACTGGTGCTCCTGTGGCACTTACTCCCCCACCGGCTTGGACCTGCTGAACCACTTCCGGCGTTAGGGCAATGTGCCGCAGAACCGCACCATTCCGCCCCAATGGCGGGGTTGTCATGTCCCCTTGGGCAAAAGCTACACCGCCTGCATTGCCAACAGTCAGGCTGTACGGCCCGTTATCGGCAGGAACAGTCCAGACATCACCGGGTTGCAGAATATGGTCGTACACGACCTTACCGGCCGCATTCCTGACCTGCACCCAGCTTGGAGCCTGCGCCTTGAGCATAAGAGGCGCATCCGCACTGGCACTGGCACTGGCACTGGCCGTTTCTGGCACACTTGCAGTTGGCGGCTCAATCGCAGGAGGAACGGCGGGGGCTTCCCCTGCAACCGGCTTATCCGGTTGTGGTGGCATCGGTGCGTCCGACACACCGGTCGCATTAACTGGTGCGGGCGCATCTGCCCCTGTGGGCACCACTGGGGTGCTCTGTGCCGGTGCAGGCTGGGCCACCGGCAAGGGAGGAAGCTGCGCCATGTTGTGATCAGGCAGGATAGAAGCAACCTGTGGCGAGGGCGCATTCTTTGCACTCTCACCAGGCATCAGGGTTGCAACGGGCGGCACGCGTTCGGGCACAGGTGGGGCATGCCCCACAAAACAGTACCACCCCACATAGCTTGCCAGAATAACGACCAACCCAAGGGAAATACTAACGGCAGGCGGCAGGCGGCGATCTGGCGGCGGATCGGGAAAATCCAGATCCGGCTTGCGCGTACCCAGCCGCCCTTCCTGACGATAAAGCTTGAGCATCTGGTCGGGATTGAAACCGAGAGCCTGCCCATATGCCCGCAAAAAGCCCAGAGCATAGACCTCTGCTGGTAATACGCTGGCATTCCCATTTTCCAGCGCTTCCAGATAAACGCTGCGAATCCGCAGCCAGGCCGCAACATCCCCGATGCTCCAGCCAAGTTGCTCGCGGCGTTTACGCAAAGCTTCGCCTACCCCCAGCACCTCCACATCGGGAAGCGGAGGCAAAAGCGAGCCTTGCTCTTGATCAGAACCTTGGGCGTATTCAGCCATCCGCATCCATACGACGTTGTTGACGTACCAAAGCCACAGTCGCCTGTTCCACCAGATCGTCAATGATCTGCGCCACAGGCTGGACTGACGTTACCATACCAACAGACTGGCCTGCCATAACAGACCCCTGTTCAACATCGCCGTCAATAACCGCACGGCGCAGCGCACCAGCCCAGAAATGTTCAATTTCCAGCTGGGCAGCCTCACGCGTGAGTTCCCCCGACTGAAAGCGGCGGATCACATCGGCCTGATGGGTAACAAACTGCCGCCCACCTTCGTTACCAAGGGCACGTACGGGAATAACTGGAAAACGGTCATCCAGCTGCACGGACGTTACGGCATCCCGCGCGGCGGCACGCACGAACGCTTTTTTGAACTTTTCGTGAGCAATACTTTCTTCCGCCGCGGCAAAGCGCGTACCCAGCTGCCCCCCCGAAGCCCCAAGCTCCAGATAAGACACCAGAGCATCCCCGCGCCCCAGACCACCGGCCACAAAAACCGGAACACTCTGGATATGCGGCAGAATTTCCTGCGCCAGAACGGTCAGCGAAACAGGGCCAACATGCCCGCCTGCTTCTGCCCCTTCAATTACCAGCGCGTCCACGCCCATTTTGACCAGACGCTTGGCCAGAACCAACGCCGGAGAGAAGGCAATAACCTTTGCCCCGCCATCCTTGATGGCCTTGATGGCCGCACCGGGTGGAATGCCACCAGCCAGCACAATATGGCCAACGCCTGCATCCAGGCAGACCTGTACCAGCTCGGTCAGCTGCGGGTGCATGGTTATCAGGTTTACGCCAAACGGGCGGTCGGTCAGGGCGCGGGTTGCCTGAATTTCCTCCGCCAGACGCGCAGGTTCCATAGCCCCGCAGGCAATAACGCCAAACCCGCCTGCGTTGGAAATGGCGGACACAAGATTGCGCTCGCTCACCCAGGACATGGCCCCGCCAAGAATGGCGTACTGTGTTCCCAAAAAGTCGGTCCCACGCCGCCACAACGCATCCAGCCGCTTGCGCGCGCGTTGCAGTTCGGGCTGGGTGGGGGCGTCGGTCACGGCAACCGTGTTGTTCTGCTCAGACATTATCCAGCCCATATGCGGTATGCAGGGCCCGCACGGCAAGCTCTGCGTATTCCGCCGCCACCAGCACCGAAATCTTGATTTCGCTGGTGGAAATGGCCTGAATGTTAATCGAGCGTTCCGAAAGTGTGCGGAACATGGTGCTGGCCACACCGGCATGCGAGCGCATACCCGTGCCAACAACGCTGATCTTAACAATATCCGGGTCTGTTGCCAGTTCTTCGTACTGCACGGAGTCCCGAACACTTTCCAGCACATTGATCGCCTGCGGCAGGTCGCTCTTGCTGGTTGTGAAGGTCATGTTGGTGGTGCCGTCTGCGCCTGTGCTCTGCACAATCATGTCCACATTCACATGCGCTTCGCTCATGGGACCAAAAATTGCTGCGGCAATGCCAGGGCGGTCCGGAATGCGCCGGACCGACAGCTTGGCTTCATCACGCGAGTAGGCAATGCCGGTAACCAGTTTCTTTTCCACGATTTCGTCCTCATCCACCACCAAAGACCCGGGAAGGTGCCCTTCCATAACTGCCGGACCATCTGCAAAGCTGGAAAGCACCTGCACCCGCACCCCTTCGCGCATGGCAAGCCCTACGCTGCGGGTTTGCAGCACCTTGGCACCGACTGATGCCAGCTCCAGCATTTCCTCATAGGTAATTTTATCAAGCTTGCGCGCTTTGGGCACAATACGGGGGTCGGTTGTGTAAATCCCGTCCACGTCCGTATAAATATCGCACCGATCTGCCTTGATTGCTGCGGCAAGAGCTACGGCCGAGGTATCGGACCCGCCACGCCCAAGGGTGGAAACACGCCCGTCTGGCGCAACGCCCTGAAAGCCCGCAACAACCGGCACCATACCCTCGGCCATGCAGCCAAGCAGCTTTGTGCCATCAATTGTATCCAGACTGGCCTTGCCATGTGCCGAATCGGTTAGAATGGGAACCTGCCACCCCGCGAACGAGCGTGAGGGCACACCGAGCTTTTGCAGCGCAATGGCCAGCAGGCCGCTGGTCACCTGCTCACCCGTGGCCACGATGGAATCGTATTCCTTGGGGTCATGCAGGGGAGAGAGGGACTGGCAGAAACCGACAAGCCTGTTTGTCTCCCCCGCCATGGCGGAAACGACAACAAGAACATCACATCCTGCGTCTTTCTGTTTTTTGACGCGCTCGGCCACGGCTCGAATACGATCAAGGTCGCCGACAGACGTTCCGCCGAATTTCATGACAATCCGGGGTGCGGAACCGGACATAGCTTTATTCTCCACCAGACAAGCCGCAGAACATGCCACCAGCTCCAGTTCGACCCCAGCTTTGCCAGAAAAGACGAACAGGAATGGTTGCACAGCTTTACAAGGCGCGTCACATAACCTTCCCGGCCCCCTTTCGTCCAGCGGGGAGACCAGCAGGAAAGGATTTTGTTGCATGAACGCCACCACTCCACACGCGCCCTCATCCGTCTCTGATGAAGAAATCGCACGGTTTAGCGCCCTTGCGGAGCAGTGGTGGAATCCTTCCGGCCCCATGCGCCCACTGCACGCCATGAATGCATTGCGCATAGACTGGGCAAGCCGCCACCTGCCCCTGCGTGGCCGCACCACACGCCGCGCAAAAATTCTGGACATCGGATGTGGCGCGGGGCTTGCGAGTGAAGCCCTGGCCAAAGCAGGCTACGACGTGCTGGGGCTGGATGCCTCAGCCAACGGTATTGCCGCCGCCAGGGAGCATCTGGCCACCTGCCCGCTGCCCGAACATGCGGGGCCACTGCACTACCGCAATGGCAGCGCCGAAGACCTTGTGGCTGAAGGCTGCGAGTTTGACGCGGTTGTGGCGTTAGAAATTATCGAGCATGTCACTGATCCTGCGGCATTTATGGACATGCTGGCTCAGCTTGCAGGACCAAAGGGTACGGTCATTGTTTCCACCATGAACCGCACCCTGCGCTCCCTTGCGGTTGGCAAGATTGGCGCCGAGTATATTCTGCGGCTGCTACCCGTAGGCACACACGAATGGCGCAAGTTTATCCAGCCATCCGAACTGGGCCAGTATGCCCGTGCGGCGGGCCTGCGCATGACCGCGATAGCAGGCATGGCACCCGGCCCAATGGGCTGGAAGGAAACCCGCGACCTCGGCATCAACTACATCGCGGCGTTTACAAGATACTGATTTTAAAGTTTTTTATGGTCTGGAGGCTTACAGTCACTCCAGACCAGCCTCCTATTTGACTGAATCGGGAATTTTGCACACAGGCCCCATGGCGGGGCCATTGTAGCGGGTCCATGTCTGGGTTTCGCCAAAAATAGGCAGCCCTATATAGCCACGCAGCTTGAGCACATCAGGTTGCGCCAGCCAGATTTGAGAATCATAGAGGTGCCCCGTATCGGGGTCCAGAATATGTCCGGCCCAGCGCCCTGCATTACTTTCGCCCATGGGACGAAAATCCGTTAACATCAGCAGGTTACACTCGGATTTGCCATCATGCCCACGGGGTACATCCGTACCATCGTAACGCAGGCCAACCAGATGGCCGCACAGATTTTGCCCGCAGCGATCAATTTTAAACACGCCGTCATGGTCCTGACTAAGCCAGTACCCCGTTAAGGTGGCAGCGTTCGACACCGGCGGTTCTGCGGCAGATGAAGGTACAACGTGCGCACCAGCCAGCAAAATAGCCAGCAGGGCAGCAAACCCCACCTTGGCTTTATGCACTGCGCCGCGTGTTCCGTTCTTTGTCATATCTGCCTCTCCCTCAAGCGGGCGGCGGTCTGGCTTGCCCGCCTAGCCCTCCAAGATGTGGGGGATCACCTTCTTACGCACCACCCCCATTTGTATATGGTCAGCCCAGACATTCAACTATCCGTATCCCGCACCCAGGGCACGTTTTGGAACGCAACCCCTTCTTCTTCCAGCTCTTCTCTCTGGGACTGGGACATTTCACCGTAAATCCCGCGTTCGGGGGCTTCGCCATAATGAATGCGCAAGGCTTCATCGGCAAATCGGTTGCCCATGTTTTCACAATTCTCTTCAATTGTGCGCCGTACGTCACGCAGGGCACTCAGCATGGCATCCGGCAGGCCGGGGGGCATCTGGCCTGCTACGGGCGCCGGGGGCGCTGCCATATCTGGTGTGGGGGTGGGATCACTTTGTGGCAAACGCTCAGGCGCACGCCCCACAATGGCCGGAGCCATGGGGGCCTGATCCACACTGGACGTGCCACATTCGGGGCAGTTTAAAAGGTTCTTCTGCCTGAGCATGGCAAATGTACTGCTGTCTTTGTACCAGCCTTCAAACACATGGTCATGGGCGCAACGCAGACGATAGCAGATCATAGTGTATTACCCTGGCAGATACCCTTTGGTCGTTATGAATACTCAGCCCAGCCCGAGCAGGCCATTCAGCTGGCCCGTGCGTTCAAGCCGCATCAGGTCATCACACCCGCCAAGGGCTTTGCCATCCACAAAGGTCTGGGGCACGGTTGTTTGCCCACCGGACAGGTTTATGGCCTCGTCCCGCTCGGGCGTGCCACGTGGGGCATTGATCTCGGTAAACGGAATTTTTTTGCTCTCCAGCAGGGCAACTGCACGCATGCAGTAGGGGCAACCGGGCTGGGTATAGATTTTGATTTCAGGCATAGATTGTCCTTACTGGTTCCGGGTTATGGATTCAATCAGCTTTTGCTGGCCATGTTATGGGCTTCATGCGCCTTGTCTAGCCGGGTTGGTCAATATCCACCTCCGGGCGGGCGGGCACGACCCCGGCCACCAGCAGGCTGACAGTGCGCGCACCCGCCTGTAACAGCGCATTGGTGCAGGCTGTAGCAGTCGCGCCTGTTGTAAGCAGGTCATCGACCAGCACAATATCATGCCCCCGCACCCCGTGTGCACGCGTGCGACGCACACTCATGGCCTGAGCAACCTCATCCCGCCGCGCCTGACGGGAAAAAGACGCCAGAGGCACCGTGGAGCGGACACGAACCAGAGCATCGGGCAGGCAATGCAGGCCGCCCAGTTTGGCCACACCGTGCGCCAGCAACGCTGCCTGATTATAACGCCGCCTGAACAACCGCCAGCGATGCACGGGTACGGGCACCACCAGCGCATCACCACACACAATATCCTGCCCTATCCGCACCATCTGCTGGGCCAGAAAAGATGTGTTTTCCGTCTGATCGGCATATTTAAGCTTTAAAATCAGCTCCCTTGCCACGCTTTCGTACACAAAGGCAGCACGCGCCTGCCCCCATACGGGAGGATGCCGCTCGCATGCCGGGCACAGATCATTCACTCCCAGCATTGCGGCACTTACCTGCGGTACAGCACACGCCTTGCAAAATGGTGCAACAACAACCCGCACATGCGCAAAACAGGTAGCGCAAAGCAGGCCATGCTGCGCAACATCCGCCCCACAATGCAGGCAGGCGGGCGGGTAAAGAACCCCCAACCCCATTTGCCCAAGGGCGCGCAGTTGCGCTACAGCGCGCACGCCTAGCATAAACACAGGTTTGTCATGGCTGGCGGCTTGGCAAAAAGTGTGGATACGCGCACATCTGCCTTTATGGATACACCTGTTATTTTTGACCGCAAAGCCGTCAGGCAGCACAGGGACCGTGCGGCACGCAGGCTGGATGGCATTATGCCCGTGCTGGACATTACCGCCGACCTGCTGCTCGACCGACTGGACGATATGGTGCGCAGTTTTTCCGCGGCACTGGATATAGGCGGGCGTGGTGCCATTAGCCCGCGCCTTGCCGCGCGGGGCATTGCCACTACCAGCATGGACCTCTCCCCCAGACTCGTCACCCGCTCCGGAGGAATGCGTGTTTGTGCGGATGAGGAATGGCTGCCGTTTGCCCCGCATAGCTTTGATCTGGTCATTGCCAATCTGTCCCTACACTGGGTGAACGACCTGCCCGGTGTTTTTACCCAGATCCGGCATGTTCTGCGGCCCGATGGGCTTTTTCTGGCCAGCATGCCCATACTCCCCACATTGCGCCCCCTGCGCACGGCGCTGGAAGCCGCCGAACTGGCGGTGTGCGATGGCGTATCGCCCCGTGTATCGCCCTTTCCCACGCAGCAGAGCTGTGCGCAGCTTATGCAGCGGGCCGGGTTTGCCCTTCCTGTTATTGATACCGAATGTCTGGACCTGCGCTACCGCTCGCTCAGCGCGCTTATGGCCGACCTGCGTGCTGCGGGTGAGACAAATGCCCTGACCCAGCGTACACGCACCATACCACCACGCATGATGTTTGCTGCTGCCGCCGCCGAGCTGGAAAAAACGGGGGCAGACAGCTTTGCCATGCCCCTGCATATGGCTGTTTTATCCGGCTGGGCACCAGCTCCAACCCAACCTGTACCCTTACAGCCCGGCCAGTTCCAGCACTCCTTGCATGATGCCCTGAACCCGCAGGAACCACCCGCTTAATCTCGCCCCCACAACCCAGCCGGGCCTAGGTTAGCCCCCGGTTACGCTCATATGCCTTTGCGGGCCGGATACAGCACCTGTCTGCCCATCCAGCAGAAAATCATGCCCTACGGGTTTGCGGGCTATGGCCTGCTGTATGGCCACTTCCAGTGCGGCATCTGTTGCCCCCTCGCGCATGAGGTGGCGCAGGTCCACCCCCTCCTCCTGCCCAAGACAGGTATAAAGCTGCCCGGTGCAGGAAAGGCGGACGCGGTTGCAGGTCGCGCAAAAATTGTGGCTCATGGGCGTAATAAAGCCCAGACGCTGCCCGGTTTGCGCCACCCGCACGTAACGCGCGGGCCCTCCGGTCTGGTAGGCCAGAGGTTCTAACGTCCAGCGTTGAGACAGGCTCCGCCGTACCGCGTCGAGCGAGAGGTACTGCGCGGCACGGTCTTCCCCTGTTTCCCCCATCGGCATGGTTTCTATCAGGCAGAGGTCGGCCCCGATTTCTCCGCACCAGGCGAGCAGGGCATCAAACTCATCATCATTCACACCCGCCATGGCCACGGTGTTAATACGCACGGCCAGCCCTTCCGCACGGGCAGCGCGGATACCTTCCAGCGTTGCGGCCAGCCTGCCACGGCGGGTCAGCCTGGCAAAACGCTGCTCGTCCAGAGAATCCAGACTGACATTCACACGCCGGACCCCAGCCTGCGCCAGAATGGGAGCGTAATGCGCCAACTGGCTGCCATTGGTGGTTAGTGTCAGCTCATCCAGCCGCCCTGCCTGTTCAGGATGGCGCAACCATGTCCCAAGTTCTTTGAAGAAAAGCCCGATGTCGCGCCGCACAAGAGGCTCCCCCCCCGTAATGCGCAGCCTGCGCACGCCGTGGATTACAAAGACCCGGCTCAGACGCAGAAGTTCCTCAAAATCCAGAACATCCGCCCGTGGCAAAAACGACATCTGTTCGGACATGCAGTACACACACCGCATGTCGCATCTGTCGGTTACAGAAAGACGGAGGTAGGAAATCCGCCTTCCGGCGGGGTCCGTTAAAGAGGACAACATAGGTACACTTTATATCAGAAACCTCTACGGCTTTAAATGCAAAAGAGCACCCCGGCGCAGCAGAAACAGCACCCTGCCCTTAAAAAACATACGGCCCGCTTTAAGCGGGCCGTATGCAGCAGGCAAGTTGAAAAAACGGAGGTTAGTGCCCCGCGTTGTTACCTGAAAAGTCAGGCTTGGAGAGGCCGGAGTGCTCAAGCTGCTCCACCAGAGCATCCTTCAGCCGTTCCAGTCCTGCGCTGTCGCGCCCTTCTGCACGGGCAACCAGCACCGCCTGTGTGTTGGATGCACGCAGCAGCCACCAGCCATCGGTTGTGTTAACACGCACGCCATCAATTTCGGACACGTCAGCGCCAGCTTTACGCAGGCGTTCGGCAACTTCCTCAATCACCTTGAACTTGCGGTGGTCATCACAGTCAAAGCGGACTTCCGGCGTGGAAAGCGTTGCAGGCAGGGCCTCACGGAATGCGGCAAGCGATTCTGAGGACCGCGCTACAATGCCAAGCACACGCACACCGGCGTAAAGTGCATCATCAAACCCGTACCATTTATCGGCAAAGAAGATATGCCCGGACATTTCGCCCGCCAGCGGGGAGCCGGTTTCCGCCATTTTGGACTTAATGAGCGAATGCCCCGTACGCCACATGAGCGGCTTGCCGCCAGCGCGTGCGACCTCATCAAACAGCACCTGACTGGCTTTGACGTCGGCAATAATGGTTGCCCCGGAATGGCTTTTGAGCACATCCCGCGCCAGCAGGACCAGAATCTGGTCGCCCCACAAAATCTCGCCCTTATTGTCCACCAGCCCGATTCGGTCTGCATCCCCATCAAAGGCAATGCCCAGATCGGCGTGGTTGTCCTTTACCGCGGCAATAAGCTGCTCAAGGTTTTTGGCAACCGTGGGGTCCGGGTGGTGGGCAGGGAATGTGCCATCAATGGCGGCATTGAGCACAATATGCTCGCCCGGCAGGGCCGCGACCATTTTTTCCAGCACTTCGCCTGCGGAGCTATTGCCGTTGTCCCAGACAATTTTGAGCTTACGCGTACCGCCGTCATAATCCTTTACAAGGCGTTTGACGTAGTCATCACGCACATCAATCGTGCGTACGGTGCCCTGTTCTGCTGCGACCACATTCCCCTTGGCCGACAGATCCCCGAGTTCACGGATCTGGGCACCAAAGAACGGCTTGCCCGCCAGCATCATTTTAAAGCCATTATAGTTGGGCGGGTTGTGGCTACCCGTCACCATAATGGCACCATCCGCATTAAGCGTGGCTGATGCATAATACAGCATGGGGGTAGGCCCACGCCCAACGCGGGTTACATCCAGACCACACTCCAGAGCCCCTTTTACAAGGGCTTCTTCCAGCATGGGGGAAGACAGGCGGCCATCATACCCGACCACCAGCGTTTTGCCGCCATTACGGCGGACAAGGCTGCCAAATGTGCGGCCGATGGCAAACGCATCTTCAGCGCTCAGTGTTTTGCCAACAATGCCGCGGATATCGTATTCCCGCAGGCTTGTTGCTTCAAAGTCATGCGCAAAAGACATTAGTTCTGCCCCTCATACTTCTTGAGGAATTCGCGCACGCCTTCGGCCAGTTCAGGGCGTTCGAGTGCAAAGGCGATCTGGGCTTCCAGAAAGCCGAGCTTGTTACCGCAATCGTAACGCACGCCTTCATACCGCAGGCCATTGAACGGCACATGGCCAATGGTTTTGGCCATGGCGTCTGTCAGCTGCACTTCACCACCGGCGCCTTTTTCCAGCTTGGCCAGATGCGGCATGACATCAGGGGTCAGGATATAACGCCCGATAATGGACAGGTTGGACGGCGCATCTTCGGGTTTGGGTTTTTCAACCAGCCCCTTAACTTCCACAAGGCGGCCATCATCCTTGCCAATGTCCAGAATACCGTAGCGGTTGGTATGCTCACGCGGCACCTCGGACACGGCAACCACGTTGCCCCCGGTTTCGTAATAAGCTTCAGCCAACTGCTTCAGGCAGCCTTTCTGCGACATCACCATGTCGTCGGGCAACAGGATGGCAAACGGATCGTTGCCAATAAAGGAGCGTGCACACCAGATGGCATGCCCAAGCCCCAGCGGCTCCTGCTGGCGCACGGCAATAAGCGAGCCGGCCTGAATGCTGCTGGGTTCCAGCGCCTCCAGACAATCAACCTTGTTGCGTTCCTTGAGCGTGCTTTCCAGCTCATAGGCAATATCGAAATAGTCGATCAGGGAATCTTTGCCGCGGCCGGTAATCAGGCAGAATTCCTCAATGCCTGCGGCGCGTGCTTCATCAATTGCGTACTGGATAAGGGGTTTGTCCACGACCGGCAGCATTTCTTTTGGCATGGCCTTGGTGGCAGGCAAAAAGCGCGTTCCCAGCCCCGCAACTGGCAGGACTGCTTTACGTAAAGGCTTGGGATTGGACACGAATATAACACCTTTAAATCAAGTTAAACCTGAGACCATCCGACCTGACCTGGCCAAAGCATGGAGGCATCCACCCCAATACCCGCCTGCGCCGGAAAAAGATCAAGGCGGCCGACAGTGCTAGCTGACATTGTGCCTTGTATCCGTGGCCGATTGCATAGTCTTTTTTACATAATCACAACCATGCTTCTACACCGCAACAGACCGCAAAAGAACGGCGTGAATATGACAACTTCCGCCCAATTTGCAGAAAAAACGCGTGTAAACGAAAAAAAAACGGCTCAAGGCGTTAGCCTTTTGCCGTCCATAACATAACATTTTGTCATGAAAGAAAAATGGTGCGGTCGAGAAGACTCGAACTTCCACGAGGTTTCCCCCACAAGCACCTCAAGCTTGCGCGTCTACCATTCCGCCACGACCGCACGTGACAAACGGTATCAAAAAAGGCGATACCGTGTGTTAGGAAGCCCTATAACCGAACCATAAGCAGGCGGCAATGACCAAAGAACAAATTTTATGGGAAATAAGCAAAAAACTGGTGCCTTACCCTGCGGCCCTGAGCAGAATGGAACAGATTGCCAAAGACATAAGGGCGGGAGAGGCCGCCGAGCGCGTATGGCTGCTTGAACACCCCCCCCTGTACACAGCCGGCACATCTGCCAAGGCGGAGGACCTGTTCAACCCTGCGGGATACCCCACCTACCATGCAGGCCGGGGCGGACAGTGGACCTACCACGGGCCGGGCCAGCGCACGGCCTATGTCATGCTTGACCTGCAACGCGCCCATGGCAACACCCCCGCGCGCGACCTGCGGGCCTATGTGCAGGCGCTGGAAGCGTGGATTATTACCGCACTCGCCAGTTTTGGCCTGCGTGGAGAAGTGCGGGAAGGCCGGGTGGGCGTGTGGGTTACCAACCCGCAGACAGGGATAGAAGAAAAAATTGCAGCCATAGGTGTACGCGTCTCCCGCTGGGTAAGCTGGCATGGCGTAGCCATTAATCTGACCCCTGCCCTGCCTGACTTTGAGGGCATTGTACCTTGCGGGATTCGGGAATACGGCGTGACCAGTTTTGAAAAACTGGGCATCAAAGCCAGCATGCAGGAGCTGGACCTTGCTCTGGCAGCGGCGTGGCACACCGTATTTGGCAGCACGCCATCTGCCCTGACACCTGTTGATCTGGCACCTAGTCCAGTCGAATTTGCGTAAGCTTGCGCTGTGCGTCCAGAATGCGCACGTCATACAGGCTTAAAGCGCCCTGTTCGTCCCTGAACCGGAGCGTGATCAACCCCTGCGAGGGATTATCCGCTCTGGTCAGCGAAATCTGGACAAGGCCGCGCTGCTGCTGAACGTCGGAAACCATAACCGGGCCAGACAGGCGCACCGGGTTGCTCAACAACATTCCCAACGCACTATGGCCCAGCCCGATATGAGTGACCGACCCATTGGCGGCATCCGTAAACACGGCTGAACGCTCGGATGCCTTGAGTTCCATCTCATGCGGGGTGGTAAAGCGCATGTCCAGATAACCGGGGCGGTAGGTGATCAGCCCGCTGCCACTGGCACCATTGGGCCATATCTGCGTAAACGGCGCATCCTGCAGGTTAACCGTGCGGAAATATGCCTCCACCCGGTTGACCGTGGCGTTTTGTGGCCCTCCCCCCACCTGCTGCGTTGCACAGGCGGCAAGCACAAGTGGCGCAAGGGCAAACAGGGAACGACGGCTGAAACCCCCCTTGCTCATACAGTTGCCTCTTCTTCCGCCGGGGTGCGCAGGGTTAGCGCCAGTGCGTGCAGGCCATCGGCCAGTTCGGGGGCCAGCAGGTCATGCACCTTGCGTGAGCGTGCAACGCGACTCATGCCTTCAAACACAGGTGAGACAATATAAAGGCGGAAGTGCGTTTCCGTCGCACCGGCATTGGGGCCGCGCGTCTGCTCCACATGGTGGGCATGGCGGTGGCTTTCGTCCTGTATGTCCAATCTGGTCGGAAAAAGCGCTGTTTCCAGCACTTTGCGTACCCGTACGGCGCGCGTGGCACCCGATATGGAGGATGATGTTGGGCCTGAAAGACTGGTCATATGGCAACTCACCTCTTGCGACCAAAGCATTTGCAACGCAAATAACGATGAATGATGAAGCGAAGGAACACCCGTCCCCGCGCGTTTGATCCTGAT
Source organism: Acetobacter fabarum (assembly GCF_022483405.1). Classification (NCBI taxonomy): domain Bacteria; kingdom Pseudomonadati; phylum Pseudomonadota; class Alphaproteobacteria; order Acetobacterales; family Acetobacteraceae; genus Acetobacter; species Acetobacter fabarum. The sequence continues at coordinate 2,332,995 of NZ_JAKVNI010000001.1, forward strand.
CCCAACGCGCCGCAGCGCTGCTGCGACATGCCGGACTGCACAAGCCCGGCAGGATACCGCGCGCCCCGCTCCCGCGATAGCCTGAACCAGTATTATTGGTTCTGTCTGGAGCATGTGCGTGAATACAATGCACGATGGGACTATTACAAAGGCATGTCTCCCGGCCAGATAGAAGCACATCTGCGGGCCGATATAAGCTGGGACCGGCCAACATGGACGTTTGGCCAGGGTCCGGGCCAGAGCAAACGCACCATGCCGAACGAAGAAGATATTCTGGACCCGCTGGACATACTGGGCCAGAACCGCCGCGCCCGCGCCGACCGGGCCCGCGCACAGGCCGAGCCACGGATTCCTGCCCATCTGCGCGAACCACTCGCCGTTCTGGGACTGGACTGGCCGGTTACGCTGGCAAATGCCAAAACGCATTACCGCGCCCTTGCCCGCAAACATCACCCTGATACCAATCAGGGAGACCTTGCGGCTGAGGAACGTCTGAAAAAGATCAACGTTGCCTTTACTATTGTGAAGGCACATTTGCAGACGGAAGAACTCGAAAAAGCAGGCTGATCATGTATCCTGCTCCGGTATGCCCGCCGGTTTTGTTTTGAACCCCTTACGATCAGACGGATAATCATGACGGATTCCAGCCCCCAGACAGCAGTTCTTGATCTTCCGCCCATTTCGGCGGTTTCCGTACCGGATACGGAAGTCAGCGTCCGTGAGGTATTCGGGATCGATTCCGACCTGAAGGTTCCCGCCTTCTCCCTGCGTGCCGAGCATGTCCCCCCGATTGATACGGCCTACCTGTTTGACCACGATACAACGCTGGCCATTCTGGCAGGCTTTGCCTTTAACCGCCGCGTTATGGTGCAGGGCTTCCATGGTACGGGCAAATCGTCCCATGTGGAGCAGATTGCAGCCCGCCTGAACTGGCCGTGCATCCGCATCAATCTGGACAGCCACGTTTCGCGCATAGATCTGGTGGGCAAGGATGCCATTGTGGTCAAGGATGGCCAGCAGGTCACCGAGTTCCAGGAAGGGCTGCTGCCATGGTGCCTGCAACGCCCCTGCGCACTGGTGTTTGATGAATACGATGCCGGGCGTCCGGATGTCATGTTCGTTATCCAGCGTATTCTGGAAGTCGAAGGCAAGCTGACCCTGCTTGACCAGAACCGCGTCATTACCCCCAACCCGTGGTTCCGCCTGTTTGCCACGGCCAACACTGTGGGGCTGGGCGATACTACTGGCCTGTACCATGGCACCCAGCAGATCAATCAGGGGCAGATGGACCGCTGGAACATCGTGACCTCGCTCAACTACCTGCCCCATGCGCAGGAAGTCGGCATTGTCTGCTCCCGTCTGGGCATTGCGGCGGACGACAAGGCCGAGCGTGAAAAAATTGGCAATATGGTGGCTCTGGCCGGGCTGACACGCGCAGGGTTCATGGCGGGGGATCTGTCCACTGTCATGTCCCCCCGTTCGGTTATCGCGTGGGCAGAAAATGACCTTATTTTCAAGGATCTGGCCTTTGCCTTCCGCGTAACATTCCTCAACAAGTGTGACGAGGCCGAGCGCGGCATGGTGGCGGAATATTACCAGCGTTGTTTTAACAGCAGCCCCCTGCCCAAGCGCCCTGCCTGACAGAAATAATCTACATAGACAGGGGGCGTTATGGCTGATCAGGCAAACAACACGGGCAACCCGTCCATCCGCCTCTCCCGCGAGGAGGCGGAAAAGCGGGCCGATGCCTTTAAACAGGCAACCGAGGCAACGCTACGCGCCCTTGGCGGGCGGAAGGAGACCAATGTCTCCTTCCATAGCGGCAACATGCCCATGGCTCCGATCAGTCTGGGGGAGAAAATTCGCCTCTCCTCCCCCTCCCTCAACCTGAATGAGGAAGAAGCACAGCGCCTGCGTGGTGCGGCAGACGCACAGGCCCTGCGGCTGAAACACCACGATTTTGACCTGCACGCCGCCCGCCGCCCGGCAGACACCATTGCCCGCGAAGTGTATGACGCACTGGAGCAGGCCCGTGTGGAAGCCGTAGGGGCCCGCCACATGAAAGGCGTTGCCGCCAACCTGCGCCACAGGCTGGAGCAGGAAATCCGCGCCGCTGGTCTGGACCATATGACCGATGCCGCCCAGCTTTCCCCCGTTGTAGGGCTGGAACTTCTGGCACGTGAAAAGCTGACAGGCGAACCCCTGCCCGAATCAGCCCGTGCCATTATGGAGCAGTGGAAGCAGAGCCTGCCGGAAGACGCACTGGCCGCACTGGATACGCTGGCCGCTGACCAGGATAGCCAGAAAGCTTACTCCCGCGCGGCCCGCAAACTGCTCGCCGCCTGCGCGTTAACCGATGACGACTCCCTCTCTGATCAGGAGGAAGAGGACGAAAATTCGGGCAATGCGCCAGACACCAACGAGGATGAGAGCGAACAGCCCCCCCCCGAGCAGGAGGACGAAACCTCCGGCGCGGCACCGGATATGTCCGATGCGGTGTCCGAACCCCAGCTTATGGCGGGTAGTGCGGATGCAGCCGACAATACCCCAGAGGTAGAGCAGGAATCCGGCTCTGCCGAAGGCACGGGGGATGCCGCAGGACCGGGCAACCGTAAAGAGATAGAACCGGGCCAGACCGCCAAAGGCTACCACGCCTACACAACCAGTTTTGATGAAGAAATTCTGGCCGAAAACCTGTGCGACCCCGAGGAACTCTCCCGCCTGCGGCACCAGCTTGACCTGCAATTAGCCACGCTGCACGGGGTTGTCTCCCGTCTGGCCAACCGGCTCCAGCGCCGTCTTATGGCGCAACAGACCCGCTCCTGGTCGTTTGATCTGGAAGAGGGCATGCTGGATGCAGGCAGGCTGTCGCGCATTGTGGTCAATCCGCGCCTGTCCCTCTCCTACAAGCAGGAAAAAGATACGGAGTTCCGCGATACAGTGGTCACGCTGCTGATCGACAATTCCGGCTCCATGCGCGGTCGCCCCATTTCCGTTGCCGCATCCTGCGGGGATATTCTGGCACGCACGCTTGAACGCTGCGGTGTAAAAGTGGAAATTCTGGGCTTTACCACCCGTGCATGGAAAGGCGGGCAAAGCCGCGAACTCTGGGTACAGAACAACAAGCCCGAAAACCCCGGCCGCCTGAACGACCTGCGCCACATTGTTTACAAGGGTGCGGACACACCGTGGCGGCGCGCACGCACCAATCTGGGCCTGATGCTACGTGAAGGGCTGCTGAAGGAAAACATAGACGGCGAGGCCCTGCTCTGGGCATGGCGACGTATTAAAAGCCGGCCCGAGGCCCGCAAGATTCTTATGGTGATCTCGGACGGCGCTCCGGTGGATGACAGCACACTGTCCGTCAACCCAGCCTCCTATCTGGAGGACCACCTGCGCGAGGTGATCGGCATGATTGAAAACCGCAGCCCGGTGGAACTGAGCGCCATAGGTATTGGCCATGACGTAACCCGCTATTACCAGCGGGCCGTTACCATTACCGATGCGGAGGAACTGGGCGGAACCATGCTCCAGTCCCTTTCCGCCCTGTTTGATGAAAAACGGATGCGCAAGCGGGCTTAAGCCTGCGGCGCACCCGCCAGTTCTTTCATCATCTTCACATGCGCCAGACGCACTTCCGTAAAGGAATGTACGGCGTCAAGCAGAATAGCGATGTCTGCCTTGGTCGTGCGGTGGTTAACCAGTGCCACACGAATAGCCAGCACACCCCCGATCCGGGTGGTGGATGGCGCGACTACGCCGCTCAGTTGCAGGTCCTTGACCAGTTCCCCATTCAAACGGTCAAGGTCCTCCACATCAGGTGCCGCCACACGGAAACACACAACATTCAGTGTTACAGGTGCCAGCAGTTGCAACTGGGCCGTGGCCTGCACCTGCCGTGCCAGTTCCTGCGCCAGTGCACAGGACTGGGTTACTACCTGCCCCAGCTTTTGGGTGCCAAACCCTGCCAGCGCAAACCAGACCTTGAGTGCCCGAAACCCGCGTGAGAGATCCGGCCCCAGATCACAAAACCATGGGGCACCTGCAGCAAGCCCCCTATCCTCGCGTGAGAGATATGCGAGGGATTGCGCAAAAGCCGCCGCCTGCCTGCCCGGCTCGCGCACCAGCACGCAGCCTGCATCGTATGGAACCTGTGCCCATTTATGAAAATCAAAGGCCAGACTATCGGCCCGTTCCAGACCGGCAAGCAAAGGGGCCAGGTCAGGTGCAAGCTTGGCCAGCGCACCAAAAGCCCCATCCACATGGAACCAGAGCCCCTCCCGCGCAGCCAGATCGGCCAGTGCATTCAGCGGGTCAATGCTGCCCGTATCCACCGTCCCTGCCGTACCAACGACCAGAAACGGCTCAAACCCGGCGGCCCTGTCCTGCGCAATCATGCGCTCAAGGGCTGCCATATCCATGCGGAATGCGCTGTCCATTGGCACACGGCGCAAGGCCTGCTCGCCCAGTCCTGCCATGTCAAACGCACGGGCTACGCAACCATGTGCGCTCTCGCCCGCATAACCCACCAGCCTGCGGCCACCAACCCCCTGCTGCCGCAGGTCCTGCCCTCCGCTCACATTGCGGGTGGCGGTCAGGATGGCAATAAAGTTGGCCATGGAGGAACCGGTTACCAGCAGCCCTGTGGCTTGGGGAGAAAAACCGAACATTTCCGCGGCCCAGCGGATAACCATCCGCTCGACTTCTACAGGTGCATGGTCACGCCCGCCCAGATTAGCGTTTAGCCCTGCGGCCAGCATATCCGCCAGCATACCCTGTGCGGTGCCACCCCCATGCACCCAGCCCATAAAGCGTGGGTGCCGGTTGCCCACGGCATAGGGCTGCACGGTTTGTGTGAACTGCTGGTACAGTGCCCCCAGTTCCTGCCCACTGGCAGGGAGCGGGGCATCCCTGAACCCCTCGCGCACAGAAGCAGGCATAGGTTGCCAGACGGGGCCTTGCGAGACATGGCGGATATTTTCCAGCATATCATCCAGCATCTGGTGCCCCTGAGCTTTCAGTTCTTCCCAGTCTTCAGGATCCAGACCCGCCACAACCTTGCTCTCCTCTTGCATAATATCAACAAATGCGCCCTCGCCAGACTGCTACGCTGGCGTTGTGGATGCATGATCGTGCTCCTGACTGAGCCGGGCAAACCTGCGGGCCAGCACGGCACAGACAAAAAGCTGAATCTGGTGATACAGCATGAGCGGCAGAACAATAACCCCCACGGAGGCAGGCGGGAACAGAACGTTGGCCATGGGCACACCAGATGCCAACGTTTTTTTGGAGCCGCAGAACACCACGGCAATTTCGTCCTTCAGGGGCAGGCCAATCAGGCGGCCACCAAAAATGGTCAGGCCCAACACGCTGAACAGCAGAACTGAATCCGCAATGGCAATCATACCCAGCTCGGCCATGGGCAGGCGGTGCCATAGCCCTTGCATGACCGCATCACTAAAAGCCGCGTAAACAACGACCAGAACCGAACCCCGGTCGGAAAAAGACAGTATTTTCTTGTTCCGGTGCGCCCATGCCCCAAGCCATGGCTGCAACACCTGCCCCAGAACAAACGGGAGCAGCAGCTGGTAAACAATATCCAGCGGGTTACCTGTGGCCTGACCGTGCTGGCTCAGCACCAGCCCCACCAGCACGGGGGTAATAAAAATACCAAACACGTTGGACGCCGTGGCCGCACACACGGCGGCAGGCACGTTACCCCCGGCAATGGAGGTAAACGCAATGGAGGACTGTACCGTGGACGGCAGGCAGCACAGGAACAGCACACCCATCCATATATCCGGCTGCAACAGACCGGGGAACAGGGCATGTGCCGCCAGCCCCAAAAGCGGAAACAGGATAAACGTGCAGCTCAGGATAAGCAGGTGCAGCTTCCATGCCACCATACCATCCAGCACGGCCTTGCGTGACAGGCGCGCACCCTGCAAAAAAAACATGAGCGCAATCAGCCCGACAGACAGCCAGTGAAAAACCGGCACCGCGGCCCCATGGCACGGCACAAGCGTTGCCAGCAGAACAGAGGCCAGCAGCCCCAGCAAAAAGGGGTCAATTTTCAAAAAGCGCACGGTTGGGGCTCTTCCATGATAATCTTGTTGCCTGCAATTTTTACTTACGGCACCTTCATGATGAAATGAAGCAGAACTCTCCTTTTTCCCTCCATCTTCTCGGGGTCGTGAGTCTTTGCACCATCGCCACCGCAGAAACCGCCCTAGCCGCCCCTCCCACCGCATGCGCAACCGTAAGCGCCAGCGCGGAGGAAGACACACCCAAAGGCCTGATTTACCATGACCTGAGCGTACGCGCCCCCAGTGGCACAACCAGCCTGCATGTTAAAAAACTGGTCTTTACCGGTCAGGCATCCAGCCCGGAGGCCACGCAGGATCTGGCGCAGGCAGCATCCCTGCTGCTGGTTTCCGCCATGACCGGGCACCACAATGCAGCCTGCACCCAGTGGCTTATGGAACAGGGCAGACTGGTGACCAGCAGCCTCCAGTCCGGCGGGCATTATGACCTGACATGGAACAACGCCACGGTTGAACAGGGTGCAGCACACGTCAACGCCACAATGGCGCACTACCAGATTCAGGGTGCCGCCACCCCGCGGACCAGTGCAGCAACCCTGAGCATGAGCGGGTTATCCTTCCACAACGTGCTTAACCAGCAACTGCTGCCTACTGAGGCCCATGCGGCGTTTGCGCTCCCCACATCGGAACTGCCGGCACTTATGAGCGCCATAGGCGGGCGGAGTACCGCAGCCCCCGCCGTGCATGCCACCATAAGCAGCTTTGAAGCATCCGAAGGCACGGTCAAGCTACAGGGGCATGGTCAAGCCACGCTAACAGGGGATGTTGCAGCCACATCCGCCTCCGGACATCTGGAAATTTCCAATCTGGAGGAACTGATAGAAAAAGCCCGCGCTGCACATCAGATGAAACTGGCCGCAGGCCTTGTGCTGGGCAGGCTGGTCAGCCACCGCGCGGGCGAGCAGAATACGTGGGACACCACATGGGAAGGTGGCGTTCTTACAGTTAACGGTTTTCCCCTCCCCATCAAATAACCACATCCTCCGCATGGGCTATTCCGTGCGGAGGGCACTGGGCACTCAACTGGTGGGGTGTTCCGTCAGGCCATTTCACGCTCACACAGATTGGCAAGTTCACGCAGCACCTTACGGGCTAGGTCAATCCGCTGCACGTTGGTCAATTCCCGCACAACAGCCATTTTATGGTCTGGCCGCAGGCGGACCACCCCATCTTTCCAGCGGCCCATCCACTGCACAAGGCCACCGGGGTTGGCAAAGCTGTTGTTGCGGAACTGGAGCACCATACCCTTGGGGCCTGCCTCCACCCGCTCCACACCCGCCTGCCTGCAAAGTCTTTTAAGATCAACAATATCGAGCAGGTTTTTAACTTCCTCGGGAACCGTACCAAAACGGTCCACCAGTTCCGCCTCCATAGCCTCCAGCTCAGCATCAGACGCCAGAGCACTGATTCTACGGTAAAGTCCCAGACGCACTGGCAGGTCAGGCACATATGCATCGGGGATAAGAACGGGCAGCCCCATAACAATATTGGGGGTCCAGTCCCGGTCGTTTTCCGTACTCCGCCCCTTGTCGCTACGCAGGTCGGCTACGGCGTCTTCCAGCATCTGCTGGTACAACTCAATGCCCACCTCACGCACATGGCCGGACTGCTGGTCCCCCAGCAGGTTGCCCGCACCACGCAGGTCCAGATCGTGCGAGGCCAGCGTAAAGCCAGCGCCCAGTGTGTCGAGCGTCTGCATGACCTCGAGCCGCTTTTCCGCCGAAGCGGACAATGTGTGTGTCTGCGGCCATGTGAGGTACGCGTAGCCACGCTGCTTGCCACGCCCCACACGCCCACGGAGCTGGTAAAGCTGGCCAAGGCCGAACATATCGGCCCGGTGGATGATCAACGTGTTAACCGCAGGCATATCCAGCCCGCTTTCCACAATATTGGTGGAGAGCAGGATGTCGTATTGCCCATCGGAGAACTCGGTCATCACCCGTTCCAGCTCCGTGGGAGACAGGCGGCCGTGGGCCTGTACCAGCCGGGCATCGGGCACAATGCTGCTCAGGCGTTCGGCCAACTGGTCCAGGTCTTCAATTCTGGGGGCTACGCAAAAAATCTGCCCGCCGCGGAAACGCTCACGCTGTATGGCCTCGCGGATTACCACGCTGTCAAACGGCATAATGAAGGTCCGCACGGCAAGGCGGTCCGTAGGCGGCGTTGCAATAAGGCTCATCTCCCGCACACCGGAGAGCGAGAGCTGGAGTGTGCGGGGCAAAGGTGTGGCGGAAAGGGTGAGCACATGCACATCCTCGCGCAGGGCCTTCAGCTTTTCCTTATGCGAGACGCCAAAATGCTGCTCTTCATCAATAATCAGCAGTTCAAGGGCTGCGAACTTGATTGTCTTGGCCAGCAGGGCATGGGTGCCGATCACCACATTCACGCTACCATCGGCCAGCCCTTTGCGGACCTCCGTGGCTTCCTTGCCTGTTACCATGCGTGAAAGCTGGGCCACCTTGATGGGGAATCCCTCAAAGCGCGCGGCAAAGGTACGGTAGTGCTGGCGGGCCAGCAGGGTGGTGGGCACAACCACGGCCACCTGCCCGCCGGACATGGCGGCAACAAACGCAGCCCGCAGGGCAACCTCGGTTTTGCCAAAGCCCACATCCCCACACACCAGCCGGTCCATGGGCCGGCCGGAGGACATATCCTCCAGCACATCTGTAATGGCGCGGGACTGGTCCTCTGTTTCCACAAAGGGGAAGCGGGCACAGAACTCGTCCCACATTCCTTCGGGCGGGAGCAGTTCAGGCGCCTCCTTAAGCGCGCGGGCCGCTGCGGTGCGAATAAGCTCACCCGCCATATCGCGGATGCGGCTTTTCATTTGCGATTTACGGTTCTGCCAAGCGACCCCGCCCAGACGGTCGAGCGATACCCCGGCCTGATCCGAGCCAAAACGGCTGAGCAGTTCAATATTTTCTACCGGCAGGTAGAGCTTTTCCCCACCATCGTACAACAGACGCAGGCAGTCATGCGGGGCCACGCCTACGCTCACTGTTTCCAGCCCGTCATACCGGCCTATGCCGTAGTCCTGATGAACAATCAGATCCCCCGCAGACAGTTCACTGGCCTCGGCAATCAGTTCATCCGCGCGGCGGCGGCGGCGTGGTGGGCGGCCTATGCGCTCGCCCAGCAGATCCTGCTCGGACACAAACGCCACATCCTCGGCCACAAAACCACGTTCCAACCCAAGGGTCAGCAGCCCTACGGGACCAGCCTTGGCCTTGCTCGCCTGCTCCCATGTCTCAAACGTATCTGTTGCCACACCGTGTTCGCGCAGCAGCACGCCAATCCGCTCGCGCGAGCCTTTGCTCCATGCGGCCACATAGGTCCGGCGTTTAACCTGCGCCCATTCCCGCACCTGCTCGCCCAGCAGGGTAAACACCTGCTCGCGCTGCGCACCCGGCACAATCTTGGAGAACATCTTGCCCGGTCTGCCACCCACATCCATGCCCGCCGCGCCATCGGGCTGCGCATAGGGGCTGAATGCCACGGCAGGCAGGCGGGCAATGGAGGCTTCCCACCCTTTAAGGTCCATGTACAGCAGGTGTGGTGGTAACGGGCGGTAAGGTGTTTCCCCCTCCCGCACAGGCATTTTGCGGGCCTGATAATGGTCGGCAATCATATCCAGCCGGGCGGCCAGAACGTCTTCCACCTGATAGTCGAGTGAGAGTGCAGCGCCGGGCAGGTAATCGAACAGGGTTTCCATCTGCTCATGGAACAGAGGCAGCCAATGTTCGATTCCGGGGTAACGCCGTCCGTCGGAAATATGTTCGTACAGGGGGTCGGACGCCGCGGCGGGGCCAAACGCATCCCGCCAGCCGGTGCGGAACAGGGAAATACTGGCCGCATCGAGCGAAAATTCGGATACCGGGCAGAGCACCAACCCGTCCCGCTTATCGGTCGAGCGCTGGGTGCCGGGGTCAAAGGCGCGGATGTTCTCCACCTCATCCCCAAACAGATCAAGGCGTACAGGCTCGGGCGCACCTGCGGGGTACAGGTCAAAAATACCGCCGCGTGTTGCAAATTCCCCTGCCTCCATCACCGTATCGGTGCGGGTGTAGCCATTGGCGATCAGCAGTTCGATCAGCAGGGACTGGTCAAGGCTTTCCCCCGTGCGGATAGTGAGGGACTGCCCCTTAAAGGTCTTGCGCGGAGCCACGCGCTGGATTGCGCCGTTAACCGTGGTCAGCACAAGGCGCGGCTTCCCCCCCGAGGGTTCGAGCAGGCGGGTCAGTGTGGCCACCCGTTCGGCCACGATTGTCGGGTTGGGCGAAACCCGGTCGTATGGCAGGCAGTCCCATGCGGGAAAACGCAGCACGTCCACATCGGCCGCAACAAAAGCCAGCGTTTCGGCCAGCCGCGCCATGGAGGCATCGTTGCGGGCTATGTGCAGCAAAGGCCCCTTATGCTCACGCGCGCGCCGGGCAAGCAAAAGGGCATCGTACCCCTCCGGCACGCCCCAAATAGTGGCAATCCGACGGTCTGGTGCTGCACCTGTGTCTGCTGTCATAGGCCCTATTTCTCTTGTTCTGCCTGCTCTTCCCTTACGGAAAGAAAATTTTATTTTCCGCACCTTGCGCGGCATGCCTCAACCATGCGCCGCAACATGGGGGTTGCTTTTTCCTCCGGCAAGGGCAGACGGCCAAACAGCCAGTCGGTCAGGTCGGGGTCGGGCATTTCGAGTATGGATTCCATATCCGCCAGTTCTGCGGCGTTCAGGCTATCCGCTGTATCCTCCACAAAGCCACCGATCAGGATATCGGTCTCAAACGTGCCGCGATGGTTGGCACGGAACTTGAGCCGCCGACGGCGGGCCGCCAGAGGTTCTTCCTCCCCGGCAGATGCATTGGAGGGAAGCGTGTGCGAAGACGTTGTAAAATTGTGTTGCATGGCGTTGCTGTCCTATACCGGGGCTGTTCCTGTCTGTCAGCCTGCAAACAGAGGCCTGTATACCGTCCGTGTCCAGCCCCCCATCCTTCACATCCGCTTCGGTTCCGCAATGGGCAAACGTGCCTGCCCTGCAGGCCCTGACTGCCCCGCTCGATAGCCTGAGCGGCGTTAATGTCGCCCGCTCGCGGCTTTTGGCCAGAATTGCCGGTGGGTCCAGGGTCACGGACCTGCTGTTCTGCCTGCCCGAAAGTGTAACGGACAGGCGGCTGCGCCCATCTGTGGCACAACTCAGGGCTGACACAATTGCAACAGTTTGCGGCACGGTGCAGGACCTGCGCGCCCCTGCCCCGCGCACCCGCCAGCCGTGGCGGGCCACGCTCTCGGACGGGACCGGGCTGCTGGAAATTGCTTTTTTCTCCCCATGGCAGGCCAAACAGGCCACCACCGGAGCGGAGATTGCCGTATCGGGCAAAATCGAACGGTTTGGTGAGCGGCTGTGCATGACCTCACCCGACTACCTGCTTCCCGCCCGCCAGATTGAGCGCATTCCCCTGCTGGACCCGGTCTGGCCGCTGACTGCGGGCCTGTTTGCCGGGCAGGTCCGCCAAGCCATGACCACAGCGCTGGCCCTGCTCCCCCCGGACCTGCCCGAATGGCATGCCCCAGCCCTGATCGCACAAAAAAACTGGCCCGATTTTGTCACTGCACTCACATGGATGCACAGGCCAGACAGTATTCCCGACAGCCACACAGGCACCAACTGGCAGGCAGAACGCTCCCGCGCACAGACCCGTCTGGCCTGTGACGAACTGCTGGCCGACCAGCTTGCCATGCGCATTGCCCAGCAGGCCACCCGCAGCCGCCCAGGCCGTAGCATGCAGGGTAATGGGCACCTGCAACAACAGGCTCTTGCCGCCTTCGGGCACCCGCTCACACACGGGCAGGCGCATGTGCTGCGCCAGATAGAGGCCGATATGGCCGCCCCCCACCGCATGAGCAGGCTCCTGCAAGGTGATGTGGGGGCCGGCAAAACACTGGTTGCCCTGCTGGCCATGCTCCGGGCTGTGGAGGCTGGCGCACAGGCCGCCATTATGGCCCCGACCGAAATTCTGGCCCGCCAGCATGCTGCAACTTTTACGCGCCTGTCCCCCGTGCCGGTTGCGTTTTTATGCAGTTCGGTCAAAGGCAAGGCCCGCAAGCAGGCTCTGGCAGATATGGCGGATGGCACTGCCAAGCTGGTGGTCGGCACCCATGCACTGGTGCAGGAGAGCGTAAAATTTGCAGACCTCGGGCTGGCCGTAGTGGATGAGCAGCACCGCTTTGGCGTGGACCAGCGCCTGACACTGGTAGAAAAAGGCCACAAGGCGGATATGCTGGTCATGACCGCAACCCCCATACCGCGCACCCTGCTGCTCACCCAGTTTGGGGATATGCAGGTCAGCCGTCTGGAGGGCAAACCATCTGGCCGCAAGCCTATCCGCACCTCCCTGCACAGCCTGAACACCATGGACGATGTGCTTGACGGCATTAGCCGCGCCCTTGATGCCGGGGCGCAGATATTCTGGGTCTGCCCGCTTGTGTCCGAGAGCGAAGCGCTCGACATTGCGGCAGCCGAAGCCCGGCAGGCCGCTCTGATCGACCGGTTTGGTGATCTGGTGGGCATCGCCCACGGGCGGCAGGACACAAACACACGCGAACAGGCCTTGCAGGATTTTGCCAATGGCCGCACCCGTATTCTGGTCGCCACAACCGTAATCGAAGTCGGGGTGGATGTGCCCAGTGCAACCATCATGGTCATTGAGCATGCTGAACGCTTTGGCCTTGCCCAGCTCCACCAGTTGCGCGGGCGCGTGGGCCGGGGGGCCAAGGCCTCTTACTGCCTGATGCTGCATGATGCCGGGCTGGGGCAGACAGCCCGCCGCAGGCTGGCCTGCCTGCGCGAGACGGAAGATGGCTTCTTGATCGCGGATGAGGACTTTCGCCTACGTGGCGGGGGGGAAGCGACCGGCCGCAGGCAGTCGGGCCTACCCGAATACCGCATGGCCCCGGAAATTCTGGTTGACCTGCTGCTCGACACCGCCCACGCCGAAGCCCAGCGTATTCTGCCCGACACAGGGGCCAGACCAACCGGCACCTACCGGCTCCGGGCCTCGGCCCGTGTGCTGCTGACCCTTTTTGGCAAGGCGGATGCCTCCCGCATTTTTAGCGGCGGTTAAGGCGCACCCACCGCGCGGGCAAGCGGTGCACCACCGCTGGCATCACACGCCTGTGGTGGCCTCCAGCCATGCCCGGACCTGCCCTTCCGGGTCCGCGTGCTGGGTAAAGGCGGATACGGCCGAAACGCAATCCGCCCCGGCGGCAAGGCACAACGGCGCACGCTCAAGCGTTATGCCGCCAATGGCAACCAATGGCATGGTGCCGATACGCTGCTTCCACTCACGCAGTTTATCCACACCTTGCGGGCCAAACGCCATTTTTTTGAGCCGGGTTTCCCATATCGGCCCCAGCGCCACATAATCGGGGGTCAGGCCCAGAGCACGCTCCAGTTCCTCCGGGCAATGCGTGCTTATGCCCACGCGCAGCCCCGCTTTGCGAATAGCCGGCATGTCTGCCGTATCCAGATCTTCCTGCCCCAGATGGATGTAGGAAATCCCCTCCTCCAGCGCGAGTTGCCAAAAGTCGTTCAGCACCAGACAAACGTCATGCTCTGCCGCATATGTGCGCGCCAGACGCACCTGTGCGCGCAGTTCCTCCTCCGGCAGGTCCTTGAGCCGTAGCTGAATAAAACGCGCACCCGCAGCGCCAAGGCGCTTGACCCACTGGGCGTGATCCACAACCGGGTAGAACTTCTGTGGTAGTGCGCTCATCCCAAAAATGCCTTTCCTGCAACGGGGGTGGATGGGGCAGCCATATCGCGCGCTTCCATCGGGTCGGCCATACGTGCCAGCATACCGGCCTGCACAGCCAGCCCAAAAGCCTGCGCCATGCGCACGGGGTCCCCCGCCTTGGCTACGGCGGTGTTGATCAGCACGGCATCATACCCCAGTTCCAACGCCTGAGCGGCGTGGGAGGGCACACCAATACCTGCATCCACCACCAGCGGCACGGAGGGAAAATGTGCCCGCATGGCCCGCAGGCCAAACAGGTTGTTCAGCCCCTTGCCCGAGCCTATGGGCGCCCCCCACGGCATAAGCACCTCACACCCTGCGGCTAGCAGACGCTCGGCCACCACAAGGTCTTCCGTGGTGTAGGGGAAAACCTTAAACCCTTCCTCGTTCAAAATCCGTGCGGCCTCCACCAGCCCGAACACGTCGGGCTGGAGTGTATCGGCCTCACCGATCACCTCAAGCTTGATCCAGTCCGTGCCAAACACCTCGCGCGCCATATGCGCGGTTGTTACGGCCTCCTTGACCGTGTGGCACCCCGCCGTATTGGGCAGAACGGGCACACCCAGCTCATGCACCAAAGACCAGAACGCCTGCCCGGCCCGCTCCCCCGCGGACTCACGGCGCAGGGATACGGTCAACACCCCCGGACGCGCGGCCAGAACGGCATCGCGCAGGATTTCAGGGGATGGGTACTGCGCTGTGCCCAGCATAAGGGCGGAGGAGAGTGCCTGCCCGTAAAATAATGCCGTCATGCTTTTTATCCCCCCTGCATGGGGGCGACAATTTCCACCCGCGCACCGGCTGCGAGTGCTGCACGCTCGCGCTCGGTTTTTGGCACAAACTGCCCATTCAGCGCGGTGGCAATCCGCGCACCGGCGTATCCCAGCTCATCAATCAGCCCTGCCAGGGTTGTGGCGGACACGTCCTGTGCCTCGTCATTGACGGTTATTTTCATCGGGCATTACTCCTTGGGGTTTAGGACCCAAAAACCAGATCTGCGGCCTCCCGTGCCCGAGCGGGGGAGAGCAGAAAACCATGACGGTACATGCCATTAACATAAATATGCTGTCCCTGCCGCACCACACGGGGCATGTTATCGGGGTAGGATGGGCGCAGGCCTGTTCCCATTTCCAGAATTTCCGCTTCGGCAAAGCCGGGGTGCAGGGTCCATGCGGAATTGAGCAGCTCCATCATGGAGCGTACGGTCATGCCGCCTGCATTCTCACTTTCCACCATGGTCGCACCGACCATGAACACATGGTTATCACGCGGCACGATGTAAACCGGAATACGCGGGTGCAACATGCGTACGGGCCGGTGCAGAATAACATCCGGGCAATGGAGCAGCAGCATTTCGCCACGAACACCGCGCAGGTGGTCGAGCTGATCCCTTACCCTCAGACCCGTGCAGTCCACCACCCAGTCAAACCCGGCCTCATCCGGGGCTGGCTCGGGAGCCACCAGAACCTGCCCTCCCATCTGCTCCAGCGCATGGGCCAGTGCAGGCAGAGCCTTGCGTGGGTCCACATGCCCTTCATCCGCAAAAAACAGGCCTTTTTGAAAACGCCCGGCAAGGTCCGGCTCCAGCCGTGCAATATCGGCCTCACCCACGGTTTCGTAGTGCGAGGTACGTCGCCCGAAGCGGGCCAGTTCCCCCACATCACGCGCGGGGGCCAGAACCAGACTGCCCTGCCGCACAACACCGGGAACATGGGTTGCCCACCAGTCCACCGAATCGACCGACTGGGCAGTAACTTCCGCCGGGGCCGATTCCGCCTCGCACCATGGGGCCAGCATGCCGCCCGCCATCCACGATGCACCAGCCCCGACCCGCTCCGCGCAGTCATACAGGGTTACAACCCCGCCACGCTCCGCGAGTGTTACGGCGGCGGTCAGCCCCGCCACACCAGCACCTTTTACCAGAATGCGCGGTTTGCCGTTCATAAGCCCTGCTTTCCACTTCCTGACTGATATGCGCGCCTTAATGCGATACCTGCGTGTTATAACATACCCGGCGTAACTTTTAGCGCACCGGTCCAGCGTCTGCCATTCACAAAAAACGAACCAGCAGCACCATAAGCAGACAACACTCCGTAACCGCCGTTACAATCCAGCGCACACCCATATAACCCGGCGGCACCCAGCCGCGCCGCCATGCCGCGCGCTCAGCCACGGCAACAAGCGCGAATGCAACTATCAACACGGCAATCCCGGCCAATGGTTGCCACATAAACCCCGTGCAGGCTGCAACCCAGCCCAGCAGGGCGGGCACAACACCCACCAGCAGACGCACATGGTCCGTGCGTGCGGCAGATGCCACAATAATGGTGCGTTCCATCTCCAGCGCCTGCCCCCAGTGCACTGCACCAATAAAGGAAAGGGAGATGGCCCCGTAAAACAGTTCGGCCATAAGCAGGTTGGGCACGGGAATGCGGGAATCGTAAAACACTATGGCGCATGTGCATAAGACATAGGGCACAACCCCTGCCAGCATCAGAACCACACCCAGAAACGGAAGCTTCTTCATAGGGGAACAGACACCCTTTTCTCTGTATTTTCTTGTTCTCAGTGTTGACAGAAAAGCCCAAGACGCTGCCACTAGCAACCGCGTGGAGGAAAAGCTCCATGCAGGTTGCGTCATAGATCAAGAATAAGAAACGACGGCACCGGCCCCAGCCAGTGCCACTGACAAGCAGGAACAAACACCATGAGCGCCATTGTTGACATTATCGCCCGTGAAATTCTGGATAGCCGTGGCAACCCCACCGTGGAAGTGGACGTGGAACTGGCATCCGGTGCCAAAGGCCGCGCGGCTGTTCCCTCTGGCGCGTCAACCGGCGCACATGAAGCCGTGGAACTGCGCGATGGTGATGCACGGCGCTATGGTGGCAAAGGCGTACTCCGCGCCATTGAAAACATTGAGAGCGAAATCCTGCCCACCTTACAGGGTGCAGAATCCTCTGACCAGATCGACATCGACAACGCCATGATTGATCTGGATGGCACACCCAACAAAAGCCGCATGGGGGCCAACGCCATTCTGGGTGTCTCACTCGCTGTGGCCAAGGCAACGGCGGCAGAGCAGGAAGTACCCCTGTACCGCTATGTTGGCGGGTCTTTTGCCCACATCCTGCCTGTTCCCATGATGAACATTGTCAACGGTGGCCAGCACGCGGACAACCCGATCGACATTCAGGAATTCATGATCCAGCCCGTGGGTGCGCCAACCGTTGCGGACGCCATTCGCTGGGGGTCTGAAATTTTTGCCCAGCTCAAAAAAGCGCTGAGCGCTGCGGGCCTGAACACCAATGTTGGTGATGAAGGTGGCTTTGCCCCGGCCCTTAAATCTGCTGATGAAGCACTGGGCTTTATTACCCGCGCCGTGGAAGCCGCAGGCTACCGCCCCGGGCAGGACGTAACCTTTGCACTGGACTGCGCAAGCACGGAATTCTTCAAAAACGGCCAGTACGTCATGGAAGGTGAAGGCAAGAGCCTCGATTCCGCAGGCATGGCCGCTTATCTGGAAGATCTGGTCAACCGCTACCCGATTGTTTCCATTGAAGACGGCATGGCCGAAGATGACTGGGAAGGCTGGGCACTGCTGACGCAGACACTGGGCAAAAAAGTGCAGCTCGTCGGCGATGACCTGTTTGTAACCAACCCCGAACGCCTCAGCCGCGGGATCAAGGCTGGCATTGCCAACTCCCTGCTGGTCAAGGTCAACCAGATTGGCACACTGACCGAAACCCTTCAGGCTGTGGAAATGGCCCACCGGGCGGGCTACACCGCCGTTATGAGCCACCGCTCGGGTGAGACGGAAGATTCCACCATTGCCGACCTGGCCGTTGCAACCAACTGCGGGCAGATCAAAACCGGCTCGCTCTCCCGCTCCGATCGGACTGCCAAATACAACCAGCTCATCCGTATTGAGCAGGAACTGGTTACAGCCGCCCAGTATGCAGGCCGTACGATCCTTAAAAACAGCTAAAAACTGTGCCGCGGGCAGCCTGTTCTGCCCCTGTGCCACGTCAGATCAGGCCGGTCCCTTTTGGGGCCGGCTTTTTTTGTATGCAACGCCCTTCCCCATCTGGCGTAACATGGGCTACAGATTACTCTGTATTCATGTCTCTTGGTAACCACGACTCTGGCAAGGAGCTGACCAAAAGTGCAGATTGGCCGTTTCTTTCGCCGCGTTGTACGCGCCGTGGTGCCACCTTTGGCGTTTTTAAGCATTGCCGGTTATTTTGGCTGGAACGCCACACAGGGCGATCACGGCATGCAGGCCTACCAGCAGCAGCTTGGCCTGCTTGAACAGGCCAAGCAGGCCCGTACAGATGCGCAGGCCGAACAGAACGCATGGAAGCGCCGCGTCAATGGCCTGCGTGAAAACACGCTGGATACAGATATTCTGGATGAACGCGCCCGTGCCATGCTGAACATGGCCAACCGCAATGATGTGGTTATCCCCTACGACCGGCGCGATCCGCTTTTTTAAGCCTACCCAACATATATCCAAGCCGGGTTAAGCGGGCGTGAGCCTGTATGCCCGCATAAAAAAACGGCGCTCGATGGCGCCGTTTTTTTATAAGATACCGATCTGGCCAGAATTACTTAATTTTGGCTTCACGGAATACGACGTGCTTGCGTGCAACCGGGTCGTACTTCTTCAGTTCCATTTTACCCGTGTGAGCGCGGGCATTTTTCTTGGTCACATAGAAGTAACCGGTGTCAGCCGTCGAGACGAGACGGATCTTGATGACGTTGGTCTTGGCCATGACTTCCTCAGCAGAACATATTTACAGAGCCGGTCCATACGGCTCCGGCGGTGTTCAAGTTGCGGCAAAATGCGCATACAAAGGCAAAAGGTCAAGCTTTCTTACATCAATATGGCGCCACGGACGCCAAAAGGAGACGAATTCATGCTGGATGTGGCAACCGCGCGGGCCAGAATTCTGGAAAATCTGCTGCCGTGCGGGCAGGAAACCGTCGCCCTGAGTGCTGCATGCGGCCGCATTCTGGCCCAGGACGTGCATGCACGCAGGGCCAACCCACCGGTCTGTGTGTCTGCAATGGACGGATACGCCGTAAGAGCGGCAGATACCCGGCCCGGCGCTGTATTGCAGATTATAGACGAGGCCCCCGCAGGCAGACCGTCTGCCCGCACCGTGGCTGCGGGTGAATGTATCCGGCTGTTTACGGGAAGCCAGATACCAGCCGGGGCAGATGCCATTATTATTCAGGAAAACACCCAGCGAGCAGGCCAGCAGATCACGCTAACGCAGGCTGCCAAGGCAGGGCAGTTTATTCGCCGGCAGGGGCAGGACTTTGCCCAAGGTGCCGTGCTGTTGAGCGCAGGCAGCAGACTCGGCCCGCGGGATATAGGTCTGGCAGCCGCCGGCGGGCTGGTCTGGCTACCAGTGTTCCGCCGCCCCCGTGTGGGGATTCTGGCTACGGGGGATGAAATTCTCCTGCCCGGTGACACTGCCCCGCCTGATGGTATTTTCAATTCCGCATCCTTCATGCTGGCAGCCCTGCTGGGGCAGAATGGGGCAGACTCCATTGTGCTGCCCGTTGCGCGTGACAACGCCACATCGCTCTCCAACGCATTTGCCCATACCCGTGATCTGGACATGCTGATCACCATTGGCGGCGCCAGTGTAGGTGCTTACGATCTGGTGCGCCCGACGCTGGAAAAAGCCGGGCTTGTCCAGAACTTCTGGAAAATTGCCATGCGTCCGGGCAAGCCGCTCATGTCTGGCACACTCCACGGCATGCCTGTGCTTGGCCTGCCCGGCAACCCCGTGGCAGCACTGGTTTGCAGTCTGGTGTTTGTGCTGCCAGCCCTGCACAAGCTTATGGGCATTACCGTGGCTAACACCATGCCAACCCAGACCGCACTCCTGGGTGCAGATGTGCCCGAAAATGACCAACGGCAGGATTTTTTGCGCGCCACACTCCAGACCACGCAGGAAGGCCAGCTTGTTGCCACCCCGTTTGGGCCGCAGGATTCTGCACAGCTGAACATTCTGTCCAAAAGTCAGGCGCTGATTATACGCCCTCCCCACGACCCCGCCCAAAAAGCAGGCAAAGCGTGCCAGATTATGCCCCTGCCCTGATTTTGATATTGACAAAAACAAGAACTTACATAGAACAAACCATAAGATTGATGTTCCATTACAAACAGACAGCTCGAGGTGCGACATGCTGACCCGAAAACAGCACAAGCTTCTTCTTTTTATTGATTCGCACCTCAAGCAGACCGGCTTTTCCCCCTCTTTTGACGAAATGCGTGAGGCCATGGGCCTGCGCTCCAAGTCCGGCATCCACCGCCTGATTTCGGGGCTGGAAGAACGCGGCTTTCTGCGCCGCCACCACCACCGTGCCCGCGCGCTGGAAGTCATCCAGCTCCCCGAAATGGAGGAGGAACTGCCAACCAACGTCATTCGTGGCAGTTTTACCCGGCAAAAGCAGGACCCGGTTAAAATCCCGCTTTATGGCCGCATTGCCGCCGGGCTGCCGATTGAAGCACTGGCAGATACGTCCAACTCCCTCTCCATCCCCGCGGACATGCTGGGGTCGGGGGATTATTACGCGCTGGAAGTCGCCGGGGATTCCATGATCGAAGCCGGGATTCTGGATGGCGATCAGGTCATTATCAAAAAATCGGATCAGGCCGAAAACGGGCAGATTATCGTTGCCCTGATTGACGGGCAGGAAGTCACACTCAAACGCCTGCGCCGCAAAGGCAACATGATCGCCCTTGAGCCCGCCAATGCCCGCTACGAAACCCGCATTGTTCCCGCTGAACGGCTGGTTATTCAGGGCCATCTGGCTGGTTTGATCCGCCAGTACTAAACACCAAAGGCCACGCCTGATTAGGACGTGGCCTTTGTGATTTTCCTGCCTGTAAACACTCACATGCCGTCAAGGCCTTGTGCAAACGGCCTCCCACGCCGGGAATGTGGCGGCCGCCTCTGCTACGGAAGCGGAGGACAGTGCAGGCATATGCCCCACTTCTGCCAGAATACGGACCTTGCCCAGTTGCGCAATGGTGCGGCTATTAGCCGGATTAGGCGGGCCATTCAGCACAACCCCCGCCACGGCTACGCCACGGCTACGCAATGCCTGTAGGCTAAGCAGTGTATGGTTGAGTGTGCCCAACCCGCTGCGGGCCACCAGCACAACCGGCAGCCCCCATATTGCGGCCAGGTCCAGCATCATCAATTCATCCGTTGCGGGAACCATCACCCCACCAGCACCTTCCACCACCAGCAGCCTGCCGTCCTCAACTTCCGGCAAGGCAAGCTGGGCGCGGCTTACATGCGCGCCCTCGGCCTCGGCTGCAGCCTGAGGGGAAAGCGAAGCCTGAAACGCCCCAGCGGGTGGCAAACACTCAGCCCCCTGCGCAAGATGGGCAACGGTGGTGGTATCTCCTGCCTCATCTGCCAGACCACTTTGCAGGGGTTTCCAGTATATGGCCTGCCAGCGCCGGACCAGACAGGCGGAAACAAGGGTTTTACCCACCCCCGTATCCGTACCCGTAACAAACACCCCCGCAACTAGCGGCTTGCGAAAACAGCCATAGGCCAGTTGCCACGTTATGGCGGCTCCGGAGTGGTCCAGCCTACGCGCAACCCGCCGGAGCGCTGCCCCCCCCATTGGTTTACGCCCGGCCTGTGGAACAGAAGCACCCGTTGCCTTGAGGTGCCTGACAAACTCCAGACCGGAGCCAAAAGCCTGCACACAGCTCTCGCTCTCCCACAGACCTGCGAACAGCCATGGCGTCCATGCCTGTATCTGCCCGGCCTGCGGGTAATGCGGTGTGGCGGGTTGCACACCTTCGCTCGCACAGGCGGCTTTCCACTCCGCGAATGTCCCGTCCAGCAGGGTAGAAACCGCCAGCACGCCACCCGGAGCCAAAAGCCCACCCAGCCGCTCCATTACCTGCTCAGGCTGCTCCAGCCACTGCATGACCAGATTACCGCAGACCACATCAAACGGGCCTTCAACCGTGGGGTTGGCAGCATCCATGAGTTTGAACTCTGTCCGCGGGATGGCGCGACATCTGGCGCGTTCGAGCATTTGCGGGGCAAAATCGGTTGCGACAATCTGTGCTTCCGGCCAGTTCCGGGCCAACAGTTCAGTCAGCAGGCCGGTGCCACACCCTATTTCCAGAATACGGGTGGGTTTTCTGCCGTCCAGCGCACGGACAAGCCGTGCGGCAAGGTTGTGGGCGGCAAGGCGTTGCAGCGTTGCGGCACCATCATACCCTTCGGCTCGGTCAAAACTGCGGCGTATCCGCTCCCTGTGCTGCGGGTCTGTCATTGTACGTCCTGTTCCATTGTTCTGCGCACAGCCTGTAGGAACGTCACACAGGCTGACACATCCGTTTGCGGGAGCAGGTGCCCGCCGTCCACCCACTGCACGGCTGCGCACCCGGCAAAACTCTGCTCCGTCATGGCGGGGGTGGCTACCGGGTCCTGCCGGGCAGCCAGAATACCGTATTGACCGGCCTTGGCTGCCAGTGCGGGCCGGGCATCGCCTGCCAGCAGCAGGTCCAGCCCGTCGCGCAGATTAGGTACACATGGCACCTTGCTGGAGCCAGATGCGCCACAAAGGTTGTAAAAATCGGCCAGAACCTTTTCCGGCGTGTTTGACAGTCCTTTGAGCATACGCTGCAAAACCCGGGCAGGCACGCCAGAGGCAAAGCTCCCCCGCGCAGCAAAGGCGGCAAAAGCGTTAATCCCCACCAACCGGTCTGTGGGGGAGAGCGCCATATGCTCGGCCAGCCACAAAAAACCCAGCGAGTGGCCAATCCCCAGCAATGCCTCCCCCGGCACCTGCACGGCCTGCAATAATTGCGCAGCAAGCATTGGGGATGCGGAAGTTGAACCTTCCAGAAAACCGAGGTCCAGAATCAGCGCATCCGTCCACCCCAGAGCATCCACCACCGGTGCCCAGAATTCCGGACCAAACCCCCAGCCATGCACAAATACGGGTTTAACCGGGCTCATGCGCCCAAGGCTCCATGCTCCTGCAAAATGCCATTTTGCGCCGCAGCACTGATAATGGCGGTAGCCAGAGCGTGCATCTGCTCCTGCGTATGGTGAGCGTGAAAAACAACCCGCAGGCGGCAGCCACCCGGTGGCACCGTTGGCGGGCGAATGGCAACCGCCAGAAAACCAGCCTGCTCAACAGCCTGCGCCAGTGCGAGCGCCGTTTGCTCCGCCCCCACCACAACGGGAACAATCTGGGTCGTGGAGGGGCCAACCTCCAGCCCTGCCTGCCCCATGCGCTGCCTGAACCCACAGGCAAGCTCCGCCACATGTGTGCGGGCCTCTTCCATATCGGGCAGAAGGTCCAGTGCGGCATCCACAGCCCCAAGCACCATGGCCGAAGGTGCCGTGGAATAAATAAAGCCAGAGGCCGTGTTATCCAGCCAACGGCACACAGCATCGGATGCCGCGACAAAAGCCCCCATTCCGCCCAGCGTCTTGCTGAAAGTTCCAACAACAAGGTCCGCCTGCCCATTGGCAAGCCCCTTGCCCTGCGTGCCCAGAATACCCGTGGCGTGGGCTTCATCCACACACAAAAAAGCATTGTGCCGCTGGGTTATGGCACGGAGCTGGGCCATGTCCGCCCGGTCCCCATCCATGCTGAAAACGCTCTCGGTCAGGACAATTTTCAGCCCAGCCCCTGCATCCTGCGCCAGAAGGGCATCCAGATGCGCCATATCGTTATGTCTGAAGCGTTTGGGCGTTACCCCTGCGGCAGCACACCCATGGTAGAGGCTGGCATGGATGAACTTGTCCGCCACAATAACGGCCCGCGCCCCCATAACCTGAGCAGAAAAACGGGCAAGAGCAGGCACCACGGATGCATTGGCCTGCCAGCCGGAGGAAAATATGCGGGCTGCTTCCATGCCTTTAAGCGTAGCCAGTCGCTGCTCCAGCGCCATGGTCTGGGGTGGAGTGCCCGTAACAAGGCGTGAAGCCCCGCTCCCGCTCCCTTCTGCCTGCCCCCATGCAATGGCCCGCTCAAGCAGGCGCGGGTGGGTGCGCAGACCCAGATAATCATTGGACGAAAAATCAACCAGAACAGCACCCGTATCGGGGCGCTGCAAAAGGCCGGGGCCTGCCGCATGCCATTGTTTGCAGGAGCGCATACGCCCCTGCTCCGCAAAACCGGCCAGCCCCTGCTGGAAAAGATTGTCAAACCGCGTCATGACATCTGTGGTGCCGGAGCCAGCCCTCCGGGTCAATCATCTACAGGAACACCACAGCATGTCCGCACCCGCCTCCATGCCCGACTGGTACCAGCAGGGCCTGCCCCATATCTGGCTTCCTTACAGCCAGATGCAAACAGCCTCCCCGCCTCTGGCGGCACGGAGCACGCAGGGCAGCCACATCACCCTGACCGATGGACGCGTGCTGGTGGATGGTGTTGCCGCATGGTGGACGGCCTGCCACGGCTATAACCACCCCCATATCCGCCAGGCTGTTACGGAGCAGCTCGGGACCATGCCCCATGTCATGTTTGGTGGCATGGTGCATGAACCCGCCTTGCGCCTTGCCAGCAGATTATGCGCGCTACTGCCCGGCGATCTGGAACGGGTGTTTTTTACCGATTCCGGCTCGGTCGCGGTGGAAGTCGCCATGAAAATGGCCATCCAGTACCGGCTAAACAGGGGCGAACGCCAGCGCACCCGATTACTGGCTTTTCGGGGCGGCTACCACGGGGACACACTGGCCACCATGGCCATATGCGACCCCGAGGAAGGCATGCACCACCTGTACGGCCCCGCACTGACCGAGCACGTTATAGCCCCCCTGCCAGTAGATGCCCCCAGCACACAGGCTTTTATAGCGCTCCTTGCACGCCATGCGCATGAACTGGCGGGGATTATCATGGAACCACTGGTGCAGGGGGCCGGGGGCATGCTGTTCCATGCGCCAGAAGTCCTGCGCACAGTCCGCCAGGCAGCGGACCGCTATGACGTACTGCTGATTTTGGACGAAATTTTTACAGGGTTTGGCCGCACCGGCACCCTGTTTGCCTGCGAGCAGGCCGGTATTACGCCAGACATCATCACCCTGTCCAAAGCCCTTACGGGCGGCACCATGGCCCTGGCCGCGACCGTTGCACGGCGGCATGTGTTTGAGGCGTTCCTGTCCGATAACCCCGAGCATGCCCTGATGCATGGCCCCACCTTTATGGCCAACCCGCTGGCCTGCGCCTGTGCCAATGCAGCTCTTGACCTGTTTGAAACAGAACCACGGCTGGAACAGGTTGCCACGATCAATGCGATCATGACCGAAGCACTGGAACCATGCCGCACGCTCCCCGGTGTGCGGGACGTGCGCACACTTGGTGCCATTGGCGTTGTGGAGCTGGAAACACTGGGCAACCCGGACAAGCTGCGCCAGAAGCTGATAGCACACGGCGCGTGGATACGGCCTTTCAGGAATATTGTGTACCTGACCCCGGCCTTTACCATAACCGAGGCAGACCTGCGGTTCCTGTGCCGCACAATCCATACCGTGCTGGCAGAATAAGCCCGGCTTATACGCCGGGCAGGAAGGGGCGCGCTCAGGCGGTCGGGTTATTCATCCATGCGCGGGCGGCCTCTTCATCCGTCTCGCGCGCATCGACCCAGATAGTGCGGCCATCGTCATATTCTTCGCGCTTCCAGAATGGTGCGCCGGTTTTTAGCCTGTCGATCAAAAAGGAGGTGGCCATAAGTGCCGCACCCCGGTGCGCAGCCCCGGCCCCGACAAAGACAATGCCCGCCCCTACCTCCAGCCGCCCCACGCGGTGGATTACGGTGCAGCCTGTCAGGTCAAACCGTGCCAGTGCTTCCTGCGCCAGCGCATGCAGGGTTGCTTCGGTCATGCCCGGATAGTGTTCAAGCGTCATGGCACGGAGTCCCTGCCCGCCACGCACCTGCCCGACGAACAGCCCCACCCCACCTGTAAGCGGAGAAAGCGCACTCAGGCGCTCAGTCTCCACCCCTACGTCAAATGGAGCAGCCTGCACCGCAACATGCACCACCATGGCCCGCTCAGCCCCCCGTCATGGGTGGGAAAAAGGCAACTTCATCCCCCGGCGTAACCAGTTGCTCAAATGTGCTGAGTGTTCTGTTCACGGCAACGCGCAGTTTGGGCTGGTCCGCCAATGCCTGCGCAATGGTGGGGTTTGCCCCTTCAATCTGGGTACGCAGGGCGGCAACCGTGACCCCGGATGCGGGTATGGTCACGCTCAGGCTTTCCTGACCGATCTGCTCACGCAGTGCTGCAAAAAACAAAACTGTTACCCGGTCTGCCATAATCCGCCTTACCAACCTTTTACCTTACCAGCAGGTCCTGTGCACCGCTTGCGCTGCGGAACCTGCCTGACATCAATGCACAGGCAGCCTCAGGCGGCTGGGTGTGCCAATGGTGCTGATGGAACCATCCGAATGAACAAGGGTTGTTGTGCCATCCCCATTGGGAATTTCAATAGGTGCAGGCACGGGCTTGCCTGCGTTTGCGGGTTGCGCACTGGTGTGTCCCAGTTCTGGCGCAGCGTACCGGGTCGGGCTGACAACCCCTTTGTGGATGCTCTCCTGCTCGCCCAGACTGATTTCCTGCCCATCTGGCAGTTGTGGGCCTGTTGCTGGCAGTTCTGCGCCTGTCTGGCTGCTCATGCGGCCTTTGGCGACATCTTCCAGCGTTGGCAGCGGGTCTGGCGGACCGGGCCATATATTGCCCCCCTGGGGCAGAATAGGCACTTCCTTTGTGGCCTGCCCCTGCACACGCCGCATGTTCAGGTCCGAGCCAGCCGGGGCATTGGGGTTTTCGCCGGGTAGGGAGATGGTGTCGGACATGACTTTTTCAAAGCCAGCACATCCGCTCATCATCACGCACACTCCAAGAAGAGCGGCTTTTCGCATACCCAGACTCCGCATTCCGCCAGTATTGTCTGCCATAGGACCAATGCTGCCCATTCTGGCGCAAAGGCTACTACAGATCGACGTGCTGCAAACCCTTGGTCAGATAATCCCAGCCGGTAATCATTGTGAGCACACCGGCAATCCAGAGCAGTATCGCACCAATCAGGGCAACAGGCAGCCAGGGAATACCCAGCAGCGCGCCCGTTCCATCCCCCGCCAGCAAAAAGCCTATGGCGGTCATCTGGAATCCGGTTTTCCATTTTGCCAGCCGGGTTACGGGCAGGCTGGCGCGCCGCTCGGCCAGATACTCACGCATGCCAGATACCAGAATTTCGCGGCACAGAATGATAATGGCAGGCCACAGGCTAAGGTATGGCAGGCGCAAAAAGCCCGCCAGCACCATAAGGCAGGCCCCTACCAGCAGTTTGTCCGCTATGGAATCAAACATACGCCCGAAATCGGATAGTTGATGCCGCGAGCGCGCCAGTTTGCCATCAAAATAATCGGTAATACCGGCCAGTATGAACAGCAGACAGGCCAACGCATCCGCCTGCGGCGTTCCCCATGCGGCAAATCCAACCACGATGGGAATGGCCACAATGCGCGAAAGTGTCAGGACGTTGGGCAGGTCTGTCAGCATTGCGATGCATGCTAGCGCATTTTCCACCAAACTGGAATGGTTTGACCTATCGCAAAGTCGTCACCCATCCACAATTTGGTTGCAGGGCTGCCATCGGCACGTAAAAAAGTGCTTACCCCGTTTAGTCTGGTGACCAACCGGGGTGAAAATGCCCGTAAACCACCCGTGCCAGCTCCCGGCTAACCCCCGGAGCCGCCTCCAGTGCCTCCAGCCCCGCCTGCTTGACCGCCCGGGCCGAGCCAAAGGTGTTGAGCAGCATTTTTTTGCGCGCAGGGCCAATGCCGGGAATGTCATCCAGCTCAGATGTCACAAGTGCCTTGGAGCGCCCCGAGCGATGCGTGGTAATGGCAAAGCGGTGCGCCTCATCCCGCAGCCTTTGCAGGTAATACAGAACCGGGTCGCGCAGGGGGAGCTGGAAAGGCTCCGTATGGTCGGTATAAAACCACTCCCGCCCTGCATCCCGGTCCGGCCCTTTGGCAATCCCCACGAGCTTGACGCCTGTTACACCCAGCTCATCCAGCACGGCCCGCACGGCGGAATACTGGCCTGCGCCACCATCTATCAGCAGCACATCGGGCCAGTTGGAGGTATCTCCCTCCTCCGCTTCCCGCAGGGCACGGCCAAAGCGGCGCTCCAGCACTTCACGCATCATGGCAAAGTCATCCCCCGGTGTGATGGGGCCTTTAATGCGGAATTTGCGGTACGCCTTGCGGTTGAACCCTTCCGGGCCGCCCACAATCATCACCCCATAGGCATGCGCGCCCTGAATATGACTGTTGTCATACACCTCTATGCGTTCAGGCGGGGCATCCAGCGCAAACACATCCGCAACACCCTGAAGCAACTTGGCCTGCCCTGCTGTTTCGGCCAGCCTGCGGTTGAGCGCATCCCGCGCGTTGGTTACGGCGTGATCGACCACCTGTTTTTTCTCACCGCGCTGTGGGTTGAGAATCTCCATCTTTTTGCCGCGCCGCAGGGCAAGGGCCTCGGCCATGAGCGGGCTTTCCGCCAGAGCATGGTTGACCAGAATCTGCGCCGGGCAAGGTTTGTCATCATAAAACTGGACGATAAAAGCGGAAAGAATATCAGCCGCGGCCTCATCCTGCGCATGGGCCGGAAAAAACGAGCGGCTGCCATTGTTGCGCCCGCCACGCACAAAAAAGACCTGAATGCAGGTCTGCCCGGCCTCCTGCCATAGCCCGAACACGTCCGCATCCTGCAAGGACGCGGGGTTGATCACGCTAGACTCCTGCATTTGCGCCAGCGCGCGGATACGGTCGCGCAGTACGGCCGCGCGCTCGAAATCCATCTCCTCCGCCGCACGGTTCATGTCCGCGCCCAGTGTCTCACGCAATGCGGTGTCCTTGCCGGACAGAAAATCCCGCGCCTGTTCCACCAGTTGCCCGTAAGCCTGCTGGTCTATGCGCTCCACACACGGAGCGGAACAGCGTTTGATCTGGAACAGGAGGCACGGCCTGCTGCGGCTGTTAAAAACGGAATCCGCACAAGAGCGCAGCAAAAATACCCGCTGGATCAGGTTCAGCGTCTGGTTGACCGCCCATGCGGAAGCAAAAGGCCCCCACAGGCTGGTCCCCTTGACCGCCTTGCCCCGGTGCTTGGCAATCTGGGGGAAGGCCTGCCCGTCGGTCAGCATCAGCCACGGGTAGCTCTTGTCATCACGCAGGAGGATATTGAAGCGGGGCTTCATCCGCTTGATGTAATTGGCCTCCAGCAGCAGGGCTTCGGCCTCGGTATGGGTTGTCACGATCTCCATGGAGGCGGTTTCTGACACCATGCGCCGCAGGCGTTCGGGCAGACGGCCAACCTGCGTATAGGACGTGACACGTTTTTTGAGCGAGAGCGCCTTGCCCACATACAGCACCTCCCCCTTGCTCCCGAGCATGCGGTAAACGCCAGGAGCAAAAGGCATGGTGCGCAGGGCATGGCGTATGACCTCCACCCCCTTGGCCGGAAGGTCAGGCTGGGCGTTGGTCTGGGCCTCCGCGTTATCCTGTGGCGAATTTTGTGCAGTCATCTGGCGCTCTTTGGGGGGCAATCAATTTCATCCACCGTTTTTGTGGATAAGTCTGTGGACGATGGGGGGCGGAAAGGGTGCAAACCGCAGATTTTCAGCCCTTCCAACGGATTGCATATTTTTTAATCAAACACATCATGCCATTGATTTAAAAGGATTTTACTCCCAAGCACCCTTAACCCATCTTTGCTTTTTTGAACTCTTTGTTGAAAATAGGGCGTGTCAAGAGGAATAGTGGACAAAATTTTCAGTCCGCAGCGTGGGCTGTAGTCCCGCTTTGTTCTGCCACCTGCTCTGCCTTTTCCAGCAGCCGCAAAAAATTCTCACCCCAGAAGGCCGCTATCTCGCTTCGGTCATAACCCCTGCGCAGCAGCTCGGCGGTAATGTTGGCACCCTGCGTTGCATCCTGCCAGTCCGCCAGTGCGCCGCCGCCATCAAAATCGGAGGAAATCCCGACATAAGCGGGGCCAAGCCTGCGCACCACATAGTCAATATGGTCCACAAGGTCAGCAACACCAGCAGAACGCCGCCCCTCCTCCGGTTTGGGTTTGAGGAAGGCCGGCATGGCGGTTATCTGGATCAGCCCGCCGCTGGCCCCGAGTGCATCAAGCTGTTCATCATCCAGGTTGCGCGGATGATCGCACAATGTGCGCACGCAGGAATGGCTGGCAACAACTGGCGTGGCCGAAGCCGCAACAGCCTGCAACATGGTCTGCCTGGAGGCGTGGGACACATCCACCAGCAGGCCAAGCCTGTTCATCTCCCGCACGGCCTCACGCCCAAGGGTGGAAAGCCCACCGTGTTTTTGCGGTGTATCCCCCAGACTGGGGCGATGGATGGCCGCATCCGCCAGAGCGTTATGCCCGTTATGGGTCAGGGTAACGTACCGCGCGCCGCGCTGGGCAAATGCGCCAAGCAGAGCCGGGTCCTCGCCCATGCCATAACCATTTTCCACAGCGGGAATAACCGCGATCACACCTTGGGCGTGAGCTGCCCGAATATCAGCCACGCGGGAGCACACCCGGGCCGTAACCCCATTATGGGTGCCCTGCATGGTGTTGATGGCGTCCAGCATGGCCAGACATTCCTGCTGCACCTGTGCGTGCGCCTGCGCTGTAACCGGCCCCTGTGCCGTGTAGGCTACAAAGCAGCCTGCCGACATACCGCCACGCTGCATTTTGGGCATATCCACCTTGCGCTGGGGGGTGTCCTCAAACGCATCGGCCCGGTCAGGCCATGGAATGTCGATATGGCTATCGAGTGTCAGGAGGGCGCGGTGCAGGGCTACGGCATCCTGCGGGGGGGCTGGCTGGGGGCGTTGGGTATCCATGCTTCTAATATCATGGTGCGGTTGCCAGAAATTGCAAGACTCCTCCCACCCCTGTGTTCATGGAGGTGCCTGTCTTTTTGCTTGCGCTCCCCCACACAATACGCCATGCCCTGCCCATGCGACTTGTGACATGGAACATCAATTCCCTCCGCCTGCGTATGCCGCTGCTGGAAAAACTGACCACCGCCTTGCAACCAGACGTTGTCTGCCTGCAGGAAACAAAGGTGACAGACGAACTTTTCCCGCATGAGAGCGTGCGTGCCCTTGGGTTTGAACACCTGCACTACAAGGGCATGAAGGGGTATAACGGCGTGGCCATTCTCTCGCGCCTGCCGCTCAGCCCGGTTGTGGACACGCCAACATGGTACGCTCAGGAAGACTGCCGTCATGTTGCCGCCACCGTCCATGCACCGGGGGGGGACATCACCCTGCATGATTTTTACGTCCCCGCAGGTGGGGATGAACCAGACCCGGAAACCAACCCAAAGTTTGCCCACAAGCTTGCCTTTGTGGACGAAGCCACACAGTGGTTTGCTCAGCAAAAACCAGCCCGTACGGTGCTGGTAGGCGACCTGAACATTGCCCCCCTTGAGCATGATGTGTGGAGCCACAAGCAACTGCTGAAAATTGTCAGCCACACACCACCGGAAACCCAGCGCCTGACCCAATGGCAGCAGACCGGCTTTGTGGATGCCATGCGCCGCTTTGTACCCCCCACCGACAAGCTGTACACATGGTGGTCTTACCGTAACAAGGACTGGCGCAAGTCCAACCGGGGCCGCAGGCTGGACCACATATGGGTCACCCCCGATCTGGTGCCGGAACTGGCCAGCATGTCCGTGCTGGAAGAGGCCAGAGACTGGCCATCCCCCTCCGACCATGTGCCTGTGGTCATGGACATTCACCCTCAGCCCTGAACAAAAACAGGCTCAGGGGGCTATTATATTCATGCCCCCTTAGTGCTCGCACGATGCACCTGCCCGCCGCCCGACCAAGGCCGCCTGCAAAATACCCGGGCCACCTGCGCGGAAACACATGCGCAAGGGGCCGATAAGCTGACCAAGAACCATGCACGGCAAGCATAAATTTAAATTGTGCGGCAATGTCGTTTTATGCCAGAAGTGCCACTATTATTTTACAAACAGGCAACTTCTTTCACTCAAAAAAGGTCGCGATGTCTATTTTTGATAATAGAGGCATTCTATGCCATATATATAAAAAATTATTACATAAATACTACTCAAATGATCTATGGATAGATTTGAAAATAAATGCAAAGAAGGAAACTGTAGATTACATATTAAATAATATGGGTCGCGCCATTGTCTCCAAAGACCGTTACTCTTTGCTAAAATACGCTTTCCAACATGCCGACAAAGAAGGACTAATACTTGAATTTGGCGTCGAAAAAGGGGCCTCAATCAATTACTTAGCCTCCCTTACCCAGCAGACCGTTCACGGGTTCGATTCTTTTGAAGGCCTCCCGACCGACTGGAAAGGCACGATGGAAACAAAAGGAGCGTTCAATATGAACAAGGCTCCCCCCAAAGTGCGCCCTAATGTTCAGCTCCACATTGGCTGGTTTGATGACGTTATTCCTGTTTTTCTAAAACAGACAGACAACAGCATTGCCTATATGCACGTTGATTGTGACACGTACGAATCAACAAAAATTCTGCTGGATCTGACCAAAGACAGAATAAAATCCGGAACCGTAATAGTATTCGATGAATACTTTAACTACCCCGGATGGAAAGAAAACGAATTCAAGGCTTTTCAGGAATTTGTTGCCGACACAAAAATAAAATACGAATACATCGGCTTTTCATCAGAAAAAGGGCACGTTGCGGTCAAGATCATTTAAGATCCTGGCCTATTCCATGCGACTGCATACATTCGCCCCCAGCCCTTAAAAGCCTATCGTCACTCACAACAGCCCCCCTCGCGGAGCGCGTCTTGTGAGTGACGCATACTTTGCGGCCTGAAGACACTCCGCCGCAGCCAATACAGCCCCGCCAGAGGCCCCATGTGCCGCAAATACCCCCACCCTAGTAGCGATACTGCCAGACCAGCCCCACGCTGCTCCCCGGGTCGTTTTCGGGCGTGGTAAAGCCCGTTACGGAGCCACCCGTGCCTACCGTGGTGTTGAGCTTAAGGTGGTTTGTCAGGTCCACCTGCACCTGCGCCTGCGTGCCGGAGCCAGAGGTCGCCTGCTTGGCACCTACGTAAACACCTTTCATGACATATTTGCCGGCTTCCACGCTGGTACCACCATTACCAACGCCTGAACCGCCGCCAACGGCCAGCCTGTCCAGATGCAGGGTTTTACGCAGGGTGCCCATGGGGTCAAAGGTGGTCAGCCCGGTCAGGGTTGCCAGCGCTGTGCCCACCTCCACCATCTGGGTGGAAGAAAGCGAGCGGGCATCCGTACCAAACAGCAGCATGGCCAGCACCTGATCCTGCGGCAGGGAAGGTATGGAATCAAAGCTGATCTTGGGAGCGCTGGCATAGCCCCCTACCTTCAGCATGGCTGTCTGGCCTTCCACCGCCCGGTCGGCTTCAAAATCAAGCGTTGGGTCAAGCTTGTGTCCAACGCCCGACCCATTAAAGCCAACCCGGCCCTTGGTGAAGTTGAGCGAGATCCCCGCCAGATCAAAATTACCGCGCTTGAGGTCAAACCCACCAGTTACAACGGGGGCCTGTGCCGTGCCCGTTACATTCAGGCGGCCTGCCATTTCCGCATCCAGCCCGTGCCCACGCACAAAAAACTTGCCCGGAGATGTCAGCTTAAGGTCCAGCCCGATAACCGACTGGTGCGTGGAGGCGGCCATGGCTTCCTCCACCCGCTTTTTTTCCTCGCCGGGGCGTATGATGTCCAGACGCGCAACAGAGGCCGGGAGCGAATTGGGAATATTGATTTCCACGCGCCGCAGATCGACCCCACCGCTCACATCCATACGGGTTTGTACCTGCCCGCGCACGGTTATGTCGGCATTGAGCACCGCAGTCAGCAAGTCACTCGTAACCGGGCGTGCATCCTTGGCAAACAGATGCAGGTCTATGGGCATGCCCGGCATGGCAACACCCACAAAGCCATTTGCCCCCAGTGTGCCATCCCCTGCTTTTGCGCTGAGTGTCTGAATAACAATGCGGTCCCGCGCCCCGACCACACGACCGTTAATGGCGCTCAGATGGAACCCCTGCGCAAAATCCTGAAAATCTGCATTAATCAGGTCAACCGCCCCCATAATGGCGGGAGAAGCCGGCGTGCCACGCACCTGCAGGGCCAGTTGCACCTTGCCCTGCGCCTGCCGGGCCT
The DNA here is from genome assembly GCF_022483405.1 of Acetobacter fabarum. Taxonomy (NCBI): domain Bacteria; kingdom Pseudomonadati; phylum Pseudomonadota; class Alphaproteobacteria; order Acetobacterales; family Acetobacteraceae; genus Acetobacter; species Acetobacter fabarum. The sequence continues at coordinate 2,367,138 of NZ_JAKVNI010000001.1, forward strand.
GCGCGCCAAGTATGCCGTTGCCGATGCTCAGGTCCAGATTGCCATTGGCCCGCAAATCCAGCGGCCCCGTTTTGGACAGGGGCGCACTGCCACGCACCTGCAGGCCCATTTTGCTTCCGGCGGAAGCATCAAGCTGCACCTGTGCCTGCGTGCGGGCAAAAGTGGCCGTACCCTCCACCTCCATTGCAGGAACGGAGGCCGCAGCAGAACTATCTGCCATACGCAGGTTGCTGCCCCTGACCTGCACCTTGCCTTCTGGCTTATCCAGCGCACCAGAGAGTTTGGCGTTCAGAGACACCACACCCGTGGCGTTCAGGTCCGGCATAAACGGGTGTGCCAGTGCCGGGGTTACATTGCGAATATCCGCAGTAACCGACAGGCTGGGCTTTATCCGCCCGGCCACATCCAGCGTAGCAGGCTGGCTACCCGGCGTGGTCAGTACCGCTCGCAGGCGGTCGATTCCCAGCGTATCCCCAAACGAGACAAGCACAGGCGCTTGCAGGCGCAGGGTTTCCTGCTTTGCCGTGGCGTTCAGCTTCTGGAGTTTAAGCTGTTTATCCGGCAGATTCAGCACAGCCTGTGTGTTCAGCATCAGGGGGCTGTTCATCCAGCTAGCTGGCCCCACCTGCGCGGCCAGCACCATGCCTGTATCCGGCCCTTTAGCACTCAGCTGCGCCTGCCCGCTTACCCCGGCGGCAGCCAGCCCGCCAAGGCGCAGGGTCAGGTCTGGCGTGGGGTGGGCAACCGGGTCGGTTATGGAACCCGCCAGCGCAATCGACCCCACCTTGAATGTGGGTGTCTGCACATTCCCCTTGAGCTTGAGGGCCACCACCGGCTTGTCCTCGGCCGTGGTAGTATTGACCGATGCGGCCAGTGAGCCCGCTATTTTCTGGCCAACCAGAGGGCTGTAATCCGCCAGCCGGCCAATTGTCAGGTCCAGGTTCCCCTGTGGCACCACCTCTTTGGGGGCAAGTGTAAGCGCGCCTTCCCCTTTGGTGCTGTTCCAGGCCAGTTTTTGCAGGTCAAGATGGCGCGTGCCATCGGCTGCCTGCCCAAATGCCACAGCCAGTTGCGCGGGCGCGCGATCCAGCGTGCCCTCCAGAGCAAGTGTGCCCTGAGGAGCCACTGGCAGGTGGGCAACAGAGGCATCCAGCGCCAAAGCTCCCTTGGGCATTGAGGCAGTACCCAGATTGGCCTTTGCCCCCAATGTGGCAACAAAGTCCTGCAATGGCCCCTTGAGGGCGAGCGCAATACTGGTATCCCCCCGCAAGGTGGGGGCCAGTTTTTCCAGTGCGGGCAGGCCGATATTGGCCGTTATATCCACATTGCGGCCGGTCTGCACATGGCCCTGCACCTTGGCATCCAGCGCCTGCCCCGACAGGGTGAGTGAGGACAGGTCAATCTGCTGCCCGGCAGCCATACCCGCCTGCGCTGGCAGCGGGTGCATGGCTGCAGCAAGGGCCAAATGCCCATCCGGGCCAATAAGCCCTGCGGCCTGCGCCTGCCCACCCGTTATGGCCAGTTGGCCGTCGGTCGCCAGATGTGTCTCGCCCTGCGGGTCGCGGGGGCGGTCAAACTGGGCATTCAGGCTTGCATGCCCACGCAGAGGCACGCCTGCGGCCTCCCCCACGGGGAGCAGGTCAGGCACGTTCAGGCTGAGTGTGCCACGCTGTGGTGCGGCTGCCTGCACAGAACCCGACAGGGCAATAACAGGATGTTCAAGGGTAAAGACCACCGGCAACCCCGGCACGGCTGGCTTGGCCACAACATCCAGCTTGAGCGGGGCGGCCGCCAGCAATGTGGGGGCTTTACCCGGCAGGCGCAGCCCATCGGCCGTGAGCATCAGGTGGAGCTGTTCAGCCAGTGCGGCAGCATTACCACCCTCCCCCGCAAAGCGGACACGCAAAGTGCCCACCTGCACGCCAGAAGCGGCAAGCTGGTCCACATCCAGTTGCGCCGTGCCATGGGGAGCCGCCATTTTGCCATTCAGCCGGGCAGCAAGGCGCACGGCCTGCCACCCGATCTCGGGCGTAAGAGCAAGCTGGGGTGACTGGGCCGAAACCTCCAGCTGGGCCATTTGCTGCGCAAGCAGGTCCAGCGTACCACGTGCCTGCGCGCTTACTGCTCCGGCGGAGGCCGAAAAGGCCAGAGTGTTGGCCGTAACCGGCCCCTGCATATCCAGCTTGAGCGCTATAGGGGCCAGTTGCGGCATGCCCAGCCGGGTTGCCACAAACCCACCATTTGCGCCTTCGCTCGCATTCAGGTGCAGGGCCAGCTTGCCCTTCCCCGTTGCCGTGGACAGGCTGATCTGCCCGGTCTGGTCCAGCCGTGTAACCTGTATGGCAATGTCGGAACGGGGGAGTTTTGGCAGACTCAGCCCGTTAATAACCGGGTCAATATTGGCAAGCTTGCCATGCCCACTCACCCGGAAACTGGCTGCCTGCCCGGCAAGGGGCGCGCCCACATTAATCTGCCCGACCTCCAGCTTGCGAATATCCACCCCCATACGCAGGGCAGAAGGGGAGGACGAGGTCGGCTGGGCAGGCTGTGGAGTTGGGTCGGACACAGGCAGGCGCGGAATATCCAGCACGCTTGCACTAAACACATAAATGCGGGCCTGCCGCCACACCATGGCCATGGGCGACCAGTCAAACCGCACGTCATGCAGTGTTAGCCAGGCTCCCTGCCGGTCATGGATCGCCAGCGTTTTAACACGCAGGTTATCGGGAAAACGGCCAGACAGCCCATCCAGCGTAACCATGCCCCCGGTCAGGGATGCGGTCTGGCGCACCAGCATCCGCCGCCCCGGCCCCGTATTGGCACCTATGAGCAGAACGGTTGTCGCCAATGCGCCAATACCAGCCAGCGAGCCTGCGGTTATCAGCACAAAACGGCCTGCGCGCCGCCACAGGCTGCGCGGTGGTGGAGGCGCGGGTGTGCTCGGGGGCGCGGGTGTGGCTTCTGGCATCAGAATGTTTCCCCCAGCCCGATGTACAAGTCCCACGAATCCCCACGTGGAGCGCGGTTAAGCGGCACGGCCACATCCAGCCGGACCGGACCAATAGGTGTATAATACCGCACACCACCACCAGCACCCACACGCAGGGTTCCGGTAAAGGGCATGCTGTTGCTCCCCACCTGCCCGGCATCCGCAAAAGCAGCCAGCCCAAAGCTCTTGAACAGGCGCTGCCTGTATTCCACCGTTCCCGCATCCAGCGAGGTGCCACCAATGGCATATTTGGTATGGCCATATTGCGGCCCAACGCCCTGCCAGCGATAACCACGCACCGTAGCACTCCCCCCCGCGTACATGCGCTGGTCAGGCGGAATGTCCCACGTGCCTGCACCCTGAATACTGCCAATAGTTCCACGGAACGCCAGAATACTCCGCCCCGGGCGGCTTATGCCCAGCTTGTGCAGGTCCACGTAGGTGGAGGCTGTTGCATTCATGATTGTAAAGAACGACGTACCCGCCCCCTTGCTCCCCAGAGAGACCGAGGGGGTCACGTTAATGCTCGCACGCACGCCATGTGTTGCGGGCTCTATGGGGTTGCCCACCCCGGTATTGTCATACATGCCCGAAAGCGGTGCCGAGAGAATGGTGTAACTGCGCGAAACGCCGAACTGCTCAATTCTTTCCTGCTCTGCGGCAAGGCCAAAATTACCGTTCCAGTTCTTGGCCAGTGGGCGGGTTATGCCCCCACGCAACAGCAATGCCGTCTGCCGGTAGGACCAGAAGAGCTGCCGCAGGCCTTCTATGCGGGCATTCAGGTTCTGTTTGCTTTCCAGAAAGTCAGGTTTGAAAAAATCTGCATACACATCATACCCCAACCCCTGCTGGGCAGACCCGCCAAGACCGGTGATCAGGGCTGTCAGGCGCAGGCGCTCGGCATTGCCGAGCAGGTTGTTGTGGGTCCACATGGCCCCCACGCGGGCACCAAGGTCCGTGGAGTATCCGAGTTCTGCCCCAATGGAGTGGCGCTTACCTTCCTGAAAGGAAAAATCCAGCGGCATGGTGCCATTAACCGCCTTGTTGGAGGCATCCCTGACCGTAACATTGGAAAAAACACCCAAGGTGGTCAGGTCCTGCCGTGCGGCTTCTATGCGGGATGGCTGGTACAGTTCCCCTTCATGCACGGTCAGCCGCCTGCGCACGAACGACTGATGCACCCGCTTGAGTCCTTCCAGGTTGATCCTGCCAATATCCAGTATAGGACCGGGAACAACAGGATACACAATATCCACTGTTTTGGTGCCCGGGCGCAGGTAGGCCATGGGCTTGTCAACCTGTGCCAGCGCGTGCCCGCTCTCACGCAAAGCATCCATCAGGCGGCCACCTGCGGCCAGCACATCTGCAGCTATGGCAGGCTGACCTGTGTGCAGGCCAAACGCTTTTTGCTGTTCGGGGGTAAGTTGCGGGGCAACGCCAGTGGCACTTTCCACCAGCTTGACCGAACCAAGGTGGAAAAGCGGGCCTTTATCAACCTTAACGGTAATATCCACCTTGTCATGCTCCGGCACGGTCCCAATCCATGATGCCAGGGCGTTGGACATCCCATCCATGGCAATGCCCTGCTTGCCATTGCGGAGCATGATATGCACCGTGCCATCGTAATACCCGCAGCTTTCCAGCGCGCCGCGCAGGCGGTCATATTCGTTGCGCACGCGCCCGGCCAGCGCAAACGGGCCAACCGCCCGCGTGGATTGCAGGCTTAACAGGTCGGACGAAGCCTTGAGCGCGGTATCCAGATCGCTCTGCCCGGTTGGGTCGAGGTTTGTCACATAGGGCTGTGGGTCTGCTGCCCGCGCGCCACATGTTAAAACGCTCCACAGCGCCGCTCCAGCCAGAAGCCGATTCGCGGTACCAGTAAACCTGCCAAGTATGTTGCGATTGTAAACGGCCACTCTGTCCTGTCTGTCTGTTGCTGCATGTAGGCTATGTGGCCCGTTATCGGGGCTTATTTTTACATGTTTCTCCCGGCCTACAAGCATACCATGACAAAAATTAGGTATTCCGCCCAAAAAAACCTTCTCACACGGTGGATTGTCCCCTCCCCCCTCTTCGCGGTATGAGAACGCATGTTTATGTGTTTCTTCCACATTGCTGCCCGCTCCTTGGCCCAACCGGCCAGCCTCTGGCAGAAGCAGGACCATGCGCACCAAGCCTGACCAACCTACGCAGTCCCTGCCCCAGGGCACGCCTGCCACCGCTCCGATCTCTCCCCTTCCGTCATGGGTAGATATGCTGTTCCGCCGTGCGGGGCAGGCCCGCTCGGCCATACGTCTGGCCGGACTGCTGGTATGGGTGCCGCTTTCCGTCGGGTTTGAAGCCTGCCTGCTGCCCGTGCCCGGCACGGCCAAAATCCGCTGGACGCGGGTTATCTGGGGTGTGCTGTGCCGCATTATTGGCCTGCATATTACCGTTGTGGGCAAACGGGTGGGCACGGTTGGGGGCATCAAGGCCCGCAAACGGGGTGAGCGGCCTGTTATCTATATTTCCAACCACATGTCATGGCTGGATGTGCCTGTGCTGGGCACGCTGCTACCCTCTGTTTTTGTGGCCAAGGGGGATATTGAAAAATGGCCGGTCATGGGGCTTATCTCCCATATTGGCCGCACCATTTTTGTCAGCCGCCAGCGCAGCACCACCGGGCGCGAACGCGACCAGATGATCCAGCGTATGGTGAACGGGGATAATCTGGTCCTCTTCCCCGAGGGCACATCCTCCGATGGGTCGCGCGTTCTGCCGTTCATGTCCGCTTTTTTTGCCATTGCTAAACTACCCAAGCTCAAGGATGGCATGGACAAGAGCCTGCTGCCGGTAACCTACGAGCCCGGCATGGTGCCCCTTATACAGCCTGTCTCCCTTGTTTATGACGAGCTGGAGGGCCTGCCGATCAGCCGGTTCCGTCGCCCTATTTTCTCATGGTACGGGGATATGGATCTGGGCCCACATGTCTGGCAGCTTTTGCAGTGGAAGCGCTCGCGCGTAACCGTTGTGCTGCACGAACCACTGGACCCCGACCTGTTCCCCAGCCGCAAGGCGCTGGCACAGGCCGCATGGCAAGCCGTGGCTGATGGCTGCGCCGACCTGCGACAGAACCGTGAGCCACGTGTGCAGCCCGGCCGGTTCAATGCGGCATCCCTGCCCGCCAATTTTTTACCCGCACATGTGAAGAAAACAAAACTGCTGCTTGACAGAACGGCCTCATTTTTTGCTTCATTGAAAAAGAGGACATAACCAGCGCGGCCGCCCCCAATCGGCCGGCATATTGTTCACGGCGGGAGGCCACTCTGTCCGGCACGGCATGGCTCTTATTACGCACCATTCCTGACCACGCCCCTCCAAGCCGTGAGAAAAGAGGCTTGACCTGCGCCCCCGCACGCCTGATGTCCTCTTTCCGCCGCATGGAATGGGCCAGCGGTAGAGCGGAGTGGCAGCCATTATGACCCGAACCCCCGACCAAACAGCACCGTCACGCGCCCTGCATGTGATTACATGGGGCTGCCAGATGAACGTGTATGACAGTGCACGCATGGGGGATGTGCTGCGCCCATTGGGCTACCAGCCGGTGGATACGCCCGATACGGCAGATATGATCATCCTTAACACCTGCCATATCCGTGACCGTGCGGCGGAAAAGGTTTTTTCCGAACTCGGCCGTCTGCGGCTGATCAAGGAAGCCCGTAAGGCGGAAGGCCAGCACACCATTATTGCCGTGGCCGGGTGTGTGGCGCAGGCCGAAGGGCAGGAAATTCTGGCCCGCGCACCATATGTGGACATCGTTCTTGGCCCACAGACATACCACCGCCTGCCAGAAATGGTGGCCCGCGCGGCCCGTGCGGGGAATGCCGTTATTGAAACCGACTTCCCCACCGAACAGAAATTCGACTTCCTGCCCGAAGCCGAAGCCCCGCAGACACCGGGGAATTACACAGCCTTCCTGACCATTCAGGAAGGGTGCGACAAGTTCTGCTCCTTCTGCGTGGTCCCTTACACCCGCGGGGCGGAAAGCAGCCGCAGCGTGCAGTCCGTTCTGGCCGAAGCCCGCCGCATGGCCCAAAGCGGCGTGCGCGAGATCAGTCTGCTGGGGCAGAACGTCAACGCCTATCACGGCGAAGGCCCTGACGGCACGGTATGGGACCTGACCCGTCTGGCCTATGCGCTGGCGAAAATTCCCGGTCTGTCCCGCATCCGCTACACCACATCCCACCCGCGGGACATGAACGATGCGCTGATCGCAGCCCACCGCGACCTGCCAGAGCTCATGCCGTTCCTCCACCTGCCCGTACAGTCCGGCTCCGACCGTATTCTGCGCGCCATGAACCGTGGCCACACGGCCGATGAATACCGCGACCTTGTGCACCGCCTGCGCGCGGCCAAGCCGGACCTTGCCCTGTCCTCCGACTTTATTATCGGCCACCCGGGCGAGACGGATGAGGATTTTGAAGCCACCATGCAGCTTGTGCGCGATGTGGGGTTTGCGCTGGCCTATTCCTTTAAATACTCCCCCCGCCCCGGCACCCCGGCAGCGGGCGCGCCCCTGCAGGTGCCCGAGGACGTAAAGGATGCCCGCCTGCAAGCCCTGCAGAAACTCCTGCGCGAACAGCAGGATGCGTTTAACGCATCCATGGTTGGCAAGACCGTGCCCGTCCTGTTTACTGGCAAAGGGCGCAAGCCCGGGCAGATTGCAGGACGCTCACCCTGGCTCCAGCCGGTCCATGTGATCGGCCCTGACCGCCTGATCGGCCAGACGGTGCCAGTCCGCATAACAGAACGCCTGACAAACTCGCTGGGCGGTATTCTGGAAGAGGAGAATGTATACGCTTGAATACCACGCGCACGTCCCCCCCTCCTTCCGTCGCGGTTGCGGAGCTGGCTCAGCCCGTAACCCTGCAATTTGAAAACAACGCGCTGCTTGCCCGACTGGTCGGAGACCACGACAGGCACCTGCGCTGCCTGGAAGAAGGGCTGGAAGTGGACGTTGCGCGACGCGGCAACCGCATTTCCATCCGGGGTCTGCCAGAAACCACATCCCTTGCCCGCACGACCCTGAGCCTGCTGTACCAGAAACTGGCAGCAGGCGAGACCATAGACATCAGCGCAGTAGAGGCGGCCATACGCATGTCCAGAGTACATGAAAGCAGACCTACCCTCCCCCTGTCTGTTGCTCCGGCAACGCCCTTTGCCAATCAGGACCCCACACTGCCCGTTATCCGGCTGCGTCAGGGCAACATAGAGCCCCGCTCCCCCGGACAGGCCAGCTACATGCGCGCCCTTGCCACCAAGGAGCTTGTGTTTGGCATTGGCCCTGCGGGTACGGGCAAAACCTACCTTGCGGTAGCTCAGGCGGTCTCCCTCCTGCTGGCAGGCTCCATTGACCGGATCATTCTCTCCCGCCCTGCGGTGGAAGCGGGCGAACGGCTCGGCTTTCTGCCCGGGGACATGAAGGACAAGATCGACCCCTACCTCCGCCCTCTCTATGACGCACTGCACGACATGCTCCCCGGTGATCAGGTCATGCGCCGCATGAGTGCGGGTGAGATTGAAGTCGCCCCCCTTGCCTTCATGCGCGGGCGCACGCTCTCGCACGCATATGTTATTCTGGACGAAGCCCAGAACACCACCATCGCGCAGATGAAGATGTTCCTGACCCGCCTTGGGCCGGGCTCACGCATGGTTGTAACGGGGGATCTGACCCAGATTGACCTGCCGCATGACACACCCTCGGGCCTGCAGGATGCGGTAGATACGCTTGAAAACGTCAAGGGAATTACCATTTGCCGTTTTGAAGCGGCTGATGTTGTGCGACACAAGCTGGTCGCGCGCATTATTGAAGCTTATGATGCAAAAACGACGACGGCTGATAAAAAAGGGCACTCCCGCCACAAGGGCCGTCAGGAGAACAATGGAACCGCGAAGTAGCCTTGGCCCTGTCCTGACGCAGGACGTGGCCGACCCTGTGGATACGGACCCGTATCCAACAGGGTTTCATGATGAGTTGACGCAGGATGGCCCGGATGTGCTTATCCGGGACGCACGCTGGCGCTCCTACGCCCCCGCACCCGAAAAAACCGTGCGCCGCGCCTTGGCGGCCTGCGCGCGGTATGGGCTTGAACCCGGCAGTGTTGTGCTGGCAAGCGACCGGGAGGTGCGGCTGCTCAACGGCAGGCACCGGGGCAAGCATAAACCCACCAACGTACTGACTTTTGAACCCCCACCCGGCTATGGCGGGGGGGATATTATTCTGGCGCTGGAAACGGTTGTGCGTGAGGCCCGTAAGGCTGGGCGGCCAGTCAGCCACCATCTGGCGCATCTGGTTGTGCATGGCAGCCTGCATCTGGCTGGGTATGACCACCACCACCCAGGCGAAGCACGGGAAATGGAAATGCTGGAATCCCGCCTGCTTTCCCGCATGAAAGTGCCTAACCCGTGGAAGACCCGGTCATGAGCGAACACGATACGTCAGCCGAGCGGGCGGAGCCTTCCGGGCGAAGCCTGTTTTCGTTTTTTCATCGCAAAAAGCCTACGGGCGGGTTGCGCAGTTCTATTGCCGCCCTTGTGCAGCAGGCCGCCGAAGCAGGAGATGAAAGCGCCCCGGACGGCGAAAAACCTGAACTGGACAGGCAGGAACGTGCGCTCATCGCCAATATCCTGCGCCTGCGCAATATTTCGGCCGATGACGTAATGGTGCCCCGAGCCGATATTGTGGCCATGCCGGTTTCCATCTCTCTGGACGAGGCCCTGGCCATGATGCGACGCGAAAACCACTCGCGCATGCCCGTGTACCGCGACCAGCTTGATGACATTGTTGGCATGATCCACGTAAAGGATCTTATTGCCTATGTTGGCACCAGCGAGGCGTTCAATCTGGAACCCCTGCTCCGCCAGCCCCTGTTTATTGCCCCGCAAATTCCCGTGCTGGACCTGCTGCTGCAAATGCGCCAGCGCCACATGCACCTTGCCCTTGTTATTGATGAATACGGCGGCATTGATGGTCTGGTAACGATTGAAGACCTGATCGAAACCATTGTGGGCGATATTTCCGACGAGCATGATGAACCCGAGGCGGTGCTGATTACCCCCCGCCCCGATGGGTCATATGACGTGGATGCCCGCTGCCCGGTGGAAGAGTTCGAGCAAAAAATTGGCCCGATTCTGACCGATAGCGAAAAAGAAGCCGAAATCGAGACCATTGGTGGCCTTGTCTTTCGTATGGCCGGGCATGTGCCTACACGCGGCGAGGTGCTGACGCACGAAAACGGTTATCTGTTCCGCGTGCTTGATGCGGATGCACGGCATATCCGCCGGGTGCGGGTGCGCAAGCTGGGTAGCGAGGGAGAAAACACCTCCAATCCACCGGCTCAGGCAGGTCTGCCTACAACAACAGGTTGACGGCAGTTCTTTCTGCCGCCATCCCTGTTCGCAGCATTTTGGTCCATTGATCGGGAAGGCTTGGTTCCTCATGTCCTTTACACGTCGTTCTTTTCTTGTCGCTACGGGCGCCGCCCTCACCGCCAGTTCACTCCCCGGGCTGGCTTTTGCGGCCGATGCAGCCGATACGCGCTTTACCCCGCGCGTGCTGGGCAACCCCAACGCCAAGGTGGTGGTGGAGGAATGGTTCTCCCTGACCTGCATCCACTGTGCGCATTTTGCGGAAGAAACCTTCCCGCAGGTTAAGAAAAACCTGATCGATACGGGCAAAATCCGTTACGTTTTTCATGACTTCCCCACCGACCAGCTTGCAACGCTTGCTGCCATGGTCGCGCGCTCCCTGCCCGAAGAACGGTACGAGCCCTTCTGCTCGGCCGTGCTCTCCAGCTTGGATCGGTGGGCGTACAACAACGAGGCCGACCACAAGGCCGAGCTGCAAAAAATGGCGGCCTTTGCCGGCATGCCACCCGAAACGTTTGAAAAAGCGGTAACGGACCAGAAGCTGCTCCAGTTCATCATGACCGAGCAGAGCGAAGCGCAGGACAAATACAACATTGAGTCCACCCCCACCTTCCGCTTCAACAACAAGGAGCAGGTGTCCAGCGCCCTCTCCTACGATGACTTTGTTAAATATCTGAACAAGGCAAGCTGACTGTTTTTTAACAGTCAGCCCTCCCGACCAGAAAAACACAGATCTGTATGACGGTTCGTTTTGTTCGCCTCCGCATTGTGGGGTTCAAAAGCTTTGCCGACCCCATAACCGTGGAGCTGCTCCCCGGTCTGACCGGCGTTGTTGGCCCTAACGGATGCGGCAAATCCAACGTGGTGGAAGCACTCCGTTGGGTTATGGGGGAATCCTCCGCCCGCTCCCTACGTGGGGGGGAAATGGATGACCTTATTTTTGCAGGCACAGCCGGGCGTCCCGCCCGCTCGCTGGCGGAAGTCACCGTAACGCTGGAAGGCACAAAGGGCTTTGGCCCCGCAGCCTTTGCCGATCTGGATGAACTCCAGATTACCCGCCGGGCAGAACGCGGTGCCGGGAGCGATTACCGCATTAACGGCCGCCCCGTTCGCGCAAGGGATGTACAGACCCTGTTTGCCGATCTGGCATCTGGTGCGCGCTCCTCCGCCATGGTCAGTCAGGGCCGGGTGGCCATGCTGGTCGGTGCCCGCCCGGAAGAGCGGCGCAGCATTCTGGAAGAAGCCGCAGGCATTACCGGCCTGCATGCCCGCCGGCACGAAGCCGAGATCAAGCTCCGTGCAACCGAAGGCAACCTGACCCGTGCGGAAGACCGCCGTGTGCAGTTGACCGAACGGCTGAGTGGTCTGGCCGAACAGTCGCGCGAGGCCACGCGCTACCGCGAAATTTCGGCGGCCCTGCGGGAGGCGGAAACCGAGCTGCTGGCAGTCCTGCACGCACGGGCCAGACTGGCCGTGGAGCGCGCGGCAAATGCTGCCGTGCAGGCCCGCAAAACCCTGACGACGCATGAAGAAGCGGCCGAAAACGCTGTTCTGGCCGAATTTGAAGCCACCAAAGCCCTCCCCGCCCTGCGCGAAAAAGCCGATGCCGCCCGCACGGCACTGGAACGCTGCCGTGTTCTGGCAGAAGGCGTGGTCAAGGAAGAAGAACGCGCAGCCGCTCAGGCGCAAGCCGCAGCCGAACTGCTGCAACAGCACGAGGCCGACGCACAGGCCGCGCAGACCCGCCTGCAGGACGTGCTGGACACGCTCGAACGCCTTAAGGCGGATATGGCCGAGGTGCTGGCCGCCCAGACATCGCTCCCCACCCGCACAGCCGAGGCCGAGCAGCAGATACAACAACTGGGCACCCAGCAGACCGAAACCGAACAGGCCCTTGCCAGCCTGACAGCCGAGCTGAGTGCAGCCCGCGCAGGCAAGGAACGGGCCGAAGACAGCCTGAACAACGCCCGCACACGGCACGAGCGGGTTGCTCTCGCACTCAACACCATTCAGGCCGAACTGGCGGAACTGGAAAGCCAGCTCCCCTCCGAGCAGGCACTGGCTATGGCGCAGGAGCAGGCAGAGCAGGCCGCACAGGCCCAGCAGGCAGCCAAAGCCGCGCAGGAGGAAGCCGAGCGCCTTTGTGCGCAATGCAATATTGACCTCTCCATTGCCAAAAATAACGCACAGGCCGCACAGGCCGCTCAAAACGAGCAACAAAAAGCCCTGCAACAGGCCCGACAACGCCTGACAGCCCTACAGGCTGAACTGCATGGGGCCGAAAAGCGCCATGCCGAAGCGCTGGAGGCGCTCATCAGCCCCGATGTGCTGGATGCGCTCCAAACCAGCAGCCAGCAGGCAGCCGCCACGCTGGAACAGGCCACGCAAACGCAGGAAAAAGCCGAGGCCGAACGCCGCGCCGCCAGCACCGCTTTTACCGAGGCCAGCCGCGCTGCGCAGGAAGCCGAAGCACACCAGCGTAGTGCTGCCGAAGCCCTGCGCACGGCCAGCACTACGCAGCAACGCGCACAGCACGAAGCACAGACCCTTACGCGGGAACTGGACAAGGTGCGGGCCAAAGCCATTGCTGACACGGTTCTGGACAGCGCCCGACAGGCACGCACCCAGCAGGAAAATGCGCTGGCCCAGACCGGCGCCGAACTGGAGCAGGCCGAACACACGCTAAGTGTGCATAAAGCCCAGTACGCAACAGCCCAGGACCAGCAGACCACACTCCAGACCGAACTGACCCGCCTGCAGGCACAGGCCGAAGGGCTGGATCAGGCTCTGGGGCAGGATAGTGCTGTGGCGGAAAACCCGGTTTCCGCCCAGATTACCGTTCCCGAAGAATACGAAAACGCTCTGGCAGCGGCTTTGGCGGAAGGGCTGGACGCACCAGCAGCCCCCGATGCCCCCCAAGGCTGGCGGCACCTCCCGCCTGAATCCCTGCCTGCCCTGCCCGGCGGCGCACAGCCGCTCAAAAACCACATTACGGCACCACCGGAGCTGGACAGGGTTCTGCTTTGTACCGGGCTGCTGTCCGAAGGTGCGGATGGGCGAGCACTTCAGCCCTTGCTGGCTCCGGGGCAATGCCTGGTCTCCACCGCAGGGGATCTGTGGCGATGGGACGGGTTTTACACTCAGGCAGGGGGAACCAGCACGGCCGCGCGCAGGCTGGCCCAACGCCGTGTTCTGCGCGAAACCCAAAGCCGCCTGAGCGTGCTGCAGGCCGACCTGCCCGCCATACAGGCAGGCGTTGCAAGCTGTGCTGCCGCCGTACAGACCAATGAGGACCTGCTCAGGCAACTGCGCAGCAGCCGCCACACGCAGGAACAAGCACTCCAGAAGGCCCGCGCGCATGAGACCGAAACAGAACGCCGCTACGCCTCCTACCGCGCAAGGCTGGATGCCACACTCCCCCAGCATGAGCGCGCACAGGCTGCTCTAGCCGAAGCCGAGGCCACACTCAGCAAAGCCCGGCTCGCGCATGAGAGCCTGCCATCCTTACAGGACACCCAGCGCGCCCTTGCCACCACGCGTGAGAGAAACACCGCAGCACAAACCGCCGAGCAGCAGGCACACACCGCCTTCAAGCAAGCACAGGCGGCCTTGCAAACGGCCCGGGACAAACTGGCCCGCGCCGAACAGCAGCATGCCTCCGCCACAACGCGACTGGAAACGCTCACCCCCGAGCTTGAACGCCTGCGCCATAATCTAGCAACGGAATCCACAACCGTTGCAGAGATGGAAGATAAACTGGCCTCTGCCCAGTCCATGCAGCAGGCCCAGAATGCCCTGCACGCAGCGCAGGAAAAGCTGAACGCCGCCAACACGACCCTACAGGCTGCAACCCAGACCACCTTGCAGGCCGATGCGCAGATGGCCGCAACTGCGCAGACCAGCCGCGCATTGCACGAGCAGGCCCTTACCCTGCGCAGCCGTCTGGCGGGGCTGGCCCCACGGCAGGTCGAACTACACAGTGAACATACTGACACCCAGCAGAACCTGCTTGCAGCACAAGCCGCGCTGGAAGCCGCCTGCGCCGCAGTGCCAGAAGATGCACAGGCCAGACTGGACAACCTGCACGCCCAGAAAGCCGACCTGCTGGGCAGGCTTGATGCCGCGCGCGAACTCCGTGCAGCCCTGCAGGCCGAATCCACCACGCAGGCAGACCGGATTAACACGCTCAACACCGCACAGGCCGAGTGGAGTGCGCGTGAGGGCCTTGCCCGGACAGACACCACAAATGCCCTCCAGCGGTTGGAAGCGGCACGGGCCAACCACAACAAGGTGGCCGAACTTCCCACAGCGGCACAGCAGCAAAAAGCCAGCACATTGGCGGCGCTGGAAGATGCCGAGGAACACTTTGCCCAGACCGACCGCCTGCGGGCCGAAGCCGAAGCAGCCCTGACCACCGCCCACGAACTGCGCCGCAAAACAGAAGGCGAACTGGCCACCGCGCGTGAAAACCTGCTGAAGGCGGAAGGCAAGAGCGAGCAGGCTCAGGCCATTCTGGACCAGTTGCTGGTAGAAACCCCTAACCCGCCCAGACAACCCGTTTCCGACCTGACAGAAGGGGCCGAAACCTCCCTGCGCCGCAAGATTGCCCGCCTGACCCGCGAGCGGGACGATATGGGGCCGGTCAACCTGCGGGCGGAACTGGAAGCGGAGGAAGCCTCCACCCAGGCCCAGACCCTTGGGGCGGAAATGAGTGATCTGGAGGAAGCCATAAACCGCCTGCGCGGCTCCATAGGCTCGCTCAACAAGGAAGGGCGTGAGCGGCTTATGGCGGTGTTCACACAGGTGGACCAGCATTTTCAGTCCCTGTTTACCCGTATGTTTGGCGGTGGACGCGCCCATCTTGGCCTTGTCGGGAGTGATGACCCGCTGGAAGCCGGGCTGGAAATCTATGCCCAGCCACCGGGCAAAAAGCTGGCCACACTTTCGCTCCTGTCCGGAGGTGAACAAGCTTTAACCGCGCTTTCCTTGATTTTTGCGGTGTTCCGCTGTAACCCTGCTCCGATATGCGTACTGGACGAAGTGGATGCCCCACTGGATGACGCCAATGTGGGCCGCTTTAGCGCCCTGCTGGGCGACATGGTTGCAGAAGCCGGTACGCGTTTTCTGGTCGTGACACACCACCAGCTCACCATGGCCCATATGGACCAGCTTTTTGGTGTAACCATGCAGGAACGCGGAGTGAGCCGCGTTCTTTCTGTTGATCTGGCTAAAGCGGCCTCCATGGTCGGTCAGAAGGACAAGGAACCCACTGATGTCACATCCTGAAAAGGGAGCTGACATATCTGTTTGCTGCGGTGCCACCACCTCGCACAGGTGTTTGAAAAAAATTGCCTTTGCAGCAACCCTATGCGCTGCATCCGTCGCCGTGCTGGCCATCCACCACACCAAAACCAGTGGTATTATGGCACGCATTCACCACGGGCTTATTGTTTGTGCCAGCAATACGGGCACACAGAGCGTGGCACAGGCAGCGACCATTTCCTCCATGGGGAGGCCCGGCATGGTACGTTTGAGCCTGACCAGCGGAGCAGACGGGCAGGTTGCCGTAGAACCGGGCAGCAGCACGCTTGCGACCATTCTGGACACGGCCAGCCACTCCAACACCCTGCTGATGCTTGACCTGCATGGAGCAGACCCCAAGGAAGTGGCGCATGAGGTCAGCAAGGCCCATATGCGTGACCGGGTGATTTTTGTACCAGCCGATTACAAAAGCACCGCAGCAGCCCTAAAAGCCGATTCCAAGGTTATGGTGGCCATTCCCATAAACTCCGAGCGGGATGCCTATAACGCGCACCGCATGGCCGGGCGCCACCCCTACGCGGCCTACCTTTCCCCCACTGCGGCACCCAGCCTGTTCTCTCTGGTTCACCGCGATGCCGAAGCCATTATTACCGACACCCCTTCGGCCAAAATATCTACGGCGGATTTTCTGGCAAACAGGCCGGTTGATATTGTTATTACCCACCAACCGTACCAGTTGACCACATCCCTTACTGTGCCCGGGTCTTCCACCACACATTCCGAATAACATCTGCCCCTAACCTTTTGCTCCTTGCAACCGGGTAGCGGGTCGGCTTGCCGTTTTAAACGCCCCAACAAAAAAGCCCCTGCCCTTTATTACAGGAGCAGGGGCCTCGTGGCCGTAGGATGCAACCCGCTTACGCGGGAAGCATTGAGCCTGTTTCAATAAACCGCTGGTGCCAGGACAGGGCTTCGGTCAGCAGATGTGGTGTATGCTTGCCGAAGGACTCCCGGCATGCACGGTCCAGATAATCCTGCAACATCGGGCGGTAATCCGGATGTGCGCATTTTTCGATAATGGTCTGGGCGCGCTTGACGGGCGAAAGCCCACGCAGATCGGCCAGCCCCTGCTCGGTCACGAAAATCTGGGTGTCCTGCATGATGTGGTCCACATGGGCTGCCATGGGCACAATGGCAGAAATTTTGCCACCCTTGGCTGTGGACGGTGACAGGAAGATGGACAGATAGGCGTTACGGGCAAAATCCCCCGAACCCCCAATACCATTCATCATCTTGGAACCCATGACGCGGGTGGAGTTAACGTTACCGTAAATATCCGCCTCGATCATGCCGTTCATGGCAATACAGCCTAGCTGGCGGATAACGCCCGTGCTGTTGCTGATGTCCTGCTGGCGCAGGATGATCTTGGAGCGGAAGAAGTCCATCCGGTTGTTGATCTCTTCCGCCGCTTCGGGGCTGAGAGAGAACGAGGTTGCCGAGGCAATACGCATACGCCCCGAATCCAGCATGGCGAGCATGCCATCCTGAATAACTTCGCTAAAGCCAACCAGATTTTCGAACGGCCCTTCGTTCAGGCCATCAAGCACGGCATTGGCAACGTTGCCAACACCGGACTGCAACGGCAGCAGGGAGGGCGGCAGGCGGTTCTGTTTGACTTCGTGCTCAAAAAAATCAAGCAGGTAGCCCGCAATAGCTTTTGCTGTGCCATCTGGCGCGGCAAAAGGTGCGTTGCGGTCGCTGTCATTCGTGCGGACGATGGCCTGAATCTTGGCCGGATCAACCTTGAGGAAGGTGCGGCCAATGCGCTGGTCCGCACGGGAGAGCGGAATAATATCACGCGGGGCGGCACCATAGCTGTTGCCATCCCAGACGTCATGCGTGCCTTCCAGCCCCGGATTTTGCCATTCGTTGACTTCGATAATGACCTTGTCGGCCAGATCGAGAAAAGCCTGCGAATTGCCCACGGAGGAGGTCGGTACAATGCCGCCTTCTTCCGTAATGGCGGTAGCTTCCACCACGGCAACATCGAACTTGCCGTAATTGCCCTGAGCCGCACGCAGGGCCACCTGCCCGAGATGGTTATCAAAATAATCCGTCTCGCCAGCATTAATGCGGTTGCGCATGGCCGGGTCGGTGTTGAACGGGGAGCGGAAGTAAACACCGTTCACCTTGCCCAGCTCGCCATCAAGCTGCGGGCCGGTGGATGCGCCCGTAATCAGGCTGATCCGGTGTTCCTGCCCATTGTTATGGGCGGCTTCCATCTGCTGGGCCAGGGCCATGGGCACGGCCTTGGGGTAGCCTGCGCCAGTAAAACCGCTGGTGCCCACTACGTCACCGTTTCGGATCAGCTTTGCCGCGGCCTCTGCCGGGCAAACCTTGCTACGCAGCGCGACGTTCCGAATGCGCTCTGTCATGAGAGGCCTTCCTGTTTTTTCTTCTCAAACTGTTCCGAACATACAAAAGCTGCAAACCACCACAGAGTTCCTGCGCCACGCCCCGGTCCGGAGCTGTGCGCCATCTGGCAATGGCCCTGCCCTGCTTTCGCATTTTCAGGCTTGTTTCCGCCCCTGAAAGTTCTTGCACCCTATGCGCAAACAGAAGCCTCTGGCGCGTCACATACTTGTGCATGTGTATGCCCCCTTCAAAAAAAACTTGCCAGCACCGTTCCTGTTTTCGCTCGAAAAGCCTACATGAAGGTTAGGAAAGAACGGGTATGGATGGCATGTTCACGGATACCAGGCATGACGAAAACGTGAAGAACGCAATGCGAAAAGGACTCCGCATTGTGGGCGATGTGCATGGGGATTTAGAAGCATTCCGCCATGCCGTGGCCACGGATCGTTTTATCATCCAGCTGGGTGATCTGGTGGATTACGGGCCAGATAGCGCGGGTGTTCTGCGCCTGATGCTCCAGGTCCAGCGCGAAGGGCGCGGCCTGTTCCTTATTGGTAACCACGACCGCAAACTCGGCCGTGCGCTTATGGGCAAGAAGCTCCGCTCCTCCCCCCATCTGGATGAAACACTGGCCCAGTTGAGTGCACCAGATAACGTGGATGTCCTGCATGACGTGCTGCCAGCACTGGAGCAGGCTCCGGCATGGCTGGTCATGGGACGAACCATTTTTGTGCACGGTGCGTTTGAGCCGCACATGCTGAACGAACCCCCGCCCCCACCGTTGGGCCGCGTAACCTACCTGCTCTCACGCGCACTGTTTGGCGAAACAACGAGCCGCGTGCAGGCCGATGGTTACCCCGAGCGCACGCTTAACTGGGTCAACCACATTCCCAACGGCTACACGGTTTACTGTGGCCACGACCAGCGTTCGACCAATGGCTGCCCCCTGACCATACCCGGCCGGGCTGGCGGGCGCGCCATATTTGTGGATACGGGTGCAGGCAAAGGCGGACATCTGGCGTGGGTGGACCTGCCTTACCCGCCTGTGGAAGAAAAACTTTTTGTCTGTTAACGTCAGGGCGTTACGCGTTTATAACGCTCCCATAATGTTCTTTTCCAGCAGCCAGAGACCTTGATCACCGTGACAAATCAGCCGTGCCCCCCGGAAGCCCTGCAGGACCTCCGCCGCAGCATAGACAATATTGACGCAGCTCTTGTGGCCATGCTGGCAGAACGCTTCCGCTGCACCAAGGCCGTGGGGGCACTCAAGGCTCTCCACAAGCTCCCCCCCGCGGACCCCGCGCGTGAGACTCAGCAGATCGCGCGCCTGCGCCGCCTTGCGGAAGATGCACACCTTGACCCCGACTTTGCGGAGAAGTTCCTCAACTTCATTATCCATGAGGTGATCCGCCACCATGAAGCCATCGCGCTTGAATCGGCTCCTCACCCCTCCTCCCCATAACATCATGTGATCTTATGCCCGCTCTCCCCACACCCCGCCGCCTGATTCTGCTCCGTCATGCGGAAGCGGTGCCACCTGATCCGGGCAATTTTTCTGTCGAGTCAGACATGGCGCGCCCCTTGACCCACAATGGCGAGCGTGCCGCCATGCGGTGCGGGATGTGGCTCCACCAGAACGGGCTAACCCCCGATGCAGTCCTGTGCAGTCCGGCGGTAAGAACGCAGCAGACCCTTGCAGGCGTGCAGAGCGCTCTCCCCCCCGCCAGCCCAGACACCGTGTTGTTGTGCCCCGAAATCTATGAGGCGGCTCTTGGCGCGCTCAGCAATGCGCTCCGGCAGGCTCCCCCACAGGCCCGTACGGTTCTGCTGGTCGGGCATAATCCCGGTATTTCAGAGTTTGCGCGCTGGCTGGATAGCAGGAACGAAAAGCTCGATCAGGGATTCGCTCCGGCCTCTCTCGCGGTCTTCGAGATGATCGGAAGCGACCTTGTTCCGGACCCGACCACTTGGGCAAACTGCGACAGCATGAGCCTTACATTGCACACATTCACGCGACCCTGAGAGAAAAAACCCTGGTTTTCTGCCGGTGTGCACGCGTGATAACGCGCGGTTTATCGGGATGAACCTTTTTGTTTGCTCCTGAATGGGAGACAACACTCAAACAGCAGGCCGCAGCCGCGACCGTGACCCCATTATGCAAAAGGAAACACCATGAGCGTGTCGCAGAACGAGGGTAAGCAGTCCACCGCTACCATTTCGATCGGTGGCAAAACCGCCGAGATGCCCGTACTTTCTGGCAACCTTGGACCGGATGTTATTGATATTCGTAAACTGCCCTCAGAACTGGGCGTGTTTACGTTTGACCCCGGTTACGGCGAAACGGCCTCCTGCAACAGCAAGATCACCTTTATTGATGGCGATAAGGGCGTTCTGCTACACCGTGGCTACCCCATTGCCCAGCTGGCGGAAAATGCTTCCTACGAAGAGGTGATCTACCTCCTGCTCAATGGCGAACTGCCCAACAAGACGCAGTACGATACTTTTTCCACCACGCTGACAAACCACACCCTGCTCCATGAGCAGATCCGTAACTTCTTTAACGGTTTCCGGCGTGACGCCCACCCCATGGCCATTCTGTGTGGCACGGTTGGCGCTCTTTCTGCCTTCTACCCCGATGCCAGCGACATCGCCATTCCCGAAAACCGGGAACTGGCTGCCATGCGCCTGATTGCCAAAATCCCGACCATTGCGGCCTGGGCTTACAAGTACACGCAGGGCGATGCCTTTATTTACCCGCGGAATGACCTGAACTACGCGGAAAACTTTTTGTCCATGATGTTCGCGCGCATGTCCGAACCCTACAAGGTCAACCCCGTTCTGGCCCGCGCCATGAACAGGATCCTGATCCTGCATGCAGATCATGAGCAGAACGCGTCCACCTCCACCGTGCGTCTGGCAGGCTCCACCGGGGCCAACCCGTTTGCCTGTATTGCCGCAGGTATTGCCGCCCTGTGGGGGCCTGCCCATGGTGGGGCCAATGAAGCCGTGCTGAAAATGCTGGCCCATATTGGCAAAAAAGAAAACATTCCGGCCTTTATCGCTCAGGTCAAAGACAAGAACAGCGGCGTCAAGCTCATGGGCTTTGGCCACCGCGTTTACAAGAACTTCGACCCGCGCGCCAAAATTATGCAGCAGACCTGCCACGAAGTTCTCAAGGAACTGGGCATCAAGGATGATCCGCTGCTTGATCTGGCTGTTGAGCTGGAAAACATTGCGCTCAGCGACGACTACTTTGTGCAGCGCAAGCTCTACCCCAACGTGGACTTCTATTCCGGCATTATCCTCAAGGCCATGGGCATTCCCACCAGCATGTTCACCGTGCTGTTTGCGGTTGCCCGCACCACCGGTTGGGTAAGCCAGTGGAAAGAAATGATTGAGGAACCGGGCCAGCGCATCAGCCGCCCACGCCAGTTGTATCTGGGTGCTACGGAGCGGGATTTTGTCCCCTTCAGCAAACGCTAAAAGCTGACTGCCCTGTTGTTTGTAAAAAACTGGTCCGTGGTAACGCGGGCCAGTTTTTTTTTGCGGCAGTCAAAACCAGATAAATACTGCGCCGTTATCAGCCATAAAAAAAGCGGATGCTCATTGACCATGAGCATCCGCCAGAACTGTCTGGTGCTACCGGCCTAAACTTGCTGGCCGGTAAAAATCGGTTATTCAGCCGCAGTTACACCCGGCTGTCGGGCCATCATCCTTGCGAACCATATGGTGGTCAATCCATTCGGAAACTAGCATGCGCGCTTCGCTCAAGGACGATTCGGGGTGGTGGATACGGTAAAGGGTGGTACAGGCGTTAAACGCGGTTACGTCTGCCGTACCCACTTCGCGTAGTTCCGTGTAAGCCGTGATGACGGCCCGCTCGCATTTCCGTGCGATCCGACTTGCTTCTATAGCCACGACATTTACCCTTAACTGATAACCAATCTCAACTCGCGCAATTAAACGCCACATCCAGCCCCAACGCAAGGATTAAGTTCCATTTTACTTTACACATAAAATCACAACCTGCTTATATTCGCCGTTTTTCTGTATTGTGCATAAATCCTCCCTTTTCCGGCCAAAACTACGCAGCAAATCACATATATCAGGCAGATGGGCATGGATTTTCGGCCCGGCTAGCGGTATGCCAATCCAGCTTTAACCACCATAACTTCAAGGAATCTGCCATGATGTCGCCAGCAGGCATTGCCTCTCCCACCGGAGAGACCAGCGAATGGGATCGTGATGCCGCCCTCACCACCGCACGCCTGCTGCTTGAAATCAAGGCAGTCAATTTCCGCCCTGAAGACCCTTACACCCTGACATCTGGCTGGAAGTCCCCTGTTTATATTGACTGCCGGCGGATTATTTTCTTCCCCCGCGCACGCGCAAAAATTGTGGAACTGGGCGTAGAAAAAATTGGCCGCCACGTTGGTTACGAAAGCCTGGAAGCCATTGTAGGGGGCGAAACAGCCGGTATTCCGTTTGCCGCATGGATGGCTGATCGCATGCTGCTGCCCATGGCCTATGTGCGCAAAAAGCCCAAAGGTTTTGGCCGCAACGCCCAGATTGAAGGCGACGTGCCCGAAAACATGCGGACCCTGCTGGTGGAAGACCTGACCACGGATGGCGCATCCAAGGTGCAGTTTGCCAATGCCCTGCGCAATGCAGGCGCCATTGTGAACCACGCCTTTGTGGTGTTCTACTACGGCGTTTTCCCCGGTGCCCAGCAGACGCTGACAGACATGAACGTAGCCCTGCACTCCCTGTGCACGTGGTGGGATGTGCTTGAAGCCTGCGCGAGCCGCCCCTACTTTTCCGAAGAAGCGGCATCTGAAGTTCGCCGCTTTCTGGAAGACCCCTGTGGCTGGTCCGCCCGCCGTGGCGGCGTAGGCAGCCTTGAAGAAGCCGCCGCATTCAAGGCACGCAAGGACAAATAACACCGTGCAGACGACTGGCCCCGCACTGACTGGTCCCTACCGTGTTCTGGCGTTTGATTCAGGCATTGGTGGATTAGGCATTGTGCGGGCCATTCGGGCACATGCCCCATCGGTCAAGGTGGACTATCTGGCCGACACCGCCGTTTTTCCTTACGGTGAGCAGGATGATGCGGTCCTGACCCAACGCATTATCTCCCTGCTTTCCCACGCGGTTGAACGCCTGCGGCCTCAGGCAGTTGTTATTGCCTGCAACACGGCCAGCACTCTGGCGCTGGATGCCTTGCGCACCACATGCCCCAGCCTGCCGTTTATTGGCTGTGTGCCCCCCATCCGCTGGGCGGCACGCCAGACAGAAACCGGCGTTATTGGCCTGCTGGCCACCCGGGCAACCATCCGCCGCCCCTACCTGTCCCGCCTGCACACGCTTTATGCGCCGGAATGCACGCTCATCGCCCATGCGGCACCACATCTGGCAAGCTATGCCGAACAGGTTTTTCGCGGGCGCTCCGTACCTGATGATCTTGTTTATAAAGATATTGAAGGTCTGCTCAGCCACCCGGACTCTGCACGGCTTGATGCCGTGGGCCTAGGGTGCACCCATTACACTTTCATGCTTGATCAGCTACGCAGGATAGCCCCGCCTGGTATGGTATGGCTGGACCCGGCAGATGCCGTTGCGCGGCAGACCTGCACGGTTTTGCAAGCTCTGCCCCCCATGCCCGGTTTAGGCACACAGCCAGAGCAGGCGTGGTTTACGGCCATGCCAACCGACGCAGACGCCCTACGCGTGCATCTGCCTGCTTTTGGTTTTAACCAGATTACATTATGGCCCGAGCAGGCAAGCCAGCAACCCGCCTGCACGGCCTGAGCTCCGGGAGCTAGCTCTGGCGGGCAGATAAAGGCCGTTTCAGCATTACAATCAGCATTTTTGCCGATCCTGCCAAAACGGCCACAGGCCAGCTTAGCTGGCGCGGCTGGCGGAATAACTCGCGGTTTCGAGCAACAGGGCTTTAAGGTCATTGTCAGGGAAGCCCTGCAACGCCTGACGGGCCAATGCTGCGTATTCTTCCGCCTTGGCCAAGGTCACGCCAATTGCATTGGTCTGGGCGATAAGAACCAGTGCGGCATCCAGATCTTCTGGCTGCTGTTCGCACTCCTCAATCACACGCCGCCAGAATACACGGTCCTGCTCGCTGCCTGCCTCGTATGCTGCCAGCACCGGCAGTGTAACCTTGCCTTCCTTGAAGTCGTCCCCGACCTCTTTACCCAGCACGGCCTGATCTGCCGAGTAGTCCAGCGCATCATCCACAAGCTGGAACGCCATGCCCAGATTGGCACCGTACACACGCAGGGCTTCACGGTCGGCGGGAGTTACATCCCCTATGACAGCACCAGATTCGCATGCGGCGGCAAACAGCGCCGCTGTTTTGCCATAAATAACCTGAAGATACTGCTCAACAGAGGTGGAAAGGTCATTCTGCGTGGTCATCTGCATAACCTCGCCTTCCGCCAGCGTAGCCGATGCAGCGGAGAGAATCGCCATGACATCCAGCGAAGCATCAGCCGTAAGGATCTGGAACGACCGGGCGAACAGGAAGTCCCCCACCAGCACGGAAGCCTTGTTGCCAAAAATGGCGTTGGCACTGGCCAGACCGCGCCGTAGCTGGCTGTCGTCCACAACATCATCATGCAGCAGTGTTGCTGTATGAATGAACTCGACACAGGCGGCAATTTCCACATGCCGCATGCGCCCGTCCTGATTGTTGTAGCCACACAGCCGCGCAGAGGCGAGCGTGAGCAGTGGCCGCAGCCTCTTGCCGCCAGCGGCCACAAGATGCGCAGCTAACTGCGGAATAAGCGCTACGGAGCTTTGCATGCGGTCCACAATGACCTGATTACATGCCTGCATATCCGCAGCGAGATAATCAGCCAGCGCCTTTAGGCCAGCTTCCCCTGGTTTACTCACAGAAACTCCAGATCCATCCTGGCTCGCGGCACTGTCCATTTCCGACAGACTGACTGCAACACCCAAATGCTATTCCCCCAGCCTCGGGATGAGTTGACGTCCTCTTATATGCGAGGCACCTGAAAAACGGTCAAGCACCAACACATTCAAGCCAGCCAGATACAGCGATGCAGCAAGCCCCATCTCTCCACCTTCCACCGACCTCGCAAGGCACTCTTTTGCGTGGACGTATCGCTTACAGCCAGTTCCAGCAAGGCTACCGCACAGGGCTTGAGCCCATTCTGATGGCTGCGGCCGTAGCCGCACGCCCGGGCCAGCACGTGCTCGAAATCGGCTGTGGAGCCGGTGCAGGGCTGTTATGCCTGATGCACCGCGTACCAGACCTGCACGGAACAGGGGTGGAGAAAGACTCCGAAACAGCGGCACTCGCCCGCACCAACCTGCTGGCCAACAAAAAAGTGCAAGCATCGGTAATTACAGCATCTTTCCCCGAAGGGGTGCCTGAGCTCCTGCGGTTTGACCACTGCATGACCAACCCGCCATGGCATACCCCCACAGGCACAGCCTCGCCCGAGCCGCGCCGGGACCTTGCCCGCAGGATGGACATACAGACCCTGCCACTCTGGATTAAGGGAGCTGCTGCCGTTTTGCGCCACAAAGGCAGCCTGACGCTCGCTCTCCCCACAGCCCTGACCGACAGGGCCATAGCGGAGCTGAGCGCCCATGGCTTTGGGGGGGTAACCCTTTACCCCTTCTGGCCCAAAACAGGCCGGGAGGCACGCATCCTGCTTATTCAGGCCAAACTGGGCGTTAAAAGCCCCGCCCGCGTGCTGTCTGGCCTGACACTACACGAAGCGGACGGAGCCTTTACCCCTCAGGCGCGTGATGTGCTGGAAAACGGCACGGCCCTGCCGGGCCTGTAAACCGCTCCACCTGCCCGATATTACGAGAAGACAGAGCTTTCAAACGCTTCTTCCCACGTGCCCAAGGTGGAAGCACGGCTGTATTCAGTCGCGCGGTTTTCAAAGAAGTTGGCGTGTTCGACTGCATTGAGCATATCGTCCAGCCAGGGCAGCGGGTTGGTGGTCGTGTTGTAAACCGGATCCAGCCCAAGCTGGGTCAGGCGGCGGTCAGCAATAAAGTGAATGTAGGTTTTAACCTGTGCGGCATCCAGCCCTTCTACCGGCCCCATTTCGAACGCCAGATCAATAAAGGCCTCTTCGTGCTCCACAATGGTTTTGCAGATTTCGGTCAGTTCCTGCCGCAGCCTGTCGGTCCAGATATGCGGGTTTTCCTGAATGAACACGCGGAACAGGCGGATAATGGACAGGCAATGCAGGGTTTCGTCCCGCACCGACCAGGACACGATCTGCCCCATGCCCTTGAGCTTGTTAAAGCGCGGGAAGTTGAGCAGGATGGCAAAGGAAGCAAACAGCTGTAGCCCTTCGGTAAACGCACCAAAAGCTGCCAGTGTTTTTGCGATTTCATGCTTGCTGTCCACATTGAAGGACTGCATGTAATCGTATTTATCCTTCATTTCCTTGTACTTAAGGAATGCGGAATATTCTTCCTCGGGCATGCCGAGCGTATCCAGCAGGTGGCTGTAGGCTGCAATATGGATGGTCTCGATATTGGAAAAAGCCGAGAGCATCATCAGCACTTCAGTCGGTTTGAAAACCCGGCTGTAGTGCTTCATGTAACAGTTGTTCACTTCCACATCCGACTGGGTGAAGAAGCGAAAAATCTGGGTCACAAGGTGGCGCTCGCTCTCGTTGAGCACGCGGTGCCAGTCTTTTACGTCATCAGCCAGAGGCACTTCTTCGGGCAGCCAGTGTACGCGCTGCTGCGTCAGCCACGCATCATACGCCCACGGGTACCGAAACGGCTTGTACACCGGGTTGGCTGTTAGCAGGTCAAAACGTTCTTCCTGCGGCTGCTCGCCAGCTTTATGCTCGCTCATGATGCCTCCATCGGGCGGCACCACCCGGGAGGCCGCCTCTCGACTTTTTTACAAAACTGATGCGGACCAGCCTGCCCTTACTGGCAGGCCAGGCATTCGTCATAATTGTTGCCACCGGCGGCCTGCTCTGCGGCGGCCTGTTCGGCAACGCCTGCCCCCAGCACCTCGGACTTGGCGAGCACGTTGCTCACCGTATCCGCCCGCTGGATGGACAGGCTGCGGCAGTAGTAGAGGGACTTCAGCCCCTTCTTCCATGCCTGAAAATGAATCTGGTTGAGGTCGCGCTTATGCACGTCCGCGGGCAGGAACAGGTTGACCGACTGCGCCTGGCAGATAAAGGGCTGCCGGTCGGCCGCATGTTCCACCACCCAGCGCTGGTCCAGCTCGAACGCGGTTTTAAACACGTCCTTTTCCTGCTGGGTCAAAAAGTCCAGATGCTGCACGCTGCCTTTGCTGGTGGTAATGGAGGACCACACCTCCGGCGTGTCCTGCCCTTTTTCCACCAGCAGCTTCAGCAGGTGCCGGTTGCGTACCGTAAAGGAGCCGGAAAGGGTTTTCTGCAAGAATACATTGGCAGCAATGGGCTCAATACCCGGGCTGGCATTCCCCGCAATGATGGAAATGGACGCCGTGGGCGCAATGGCCATCTTGTTGGAAAAACGCTCCTTGATCCCGTATTCTTCGGCATCGGGGCAAGGGCCACGCAGCTCGGCCAGATGGCGGGAGGCGGCATCCGCCTGTGCGCGAATGTGCTTGAATATCTTACGGTTCCAGACCTTGGCGATCACGCTTTCAAACGGCACGTTCTTGGCCTGAAGGAAGGAATGGAACCCCATAACCCCCAGTCCTACGGAACGCTCGCGCATGGCGGCGTATTTGGCCCGCTCCATGTCCTCTGGCGCACGGTCGATGAAGTCCTGCAGAACATTATCGAGGAAGATCATCACATCCTCGATGAACTGGGGATTATCCGACCATTCATCCCATGTCTCAAGGTTGAGGGAGGACAGGCAGCACACTGCCGTACGTGCCTTGCCGTGATGGTCTATGCCCGTTGGCAGCGTAATTTCGGAGCACAGGTTGGAGGTCTTGACTTCCAGCCCCGCGAGTTTGTGGTGCTCGGGGCGGGCGTTGTTCACATGGTCGGAGTAAACAATATAAGGCTCGCCCTGTTCCATGCGTGCGGTCAGGATACGAATCCACAACCCACGCGCTGAAATCTTGCGGATAACCGAGTTATCCTTGGGGGAGAGCAGCGCCCATTCGTCATCTGCTTCCACCGCGCGCATGAATGCGTCAGATACCAGAATACCGTGGTGGAGATTGAGCGCCTTGCGGTTGGGATCCCCCCCTGTGGGGCGGCGGAGTTCTATGAACTCCTCAATCTCGGGGTGCCAGACCGGCAAATAGACCGCAGCTGACCCACGACGCAAAGACCCCTGAGAAATAGCCAGTGTCAGGCTGTCCATCACGCGGATGAAGGGAATAACCCCCGAGGTTTTGCCGTTGCGGCCCACGTTCTCGCCAATGGAGCGCAGGTTGCCCCAGTAGGAGCCAATGCCCCCACCCTTGCTGGCCAGCCACACATTCTCGTTCCACAGATCGACAATGCCTTTGAGGCTGTCATTGGCTTCGTTCAGAAAGCACGAAATAGGCAGACCGCGCGTTGTGCCACCATTGGACAGCACCGGGGTTGCGGGCATGAACCAGTGGCGGCTGATATAGTCGTAAATACGCTGGGCATGCTCCGCATCCGCCCCGTAATAGGACGCCACACGCCCGAACAGGTCCTGATAGCTCTCATCAGGCAGCAGGTAGCGGTTATCAAGCGTGGCTTTGCCAAAGGGGGTCAGCAGCGCATCGCGCGAGCGGTCAACGCGCACCTGATGGTGCCCGGGGAGCTGCACCATATCCTGCATCTGCTCAGCGCCGAACAGGTCCGGTTCTTCAGCCGAGCCTGATACTCCTGAATGGGAACGACGAACGTCATTCTCATGCACGTCAATCAGACTCATGGCGCTTACTCTCCGGTTTTTGCGAACGATCATGTTGGTATGTGGCTGATGCCGCCGCATACACCATATATCGCGCTTCTTACCTTACTTTGCCCCCATATCTAGGATTTTTTTTGCCCGGAATGCGTGATTTTAGACTTGCTTATCCAAAAAATGGCTGATTCTTCCCGCTTCCTCAAAGGTGTCTTTTTTCAGCCTCCACGGATCAGCCCGGACTGCTCCATAAGACTACGCGAGGTGGTGATTCCATCTGCCACCGCCAAAGCCGCCGCCAGAGCGCGCCGCCCGGCCACCGCGTCCACCACAACAGGCGCTCCCTGCACGCACGACGCCACAAAAGCCTGATGCTCCGCGAACAGCGAATCATGCTCAGCCCAGCTTATGCCCTCACGCCGGAATCCACCGGTGCCCGGCAGGGGCAGCCCCCGCTCGCGCCCGATCATGCTCAGCTCACGTTTCACAAAATCAGCCGACAGATACCCTTCCTCGGAAAAAAGGCGCATCCGCCGCTCGGTCTTGAGCGATATGCGGCTTGCGGTAATGCTGGCCACGCACCCGTTTTCAAACCGGACCCGCGCATTCGCAATATCCTCATGCGCGGAACTGACCGCAGCACCCAGTGCATCCACCTGTGCAATCGGGCTGTCCACAAGGGCCAGAACCAGGTCCAGATCATGGATCATCAGGTCCAGAATAACCGACACGTCTGTTCCGCGCGGTTTGTATGGGGCAATGCGCGTGGCCTCTATATAGAGCGGGCGGGTTATGCGCGCGCTTATGGCGGCGTGCTCGGCGGAATAGCGCAGCAAATGCCCGACCTGGCAGACCAGCCCGCTCTGCTGCGCCAGCGTTACCAGCATGTCTGCCTGTTCCAGCGTAGCCGCTACCGGTTTTTCCACCAGCACATGCCGCCCTGCCCGCAGGACCTGCACGGCCAGCTCAAAATGAAACTCTGCCGGGGCTGCCACCACCACCGCATCGGACTGGGCAAGCAGGCTGTCCACATCCGCCATAACCGGGCACCCGGCCTCGCGCGCGACCAGCTGGGCGCGGGCGGGGTCAGGGTCAAACAGGCCGGACAGGCTCTCCCCCGGCACGTCACGTATTTTCAGGGCGTGGTACCGTCCAAAATGCCCTGCCCCGATAACCCCTACGCGCAGCGTTGTGCTCATGTGTTACAGCCCCTGCCTGATCTGGCCTGTGTTTTGGTTCCCCCCAAGGGGTAGCAGCCCCACCCCCGAATGCAAACAAGGCCCGCCCCTGAGCGTGCGCTACCAGCCATGCCCACCTACCATTTACGGCTGGGTGATGCGCCTGAGCCACGCAGAATGAGCGAAAAAGCAAAGCATTCCACCCATAAGCACGCGAACGGGTTGCATCTGTCAGGGTTGAGCGGCATGTTCCGGGCAGCAAAACTGCAAGCGATCAGGTAAGAATGTATTACAGCCGCCTCAAACTGGCCTCGGTACTGGGCGTATGCCTTTTAGGCCTGCTGCTGTGCCTGCCCAACGGCATGCGCAAGCCGCTCCCTTCCATACCATGGCGACAGATCCACCTTGGACTGGATCTGCGGGGTGGTTCCTACCTGCTCATGCAGGTGGATCTGCAAAGCCTGACCCATGACAGGTTGCAAACCCTCTCGGAAAACACGCGTGATGCGCTGCTGAACGCGCATCTGGGCTACCAGAACATTGCGGTGGATGCCGCCAAAGGCACCATCTCGTTCATGCCGCGCTCCGCCGCGGAAACCGAGGCAGACATAGCGGCCCTGAACGCCCTGCCCCGTGCAGTGCCCAACGAGTTCAGCGTCAGCAAGCGTGAAGATGGCAGCATAGCCCTTGTTCTGGCTCCCGAATCCATTCGCACCCGTGCGCGTGAAGCCGTAACCCAGTCCATTGAGATCGTGCGCCGCCGCATTGACGGAACGGGGGCAGTTGACCCCGAAATTACCCGTCAGGGTGACGACCGCATTGTTGTGGAACTGCCCGGCATTAGTGACCCTGAGCGGATCAAGGCACTGCTGGGCACCACGGCCAAGATGAGCTTCCATCTGGTCGATGCCAACCCGCTGCACGCAACCTACCCGCCGCAGGGTGTCAGCCTTTTGCCAATGGCCGACCCGGCTGAGGGTGGCCCCCTCCCCGTTTTTGACCATGTGGATGTTGATGGCTCGGACCTGACCAACGCCGGTGCGGTCATTGACCAGCAGAGCGGCAAATGGGCAGTCAGCTTCTCTTTCGATTCGATCGGCACGCATGCTTTTGCTGCTGTTTCGCAGGCCAATGTTGGCAAGCGATTCGCCATTGTGCTGGATAACAAGATTATCGAAGCACCCGTGATCATGAGCCCCATAACAGGCGGCAATGGCCAGATTACCGGCGGGTTTGATGCACAAAAGGCAACCGACCTTGCCCTTATGCTGCGCGCAGGCGCCCTGCCCGCCCCGCTGAGCGTTATTGAGCAGCGCTCCATTGGTCCGTCACTGGGGGCGGATTCCATTCGCGCGGGCATGATCAGCCTTGGCGTCGGCTTTATTATGGTCGTGGCCTTTATGGTGCTGTTCTACGGCCGTTTTGGCTGGTACGCGGACTTTGCCCTACTGGCCAACCTTGTGCTCATGGTGGCCATTCTCTCGCTTTTTGAGGCAACACTCACCCTGCCCGGCATGGCGGGCATGCTGCTCACACTGGGTATGGCGGTGGACGCCAACATTCTGATCAACGAACGCATACGCGAGGAAATTGCCCGTGGGCGCACCCCGCTGGCAGCCATGCAGACAGGGTTTGAAAAAGCGACCTCCACCATTATCGACAGTAACGCCACGGCCCTGCTGGCCCATGTGATGCTGTTTGTTTTTGGCACAGGTCCGGTCCGTGGGTTCGCACTCACCATTACCATTGGCATTGTGACCACCCTGTTCACCACCCTGCTGCTCTCCCGCATGCTCATGGCCCGCTGGTACGCGCGTACGCGCCCGACCAGCCTGCCTGTTTGAAGAACGAGGCGCTACTTATGTTCGGACGTCCTCTCCTGCGTTTTGTCCGCAAGGATACGCACATCAACTTCATGCGCGGCCGCTTCATGGGGCTGATTGTCTCGGCCGTGCTTTCGATCGCATCGCTTGTTCTGTTCTTCCATCCCGGCCTTACGCTGGGCCTGGATTTTCGGGGGGGGATTGTGGTGGAAGCCCAGACCCCCGGCCCGGCTGATTTTGCCAAAATCCGCGCAGCTCTGGCCGAGCATGGGGTATCGCACGCCTCCTTCCAGTCCTTCGGGGCTGCCAATGATGTTCTGATCCGGCTGGATGCGGGCTCGGAGCAGGATACGCAGGCCATTGTGGACAAGGTGCGCCACACCGTAGCCGAATCCCTGCCCGGCACCACCATCCTGCGGGCCGATGCGGTCGGGGCTTCGGTTTCGGCCGAGCTGTTCCGCAACGGCATGCTGGCTCTGGCTCTCAGCCTTGCCATGATTCTGGGTTACATCTGGTTCCGGTTCGAGTGGGAATTCGCCCTGAGTGCGGTGATCACACTTGTACTCGACCTGACCAAGACCGTGGGTTTTCTGGTCCTGACCGGCTTTGAGTTCGATCTGGTTATGGTTGCCGCAATCCTGACCATTCTGGGCTACTCCACCAACGACAAGGTGGTGGTTTATGACCGTGTGCGTGAGAACCTGCGCAAATACCGCACCATGCCGCTGATCGACCTGATCAACCTTTCGATCAACGAAACACTCAACCGCACGCTGGGCACGTCCTCCACGGTCTTTCTGGCATCCCTGCCGCTGGCCCTGTGGGGAGGCGCCACGTTGTCCGGTTTTGCGTGGACCATGCTGTTTGGCATTGTTGTTGGCACGTCCTCCTCCATCTTTATCGCAGCACCTCTGCTGCTGTTCATGGGGGAAGGTCGTCTCAAGCGCGGCGCTAAAAGTGGCAAGGCTACGGCGCCATCGGCCTGAAGCCCCCCGACAATTACGACTGACACAAAAAAACGGAGCAGTCTGACTGCTCCGTTTTTTTACGCCTTAATGGCGGGAGAGTGGAACAGGCACACCATTGGGTAACACCAGCATGCTGTTCCCTAATGGGGCAGGTTCATCAATGGTTGCCAGAAAAGCCTCCACCTTAAGCCCTGCCACCTTGAGCGTATTGCTGCCCGGATGGTCCCGAAAAACCAGAATGGCGGCCAGCGCCTCCCGGTCGGCGGTAACGATCTGTACAATCTGCGGCAGGCTCAGGCCGCCACTCATCAACTGCCCGCGTGCCATGCCATTGGCTATGGCGTAACTATACAGCAACGTGCTGGGCGTTTGCTCCACCTTGAGCTGATACGGCACACTCTGGCACCCCGCCACGCCAACAAGGGCAAGCAGGGCGGCAAACGGAGGCACTTTATAAAAAAAGCGGAATACAGAGGGCTTCATGGTTGAGAGCCTACTCCATATTCCGCCTGTCGAAAACACAGTGCTTGCCAGGGGCATACGCCACAGCGCCTGCCCACGGCCCAGCCTTTAGCCCTGCGGTGTAGTCTGCTGCGTGTTGCGCGCGGCAAGTTCATCACGGATCTGGGTCAGCAGGATTTCCGTCTGGGTTGGTGCGGGCGGTGCTGCGGGCTTGGCTTCCTCACGCACATGCAGGCGGGTCAGGGCTTTGACCATCCAGAAAATGGCCATAGCCACGATCAGGAACTGGATAACAGCGTTCACGAACAGGCCGAGGTTAAGCGTAACCGCGCCAGCTTTTTGCGCGGCGTCCAGCGTTGCCTCGTGCGGGCCTTTAAGGGTGACAAACAGGTTGGAAAAATCAATCCCGCCGACCAGCAGACCAATAACGGGGTTGAACACATCCTTGACCAGGCTGTTCACAATCCCTGTAAACGCCGCACCAATGACCACACCAACAGCCAGATCAACCACATTGCCGCGCATGATGAAGGAGCGGAACTCGCCCACCCAGCCCGGTGTACGCACGTGGGCCTTAAGATCAGTTTTAAGATCAACCATAAATTCGGTGTCCTGTTTAAAAGGTTTTCTGCAAAGATACTGTTCTGTATCCGTGTGGCTGGCTATTTCTCAAGCGTTATTATTGGAATAACCAAAAATCTTTGCCATATCTGCCCCCGCCGCGCCGTTATTGGTGCAGACTATTCAGGACGTTACCCCGCATTGGGCTGTGGCCTTAACGCCAGTTGCAGGCAAAAGGTGCATAATCAACGGTTGATCCTGCTGCCGCATACCGTTATATGCACGGCAATTCGGCCCGGTCGGTATCGGGCCTTCGTCTGCTGTAAAGAAAGACCTGTCCCATGAAGTCCGGCATTCACCCCGAATACCACGAAATCACCGTCATCATGACCGACGGCACGGAATACACCACCCGCTCCTGCTACGGCAAAGCCGGTGACACCATCCGTCTGGACATTGACACCAAGTCCCATCCGGCGTGGACCGGCGTGCAGCGCATCATGGACACCGGGGGCCAGGTCGCCAAGTTCAACAAGCGCTTTGCTGGGATCGGCACCCGTTCCAAAGGCTGATTTTTCTAGCCTTACCGTGTGCTTTTGGCCCCGCCCTCTTGAAAAAGGAGGCGGGGCTTTCCACGTTTGGAGCATGGCTGATGCCCCACGGGGGTTAGCCAGAAAGACCTGCCACACAGGCCGCCTTATGGGGCCTGCTGCACGGCAGAACCTTGCCGAACGAGGAGGTTCCACATGACTTACGATTTTGCACCCCTATTCCGTACCGCCATCGGCTTTGACCGGCTAGCACAGGTAATGGACACCGCAGCCCGCAGCACGGGCACCCCCAGCTACCCTCCCTATGACATTGCCAAGACCGGGAGCGACAGTTACGCCCTGACCATGGCCGTAGCAGGCTTTGCCCCGGATGATATTGAACTGCTGGTGCAGGACAGCACGCTTGTTGTCTCCGGCCGGGTCAGCGCCCCACAGGACGAGGGCGAAGTGCTGCACCGCGGTATTGCCCGCCGCGCCTTTGAACGCCGCTTTGCACTGGCAGACCATGTTGAGGTTACAGGGGCGGATATGAATAACGGTCTGCTCCGCATCAGTGTACGCCAGATTGTGCCAGAAGCGCTCAAGCCACGGCGTATTCCTGTTAATGCAGGCCAGACGGAAGGGCCACATGGCGTGGCTAAGGTGCCCACGCCACCTCAACAGGCCCATACTCCCTTTGCGTCCACTTCCACACTGGCAACACATGCCTCCCCCCAGAACCAGAGCGTGCCAAACGCGGCCTGAACCCGCCTTGCAGCCCCAAAAGGGAGTGGAACTCCGGTTCCGCTCCCTTTTGTTGTATTTTTGCAGCTTGACCTGAACGGGCTGCTCCCTCCATATCGGGGGCATAGATGCGCGTCGGCAGGCACGCAGGCTTCGGAAGAGGTTCCAGGCCGTCAATTTACCGGTGCCTGCGTGAGCGCCGCCCGACGACAGGATAGAAGCCAAATGACGACCTTACCCTTGATGCCAAAAGCAACCGCTGTGTGGCTGATCGAAAAGACCGCGCTCAGCTTTGAACAGATTGCCGCTTTTTGTGGGATGCACCCGCTGGAAGTGCAGGCCATTGCCGATGGTGAAGTCGCTCAGGGCATTGTTGGCTACGACCCCGTTGCCAACCACCAGCTTGCACTTGAAGAAATCCGCCGTTGCGAAGCAACACCTACGGCGCGGCTTAAAATTCTGGCCACCAACAACCCCGTGCGCCGCCGCTCCAAGGGTGCGCGTTACACGCCGGTTGCCAAGCGCCATGACCGTCCGGATGGTATTGCCTTCCTGCTGCGCAACTACCCGCAGCTGAGCGAACAGCAGATTGTAAAACTGCTTGGCACCACCAAGGACACCATTGCCAAGGTGCGCGACAAGCAACACTGGAACACACCCAACATCAAACCGCGTGACCCGGTGACCGTTGGCCTGTGCAGCCAGACAGACCTGAACGCAGCCGTAGCCGATGCCAATGCCCGGCTTGAGCGCGAAGGGGCGGAAATTCCCGTACCTGCACTGGATGCAGGCGATCTTGATTTTTCTGCTGAATAAAATCCTGCCGGATTTATCTGCCGCTTTTACATATGCGGCAGATAAATCCGCACTGCGTTTTTAGCCCGCCAGCCGTTCAATTTCTTCCTTGATCCTGAGCTTTTGCAGCTTCAGGCACATCAGAACGCGCTCATCCGGTCTGGGCCTACCCCCTTCGGAAGCAATCTTCTGGTCAATATGGGAATGGCGGTGTTTGAGAGACTCTATCCTTGCTAGGCGCGCCATGGCTGCCTCCATTCGGTTAGTGACTCTTTTACGCTAGCGTACAGACGGCCAGAAATTTCATGTTAATTTCATATTCCACTGCATGCCGATATGCGCTGTGCACATGGAACTTTTTCCCGTTTGCGCAAGCTGGTCGCGCAATGCATGGTTGGTAAAGAGCGCCATAAATGCAACAACGGAGTAATCCGATTGAATGCACGAGTCAGATGCACACAGGGAGAACCAGCGCCATGATGCAAGACCGCGAGTCACTACTGGGGCAGCTTCTTGAGCTGCGAAGCGAGCATCGTGATCTGGATACGGTCATCAACAGAATGACCAATGAGACAACCTTTATCGACCAGTTGTACCTTCAGCGGCTGAAAAAACGGAAATTACTGCTCAAAGACCGCATAACACGGGTTGAAAGCCAGCTGATACCCGACAATATTGCCTGACTTTGCAACAGGACCAGCATTAGCAAGACCGGATACCCTACCCCTGTGAACACAACAGCCCCCCAGACCACCACCTCCCACGCTGCAGATAACAGCGCAGCGGCCGCGCCCCCCAAGGTTGGCATTATCATGGGCAGCCAGTCAGACTGGGAAACCATGTGCCATGCCGATGCCATTCTGAACACGCTGGAAATCCCGCACGAAACCCGCATTGTCTCTGCCCACCGTACACCGGACCGGCTGGCGGAATACGCCCGTACGGCGGCGGATCGGGGGTTGTCTGTTATTATCGCCGGGGCTGGGGGCGCAGCCCACCTGCCCGGCATGTGCGCGGCATGGACCCGCCTGCCCGTGCTGGGAGTGCCTGTGGAATCCCGCGCACTCAAGGGCATGGACAGCCTGCTCTCCATTGTGCAGATGCCCGGTGGCGTACCCGTTGGCACGCTGGCCATTGGCTCGGCCGGGGCCAAGAACGCAGCTTTGCTGGCGGCCTCCATTCTGGCCCTGCAAAACCCCGAACTGGCCGCACGGCTGGAAGCCTGGCGCGCGGTACAGACCGCATCGGTTGCCGATACACCCGTGACAGAAAACGAATGACCCATACACACGCAGCTCTGGCCCCCAATGCCGTTATTGGCATTGTGGGTGGGGGGCAGCTTGGCCGCATGTCTGCTGTTGCAGCCTCCCGACTGGGCTATAAAACGCATATTCTTACTCAGGACGCACATGGCCCGGCCGCACAGGTTTGCAGCGCCATAACCCTTGGTGCGTATGATGACCCCGCAGCACTGGACGCTTTTGCCAAAGCGGTTGATGTGGTCACTTTCGAGTTTGAAAACATTAGTGCCGATGCACTGGACAGGCTGAGCAGGCACTGCCCTGTGCGCCCGTCGGGCAATATCCTGCGCATCAGCCAGGACCGGCTGGCGGAAAAAACCTTTCTGGCAGAAGCCGGGGTACCACTGGCACCGTGGCATGCGGTAACGGACCATGCCTCCCTGCACGCAGCGGCAGACCGGCTGGGCTTTCCGCTTATCCTCAAAACCACCCGCAACGGGTATGATGGCAAGGGCCAGCGCCGTGTGCAAAGTGCTGCGGAACTGGATGAAGCCTTTGCTGCACTCGCGCCGCACCCGCTGGTGGCCGAAGGCATGGTCGATTTTGCCTGCGAACTGAGCGTTATGGTCGCCCGCGGCACAGATGGTACAACCCGGTGCTTTGACACGGTTCTCAACCACCACTGGCACGGCATTCTGGACCTGACACTCGCCCCGGCCCCCGTGCCTGAAAGCGTTGCGGCAGAAGCAGGCCGACTGGCCGCCCTTATTGCCGAGCGGTTTGATCTGGTTGGCATTATGGGCGTGGAGATGTTCCTTGTGCGCGATGGCTCACTCATGGTGAACGAGGTCGCACCTCGCCCCCATAATTCGGGCCACTGGACTATGGATGCCTGCGCGCAGGACCAGTTTGACATGCACATCCGCGCAGTTGCGAGCCTGCCCCTGCCCCACGCCACCCGCCATTCGGATGCGGTGATGAAAAACCTTGTAGGCCCCGAAGATATGGCCCTGTGGCCCGCCATTTTGGCTAATCCGGGCCATATTCCGCATCTGTACGGCAAAAAAGAGGCCCGTGAAGGGCGCAAGATGGGGCATGTGAATATTCTGTTCCCATACGGCGCACTCCCCGGGGACTGGGGCATACAGGCGGCTCTTGGCCCGCTGGCAACCAAATGTGCCTCCCCCCCACCTGCGGACGAAGACTGAACACCTCCACGGCCTGAGCAGAAGAGGCGCGGCTACAGCAGCCCTGCCTCCTTCATGCTCAGGACCCGCTCCCGGCCTACAATCAGGTGGTCCGCCACGTGCAGCCCCACAACGCGGGCGGCGGCAATGATCTGCGCGGTCATGCTCATATCCTCGGCAGAGGGCATAACATCGCCGCTTGGGTGGTTGTGTACCAGCACAAAACCACGCGCCCGCAAAGCCAGTGCGCGCCTGACAATCTCACGCGGGTAAACGGGAGCATGGTCCACCGTACCGCGCCCCATAACCTCCTCCCCCACAAGCCGATTGGCTGCATCAAGGAACACTACGCGCATCTGCTCGGTTTTTTCATGCGCCATAAGGGCAGACAAATACGCATTCAGGGCCGGGCGTTCGAGCAGTACACTC
Organism: Acetobacter fabarum; assembly: GCF_022483405.1. Taxonomy (NCBI): domain Bacteria; kingdom Pseudomonadati; phylum Pseudomonadota; class Alphaproteobacteria; order Acetobacterales; family Acetobacteraceae; genus Acetobacter; species Acetobacter fabarum. Next base: position 2,405,983 of record NZ_JAKVNI010000001.1, read on the forward strand.
CCCTGCTGCAAACGCGCACGGTGCAGACGGAACGCACTCTCACGCGCAAGAATTAACAACACGCGCGCAGCTTCGGGGAGCAGGCTTACACTCCCCTCGTGCTGTGCCGCTGCTGCCAGCACGGCAGAGAGGGTTGCGTATTCCCCCATCAAAGCTTCAGCCTGCTCAATGGCCTGTGCTTGGGCCATACCTGCCGCCCCGAGCAATGCGGCAAGGCATTGCCTATCATCCGGCCCTACAGCTTTAGCCTGAGGCAACCCTGGCACCAGCCCTTCTGGCGGCCTTGTTAGAAAAGCCATGCCATCGGCCATGCCCGGTAGGGTGTGGGGGCGGCTCACCAGTCTGCTGCCATCTGGCGTGCACTTGCCCATGCACTCGCCCCAACCACCATATGGTCATGCACACTCACCGCAAGCAAAGGCGCAGCTTTGCGCAGGCTCGCAACAAAAGGCGTGCAATTCTGGAGCAGGGTTTGCACGTCCTGCCCCGGTTCGGCCAGATACACGCTCACAACCGCACTCGCCTGCACCTCCAGCGCGCGTTGCAGAACATGGGCCACAGCCTGCTGCACACGCTCTGCTTCGGCTTTTGCGGTTGGCATGGCCCATGCCAGTTGCTCGTCCGCCAGCAGGGTATTGCGGCTATCCAGCAGCAGCATGCGCATCTGCGGCCTCTCCGCCGCGCGCAAAACCGTGTTGCAATACAGCAAAAGACTGTCCCAATCACCCAGATAGGCACGGTTACTGCCGCCATCGCGCACCAGACAGGCTGCCACATCCGGCAATTGTGCGCACAAAGCTGCGGCACCGCGTGGCGCCCCCGCCCCCTGCAACACCGCAGGTGCGGAATCGAGCACAGCGGAAAAAGACCCGAACTGGTTGATCAGGCTTTTGGCCAAGGGTTTGGTATCGCGCCGGGGGACGCCGTAAAACAGCAGCATTTCCAGCAATTCGTAATCAGCCAGCCCGCCCGCACCGTGGGCCAGCACCCGCTGACGCATACGTTTGCGATGCCCCACAGGCCCGGTTGATGCAAACACGCTCCCCCCTTCCTGAACGGAAGAAGCCGGGGGCGGTGGCATCTTTGTTTTCGCCATCCTATTGCTCCGATTGGCCTGAGGCGGACATCACTATATAAGAGAATGGTGACGACATTCGAGCCCCCTTCTCACCCCACCTCCGATGCTGCTCCGCAGAGCGGCTCCTCCTACCTTGCGCGCCTGAACCCGGAGCAACGCGCGGCCATTGAGACAACAGATGGCCCGCTGCTGGTTCTGGCTGGTGCAGGAACCGGCAAAACCCGTGTGCTAACCACACGTTTTGCCCATATCCTGCTAACCGAGCGCGCAAAGCCGTGGCAGATACTGGCGGTAACCTTTACCAACAAGGCCGCGCGGGAAATGCGCGAGCGTGTTGCCCTGCTCCTTGGCGCACCGGCAGAGGGGCTGTGGCTTGGCACCTTCCATGCCCTGTGCGCACGCATGCTGCGCCGCCACGCGGAATATGTGGGGCTGACCCAGAGCTTTACCATTCTGGACACGGACGACCAGCTCCGCCTGCTCAAACAGGTTATGGAACCCTGGCAGATTGACACCAAACGCTGGCCCGCCCCCGGCCTGCTTGGGGTTATCCAGCGCTGGAAGGACCGGGGGTTAACGCCTGCGCGTGTCACCCCGTCCGAAGATACGGACTTTGCCAATCATCACGCCCGCGCCATTTACGAGGCTTATCAGGCCCGCCTGATACAGCTCAACGCCTGCGACTTTGGCGATCTGATGCTCCACGTGACCGAAATCCTGCGGACCCGCCCCGATGTGCTGGCCCAGTACCACCGGCTGTTCCGCTATATTCTGGTCGATGAGTATCAGGATACCAACACCGTGCAGTATCTGTGGCTGCGCCTGCTGGCCAAACAGGCCGATGGCACGGCCAATATCTGCTGCGTGGGGGATGATGACCAGTCCATCTACTCCTGGCGTGGTGCGGAAGTGGAAAACATTCTGCGGTTTGAAAAAGATTTTCCCGGCGCAAAAATTGTCCGGCTGGAACGGAACTACCGCTCGACCCGCCACATTCTGGGTGCCGCCGCGGGGCTGATCGCCCATAACGGGGAACGGCTGGGCAAAACCCTGCGCTCGGGGCGGGATGACCCCTCGGATGGGGAAAAAGTGCTGGTCACCAGCGTATGGGATTCGGACGCCGAGGCCCGCAGCGTGTGCGACATAGCCGAGCGCCTGCACCACAAGGGACAGTCTCTGGCGGAAATGGCCATTCTGGTCCGCGCCGGGTTCCAGACCCGTGCATTTGAGGAGCGGCTTGTACAGACCGGCCTGCCCTACCGCATTGTTGGTGGTGTGCGCTTTTACGAGCGGGCCGAAATCCGCGATGCACTGGCCTATATGCGCGTGGTCAGCCAACCGGCGGATGATCTGGCGTTCGAGCGGATCATCAACGTGCCCAAGCGCGGCGTTGGCCCGGCCAGCCTGCAAAAACTGCGCGAGGCGGCCCGCTTTGCCAATACTCCGGTGAGTGTTGCAACCCAGACCATGCTCGAAACCGGCCAGCTCAAGGGCAAAATGGCCGACCAGTTGCGCACACTCACCAATGCCCTGAACACCACGCGGGATATTCTAAGCCGTGAAGGACACGTGCTGGCCGTTGAACACCTGCTGGAAGAGAGCGGCTACCTTGAAATGTGGCGCCTTGACCGCTCGCCCGAAGCCCCCGGACGGCTGGAAAACCTGAAGGAACTTGTGCGCGCTCTAGCCGATTTTGGCACGCTTGGCGAGTTTTTGGAGCATGTCTCCCTTGTCATGGAGACGGACGAAAAAGCGCAGGATTCCAAACTCTCGATCATGACACTCCACGGAGCCAAAGGGCTGGAGTTTGATACGGTGTTCCTCCCCGGTTGGGAGGAAGGGGTTTTTCCCTCCCAGCGCACGCTGGATGAAGGCGGGCTTAAAGGGCTGGAGGAGGAGCGGCGTCTGGCCTATGTGGGCATTACCCGTGCACGCAAACAGGCCATGATCTTCCATGCCGGGAGCCGGCGCATTTACGCCAACTGGCAGCCTTCCATGCCCAGCCGCTTTCTGGATGAACTGCCAGAGGAGCACATCAGCCGCAAAAACGAAGGCGGCTCCGCCCGCCGCGGCCTGTTTGCCGAACAGAGCCTGTTTGACAGCGGCCCCGTTGTGGCCCGCCGCAAACGCCCGCCCGAAGCGGAACCAGCCTTTGAACTGGGGCAGCAGGTCCGCCACCCCCGTTTTGGTGTGGGCATCGTTATTGCGGCTGACCGCAACCATCTGGAAATCGCGTTTGAAGACGCGGGCACAAAACGACTTCTTTCCTCCTTTATCGAGAAACTATAATGGCCCCCACACCCCGCCGCCACGCTACAAGCCTGGAAACCATTTCTGTCACCGTACCCGAAGCTGCGGTGGAAGCTTACGAAAACGCCATTGGCAGCGTCTGCACCACGGTTGGTATTTTTGAGGCCAACCCCGAAGGCACTCAGTGGCGGGTTGAGGGCGTAAAAGACACGGGCCACCGTGAAGACGAACTGACACTGGCCCTTATGCTGGCCGAACTGACCAGTGGCGTATCCGCCCCGCTGGAACGCGCAGCAACCGAAGCCGAAGGCTGGCTTGCCCGCACTTATGAGGCTTTTCCCGAACAGAAGGTGGGCAAACGCTTTGTGGTGCGCGGCACCCATCTGCCCGATGCCCCCGAGGCAACCCGCATTGTGCTCACGCTGGATGCAGGCGTGGCTTTTGGCTCGGGCGAGCATGGTTCCACCCGTGGCTGCCTGCGCGCACTGGAACGCATTGCCCACCGCCACCCCCGCCGTATTCTGGACCTTGGCTGTGGCACGGGTATTCTGGCCATGGCCGCAGCAGCCCTTTTGCACCAGAAGGTGCTGGCGGTGGATATTGAGCCGTGGTCGGTCCGTGTTTCCGCCCAGAATGCGCGGCGTAACCGGCTGAACCGTGCCCTTACCTGCCGCCTTGGCAATGGCTGGCAAACGCCCGCCATCCGCAAGAACGCACCGTATGATCTGGTTTTTGCCAATATTCTGGCCCGCCCGCTGTGCCTTATGGCCAAGGATCTGGCACAGGCACTGGCCCCCGGCGGCACGGTTATTCTGGCAGGCCTGCTGCAAACGCAAATCCGCATGGTGCTGGCGGCCCACCGCAGGCAGGGGCTGGTGCTTGAGCAGGTCCTGACCGAAGGAGACTGGGCAACCCTGATCCTGCGCCGCCCCGGCGGTTCTTGCCCCGCCTGATTTTTTGCCACACCTTTGCGCAGGGTAGCCTATGCTTGGGCCACCCTGTGCCAGACCTTAGCCCCAAATCTGCGGAGTAGTACCTTGGCTTCCTTATCCATGAGCAGACTCACCTCGCTACGTGCCGTATTGCGCCAGAACGGGCTGGATGGCGTGATTATTCCACATGGCGATGAGTTTCTGGGGGAGTACACCCCGGCCTGCGCACAGCGGCTGGCATGGATAAGCGGTTTTACCGGCAGCGCAGGCACAGCCATTGTGCTGGCAGACAAGGCCGCCGTTTTTTCCGATGGTCGCTACATCACCCAAATGGACCAGCAGGTGGATGGCGCGTGCTGGGAGCGTGTGCATGGCGGGCAGGTGCCCCCCGCCACGTGGCTGGCCGCCAACGCCCGGCCCGATGCCAGCATTGGCTACGACCCACGCATTATGAGTGCCGCGGAACTGGCCCCCTACCTGCAACATGAGCAGCTTTGCCTTACCCCCACCGCGCATAATCTGGTGGATGCACTTTGGCAGGACCGCCCTGCCCTGCCTGCTGGCCCCGCGTTTATACACCCCCTGCGTTATGCAGGTGAAAGTTCGGCCAGCAAACGCGAGCGCATTGCGCACGACCTGCGCCATCTGGGGCAGGATGCCGCCGTGCTGAGCGATTCAGCCTCCATTGCCTGGCTGCTCAATATCCGTGGGGCGGATATTCCCTGCACCCCCGTTGTGCTGGCTTTTGCCATTATCCATGCCGATGCAAGTGTTGACCTGATTATCCAGCCCGACAAAATTCCCGCAGACGTGCGTGCATGGCTGGGGGCGGAGGTGCGTATCCATGCCCCCGCAGAGCTGGAGCAGGTGCTGGCCTCATTGGCCGGGCGCACCGTGGGGGTGGACCCGGCAAGCAATGCCGTGTGGTTTACACAAATACTGGGCCGCCATAACGCAACCGTTGCCACCACGCCCGACCCGTGCCTGCTGCCCAAAGCCTGCAAAAACCCGGTTGAGCAGCAGGGCATGCGCGCAGCCCACCTGCGCGACGGCGTGGCCCTGTGCCGCTTTTTGCACTGGATGGACACCCACGCCACCACCACAACCGAACTGGATGCCGCCAAACAGCTCGCCACATTCCGGCGGGCCGCGGCAGACTATGTGGAGGACTCGTTTACGGCCATTTCAGGCACGGGGCCAAACGGGGCCATTATCCACTACAGCGTAACCCCGCAGAGCAACCGCGCCATAGCCGCCAATGACGTTTACCTGATCGACAGCGGTGGCCAGTACCCCGATGGCACAACCGATGTCACCCGCACGCTCTGGTGTGGCCCCAACACACCCCCGCCAGCGCTAAAAGCCGCGTTTACCCGCGTGCTCAAGGGCAACCTGCGCCTTGGCCATGCGCGCTTCCCCACGGGCACAAAAGGCCACGCGCTGGATGCACTGGCACGGTACGACCTGTGGCAGGCCGGGCTGGATTTTGACCACGGGACCGGCCATGGCGTTGGCAGCTTTTTATCGGTGCATGAAGGACCTGCCCGTATTTCCAAGGCTGTTTCCGCCATTGCGCTGCAGGCGGGCATGGTCCTGTCCAACGAGCCGGGTTTTTACCTGCCCGGTGCTTACGGTATCCGGCTGGAAACCCTTGTTCTGGTCCGCCCGGCCGAAGTTGCAGACTCCACGCGGTCTTTTCTGGAGTTTGAAACCCTGACCCTGGCCCCGTTCGACCGGAAACTGATCGACCTCTCCCTTATGGGAGAAGCAGATACCGCCCTGCTGGATAGCTACCATGCAGAAATCTTGCACCAGATTGGCCCGCACCTGCCCGCAGATGCAAAAAATTGGCTGCAAACAGCCTGTGCGCCTCTCAACAAGGCGTGATAGCAGGCTCTAGCCACCAATGGTCACGTAAATGGGAATCGCCTGAGCGCCCAAAGAGGCGCAGAACAGGCACCGAAGTTGAAAGGGAGCTTCTCAGAATGACAGCACATAGCAAGACCATTCCCGCCACACTTATTCCCGGTGATGGCATTGGCCCTGAAATTGTTGAATCGGTTATAGAAATTCTGGACGCGGTTGACGCCCCGTTTGTATGGGACCGTCAGCTGGCCGGCATGGCTGGTGTAGATGCGGTTAACGACCCACTGCCCAAGCAGACCATTGAGAGCATCCGCCGTACGGGCCTTGCCCTTAAAGGCCCGCTGACCACACCAGTTGGTGGTGGCTTCAAGTCCATCAATGTGACACTCCGGCAGGAATTCGGCCTGTTCGCCAACCTGCGCCCCACCAAGACCATTGTCCCCGGTGGCCGGTTTGAGGACATTGACCTCGTTCTCTTCCGTGAGAACCTGGAAGGCTATTATGCCGCCATGGAGCACTACATTCCCGTGGGTGAAGACCCCAAGGGTATTGCTCTGAGCTCCGGCTTTACCTCCCGCGCGGAATGCCGCCGGATTGTCAAATACGCCTTTGATTATGCCGTAAAAAACAACCGCAAGACGGTTACAATCGTGCATAAGGCCAACATCCTCAAGCTGCTGACCGGCCTCTTCCTTGAAGAAGGGCGCAAGGTTGCCGAGGAATACAAAGGCCGCATCGCCTTTAACGAACGGATTGTAGACGCCTGCGCCATGCAGCTCGTCATCAACCCATGGCAGTTTGATGTGGTTGTGACCACCAACCTGTTCGGGGACATCCTGTCCGACCTGACCGCTGGTCTGGTGGGTGGTCTGGGCATGGCACCGGGCGCGAATATTGGCGAAAAAGCCGCCGTGTTTGAAGCCGTCCATGGCTCTGCACCCGACATTGCTGGCAAAGGCATTGCCAACCCGCTGGCCCTGCTGCTGGCTGCGGTTATGATGCTGCGCCATGTTGGCCACGACAAGCAGGCTGACCGGATTGATGCCGCGATCAAAAAAGTGATCACCGAAGGCGGCGTCCGCACCAAGGATCTGGGCGGCAATGCCACATCCAAGGAACTGACGGCAGCCCTCAAGCAGGGTCTGGCCTAAGTTACAGGCCACCTCCTCCGCCACGGGCAGGCCCGGTAGCGGAGGGTGACCACAAGGGGGTGCTCCGGCATCCCCTTTTTTTATGGCAGTTCCATAGGCTGCGCGCAGGCCAGAAGCTGGAGACTGAGCAAAGCGTGGTCAAATATTTCCTGCTGCTGGGGGGGCATCTGCGCAACCTGCCTGCCAAGCCAACGGGCGGTTATGGCTGCCTGCCGGGTTACCACCACGCCATCATCCTGCTCCCAGTGCCGCAGAAAAGCCCGGAACGCCTGTTGCACATTGCGCGGCGTGGTGGGGGCCAGAGCAAGCTCGCGCAGCAGAATAACATGCATTCCGCTCACCATGCCCGAGAACTGCTGGCGGGCAAATGCTTTGCGCTGCGGCAGGGCAATACCCTGGGCATTACGCACAATCCGCACCAGACTATCCGCATTACCCGACAACCATTGATAAACCGAAACCCGGTTATTGGCAGAGGCCAGCTCCCGCAGTTGCCTGCTGGTCCAACGTGCCGTGCGCTGCATGTGGGAATCGGGGCGGAACGGCAGAACCGTGCGGTAAGTCCACCCCGCCACCAGCACAGCCCCCAAAAATGCCAGTGCGGTATTAAGGAACGAAACCTCATCATACCGCCCCTGATTATTCGGCCCCATAAGAACAGGCAGAAACATGTTGAACGAAAACGCATAGCCCGCCGTAGCCGGGTTGCGCGCGGCAAGCCCGCCAATAACCATGGGCACCATAAGCAGCAGTACCAGCAGTTCGGGCGTGCTGAGCGCGGGTAGCACCAGCGTTACGTAAATCCCGGCGACAAGCACACACCACACAGCCCCTCGAAAGAACGGAGCCGAAGCCACAACCGGGTTTTCCCGCGTGGCCAGCAGGCCGTACACAAGTGCCAGCAGCGACATAAACGTTGGCCCTGCGGGCCATGCCGTGACCTCCCACAGCAACCAGCCAACCAGAATACCCGCACAGGCGCGCACACCGTTTTCCACCGCTTCCAGCGTATGCCTGCGCGACCGGATACGAAACCGGAAATGGTCCCCCCGCCGGTGGGTCAGGCAGGCCTGCACGTGTTCGTCAATACTGCGCTCATCCTTGCGGATGGACGTTGGTACCTTGCTGGCAGGCAGTAGCTTAAGGGTCGCCAGCCCTTCTGCCCGGGCCAGCATAACCAGCAGCCCCGCCAGTGCAGCACGGGCATGGTCGGCCATATGGCCATACCCCCCGGCTTCCAGCGCATCGTATTCAATACGACTGCCTGCGGCAGTCAGTTCGCCCAGCAGTGGGCTCTGGTCCAGTTCGGTTGTCGGGTGCCCTTCTACCAGACAGGTCACGCGCTTGCGCACCAGTGCCTGTGCGCTTTCCAGCCGGGTTTTAAGCCGGGCGCGCGCATGGGCCTGCAAGCCGGGCATAAACAGCAGGGCCAGCAGGGCCTCGCACACTACACCCAGCACAATATACGTGCCGCGCGCCATGGCGATGTCAAACACCTGATCAGGCTGCATAATGGCCCCGGTGGCCACAATGGCGGAGGTAAAGCCGGTCAGGACCAACCCGTAGGCTTTATACCCTTCCAAAAACGTGGCCATGCCACAGCACAGGCCAATCCAGCAGGCCAGCACGCCAAAAAACAGGGCAGGACTTTGCGGAAAAGCGGCAATAAGCCCAACCGCCACACAACAGCCCAGAATTGTACCCGCAATACGCCAGCGCGCCTTGGATAAGCTCTCCCCCCGGGAGGACTGCGCAACCACCCACACGGTCAGCGGTGCCCATTGGGGGCTGTCCAGCTCCATGGCCATGGCGATAACAAGGGACAACCCGGCAGCAAGCGCCGAGCGCACAGCAAAGGCAACATCCCCGTAGGATGGGGCAACGAGCCATTTAAGCTTGCCCGCCCATTGCGCGCTCAAAGCCTGCCACGCAGCCAGCAGCTGCATGCCCCCCCACCGATGGACAACGGGCATGCCTGCGTCTGGGTCCATATTGCTCATGGTGTGTTGTACTCAGCCAGCCGGAAAAACCGCACGATGTTCAGGTCGCCCGCATAAGTCCAAGCGTTTGTTCTGATCACATCATAAGCAAAATTTATGATGAACCCACAATCCGCTAAACGGTATAAATACTGTCCAGTTCCAAAGTGCTGGCAACATGCCACAGACGGGTAAGTAGCGCGGTGGAGTTAGGCTGGTTCAGCCTAAGCACGCCAACATCTGGCGCTGGGGACGGGTCCAGCCTGCACACCTGCAATGGTGGCATAAGGCCCGTACGTTCAGGCAAGGCGGATATGGGCATAATACCCGCAACCTTGCCTGCCATGATTTCCGCGTGCAGCAGTTCCAGCACGTTGGTTTCCAGCATAACCTGCGGCACCACGCCAGCCTGTGCAAAACAGGCATCCACCAGTTGCCTGCTGTGCATGTTGCGGTTGAGCAGCCCCAGCGGCAGGGTAGCCGCCTCTGCCCAGCCACACCTGTGCTCCGCCGGCAATGGAATGGAAGGGGCTGCAATAAGCACGTAATGCTCGGCGTACAGGCGCTGGACCTCAAACGGTCCATCCTTGGGCACCTGCTCCAGATACATTAACCCCAGCTGAATACGCTGTTCCCTGAGCTGATGCAGGATTTCCGCATTAGGGTAAACGGTAACCTCAACCCGCAGAGCGGGCACGGCGCTGCGAAAATGCTCCAGCAGCAGAGGCACAACCTGCACCCCCTGAGGCATAACACCAATGGAGACAAACCCGCCCGCCACATCCTGTGCAAAAGCGGCCTCCTGCCGCAGGCTGTCCAGATCCGCCAAGGTCTGGCGGGCCCAGATCAGCACACGCTGGCCTTCCTCCGTCAGCCCGAAAAACCGGCGGTTGCGGTTGATGATGGTAATACCCAGCTCGTTTTCCAACTGCCTGATTGCAGAGGAAAGTGCGGGCTGGGACACCCCACACACCTGTGCTGCGCGCGAAAAATGGCGGTGCTGGTCCAGCGCGATCAGGTAACTGAGTTGCCGCAAAAACACCTGTACGCGCGCCCCTTAGCCGATTTCGATCCCGATCTGCTTAATGTCGTGGAACTTGATGTCGGGGTTCTGTTCTTCTGTCCGGCGCATCATAAAGCCCGACGTTGCGAGAAAAACAGGGTCATCATCCAGATCATCCGCCATGGCAGAGCGGTTGGAGGCGGCAAATGCCTCAATTTTATCCCGCGGTCCGGTTATCCAGCGGGCAAGGGAGAATGGTGTGGAATCAAACCCGATGCCCACGCCGTATTCCGCCCGCAGCCGAGCCTGCAACACATCAAGCTGAAGTGTGCCCACCACACCCACAATGGGGGGCGCGCCATCCTGCGGCCTGAAGAGCTGCACGACCCCTTCCTCCGCCAGTTGCACCAGAGCCTGTTTGAGCTTTTTGGCCTTCATGGCGTCATCAAGGCGCACGCGGCGCAGGATTTCAGGGGCAAAATGGGGAACACCGGTAAAGCGGATGTCCTCCCCCTCGGTCAGTGTGTCACCAATACGCAGGGTGCCGTGGTTGGGAATGCCCACAACGTCACCCGCAAAGGCTTCTTCCGCCAGATGCCGGTCCTGCGCAAAAAAGAACTGGGGCGTGTGCACGGCAAAGCTTTTGCCTGTGCGCGTGTGTTTGAGCCGCATACCCCGCGTTAAACGACCGGAGCATATGCGCGCAAAGGCAATGCGGTCACGGTGGTTGGGGTCCATGTTGGCCTGAATTTTGAACACCAGAGCCGTCATGCCCGGCTCATCCGCCGTGACTGTGCGGTTTTCTGCTGCCTGCGCACGGGGGGATGGACCAAAGGCCACAAGCGCGTCCAACAGGTCGGTTACGCCGATTTCCTTGATTGCGCTCCCGAAAAACACGGGGGTCAGGTGCCCGGCATCAAACGAGGCACGGTCAAACTCCGGCAGGGCGGCCTCGGCCAGTTCCAGTTCCTCACGCATCTGCACCAGACGGGCATCGTCCTCCGCCAGCGGTGTGAGCGTGTTGAGCTTGCCATTCAGCAGGTCATACGTGCCAACAAACGTGGCCGCACGGCCAACCGGCCAGGTGGCGGGGCATGTATCGAGTGCTAGAGAGGAGGCAATTTCGTCCAGCAGGGCAAAGGGGTCCTGTGCCTCGCGGTCCATCTTGTTGATGAAGGTTACAATGGGAATATCGCGCAGGCGGCAGATTTCGAACAGCTTGCGTGTCCGGTCTTCTATCCCCTTGGCGGCGTCAATCACCATAACGGCCGAGTCAACGGCGGTGAGGGTCCGGTACGTATCTTCGGAGAAGTCTTCATGGCCCGGCGTGTCGAGCAGGTTGAACACGCACCCGCCGTAATCAAACGTCATGACCGAGCTGACAACCGAAATACCACGGTCGCGCTCAATGGCCATCCAGTCCGAACGTGTGCGGCGGCGCTCGCCTTTGGCCCGCACGTTCCCCGCCAGCTGAATGGCACCACCCGCGCGCAGAATACGCTCGGTCAGTGTGGTTTTACCGGCGTCGGGGTGCGAGATGATCGCAAACGTACGACGGCGGACAATTTCCTTACCCAGTTCAGGATTGGCGGTATCAGACATAAATCAGTTCCGGGGCTTCTGGCATGAATAAAAACGGCAAACGCCGGATGGAGAGAAAACCCTCCACCCGGCGTCCACAGGTCGAACCGGAGTTCCCGATTAACGGGAGTAGAATTCGACCACCAGGTTCGGTTCCATCTGCACCGGATACGGCACATCGGAAAGCTGCGGGCCACGCAGGAACGTGCCCTTCATCTGGCGATGATCCACTTCCATGTATTCCGGCACGTCACGCTCAGCGGACTGAGTTGCATCCAGAACGATGGCAAGCTGCTTGGACTTTTCACGCACTTCGATCACGTCACCATCCTTAACGATGTAGGACGGGATGTTCAGCTTGCGGCCGTTGACCAGAATGTGGCCATGGCTGATGAACTGACGTGCAGCAAACGGCGTGATCGCGAACTTCATGCGGTAGATCACCGCGTCCAGACGACGTTCGAGCAGGTTGATCAGGTTTTCAGACGTATCGCCCTTACGACGCACGGCTTCCTGATAGTAGCGGCGGAACTGCTTTTCCGTGATGTTGCCGTAGTAGCCCTTGAGCTTCTGCTTGGCCATCAGCTGCACGGAGAAGTCAGAAGGCTTGCCCTTGCGGCGCTGACCGTGCTGACCCGGACCGTATTCACGACGGTTAACGGGGGACTTTGCACGGCCCCACAGGTTTACGCCAAGGCGGCGGTTGATTTTGTACTTGCTCTCAAGGCGCTTGCTCATAGTGCGCTCTTCATCTCTCAACAGGCGGGCTGGGAGAAACAGCCCGTCATTACACCGGTAGTCTCCGTCCACCACGGATCGGAGCGGGCGCACACCGCATTACCAGCAAAAAGACGCTGGCCGGTCTGTCCACATTCCCGGCAATGGTCGCAGGGTTTACGAGAACGTCACCGGCCTGTCAACAAAAGCCATGTGGGTGGGGTGCAGGAAGCGTCTGTAGCTGTTTTTATTTTGTATTAACACGCGGCAACATACTATCAGGACAGCACTACTCTTCACTCTGGGACGCAAGGATATACTCCATGCCATTTGCACACAAATGGGCCCTCTTTGTCGGATTGGGCGTTGCGCTGGTCATACTGGGCTTTGTTGCCTGCCTTGATGCGGTGTCTGTTACCCTCGCCAGCACCATGTTTATTGGTGGCCTGCTTATTTTTGCCGGGATCATGCAGGGCGTGCATGCTCTTGCGGTCAAGGACTGGGGGGGCTTTCTGTTTTCCCTGCTCTGCGGCGGGCTTTATATTATTGCCGGCGCCCTGCTGATCAAGGAGCCTGTCTCCGGCTCCGTGGCCATTACGGTGTTTGCCTCGGTCTGTTTTGTTGTGGTGGGCGTTCTGCGCTCGGTCATGGCGCTCCAGTACCGTGGGCTGCCAGGCTGGGGCATTATTCTGGGCAGCGGGCTGATCAGCCTTGTGGTGGGTATTTGCCTGTACCTTAGCCTGCCCTGGTCCGGCCTGTGGCTGATTGGCACCTTTATTGCCGTTGAACTGATAGCAAGCGGCATTGGCTGGGTGCAGTTCGGGCTTGCTCTGCGCCAGAGCAACCTGCGCTAAAGCGCCTGAGCGCACCCAAAGAGGCGGGCGGCTTACGCCTTGCCTGCCTCTTTATCGTCTGATGCGTCTGCATCGGGCTTTTCCGGCGGCATAAGGGCCAGCACATCCCCCTCGGGGGCAAGCAGGGCTCTGGCCGCCAGACCATCCTCATCCATAGCGGCTATTTTCTGCCTTGGCAGGAGCGATGTCGGGCGCTCCCCTGCCTCGCGCTTGCGCAGAATGGTTTCTATATTCTGCATGACCACCGGGTAGTCATCTACCAGACGGCGGAAACGCGATGCCTTGATCGCCATGAAGTGCCCGAACTGCACGGCCCGCACGTTGCCAACACAACGCCAGCGCTGGAGAGCTTCCTGCGCGCCTAGCAGGTCCCCTGCCCCGTACAGTTCATCCACCCCGGCCACATGCGCCTCCACCAGCCCGGCGCTGATAAAATAGACGTAGCGCATCTTCTGCCCCTTGCGGCACAGCAGTTCCTGCGGTGCAACAAAGCGCAGGGATGTGGTGGTCGCCAGATCATGTAGCTCCGCGCCCGGCAGCCCACGGAATACGGCTGCGTTTTTAATCCGGTCCTCAATCCCGCTCCGCAGGTCAAAGCTCAGGCGCTTGTTCAGGCGGTGCCTGCGGCGCTCCAGTTCCTTGAGCAGCTCACGGTTCAGTTCATCACTGATCAGGGATTCCGCGAGCAGGGTGTCATATTCCTCCCCTTCCAGACGCAGGGATATCTGGCGGAAAATACGGTTTTCCAGCGCCTCGGCGTAGCCATGGTAATGCAGGCGCAGGGTTTCGAGCGCCTCATCCAGCAGCTTGCGCTGGCGGGAGAGCACCTCGGCCACAATTTCCCCAATACGGCTGCCCAGCGTGGGTTCGAGTCGTTCACGCATGAAGCGGGTCAGCGAGATGGAAATAAAGTGCGCCACCATCAGCATTTCAAACCGCTCGGCCATGCACAGCATCAGCGGCCGGTCCCAGCGCAGGTAATTATGCACCCACTGCGCCAGATCAAACCGGAAGGAAGGGCTAAGCCGCCGCCGTAGCGCGCGCACATACCCCAGACGCCCTTCCAACCTTGCCCCATCAATTGCCGCTTCGGACGAACGCAGCAACGTTTCCATCACCCGGCGGGACAACCCCTGCATACGGAACAGGTCCAGCAGTAAGGAGCGTTCCTGACTGGCTATGGTGATCAGGGCCAGATTAACGCGCTGGGTATCCGACAAAGCCTGGTCGAATACATTGGCAGCCTGCTCCTCCTCCGAGCGGCGCTCGATCTGGTCCAGCACGGGGCGCGTGGCATCCGCGCTAAAGCCGAGTTCGCTCCCCAGTTCCTCCGCCCGCTCACGCACATTCCCCAGACCAATGCCCAGCACCTGATGGCGCATGGCCTCATCAATGGGAGAAAGCTGGTCGAGCTTCAAAAACAGAACAAGCGAGCGCAATGTGGTGCCGTTGACCAGCAGGGTGATCAGCACAAAGCCGGTGGCGATAATACCAATAAAGTGGGCAATGGGCGTTGCCACGTGCTCGTTCTCTGTCACGGCCAGAGCAAGCGCCAGCGTAATGGCCCCACGCAGCCCACCCCAGACCATGGTTACCTTGAACGGTGTTGGCACGGGGGGAGAAAGGCGTGACCACGCCAGAAGCGGCAGCATGCCAAACACCACGGCTGCACGCGCGGTAAGCCCGGCCACACTGGCGATCAGGATCAGTACCCAGTCCCAGCGGGTCATGCCCACCAGCAGGTGCGGCACCAGCATGGACGCCAGCACAAACACCAAGGACCCTGCCCAGAACACCAGCTGCTGCCAGAGCTGGTTAAGGAACAGCCATGTCTGTGGCCGCACGGTGGATGGCCCGTAAACTGAGAGCGTCAACCCCGCAGCCGCAGTGGCCACCACGCCGGACACCCCGAGAAACTCGTCTGAAATAATATAAACAACATAGGGGAGCGCAACGCTGAGCGTAATTTCGGCAGCGGAACTGCCAATGGCCGACATCATGGCCAGTGTCAGCCGCCCACACAGCACCCCAACCACCACAGCCCCGGCAAAGGAGACAACGAACGAAACAACCGCCTCCCCCGGATGGATGGCGCGGTGCAGCGTAACCGATGGCAGCAGAATGGAAAAAATGGAAATGGCGGCAGCGTCATTGAGCAGCGCTTCCCCTTCCACCAGCCGGGTCAGGCGGGTGGAGGCCCCAATATCGCGGAAAATCCCGGCCACGGCGGACGGGTCCGTGGTAGCCACAATGGAGCCAAGCAGCAGGCAGACCACAAGCGGCATGCCCGCAAAGGGCATAAGGGCAAAACCAATAAGGGCGGTGGAGAGCGCCACAGCCACAACGGCCAGCAGCAACACGGTTGCGGCCTCATGCGCCAGACGCCGCACATCAATGGCCAGCGCGCCCTGAAAAACCAGCACGGGCAGAAAAATAAGCAGGAACGACTCACTGCTTATGGGAAAATCCAGCAGGGTTTCGGCTATCCCGCTCAGGGCAGAGGCATAGGACGTGCGCAGCGCAAAATCTGCCAGCGAACCAATAATAATGCCGACAATAGCCAGCAGAACGGTTTCGGAAAGTTCAAGCTTGCGGGCAATGGGCTGTACCGCACTCACCACAACCAGCAAAAGCGCAATAACAAGCAGTATCGCAGCCAGCCCTGTTACCGCCATACTCATGCCCCTTTTACTGCCAAAACCTGTCTGATTCCTTCCTTGCTAACACAATGATAAGGCAAGGAAATGGCAGACTCTGCTCTTTGGCTCCGCTTTTAACAGGCCCGAGGCAACCATGCCACACCCGCAAGCACAGGTCAGGAACATGCACACAGCGCATGACTATGTATTTTGCGGAACTTACAGGCCCCACAAGGCATGAGTGTAACCCACACCCGGCAAGACTTTTCTGGCACAAGGATTGAGAGTATGC
Source organism: Acetobacter fabarum (assembly GCF_022483405.1). Taxonomy (NCBI): domain Bacteria; kingdom Pseudomonadati; phylum Pseudomonadota; class Alphaproteobacteria; order Acetobacterales; family Acetobacteraceae; genus Acetobacter; species Acetobacter fabarum. The sequence goes on from NZ_JAKVNI010000001.1 coordinate 2,422,325, forward strand.
TCCATACCATGAAAACACCCACGCGCTCCTGCACCCGGCTTGCCATGCTTGTGTTGATGCTCACAGGTCTTTCGGCCTGTGCGGAAGACCCCAATGCGCATTACTACCATGCCCGCACCCACAAGGGGCAGGCAGCACCAGACTGGTACAGGCCACCTGCCACGCCGCAAAACACCTTCAAATACAAAAAAGCGCCAATGCTCTATGAAAAACAGGCCGTTGGCTCCCCACAAGGCATTCAATATGACCGATAATGACAAGACGGAGAAAGTTGTGCGTCTGGGCATTATTGCCGGGGCTATCATGGTTGGCATTATTGTCCTGACCACCATGTATTCCGGCTTTGCCGCCCTTATGACCGGCCAACCCATGCCCGGGCAGCCCGCCCAGACCATGGGCCAGAATGCGCCCCGCTAAAAAGTCCCCTTCTTTTTACTGTCGGCTTGCAGGGGGGCTGCTGGCAGGGCTGCTGGGCTCCCCCATTCCCCTAGGAATATGCGCGAGCCCTCCGGCACCTCCCCCCGAACTCCCCCTGCCCGAACATGCAGGCGGAACGCTCCGGCTGGTTGCCTCTGCTTCTGGCGGCACACTGGACCCCCAGATCAACTACACTGGCAAATACATAAACCTTTTTGCCAATGTGTATGATGGGCTCACCACTTTTCGTAAGGTCACAGGCCCTGCGGGTAAGGAGGTCGTGCCCGATCTGGCAGAAACCCTGCCAGCCCCGCAGGATGGCGGGCTGCGTTACACGTTTACGCTGCGCCCCAACATTGCCTTCTCCAACGGCCAGCCCGTGACCACGGCGGATGTTGTTGCCTCCTTCCAGCGCCTTTTCCGTATTGGTGCGCCAACAGCGGGGGCGTTTTATGGCGCTCTTGTCGGAGCGGATGCCTGCCTGCGTACCCCTGCACACTGCACACTCGAACATGGGATAGAAGCCGATGCAGCCACCCGGCGCATAACCTTCCATCTGACCCACCCCGATACCGAGTTCCTGCAAAAGCTGGCCTTTACCCACGCCGTTATTCTGCCAGCCAGCACCCCCGACCACGATACGGGCAACACCCCCCTGCCCGGCACCGGCCCCTACCGGCTGGAAGCCTACGACCCCAACAATTTTCTGTATCTTGCCCGCAATCCCGCATTCCATGTCTGGAACCCGCAGGCACAGCCCGCAGGCTACCCGGACCGGATTGAATATACCTTTGGCATTCCCGAAGAGGCCGCCGTAACCGCGGTGGAAAACGGGCAGTATGACTGGATGGCCGATACCATCCCCCTCGACCGGCTGGGGGAACTTGGCAGCCACTTTGCGGGGCGGACGCATGTCATGCGCCACCCCTCGATCTACTTTTTACCCATGAACATGCATGAACCTCCTTTTACGGACATAAGGGTGCGTCAGGCTGTTAATTATGCTCTCAACCGCAAAGCGCTGGTTATTCTGTACGGTGGACCGGGTATTGCCCGCCCGTTATGCGGGCTTGTTCCGTCTGCTCTGGATGTTGCGGGGCAGAACTGCGCCTATACACGCGGGGCATCACCCACCGCACCGGCACAGCAATGGTCTGCGCCAGACATGCAGGTGGCGCGTAATTTGGTCCACGCAAGTGGCACTGCGGGGCAGAAGGTTACGCTGGTTGTGGACAATACCAGCGCGGACATGGCCATGGGTGCCTGGGTGCGCGACATGCTGCAATCCCTTGGTTATCAGGCCATGTTGCGCCCCATAAGCAGCAGCCTGCATCTGCCCTATATCCAGAATACGGATAACCATGTGCAAATCTCGCTCACGAGCTGGTCAGCCGATTACCCCTCGGCCTCCAACTTTGTGGACGCGCTCTTCGGGTGTGAGAATTTTCACCCCCATTCCGACAGCTCGATTAACATACCGGGGTTTTGTGACCCCCATGCCCAGTCTGTCATGGAGCGAGCCAAAACGGATACCAGCCTGAGCACAACCCAGCGCGACCAGCTCTGGATGGAAGCCAACAGGCTGATCATGGAGCAGGCACCCGCCGCTCCCATGATTGAAAAAGACAACGTGGTGCTGACATCCGCCCGTGTTCGGAACTTTTTTTATACCGAGGTCAATCAGATCCTGTTCTCTCAGGTCTGGCTGCATTAACCACCGGGGCGGTTATCCACAGAATCTGTGGATGAAATATAGGACAAGTCTGGAATGAGCGCGGGATAACCCCCGCATATGGCTCACTCCCCGCCAAGCCGCCGCAGAACACGGGCACGGATCTGCTCAGGCAGCGGCACGTAATCAAGCTGCCCGGTCACGGCCTCCCCACCAACCAGCCCCCAGCGGAAAAAGCGCCGTACGGCCTGCCCCTGATTATCGGCGGTGGCCGTGGCCGGGAACAGTACATAGGTGGTGGTAATAATGGGCCAGCTTTGCGCCCCTTCCACATCACTCAGGGCTGCGGTCAGGTCGGCCTCATCCCATTGTGCGGACTGGGCTGCTTGCGCAAAGCTTGTGGCGGATGGGCTTACAAAAAAACCATCATGGTTCTGCATCTGCACAAGAGCCAGATGGTTGCGTGCGGCATAGGCATATTCAAGGTAGCCTATGCTGCCCGCCGTATTCTGCACATACGCGGCAATGCCGTCATTACCACGCGCGCCAGCACCCACCGGCCATGCCACAGATGTGCCCTTGCCCACGCCGTTTTTCCACTCGGGGGATACATGGGCCAGATAATCTGTAAAAACATAGGTCGTGCCCGAGCCATCCGCCCGGTGCAAAGGGGCAATAACCTGATCTGGCAGCTTAACTCCGGGGTTAAGGGCGGCAATCCGGGCATCGTTCCACTGGGTTATGGTGCCTGCGTAAATGGCAGCCAGCACAGGCCCGCTCAGGCGCAGGGCACCATCAGCCACACCGGGAACATTGGCCGTTACCACCACACCGCCAATAGCTGTGGGCACCTGCACCAGCCCGCCAGCCACCAGACGCGCATGACCCATTGGGGCATCGGATGCCCCAAAATCCACCGTACCGGCCAGAATCTGGTTCTGCCCGGCCCCCGAACCTATGGTCTGGTAGTTCACCCGCACGTCCACGCCAGAAGGAGCCGCCGCGGACCATGCCTGATACAGCGGCGCGGCAAAGCTGGAGCCTGCCCCTGTAATTTCGTCCGCCCGTGCGGCATACGGCAGGGCAAACCCACCGCACAGCAGCACAGCGGCAAAACCAGCCTTAACCCAACGGTTTACATGGGCGGGGGAATAACATGCCATGACCTGCTCCTTCTACCGCAGCCTGCCCTTAGCGCAGGACAGCCCCGGTTGCTTTGCTGACAGCAGCCACAATACGCTCGGATACAGCTTCGAGTTCGGCATCTGTCAGGCTTTTCTCGGTAGGCTGGAGTGTTACCTCCACCCCGACCGAGCGTGTGCCTTCCGCCACATGCGGCCCTGTATAAATGTCAAACAAGCTGACATCGGCCACAAGCTGGCGGTCCGCACCACGTACCGCACGCAACACGCTTTCCACTGGAATATCCTGCGCAAGCACAAACGCAAAGTCACGCCGCACCGGCTGGAAGGCGGATAGAACAGGCGCGCTTTTCTTCTTCTTTTTGGGCTGAGGCACGCCTTCGACAAACACTTCGAAGGCCACAACCGGCACATCAATCCCCGCAGCCTGAAGCACGGAAGGATGCAACTCACCAAAATACGCCAGAACGTTTTTGGGTCCCTGCCGCAGCACACCCGAACGGCCGGGATGGTACCATGCCGGGGCGTCCGCTGTGGTGGTTATGGCATCGGGGTTAACCCCAAACTGCCGCAACACCTCCAGCGCATCCGCCTTGGCGGCCCAGAGCGACACCGCATGCCCGGGCACACCGGGGTAACGTTGCGTGGAACCCGAGCGCACACCCGCTGCCAGCGTCTGCTGTGCGGACTGGGCAAAGGCCGGCCCAATCTCAAACAGTCCAATATCCCCCCACCCGCGCACGCTGTTGTGCCGGATGGCCGCCACCAGATTAACCAGCGGGGTCGGGCGCATCTGGTCCAGATCAGAAGCAATGGGGTTTAGCAGGCGCAAGCTTTCCGGTGCGCCGCCAAAATGCATGGCCTCCTCGTGCGAGACAAAGGAGAAGCCCACAGTCTCAGTCAGGCCACGGGCGGCCAGAACGCGGCGTGCCAGCGCAAAACGGGCCTGTGCGGGAGTAAGCGATGCACCGGGCACCACGCTGATGGGGGGCAGCGGCACAGCGGGAACAGCGTCCAGCCCTTTAAGGCGCAGAACCTCTTCCACCAGATCGCTCTCAGCTTCAATGCCTGCAACGCCCTGTGCTGCAAGGGCTGCCACATCGGCGGGCAGGTCCTTGCCCTGCGACAGAACAGGGGCCTGCGCCACGTCATTCCGCCAGGAAGGTACGCCCAGTTCCACCTGCTCGGCGGTCCGCCCGCGCACTTCAAAGCCCAGCTTTTCCAGCAGGCTGACGCTCTCATCAGCCGGCACGTCCAGCCCGCCAAGGTCGCGCACCCGGTCAAAGCGCAGCGTTGCCGTGCGCTGCCATGCAGGCTGCTCCCCGGCGGAGACAACCTCACTGGCTTCCCCTCCACACAGGTCAATAATCATGCGGGTGGCCGCTTCCAGAGCGGCTATGGGGAGCGCCTGATCCACACCGCGCTCAAAGCGGTAGCTCGAATCAGACGACAGGCCGAGCCTGCGGCTGCTCAGGGCCACACGCACGGGGTCAAACAGGGCACATTCCACAAACACATCCGTTGTGGCTTCAGTAGCGCCTGTGGCTTCCCCGCCCATAATCCCGGCAAGGGACTGCACGCCGTTCTGGTCCGCAATAACGCAGTCTTCCGCCGTTACGGTGCAATCCTGCCCGTCCAGCGTGCGGAAGGTTTCCCCCGCGCCACGGCACAGGGTCAGCCTGCCACCGGCAATTGTGTTCGCATCGAACACATGCAGCGGGCGCCCAAGGTCGAAACAGAAGTAATTGGTAATATCCACCAGTGCGGAAATGGGGCGCAGGCCAATGCTTTCCAGCCGGTTACGCAGCCATTCCGGGCTTGGCCCGTTCTTGACCCCACGGATGGTCCGCCCCAGCACCCACGGGCAGGCCTCGGGGTAGGTAATGGCCCATTCCACGGGGGAGGCAAACGTACCTTCCACCGTTTCGGCCAGCCACGGGCGCAGCGTGCCAAGCCCGGCAGCAGCCAGATCGCGCGCAATGCCACGCACACCCAGTGCATCGCCCCGGTTGGGGGTTATGGCAATGTCGATCACCACATCATCCAGCCCGGCAAAATCGGGGTAGGACTGGCCGGGCAGCGTGTCGGCTGGCAGTTCGGCAATGCCGCTGGTTTCTTCCCCCAGCCCCAGTTCACGCAGGGAGCAGAGCATGCCGCCGCTGAGTTCGCCCCGCACCTTGCCTGCTTTGATGGTAATATCCAGCCCCGGCACGTAAGCGCCCGGCGGTGCAAAGATAACCGCCAGGTCCTTGCGGGCATTGGGGGCACCACACACCACCTGCACATCCGAAAAGCCGGGACCGGCATCCACCCGGCAAACCTGCAGGCGGTCAGCATTGGGGTGGGGCTGGGCGTCCAGAATACGCGCGGTCAGGAACGGTTCGAGAGCGGCGCCCTTGTTCTCGACACTTTCCACCTCCAGGCCAATCTGGTTGAGCATGGCGCATATTTCGGCCAGCGTTGCCTGTGTTTCCAGGTGCTCATACAGCCATGACAGCGTGAATTTCATACTCTCACACCCCTTCGTGCAGCAGTGCGGGTGCGAGCGGGTCTGCCCCGTAATGTCGCAGCCAGCGGATATCGCTTTCATAGAACGAGCGCAGGTCGGGGATGCCGTTCTTCAGCATCGCCAGGCGCTCGACCCCCATACCAAAGGCAAAACCCTGCCATACACGCGGGTCCAGCCCACAATTGGCCAGAACACGGGCATGGACCATGCCTGCGCCCAGCACTTCCAGCCAGTCCTCCCCGGCCCCGATTTCACCCGTTTTGCGCGACCAGCCAATATCCACTTCCAAAGACGGCTCGGTAAACGGGAAGTAGGATGAGCGGAAACGCACTGGCAGGGACGGCTTGCCAAAAAATGCACGCAAAAACTCGATCAGGCAGCCCTTGAGGTGCCCAAGAGTAATGCCCTGCCCCACAACCAGACCTTCGCACTGATGGAACATGGGGGAATGCGTTGCATCGTGGTCAGCGCGGTAGGTCCGGCCGGGCGCAATAATGCGGATAGGCGGCTTTTGCCCCAGCATGGTGCGGATCTGCACGCCCGAGGTCTGGGTCCGCAGGACGCGGGTTACATCCAGCCCCGGCGCAGGCGGGAGGTAAAACGTGTCGTGGTCAGTCCGGGCGGGGTGATGGTCGGGCGTGTTCAGGGCCGAAAAGTTGTGCCAGTCAGTCTCGATATCCGGCCCTTCAGCAACCTGGAAACCCATGACACCAAAAATGGCCGTCATTTCCTCGATCGTGCGGCTGATCGGGTGGATGTAGCCTGCGGCCTCTGCCGGCGGGGGTACGGTTACGTCCAGTTTTTCGGCAATCAGGCGGGCCTGCAGGGCAGCGGCTTCCAGCTCCTTGCCGCGGGCTTCTACCGCCTGGGTCAGTTCATCACGCAGGCGGTTCAGGGCAACACCCCGCGCCTTGCGCTCATCGGGCTGCATTTTCCCCAACGCCTTGAGCAAACCGGTCAGGCGGCCGGATTTACCCAGAGTGCCAACGCGCACGGCATCCCATGCCCGCAGGTCTGTGGCACCAGCCAGTTCGGACAGGACATCCTGCCGAAGAGTTTCTAGATCGTCGCTCATGGAACCCCGCGCTGAGGAAAAAATACTACCCGGCGGATACAATCTCCCGCCCCGGGAGAAAAGCCCTTAGGCCCAAAAACCATCCGCCAAAAAGCAAAAAGGCCGCCCGGTAAGGGACGGCCTTCTTGTATACCGGATCTGTCAGAACCGGCAATCAGGCTGCCAGAGCGGCCTGTGCCTTCTTGACGATTTCGGCAAAGGTTGCTGCGTCATCAAATGCGATGGCGGCCAGAACCTTGCGGTCAATCTCGATCCCTGCCTTGGCCAGACCGTTAATGAAACGGCTGTAGGTCAGGCCGTGTTCACGCACAGCGGCGTTAATACGCTGGATCCACAGAGCGCGGAATTCACGCTTCTTGTTGCGGCGGTCGCGATATGCGTACTGGAGCGCCTTTTCAACGCGTTCCAGAGCAATGCGGTAGTTGGTGGAAGACCGGCCCCGGTAACCCTTGGACAGTTCCAGAACTTTTTTGTGGCGAGCGAGTGTGGTTACACCGCGTTTAACACGTGCCATATCTTAGATGCTCCTTACAGCCCGTAGGGGGCCCACTGCTTAACCGTACGGCCGTCCTGCGGCTGAAGAACCTGCGTGCCGCGAGCGGAGCGCTTCATCTTCTGGGTACGCTTGATCATGCCGTGACGCTTACCGCACGGGCCGGAGAGCACCTTGCCGGTCGCGGTGATCTTGAACCGCTTCTTGACCGACGATTTGGTCTTCATTTTGGGCATTTCATTACTCCTGAAATACGCTGGACATAACCGCCCTACCCCCGAAGGAATAAAGTGGCTTCTGCACGGCCGGGCATGCCCCACAGGCCCGGACGCGTGCGCGAATGCGCTTCCTTAAAAGAAAGGGGGGCAGCTTTCAAGCCTTTGCTTGCAACAAATCTGCTCCACAAGGGGCAATCGATTCTTCGACCGGTCGGATTCTGTGCAACGCAAAGCGCCTGTTCCGCATACATATATAAGGTAGGCCCCTCTGTTTGCCCGAGCAAAATGCATGCCGCACATGCAAATTTTCACCTGTCTATATTTTACAGAATATAGATAATAACCAAAAAAGGCCGATTTTTGTAATATTCTTGCGATATAGATAAATCATATACACTTTGTCGTGTAATAACGCGGCTTCTATGCGTTTATCTGTGACAGAAATCCAGATAAGATTGATCTCAATCAACGACAGACCGCAGATGCTGTTCCTCTGGCTGTGTTGGGCAGACTTGATCCATCTGCCCGTCAGACGGGACGTTTACACATAAGGTGGGGATTAGAGTGATCAAACGTCTTTTAGCAGGAGCAGCCGCCATTGGTGCCGTGGGTGGCCTGGGTTTTCTTTATTACGCCTGGTACCCCCCCATAGAACCCGTGGAACCCCCTGACCGCAGCAGTTTTTCTGCCGAGCAGATCGAACGTGGCCGTATTGTTGCCGCCGAAGGATACTGCGCAGAGTGCCATACCCGCACAGACATGGGCGGTGGGCCGGAACTGGCTGGCGATTACAAGATGGAGACCCCTTTTGGTGCCATCTATTCTTCCAATATTACACCAGACCCCGAAACCGGCATAGGCAACTGGTCGGAAGAAGCCTTCCAGCGCACCATGCACCTTGGGGTTTCCCGCAAGGGGGTCCACCTTATTCCGGCCTTCCCGTTTGATCATTTTACCAAAATGACCGAGCAGGATGTCTCCGATCTTTATGCTTATCTGATGACACGCCCTGCCGTGCACATGACGCACCGCACCAACGAGCTGCCCTTCCCGCTCAGCCTGCGTATTCTGCAGGCCGGCTGGAAGCTGCTGTACTTCACCCCCGGCGTGTACAAACCCGATCCGCGGCATGATGCCTTGTGGAACCGTGGGGCTTACCTGTCTGAAGGTAACGCCCATTGCGGCGCATGCCATACCCCGCGTGACTTCATGGGGGCGGAAAAAAAGAGCGCTCCTTACGATGGCGCAGTGGTGGACAACTGGATTGCCCCCCCACTGAACGAGCATAACCCAACCCCCACCACGTGGACGGAAGACGAGCTGTTCCAGTACCTGCGTTATGGGGTGGCACCGCTCCATGGGCCTGCTGGTGGCCCCATGTCCCCCGTGCCGCACCGCTTCCTCTCCACCGTACCGGAAGAAGATGTACACGCCATCGCGCATTATTTTGCCGATGTGGACCATGCCGCCGAGCGTGAAAAGCACGACAAGGCCGCCCTTGCCCGCGCCATGGAACAGTCCAAGATCGACCTGATCGGCCCGACCGTGGACCCCGACGCCAAGCTTTATCAGGGGGCCTGTGCGGCCTGCCATTACAATGCAGCCCCTTCCCCCGTACTGGGCCGCCCCGATCTGGCGCTGAACAACGCGCTTTGGCTGGATGAACCCACCAACCTCTATCAGGTCATCCTGCATGGGCTGACAGCGGAAGAAGGCCAGTCCGGCGTAGCCATGCCCAGCTTCTACAATGCCCTGTCCGATCAGGATATGGCGCGGATTGCCGCTTACCTGCGCCGCACCCGCACCACCCTGCCACCATGGACGGACCTGGAAAAGAAAGCAGCCGCAGTGCGCAAGACCATTACCACCATTCCTGTCAATTCATCGCACTAAGACGGACCACGGAGCACGAGATGGTAAAATTCAAACTCAATGGCCGTGACGTTTCTGTCGATGTGCCGGACGACACCCCCCTGCTGTGGGCGCTGCGTGATGATCTGGACCTGACAGGCACAAAGTTTGGCTGTGGCGTAGGCCAGTGTGGTGCCTGCACCGTTCTGGTTGGTGGCCGGGCAACCCGTTCCTGCATTACTCCGCTCAGTTCGCTGGAAGGGGCTGATATTACCACCATTGAAGGGCTGGACCCCAATGGCAAACATGCCGTGCAGGAAGCCTGGAAGGACATTCAGGTTCCGCAGTGCGGGTACTGCCAGTCTGGTCAGATCATGCAGGCCGTTAGCCTGTTAAAGGACTACCCGGACCCCACGGATGAGGAAATTGATGGTGTTATGGGCGGCAGCCTGTGCCGCTGCATGACCTATGTCCGTATTCGCAAAGCCATTAAAAAAGCAGCTGCCGCCCTGCGCAAGGAGGAGGCATCCAATGGGTAAGCTCGAACGTATTGCCGCACAGCAGGACCGGGCTGCGGGCCGTGGGCCTTCGCGCCGCAGTTTTCTGCTCACCGCAGCAGGCTCTGCCTTTCTGTTCGGGTTTGCCCGTCAGGGCAAGGCAGCGCAGGTTTACCCGCAGGGCGCACCGGAAGCCCTGAAGGAAGCCGCCGCCTTTGAACCCACGATCTGGTGCTCCATTGCCCCCGATGGCTGGGTGAATGTGAACATCATCCGTGCGGAAATGGGCCAGCATATTGGCACGGCCCTTGCCCGCATTATTGCGGATGAAATGGAAGCCGACTGGAACAAGGTCCGCATTACCTATGTGGATACAGACCCCAAATGGGGCCTTATGGTAACAGGTGGCTCCTGGTCCGTGTGGATGACGTGGGACCAGTTCCGTCAGGCCGGGGCTGCTGCGCGCACGGTCATGGTGGAACAGGGTGCTAAACTGCTGGGGGTTTCCCCCGCTGCCTGTATTGCCCGCAACGGGCAGGTTATTGCTGGCGGCCGGTCGATCAGCTACGGCGATATTGTCAGCCGTGCGCACCCGACCAAAACCTACACGCCAGAAGAAATGGCCAAGCTGCCGCTCAAGCCTGCATCCGAGCACCGGCTGATTGGCAAGGATGTCAAGGCGCTGGATATTCCATCCAAAACCAACGGCACCGCCATTTACGGCATAGACGCCAAGCTTGAGGGCATGGTGTACGCCCGCCCCAAACTGCCGCCCACGCGCTATGGCTCCAAAGTTGTCTCGGTGGATGACAGCGAGGCCAAAAAGGTCAAGGGGTACATCCGCTACATTGTGCTCGAAGACCCGTCCGATACCGTACCGGGCTGGGTTGCGGTTCTGGCCTCCTCCTACCCTGCGGCCATCCGCGCAACGGATGCGCTCAAGGTTGTCTGGACCCCGGGCAAGACCGCCAACGTAACCGAGCAGGACATTCTGGACTACGGCCGCAAGCAGATTGCAAACAAAGCCGGTGGTTCGTGCGTGTTCAACGACCCCGGCGTGGACGAAACATTCGCCAAGGCCACCAAGGTGGTGGAGCAGACCTATACCTGCTCCTCCGTACTGCATTACCAGCTTGAACCCATGAACGCGCTGGCCCGCCAGCACGAAGGCAAGTGGGAAGTGCATTGCGGCAACCAGTGGCAGACCCTGTTCCTGCCCGTTATTGCCAAGGCGCTCCAGGTGCCTGAATCCGAAGTGGTCATGCGCAGCTACCTGCTGGGTGGGGGCTTTGGCCGCCGCCTGAACGGGGACTACGCAGTGCCTGCGGCCCTTATTTCCAAGGCCATCGGGGGCAAGCCGGTCAAGCTGATCTTTACCCGCTCGGATGACGTGCTGTTTGACTCCATCCGTTCCCCCTCCGTGCAGACGGTCCGTGCGGCACTGGGGCAGGACGGCGCAATTACTGCGTGGCAGCACCATGCCTCCGCTGGCTGGCCAACCCGTGTTATGGCCAGCGCGTTCATGGAAAAAGGCGCGGACGGCAAACCCTATGACCAGTTTGCCATTGCAGGTGCCGACCACTGGTACGATGTCGGCCCCATGCTGGTGCGCGCGCTGGACAATGAACTGGCAAGCGAAACCTTCCGCCCCGGCTGGCTCCGTTCGGTCAGTTCCGGCTGGACCCCATGGGCGCATGAGAGCTTTTTGGACGAAATTGCCTATGCCCGTAAGCTGGACCCGGTGGACTACCGCCTGAGCCTGCTGGACAGCAAAGGCCGCAATGCAGGCAGCGCCCCCAACTCCGTGGGTGGGGCTAGCCGTCAGGCCAATGTGCTCAGGCATCTGGTGGAAAAATGTGGCTATGGCAAGGTTTCCCTGCCTGCGGATACAGCCATTGGCATTGCCACCACCTTTGGGCAGGAACGCGCCATGCCAACATGGACGGCTGGTGCCGTGCAGGTGCATGTTGACCGCAAGACAGGCGTTGTAACCTGCCAGAAAATCTGGCTGGTGCTGGATGCTGGCACAATTATCGACCCCGACGGGGCCGCTGCCCAGACCGAGGGCGGTGCCCTGTGGGGGCTGAGCATGGCCCTGTTTGAAGGAACGGAAATTGTGGACGGCAACGTGCGCGACCGTAACCTGAACACCTACACCCCCCTGCGCATTGCGGATGTGCCGGAAATGGATGTTGAGTTCCTGCCCAGCACGGAAAAACCCATGGGTCTGGGTGAGCCGGGCGTTACAACCATTGCACCTGCCGTGGGCAACGCCATTTTCAACGCAGTAGGTGTGCGCCTGCGCCACCTGCCCATCCGCCCGGCGGATGTGCTGAAAGCGCTGAAGGAAAAAGGGAACGCCTGAAGGCACCGGGCTTTCCACACTAAAAAAAGCCGGCCCTCCACATGGGGGCCGGCTTTTTTGTGCCTGAGCACCTGCATTCCATTCCCCCTTACCAAACCTGCCTGTAACAGACAGGTTCAGGGGGCACAGACAACCGGGCCTGATCAGGCAGATACGGCAGCAGCCGAGCGCATGGCGCGGGCCATGGCTTCAACCCCGTTACCGCGATTGGTGGACAAAGCCTGTACCAACCCCAGATCACGCAGGAAGCCGGGGTCCGTTGCCTGAATTTCCTCCCGCGTGCGACCAGAATACACACGCAGCAGAAGTGCCACCAACCCGCTGACAATGGCGGCATCGGACAGGCCCGCAAAGTAGAGCCTGCCATCAGCTTCCTTCGCCTCCAGCCAGACCTGGCTCTGGCAACCGGGCACACGGTGCGCATCATTGCACCATTCTGGTGGGAATGGTGGCAGCTTGCGCCCCATTTCTATGATGTACTGGTAGCGTTCCATCCAGTCATCAAACACGTCCAGTTCGTCGCCAATGGCTTCGATGGCTTCTGCCGCAGTGTCTTCCTGCGGGGTTACAAAAGGTGCTTCCATTACAAAATAAACCTGCTCAGATCGCCCTTGCGGGCCAGTGGGGCCACCTTGTCCCGCACCATGGCGCCATCCACAACAACATTTTCGCCCCCACGCTCGGGTGCGGTGAAGGAAATATCTTCCAGCAGTTTTTCCAGCACTGTTGCAAGCCTGCGCGCGCCTATATTTTCCACCCGTTCGTTAATGTCCGCAGCCAGTTCGGCCAGCGCATCCACGGCATCATCGGCAAAGGTCAGGTTTACACCTTCGGTTTTCATCAAGGCGGTATACTGTTTGAGCAGGGAGTGTTCCGGGTCGGTAAGAATACGCCGCAGATCATCGCGTGAGAGGGGTTGCAATTCCACACGAATAGGCAGACGCCCCTGCAATTCCGGCAGCAGGTCGGACGGTTTGGCCAGATGGAACGCACCAGAAGCAATAAACAGAATATGGTCGGTTTTGACCGGCCCGTGCTTGGTGGAAACGGTCGTGCCTTCAATAAGGGGCAGAAGGTCGCGTTGCACCCCCTCGCGCGAGACATCGCCCCCCTTTACTCCGCTCTCGGATGAACGGGCACAGACCTTGTCGATCTCATCCAGAAAGACAATGCCGTTGTTTTGCACATGAGCTACGGCCTCACGCGTTAGGCTCTCGCTATCCAGCAGACGCTCGACTTCCTCCCGCTGCAACTGTTTGCGGGCATCGGAAATCCGGAGTTTTTTCTGCTTGGGGGCGCGGTTCATAAACCCTTTCATCATATCGCCAATGTTGATCACGCTCCCCGGCATCATGCCCGGCATATCTGCCGGGCCTGTGGGGGCGGGATCGGTTATGGCGATGTCAATTTCCTTATCCTCAAGCTGACCGCTGCGCAGCATGGTGCGGAACTTGCTTTTGGTATCGGCCGAGGAGCCCTCACCTGCCAGTACGTTGACAATCCGCTCATCCGCCGCCTGAGCTGCCTGCTCTTCCACATCCTTGCGGCGCATGTCCTTGAGCATGACAATGGCAGCATCCACCAGATCGCGCACAATGCTATCCACGTCCCGGCCAACATAACCGACCTCGGTAAACTTTGTGGCTTCCACTTTAAGGAAGGGGGCCTGCGCCAGTTTGGCCAGCCTGCGGGCAATTTCGGTTTTGCCGCAGCCGGTCGGGCCGATCATGAGGATGTTCTTGGGAACGACCTCCTCCCGCATGGCTTCTGGCAGTTGCGCCCTGCGCCAGCGGTTGCGCATGGCAATGGCAACCGCACGTTTGGCATCGCCCTGCCCTACAATGTAGCGGTCAAGCTCGGCAACAATATCACGCGGGGAAAGATGGGGGGCTTGCATCAGGCTTTGTCTCCCGCCGTTTTGGCATCCAGCGTTTCTATCCGCACGGAGTGGTTGGTATAGACGCAGATATCGCCTGCAATCTTCATGGCGCGGGTTACAATTTCCTCCGCCCCCAGACCTTCTACCGTCAACAGTGCCCGCGCTGCCGAAAGGGCGTAGTTCCCGCCCGAACCAATGGCAATAATACCGTCCTCGGGTTCAAGCACATCGCCATTGCCGGTCAGGGTAAAGGAGTGTTCGGCATCGGCCACGGCCATCATGGCCTCCAGCCTGCGCAGGTAGCGGTCCGTGCGCCAGTCCTTTGCCAGTTCCACACAGGCGCGCTCCAGCTGGTTTGGGTAGCGCTCCAGCTTGGCTTCCAGCCGCTCCAGCAGGGTAAAGGCATCTGCCGTAGCACCGGCAAACCCCGCCAGAATGGTGCCGGAAGGGCCAATGCGCCGGACCTTGCGGGCGTTGCCCTTGATCACGGTGCTGCCCAGTGTCACCTGGCCATCCCCCGCCATGGCAACCTGCGCGCCACGGCGCACACAAAGAATGGTGGTCCCGTGCCAGCCGACGGGATCATGCGAAGACGAAGCAGAATGAAAACTATCCATAACACCAAGAAATAGGCGTTCTGGCGCAGGACACAAGGGGGTGGGCTATGCTGCCAGCATAGCCCTTACATCTCCCAGTAACGCATCACGCGTGTAGGGCTTGTGCAAAACGGCAACCCCTTCTGGCAGCACGCCAAAATCCGCATAGCCGGTAACAAACAGAACCGGCAGGTCTGCACGCACATCGTGGATGCGTCGTGCGGCCTCGCCCCCGTTCATGCCCGGCATCATCACATCCATGACCACAAGGGCAATGCCGGGGGTGGACTGCACTTTTTCCACGGCTTCGGCGCCACTTGCCGCCTCCATGACCTCATACCCGGCACGGCGCAGAAAGCCGCTGGTTACCGCGCGCACACCCGGTTCGTCATCCACGACCAGAATGGTGCTGCCTGCCCCGTTTTCTGGCAGAACACGCGCTATGGTCTGCACCGTGTTGGCTGGCACGGCGGGAATGGCGGCGGCCATTTCCTGATCCATGGCGGGGAACCATAGCTCAACGGACGTCCCTCCACCGGGGGCACTATCCACCCGCACTTCTCCCCCGCAATGGCTGATAAAGCCATAGATCATGGACAGGCCAAGCCCCATGCCCTGCCCTGTTCCCTTGGTGGTAAAGAACGGGTCAAAAATACGGGCGCGTATGTCCTCCGTCATGCCAATGCCGCGGTCGGTCACCTGCACGACCACCCATGCACCGGCATGCTCACGCCCCACATGCCGCCCCAGCAGGCGCGCAACCTGACGGACAGAAACGCAGGTTTCGCCCCCTTCCGACTGGGCATCCAGCGCATTGACACACAGGCTGAAGACCGCCAGTTCAAGCTGCACGGCATCTGTCCAGACCGGAGGCAGCGGCTCTTGAGGGATATTGAAGCGCACGCTGCTAAAGCGGCTCATGCCCTCCAGACGGGATGCATCCAGCGCGCCACGGATTTCCTCGGGTACTTTGCCCTGCTTCATGAAGGTCTGGAGGTTTTCCAGCACATCATGCATATCCACCCGCTGGCAGACCAGATGCCTCGGGCGGCTGAAGTCCAGCAGCTTGCGGGTGAGCACCGCGCCACGTCGGGCGGCTTCCATGGCGTTCTCATACAGCCGGACGACCGAGGCCTCCTTTGGAGGCTCAAGGTCCTGCACCAGTTCCAGAGAACCCTGAATAGCCGTGAGCAGGTTATTGAAGTCATGCGCAATGCCACCGGCCAATGTGCCAATGGCCTGCATTTTTTGCGCCTGCCGCAGCCGCTGCTCCAGACTTAAAAGCTCGCTCACATCCCGGTCGATCAGGATGGAATAATCCGAGAGCATGGAGGACTGTACAGGAGTGTTGCGCAGGCTATCCAGCCTGACGCGCGTCAGGTCATGCCAGCGGGCCGGGCCATCCTGTGCCGGAAGCTGGAGCACCTGCTGGTCGCGCCCGGTCTGGGCAAGCTGGCCCTGTGCTTCCTTCAGGCTTTCCAGCCGTGGGCCATCCACCAGATCCTCTTCGCGCTGGCCAATGCACTGCGCAACCGTGTGGCCCAGCTGGCTTGCCATCTGCTGGTTAAGCCGCACAAAGCAGCCCGCCTGATCCTTGACTGCAAGACCAAAGGGCAGGTTATCCAGCAGCCCGCGCAGAAGCAGGCGTTCGCACTCCAGCTCTTTTTCCAGAAAATACCGCGCAGCCGCCTGCCCGACCATGGACAGCAGGGTTTCATCATCCCACGGCTTGTACGCAAAAAAGGAAATCTGGCCCCGGTTAAGGGCTGCTTCCACGGCGGAAATATCCGCATACCCCGTGAGTAGGATTGCCCCCGCCGCAGACAGGTCACGCGCATGGGCCAAAAAGACATCGCCCGTCATGCCCGGCATGCGCTGGTCGGAAACAATAACAGCAACACCGGGGTTACTGCGCAGGCGCTCAAGCCCTTCCTCCCCCGAGGAAGCGGTCAGGACCGTGTAGGCACTTTCCAGCAGGTCGGACAGTGCGACCAGAATTTCCGGCTCGTCATCCACAACGAGCACAAAAGGGCGCTGTGTTGGTTCATATAACGTGCTCACCGCGCCTCTCCTCTCCTGATTTATAGGGCACACGAATGGTAAAGCAGGCACCACCCAAGGCTCCCGAGTTTGTTATAACAATACTCCCGCCATGGGCCTGCACAACCCCATATGCCGTTGCCAGACCTAGCCCGGTCCCCGAGCCTACAGGTTTTGTTGTAAAAAACGGTTCAAAAACGCGTTCCTGCAATTCCTGCGGCACCCCCGGCCCTGTATCCGATATCTGCAACACGTAGTTTTCGGCCCCTTCGGCCTCTGCCTTTTCCAAAAAAGAGGCGATCAAAATCTGGTCCTTGCCTCTGGCCGGTGCAGAACCACCCTGTTTGCGGGCTGTTTCGCGCTGTTCCAGAATGGCGTCAGCTGCGTTGCTGACAATGTTCATGACCACCTGATTAACCAGTGCTGCCTGACAGACCAGTTCCGGCGGTGCTTTCAGGCGGCACTCTACCGCTATTTCCTGCCCAAGTTTGGGGGCCAGAAGTGTCAGCACCATGGCAATGGCCTCGGGCACGTCCAGACGGCGGAACTCGCCCTCCTCCAGACGGGAAAAACGCCGCAGGCTGGCCACCAGCTCACGCAGCCTTGATAACCCGACAAGGGAGGAGGCCAGACGCTCGGCCCCTTTGGTCAGGGCGGCTTCGGCCACGCCAATATCGTTCTGCCTTACTGCCTGCAAAGCCTGCGCCATACTGCGCTTGACCGTGTTTTCATGCGCCAGAACAAAGGCCAGCGGGTTATTGAACTCATGCGCAATACCTGCGGCAAGCTCCCCCAGAGACGCCATTTTGGCCGACTGCACCAGTTTAACCTGTGCATCAATCAACTTACGGTTAGCCGCTGCCAGATCCGCATTAACACGGCGTAGGGCATCGGCCAGTGCCATACGGGCGCGGGCACTTTCTATATGCGCTTCCTCACGCCGGGCTTCATCCTGCAAGGTTTTGCGGCGCACAAGGCTGCTTATGCGGGCAACCAGCAGTGCGGGGGCTATGTCCGAGTCCGTCAGGTCATCCACACCGGCGTTAAACGCCAGCCGTATTTTTTCGGCCGTGAGCTGGCCATGTTCGACCACCCCCAGCACTCGCGTACACTGGCGGCTCCTGCGCCGGAAGGCAGCAACTGTCTGTGCCAGAGCAAGGCCGTTAAAGGCCGGGCAGCTCAGATCCACCACAATGCAGTCGGGCTGGATACGCCCGGCACTGACATTGGAGAGTTCAAGCCTGTCGGGGTCTTCCACCAGTGTTGCGTCCTCGCCATTCTGGCGGAGCATCTGGACAAGGCGCGGCGTTTTGCCAACACTCGCCCCATCGGGCCATGCCCATAAAACGCCCCCCGGTGCGGTCACAACAGAAACACGCGGCTGACGGAACACAGCCCCTTCACGCTCGGCGGTTTCATCCCCGAACTCGCGCAGAAGTGCGCATATGCGAAAAATCAGAAAAACCGGGTCATCCGTCGCACAAAAGCAGGCATCTGCCCCACGTTCCAGAATTTCCCGCTCCTGCTCGGCATCATGCTCATCTACAAGCACAACCACGGGTATGCCCCGCGTGGCCGATGTCAGCCGCAAGCGCTGGCATAGCTGGGCGGCAGACATATCGGGCAGGTGGTCCTGCACCACCAGAAGGCTTGGGAGTTCGGTATCAAACCCGGCAAAAACCGCGCGGCCATCTGCGGCTACGCGCACACCCAGGCCACGTTTGTCCAGCTCGGCCACAAGCTGTTGTTCGCACGTTGCATTCACACCCGCGAACAGGATGGAGCAGGAAAGAAAATCCATAAATTCCGCCTATAGCTGGACGCCTAGGCCCATCCTTTTTGCGCTTAAATCCGATTTTAAACCCATACCAAACAAAAACATCCGCCGTCTGCTCGCGAATGCGTTACCTCTCCTGCTGCCTGCATCTGCCCCGCTGCAAGCATGGTGGCAAGACACACACAAGAACGGTATAAAGGCAGCTCTTTACTTGAGCAGCCTGCCCCACTGGCAGATTGACCGACATTTCCGCCTCGGATTACCTGAAGGAACACAGGTTCATGGACACGCGCACACCTATACCCGCTTCCCAGCAACCTCTTGCCATGTCCTCCCGCCAGAACACTTCGGCCTCTGCCGGGCTGCGGGTGCTGCGTACGGCCATTGGAGCCACCTGTTATTTTGTTTTCTATTTTGTGCAGCAGATGGCTGAACTGTTTGCCCCTCTCCTGCTCATTGCAGGGGCCGCATGGGCGGCACTGCCAGCACTGGTCAAAACCCTGACCCGCACCACCGCATCAGCCGACCCGCAGGCGCATGACGCCATTGCCAGCGTTGCCAACGCCATTCCCGAACAGATTGTGCTTGCCGGGCACGAACTGACCGCCAGCGGGCTGATCTGCGATGGTCTGGGGCTTATGGCCGTGGCCGCGGCAGGTGCCACGCTGGCCATGCTGGTCGGCCGCAAGCTTTAAGCGCCCACCCACACGCTTCCACCTGCCCCGCACGGCCTGCGGGGCATCAAACGGTGTTAGCCCGGCTGGTGGAGCCGGGCCGCGGCAGGCCATGCGTCCACAATGGCCGCCCACCAGTGCCACGCCCCCAGCACAACCAGTGCAGCCAGCACAAAACTCGCAATCCAGGCCCTGCGCCAGAACAACTCGCTTTGCAGCAGGGCACGTATATCCGTACCGGCAACCCGTTTGGATACGCCGGCAACCGCTTCGCGCACCATCTGCAAGGCCGAGCCTGTGCCCAGCTTATAAGCCGGGCGTGCAATATGGGCCGCGAGTGGTGCGCTCTCTTTTTTGCCTGTTTCCGCACGCAGCGGCAGCCTGCCCGGCGTTTGCACTGTGCGTGACGGTGTAGGGGCTGCTGGTGCTGCACTCTCGGCCACAGGAACCTCTGGCACAGGCGTTGCGGGTGCGGGAGGCGCAACCGGCGGTGCAGCGGGGGGCACTGGAGCGGGAGCCGGAACCTCTGGCTCTAGCTCCCGCTCTGGCTCTGGCTCTGGCTCTGGCTCTGGCTCTGGCTCTGGCTCTGGCTCTGGCTCTGGCTCTGGCTCTGGCTCTGGCTGGATTTCGGCCTGAACGGGGGAGGATGCAAGGGGCACATCCCCTTGTGGCGCAGATGGTGCGGGAACAATCGGGGGGGCGCTGGCGTTATCCTCCTCCCCGGCTGCTTCGTCCTCCAAGGGAGCAGGTGCAGGAGCGGGGGTAACAGGCTCCTGCGGTTCAACCTGCGCACTTTTGGCTTCTGCCTGAGGGGCGGCAAAGGGAGCCACAACCGGCTCTACCTTGTTATCCGCCGGCTCTGGGGTGTGTTCTGGTGTACCCGGATCACTTTGGGCTGGCAGTGATGGAGCCTGCGGTTCTGCCGGAGTGTTCTCAACAGGTGCAGCTGTTACTGCGGGAGGGGCGTCGGGTGCTGCTGCGGGGGCTATTGTGCCTGCTGGGCCATATTCGGGTGCATCAGGCGGGGTCAGCCGCCATTTAACGCCGCAAGCCGAACATTTGAGCGTATGCCTTTTAGCCAGAAGAGCTTCGGGAACCTGATATGCCGCACCGCAGGAAGGACAGACAATCTTCATGAACACTCTCTTAGCAGGGCCTCTCCCTGTTGCCCCGGTCTGGCTGGAACGGCAGGCTAGGCATCAGGGCGAAAGACAAACGTAACCCCCCTTCCTATCACAGGAAAAGGCAATCCGTGCCAGCCCCCGATCCTAAAGGCACGGAGCGCCTTTTTCAATTCAGCACTGAATGGTGCTTCTCAATCGACAGTGCACGGAACAATCCGCTACAGTTGGGGGATGACTAAGCTGCCTTATCTTTGTGCTTTTTGCCCGGAAAGCGGTAAATGATTCGTCTGGACAATGTATCCTGGCGCCGGGGCAAAAAGGATAGCGGGCCTGTTCTGGCCCATTTATCCTTTGCGGTGCCGCAGGGCGGATTCCGCTGGCTGCTTGGGCCTTCCGGGGCGGGCAAGAGCAGCCTGCTCAGCCTGTTGCATCTTGAAAACCTGCCCACCGACGGGCAGATGACCATTCTGGGTAAAACCGTTGCACAGGACGAAAAGCGTGCAGCTCTTGTGCGCCTGCGCCACAGAATCGGCATGGTGCATCAGGACTATCAGCTCATGCCCGATCTGTCCGTGGCCGATAACGTGGCCCTGCCCCTGCGCCTGCAAAACCGCCCCGAGGACGAAATTCAGGACGAGGTTCACGCCATTCTCAAATGGGTGGGGCTGGGCGAGCGCCTGGATGTTCCCGCCACCCGGCTTTCAGGCGGGGAGCAGCAGCGCACCGCCATTGCGCGCGCCATTATCCACCGACCGGGTCTTATTCTGGCAGACGAACCGACAAATGCACTGGAGGAAAGTCAGGCCTGCCGCCTGCTTGATATGTTTGCCGAACTCAGCGCCATGGGCACCACGGTTATTGTGGCGACCCACAACGAATCTCTGGTGCGCAGGCTTGAACGGCCTTTTCTGTTCCTTGAACGTGGGCGGCTGGTGGATGAGGGAGATACACAGGTATGACGCGGCCTTTTTCCGGCCGTAAGGATGGCCTCTCCCTCTCCGAAGCCCTGCCGGATCGCAGCCTGTTCGCGCTGGTGGCCATGATGGGCTTTCTGGCCGCACTCACTCTGGCCGGGGCCAGTGGTGCGCGGGCACTTTCCGCCCGCTGGTCTGGGGGAGCTGCCCAGTTGCTCACCATTCAGGTGCCAGATGCAAATGCCCCACTGCCCGCACAAGGTGGTGGCAGCGCCACCACAACCCGTGTGCAGGCCGTTCTGGCAGACCTTGCCAGCCTGCCAGACGGCACGGAAGTACACCAGTTGACCCCACCCGAACTGGCCCGCCTGCTGGAACCGTGGCTGGGGGAAACAGATAGCTCTGCCCTGCCGCTGCCTGCAATTATCCGCGTTAAACTTCCACCGGACGCCAGTGTACCTGCCACACTGGAGCAGGCACTGGGCACCCATGTTCCCGGCACCATTATGGAGCATAACGCCCGCTGGGGCGAACGCCTGCGGGCACTGGCCAACAGCCTGCTGGCCTGCGCGGGGCTGGCCCTGCTGAGTGTGGGCGGCATTGCCACCATGATAACAGGCCTTGCCACACGCACCGGCCTTGCCACACGCAAGGATATTATTAAAACCCTGCACGGGCTTGGGGCGTCGGACAGTTATATTGCCGGTCGCTTTGCATGGCGGACCGCAACCCTTGGCTTTGGTGGTGGACTAAGCGGCACCCTTATGGCCTGCCTGCCGCTGTTGCTGCTCCTGCAGATGGCAGCCCCTTTTGCCAGTGCGCCGCTCACCACGCCCGACCGGCTGCTGCCCCAGAACTGGCAGGCACTGGCAAACACCATACCGTCAGACATGCTGTGCGCACTGGCACTTCTGCCTTTTGCCGCGGCATTTATCTGCTGGTTTACAACTCAGGTCATGGTACGCCTGTGGCTGCTCCGCCTCCCATAATGCGCAACGCCACACCCCTGCCCCGCCTGAGCCGGCGGTTCCTGCCTCTGGTGCAAAAAACCTGCCTGCTGGCCGCCGGGTTCTGGCTGGCCGGGTTTGTCTGGTTTGTCCATGATGCGCGCCAGCCCCCGGCCTCCACCATGCATGCCGATGGTATTGTGGCCCTGACCGGGGGCACAGGGCGGGTGGAAACATCCCTCCGCCTGCTGGCCAGCAACCCCGATGCTCGCCTGCTTATTTCCGGCGTGGACCTTCAGACATCGGTGCGCGCATTACTGCCAGCCTCCACCCCGCCAGACATGGCCGCCCGCATTACACTGGGCTATCAGGCACGCTCGACCATTGGCAACGCAACCGAAACTGCCGCGTGGGTTGCGGACCACCATATCAACAGCCTGATTATTGTTACCGCAGGCTACCATATGCGCCGCGCCATGCTCGAACTCGGGCGCACATTGCCCGATGTTGCCTTAACACCTTACCCGGTCATGCCCCCTGCCATGGACCACCCGTGGCGGCTGTCCACCCTGCGGCTGATGGGCATGGAATACATGAAGTGGCTGGGCGCACTGGCGGGCATGAAGCACAACCCCTCACTTCAGGTTTAAAGGGGCAGAGCCGGGAGCTTATGCTCCCAGCAACCCCGCATGATGGCGCAGGTGGTCGGCCACAAAGCTCTGCACAAACCAGTAGGAATGGTCATACCCTTCATGCTCGCGGCAGATCAGGGCCTGCCCGGCCTTTTCTGCTGCGGTTACTAGGTGCCACGGCTGGAGTTCGCGTTGCAGGAACTGGTCGGCCAGCCCTGTATCCACCAGAATGGGAGCGGGATGGGTATAGCCATCCTCCAGCAGGCACACGGCATCATGCGCGCGCCATGCCGCGTGGTCTGGCCCCAGATAAGTGGAGAGCGCCTTTTTACCCCATGGCACAACAGAAGGGTGCACAACCGGCGCAAAGGCGGAAATGGACTTCCAGAACAGGGGGGCCTGCAAACCATGCACCAGTGCACCATGCCCACCCATGGAATGCCCCATGATCCCCCGCCTTGCACCATCCAGTGGCAGGGCGGCTTCCACCAGCAAAGGCAGTTCCTGTGCTATGTAACTGCCCATACGGTAATGCTGCGCCCATGGCTGCCGGGTTGCATCCAGGTAAAAGCCCGCACCTGTTCCCAGATCCCAGTCCGTGTTCTCACCTTCAATACCTGCACCACGGGGGGAGGTATCTGGCGTAACCAGAGCCACGCCCAGCCGGGCGGCTTCGGCCAGTGCGGTTGCCTTGATCAGAAAAGTCTCCTGTGTGCAGGTCAGCCCGGCCAGAGCATACACAACCGGCACTTTGCCACCCTGTTCTGCCGCTGGTGGCAAAAACACGCCAAAACGCGCGGGCAACCCCAGCACGTTGGAGGCATGTTCGTAAAACATCACGCGCCCACCATGCGCCCGGTGTTCTTCCAGCAGTGTCAGCCCTGTTGTTTCCGTCATCCCAACGACCCTTTTCATCTGGTCAGCCATACGTGCTCATGCTTACCATTACCCAGCATGCACAAACCATAATCGCACTGGCAACCCTGCGATGTATTGTGTGTTAAAATGGCACCGGGCATTCCGCCCAGTGACACAGAGACCGGAGATTTTTGAATGATCGTTGACCAGAAGGTCGGCTTACGCATTATCACGCGGGAAATCCTTATGGTCATCCTGCTTATGGCTGCGTGGGATCTGGTTGTTGTCATTCTTTTTCAGATTTTCCATCAGGAATGGATGGAACAGCCCAGCCTGCCCGTCTCCCTTATTGGTTCGGCACTGGCGCTGTTCATGGGCTTTCGCTCCAACAGTGCGTATGCGCGGTGGTGGGAGGGGCGCACATTATGGGGCGCCATTACCAATAACTGCCGCTCCTTTGGCCGGCAGGCCGGCACATTGCTAGGCGACCGGCATGACCTGATGTACGCCATTGCCGCCTACCCCCACGCCCTGCGCATGGCGCTTGGCCCGGTTGATGCCAGCGCGGATGTGGAGCGCCTGCTGCCCCCCCACATGCTCAAAGCCATTGAGCCATACCGCAACAAACCCAACGCCATTCTCTACCAGATTGGTCTGGGCGTGACAGAGGAAGTCACCCGCAAGGGCATAGATGGCGCCGTTCATGGCCAGATTGACCGCATCCTGTCCGACATTGCCAACGCACAGGGCGGGCTGGAGCGTATTCGCAACACCCCCCTGCCCATGCAGTTTTCCGCCCTGCCGCGCGCGCTGGTCAATATTTTCTGTATTGTTCTGCCCCTTTCCATGGTGCAGACGCTGGAATGGATTACCCCCCTTGGGTCCTCGCTTGTGGGGTGCCTGTTCCTTATTCTGGACAAGAGTGCAGACGACCTGCAAAATCCTTTTTCGGGCACTCCGCACGCGCTGCCCATGGCAACCATGGCCCGTAATATTGAAATTGATGTGGTCCAGCCCACGGGTGACCAGACCGCACCACCCCTGCAGACACAAAACGGCGTCCAGCAATAAGAGCATTGCCGCCCCTATTCTTTATATTGCAGACAAACAGCGCATTTTATGCTACAGGTCTTGACCATGAACACGTTTAGAACACCTCCAAAAGGCGGCGTGACAGATGCAATGGCACGCACCGCTGCCGCCACCACTGCGGCCCAGGCCAAAACCAAGGTGAAAGACGAAGACCCTTTTCAGGAAGGGGATTCCATTGTCTATGCCGCTCACGGCGTCGGGCGTGTAGACCGGATCGGGATTGACGAAATTGCCGGGACAAAGCTGGAAGTGATCCAGATTTCCTTCCCCGGCAACCAGATGACCTTGCGTATCCCGCTTTCCAAGGCCCGCAAGTCTGGCCTGCGCAAGATTGTCTCGCGCGAGATTGTGGACAAAGCCATGTCCATCATCAAAGGCAAGCCGCATGTCAGCAAAGGCATGTGGGCCCGTCGGGCTGTTGCGTATCAGGAAAAAATCAACTCCGGTGATCTGGTACAGATTGCCGAAGTTCTGCGTGACCTGCGCCGCAACGTGGATAGTCTGGATGGCAGCTTTAGCGAACGCAAACTGTTCGAAGCCGCACAGGAGCGTTTTGTGGCGGAAGTTGCCGTGCTGGAAAAGAAAGAACCCAACGCGGTTCTGGAAGAGCTGACCGCGGTCATGAAAGCCGCCTGAGCTTTTTGGCCAAAGCGCGTTTTTCTTCTGGTCCAGTTTACCCTGACCCGGCATGGCACACAGCCCTGCCGGGTTTTTTATACCCCGCCAGAAACCGTGTGTTTTTACCGCCCGCCCCATAACCATGCGGAACACAACCATGCGCCCGCCCTCCACAACACCCGGCACGGAACTTACAACACTGCGCCACGCCATGCAGGCCATTCAGGCAGGCCAGTTCAGCCAGTCCCGTGCCCTGCTGGCCCCCCTTGTGGCGCAACAGAACGAACAGGCCCTGATCCTGCACGCCTTCTGCCTGTGTGGGGAGGGAGACAGCCACGCAGCCGCCCAGATTCTGGCGGACATTGGCTTGCGCAACCCCAGCAGCCAGCACCCCTTACAGGACCTGAGCGAGATCATGGCTGCTCTGGACCAGCGCCCTGCCGCTATTGCCGTATGCCGCGCGGCAACCCGGCTTGCCCCGGCAGACACACGCATACACACGGCTCTGGGCGATCTGCTGGTCCAGACAGGCCAGTTCGAAGCCGCCATAACCACGCTAACAGAAGCAACTTCCAAGCACCCGCAGGACATGCTTGCCCATAACCTGCTCTCCATGGCGTATACCGAAAGCGGGGCGCTGGACACTGCCCTGCAATGCCTCATGGCATGCCTGCCCCATACCCCCAAAGATGTACCCACTCTGGCCAATATTGCCTCCGTTCTGGCGGCACAGGGGCAGATAGAGCAGTCTTTTGGCTATTTTGCCCAAGCACTGGCCCTGCGCCCGCAGGATGCCCGGATCAGGGTTAACCACTCCGTTGCCTTGCTCAAGGCTGGCCAGTACGCTCAGGGCTGGCGCGAGCATGAATGGCGCTTCCAGCTCCCCGGGCACACCAGCCTGCCCATGGAACGCCTTTTGCCAACCCTTGGCCCCAACACCGACCTGAGCGGCCAGCGTATCCTGATCACGCACGAGGAAGGGCTGGGGGATACGCTCATGTTTGCGCGCTATGTTCGCCCACTGGCCGAACGTGGCGCCATAACCCACCTGTGGGTGCCAGAAGCACTGGCGGACCTGTGCCGCAACATGCCGGGGGTACACACGGTGCAGGTTGGCGGCACCACCCCGGCCTATGACTGGCATTGCCCCTTTATCAGCCTGCCGCGGGTTTTTGCCGCAACATCGCAGCCATGGGGTGCCCCCGTGCCGTATATCCGGGCCAACAGCCACAAGGTTGCTGCACTGGCCCCGCTTTTGCCCATGAATGGTAAACTGAATGTAGGGCTGGTCTGGGGAGGTGCGCCACGCCCGACCTCCCACTTTGCCCATATGATCGACCGCAGACGCTCCATGAGCCTGCACACCCTTGCTCCATTAGGGGCCATACCGGGCATTAATCTGATCAGCCTGCAAAAAGGCCCTTACGCTGAACAGATGATGGACCCACCAGAAGGTATGATGCTCTACGACCCGACGGACAGCCTGCACACTCTGGATGACACGGCAGCCCTGATCATGGGGCTGGACGTGGTGGTAACGGTCGATACCTCGGTTGTTCATCTGGCCGGGGCGCTGGGCAAACCCGTCCTGCTGATGGACCGTTACGATAACTGCTGGCGCTGGCTGCATGGGCGGGAGGATACCCCATGGTACCCAACCCTACGCATTATCCGCCAGACCACACCCCGCCAGTGGGATGATGTTATGGTACGCGTCGCGCAGGCGCTGGCAGACATGGCCGCACAGCGGCGTTGAGCCATCCAACAAAAAAGGCGGCCCGCACATATGCCGGGCCGCCTTTTTTGGTCTGTTCTGGCTGGAACGGTTTAGCCGGATGTTCCGGTCCGTGCCTGCACCGGGGTTGAAATCATACGGGCGTCGCTCCCGTTCCCGATAACCTCAAACACCCCAAGTGCGCGGCGTACGCGCCCATCCGGCAACAGGGTAAACGTGCCATCCACCCCGGCAAAACCACTCGGGCGTGTCAGGGATTCAGCGGGGTAGCCGGGCACGCCGCTGCGGGCCACGGTCAGCGCTGCGGTTGCCGCATCGTAAGACATGTCAGCCAGTGGCTTGGGCATGTGGTGATTACGCGCCATGAAGCGCGTGACAAAAGCCTGACGGGAGGTGGGGTCAGGTGCCGCATACCACGCCCCCTTGATCGCCCCGAGCTTGGAGGCAAAAGATGCCCACAACCCCGGCCCCATAATGCGGACATCAGGCATATTAACCTGCGTAACAACCAGCGCATCCAGCACGTTTTTCAGCCCCAGCCCAATATCGGCCAGCAACAGGGCATCAAACGGCGGAGCGCCCAGTGTAACCTGCGGGGCTGCCGGAGCTACAAGGGTTGCTGCACCATTGGGTGCCTGCCCCGGCTGGGCAATGGGGGCCGCAGGCTGGTTGGGGTCCTGCCCAAGGGCTGCTGCCAGACTGGCAGGCAACTGCGCAACCTTTGGCAGTTCGGTCAGGCCGGATACTTCACTGGGGTTACCGCTTGTTGTGGTGGCACCGGGTACGGGGTTTGCAGGCATGGCCTGCTTGACTGCGGCAACGCGCGCATCATAGCCCGATAGCTGGCGCAGCGTCTGGGTAATCCCGTCTGCCGTGCCGTTATGGTAGGCTATGGTGGGTGCTGCCAGACCCTGATCACGGCAGGCGCTGACAAGACCATTCCCCATAGCGTGGCCCAGAGCATTATCGGGCAGCAGGGCAGCAAAATGCTGCCGCCCGTCCCGCTTGGCCTGCGCAACAAGCTGCTGCACCTGCTCCTCGGGGGTAATGCCCATAACCCACACACCGGGCCGCCCCTGCGTAATGTCGCTGGTAAAGGCCAGCACGGGAATACCTGCCGCCTGCGCTGCGGGGGCCGCTACTGCGGTGTCTCCACTGGTCAGCGGGCCAAGAAGAATACCATCCCCGGCCTGCAAGGCGGCAGACGTAGCCGAAGCAGCGCCCCCTATGGCTGCCGTATCATGCACATCCATCTGCATATCGGGGGGCAGTCCTTCCCCCCCAAGGGCGAGTTGCACACCGGCAAGCAGTTCGTGCCCAAGGGCTGCATTATTGCCACTTAACGGCAGCAGCACCCCAACCTTGTGGCTGGTGGCCTGCGTGGCTGGCGCGCTCACCGCACCCATACCGGATGTTCCGGACTGGTCGGCACATCCAGCAAGGATCAGCCCTGTTACGCCAAGGGCAGCCACTCCGGTCTTGCACAATGCCCGGTTTGCCGCCAGACCTTGACGGGAAAGCCCTGACAGGAGCGAGTATGCACGCGTCATCATCCAGATCATCCTCTACCAACACCCCGTCCGAGGCACCGTCTTCCAATGGGATCGAACCTTTGCATACCGAAGGACATGCGCCAAGTCATGCGCGTTTTTCAGGTGGGCTTGTGCTGGTTGCGACCCCTATTGGCAATCTGGGGGATTTCAGCCCCAGAGGGGCGGAGGCACTGGCCCGGGCCGATCTGGTTTTGTGTGAAGATACCCGCATGACAGCCCGCCTGCTGGCGGATCGGGGGATTTCTGTCCGGACAGAAGCCCTGCATGAACATAATGAGCGCCAGCGCGTACCCAACCTGATCCGCCGCTTAAGCGAAGGGGCACAGATTGCCCTTGTATCCGACGCAGGTATGCCCCTGCTCTCGGACCCCGGATTCAGGCTGACGCGCGCCGCCATTGATGCCGATATTCCCGTAACCGTTGTCCCCGGCCCCAACGCGGCACTGACGGCCCTTGTCCTGTCCGGCCTGCCGCCCCACCCGTATATGTTTGTGGGCTTTCCGCCCCCCCGCTCCGCCGCACGGAAAGAAACATTCGCCCGGCTGCACGCAGCCGAACGCGCCGGGCTGAGCGCAACGCTGATCTGGCATGAAGCCCCCCACCGTCTGGCGGAAACACTGGCAGACATGGCCAGCGTATTCGGCCCCGACCGCCCCTGTGCCGTAGCGCGGGAGCTGACCAAACGGTTTGAGGAGGTCAAGCGCGGCACGGCAGAAGAACTGGCCACGTTTTATGCCCAGACCCCACCACGGGGCGAAATTACCGTACTGCTCGGCCCGGCCCCGGAAGTTGAAACGTCCGCTGATGATCTGGACACCACATTACGCGCCCTGCTGGCCACGCATTCGGTCAAGGATGCCGCAGCACTGGCAGCCGCAGCAGCGGGCCTGCCCAAACGCACGGTCTATGCGCGCGCACTGGAACTGGCGGCAGAAGCAAAAGAAGCATAAGAAAAACACCCCGGCTCCCTTGCGGGCCGGGATGCCGCGGCAGGCTAGAGCGCGCCCGCAACCTCGCCTGCGGCATGGCCGCTGGCCCATGCCCAATGGAAGTTGTAGCCCCCCAGCCAGCCCGTTACGTCCACGGCTTCGCCCACCACATACAGCCCCGGCACGGATTGCGCCTCCATGGTGCGAGAAGACAGGGCTTTGGTATCTACCCCTCCGCGCGTGACCTCGGCCTTGGCAAAGCCTTCCGTCCCCTGCGGTTTAAGCTCCATGCTGTGGACCCGCTGCGCCATAAGCCGGATGTCCCGGTCGGCCCACTCCGCCAGTGTACGCTCGGGTGCACCCAGTTCCACCATGGCGTGGGCCAGACGTTGCGGCAGCCAGCGTGCCAGTGCCCCGGCGCCCCTGGCTTTGGAGCCTTCCTTTTTCAGCTTCATGAGCAGGGCGGCAATATCCTGCCCCGGCAGAAAGTCCACAAACAGGGGCTGCCCCGCAGACCAGTAGGAGGAAATCTGCAACAAGGCCGGGCCAGACATGCCCCGATGCGTGAACAGCAGGGCTTCCTCAAACGTGGTTTTGCCACATGTGACCCGCACGGGGAGCGAAAGCCCGGCCAGTGAGCGCACCCATTCCTCGCTCTCCCCACCAAAGGTCAGCGGAACAAGAGCGGGTTCGGGCTGAATGACAGCAAGGCCAAACTGCCGCGCCATTTCATACGCAAAGCGGCTGGCCCCCAGTTTGGGAATGGACAGCCCACCCGTTGCCAGCACCACGGAACGGGCGGTCATATCCCCCCGGGAGGTCTGGACCCGGAACACATCGGATTTGCTGACATCATAAACCCGCACATCGGTCAGGATCCGCACACGGGCTGCGGCACACTCGTTGAGGAGCATCTGCACAATATCATGTGCGGAATTATCGCAAAAAAGCTGGCCGAGTTTTTTCTCGTGCCAGGCAATGCGATGTTTGGCCAGCAGGTCCAGAAAATGGCTGGGCTGATACCGGCTGATGGCCGATTTTACAAAATGCGGGTTAGCAGACAAAAACCGGTCGGCCCGCATGGTCTGGTTGGTAAAGTTACACCGCCCACCACCAGAAATAAGGATTTTCCGCCCCACTTCCGGCCCATGCTCCAGCACTGCTACGCTGCGGCCATGCTGGCCTGCCGTCAGGGCGGCCATTAACCCGGCCGCTCCCCCACCGATGACAAGAACATCAAACATCGGCGTTACGTTTTTTTGTGTCAAAATATCAGAAATCCAGATTGGTATAGTAATCAGGCGGCGTAATGCCGGAAACCCGGTCGTTCAGCAGTGGGCGAAAGCACGGGCGGGACTTCATTTTGGCGTACCAGTCACGCACGGCGGGCACCTTGGCCCAGTCTATGTCGCCAATAAAATCGAGGCAGGACAGGTGTGCAGCGGCCGTAAAATCGGCAAGGGATAAAAAGTGCCCCCCCAGCCAGCTCCTGTTTTCGGCCAGGTCGTTCACGTATTTCATGAGCGGACGCATGGAGGCATAGGCCTCACGCAGGGCACCGCCATCGGGGTTGCCGCGCCCGCTCAGGCGCTTCATCACCCGTTCATCAATAAACCGGCCAGAGACTTCGCGGGCGAACAGCGTTTCAAACCACGCAACAACACGGCGCACTTCCACCCGCTCGGCCAGTGTGCGGCCCAGCAGAGGAATATCGGCATACGCCTCTTCCAGATATTCGCTGATCACGTACACATCGGGTACGATCAATCCGTTATCTTCCACCAGAACGGGCACATCACCCGCGGGGTTGAGCGCCAGAAACTCGGGGCGTTTTTCCCACGGGCGTTCAACAATGGCTTCAAACGGCAGGCGTTTTTCACCCAGCACAAGGCGCACCGTGCGGCTGGCTGGAGAAAGGGGGAAATGGAACAGGGTACGCATACCCTAGTGCTTTATGCCATTGCATGCAGCCACGCCAGAGGGAAAACCGGGCAGAGCCTATCAATTTCCACATATTCCTTTTGTGCGGCAAAAACTAACCCGCAACACAAACTTCTCTGTTGCAATACAACCCTGTTATTCTACACGCTAACTGGCGTTCCTGTTTTTGAGAGAGCATCTGTTCGTTGTCCGGCACACATTCCAATTCCTCCCGCATCCGTATGTCTGGGCGCTCCTTTCTGGCCCTGACCCTCACACCGGAAACACCGCTGGTGGACTGGCTGGCCGCACTGGACCACCAGATCCAGCGCGCAGTGGGCTTTTTTGCGGGCAAGCCTGTTATTCTGGACCTCAGCCTCATGCAGGCAGACACACCCGACCTGCCCCACCTCCTACCCGCCCTGCAAGAACGCGGCATACGCGTGCTGGGCATAGAAGGGGGAGACAGGTCCTGGCCTGCCGTGGCCGACTGGGCATGGCCGGAAAGCCCGATGGGTGGGCGCGCCTCCGGCCCGGTCAGCATCCCGGAAGGGGAAAAAACCCCGACACTGGCCCCTACCCTTGTGGTGGAAGAAAGCGTGCGCTCCGGCCAGCACATTATCTGGCCTGATGGGGATGTGGTTATTCTGGGGGCCGTGTCCTCAGGGGCGGAAGTCACGGCTGGCGGGTCCGTGCATATTTATGGCGCACTGCGGGGCCGCGCCATTGCTGGCATTGGCGGCAATGCGGACTCCCGGATTTTTACCCGCAACCTTGCCGCCGAGCTTGTTGCCATAGACGGATTCTACGCTACGGCGGAAGAAATGGACGCAAAATGCACCGGCAAACCCACACAGGTCATGCTTGCGGGGGAAACTCTGGTATTCAAACCCCTACCCTGATGCGGGTTTGAATAAAACATGCTACAAAAGCCGTATTAATGTCACATTATACGTTTCATTTTCGCGCACAGATTGTAATGTCTCACCCAGATTGGGCCGTGGCATAAAGCGCGCGCCTTTACCGGCTTGCATAAGGAAGAGGAAGACTGATGGCAAAGGTTCTGGTCGTCACGTCAGGCAAAGGGGGTGTCGGCAAGACCACCACCACCGCAGCTCTTGGGGCAGCATTGGCCAAAGCTGGCCAGAGCGTGGTTCTGGTGGATTTTGACGTTGGTCTGCGTAACCTCGACCTTGTCATGGGGGCCGAACGCCGCGTGGTGTTTGACCTGATCAACGTTATTCAGGGGGACGCCAACCTTGCTCAGGCCCTGATCAAGGACAAGCGGGTTGATACGCTCTCCCTCCTCCCCGCGTCCCAGACGCGCGACAAGGACGCCCTGACGCCAGAAGGTGTGGCCAAGGTTATTGCCGACCTGAGCAAAAAGTTTGACTGGGTGATCTGTGACAGCCCCGCAGGGATTGAGCGCGGCGCACAAATGGCCATGCACCACGCCGACATGGCCGTGATCGTGACCAACCCCGAAGTTTCCTCCGTGCGTGACAGTGACCGCATTATCGGCATGCTGGACAGCACAACGGAAAAAGCCAAAGCCGGTGAGAAAATGGAGAAGTTCCTCCTGATCACCCGCTACGACCCGCAGCGTGCCGCCCGTGGCGACATGCTGGGCACGGACGATGTGCTGGAAATTCTGTCCATCCCGCTGCTGGGCATTATCCCCGAAAGCGCAGATGTGCTCAAGGCATCCAACGTGGGTGCGCCCGTAACCATTGCAGAACCGGATAGCGCGCCAGCCCGCGCTTATACCGAAGCCGCTCGCCGCCTGATGGGAGAGAAGGTGGAAGTCACCATTCCCACAGAACGCAAGGGCCTGTTTGACTGGCTGTTCAAACGGAGAGTCGCATGACATTCCTCTCCAGCATTTTCAAGCGCCGCTCCTCGGCGCCGGTTGCGCGCGATCGGCTACAGATTTTGCTGGCGCACGAACGTATTGCTGTTGGTGATGGCAAGGATGACCTGCTTGCCAAACTGCACCGTGAGATCATGGAAGTGATCAAGCGGCATGTCGCGGTTGATCAGGACAAGGTTCAGATTAAAATGGACCGTGGCGCGCAGTGTTCGGTGCTGGAAATTGATGTGGAAGTTCCCGGCCTGACCGACAGGGCCGAAAACGCCAAAAAAGACTGACAGCACCTATTATGCCCCAGCATAGCAGGCCCAGGCGGTCTGTTTTCTGCCAGTACGCAAACGCCCTGCTCGCGCCATATCTCTGGTATGGTGCGAACAGGGCGTTTTTTATACACAAGCCATAAAAGCGCCTTAGCCGGGCAGAAGAGGCTCCAGCCATTCCTTAGCCTGCATGAAGTCCCGTTTAAGAGCTTTTACCGCGGCATCCGCGTCCCCCGCCCGGAAGGCCTGAAGCAGTTGCAGATGTGGGTGGTCGGGGTTGGCAGGACTTATGGTAGGCAGGCCATTGGCGGCGGCATAAATTGGTCCCATGCGGGTCCATAGCCCCCGGATCAGCCCCACAGTAACCGACAGCCTTGAAAAACCAGCCCCGGTGCTATGGAAATACACATTGGTTATGGCCGTTGCATGCGGTTCACCCGCTTCATAAGCGGCAATAAACGCCGCGTGCTTTTCTTCAAGCACGGCAATCTGCTCGGGCGTGATATGGGCGGCCAGATCGCGGGTTACGCGCTCTTCCAGCACTTCGCGCACCCCATGAATATCCAGAAAAACAGGGCGGGAAGTCAGCGGGACACACGCCGTATTGCGCTCATCCAGCACCAGTGCCTGCTCGGATACAAGGCGTAGCAGGGCCTCACGCACAGGAGTTGGGCTTAAGCCCAGCGATGCAGCCAGTGGGCGCAGCACCAGCCGCTCCCCACCCTGATACCGGCAATAAATCAACTGGTCGCGGATCTGCTGGTAGGCATACGCCGCCAGAGCGCCCCGCCCTTCGGGCCTGCTCTCACCCTGCGCTGGAATGGTGATGGTGTTAAATGTCATTGCGCATGTGCCATTTGCCTGTTCAGAAACTGACTGTAGAGACCATTCTGCTGCTCAAGTTGCGCAGGAGAGCCGTCCTCTGCAATTCTGCCATCCTGCATAACAACGATTCTGTCAAAGTTTCGCAGGGTGGACAAGCGGTGCGCCACGGCAATAACCGTGCGCCCGACCATAAGCCGGTCCAGTGCGCGCTGGACGTGCTCCTCGCTTTCCGTATCCAGCGCGCTGGTTGCTTCGTCCAGGATCAGAATAGGGGCATTGCGCAAAAAAGCCCGCGCAATGGCAATACGCTGGCGCTGCCCGCCCGAGAGCTTGACCCCCCTATCCCCCACAATTGTCTCAAACCCTTCGGACAGGGCATCAATAAACGTGGCGCATCCGGCGGCCGCGGCCGCGGCACGCACGGCCTCATCACTCGCATCGGGCCGGCCGTAGCGGATGTTCTCCATCACGCTGCGATGCAGAAGCGAGACATCCTGCGGCACAACAGACAGGCAGGCCCGCAGGGCGTCATCTGTCAGTTCCCGGATGTCCTGCCCGTCGATCAGTATGGAGCCGGACTGCACAAAGCGCATGCGCTGCAACAGGGCCAGCACCGTACTTTTGCCCGAGCCTGAACGCCCCACCAGCCCCACACGGCTCCCTGCGGCAATGTGCAGGTTAAAATGCGCCAGAACCGGCTCCCCTCCGGGGTAGGCAAAGGTTACATCGCCAAAACGGACATCACCCCGCACGGGACTGGGCAGGTCGGCGGCAACCTGTGGGTCGGGCATGTCATGCGGTACCAGCAGGGAGGACAGCACCTCGGACAGGCGCGCATTGTGCTGAATGGTTTCCACCAGTGCCAGAGCCAGATCGCGCGTGCCGTGCAGAATGGCAAAGCCCAGCGTGATCACCATAACCACCTGCCCCACACTGGCCTGTTGCCACTGCCACAGCAGAACGGCCCAGACCAGCAGGCCCGTCGTGAGCACAGCGGTCATGCCCGCATGGATCATACGGAGCTGTTCCATATAGCGCAGGGATTTGAGCCGCTCTCCCATCTCCCGCTCGGTCAGGGCATTAAAGCGCTGGCGTTCGCGGTTGCGCATACCAAAGGCACGGACAAGGGCAATATTGCCCATAACATCCAGTGTCTCGCCCTCCAGCCCGGCGGCGGCTACCGCGTAATGCCCATGCAGCCTGCGCCCCTTGAGCGCTAAACGGAACATGATCAGGCACAAACCGCCAGCCAGCAGAACGGTCGCCCCACCCATGGTCAGGCTGACCGAGAGCATGAGCACCACAGAGAGCAGCACATTCAGGCTGGGCGGGAGCACGTTCCATGCCAGCATATTCTCAATGGTGAAGCTGACATTCCCCGCCGTTGCAATACGCGCGGCAAGGGATGCGGGCATACGATCAGCAAAATAAGCTGGAGAGTGGCCCGTTAAAAACCGGAACAGGTCCTGCCGTATATCCCCCGTAACCGCCACAAATGTCCGGGCGGCAAACCAGCCTGCAATACGCCAGCATATGTTGTCCGCCACGATCAGCCCGATCAGCACCCCCACGGCGGCCCATACGCCCGAAACCGCAGCCGCGCCGGAGTGGCTGGTCATCAGGTCCACCAGATGGCGAATACCGTAGGAGGAGAGCACAATGCAGCTTATGGCTCCACCCACGGCCCCAAAAACCAGTGCGTGCCCCACAGGCCTTGCGCGCATGTAGCGCAGCAAAAAGCGTACCGGCCGGCCGGCATAGGCGGGCAAGGCTTCATCGGGTACGGTTACATGGGCGGATACGGGGTTAGCCCCGTCGGTCTTGTTGTTTTTGTCGTCCACCAACACGCTCTGGTTTTCTTCCCTGGCAGAATACGCCTGACCCAACAGCCAGACCGGAACAGCACCCATCCTGCCTGCCGCAGTCGGGTATTGCATCCACATTACGTGTCTTTCCGGCTTATCCCAAACAGGTTTTAACGCATACCAACACGCGGCCTACGCCATGCCCGTTATGATTCCGAACCAACCGGAAGCGCCAGAACCCCTTGTTATAACGATAAACATTGCGTGATGAGCCACGACCCGAGGCAACCATTCTTCACCTGTTTTTCAACTTTTCCACCCCGTTCTGTGGCGCGGGCTATCCGGTGCTGGCTCATCTCCAAACAGAATTTTTCCCGGCCCACATATGCTAAAAATTATATAAATCCCTGAAAATATTACACTATTTTAACTGAAATAACGCAGCATCCAGCGGGCCCCACACACAACCGGGGCACACGCCACCCAATGCGTGCATATCAGAACGCCCAAAAACGGGGAGCAACCGCACCGCCTGCGCAGCCTTGCCGCCCATTATCCACATATTGACGACAGCAAGCCTTGGCTTCCACAGAGAACATGAGAATTCAAGGGAGTACACAGTTCATGGCATCGCGAAAAAAGGCACTGTTGGCTACTGTCATGGCTGCATCAGTTGCCGGGGTGCCTTATATGCTCCCCACGCTTGCCTACGCGGATGACTACGCAGACCTGCTGGATGTTCTGCGTGCCAAGGGCAGCCTGACCAGACATGAATATGACACACTTCTGGCCAAGCATGTCCACCATGCCGCCCTTGCGGCTGAACCCCGTGCGGCACGCCCGGCCCATGTAGCTTCCGGCGGCACGCGCACGGCCATGGCGCATGCAGCCCGTGGTGCGCAATCGGGCTATGAGCCAGGTATCCGCTTTGACCCCGGCGCGGGTGAAAACGACATATCCCTGCGAGCGGAAGATGCCGCCACCCGGGCAGAAGCCAGCGCACGCTCCGCACAGGAAGCCGCCAAAGCGCTGGATAGCGGCAATTTTGTACGCGTTGCCAAATATGTGCCGGGCAAGGGGCTGACCTTTAAAGCTGGCCCCATAGACATCAACCTTTCAGGCTTTGTGAACGGTTTTTACACCTATAACAGCCCTGCGGGTGGCCGCCCTGTTGCCGGTGGTGTTTCCTCCGGGTCTTCGGGCTTTGATTCCTCCGCAGTCAGGAACGGGCTGCTGCCTGCCGGGTTTATTCTCAAAATGAACACCGTGCAGCAGGGTATGGATATTTCCGCTGTTCTGGGCATGTATCCGGGGCTGGACAACGCCAAACCTGCCGCCTTTAACGCCAACTCCGGCGGTAGCCCCGTTGGGCTGGGCACGGCAGGCATCGACCTTCGTCAGGTGTACATGACCTTTGGCAACAAGGACATGGGGACCTTCAAGATCGGTCGTGATCTGGCCCTGTTCGCCAGCGACGCGATCATGAACGATGCAACCCTGCTCAGTGTTGGTTCCACAGGCAGCAATGCCTCCCCTGCCAATACATCGCTGGGCCGTATTGGCGTGGGTTATGTGTACGCGGACTGGATCCCCCAGATCTCCTATACCTCCCCCAAGCTGGGCGGTTTTCAGGGGTCAGTGGGTATTTTCCAGCCGCTGGATGAATTTGGCTACGCCGATGCCACAAACCCCACCGCGGCCTCCGCTGCCAGCCAGTATTCGGCCGGGTCCACCCAGCATTCCTCCCCCATGGTGCAGGGCCGCGCCGTGTATGATTTTTCCGTCTCCGATGTGCAGTTCCACATCTGGGCCAGCTTCCTGATCCAGCACATGCAGGGGCTTAGCAGCCTGCAGGCAGATGGCAAAACACCCCTGCTCAGCTCCGATCAGCACCACAGCGCGATGGTGGAAGCGGGGGATATTGGCACCAAGGTCACCTATGGTCCGCTTGAAGGCGTTGCCTACTACTACCGTGGCAGCGGGCTGGGCACGACCGGCCTGTTCTTTGATGGTGTGGATGCCAGTGGCCGCAAACGTGACTCGGAAGGGTATTACGTGCAGGGTGCCTACCATATTACCAAAAAATTCCGTCTGGTTGGCAGCTATGGCGTAAGCAACCTGTATCTGGCTGGTGGGGAAAATACGGCTCTGGAAAGTCAGGCCGGTTCTGCGGGGCTTGTGCGCCGCAACCAGTCCGAGGTCGGGGCCGCCTATTACCAGATGACCGACTGGCTGACCGTGGTTGGCGAATATTCCCACACGTCCTCCTCCGCACATGGGGGCAGCAAGGAGAGCGACAACACCGCATCTGGCGGTGTCATGCTGATGTTCTAGTTCGGTCAAGGGGTTCTGTCGTCTCTATTTTATAGACCGATTACAGCCCGGGCTGTTGCCTCTGACACCACGGAGGTAGATAACCGAGAGCATGACTGTCCGCTCCCTTCTTCTGTGGCTCCAACACCACTTTTTAACGCTGGACCGCTACGTGCTGCGCCAGTTGCTGGTGGCGCTGGCAGCCACTACGGGCGGGCTGGCGGCACTGATCTGGCTTATGCAGTCCCTGCATTTTGTGTCGCTGGTTGTGGACAGGGGCCTGTCCCTGCGTGTGTTCATAGAACTGACCAGTCTTTTGCTGCCGTCCTTTGTGGCGGTGGTCATGCCCATTACCACCTTTATTGTCAGCCTGTTTGTTTACCAGCGTCTGGCCAGCGACCGTGAACTTACGGTCATGCAGGCTGCGGGGCTTTCCCCCTTCTCTCTGGCGCGGCCGGGGCTGATCTGCGCGGCACTTTCCACCCTGATTGTATTTGTGCTCAACGTGTGGATTGTCCCCTCCTCCTACCATGCGTTCCGCCAGTACGAGCTCCAGATCAGGAACAAGATGGCGGCTTTTATGCTGCAGGATGGTGTTTTTACAAAAGTATCAAACACCATGACCGTCTATATCCGCTCGCGCGACCAGAACGGGGTTTTGTGGGGTATTCTGGTGGAAGATGACCGGCAACCCGACAACCATGCCACAATTCTGGCCAGCCACGGCAATATGGTCATGGTCAATGACGTGCCGCGCGTTGTGCTTTATGATGGGTCCCGTCAGGTTCTCGACCGCAAAACCGGCCGGTTGAACATGCTGGTTTTCAAACAGGACACCATGGATTTTTCTACCGCACACCCATCAAGCCAGCATCTGCGTGATTCAGCCGAGATGTCCCTCTCCGAGCTGCTCTCCCCCGACCCAAGTGCTGTCTCGGCACGGGATACGGGCAAGTTCAAGGTGGAAGGCTGGCGGCGCCTGACCTCCCCGCTAACCTGTTTTTCCTTTGCCATGATCGGCATGTTTGCCATGCTCCGGGGCGCATTCTCGCGCCATGGCAGCGTAACGCGCCCGCTTGTAGCGGTGCTGTGTGTTGTCGGGTTGCTGGCCGTAACCATGCTTTTGCAAAATCTGGCCGGGCGCAACATGCGGCTTATTCCCCTTATTCCGCTCTTTGCCACGCTGCCCGGGCTGGTCTGTGCCTATCTGCTGTTCATGCCGGAAATAAAAGCCAACCGCCGCCAGCCCCAGCAGGCATGAGAGGACGCCCGAACGCATGATCGTTGCCGTCACCCTCTCGCGTTATATTGCGCGGCAGTTCCTGCTGTGCGTGCTGACCATGATTGCGGCCCTGACGGGTATTATCTGCCTGTTTGACCTGATTGACCTGTTCCGCCGGGTTTCCTCCCGCCCTGAAGTTTCCTCCAACATCGTGACGGAAATTGCCGGGCTGCACGTACCTTATTTTGCCATGGAAATTCTGCCGTTTGGCATTCTGCTGGGCGGCATTGTGTGTTTCTGGCGGCTGACGCGCTCATCCGAGCTCATAGTCGCGCGTGCGGCGGGGCTTTCGGTCTGGCAGTTTCTGGCAGCACCTCTGGCCTGCGCCATTCTGCTTGGCATTACGGCCACATGCGTGATCTCCCCCCTTTCCTCCGTCATGTACCGCCGCGCTGCGGATCTGGACCAGCAGTACCTCCGCTCCGACGGAGGGCCTCTCAGCCTTTCAGGCGGTTCACTGTGGCTGCGTCAGGCAGACACACAATACGACCCGCACGGCGTAACCATGCTGCATGCGGGGGACGTACAGGTAACTCAGGGGCAACTGCATATTCGCGATATCAGCGTGTTTCGGCTCGACCATGAAGACAAGCTGATCATGCGAATCGAATCCCCCAGAGGGGCTTTGAAAAACGCAGGGTGGGAGCTTACCGAGGCATCTGTGGTCCGGCCCAACAACATTCTAACGCCTGTTGGCGTCATCGTCCTCCCCACAAGCCTGACCCTTGATCGGGTGCAGGAAAGCTTTGCCTCGCCCGACACGCTTTCCGTCTGGGCGCTGCCGGGTTTTATAACCTTGCTGGATCATTCAGGTTTTTCATCCATACGCCACCGTATTCATTTCCAGTCTCTTCTGGCATTACCTATACTGGCTGGCACCATGGCACTGGTTTCCGCCGGTTTTTCCATGCGTCCGTCACGGCGGGGGGGCGTTGCCAAAATGGTTGGGTCTGGTGTTGCGGCGGGTTTTCTGCTTTTCACCATATCCAAAGTCGCTGAGCAGTTAGGAAAGTCAGGAGCGCTTCCCCCCGTTCTGGCTGCATGGGCACCTACCCTTGCCGGGCTTTGTCTGGCTGTTGCACTACTTCTTCATCTGGAGGATGGCTGATTGATCGTGGCGCTCCGGCCCTTTTGCTGCGCTCTGCTGCGCCGCCGCTCCACCCTGAGTGCTGCAACAGCGCTGGGGAGCGTTGCCGCGTGTCTGGTGATCAGCCAGCCCAAAGCGGCTTTTGCGCAGTTCAAGCCCCGGTCCATGCACGTCAACTCCCAGCAGCGGACATCCCCCAACGACCCGGCCACCTTTCAGGCTGACAAGGTCGATTACAACGATGTGGAACACACCGTAACCTGGACCGGCAACGTGCAGGTATGGCAGGGCGACCGCGTCCTGCGTGCGGACAAGATCGTGTACGACCGGGATTCAGGCCTTATGGCCGCGCGCGGGAATGTGGCCACGATCCAGCCCAATGGCTCGGTCATATACGCCCATTATGCCGAGCTGACAGGCGGCATGAAGGACGGGATCATGCTGCATGTGAACTCCACCATGCCAGATAACGCCAAACTGGCCGCCAACGGCATGCGGCGCACCGGCGGCAAGATCAACGACATGAGCCGCGCCGTGTACACGGCCTGCGAAATTTGTGAAAAAGATAAAACCCGCCCGCCCTTCTGGCAGTTCCGCGCCTTTAACGCGACGCAGGACCTTGAACACCAGAAAATAGACTTCCGTGATGCCTACCTGGATATTCTGGGCGTGCCAGTCGTCTACCTGCCCTATTTTTCCATGACCGACCCCTCGGCCAAGCGGCGCAGCGGTTTTCTTATGCCCGGGCTTACCCCGCATGACCGTTACCTGGGCACCTATGTTACCATTCCCTACTACTGGGTGATCAACCAGCAGTCGGACATGAACATACAGGGGCTGTTTGCCACCAAAACGGGGCCGCAGCTAAGCGGGCTTTACCGCAACCGCCTGAACTTTGGCCAGTTGAGCGTGCGTGCAGGCGTAGCCTACGATACGCACAGGGCCGAAATGTATACCAACAACTTCGGCCATCAGGAAAAAAGCGGCGGCAACCATGGCTTGCAAGGCCATGTGTTCATCAGCGGCAACTTCTCCATCAACAAATACTGGCGCGCGGGTGCGAACATCAACTACACCAGCTCCGCCAACTACATGCGTGACTACCGTGTGCAGGGTTATGGGGCAGATACCCTGAACTCCAACGCCTACCTGGAAGGGTTTGGCACCGGCTCCTACAACCGGCTGGACGGGCAGTACTATGAAGGGCTGAACCAGGGGATCATTCACAACAGGGACCTGCCTCTTGTGCTGCCCCGCTATACCTACAGCTTTACCGGCCAGCCCGACATGCTGGGTGGGCGTCTGAGCGTCAACACAACAGACTTCAATGTAAAGCGCGATAACGGGGTTTCCGACCAGCGTGGCGAGTTGCAGCTGAACTGGAACCGCCCGTTCCACACCAAAATGGGCCAGCAGTTTCTGCTGACCCTGCGGCTGGATTCAATGGTCTATCGCGCCCGCAAACTGTACCAGCAGCCAACCTATTATAATACGTCCCATACCTCCGTAACCGGGCAGGTTCTGCCAACCATAGCCCTTAAAACCAACTGGCCGTTTGTGCGGACTTTTGAGCACGGCCGGGGCACGCAGCTGATCGAGCCGATTGTGCAGGGCATTTACGCCCCCAATACCGGCAACAACGGCAACGACATGATCCCCAACGAAGACAGCATGAGCTACGAATTTACCGATAGCACGCTGTTTGCCCTCAACCGGTATCAGGGCACGGACAGGCTGGACGGCGGGCTACGCGGCAACGTGGGTGTGCATGCCAACTGGACATGGGACGGGCATATTGTGGACCTGCTGGCGGGCGAAAGTTTTCAGCAGCACATTACACATGACATGATCCCCTACTCCGGGCTGGATCACCATGCGTCGGATGTAGTGGCACGCGCACGCGTTATTCCCAGCCAGTATTTTGACTTCACGGCCCGCATGCGCCTGGACCCGCACAAGACCAAAATCAACTTTGGTGATGCGCTCTTCAGCGCAGGTGTGCCGCACTTCCGCATTCGTGGTGGTTATATTTACGAGCCCGTAACGCCCTACTACTACTTTGCCACCAACTACCGCGCCTACTCCCCCAACCAGCTTTACACGACACAGACCAGCGAACTCAGTGGCGGGGTCTCCGTGGACTGGCAGAACTGGCACGCTTCTGGCTTTTCGCGGCGCAGCCTCTCACGCAAGAACTTCGTCTCTCTCGGCGGGGATCTTGGGTATGATAATGACTGCTTCGCTATCGACTTCATGTATCTGAAGCAATACAGCACCATTGGTGGGCAGCAGCGTAACTCGACCTATCTGGTCACGGTAAGCCTTAAAACCCTGGGGGCTTTCGGGCTCAAGTAAGAACCGCTTCAAAAATAGTGCCATCTCCGGTATCACAAACAGATCGTTCTGATATGGCAGAAAGCTGAAAGACCGTTCCGTATGCGTCTGCGCTCCTTAACACTGGCTTGTTGTTCTCTTACCGCGCTGGCTCTTCCGGTCTGTGCGGCGGCTCCCCACGCGGCAGCGGCCACCCACCACCACTCATCTGCCGCCAAATCCGCGCAGGCGCCTGCTGCCGAGGCACAGCCCGAACCGGATGACATGATCGTTGCGGTCGTCAACAGCATTCCCCTCACCAAGAGAGACGTGGACAACCGCGGCAAGCTGTTTGCCCTTTCCACCGGCCTGCCCGTATCCGATGACCTGATGGCCCGCCTGCGCCCGCAGATTATCCGCCAGATGATTGATGAAAAGCTGCGCACGCAGGAAATCCTGAGCCGCCACATCAATATTGCGCCTGAACAGATTGCCGCCGCCATTGGCAATATTGAAAAACGCAATGGCATGCCCGAAGGCACCCTGCGCAACCATCTTGCAAAGGATGGTGTCTCCCTGACCACGCTGATCGACCAGTTGCGCGTCCAGATCGGCTGGATTCAGGTCCTGCGGCAGGAGCTTGGCCCACGCTCGCGCGTCTCCGCTGGTGATATTGCGCAGCGACAGGCCGCGCTCAAGCGTGAAGAAGGCCGGACGGAATACGAAATCAGCGAAATTTTTGTCAAGGTGGACGACCCCCGCCATGCGGAGGAAGAGCTCGCCTTCACCAATACGGTTA
The DNA here is from genome assembly GCF_022483405.1 of Acetobacter fabarum. Taxonomy (NCBI): domain Bacteria; kingdom Pseudomonadati; phylum Pseudomonadota; class Alphaproteobacteria; order Acetobacterales; family Acetobacteraceae; genus Acetobacter; species Acetobacter fabarum. Next base: position 2,466,406 of record NZ_JAKVNI010000001.1, read on the forward strand.
TTGACGAACTGCACAAAGGCGCGCCCTTCCCCATTGTTGCAGCCCAGTTCTCCCAAAGCCAGACAGCGCTTGACGGTGGCTCCATGGGCTGGGTGCAGGAAGATGAGCTGGACCCCAGCGTGGTCGATATTGTCCGCCGGATGCCTGTGGGCATCGGCGCTGTTTCCAACCCCATTACCGTGCCCGGCGGGTTCCTGATTGTCACACTGAACGGCAAGCGGGTTGTGGGCAAGGAAATGGGGCATATGGTTGATGTCCGTCAGGTTTTTGTCGGGTTTGACACACCGCTCGACCCCCAGCATGTGACCCCCCAGCAGGAAGCTGCTCTCCAGAAGGCCATGCACATAGCCCAGACAACCCATAGCTGCACGGAAATGGAAGCTGCCAACAAGGGCGAAGGGGAAAAACGCCCCAGCAACCCCGGTGAACTGCCGCTGGAACGCCTGAACCCGCAAATGCAGTCTGTGCTGGCGGAACTTCCCATTGGTCAGGTTTCGCGCCCCATGGTCTCGCGCGAGGGGATTGATCTGCTGATGGTCTGCTCCAAAACGGAAAAGAACTTTTCCAACCGCTCCCCGAGCGAAATTGCTGACCAGCTGATGAACGAGCGTGTGGAACAGGCTGCCCGCCAGCTGGATAGCGACTTGCACCGCCGCGCCATGATCGACCTGCACGTTAAACTGAAAGGGGCGTAACCCTGCCTCCCGAACTGGAAAGCCTGCGCGACGTTATTCGCCGGCATGAACTGGACGCCCGCAAGGCGCTGGGCCAGCACTTTTTGCTCGACCCCGGCATTACCGACCACATTGCAGCCCTTGCAGGCGCGCTGGACGGGCAACATGTTGTGGAGGTTGGCCCCGGCCCGGGGGGGCTAACACGCTCCCTGCTGGCGGCTGGGGCTACCAGCGTTACCGCAGTGGAACTGGATAGCCGCGCTGTGGCGGTTATTCAGGAGCTGGCCCAGTTCTACCCCGACCGCCTGAGCGTGGTCGAGGCTGACGCCCTGAAACAGGACCTGACAGCCCTCTGCCCTGCCCCCCGGCAGATTATCGCCAACCTGCCCTACAATGTGGCCACTCCCCTGCTTGTGGGCTGGTTGCGGCAGGGTACGGCATGGGGACGGCTGACCCTTATGTTCCAGCTGGAAGTGGCAGAGCGTATCTGCGCTGCACCCGATAGCGAACATTACGGTCGCCTTGCCGTGCTAAGCCAGTGGTGTGCGGATTGCGCCGTGGTGATGAAGCTGCCACCGGGGGCCTTTACGCCTCCCCCGGCGGTCTGGTCCGCTGTGGCCAGCATTACGCCCCACCGCGAGCAGCCTACCCCTGCCCTGTTCAAAGCCATGGAGCGCGTTACTGCTGCGGCTTTTGGCCAAAGGCGTAAAATGCTGCGTGGCTCGCTCAAAAGCCTGAACGGTGCAAAGCTGCTGGATGCCGCCAATATAGACGGCACCCGCCGGGCCGAAACCCTGAGCATTGCAGAGTTCGACCAGTTGGCCCGCGCCCATCTGGCGCTGGGTTAGTTCGCGCCAGTTTTGGTCCGCTCTGCATCCACCATATAGTCGCGGGTATAAGGCACAGCGCTTATGGAGGGGGAGAGCTGCAACTGGAAGTTCATGTGCCCCTGTACACGGAAAGCCAGCTCGGCTGCAGCCAGATAAAACTCGAACATTCTGGCAAAGCGTTCGTCATACATGGCTACGGCTTCGGGGCGGCGTGCGGCAAAACGCTCACGCCAGATGGCAATGGTTCTAGCGTAATGCAGGCGCAGGATTTCACAATCCGTTACCCATAGGCCCGTCTGCTGCACGGCAGAAAAAACCTCGCTCAATGCAGGGGAATACCCACCGGGGAAGATGTATTTATTCATCCACGGGTTGGTTGTACCCGGCTCATCACTCCGGCCTATGGAGTGAATCAGCGCTATGCCATCGGGGGTAAGGGCATTGCGGATGGTTTCAAAAAACGCCTTGTAATGCCCGACCCCAACGTGCTCGAACATGCCAACCGAGACAATCCGATCAAACTTGCGCTTGAGGTGGCGGTAATCCAGCAGCTCAAAACTTACCTGCCCGGCAAGCCCCGCATCCTGCGCACGCTGGCGTGCAAAAGCCAGCTGTTCTTCCGAGAGGGTAATCCCCGTAACACGGGCACCGTAATCCTTGGCCAGTGTCAGGGCCATGCCACCCCAGCCACAGCCTATATCCAGCACTTCCAGCCCGGGCCGGTCGAGTTTGAGCTTGGCGGCAATGTGGTGTTTTTTGGCTTCCTGTGCTTCATCCAGCGTTTCTTCCCCAGTGGGGAAGTAGGCGCAGGAATACTGCCAGTCCTTATCCAGAAACAGCTCATACAGGCTGTTCCCCAAGTCATAATGATGGGCCACATTCTGCTTGGAACGCGAGGTGGAATTAAACTGGATCCAGCCGCGCCGCACATAGCGTAATGCTGCGGAAAGCTGCTCTGCAATGTGGCCAGAGGGGTTCATGGCATTCAGCATAAGCAGGTGCAGCAGGTCGTACAGGGTGCAGTCCAGCGGCTCCAGAAAGCCATCCATATAGGCTTCGCCAAAGGCCAGACCGGGGTTGAGCACAAGGGATTTAACGGCAGCTGCATTCTTTAAATGCACGCCAACCTGCGGGCCGGGTTTTGCACCATGGTAAACAGTGGTTGTCGCGTCTGGCCATAACACGCGCAGGGAGCCAGATTCCACAAAATGCCGCAAGATCGGCCCCAGAACGCGCTTCATGTCCACGTTTCCCTATGCTTAAAAATAATTAAGCAAATACATAGAACGAAACGGACAAACCGACAAAAAAAAAGGACCGGCCTAAGCCGATCCTCTTTTCACACTCTCGCAAAAGCGAAAAATCAGGCCGTTGCGTCCTGAGCTTCAACTTCTTCAGCGTCAGCAACGATTTCACCTTCAACAAAGGCTTCGTCACCGGCCAGAGTGGCTTCTTCTTCCACGGAGGTCGCTTCGCCACGTGCCTGACGTTCAGCTTCTTCCTGCGAACGGGCAACGTTAACGATAACAGACACGACAACTTCCGGGTGCAGAGCAACCTTGACCTCATAAAGCCCGAGGGACTTGATGGGGTGAGCAAGGGAGACCTGCTGGCGGGAGATGGTAAAACCAGCTTCCGTTACGGACTGTGCCACGTCGCGGGTGCTCACGGAGCCATACAGGCTGCCGCTGTCACCAGCCTGACGGATCAGAACAACCGCCAGACCTTCCATCCGTTCGGACAGACGTTCTGCTTCTTCGCGGTTTTTGATGTTCTGTGCTTCAAGCTGTGCACGTTCACGGTCAAAACGGGCGCGGTTGGCTTCGTTCGCACGAATAGCCATGCCCTGCGGCAGCAGGTAGTTACGGGCATAACCCGGACGAACCTTTACCGCATCACCCATCTGACCCAGATGCGCTACGCGCTGGAGCAGGATTACTTCTGTAGCAGCCATGGTTGTTCCCCTCAGCTCACAACGTAAGGAAGCAGAGCCAGGAAGCGGGCACGCTTGATAGCCTGTGCCAGCTCACGCTGCTTTTTTGCGGAAACCGCCGTAATACGGCTCGGCACGATCTTTCCACGTTCGGAAAGGAAGCGGCTGAGCAGACGCACGTCCTTGTAGTCGATCTTCGGCGCGTTGGGGCCGGAGAACGGGCAGGACTTGCGACGACGGTAGAACGGACGGCGAGCGCCAACAGCCGGACGACGGGCGGCGGGGTTGATTTCTGTTGTTTCAGACATCTGAATTACTCCGCTGCGTTTTCAGGCTGGTCAGCAACCCGGTCGTCGCCACCGCGACGGCCACCACGGCCGCTTTCAAAACGACCACCGGCCGGCTTGGCGCCGCCACGGAAGCTGCCGCGTTCGCCACGATCTTCACCCTTGCGGGACAGAACGGGGGACGGTGCTTCGTCAATTTCTTCCACCCGCAGCGTCAGCAGACGCAGGATGTCTTCATTGAGGGACAGCTGGCGTTCAATTTCCTTGAGCAGCTCGGAGCGCACTTCCAGACCCAGAAGAGCGTAATGGCCCTTACGGTTCTTTTTGATGCGGTATGCAAGGCTGCGCAGGCCCCAGTATTCACGCTTGCGAACGGCACCGCCGTCTGCTTCGATCTGAGCGGCAATGCCGTCCAGAATAGCGTCTACCTGCTGCTGAGAAATATCATTACGTGCAATAAGCACGCTTTCGTAAAGTGGCATGTTTGCTCCCTTCGGATACAATCAACCCATCCACGCCGAACCCTTTCGGCAGCGGAGCCTCTGAACTGGCCAGAAAGCGAGGGTATAGCCGGACCAATGCCTGAGCCCGGCAGGGAAAGGGAGTGTCAACCACACCCAGCCCGAAAATGCAAGATATTTAGCAGCGCAGATGCGCAGGAATATCCAGCCCAAGGCGGTCTGGCACGTCCCATTCCTCATCAACACGGCGGATCACCTCAAACCCCATCTGCCGGTAGAGTGGCAGGGCGCGGGGGTGGTCTGCCGTGCAGGTATTGACCCGCACGCTCTGCGGGCCATAAGCCCATGCACGGCGCAACACTCCATCCAGAAAAGCCCGGCCAACACCAAGTCCTATGGCTTCGGGCAGCAGCCCGAAATAGGCCAGATTGATGTTTTGCGGGTCACCCAGATTAAGCTCATAAAAGCCGCGAATATGCTCATGCTCACGCAGCAGGCCAACTTTTATGGGAGCTGTCGCCAGCAGATGGGCCAAAGCCTTGTTTGACAGAACCTGCCGCATCCACCAGCAGCAGTTGCGCCCGACACCAAAATGCAGGGTCCGGTACTGGCTGACAGACAGGTGTACATCATCATCAAGCACCCAGCCCGGCGGCAAGGCCAGAGCAGGCGCTGCCGGGGGCCGGTCCATACGCATGAAGGTGACCTGCACCTGCATGCGTGTGACCGGTTCCAACAAGCCTAGATCAGTTATCATCCAGGAAGGAACGCAGCTTGCGGCTCCGGCTGGGGTGTTTGAGCTTGCGCAGCGCCTTGGCTTCAATCTGGCGAATACGCTCGCGGGTAACGTTGAACTGCTGACCGACTTCTTCAAGCGTATGGTCGGTGTTCATGCCAATACCAAAGCGCATGCGCAGCACGCGTTCCTCACGCGGGGTGAGGGAGGCCAGAACGCGGGTTGTTGCCTCGCGCAGGTTGGTCTGGATAGCCGCATCCAGCGGAATAACAGCCGACTTATCTTCGATGAAGTCCCCAAGGTGGCTGTCTTCCTCATCCCCGATCGGGGTTTCGAGGGAGATTGGCTCCTTGGCGATCTTGAGCACCTTGCGCACTTTTTCCAGCGGCATGCCCAGCTTTTCGGCCAGTTCTTCGGGGGCTGGTTCGCGCCCGATTTCATGCAGCATCTGGCGCGAGGTGCGCACCAGCTTGTTGATGGTCTCGATCATGTGCACAGGAATACGGATCGTCCGCGCCTGATCCGCAATAGAGCGGGTGATCGCCTGCCTGATCCACCACGTGGCGTAGGTGGAGAACTTGTAGCCACGGCGGTATTCAAATTTGTCCACCGCCTTCATCAGGCCGATATTGCCTTCCTGAATCAGGTCAAGGAACTGAAGACCGCGGTTGGTGTATTTTTTGGCAATGGAAATAACCAGCCGCAGGTTGGCTTCGATCATTTCCTTTTTGGCACGGGCGGAATCACGCTCACCACGGGCGACCGTTGCATACACGCGCCGGAACTCACCAATTGGCAAACCGGTTTCCTGCGCCAGCCCAGCAACGTTGTTCCGCAGGTCAATAACCGTTGCTGCGTGCTTGGCCACAAAGTTTTTCCATGAGCGGCCCGGCAGGGCGGAGGCCATGTCCATCCAGCCCGGATCCAGCTCGCGGCCACGGTATTTCAGCAAGAAATCATCGCGGGAGACACGGCAGCTTTCAGCCAGACGCAGCATGCGCCCTTCCAGCACGTTCAGGCGCTGGAACATCTGCTTGAGCTGGGCCACCAGATCTTCAATCCGGTTGTTGTGCAGGTGAACCTGCTCAACCTTGCTCACAAGCTGGTCGCGCAATGCGATGTAGTTGTCCTCGAACGCACCATCCACATCCTCACCGGATGTCAGGGCTTCAATCCGGTGCACCTGCAATTTGCGCAGGGCCTCGTACAGGGGTTCGATTTCAGCAAAATGGGCCAGAATCTCTGGCTTGAGTTTTTCTTCCAGCGCGGAAAGTGACAGGCCGCTGCCTTCACCTTCAATATCGCCTTCGGATTCGCTGTCGGACTCTTCGGCCTCTTCGGTTTCAGACTCGGATTCGGCAAAGGCTCCGCCTTCGGCACCCTCAGCCCCTTCCTCCATCGGCCCGCCGCTCTGCATGGCTTCAAGGTCCACAATGTCACGCAGCAGCATTTCATTGTTCAGGATTTTCTCGTGCCAGGAGATAATGGCGCGGAAGGTCAGCGGGCTTTCGCACAGGCCGCCGATCATTTCATCACGGCCTGCTTCGATCCGCTTTGCGATGGCGATTTCGCCTTCGCGGGAGAGCAGTTCAACCGTGCCCATTTCGCGCAGGTACATCCGGACGGGGTCATCCGTGCGGCCTGCGCTTTCGTTCACATTCCCGGCCGCCGGGCCTTCTGCATCGGCCTCGGCTTCGGGCTCTTCCTCATCCGATTCTTCATCGTCTTCGGCAGGCTTCTGGGCTTCGCCTTCTTCGCTCTCTTCGCTTTCGACCACCTGAATGCCCATTTCGGACAGGACGGCCATAATGTCCTCGATCTGTTCGGAGGACATTTTATCCTGCGGCAGAACGGCATTCAGCTCATCAAACGTGATGCATCCCCGCTCGCGCCCTTTTGCGATCAGCTTTTTGACCGCGGATGACTGAGTATCCAACAGGCTGGAATCACCATCCTGTTCCTGCGCTGCGTTCGTTGATGCCGTTTTTGTCGCCATGCCAGACCTGCTCCTCCCCCCATCTGTATCCCGGACAGGATACAGAACGACCAGTTTACCACACTACACTGTTCACGTTATTCGGGGCGGGCAGGACGTGGGATATACTGAGCGCGAAGTCAAGAGGAACACCCTCAGGAACATTCAGCCACTACTCAGATATCTGCCTCATCCAGTCCACCACGACGCAGGCGCTCCATGGCCTCCAGCCGCGCCTGTAATCTCTGCCATTGGCTGGTATCTCCCGTTTTTTCCAAACAAAAACGGGCCGCGTCGTCCATAACCTCGCGTATGAAATGGTCACGGTACAACAAGCCGTAAAAATGCCACCATCGTGTTCTGGCAGCAACAATCTCTACGTCGCCATGGCTCAGGCCTGCGCCATCAACACGCATGAGCGGCGCCAGAGTTGCCTCCTGCCCGTGTGCCTTCAGCCATGCCCGCAGGTCATCCTCCGTTTGGGGCAGACAACCATCGGCCGACAGATCCAGCAGCACACCACGCAATGGCGCAAAATCCACTGGTAAGTCAAGGCGGCACAAGGCTTCTTCCATTTCTGCCACCAGTTGGGGGTGCTCCACCAGCAGGAGCAGCATCAGGCGTTGCAGCTCCTGCGTCTGGTCCAGATTGACCGTGTACGAATCCTGCACGGCACCGGGGCTGGCAAAAGCAGACTTCCCTCCCCCGGACTTTGCCTTCCCCCGCCCCTGCTGGCGGAAGGTGGCAAAAAACCGGTCCAGCAATGTCGCGCGATATTCCGATGCCAGAGCCTTGTCCGGAATAAGGGCGGCAACATCGGTCAGCCTGCGCCGCAGGGCGGCACGTTCCTCCGGCCCCGGGTTGGTAACCCCGGCGGCCAGCAGGTCAAACAGCACGCTGGACAAGGGGGAAGCCCCGGCAAAAAACTCCGCCACAAAGGCGGCTCCCCGCTGGCGGACCAGACTATCGGGGTCCTCCCCATCAGGCAGCAGGCAGATGCGCAGCGTGTGCTCGGGGGCAAGCAGGGGCAAGCCGGTTTCCGCCGCTTTTACGGCAGCCCGCCTGCCTGCACCATCGCCATCAAAACACAATATGGGTGCCCGATCGACCTGCCACAGCACTTCCATCTGCTCAGGTGTCAGGGCGGTGCCCAAGGGGGCCACAGCCCCGGTAAAGCCCGCCTGATGCAGGGCTATGACATCCATATACCCTTCCACCACAATCAGGTCCGGGGCCACCACACCTTTGGGCCTTGGCGCCCGCACGGCCGCACGGGCGCGGTCCAGCCCGAACAGCAGCCTGCGCTTGGAAAAAAGCGGTGTTTCCGGCCCGTTCAGGTATTTGGGCTGCCCATCCCCCAGAATACGCCCCCCGAAGGAGACAAGCCGCCCCTTGCGGTCACGGATGGGGAATGTCACACGCCCCCAGAACAGCTCGCCCTTTGGCCTGCCATCCTCATCTACCCGCATGAGCCCGGCCTGCGCCATCTGCTCGGGGGTTATGCCCTGTGGGGCGAGTGCCTCCACCAGATGCCCACGCCCCGCACTGGCCCAGCCCAGCCCAAAAGCCGTTATGGTCTCACGCGTCAGGCCACGGCCGAGCAGGTAGTCCAGCCCTGCACGCCCTTCGGGCTTGTACAGGGCGGCGGACCACACGGCCTGAGCGGCCTCCAGAACATCTTCCAGCGAGCGAACATGGGCCACCTCCTCACGCGTGGCGCGGGTGTCCCTTGGCACTTCCATCCCTGCGGCGGTGGACAGTTCCTCCACCGCCTCGGGGAAGTTTTTGCCCTCCATCTGCATGACAAAGGAAATGACATCCCCATGCACACCACAGCCGAAGCAATGGAAGTGGTCGTCATACACATAAAACGAAGGGGTTTTTTCTCCATGGAAAGGGCAGCACCCTTTCCAGTTTCGTCCCGAACGCGCGAGTTTGACCCTGCGCCCGATGACGGATGTTATGGGCGTACGGGCACGCAGTTCATCCAGAAAGTTGGAATCAATGGCCATGGGGTGCCTATACTGCTCCGAGCCTCAACCCAGCAGTGCCTTCACGGCAGCACTTGCGCGGCTCATGTCCAAGGTAGCGCCAAACCGACCTTTGAGCACACCCATGACCTTACCCATATCCTTCATGGATGCAGCACCGGTGGAAGCAACGGCTTCTGCCACGGCGGCACTCAGGGTTGCCTCATCCAGTTCAGGCGGCAGGTAGCCACGGATCACGGCAATTTCGGCCTCTTCCTTTTCAGCCAGTTCGGGGCGCCCGGCATCCCGGTACAGGGTAGCGGATTCCGTGCGGGACTTGATCATACCGCGCAGGGCGGAAATGCCTTCCTCCTCGCTCAGCCCTTCATGCCCCTTGGCGCGGCCTGCAATTTCCACATCCTTGAGCTTGGCCGTGACCATGCGAATGGTTGCAACACGCGCGCTTTCGCCTGCCTTCATTGCGGTTTTCAGGTCTGCCATCAGGCTTTCACGAAGGGTCATGCTTCTTCTACGCTCCATATGTGTTTATAATCGCTGCGCACCATACCACCCGGCACGGAAAAAAGCTTTACGGGAAAAAACTTCCCAGCACGCCACGCGTTCGGTTTTTGCGGGTGGGAAATTTCTTCCCACCTTACTGACATGCTGCTAGAAGAGCGCTCCGGGAGGAACCATTTTGCACATGCCCATGTCAATCGACTCCATTATAGCCCGCATTGGCGGAGCAGACGCCACGGCGCGGCTGACCGGCGTTGGCACCGAGGCCATTCGCAAATGGCGGCAGGCGCAGGCCATTCCCTCCCGCCATTGGCCAGCCATTGCACAGGCCACGGGTCTTTCCCTTCAGGACCTCCAGCCCGCACCCGCAGTTACAGACAGACCCTCCCCGCTTGCGGGAGGCAGCCAGACAGGATCATCCATGCCTCAAGCCCGCCCGGATGGCGCGACCGCCGCTCTTGTTCTCGCTGATGGCAGCGTATTGTGGGGGAAAGGCTTTGGCGCCTTCACACCCAAACCCGCCATTGGGGAAATCTGCTTTTCCACCAGCATGACCGGGTATCAGGAAACCCTGACCGATCCCTCTTTTGCCGGGCAGATCATTACCTTTACCTTCCCGCATATCGGCAATGTTGGCACGAACGCGCTGGATGATGAGGCCGTACGCCCCGCAGCCCTTGGGCTTGTGGTCAAGGAAGACCCGACCGAGCAGGCCAACTGGCGCGCAACCAGCAGCCTGGATGCGTGGCTCAAGCAGCACGGCACCCCCGGCATTGCCGGCGTGGACACCCGCAGCCTGACCCTGAAAATCCGTGACGGCGGTGCACAGACCGCAGCCCTTGTCTTCCCTGCCGATGGCAAGTTCGATCTGGACGCCATTGCCGCAGAAGTTGCCGCATGGCCGGGGCTGGAAGGCATGGACCTTGCCAAGGAAGTCACCTGTGCAGCACCCTATGACTGGTCCGAAGGTGTGTGGTCATGGCCAGACAACACCGCAGCCCCCACCGGCAAGCGCCGCAAGGTTGTTGCGGTGGACTACGGGGCAAAACGCAACATTCTGCGCTGCCTTGTAAGTGCTGGCTGTGATGTGACCGTAGTCCCCGCCACCACCACGGGTGAGCAGATCCTCGCCCTCAAGCCCGAAGGTGTGTTCCTGTCCAACGGTCCGGGGGACCCGGCAGCCACGGCCACCTACGCCGTTCCTGCCATCCGCACCGTGCTGGAAGCAGGCATACCGCTGTTTGGCATCTGCCTTGGGCACCAGCTTCTGGCACAGGCTCTTGGGGCCAAGACCTACAAAATGGAACGCGGCCACCGGGGCGCCAACCAGCCCGTGCAGGACCTTGCAACCGGCAAGGTGGAAATTACCAGCCAGAACCACGGCTTTGCCGTAGATGCCAAAACCCTGCCCGACGACGCGCATGTGACCCATGTCAGCCTGTTTGACGGCTCGAACGAAGGGCTGGCATCCGACAAATACGCAGCTTTTTCCGTCCAGTATCACCCCGAGGCAAGCCCCGGCCCGTCAGACAGCTTTTATCTGTTTGAACGGTTTGTCACCCTGATCGACACCAACGGCGTCAAGCACTAACAGGACCGAACGCATCATGCCCAAACGGACAGACATCCGCTCCATCCTCATCATCGGCGCCGGTCCCATTGTTATCGGTCAGGCGTGCGAATTCGACTATTCCGGCGCACAGGCCTGCAAGGCCCTGCGGGAAGAAGGGTACCGGGTTATTCTGGTCAACTCCAACCCCGCCACCATCATGACCGACCCCGGCCTTGCGGATGCCACCTATGTGGAGCCCATTACGCCAGAAGTGGTCGAACGCATTATCCTCAAGGAAAAGCCAGACGCAGTCCTGCCCACCATGGGCGGGCAGACGGCCCTGAACACGGCCATGGCGCTGCATGCCTCGGGCTTTCTGGAAAAGCACAATGTTGAGCTGATCGGCGCCAAGGCCGACGTGATCGACCGTGCGGAAGACCGCCAGAAGTTCCGCGAGGCCATGGATGCCATTGGCATTGAAAGCCCGCGCAGCTTTATTGCCCATACGCTGGCCGAAGCGCACGAAGCGCTCAAGCAGATTGGCTTCCCCACCATTATCCGCCCTTCCTTTACCATGGGCGGCTCCGGCGGTGGCATCGCCTATAACCGGGAGGAGTTCGAGCGGATCATCCTCTCGGGGCTGGATGCGTCCCCCACCACGGAAGTGCTGGTTGAAGAGTCCGTTCTGGGCTGGAAAGAGTACGAAATGGAAGTTGTGCGCGACACCGCGGACAACTGCATTATCATCTGCTCGATCGAAAACATCGACCCCATGGGCATCCACACGGGTGACTCCATTACCGTAGCCCCCGCCCTTACGCTGACCGACAAGGAATACCAGCGTATGCGCGATGCCTCCCTGGCCTGCCTGCGCGCCATTGGGGTGGAAACGGGCGGCTCCAACGTGCAGTTTGGCGTAAACCCCGCCGACGGCCGCATGGTGGTGATCGAGATGAACCCCCGCGTCTCGCGCTCCTCGGCCCTTGCTTCCAAGGCTACGGGGTTCCCCATTGCCAAGGTCGCAGCCAAGCTGGCTGTGGGTTACACGCTTGATGAACTGAAAAACGACATCACGCGCACAACCCCGGCCTCCTTCGAGCCGACCATTGACTACGTTGTGGTCAAGATCCCGCGCTTTACGTTTGAAAAATTCCCTGGCGCACCGGCCCTGCTCTCCACCTCCATGAAGTCGGTCGGGGAAGCCATGGCCATTGGCCGCTCCTTCTCCGAAGCGCTCCAGAAGGGCCTGCGCTCGATGGAAACCGGGCTGCATGGGCTGGACCCCGTGGAAGCCCCCGGCGACGGTGGGGAAGATGCCTTCCGTGCAGCGCTCTCCCAGCCGCGGCCGGAGCGTATTCTCATGGCAGCTCAGGCGCTGCGGGCTGGCCTGTCGGTTGAAGCCATTCACGAAGCCTGCAAGTTTGAACCGTGGTTCCTGCGTGAGATGGAAAAAATCATCCATGCGGAACGGGAAGTCGAACACCACGGCCTGCCCAAGGATGCGCAGAGCCTACGCCGCCTGAAAGCCCTTGGCTTTTCTGATGTGCAGCTCTCCCGCCTGTCGGGCACGCAGCCTGAAGAAGTGGACCAGCTCCGCACAAAAGCGGGCGTTACCCCCGTTTACCGCCGGATTGATACCTGCGCGGGTGAGTTCGCCTCCGCAACGCCGTACATGTATTCCAGCTACGAAGGGCATTTTGCCCCCCCGACCTGTGAATCCAACCCGACGGACCGCGAAAAGATCATTATTCTCGGCGGTGGCCCCAACCGTATCGGTCAGGGTATCGAGTTCGACTACTGCTGTGTGCATGCCGCCTACGCCCTGCGTGAGGCTGGGTATGAGACCATTATGGTCAACTGCAACCCCGAGACGGTCTCCACCGATTACGACACCTCCGACCGCCTGTATTTTGAACCCCTGACCGCCGAGGACGTAATTGCCCTGATCCGTTGCGAACAGCGTAACGGCACGGTCAAGGGCTGCATTGTACAGTATGGCGGCCAAACCCCGCTCAAGCTCTCCCGCGCGCTGGAAGCCGCTGGCATTCCGCTGCTGGGCACACCGGCAGATGCCATTGACCGTGCGGAAGACCGTGAACGCTTCCAGGCCATGCTGCACAAGCTTGGCCTGCGCCAGCCCGAAAACGGCATTGCCCGCAGCCCCGAAGAAGCCGAAAGCGTAGCCGAGCGCGTAGGCTACCCCGTGGTTGTCCGCCCATCTTACGTGCTGGGCGGCCGGGCGATGGAAATCGTGTATGACCGCGCCTCCCTCCAGCGTTACATGCGTGACGTGCTGCGGGTTGCCGGGCATGAGATTTCCTCCGGCCCGATCCTGCTCGACCGCTACCTGAACGAAGCGATTGAAGCAGACGTGGACTGCATTGCCGATGGCACGGATGTGTACGTCGCCGGCGTTATGGAACACATTGAAGAAGCGGGCATTCACTCGGGTGACAGTGCCTGCGCCCTGCCGCCCTATACCCTCTCCCCCGCCATTGTGACCGAGCTCAAGGCCCAGACCGAAGCCATGGCCCGCGAGCTTGGCATTGTGGGGCTGATGAACGTCCAGTACGCCATCAAGGATCAGGAGATCTTTGTGCTCGAGGTCAATCCTCGCGCATCGCGCACTGTGCCGTTTGTGGCCAAGGCAACGGGTGTGCCGGTCGCCAAGATTGGCGCACGGGTTATGGCAGGCAGCAAGCTGAACACCTTTAATCTGGACGACCGCGCCGTGGTGCCGCATGTGGCCGTCAAGGAAGCGGTGTTCCCCTTCAACCGCTTTGCGGAAGTGGACACCATCCTTGGGCCGGAAATGCGCTCCACGGGTGAAGTCATGGGGCTGGATACTTCGTTCGAGCGGGCTTTTGCCAAGTCCCAGCTTGGGGCTGGCGTGCGCCTGCCCATGAGCGGCACGGTGTTCCTGTCCGTGCGGGAAAGCGACAAGCCCCAGCTGCCGCCACTTGGCCGCCTGCTGGCTTCCATGGGCTTCAAGATCGTGGCCACACGGGGCACGGCACGCAAACTGCGTGAATCCGGGATTGAGGTCAGCGTGGTCAACAAGGTGCTTGAAGGCCGCCCGCACTGCGTGGATGCCATTCGCTCCGGTGAGGTGCAGATGGTCATCAACACCGCACAGGGTGCGCAGTCGGTGGCAGACAGCTTTGACATCCGCCGCTCGGCCCTTGTACTGGGCATTCCGCACTACACCACCATGGCGGGCGCGCGTGCGGCAATCCATGCGATTGCGGCAATGCGTGAAGGACCGCTTGATGTTGCGCCACTTCAGTCATACTTTAGCGGTTCGTTCTGAGCGCACGGGGTAGCCTTTAGGGCTGCCCCATCCGTTCCATGCCGGGCCAAACCCCACGAGTGTGAGGCGTCACCCGACGCGATTATTGTGTAACTACTGCGCCGGGCCAGCAGGCCCGGCAGCTTTTATTCTGGGGACACGTCTTGCAGAAAACTCCAATGACGGGCAAGGGTCTGCTTCAGCTTGAAGACGAGCTGCGCAAGCTGAGATCAGAAGAACGCCCAGCTGTTATCCGCGCCATTGCGGAAGCCCGCAGCCATGGCGACCTTTCGGAAAACGCTGAATACCATGCCGCGCGCGAGCGCCAGTCCTTTATTGAAGGGCGTATTCAGGAACTGGAAGAACTGATCTCCACCGCCGAGGTGATCGAACCTTCCTCCCTGTCTGGCAGTCATATCAAGTTCGGTGCGACCGTGTGCCTTGTTGACGAAGATACGGACAAGGAAATCACCTACCAGATCGTGGGCCTGCACGAGGCGGACATCAAGCAGAGCAAGATTTCCATTTCCTCCCCGCTCGCCAAATCCCTGATTGGCAAGCAGGAAGGTGACACCGTTTCCGTGCCCGCTCCCGGCGGGGACCGGACTTACGAAATCCTGTCCGTCAAATTTATCTGACATGATCTCCCTCGAAGATGTCACCGCCGCGGCCGAGCGCATTCGTGGCAAGGTTATCCGCACGCCAACACTGCCCTCCCACGCGCTCTCCCGCGCAACGGGGGCGGATATTACGCTCAAGCTGGAAAACCTTCAGGCCGTTGGCTCCTTCAAGGAACGCGGAGCCGCCAACAAGCTGGCTCTGCTGACCCCGGAGGAACGCGCACGCGGTGTTATTGCCGTATCTGCTGGCAACCATGCACAGGGTGTGGCCCGCCATGCCAGCCTGCTGGGCATTGACGCGGTTATTGTCATGCCCAAGTTCACGCCCACCGGTAAAGTGGTACGCACCCGCAATTGGGGTGCGCGCGTGATACTGGAAGGTGAAACTTTTGCCGAAGCCCTGATGTTTGCACAGGACATGCAGGCGCGCGAAGGCCGGACCTTTGTGCACCCGTATGATGATGCCGCCGTTATGGCAGGTCAGGGCACCTGCGCACTGGAACTGCTGGAAGATGCGGGCGAGCTGGACATGCTGGTAGCCCCCATTGGGGGTGGCGGCCTGCTGGCGGGCTGCTCCATTGCTGCGCGCGCACTGCGCCCGAACATGGAGCTGATTGGCGTGCAGGTTGAATCGTACGATTCTCTTGCGGCTTTCCCCGGCCCGGCCACACACCCCAATGGTGGTTCCACCATTGCCGAAGGCATTGCCGTACTCCAGATTGGCAAGCAGACGGATGTGGTCATTCGCAAGCAGGTGGACAAGGTTCTGGTTGTTTCCGAATGCGCGATTGAAAACGCCATTACCCTGCTGGCCGAAGGTGCAAAACAGGTGAGCGAAGGGGCCGGAGCCGCTGCTCTTGCCGCTGTGCTGACCTACCCCGACCTGTTCCGGGGTAAAAAGGTGGCTCTTCCCATCTCTGGCGGGAACATTGACAGCCGCATTCTGGCCAACACCCTCCTGCGCGCCATGCTGCGCGACGGGCGCATCCTGCGGCTGGTTATGGAAATTCCCGACCGCCCCGGCGTGCTGGCCGATATTTCCAAAACCATCGGGGAAGCTGGTGGCAATATTATAGAAGTCTCGCACCAGAGGCTTTTTGCCGCTCCCTCCGTGCAGGCTGCCCAGCTTGAGGTGATGATAGAAGCGCGTGACCCCGAACACGCAGCCCTTATTACCAAGGCGCTGGAACGCACCTACATCGTACGCAGGGCCTGAAGGCTTTATTGCACTTTGGAATAAACCCTGAACGGGGTGGTGGAAGCAGTTCCACCACCCCGTTTTTGTATCCACCCGCCTACCCTGCTGCGCGACCTCTTTATCTTCCCCACGTTTTGGTGGCATTATTCATGCAGAACCAAAAAAAACATAAAAATGAGGTCCAACACCATGCCATCCACCCCGCAGTCCCCCAAGCGCACTGCCATGCTGGTCATTCTTGACGGATTTGGCTGGCGCGAAGACTCGTCAGACAATGCGGTGCAACTGGCCAGAACACCCAACTTTGACCAGTTGTGGCAGGCCAACCCGCACAGCTTCCTGCGCACAAGCGGGGAGGACGTGGGCCTACCTGCGGGGCAGATGGGCAATTCGGAAGTCGGGCACCTCAATATTGGCGCAGGCCGGGTGGTCATGCAGGAACTGCCGCGTATTTTTACCGCCATTGAGGACGGGTCCTTGGCGCGCAGCCCGGTTTTGACTGATTTTATTGCCACGCTCAAAAAAACCGGTGGCACCTGCCACCTTATGGGGCTGATTTCCAACGGTGGGGTCCATTCCCATCAGGACCACGCAGCAGCCCTTGCCCGCATTGTCAGTGACGCAGGCATACCCGTAGCCCTGCACCTGTTTACCGATGGCCGCGATACAGCCCCCCGCTCGGCACACACCTACCTGCAACAGCTCCGCGCGGCTTTGCCTGCCAGTGTGCAGCTTGCCACCATATCGGGCCGCTATTACGCCATGGACCGCGACAAACGCTGGGACCGGGTGGAAAAAGCCTACAACGCTCTGGTCAGTGCCACCGGCCCGCAGGCCAATACGCCGGAAGAAGTTGTGGACGCGGCCTATGCGCAGGATGTGTCGGACGAATTCATTCTCCCCACCGTGCTGGCAGGCTATACGGGCATGCAGGATGGGGATGGTATTCTGTCCTTCAACTTCCGGGCAGACCGTATCCGCCAGTTAATGGATACGTTGCTGGAGCCGGATTTTGCAGGCTTTGCCCGCAGCAAAACGGTGCATTTTGCCGCAGCTCTGGCCATGACCCACTACAGCGATGCACTGGCAGGGCGCATGACCGTTCTGTTCCCGCCGGAAGAACTGACCAACCTGCTGGGCGAGGTAGTCGCGCAGGCAGGTCTCCGCCAGCTCCGTATGGCGGAGACGGAAAAATACCCCCATGTCACCTACTTCATGAATGGTGGCCGCGAAAAACTGTTTGAAGGCGAAGACCGTATTCTGGTGCCTTCCCCCAAAGTGGCCACCTACGACCTGCAACCCGAAATGTCAGCACCGGAACTGACCGACAAGGCCGTAGCCGCCATTAAAAGCCGGGAATACGACCTGATCGTACTCAACTTTGCCAACCCGGACATGGTGGGCCATACCGGGGTGCTGGCCGCGGCCATTACCGCCGTGGAAGCCGTGGATACCGGTCTGGGCCGCATTGCCCGCGCGCTGGAGGAAGAACACGGAATCCTGCTGGTAACAGCCGACCACGGCAACTGCGAAACCATGAAAGACCCGCAGACAGGCGGCCCGCACACCGCCCATACGCTTAACCTTGTGCCCTTTATTGTTGCCGGTGCCAGCGCAACAAAACTGCATGATGGCGGCAAACTGGCTGATCTGGCCCCGACCCTGCTTGATGCCCTCAACCTGCCCAAACCCGCCGAAATGACAGGCCAGTCCCTGCTTGCGCACTGAATGAGCACTCCCCGGCCATTTTTTTACGCCACAGGCCCCTCTGCCAAAACAGGTGGCACACTGGTCGGGGCAGCATTGCTGCTGGGGGTGGGCCTGTTCTGCCCCTTACAGGCAGTCTGGGGAGCAGAGCACACACACCACGCCCGGCAGGCCGGCGCCACCAGCGCGCACAAAAAAAAGCATGCCAGCCAACAGGGCACACCAGCTCCGGATACCCTGCCCAATGCGCGCCCCCCAGCCCACGGCAAGGTGGGGCATTCCGTTTTGCAGGCTCAGGCGGCGGTAGAAGCCGCCCGCGCGCAGCATCTGGCCATGGAGCAGGAAAAAAAACGGCAGGCAGAAGCCATAGAGGCATCACGCCTTAAAAACGAAGCCGCACAGGCAGCGGCCATGCAGGCCAGAAATCAGGCGCTTGCCCTGTCTGCGGCAACCGTGGCCGCAACCAGCCAGTTGCATGATACGGAACAGCAGATCTCCGACCTGAGCGAGCGCATTAACGCAATCCGGGATGAACAACGGAACCTGCAAAACGCCCTGCGCACCAGCGCACAGGCCCTTGCCCCCATTCTGCCCTTGGCTGAACGCTTATCCCTTTACCCGTCCGATACCCTGCTCGCAGCCCCTGTACCACAGGGGGAGGCCGTAACCGGGTTTTTGATCCTGCGGGGGTTATCTCGCCAGATGGAAGTGCAGGCACAGGGCATGCGCACCCAGCAGGCGCGCCTGAGTGCTGTGGATGCGGACCTTTCCGCCCAGTACGCAACCCTTGCGGGGCTAAAGCAGAACCAGCGCCAGCAGCGTGATACCGTACGCCAGCAGGCTGCCCGTGCCCGCATAACCCAGCAACAGGCCAGCAAACTGGCGCAAAACACCGCACAGCAACTGCTTGCCGCAACCCAGCGCGCCTCCAGCCTGCAGGATGCGATTGCCCGGCTGGACGCGCTGGAAGATACCGCCCGCGCCGCCCTACAGCGCGAAATTGCCGCCGCCGAGCAGGCCCATCAGGCCGAGCGGGTACGGGCCGCCCGCCAGCAGGAGGCCACACTCAGCCAGAACCAGGGGCCGGGTCTGGCTGAACACAGCACAGGCACGGGCTCACAACCTGTGGCGGGCAAACTGGTTTCGGGCTGGGGGGTTGCCAGCGATTCCGGCCCCACAACCGGCATGACGTACCGCACCCCACCGGGGGCAAGTGTACGGGCCCCCTGTTCTGGCAGCGTGGACTTTGCCGGAGCATTCCGCAGCTACGGGCAGATGGTTATTTTAAACTGCGGGCGGCATTACCGCTTTGTTCTGGCAGGACTTTCCGAACTGAGTGTGGACACGGCACAGAGTTTGACAAAAGGCGCACCCGTGGGACACATGAGTGCAGCAGGCAGTTCCGCCACACTTTTCATTCAACTGCGTAACGGACAAAAAACCGTCAACCCCGCTCCGTTTCTGTAAAGAGAGAGGCGGGTTGCACGCTCAGGCTGTTTCCCTCTGTTGCGGAACACGCTAGTCTTGCGCAATATGCCGCCATGCTCCGGCACGGCGCGCAACGCACCCGACCATGGTTGGTGCGCGCATTTGAAAAGACAGGAAGAACAAGCGCACGGGCAAAGCCCTGCGACAGGAGACAAGATCGCATGAAGTTCCGCACAGGTCTGATGCTCGGCGCCGCAGCCATGACCGGCCTTGCCCTGACTTTTCACCCCGGATACCACAATGGCGCTGGGTTCCTGAGCACACCGGCTCAGGCGGAAAGCACCACCCCGGACGCCTCCCCCACCACCAACCATGCGGAAACCTACCGCCTGCTGACCCTGTTTGGCACGGTGCTGGACCTTGTGCGGGCGGATTATGTTGAGCCTGTTTCCGACCGGGACCTGATCACCAACGCCCTGAATGGCATGCTCAGCGGTCTGGACCCCCATAGCTCATACATGACCCAGAAGCAGTATGATGACATGATGGTGCAGATGAAGGGCGAGTTTGGCGGCCTTGGGCTGGAACTCCAGCAGCAGGACGGCCACATCCGCGTTGTATCCCCCATTGATGGCACACCGGGCTTTCGCGCCGGGATCAAGCCGGGCGACTACATTATTGCCGTGGACGGCCACACCATAGACGGCACACCGCTGGATGAAGCGGTTAAAAAAATGCGCGGCAAGGCCAATACCAAAATCACCCTGACCCTTGTGCGTGAAAAAACC
This sequence comes from Acetobacter fabarum, assembly GCF_022483405.1. Lineage (NCBI taxonomy): Bacteria > Pseudomonadati > Pseudomonadota > Alphaproteobacteria > Acetobacterales > Acetobacteraceae > Acetobacter > Acetobacter fabarum. The sequence goes on from NZ_JAKVNI010000001.1 coordinate 2,486,373, forward strand.
CCCAAGCCCATTACGGTTACCCTGACGCGCGAGATCATTCATATCGACGTGGTTAAATCCGCTCTGTACGACCGGATTGGCTACCTGCGCATCGCCCAGTTTAATGAAACCACGGAAAAAGAGCTGCTCAAGGGCTACAACACCCTCAAGCAGCAGGCCGGTGGCAAGCTTGGCGGTCTGGTGCTGGACCTGCGGAACGACCCCGGCGGCCTGCTTGATCAGGCGGTAGAGGTTTCCTCCAGCTTCATCCGCTCGGGCGAGATTGTTTCCACCCGTGCGCGCCACGCCAAGGACAGCCAGCGCTGGGATGCGCATGGTACGGATATTACAGACGGCCTGCCCATGGTGGTGCTGATCAACGGTGGCTCGGCCTCCGCATCGGAAATTGTGTCCGGCGCACTGCAAGACCACCACCGCGCCGTGCTTATTGGCACACGCACCTTTGGCAAGGGCTCCGTGCAGTCCATTATTCCCATTCCCGGCAACGGGGCCGTACGCCTGACCACCGCGCGTTACTACACGCCTTCGGGCCGCTCCATTCAGGCACTGGGCATTACGCCTGATATTGTGGTCAAGGAAACGCGAGAAGACCCCGCCTTCAGCCTGCGCGAAGCGGACCTTGAGCATATCCTTAAAAATCAGGGCGGCAACCAGACCAAGGCGCAGCCCCGTACGGACCTGCCCGCCATTGCCAAGATCATTCCCGACCAGCCACCCGCCAACTGGCCGGAGTTTGAATACAACAAGCCCAACACAGACTTCCAGCTACAGGAAGGCCTGCGTGTTGTACGCTCCATGGCTGGCCTGCCTGCCCCCGACCCCACGGCATCCCTGCCCCCGGTCAAGCCAGCGGCCAAAACCGACTGTTCAGCCCATAACTAACGCGTAGCAGGTACAAGGCAGTGGTCATGCAGACACCCCCCTTATGGCAGCAACTGCCGGCCAATGGCCGGTTGTTCATCCGCTTTTGGGGGGGGGCTTTTGCTGCAACGGCTGTTCTGGCTCTGGCCCTCCAGATGATGGGACCACCCCACCTGATTGCCGGTGGGGACGATATTGATACCGTGGCAGAACCGGGCAACAAAACCGGCACTGGTGCCCACCTTGTCAACATTCCCCCTCCGCAGGCCGGGCTGCTGGACAAGAGCGCTGGACCGGGCGGCTTTCCCCTACCCAAGCGGGGGCCACATGGTGCCCTGCCACGGCAGGTTTACGCAGCCCCCACAGTAGACGTGCCCCCCGGCACCCCAATGGTGGCACTACTGGTGGATGGTGTCGGCCAGTCTGAAGACCTGACAAAAGAAGCCATTGCCGCCTTGCCCGGTCAGGTATCTCTTGCCGTCTCCCCTTATGTGGCGGACCCGGATGCCATTATGGAGGCAGCCCGCCAGCACCAGCATGAACTGCTGCTCTCGCTCCCCATGCAGGGGGATGCTGCAAAAACAGCCGATGCAGGCAAGGATGCCGCGGCCGACAGCGAAGGCCCCAAAGCATTAGGGGTTCTACTTTCTGCCCAGCAGAACATGGAAAACCTGAACTGGTCTTTGTCCCATCTGGCGGGCTATGTCGGGGTTACCAATGCCTTTGACGGGCAGAATGGTGGCGGGTTCCCCAATTCCAGCGGGTTCAAATCCATTCTCTCTGCTCTGGACCAGCGCGGCCTGCTTTACCTGAACGCAAGCCCCGATACCCGTATTGAGAGCAGCAATGCAGTCGGCACCGCTGATGTAAGCATCAACACCGACGAAGACATTGTAAATATCGACATCCAGTTGCTTAAACTCCAGCAGCTTGCCCGCCAGAACGGGCGTGCCATTGGTGTGCTTGGCCCCCTGCGCCCTGTTGCTCTGGCCTGCCTGCGGGCATGGCTGCCCCACCTCAAGGATGTGGGCATAACGCTGGTACCAGTCAGCCAGCTGATCCAGCCCCCGGACCCAGCCAGCCTGCCCCAGCCTGCCAGCAACGGCCAGATGCACGTCAACCTGACCAACCCGGCCCCCCGCATGATGGGAGGCAGCCACTAATGCCTGTTGACCCAAACACCTTGCCCTACCGCCCCAATGTCGGGGCACTGATTTTTAATGCCGAAGGTCAGGTGCTTATTGCCCGCAGGACCGACATGCCCGGCGCAGGTGGTCCGCTTTCGCAAGGAACATGGCAATGCCCACAAGGCGGGATAGATGAAGGGGAAGACCCCCGCACCGCTGTCCTGCGTGAAGTCGGGGAAGAGCTAGGCACAAGTCACGTCCATATTCTGGCCGAACACCCGGAATGGATTGCCTACGACCTGCCAGCCGCACTCATTGGCCATGCCCTTGGTGGGCGCTACCGTGGCCAGACCCAGAAGTGGTTTGCCCTGCGCTTTACCGGCACCGAAGCCGACATTCAGCTGGACAGCCACCTGCCTGCCGAATTTGATGCATGGATGTGGATTGACCTGCAAACTTTGCCCAACTGTTCAGTCGGTTTTAAAAAGCCGATTTACGAGCAACTGGTCAGGGATTTTGCCCGCTACGCCGTGGCAGGCTGAACCACAAGCTTTGCACTCTCTGCACCTTTGAGCAGAGCTGAACGCCCCAAAAACAAAAAAGCCATTGGTCTGGAATAAAACATTTCCAACCAATGGCTTTTTTTAATGCTGGTCTTACACCCTATGGGCGTTAGTGCGCACCTTTGGCTTTTCCATCACCCCGAAGGGGGGAAAGCAAAAAGCAGAGTGGCACACACAAAAATGCGCCAATGCCCAGAATCATGAAGACCTCGTTATAAGACAACATGGCCACCTGACGCGAAAATTCCTGAAACAGGGTATGCTGTGCTGCCGCATCGGCCAGCCCCTCTGGCGCGCCACGCGCTATGGCTGCCTGCCGCACCTGTTCCTGATACTCATTGAACGGCTGATGAAACGGCGTCATCCAATGCACCATATAGGACTGATGCGCCTGTTTGCGCTCGGTCAGCATGGCTGTTGCGCCGGAAATAGCCAAAGACCCCAGCACGTTACGCGCCATACTGAACAGGGCCGAAGCATCGGGGTTCAGCCGTTCGGGAATAGTGGAATACGCAATGGTGGAAAGCGGCACAAACAGAAAAGCCAGGCATGCCGTCTGGCTCATGCGATACAGCATGAGGTGTTTGAAATCCAGCAATGGCAGCAACTGGGCTGAATAGAACAACGATACCCCCATAAGCGTAAAGCCTATGGCAATCACGTTGCGCACGCTGGTCAGTGTCATCAGCTTACCCACCACGGGAATAAGCACGATAACGGCAATACCACCGGGGGAAAGCAGCAGCCCGGACAAGGTTGCCGTGTACCCCATAACCTGCTGGGCAAACTGCGGCACCACAATGGCCGAAGCATAGAGCAATGCCCCCATGGCCCCCATAAGGGCCGTGCCCACGGCAAAATTGCGGTCCTTGAAAACACGCAGGTCCACAGCGGGTTTATCGGTACGCAACAGCCAGAAAACAGCGCCTGTCAGGCCCAGAAAAGCCAGAACACCCATAATGCGGATAAAGGTGGAGCCAAACCAGTCTGCATCCTCCCCACGGTCCACCATGACCTCGAGGCAGCTAAAGCCCAGAGTAATCAGGCTGATGCCAATAACATCCACCGGGGCTTTCTGCTTTTGTGCCCATGGCGGGTCTTCCACCACGGCCATGACCCCTACGGTGGTCAAAAACCCGAATGGCACGTTGATGAAAAAGATCCACCGCCATGAGAAGTTATCGGTAATCCAGCCCCCAAGGGTTGGGCCAATAACCGGCCCCACAACCGCGGCAATGGCGGTTAGCCCAAAGGCTGCCGCGCGTTTGGCGGGGGGGAAGCTGTCCAGAATAATGGATTGCTGGTTGGGCTGTAGCCCACCACCAAAAAACCCCTGCATAAGCCGGAACACAACTAGCTCACCCAGACTGGTCGCCATACCACACAGGAAGGACGAGACCGTGAACATGACAATACAGATAAGAAAATAGCGTTTGCGGCCAAACACTTTTCCCAACCAGCCCGAAATGGTGAGCACAATGCCATTGGCCACCAGATAGGCTGTGAGCGTCCACGTTGAATCATCATACGTGCTGGAAAGACTACCCGCGATATGCGGCAGAGACACGTTGACAATGGTGGTGTCCAGAATCTCCATGAACGCTGCCATGGTCACCACAAACGCAACGGTCCATGGATTATGCTTTGGCTTCCACCCGGCCGACACAGCCCCTGCCTGTGCACTCATGGAGCGGTCTGCCCGCCGTTACCCACGCCTGCGCTGGAAGGCGCATCGGACGGAGGGGCATCGGAATGGCCCTGCGTATCCACATGCACCGTTGGTTCAACCGACAGGCCAAGGGCCAGTGGCTGGTCGGGGTTCAGGCCATCATCAATCAGGATTTTAACAGGCACACGCTGCACGATCTTGACGTAGTTGCCGGTCGCATTTTCGGGCGGGAAGGCGCTAAAGGTCGCCCCTGTGCCTTTTTGCAGCGAATCAATATGCCCATGCAGTTTAAGGCTGGGGTAAGCATCCACCCGGATGTCCACCTTCTGGCCGGGGCGCATTCTGGTGATCTGCGTTTCCTTGTAGTTGGCGACAACCCAGACTTCGGGCTCCACAATGGCAAACAGGCTCTGGCCCTGACGGACGTAATTGCCCTGCTCGATGTTACGCTGGGAAATCCAGCCGTCATGCGGGGCGCGGATAACGGTCCATTCCACGTTCAGCGCGGCAGAAACCAGACTGGCCTGCGCGGCCTTGACCTGCGCTTCCTGCTGCGAAATCTGCACGGCTGCGTTTTCAATATTCGGCTGGACGGGCTGGGCCATCTGCACCGCACCTTCGGATGCCATGACCCGTGCCTGTGCTGCTTCCAGCGCAGCCTTGGCATAATCTATATCCTGCTGGGACGTTGCGGCACGTTCCACACCATGCTGGCGGCGATAGTCTGTTTCCGCCTTGAAAAGCTGCGCCTTGGCATCCGCCAGCTGGCCCTGCGCCTGCAACAGCTTACCGGGGAATTCCAGCAGCGCCACGCGGTGCATCATGTCACTCGCCTGTGCGGCGGCCTGTGCATTGGCCAACTGCGCTGCGGCCTTGTCTTTTTCCGCCACCCAGTCACGCGGGTCAATGCGGGCCAGAATCTGGCCTTTGCGCACAAACTGGTTATCGTTCACCAGCAGTTCGGTTACGTAGCCACCCACATGCGGTGCAATGGTAATGGAGCGCCCTGCGGTAAAGGCGTCGTCCGTTTCCACCTCATTACGGGTCATGAACCAGTATAGCCCGCCTGCCACAACCAGACAGCCAATAACGCCGGAAAGAATAACCTTGCCCCGGCTGCTCTTTTTGGCCTGCGGCTTATCGGCCGATGGCTGTTCCGCAGCACTATTCTGCTCCGGCGCAGGGGGGGATGATAAAGACTGCTCGTTATGGTCGTCGGCCATTCTGTTCCTTGCCCTCTCTAACACATCCTGCGCGGCATTTTTGCGGTCAGATGCTCTGACCGACCAGTTCGGTCAGTATGTGCCACGTTCATATCCCTGCATCAAGCGCCACATAGGCCCCCATGCCCATAATTTGCGTTTATACCAGCAAAACCGCCAGCAGTTTTCTAGCGGTCCAGCCCCTGTGTTCTCACCAGACGGGCATAAAGCCCATCTTGCTGCATCAGTTCATCATGCGTGCCGCACTCCACGGCACACCCATCCTTCATGACCACCACCATGTCCGCCGAGCGCACGGTGGACAGGCGATGGGCTACAATAAGTGTTGTCCGCCCCTTGCGCAGCGTGGCCAGCGCATCCTGCACCAGTGCTTCGTTCTCACTATCCAGAGCACTCGTGGCTTCATCCAGCAAAAGCAGGCGGGGGTTGCGCAGCAAGGCCCGTGCAAGTGCCACCCGCTGCCGCTGCCCGCCCGACAGGCGCTGCCCACCCGGGCCGACCACCGTATTATACCCGTTGGGCAGGGCCTGAATAAACTGCTCCGCCGCCGCAGCCTGTGCGGCAGCAGCGACCTCCGCATCGGAAGCTCCCGGCCGACCAATGAGAATATTATCGCGCACAGACAGGTCAAACAGCAGCGGGTCCTGACTAACATACGCCATGCTGTTCCGCAGGCTTTCCAGCTGCACATCCCGCAGGTCCATTCCATCCAGCAGGATACGACCGCCAGAAACATCATGCAGGCGAGGCACAAGGGACAATGCAGTGGACTTACCCGCCCCAGAGGAGCCGACCAGCGCAACCGTGCTACCCGGCCGGGCATCAAAGCTTAAATGCTCAAGGCCCACGCGGCCATCGGCATAAACAAAGCGGACGTTCTCAAACACAAGGTGCCCACCACCAGCGGGGAGCGGGCGGGCCTGCGGGCTGTCGGTTACGGCTGGTGGGTCATCCACCACGGCAAATATGCGCACCAGCCCGGCCAGCCCTTCCTGCAAGGCGGCATTAAGCGAACCAAGGGCACGCAGCGGGCGCGAGGCCAGCAGCAAAGCCGCCACAAAGCCGGAAAAATCCCCCAGCGTGGCCCCACCCATGGTAGCCCGCCAGCCAGCAAAGCCCAGCACTGCGGCCACGGCCACACCACCCAGCGTTTCCAGCATGGGCTCCACCCTTGCTCGGCCACGGGTAATCCGCAGCATGGCCTGATACAGATGGTTGAACGACAGAGCCGCCCGCGCGCCCTCGCTTTCCTCCAGCCTGTAAACACGCACCGTGCGCGCCTGCGCAAAACTTTCGGTTAAAAAGGCAGCCGTTTCCCCCACCCGTTCCTGCATGCCGCTGGAGGCGCGGCGTACCCGCTTGCCCAGCCGCTGGAGGGGAACAGCCGCTATGGGGTACAGCACTGCTGCTATCAGGCTGAGTTCCCAGTCCATGTACACCATGGAGATAATCAGCCCCACAACCGTAACCACGTCCCCTATGCCGCTTACGGCGCGGATCATGGCATCGCGGATAATAACGGCATCCGTTGTAAACCGTGCAGCCAGCTTGGCCGGGGCCTCCCGCTCCACATGGGCGATGTCGGTCTGGATAAGGTGGTCAAACATCTGCCCCTGCAAGCCACGGATCACCAGCAGCACCAGCCCGTGAGTTGCCAGTGTCTGCCCATACTGGGCCAGAGCCTTTGCCAAGGTAATTGCCACCACCAGCAACGGGACCTGAGACAGAATGCGCGGGTCGCGCGTGGCAAACATATCCAGCGCACGCTGGATAACCAGCGGGTACAGCGCTGTTAACACCGCCATAAGCACCGTAAAGACAAAAACGGTGACTATCCGGGCGGGGTAACGGCTGATCTGGGTTCGCCACAGCCGCATGAGCAGGGTGCGCGTATCATCAGGGCGCAGATGCGGGCGGGATGCGGGCCGGGGGGCATGGGGCTGGGACGTCATACCCTGTCTCTACCAGCCTCCCGGCCCTGCATGTAAGGGGCGGAACTCAGCTTTGTGCCGCTTTTGTGCCCAGATACAGTGCGATCTGTGCCCGGCATGCCTGTGCATCCGCATGGCAGCCGCCATCCAGCCACCACTGGCGGACAAGGCCCACAATACGCCCGACCTCCGGCCCGGCCTGCCCCCCCATGGCCAGAACATCCCGCCCCGCAACGGGAAAAGCCGGAACAGTCAGCCCGCACACCCTGTGCCTAAGCTGTGCAAATGTCGCTTTTTCCTCCGCCGTACGCGGCTGGGCGGCCTGATGCAGCCATATGCGCCCGGCCAGCACATCCGCCGGTTCTTCCGCCACAAGGCGGCGCAGTGCCACCTCGCTCATGCTCACGTCAGGCAGGGGGGCTGCTCTGCTCAAGGCGGCAAGCGCCCCGGTTTCGGCGCGGGAGAGTTTAAGGCGGCGGGCTACGGCTGCGGTGTGCATTGTCAGCCCTGCCAGCCGCAGCAATGCGTTTGCCGGGGCACCATCATCCAGCAGGCGTACGCACCGGTCCAGCGTATGCCCTTCTGGCAAAATGCGGGCCAGAACGCCCGTGCTGTCCATAAGGCGCAGAATGGCTGCCACATTGGGGCCAGCCAGAATACGCCGCAGTTCCATCCATATCCGCTCAACAGAAAGGCCATCAAGCAGGGCAACGCCGCAGGTTATGGCCTGCACGGCCTGCTGGTCTGGCGCGCCGTGCCCGTAACGTCCATAAAACCGGAAAAATCGCAGGATACGCAGAGCGTCTTCTTTAATCCGCAATGCGGGCGCGCCAACAAACCGCACATGCCCAGCCGCTAGATCAGCCTGCCCGCCAAAATAATCATACAGGACCCCGGCCTGATCGACCGACATGGCGTTTATTGTAAAGTCCCGCCGCTGTGCGTCCGCCTGCCAGTCCTGCGTCCAGCGGACAACGGCGTGCCGCCCGTCTGTTTCCATATCACGCCGGAGGGTGGTGATTTCGTACGGAGCGCCGTCCAGCACGGCGGTTACGGTTCCGTGTTGCAGGCCGGTCGCCACAACATGCGCCCCATATGCGCGCAAACGCTCCATGACCTGCTCGGGAGGTTCGGGGGTAGCCAGATCAATATCGGCAATCGGACGGTCCGCCAGCAGGTCGCGCACACACCCGCCCACAAGGCGCATGGCAGGCAGAACCTGCCACAACCGCGCCAGAGCGGCCTGCCGGGATGGGTCCAGCCCGTTTATGAGCGTGTCACGCGCCCCCATTGTCCACCGCCATCCGCGCTATGGGAAAAAAGCAGCCGCAGCTCCACACGCCCATGCAGGGCACTCCCTGGCAGGCTCCGGGCTCGGCCAGAGCAGCCAGTTCGTACCACACTGCGCGGGACAGGCGGGCTTCCAGCGGGTAGGCTCCCTCCCCCGCGCGTACGCTCAGGTACGGGGGGCACCCCTCCGGGCAGGCTTCGGGCGGGATGTCCCACACAGTCCGAATCGGGTGTTCGGAATCGGCCACCACCACTTCGTCCATATTGGTGCGAAAACTCAGCCGCTGCATGCGGCCCATGCCGGTCCAGTCCAGTTCCACCGCCAGAAAAGGAACGTCCTCAACCTCGATCAGCCCGCTTTCGAATGGTGTGCGCAACAGGTAGGCACCCTGCGCATTCCGCGTGAGCAGGGAGCCAAACAGGCAGGACATGGCCTTGCGTTTGATCTCGGACCCACGGTACAGCCACACGCCATCCCGCCTGACCAAAAACGGCAAACGCCTGTTTTCCGCCGTATCGGGGGTATCGGTCTCGTGCTTATCGTGGCACGAAAGGGCCTGCGCGCCGCTTTCCTGTTCACCTTTCACTGACTCACCATCCTGTTAATACGTGTCCTTGTGTTGTGCACAATGATATAGGGAGCTTACCCCGCTTGATGTAAGCCCTGCATGTAATTCAGACTGGATCCATGACCACATCAGACGCACCGTTCCCGGCACAACAGCCTTCCTCCCCCCCAGAAGTGCGGGAGGCAGATCGTATCTGTGAACGGCTTGCCGCCGTCCAGCAGGAAATTTCAACCGTCATTTTCGGGCAGGACCAGATTATCCGCCAGACACTGACCACCGTTCTGGCTGGCGGGCATGCCCTGCTGGTCGGGGCACCGGGTCTGGGCAAGACATTGCTGGTTACGACCCTTGGCACCGTGCTGGGGCTGAACGCCCGCCGCGTGCAGTTTACCCCCGACCTGATGCCCTCCGACATTACCGGCAGTGAAATACTGGACGAGGATGCAACCGGGCACCGCAGCTTCCGTTTTGTGCACGGCCCCGTCTTTACCCAGTTGCTGATGGCGGATGAAATCAACCGTGCCAGCCCACGCACCCAGTCTGCCCTGTTGCAAGCCATGCAGGAACACCGCGTGAGCGTGGCCGGGGTGGAATACCCCCTGCCCGAGCCTTTTCATGTGCTGGCAACCCAGAACCCCATGGAGCAGGAAGGCACCTACCCCCTGCCCGAAGCCCAGCTTGACCGCTTTATGCTCCAGATCGGGCTGACCTTCCCCGATGCTGCGGCCGAGCGCGCCATGCTGCTGGCCACAACCGGCGCGCAGAACAAACAGGCCCAGCAGGTCATGGACGCGCAAAGCCTTATGCAGGCGCAGGCACTGGTCCGGCGCATGCCTGTGGGTGAAAAAGTGCTCGATGCCATTGTAAACCTTGTCCGCGCGGCCCGCCCCCAGAGCACGTCCGATGCCACATTGCGCGAGCAGATTGCCTGGGGCCCCGGCCCACGTGCAGCACAAACGCTTATGCTGGCCAGCCGTGCGCGCGCGCTGCTGGATGGCAGGCTCTCCCCCGGTCTGGATGACGTAGCCGCACTGGCCCGCCCGGTGCTGGCCCACCGCATGGCACTGACCTTTGCCGCCCGGGCCGAGGGGGTCACCACGGATGATATTATAACCCGACTGCTCAAGACCCTGGGTTGACCCTGTGAGCCGGTTCCGACCGATCCCAACCACCCTGTTGCGCCGGTTTCTGGGCCGGGACCAGCCCGTGGCGGGGGCGCCATTCAGCCCTGCGGCCACGCCCAGCCCCCCGGTTTCCGCTACGGCGGACATGGCCTGTGCCGCCCAAACACTGGCCACCCGCCTGCCGGACCTGCTGCTCCATGCCAGCCACATTGCCACCACACTGGCAGCAGGCAGGCACCCCCAGCGCCGCGCAGGATGGGGGGACACATTCTGGCAGTACCGTCCGGCACAGCCCGGTGAACCGGTCAACCGCATAGACTGGCGGCAATCCGCCCGCACAGCCCGCGCCCATGTGCGTGAGACCGAAGCCGAAGCGGCGCAGACAGTCCTGCTATGGTGCGATTTTTCCGGTTCCATGCAATGGCGCTCCGGTAATACCCTGCCCGGCAAGCTGGACCGCGCCATCCTGCTTCTGCTCAGCATGGCGGCCCTGCTGCTGCGCAATGGCGAGCGGGTTCTGCTGCTTTCTCCTTCCGGTATTGTGTCCCTGCCCCCTGCCCCCAACGCGCTGGAGCGGCTGGCACTCGGGCTGTGCGAGCTGGCAGCCAATAGCAGCCCCATGGATGCAGCACTCCCCCCGCCCGCCCTTGTACCCCGGCGCGCACGCCTGCTGCTGGCCAGTGACCTGCTCTGCCCTGACACCCATATCCATGACTGCCTGCACCAGCTGGCCGCACACCCGGCGCGGGCCTATGTGCTCCATGTTAGCGATCCGGCGGAAAGCACGCTCCCTTATACCGGCCGCACCGAGTTTTGCGGGCTTGAGCACGAGCCCCCGCTGGAGTTGCCCCATGTGCAGAGCCTGCGCACGGACTACGCAGCCCTTGTTGCAGCGCGCAGCCAGTGGCTTGAACAAACCACAAGCCATTGCGGCCACACGCTGGCACACCACCGAACCGATCAGTCCCCCCTCCCCACGCTGCTGGCGCTCCATGCCCAGATGAGCCAACGCGTATGATTTTCCAGTTCCCTGCCCTGCTGTTTGCCCTGCTCTGCCTGCCGCTGGTGTGGTGGCTGCTGCGTGCCACGCCACCGCGCGCGCGCCAGCAGGTTTTTCCCCCCATTGCTTTCCTCGCCCGCCTGCGCCCGAAGGAAACCGAAGCCGCGCGCTCACCCCCGTGGGTCTTGCTCTTGCGCCTGCTGGCTGTGGGCCTGCTGATTACGGGCTTTGCCCGCCCGTTTATTCCCGGCAGCAGGGACAGTACACAAACCCCCGGCCCGGTTCTGCTGGTGGTGGATGACGGTATGTTCAGTGCCGCGGACTGGACCGACCGCCTGACCACCGCACAAACCATTGTGGACGATGCAGAGCGCACAAAATCCAGCCTGCAGCTCCTGACCACCGCCCCACAGGCGGAGGCTTCCGCAATACCGCCTGCGCCACAGCCAGCCGCTACTGTGCGGCGGATGCTGAACAGTCTCCACCCCAGCCCATGGAGTGTGGACCGGGCACAGGCTGCCCGGCAGATCGGGCAACTGCCAGCCCTTCCCTTTGCCCGCATTGTCTATCTGGCTGATGGCGTTGCCCAGAGCGGGGATAACGCTTTTGCCCAAGCCCTGCGGGCACGGGGTGCCGTGCAGGAAATCCGCTTTTCCTCCCAGTCAGGCATGGTGCTTGCCCCCGTTGCCCCCACGTCGGATGGGACCATGGCGCGCCTGATCCTACTCCCATCGGCGCAGCCCCGGCTTGTTCATGTTGTGGCCCGCGCGACAGATGGGGGAACGCTGGCCGTGATCCCTGTGCCCGTAGCGGCCAATGCCACACAGGCGGATGTACGCATCAACCTGCCCATAACCGTACGCAACCGGATCGATACGCTGAGCGTACAGGGCATTGCGAGTGCCGCCACAACCGTTCTGCTGGACGAAAACACACGCCTGCACCCAGTTGGCCTGCTTTCCAGCGGTGGGGCCGATACCCCCCTGATTGGCTCTGTCTTTTACCTCCGCCGTGCACTGGCTCCCCTGTCAGACCTGCATGAAGGAACACTGGACGCCTTGCTCAGCCGCCCTCTGTCCGTGCTGATCGCGCCCGATGGCACACTGGCCGGCGCGCAAAGCCAGAAAACCGTAATGGAATGGATAAAAAACGGCGGCACGCTCATTCGCTTTGCAGGCCCGGCACTTGCTGGCAGCCAGCAGGATACGAGCCCCTCCGACCCGGCCGACACGGCACGGAACCTGCTGCCCGTGGCCCTGCTGGATGGAGCCCGCCAGCTCGGTGGGTCCATGACATGGGGCACACCGCAAAAACTTGCACCCTTTGAACAGGAATCTCCTTTCCGGGGGCTGGATATTCCTACCGATGTAACGGTTTCCCGCCAGGTGCTGGCCAGCCCTTCGGCCGATCTGGGCACGCATGTATGGGCACGGCTGGCTGATGGCACGCCGCTGGTCACCCATGCCGAACTGGGCAAGGGTGAGGTAATTCTGTTCCATGTCAGCAGCACGGCGGACTGGTCCAACCTGCCGCTGTCCGGCCTGTTTGTAGCCATGCTGCAACGCCTGACCGAACACGCCAACGGGCTGAACATTCCGGCCGAAAATATACTGCTCTCCCCAGCCCTGACATTGGACGGCGAGGGCATTGCAGGCCCGCCGCCGCCAACCGCACGGGGCATACAGGGCAATGTGTTTGCCACCACACCTGCCTCCCCCATCCACCCGCCCGGCCTGTATGGCCCCACGGATGGACGCCGCGCACTCAATACCGCAGCGGGTGTGCAAAGCCTGCGACCAGCTCCCCCTGTTGGCACCATTATGGATGCTTCGGGCCAGAAGCCGGACCTGCCACTTGGGCGTTACTGCCTGCTGGCCGCCATTCTGCTTTTACTGCTCGATGGCGTGGTTGTGGGCCTTATGCGCACAGGCAGGCTGTTTGCACCACGGCCCCTTACCCTGCTTGCGCTGGTGGCCACCCTTGGTGCGCTAACATCCCCCCTGCATGCACAGGAGTTGAGCACGCCACCCGCAGTTCCCGCCGCAGCGCTGGAAACCCGACTGGGGTATATTGTAACCGGGCATGAGGACGTGGACACCGCCTCCCGCGAGGGGTTGCAGGGCCTGTCCGACTTTGTAAACGCCCGCACCTCCGCTGTTATGGGGCACCCCGATGCCGTCCACCCCGGCACGGATGACCTGACCTACTACCCCCTGCTTTACTGGCCGATTACCGCAGACGCCACCACCACGCCGGCCATGACGGCAGCGCTGAACACCTTTATGGCCCACGGTGGTATTCTGCTGATTGACACACAGGGGCAGGACGGAGGCTCCAGCACAACCGACACCACCTTTACCGCCGATGCCCCCGGCACGGCCGCAGCCCTGCGCCGGGTTACAACAGGCCTTGCGGTGCCACCACTGGTGGTCATGACCGACCACCACCTGCTGGCACATACCTTTTACCTGCTCCACGACTTTCCGGGCCGGTATGCAGGCCTGCCGATCTGGGTCGCCAAGGAAGGAGACGCCGAGAACGATGATGTCAGCCCGGTTATCATCGGCTCGGCAGACTGGGCGCACGCCTGGGCGGTGGACAGTGCGGGCAATACCCCGTTTGCCGTTATCCCCGGAGGCAGTGACCAGCGCCTGCAGGCGTACCGCTTTGGGCTGAACACCGTTATTTACGCCTTAACAGGCAGCTACAAGGCTGATCAGGTGCATGTTCCCATGCTGCTCAAACGGCTGGAGGACAAACCATGAGCACTCTTCTGGCCTCCTTTGGGTTTGCACCTTTGCTGCCGTTGTGGCTGCTGGCCATACTGGGCGTTGCGGCACTGGGCCTGTGCGGGTGGAGCCTGTTCCAGCGCACGGGGGGAGCCATTTTGCGCCTGTGCGCCATAGGTATGGTGCTGCTGTGGCTGGCCGGGCCACAACGTTACCACGAGCAGCGGCGCGCACTCCCCCAGACTGCACTTCTGGTAGTGGACCAGTCCCCCTCCATGGCGCTGGACCAGCGTGCCGCCATTGCCCGGCAGGTGGCGGACGCACTGGCACAGGCCAAGGTAGAGGGGCTGAACCTCCGCACCGTAACCGTGCGTGGTGCAGCACGTGATGGCACAAAACTGTTTGACGCGCTGGATCAGGCCGCAGCCGACATTCCCCCCGCCCAGTTTGCCGGGGCCATGATGGTTACTGATGGAGAGGTCAGCGATGTTCCCACTACCCTGCCCGAGCGCCTGCGCCCCATGCAGGACAATGGCAGCCGCACAACCCTGCCCCTGCACGTTCTGCTCACCGCCAGCACGGAGCAGAAAGACCGCAAGCTGAGCATCCTTCAGGCTCCCCCCTACGCCATTGCAGGCCAGAACGCCAAACTGCGCGTGCAGGTGGATGACATGGGACCGGGCACGCAGGCAGGCACACCGGCGGAGCTGACGGTCCGGGTGAATGGGGAAGAACCGCAGCATATTTCTGTCCTGAGCGGGATGCCGCAGGAAATTACCGTGCCCGTAACCCAGCCGGGGCCACTGCTGGTCAGCCTGTCCGCCTCGGCCATGCCGGGGGAAGTCTCGGAACTGAACAACCAGACCGTAGCCCATATTACCGGCATACGGGACCGACTGAAGGTGCTGCTGATCTCGGGCACACCCAATCAGGGGGAGCGGGTCTGGCGCAGGCTGCTCAAGGCGGACCCTTCGGTTGATCTGATCCACTTTACCATTCTGCGCCCCCCCGAAAAGGACGATGGCACCCCCCTGTCCGACCTTGCGCTGATCGCATTCCCCGTGCGCGAGCTGTTTCAGGACAAGATCAACCAGTTTGACCTGATCATCCTTGATGGGTTTGAAAACCGGCATATTCTGCCGCACAGTTATCTGGAAAACATTGCAGGCTTTGTCCGCCGCGGGGGTGGCCTGCTCCTGACCGCGGGCCCCGAATTTATTGGCCCCGGCTCCTTGCAGGATACTCCGGTGGGGGACGTGCTGCCCGCCCACGTAACCCCTGACCAGAGCAGCATGCTCGTCAGCCGCTTCCGCCCCACCTTGACCGATACCGGGCGCAGGCACCCTGTTACGGCATCACTTCCCGGCGCGCCAAAAGCGGGTGCGCAGGTCAACAGTGCTACGGCCGTACCGGGCCTGTGGGGGCCGTGGTACCGCGCCCTGCACCCCGACAGCACCCATGGTGAGGTACTGATGAATGGGCCAGATAACAGCCCCCTGCTGGTGCTGGACCGGGTTGATCAGGGCCGGATTGCGTTGCTTCTGTCTGACCAGATATGGCTGTGGTCACGCGGGGAGGATGGCGGCGGCCCACAGGCCGAACTGCTCCGCCGCATTTCGCACTGGCTGATGAAAGAGCCGGAGCTGGAAGAGGAGCAGCTTACAGCCAGCATAAGCGCCAATACGCTCCACATTACCCGCCACAGTGTGGGCACACCTGCGGCCACCACCCTTACCCTGACCTCCCCCACCGGGCAGAGCAGCACCGTGCCCATGCACGCATCCGCGCAGGAAGGCACCCGGACAGCACAACTGCCCATAACGGAGTCCGGTATCTGGCGTATTTCCGATGGCACACGCACAACCTATGCGGCACCCGAGCCAGAAAACACGCGTGAGCTAACCGACCTGCGCGCGACCGCAACCCGTCTGGCGGATGTGGTCAAACAGAGTGGCGGGGGTATTTTCTGGCTCGGTGACAGCACAACCAGCCTGCATGCCCCCACGCCAAGACTGGTTGCATCAGGCGCACTGCACGGGGCGGACTGGCTGGGCTTTGCCCGGCGCGATGCACATCTGGTAACGGGCAGAACACCCATACCCCTCCTGCCCGCTCCTCTAGCCATGGCGCTCGCCCTTTTGCTGCTGTTTGGCGCATGGTGGCGGGAAGGACGGACCCGATAGGCCCCCAGAGCGTCTTTTCCGCTCCCATGGGCTGTGATACGTTAGAGGCTCCTGTATTGATGGACAGACAATGACCCGTTTTCCACGCCTTGTTTCATCCGCTCTGCTGTTCAGCAGCCTTGCCATGTTTGCTGCGGTTCCGGCTTTTGCTGATGATGCCGAAGATCAGGCTGCGGCGGCGGAATCCGCCGAAAAATCGGAAAGCGCCAAGGCCGCCAAACGCGCGGCCCCTCCCACGGCCATTCCCGGTGCCGATGGCAGCGATGATGAAGCAGGGGAGGGCGGTGGCCACCCCAACAAGGATGTGGAACCCACGGTTGCACTGTTCGAGGCCATAAACCGGGGGAGTGTTTCCTCCGCGCGTGATGCCATTAACCGTGGTGCGGACCTGAACGGGCATAATATTCTGGGCCAGACACCGCTTGATATGTCCATCGACCTGAACCGTAACCCCATTACCTTCCTGCTTCTGTCTCTGCGCAATTCCAGCAGCCTGCAGGGGAGTGATAGCGTGGGAACGGTCAGCACATCCGACCTGCACGTAGGCAGCAGCAGCGTGGATATGGAAGACGATACCAAAAGCAAAACGCATGACCCGCGTTATGACCGCACGGGCGGGGCTGCCCAGCCGTCCATCGGCTTTCTGGGGTTTGGTGGCAGCTAGGCCACCTGCCTGCCCTGCCGGACTACACATAAAAAAAGGGGCACCAGAAGTGCCCCTTTTTTTATAACTTCAAGCTATGTCGTCAGGCTTTACAGCGCGACTGTAGCCCCCAGACTTTCCTGCCGCAGCACATCCAGCGGGAGCAACACGCCTTCACGCTCGAAGTGCCAGAATGTCCAGCCATTACATGAGGGTGCGTTGGTCAGCATGGCCCCCATTTTATGGATTGAACCACGCTTGGCGCCACTGATCAGCGTGCCATCTGCGGCAACTGTAGCCTGAATACGCTGTTTTTTATCACTCAGCACTGTTCCGGCCACAAGCGCGCCCTGCTCCACCAGACTGCCAAAAGGCACACGCGGGGCTTCGCGCTTATCCTGCGTGGTCTGTATGGCATCATCATCCAGGGGCACTTCGCTGGCCACGCGGGCTCTGGCGGCTTCCACATAATCCGGGTGCCGCTCAATGCCTACAAAATGGCGGCGCAGGCGGCGGGCCATGGCGGCC
This sequence comes from Acetobacter fabarum, assembly GCF_022483405.1. Classification (NCBI taxonomy): domain Bacteria; kingdom Pseudomonadati; phylum Pseudomonadota; class Alphaproteobacteria; order Acetobacterales; family Acetobacteraceae; genus Acetobacter; species Acetobacter fabarum. The sequence continues at coordinate 2,503,813 of NZ_JAKVNI010000001.1, forward strand.
GTAGTGCCAGAGCCGGAGAACGGGTCAAGCACCACATCATTGACCGTGGTGGACGCCAGCAGCACACGATGGAGCAGGCTTTCGGGCTTCTGGGTGGGGTGGAGCTTCAGCCCATGTTCGTTCCGCAGGCGCTCATTGCCTGTGCAGAGCGGCAGATACCAGTCCGAGCGCATCTGCACGTCATCATTCAGCGCCTTCATGGCCTGATAGTTGAAGCGGTAGCGGCTATCCTGACTGCGGGCAGCCCAGATGAGCGTTTCGTGCGCATTGGTAAAGCGACGGCCACGGAAGTTGGGCATGGGGTTGGACTTGCGCCAGACCACATCATTCAGGATCCAGAACCCAAGGTCCTGCAGAATAGCCCCGAGGCGGAAGATGTTATGGTAGGAACCAATCACCCAGATTGTGCCATCCTTATGCAGCAGGCGGCGGGCTTCGCTCAGCCATTCCCGCGTGAAGCGGTCGTATTCCTGCAGGTCGGAAAACTTGTCCCAGTCATCATCCACGCCATCAACAACGCTGTCGTCCGGGCGGCGGAGTTCCCCCCGAAGCTGCAGGTTGTACGGTGGGTCGGCAAAAATGCAGTCCACTGAGCCCGAAGGCAGGGTGCGCATGGTCTCCACGCATTCACCCCGCAGGATTTCGTCTAGGGGGAGGTCCATGGAAACTGCTTTTGCGCCGCTCATGCCCGGGTCTCCGTTTTCAAATGTTCTAGCTGCTGGCGTACGGTGCCAAATGTTTTTCTGTGGTGCGGGGTTACACCCGTTTGCAGCAGAGCCCGGCGATGAACCGCCGTGCCGTAACCTGCATTTTTTTCCCATCCATAATCGGGCCAGCGCACATTCAGCCGCGCCATGATGCGGTCACGCACCACCTTGGCCATAATGGAGGCCGCGGCAATGGACAGGCTCACCCCGTCCCCCCCCACGATGGCCTCTGCACTACACCCGAAATCCGGAATTTTGTTGCCATCAACAAGCACATGGTCAGGCCGGACCGGCAGGCGGGCAACTGCACGCTGCATGGCAAGGTGGGACGCATGGTAGATGTTGATACGGTCAATTTCCGCCGTGGAGGCGGCACCCACGCCAATGGCCACACCGGGCACATGGGGCAGACGCTCGGCAATGGCCTCACGCAATGCGGGTTTTAATTTTTTGGAATCATCAATAACGGCAGCAAGATCATCCGGCACGCCACGGGCAAACACCACGGCGGCGGCCACAACCGGACCGGCAAGCGGGCCACGGCCCACTTCATCCACTCCGGCGACCAAGCCGCCATGCTGTTGTTCCCGCCTAAAGTCCGGCATTGCATCCCTTCCCGTCCGCTTGAAACGACTCGGTTAAAATTACCGAGTCGCAGCAATTGCGACTCCGTAGGGAAGGAAAAGCATTTTTTTACCCGGGTGCGCAAGAGTCCCGGTCAAATGATTTTTAGGAACGGCTACGACGGGGGAAGAAGAGCCAGCCGAGCAGAACACCCACAACCGAGACAATACCCAATGAAAGCAAGGGTTTATCCCGCACAAAAGTCACTGCCTTTTCAACCACGCCCTCACCTTCCTCATACAGATCGGCAAAATCTTCCTGCATGTGTGCGGTGAACTGGTCGAGCTTTCCGTCCGCCTGAAGACCGATATCGCCGGTCAGACCACCAGCGGCATCCTTGACATGTCCCTGAACGTCCCGAACCTTGGCATCGATCTTGTTTTCGATGATGTCGATTTTATCTTTAGCCATGACGACTTTCTCCTTTTTTGAACCATTCCGTAACGGCCCGCGCATGGAAGCGACCGGAGATCTGCACGATCGCCTGTTGCATCAGACCGCAAAAACGCGTCTCTGACTAGGCATGCCTTCTCCGACGTCCACACAACTGACTGCGCTCATTGTTGGTTCCATGTTTTTTATGGAACAGCTTGATGGCACCATTCTGGCAACGGCCCTGCCTTCCATCGCCCATAGCCTGCATGTGGACACGGTCGCCACGTCTGTTGCCCTGACGTCCTATATTATCGGGCTGGCCATTTTTATTCCCGCATCTGGTGCGCTGGCTGACCGTCTGGGCAGCCGCACGATCCTGATGGTGGCAATCTGCATTTTTGTGGGCAGTTCAATTTTTTGCGGTACCGCCCACTCCCTGCTGTTTCTGGCCATCATGCGCACCATACAGGGCATTGGTGGTGCCCTTATGGTGCCCGTGGGGCGGCTGGCGGTTATTCGCAGCACCCCAGCGGACCAGCTTGTACGCACCATGACATGGATGATGCTGCCAGCCACCCTCGGCCCCCTGCTGGGGCCTGTGGTGGGGGGATATATTACCTCCTGGCTGACATGGCGGTGGAATTTTTACCTGAATATTCCTGTCGGTGTGGTCGGGCTGTTCCTGACCTACCGCTTTATCCCCGAAGTACGCGAACCCTCCCCCCCTCCGTTTGATCTCAAAGGCCTGTTTCTGGCAGGGGGCGGGCTGGCGGTGCTGTCTGTTTTTGCAGAACTGTTCAGCCACGGTACAGGCTCGCCTGCACTTGTTACGGCCCTTTTATGCACAGGCCTGCTGCTGCTGGGCATTTACACCCATCACGCAGGGCGTACGTCTTTTCCGCTCCTGGACCTGCGGCTTATGCGCTTCCAGACCTTTCGCATTTCCGTTTTTGGGGGAGCGGCATCACGCATTGCGGTGGGGTCCTTGCCGTTTCTGCTCCCGTCCTTCCTGCAGATCGGGGCGGGGCTGAGCGCGGCACAGAGCGGGCTTGTCACCTTTGTGGCTCCACTGGGGGCCATTGCCATGCGCCCCTTTGTGCCGGCACTGCTCAAGCGCTGGGGGTTCCGCACCATTCTCATGGCCAATGGCTCATCCGCGGCACTGGTCTTTGCCTTGATCGCCCTTTTCCGCCCGAGCTACCCTTTATGGCTGCTCTCGCTTGTGCTCACACTGGCCGGGGCGGCCCAGTCGCTCCAGTTTTCGGCTTATAACACCGTTGCCTATGCCGACATTCCGCAGGACCGGATGAGTGCGGCCACCAGCCTGTATTCCACCATGCAGCAGATCATGCTTTCGGCCGGAATCTGCATTGCCGCAGGCACCCTGACCGTGCTGAGCAGGCTGCACCATAACACCCCTGCAAACATGACCGATTTTGCACTCGGCTTTGTTGTGACTGGCGGCATATCCCTGCTGGCCGTGCCGCTATGCGCCGCACTTTCGCCTTCTGCAGGGGCAAACATGAGCGGTAACCGCCGTTAAGCGCACGCTTTTAACGCACAAATTACATAGCGAAATGTTATTTTATGCACGGTTTCAATGAGGAGGCTTGCACTTGGACAAAGAGTTCAGCACAGTTCCCTCTGTAAACAGGGTGCCCCTATGCACAGCGTTCCCCTGCATTTTCTGACGCAACTTAGGTTAACGAACAGCGCACCTCATGGACGATAACTCTCCGCCCTCCGCCTCCCCCGCCAAGCCGCGTTCCTCCAAAAAGCGCCTGCTTCTGACGGGTGGTGCCGTGGTGGCCGCCTGTATTCTGGGCTTTGCCTTCCTGCGCCCGCAGGCAGGCCACAAAACGCACCACGGCACGGCTGATTCCAGCCAGAGCCAGCCTGTAGCGGTACAGACAGTGCACGCCGGCAGTATGCCCGTGGAACTGACCCAACTGGGCACGGTTGTCCCCATTACCAACGTAACCGTGCAGACCCGTGTGGAAGGCTACCTGATGCAGGTGCTTTTTACCGAAGGCCAGCATGTGCATAAGGGCGACCTGCTCGCCCTGATCGACCCCCGCCCCTATCAGGTGCAACTGGAGCAGTATGAAGGCCAGCTTGCCCAGGACAAGGCACAGCTTGAACAGGCAAGGGTTGACAGCGGGCGCTACCAGCGCCTGATCAAGCAGGACAGTATTGACGCCAAAACCGCACGCGACCAGCAGTTTACGGTTCAGCAGCTTGAAGGCACGGTCAAGGCTGATCAGGCACTGGTGGATAACCAGAAGCTGCAACTGATCTACTGCCACATTATTGCGCCAGTGGATGGGCGCATTGGCATTCGTGCAGTGGATCAGGGCAACTACGTGGCGGCCGGCCAGTCCGGCGGGCTGGCGGTGTTGACACAGATGCAGCCCATCTCGGTCATTTTCACGCTGCCGCAGGACCAGTTGCCCGAAGTATTTGCCCAGCTACAGGCGCGCAAATCGCTCCCTGTTTCGGCCTGGAACAGTTCCAACACACAAAAAATAGCCGATGGCACGGTCAGCACGCTGGACAGCCAGATTGACACGGCAACCGGCACCGTGCGCCTGCGCGCCATTTTTACCAATGAGGACGAGCACCTCTTCCCCAACCAGTTTGTTAACGCACGTCTGCTGGTTAAAACGCTGGACCACGTTCTGCTCCTGCCCACAACCGCTGTGCAGACCGGCCCCTCCGGCCTGTTCGTATATGTTGTCAAGGATGATGACACGGTCAGCGTCCAGCCCGTAACCACCGGCATTTCCAACGGTACGCTCAGCGTTGTCACCTCCGGGCTGAAGGAAGGCGACAGGGTGGTTACGGACGGCACAGACCATTTGCGCGCCGGAATCAAGGTGAGCATTCCCACCACGGCTCCCACCCCAGCACCGGACCATGCCACGCCGTGAACCCATCTGCCATTTTCATCCGCAGGCCCGTTGCAACTACGCTGCTGATGCTGGCCATTTTTATGGCCGGGTTGCTGGGCTACCATTTTCTGCCCATTTCCGCGCTGCCACAGGTTGATTACCCCACCATAACGGTGGAAACCTTCTACCCCGGTGCGGGGCCGGATGTTATGGCCACCTCTGTGACTGCGCCGCTGGAAACACAGCTTGGCCAGATGCCCGGTCTGGACCAGATGACATCGCGCTCATCGGGCGGGGCGTCGGTCATTACCCTGCGGTTTGACCTGTCCATGTCCATGGATGTGGCGGAGCAGGAAGTGCAGGCCGCAATTAATCAGGCCAACTCCTTGCTGCCAACCGACCTGCCCGCCCCCCCGGTTTACGCCAAGGTCAACCCGGCAGATACCCCTGTGCTCACACTGGGCATTACCTCGGCCACCATTCCGCTCCCCGAAGTGGAAGATTACGTGGACACCCGTCTGGCACAAAAAATCAGCCAGATTTCGGGCGTGGGGCTGGTTACGCTTTCAGGCGGCAACCGCAAGGCTTACCGTGTGCGGGTCAACGTGCCCAAGCTGACCTCCTACGGCATTGATCTGGACACACTGCGTACCACCATTGGCAATGTGAACGTCAACTCCCCCACGGGTACGTTTGATGGAGCACAGCGCTCGGCCACATTGCGGGTGGACGGGCAGATTACCAGCCCGGAAATGCTGCTCAATCAGGTCATTGCCTACCAGAGCAGCGGGCCAGTCCGCATCCGCGACGTAGCTACGGTTGTAATCGGGCCGGAAAACACACAGCTTGCCGCGTGGTCCAACCAGACCCCGGCCCTGATCATGAACGTGCAGCGCCAGCCGGGTGCCAACGTGATTGCCGTGGTGGACAACGTCAAGGCCACCCTGCCCACCCTGCGCCAGACCCTGCCACCGGGGATTGATATTATCCCCCTGACAGACCGTACCACCACCATCCGCTCCTCCGTAGCCGATGTGCAGTTCGAGCTGTTTCTCGCACTTGTGCTGGTTGTGGCGGTTATTTTTGTCTTTTTGCGCAATGTTCCCGCCACCATTATTCCCAGCCTGTCCGTGCCGCTTTCCATTATCGGCACGCTGGCCATTATGTACCTGCTCGACTTCTCGCTCGATAACCTCTCGCTCATGGCTCTCACCATCGCCACCGGCTTTGTGGTGGATGATGCCATTGTGATGATCGAGAACATCTCGCGTTATGTGGAAGCGGGCGAGGACCGCATGAGCGCCTCGCTCAAGGGGGCGGGGGAAATTGGCTTTACCATTATCTCGCTGACCATATCGCTCATTGCCGTGCTTATTCCGCTGCTGTTCATGAGCGATGTGGTGGGCCGCCTGTTCCACGAATTCGCCCTTACGCTGGCCACGACCATCATCCTGTCTGCTGTGGTGTCGCTCACACTTGTTCCCATGATGTGCGCCCGTATTCTTTCCGAGCGCCCGCATGACGCAGGCACGGCTGCCACCCCGTTCCTGCGCTGGTCCGCACGGATGGAAGTGGCAACCGAACGCCTGATTGCGGCCTATGACCGCATGCTCGATGTGGTGCTGGAATGGCGCAAGCTCACACTGGGCGTGGCCGTGGGGACACTGGTGCTGACCGGCCTGCTGGGCTGGTACATTCCCAAAGGGTTTTTCCCCGTGCAGGATACGGGGGTCATTCAGGGTATTTCCGTTGCGGCGCAGTCCATCTCGTTCGAGAACATGAAGGTGCATCAGCAGGAACTGGCCAGAGTGATCCTGAAGGACCCCGATGTGGCCTCCCTCTCCTCCTTTGTGGGGGTGGACGGGCAGAATGCGACGCTTAACCAGGGCCGCTTCCTGATCAACCTGAAAGAGCATGACAGCCGCTCCTCCTCCGCCACCGAAATTGCAGCACGGCTGGAGCAGGAAACAGCGCAGGTTGCGGGGATAAAGCTCTACCTCCAGCCCGTGCAGGACCTCTCGCTCGATACAACCGTATCGGCAACACAATACCAGTTCCTGCTTGAAAACCCCGATTACGACGCCTTTAAAACATGGGTGCCCAAGCTGATCGAACGGTTGCGGCAGGAACCTTCTCTTGCGGATGTCACCTCCGACCTGCAGGCCGAAGGGCTGGTCGCACGCGTAACGCTCGACCGCCCCACAGGTGCGCGTTACTCGATTACCCCCCAGACCGTGGATAACGTGCTGTATGACAGCTTTGGCCAGCGCCAGATTTCCACCATCTATACGCAGTCCAACCAGTACCGCGTTATTCTGGAAGCCGAACCGCGCTTTCAAAAAGAGATGTCCTCGCTCAACCAGCTTTACCTGCCCGGTATCAGCGGTAATACGGGGGAGAGCACATCCGGCCCCACGCGCTCGCCAACCTCCGGGCTGGTGCCTCTGCCAGCGGTGACAAAAGTCACGCAGGAAACGGCTCCCCTGCTGCTCACCCATTTCGGGCAGTTCCCGGCCACGACCATCTCGTTCAATCTCGCACCCGGCTATGCGCTGGGGGATGCCACAGCCGCCATCCGCCGGGTGGAGGCGGACATCCACCTCCCCGCAGCTTTCCAGACATCTTTCCAGGGAACAGCAGCGGCATTTGAAGGCTCACTCAGCAACGAACTGTTTCTGGTCGCTGCCGCCATTATTGCCGTCTATATTGTGCTGGGCATTCTGTACGAAAGCTTTATCCACCCGGTTACCATTCTCTCCACCCTGCCCTCGGCCGCCATTGGCGCGTTGCTGACCCTGATTGTTGCGGGGGTTAACCTCGACATCATGGGCATTATCGGCATTGTGCTGCTGATTGGCATTGTCAAGAAAAACGCCATCATGATGATCGACTTCGCGCTGGAGGCGGAGCGTGAACATGGAATGGACAGCCTGCGCTCCATTCGCACGGCGGCCACACTGCGTTTTCGCCCCATTCTCATGACCACACTGGCAGCCATGCTGGGGGCTGTACCCATGGTGCTCTCGCATGGTACGGGGTCCGAACTGCGCTATCCGCTGGGGCTGGCCATTATTGGCGGGCTTGCCCTCTCCCAGTTGCTGACCCTGTTCACCACACCGGTCATCTACCTTACGCTGGACACATGGGCGCATAAATGGCGCGGGCTGCGCACCCCCGGCTCTGCATCCCCCCCTAGCGGGCAACCCGTGCCGTGAATATCAGCCGGATTTTTATTGACCGGCCTGTTGCCACCATCCTGCTAAGCATAGCCCTGTTCCTTGGGGGGCTACTGGGCTACCGTGGCCTGCCTGTTGCCGACCTGCCTAACGTGGACTTCCCGGTTATTCAGGTGCAGGCACGGCAGGCTGGCGGCTCCCCGGAGGAAATTGCCAGTGCCGTGGCCGCCCCCTTGGAGCGGCACCTTGGGCAGATTGCCGATGTTACGGAAATGACATCCCAATCCACCGAAGGCAGCACACGCATTACGCTCCAGTTCGCGCTCTCGCGCGATATTAACGGTGCCGCGCGGGATGTGGAGGCCGCCCTTCAGGCCGCCCATGCGGACATGCCCTCCTCCCTGCGGCAGAACCCCAGCTACCGCAAGGCCAACCCCAACGGCGCGCCGATCCTTATTCTCACCCTGACATCGGACACCCACACCCGCCCCCAGCTTTATGATTACGCCACCAACGTGCTGATGCAGCATCTGTCCGCCATACAGGGGGTGGGTCAGGTGGAAATCAGCGGGAGTGCGCTGCCCGCCATCCGGGCGGAAATAAACCCCCTGCCCCTGTTCAAATACGGTATCGGGTTTGAGGACGTACGCGCAGCCCTTGCCTCTGCCAATGCCCACACCCCCAAAGGGATTATTGACCAGAACGGCGTCCGCTACACGCTGGACACGAATGATCAGGTCCGCACGGCGCAGGACTACCGTGACCTGATTATTGCATGGCGCAATAACCGCCCCGTGCGACTGGCCGATGTGGCGCAGGTGCAGAACAGCGTGGAAGATCTGCGCAACGCCGGGTACTATAATGGTCAGGCATCGGTTATTGCGGTGGTGTTCCCCCAGGCCGGGGCCAATGTGATTCACACCGTGGACCAGATCAATGCGGAAATGCCCCTGCTTAAATCTGCCCTGCCCGGTGGTGTGGCCCTGCATGTGGGGCTTGACCGCTCACTGACCATTCGTGCAGCGCTGGTGGATACGCAACTGACCCTGCTGATCTCGGTCATACTTGTGGTGCTGGTGGTGCTGCTCTTCCTGCACTCGCTCCGCATGACGCTTATTCCCGCCGTGGTTGTGCCCACCTCCATTGTGGCGACCTTTGGCGTTATGCGCCTGCTTGGTTTTTCGCTCGATAACATGTCGCTCATGGCGCTTACGGTTTCCACCGGCTTTGTGGTGGATGACGCCATTGTGGTGATGGAAAACATAGCCCGCTACATAGAGCAGGGCCTCCCCCCGCGGGATGCCGCCATAAAAGGCAGTGCGGAAGTGGCCTTTACGGTTATTTCCATCTCCATTTCCCTGATTGCCGTCTTTTTGCCCATTCTGCTCATGGGGGGGCTGGCTGGCCGCCTGTTCCATGAGTTCGCCATGACAGTTTCCATCACCATCCTGATCTCGATGGTGCTGTCCCTGACCCTGACCCCCATGATGGCGGCTTACCTGCTTGTGCCCCATACGGCAGGCACGGCCCCTGCGGGTTCTGGCAGCCTGATGCGCCACGCCATTGCCGCCATGACTGCATTTTTGGACCATATGCAGGCCGGTTATACCCGCTCGCTCGACCTTGCCCTGCGCTACCACAAGACCGTCCTGCTCAGCCTGCCCTTTACACTGGCCCTTACGGCAGCCTTGTTCATGCTGATGCCCAAGGGGTTTTTCCCGGTGGAAGACACGGGCATGCTCATGGGGCGCCTGCAGGGGGACCAGTCAATCTCCTTCGGGGCGTTAGCCAAAAAGCTGACCGAAGTGCAGAAAGTGCTGCTGCACGACCGCGATGTGGAGAGCGTATCCTCCTTTATCGGGGGGCGAGGCTCCTCCAACGAGGCAGGGGTGTTTTTGCAGCTCAAGGATAAAGCTGCCCGGAACGATACCCCGACCGACCTGATCGCCCGTGTTAACCGCAAATTGCGTAATCTGGTCGGAGCCAGTTTTTTTCTGATGCAGCCCGGTGCCATCCGTTCCGGCGCACGGCAGAGCAATGCGGCGTACCAGTATACGCTAGAGGGTGAAAACTCATCCGAGCTCTACACTTGGACCGCCCGCCTACTGGCAGAGCTGCGCCGCCACCCGGAACTGACAACCCTTTCCTCCGACGTGCAGCTGGGTGGCTCGGCTATTAGCACCCAGATCGACCGGGATACGTCCGCCCGTGTCAACATTACCCCCCAGCTCCTGTCCAACACGCTGTACGATGCGTTTGGCCAGCGCGCGGCCTCGGTCATCTACAACAGGCTCAACCAGTACCGCGTGATCATGGAGGCCGACCCCAAAAGCTGGTCCAACCCGGAAAGTCTGATGCAGGTCTGGATAAGCGTTGCCGGGGGCTCGGCTGGTGGGGGAACGCGCTCCAACACCATTCGGGTGCGCAATGCCTCCAGCACCGGCTCCACCAGCACGCAGGCCAGCCAGAGTTCCCTGTCTTTTAAAAACCAGATTGCCAATGCGCTGGCCGGGGGGGCTGGTGCGTCCAATGGTTCAGCAGTCAGCACCTCATCCGAAGCCATGGTACCACTCACACTGGTTACTCATCTGGTGCCAAGCCGCACCCCGCTTTCGGTCAACCATCAGGGGCTGGCGGTTGCGGCTACGCTCTCGTTCAATCTGGCCAAGGGAGTTTCTCTGGGCACGGCCACGCAGATCATCAACACCGCACAGGTCGCGCTGCATATGCCCAATACCATCCACGGCAGTTTTGCTGGCAATGCCGCGCAGTTCCAGAAAGCGGTCAGCGACGAACCCCTGCTTATTCTGGCAGCCCTTGTGGCCGTCTATATTACACTGGGTGTTCTGTACGAAAGCTACGTACACCCGCTGACCATTCTCTCCACCCTGCCCTCGGCTGGTGTGGGGGCCCTGCTGGCCCTGCAACTGGCTGGGGAGGAGTTCTCGCTCATTGCCATGATCGGGGTGATCCTGCTGATTGGCATTGTGAAAAAAAATGCCATCATGTTGGTGGATTTTGCCATTATGGCCGAACGCGAAGAGGGTATGTCCGCCCATGATGCCATACGCACCGCCTGCCTGCTCCGCTTCCGCCCGATCATGATGACATCGGTCGCAGCGGCCTTGGGGGCTGCCCCGCTTATGGTCGCCAACGGATACGGGGCCGAATTGCGGCACCCTCTGGGCATTGCCATTGTTGGCGGGCTGATCGTGAGCCAGGCCCTTACCCTTTATACAACGCCGGTTATTTATCTGATGTTCGATGCCTGGCAGGCCCGTGCCGGGTCTTTTATCCGCTCGTTATCGTTTTCCCGCAGCTTCAGGCAGGACCGCTGAATGCCTTTTTATCGTCCCTTCCTTTCCCTTCGCCTGTCCCTGCTGCTGGCACCTGCCGTTCTGGCCGGGTGCATGGTCGGACCGGATTACAAACGGCCTACGCCCATTATCTCGCCCACCTTCAAGGAACTGCGTCCGGCACCGGGCTGGCAGTACGCCACCCCACAGCTGGCCAGCCTGCCCAAAGGTTCATGGTGGACAATCTATAACGACCCGCAGTTGAATGCTCTGGAAGCTCAGGTAGACATCAACAACCAGAATATCATTCAGTACGAGGCACGCTACCGTAACGCCCGGGCCACCATTAACTCCATCCGGGCACAGCTTTACCCAACGCTTAGCGGTGCGCTCTCCTTCAACCGACAGAGTTCGGGCCGTGGGTCGCGCTCCAGCGGCACCATTATCAATTATGGCTCCGATGGCTCGAGCAGCACGAGCGCAACCCCCTCCAACTCGACCGAAAACACCTATGCCACGGGGCCAAGTGTTTCGTGGGATCTGGATTTATGGGGCAAGATCAGGCGGCAGATTCAGGCTCAGGTTACAGAAGCACAGGCCACAGCCGCAGACCTTGCCAATGCACGCCTGTCTTATCAGGCACAATTGGCCACGGCTTATTTCAACCTGCGGTATCAGGACAGCCTGTATGACCTGCTGACCAAAAACGTGGCGTTTTATGAACGCTCGTACCAGATCACCAAAAACCAGTATGATGCAGGCACGGCAGACCCGACCACCCTGCTGCAGGCCAAAACACAGCTGGAACAGACCCGCGCTCAGGCCACCGCAACCGGCATAGCCCGCGCACAGTATGAGCACGCCATTGCTGTTCTTATGGGTAAAGCCCCTGCGGACCTTTCCATCCCCCATGGCGCATTGCCACGGGCCATTCCGGCTATTCCGGTTATGGTTCCGGCCAGTCTGCTCCAGCGCCGCCCCGATATTGCGGCGGCCGAGCGCCGGATGGAGGAATACAACGCCCAGATTGGCGCGGCCATGGCGGCGTTCTACCCCGATGTCAAACTCACGGCGACATACTCCTATAGCGGGGACCCTGTTGGCTCTCTTGTGCAGGTTGCAAACCGCATCTGGACCCTTGGCGCCTCGGCTACGGAAACACTGTTTGCCGGGGGCGCAAGAACTGCTGCCGTCCATGAGGCCGACAGCAATTACAACGCCTATGTGGCCACCTACCGGCAAACCGTACTGACAGCCCTGCAGGGGGTGGAAGACCAGCTTTCCAACCTGCGTATTCTGGCTGATCAGGCAGAGCAGCAGCATGTTGCGCTGGATGCCGCCAACAAGGCCGTTACGGTTGCATTCAACCAGTATATGGCAGGCACCCAGATTTACACGACCGTGATTACCGCCGAGGTGACGGCCATGTCCAACGCGCAGACCGCACTGCAAATCCAGCAAAGCCGTATTCTGGACTCTGTCAGTCTGGTGGAAGCCCTTGGCGGAGGGTGGAATGCCTCCGAACTCCCCAGCAAAAACTCCATGCAGACAGACAACCCGCTCCTGCCCTCCTTTATTCAAAAAGACAAAAACTAGGCGGACCACCGCCCAACAAAAAACCTCCGGAGCGCTGGCCCCGGAGGTTTTTTTATACCGTTTGCAAAGTGGTCAGGCGCCGTTACTTCATGACCGCACGACCAGCCAGCAGGGCCACAACCAGAAAAACAACAAACAGCATAATGGCGATAAAGAACAGGATTTTAGCCATACCAGCCGAGGCAGAGGCAATTCCGCCAAAACCAAACAGCCCTGCAACAAGTGAAACAACCAGAAAAAACAGTGCCAGTTTCAGCATAACGCACTCCCTTGCATTTCAATCCTGACCAGAGCCGGAAGGCTCTTGCCAACTTATTTTCTGCGCCGCAGAAAAATCCCAATAATCAGACCGACAACACCTGCCGTAGCAACGGTCAACAATGGCTGGTCAATAACAACATCCCGCAGAGCTTCTACTGCGGTGCTGCGCTTGCCCGGATTAAGGGCATCGTAACTGGACACCTTGCCAAAAAAACCATCGGCACCGTCCTGAAGATTGCCAATACCATCCTCAAGACCAAAATCTGCCTTGCTCTCATCACTCATACGAGGATGTCCTCCATACTGGATTAAGGGGTAACGCGCCTTGCACCCCTAAAGATGCCTATGTGAACGATTTTTTTGCTCAAGACTAGATTTCAGCCGAGCGCCAGTAGGCTTCCCCACCCGGATCAGGCTCACCTGCAATCATGGCGCGCAAGCGCGCGGCATAGGTCCTGAAGGCAGGAGTATCGGGGTTGCGGTGCGGCATATCCAGCACAATTTCGCCCGTAATCCCCGCAGGGGGCCCACCGGCCAGCACCACAACACGTGTGGCAAGGCGAAGAGCCTCTTCAATATCATGCGTCACAAACAGCACTGTTTTGTGTGTCTGCTGCCATATCCGCTGCAACTCTTCCTGCAGGCTGGTGCGGGTAATGGGGTCCAGCGCCCCAAACGGCTCATCCATCAGCAACAGGTCGGGGTCCACGGTCAGGGCGCGGGCAACCCCCACACGCTGCCGCTGCCCACCAGACAAACGGCGCGGGAGCCGGTCCTGCGCATCCTCCAGCCCGACCAGACGCAGGGCCTCCCGCGCACGGGCTATTTTTTCGCTCTTGCTCAGGTGTAGGCCTTCCAGCCCGAACATGACATTCCGCAACACCGAGCGCCACGGCAGAAGCCGCGCATCCTGGAACACCATAGCCCGGCTCCGCCGCGTAGCATGTGCCCCGGCATCCGCCACACAGGCCGAACCTCCTGTCTGCCCTTCCGTTGGGTGCATAAGCCCCATCAGAACCCTGAGAAGCGTGGACTTACCCACACCAGACGGCCCCAGAAGTGCAACAAACTCCCCACGCTCCAGCGTCAGGCTGACATGTCGCAGCACAAAATGGGCGCCGCCATCGTGAGAGAGGCCAACATCATGCAAGGAGGCAACCACATCCGCCTTGCTCATGGTTGCCACCTGAGAACCCATTTCCGCACAAACCCAAAAAGAAAATCGGTAATGGCATACAGCATGGCCATGGTCAGCATGTAAACCACCACAACATCGGTCGCCAGAAGGCTGGAAGCCTGCATCATGCGGGCACCAATACCCGGCACGCCAAACAGTTCCGCCGCCACAACGGACATCCACCCCTGCCCCAGCCCCGTACGCAACCCGGCCATAATGCCCGGCGCGGAAGCCGGGAGGACAATCTTGACCAACCGCCCCACAAAACTACCATGGCCAAAGGCGGAAGCCAGTTCATACAGCTCGGGGTCCACCCCACGAACGGCACTGTGGGCTGCGTAAAAATTGATCCAGAAAACCGATATGGCAATAACAAAGGTGGCCCCAGCCGTGCTCAACCCAAACCAGAGAATGGCAAACGGCACCCAGGCCAGCCCCGGTACAGGCCGCAGCAGGCGAACAACGCCTTCCAGCAGACTATCCAATAGCCCCAGCATACCGCACAGAATGCCAAGCCCGGCCCCCAGAACGGAGCCAATGAGCAGGCCCAACAGGTAATGGTTCAGACTATCCACAATGGCTTGCTGCCAGAACCCTCCCCGCACCTCATCCAGCCAGGCCGGACCAAGGGAGGAAGGTGCTGGCACCATGCCAGATGGCAGCAGCCCCGACTGGACTGCTGCTTCCCACATGCCAAAGAACAGAACAAGCCCCGCCAGCCCAAGCCCCAGGCGAGCGGGTCCAGACAATTTTACACTCACGGCTTGGCCTGCTGCCACAGACCCGTATCAAACAGATCTTCAACAGGTTCTGCCTTACGCAACAGACCTTCGGCCACTTCAAATTCCTGCAACTGCTTGACACTTTCCACAATGCGCGCCGGGTCGCTGACAAAACGGGAAGCAGAATGCTCCAGCGCGGTTTTCATCACACTATCATTCAGCATACCACCGCCAAGCGCTTTTTGCACAAATGGCACAGCATCATCCGGGTGCTGAGCCAGCAAAGTTGTGGCGCGCACAAACAGGCTGGTCAGTGTTCCCGCCCATGCCTTGTGCTCAGGTGCATCAGGCTTGACAATTGCCAGAACGGAGCCCGGCTGGTCTGGCATCATGCTATGACCCGAAGCCAGAATGCGGGCGTCCGGCAGACGGGTTTTAACAACTGTCAGGGCTGGTTCCCTCAAAACCGCGCCATCCACAGCACCTGCCAGAAATGCCTGCTGTGCCGCATCAATATCCACCCCGACAATGGAGGCCACGGTATTGACCTGCGCAAAACCAAGCTGCTTTTGCAGCCAGTAGCGCAACAGTGTGTCCGGCACCGAACCGGCAGGCTGGGCTGCCAGACGAGGCAGACGCTTCTGGTCTTGCTTGAACCGCGCAAAAATGTCCTTCACCGCATCTGGCGTCAGCCCGGCCTCACTATCCGGCTTCAGGCCCTCTGCCAGTGCGCCGCGCGCAATAACCGAGAGTTCCTCGATTGAGGCGGTGGCGACAACCTTAACATCCACGCCATGCGCGCGTGCCTGCAACAAGGGCAGCACCCCTGCTACGTAGCCGTCAATCCGCCCAGATACGAGTGCCTGAATAGCCTGCGGGCCAGAGGTAAAGCGGACAAGCTGCACATCCAGCCCTGCCTGCTTGGCCCAGCCTTCCCCATCAATCACAAACAGCGCGGAAGAGCCCAGAACGGGAATATAGCCAATACGAATGCTGTCCGCTGCCTGTGCCGGGCTTACAGCCCAACCCAATGCCACGGTGGCAAGCGTTAGCATTTTTAGCAACGCACGTTTCATGACGTTATCTCTTTCACTGAAATATTTTATCAAAAATAATAGTGGATATATTCTTGTCTTTGTCAATCACTCACGCACAAGCATGAAATATTTTTATTCCACGCATATTTGCATCACATCGTGGCACGCACACAGGACATAAAAAAAGCTGGCTCCTGAGAGCCAGCTTCCTTCATCGCACTTGCGAGCAAAAGATTAAGCAGCAAGATCCTGCTTATCTTCCACTTCCGGGCGCGGACCGCTGTCCTGCCCTTTTGCGCTCACATCGCGGTCGATCAGTTCGATCACGGCCATCTGAGCGGCATCGCCATAACGCACGCCAGCGCGCAGGACGCGTGTGTAGCCACCGTTGCGGGCCTTGTAGCGTTCTGCCACGGCTGCAAACAGCTTTTTAACAATCACATCATCACGCAGCACAGCAAATGCCTGCCGACGTGCATGCAGATCGCCACGCTTGCCAAGGGTGATCAGCTTTTCAACAAACGGGCGCAGTTCCTTCGCTTTGGGAAGCGTGGTGGTGATCTGCTCGTGTTTAATCAAAGCCACAGCCATGTTGCGGAACATGGCTGCACGGTGAGAAGAGGTAACGCCGAGCTTTCGGCCGGCAATCCGGTGACGCATGGTTCAGTTCCTAGTATCGGGAAAAGTCAAATCAAAACGGCTCATCAAGCCGCTTTGCCAACTCTTCAATATTTTCCGGCGGCCAGGCCGGGACATTCATACCCAAGGACAGCCCCATGGAGGTCAGGACTTCCTTAATTTCGTTCAGGGATTTACGGCCAAAGTTCGGTGTGCGCAGCATTTCCTGCTCACTCTTCTGAACCAGATCCCCGATGTAGATGATGTTGTCGTTCTTCAGGCAGTTTGCGCTACGAACAGACAATTCAAGCTCATCCACCTTGCGCAGCAGATTACGGTTGAACGGCAGATCATCCTCAGGCTCTTCAGCCTGTACAGGACGCGGCTCATCAAAGTTGATGAAGAGCTGCAATTGATCCTGCAGAATGCGCGCGGCCAGAGCCACTGCATCTTCGGGCGTTACCGCACCATTTGTTTCGACCGTAAGCAGCAGCTTGTCATAGTCGGTGACCTGACCAACACGGGTCGGTTCCACCTTATAGGACACGCGCTTGACGGGCGAATAGATTGCATCAACCGGGATCAGGCCGATCGGGGCATCTTCCGGGCGGTTAGCCGCCGCAGGAACATAGCCTTTTCCGGTATTAACAATAAATTCCATGCCCAGCTTGACGCCGTCATCAAGCGTGCAGATGACCAGATCAGGGTTCATGATTTCAATGTCATGACCTGTCTGGATCTGGCTTGCGCGCACTTCGCCGGGGCCAGTGGCCGTCAGCACCATACGCTTCGGCCCTTCACCGTGCATGCGCAACGCCAGCTGCTTGATGTTCAGGACGATGTCAGTCACATCTTCCCGCACACCGGCAACGGACGAAAACTCGTGCAGAACGCCGTCAATCTGAACTGCCGTGACCGCAGCACCTTGAAGAGAAGACAGCAGAACCCGACGCAGGGCGTTACCGAGCGTCATACCAAAACCGCGTTCCAGCGGCTCAGCCACTACGGTTGCGATACGAGCGGGCTCCACTCCGGATTCAACTTCAAGCTTTTCGGGCTTGATCAGAGATTGCCAGTTTTTCTGAAGGACCAATGGACCGGCCTTTCAATACGAAAAACCACTGCTTGCGCAGCGATTTCTCTGAAGTGGACACAACAAATGGAAAGGCGGCTTGTTATCAGGCAGCCTTTCCGCTCGTAAGCTCAGACGCGGCGACGCTTACGCGGGCGGCAGCCATTGTGCGGGACTGGTGTCATATCACGAATGGAAGTGATCGTGAAACCAACAGCCTGCAGGGCACGCAGTGCGCTTTCACGCCCCGACCCAGGACCGGAAACTTCAATTTCCAGCGTTTCCATGCCGTGTTCACGGGCCTTGCGGCCTGCATCTTCAGCCGCAACCTGCGCCGCATAAGGCGTAGACTTCCGCGAGCCCTTAAAGCCCTGCGCACCAGCAGAAGACCAGGAGATAGCATTCCCCTGAGCATCAGAGATGGTGATCATGGTGTTGTTGAACGTGGAGAGCACATGCGCCACGCCCGAAATAATGTTCTTACGCTCTTTTTTACGAACACGCGGTGTTGCGGCTTTCGCCATGTCTTTTCTACCTCAGTCCCTGCCCAGCCTGCGTTTGCAGGCTGGGCGCCTTAGCGGATTGGATTAACGGGTTGCTTTCTTCTTACCGGCAATAGCCACTGCCTTACCCTTACGGGTACGGGCATTGGTGTGCGTCCGCTGGCCACGCACCGGCAGGCCACGACGATGACGCAGGCCGCGGTAGCAACCAAGATCCATCAGGCGCTTAATGTTCATCGCAATTTCACGACGCAGGTCGCCTTCAACGCGATAGGTGCCATCAATCAGCTCACGGAGCTTCATGATTTCATCGTCGCTGAGTTCGTTAACCCGCTTTGCTTCCGGAATCTCCAAGGACTTGCAGATTTCTGCCGCCTTAGATGCGCCAATTCCATAAATATACTGAAGCCCGATCACAACCCGCTTGTTTGTCGGGACATTCACGCCGGCAATACGTGCCACGCCTTATACTCCTGTTCGCCCGCTTTTACAGCGAACGGCTCATAGCCCTGTCTTGACTGGGCGGATTTCACTTGGTGGCCGCGAAATATACCGACCACCGTTACAAGTCAACGAAAACTGATCACTTCTTCGTGATCACGCCGCTATCCTTAAGCGCTGCTTCAATTTCTGCTGTCACTTCAGCAGTCGAAAGCATGCCGTTTACCTTACGCAAACGCCCCGTTTTTTCATAAAACGGCAGAATCGGCGCGGTCAGATTGCGGTATTCTTTCAGGCGCTCAACAACTGTCTCACGCTTGTCGTCTGCCCGGCGCTTGAACTCATGACTCCCACAGCTATCGCATTCCCCTTCCTTTACAGGCGGGTTGGACGCTTCGTTATATGTCTGCCCACATTGTGCGCAGGTAAAACGTCCAGAAATACGATCTGCAAGGATCTCTTCATTCACGTCCAGAAACAGCACGACATCAATGCTCTTCCCATCCGCTGCGAGCATGGCATCCAGCTCTTCAGCCTGCCCCAGAGTGCGGGGGAAGCCATCCAGAATAAACCCATTCTGGCAGTCCGGCTGGGCAATCCGGTCTTTGAGCATGGCAATAATCAGGGCATCGGGCACAAGCTTGCCCGCGACCATCAATGCCTTTGCCTGATTACCAACCTCGGAGCCACGCGCCACTTCGGCACGCAGCATATCCCCGGTGGAAATCTGGATCAGTCCGTGGCGTTCTTCCAGAAGCTTGGACTGCGTACCTTTTCCGGCCCCAGGCGGGCCCAGAAAAATAATATTCATCGTCTGATGATCCTCTGCTTCCTGCCACCACGAGACTTACGCATAAGCCCTTGGTACTGATGCGCCACCAAGTGTGACTGCACCTGAGTAACCGTATCAATCGTAACCGACACAATAATGATCAGGCTGGTCCCACCAAAGTAGAAGGGCACATTATAGCGACTGATCAGTATCTGCGGCAACAGACAGACTGCCACCATATAAGCCGCGCCAATGGTCGTCAGACGCGTCAGGATCTTGTCAAAGTACGATGCAGTGGAAGCACCAGGCCGCACGCCAGGAATGAACCCACCCTGCTTACGCAGGTTATCTGCCGTCTCTGCCGGGTTAAAGGTCACCGCAGCATAGAAGTACGAGAAAAAGATAATCATCAATGCGTAAAAGAGCAGATACAGAGGCTGCCCCTGCCCCAGTTCTTCACCCAGAAATGATAACCAGCCCGGCAATAACTTACCGTTCATGAACCCTGCTAGGGTAACAGGAATCAGCAGCACCGAAGAGGCAAAAATCGGTGGGATAACCCCTGCCGTGTTCACCTTGAGCGGCATATGCGTGGTGTCTCCACCAAACATGCGCTGCCCCATCTGCCGCTTGGGATACTGGATAATAACCCGCCGCTGTGCTTGTTCCATGAACACGATGAACATGATGGTCAGACCAGCCAGCACAAGGAACAGAAGCACAAAGAAGGACGACAGAGCGCCCGTGTACCCCAACTGGAAAAGGCTCACCAAGGCATGCGGCAGGTTGGCCACGATACCGGCAAAGATAATGAGAGAAATCCCATTACCAACACCGCGCGACGTAATCTGCTCACCAAGCCACATCAGGAACATTGTTCCGCCCACCAGTGCTGTTACACAGGTGACCAGAAAAAGCGGACCCGGATTCACAACAGCAGCGCCGCTCTGAACATTCTCAAGCCCGATCGCAATCCCGTAGGCCTGAAAAACCGCAATCAGCACGGTCAGGTAACGCGTGTACTGGTTGAGCTTTTTGCGCCCCTGCTCACCCTCTTTCTTGAGGGCTTCAAGAGAGGGCACCGCCGTAGACATCAACTGCACGATAATGGACGCAGAGATATAGGGCATGATGTTCAACGCGAAGACGGTCATACGCCCAAGAGCGCCCCCCGAAAACATATTGAACATGCCAAGAATGCCGCCCTGATGCTGCGCCAGAAGCTGCCCCATAACCGTAGCATCTACACCGGGCACAGGAATATACGTTCCCAAACGGTAAACAATCAGCGCGCCTAGCGTAAACCAGATCCGCTTCTTGAGTTCCGTCGCCTTGGCAAAGGAGCCTACGTTAAAATTGGCAGCCAGTTGTTCGGCCGCGGAAGCCATGCATCCGTCCTTCCACACAAACAGCGCCGCCACACAAAGTGGAGACGCTGGCATGATTGCCTGAAAAATATCAGACAGCTGTTCTGACTTAAACACGGAAGAGAGAACAGGGTCTGCCACTGCTCTCTCCCCCACGCCAATCAGGAGGCGCTAGCTTCCACAGGTGCCGTCACCAGCAGCTTGATGCTGCCGCCAACTTTTTCAATGGCAGCCTTAGCAGAAGCAGAAACGCCAGACACTTCAAAAGAAACGCCTTTTGTCAGTTCGCCTTCACCCAGAATGCGAACCCCTGCGTACTTACCGGTCCCGACCAGACCAGCTTTCTTCAGCGCTTCTTCGGTGATAGTCACGCCGTTTTCCAGCTTACCATCGGCCAGTGCCTGTTCTACTGCACCAAGGTTCACTGGTGCATAGACCTTGCGGAAGATGTTTTTAAAGCCCCGTTTCGGCAGACGACGGTAAATCGGGAGCTGACCACCTTCAAACCCGTTGAGGGAAACACCCTCACGTGCCTTCTGGCCTTTCACACCCTTACCGGACGTTTTGCCCTTACCGGAACCAATACCGCGCCCGAGCCGCTTTTTGCGGTAGCGAGCACCTTCGTTATCACGAAGTTCGTTGAGTCTCATATTAGTCCTCCACCTTCACCAGGTGGGCCACTTTGCGGACCATACCCCGGGTAGACGGGGTATCTTCCAGAACCTTTTCGCGCCCGATCTTGTTCAGACCAAGCCCGATCAGGGTTTCCTGCTGACCCGGCTTACGTCCGTTACCGGACGCAATCTGTGTCACCTTGAAAGTTTTTTTATCAGACATCTGCAGCCTCCGCACCAGCAGCCTGGTCGCGCTTGCCAAAGATTTCCGCCACTTTCTTGCCGCGGCGGTTTGCCACAGCACGGGGGCTGGCACAACGTGTCAGGGCGTCAAAAGTCGCCTTGACCATGTTATGCGGGTTCCGGGTCCCCAAGGACTTGGCAACAACGTCGTTAATGCCAAGGCTTTCGAACACGGCACGCATCGGACCACCAGCGATGATCCCCGTACCGGCTTCAGCCGAACGCAGCACAACTTTACCAGCACCGAAGTGACCAGCAACGTCATGGTGCAGCGTGCGCCCTTCTTTCATGGGAACGCGAATCATCCCACGCTTGGCGCGTTCGGTGGCCTTGCGGATCGCTTCAGGAACTTCACGGGCCTTACCAGCGCCGTAGCCCACGCGACCCTTCTGGTCACCAACCACAACCAGAGCAGCAAACGCAAAGCGCCGACCACCCTTAACAACCTTTGCAACGCGATTGATGGTTACCAGCTTATCAACCAGTTCATCGCCTTCGCGTTCACGCTCACGGCCGCCTCGACCGCCTTCTCTTGGTTCACGAGCCATTGCGTGATCCTTTCCTCAGAAGGAGAGACCGCCCTCACGGGCCGCCTCCGCCAGGGCCTTGACGCGCCCGTGATAAAGATAAGATCCCCGATCGAACACGACCTGAGACACACCAGCCGCAACAGCACGCTGGGCAACCAGCTTACCAACCGCACCAGCGCTTTCCCGCGTTGCGCCGTTTTTCAGGGCTTCACGCAGTTCTTTATCCAGCGTCGATGCTGCAGCAAGGGTAACCCCCTGCGCGTCATCAATCACCTGAGCGTAGATGTTCTTACCAGACCGGAAAACCGACAGACGAGGACGGCCACCAGCCTTGCGGCGAAGCTGAAAACGGAGACGCGCGCGCCGCCGATTCCGCAATTCCTGCTGAGTGCTCATTATTTCTTCTTGCCTTCCTTACGGCGGATGGTTTCCGTATCATAACGAACACCCTTGCCTTTGTAAGGCTCAGGCTTGCGATAGCTACGAATATCCAGAGCCACCTGGCCAACACGCTGCTTATCAATCCCTTCCACCACAATCGCGGTAGGACGCGGGGTAGAAATCTTGATGCCAGCAGGAATCGGATAGATCACGTCGTGAGAAAAGCCGAGGTTCATAACGAGGTTAGAACCCTGCACTGCAGCACGATAACCTGTCCCGGTAATTTCCAGGGTCTTGGAGAACCCGTCAGAAACACCTTTGACCGCACAAGCGATAAGTGCGCGTGTTGTACCCCACATCATGCGTGCCTGAGATTCGGTACCATTTGGCTGCACAACAACCAAATTGTCCTTCACTTCAGCCGTAACATGACTGGAGATGGGCAGAGAAAGCTCACCCAGCTTACCCTTGGCCTTAAAAACACCGTCCGCGATGGAAACTGTAACCCCTGCCGGAACTTCGACGGGATACTTGCCTACTCGTGACATTTATCCCTCCTCAGAATACGCGGCAAAGGACTTCACCACCAACATTGGCGGCGCGGGCCTCTACATCGGACAGAACACCACGCGGCGTGGACAGGATGGAAACACCCAGACCGGCGCACACACGCGGCAGTTCTTTAATTTTGGAATAGACGCGGCGGCCAGGGCGGGAAACACGCTGGATTTCACGAATAACCGGTTCACCTTCCGCGTATTTCAGCTCGATGTGCAACTGGGAAATACCCTTCCGCACTTCTTCGCGCTTGTAACCACGGATGTAACCTTCGCGCTGCAGAGCTTCAAGCACGTTCACACGCAGATTGGATGCCGGAGCAACACAAGAGTTGTGACGTGCACGCTGAGCGTTGCGAATACGGGTGAGCATATCACCCAAAGGATCTGAAAGCGACATCTCGAGCCCTTACCAGCTAGCTTTCACCACTCCCGGAATCTGGCCATCAGAAGCCAGATCACGGAAAGCGATACGACACAGCTCAAACTTACGGTAGTTACCGCGAGAACGACCTGTCAGCTTGCAACGCAGACGCACGCGTACACGGGAACCGTTACGCGGCAGTTCTGCCAGCTTGAGAGACGCATCGAACCGATCTTCCACGGGCAAAGACCGATCCATTACGATGTTTTTGAGAGCGGTACGCTTCTCATTATCCCGTGCCGCCATGCGCTTGCGTTTAGCATTACGCAGGATGGCAGATGTTTTAGCCATACAACATTACCTCCGGAACCCT
The DNA here is from genome assembly GCF_022483405.1 of Acetobacter fabarum. Taxonomy (NCBI): domain Bacteria; kingdom Pseudomonadati; phylum Pseudomonadota; class Alphaproteobacteria; order Acetobacterales; family Acetobacteraceae; genus Acetobacter; species Acetobacter fabarum. The sequence continues at coordinate 2,527,510 of NZ_JAKVNI010000001.1, forward strand.
TCGAAAACCTTCGACGGTTTTCCAAGATCACACAATAAAGCAGCCTGTATCATCCCAAGAAGGGAAGATCAAATGCCTTCAGCAAAGCCTTAGCTTCTGCGTCCGTTTTCGCACTGGTCACGAACACAACATCCATACCGCGGACTTCGTCCACTTTGTCGTATTCGATTTCAGGGAAAACAATCTGCTCTTTCAGGCCAAGGGCAAAATTGCCACGACCATCAAAGCCTTTTGTCGCAGGGAGACCACGGAAGTCGCGGATGCGCGGCATCGCAATCGTCACAAGACGATCGAGAAATTCGTACATCCGAGCCCGACGCAGCGTGACCTTACAGCCAATCGGCAGCCCTTCACGGATCTTGAAGCCAGCGATTGCTTTTTTAGCAACCGTTTTGACCGGCTTCTGACCTGCGATAAGGGTCATTTCTGCAACGGCTGCATCCAGCTTCTTCTGGTCACCAGCGGCTTCACCAACGCCCATATTCAGGACGATTTTTTCAAGCCGCGGCACCTGCATTTCGTTGCTATACCCAAACTGCTCACGCAGCTTGGCACGAAGTTCACTCTCATAGCGCTGGTGAAGGCGCGGGAGGGAACGCCCTTCCTGATTCGCACTCATACCTGGCCTCTCAACCTTCAATCACTTCGCCAGTCGCCTTGGCAACGCGAACTTTTTTGCCGTTTTCCAGCACACGGAAGCCAACGCGGGTCGGCTTCTTGGAGGCCGGGTCAACCAGTTTCAGGTTGGAGAGGTGAACCGCTGCCTCACGGGCAATAATTCCACCTTCCTGCCCCATGCGGCTAGCGCGCTGGTGACGTTTGGCAATTGCAACACCACGGACAACAGCGCGATCTTCGGAAGGACGAACCTCCAGAACTTCACCCTGCACACCCTTGGAAGAGCCGGTGATGACGACAACCGTATCGCCTTTTTTAATACGGGCAGCCATTACAGCACCTCCGGCGCCAAAGAGATGATCTTCATGAACTTCTTAGCACGCAGTTCACGCACGACCGGGCCAAAAATACGGGTGCCGATCGGTTCCTGCTGCTTGTTGATCAGCACGGCAGCGTTGCGGTCGAACCGGATAGCGCTGCCATCGGGACGGCGAACCGGGTAAGACGTACGCACGATAACGGCCTGGTGAACATCGCCCTTCTTCACCTTCCCACGGGGGATGGCTTCCTTGACGGAAACGACGATCACGTCGCCGACCGAGGCAGACTTCCGCTTGGAACCGCCCAGCACCTTAATGCACTGCACCTGACGTGCACCGGAATTGTCGGCCACATCGAGGTTGGTCTCGGGATGGATCATAACCTAGAAATCCTTACGTTAGGCCGACGCGGTTTGTTCCACGCCCACGGCTTCACCGTTGCGGGAAATCACGGTCCACGTCTTACGCCGAGAAATAGGCGCACATTCAACAATCCGCACAGAATCACCGATCTTGCAGATGTTTTCTTCATCATGCGCCGCATACTTCTTGGAGCGACGAATGAACTTCTTATACACAGGATGCATGACGCGACGATCGACAAGAACCGTAACGGTCTTGTCCATCTTGTCGCTCGTCACACGTCCGGTCAGGACGCGCCTCGGCATCGGCTACCTCTCCTCAGGCATTGGCAGCAGATGTTTTTGCACCTGCTGCATTCTTTGCATTCTGCGCAGCAATTGTCTTGATGCGCGCAATTTCACGGCGGACCACACGGACGCGGCTCTGCGCTTCTGTCTGGCCGGTGGCCTGCTGGAAACGCAAGTTGAGCTGTTCACGCTTGAGTTCAACCAGACGGGCTTCAAGCTCGTCTGGTGTTTTAGCGCGCAAATCAGCTGGCTTTACTGCCTTTACCATCTCACGCATCTCCAATTCGGGTCACAAATTTGGTCTTGATCGGCAGCTTGGCAGCACCAAGAGCCAGCGCTTCGCGCGCCAGTTCGGGCGGTACGCCTTCGATCTCAAACAAAATACGACCAGGCTTCACACGGGCCACCCAGAATTCAGGCGATCCCTTGCCAGAGCCCATACGCACTTCTGCAGGCTTTGTCGAGACCGGAATATCCGGAAAAATCCGAATCCAGACACGACCCGCACGTTTCATGGCGCGGGTAATGGCACGACGGGAGGCCTCGATCTGGCGCGCCGTAATACGTTCCGGCTGCAGAGCCTTAAGGCCAAACGTACCAAAGTTCAGTGTGGTACCGCTTTTAGCAAGGCCGTGAATACGACCTTTATGAGCTTTGCGGAATTTTGTCCGCTTAGGGGAAAGCATTGTTTTTTATCCTCTCCTCAGCGCTGAGGAGCCTGTTCGGCCGCCCGGCGATCCTGTGCCAACGGATCATGAGCAAGAATTTCACCCTTGAAGATCCATACCTTCACACCGCAGGTGCCGTAGGTGGTCTTCGCCGTTGCCGTGCCGTAATCAATGTCGGCGCGCAGGGTGTGCAAGGGCACACGACCTTCACGATACCATTCAATACGTGCGATTTCAGCACCGCCCAGACGGCCAGAGCAGTTGATCCGGATACCCTGGGCACCCAGACGCATGGCAGACTGCACGGCGCGCTTCATGGCGCGACGGAAGGCTACGCGGCGTTCAAGCTGCTGGGCAATGTTTTCAGCAACCAGAGTCGCATCGATTTCCGGCTTGCGGATTTCAACGATGTTCAGCGCAACTTCCGTACCCGCCATGCGGGTCAGTTCCTTGCGCAGAGCGTCGATGTCCTGACCCTTCTTGCCGATGACAACACCAGGGCGTGCTGCGTAAATCGTAACGCGCGGCTTTTTGGCCGGGCGTTCGATCACTACGCGGGATACGCCTGCCCCAGCCAGCTTGCGGCGCAGGAATGCACGAAGCTTAAGGTCTTCGTGCAGCAGACGGGAATAGTCTGCATCTGCGTACCAGCGGCTGTCCCAGGTGCGGTTGATGCCGAGCCGCAGCCCGACCGGATTGACTTTATGCCCCATAGCTCAGGCCGCCTTCTGCTCGGAAGAAGCCGTGTCAGACACAACGGCCCGCTCGGCTACAACAATCTTCAGGTGACTGAAAAACTTTTCGACGCGTGCGGAACGACCGCGGCCACGTGCGTGAAAACGCCGCATGACAATGGACTTACCCACTTCGGCCGTTTTGACCACCAGCTGATCAACATCGAGCTGGTGGTTGTTTTCAGCGTTAGCGATCGCGCTTTCCAGCGTTTTCTTAACCTGCTGAGCGATACGGCGCTTGGAGAATGTCAGCGTCGCAATTGCCTGAGATGCAGGTTTATTACGGATCAGGCCTGCCACAAGGTTCAGCTTGCGGGGGCTAACCCGGATGTTACGCGTGATAGCTTGCGCTTCTGTTTCCGCGAGCGTGCGCGGATGCTTCGGCTTGCTCATCTGTGCTCTTAGCCCCGCTTAGACTTCTTGTCAGCACCATGCCCGTGGAACGTACGGGTGGGAGAGAATTCGCCAAACTTGTGGCCAACCATATTCTCTGTCACCTGCACGGGCAGGAACTTCTGACCGTTATAAACACCGAACGTCAGACCAACGAACTGCGGAAGAATCGTTGAACGACGCGACCAGATCTTGATCACTTCATTCCGACCCGATGCGCGGGATACTTCAGCTTTATTCAGCAGATACCCGTCGACGAACGGACCTTTCCAGACGGAACGTGCCATCTTCTATTGCCCCTTACTTGCCGGTCTTCCGGCGACGGATAATCAGACCGTCCGTCCGCTTGTTGACCCGAGTTTTGTAACCTTTGGTGGGCTTGCCCCACGGCGTAACCGGATGACGACCACCAGATGTGCGGCCTTCACCACCACCATGCGGATGGTCAACCGGGTTCATCACCACGCCGCGGTTATGCGGACGGCGACCCAGCCAACGGGAACGACCAGCTTTACCCATGTGCTGGTTCATGTTGTCCGGATTGGACACGGCACCAACGGTTGCCATGCATTCACCGCGAACAACACGCAATTCACCAGACTGCAGCTTGATCTGGGCGTAGCCAGAATCCTTACCAACCAACTGCGCATACATCCCTGCGGAACGGGCCAGCTTGCCGCCAGCGCCCTGCTTCAGTTCGATGTTATGGATAATCGTACCCACCGGAATAGCAGCAAGCGGCATAGCATTGCCTGGCTTAATGTCCACACGCGCACCAGCGATGACATTGTCACCAACCTTCAGACGCTGGGGTGCCAGAATGTAAGCCAGTTCACCGTCTTCGTACTTCACCAGCGCGATGAAGGCTGTGCGGTTGGGATCGTATTCAAGACGTTCCACAGTGCCCAGCACATCAAATTTGCGCCGCTTGAAGTCCACATAACGATAGGACTGCTTATGACCGCCGCCACGGAAACGAGACGTGATACGACCGTTATTATTACGGCCGCCCGACTTGTTCTTACCTTCCGTAAGCTGCTTGACCGGCTTGCCCTTCCACAGGTCAGCACGATCAATCAGAACCGTACCACGCAGGCTCGGCGTGACAGGATTAAAGTGCTTCAGTGCCATTAGTTTCTACCCTTGGTCACGCCAGCTTCGCGGTCAGGTCAATGGACTGACCTTCTGCAAGCTGAACGAACGCCTTCTTAACGTCAGAACGCTGACCAATACGCCCTTTAAAGCGCTTGGTTTTACCTTTCTGGACAAGGGTGTTGACGCCAACAACCTTGACTCCGAACAGCGTTTCCACCGCAACCTTGATTTCAGGCTTGCTAGCCGTCATTGCGACCTTGAAAACAACCTGATTTTTTTCAGAAAGCGCAGTCGCCTTCTCGGTAATGACAGGCGTCCGCACGATGTCGTACAGAGCCTCCCGAGAGAGACGCTCGGCTTTCTTGCGAATAGCAAGAATATTCGTCATGCCAGGCGTTCCTTCAGTCCTTCAAGGCCTGCCTGCGTGATGGCAAGCACCTCGTGGTTCAGAATGTCATAAACATTCGCGCCAATGGTCGGCAGAATGTCGATCTTCGGCAGGTTGCGAGCAGCGCGCACGAAATTTTCGTCCACGGATGCGTCCACAATCAGAGCCGAGCCCCAGCCGAGCCCCTGCAGCTTCTTGGCCAGTTCGCTGGTCTTGGTCACGCCCGAAGCCGCGTCCAGAACAACGAGCTTACCTTCAGCAGCCTTCTGCGACAGAGCAGAGATCAGGCCCAGACGACGCACCTTTTTAGGCAGGTCATAGCCGTGATCACGCACAACCGGACCGTGCACAACACCACCAGTACGGTACTGAGGAGCGCGCAGGGAGCCCTGACGTGCACTACCCGTGCCCTTCTGGCGATACGGCTTCTTGGTCGTGCCGGACACTTCGCCCATGCCCTTGACCTTGTGCGTACCAGCGCGGCGCTTTGCCAGCTGCCAGTGCACAACGCGTGCCATTACATCTGCCCGGGGTGCTGCGCCGAAAAGTTCTTCCGGAAGCGTAGCTGAACCAGCCGTGCCGTTATCAAGTGTCTTGATTTCGATTTCCATGATCTCAGGCCTCCGCCTTCACAGCTGCCGGGTACGGCGCATCGCTATGGCGGGCTTTCTTGATCGCATCACGAATGAGAACGACACCATTCTTTGCTCCCGGAACGGAGCCACGAATCATGATCAGATTCTTTTCCGGATCGACCGCTGCGATTTCCAGATTCAAGGTGGTCACGCGTTCATCACCCAGATGACCAGCCATTTTCTTGTTCTTGAAGGTTTTGCCAGGGTCCTGGCGGTTACCGGTCGAACCATGCGAACGGTGCGAAATGGACACACCATGCGAGGCTTCAAGACCAGCAAAATTCCAGCGCTTCATGGCGCCAGCAAACCCTTTACCCTTACTCGTCCCCGTCACGTCAACCTTCTGGCCAACAACGAAGTGGGAAGCAGAAAGAGCAGCACCGACTTCCAGCGTAGCGTCATCGGCCACACGGAACTCACGAACTGTTTTCTTGGGTTCAACCTTCACGCGGGCAAAATGGCCACGGTTGGGTTTTGTTACGTTTTTCACCTTGGCGTTGCCCATACCCAGCTGGACGGCTACGTAACCATCACGCTCCTGAGTACGAACGTCTACCACCTGCACGTCATCAACGTGCAGAACGGTGACAGGCACATGAGTGCCGTCTTCCTTGAACAGTCGGGACATGCCCAACTTTTTTGCGATCAATCCGGTGCGCATCGTCTGGACCTTAAAGTTTGATCTCGACATCCACGCCAGCGGCGAGGTCGAGCTTCATGAGAGCGTCCACGGTCTGCGGAGTGGGCTCAACAATATCGAGCAAACGACGATGAGTCCGAATTTCGAACTGCTCGCGGCTCTTCTTGTCAACGTGAGGAGAACGGTTAACCGTAAACCGTTCGATATGCGTCGGCAGCGGGATAGGACCCCGAACCCGCGCACCCGTACGCTTCGCCGTATTCACGATCTCTTTCGTGCTGTTATCAAGCACCCGATGATCGTACGCTTTCAGGCGAATGCGGATGTTCTGGTTGTCCATCTGTTTCTTAGTCCAACACTTTACTTGTCCGGGATAACCCGGCCGCCAAGTAAGACCCCAACCGAATAATCGGTCGGGGCCACTCAGTCTCTAATCCTTTATCGATTACTCGATAATGGAGGCAACAACGCCTGCACCAACGGTACGGCCACCTTCGCGGATAGCGAAGCGGAGACCTTCGTCCATGGCGATAGGAGCGATCAGCTCCACTTCCATGGCGCAGTTGTCGCCGGGCATAACCATTTCCGTGCCTTCGGGCAGGTGCACAACACCCGTCACGTCAGTCGTACGGAAGTAGAACTGCGGACGATAGTTGGTGAAGAACGGCGTATGACGACCACCTTCTTCCTTCGTCAGGATGTAGGCTTCAGCCTTGAACTTCTTGTGCGGCGTAATGGAGCCGGGCTTAGCCAGAACCTGACCACGCTCAACGTCTTCACGCTTCGTACCACGCACCAGAGCACCGATGTTGTCGCCAGCTTCGCCGCGGTCAAGCAGCTTGCGGAACATTTCAACGCCCGTAACGGTGGTCTTGATGGTGTCTTTCAGGCCGACGATTTCAACTTCGTCACCCACGTTGACAACACCACGCTCCACACGACCGGTCACAACCGTACCACGACCGGAGATCGAGAACACGTCTTCGATCGGCATCAGGAACGGACGATCAACCGGACGTTCCGGCTGCGGGATGTACGCATCAACTGCGTCCATCAGGTCACGAACGCGGTTTTCACCAACTTCCGGGTCGCCGTCTTCCAGAGTAACCAGAGCGGAGCCCTTGATTACCGGAATGTCGTCGCCAGGGAACTGGTAGGAAGACAGAAGTTCACGAACTTCCATTTCAACCAGCTCAAGCAGTTCAGGATCATCAACCTGGTCAACCTTGTTCAAGAAGACAACCAGAGCCGGCACACCAACCTGACGAGCAAGCAGGATGTGTTCACGGGTCTGCGGCATCGGACCGTCAGCAGCGGACACAACGAGGATGGCACCATCCATCTGAGCCGCACCGGTGATCATGTTCTTCACATAGTCAGCGTGTCCGGGGCAGTCGACGTGCGCGTAGTGACGGTTTGCGGTTTCATATTCCACGTGAGCGGTGGAAATGGTGATGCCGCGAGCGCGTTCTTCGGGAGCGGCGTCGATCATGTCGTATGCTTTGAACTCAGCGCCGCCGGTCTTTGCCAGGGTCTTCGTAATAGCAGCCGTCAGAGACGTCTTACCATGGTCAACGTGACCAATGGTGCCGATGTTGCAGTGCGGTTTATTCCGCTCAAATTTAGCCTTAGCCATTGTTTACTCCATGCCCCAAAAAATGTCCGGGATGCAGTTGTTATAAGCGCCCCAATCCCTCGACAAGAGGGAAAGCGGAACTTTCACGGATTACCAGCGATAATGACTGAATGCCTTGTTGGCTTCAGCCATACGATGCGTGTCTTCACGCTTCTTCACAGCCGCACCACGATTGTTCACGGCATCCAGAAGTTCGTTGGACAGACGGTCCTGCATGGTGTTTTCACCACGCTTGCGTGCTGCATCGATGACCCAGCGGATAGCCAGAGCCTGACGACGGTCAGTGCGCACTTCGACCGGAACCTGATAGGTCGCACCACCAACACGGCGGGAACGGACCTCAACGGCCGGCTTTACGTTATCCAGAGCGTTATGGAACAGCGCGATCGGATCGGATGCTGCACCATTGCGACGGGCCATGGCGTCAATCGCACCATAGACAATCTTTTCGGCTGTGGACTTCTTACCGTCGAACATCAGCGCGTTCATAAAACGCGTAATGACGACATCTCCGAACTTCGGATCGGGAAGGATCTCGCGCTTAACAGCACGATGACGGCGACTCATACCTTAACTTCCTCTTATTTCGGACGCTTGGCGCCATACAGCGAACGACGCTGACGCCGCTTGGCGATACCCTGCGTATCGAGAACACCGCGAAGGATGTGGTAACGAACACCCGGCAAATCTTTCACACGACCGCCGCGGATAAGCACAACACTATGTTCCTGAAGGTTGTGACCTTCACCAGGAATATAGCTAACCACCTCATAGCCATTCGTCAGACGCACCTTGGCAACTTTACGCAGTGCGGAGTTAGGCTTTTTCGGTGTCGTCGTATAAACGCGGGTGCAAACGCCGCGCTTCTGAGGGCAGCCCTGCAGAGCGGGCACTTTGTTCCGCTTGACTGCAGGCTTACGCCCTTTGGCAATGAGCTGGTTGATGGTCGGCATGCGCCTTTCCCGATCCTTACACAGTTCGGTCGACCAGCTGCATCTTCTGCGGCTAGCCGACTTTCATTAAAAAGATCCCATCAGGCAACAACCCGGATGGGGCTATATTGGCATCCGGCTCCGCTTCCCCCCGGAAGCCAACCGCATGCTAAAACTCATACAGAGAACCTGAGTGCCCTGCTCATCAATAAAGATAAACAAAGCTGAGGGCTGCTAACTACAGCCCCCCCTACCAGAAGTCAAGCTTTACCCGGCGATTCTCTACTGCACACACTCAGGAGCCACAAAAAAGGCCGGAGCAATGCCCCGGCCTTTTCCAACTCTTTATAATAAAGAGTTTATTCAGCAGCCGTACGGCTCACGCGCTGTTTGTCCTGTTCTGCGGCAATGGCGCGCAGGCGCTTCATGACGCTCCCCGTCCCTGCCGGGATCAGACGACCCACAATCACGTTTTCCTTCAGGCCCATGAGCTTATCAACCTTACCAGCTGTTGCGGCTTCGGTCAGAACACGCGTGGTTTCCTGGAAGGATGCGGCCGAGATAAAGGACTGGGTCTGCAACGATGCCTTGGTAATCCCCTGCAGCACCGGCATAGCCAGCGCAGGGCGTTCACCCGCATTGAGGCATTTGGTGTTCTCGACATCGAACTCAAGCCGATCCACCGTCTCACCGATCAGGTAGGTCGTATCACCCGGTTCCAGAATCTCCACTTTCTGGAGCATCTGACGAACGATAACCTCAATGTGCTTATCGTTAATCTTCACGCCCTGCAGACGGTAAACATCCTGAATTTCGTTGATCAGGTAATCAGAGAGAGCCTCGACCCCCATGACCTTGAGAATATCGTGCGGAACGCGGGGACCATCGACCAGCGGATCGCCTTTTTCCACAAAGTCACCTTCCTGAACGGAAATGTGCTTGCCTTTGGGGATCAGGTATTCCTGCTCATGTCCGGTTTCATCATTCTTCACGACAATCCGACGCTTGGACTTGTAATCCTTGCCGAATTCAACGCGCCCTTCCATTTCCGCAATAATAGCGTGATCTTTGGGACGACGCGCTTCAAACAGCTCGGCCACACGCGGCAGACCACCGGTAATGTCACGCGTTTTGGAACCTTCACGCGGCAGACGTGCCAGCACGTCACCCGCATTCACTTCCGCACCGTTTTCAATCGAAAGCAGTGTTTCAGGTGACAGGAAGTAGCGGGCTTCACCACCGTTATCCAGCTTCACCACTTCGCCGTTGGCATCCTTAAGCTGCACGCGAGGACGCAGATCAACGCCCTTACCTGCCTGCTTGTAGTCAACCACCACCTTGGAGGTCAGGCCGGTCACTTCGTCCATACGCTCGACAAGCGTGATGGAATCAATGAGGTCCAGATATTCGATCTTACCGGCTTTTTCCGTGATGATCGGAAGGGTGTAGGGGTCCCACTCGGCCAGTTTCTGGCCACGTGCCACGGTAGCGCCTTCCGTTGTGAGCAGACGCGCACCGTAAGGCACACGGTAGCGGAATTTCTCCACGCCCTTTTCGTCTGTCAGCAGGATTTCACAGTTACGGGCCATGACAATTGGCACGTTCTGGCTGTTCTGCACCACGTTACGGTTGCGGATGACAATCTTACCATCGCGGGATGCTTCGATCATGGACTGTTCAGCACCACGCTGCGCCGCACCACCAATATGGAAGGTACGCATGGTCAGCTGGGTACCAGGCTCACCAATGGACTGCGCCGCGATAACACCAACCGCTTCACCGATGTTAACCGGCGTACCACGTGCCAGATCACGCCCATAGCAACGACCGCAAACACCAACGCGGCTGTCACAGGTCAGCACGGAGCGGATATGGATAACTTCCACACCGGAGGCTTCAATACGTTCCGCATCAGCTTCATCAACAAGCTGGTTGCGCGCTGCAATGACCTTGCCAGTCGTGGGGTCCACAACGTCGGACGCAAGTGTGCGGCCCAGAATACGTTCGGACAGGGAGGCAACGACTTCCCCACCATCCATCACCGCACGCACGGTCAGACCGCGCTCACTACCGCAATCTTCTTCGATAATGATGCTGTCCTGCGCCACGTCAACCAGACGACGGGTCAGGTAACCGGAGTTTGCAGTTTTCAGCGCGGTATCGGCCAGACCCTTACGTGCACCATGGGTAGACGTAAAGTAATCGAGAACCGACAGGCCTTCCTTAAAGTTGGCAATAATCGGCTGCTCAATAATTTCACCAGACGGCTTGGCCATCAGACCACGCATACCAGCAAGCTGCTTCATCTGCGCCGGCGACCCACGGGCCCCGGAGTGGCTCATCATCCACACAGAGTTGATGGGCTTGCCAACTTCCTGACGGGAAATTTCCTTGGTCATGGCAGCCTGCACTTCGTCCGTGCAACGTGACCAAGCATCGACCACCTTGTTATAGCGTTCGCCCGCCGTAATCAGACCATCCTGATACTGCTGTTCAAACTCTTTAACTTCGGCTGCGGTGCGATCGACCAGTTCTTTCTTTTCAGCGGGGATGATCATGTCATCCTTACCGAAGGAAATACCCGCCTTGGCAGCATGGCGGAAACCAAGCGCCATCAGACGGTCGCAGAAAATGACAGCTTCTTTCTGGCCGCAGTGACGGTAAACCGTATCAATCACGTCAGACACGGCTTTTTTGGTCAGCTGACGGTTGATCAGAGAGAACGGAATGGTTTCATGCTTGGGCAGGATCTGCGCGATCAGCACACGACCGGGTGTGGTCACGGCTGTTTCATAGACGCGCTTGCCATCTGCATCAATCTGCTCAAACCGGGCCCGGATCTTGTCGTGCAGTTTGAGAGCCCCGGCATTGAGCGCGTATTCCACTTCCCCGATGGAAGAGAAAGATGCTGCACCGGCTTTAACCAGTTCACCCGTTGTTTCGTCGTATTCGTTCCGATCCGGCGTAACCTTGAATTCAGGCGTTTCCAGGCTGAGGTAATACAGCCCGAGAACAATATCCTGAGACGGCACGATAATCGGCTTGCCATTGGCGGGGCTGAGGATGTTGTTGGTCGACATCATCAGCACGCGCGCTTCAAGCTGGGCTTCCAGACTGAGCGGTACGTGCACGGCCATCTGGTCACCGTCAAAGTCCGCGTTAAAGGCGGTGCAGACCAGCGGGTGCAGCTGAATGGCCTTACCTTCAACCAGCACAGGTTCGAACGCCTGAATACCAAGGCGATGCAGGGTCGGTGCGCGGTTCAGAAGGACGGGATGTTCGCGAATAACTTCTTCAAGAATATCCCAGACTTCGGGACGTTCTTTTTCCACCATCCGCTTTGCGGCCTTGATGGTCGTGGCATGACCATACTTTTCCAGCTTGGCGTAAATGAAAGGCTTGAACAGTTCCAGCGCCATCTTTTTGGGCAGACCGCACTGATGCAGCTTCAGTTCCGGCCCGACCACGATGACCGAACGGCCAGAGTAGTCAACGCGCTTACCCAGAAGGTTCTGACGGAAGCGACCCTGCTTGCCCTTGAGCATATCAGACAGGGACTTGAGCGGACGCTTGTTGGCACCTGTAATCGCACGGCCACGACGACCGTTATCAAACAGGGCATCCACAGCTTCCTGCAACATGCGCTTTTCGTTACGCACGATAATATCGGGCGCGCGCAGTTCCATCAGCCGCTTGAGGCGGTTGTTACGGTTGATAACGCGGCGATACAGATCGTTCAGATCGGACGTTGCAAAACGCCCACCATCAAGCGGCACAAGCGGGCGCAGTTCAGGCGGAATAACCGGAACCAGGTCCAGAATCATCCACTCGGGGCGTGCACCGCTTTCCGAGAAAGCTTCGACCAGCTTGAGGCGCTTGACGAGCTTCTTGCGTTTGGCTTCGGACGTGGTTTCCTTGAGCGCCTGACGCAGCTCTACCTTTTCGGCATCACACTCAATGCGTTCAAGAACCTTCTTGATCGCTTCGGCACCGATCCCGACTTCAATCCCTTCCTCGCCATAATCGTCCATTGCGTCGAGATACTGCTCTTCGCTCAGGAGAGAATACTGCTTGAGGGGAGACGTGCCCGGTTCAAGAACCAGATAGTTCTCGAAATACAGAACCTTTTCCAGATCCTTGAGCGTCAGATCGACCATCAGGCCGATGCGGCTTGGCAGGGATTTCAGGAACCAGATATGCGCAACAGGGCTGGCAAGCTGAATATGACCCATGCGCTCACGGCGGACTTTGGCCAGTGTGACTTCAACGCCGCATTTTTCGCAGATAATACCGCGGAACTTCATCCGCTTGTATTTGCCGCAAAGGCATTCGTAGTCTTTGATCGGGCCAAAAATCCGAGCGCAGAACAGGCCATCACGTTCAGGCTTGAACGTACGGTAGTTAATGGTCTCGGGCTTCTTGATTTCACCAAAAGACCAGGACCGGATCTGCTCAGGCGATGCAAGCTGGATCTTGATCTGGTCAAAGGTCATTGCCTGGCCGGTCTGGCCAAGAATTTTCATGAGTTCATTCATGTGCAGAAGCCCCCAAAGGGAAATGGAGCGCTGGAGCAATGGCTCCAGCCTCCTTCTTGAAATAAGTACGGATTGTGGCGGGGAAAATCACCGTTAGTCTGCCCCCTGCTCCAACTCCACATTGAGGCCAAGGGACTTGAGTTCCTTGATCAACACGTTGAAGCTTTCCGGAATACCGGCTTCAAAGTCATCCTGTTCGCGTACAATCGCTTCATAAACCTTTGTTCGGCCAGACACGTCATCCGACTTCACGGTTAGCATTTCCTGCAGCGTGTAAGCAGCACCGTAGGCTTCAAGCGCCCACACTTCCATTTCCCCAAAGCGCTGGCCACCAAACTGCGCCTTACCACCCAGCGGCTGCTGCGTAACAAGCGAGTATGGACCAATGGAACGGGCATGGATCTTGTCATCGACAAGGTGATGCAGCTTCAGCATGTAAATGTAACCGACAGTCGTCTTGCGCTCAAACTGTTCGCCTGTCCGCCCGTCAATCAACTGCGACTGGCCCGATTTGTTAACGCCAGCCTTTTCCAGCATGGCTTCAATATCGGGGATGGAAGCGCCATCAAACACCGGGGTCGCAATAGGCACGCCCTTGCGCAGGTTATTGGCCAGTTCCACCAGTTCGTTGTTGTTCATGTTCGCAATGGCGTCATCATAGACCTTGTCGCCATACACGTCTTTCAGACGGTCCAGCAGGTCCTGACGTTTTTCGCCCGTGCGCTGGTAGTCGTCCACCAGTTCGCCAATACCACGGCCGATATTGGCACATGCCCAACCCAGATGCGTTTCCAGAATCTGACCGACGTTCATGCGCGATGGCACGCCAAGCGGGTTCAGAACCAGATCAACCGGCGTTCCATCTTCCAGGAACGGCATGTCTTCAACCGGAACCACGCGGGAGACAACCCCCTTGTTCCCGTGACGACCGGCCATTTTGTCACCCGGCTGAAGCTTACGCTTAACCGCGACAAACACCTTGACCATTTTCATCACGCCAGGCGGCAGTTCATCACCACGCTGGAGTTTTTCAACCTTGCTTTCAAAACGGGCCTGAATACGGGCAATAGCCGCATCAAACTCGCGCCGCAGGGTTTCAAGCTCAGCCATAACGCTGTCAGATGTTACAACAATGTGCCGCCACGTAGCACGGGGCTGTTCGTCCAGAACTTCCTGCGTGATCACCGTGCCGGAGCGGATACCCTTGTAGCCAGCGCCAGCAGTCTGATCGAGCAGCTTTTCACGCAGACGGCTGTAGAAGGAACGCTCCTGAATGGCCCGTTCGTCATCACGGTCTTTGGCCAGACGTTCAATTTCTGCGCGTTCAATGGCCATTGCGCGTTCGTCTTTATCCACGCCACGGCGGGAGAACACACGCACATCAACAATGGTGCCCGTTGTGCCGGGCGGCAGACGCAGGGATGTGTCACGCACATCAGATGCTTTTTCACCAAAAATGGCGCGGAGGAGTTTTTCTTCCGGCGTCATCGGGCTTTCGCCCTTTGGCGTAACCTTACCGATCAGAATATCGCCGGGGTTAACCTCGGCACCAACATAGACAATCCCGGCTTCGTCGAGGTTGCGCAGAGCTTCCTCACCAACGTTGGGGATGTCACGGGTGATTTCTTCCTGACCCAGCTTGGTGTCACGGGCCATGACTTCGAATTCCTCGATATGAATCGAGGTAAACACGTCATCCTTGGCAATCCGTTCGGAAATCAGGATGGAGTCTTCGAAGTTGTAACCGTTCCAGGGCATGAACGCGACCAGCACGTTACGGCCCAGAGCCAGTTCACCCAGCTCCGTGGAAGGACCGTCAGCAATAATATCACCCGCGCTGACCTGATCGCCCACATGGACCAGCGGACGCTGGTTAATGCAGGTGGACTGGTTGGAGCGTGAGTATTTACGCAGACGATAGATATCGACGCCCTGTGTGGCACCGCTGGCATCCGTCGAGCGCACAACAATACGTGCACCGTCAATCTGGTCCACAATACCGTTGCGCTTGGCAACAATGGTTGCACCGGAATCACGTGCAACAGCAGCTTCCATACCCGTACCAACCAGCGGCGCATCCGAGCGCACCAGCGGCACAGCCTGACGCTGCATGTTGGAGCCCATGAGTGCGCGGTTCGCGTCATCGTTCTCAAGGAACGGAATGAGCGCTGCTGCAACAGAAACAAGCTGTTTGGGCGATACGTCGCAGGCCGTTACTTCGGTCGGGGGCACCAGACGGAAGTCACCGTTACGGCGGACGGATATCAGGTCGCTGGTCAGCGCCCCTTCGTCGTTCACCTTGGCGTCAGCCTGAGCAACAACCAGCTTTTCCTCTTCCATGGCGGAGAGGTACTTCCAGCCGTCCTGCAGCACGCCGTCCTTGACCAGACGATACGGCGTTTCGATAAACCCGTACTTGTTCACCTTGGCGTATGTGGCCAGCGAGTTGATCAGACCGATGTTCGGGCCTTCAGGTGTTTCAATCGGGCAGATACGGCCGTAATGGGTCGGGTGAACGTCACGGACTTCAAAGCCTGCGCGCTCACGCGTCAAACCACCCGGACCCAGCGCTGAAAGACGACGCTTATGCGTGACTTCGGACAGCGGGTTGGTCTGGTCCATGAACTGGCTGAGCTGGGAAGAGCCAAAGAACTCACGCACAGCAGCAGCAGCAGGCTTGGCGTTGATCAGGTCATGCGGCATGACCGTATCAATATCGACCGAGCCCATACGCTCACGAATAGCGCGTTCCATACGCAGCAGGCCGATACGGTACTGGTTTTCCATCAGTTCGCCCACGGAGCGCACGCGACGGTTACCCAGATTATCAATATCGTCGATCTGACCGCGGCCGTCCTTCAGGTCACACAGAACCTTGATGGTGCGCAGGATGTCATCCTTACGCAGAACGCGCACGGTGTCTGGCACATCAATGTCCAGACGCATGTTCATCTTCACACGACCAACAGCCGACAGGTCGTAGCGGTCTGCATCGAAGAACAGGCCCTGCAGCATGGCTTCCGCCGTTTCCGCCGTTGGCGGTTCACCGGGGCGCATGACGCGGTAAATGTCGATCAGCGCTTCATCACGGCCGCTGTTTTTATCAACGGTCAGCGTGTTGCGGATCCACGGCCCTTTGGCGGAATCAATAGCCAGAACCGGCAGTTCGGTAATTCCGGCTTCTTCAAGCGCAGCCAGACGGGCTTCGGTGATTTCCTCACCGGCTTCACCGTAAATTTCACCGGTGTTCATGTTGACCATGTCGTGGGCGATAAAGCGCCCGATCAGATCAACTTCACCCACCAGCACTTCACGGGTTTTTTCAGCAATCTTGCGAACCAGACGTGCCGTCAGCTTTGTTTCAGCGTCAGCCACAACTTCGCCGGTTTCGGCATCCACCAGCGGCGCCAGCAGCTTGAGGCCACGGAAAGAGTCCGCATCGAACGGACGCGCCCAGCCCTTGGCAGACTTGGTGAAAGTGACTGTGTCGTAGAAGTAGCCGAGGATTTCATTGGCATCCATGCCATGAATATCCAGCGCATCCACATCCCCACCTTCAGCCAGCTTCGCTTTGCGCGCAGCGGCGGAGGCAGCACCTTCGAGTGCATAAAGGAGCGTGGTGACGGGCAGTTTACGCTTGCGGTCGATACGGACGTACAGCAGATCCTTGGCGTCGAATTCGAAATCGAGCCAGGAGCCACGGTAAGGAATAACGCGCGCAGCAAACAGGTATTTGCCCGACGAATGGGTTTTACCCTTGTCGTGGTCAAAGAATACGCCGGGGGAGCGGTGCATCTGGCTGACAATAACGCGCTCGGTGCCGTTAACGATAAAGGTCCCGTTATCGGTCATGAGCGGCATGTCGCCCATGTAAACCGGCTGCTCTTTAATGTCGCGGATGGAGCGCGAACCGGTGTCCTCGTCCACATCCCACACGATAAGGCGCAGAATGACCTTCAGCGGTGCGGAGAACGTGAGGCCACGCTGGATGCATTCCTCAACATCGTATTTCGGATCTTCAAATTCGTAGCTTACGAATTCCAGACGACCACGACCAGCAAAGTCATTGATCGGGAATACGGAGCGGAATACCTCCTGCAAACCCGTAGGAGTGCGCGCATCAGGCGACACATTGGCCTGAAGAAACGTCTCGTAAGACGCGCGCTGCACATCTATCAGGTTCGGCATCGGGGCGATTTCGGGAATCCGCCCGAAACTCTTGCGAATCCGCTTCCGTCCTGTGAACGATTTGGTGATTGCGTTCATCGTCGCTCCTGCCCCGCCCTTATCTCGGACCATCAGGCTCGTGGTCTGCCGCGAGCCTGATGGTCCGACCTATTTCGGCCAAAACCATACCGGATTTACCCGGCCACCTGCCTCAGATCAACCTGAAACAGGCAAACGGGCGGAGGCATACACCCCCACCCGAGAACCTCAATTTCCTTCACCCCACCACATATGGGCGGGATCAAGGCAATCTTACTTAACTTCGACGGTTGCGCCGTTATCTTCAAGAAGCTTCTTGATTTTGGCAGCTTCGTCCTTGCTGACGCCTTCCTTAACGGTCTTGGGAGCGCCTTCAACCAGGTCCTTAGCTTCCTTCAGACCCAGACCCGTGATGCCACGGATTTCTTTAATCACGTTGATCTTCTTTTCGCCAGCGGCGGCCAGAATAACCGTGAATTCGGTCTGCTCTTCAGCAGGAGCAGCAGCAGCGCCCGGAGCAGCAGCAGCAACTGCAACAGGAGCAGCAGCGGAAACGCCCCACTTTTCTTCGAGCAGCTTGGAAAGTTCAGCAGCTTCAAGAACGGTCAGAGCGGACAGTTCGTCAACAAGCTTAGCAAGATCAGCCATAGTCAGACTTCCTAATATAAACACTGGTTAGCAAAACGCAACCTCTACACAGAGGCTACGCGTATTTCTTGTACACACCCCCATATGGGAGCGTGTGGTCAGGCAGCTTCACCCGTTTTGGCATAGGCCCCAAAAACACGAGCAAGCTGGCCAGCCGGCGCCTGAACAACACTGGCGATGCGCGTAGCGGGCGTGGAGATAAGACCCACGAGCTGCGCGCGCAGCGTGTCGAGCGACGGCAGCTCGGCGAGAGCCTTGATCCCAGCTACATCAAGTACCTGAGAACCAAGAGAACCACCAAGCAGCTCAAGCTTGTCATTGGTTTTGGCGAACTCAACGATCACCTTCGCCACTGATACAGGTTCGTCCGCCCACGCAAGCGCGGTCGGTCCCGTCAGCAACGGCGCGATGCCGCTGAACTGGGTCCCATCCAGGGCGAGAGTTGCCAGCCGGTTTTTGGCAACCTTGTAGTTTGCACCCGCTGCCCGCACCTTGCGTCGCAGATCCGTCACATCAGCCACGGTCAACCCGTTATTACGGGTAACCACAACCATGGACGTTTCGGCGAACACGGCGGCCAGAGAGGCAACAAGGGCCTTCTTTTCCGTACGGTCCAAATCCCGTCTCCGTCTTGTTCCATCAGATCTAAACCTGACAGAACGGGTTGCCCTTTAGGTTCTGCAACAAACAGAACCCGCTCGCCTGTCCTTGATAAACGGAATATCTGGCACTGCCGAAAATTCTCAGCCTGCAACCAGCATCCCCGTCTTACCACGCGCCGGCCCCGAAAGGCCGATTAAGAGCAAACTCACGTGTGGTCTCGGACAGGTATAAGAAGTGGTAAACCACTCCCTTATGCACCAAACCAGCCACAAGGGCCAGCCCGGCAACATTCTTGCTCAGCCTGCGAAGGCAGAGACGTCCAGCTGTACACCCGGACCCATTGTGGAGGTCAGGGCAGCCTTCTTCAGGTAGGTGCCTTTGGCGCCAGTCGGGCGAGCCTTCTGCACGGCATCAACAAATGCACGTACGTTTTCAGCCAGCTTGTCTGCACCGAAGGAAGCCTTGCCAACGCCAGCGTGGATGATACCGGTCTTTTCAGCGCGGTATTCAACCTGACCGGACTTGGCTGCCAGAACGGCACCCTTAACGTCCATGGTCACGGTACCCAGCTTGGGGTTAGGCATCAGGCCACGCGGGCCGAGGATCTTACCCAGACGACCCACCAGAGCCATCATGTCCGGGGTTGCAATGCAGCGGTCGAAAGCGATTTCGCCAGCCTGCACCTGCTCCATCAGATCTTCTGCACCAACAACGTCAGCACCGGCAGCCTTGGCTTCTTCAGCCTTGGGGCCACGTGCGAACACGCCAACGCGCAGGGTCTTGCCCGTGCCATTGGGCAGGGACACAAAACCACGAACCATCTGGTCAGCATGACGCGGGTCGATACCCAGGTTCAGGGCGATTTCAACCGTTTCGTCAAACTTTGCAGTTGCATTGTCTTTGACGAGGGAAACAGCTTCGTCCAGACCGTATGCCTTACCGGCAACAACCTTGGCGCGAGCAGCTGCAAGACGCTTGTTCTGAGCCATAATCTTAGCCCTCCACCACATCAAGACCCATGGAGCGGGCAGAACCCACCAGCATGCGTACAGCGCCATCAATGTCGTTTGCGTTCATGTCCTGCTGCTTCTGGGCAGCAATTTCACGCAGCTGATCCATGGTTACCTTACCCACGGAACCGCCCTTACCAACTGTCTGGCTGCCTTTGGAAATCTTGGCGGCCTTGAGCAGGAAGTAGGTGTTCGGGGGGGTCTTGGTGATGAAGCTGAACGTACGGTCAGCATAGGCAGTGATCACCACAGGAATCGGCATGCCAGGTTCAAGGCCCTGGGTCTTGGCATTAAATGCCTTGCAGAATTCCATGATATTCAGACCGCGCTGACCCAGAGCCGGACCAACCGGCGGCGAAGGGTTTGCTTTACCAGCGGGAATCTGAAGCTTGATGTAGCCAACAACTTTTTTGGCCATATCCGGGACTCCTCAAAAATGTACCCGGACCGCGGTTCTTAACGATTCCAGCCTGCACACAAGGTGTTGGCAGAAACCTCCCGCGTTCCGATCAGGAAAGGCGCGCTTACCTGTGCGCAGCATGGCTGTCAAGAGGGGCACGTGCTTTTGTGCTACCACTCAGATCCGTGCTGGCAGGGTCACGCACGGTTGTAATGCCGCCCGCAGCCGGTGCCTGACGCAGATTGCTGTACTGCAAGGGCTTGAAGGGCATGAGCACACTTTCACCCGTAGGCAGTTGACCACGGGACCACCCGCCACCCAGAGCGCGAATCAGCTCCACGCGGGCATCAATGGCGCGCGTGGCGGTCTGCACCAGTGCGATCCGGGCATTCAGGGCTGCAACCTGTGCCACCACGACATCCAGATAATTGGTAAGCCCACCCGTGTACAGCGCCATGGTCATGCCCTGTGTGCGCAATGCGGCATCTACTGCGTTAGACTGCTGCCCCACCTGCACCTTGAGCCTGTTGACCCGGGTCAGCCCGTCCTCAACCTCCTTGAAGGCGTCTAGCACCGTGCTGCGGTACAGGTCCTCCTTCTCGCGGTACTGCGACCAGCTGCGTTGCAGGTCCGCACGCCGCAACCCACCCTGAAAGAGCGGAAGAAGTGCCTGCGCACCAAACTGGTACATGGAGTTGGAGAGCGATGCGAGATCGAACCCGTTATCCATAAACCCGGTCGTGGCGTTAAAGGTCACATGCGGGTAGAACGCTGCGCGGGACACGCCTATGGCCCTGTTGGCCTGCGCCATGCGCCGCTCTGCCGCAGCAATATCGGGCCGCCTTTCCAGCAGTGTGGATGGCAGGGCAACCGGCAACGGGCCTTGTGCAAAGTTCAGTGTATCCACCGGCGCAATGTGGAAGGAGGCCGGGGCCTGATTAACCAGTGCCGCAATGGCATGCTCCATAACGTCACGCTGGGTGCGGATGTCGGTTTCCTGCGCCTGCGTGGCATAAAGCTGTGCCTGAGCGCGGGAGACATCCATACCCGGCGCAATGGCCCCTGCCAGACGCATATTGGTAATCTGCACAGCTGTTTTGTAGTAGCGGATGGAATCCCGGTAAACCGCGCCCTGCGCATCCAGCCCACGCAGCACAACGTAATCGCTGGCAAGCTCGGCCTGCAAACTCAGCCTTGCTGCGGCATAGTCTGCCGCGCGCTCCTGCACGTTCTGCTTGGCCATGCGTGTTTTGTTACGAATGGCGGACCAGAAATCCGGCTCCCACGTTGCAGAACCCGAATACTGCTCGGAGGACATATACATGGGCCCGGTGGAGCCGGCCCCACGCCACAGCCGATGGTCCGACCCTTTGTATTTTGCCCCGCCAGCCATACCGCCAATTTGTGGGTAGAGCTTGGATTTGGCCTCCATGGCCAGATCCCGCGCCTGAAGGAAAGCCTCCGCCTGCGCCTGAAGATCGGGGTTAAGGCGCATGGCCTGTTCCTCCAGATCATTCAGTACGGGGTCTCCCAGCACAGTCCACCAGTTGGGGTTTAATGTTGTATCCACCCCACCTGCGGGCTGCATAACGCCACCACCCTGCCAGTTGTCGGGGTAGATAAACCTGGCTGGCTTATAGCGTGGCGCCATGTCGCACCCTGCCAGAACGGACAGGAGGCAGCTCCCCAGCATAAAGCGTGCGGCAAAAACCCGGCTACCCTGCGCCCTGCCCTTCATTGACGCCCCCCGGATTCCGGCATGGGCCGGTTATCTTCGGGCATGGCGCGGGTATCGTTCTTGCCTGCGCCTGCAGCCTTTGCGGGGGGGGCTGGGGGAATATTGTAACCGGGAGTGCCTTTAACAATCCGTACCAGCTGCCCGTCCAGCAGGCCGGCGGATGGGTTATTGATGACCCTGTCGCTCTTTTTAACCCCACGCTGCACTTCCACCGTTGTGCCCAGATCGCGCCCAAGGGCTACGTTGACCAGATGCACGTGGTTGCTGTCATCCACCAGCGCGACCTGCGTTCCTTCCTGCCGGAACACAATGGCGCCTTCAGGCAGAATAAGCTGGTCCGGGTCGGCCGGAGCGCGGAAGGTGGCCGTGGCATAGGAATTAGGCCACAGCTCGCCGCTCTTGTTATCCAACACCAGTTCGGTCGTAACCGTGCGGGTGTTGGGGTTAAAGGCGCTTGCGGTTGCCAGATAACGCGCCTTGAACGTGCGCTCGGGGTATTGCGGCACAATCAGATCGGCCTGCAGGCGGGGTGAGATAATATCCGCGTAGTCCTGCGGCACAGCTACAAACACACGCATGGCGTGCACGTCCGCAACGCTGAACAGTTCCGTGGCATTCCCGCGGGAATCCACATCGCCCCGTCCGGCGTTAACGTAATCCCCCACATCGGCCATACGGGATGTGACAATACCATCAAACGGAGCCACGATCTTTTTAAACGCTTCAAGGGCGGCGTAGCGTTCCACATCATGCTGGGCGGCTTCGACCTGCGCCTTCTGGGCCTCGGCATTGGCGGCCTGCACGTCCACCTCCTGCTGGGAGACAGCCTGCGTGCCCTGCAACGCCTTCCAGCGTCGTGCGGTAATCTGGGCCAGCTTGTAGCGGGCCAGTGCCACGTTGTAGTTGGCCTTGGCGGCGGCGTACTGGGCGTCCAGCCCCGGTGTGTCAATTTCGGCCAGCACGTCCCCTGCTTTTACGCGCGCGCCAAAATCCTTGTACCACATTTTGACGTAGCCCGAGACCTGAGCGTAAATCGGGGCCTGGTACCATGCCGCAATATTGGCAGGTAGCGAGAGCTCGCGCTCATCGGGGGCGTGCTGCGGGTAAATGACCTGCACAACGGGCACCGCATCATGGGCTGTTTCCTGCGCCAGTTGCACATAGGCCGAATGCCTTTGCACAAGCCCCATGATAACCAGAAAGCCTGCCACGCCAGCGACAATAGCAAACCCCATTTTTCTTTTACGGGCAGCTGCCGCAGCTTTTACCTTGGCGTCCACGCCACCCGTATTGTCGTGTTCCGGGGTCATACGCCAGCTTCCTCTTCTTTTGTCGTCGGCACTTCTTTTTTGTTGTGCAACATTGCAAACACGCAGGGAACAAACAGCAACGTAGCCACCGTTGCCACCAGCAGCCCCCCCATGACCGCCTTGCCCAAAGGCGCATTCTGCGAGTTGCTCAAAGACATGGGCAACATGCCAATAATCATGGCGGAAGCCGTCATCATAACCGGGCGAATACGCTCAAAGCCTGCCTCAAGCGCTGCCAGAATGGCATCTCCATGCTCATCAAGCCGCTCACGCGCAAAGGCCACAACCAGAATGGCATTGGCCGTGGCCGTGCCCATGCACATGATCGCACCCGTAAGCGCTGGAACAGACAGGGTTGTATGTGTGAGGAACAGGCTCCACGAAATACCCGCCAGCGCGCCGGGCAACGCCGTGATGATAATGAACGGGTCCAGCCAGGACTGAAAGTTGACCACAATCAGTAGGTAAACAAGCAGAACAGACATAGCCAGCCCGGCCAGAAGCTGCACATACGCACTGTTCATGGTCACGGCCTGCCCGCGCACGGTCAGCGATGCGCCGCGCGGCAGGTCGGGCCGGAGTTCATCCACAATCCGCTCCACCTCGCGCGAGACGGTGCCCAGATCGATCCCCTCGTTTGAGGCATAGATATCGAACACGGGCATGATGTTGTAGTGCGCAACCTCGGCCGGGGTCCCGACCTGCTCGATCTGGCTCAGCCCGCCCAGAATCTGCGGGGTCTGCCCGCTGGGATTACCATCCCCTTTATCAATCGGGGTGATCTCCAGATCATTCATGGTCTGGAGGAAGGAGGCCGGGGTCTGGATGTCGATCAGATGCGAGACGCCAGTCTTGGTATCCAGCCAGTAAACCTGCCCGACCTGCGAACTGCCCGAAAGCGAAACCAGCACGTTGTCAGCCACGTCCGCCTCGCGGATACCCGTGCCCAGCGCGTACATGCGGCGTGCATTCACGCGCAGGGTTGGCGTGGTCATGGGCTGCTGCACTGAAATATCGGTCAGCCCGGTTACATGCCGCAGCCGCTCTGCAATGCGGTTGGCAAATCGGAAGTTGGCTGGCAGGTCACGCCCGACCACCTGCACATCAATCGGGGATGGCAGGCCGAAGTTCAGGATCTTGGCTGTCAGGTCCCCCGGCAGGAAGGAGAACTGGGTCCCGGGGAATTTTTCATTCAGGTTGCGGCGCAGCAGGCGGCGGTATTCCGCAACAGGGGCGGCTTCATCCTTGAGCGAAATGGTAATGTCGCAATCCTGCGTACCCACGGTGGGGGTTGGAATATAAGCCATGTTGAGCGGGCTGAACGCCAGACCGCAGTTATTGACAATTCCTTCCACCTGCCCGGACAGCGTGCGCTCGACCTCCGTATCCACCAGCTGGGAAATTTTGCCGGCTTCCTCCAGCCGCGTGCCAATAGGTGCGCGCATATGCAGGGCGATAACATCCGAATTGACCTCGGGGAAAAAGTTCTGTCCGACAAAGAACAGCAACCCCAAAGACCCGAACGAGCACAGCACGAATACCGGAATAAACGTCCCCCGCACCTCAATCAGATACGTGAGCAGGGCGTGGTAGCGGTGGCGAAAGGTCTCAAACCCACGCTCAAAGGAACGCTGGAAACGGCCAAAAACCGTTTTGGGCTCCTGCGGACCGTGCGCATGGGCGGCCACCTGTGCGGCCAGCATGTACTTGGCCATGGTTGGCACCAGCGTGCGCGAGAGAATGAACGATGCCAGCATGGCAAAAATAATGGCTTCGGCCATGGGCATGAACAGCCAGCCAGCAACACCGGTCAGCTGGAACAGCGGCATCCACACGATGCAGATACACAGCGTGGAAACAAAGGTTGGAATAACAATCTGGTTGGCCGCGTCCACAATGGCGGTTTCCAGATCCTTTTCCATTTCCAGATGTGCATCAATGTTTTCGATCATGACCGTGGCATCATCCACCAGAATACCAACGGCCAGCGCCAGCCCGCCCAAAGTCATGACATTGATGGTCTGCCCGGCCCAGCCCAGCCCGATGATCGAGCACAGCATGGCCAGCGGAATGGAAGTGGCAATAATAACCGTAGAACGCCACGACCCAAGGAACAGCAGCACGACAAGCCCGGTCAGGAAGGCGGCGGTTATCATTTCGCGCACCACGTCCTCCACGGACTCCTTAACAAAGGTCGAGGCGTCATTGAGCACGCGAATGCTCACACCCGGCGGGAGGGTCTGCACAATGCCGGGCAGCAGTTTTTTAATGCCTGCCACCACATCCAGTGTTGAGGCATCCCCGCTCTTCATGACCACGATCAGCACACCCTGCTGGCCCTTGACCAGCACAAGGTTGGTCTGCGGTGGACCACCCTGATGCACCCACGCCACGTCGCGCAGGCGGACCACGGCGTGCCCGACCTGCTTGATGGGAATATCGTTCAGTTCATCCAGCTCCCGCGGGGCTGCGTTGGTCTGCACCATCCAGTCAAACGGGCCAATACGCTGGTCCCCCGCAGGCAGCACAATGTTCTGGCTGTTCAGTGCGCGGGAGACATCCACCGGAGAAAGACTGTGTGCCAGCAGCTTGACCGGGTCCAGATCGACCATGACGTTACCCGGCTTACCCCCATACGGGTTGGGAATGGCCGCCCCTGCAACCGACACCAGCGCAGGCCGGATAAGGTTGGAGGACATGTCATAAATCTCGGACGCCGTCATGGACGTGGATGCGACCTGCAACGTAATGACCGGCACGGAGGATGCGTCATACGCCAGAACAAGTGGCGGCGTGGAGCCGGTAGGCATCTGCTTGATCACGGTCTGGGAGACAGAGGTGATCTGGGTTTGAGCAACGGATGTGTTTGTACCGGGCTGGAAAAAGATCTTAACAATCCCGCGCCCGTAATAGGACTGGCTTTCAATGTGTTCGATATTATTCACGGTCGCGGTAAGTGCGCGCTCGTAATAATAGACCACACGGCCAGACATATCCTCGGGCATCAGCCCTGTATATTGCCAGATAACGGCCACAACAGGGATGCGGATACTCGGGAAAACGTCCGTCGGGGTTGAGAAAATACCCTTAATTCCAAAAACAAGAATCAGGATGGACAGCACAACAAAAGTGTACGGTTTTTTGAGTGCTATAAGAACAATCTGGTTCATTCACCTGACCCTTGGCTGAAAACGGGTCCGGTCATCATTCTGGAAATGGTCGTCATTTTGCCAGTAGATACCCGCACATCCCTCTCCCGCTTGTGACATTATCTTTACAAACCATTGCTCTAGCCCAGTACCGGGACCGGAAAAGCAATGCTGAAGCATGTACCCCTGCCATTGGGGCCGCTCTCTATCTTAACGTTTGCGTCATGCAGATGCGCAATGGCGCAAACAAGGCTCAACCCCAGACCGCTGCCGGGCACATGCCGGCTCTTGTCCGAGCGATAGAAGCGGGACAACACATTCTGTCTTTCCTCAGGGGCAATGCCCGTGCCCGTATCGGTCACGATCAGCAGGACCGCATCATCCTTTTGTTGCACATCCAGCACAATACTACCGCCTTCAGGAGTAAATTTGATAGCATTATCAACCAGATTAGCGAGCAGTTCGATCAGAAGATGCCGATCCCCCCATACTGGCCCCTCATCCGCAGAGGGCAGAGCCTGTAGTTTTTTATCTTCCATTTCGGCAATGGGTTCGTAAAGGTCGAACACATCATCCATCAACTCACGCAGCCTTACCTGCGCAAAACCAGCCATACGGCGGCTGTTCTCTATCTCGGCAATCCTGAGCAGGGCGGTAATAATACCTAGGCACTGATCAAGGTCATCCACCGCGCGACCTATGGCGGCTTCAAGCTGCTCCGGATCACGCTCGCCCGACTGGGCACGCTCAAGCTTTGCCCGCACGCGGGAGAGCGGGGTGCGCAGGTCATGGGCAATATCATTACCCACCGCACGCATGCCGTCCATCAGATGTTCCAGCCGGTCGAGCATGCGGTTCACGCTCCCCGCCAGCCGCTCCAGATCATCCCGCTCACGGTTGGCTGGCAGACGTTCATGAATATCGCCCGCCATAATCCGGTCTATGGCCTCGTGCATTTCCTTCACGCGGGAGAGGGCACGATGGCTGAGTGCCACCCCAAGGAACAGCGCGAACAAAAACGTGGGCACCGCCGCCACCAGCATGGCATGGCGGAGCATGAACTTCTGCTCCGCCAGCAGATGAAAACTGCGCCCCAGCACCAGAATGGTGTGGTCTGGCAAGGTCACCGCCAGCAGGCGCAGGGGGTAAGCAGCCCCTTCCTCGGGGTAAATCTCGATATTATGGGGCTTACCATCTGCCTTGAGCCCACGGGGCCAGGTATGCAGGTCACCCGCAATTAGCGCATGCCCGGCGTCAAACAGCCCGGCACTGTTGATGATCAGGCGCAGGTCATCCGTTGCGCGGCGGCGGATAACATATTCCAGATGCTCGGGCGACATCTGGGCCAGCAGTTCCGCCTCCCCCTGTAGCAGTTCGGTGGAGCGGCGGGATTCCACCGCCTCCATCTGGGCGTAAACCAGCCCGAACTGCATGAGCATGACACCAGCCATAGCCGCCAGCGCCATAAGGGTGATCCGGAATGTGGCTGTCCGAAAAACCTCAGTCAGAAACACGCAACTGGAACCCCGTACCACGAATGCTCTGGATAAGCGGTTCCTCGCCCGGAGCATCAACCTTCCGGCGTAGCTTGCCGATATGCACATCAACCAGGTTGGTGCGCGGGATAAAACGGTACTGCCAGACATCCTCCAGCAGCATGGAGCGCGTCAGCACCTGTCCGGGGCGGCGCATAAGGTATTCGAGCAGCCGGAATTCACGCGGGAGCAGGTCAATCTCGCGGCCATCCCGCCAGACGCGGCGTTCAATCAGGTCCATTTCCAGCGGGCCGGTACGCAGCTTGGTGTTGCGCGTATCATCAGGCCGCCGCAGCAGCGCTTCAATCCGTGCAACAAGCTCTTCCATGGCAAAAGGCTTGGTCAGGTAGTCATCCCCCCCAGCCTTAAGACCCGTGACCCGGTCATCCACAGCAGACAGGGCAGACAGGACCAGCACAGGCACGCGAATCCCCTGCTGGCGCATGGCTTCTATAACAGAAAGCCCATCACACCCGGGTAAAAGCCGGTCCACCACCATCACATCGGCCTCGCCTTTTACGGCTGCATCCAGCCCGGCGTTGCCTGTTTCCTCATGATGGACGTTAAAGCCGCGCCCTGTGAGTTCCCCTACAATTTCCTCGGCAATCCTGCCGTCATCCTCGATAAGGAGAACCGTCCGCCCTTCCAGAAAAGGGGGTAGTGTATCATCTTCAGACATACCTGCCCTCTTGCTCGTGTTCTACCCTGTTGCAGTGCTACCCTTGATATGGCCACTAAATTCAATTTCAGACTCTTCGCCTTCGTCCTCACTTGCAACCGGGTTATCAAGCTCCTTGAGCTTGCGGGTAACCACTCTGGTGCGCCGTCTGGCCTCCTCAATTGAGAACGACATAGCCTGCGCATTCCGCGCCAGCTTGTCCAGCACTCCGTCCATTTTCAGCATTTCCTGCCGGGTTGCACCCAGCAGGCGGGCAATGCTTTCCGTCCGTTCTTCCAGGGCCAGAGTCACGTAGCCCAGATGAATGGTACGCAGCATGGCAGGCATAAGGGCTGGCCCCATGACCATAACCCGGTACTGCCGCCCGACATCATCTATCAAACCCGGAATGCGGGCCACTTCCGTGTAAAGCCCATCAGTTGGCAGATAAAGCACTGCGAATTCAACAGTTGCGGGAGGCTGAATGTATTTCGTGGCAATTTTGCGTGCTTCCACCCGCACAGTGTTCTCCAAAGACTTGCGGGCGGCCTTTTCACCCACCACATCGCCCTCTTCTGCCGCGTTGAGCAGTTTTTCGTACGCTTCGGTCGGGAACTTGCTGTCCACCGGCATAAGGGGGGGTGTCTGGGTTTTGACCGGCATGCGAATGGCGAACTCCACCACATCATTCCCCGGTCCCAGCCGCACATTGCTCTCATACGTACCCGGCGGCAGCACATCATCCAGAATGGCGCGCAACTGGGCCTCCCCCCAGCCGCCACGGGTTTTGACATTACTGAACAGCCGTTTGAGGTCACTGATCTGGGCAGTCATGGCGCGGACCTCGCCCATGGCCTTCTGCATGGCGGCAAACTGTTCCAGCACCCGCTGGAACGATGTGTGCATCTGCCGCTCCACCGCCTCGTGCAGTTGCTCGGTTACCGCGTGGCGGATGGCCGCCAGTTGTTGGGCGGAGGTTTCCGCCATGTTGCGCAGGGCCTCGGCCTGTGCGGCCCGTGCCTCCGCCTGCTCACGCCCCAGACCACCAGTAAGGTTGCCAAGCTGCTCGGCCAGTTCGGCACGCATGCGCTCCAACCGTTCGCCAAAAGCCCGTTCCATTTCGGCCATGGCGGTTCTTTGCGCGGAGGAATCAGCGCGGGCGGCGGCGGCCTCGCGCTCCATCATAACGTAAAGCCGCGCCAGCAAGTCGCTATCCGCACTTTTTGCTGGAGGCTTGCGCAGCGCAAAAGCCAGCACCCCCCCCAGCAAAAGAGCCGTGACCGCCACACAGACAAGAACAATTACAGAACCCATACCCTGTTTTGTCTGATGTCTGCCCCAAGAGCAAGCACCCTTGCTCACTGTTTTTGAACAAAAAACACGTCTATCAGGCAACACCTCTCATGCCGCAGACGTAATGACAGGCGTAGTGTGGTAATGATACTACCCTTGCCCACGGTGCCTTGTTCACCAACACAACAAAAAGTCCAGGAATGGAGAGCACAGCTTGAACACGGCACAACGCATTCGGGGTATTCTGGCAGGATCAGCCGGAAACCTGCTCGAATATTTTGACTGGTATGTTTATTCTTCCTTCACCATCTACTTCGCCCATGCGTTTTTTCCACACGGCAACCCAACGGCTGAACTGCTGAATGCGGCAGCGGTGTTTGCCGTTGGCTTTTTTATGCGCCCCATTGGCGGGTGGCTGCTGGGCATGGCGGCAGACCGGTACGGGCGGCGCAAGGCGCTCACCTTTTCTGTTCTGGCCATGTGCTTTGGCTCGCTGGCCATAGCCCTGTGCCCCACATACGAGCAGATCGGGGTTGTGGCCCCGGTCATTCTTGTGCTCGCACGTCTGGTGCAGGGCTTGAGCCTTGGTGGGGAATATGGCGCTTCGGCCACCTATCTGGCCGAAGTTTCCACCCCGCAGCACCGGGGGTTCTGGTCTGGGTTTTTGTATGTCACGCTGGTTATGGGGCAACTGCTGGCCCTGTGCGTGCTGCTGGTCATGCAATACGTGTTTTTAACACCGCAGCAGATTGCAAGCTGGGGCTGGCGCATTCCCTTCCTGATCGGGGCATGTGGTGCCGTTCTGGTGTTCTGGCTCCGCCGCCAGATGGTGGAGAGCGAAAGCTTTGAGAACACAAGCAACAAGCAGGCCAAAGGGGGCGTACGCGTTATGCTGGCCCACTGGCCATCGGTGTTGCGGGTCTGCGGGCTAACCCTTGGCGGAACGGTCGCTTTTTACACCTACACCATTTACATGCAGAAATACCTTGCCAACTCCCTTGGTTTTTCCAAGGAAACGGCCACCCTTATCTCTGCTGTCAGCCTGTTTGTATTTGCGGCCATGCAGCCCGCATTTGGCGCGGTATCCGACCGGATCGGGCGTAAACCCCTGCTTCTGTTTTTTGGCATTGGGGCAAGCCTTGGCACTGTGCCGTTGCTTAGTGCCCTCTCCCACGCCACATCGGGCTGGGTTGCATTCGGGCTGATTGTTGCCGCGCTGTTCATGGCATCGGGATACACGTCCATTAACGCCATTGTTAAGGCCGAGCTTTTTCCCACCCGCGTACGGGCCTTGGGAGTAGCACTCCCCTATGCGCTGACCGTATCCATTTTTGGCGGCACAACCGAATATATTGCCTTGTGGTGCAAGCATGTAGGCCATGAAGGCTGGTTTGCCTGGTATGTTTCCGCCTGTGCGCTGGTCACGCTTGCAACCGCGTTAACCCTGCAAAAAACCAGTACAATGCCGGAAAACACGCCCTGACCCCCATACAGGCATTATTCAACAAAAGGACAGGGAAGAGCCTTTAATTTGCCACAAGCGGATCGATATTTAAGGGAGAACAAAAAATACGGAGCAGCCTGACACCCTGCTCCAGGGAGGCACGTTTGATGCGCCGCATGACACAATTTCTGATGGCCCTGCCCGTTATTGCGGGCCTTGGTCTGGCAGCTCTGCCTAGCGCACAGGCCCAACCCGGGCGCTGGGGTGGCGGTGGCCCCGGCTGGGGCGGTCGGGGTGGACCCGGCTGGGGGCACCACCACCGGGGCGATGGCGGCGCAATTGCCGGCGCGCTTATTGGTGGGCTGGCCGTTGGTGCCCTTGCTGGTGCGGCCATGAGCGGCGGCCCCGGCGGCTATGCCTATGGTTACAGCTATGGCCCGCCCCCTCCGCCGCCCCCGCCACCACCACGCGCCTATATGGTGCCGGTTGCTCCCATGGGGCCACCTCCGGGATATTACTACGCTGTTCCCGGTGGCTATTTGTCAGGTTGTGAGACGTCATTGGGATGATGTAGCGTGGGCGATACCGCGTTATGCTTCGTTGTTTTCTTCCGTTTGCAGGGAGACCGAATGATGCTTCAGATCCACCCACAGGCACGCACGACACCGGCTGTCCGGGCTGAGATAGCTCGTTCGTCAGAACCGACATCCGTGCTCGCCAGACGCTACGGGATCAGCGATGAAACAGTCCGCAAGTGGCGCAGGCGTGGTTCGGACGCCTGTCAGGACCGCAGCAGCCGTCCCTGGAGGCTGGCCTGGAAAGCCTCGGAGGAGGAGCGCGCCATTGTCTGTCAGATTCGGCGTTCTACCGGTTTTGGTCTGGATGATCTGACCTTTGTCTTACGGCATTTCCTGCCGCATCTGAACCGGGACAATATCTGGCGGATACTGAAAGACGCCGGATTGAACAGGCTGCCTCCTGTTCTAAAGGCCGGACCAGTTCGGGGACAGGGAAAGTTCCGCGATTACGATCCCGGTTATGTCCATATCGATGTGAAACATCTGCCAAAATTACAGACAGCAGATGGGGACAGGCGGAAACGTTTTCTGTATGTCGCCATCGATCGCTGTTCCCGTTCAGTGCACCTGGCTGTTTATGACGCGGAAAATGCGGATAATTCCGTTGATTTCCTCAATGCCGTCAAATCGGCCTTTCCTTTCCGGATCACCCATATCCTGACCGATCGTGGCTCCTGCTTTACAGCGGACGCCTTCGAAAAAGCCTGTCATGACATGGGAATCGACCGACGCCGGACCAAGGCTTACTCCCCTCAGACCAATGGAATGGTGGAACGCTTCAATGGCCGTGTCGCTACAGAAGTACTGCAGGTCTGTGTCTCAAACCATGAAGATCTGGAAATTCTGCTCAGAGGCTTCTGTTTCGCCTACAATCATCGCCCGCAGCGTGTTCTGGGCGGCATCGCTCCCGCCCAATGCATCATCTCATGGCTTGAAAAACATCCCGCGTCACGTAATCAAGACTATATCAAACCGGCTGGTCGTGACATCATGAAACAGGTCGACGAAATCCTTGATTACGCCAATGACGTCTCACAACCTGACAGCTATTACCCGGGCTGGTAAAGCCCGGCCCGGCAGGGTGGGTGCGCAAACCTGCGCACCAAAAACTGCAACAACGTGCTCAGGCAGCGCCACCCATTGCCTGCGCCTGAGCCAGCACCGCCTCCACATGGCCGCTGACTTTGACCTTGGGCCAGATGTAAGCAATGTCGCCTTTGGCATCGATCAGGAACGTTGCGCGCTCTATGCCCATATAGGTCCGGCCATACATGGATTTTTCCACCCATACGCCGTAAGCCTCGGTCACATGCCCATCTTCATCTGACGCCAGAGGAAAGGTCAGGTTGTATTTGGCCGCGAATGAGTCCAGCTTTTTAACCGGATCGCGCGAGACACCAATAACGCTCAGCCCGGCCTGTTCAAAAGCCTGCAGGGCTTCGTTAAACCCGCAGGCTTCTTTTGTGCAGCCGGGTGTGTCTGCCTTAGGATAAAAATAGAGCACAAACGGCTGCCCCTTGAGCGCCGCACTTTCCACCGTGTGTCCACCACTTGCCGCCATGCTGAACGCCGGGGCTTTGTCCCCTACCTTGAGCGCCTGACTATTTTCCATAACCGTAAACTCCTTCCATACCTTGTGCTGGGATAACCCGCTTTTTAGTCCTCTGGCCGTTCGGCTGGTGCCATGGAGGCAACGGGGCCGACCAGCCTTTCAAAACAGTTCCGCACATCGCGCGCCAGCAGGTTGGTCCGCTCCATTAGCTCGGGCAGGGTGCGGGCCTTCATGTTCCTGAGCAGAATATTCAGGGCTGCGGGCACCATATCCGTTTCCAGCTCCCGTGGGGGTACGGGGCCACACAGCAAACGCAGCAGGGCCTGCAAACGCCGCCAGAAAAAATCCGCCTGCCTGAGCAGTTTTGCATCTGCCGCACTCAGCACCCCACACCGTTCAAGCCGCCCCAACGCCAGCCGGGTGGACGGGCTACGGGCCATGGGGTCGGCTGCAACAAGCTGGAAAATCTGCGCAATGAACTCCACTTCCATAAGTCCACCGGCCCGGCGCTTGATGTCCCATATGGAACTGGCGGGCAGGTCACGGGCCAGACGTTCACGCATGGTGCGGGCATCCTCCAGCAAGGAGGCGCGTTTAGGGGGGATGGCACGAATACTGCCATCCAGCACCCGCTCCAGATCCTGCGTTAACGCGCGCCGCAGGGCTTGCGGGGCCGCCACAATGCGCGCGCGCGTCAGGGCCATACATTCCCACGTCCAGGCGGCTTCCGTATGGTAGCGCAGGAACGCCGTGCGCGGGACAGCAACCGGCCCCGCAGCACCCGATGGGCGCAGGCGCATATCCACCGCATAAAGCGGTCCTTCCGGCCCCGGTGCAGTCAGTGCCGCAATAAAGGCGTGGGCCAGACGGGTGTAATACTGCCCCACAGCAACGCTCCGGGGGCGGGAGAAGGCGAGTTCCTGCCCGGCATTGCGACTTTTGGCTGCGACCTGGCTGGTCTGAATCTCCTCCGGGTGGTCAAACACCATCAACAGGTCAAGGTCGGAGCCGGGCATCATCTCCCGCGAGCCAGCCTTGCCCATGGCTATAACCGCCATGCCCCCACCGGGCACACGGCCATAGCGGCGCACATGGTCACGCTCCACAGCCTGTTTGATCACGGTCATGATCGTATCGGCCAGCAGGGTGCGTTCACGCTCGGCGTCGTCCTCGCTCATCCGCCCTTCCAGCAGCGCAACGGACAGGCGGAACTCCTCGCCCCGCAGCAACGGGCGTAGGGTGGTCAGCAGCTCCTCCACATCGGCAACTTCCCCGGCCAGTGTTTTCAGGCGCGCCACCACGTTGCGCCCTTCCTCCGGTTCGGGGGCCAGCAGCCCTTCCAGCGCAGAGGGCTTGTCCGCCAGATGGTCAGCCAGAAAGGCCGAAGCATCAAAAATGCTGGCAATGCGGTTGATCAGCTCCGGATTACGCTCAAAAAGCGAGAGAAGCTGCACCCCGGCGTGCTGGCGCGCCAGCAGGGCATCAAACCTGCGCAGGCAGGCTAGCGGGTTACCGCGCTGGCCAAAATTGGCCAGCAGGGCGGGGAGCAGCGCACGCAGCAGGGCATGTGCCCGCTCCGAGCGCAGGGCACGCAGGCCATTGCCACTCCACCGGCCCAGAACCTGTGCTGCTTCCACTAGTTGGGATTGAGGAAAACCATATTTTTCCAGCAGTTCCGCCACCTGCCCTTCTTCTGGACCGGGCATGAGCACACTGCCTGCTTCCATACCGTTCTGTGCGGGCTGGATAATAAAGTGCCGCTCAAAAATCCGCCTTGCCTCACGCATACGCGGGAGCATGTCCAGCGCCAGAGCCTCCCCATCGGGGTAGTTCATGAAAATGGCGAAGGCATCAAACCCTTCCACCGTCTCTGGCAGGCTGTGGGTCTGGTGGTCGGCGCGCATTTGCAGGCGATGTTCCGCATCGCGCAAAAAGCGGTAGGTACGGGCCAGCACTTCGGCCTCGGTCCGGGGCAGTCTGCCCGAACCCACCAGTTTTTTAAGCGCGCCAAATGTGGTTTTGTCCCGCAGTCCGGGCTCGCGCCCCCCCCAGACCAACTGCATGGCCTGCGCAATAAATTCAATTTCGCGTATGCCGCCCTGCCCCAGCTTGAGGTTATGGCCCAGAAGCCACGCCCGGCTGGCAGCGGGGTCCGCCAGAACAGAATCGGGGAGTTGCGCCAGATCCGTCCGCCCTGCCTTGCGGTAACGGTCTATGCGGGCCTTCATGTCATGGATGTCATCAATCAGGGCAAAATCTAGGTGCTTGCGCCAGATAAATGGCCTGATAGCCGCCAGAAAGCGCCGCCCCAGCGTAAGGTCGCCCGCCACTGCGCGCGCCTTGATCATGGCCGCACGCTCCCATGTCTGCCCCAGGCTCTCGTAATACAGCGTGGCAGCCTGTACGGTTACAGCCGGTGGAGTAGAGGATGGGTCTGGCCTGAGCCGCAAATCGGTACGAAAAACGTAGCCATTCGCATCGCGCGCTTCCATCAGACTAACAAGATCGTTAGTCATACGCACAAATACACGTCGCACCGCGTCTGACTGAGAATACGTTGTGGGGTCGTACAACACTATCAGGTCGATGTCGGATGAAAAATTCAGTTCACGCGCGCCCAGCTTGCCCATGGCCAGTACCACAAGCCCGCAGCCCGAAGTGGGGTTTTCGGGGTCTGGCAGGTCAAGCTGCCCGGCCTGACTGGCATGCCACAGCATATGTTTGAGCGCGATTTCCAACGCGGTTTCAGCCAGCCGGCTGAGCGTATGCGTGACTTCCTCCAGCGACCATGCACCACCAAGGTCTGCAATAGCGCAAATAAAAGCTATACGTTTTTTGGCATGACGAAGGAACGCGGCGACATACTCTCGCCCCGATGTGGCGTCAAACTGGGCGCATGTTGCAAACGCATCGAGCACACAGCTATCCGGCCCCTTGTCCAGCAGCGCTGCAAAAGCCTGAATATCCTCCCGCGCCAGATCGGACAGGTACGGGCTGTTCCCGCCAAGGCACAGCATCAACTCACGCGCGCCGGGCAGCGCCATGACCGATGCCGCAATACCGTTCTGGCTGGCCAGTTCCAGCATGTCCTCAACAAACACTGTGGCCCTGTGCCCGTCCGCCGGAGCGGGCCAATCTGCATCCGGCCAGCTCCGCGGGCCTTGCCTGCGGGTCTGTCTTACGTCACGGAAGAGAGAATGATCTGCCTGCGTCATGATATGGCCCGTACTGTGAACCATAAAGGCTTGCTGCGTTGACTTCCAACGGTCAAGACACCTCCCCCCCCGCAAGAACAAAAATTCCGCGTGCGCTGGCGATTGGCGCATGCGTTCTGGTGGCCTCCCCCTTTGTGGGGCTCGGGGCGTTGCTGGGTGCCATGGCATTTGGCCCGCTTGATATTACGCCGGTGGTGCGGCCTTTTCTGCCCATCACAATTATCAAGGGGGAACGCGCGCACCCGCCAGCAGTCAGCCTGCGTCTGGGCCATGCCGAACTCCGCTGGAATGGCCTGCGTGAAGGCATGGGTGTGCCCATAACCGTTGTGCTTGAGGACCTGAGCTTTATTGCTCCCGGCAACGCCCACCCGAATACCGTGCGCGAAGCAGACGTCACGCTGGACCCGCTGGCCTTGTTGCACGGTAGCATAAGGCTGCGCACCATCAACATCAAAGGGGTGCGCCTTGCCCTGCGCCGCGCCCATAACGGCAGCGTGGAGTTTGACCTCGATCTGCCCTCTACCCCATCCTCCCATCAGGACAACACGCTGGAAACTTACGGGCTGGAACACGCACGTATAGAAGATGCCACCATAAGCATGGATGACCAGCTCACCGGCACGCACTGGCTGGCATCCGATATTGGTGTGGACCTGCGCCTGCATACCATAAGGCACGCTACAGGGGTTACCGGGGCTGTCAAACTGAGCATAGCGCCGCAAAGCGACCCCGGTACCAGACTGGTCCTGAACGCACACGGTGCACCGGCCGACAATGGCAGACAGATTGCATGGCACCTGAGCACAAACACGCTCAACCCCGCCACATTTGCCCCCCTCCGCCCCGAACTGGCCAAAATAGACCTGCCCATAAGCCTTACGGCAGATACATATTTTACCTCTGCGCCAAAAACGCCGTGGATGGTGCCCAATGCGCTGGAACTGACAACCGCCATAGGCGCCGGCCATGTGGAGGCAGGCGGCACACGCTATGAGGTGGACCACGGTACGGCGGGCATGTCTGTGCTGCTCAACCAGACCAAGGCGCAGTCCGTACCCGCCCAGATTACCCTGCCCTCCGTGCATCTGCTCTTGCGCAACCCCAGTGCACCAGATGATGCCGCCCGCGCCCTGAGCGTGAACCTGAGTGGCTTCCTCAACACATCGGACCTGATGCAGCCCAAAGGCATAGAGGCCAGACTGAGTGCAACCATTCCCCATGTCTCGTTTGAGGATCTGACCTATTACTGGCCCAGCCTTGCTGCCAAGGGTGGCAAAAAATGGGTGACCGAGAACATAACCACCGGCACGGCCACCAACCTTGTAACCACAGCCGAACTGGGCAGCAGCCAGGGCTGGAACGGCCTGAAGCTGACCGGCATACAGGGGGGCATTGATGCAACGGGCCTGACCGTTCACTGGCTGCGCCCCATTACGCCCCTGCAAGGGCTGGATGCCCGGCTGGATATTGTAAGCCCGGACAAGCTGAGCATTCACTTTGACCACGGCTACCAGCTTGTGGACCGGACCGGCAAAAACGTGGGCCAGAACGGCACAGGCCGGATTGAAGCCGGGCCGGGCAGCATGGACATTGTGGGCCTGACCAAAAAAGACCAGACCGGCATTATAGAAACCGACCTGCACGGCCCTTTGCAGGATGTGATTGCCCTGCTGGCCGAACCACGGCTGCACCTGCTCTCACGCCATCCGCTCAGCCTGACCCGCCCGCGCGGTACGGCCAACCTGCATCTGGGCCTGAGCCTGCCGCTGATCAGCCGCGTAACCATTAACGACATGACCATCCAGAGCCATGCCGATGTCACGCATGCTTCCATTGGCAATGTTGTTGCCGGGCGCGATGTAGCCAACGCCCGCTTTGGGCTGGACGTGACCACGGACGGGCTTGCCCTTGCCGGGCACGGGGTTATTGGCGGCCTGCCCTCCGACCTGACATACGACATGGACTTCCGCTCCCTTCCGCCAGATGCGGTCGCGGAAAAAGCCCACCTGACCTCGCGCATAACGCCCGACACGGCTCTGGCGGCAGGCATTGCCACGGGGGACCACTTTGCTGGCAGCGCGGACCTTGCCGTGGATTACCAGCAACTGGCCAGCCACATAGGCACAGTTGGCCTTGATCTGGACCTTGGCCGCGCGGATATTCGCATTCCCATGTGGCACAAAACAGCGGGGCAGGCCGCACATGCCTCCGCCACGCTGGATCTGGACCGGGGGCAGATTACCAATGTGGACCACCTGCAGGCATCTGGTCCGGATATGAACGTCGTTGGCAAGGCGCAAATACGGCCCGGCCATGCGCCGGAACTGATTATTTCGTCCTTCAGGATCGCGCGTTCCAATGGTCACGCCAAACTGGTACTGCCCCAGAACCAGTCCGGTAACATGGTCCATGTTGGCGTTTATGCAGACACGCTCGACCTCTCCCCGCTCATGAGCCGGGATGAGCACGAACCGAGCACGCCCGAGACTAGAAAGCCCGCCAATTACCATGTGCCAGAAGCCGCAACCGGCAAACTGCACGGCCCCCCCGGCACGGCCTGGGCCATTGACCTGACGGCAAACCAGCTCTGGTACAGCAAAACCAAGCAGCCCCTGCGCACCGTACAGGCCTATTTTGAAGATAACGGCCTGCGGCTGGAAAAAATGCGCTTTACCATGCGCGGACCAGTGCCAGCCAGCATGACACTGGTTCCCACAGGGGCCAACCGCACCCTGCACGCCCATATTCCCGATATGGGGGCGTTTCTGGCAGCTTTTGGCATTCTGCCCGACGTCAAGGGTGGGCAGGCCGTACTGGATGGTACGTTTGATGATACCGAACCCGCCGCCCCTTTCAGCGGCAAGCTGAGCGTTACTCCGTTCACGCTCAAAAAAGCACCGACCTCCCTGCAGGTCGCGCGCAATATTTCACTCTACGGCTGGCTCAATGCCCAGAACGCCAATGATTTTCTGGTGACGCACTTCAATATGCCCGTGACGTTTGAAGATGGCGTGCTGGAAATCCATGATGGCACAACTGGTAATGGTGCGCTGGGGGCCACGCTGGAGGGCAAGGTCAACCTCGACCACAACAGCATAGACCTGCATGGCACCGTGGTTCCCATTTTTGCCCTGAACACCCTGCCGGGCAAACTACCGGGCATTGGCAGACTGTTCAGCCCGGAAAAAAACGGGGGGCTGCTGGCTGTAACCTTCGGGATCACGGGTAATCTGGAGGACCCGACCCTGCACATTAACCCCTATTCCATTTTCCTGCCCGGGGCACTGCGCGAGATGTTCTAACCCCCGGCAATGCCCCGCGCAGCACATGCCGTGCGGGGTAATGCTCTGGTGGCTAGCCCAGCTAGTGTGCATGCCTTTGGGATGGCAGGTCCGATGCCGCATCGCGCGAGGCAGATGTATCCACCCCGTCCCCCGTATCAGGCAGGTCTGCATCGCTTTCCTGCAAAAAAACGGGGTCCTGCACAGTCCGGTTGATGGACAGGCTGAGTGCGCCAGAGTGCACCAGATCGCGCAGGGAGGTATCTTCATCCTCCATGCCGGTATCCACTCCATTGCCGCTGACTTCGCCAACCGCATGCAGCACCTGCCCGCTATGGGGGCGGACTTTTTCATGCAGCCAGTGGCGGGTGTGGGAGACAACGCTGGACGCATCCGCCGCCATGCAGGGCTGCATGTGGGTCAGGGTAATGGTTTCGGTTGTGACAACCGCCTGTGCTTGTGCCTGCGCTTGCGGCGTATGCTCGGCGGGGCCGGGCCGGGCGGTATCGTCTGTTGCAAACACGGTGCCGGAGGGCACCACAACCAGCGTTTGCGGCTGCTGGGCCGCCTGCGCCGTTATGCAGACCGTGGTTGGCCCATCCACCGCCTGAGCCTGCGCTGCGTCATGCGTCCACCCCAAGGCTGCGCATAGCGCAAACAGTAATGCGGTGCGGCCATAGGTTGCGTTGTGCATTCCATCCCTTTCCTGCCTTTATCACCAATGGCCACGCATGGTGTGCACTATGGGTGTGCTGGTGCCTCCTGCTGCAAACCGGGGGGTATGACAAACAGGCTATCGGGCTGCGCAACACGCTGCACACTGAGTGCGCGCACCGTTATCTGCCCACCCTGCGCGACCTGAAGCAGCAACCCGTCTGCCGTGTAGCAGGCATCCGTCGGGTGGCCATCCGTATCTTTCGTGCGCCATATTGTGCACTGCTCACCCGCCACAACGGAACTCCCCAATCGTGCATAGGAGCCGACCATTGCGGGTTGGCCGGGGGGAGTAAGCTGCTGTGTGCCCGGCACAGGCATGATGCTGTCTTTTTTACGCCCGAGGTCCACAACACTCAGGGTTCTGTCACGCCATGAGGTGATCATGAACACGGAGGATTTATCCGGGTCCAGCCGCTGGCGCAGGGTCGCAACCTGCCAGCGCATACGCTGACGGGTGCTGACATCCCCCTGAGGGGAGGCAAGCTCGTACTCCACATCCACATCCACGGAGGGGGTAATGGCCGGGGCTTCCGCTGGCGGATCACCCGCCGTGGTGGCCTGCGCGGGCGCGGCATCCTGCGCTGTACCAGCCTGCTGCGCATAGGCAGGCATACCCGCCAGAGCCAGCCCAAAAGCCGCAACGGCAACTGCGCTACGCGACACCATACTGCACCGTGTGACCATTACCGGTTTTCTCCCTCAGGGTTAGGGCTGGTTGCGGGCAGGCTGGTTGCGGGGCCAACGCCTGTTACGGGGGGCTCGGTCTGGGCTGCATCGGAATGGGGAGAATGGGGTGTGACTTCCAAAAAGCCCTGTGGCGGTTCAAAGGCGCTGACCGGCACAATATCGTAAGACACCTTCATGGCACGCAGGCTGCCATTCAGCCCATCAACGTCCACACCATCCTGCTGGAGTATGAACCCGTCATCCGTAACGCAGGTTGATGCCTTGCCCTGAGCAGAAACCGCCTGCCATGTGGTACAGGGCTGGCCTGCCACCACATCGCTCCCGGTTTTGGTGAACTGCATGGACATATCGAGCAGGAACGGGTTGCGTATACCCTCCTGCTGCACAAGCCGGGTATAGATACGACGGTCGTTAATAATAACCAGCACTTCCTGCGCGGCACGGTTGATAATCACCGCACCACGGCTGGTGTCCCCTTCCATGCTGGTCATGTAGTTGATCCGCATCAGCCCACCATCACCCGAATACAGCACCTGCACATGGCGGCTTGCCACGGGTGTATCGGCTTTGGCTCCGGCCTTGAGGTCCTGCTCGGTTGGGCGGGGCTGAAACACATAGTCGATCACCGCATCGCGCCCCGGTGTCAGGCGCGGGTGGTCTGTGGCCTGCTGGGCATGCAGGGGAGGAGTAACAATGGCAGACATGGCCAAAACGCCAACGGCGCACAGGCCGGAAACACGCAGGCTGCGTTTGCAGGCCGGTAAAAATCTGTCTGTCACCAAATCCATCTCCATTTTTTTGCGGCCTGCACTCTCTGGGCGTGCGGTTGCCGCAACCAGCTTGTAAAGTTGTGGCAGCGTTACATGCTGCGTATTTCGGCTTCCAGCATATCGGGTGCCAGCGTATCGGACCAGCAGGGCTGCATGCATACGGCACGCTCAAGCTGTTCTTTGTACTCTGCCGCAGGGATTTCCACCCCACCAAAACGGGCCAGATGCTCCGTGCCGAACTGTGTATCCAGCAGAATAAAACCGTTCAGGCGCATACGGGCAACCAGATGAACAAGAGCCACCTTGGAGGCATCCGTAACCCGGCTGAACATGCTCTCGCCAAAAAACACGCCTCCCAGTGCAACCCCATACAGCCCACCCACCAGTTCCCCTTCCATGCGGCATTCCACACTATGGCCAAAGCCCATGGTGTGGAGCGCACAGAACAACTGGTAAATGCGGCTGTTGATCCATGTGCTTTCCCGCCCCGCGGCAGGGGCCGCACACCCGCGCATGACGGCGGGAAAATCCCGGTCCACGCTGACCTCAAAGCGGCCGGACAGAACCGTACGGCGCAAACGCCGGGGAACATGAAAACCCTCCAGCGGCAAAATGCCCCGCGGGTCCGGGTCATACCAGCTTAAGGTCGGGTCATCCTCCCCCTCTGCCATGGGGAACAGCCCAACTGCGTAGGCCCCCAGCATCAGTTCAGGGGTCAGACCATCAGACATGCCGGATATGCTCCCATGTTTTTCCACCACCGCCCCCATCCGGGCAACCGGCTTTTCCCGCACTCGTTATCAGGCATAGGGTGGCTTGCGGTATAATGCACCCGCAGCATTATGCTAGCGTGCCCACCAGAATAAACACATCCCTGCCCGGCCCACCATGCTGCAACACGGAGATTTTTGTGACCTCTCACCCCCCGCGCCTGATCCGCTCCACCCGCCTGCTGGACGCAGTGGAAGAGCGTATCCACTCCGAGTTTGACGCTCCCCCCGCACCCGAGCATGCGCTCAGCACCGCCGAGCTGCTGGAACTGGCCCACGCCTACCAGCCCTTTGCCGTGCTGGTGACACATACAGCCCCCCTTAAAGGGGCGGATGTCGCGGCTCTGCCAGAAAGCGTTAAACTTGTGGCAACAGTCAGTGTCGGGCTGGACCATCTGGATGTTCCCGCTTTGCTGGCGCGCAATATTGCCGTCTCCAACACCCCCGATGTGCTGACCGACTGCAACGCCGATCTGGCGATCATGCTCATTCTGGCCGCCAGCCGCAGAGCTGCGGAGTATTACACACTCATGAAAGCCGGATGGGGCCACGCACTGGGCATGGGGGAAATGCTGGGCCACCGCGTTACGGGCAAGCGGCTGGGCATTGTGGGCATGGGCCGCATTGGGCAGGCCGTTGCCAAGCGCGCCCGCGGGTTCGACATGTCCATCCTCTACCACAACCGGCGGCGGCTGGACGCAGCGGAGGAAGCAGGGGCAACCTACTTTGAAACACTTGAGGACATGCTGCCCCACTGCGATATTCTAAGCCTGCACATGCCCGGCTCTACAACAGCCCCCCCACTGATAAACGCGCGCACACTTGGGCTGCTGCCGCGCGGGAGTGTGCTGGTCAATGCTGCCCGTGGCTCCCTGATTGATGAAGATGCACTGATTACTGCCCTGCGGTCCGGCCAGCTTTTTGCTGCCGGACTGGATGTGTTCCAGAATGAACCCAACCCGAACCCGGCCCTGCTGGCCCTGCCCAACCTGTTCATGACCCCCCATGTCGGCAGTGCTACGGTAGAAACCCGGACTGCCATGGGCATGCTTGCTCTTGATAATGTCCGCGCCATGGTGGAAGGCAAACCTCTGCCTTCCGGCGTGAGCGCATAAAACGGCAGGGATAAGGAGAAACAGCCCCATGACCATGCGACTCTTCTGCGTTCTTGCTATGGGTATTTGTGCCGCGCTCTGGTACCCGGCTTTTCATTATCAGGGCACGTTACAGGTTCTGGGGATCAGCTTTCTGGCCATGGCTGTAATCGCGACCTTTATAGAAGACTCCGAACAGCGGGTACCGGCTAAAAAATAGCCCCATAAAAAAGCAGGGCCGCATATTGCGGCCCTGCTTTTTTGCCTGCCGGTGCTCTGGGCACAGGGTTAGAGCTTTTCGCGCCCTTCAAGGTTGTCACGCAGGGCAAGGGCGGTATCCCGCACCACGGGGCCGTGCTCGCGCTCCAGCCTGCGGATGGTAAAGTGCGCACGGGCAAGGGCCCGGTAATGGTTAAAAAACGCTGTATTCAGCGATGCACCACACAGCGCCCCGGCCACAGGCATAAGCTGGACAGAAATTTTTTGCCCAAGCGCTAAGCCGTAATGCGAGGCCACTTCGGCAATCAGCATCACCACCGGGCGGCCACGCAGCACTGCGCGGGCGGAAAAATAACCCAGT
This sequence comes from Acetobacter fabarum, assembly GCF_022483405.1. Classification (NCBI taxonomy): domain Bacteria; kingdom Pseudomonadati; phylum Pseudomonadota; class Alphaproteobacteria; order Acetobacterales; family Acetobacteraceae; genus Acetobacter; species Acetobacter fabarum. The sequence continues at coordinate 2,571,992 of NZ_JAKVNI010000001.1, forward strand.
TCGCTCTCTTCCCCGTTCCGCCGGTTGGGAAAGGCTTTGAGTGCAAACACCTCCAGACAGGCGCGCCGAGCATCCGGGTCGCTCATGTCTTCGCCTTCCTCGCGGGCAATACGGGCAATTTCACGCATGATTGTCAGGGTCGTAAACCCGATATCGGGCGCCAGACCAGCCAGCCCGGCAAAACCACCAACAGCCCCCGATACAGCCACAGCCGCCTGAAGGCTGGATGTACGCCAGCGCGAGTCTTCCATCGCGGTGTCTGCCGGGCCTTTCATGCCCAGCACGGCTACGTCAAATGCACGGGTAATGGCGGTTTCGGCCAGCCCGCGCAGTTTCTGTTCCATGTTTGGGGCCATACCCAGACCACGCATGCCCAGACGCGCGGCATGGCCAACAGCACCCCCCATAAGGTCCGCCAGACGCACCAGAACGCCACGCCCGGATTCAACCGCGATCAGGGCTGTTTCCAACTCGCCCAGGTCGCGGCCGCTCAGGGCTAGCGGAGTCAGGGCGTTGCCTGCTGTTTCCTTCATGCTCGTACGTGCCTTTCCTGTCTGCTACCTGCCTCATTTACAGCAAATGCGACAATCGGCGCTGCCAGAGCGCCGTATGCTCTTGATTGTGGCCAATCATAACAGGCTGATCGCATGAAAAACAGATGACCTGTTACAACGTGCCCCCTGTGCCCACGCAAACAGCGTTGTAAGCGTGGCTTTAAGCCCTTACACAACGCATGAAGAATCTGGCTTAACGCCGCGCCGCTTTTAAGGAGCTTTCCTCATGGCTGGTCTTTTCCGTCTTTTCCATTCCCGTGCCAGCGCCTCCCGTCCTGCCCGTATTCTGGGCCGTCTGGGGTGTGCTGCTTCCGTGCTGGCTCTGGCCGCATGCGCCACACCGGAACAGAAAACATACGATATGGCTCTGGCAGATGCCCGCACAGACCCAAGCCTGTGCCAGTCCATCCGTTACTACCCACTTCTGGCACAAGCATGGCAGAAAGCCCACATGGGCGGAGATGCAGACATGCAGGATGCCTCTGCCCCACCAGTGGGCAGCCTGCCTCACCTCAAGGTTACAGCCTCGACCGCAGTCCCGGATGTAAGCTTTCCGCCCTATTCCCAGCGGGCCTGCCGCATGACTGTACAGGCTGGCGACCATGCGCCCGAAACCGGGTTCATGACCGTGGCCTACTTCATGCACAACGGCAAAGTGGATACCTCACTGGTCAAATGGAACTCCGATACCGAAGTTTCGAAGTATTATGACGAACTCAAGGCCAAGATCAGCAGCGGTGTGGATATGAACAACCCCACACTCAAGGCCTGCATGACGCACTACCCTGCCCTGCAGGTCAACAGCACCGACCCTGCCATGCAGCAGGCAGCCGTGGGCCTGCGCGCCCTGCTGATCCGCCACTGCCTTGCAGACCATGCAGCCCTGAAAAACCTGTATTCGGACATGTATTTCATTCACCGCTAGGCCTTGCGGCCCACGCCATACCCACCATGCCGGCACAGCCCTTGCATTGAGGCCCAAAAACCTCATCCTGCACGGAGCAGGCCCCTAGCTTACAGGATAACAGACCCCATGAAGTACCAGTCCATCGCCCCCGACTTTGCCGTAGCAGGCCAGATTACCCCCAGCGATATTCCCGCAATCAAAGATGCCGGGTTCAAAACCGTTATCTGCAACCGCCCCGATGGTGAAGAAGCAGGCCAGCCCACGGCTGAAACCATTGGCGAGGCCGTACGCGCGGCGGGGCTGACCTTTATTGCCATCCCCATGGCTGCGGGCGTGCCCCCCACCTCTGACGTGGTGATTGAAACGCAGGAAGTGCTGAACACGCTGCCGGGGCCGTATTTTGCTTACTGTCGCTCGGGCAACCGCGCTGCACAGGCTTGGATGCAGGCCACACAGGGCTAACCCCTGCTGCCACTGCGTACAAAATAACAAAGGCCGCCCGGTTGGGCGGCCTTTGTCACAATAATTTGATAGCGGTGAAAACCGGCCCGTTTCAGCCCGGTTCCTGCCACCCTCCCATCTGGCACAGAACCTGCCAGTGCTCTGCCGAAACCGGGCAGACAGACAGGCGGGACTGACGAACCAGCGCCAGCTCCTCCAGCCCCGGCTCGGCCTTGATCCGCGCAAGCGTGACCGGCTCTGGCATGGGGCCTACCGCCTGAACATCCACACACACCCAGGCTCCGCTTTCGGCCGTGGGGTCCGGGTAGGCGGCACGCACCACTTCCACCACCCCCACAATCGCGCGTTGCACGTTGGAATGGTAAAAAAAGGCCCTGTCCCCCACCTGCATGGCGGCAAGGTTCTTTTTGGCCTGATGATTCCGAACTCCGGTCCATGGCTCTACATGATTTGCAACCTGCTCGTCCCAGCTGAACGCGTCAGGCTCGCTCTTTACCAGCCAGAATGCCATGTTATTCCGCCAGTTGCCCATCGCGGAAAACCGTACGCAGCGGGCGCACGATTACGCTCTCAAACAGGTCCACCTTGGCGTAGGGGTCGGCGGCGGCAAAGCCTTCTGCGCTGGCACGGTCCTCGGCTTCAAGCAGGATCAGGCTACCGCAGGGTTTGCCGTCTGAATCAAGCTGTGGGCCACCAAACTGGATGGCTGCCTTGTTAAGCTCCAGAAAAGCCAGATGCTGGGCGCGGGTGGCCATGCGCAGGTCCAGCGAGCCGGGGCGATCCGTACAGATAATGGCAAACAACATGGCTCATTTTCCTTCTGTTGTGTCTTACGGGCATGGTCGCCCATGAAGAACTGCATCGTGTCAGAACGCTTATAATGATATAAAGGAGACGGCAGCAGTCCCACTTTGAGGCATATTGCCCCCCACGGGCAAGGGTATCCCCCTCGCCCATAAACCAGACAGACGGAGCGGACCAACTTTTGAGCGCCTCACCGACCCTTGTCGCGCGTACTGGCAGTTTTTTCCACCGTTACGCCAACCCCGGCCGGTTTCTCAAGCTGGGCGCACGCCTCCAGCCGTGGCTGACCTGGCCGGCCATTGCTTTTACCCTTGCGGGCCTTGGGTGGGGGTTGTTCTACTCCCCCGCCGACTGGCAGCAGGGGGATTCCGTGCGCATCATGTACGTGCATGTGCCCGCAGCCATGCTGGCATCGGGCGGGTATGCCGGGCTTGCTCTCTGCGGCCTGCTCTCGCTCGTGTGGCGCCACCCGCTGGCAGATCTGGCAGCGGTGGAAATTGGCCCCGTTGGGGCATGCATTACCGCCCTGTGCCTGGCCACTGGCTCCATCTGGGGCAAACCCATGTGGGGCACATGGTGGGTGTGGGATGCGCGCCTGACCTCCGTGCTGGTCCTGTTTTTTCTCTACCTCGGGCATATCGCCCTGATCCGCGCGTTTGATGACCCGCAGCGCGGCTACCGTGCTGCCGCCATTCTGGCGCTGGCCGGGGCTGTGGACCTGCCGATTATCAAGTTCAGCGTGCAATGGTGGAACACCTTGCACCAGCCAGACAGCATTACCTTGACCGGTGCACCGACCATGTCATCCTCCATGCTGTGGCCGCTTGCTCTTTCCACCATCGGGTTCTCGCTGGGCTTTGCGGCCATTGTGGTGGCCCGCACCCGTGCTGCCGTGATGGAAAGCCGCATTCGTGCCCTGCTGTCCTCCCCCCGTCGGGGTGGAGGAGCGGCATGACCCACCTCCCCTATATTGTGGCCAGCTACGGGCTGGCCGCCATTATGGCGCTTGTTCTCTCCCTTGGTGCGGCACTCCGGCTCAAACGCGACCGGGCCAGACTGGCAGCACTGGAGCAGACCCATAACCGCAACGCAGGAACACCCCTTACTCCATGACCCGCAAGACCCGTCGCCTCTGGCTTGTCCTTGCCTGTGTTGCCTGCCTTGGCACCGCGGCCGCCCTGATCCTGCGGGCTTTTTCTTCCGACATTGTGTTCTTTGTCACCCCCTCGCAGGTCGAAGCCTCACCCCCGCCAGCGGATCGCACGGTCAAGCTGGGTGGCATGGTTGTTGCAGGCTCGGTCAAGCGTGAAAAACACGGTGAAACCCCCGTTGCCACCTTTGCCGTAACCGATGGCCAGGCCGCCGTGACCGTGCAGTATGAAGGGATTTTGCCCGACCTGTTCCGTGAGGGGCAAAGCGTGGTTGCCATTGGCACGGTCAAGCCTCCACACGGATTTGTGGCGAGCGAGGTTCTGGCCAAGCATGATGAGACCTACATGCCCAAGGAAGTGGCCGAAGCCCTTAAAAAATCCGGCAAATGGGACCCCCGCTTTGGCCCGCCCCCCAGTGCTGCAAGCTGGAACAACATGACCGTGCAGGACGCAAGCAAGAGCCTTTCCGCCCCCGCCGCGGCAAACTGAACAGCCAGACTTAAAGAAGACGGGAGCCTCCCCCCTGATATGTTAAGCCCCGAACTTGGACATTACGCCCTTGCGCTGGCCTGTGTGCTGGCTGCCGTGCAGGGTATTATTCCCCTTATTGGCGCATCCCGGCGCGATGCGCGGCTTATGGCGCTGGCTCCCGGCCTTGCCATCGGGCAGATGATCGCCCTTGGCGTCTCCTTCCTCAGCCTGATTTACGCGGCGGTTACGGACGATTTTTCGGTCCAGAACATTGCGGAAAACAGCGCGGTTTCCAAACCTCTGCTCTACAAAATAACCGGCGTATGGGGGAACCACGAAGGCTCCATTCTGCTCTGGGCGCTTATTCTGGGCCTGTGTGGGGCAGCGGTGGCGGCCTTTGGGCGCAACCTGCCCTCCGCCCTGCGTGCGCGCGTTATTGCCGTGCTGGGCCTTGTAGCCACGGGGTTTGAACTGTTCTGCCTGACCACATCAGACCCATTTGCCCGTATCTGGCCCGCCCCCATGGACGGCCAGGGCATGAACCCCCTGCTACAGGACCCCGGTCTGGCCTTCCACCCCCCCATTTTGTACACGGGTTACGTAGGCTTTGCCGTACCTTTTGCCTTTGCCATTGCCGCGCTGATTGAAGGCCGGGTTGATGCAGCATGGGGCCGGTGGGTACGGCCGTGGGCCGTGGCCGCATGGTGCTTTTTGACCTGCGGCATCGCCATGGGCTCCTGGTGGTCCTATTATGTGCTGGGCTGGGGCGGCTACTGGTTCTGGGACCCGGTAGAAAACGCCTCGCTCATTCCGTGGCTGACGGGCACCGCACTGATCCATTCCGCCATTGTGGTGGAAAAGCGCGAAGCCCTTAAAATCTGGACCGTACTGCTGGCCATTGCCACCTTCTCATTCTCGCTGTCGGGCACGTTTCTGGTGCGTTCGGGCATTCTCAACTCCGTGCATGCCTTTGCAAACGACCCGGCTCGCGGGGTGTTTATTCTGGGCCTGTTGGGCGTTGTTATTGGTGGCTCGCTTGCCCTGTTCGCCTACCGCGCCCCAACCCTGACCGCAGGCGGGCTGTTTGCCCCCATCTCCCGCGAGGGGGCACTGGTGCTCAACAACATTCTGCTGTGCTCCCTGTGCGCGGTGGTGCTGACGGGGACCATGTATCCCCCCTTCATGTCCCTGTTGTTTGACCGCACCATTTCGGTTGGCAAACCGTTTTTTGATGCAACGACCATTCCGCTGGCGCTGCCGCTGTTCATTTTCATGGGCTTTGGCCCCATGCTGCCGTGGAAGCGCGCACAGCTCTGGCCTGTGCTGCAAAAGCTGTGGCTTGCCGCCATTGTGGCGGCACTGGCCTGCGCGGTTGCCGTGTTTGAACTGTCTGGCGTGCTGGCCATTCTGTGCGCTGCTGCGGCATTGTGGGTTATTGCAGCCAGTGTGACCGATCTGGCAGAGCGCACAAAACTGTTCCGTGTGCCTGTTGCCACATCCCTCCAGCGGGCACGCATGCTGCCCCGCGCCATTATTGGCACGGCCATTGCCCATGCCGGCGTAGGCATTACCGTGCTGGGCCTTGCCGCCATGTCTCAGGCACAGCACAAGATTGTGGAAGTGCCCATTGGCACCACCGAACAGCTGGCCGGGTATGACTGGACACTCAAGGCCGTGGAGCAGGAACCCGGCCCCAACTACACAGCCATGGTCGCCACGCTGGAAGTCCGCCGCAATGGCAGGCTGGTTACGGTCATGCACCCATCCAAGCGCAGCTTTAACAGCCAGAACCAGACCACAACGGATGTTGCCATCCACACCAACATGCTGGCGGACCTGTACGGCGTTCTGGGCGACAGGCACGGCCCGGACAGCAGCCCGACCTATGTGCTGCGCCTGCACTACAACCCGCTGGCACCATGGATGTGGCTGGGTGCGCTGATCATGGCGTTTGGGGGAGCACTCTCCCTTTCTGACCGGCGTATGCGCGTAGGCGCACCACAGCGGGCCAAATCCACCCCTGCAAGCACGAGCGTAGCATGACCACACCTTCGGATAACCTGACCCGCCGCCGCCTGCTTATGGCCCTGCCGCTGGCCGGGGCCGGTGTTGCCGGTATTGCCTTCTGGAAAATGCTGGATGGCATGCAGCACGGCTCCTTCAACCCGCATGACATCAACGCCCCCGTGCTGGACCGGCCAGTGCCAGACTTTACGCTGGCCCCGCTCCCCCCGGCAGAAGGGTTTACAACGCAGGATCTGCAACAGCTTACCAAGCCGGTGCTGGTCAATTTTTTTGCGTCATGGTGCATTCCCTGCCTTGCGGAAATGCCAACCCTTATGACCCTCAAAGACAAACTGACCATGTGGGGCATTGCCTACAAGGACAAGCCCGACAACGCTGCCAGCTTTTTGCACCATTCCGGCAACCCTTTTACCCGTCTGGGGGATGACCATACCGGCCGGGCCGGGATTGAATGGGGTATTTCCGGCGTGCCAGAGACTTTTCTGGTAGGACCGGGGGGGATTATCCGCTGGCACACAGCAGCCCCCCTTACGGATGAGACCATTAACAAGGTCCTGCTGCCACTGGTGCAAAGGCTGCAAACACCATGACCATACGCCGCAAACTGGCCGCCCTTGTGGCAGGCCTGCTCCTTATGGCAACACCGGTGCTGGTACTGGCGGTGGATGACCCGTCCGAAATGCTGCCCAACCCGCAGCAAGAGGCCCGCGCTCAGGCCATTGGTGCACAGCTGCGCTGTCTGGTGTGCCAGAACGAATCAATAGAAGACAGCAGCGCCGGTCTGGCGCGTGACCTGCGCCGCGTTGTGCGCGAGCACGTTGCCAAGGGCGAGAACAACCAGCAGGTCATGGACTGGATGGTGAGCCGTTATGGCAACTTCATCCGCCTGAAACCTGCTTTTTCGCCGGGCACGCTCCTGCTCTGGGCCATGCCGGCGCTGGCTCTGCTTATGGGGATTGGTACGGCTTTTCTGTTCTACCGCCGCAGGGCCGCAGCGCCACCGCCGCCCCCCCTGACCGAAGATGAAAAGGCCCGTCTGGCCAGACTGACAAAGGACTGAGAGCATGATCTGGCTTTCCATCGGGCTGCTCAGCCTGCTTGCCCTTGCCCCGGCTATAGTAACACTGTGGAAGCGCACCCGCGTTATTCGGGATGAACGCAGCACCGCGCTGGCCCTGCACGAAGCCCAGCTTGCAGAACTGGACCGCGACCTTGCCATTGGCCTGATCGCCCCAACCGAACACGACGTAGCCATACTGGAAATCCAGCGCCGTATTCTTTCAGCCGATGCAGCGCCTTCCACAGCACGGGCAAACAGTTCGGCCATGCTGGGCTGGTTTGGCATTGCGGCGGTGCCTGCTCTGGCCATTGCCTTATACCTGACCAACGGCACACCTTACCTGCCAGCCCAGCCCCTTGGCCCAAGGCTGGTGGCCCAGCATATGCAGAACCGCAAGGCCGATGCGCTTATCGCCCAGCTTCAGCAAGCCATGGCCAGCCTGCCTGCGGATGACCCCAACAGGCGGCAGGGCTACCTGCTGCTCGGCCAGTTGCAGGCATCGGGTGACCATTACGCGCAGGCGGCGGAAGCATGGAACCATGCTCTGGCGCTGGGCTTTGACCCTGAGCTGGCTGCCCGCACGGCAGAAGCCATGACAAGGGCCGAGCACCACGTCACTGCGCAGGCACTGGCGCTGTTCCGCAAAGCACTGGACGCTGCACCGCAGGATGCACCGTGGCGCCCCGCAGTACAGGGCCGCATTGCACAGGGCGAGCATGATCAGGAAAACCCCTGATCTGCCTGCCGTTATTTCTGGCTAGAACCTAGAACCCACCGCCGGGCCGTGGTGCAAAGCCCCGGCCCCAGACATCTTCCGTTGTGCGCACCTGCGGCGGGCGTGGCTGGCACGAAATAAGATACAACCCCACGACAAACACGATGTTTGAAAAGGCATTGAACCAGACCGCCGTCCCGAATGTGGGCGGGGAAGTCAGTGCCTGATACACAACGTACAGGGCGAACGGGATAGAAACAATCCGTATGCTGACAAGCATATGCCGCAGAGGGTTGGGTTTTCCCGGTTTGACCAGCACGCGCACACGGCCAAGCCCGAAAAAAAAGCTGACGCACAGGCACCAGACCAGCACATTGAAGATCATGTTGCCAAAATCGTGCATGCCGGTCAGCACAAACACAGCAATAATGGAAACGGCAGACAGCAGCAAAGAGCCAAACTGGCAGCTCATGCCGGCATCAAAGGCCGAAAAGCGTTCTGGCAGCCTGTCTGCCATGGGCTGGCAGACCCGGTCCAGCAGCCAGCTATCCATCCGTATTATACGTTCACCCAGTGTCATGGCTGCATCATAACGGATTATGTGCCGTGATGCACGAAAATGCCGTGCATCACACACTCACCGCCCAGCTTGTAACTCAGGCGCTTTTTGTTGTGTCAGGGGTGGGCAGCACGCCATCGGGCGTATGCTTGTCCACGGCGTCGGGCAGAAAATGCACCAATGCAGTGACCACGGCATCGGCTGGCAGGCCGGTTTTTTCCACCAGCGCATGCACCGCATCACTCCCCAGAATGGAGCGGATTTCATCCGGCGTGGCGGGCACATTGCCGCTCTGGCTGATCCATGAGCGCACCTTGTCGCCCAGTCCGGCCTGATCGGCGCGGTCCAGCAGGGTCTGGATTGTCTGCGGCTGTGCCAGGGACTGGAGCTGCTGCTTGACAAGTGTCTGGACATCTCCGCCCAGAACGCTCTCGACCTTACCTACAATGCTCTGAAAAAAATCAGACATATCCACCATCTTTCCCATATACGCCACCAGGGCGGCCTGTCGGCAGGCAAGGCACTATTTGGTCATGGAACGAATAACAGATCCATGCAATACTTATAAGAGAAACCCGGTTCCAGACCGACTTTCCCCGTTTGAGAAGCGATAGCTGATATGCGTCTGAACCCACAAGGAAAAAACGGGAAAACCAGCTACGGTTACAACCAGATTCCCCAGCTTCCTCTGTTGCAACAAAGTAGCCATTGTGCCCAGTCTTTCTTTTCCCCTGCTTGACAGGATCGGTCGCCTGCGGGCCTTCCGCCCGTTAGGGCCGCCGGGTGTGCAGAGCAAACTGCCCCTAAGCTGGCTGCTTGCGCCCACACCATCCGCAATAGGGTTTGCCCTGCGCACAACCGCGGCCGCCCTGATAGCGCTGGTCATTGCCCTGTGGATGGAACTGGACGACCCGCAATGGGCGGCCATGACCGTATGGATCGTGGCACAGGGTTCACGCGGGGAGAGCCTTTCCAAGGCACGCTGGCGTCTGGTGGGCACAGGCATTGGGGTGGTCATGTCCATCACCCTTATTTCGGCCTTCAACCAGACCGCGTGGCTGTTTTTTCCCGCATTGTCCATCTGGCTGGGGCTATGCTGCGGGCTGGCAACCCTTGTGCGCAACTTCCGCTCCTACGCGCTGGTGCTCGCGGGCTACACAACGGCCATTATTGCCATAGGGGCCATCCCCCACCCCGAAAACGTGTTCATGACCGCCATGTCCCGCGCGACCTATATTGTGCTGGGCATTGTGTGTGAAAGCACGGTTGCAGGCCTTTTTGCCCATAATCTGGCCGAGACCGCCCGCCGCAACATCCGCGACAAGCTCCGCACGGCCCTGAGCAACGTATCCGAGGCCGTAGCCAGCCTGCTGGCCGGGGATGATGAAGCGCTTATCCGCTCACGCGCCATGTTTGGCCCCATCCTGTCCATTAACGACCAGATTGAATTTTCTGAAGCCGAGATGGGCCCCCATGGGCATGAAGGGGACCACGCCCGCGCAGCTCTTGCTGCGGTTTCGGTCCTGCTCTCACGCGGGTTGGGCATGACCGTGCGCCTGCAATACGTCCAGACCGACCAGCCCATATTCCGCGAGACGGCCTCCAACGTCAGCACTTTTCTGAGCAGCCTGCCTAACCGCCTGAACACGGAAACCGGGGTGCGTGGCATTCTGCGCGACCTGCAACTGCTCCGTGCCGAATGCCACCAGCAGATTGTGGATGCCCTGACGCACGAAATCGGGTCCGCCTTTACGCTGGAAGACGAACACGACCAGATTTCCGCCCTGCTGGACGGGCGGATTCTGCACAACGCCATGGACGAACTGCTGGGTGAACTGGAACAGGCCATTCGGGAATACGATGCCAGCCAGCACTTTATTCGTGGTGACCACTTCCACTTCCGCCTTCAATCCCATGTGGACAAGCGCGAAGCTGCCTATAACGGCGTGCGCGCTGCCGTGGCCCTGAGTGCCGCCGGGCTGGTGTGGGAATGCACGGCATGGCCCACGGGCCTTGGCTTTATTACATTTGTTGCCATTGTGTGCGGGCTGTTTGCCACGCGGGAAAACCCGGTCGTTGCCACCACCCAGTTTATGATCGGTGGCATATGGGCTGCTCTTGTTGCGTTTTTTCTGGTCTTTTTTGTCCTGCCCACACAATCCAATTACGAAATGCTGGTCGCGACGCTGGCCGTGCCCATGTTTGCCGGCGGGCTGGCCGCACGCAACGCCAGCACGGCCCTGCACTCTGCCGCCTATACCCTTTTGCTCCCCAACTTTGTGCACCCGCTCAATCAGGGCCGGGTGGATGAGGTCACATGGTTCAATTCCACATGGGCCATTCTGCTAGGGGTATTTTTTGCGGTTCTTATTTTCCGCGCCGTGCTGCCCTTTAACAGCGCAGCCGAACGCTGGCGCATGCGCCGGACCCTGCTGCGGGACCTGCGCACACTGGCTTCGGCCGAGCCCACCCCCATGACGCGGGACTGGATTGGCCGCAATATTGACCGCTTTGCCCGCCTGATCCGCCATGCTGGCCCCACACCTTCCCCCACCATTGAAGGCTGTCTGCAGGGCACACTGGCTGCCATGACCATAGGGTTGAACATTATCCGCCTGCGTGCGCTGCTGCACCGCAACCAGATCCCCCCCGCAGCGCGCCGGGCCATAGAAATTGTTATGAAGCGGATGAGCCATTTTACAGGCAAATATGGCCACACAGCCCATGCCGCCCGTGTAGCGACCACCGCATTACGCCGGATGGAAGCCGCCGAACCCAACATTTCCACCCGTATTGAACTCACCCGCGCGATTGCCTACCTGATTGTGGTTTCCCACGAGTTGGATGCCAATGCCGTGTTCCTGGATGCAACGCGCCCTTACCGTGCAGTTTGAAGCTTAAAACTGGGGTGATCTCAGGCAGCACCCCACGCAGGACTGCTTCCCCATAAAAAGCACCGTATTCCGTGTAGGGGTATGAGTATGGCGGGGCGGATGCGCAGCTTTGGCACGCCAAACACCTCCAACCCCATGATCAGGCCCAGAGTGAAGGGGCACTTGCATGCCCCTTTGCACAAAACACCCGGTTCAGAGTAATGCGGTACCAAATGGCAGATACGGCACAATAACCTGCTTAATGGGCTTCAACATCATGGAAGCGGGTGTAATCCACCGTAATGCGCCCATCGGGGCGGGAGAGCACAATATCCACAAAGCGATGGTTATGCTGCACCCGGTCAAACCTGTATGCGGTTCTTGCAAACACGGTCTGGCCCAGAGCCTCGTCCGTGCCGGTCACTGTGACAATAATCTCGGCTTCCTCGCCTTCGAGTTCAGCAACCGTTTTGCCATGCAAGGGGCTATCTGGCGTAATGACGTGCGTCATGACAAAGGCAAAGCGCAGCACCGGCACATGGGATTGCATAAGCAGAAGCTGGTCAAACTTGCGGACCAGATGGCCATTATCGCTCATGACCAGACGGGACAAAGCCACTTCAATATCAACCGATAAAATCACGCTCATCCGCAAATTGGCAATGCGGATGCACAGGGCGGGTATTCCCCCTTCGTTACTAATGACGGCTATGTTGCTGAACATCAGTCTGGCACGGGGGCGGGCAAAACGGGCAAAAACCACGCCCGTTGCAAGGGCTGTCAGCATCATGCCGACAAACACCTCGATCGAGACAATGGCATTGGCATAAGCCCCGATCGGGCTCATGGTCCCGTACCCCACGGTCGAGAGTGTTTGCACACTAAAAAAGAACAGGGACAACAACGTACCGTGCGAGAGCCCGGTAATCTGGTTCGGGGCCACCATGTACAGCAACGCAAAAACAAGGTTGAGCACGACGTAGGATACAACGGCAATGGCAGCAAAAGCGGGCCAGCTTGCCGTAAGTGCATGGTGGTAAAGGTCACTCCATACGCTGTCCTTCAACCCTACGCGCACAACATCGCGGTGGCTTTTTTCCTCAACCAGCGCATGGGCGCGAAAGCGCCTGACCGCCTCCTTGGTACTTAAATGAAAACGCCCCCCTTCCTTACCGCTGGGTCTGGGGGCAACATTTTCCAGCTTGGTGTGGCGCTCTGCCTCCACTTGACGGCTGCGTTTTCTATAATGGTGGAAAAGTCTTTTCATCATCACCGCTCCGCGCGCACAGCCGGGCAGACGGGCTTGCGCTTGTTTGCGGTGTTACACAGCAAGGCAGGGTCTGTGCTCCATGGATTATGCATGGAAGACCTGCTTAACTTGCGATTATTTTTTAGGTGTCATGCTTTTTCAAGCAAATGGAACAAAAACACCTCTCAAGTTCTGTGTATAACACACCATAACTTGATACCTTGCCTTACACAGCGCCTGTATTCCCTGCTGCAAGGGATACAGCACCAAGCGCGCGATACCGTAAGGAATAGGGCGTAGGAGCACCCACCCACTCATGCCTTGCGGGCAATGCGGCTTATGCCAATGGCAGCATAAGTTGCATGGCTTTCTGGCAGACCAGTAACGCCATGCACCAAAAATAGCTGGTTAGGGTGCGCTCTCGGTTTCCGCAAAAGGTCTGAGCACAATATCACCCGCGCTGCGTGCCCATGCCCGAGCATCATCCGCTGGTGGCGTGGCATTGCCTTTGGTCAGGCTACCATGGACCAGCGTTTGCGCATCCATCCGGTTCAGGCTGCCAGATTGTGCGGCTGCACTCTGCGCGGCCCGTGCCCACAAGGCATGCGCTTTGGCTTGATCCCCCTGACTGGCAGCAATCCGCGCGGCAAGGGCAAGTGCCCGCGCCATGTCGTGGTATGCAGCCTCACCCTGACGCAGGTTTGCTGCTTCCTCCGCCTGCTGTTCGGCCAATGCGGGGTTGGTGTGACGGAGCACGCGGGCCTGAATCTCGGCCCGGTCGGCCTGCTGTGCGACGGAGAGCGGCTGCTTAAGCCCGCTCAAATAAGCCCCTGCGGCCTGAAGAGCGCTTTGGTCGCCCTGTGCATCGGCTGCTAGGCCCAGCACAAGGGCTGCCCGTGCGGCAACACCCGTATCGGCGGAGCGCATGGCCTGCTGCGCCAGAGGAATAGCCTGCGCGTAATGGCCAAGCCGGTAATGGCTTGCCGCCTCAACCAGATCGAGCGAGGACATATCCTGCGCGCCGCGTAACTGCACTGCCTGACGTGTAGCCTGTGTTGTCTTCAACGCGTCATCCGGCGTGTTGGCGGCCAGTTGTGATACCGCGAGGTCGTACCCGGCCTCAGCCACGGCTGTTCCATCATCACGCACAATGGCAAGGTTGGCGGCCTTACGGTACTGGGATACGGCCACCGTGTAACGCCCCAGCTCAAAAGAATCCCGGCCGGCCATCATGGCCTGATCCCACGCAGCATCATCCTGCGCGGTAGGTTTGCTCTGGCTGGCCCCGCACCCGGCCACCAGCAGCGGGGCTGTCAGCACCAGCATGTGTGCAAGGCGTCTCATGGCCGCACCTGCTGGGGCGCCAGACGTTTATGGTGCGTCACCTTATGCCCGCCCAGCAACCACATCCCGCGCAACTGGTCGGTCAACTGCTGCAAGCCGTAGAGTGTGGTCTGGGCCTGTGCCAGCATGGCAGGCAGGTCTGCCGTACTGGCCTCCACATTACTGGCAATGGCTGGCAGGTGCGGCGTTGCGTCCTTTACATCCTTGGTGGCGGATTTGAGGTTGCCCATGGTGGCATCTGTTTTGCTCATGATCCCCGAAACCTGTTTTTCAATCGGCTTGAGTCGTTCGATCACAGCATCCAAAGAGGCAATAGTGGCTTCAGACTGGCGGATAAGCTGGTCATTGGTCATCAACTGCCCGATTGTGCCCTTGCCCGCGTGCATGTCGGTAATGGTGCCGTCCAACTGGGCCATCATATGTCTGGCACTGGCCAGCGCGGGCATGATTTCAGCCTGAATACTGTTCAGGGTCGCGGTAATCTGGTCTGCGGGGTTGGGGGCCGGGGTGGCCGAAATAACGGCATAGCTCCAGTCCATCGGGTCCCCATGCCCGCGGCTGAGGTCCAGATAGGAAGCCCCCGTTACAATAAGCTGCTTACGGATAAGGGCTGTGCTGTCCCGCCGGACAAAGGGCTTGGCCTGTGGGTCAAGGTCAACCATGGCATACATGTTACCAGACGGATTGAGCTTGATGCTGCGGATGGTTCCCGCATGCGCCCCCATAAGCTGTACGTCCCCGCCTACGGTCAAACCGCCCACGCCAGAAGCGGGCAGCACAACGCGCAGCCGTGCGGGTGGGGTCAGCCAGTCACGCAGCACACCTGCCTCGATAACCGCGCCCCCAAAAATGAGTATGCTCAGAAGCACAAGAAACCCGACCCATTCATCTGCATAACGCAGGGAAATGAGGGGTTTTACTTTCTGTCGTAAGCGGAGTTGGAACATTATCCCATCCGTACTGCTACAAGACCATCATCTGCAAGCCGCCAGGTTGCCGTAATACCCTGCCGATATTCCTGCCAGACTGCGTTATTCCTTACCAGCCAGATAACCCCGGCACCCCTGTCGCGCGCCTCGGTTATTGCAGCCAGAAAAGAATTGCTCAATTCTGCCGGACCGCTCTCAAGCGGGTCTTCCAGCAGTAACAAATGGGGCCTTCCCAAAAACGCCCGCACACAGCTTGCGCGCAAAAGGTCATCCTCGGGTAAAAAACTGGGGTTCTGTGTTGGCAGGCCGGGCAGGCCAAAACTTTCCGCCAGCCGGGCGGCATCATGCACCAGATCATCAATCGGGCGGGTTGTGTGGTGCAACTGCTGCAACACGATTGCCAGATGCACCGGCACAAATTCGGGCCAGCTTGCCCGGTGCGTCACACGCCCGATACGCCCGCGCAGGGCGTTGAGTTCCCGGTCGCCCAGATCGGCCCAGTCCAGCCCCATAAATCGCACAAACCCATCATCCAGCGGCACCAGCCCACAGCACAGGTCCGCAAACATGGTGGCGTGCCCTATGTCGCGCGCTTCCACCACCATGCAGTCTCCGGGCATCAGCTTCATGCTGAACGGAACCGGCGGCAGCCCGCTCTCATCAAACGATGGAACGGCCTTGTTCAGTTCAAGCAGGGGGCCGGAAGCGTACACATCCATCTTACAGATCCAGACTGAACAGAACGCTCACCACCATCACAATCAGCATCCCGCGGGAAAAGCCGCGGGGCAGCAGGGTGCGCAGTGAATCCTCGTTTGTGGCGGTCAGCCCTGTCAGGCAGCCGCCCAGCCCCACCACAAACCCGACAGTAATGAACTTGAGCGGGATAATAACGTAATCCGTACCGGACATGGCTGTTGCCACATCATCCAGAAAAGCCCAGACGGGGTTGTTGATCACCCCGGACATGCGGCTCATCACATACCCCGTCACAAGGGATGCGAACGAGAACAGGATACCCAGCGTAAACCCGGCCACGGTAAAAGCCAGTGTACGCGGCAGCACCAGCAGCAAAAAGGGGTCTATGCCCACAGCCTGCATGGAGCGAATTTCCCCCCCGATGCTCAATAGCCCCAGTTCCGTGGTGGAGAGCATACCGTTACGCCCCAGCAGGAGCACACCCACCAGAATGGGCGCTATTTCGCGCACGACAATATTGATCAGGATTGAGCCGGTCATGGTGGCAAGCCCGGTCAACCCCAGCCAGTAAATAACCTGCGACACAGCGGCAAGCCCGGTCAGCACCCCGGCAAACATGGTGGCAACAAGCCCACCACGGATAATGTTGTTCATGGTGCTGATAAATTCGTAGCGGACTGTCCGCCGCCATGAATGCGCGCGAAAGCTCTCGAAGATCACTCCCCAGGATGCACCCAGCATAATGAGCAGAAAACGCGCCTGTCTGCGCGTAAGCCGCCCGATCCATGCCAGCTTGCCAAGCCCCCACTGAACAGGGGCAAACAGCCTGCCCTGCCCTGTCTGCCCGGCAAGCACGGGGTCGCGCGTTGTATCGGTAGGTGGCGGGAGCGGCTGGGGAGCCTGCTGGTCGGTCTCACTCATCGGCGGGCTGCCAGCGTATAGGCACGACCAAGGCCCAGATGCGGCACAAAGAAGGAGCCTCGGCTGCGGAACAGGTAGCGGTCACGCAAGTTGGTATAAACGCGCTCCGTAACCTGAATGGTACCGGGGTCTATCGCACTTTCGGCCATCAGCTCGGCAAGGGAGACTGTCTGCCCCCACAGGTTGAACACCGTTGGCAACTGCCCCACGGCGCCACCAAACGCAGGGCCAAAATCCATACCCATGGTAAACACGGGTTCCAGATCGGCCGCAGCCAGCGCGCCCATAAATGTTTCACGCATTTTAAGGGCGGCATTGGCCAGACGCACCAGTGCTGTGGGGTCGGGCTCTGTTGTGCAGCCTGCCATACAGATCATGCGGTGCCCGGCCACTTCCACCGCAAACAGGTGCTCTTCCTGTGCAACGCTCTGGACCTGTGTGGCCAACTGGTTGATCAGGGCGATCAGGGCTGCGGTTTCCTTGTTCCCTTCCACTACGGGATCGGAAAAGCTGACAACGAGCACGGCAACAGAGGGGTAAATACTCGCACCTGTTACGTCCGCCATTTCATCCGCCCGCATCAGCAGATTATCGGACATAGGCGTGCCAGTGACCGCCACGGGAGCAGAGGTTTTGCTGTCTGCCACGGGTTTCTGCTGGGCTTCCAGCGCATCCTGCGCGGCAAAGCGTGTACCCGCAATGCTGGCCATGAGCTCCACAAAATAGAGCAGATGCGGCAGCATGACCGGGTCTTCCAGCGCAAGCATACCCAGCGTGCCATGGGGGCCATGCACAGGGTACACAGCAAGTGCGCGCGTACTGACCTCACGCATGACCAGCCGCTCAAACCGTGTCGTACGTTCATCCGTTGCAGCGTTGCTAACAGAGAAGGAAGACCCTTCCTCTATCGCATCAAAGAACTTGCCCAGTTCCTCCCGCCCCATTTCAAACCCGCCGGAATGGGTGTTCTGGGTCCGGTCATAGGTATCATCACACACCATGGCGGCACCATCGTGCAGGAAGCGCCACAGGCTGGCACGGCGTGCACCCGTAACCTGCGCGAGCTGTTCCGTAAGCACCAGCGCATCGGCCGCAGGGTCAAACAGGTGCGGCGCTACAGCCACCTGCTGCAAGGCACCACTTTCCTGCGCGACCTGGGACTGCTGGACCGCAAGCCTGCGGTTGCCTGCTTCCGTCCGGCGCAACTGGCGGATGTAAAGTGCCCCCAGAAGGAGCGAAAACACCGTAACAATCCCCGCAAACTGGAGGCTCTGGCGGCTGCTCTGGTGCGCAAAGCTGCCAAAATCGTTTTCAGGGGCGGCAATCAGCAAAATCCAGCCCTGCGAGTAACGCGGCAGAGCGGAGGCCATGGTAATATAGGTCTTGCTATCCCACTCCACATGCTTGGGGCCAAAGCCACGCACCCGGTAATGATCGTACCCCAAGGCAAAAACCGGGTAGATTTTGGGGTCCAGCACCATTTTGTCCGGGTCCCAGCCTGCGGCTTCCGCGTGCTGGGTAAGGTTACGCCCTGCAATCACCCGTCCTTCACCATCCACAATCATGGCGCTACCGGACTTGCCGATTTTGATTTTATCCAAAAACGCGCTCAGCTCATTGAGCGAGATATTGGTGGCAAACACCATTTCATGCCCGTCATCACGCCGGAAGCGGAGCGAACTGGTCATGACAAACTGTTTATCGGTCGGGAACAGGTAAGGCTGAGTCCACTGGATGGTGTCTTTGCCAGCCGTGTTTTTGTACCACGGGCGCACGCGCGGGTCGTAATCACCGGCGGGGGCATCATACTGCCGGACCTGCTGCCCCGCGGTATTGAAAAGAACATGATGCAGAACTTTTGCGCCACCCGGCTGCGTCACAAGGCGGACATGGTCCAGCACGTCCTTGTCGGGGGAGCGGGTGATCAGCGTAAAATTACCCTGATCATCGGCCAGATAAAAAGACTGCAACTGCGGAATTTTTTGCAGCATGACGCTGCCGTAAGAATAAAAGACCTTGTCCGACACCAAAGGCGGGGCATGTTCGATCATGCCTGCGGCAATCAGGTTTCCGGCGGCGGAAGGCGCAATATAGTCCCCCACTTCCTGCCCGATATAGTGCTGGGTTGCCTCCATAAGCTCACGCGTGAGAACAGAGACACCCTCGCTCGTGGTGCGGTATGAACTGATGCCCACCCACGCAATGGCCCCAACGGTCATGATGATCAGCACAAAGGGGAGGACCATGTGCAGCAGCACCCGCCGAACGGATGCATTATGCTGAACTGTCGGGTCTATGATCTCTTCAGAAGACACGCACCAAATTCCACTGCCTGTTGGTCATGAACATTCATGCCCCTACCACCATAGCGCCCGGCAAGGCCGACCGCACAATGGCAAAGGTGGGCTCTCCATACAACAGAGATGTCTATTTGGTAACGTGCCTGTCGGCAGCAGAGTTGTCCACCCCTTTAAGGGGGTGGCAGCTCAGACCGTCAGTTCCACCTCAAACCGGGTTTGCACGCCCAGCGCCTGACCAAGCCGGTCCAGCCCACGCCGCACGCTTTCGCCCTTTACGGCAACACGGGTGGAGGTCAGGGTCAGCACCAGTTCCGCCCCATCCCATGCCAAAGATGTGCCTTCCAGCAGGCTCCCTGCCCCGCCGGACAGCGAATAGGCCAGACGCAACGCCAGACCACAGGCCACGGCATCGCGCCGCTCCTCATCACTCAGCAGGGTAAAGGACGGCATAAGAGCGGGCGCGCTCATATCCACCGAATAGCGCACGGCCAGCGCCAAAGACAGCCAGACACGCGCGCGGTGGTCAAACCCTGCCCCCTGCACACGCAAAATCCGCAGGTAGGTCTGCTCGGCCCGGTATTCCGGGTGGTCGTGGCTGCCAATATCGGACAGCCAGCAGGCTATGCGGCGCAGGTGCTGCTCTTCTGCCGTTTCGTTCTGTTTGATGCAGCCTGTCCATGTCCACAGGATTTCGGGCAGGGTATTGCTGCGGCCAAAGCGCGCACACATGTCGCGCGCAACGCTTTCCATCGGATCCTGGGGCAGATAGCGGGGGGCCACATTCATCATGTACCAGCCCTCGCGCAGGCCATCCACGCAGAACACGATCTTGCTGGGCTGGATTTTTTTCATCAGCCTGCGCAGGACCACAGCGGCAAAGGGAATATCATCCAGCCGTTTGCGCGGCGCACCGGGCAGGCGCTCAAGGCTGCGGCGGGAGCTGTTCTGGAGCCAGCCGGTCATCTCACGCGCTTCCTGCACGTCCAGCGTGTAGTAGTGCACAATGTTCAGCGGGTACTGGGTGCGTGCAATCTGTAGCCGCGCGAGCGCACGGAACGCCCCCCCGACCAGATAAAGCGGCTGCCCCCGAACTCTGGACAGCCATTCAACACCATCAATGTCCTGATCAGTCAGTTGTTTGGCAACGTCCAGATCCCCCTCGCACCGATCCGCCAGACGGATCATGCCCAGGGGCAGGGTTGTGGCATCATGCCGCCCGGTTTCGGTCAGGTGAATAAGTTCGAGCGACCCGCCCCCAACGTCGGCTACCAGCCCGTCTGCTCCGGGAATGCCGCACATTACGCCAATAGCGGAATGGTCAGCCTCCTCCTTACCAGACAGAATACGCACCGGCACGCCGGGCATGCTCTGGCGCAGCATTTCCACAAAGGCGGGGCCATTTGTGGCGTCACGCACGGCAGCCGTGGCCAGCACCTCAAACGGGTCAGCCTGCATGGCACGCGCAATGGCATGAAAACGGCTGAGCACCTCCATGGCCATGCCCACGCCCTCATCATTCAGGCGACCTGTGGTGGTAAGCCCACGACCAAGCCGCAGCACGGCCTTTTCGTTAAAAATGGGCAGCGGGTTGCGCGAAACCCCCTCGAACACAACCAGACGAACCGAGTTGGACCCAAGATCAACCACCGCTGAACGACGCTGCATGTCCGTCTCCATTACCAGCCGTTCCCGGGCAGACCATTATGCTGCCCGGCAGTATGAAAGTGCACAGACATACGCGACATATGGGAAAAAGAAACCCCGTTTTCAGTCATCCAGCATCAGGTCTTTGGTCTGGGAGAGGGAGGCCGGGGCTCTGCTCAGGCTTTCATGGGCTGCGGACCCCCGCCCGGAAAGGGAGGGATGGGTCATGAACCATTCATGGGCGGAGAACGGTTTGGAACCAGCGCCAAGCCGGCGCCATACTCCATTCTGCTCCAGTATCCACGACTGCAGGGTGTCGCGGATATTGGATACCATAATCTGGTCCAGCACCTGCGCGTGCACGGTGGGGTTGGTAATGGGCACCATGCTTTCCACCCGCCAGTCCATGTTGCGGGTCATCCAGTCGGCGGAGGAAATGTAAACCTTGGCATGGCGCGATGGCAGACGGTGGCCGTTGCCAAAGGCAAAAATGCGCGAATGTTCCAGAAAACGGCCAACAACGGATTTGATCCGGATATTTTCTGAAAGTCCGGCAACGCCGGGGCGCAGGCAGCATATGCCGCGAATGACCCCCACAATCTTAACCCCGGCGCAGGATGCACGGTACAGGCAGTCAATCAGATCCGCATCGACCAGCGCATTCATTTTCAGCCAGATCGTACCCGGACGCCCCGCTTTGACATGCGCGATTTCCTCCTCGATCAGGTCCTTGAGCGTGCTGCGGATAGTAATGGGGGAAAAGGCGATTTCCTCCATCTGTGCCGGCATGGCGTAGCCGGTCACGTAGTTGAACAGCCGCGCCGAATCCCGCGCAAGCGCCGGGTTGCACGTAAAGAACGACAGATCGGTATAAATACGTGCCGTAATGGGGTGGTAGTTCCCCGTGCCAAAATGGGCGTAGGAACGCACCTGCGCTCCCTCCCTGCGCACCACGAGGCTAAGCTTGGCATGGGTTTTAAGGTCAGCAAAGCCAAACACCACCTGCACACCGGCGGCTTCCAGCGCACGGGCGAGGCGGATATTGGCTTCCTCATCAAAGCGCGCACGCAGCTCCACCATAGCCGTGACCGACTTGCCTGCCTCTGCTGCCTCGATCAGCGCCTTGACGATGGGGGAATCGCGCGATGTGCGGTACAGCGTCTGCTTGATGGCAATAACATTGGGGTCCAGCGCAGCCTGTCGTAGGAACTGCACCACCACATCAAAACTCTCAAACGGGTGATGAACCAGCAGGTCCTTGGCCCGGATGGCGGCAAAGCAGTCCCCGTTAAAATCGAGTATCCGCTCAGGAAAGCGCGGCGTGTAGGGCGGGAAGAGCAGGTCCGGCCGGTCATCCACGATCATCTGCTTGAGGTCCGCCACCCCGATCATGCCTGAATGGACGGCAATTTCGTCCGATGGCAGGTCCAGGTCGGAGGCAATGGCTTCGGCCAGTTCGGCGGGGACGCGCTTTTCCATGTCCAGATGGATAACCACCCCACGGCGGCGGCGCTTGAGTGCGCTTTCGTAGGAGCGAACAAGGTCTTCCGCCTCGTCCTCGAACTCCACATCCGTATCGCGCACAACACGCAGCACACCGCTCTCGCCCACAACCAACCCGGCAAACAGCCGGTCAATAAACAGGGAGATCAGGTCTTCCAGACGAATAAAACGCACGCGGGCAGGCTCGCCCGCAACAGCATCACCCGTGGCAGGCAGGCGAATAAAGCGCTCAACCTGTGCTGGGAGCAGGATAAGGGCGTTCATGGCGAACAGGCCCGTGCCCTCGTACAAAAGGCGCAACCCCAGAGCCAGCCCCATGTTGGGAATAAAGGGGAGCGGATGGGCCGGATCGACCGCAAGTGGCGTCAGTACAGGAAAAATGCGATCCATGAAGCAGGTTTGCAGCCACTCCCTGTCCGCATCGTTCAGGTCCTGCGTTTCGCATAGTGTGACGTGGGATTTGGCCAGCAGGCCGCGCAGCTCCACCCATATCCGCTGCTGTTCGCGCAAAAGGCGGGCACAGCGCTCGCGCACTGCATCCAGTTGCTGGGCAGGCGTGCGGCCATCGGGGGAGATAGTGGTCAACCCTTCACGGATCTGGCCAACGAGCCCTGCCACACGCACGGAATAGAATTCGTCCAGATTACTGGCGCTGATGGACAAAAAACGCAGCCGTTCCAGCAGCGGGTTCCGGGCGTTGTCCGCCTCCTCCACCACGCGCTGGTTGAAATCGAGCCAGGAGAGTTCGCGGTTGATAAAGCGCGAGGGCGTTTGCAGGGTAACTTTGGGTTCAGCCACCTTTTTGGCACGGGTGCTGGCTGCAGCCCGTGTGCGTGAAGGTGCCCGCTTGGCGGGCGCACGTGTACGACTGACGGGGGTTGTATTCTTTTCATCCTGTGCCGCCACTAGCCTGCGCTCCCTCTCCTGCATTATCTGCCCCGGCAATCCGACCGATCCGAGGGCCGCACCAAACCGGATACACCGTCAACATATCCCAAACACGATGGCCCCGGAATGTTCGGGGGCGTCAAATCGCCATCATGTCATAAAACTGAAATATTCCTTTCACGGTTCACCATCGCGCGCAAAAAGTCCTTCCAGCACACTGGCCGCCAGAACGCGTGTGACTTTTCCGCCCGATGCCATGGCCGCCTGATCCAGCGCGCTAACGCAGTCACGCACAGCACTGGCCCGGCGCGGCAGGCGGCGCAACAGCCACTCCGTAACCTGCGGTGCAACAACAATCTGCCGTTCTGCAAGCAAACGCAACAACAGGCGGTGCAGCAGGTCCTCCTCCGCCTGCCCCAGCGGCACGGAGGAGGTCGCCCGCAGGCGGCTTGCCAGATCAGGCAGCACGGCGGGCCAGCGTGCAGGCGGCAGACGCCCCGCCATAAGAAGGAACACGCGGTGCTCACGCACCAGATTGATCAGGTGCAGCAGATCATGCTCGCTGGGCACGCGGTCCGCGTTATCCAGTGCCACGGCCTTGAACCCGCCCTGGCTGAACAGGGCCACCACATCGCGCTCGTTCAGCCGCTCCCCCGCCATAACAGGCGCACCATACCGCCCCGCCCAGATAGAGAGCAGGTGCGTCTTGCCCGTCCCCCCTTCACCCCACAAAGCCATGCGGCCTTCGGGCCAGCGGTAGGGGGCTTCCGCATCCAGCACCCAGGCGCGCGCGGCCGCGTTGGAAGGGGCCGCAACAAAATCCGACCGCCCGAATCGGGGGCGGTACACAAATGGCAAGGCTATCTGCGTCACCCCGTCACCTTCGTTTATGCGCCGCTTCCTGCCCTCTTTTGGGGGGCGGGAAGATGCTTTTGTTTCATCAAACCGCGTCATGCCGCTTTGCGCGCCGCCTCTCCTGCCGTAAAGACTGTTCGCGGGAATCCTGAGTGACCTTGGTTCCCGGCATCGACCTTACTCTCATTCGAACCAAGAGCGCACCCATGACGTCTTCTCCTAGCACCCCTTCCTCCGGCCTCACCTACCGTGATTCCGGCGTGGACATTGAAGCAGGCGAAGCCCTTGTTGACGCCATTCGCCCTGCTGCCAAAGCCACGGACCGGCCCGGCACCATGGGTGGGCTTGGCGGCTTTGGCGCTCTATTCGACCTGAAGGCCGCAGGCTTTACCGACCCTGTTCTGGTTTCCTGCACCGATGGCGTTGGCACCAAGCTGACCGTAGCCATAGATAACGACCTGCACGAAACCGTGGGGATCGACCTTGTGGCCATGTGCGTGAACGACCTTATTGTTCAGGGCGCGGAGCCGCTGTTTTTTCTCGACTACTTTGCCACAGGTCGCCTGTCCGTTGCCTCTGCTGCCAAGGTTGTGCGCGGCATTGCCAAAGGGTGCGAACACTCCGGCTGCGCCCTTGTCGGTGGTGAAACAGCAGAAATGCCCGGCATGTACGCCGATGGCCACTACGATCTGGCCGGTTTTTCCGTTGGGGCAGCCGAACGCAGCGCCCTGCTGCCCGCAGGCATCGCCGCAGGTGATACACTGATCGCCCTGCCCTCCTCCGGTGTGCATTCCAACGGCTTTTCGCTCGTGCGCCGCATTGTGGCCGACGCCCACCTGACATGGACCGACCCCGCAGCCTTTGCACCGGGCCGCACGCTGGGCGAGGCTTTTCTGGAACCCACGCGCCTGTACGTGCGCCCCGTTCTGGCCCTGCATAAAGCAGGCCTGCTGCATGGGGCCGCCCACATTACCGGTGGCGGCCTGCCGGGCAACCTGCCGCGCGTGCTGCCCGACGGGCTGGATGCGGTTATTGATCAGGCATGGCCCATGCCCGCGGTCTTCAAATGGCTGGCCCGCACCGGCAATGTGGACAGTGCCGAAATGCTGCGCGTATTCAACTGCGGCATCGGCATGATCCTGATCACCCCCGAGCCGGACAAGGTGCTGGCCATGCTGGCCGAAGCGGGGGAAGAAGCCTTCCGCATCGGCTCCATTGCTGCTGCACAGAGCCCCGATGCCAAGCCTGACCTTAAAATGCAGGCAACCCCGGATTTCCGGGCAGCATGAGCACGGCAAAAACACCTGTTGCCATTCTGCTCAGTGGCCGGGGCAGCAATGCCACGGCCCTGATCACCGCAGCGCAGGACCCGGATTTTCCCGCCCGTATCTGCCTTGTCCTGAGCAACAACCCCGATGCCCCGGGGCTGGACATGGCACGCGCCGCGGGCCTGCCCACACTGGCCATAGACCACCGCAGCTTTGGCAAGGATCGCGCCGCACACGAACGCGCCATTCATGCCGCGCTGGAAGACTCTGGTGCGCAGGCCGTCTGCCTTGCAGGGTATATGCGCCTGCTCACCCCTTACCTGACCACGGCCTGGGCCGGGCGGATGCTCAACATTCACCCCAGCCTTCTGCCCTCCTTCCCCGGCCTGCACACGCATGAGCGCGCCCTGGCTGCCGGTGTGCGCCTGCATGGCTGCACGGTGCATCTGGTCACCGAGGGAATGGATGAGGGGCCTATTCTGGGTCAGGCTGCCGTTCCCGTTTTGTCAGGTGATACGCCAGACCTGCTGGCTGCACGCGTTCTGCAACAGGAGCACGGGCTTTATCCTCTGGCCTTACGGCATTTTTTAACGCAAAACCCGGCAACAGCGCCCAACGGCGCCGCGCTTGTGGTGGCGTAAGCCACCACCTCCCCTGCTTACCGAACGGTTTTTTGCCCCCATGACCACACCAGCGCGCTCTTCCTCTTCCAAACCGCGCGGCCGGTTCCGCCCCGCCGCCCCACAGCCCGACCCCACGCGGGATGTGGCGTTTGATATTCTGTGCGGCGTTGTGGAACACCGCCGCATGCTGGAGAACAGCCTCTCCCGCTCGGCAGCCGCACATCAGGCAGAAGCGCGTGACCGGGCTGCCGCCCACCGTCTGGCGGCAGCAACCCTGCGGCACATGGGTACATTACGCACGGTGCTGGAGCCTTTTTTAAAAAAAGAACCACCCGAGCCGGTGCGTGTTGCCCTGATGATGGGTTGCGCACAACTACTGTTCCTGGAAACACCGCCCCATGCAGCGGTTGGCACCACCGTATCCCTGCTGCGCAGGCGCAAGCTGGCGCCGTTTGCAGGGCTGGCCAACGCCGTGCTGCGCCGCGTGGCCACAAGTGGTGCCAGCGTGCTGGATGGGCTGGACCAGCCCCGGCTGGATATTCCCTCATGGTTGTGGACCTCATGGACCGGGCTAGGCAAAGGTGTGCCACGCGCCATTGCTCAGGGCATCAGCCACGAAGCCCCGCTGGACATTACCCTGCGCCCCGGCGCACAGGCCCCAGAAGGGGGCATCACCCTCCCCAACGGGTCCATCCGCCTGCCTGCGGGCACAAGGGTTGCCGAACTACCGGGGTATGAGGAAGGGGCGTTCTGGGTGCAGGATGCAGCCGCAACCCTGCCTGCCCGCCTGCTGAACGTACAGCCCCACGAGCAGGTGGCCGACCTGTGCGCAGCTCCGGGGGGCAAAACCGCGCAGTTGGCCGTAACCGGTGCAACAGTAACAGCCGTGGAAAACAACCCCGCCCGCCTGGTGCGCCTGAAGGAAAACATGGCACGCCTTGGCTTGGATGTTCGCACGTTGCAGGCCGATGCCGCCACATGGCAGCCCGATGCCCCGCTGGACGCCATTCTGCTGGATGCCCCCTGTTCGGCCACGGGCACGGCCCGCCGCCACCCCGATGTGCTGTGGGTCAAACGCCCGCGCGACCTGACCACCCTGACCGCCACGCAAGACAAGCTTCTGGCAGCGGCAAGGGATATGCTCAAACCCGGTGGCAGACTTGTTTATGCTGTATGCTCCTTGCAGCAGGAGGAAGGGCCAGACCGCGCCCGCGCAGCACAGGCCATGGGGCTTGTACCCATGCCCTTTACACCGGAGGAACTCTCGTTCCTGCCGCAGGCCTTAACGCCGGAAGGCTGGCTGCGCACCCATCCGGGCATGTGGCTGGATGAAGGCGGAATGGACGGCTTTTTTGCCGCCCGCTTTACCCGGGCAGCCTGAGCACCTGCCCCTTATTCAGGCAGTTGCCATGTAAAAGCGCACAAACCGGTTTTCTGTAGTTGCGCAGGCGGCTGCTATTGCGGATAAGCAAGGAATGAGTGCTGCACCATTCCCCCTGATCGCCCCTAGTATTCTGGCTGCGGATTTTGCACGGCTGGGAGAAGAAGTAGAAGCCGTGGCACATGCCGGGGCGGACTGGATCCATCTGGATGTGATGGACGGCCATTTTGTGCCCAATATTTCGTTTGGGCCAGCCGTTATCAAGGCATTGCGGCAGCATAGCGCCCTGCCCTTTGACGTTCATCTGATGATCGCACCCGTTGACCCCTACCTGGAAGCCTTTGCTCAGGCCGGGGCCGACCAGATTCTGATACACATAGAAGCCGGGCCGCACACACACCGCTCGCTCCAGCTTATTCGCCAGCTCGGGGCAAAGCCCGGCATTGTGCTGTGCCCTGCCACACCAGCCGCCGCCATTGCCGAGGTCATGGACCTTGTGGACGTTATTCTGGTCATGACCGTTAACCCCGGTTTTGGGGGGCAGAAGTTCCTGCCCAGCCAGTTGCCTAAAATTGCAGCCCTGCGGGAGATGATCACACGTAGCGGGCGCGATATTCGTCTGGCGGTTGATGGGGGAATAGATGCCGCAACAGCCCCGCTGGCCGTACAGGCTGGCGCGGATGTGCTGATCGCCGGAAGCGCCGTGTACGGCAAGCCGGATTATGCCGCGGCCATTGCCTCCCTCCGCAAGGCTTGATCTATCGCATGGTGATTATAGTGCGAATGCACCAAATGCTGTCATAAAGTTCCATTAGAGTAGCGCCTTTAATACCCCAGCCCTGGAGTTACACTCATCTAATGCCCCTACGCCGCTGGACCCGTGCCCCCCGCCTTGCCTATGCCATGCGCAACCCGCTTGGCGGTTTTGCACGCGTTCCCGCGGCCCCCGCCGTAGTGCTGCGAGACCTATGGCCGGGCAATGCCACGGTAGGGGAAAAACTGGTCCGCAACCGGACCGAGTTTGATGGCGTGCCCCGCTCGCTCCAGTCCGGCATATGGGACGACCCGGCGTGGCCTGCCCCTTACCGCCGATGGTTACAGGGTTTTAGCTGGTTACAGGACCTGCGCGAACTGGGCGCTGAATCCGCGCGAATCAAGGCGCGCACGCTTGTTGCACACTGGGTGCGCCTGCCTGCTGCCGAACGCGCGGTTATGGACCCTTCCATAACTGGTGCGCGGTTGAGCGCATGGCTGGGCTGTTACGAGTTTTTTGCCGCCTCCGCTGATGATGTTTTTCGCCAGAACCTGATGGCCTCCCTTATGATGGAGGCCCGCTCGATTATTGCACTCATGCCCGATGCCGCTTATGGCTGGCAGGCGCTTTGCGCGCTCAAGGGGTTGCTCGCGGTTGCGGTATCCATTCCCGATTATCCGGAGTTCCTGACCCGCTACCTGCGTCTGATTGACGAGGTCATAACCAGCCAGATCCTGCCCGATGGCGGACATATTACCCGCAGCCCTGAAGACCTGTTCCTGACGGTAAAGGAACTGGCGGAGATGCTTTACATTCTTCAGGTTGCGCGCCTGCCGCTGCCCACAACGCTCGTGGATGCTGCCAACCGGACCGCCCCCGCCCTGCGCGCCCTGCGCCATGCCGATGGCGGGCTGGCCCTGTTTAACGGCAGTACGGAACGCGACCCGCAACTGGTGGAACTTGTGCTGAACCGCGTATCCCGCTCCCGCGTTGTCGCCGCCGGATTGCCCGAAAGCGGATTTGCCCGCCTGAGCAGCGGTCGCGCACTGGTCATAGCAGATGCCGCAGCCCCTGCCCCAACCGGGTTTGACCACACAGCCCATGCGGGCATGCTTTCGTTTGAATTTTCATCCGGCAAGCAACGGCTGATCGTTAATTGCGGGGCAAGTAGGCAAAAAGGGTGGGCAGAGGCCCTGCGCTACCCGGCGGCCCATTCCGTTCTGGAACTGGCGGGCATGGCCCCCATGACCTTTGAGACCAACGGCACCACCAGCAGGCCACCACAGGTCAGCCGCACCCATGCAACGCAGGACGGCGCACACTGGCTGGACATGACCCATAACGGGTACGAAAGCCAGGGCGGGGGCCTGTACCACCGCCAGCTTTATCTGGGCAAGGACGGCCGCACCCTGCGTGGGGAGGAAAAGCTGGAAGGGGCAACACTAGCCCGCATGCCTTGTGTGCGCTTCCACCTGCACCCTGATATTATGGTGGAACCGACCGAAAACGGCCACCTGCTGCACAGTGAGGAAGAAAGCTGGCTCTTCCAGTCCGATGGACAGGTCCGGGTGGAAGAAAGTGTGTATCTGGGTCAGGGCCGCAGGATAAAGACGCTCCAGCTTGTCCTGACCCCGCCCGCACCACCTTTGGATGAGAGCGCAGCCACGCCTACACCCGAACCAGACGCAGCACCTGCGGAGGAAGAGACCACTCCCGCGCAGCAGGCTGCTTTGCCGGAAACAACGCAGGAACAGCCAGCCACCGCCGCATCTGCCGCTGATGCACTCAGCATTATGGCTGAAGAGACCTCACCCCTTGCAGACCCCCTACCCGCCGCAGAGCCAGTAGAACCAGCCCCCGCCACCGCGCCGGAACCCAAACCCGCCACCACCGGCCACCCGGCACTTCTCCATTCCATGATAGGGCAGCCCCCGCCCAAGCCGATCCACTGGGCACTGACACTGATCAGCGAATAATCCCGACCGTGAAAATACTCGAAGTCACGAATGTTGATTTTTCGCTTGTCCAGTTCCTGCTCCCGCTGATGCGCGCATTGCGTGCGGAAGGGCATGATGTTGTAGGTGTCTGCGCCGATGGCGCCTTGCTTGACGGGCCACGGGCGGAGGGTTTTCGTATTGAAACCCCACCTCTGGCCCGTTCCTTTTCTCCTTTTGCGCAACTGCGCGCCTTATGGGCGCTTATCCGGCTGATACAGCGTGAAAAACCGGATATGGTGCATGCCCACATGCCCATTAGCGGCCTTCTGGCCCGGGTTGCCGCCAAGTTGTGTGGCGTCCCGTGCATTGCATATACCTGCCACGGCTTTCTGTTCAACCAGCCCGGCTCCCGCCCCAAACGCCTGCTGGCAAAAGTGCTGGAACGGGGGTGTGGCGCCATAACCGATATTTACCTGACCGTATCGCAGGAGCAGGCGGCAGATGCCTTGCGCCTGCGCATCCACCCGCATCCGCAGGTCATCGGCAATGGGCGGGATAGCCGCGTTTTTCACCCCGATACGCAGGACCGTCAGCAGGTTCGTGCAGCATTGGGCACCCCGCCACAGGCTGTTGTGATCATTATTGTCTCCCGCCTTGTTCACGCCAAAGGGTACCCCGAACTTCTGGCCGCCATGCGTGACGTACCGGATGCGCATCTGTGGATTGTGGGGGAACGGCTGGCGAGTGACCACGGCCCAACGCTGGATGAAGCACTGGAGCAAAGCAGCCGGGAATTAGGGCCACGGTTAAAGCGGCTTGGCTACCGCGCGGATATTCCGGCACTTCTGGCCGCTGCGGATATTTTTACCCTTCCCAGCTACAGCGAAGGGCTACCCATGTCCGTTATTGAAGCCATGCTGACCGGCCTGCCCGTTGTGGCCACCCATGTTCCCGGCCCGCGTGAGCAGGTGGTGGATGGGCAGACGGGCATTCTGGTACCCCCCGCGCTGCGTTGCGCCACTGGCACAGGCTCTGCGCCAGTTGGCAAGCCAGCCCGCCCTGCGCCAGAGTATGGGGGAAGCAGGGTGTAAACTGGCCCTTACACGTTATGAAGAACGTGTGGTTATAGGCAGAACCGTAAGCCTGCTAACGCAACCAAATAATCCGGCGGCCTAAAAGCAACAGCCCCTACTCAGTCTTTTTTGGTGGGGCTGTCTGCTCCGGTCTTTTTGGCCGCAGGCAAAAAGCGGATGGTCAGGCGGGAGGGAGAGGCAGCAAGCCGCCCACCTGTGCGGATTTCATCCAGCCGGATACGCACGCCTGAGTCATTTTCCATCAGGTGCCCGGCAACACCCTTGCCGACCGTTGTCTCGCCCGAGAGCGACCAGTATGTTCCTGCAAAATCTTCCAGCCGTTGCAGGTTATAAACCTTGCCCACGCTGTTGCCGGAGGAGAAACCGATTGCAGCGGCCGAAGCCCCGCTGACCTCAAACGGGTAGTCATGCCCGCCATAAGTCAGCACACCATTGCCCCAAGTGTAGCCCACACCCAGATCAGCCGAGCGGGTTTTGAAGGTAACCTCCGCCATGGCAGGGCCGAGAACGGTCTCTGCTCCTGCGGGCAAGGCCCATGCGCCGGACAGTGCCAGCGCCGCAAGAAAACGACGGGATGCTGAGCGCATCAAAAATGCTCCTTGTGTTCGGGACCACCAAAACATGGCATAGGGTTCTGCCGCTGCATAGCTTTATTGCAGGCATGGCTGGGCGGTTTATGTGTTCCAGACCGGGTCTTTAAGCTTTTCCACAAAGGCAGTGTGCGCAGCCAGTTCGGCAGCTGTGGGGCAGACTTTTACCACTGTGCGTTCTGCCGGGCCGTCATACACCACGGTGGGTGCCTGCTCGCCATCAGCCACCAGCCCCAGACCATGCTGGCGACCGCCCATAAGCTCCACATACACTTCGGCCAGCAGCTTGCAGTCCAGCAGCGCATTGTGGGTTGTACGGGCAGACAGGTCCACGCCAAAGCGGCGGCACAATGCGTCCAGACTGTTGGGCATGCCAGGAAAACGCTCGCGCGCCATATCCAGCGTGTCCACCATACGGCCCATATCCAGCGGTTTGCGGCCTGCGCGCTTGAGTTCTGCGTTTAAAAAGCCAAAGTCAAAGCGGGCATTATGCGCAATAAGGGCATCATCCCCCACAAAGGCCAGAAAATCGTCCGCGACCTCGGCAAACTTTGGCTTTCCCTCCAGGTCCGCGCGGGTAAAGCCGTGAACGCGGCTGGCCTCTTCAGGCACATCACGCTCGGGATCCAGCAGGGTGTGGTAACTATTACCCGTGGGCAGGTCCCCCACCAGTTCCAGGGCTGCAATTTCAATCACCCGGTCCCCGGTTGCGGGGTCCAGTCCTGTTGTTTCCGTATCAAACAGGATGGATCGCTTCATGCCCTCAAACTCCTGATAAAGCGGCGGACCTGCCGCTCTGTTTCCTTCATGGACAGCCCCGTGCGGATAACGATATCCGCCTTTTGCACCCTGCGGGCATCCCGCATCTGGCAGGCAATAAGCCTCCGGGCCTGCGGGGGCGGCATGTTGCGGCGATGGGCCACACGCCTGCGCTGCACCCATGGGGGAGCAGACACCACCGCCACCCAGCGACAGAGCCGGTCTGCCCCGGTTTCAAACAACAGTGGAATATCCAGCACCACGCAGGCAGCCCCCTGCAGGCGGGAGCGGCGCAAAAACTCGGTGCGGGCACGGCGCACCAGAGGGTGCATAATGGCTTCCAGTTTTTTCAGCAATGCCGGGTGGGCCAGAACGGCCTGCCGGAGCACCGCCCGGTCCAGCCGCCCGGCCGTTACAGCCTGCGGCACCAGTTGCGCAATACGGGGCAAGGCAGCCCCGCCGGGAGCCTGCAGGGCATGAACAGTGGCATCTGCATCAAACACCGCCACTCCGGCACGGCGCAGCATGCTGGCAACCGTGCTTTTGCCCATACCCATGCCTCCGGTCAGGCCCAGTATTTTCATGCGTAAACCCTGCCTTGGTCAAAAGGAGCAGATCACGCTCAAAGGCTGTTCAGAACATGGTCCTGCGTTGCATCGTCCACTTGCGGGTCCACGCCAAACCATTCCTTAAAACCAAACCGCGCCTGATGGAGCAGCATGCCCAAGCCCCCCACCGTACGCAAACCCTGCCGGGTTGCCGCCGCGAGCAGGGGCGTAACCAGCGGGGCATAGACAATGTCCGCCACCACCAGATCCTCCGCCGCCTGCACCAGAGAAGGGCAGAACAACGGATCCGGCCCTCCGGCCATACCCAGCGAGGTGGTGTTGACCAGCAGGGCGAACTCCCCCAGCTGCTGCTCCCACTCGGACCAAGCCAGCACATCCGTACCGGGCAATGCCGCGGCCAGCGTTACTGCGCGCTCGTGCGTGCGGTTGGTTATGGCAACCTTGAGCCCCCTGTCCTGCAAAGCCGCAGC
Organism: Acetobacter fabarum; assembly: GCF_022483405.1. Classification (NCBI taxonomy): domain Bacteria; kingdom Pseudomonadati; phylum Pseudomonadota; class Alphaproteobacteria; order Acetobacterales; family Acetobacteraceae; genus Acetobacter; species Acetobacter fabarum. The sequence goes on from NZ_JAKVNI010000001.1 coordinate 2,605,350, forward strand.
CACGGACCGCGCGGCCCCGCCGGCCCCAAGCAGCAGGGCGCGGGTCTGCGGCCGGGGTGGCAGGCTGCTGGCCTCCAGACTGGCAACAAACCCGCTGCCATCGGTGGAAAGGCCAAGGATTTTCCCATCCTCACGGAAGACAAGCGTGTTGACCGCACCCACCCGCCGGGCCGAGGCATCCAGCACATCGGCCAGCTTATAAGCCGCCTCCTTGTGCGGAATGGTAACATTAACCCCTTTGAAGCCCGCAGCCTGCAACCCGAGTACCGCCGCCACAAAATCCTCCGGAGCCGTGGGCAGGGGCACATAGGCACCATCAACCCCATAACGCCGCAGCCAGTAGTTATGCAGCGCGGGCGAGCGGGAATGCTCAACCGGCCAGCCCATAACACCGGCCAGTCTGGCCTTGCCGGTAATAATCTGCGGGGGTGGTGTGGTGGGGGAGGTGGTCATGGCCGCTGTTCATACCTTGTGCAAAAAATCCGCCAGGCCTGTGGCAGCAGGCTGGCCAGCCGGGCGGCCCATTCCGCCTGACCTTCTGGGTGGGCAATCAGGTCCTGACGGATTTCAATTTCAATATGCGGCAGGGCGCGCTGCTCGCCATGCAGGGGGATTGTGTAGTCCGATGTATCGGTCAGGGCGTAGGGTTCATTATCCCCCACCACCAGACCTTCGGCCCGGAGCAGGTCGATCATGATATGAGCCAGACGGGAGTCATGGTTATGCAGCAGCCCAACATGCCATGGCCGCGCTACCTCGCGCATGACCGGCGTAAAGCTGTGCAGGGCCACCACAACCACGGCGCGCTTTTGCGCCAGCCGGGCATCAAGCTCCTGTGTAATCCGCTGGTGGTAAGGGTGCAGAATGGCCTGTTCGCGCCATACACGGTCCTGCATGTTCAGGTTCTGGTTGCGTGGAACAGCCGTGCCATCACTCTGCGTCACAATGGAGGTAGGGTGACCCGGCGCGCGGTTGCAGTCGATTACCAGACGGGAATACACCTGCTCGATCAGCACCGCAGGCAGGGCATCGGCCAGTTTGCGGCCAACACCGTCTATACCAATATCCCACCCGATATGGCGGGCACGCTCATCCGCGCTCAGGCCCAGACCATCAAGCGTGGGCGGAATAGCCTGTCCTGCATGGTCACTGACCAGCACAAACGGCCCGCCGCCATCCTGCCCGTAAACCTTAAAACTCTCAGCCAATATTTCTGTCATCAGTCATGCCGGCATGTGCCAGTTTGCCGGGCAGAGGGGGAGCAGACGCATAACATCCGCCTCCCCCAAGGCCCGAAAAAACGCCTTACTGAGCGGAGGAGACAATAACGGCGGCCAGATCGGCCTCGGCCCGGACGCGACCTGCATCCTCACCGCCCAGACCTTCCGCATCCAGACCGCTGCCATCCAGATCATAGACCAGATAGGCGGGGTCTGTGCCGTCCAGCGATTCTTCACCGCCTTCACTGTAGCTGCGGGCAGCCACGTAGTCCGGCCCACGCATCTTTTCTTCCAGCCGACGCACGGCTGCAATCGGGTTTTCTGCCTTGATCACCTCGAGCAGCACGTTTGCACCCGGGTCGATCACTCCAAAAGTTGTCAGTTCGTGAGCCATGGTCTTTTCCTGAACCCTTTGTAATTTACACACTTTATAAGCAGAGAAATAAGCATGCAGCCAGCCCTGTAAACACCGCCTGCCCCATAAAAAACCTGCCCACACCGCAGCACTGGCATGATCTGGCGCAAGGATGACGGTTTGCGCAGCGCGGCATGCGCCGGTAGGATGGGCTTTGCATTCAGCCTGCTCCGGTATTATGGCTGCGGCTCCACGCTACATGTAAACGAACAGGTCAGCCAACCATGTCTTTGAAGAACCAGCCCCCGGCCCAGACAGCCACCACAGCCAATGCCAATGTGCAGTGGGGCGGACGATTTGCGGGTGGACCTTCGGACATCATGCAGGCCATCAACGCTTCCATCAGCTTTGATAAAGCCTTGTGGAAGCAGGATATTGCAGGCTCTCTGGCCCATGCGGCCATGCTTGCGCATGTGGGCATCATCTCCAAGGATGACGAGACGGCAATCCGCAAGGGACTGACCGAAATTGGCGCGGAAATTGCCGCGGGCGACTTCGCCTTTTCCGAAGCGCTGGAAGATATTCACATGAATATCGAAGCCCGCCTGTCTGAACGGGTGGGGGAAGCTGGCAAGCGCCTGCACACCGCCCGCTCCCGCAATGACCAGGTGGCCACCGACTTCCGCCTGTGGGTGCGTGACGCCATAGACGGGCTGGACCTGCAGGTGGCCTCGCTCATGCGCGCACTGGCACAGCGGGCACAGGAACACGCGGCAGACCCCATGCCCGGCTTTACACATCTGCAAACCGCACAGCCGGTCACCTTTGGCCACCACCTTATGGCTTACGTGGAAATGCTGGCCCGTGACCGGGGCCGTCTGGCCGACACACGCCGCCGCCTGAACGAATGCCCGCTGGGCTCGGCTGCCCTTGCAGGCACGTCCTTCCCCATTGACCGGGCCATGACGGCCGAACTCCTGCATTTTGACCGCCCGACCGCCAATTCGCTCGATGCGGTTTCGGACCGGGATTTTGCGCTGGAATACCTGTCTGCACTGTCCATTCTGGCCATGCACCTCTCCCGCATGGCAGAGGAAATCGTGATCTGGTGTTCCTCCCCCTTCTCCTTCATCCGGCTGTCGGACGCGTTTACAACCGGCTCTTCCATCATGCCGCAAAAGCGCAACCCGGATGCAGCCGAGCTGGTTCGCGCCAAAACAGGCCGCATTAACGGCAGCCTGATCGGGCTGCTGACGGTCATGAAAGGTCTGCCACTGGCCTATGCCAAGGACATGCAGGAAGACAAGGAACCGGTTTTTGCCGCAACCGATGCAGCCGCCCTGTGCCTTGCCGCATGCGATGGCATGGTGCGCGACATGACCGCCAACACCCAGCAGATGCGCGCTCTGGCTGGTTCGGGCTATTCCACTGCAACCGATATTGCAGACTGGCTGGTACGGGTGCTCAAGGTGCCGTTCCGCACCGCCCACCACGTAACTGGCCGCCTTGTGGCCCGCGCAGAAGCCCAGAATATTGGCCTTGCAGAACTCACTCTGGCGGAAATGCAGGCCGAAGAGCCGGGCATTACGCAGGATATTTATTCTGTCCTGAGTGTTGATGCCTCCATAGCCTCGCGCACAAGCCTTGGCGGAACCGCTGCATCCAACGTTATGGCGCAGGCCACCCGCTGGCTGGATGCACTGGCAGGCACCCCCACCACCACAAAAGGTTGAGCATATGCCCCTCCGCCTGTTCATGGGCCTGTTTTTGGCAACCGCCCTGTGCCTGCCACTGGCCGCCTGTGGCAAAAAGGGGCCTAATCAGGCTCCGGGTCCGCGCAACAAGATTACCTACCCCCTCGTCTATCCACCGGACTGAGCGCAGCCCGCCGTAACAGGCCAGCCCCCGTGCGGCACCACACGGGCTCTGGCCTGCCGTGCAGTGCGCTCACCCATGCTTCCGCCCTTTTTTGTCCAAGGCCCAGTTCGTTTCATGGCTGATTCACCCGCCTATACCGATGCAGACCCCTCGCTGGCTGAACTGCTGGCAACCCACCCGCACCTGAGCACAGACCCCTTGTGTGGGCTGATGTTTGAGGGCGTCCCCCTGAACGCCATAGCCGATGCGGTTGGCACCCCATGCTGGGTGCTGGGTGCTGGCACACTGCGCCAGCGCCTTGCCCGCATGCGTACGGCCATGGCGGATGCGGGGCTGGATGTCAGCATCCATTACGCGGTCAAGGCGAATGACCACCTCTCCGTCCTGTCCCTTATCGGGCAGGAAGGGTATGGGGCGGATATTGTCAGCGGGGGCGAACTTGCACGCACACAAAAAGCGGGCATTGCGGCGCAGCGAGTAGTTTTTTCCGGCGTAGGCAAGACCGATGCGGAGCTGGACTATGCCATTGGTCTGGGCATTGGCCAGATTAACGTGGAAAGTGCGGAAGAGCTGGCCATTATCTCGGCCATTGCAACGCGCCTTGGCAAACAGGCCACCATCACGCTGCGCATCAACCCCGATGTGGATGCCAAAACCCACGCCAAGATCACCACCGGGCTGGCCGCCAACAAGTTTGGCATTCCGTTTGATAATGCTGCGGCTTTGTATGCCCACGCCTTTACCCTGCCGGGCATCAAACCCGTTGGGTTTGCAACCCATATTGGCAGCCAGATCCTCTCCACCGCGCCATACCATGCTGCCTATGCCCGCGTGGCCGAACTGGTGCGCACCGTGCGTGCCAGTGGCCTGAGCGTAGAAGCCGTGGACTGCGGTGGTGGGCTTGGCATCAGCTACCGCAACGAGGTGGAGGGCCAGCCGGAAGCTCTGGCAGGCGCCATCCGGGCCGAACTGGGCGGGCTTGGCCTGCGGCTGAGCATAGAGCCGGGGCGCTGGCCCATTGGCCCCGCAGGTGTGCTGCTGAGCAGCGTTATCCTGCGCAAGGAGGAAGGGCTCCCCAGCCCGTTCCTTGTGCTTGACGCCGCCATGAACGACATGGTCCGCCCCAGCATGTATGATGCATGGCATGGCCTTGTCCCCCTTGCGCCACAGGCCTTCAGCCAGCCTGTCGCACCTACGCATGTTGTTGGCCCGGTCTGCGAAAGTGGTGACACGTTTGCGCGCGACCGCCTGCTGCCCCCTCTTGACCGTGCATCCCGTATAGCCATTCTGGACACGGGCGCTTATGGTGCGGTCATGAGTTCCACCTACAACAGCCGCCCTCTGGCCGCGCAGGTTCTGGTAGAAAACGGTCAATGGACAGTTATACGCCGCCGGCAGACACTGGAAGAACTGTGGCAGGATGAAGCCATGCCAGCTCCCCCGAACGGAAAAGCCTGACGCATGCGCGGTCTGAAGCAGGATCTGACCGCATCAACCGCGCAGGACGGCACACTGGCGGCCCGTCTGGCCCATGTGCGCCGTAATGCGGCCCTTGTTTTGCACATTGAGCAGCTCTGGCCTGCCCTCCAGCCGACCGTAGCCATGCTGGGGGTTTACACACTGGCGGGCCTGCTCCGCCTGCCCCAGCACCTGCCTGATGGGCTGCGCCTTGTCAGTGTGGCAGGCTGGCTGAGCCTGTGTGGCTGGCGGCTCCATACCGATCTGGGCCGCCTGCGCCCCACCACGCCGGAGGAAATTGACCGCCGGATCGAGCAGTCATCCGGCCTGCGCAACCGCCCCCTAGCAAGCCTGACAGATACCCCGGCACCACTCCCCCACGCCAGCAATACGCTCCTGTGGCAGGCCCACCGGCAGCGGCTTCTGGCCTCCCTTGGCCGGTTGCGGGCTGGCTGGCCCGACCTTGCGCCCAAAGGCCGCGCGCACCAGCTTGCGGCTGCGGGGCTGGTGCTGGCTCTTGGCGTGGCCGGCGGAGTTGCCGGGTCCTCGGCTCCGGGGCGTATTCTGGCCGCTTTTATTCCCGGCCGGGATGACCCGGACGTGCCCCTCCCCCACATAGATGCGTGGATTACTCCCCCCGCCTATGCCCCGGACGCCCCGGTTTTTTTAAGCCCGAACCGCCCCGCCCCCCAGATGCAGGAAGGTGCCCGACTTACCGTTATTGTTAACGGTATGGCCTCGCACCCCGTGTTGCAAGGCACACACGGCATGGTGGTACAGGACGCAAAACGCCAGAAGCTGGCCCCCCATAGCTGGAAGCTGGAAGCCACGCTGACCCATAGCGGTCTGCTTAGGCTAACCGGCCGGGGGCGCACTCTTGCCAGCTGGTCCATGACCATTCTGCCCGACCTGGCCCCACAGGTTGCCTGGGGCCCATCCCCCGGAACTCCCGGTAAGGGGGACTGGCATACCCGCCTGCCCTACACGGCCAGCCACGCCTATGGCCTGTCAGATATGCAGGTAGTGCTACACGCTGCCCACCCTGCCAAAGGAGCCAACCCCAAGCGGGAACTGAGTATTCCCCTGCCTTTAACCGGCCACCCCAAATCGGTTAAAAATGTGCTTGTCCCTGACCTGTCGGAAGACCCATGGGCCGGGCAGGACGTGACGGGGCAGATTGTGGCAACCGCTACCAGCGGGCATCAGGGGCAGAGCGAACCTGCCACATTCAAACTCGGGAGCAGGGTTTTCCACTCCCCCATTGCCCGCGCCATTCTGGACGTACGCAGGCGTTTTGCGCTGGAACAGGAAAAACGTGAAGATACGGCGCAGGATCTGGAAGCACTGGGGGAGGCCCCCGGCCCTGTACGGGAGCATACGGGCATGTTCCTCAACCTGACCAGCATTGTAGCCCTGCTGGAAAATGCCGACATAGACACCCAGACCGCCCGCACCAGCGCCACCAACCTGCTATGGGATCTGGCGCTGGACATAGAAGACCGGCGCACAGGCGATAATGCCAGTGCTCAGGCCTCGATTGATGTGCGGGCCGCACAGGCCGATGTTGCCCAGAAGCTGGCGGACATGAAGCGCAATGGCACCCACAACCAGCAGGCACAGGAAGAGCTGGAACAGAGCTTAAAAGCGCTACAGGACGCCATTGCCCGCAAAATGCAGGCTCTGGCCGATAACGCCCTGCGCAACCATACAGCCATCCCTGACCTGCCCGGTTTTTCCGCAGCGGGGAATAAAGCGTTCGATCGGCTGATGAAGCAGTTGCGCGCCGATGCCGCCAATGGCCGCTCGGGCGATGCCATGCAACGCCTGCAGGAAATGGAAAACGCAACCGAGCGCATGCGCAATGCCACACCGCAGGACCTTGCCGCTCTGGCCCAGCAACTCCAGGCCCAGCAGAAAGCGCGTGAGCAGGCCGCCGCCCTGCATGACCTGACAACCAAGGAATCCAGCCTGCTGGACCATGCCCAGTCCCGGCTGGATGAACATGTGCGTGCCCTTTCCCAACAACAGAGCGATCTGGCGGATGATGGGGATGGAGAAGCCGCAGAATACGCCAACCTGCCGACATCGGAACTCCTGCGCAGGCTTGGGCTTTCCTCCCCACCCAATATGGGTGGAGGCAGCACAGGCCAGCAGCCTTCCTCCGGCAATACCCAGCCCCTGGCTGGCCTGCCAGACCCGGCCAAGGCCGAAGCACAGGCCAGCGCACGCCGCACCGAACGTGCAACCCAGCATGCGCTTGAACAGGCATTGAGCGAGCTTAAAGATGAGTTCAAGGAGCTCACCGGCAAAACCCCCGATGCATTTGAACAGGCCCGCAAGAGCATGGCTACGGCCCGCAAGGCGCTGGCTGATGGGGATGATGCCGCAGCCGCCAGTGCTGAGGAAAAAGCACTCGAAGCCCTGCGCCAGAGCCGCAAGCAGATGCAGGATAGCATGAAGGGCAATGGCCAGAACACAACGCCCAGCTTTTTGCCCTCCTTTGGGGGGAGTGGCGATGGATCATCCGGCTCAGGCAATGCGGGAGAGAGCGGGAATGGCCAGCCCTCCGATACTGCGGGCGAAGGTGGGGACGATGAAAACACAACAGGCAAAGACCCCCTAGGCCGTAAGGAAGGCGAAGGGGCGGACCAGAATACGGACGACAGCACCCATATTCCCGACACGGTAGCCCGCCAGCGCGCGCGTGAGATTGAGCAGGAACTCCGCCGCCGCGATTCAGACCGAACCCGCCCGCAACAGGAACTGGAGTATCTGGACCGTCTGCTCAAACCGTTCTGAGCAGGCGGGGCGGAACCCTGCACCAATCTCTGCCGCCCGCGCCGGTGCCCAACGGCTGGTTATGCCCCTATAGGGACCCCGCAATGCACAGGCCCCGCCTACCCGTGCCAAAAGCCGCGTTGCACATAATGGAAAAGAACCGCCACAATGCGGCATAACGGATGGGCACAGGGTGCCAGTTGCAAACCCGCTGCCCCATAAGGGAGAGCCTTCATGTTCGCCATGCGTCTGCACAGCCCGCGCACCCCGCTGCAATGGGAGGAACTACCCGACCCGACCCCCGGCCCGGGCCAGATTCGGGTTAAGGTGCTGGCCTGCGGTGTGTGCCGGACCGACCTGCATGTGGTGGATGGAGACCTGCCCCACCCCAAACTGCCCGTAACCCCGGGGCACGAAATTATTGGCCGGGTTGACCTGCTGGGCAGTGGCGTAACCTCCCTTACGGTTGGCCAGCGCGTAGGTATTCCCTGGCTGGGCCATACCTGCGGGCACTGCTCCTATTGCGCAACAGACCATGAAAACCTGTGTGACCACCCCATTTTTACCGGCTACACGCGCGATGGCGGCTACGCCACAATGGCCGTGGCCGATGCACATTTTGCATTCCCCATGGGGGAGGAAGGCTCGGACGTCTCCCTCGCCCCCCTGCTCTGCGCAGGGCTGATCGGGTGGCGCTCACTTGGCAAAACGGGCAATGCCCAGAAAGTTGGGCTGTATGGCTTTGGGGCAGCAGCCCATATTATTGCGCAGGTGCTGGTGTGGCAAAAGCGCGAGGTTTATGCCTTTACCCGCCCCAATGACACCAAAACCCAGGAATTTGCCCGCTCGCTCGGCGTAAAATGGGCTGGTGGGTCGGACGCACTCCCCCCCGAGCAACTGGATGCAGCCATTATTTTTGCCCCTGATGGGGCTCTGGTCCCCGCAGCCCTTAAAACCCTGCGCAAAGGCGGGCGTGTCGTGTGCGCCGGGATTCATATGAGTGAAATCCCCGCTTTTTCCTACGACACGTTATGGGAAGAGCGCGATATTGTCTCTGTTGCCAACCTGACGCGTGAGGACGGGCTGGAATTTCTTTCCCTCGCGCCCAAAATTGGTATCCACACCACCACCACGACCTACGCGCTCAAGGACGCCAACAAAGCACTGGATGATTTGCGCCATGGCCGGTTTGATGGCGCTGCCGTGCTGGTGCCCTAGGCGGGCACGTCCTCCACGCTGGCAGCCGCCAGAATAGCCGCCAGCAGACCGGGAAAACGGCTTTCCAGCTCCTGCTCACGCAGGGAGTTCATGTGGGTAACCCCCACCACTTCAGTCCGGATAAGCCCGGCTTTGCGCAGGACGGCAAAGTGGTGGGAGACGGAAGATTTTGGCCGCCCATCCTGCAACGGGGCGCAGGGCTGGGGCTGACAGGCCGCAAGCTTGCGCACCACCGTCAGCCGGAACGGGTCGGACAGGGCGTAAAGCAGGCAGGACAACTGCATATCCTGCGCCAATGGATGGTCATACTGCTTCATGACAACTGTTTGACCTACCTCTTCCCTTGCTTTGCCCGTTAGTTCGATTATAGTCGAACTAACGGGGCTATGATGCCCCTTTGTAACAGGAGCACGGTTCATGCCAACGCTTTTCGACCCTTATACCCTCAAAGGCAGCACATTACGCAACCGCATTGCTGTTGGCCCCATGTGCCAGTATCAGGCGCAGGACGGCATGCCCAACGACTGGCACAGTGTGCATTATGCCTCGCTCGCCCGCGGTGGAGCCGGGCTTGTTACGCTTGAAGCCACCGCTGTTTCTCCCGAAGGGCGGATTACCCCCAACTGCCTTGGCTTGTGGAATGATGCGCAGGCACAGGCCTATGCTCCTATTGTTGCCAGTATCCGCAAAACCGGGGCTACGCCGGGCATCCAGATCGCCCATGCAGGGCGCAAGGCCAGCGCCAATGTGCCATGGGAAGGGGATGACCATATTGCCGCCACCGACCCGCGCGGCTGGCAGCCCATTGGCCCCTCCCCCGTTGCTTTTGGTGCCAACCTGCCTCGCGCACCGCATGAAATGACCCTTGAGGACATTGAACGCGTTAAAAACGACTTTGTCGCAGCTGCAATACGTGCGCGTGACGTAGGTTTTGAATGGCTGATGCTGCATTTTGCCCATGGCTATCTGGCGCAGAGCTTCTGGTCCACGCATTCCAACAAGCGTACGGACCAGTATGGTGGCTCGGCAGAAAACCGGGGCCGCTTCCTGCTGGAAACACTGGCAGCCGTGCGTGCCGTCTGGCCCGAAGACCGCCCGCTGATTGCCCGTTTTGGCGTAATTGAATTTGATGGCAACGATGCGCAGACGCTGGAAGAATCCATTGCTCTCGTACGCAGGATGAAAGAGCACGGGCTGGACTTTATTGATGTCAGCATAGGCTTTTCCACCCCCGAAGCCACCATTCCGTGGGGAGCCGGGTTTATGACCCCCATAGCCCATAAAGTACGGCAGGAGGCGGGTTTGCCTGTCACCACATCATGGTACATCAGCGAAGGCCGTCAGGCTGATGCCCTGATCCGTAACGAGATTGTGGATGTTGCCACAATCGGCCGCCCTCTGCTGGCCAACCCGCACTGGCCGCACGAGGCAGCGCGTATTCTGCACGCCAAGGACGCAAAAACCATTCTGCCGCCGTCCTATGCATGGTGGCTCTCACGCTACCAGTAACGCGGTTACTGGTCATACTACCCCGCACAGGTTACGCGCCTGTGCGGGCATACCGCATGCGGCCTGCACAGAACGCGCAAAGCTTGCCTGCACACCCCTTACCCAAAAACGAATCGTATGGGCTCTAGTCTGCCTTGGGCATGCCCACACATTCCGCCGGACCGGGGAATGTGCGCGTACGCACGGCATGGGCGTAATCAGCCACAGCGCGGTCCACTTCCTGCCCCAGATTGGCAAATTTACGCACAAAACGTGGGGTAAAGTCGGGGAACAGGCCCAGCATGTCCTCCGCAACCAGAATCTGCCCATCGCACTGGGGCGATGCGCCTATGCCTATGGTCAGAATCCCCAAAGCTTCGGTTATGGCGCGCGAGAGTGGTTCCATTGTACTCTCGATCACCACGGCAAAGGCTCCGGCTTTTTCCACCGCCAGCGCATCGGCCATAACCTGTTCGGCCTCGCTCCCGCGCCCAACGGTACGAAACCCCCCATGTGCATGCACGGCCTGCGGTTTAAGCCCGATATGCCCGATAACCGGAATCCCCCGCTGGACCAGAAACTCTATGGTCGGGGCCATTTCCTGCCCCCCTTCAAGCTTGATGCAACCGGCCCCGGTTCTGGCCATAATATCCGCCGCAACGCGGAACGCCTGCTGTGGGCTTTCCTGATAACTGCCAAAAGGCATATCCACGGCTACGCAGGCCTTCTGGCTACCACGCACAACCGCCTGACCGTGGGCAATCATCATCTCCACGCTTACGGCCAGTGTGGAGTCCATGCCGTACACCACCATGCCCAGCGAATCCCCTACCAGAAGCAGGTCGCAATGCGGGTCCAGCAACCGGGCCATGGGGGTTGTGTACGCAGTCAGGGCCACTACGGGCGTATCCAGCGCTGCCAGAGAACGGGGCGTGTACCGCCGCACTGTTTGGTGTTTGCTCAAGACCTTTACTCCCCGTCACACTTGGATACCCAGAACCGGATGCAGCTTTTCCCCGAACCCCTGCATATGTCCAGCCCAATGCTTATAAATCTTTTGCCAATTCCAACCGGCCATAAAGCCGCATAAAGCCCCCTAACCCACCACAGGCAAAGAATAGTTACCTAAAGCCATTGACAACCCCGGGAACAGGCTTTAGGTCAGTGCTCAACAAGTCGGAGGGGTGCCCGAGTGGCTAAAGGGGGCGGACTGTAAATCCGCTGGCGTACGCCTACGTTGGTTCGAATCCAACCCCCTCCACCATGTTTTCCATAAATTCAAAACCTCATGTGCCTTGCAATGTTTTTACAACTGCATGCTCGGTCTTTATGCATGGTTTTTGTGGCTTGAAAGCCTTGCCTGTATTCCAAGCCGCACCCTCCTATGCCTTTGGACATCAAGGTGATTGCCCTACCTTTTGAGGTAATCAGGCCATGCCTGGAACCGGCAGTTCTGCCGCGCATCATCCAGCCTAATTGGCCCGCGCATTTTACTGATTCGGGCACACAAAAAAACATATCTGAAAATCACAAAATGCCTGATTAAACCGTAACTGGTCCTTTCAATATTTTGAAAATATTAAGACTTACTTTTGTAAAAACCGGCCTTGCATACAGTCCCATATGAGGAACCGGTCCTATTTTTACACAAATAAAAAAGCGTCAATTAACGCATGTACCAACCAGAACAATACAATGGGCTGTTTGGGCTACCCTGCTTGGCATTGCTGTTTACGCACTGGCTTTTGCATTACCTGTGCTTATTCGCCGGCTGGCATTTAATGGGGTTCTGGAACACTCAGAAGCAACAACTTTCTACTTCAGCGGTTTATTGCGTGAGAAATATCCTCTTTACCAATACACCCATTCCCCTGCCGCGTTTTATCAGACCAGCTCAATATATAACCCACTTTATCACCTGTATTTACGAGCCTTCCCCGAAGCCTGGATTGCCAATCTTTCCGCCTTACGCATTCTATCTTTTGTGCCGCCATTTTTACTATCGGCTGTGCTGGTTGAAGCTTCCATCCGCCGGATACTCGGCCTTAACTGGGTAGGTCTGCTCTGGTCTTTGCTCTTCCTCGCATTGTACCCAATGTATGCCTGGATCGACCTCTCCCGGCCTGATGCTATTTTCATGCTGAGCATCATTTTTGTACTCTTCACGTGCAGCCTGAAAGATAGCGGATTTTTAAAGTTTATTCTCGTCGGGCTCTCAATCTGCGTGTGTTTTCTCGTCAAACAAACCGGATTACTTTTAATTGGCATTCCGCTGGTTATGGCGGTTTACGAACGTAAATATCTTATTTCATTCGCAGTTGCTCTTAGCTCCATTATCCTTTCCGTTGCCCTGTTACAGTGGACATACGGACCGGCATACTGGCACTGGGCTTTTACCATTCCCCGCACAGACCCCTATTCCCTGAACCAGAGCATTCTGCTTGTTGCGCAATATACCGGCGATGTTGTTATTTCCCTTCTCGCTCCGTTCCTGCTGCTTTCTCAAAAACATTTGCCCAACAACAGAACACTGCGTGACATTGCGCCCCTCCTCCTGACATGTGGCGCAGCATTTGGCCTTGCTTTTGTTTCAGGCGGAAAATGTGGTGGCTGGATTGCGGATTTTGTTATCTACATGGAGATCTCGGCCATTGTTCTGGCAATACTCCTGCGAGAGGCTCTGCGCAGCTTACACATAAATATTTTACTATCCGGCCTTGCTGTAAGCCTTGGCGTTCTTTTTTCCATCTCAATTCTGGAAGCGCGCGACATGCGCCACAACCTGAAACCAGCACGGAATGAGACGGATCAGATCGAACTGGTACAAATGGTACATCACATCAAAGGGGATGTATGGACCACAACATGGCCAATTATTGATTACCTTGCAGGAAAAACAATTAAATCCCCCTTACAAATTATCTGTCAGGCATGGTTCGGCGTTTGCAACACTCCCTCAAATATAAGAGCAGATTATCTGGATCCAAAAATCTGGAATCCTATTACAGAAAAACATATTGAGGCTGTTTTTATGCCAGATAATCTGTTCGTTCCTACTTTGGAAGCAATTCTAAAACAGAAATATATTTACTGCCTTTCTTTAAAAAACCATTTGAAAATCAAGTATTTTTATGGTGGGCAGATGTTCTGGCCATCAGAGGTCTGGGTCGCATCACAGACAACATGCGATGACCTGCGCGCAACCTTCGGGTATGCGGCGCAACCTGCACAAAACTGACAACACCCCAGCACCACCCGCCGTTGGTTTATTCCAACCAGCACGCGGCACACCGTAGGTGCCACGCAGCAATACACAGGCATTAACAGGCGACAAACAAAACAGGCAGGCCAACCGGCCTGCCTGTTTTTTACACCCTGCATCAACGCCGCAGGCTGTTACGTGCTTTGTATTTTAGATCACGCGGCCCGCAATGCTTTTGAGCTTGCCCATCAGTTCGGGGTCACGCGCATCGGGAGCTGTAATCAGCGCATATTCCAATGCACGGTCACAACCTGCACTGCACAGACCACGCTTTTTACCACCCAGTGCGGGAATAACCGCCTTGACCAGCGCTTTGGCCTTGGCGGAATTGGCCTGCATGGTTTTAACAACGCTTTCCACCGTCACGTTATCATGCTCGGTGTGCCAGCAGTCATAATCGGTCACCATGGCGACCGTGGCGTAGCAGATTTCTGCCTCACGGGCCAGGCTGGCTTCTGGCATGTTGGTCATGCCAATAACCGAGCAGCCCCATGTGCGATAAAGTTCGCTCTCCGCACGGGTGGAAAACTGCGGGCCTTCCATAACCAGATACGTACCCTTGCGCGTAGCCTCAATACCCAGCCTGTCGGCCTCGGCTTTGAGCACATCGCCCACGCGGTTGCACAGCGGATCCGCCATGGAAATATGGGCAACACACCCCGTATCAAAAAAGCTTTTGTCGCGCGCAATCGTGCGGTCAATAAACTGGTCGATAATCACAAACCGGCCCGGCGGCAGTTCTTCCTTGAGCGAGCCAACGGCGGAGAGAGAGACAATATCGGTCACGCCAGATATTTTAAGCGCTGCAATATTGGCCTTGTAGTTCAGGCGTGAGGGCGGAATGGGGTGGCCACGGCCATGGCGGGGCAGAAACACGCATTTTACGCCATCCAGCCGCCCGAATAAAAGCTGGTCGGAAGGCATGCCCCACGGGGTTTCCACCGTGCGCCATTCCTTGTCTTCCAGACCATCAATATCATACAGGCCAGACCCGCCAACAAGACCGATAACGGGTTCTACAACTTCATTTTCTGACATCAGACCAGATTCTCCGGTTTAAAATCGCAAACAGCACGGCAAGAAAGCACAGATACAGCCCCGCTCCCACACCCAACCTGCGCCGCTGGTCCAGATGGGGGGCAGAAACCCAGGCAAGGAAGGTTGTTACGTCCCGTGCTTCGGCCTGCACATCGGGCACTGTGCCATCTGCGTATTTGACCTCGTTGCCATGCAACGGGGGGGGCATGGCCGTAAAGTGGCCAATGGCATAAGGGTTGGAAAAACCACGCCCGATCAGGCGCACAGGCTGCGGACCGTACCCGACCAGCAGGCCATACAACCTGTCCGGCCCGCCGGGATAAACCTGAAGAATGCGGGAAAGATCAGGCGGCACCACACCCTGATTAGCCACCATAGCCGCCTCTGGCCCTGCGTAAGGGGATGGCAGGGCATCATCCGGGCGGGCAGCGCGGTGCCTGAGCCGCCCTTCCGCATCCAGCCCATCGGGCACCTGCCAGCTTGCAGCCAGTGCAACGACCTCCGCAGTTTGCAGGCCCATTCCTTCAAAATCGGAAAAATGAAGCTGCGACAGGCTATGGCAGGAAGCACAGGAGCCCGCAAAAACCGCGTAACCACGCTGGACCGCAGCCAGGTCAAAATGCCCCAGCGCACCTGTAAAAGACCATTGCTGCCGCGCGGCTGGAGCAGGCCCGCGCGCAGGTTGCGCCAATGCACTACACGCCCAAAGCAGACCAGCCCCAATAGCCACACACCGCCGGACCATCATACCCTGCCCCTCCGCCACACACGACCGGCAAGGGGCAGATAGAGCAGAAAATACGCGTAGTACCCCACCATACCCAGCCGGGCCACCAGCATCCACACTCCCTGCATGTGGTGCAGGCCTGCGCAGGCCACTGCCACGGCAGAGCAGACAAGCAGACCCATAGCCCCCATCCGCACGACCACGGGTGCGCTGTGGGCGGCATCCGTTGCACGGTCCAGCCAGGGGACGGCAAACAGAACAGCCACCGCTCCGCCAGAAAGCAGCAGCCCCCCCAGCTTGAACGGCACAGCCTGCATCATTCCGTAAAAGGGCAGAAAATACCATTCCGGCTCAATATCGGCCGGGGTGTGCAGCGGATTGGCCGGGCGGTAATTGGCGGGTTCGACTATAAGCTCCGGCCAGAAACACAGCACCCCGACAAAGGCAAGCGCAACCAGCACAATGGCCAGCATATCCCGCACCGTAAAATAGGGGTGAAAAGGCAAAACCCCCGTTGCCGCAGTTGGGCGGGCAGATGGGCTGGAACTCCCCCGCGCATGCACATGGGCAATATGCCCCAACACCACCCCTACAATCAGGAATGCCAGCCCAAAATGCAGGGCAAACATGCGGTGCAGCGTGGGTGTGCCGGGGGAATCCCCCCCCAGAAAAACACCTTCCAGCCACCCACCGGCAAAGGGGAGTGCTCCTACCGCCTTACCCGCAACATCCGCCCCCCAGTAGGACATCTGCCCCCAGGGCAGCACATACCCTGCAAAGGCCGTAACCATAACCATGACCAGCAGAGCGCACCCGCTCAGCCACACCGCACGGCGTGGCGGCAGGTAGGAGCGGTAGTACAGCCCCCGCAACAGGTGCACATACAGGGCCAGCATAAAAAAAGAAGCGCCGGTCATGTGTATGGCGCGTAGCAGCCAACCTGCTGGCATGCGCCGCTCTATGCCTTCAACCGAGCCAAAGGCCAGCCCCGCATCGGGCGTATAAACCAGCGTAAGGGTAAGCCCGGTAAGCAGCATAAGGGCCAGTATGGCGCACAGGACTGCCCCTATGGTCCACAGCCAGTTCAGGTCCGCAGGGAGCGGCAGGCGGCCATACGCCTTGACCCACGCGCTCAACTGATCCTGCGTTGCAGGCTCCGCGCCCTGTCCGTTATGGCAGACTGGTTTGCCAGCCATTGCACTTCTCCCCCACGCCCCACCACATTCGGGCGGGCTCAGGTTCCCGTTTAACGATGAACCGGATGATCTTGCAATGACCGGCCCTAAGGCGCACCCCTTGAAAAAATGCCCTAAGCCGATTCTCTGCTTGCCGGGCAGCAGACCAGTATGGAAAGAGCTTTACACATGACGCCGACAAAGCCTGCCTCCGTTCCCTCGCATGACAAGCTCAAGGACGCGGCACGTGCATGGTTTGAAACTCTGCGTAACCAGATATGCACAGCCTTTGAAACCATTGAGGCAGACGCCGCCGCACAGAACAGCCCGGTACTTCCCGGCCACGAACAGCCCTCCCGCTTTGAACGCAAAAGCTGGAACCGCCTGAATGAAGACGGAACCCCCGGCGGCGGCGGCGTGATGAGCCTGATGCGTGGCCGGGTTTTTGAAAAAGTGGGGGTCAATGTCTCCACCGTGGAGGGAACATTCCCCCCCGACTTTGCGGCCACCATTCCCGGCGCGACCGAAAACCCGCATTTTTTTGCAACCGGCATCAGCCTTGTTGCCCATATGTGCAACCCGCTGGTCCCTGCCGCTCACTTTAACACCCGCATGATCATTACAACGCAGGGCTGGTTTGGGGGTGGGGGCGATATTACCCCCATGTTCCCCGCCAGCGCCGAAGCGCAGGACGATGCCGCCACCTTCCATGATGCGTTTGCCAAAGCATGCAATGCGCACGACCCGGAGTATTACCCACGCTTCAAGGCATGGTGTGACAAATACTTCTACCTTCCCCACCGCAACGAACCACGTGGCCTTGGCGGTATTTTTTATGACCGGCTGGACAGCGGCAATGCGGAAGAGGACTTTGCCTTTACCAAAGATGTCGGCCTTGCTTTTCTGGATGCCTACCCGCGCATTATCCGTGGTCGGATGATGGAACCCTGGACCCCCGAACAGCGCGATGCCCAGCTTGTGCGCCGTGGCCGTTACGTGGAATTCAACCTGCTGCATGACCGGGGCACGCTGTTCGGGCTTAAAACCGGCGGCAACACGGAAGCCATTCTGATGAGCATGCCACCAGAGGTTAAATGGCCGTAATAAAATGGCCGTGTTTCTGCCTTTAATTTCGCATAGTATGGAACCGCGATACCCACAATGAAGGCTATTGGTGTTTGTCTAATCTCATCCCTGCTTCTTCAATGATGCGCCAACACCATGGTCTTGCCCTGTCCCGCCGCCTGTTTCTGGGCGGGGCACTGGGGAGCATGGCCGCAGCGGCCACGGCCCATGCGGCAGATGACATACTGGTAGGCCCGGCCCCCACCGCCACGTCTGACCAGACCACAAAGCTGATTGTGGCTGGCAGTGCAGAAACCCCTTGTGGCGCATGGGCCACCCGGCTGGCTCCGGATATGGCGGAAGAGCTGGGGCAGCCGCCTTTTGACCTCACCTTCACCACCGGGTGGGACGGCGTAACAGGGGCAAACCTGTTTGATGCGCAGGAGCAATTGAGCACCGCATCCAGCACGTTACTTGTACCCGGCACGGCACTTATGGCCGCCATGACCGGGGATAGCCGCGTGCATTACGCGTATCAGCGCTGGCTACCTGTGTTAACAATATGCCAACCCAGCGTGGTTGTGGGGCATGTCAGCCTGCACCGCTCGCTTGGCGTTATTCTGAGCAGCAAAACCACCCGCATTGCGGTTTCCACCCCCACAGGGCCGGAACTGCCGACCCTTCTGGCCTTTGACCTGCTGGCCCTGCGGCCTCTGCCAGTCAGTGGCTATGCCACACCGGATGCCGCCATGGCCGCCCTGACCGGCGGACTGGTCGATGCCATTCAACTCCCTATGGATGCCGCCCTGAAGGAGCGGCTGGACACACTGGCCACCAAAGGGTTTGTCCCGCTCTTTCTCAACACCGTAGCGCCACCCGTGCCAACACCGGCGGATATGGTGTTACCCCCCACCTTCCCGACCATATTGCTGCAAGAACGCAGAACATCCACACCGGCTTTTCTGCCACAGGCATGGCAGGCCATTGCGTCTGCCGCCAGCCTTAAGGCAGCCCTTGTTCTGCCCCTGTTAACGTCCCCCGCCAAAGTAGCGCGCTGGCGGCATGCGGCGGAAACATGCGCAGCCAAACTGAACCTGCAACAGATTGCGCTGGCTAACGGCCAAACCGTACTTTCGGGCGCAAAATGCATTGCCTCCTACGGCATGGCCACTCCCGATGTAAACGTGGGCATGGCACTCCGCCGCTGGCTGGCACTTAACCTGCCACGCTGGCGGAGCACACCAGTCCCCCCTGCGCAGCCCTTACCGCCTGCGCCTGCGCAGTAAAATCCGGACGGAGCCTTTATTCCCCTCATGGGGGTAAGCCAGCCCCAGTATGCTGGCCCGCATTTCCGGCCGCTCCAGCCAGTGGGGCAGTTCGCGCCGTAAAATGCCGCCTTCCTGCCCTGTGCCCAGCCCTGTAATAATTTCCACACAGCGCAGGCCACGGTGGGCAGCAACATCCATGAACTCTCTAAGCCGCACAAACGCTTCCTGCGCGACCATACCGTGCAGGTCGAGGCGTTTTTCCACCCGCATGCTCCCCTGGTGGAAACGCCGCCAGCTATAGTCATCCACACCGGGCTGGCGCTGGCCAATTTTTTCCGCAATGGGCGGCGCTGGCCGTACCGTTATGGGGGCTACCGCTGGAGCAGGGTGGACTGTGGGGCGCACCTCCCACAACAGGCTCCCGGCGGGCCTGACCTTGGGCGGATTTTTTTTATAATGCGTTTGCGGAATAGCCGCGGCACCCTCCGGCACAGGGGGCGCATCCCGGCCGAATGCCGTATCCGCCATGGGGGGAACAAGGCTGGCGCTGGTCAGGGGGGCCACATCACGCACCACCAGCGCCCAGAGCTGCTTTTCCGCCTCCTGTAACTGACGCCGCCTTTTTACCACCCTGTCCACCTATCGCGCTTTATTCCAACCGATCTGGCCCGGCATACCCTGCCACAAACACAAACGGCCCGCCCCACAGGCTTTATCACCTGCGGACGAGCCGTTGTTCAAGCACAGAAAGCGGGCATCCTCAAAGATGCCCGCCCCGTGTCTTTCTGTTTTACTGTTTGGTGTTGGTCAGTTCATGGCCTTCATACTTGCCCGTCAGGGTTTGCAGGAACGCCACAATATCCGCCACATCCTGATCAGACGGGTTGCTATCCGGCGTCTGGTAACGGGCCATTTTGCGCACGGCTTCATCCAGTGTTTTTACGCTGCCATCGTGGAAGTAAGGCGCGGTCAGCGTAATGTTGCGCAGGGTGGGCACCACAAAGCGGTTCTGGTCCAGCTTGTTATGGCTGATGGCGTAGATCCCTTCATCCGCATCAGTCAGCTTGCCGCCACGATCCTTGAAGTAATCGGACTCCAGCCCCATGACTTCGTAACCACCGCCACCAACACCAATGCCGCTATGGCAACCCGAGCAGCCAATGGCCTTGAACCGCTCATAACCACGTTTGGCCTGCGGGCTGATCGCGTCTTCCTTGCCCTTGAGGTATTCATCAAACGGGCTGTCTGGCGTGATCAGGGTTTTTTCAAACTCGGCAATGGCCTGCGTAATGGTCTGCTGATCAACCTGCACATCCGGGCCAAAGGCGGCTTTGAACATACCGGCGTAATCGGGGTCTGCTGCCAGCTTCTGGGCAACTTCCGACCAGTCATGCGATCCCATTTCCAGCGGGTTCATAACCGGGCCTGCGGCCTGTGCGGCAAGGTCTGGCGCACGGGCATTCCAGAACTGGGCGATCTTGAAATACGCATCATACACGGTTGGCACGTTAATCGGGCCTTTCTGGCCGCCAATACCTGTTGCGGTTACCAGATTATCCACCCCGCCCTTGTCCAGCCCGTGGCAGCTTGCGCAGTTGAGCGTGTTGTCGCCTGACAGTTTTTTGTCAAAAAACAGCTTTTTGCCCAGTGCAACCTTTACCGGGTCCACCTCCACGCTTTCCGGCACGGGGCGTACAGGCTCGGCAGCTAGTGCCTGGGTTGCACCCGTATTGGCGTAGTATTTACGCCGGGTCTGCTGCACCCATGCCAGAATGTCCTGCCGCTCGGCATTGGACAGGTGCGCATGCCAGTGCAGCAGCAGGTACTGTGCCGGGGGCATGCGGTTCTGCACAATGACTTCCTCAATGCGCGACAGTTCTTCTTCCGACGGCGGCGTACCGTGTTCAAACGCATGCAGAACAGGTTCCATACGGAAATGGCGCAACCCCTGATCGCGATCCCGTTCCATAATCGTGTTCGCCACTGGCAGACGGAAGTAAAAAGGCAGGTCCCGACCTGTTGCATGGCAGTAATCGCAACGTGCTTCATTCAGCGCATTAAACGCAGCCAAAGCAACGGGGTCTTTATGTGTTGGTGAAGACGGCACAAGCTCTGTTGCCGTTACATGGTCGTAATGCTGCAAAAACGCAACTGTACCACCGTATGCCAGCAAGCCGACCCCTGCCAGAGAAACTAATATACGTTTCAAACCCCGATCCCCCGGTTCTATTTCTTTCTCTTATACGTTTTATTCATTCTTGAGCCCGTTGTGTTTGATGCACATCAAAATGTCAAAACGATTATTTTTATCGTAATAATAGATAAATCCGATCAGGCGAGCGGGCTGTTCACCAGATCGTGCATAAGACGTGCCCGGGCTATGGCCACGTACTCCGCATCTATTTCCATCCCCACACCACTACACCCAAGGCGCTGGGCGGCCAGCAGAGTGGTGCCTGTGCCCATAAATGGGTCAAGCACCCGGCCTTTGGATTTGCCATGGAGCAGAATGCACTGCTCGGGCAGGGCTATGGGGAAAGTGCCGGGATGATCAAATTTTTCCGCCCGCCCGCGCACGGTCTCGTAAGGAATAAACCACGCATCCCCCCGGCAGCGGCGATCCTGCTGGTGGCCACGGCGGGCAATGTTGGTTTTGTCCTTGTAGGGCACACCCGCGCTCAGCCGGTCCAGCGGCACATCCCCTTCGAGCGTAAAGTGAAAAAGATGTTCATGCCCACGGTGCAGGTAGCGCTGGCTGTTCATGGGTTTAAAATGGCCAAAACTATCCTCCCCCACGGAGATGGATTTGACCCATGAAATATGGTTTTGCAGCACAAACAGGTCGCGCAGGCGCACGGCCAGCTCAAACGGCAGCCACGGCTGTGCAGATGAGCCTGAGATATTCAGAAAAAACGACCCGTCCGGCTTAAGCACCCGTTGTAACTGTGTGGCAACCTCCACCATCCAGTCCAGATAATCGTTTTCTTCCCGCCGGTCGGGGTAGCTCCGGTAGGACAGGCCAATATTGTAGGGGGGGGATGTAACAATCACATCCACGGTTTCGGCCTGCATGCGCCGTAATGCGCGCAGGCAGTCGCCTAGGACAATGTCCTGACGACCAACCTTATAGCGTTTTGCCCGTGCGGGCGGGGTGATGGAACCCGTGGCCGGCTTGTCCGCACTCACGCACTACGCGCCGCCGCAAGACGCCAGCCACTGCCACCAACGCCCAGCAGGCGTTCGAGCGTCCACATATCGGAAAACTCGGTCACGGCATCCGTGCCGGTAACTGGCTGGCCAGCCTGATCTTCCACCAGACTGATCTGGTCGGAAACAATGCGCACATCAATGGCGACCCCAAGCCCTACGTCCAGCTTTGTCAGCCGCACGTCCTCAATGGCGAGCGAGCGCACGGCCTGAATGTCTGTCCGCTGCTTCTGCCCGGCGGCTTCACGCGCGGTAATGGCGGCATCGAAGGAGTTATAGACTGCAGGTGTCAGGTAGGTTTGCAGCACATCCCGGTTACCCTGAGCGTAGGCTTCCACAACCTGTGAGAACACGGTCTGCACGCTCATCAGGAACTGCTGGGGGGTAAATGCTGTATCCTGCTGGTTAATCTCAATCAGCAATTGCCCAACCCGCGTGCCGGGGGATGGCACATCGTATTCAACAGCGGGGCCAACTGGCTCCACCTTGTTTTCCACCACACGGGGCGCTGCCTCCGCACGGGGGGGAACAGGCATGGTGGGGGGCTGGATGCCAACACGCTTACCCAGAACACTCCGCAACCGCAGAGCCAGAAAAGCGGCTACCAAAGCCAGAAGAACCAGATCGACCGGAAAGTGGTCGAGAGAAAAATCCATCTGTTAAACGTCCACCAATCTGCCTGCACACAGCGTTTGCAGGTTTATATATTATTACGGGAAGAGCACTTTCCCTCGGGCTCTCATTATCACATAGTCATGACAGAGTGCGGTTACAATGAATACCAGTCCATCCGCCCTTGTAAAAGACCATTCCTGTTTTAAAAACCACTCAGGCTACCATGATCATCCTGCGTCATTGCGAAAGTGAGTTCAACCGCCTGTATAACCTGAGCGGGCGAGACCCCTGCGTGCCCGACCCTGCCCTTTCCGCCCATGGGCAGGACCACGCTTATGCTCTGGTGGATGAACTCCGGCACAAAAACATTACGCGCATTCTGGTTTCGCCCTTTACCCGTACCCTGCAAACGGCCACCCCCATTGCCCGCGCGCTGGGCCTTACACCACAGATAACGCCCCTTGTGCGCGAGCGGGGTATGTATTCATGCGATGTTGGATCCCCCGCCTCCGCACTCATGCAGGACTGGCCGCAGCTTGATTTTGCCCATCTGCCGGAAAAATGGTGGTCTCCCTTACCAGAATCCGACCGTGCACTCAGCCTGCGGGCGCAGCAGTTCCGTGAGCAGATGCGCAAGGACGCCCCGCATGAGCACACATTGGTTGTTTCCCACTGGTGGTTCCTGCTTGAACTGAGCAACCAAAGCCTGGAAAACGGGGACTGGCTGCATCTTTCCCCGTAAAAACAAACGCCCGCACCCTCCCTCCGGCATGGTGCATACGCCCTGAAAAGACCCGGATTGGAGTGTTGGCTAACCCCGCAGGTCATGCTACCGCCTTAAGGGAACCCAATACGTTTGAGAGCAGGAAGCTGTCATCAATGTCCGATACTGCCCAGTCCGTTCCGCCCGCCCTGCCACTGGCCATTAACCTCCAGTACACGCGCGATCTTTCCTTTGAAGTGCCCGTTGGGGCAGAAATCTTTGCAACCCTGCGCGCTCAGCCCCAGATCAGCGTAAACATCGATGTGCAGACCAACCGCCTGCAGAGCGATCAGATGGTTTACGAAGTCATCCTGAGCATCAAGGCCGAAGCCAAGGAAGCCCCGGAAACGGAAAACGGCCCCGCCGGGCGCACGGTGTTCCTGACCGAACTGGTTTATGCAGCCGTTGTCACCCTGACCAACCCGCCGCCTGAACTGGTTGAACCCATTCTGCTGGTTGAAGTCCCGCGCCTGATCTTCCCCTACGCGCGCAACATCATCAGCGATGTCACGCGTGATGGTGGGTTCCCCCCCATTGTGCTGCAGCCGATCGACTTTGTGGCCCTGTGGCAGGCCCGCCGCGCAGAATTCCCCGAAGCAGCAGGCCACGCATAAGCCTCTGCTTTGGGTGTAACCGCGCCTTGCAAAAACCCGGCTGCCATTATGGTAGCCGGGTTTTTTTATGTGTTCAGGCAACCCAGAGCTGCAAGCATGGCCGGGGCATCGGGCGTAGCGGCCACCGTAACCGGCCCCTGCCAGCCCGCAAGCTGCACCGCCTGCGCTACCTCGTGCGAAATCACAACGGCGCGCAGGGCCAGCACCTGTGCATACAGGTGGCTACGGGGCACACTGGCCAGCCAGCTCCGGGCACTCCGGGCCGAAAAAAACAGAACCGCTGCAACCTGCCCGGCCTGCAATGCCTGACCGGCAGAGGCGGGAAAATCCACCACCGCACTGGCTCGGTACGCAACCCGCCGTACAACACTAAAACCGTGGCTGCGCAGGCTTTGCGCCAGTTCCACCCCCTGCCCCGCGCCGGAAAAAAGCAGAAGTGTTCCCTGCTCCGGGGAGCACATACCAACCAGCAGACGTACGAGCGCCTGCGCATTACCCTTGGCACTGCACACGGTAACAAACCCTGCCGCCCGCGCTTTTTGCGCAGTGCGGTCGCCCACAGCAAAAACAGGAATGGAGGGGCTGACACTTTCCGCCGCAGCGGCAACTGCCTGCCCACTGGTCAGCAGTAATGCAGCAGGCTGGCGTGGCAAATGCCGCACAGGACAGGCACACACATGCAAGGCCGGAGCAGGAACAGGCACCCACCCCGCGCGGGCCACCGCCAAAGCCGTCTCCCCCAACCCCGGCTCTGGCCGGGTGATGAGAACACCACGCAACGACGGCAGCAACGAACGCGAAGACGGCGGAGGCATGGAAGACGGCCTGTGTGTGTTTTTACGCGTTTTCCTCAAAAATATCGGCCGGGCTATCCCTGCGCAGGCTGCACCCGAGTTCACGCCCCAGCCGTGCGGCATCTTCGGGCGCACCACTTATGCTGCGCTTGAGCAGGAAGGACCCGTCCTCCCGCGCCACAAGGCCGGTCAGGTGCAGTTTGGGCGTATCCCCTGCCACAACGGGAATAAGCTGGGCATAGCCCCCAATCGGCGTACGGCATGACCCGTCCAGCTCTGCCAGCAGGGCGCGCTCGGCCGTGGCAACGGCGCGGGCTTCGTAATCCTCAATGGCGGACAGCAGTTCGCGCAGTTCAACATCGTCCTCACGCACCGTCACGCCAACAATACCCTGCCCGGCGGCTGGAACCATAACGGTAGGGGAAAGCACAATACTGGCGCGCTCGGCCATGCCAAGGCGGCGCAGGCCAGCCAGCGCAAGCAAGGTGGCATCGCATTGCCGGGCGGCTAGCTTGTCGAGTCGGGTCTGCACGTTGCCGCGTAGCAAGCCAAACTTCAGGTCCGGGCGTACATGCAGCATCTGCGCCTGACGGCGAACAGAAGCACACCCGACCAGAGCGCCTTCGGGCAAAGCCGAATACGGATCATCCGGATCGGACTGTTCCAGCCGGGGGCCAAGGATCAGCGCGTCCCGTGCATCTTCGCGCTTGAGCGTGCAGGCCAGCACCAGACCGGGGGGGAGTGTTGTTTCCAGATCCTTGAGGCTATGCACGGCAAAATCAATCCGCCGGTCTGCCAGAGCCTCATGAATTTCCTTTGCAAACAGGCCCTTACCGCCAATTTCCGCAAGCCTGCGGTTTTGCACCTGATCACCCGTGGTGTTGATCTGGTGTTCCTGAAAAGCGTTCATGTCCCGCAAGACGGGGCAGAAGCGTGTCAGCGTGGTCAGGAAGGCGCGTGTCTGGACCAACGCCAGAGGCGACCCACGCGTACCCACGCGCAAAGGCAGGGAGTGACGTCCCGAATGACTGCCCGCCTTTTTCTGGCGTGCAGCCGCTTCTGCGGCAATCTCCTGCAAGGCGGGAGAAAGGACAGGTGAGGAAGGGTAGGCTGAATCCATAAGATGTGTCTATTACCGGGAATGGAGAAAGGACAAGATACGATGAAGCCCGGCTGGTCTGAAAAACTTGCGCGACCGGAAAAACATTCCGCCCCTCCCCATCCGTTGCATTCGTGCAAGAATACCGCTTTTTTTATGGTGCGTCCATGAGTGACCTTTCCGCCACCCATCAGCCCGCCGGGCCTGTTCTGGCCATCGAATCCTCCTGTGACGAAACCGCCTGCGCCATTCTGGCCCCCGATGGCACCTGCCTTGCCCAGCGCGTTGTCTCGCAGGATGGGCATGCGGATTTTGGGGGGGTGGTGCCAGAAATAGCTGCCCGCGCGCATCTGGCCCTCCTGCCTGCCCTGGTCGAGGCAACATTGGCAGATGCAGGGCTGACCACCACGGACCTTGCCTTTATTGCCGCCAGCACAGGGCCGGGGCTGATTGGCGGGCTGATCGTTGGCACAAGTTTTGCCAAAGGGCTGGCTCTGGCGCTGAATATTCCTTTTGTTGCGGTCAACCATGTGGAAGCCCATGCCCTGACCGCCCGCCTGCCCGGTATTGTGCCCGATGGTGCGCCTTTCCCCTACCTGTTGCTGCTGGTTTCTGGCGGGCATTGCCAGTGCATTGCGGTGGAAGGCGTTGGCCAGTACCGCAAACTCGGCGGCACCATAGACGATGCAGCAGGCGAAGCATTTGACAAGGTCGCAAAAATGCTCGGCCTTGGCTGGCCCGGTGGCCCGGCACTGGAAAAACTGGCCCAGATGGGCAACCCGGATGCCATAGCCCTGCCCCGCCCGCTCCTGCACCGGCCGGGGTGTGACTTCTCATTCTCCGGGCTTAAAACCGCAATTGCGCAAAAACTGGCCCCTTACGGGCAGGCTCCCCTGCCCCACCAGTTTGCCGCCGACCTTGCGGCATCCTTCCAGCAGGCGGTGGCCGATGTTGTGGCCGACCGCATCAACCATGCGCTGGACATGATGCCACAGGCCCGCCTTCTGGTTGCCGCTGGTGGCGTTGCCGCCAACACCACCCTGCGCGCCAGACTGGAGGACGTAGCCCACAAGCGCGGCCTGCGCTTTGCCGCACCTCCGCTCCGGCTTTGCACGGATAATGCCGTTATGGTCGGCTGGGCAGCCCTTGAAACATGGCGTGAAAGCGCTGAACGCGGCCTGCCCGCACCCAACAACACAACCCTGCGCCCACGCCCGCGCTGGCCACTGGAAGACATGGCCCAGCGTTTTGAACCCGATCAGGCCTCCGCATGAACTATCGCCACATCTACCACGCAGGCAATTTTGCCGACTGCATGAAGCACACGTTGCTGGTCAGCCTGCTCCAGCATTTTCTGCGCAAGGAAGCGCCTTTTCTGGTGCTGGACACCCATGCCGGTATTGGCCGGTATGACCTTGAAAGCCCCGAGGCCGAAAAAACCGGCGAATGCCACAGTGGTATCGGCAGACTATGGGCAGAAGCGCCAGACAGCCCGCTTGCTCCATGGCTGGAGCTGGTACGCAGGGCTGGCGGGCCACGCTTTTACCCCGGCTCCCCCCTGCTGGCATCGCTCATGCTACGCCCACAGGACCAGTTGATCTGCTGCGAAAAACATCCGGTGGACAAACGGGCACTGTACCGCCTGTTTGCAGGCCAGCCCAACATAAGCGTGCATGAGCGCGATGCGTATGAGAGCCTGCGTGCACTCCTCCCCCCCAAAACAGCAAAACGCGGTCTTGTGCTGATCGACCCACCATTTGAGGAACCGGGGGAATTTGACCGTCTGGCCGAAGCACTTCAGACCATTCGCACCCGCTTTGCCGCAGGCATGATTGCGGTGTGGTACCCCATCAAGCACAGAACACCTGTGCGCCAGTTCCATACCAGCGTGGAGCAGGCGGGGCACCGCAACGTGCTGGTGGCGGAACTGCTGATGCGCCCACCCCACAACCCCGATGCCCTCAATGGGGCGGGGCTATTGGTGATCAAGCCACCTTACGGTTTTGCAGCACAGGCACAGCAGCAGCTTGAGCGGCTGAAAACGGCACTTGGTGCGTTTGACGCCACAGTAAATGAACTGGTGCCTGAATAAACCAGCCCCCCCCCCTTTTTTGCGTAAAGAGGCCTCATGCCTCAGTCGGAAGAAGGGGCGTGGATATGAGCATAAGGGAGGTCGCCCTGCTTAAGCGGGGCGGCTGACATCCTTGAGCAGGCTGTGCCACATATCTGTTGCAAAGCCCTGCACGCCTGCTGCCAGAATCTGCACGCCAATGCACAGCAGAACGAGTGCCGCCATCCGGCTGACAATCCGCGTGCCGGTTACACCCAGCATGGATACCAGTTTTTCCGAGCTGGAATACGCAGCCCACACGATCAGCACCACGCAGATAGCAGCAACAGTCGTACCCGCCGAATATGCCCAGAAGGAATGACCTGACGGACAACCCGAGCCCAGGGCAATAGCCACGGCAATTGTGCCCGGCCCAACGGTAAAGGGCATAGCGAGCGGGAAAAACGCCGTATCTGCCCAGTTGGGCGACATAACGGTGCGCCCACCCTGCAGGGCCTGTTTTTCCTTCTGCGCTTCCACACTCTCCGGGCTTTGCAGCAGGGCCCATGCCCGCACGGCCACAACCAGACCGCCGGCCACACGCAGGGCGTTAACGGTTACGCCAAAAAACGCCAGAACAAGGCTGCCAAACCACAGGGAAACAATGATCAGCATAAAGGAATAAAAAGAAACCAGCCGCGCAAGAGCCATAATCTCGCGCTGGGAGCGGCCATCGGACGCCTGAGCAAAAATAAGAGCCGCGCCAAATGGATTAACAATGGAAAACAGGGCGGGAAAAGCCAGCAGAAAAGAGGAAATCCCTGTCCTGACCATACTGCCGCTTAGCAGAACCTCGGGAAGATGCGCCGCCATAACCCTGCCCGGAACTCCAACACAAACACCATACCGGCCAACAGGCCGCTCAAAGAGGGACGTCGGTTACGTCCCGGTTGGCTTTATAGGTTTTTACAAAACGCGAGACCAGAGCAATATCCTCCGGCGGGTAACACAGATTGGTATTGCTGCCATCTTCAAGCGGCCACACATTCAGCCCGATGTCGTTATAAATCCGGATAAAGCTGCCCCCCACCTGCCAGAAGGCAAGCCGCAGCCCCTGCTGTAAGGCCAGATCCCGCAATCGCCAGATGGCCGAAATGCTGTCATCCTCCCCGCCAGCGGGGTCCCCCAGCCCGACGAGCAGGTTCCCACGGTGGATAAAGGGAATAACCGCATCCCCGGCCTCCCCTTCCACAAAGCCTTCGGGCTTCATGTCTGCAATGTCAGGCAGGGCGTGTTCGAGCGTTCCGTAATGCTCGGCCATATCCTGCGTCCATGACTGGATAGGAATACGGGCAGGCCACATCAACCGTGCCAGCACGACCAGAGCCAGCAGCACCGCCAGTGCCACGGTCCAGCGTACGGCCCCATGCGCGGGGGAAGCAAGAATAAGCTGCCACCAGCTCCCTGCCCCGGCATTGCGCGTGGCCAGAGCAATAATGCAGGCAAAAAACAGCAACAGACACAAAAGGTTGGAGCGCGACAGCGGTTCGCTCAGCAATTCGGCGCGGCGGTAATAGCAGTTCCGGAACGGCGCAATGAACAGTGCGGACAACCCCAGCATAACGGGCACAAAAATTGTGTTCCCGCGCAGAAAAGTCATGACCGTTGCCACCAGCAACAGGCCCAGCGCCCCCCGCCATGCCAACGTTACCCGCTGGGAAAGACCAATAGCCATGCCAATCAGCGCAACCCCCATAAGAGAGAGCAGATAGTTACCCCCCACATGCACAAGGCCCGCAAACGTGTCCGGCAGCATGGAAAACTTGGGAACAGGCTCCATCAGCACAAGGCAGAGCAGCAGCACGCCACACAGCGAGACAGCGCCCGTTGCCACAGCAACAGAAAAAGCCGCTTCGCTCTCACGCACAACCTGACTGGGCCTGCGCCGGACAACCTGTGCATCCTTGCCACGTTTGCGGTTTTTCTTTTTGGCAAGAGCGGCATCCCCCCGCAGGAACAGCTCATGCCCGGCAAACATGATGCCCGCCAGAAAGAGAGGAATAATGTAGTAAAAAAGGCGAAAAATCAGCACCACACCCAAAATCTGGGGGGCAGGCATATATGGGCCGAGCGCCAGCAGCATGGCCCCGTCAAACACCCCCAGCCCGCCGGGCACACTCGCCACCAGCCCGGCCGTGTAAGATGCAATATAAATAGCCAGAAAAGAGCCAAAATCTACCCCGCACCCTTTGGGCAGCAGCACAAAGGCAATGCTGGCGGTTGCTGCAACTTCTGCCGTAGCCACCACAGTCTGCATGAAAGCCATACGGGGAGATGGCAACGCAACAACCCATTTACGGAACCGGAATTCGCGCAGCCAGAAGGACAGCCCGATATACCCGGCTACCATCAGCCACAGCAGCCCGCCCACAAAGGCCAGCACCACCTGCGGTACACGGTTGCCAATACCGGGCAGTACCGAAGGCTCCAGAATAAGCACCGCCCCAATAAGGACCGCAGCCCCCAGCAGGTAGGTGGCAGAGCAAAAGGCAATAATCTGGGTAATAGCAAAGGCGTTAACGCCCCAGTTACGGTACAGCCGGTACCGGACCGCCGCCCCGGAAACTGCCGAAAAACCAAGGTTATGCGACAGCACATAAGAGCAGAAAGCCGCAAACGCCGCCCGGCGGAAAGGCAATTGCCCATACCCGACCTGAATAGCGGCCAGCCGGTCGTAAAAAGACAGAATAAAGTAGGACAGCAGTGTGCAGCCAACGGCAGCCCATAGCTGGAAGGCGGGAATAGCCTCCATCGCCTGCCGGATGTCAGTCATTTTCAGGTGCCGCACCTCATGCTGCACCACAAGAATGGCCGCCACCATCAGCACCAGCCCGACCAGATGGGGGAGATGCCTCAGCCGCTTTTTCCATCCCTTTTCCCCTCCGTGGAGGTCAGGTTGCTGGTCGGGGAGCTGGGGCATCTGTGTCATCTACTGCCAGACCCTGCTTAAACCTGCGTATCTCGCAAGAGGGCGGCGTCTATAAGGGCAATTGTTTCTGGCACACCGTACAGTGCAACAAAGCCGCCAAAGCGTGGCCCTTCCTTTTGCCCCAGAAGCACCTCGTACAGGCAGCCAAACCAGCTTCTAAGCGGTTCAAACCCGTGGCGCTTGCCAATTTCAAACACCAGATTCTGCAAGATGGATGCGTCTGCCGCCTCCCCTTCAAAACCCCGCAGGGTTTCGGCCAGATCCACAAGTGCCGCGCGTTCCTTATCCGTTGGAGCACGGAAGGTTTTGGCGGGGCGGACAAAGTCCGCGTAATAAGCAATGGCATGCTTGACCAGTTCGGCCAGCATGGGATGCGTCTGTGGTGACACGGCACTGTCGTAACGGCGGATAAAGCCCCACAGCACTTCGGGCGTATCCGCATTGGCAACGCTGGCCAGATTGAGCAGCATGCCAAACGGTACCGGGCTTCCGGCATCTTCCGGCACGCTGCCTTTGTGAATGAACCATGCAGGGTTTGCCCGCAGGTCATTCCCTGCCGGGTTTTCTGCCTGAAGGACGCGCGCCTTGTCCGCGTGGGTCAGGTAGTCATCCGCCGTTTTGGGGATCACATCAAAATACAGCCGTTTGGCCCGCTGCGGCTGGTTGAACATGAACTGGCCAAGGCTTTCCGGCGGGGCATAACGCAGCCACTCTTCCACCGACAGGCCATTGCCTTTGGATTTGGAGATTTTTTGCCCCTGCTCATCCAAAAACAGTTCGTAGGTCAGGCCCGCAGGCGGTGTGCCGCCCAGAATTTTGCAGATGCGGCCAGACAGGCGCACGCTGTCGATCAAATCCTTGCCCGACATTTCGTAATCAACGCCCAGCGCATACCAGCGCATGGCCCAGTCGGCCTTCCACTGCATTTTGGCGTGACCACCTGTAACCGGCGTTTCAAACACCTCGCCAGTTGCTGGGTCGGTCCAGCGCACTGTGCCTGCTGCGGCATCAATCGCGTCCATTTTAACCTGCATGACCTCCCCCGTACGGGGGTGCAGCGGCAGAACGGGCGAATAGGTTGCCCGGCGGTCCGGCCCCAATGTGGGCAGGATTACAGCCAGAATCTGGTCGTGTACTTCCAGCACCCGCAGCAGGGCCGCATCAAACCGGCCGGAGGTGTAGTACTGGGTGGAGGAGGCAAATTCGTATTCGAACCCGAAACTGTCCAGAAACGCGCAGAGTCGGGCGTTATTGTGCGCTGCAAACGACTCGTGCGTGCCAAACGGGTCCGGCACGCGGGAGAGGGGCTGCCCTATGTATTTCTGCAGCATCTCACGCTGGGGCACGTTATCGGGCACCTTGCGCAGGGCGTCCATATCGTCCGAAAAAGCCAGCAGGCGCGACGGGCGGCCCGTAAGCGCCGTATAGGCCTGCCGCACCCAGGACGTGCGCGCGACCTCACCAAAGGTACCGATATGAGGCAGGCCGGAAGGGCCATACCCGGTTTCCAGCAGAGCCGGGCGCTCATCGGCGCCTGTGCTGCTACGTGTTGCAACATGATCGGCCAGTTTGCGCGCCTCTTCAAAAGGCCACGCGCGCGGAAGATCGGAAGCGGATGCTGTTTGGCTATCTGACATGCGCGGGAAGCTATGAATTGCGTGGCACCCGGTCAATGCAAAAACGCGCAGGACACCCTTCGTGGTGTAATTTTTACGCCCATTGACCCCGCAAACACTCCGCTCCATCCTTGCGGGCAGTTAAGAAGCCCAGAACAAAAGGTCAAACCCGAGTCATGCGCCGCACTTCTGCACTCATTCTTATTGGTAACGAAATCCTTTCTGGCCGCACACGGGACGACAACATCCAGTTTCTGGCGCTCCGGCTGGGAGAACTGGGGATTCCCCTGGTCGAAATCCGCGTGATCCCCGACATCAAGGCCACCATCATCAACACGGTCACGGAATTACGCGCCCGCTTTGACGAGGTGTTCACAACCGGCGGCATTGGCCCGACACATGATGACATTACATCCCCCTGCGTAGCCGAAGCCTTTGGGGTGCCGTGGGAAATTCATGCCCCCACCTTTGCCGTGCTGCAAGAACGCTTTGGGCCGGAAAACTTCAATACAGCCCGCCAGCGCATGGCCAAACTGCCCAAAGGGGCAACCCCCATTGCCAACCCCGTCTCCATTGCGCCGGGCTTTAGTATTGGCAATGTGCATGTGCTGGCTGGCGTCCCCCGCATCATGCGCGCCATGTTTGAAGAACTGGCCCCGACCTTGCAGAAAGGTGCGCCAGTTTTTTCACGCACATGGCACACCACACTGCTGGGTGAAGGCGCGCTGGCCGATGGGCTGGAAGCGATACAGGAACGATTTACCGATCTGGATATCGGCTCCTACCCGTTCCACCGTGAAGGTGGCCACGGCGTGGCTCTTGTAGCCAAAGGTCAGGACAAGCAGCGCGTGAACGATGCGGCACAGGCCATCCACGACCTGCTCAAAGAAAAAGGCGGCTCACCCGTGGAAGGTGAACCGCCTGTCTGATCCGCTTGGTACCCGCATCCTGCTGACCGCGCCGGAGTGGTGCGGTCAGGCGTGGTGCGGTTCAGTGCAGGGCTTCACGCCCCATAGCCAGAAACTTCTCGCGGCGCAGTTCCTTCAGCTTTTCCGGCGCCAGCGGCAGCAGGTCTTTCAGCATCGCACCCAGCGCACCACGGACGGCATCCATGGCGGCGGCCGGGTCACGCTGGGCGCCCCCCACGGGTTCGGGAATGATCTGGTCGATCAGGCCAAGGCGCTTGAGGTCCTGAGCAGTCAGACGCAGCGTTTCCGCCGCCGTGCTGGCCTGCTTGGGGTCACGCCACAGGATGGAGGCGCAGGCCTCGGGCGAGATAACGGAGTAAATGGCGTGTTCGAGCATAAGAACCCGATCCCCAGCCCCCAGCGCCACCGCACCACCTGACCCACCTTCGCCAATAACCGTGGCGATCAGGGGAACAGGAGCGTCAAAACAGGTGGCAATGGAACGGGCAATGGCTTCAGCCTGCCCACGCTGTTCCGCATCAATACCCGGCCATGCACCTGCGGTATCAATAAAGGTGAGAATCGGCAGCTTGAACTGGCCAGCCATCTTCATCAGCCGTTGGGCCTTGCGGTAGCCTTCGGGCCGGGCCATGCCAAAGTTGTGCTGGAGCCGGGTTTCCAGGTCCGAGCCACGCTCGGTCCCGATCACCATTACGGGCATGCCATCAAAACGGCCAATGCCACCAATAATGGCCTTGTCATCCCCAAACAGCCGGTCGCCTGCCAACGGCGTAAAATCCGTTATGAGCCGACCAATATAGTCCTGCGTATGCGGACGCTGGGCATGACGGGCCACCTGCACTTTCTGCCAAGGTGTGAGCTTGGCGTAGATCGTGCGCAGGTGCTTTTCCGCCTTATCAGAAAGGCGGGCCGTCTCTTCTTCTATATTGACCCCTTCGGGGTCGGTCATCTGCCGCAGTTCGTCGATCTTGTTCTCAAGTTCGGCGACGGGCTTTTCGAAATCCAGGAACTGACGCATGAGCAAAGCCGATAGCACAATGGCGCTTAAAGCCAAGTCACTTCGTGCATCCAAATGTGTTCTGGGTGTGCTTTTTACGCTCTCAATCGTCCAAAGTGGTGTTTTGAGAGGCTGAGAGCGGGTGATGTTCGGCCACAACCTGCCGCAACCGCTCGGTCTGCACATGGGTATAAATCTGGGTTGTGGCAATATCCGCATGCCCCAGCAGCATTTGCAGCGCACGCAGGTCCGCCCCATGCGCGAGCAGGTGGGTCGCAAAAGAGTGGCGTAACACGTGGGGGGAAAGACGCGCAGGCTCCAGCCCGGCCTTTAACCCCACATCATGCAATATCCGGTCAAAAGCCTGCCGGGTCATGGCCCGTGCGGGGTTCCGCCCGGGAAAAAGATAGGGGCTGTTCAACCCTGCATCGGCCTGCACAAGCGCACTGGCCGCCTGCCGCGCACTATCGGAAAGCGGGACAAGCCGCTCCCGCCCGCCTTTGCCGCGCACGCTGAGCATGCGCTGGTCCCCCGCCAAAGCCTGCCGGGGCAGCACCAGCAGCTCAGAAATCCGCAACCCCGATGCGTACAGCAGCTCCAGCGCCGCCCGCGCCACCAAAGCCCGGCGCTTTTTGGCGGGGGAGGCTCCTTCCGGCTCCACGCAGGCATCAAGCAGGGCCTGCACTTCCGATTCGGACACAAAGCGCGGCAGAGCCTGCTCCGCACGGGGGGAATCGAGGTGCTCGGCCGGATTATCCGCCCGCAGGCCCTCACGCAGTAAAAACAGATAGAACTGCTTTATGCACGACAGGCGGCGCGCCACGGTACGCCGCGACTGCGCCTGTGCAGACAGGTCCGCCAGCCAGCTACGCAGGCCGTCAGCACTCGCCGTGCTCAGGGTCTGCCCCACGGCCAGCAAACTCTGCGCACAGGATGCAAGATCAGCCTGATAAGCCAGCAGGGTATTTGGGGCGGCCGCACGCTCGGCCGCCTGCATTTCCAGAAAAAGCTCTACACAGCCTTCCGCGTTGCTCACGGGTGAGCGGGAGCCTGCACTGTGGGAGAAATGCTGACCTGAGCAGGGGCTGCTGGCACAACAGGCGTTACAACTGGCACTGCAGGAGCCGGAGGCACGGCAACGGAAGGGGTTGTTGCCACCGCTTCGGCCGCAAATGGCAGGTCATGATGGACGGGCTGCGGCACGGGTGGTCGACCGGCAACCCCAAGGGCGGCAAAGCCCCCCAGCGCGCCAAGAACAACAACGGCAAAAACGATCAGAACCATACGGCTCATTCGGGCAGGCTCCCCTTACAACAGATATAGGTGTGTTCTTTCTGCTCTATGTTAAGCTAGGCTTTATGTCATCACGTATCTCTCCCCCCTCCCCAACCACAGACCCGCCGCCTATCCCGCTTGATCTGGAGCGGATTGTCCGCAACCCCAGCAGCACGGGCATGACCTCCGGGCGCAGCATTGTGCTGGTCGGCCTTATGGGTGCTGGCAAAACAACGGTGGGCCGCCACCTAGCCGCCAGACTCGGCCTGCCTTTTGTTGACGCCGATATTGAGATCGAGCGCGCTGCTGGCTGCTCCATTGCCGATGTGTTCCAGCTTTATGGTGAAAGCGCGTTCCGCGATGGTGAGCGCCGGGTGATTCGCCGCCTGCTTGAAGGCCCCCCCATGGTGCTGGCAACCGGGGGCGGCGCGTTCATGGATTCCCAGACCCGCGCTCTGGTGCGCAGGCAGGCGGTTTCGGTCTGGCTACGCTGCCCGCTGCCCGTGCTGCTCCGCCGGGTGGCGGGGCGCACACACAGGCCGCTGCTCAACACCGCATCCCCCAGAGATGTGCTGGACCGGCTGATGACCATCCGCCACCCGGTCTATGCCGAGGCCGAGATTATTGTCGATTGTGGAGACAACAACGTGGAACACACCACAACCCGCGTTATGGAAGCGCTTGCCCTGTCCCGCCGCCCGTTGCGGCTGCCTGTGTCGCTGGCCAGAACGTCTTATGATGTGGTGATCGGCACGGACCTGATCAGCCGGGCAGGCGGGCTGCTGGCCCCGGTACTTCCACAGAAAAACGCCATCATCATTACCGACAGCACCGTAGCGCCGCTTTACCTGCAGAAGCTGGAGGATTCGCTGCGCGAAACAGGCGTACGCACCCGCAGCCTGCGCGTAACGCCGGGCGAGCAGAGCAAATGCCTGACCGTTTACCAGCACCTGACAGACGCGATTCTGGAACAGGGCGTGGAGCGGCGCACAACTATCATCGCCCTTGGTGGAGGAGTCGTGGGGGATCTGGCCGGGTTTGTGGCAGCCACCACCCTGCGCGGGCTGCCTTTTGTGCAAATCCCGACCACCCTGCTTTCGCAGGTCGATTCTTCTGTGGGCGGCAAAACAGGCATCAACACACGCTGGGGCAAAAACCTGCTGGGCGCGTTCCATCAGCCTTTGTGTGTGCTGGCGGATGTGACCACGCTCAGCACCCTCCCCCGGCGCGAGCTGGTTGCGGGGTATGCCGAAATCGTCAAATCCGGCCTGATCGGTGACCCGGCTCTGTTTAACTGGTGCGAGAAACACGGCGCGGCCGTGCTGGACCAAGAGCCTGAAGCACTGGCCGAAGCCGTGCGGCAGGCCTGCGCCTTCAAGGCCCGCGTTGTGGCGGCAGATGAGCGTGAGGAGCAGAAAAGCAACGGGCGCGCGCTGCTGAACCTCGGCCATACCTTTGGCCACGCGCTGGAAGCCGAGCTTGGTTACGATGGCCGCCTGTTGCATGGCGAGGCTGTATCCATCGGGCTGAATCTGGCCTTTGCGCTTTCAGTCAGGCTCGGACTTTGCCCGGAGCAGGATCAACTCCGCGTGACACAGCACCTGGAAAGCCTGAACATGCCCGCGCATATCCGGGACCTGCCCCAGACCTTTGCCGTGGATGACCTGATGGCCCACATGCAACGGGACAAGAAGATGCAGGACGGACGTCTCTCGTTCGTCCTTGCCCACGGAATCGGTCGTGCCTTTACAACACAGGACGTTCCTGCAGATGCAGTCAGGGAAGTTCTGGTCTGCGATGGCGCGCAGGGGTGAGAAACAGACAGCCATGCACTTTATTTTTGGGGCGTTGCATTTTTGCCACCAGCCTCAATTCCGCCTTATTCTGGCGCGAGAGCATGGCTTAAATCTGCAACGGCAGAGCTATTGGACACAGTAAACGAAGCAACAACCACGCAGCATGCAGCCAGTTCATGTTCATGCTGCAAAATGAGCTGTTGCAACGAAAGCACTGCTGTGTCTTTTAGTCGACAAGAGTATGAAACGTCGCTTTCCCGAATGGGTGGTGACCGCTTTATACGAATTTTTGGTGCATCGGGTGGTCAGTTACGCCAGTAATTGGTAGAACAGGCTCACCTAGATGAAATATTGAGGGCAAAAAATGCGTCTCCGCACGGCGTTACTCGCAACAACCCTGATGGCAGCGGCTCCGGCGGCCGCATCCGCCACCACCATCACCGGCCCGTATGTCGACCTTGGCGGCGGCTACGACCTGACCCAGACCCAGACGTTCAAAACCAAAGCTGGTTCTGAACCCGGCTCCAACAAGGTTGGCCACAAAAGCGGCTGGACCGGTTACGGCTCCGTCGGCTGGGGCTTCGGTAACGGCCTGCGCGCTGAAGTGGAAGGCACCTACCTGCGTTCCAACCTGAGCGGCAACACGGGCAATGGCTCGCGCAACCACGGTAAGGATTCTTCCTACGGTGGCTTCATCAACGCTCTGTATGACTTCGACCTGACGAAGTTCGGCATCAACAACGTGCCGGTTACTCCGTTCATCGGTGCCGGTGCTGGCTACCTGTGGACGCAGGAACACCAGAGCTTTGGTTCCGCTCCTGGTTACCGCGGCACGAAGGGTGGCTTTGCTTACCAGGCCATCGTCGGTGCAGCATTCGACACGGGTATCCCTGGCTTCCAGGTGACCGCGCAGTACCGTATGATCGGTCAGCCCGGCTCCTTCCGTAACGGCCAGTTCGACGACGTTCGCTCCGGCACGGACCGCACCAGCGTTGACCATCGCTTCAACCACCTGTTCATGGTTGGCCTGCGCTATGCGTTCGACACGGCTCCGCCGCCCCCGCCGCCGGCTGCTCCGATCGTTGCTGCTCCGGCTCCGCTGCCGGCACGCTCCTACCTCGTGTTCTTCGACTGGGATAAGTCTGTCCTGAGCGCACGCGCTCGTCAGATCGTGGCTGAAGCTGCTCAGGCTTCCACCCACGTTCAGACCACCCGCATCGAAGTTAACGGTTACACCGATAACTCCGCAGCTCACCCCGGCCCGCGCGGCGAAAAGTACAA
Organism: Acetobacter fabarum; assembly: GCF_022483405.1. NCBI lineage: Bacteria > Pseudomonadati > Pseudomonadota > Alphaproteobacteria > Acetobacterales > Acetobacteraceae > Acetobacter > Acetobacter fabarum. The sequence continues at coordinate 2,644,305 of NZ_JAKVNI010000001.1, forward strand.
TCTGGGTCTGTCCCTGCATCGTGCTGAAAGCGTGAAGGCTGAGCTGGTTCATGACGGCGTTCCGGCTGCTGCTATCGACATCCACGGTTATGGCGAAGCCCATCCGCTGGTGCCGACCGGCCCGAACACCCGCGAACCGCAGAACCGCCGCGTGGAAATCATCCTCCACTAATCGGTCTGCTCCGGGTTACCTCGGAACAAAAAGGGAGGCACCTTCGGGTGCCTCTTTTTTTATGTCTGCTCACTGGAGAGCGGCCCTGCATATTTGTCTTTTTTTACGGAACCTTATCCTCAGCGCCTTTTTGCATTACTGCTTATTGCCAAGAACAGTTCAGCCGCATGATTGAATACCCTGCATGCGTGTTCTTGAAAAAGCCGATCAGGCAGTTCATACCCCTGATTACCCATTTAAAAAATACATGTTTTCAGTCGGTTACGCGAATGCGCCCGCCCCGATAGCCTTACATGTCAAGTATTTTCAAACATAGTGTTGTACAGGCAGCGGCCTACTCTCCGGGCTCGAGCACACAGCCATGCACCTCCGCTCCCTGTTGCATATACATCACACCCTTCCTGCTCACGCCCCAATACACCAGACATAAGCAGAGCAAGCGCACAGCATAACAGGAGCAGTTCATACCCAAGCCATGCTACGACCCCTTGGAAGATTCCTGCACAGGATACGACAAGGCCCGGGGGGCTCCGTTTTTATATCTTGCCCTGAGCATTTTTTTCTGACTTTTGCAGGGGATGCGTTCAGTTCTTCCGTTCAGGCTCTCCCCACGCCTTTTGCGCTTTTTTAAATTTTGCGTTGTCGGCTGTCTGGGTTTTGTGTGGGACACAGGCTCCGTTTACGCTCTGCGCCCCGTTATCGGGTTAACTACCGCAACGCTGGCGGCTTATTTTATTGCCGCAACGCTCAACTGGATTCTGAACAGTCTATGGACATTCCGCGGTGTTGGGCACCACGAGCACCCGGTGCTGCAATGGCTGCGATTCCTTTCCGCCAACAGTCTGGGTTTTTTTCTTAACCGCGGAACGGTCTATACGCTGTTCTACCTCTTTCCGCTTTGCGTCCATTACCCCATTCTGGCTCTGGCCTGCGGCTGTTTTGCGGGGTTGTTTGCCAACTTCAACCTGACGCAAAAACTGGTTTTTCGTGAAAAACCACCTGCTTCGGCACTGGAGCTTGCAGAAATGACAGTGCAGCTCCCCCCCACCGACCCCACACACAACGCAGAGCCATAATCCTGCCCTCTTTCAGAGAAGCACAGGGTGCGCTACATTTACCCACAGGTTTAAGAGAATACTGCGCGTATCACCCGGCCGTAAGCATCGTCCGTCGCTCTGCGGGAGGGTCTTATGCGCTCAACCAGTTTCAGGACTTTGCTGCCTCACGCCATGCTGACAACAAATGAAATCCGCACCGCTTTTCTGGACTATTTTGCCAGCAAGGGCCACCAGATCGTCCCCTCCTCGTCCCTCGTGCCGAGCAACGACCCAACCCTGCTGTTTACCAACGCGGGGATGGTCCAGTTCAAAAACGTGTTTACGGGGCAGGAAACACGCCCCTATTCCCGCGCAACAACCGCACAGAAAGTTGTGCGCGCAGGTGGCAAGCACAACGATCTGGATAACGTTGGCTACACGGCCCGGCACCATACGTTCTTTGAAATGATGGGGAATTTTTCCTTCGGGGATTATTTCAAACCGCAGGCCATAGAGCTGGCATGGAACCTGATTACCAAGGGTTTTGGCATCTCCCCGGACAAGCTGCTTGTAACCGTCTTTGCTGAGGATGAGGAAGCCGCCGGTCTGTGGCGCTCCATTGCCGGGCTGGATGACAGCCGCATTATCCGCATCCCCACTTCCGACAACTTCTGGCGGATGGGCGATACCGGTCCCTGCGGCCCCTGCTCCGAGATTTTTTATGATCACGGCCCCGATGTTCCCGGTGGCCCCCCCGGCTCCCCCGATGAAGATGGCGATCGGTTTGTTGAAATCTGGAACCTCGTGTTCATGCAGTATTTCGAAGACCCGCCGGGCACACGTTCCCCCCTGCCCCGCCCTTCCATTGATACGGGTCTGGGGCTGGAACGCTTTGCCGCCATCATGCAGGGCAAGCGTGACAACTACGATACGGACACGTTTGTATCGCTCATCAACGCATCATCGGAACTGACGCATCAGGCCGTGGACGGCCCCTTCAAGGCCAGCCACCGCGTTGTGGCCGATCACCTGCGCTCCACCGCGTTCCTGATTGCCGATGGTGTTCTGCCCTCCAAGGATGGCCGCGGTTATGTGCTGCGCCGGATCATGCGCCGCGCCATGCGCCATCTGCACATGATGGGCACCACAGACCCGATTTTTTACAAGCTGCTGCCAGCCCTGATCCAGCAGATGGGTTCGGCCTACCCCGAACTGGTGCATGGGGAAGCCCTGATCCGCGAAACCATGCGCGGGGAGGAAGAACGCTTCAAAGCCATGCTCGACCGCGGCCTGCACCTGCTGGACGACGAAAAAAGCAAGCTGGCCTCTGGCGCACCGCTCCCCGGTGATGTGGCCTTCCGCCTGTATGACACATTCGGCTTTCCGCTGGATCTGACGCAGGACGCCCTGCGCGGTAGCGGCCACGATGTGGATGTAAAAGGCTTTGATGACGCCATGACCATCCAGCGCCAGCGTGCCCGCGCGGCCTGGACCGGTTCTGGCGATACAGCGGTTGAAACCATCTGGTTTGAAGCCCGCGACAAGTTTGGTGCTTCCGAATTCCTTGGCTACTCCACCGAGCAGGCTGATGGCGAGGTTCTGGCTCTTGTTGCAGGCAATGCGTTCCTGCCGGAAGCCACGATCGGGCAGGAAGTTGCCGTGCTGCTCAACCAGACCCCATTTTATGGGGAAAGTGGTGGTCAGGCGGGCGATACAGGCTTTTTGACCGCCAAAGGGCTGAAGATCGCCATCCGCGATACACAGAAAAAAGCAGGTGACCTGATCGTGCATTACGGCACGGTTACCGAAGGAACGCTCAAGCCCGGCATGGCGGTAACCGCCACCGTGGACCATGACCGTCGTTCGGCCATACGTGCCCACCATTCGGCCACCCACCTGCTGCACGAAGCCCTGCGCCGCCGCCTTGGTGCGCATGTGGCGCAAAAAGGCAGCCTGAACACCCCCGACCGCCTGCGCTTTGACGTCAGCCAGCCCCGCCCGATTACGGCGGAAGAACTGGCGGACATTGAGGCCGAAGTGAACCACCGTATTCGCCAGAATGCGGCCGTGACTACCCGCTCCATGACCCCCGAAGAAGCCATTGCCGAAGGAGCAACCGCCCTGTTTGGCGAAAAATACGGCGATGAGGTGCGCGTTGTGGCCATGGGCCCGTCTGAAGATGGCAAGGGTGCGTGGTCCATGGAACTGTGTGGTGGCACGCATGTCAGCCGCACGGGGGATATCGGGCAGTTCCGTATTGTGGCCGAAAACGGTGTTTCCGCCGGTGTGCGACGTATCGAAGCCGTAGCAGGCAAGGCTGCCGAATCCCTGACTGCTACCAACGAGCAGAGGCTGCTCCAGCTTGCCAGCATGATGAAGGTGAGCGTGGCCGATGCCCCCGAACGGCTGGCTACCCTGCTGGAAGAACGCAAGGCCATGGAACGCCAGATTGCCAACCTGCAACGCCAGATGGCAACAGGCAGCGTTGCCGCTGCTGGCGTGGAAAAAGTGGGGGCTGCCCGCCTGGCCACACGCAATGTGGGGGAAACCCCCGCACGTGAGCTGAAAGGGCTGGCAGAAACCATTCTCAAACAGGGCGAAGCCGATGTGGTGGTCCTGATTTCATGCGCTGAAGGCAAAGGCAGTGTTGTAGCGGCCGTAGCCCCGGCCCTGACCGAGAAGGTTAGCGCCGTGACTCTGGTCAAGGCAGCCAGCGTGGCCATGGGTGGCAAAGGTGGCGGTGGCCGCCCGGACATGGCGCAGGCCGGTGGCCCGGATGGCGCAGCAGCGGATGCGGCCTTTGCCGCCGTGCGCGATGTGCTGAAAGAAACCGTCTGACACAGACGCCCTGAAAACGAAGCAGCGGAGCAGAGCGTACTCCCCTGTCCCGCTGCTTCCCTTTGGTGCGCCTTTGGCGTAAGGATTGCGTTATGTCTTTACTTGCATCCCTTAAACTTGTTGTTGCACGCCCCCACCCCGAAGCCCGCCCGTTTTTGCTGGCATCGGGTGCGGTGTCCGCTGTGTCCTACCTGCTTGGCCGCAAGCTGCGCTGCCCCAAGCTGCGCCTGCTTGGCCATGCCAGCACCGGCTTTTTTGGCTTCTGCCTCTACTTTTTCCGGGACCCGGAGCGTGTAGCACCTGCCCGTAATGACGTGGCGGTGGCACCTGCGGATGGGCATATTGTGTCCATTGAAAAAATTGCCCCCCCCAAGGAACTGGGCATGGGCGAAACCCCGGTATGGCGGATTGCCACCTTCCTGTCCGTTCTGGATGTGCACGTAAACCGTATGCCCGCAGCGGGGACAGTTACCCGTATTGCCTACCACCCGGGCCTGTTCCTGAACGCAAGTCTGGACAAGGCATCCGAGCAGAATGAACGCAATGCGCTCAGCCTGACCCTGCCAGATGGCCGCATGCTGGCCGTGGTACAGATTGCAGGGCTGGTTGCACGCCGGATTGTCTGTTCCGTCAATGAAGGTACAAAAGTGGAAGCGGGCGAACGCTTCGGCCTGATCCGCTTTGGGTCACGCACCGACCTGTATCTGCCGCCCGGTGTTGAACCGCTGGTAGCTGTTGGTCAGACCATGGTTGGCGGTGAGACCGTCATGGCGCGTCTCTGACAAGCCCGTGACACTCCCCACACCAACACCTCCTGCAGTGGTTCTGACCGAGCAAACGGATGCGCCGCGCCCGCGCCACCGCAAGCGGCGTGTGCGCAACAAAAGCCGCGGCCCTTCCTTTAACCGTCTGATTCCCAACATTCTGACAATGCTGGGGCTTTGCGCAGGCCTGATGGGCATGCGCTTTGCCATTGAAGGACGTTTTCAGGCGGCTGCGGCAGCATTGCTCATTTCCGCTTTTATTGATGGGCTGGACGGGCGCATTGCCCGCATGCTGCGTGGGGCCACACGCTTTGGCGCGGAATTTGACAGCCTTTCCGACTTTCTGTGCTTTGGGGTCGCACCTTCGTTCCTGCTGTATTTCTGGGCGATCAAGGACAGTAACCGCTACGCTTTTCTGCCCTGCCTGCTCTTTACGGTCTGCATGGCGCTCAGGCTGGCGCGCTTTAACGCCAATCTGGATGGGGAAGAGCTGAAACCCAAATATGCCAGCAACTTCTTTACCGGCGTGCCTGCCCCTGCCGGAGCCGGGCTTGCACTTTTTCCGCTCTTTTTGGGGCTGGAAGCACAAAAGCTGGGCATAGACTGGCTTTACAACCTGACCCGCCTGCCATGGCTGCCGGACTTTACCTTGACCAGCACGGCCCTGCTGCTGGTTTCCACCCTTCCGGTCTGGTCCTTTAAAAACTTCAAGGTTCCAGCCCAGTTTGTGCTGCCCCTTATGCTGGGGACCGGCATTTACGCAGTAGTGCTGGTGGCAGACCCGTGGGCCGCACTGGCTGCGGCAGGCGTAATCTATATGGTTCTGCTCCCCTTAAGCCGCCGCAGTTTTCTCAAACTGAAAAAAGCGGCAGAAGACCTGCATAAAGACGATACCGAAACGCCCTCATCCCCCTGAGGGCGTTTCCTTTTTACCGCCCTGCGCGGCACTCCCAAGCAGGGAGCACAGCCCGTTCAGGATTTCCTGCGGGCTGGGTGGGCACCCCGTGATGGCCAGATCGACCGATACGCGCCGCTCCAGCCCCCCCATAACGGCATAATTTTCGCTAAATACGCCGCCATCCAGTGCGCAGTTGCCAATGCTAATGATGCCTTTGGGGTTTGGCATGGCCTCCCACGCTGCCTGCAACACAGGAGCCATGGTGCGGGTTAAAGCCCCGGTAACCAGCAGCACATCGGCCGAGCGGGGGGAGTTTACAAACCCGAACCCCGCCCCCTGCATGTCATACGGCAGGCAGGTCATGGCCTGTAGCTCCATGCCACAACCACCACAGCCACCCGTATCCACATGAAAAAGCAGCAAGGGCCAACGCGGACCTAATGGTTTGCGCTTTTGCCGCTCTTTCCAGAACACCGTATTCATGACCGCGCGGATCAGCCCCATGACCGCCCCGCCTTGTACCCGTTCATGCCTGCTCCCTTAACCATCGAGTGCTGCTGCGTTCATACCGAGTGAGCAGGCCAGCAACGCGGCATCCTCCGCCGCATGGTTGGGCAGAGCCTGCTCAAACACCAGCAGGGCCGAGGTTTCAGGCTTGCGGCAAAAAGCCTCCGCCACACGGCCATGCGCCAGACGCACCCAGTACAGCACGCCCCCCCATGGCCCTTCCACCAGCCCCGTGCCCTCCCCATCCTGCATGGACAGGGGAACCGTATCACCCGCATTCAGCCCGATCCGGGTCGAGGCCAGGTCCAGCATGCGCAGGCTTTCCTCCATCTCATCCAGCAACAGCAGGGCGCGGTCTTCCGCCGTGCCGTTCTGCCTGCCCGATGTGTAACGCCACAGCCCGTCATATGCAGGCATAATGCGTCTGCCATCACAGTCCCAGCCTGCGGCCCGGGCTACGGGGCCATCCAGCCCGACCCGTTCCAGATCATCCGCCTGAATACGCCCCACACGACCCAGCAGGGCAGAAAGACCGGGGTATTCACGCCACAAAAGCACCAGTTGCGGGTAAGCCTTCTGCCCCAGTTCGTACACTCTGGCGCACAGATCCCCCATCTGCGTTGCGTCCCGCACGGACAGGCCACCGGGGATGCAAACATCCATCAGCAACCGTGACCCGGTTATGGGGGCAGCCTCGGCCACCAGTTTTTCCCGCAACGCCATACAGTGCGATGCCACAAGCTGCGCACCCGCCAGCCGCGCCATACCGGCCAGAGTGTACAGGTGCTGGAACAGGCGCTCCATTTCCAGCAAGGCTACGCGCAGGAGTGCCACTTCGGCCCCGACCTGCGCATTGCAGGTATTTTCCACCGCCTGACAGAATGCAACCTGATGCGCCACAGAGCTGCCTGCCGCAACGCGGCTGCTCAACCGGCAGACATCTTCTACCCGCGCATGCCGTGAGCGGGCGGCAATGCCCCGGTGGGCATAACCTGTCTGTGTTTCCGCATTGGCGACCAATGTGCCGGACAGGACAAGCCGCGTATAAAACGGTGGGGCCAGATCGCCCGTTGCAGGCCCACGTTCTTCCACCCGCCCCTTGGCGGCCGCCATGGCATCGGATGGCTGGAACGCCACAAGTCCCTTGCGCTGCCCGCCCCGACCGGGTGCGGCGCAAAGCGGTGGGGCGGCAGACCACACATCATGGTCAAGCAGAGGGCGCACATCCACCGCCCACATGGCCTCTGCCCCGAACAGGTCATAGATCGCCCGTTCATACAGGCTAGCGGCAACCCGTGCGGGGGAAAGGGCAGGATAACGCCCCCCTTCCAGCGCCAGCGTTGCGGCGAGTGGGTGCCCATCGGGCAAGAACAGGGCATGCACATCCGCCCCATCGCACCACAGGCCGACAAAGGGCAGATCGTCCCCTTTAAGCATATCCACCATATCGCGCCAGGCCAGTTCATCCAGCCGGAAGCGCCATGGGGTGGAGGTCTGTTCACCTGCGTATATCAGTGCGGCAACATCCATCAGAACGCCCCCAGCATCATGGCCAATGGCACCAGAAAGCCCATAACGGTCAGCACCGAACATGCCACGCGCCCGGCCATGTCATCTGGCCAGAACAGGCGGGCGGCCTCCCGGTCCGGCACGACGCGCAGCACGGCGGCCAGAATGCCGCACACGGTCAGCACCGCAACGGGCCATGCCCAGTCGGTCATGACAGACAACAGGAGCAGGCACCCCACAAACGGTGCACCGGGGGGAAAACAGGCCAGAACATTAATCGCCCAGCCACGCCCACTGCGGTTCCCCCCGGCCAGACACCAGCCACACAGGAACAGCAAAGCCGCAACATCCGCCTCCACGCCAACGGCCATAAGGGCCAGCGCGGACGGGAACGTGCGGAACAGCCTCTGCCTGTCCCCCGCGCGGCCAGCAGCAGCCGTTAACCAGACCGAAATAAGGCCCGCCGCCACCAGAGCCATTTCAAACGCAGCACCACCATGCCCGCGCAGCCGCATGGCCAGCAGGATGGATGCCCCTGCAAACGGGAGGAACAGGAAGCTATCGTTCTCATCGCGCCAGAACTGACCAAACGGGGCAAGTCCGGTTAAAATAACAAGGCCACATGCCATCATCAGGCCCGAAACCGTGCTCCCCTGCGGCAATAACAGACCCGACAGCACAAGGACCGTTCCCACCGACCCGGTGCGGATTAACCCCCACCCGGTTTTGGCCTGCCCGGCCGGGCGCGTAAAAACAAACACGCCCCACGCCAGAGCCAGTTCCAGGATACCCAGCCCTACAGCCGGTTGAGGCGCAACACATGCAAGCCCCGCCAGAGCCGTGCAGACATGCGGCAGGCTACGCAACAGGCGGTCGGGCTGGATGCCGTTTTCCAGCACCAGCAGCAGCAGCAGGCCGAAGGCGAGCATGACCCGCCCGGCCCTTTGCACCGGATCATCATCCCACCCGCTGGCGCCATTCCCGACCGAAGGGAACATGAACACGACAACCGCAAGCCCGCAGCCGATGGCGGCCATCCATATCGCGACTTCACGGCTATGGGGAGCAGGCAGCGCGGCCACAACCAGCGCACCAATAAAGGGCCACACAAATGCCAGTGCTGCCAGAAAAACCGTGGCTTCCATGCCAGCACTCATGCGCCTGCACCTCCGCCCGGCTGCTCCGTGCGCCTGCCCCGCTGGCCAGCAGCACGCACAGGCACAACACGCGGCATAATGCGGTGGATGCACATGCCCCCAAGGAGCAGCACCACCGCCCCGGCCAGAGCGGCCACACCCAGCACCACCGGCTGGTGGCCCAATACGGCAGACAGCAGAACACCTTCAATACAGGTTAAAAGCCCCGCCCACTGCCAGACCATGCTCTGGCGGCACACAACGGCCACCAGCCCGGCTACCATGGTGCACAGCCCTGCGGGAAAAACCGTACTCCCCGCGTGGTTACAGGCCAGCAGCAGCAAAACCATAAGGGCCAGCGCAAAAAACGGCACAGCAGCGCCTGTACGTTCGTGCGTGGCATCGTGCTGGTAGCGGGTTAAAAAAAACGGCGGCAGGGCTGCAAACAGCAACGCCAGCGTGGCCCCTGCCTCCTGCACCGGAGTAAGCCCATCCACCAGCATGGCCAGCGCAGTCACCACCCCGGCGGGCAGCAGAAAACCAACACCCCGCGCCACAACACACAAGGCCACCATAGGCACAAGAATGGCAACAAGGGTCATGGCGTATCCTCCATACCTGCGGCGGAAGCCTGCGAATTATCCTGCAAGACGGCAGACACGCTGGTATCCTCCCGTTCGGCCAGAAAAGGGTGAACAGACCAGGTGACCTGCAAGGCCAGCACTCCAAGCAAAAAGATACTGACCAGCCTTACCCGCGCGCGCCGTAGCGGGGGCAGCACAACCAGCCGGACCAGTGCAAGCAACACCGCAGCCAACAGCAGCTTGGCACCCCACAGGCCAAAACCGAGCATGCACTGGCTCAGCCACTGTTCCATGCCCGCGTCATCAGGCAAGGCAAGGCTGCCCGGCCATGCCGTATCCAGCGCCAGCACAACCCATGTTATTTGCACACAGTCTGCCGCCCAGAGCCACATGGCCCGCTCCGGCCCGGCCAGCAGGGCAAGCTGGCCATCCTGCACAGGCCACGCCAATGCGGGCACTAAAAACAGGGCCACACCGGCCAGCACAAAAGGCGCGCCATCGGTTAGGGGGGAAAGCCCGTGTACCGTGGCCAGAAAATCTGAAAAATCACGCGCACCACAGAGCAGAAAAACCGGCACCAGCGCGGGCAGCAACAAAAATGCCCCCAGCATGCCGCGAGCCCCCTGCACGGCCCCCAAGCCACCGCCCAGCACACAGGGAATGTTCAGGCACACCAGCGCCATAACCAGCACGCAGCAGATCAACAGCAGGCCCGGTGCAGGAAAACCGGGAAGCGCCAGTGTAAATGCCGGAACCAGCGCACAGCCCAGAACGGCCAGCACCAATGCCGCCGCACAGGCAATACTGGCCAGTTGTGCGCCCTCCTGCTGCAAGCGGGGCCGGCGGAACTGGTGCCATATATCCTGCCACCGCCCCATGACCGGAAAAGCCGAAACACCCGACAGGCGCCCCGCTACCCGCCCGACAAGCCCGCTCAACCAGGGTGCTGCAAACACCATTGCCAGTGTTTGCAGGCCCAGAAGCGGCAAAAAGAGGAGGACCCAGCCCCAGGGAATGGAATGTGTCATTTGCCCACAAACAGCCCGGCCAGCAGCCCTGCCCCCATAAGGAGCAGGATAAGAACCATTCCCTGCGCTTCGCACCAGCTTATGGCCACAAACAGGCAACGCCGTGCATAACGCCAGAAAACTTTTCCCCGGCGTGGCAGAATACCCCTTGCCCCCGGTACGCGCAGGGCCGTAACGGCCGCAGGCGTGGTAAAAAATCCGCGCCATGCTGGCCACAAAGGCAACAGCCCCCCACCAGAACACCCCTCCGCCACAGGTGCGGGGCCATTCCGATCCGGAGGAATCTCATACACCGGAGCACCCTGCCGCCATGCTGTAACCTGCCGCAGAGCCGGGGCAAATGGCATAAAACCAAACACCCGGACCAACAGAGCCGTGGCAAGCAGCACAAGCGCCAGCCCCAGCAAAACCAGCAGTGGCGTCAGGCGGGCAGCGTGCCCTGCAAAATGCACTGTCGTCATATCCTGCCATGTTATGGGTAGCAGGGGCGGCCCCACCACCAGATGGTCTGCCACAAACAGCCAGGTTCCCGGCACAAAGGCCAGAACACTGCTCAGCACCGCGCATACCCACAAAGGCAGAACCATGGCAGCGGGGGCATCCGCCTTCCTCTGTGGGGCAGACAGAAGCAGCAGGCCCGCACGCACCAGAGCAGCACTCAACACCACTCCAAGGGCGACAAAAAACACCACCAGCATAACCGCCAGGAGCGCCATGACCGGCTGCGTGGCCTCGACCGAGTAACTGCCCCCCGCCAGAGCCGCCCACAGGACCGCAAACCCACCACAGGGTGGCAGAACCGAGCACTGGGCCAGCACCACACCCAGCAGGCACCGCGCCGCACGGGTCTGCAATATACCGCCCTCACCTGCGTCACTCCGCTGGGCTACCCAGAGCATGCCCAGCAGCGCCACAACAGGGGTGCCCATGCCCAGCACTACGGTTGTACGAAACGTATCCGCCCCACCCAGAGGGGAGGAAAGCGCCAGCACAAGGGCCAGCACGAGCATGCCGTACCAGCAGGCCGCCAGCCCTGCCACAAGGGCCGTGGCCTGCTGGTTGCGCATGGCCTGCGCAAGCCCTGCACACGCAACCACACCCCCACACGCCAGCAGCACCCCTTGCGACAGCAGGGGCAACTCCCCCACTTCGGCCAGCAAACGCCCAAGCAAAAACAGGCCAATACAGGCAGGCAACACCCCCAACGGCCCCCGCTGCACGGCAATGGCCCACCCAACAAGCAGAACCATAACCCCCAGCAGCGGCACAGACAGGCTGCTATCGGCGGGAATACAGGCAGGCAGCACGGCAAAAGGCAGGCACAACCCGCGCTTGCCATGCCCTGCCAGCAGCACAAGAGCCGTACCCGTAAACAGGCCGAACACCAGAGGTGAGAGGGCCAGAACCCCCAGACAGGCCAGCACGCAGGCCACGCCAGCACGCCCCCGGCCAACCAGCGCCCCCACACAGGCCAGAATGGCCAACATGGGCAAAGATGGCCCATCCGCCCCAAATACGGGGAACCACCCCAACTCCCCTTCCACACGGAAGGCGGCACCGGTCAGGGCCGTTACACCGGCAATGGCCCAGAGTACCGCCAGTATTTCTGTCCGCCAGAATGCCATGCCACGCAGGATTTTATCCGGCAGCGCAGCAACAGCACCCAGTGCCACCAGCACCAGAAGCAGACCACAAAGAACACTAGAGAGAAGAATGGAACCCAGCCCCAAAACCTATGAACACGAAAACCGGCGGATAACACCATGAGTGCAGGCTGAATACAATGCGTTCAACCGTGCCCAGTGCGGGCTAGGGTGTTTTTCCCGCTCTGGGCGCTCCGGCCATGCCAGCCGAGGGCATGCGCATACGCGCAAGCCACCCCTTTTTGTGCTGCACGGGCAAAGAAAGAGCAGAATACATTTCCGGCACGGCTTCTACCAGAATAAGGCTTCCGCCACCGGGGCAGAGCACCTTGCCTGCAATATCCATCCGCCGACCACGCCGGAGCGTGCGGCAGGCCTGACTTGCGGGCAGGAATACGGCCTCATCCCACTGTTCGGCCCGCAGCATGGCTGCTGCCAGCAACTGCCGCAGCTTGGGCCGCGTAAAGGAGGCATCCCGTGCGAACGGAGTACGCCGCAGCCTTGCCCGCCCACCCAGCCGACTGGGCACCACCATAAGCAGGCGCCCGTCATCCTTGAGCGCGCGCGCTGCGGAGCGCAGCACGGTCAGCGGGTTTTCACGCCCTTGCAGGGCATGCACAAGCACAATGCGGTCAAACCTCTGCGCTTCAAATGGAAGGCTCGCAGGGTCCACCACACAACACGGACCGGGCTGCAAAACCATATCGCCCTGCGCGCCCCCAAAACTGGCCCCTATGCGCAGGGTGGATGCATCGCCCAGTGCGTGCAGGTATGAGACTGCCCCGCCCAACCCCAGAACAGACTGGTTTTTAAGCTCCGGCCAGAACCACCGCATGCGCTCGCCCAGCAGGCTGACACACACTCTGCCCGGTGGAGTCCCGTAAAAGCATTCTTCGCGCGGCATGGCATTTTGCATGGTTCATGCCTATCATATATTGGCCCGCCAAAGCCATGACCCAGCCAGCAGCAGGAGGCCCCATGCCCCTTACCATTCGCGCCATTCCGGTCCTGAACGATAATTACGCCTGGCTCCTGCGGGATGAAGCAACTGGCACAACTGCCATTGTGGACCCCGGCGAGGCCGCCCCCATAGAACGCGCACTGGCTGAGGATGGGAACAGGCTGGATTTTATTTTACTCACCCACCACCACCACGACCATATTGGCGGCACTGATACCCTGCGCACCCGCTACCATGCCAAGGTGGCTGGCCCCGCGGCCGAACAGCACCGCATGCCAGCACTGGACCTGCCCCTGCATGACAATGACAGGCTGGAAATAGGCCAGAGCGCCGGGCAGGTTCTTGCCATGCCGGGCCATACGCTGGGCCATATTGCCTATTACTTTGACCAGCCCCCGGCCCTGTTCTGTGGCGACACGCTGTTCAGCCTTGGCTGTGGCCGCCTGTTTGAAGGCACAGCACAGCAGATGTTTACAAGTCTGGGCAGGTTACGCGCCCTACCAGAGCAGACCCTCATCTGCTGCGGGCATGAATATACGCTCTCCAACGCTCTTTTTGCCCTGAGCGTGGACCCCGAAAACCCCGCCCTAGCAGCACGCACGCAGGAAGTACGCGCCCTGCGTGACAAGGGATTGCCCACCGTGCCCTCTACCCTTGGGCTTGAGCGCGCGACAAACCCGTTCCTACGCGCACCCGATGCGCAAACGTTGGCCAGCCTGCGCAAACGTAAAGACACGTTCTGACCACCCACGGCACTACTGCGTAGCCTGCGTGCCCTGTTGGGGTTGCATCAGCCTTACAACTGGTAAAATCTGCCCCAGCGGCACAGCCCCCATATACACATAGCCGTTCCGTGCGGAGAGCGAGAGAACGAGCTTGCCGCCTGACCGGTCCCCACGGGCAATCATATCTTCCAATGTGGTTTTAAAAACCGCTGCCTGCTCAGGGGGGAGGATTTTTTCAGGTTGCAGGCGCTCCACAAAAGGCTTCCAGTCCCTGACTGTCAGCCAGAAATCACCGGTCATGGCTGTGGCATGCCCACCCCGCACATGACCGGTCACACCCAGTTTGAGGCCATTCCAGTCAGCCGAGGCTTTTTGCACGAGCAGTTCGGGCCAGATGGCCTGTCCGCTCTCCTCCTCCTGTTCCAGCACGCGCAGGCGCTCATACGGGCCGGGCATGGAAAAAGCGGCTTTGACGTTTTGCAGGTATTGCGGCCAGGCAGGGACAGTCATCTGCTCCACCGACAGGGAAAGGCCTAGCACGCTGGCCTGAAACGTAGCCTGTGTGTTCCACAGCCATTCGCCCTGCACGTTGGTCATGCTCACACCCGATGCACGCACATGCACAAACGGAGCGGTAAACGCAGCACGGCCGGCAGGCCGGGAGCGCGCGGGCCAGAATACATCTACCGGGCTGCCTTCAAGCACAAATGCGCGTGTATCCTCCACGCCATCATGTTCATACGGTACGGCAAAGGACTGCGATCCGTCCAAGCGCATATGCACCTGCAAGGGGTGCCACGGCACCACTTCCAGCCAGACACGGCTGACCGCGTATTCCACCGCCCCTCTGGCGGGCCCGCCATGCGTGGTGGGGGTGCAGGCTACGCGCACGCCCTGCAATGCCAGACCGGCCCGGAACAGCCCCCCCGTGTGCTGCCTACCCTGATAGGTTATCTGGCACAGCCCGGCAGGGTGCGTAACAAGCTGGTCCAGATACTGCTGGCTCTTCCAGCGGAACGCGCCTGCTCCGCCACCAAGCAGCACAACACCAGTTGCCAGCGTTACAAGGGCCGTTTTTACAAAGCGTGTCATCCCCACCTCAAATGGCTGTCTTCCGCCTGCCGCGTAAAATTATCCACAGCCTGACTTCCTTCCCGGCAGCGCCTTGCCCTGCGGCAACCTAGCCTATGCCTCCACCCAATTCCACAGCAAATGCACCGAATACATGAGGCTTAAAAATCCCTTTGCAGGCAATGGATTTTTTTAACCAAAAGCCTTACGGACCCTAACGCACACAAAATACCTTTGCCTGATTTACTTAAGGGCATGCAGTAAATCAGGCGGCAATACTGGTATGACCCTTTTATGACATGGATCATACTCCACAAAGTTATCCACAATGACGGGTGGTTTATCCCCTGCCGCCAAGCTGTGCCTGAAGCTACAGGCCACAGCCTGGTTCAAGCGCGCGCCAGCTTTTTTCAATCTCTTCCAGCAGGACCGCTCTTCTGGTCGGGGCAATGCTGGGGCCAATGCACACATGCAGCACACCCGAGCGTTTAACAAACGCATTACGCCCCCAGAACAGGCCCGAATTGGTGGCAACAGGAATAACCGGCAACCCAGTATGGCTGGACATGGCGGCAATACCAGGCTTGAGCGCCACGTGCTCGCCCGGCATGGTGCGCGTTCCTTCAGGGAAAATAATAATCTGCCGGTTATCGGCCACTGCCTTGTCCGTACCCTGCAACAGCAGCCGCAGGGCACGCGCCCCCGCTGCGCGCTCGACCGGCATCATGCCCGTAAGGACCAGCATGGGGCCAAGCAGGGGAATACGGGTGAGTTCACCTTTCATGACATAACATGGCCGTGGCAGAAGCAGCATCCATACCAGCGTATCGAACGCAGACTGATGCTGCGAGGCAATAAGGGCCGGGCCGGATTGTGGCAGATGTTCCAGCCCGCTCACACGCACCTGAACCCCACAGATGGCACGGAACAGCCACAGGACCAGCCGCGACCACAACTTGGCATAGGCCAGCGCATGCCCGGGCATAAACCAGCGGATTGGCAATGCACCAACCCCCATGACCCCGGTCAGCACAAAAGCCACAATATTAAACACGACGGAACGCACAACAGCCATTAGAACAAACCCGTTACAACCCGCATAATTTAGTCTTTGATTAACAAGTGCTGGACACCAGAAAGCCGCCGTTGTGGCAAGCAAAACCACATAAAACCAGACCTGCCATACCTGTTCCGGCTGGCCTATGACCGTCTATGGCTGTATAGCAAAGCAGCACTTTGCATAGAAAGACAGGATAATATGAGCGACTATAAGGTAAAGGACCTCTCGCTGGCCGATTGGGGTCGCAAGGAAATTTCCATTGCTGAAGGCGAAATGCCGGGTCTGATGGCACTGCGCGAAGAATACGGCGCAAGCCAGCCCCTTAAGGGCGCGCGTATTGCCGGCTGCCTGCACATGACCATCCAGACCGCGGTTCTGATTGAAACGCTGGTCGCTCTGGGTGCAACCGTGCGCTGGTCTTCTTGCAACATTTTCTCCACGCAGGACCACGCTGCCGCAGCCATTGCCGCTGCTGGCATTCCGGTGTTCGCATGGAAAGGCCTGACAGAAGACGAATTCAACTGGTGTATCGAGCAGACCATTCAGGGCCCCGATGGCTGGACCCCGAACATGATCCTCGATGACGGCGGTGACCTGACCGTGATGATGCACGAGCAGTACCCCGAACTGCTGGCCAAGGTTAAGGGCCTGTCGGAAGAAACCACAACGGGTGTGCACCGTCTGTGGGAAATGCAGAAAAAAGGCACGCTGAAGGTTCCCGCCATCAACGTGAACGACAGCGTTACCAAATCCAAATTTGATAACCTGTATGGCTGCCGTGAAAGCCTGGTGGACGCCATCCGCCGTGGTACCGACGTTATGATGGCAGGCAAGGTTGCCGTTGTTGCCGGTTATGGTGACGTGGGCAAAGGCTCCGCTGCCTCCCTGCGTAATGCTGGCTGCCGCGTGCTGGTAACGGAAGTGGACCCGATCTGCGCCCTGCAGGCCGCCATGGAAGGCTACGAAGTGGTCACCATGGAAGCCGCTGCACCGCGTGGGGACATTTTTGTAACCGCAACCGGCAACGTGGACGTCATTACCGTTGACCACATGCGCGCCATGAAAAACCGCGCAATCGTGTGCAACATCGGCCACTTTGACTCCGAAATCCAGATCGGCGGTCTGCGCAACTTCACATGGGAAAACATCAAACCGCAGGTTGATGAAGTGGTGTTCCCCGATGGCAAGCGCCTGATTGTTCTGTCCGAAGGCCGTCTGGTCAATCTGGGCAACGCAACCGGCCACCCGTCCTTTGTGATGTCTGCTTCCTTCACCAACCAGACGCTGGCACAGATCGAACTGTGGACGGCACCTGAAGGCAAGTATGACGTTGCTGTTTACACCCTGCCCAAAAAGCTGGACGAAAAAGTTGCAGCCCTGCATCTGGCCAAAGTTGGCGCGCAGCTGAGCAAGCTGAGCGAAACACAGGCCAAGTACATTGACGTTCCGGTTAACGGTCCCTTCAAGCACGAAGAATACCGTTACTAAAATATCTTGAACGAAGGGGGGGGGAGCACTCCTTATGGAGTATCCCCTACCCTTCTTCGGGCTTTGGCCCTGCCAGCACCACGCGTGCCGTGGCCAGCCCCCTCTCTCCCCTACAAAAAATTCCTGACTGGTCGCGGTTTTTAACCCGAACCGGCCCCGGCTCCGGGCGTTAGCACCGGCATGGTCTTTGCCTGCGTAGGGCTGCGGCTTTTTGCCGTGCCTGCACGCCAGAACATGCCACCGTTAGTCCTTGCGCCTATGCGCTTGCACAAAACTGTCTCTTTCCTGCCAGATTTGTCAGGTTATCTTACCTCACACGATCGCATTGTATCTTATGAAAGGGTTACCCCCATGAGCATTTTTGGTTCCATTTTATCTGCCATTTTTCATCACGCCAAAGCTGCAACGCCAGACACCACATCCCCCGCCAATGCCGGCACGCAGCCCAGTGCCGCCGCCACAGCGGCACCTGGCACGGTGCCCCCGGCAGGCTCCCCCGTTAATGTTGATGCCGTGCTGACAAGCCTTGCCACCCAGAACGGGCAGAACCTGAACTGGAAAGAGTCCATTGTGGACCTTCTTAAACTGCTGGGGCTGGATAGCTCGCTGGAGGCCCGCAAAAAGCTGGCGGCAGAACTGGGCTACACCGGTAGCACGGAAGACAGCGCGAGCATGAATATCTGGCTGATCAAGGAAGTTCGCCAGAAACTGGCACAGAATGGCGGCACGCTGCCTGCGGGCCTGTAAGCCAAAGCTTACACAGGCTGAACCGGAGCACACAGTAAAGCGCAAGCCCCCAGCTTGCGCTTTATGTTTTTGCAGCATTGCGCACACTGAAACTCGCTTCAGCGGCAGCTAGAGCTAGAGCTAGAGCTAGAGCTAGAGCTAGAGCTAGAGCTAGAGCTAGAGCTAGAGCTAGAGCTAGGCGTAAAGACCAACCTTATCCATGCGCAATGGGCCTGTGTGGGGCAGCCTCGTTTTTAAAAGCCGCAGCGGCCGGGGGCATGGCCAGCCCTGCTGTATCCACCACCACAACCAGCAGCCCGGCTATGGGGGAAGCAACCCTGTCCTTGCGTAATAGGGCTGCAAACCTGCGGTCCACGGTGGCGCGTTGTTCATACTCCGTATCCAGCAGCCCGTGGCGGTCAATGAACACATTGAGTGATGACGGAATACGGATGCACCCCTCGGACGCCGTATGGCCCAGCCGCTGCTCCAGATAAACCGGGTCTGTTGCGTGCATTTCCAGCCGGATCTGCACTTTGTCCCGGCTTGGTAGCCAGCCTTTTTCGGCCCATTGCCAACCAAAATCCCAGACGCGCATCCCCGTGGTGCCGTTCCCCATAATGCCGTTTTCGTTCTTGGTACCCAAGGCCCGGTAGCCAAGCCGGGTTGCCGAATTGGGGAAAACGCCGGTGGGAGTAATATAATAATACTGCCGCCCGGTTGTGCCGGTAGAGACTTTGGCACTGCCAATAACCTGCCAGTCCGCGCTACCGGGAATGGCCAGAATCAGGCACAGGCGCTGCACTTTGGGGTTGCGGTCCACCACCACAAGCACCTGCGGGCGATCCAGCACATAGCCTGCCTGTTCCAGTTGCTGGCGGGCCAGAGCCACCCATGCCGCTTTATAAGCTGAGGAAACAGAAACAGCGACAGGTACCTCGCGCCTGAACGCCAGTGTCAGCGCCCATGCTTCCTGCCGGGCGGCATCCTCCCCAAAAATGGGGGGGAGTCGTCTGTAAAGGAAGGAGAAGGATGTGTGCCGCCAGACACTCCGGCAAAGGCGGGGTCAAGTGCGCGGTCATCCACACCCGCAGGGGGTGTAGCAGCCTGTGGGCCAGCACCGGCATGGCCTGTGTTCTGCCATGCCGCACCTTGGGCATACACCATATTCGCCCCGGCCAGAAAACCGCCAGCCACGGCCAAGCAGACTGCCAGCTTCCCTGCCACACACATACATACTCTCCTCCGTATGCAACTACGGAAGAGAGTATGGCATTAGTCCTAACAAGAAGAAAATTTTCTTAGATATTGATCGCGCGGTTGTCAGCGCCCAGAGCAGCTTCCTTTACGGCTTCGCTCAGGGTTGGGTGCGCGTGGCAGACGCGGCCAATATCTTCCGCCGAGGCACCAAACTCGATCGCCATGGTGGCTTCGGCAATCAGCTCACCTGCTGCGGGGCCAATAATGTGCACACCCAGCACGCGGTCTGTCTGCTTGTCGGCCAGCACCTTAACAAAGCCATCCGTCATGCCCAGTGCGCGGGCGCGACCATTGGCAAGGAAGGGGAACTTGCCGGTCTTGTAAGCTACACCCTTGTCCTTGAGCTGCTCTTCCGTAAAGCCCACGGAGGCAACTTCGGGCCAAGTGTAAATCACGCCGGGAATGGCATCGTAATTAACGTGCCCGGCCTGCCCGGCCAGCAGTTCGGCCAGCGCCACACCTTCCTCTTCCGCCTTGTGGGCCAGCATGGGGCCAGCAATAACGTCCCCAATAGCGTAAATGCCGGGCACGTTGGTTGCGTAATGGGCATCCACTTCCACACGGCCGCGCTTGTCCAGCGCAATACCGGCTTCTTCCAGCCCCATGTTCTTGCTGGCTGCCGTACGGCCAACCGCAACCAGAACCACATCGGCTTCCAGCGTTTCCACCGCGCCACCAGCCGATGGTTCGATGCTGAGCACAACGCCTTTTTTGGTTTTTTCGGCCTTGGTCACCTTGTGGCCCAGCTTCATTTTGAAGCCCTGCTTGGTCAGCAGTTTCTGGAACTGTGCCGCCACTTCATTATCGGTGCCGGGCACCAGACGGTCAAGAAACTCAACCACGGTAACTTCCGCGCCAAGGCGGTGCCATACGCTACCCAGTTCCAGCCCGATAACGCCGCCACCAATAACCACCAGACGCTTGGGCACTTCAGACAGTTCAAGCGCACCTGTGGAAGTGACAATAACTTTTTCGTCCACCTCAATACCCGGCAGGTTTGCGCTGTCGCTCCCGCTGGCAATAATGATGTGTTTGGCGGTTACCGGCTTGCCGTCCACACTCAGGCGGCCTGTGCCTTCAACCTTGCCGTGGCCTTTAAGCCAGGTGATGCCATTTTTCTTGAAAAGGAATTCAACCCCTTTCACGTTGGCACCAACAATGTCGGCCTTGCGGGCCTGCATTTTGGCCAGATCAAGCTTTACGCTATCAATCAGCACGCCATGGGCAGCAAAATCATGCCCTGCTGCATGATAGTTTTCTGAAGACTGAAGTAGCGCCTTGGAAGGAATGCAGCCGACATTAAGGCAAGTGCCACCAAGAGTTGCGCGTTTTTCCACGCAGGCAACCTTGAAGCCAAGCTGCGCTGCACGAATGGCGCAAACATACCCACCCGGGCCCGCACCAATAACCACAACGTCATAATCCGTCTCGGCCGGGGGAGCGGCCTGTGCTTCTGCCTTGGGGGCAGGTGCCGCCTGAGCGGGAGTAGCCTGTGCCGCCGGGGCAGCGGCCTTGCCTGCGGCTCCGGCTTCCAGCAGGGCCAGCACGGCGCCAACTTCAACCTCGTCCCCTTCCTTGACCGCATGGTTTTCCAGCCGACCGGCGGCGGGGGCAGGCACTTCCACGCTCACCTTATCCGTTTCCAGCTCCACAACCGGTTCGTCTTCCTTGACCGCTTCGCCCGGCTGCTTCAGCCACTTCCCTACCGTGGCGGTGGTCACACTTTCTCCAAGGGTTGGTACTTTAATTTCGGTCGGCATGAGTATTGTCTCGCTCACGTTAGGGTCTGCAAAAAAGGAAAGGCCGGAGAGCAGCACCAAGGCAGCCTCCGGCCTGTGCCAGTGTCAGATCAGACGTCAATCAACAGGCGGCGGGGGTCTTCCACATTCTGCTTGAGCCGGACAAGGAAGCTGACCGCCTCCTTACCATCCACAATGCGATGATCGTAGGACAGGGCCACATACATCATGGGGCGGATGACCACCTGACCGTTTACGGCAACCGGGCGTTCCTGAATGGAATGCATGCCCAGAATACCGGACTGCGGGGAGTTCAGGATCGGGGTGGACAGCAGCGAACCGTAAATGCCGCCATTGGTGATGGAGAAGGTACCGCCGGAGAGTTCGTCCAGCTTGAGCGTACCTTCCCGCGCGGCCTTGCCAAACCCGGAAATGGTTTTTTCAATCTGGGCGAAACCCATTTTATCGGCATCGCGGATAACCGGCACCACCAGACCATTGGGGCCACCCACGGCAATACCAAGGTTAATGAAGTCGCGGTAAATTACGTCTTCACCGTCGATTTCGGCGTTAATGGCCGGGAATTCCTTGAGTGCCGCAATAACCGCACGGGAGAAGATGGACATATAACCCAGCTTCACACCATGCTTTTTAACAAAGCTGTCCTGGAATTCGGCACGCAGCGCCATGGCACCGGACATGTCGATTTCGTTAAACGTGGTCAGCATGGCCGCCGTGTTCTGCGCTTCCTTCAGGCGGCGGGCAATGGTGCGGCGTAGGCGCGTCATTTTTACGCGTTCTTCACGCGGGTCGTCCTTGCGGGCGGCTTTGGGTGCGGCGGCGGGGGCTGCCCCCTGCGGCTGGGACAAAAAGCCCAGGACATCGCCTTTGGTAATCCGCCCGCCAAGGCCCGTGCCCTGACCAACCTGCCCGGCACTCAGGCCATTTTCGGCCATGATCTTGCGTGCAGCAGGCAGAGCAGCTGCGGAATCAACTGCCCCGGCCGCAGGCTGTGCTGCGGGGGCGGGAGTTGCAGGGGCTTCCACCTTCTTTTCCGCGGCTACAGCCTTGGGCGCTGCGGGGGCTGCCCCTGCCTTGCCGGGTTCAACGGTTGCCAGCAGGGCACCCACTTCAACCTCGTCCCCTTCCTTGACGGCCTGCGGGCCAAGCACACCAGCCTGCGGGGCGGCAACTTCCACACTGACCTTATCAGTTTCAAGTTCAACGACTGGTTCGTCTTCCTTGACCGCCTCACCCGGCTGCTTCAGCCATTTGGCAATGGTTGCCGTGGTCACGCTCTCGCCCAGTGTTGGCACCTTGATCTCGACTGACATCCTGTTCCCCATTCTTCTCAAGAAAGCCCCTGTGTGGGGTAATGATTTTGCCACACAGGGTTTTTCTTCCGCGTAAGGCGGACAATTTTTCTAAAATTCCAGACCCTGCTCAGCGAGCCGCCTTCAACCCAAGTGCGCGGTCCACAAGGTCCGCCTGCTCGGCGGCATGGATCCGTGCAAGACCCGTTGCCGGGCTGGCTGCGGCAGCACGCCCCACATACTGCGGACGCCCCGCCTTGTGGCCTGCACGCACCAGAGCTTTTTCAATCCGCCGGTCCACAAAGTGCCACGCGCCACCATTTTCCGTTTCTTCCTGACACCAGACAATATCTGCCTCAGGATAACGCTTGAGCTCGGCTGCGAGTGCTGCTTCTGGGAAGGGGTAGAGTTGCTCCACACGCACGATGGCGACATCCTTGATGTCCTTTTCGCGCCGGGCGGCAAGCAGGTCGTAATAAACCTTGCCCGAGCAGACCACCACACGGCGGACCTTGGCATCCGGCCCCAGAGCATCCACCTCGGGCAGAACGGGGCTGAAGCGCGTCCCCGGCCCGAAATCGGCCAGAGCGGAAACCGCGAGCTTGTGGCGCAGGAGGGATTTGGGCTCCATCAGCACCAGCGGCTTGCGGTAATCCAGCTTGAGCTGGCGACGCAGCGCGTGGAAGTAGTTTGCAGGCGTGGTGATGTTGCAGACAAACATGTTATCTTCCGCGCAAAGCTGGAGATAACGCTCCAGACGTGCGGAGGAGTGTTCTGGCCCCTGCCCTTCGTACCCGTGGGGCAGAAGCAGCACCAGACCGGACATGCGCAGCCACTTGGTCTCACCCGATGCGATAAACTGGTCAATAATGACCTGCGCACAGTTGGCGAAGTCCCCGAACTGGGCTTCCCACAGAACCAGCGTCTGCGGGTTGCGTACGGAGTAACCGTATTCAAAACCCAGCACGCCGTATTCGGACAGTAGCGAGTTCCAGATTTCGATTTTGGCCTGATCCGCCTGAATATGGTTCAGCGGTGTGCAGGGCGTCTGGTTGACCTGATCGGTCCATGTTGCATGGCGCTGGCTGAAGGTCCCGCGCTGGCAGTCCTCGCCAGACAGGCGCACACGGTGGCCTTCCAGCAGGAGCGAGCCAAAGCCCATGGCCTCACCCGTTGCCCAGTCGAACCCTTCGCCCGAGCTGAACATGGCCGCTTTGGCCTTGAGCTGGCGCGCAATTTTGGAATTGAGGTTGAACCCTTCGGGCACCTTGGTAATGGCCGCCCCAATTTTTTGCAGCGCATCCAGAGCCACACCCGTATCGGGCCATGCCTGTTCGGGCTTCTGCCCCGGTGCGGTTAGCCCCTTCCAGCCGCCTTCCAGCCAGTCTGCCTTGTTGACCTTGTAGGATTCGGCCGCTTTGTAATCCGCTTCCAGCCGATCCTGGAACGCATCCCACTGGGCTTGCGTTTCGGCCTCGGTCATGACCCCTGCTTCCACAACACGGCGGGCATACAGGGTGTGCGGCGTTTCGTGGCTGGCAATGGCCTTGTACATGACGGGCTGGGTAAAGACCGGCTCGTCCGTTTCGTTGTGGCCATGGCGGCGGTAGCAGACAATGTCGAGCACAATGTCGCTGGCAAATTTGAGGCGATAATCCGCGGCAAGGCGTGAGGCGTAGATAACGGCCTCGGCATCATCCCCATTCACATGCAGGACAGGTGCCTCAATGGATTTGGCAAGATCAGTGCCATACACACCGGAATGCCCGCATTCGGGGTTGGTGGTAAAGCCGATCTGGTTGTTGACCACCATATGGATGGTCCCACCCGTGCGGTAGCCGGGGAGCTGGGACATGGCAAAGGTTTCGTAAACAATACCCTGCCCGGCAAATGCCGCATCACCATGAATGATAATGCCCATGCTGCCAGTGCGGTTTTGCGTATCGCCCGCATCATCCTGCGTTGCGCGTACCTTGCCCAGCACAACGGAATCCACGGCCTCAAGATGCGAAGGGTTGGGCAGGAGCGAAATATGCACCGAGCGCCCGCTCACTTCCACATCCGCCGAAGACCCCAGATGGTACTTGACGTCCCCCGAGCCTTCCACATTGTCGGGCTTGAAGGAGCCACCGGCAAATTCGTTAAAAATGGCCACGTAAGGCTTGCGCACCACATTGACCAGCGTGTTCAGACGGCCACGATGGGCCATGCCGATGGTGACCGAGCCAACACCCTGCACTGCGGACTGGTCCACAATGGCGTGCAGTGCGGGAATGGAGATTTCCCCCCCTTCCAGCCCAAAGCGCTTCGCACCCACGTAGCGCTTCTGGCAGAAGGCTTCGAACCCTTCTGCTTCAGCCAGATTTTTAAGAATGCTCTTGCGTTCGGCCACGCTGACATTCTGCTGCCAGTTATCGCTTTCCAGCCGGTTGCGGAACCATTCGCGCTGTTCGGTATTCCGGGCATACAGGTATTCTGCACCAATGTTGCCACAGTATACCGTGCGCAGGGCCGCAATAACGTCCTTGACCTTGGCTGTGTTGCGCCCCTTGAGCAGAGGCTCCAGCAGGGAGCCAATAAAAACCTCACGCTCCAGATCCTTGGGGCCAAAGCCGTAGGTCTGGGGGTTCAGTTCCTCACGCTGGGTGGGAACCTTGAGCCCGAGCGGGTCAAGCGTTGCTTCCAGATGACCAAATTCGCGGTAGGCGCGGACCAGCCGGGCAATAGCCAGACTATCCTGCGCGGCCAGACCGCCAGCCGGGCCACCCTTGGCAGGTGGTGGTGGCTCTTCCCCCATAATAATGGACGGGCGCGGTGCCCAGGATGCGCCAAGCGCATCATGCAGCACGGCCGCCTCGTCATCCCCCAGCGAGCTGAAGAGAATATCGAAGGAGGGATCTACACTTTTTGGATCCTTTGCCCACTGGGCATACAAATCCGCAAGGTACGCGATATTGGCACCGTTCAGAGCGGTTGCCAGCATATCCGATACCGCCATCTCACATTCCTCCCTGTCGCGGGGTGATCACGCGCCGCAGACCAGATGTTGTGTCACACTCCAACGTAAGCCGGACCATCTTTTCCTTCACCCCACCCATACGGCAGAGTGCCCTTGATATCCCTTGCCAGAAGCACACAGCCCCCGGCTCTTTCTGTCTCAAGAGCTAGACCGGCCATGGGAGCGGAACAAGGGCACCGCCTGTCACGCTCTAGCGAGGCTGTGCGCCGCCTGTGCTGCCTGTGCACCATGCTCAAGCCAGCTTTCACTGCCCATTTCCGCCAGACGGGAGGCTGTACGGGCAAATGCGTCCGATCCCTCGCCCTCGGTAAACAGTTTGTCAGGTGCGGCCGCAGCCGAGGCAAACAGCAGGTTTCCGTTGTCGTACAAGGCATCTATGAGGGTAATGAAGCGTCGCGCCAGATTGGCCTCGTCCTGTCCCATGCAGGGAATGTTATCGATCACGACAACGGGAAAACGCCTTGCCAGTGCCAGATAATCGTTCGGCCCCAGCGGTTTTCCACACAAAGAGTTGAAATCGAACCGGCACACCGGCCCTGCCGCCTGCTCCACCTCAAAACTGCGGCCAATAAACTCCAGCGTGACCGGCTGGGGGCTGGCACCACCGGCCTGATGGGCAAAAATACGGTCCAGCGTGGCGTGGGCCTGCGCATCGG
This sequence comes from Acetobacter fabarum, assembly GCF_022483405.1. NCBI lineage: Bacteria > Pseudomonadati > Pseudomonadota > Alphaproteobacteria > Acetobacterales > Acetobacteraceae > Acetobacter > Acetobacter fabarum. The sequence goes on from NZ_JAKVNI010000001.1 coordinate 2,670,439, forward strand.
CCGGGACCAGCCATGTCTGCCGGTCCTGCTCGCGCCCGCGCCGGTAATCCCTTGGCGAATCCAGCTCGATCGTATCCAGCTCACGCCGGATAATGGCAATGAACGGCTTAAAGGCATCCGCCCCCGGCCTGTTCTGGAACAGCTGGGCGGGCTCGGTGTTGGAGGTGGCCACAATCACCACGCCATCGGCAAACAGGGCCTCGAACAGGCGGCCCAGAATCATGGCATCGGCAATGTCGTTCACCTGAAACTCGTCAAAGCACAAAAGCTGCACACGGGCTGCAATGGCTTTGGCCAGCGGGGGAATGGGGTCGGCCATACCGGGGTTGGCGGCCTTGAGGGCATGCAGCTTCTGGTGCACGTCCTGCATGAAGCGCAGAAAATGGATGCGCTCCTTGAGCCGGACAGGCGCACAGCCAAAAAACAGATCCATGACCATGGTTTTGCCCCGGCCGACCCGCCCCACAATATAAAGCCCGCGCGGGCGGTCCTGCGTGGGCTGTGCGGGCTGGCTCATCAGCTTTTTGGCAAGTCCTGCCAAAAAGCCCCTGCCTTTGCTGGCGGGGCTGGCCGCCTGCGGCGCGCGCGCGGGCATGGTGGCAAGTTCGCGCCACAACTGGTCCAGACGTTCGACCACACGGGCCTGATCCGGATCGCTCTTGATGTCCCCGGTCGCAATGCGCTGCCGGTAAACTGCCAGAGGCCCCTGTGCGGTCGCAGCGGAGGCCCCGCTCGTGTTCATGTCTGTCATAAGTCTGCCCGATAACGGCTTGAAGGCTCTTTCCGCAAGTATCAACACCTCTCCTAACCGTGTCGTGACAAGGCCGAAGGGCTCTGGTGCTGTTGGAAGGTCCAACATACCCATATCGGAGTCCATGTCATGACCGACTGGAATGCTTATCGCGCCAATATGCAAAAAAACGTCAAGGCACTGGCACAGCTAACCCCAAACACACTCAAAGGGTTGCAAACGCTGGAAACACCTCTGCCTGAACTGAAGCATCTGGACGCCAAAACGCGCGAGTTGATTGCGCTGGCCGTAGCCGTAACCACACGGTGTGATGGCTGCATTGCCGTACACTCCGCTGCCGCCCGCAAGGTAGGCGCCAGCAAGGAGGAAATAGCCGAAGCCCTTGGAGTGGCCGTGGCACTGAACGCAGGGGCCGCCCTTGTCTATTCCAGCCGGGTGATGGAAGCGTTTGACAGCACGGAAAGCTGACCAACGCCCCATAAACAGGCGTGGGTGCCACGCCAGCACACACCTTATTCCGCCTGAGCCAGAGGCAGGGTGGGCATACCGTGGCCGCCGGGCTTAAGCACCCACAGCCGCTCCCCCCGTGTTTGCCGGTCACTGACCACCCGCACGCCCGAAGCCAGAAAAACCGCCTGTGCTCCCACGCGCCAGGCAGAAAAACGATCCAGCCGGACTGCAACATCGGGGCATGATTCCCTTAAGGGGGCCACGCTCACCACCAGATCAGCCTGCGCGCACAGGTCTGGGGGGAGCAGGCTGCGCCCGTCCGAGGGATCATGCACACGCAGCACCACTTCGTGCTTATTGCGGAGCAGGGTACAGGTGCCCCCGGCATCGCCCTCCCCGCAGATCAGGCTGCCATCGGGTGTTTCGGCCGCCTGCTCCGCCGTGGTGGAAAAACCGGTTGCAGGCATGGCCAGTGCCTGTGCCCAGGCAGCCTTTATGGCCCGCTCATCCCGCGCATGGCCCATAACCAGTATGGCCGCGTGATCGCGCACCCCCATTAACTGCCCATCCGGGCTGATCAGGAGGTCTGGCTGGTTCACCAGCCATGGGCTCAGGGTGGCACACAGTACAACAGGCATGCCCCACCACCGCAGCCGCCCCCGCCACAAACACAGCCAGCACAGGCCCAGAAGCACACCGGCAAGCCCCCAGCCGGGCATGGCGGGCACCTCCATGCGCGCACCCGGCCAAGCTGCCACACTCCGCGCCAGCCACAGCACAACACGCACACCGGCATCCATCAGGTATAAAAAAGGAGCCTCTGCATGCAGGGGCATGGCCACCAGCGCCGCCAGCCCCAGCGGCATAATCCAAACGCCCATCAGCGGCACGGCCAGCAGGTTGGCCAGCACAAAAAACGGCTGCACCACCCCAAAATGGGCCATCACCACCGGCAAGGTGGCCGTGCCAGCCAAAAGGCTGGTCAGCACCAGCATAACACCATGCCGGGCCAGCCCGTGCCTGGCTCCCGTAAGCCCGGACAGGCCACGGGTCAGGCGGGGTTGCAGGAGCTCATACCCCGCCACAAGCGCCATAACCGCGGCCATGGACATTTGAAAAGCCACATCCAGCACAACCTGCGGTGCCACCAGCAGCATAAGGGTTGCCGCCAGCGCCAGCCCCCGCATGGACACGGCCCTGCGCCCCACCACAAGCCCCAGCACCACAACACTGGCCATAAGCCAGCTCCGCACGGCGGGCAGGTGCGCGCCTGTAAGCAGTACATACCCCCCGCCCACGCCCCATGCCACAAAGGCGGAAAGCGCCTTGCAGGGCCACCGCAGGGCGGCATATTCCCACGCGGCCAGCACCATGCGGCAAACCAGCATGGCCGCCCCCATAACAAGACCAAGGTGCAAGCCCGCTACCGCCAGCAGATGCGCAAGCCCGGAGGCGGCAAAATCTTCCCGCACATCCTGCGGAACGGCCTCTGCCCTGCCATCCAGCAAGGTGGCGACAACAGCCCCGGAAGGGCCGGGCAGAACAGCCCGCACACGCGCGTTAACCCGCCCGCGCACGGTAGCCACCCCCTGCCAGAAGCCCGATACCCTGCCCTGTACCCCCGGCTCCACCTGCACGGGCTCCAGCGCATAACCACTCCCTGCCTGCCCGGAAAACCATGCCTCGAACTGCCTGTCCCGCCCACCGGGCAGGGCGGGAAAAGGCGGGGGCTGCAGCATAGTCCGCACCCGCACGCCATCCCCCGGCGCGAGCAGGGCCGAATCGTTTTGCACCAGCCGTATAGCCAGAGTGCGGCGCAGGGGGGCCATGCCATCATCTACAAAATCATGCAGAACCACCTGCGCAAGGGTCACGCGCCGTACCGGCTCCCCCTGCCCTGTGGGCGCGGGAAAAAAGGCAATATCGCGCACAATGCCGGAAATTTCGGTACCCCGGCGGGGCAGTTCAGGCATGGGCGGCTGGCGGTGTGCCGCGCACCATGCTGCACCAAACCCCACGGCTAACGCCATGCCAGCCCCACCAGCCAGCCGCGCCACAAGGCTCTGCCGCCAGTAAAAACAGGCCCCAAGGCACAGGCCCACCACCCCTGCGGGTACGCCCACGCCACCGAGCAGCCCCGGCTCATACGGCCATAAAAAATAGGCGAGCGCCCCCAGCGCCAGCAGGACCGGAACCCACAGCACCAACCGCCTGAACTCCGCATCCAGCAACACCATGACAGACATCGGGTTCAGCATATGGCTCCCTGCGCCTGCGCGTGATAAAGAAGCGCCCCATGACGACCATCCGCACACGCTTTGCTCCGAGTCCGACAGGCCTGCTGCATATTGGCAACGCCCGCGCAGCCCTGTTCAACTTCCTCTTTGCCCGTCACCATGGCGGTCAATTCCTCCTGCGTATTGAAGATACCGACCGCGAACGCTCCACCCAACAGGCCGTAGATGTTATTTTTGCGGGTCTGGACTGGATGGGCATTACGCCGGATGAGGAACCCGTCTTCCAGTCCTCGCGGGAGGCACGCCACCGCGAGGTTGCACTGGAACTGCTTGAAAAAGGTCTGGCCTACAAGTGCTACTGCACGCCAGAAGAACTCAAGCAGATGCGCGAAGACGCCACAAAAAATGGCCTGCCCCCGCGCTATAACGGCCTGTGGCGCGACCGCGACCCGGCAGACGCGCCCGCAGGTGCCCCCTACGCCATCCGCATCAAGGCCCCGCGTGAAGGGGATGCGGTTATTGATGATCTGGTGCAGGGCGAAGTCCGCGTGGCCAATGTGGAGCTGGATGACATGATCATCCTGCGTTCCGATGGCACCCCCACCTACCAGCACGCCGTGGTGGTGGATGACCACGACATGGCCATTACCCACGTGATCCGTGGTGATGACCACCTGACCAACACCTTCCGCCAGGCCATGATCTACCGCGCCATGGGCTGGGACCTGCCGCGCTTTGGCCATCTGCCGCTTATTCATGGCCCCGATGGCGCCAAGCTTTCCAAACGCCATGGCGCGCAGTCCGTGGTGGAATTCCGCGACATGGGCTACCTGCCCGAAGCCCTTTGCAACTACCTGCTCCGTCTGGGCTGGGGGCATGGGGATGCGGAAATCCTCTCGCGCGAAGAACAGATCAAGCTGTTCGACATTGATGGTGTGGGCCGTGCGCCCTCGCGCATGGATTACGCCAAGCTCGACCACATCAACGCCGTATGGCTGCGGCAGGCGGATGACGTGCGCCTGACGGATGACGTTATGGAACGCCTGAAAAAAGTTGAAGGCGTTAATGTGGACGAAACCACCCGTGCCCGTGTGCTGTCCCTTATGCCCGGCCTTAAGGAACGCGCACGCACACTGGTTGAACTGACCGAGAACGCCGCCTTCCTTGGCCGCCATGTGCCCCTGCCCATGAACGCCAAGGCCGAAAAGCTGCTCACCCCCGAAGGCCGCGCCCTGCTGGGTGAACTGGCGCGGGATCTGGCCGTGGTGGAACCCTTCAGCCCCGAAAACATAGATGCCGCCCTGCGCGCCTTTGCCGAGCGTGGTGGCCACAAGCTTGGTCAGGTTGCCCAGCCACTGCGCGCGGCCGTAACCGGCTCCAACTCCTCCCCCGGGATTGATGCCACGTTGCAGGCACTCGGCCGGGATGAAACACTGGCCAGAATAGGAGCCGTTCTGCATGGCTAGCTTTCCCGGCCGCCACACCCGGCATCTGCTCGGGCTGGAGGGCATGACGCCAGACCAGATCGAGCCGCTGCTGGATCTGGCCGAGAGCTATGCCCTGCTCAACCGCTCCCGCAAGGTCCCGCGCGATGTGCTGCGCGGGCGCACCTTGATCAACCTGTTTTTTGAAGACAGTACGCGCACGCGTACCTCCTTCGAACTGGCAGGCAAGCGGCTGGGGGCGGACGTGATCAACATGTCCGTCGCCCAGTCCTCGGTGAACAAGGGGGAAACCCTGCTGGACACCGCAGCCACCCTTAATGCCATGCGCACGGACCTGCTGGTGGTCCGCCACTCCCAGTCCGGTGCGCCCGCCCTACTGGCGCGCAAGGTGGAAGCCTCGGTCGTGAATGCGGGCGATGGCATGCACGAGCACCCCACGCAGGCTTTGCTGGATGCGCTGACCATCCGCCGCCACCATGGCACTCTGGGGGGGCTTAAAGTCGCCATCTGTGGGGATGTCGCCCATTCCCGCGTGGCGCGCTCCAATATTCATCTGCTCACCACAATGGGCAGTTCCGTGCGCCTTGTAGGCCCGCCCACACTGGTGCCGGGCAACCTTGGCCAGCTTGGGGTGGACATCCACCACAGCATGGAAGACGGCCTGCGCGATGTGGATGTGGTGATGATGCTGCGCCTGCAGCGCGAGCGCATGTCCTCCGGGCTTATTCCCAGCGCGCGCGAATACTTCCGCTTTTTTGGTCTGGACCGCAGGCGGCTGGATCTGGCGCACAAAAACGCGCTGGTCATGCACCCCGGCCCCATGAACCGGGGCGTGGAAATTGACAGCTCCGTTGCCGATTCCGACCAGAGCGTTATTCAGGAACAGGTGGAAATGGGTGTGGCCGTACGCATGGCCGTTCTGGACCGCCTTACACGCAGCAGGCAAACGCCATGACCACCGTTGTTTTTGAAAATGTCCGCCTGATCGACCCTGCCTCCGGGCTGGACCAGCCCGGACGCCTGCTTGTGCGCGACGGGCAGATAGCCGGCATAGACAAACCCGGTGCAGAAGGCAGGCCAGAAGGTGCCGCCCATGTGGATGGGCAAGGTGCCGTGCTCTGCCCCGGTCTTGTGGACATGCGCGTGGAAATTGGTGAACCCGGCTACGAATACCGTGAGACCATAGCCTCCGCCACCCGTGCTGCCTCTGCCGGGGGGATTACCACCATTGCAGTACTCCCCACCTGCAAACCCGCCATAGATAACCCAGCTCTGGTCCGGATGCTCCGCGCCCGGGGGGAGGAAACCGGGGCTGTAACCATTCTGCCCTATGGGGCCCTGACCAAAGGGTGCGAAGGCAAGGAACTGGCCGAAATCGGCCTGCTACACGAAGCCGGAGCCGTGGCCTTTACCGATGGTAACCGCGCCATAGACCCTTCCCGCCTTATGCGGCTTGCTCTGGCCTATGCCAGCGGGTTTAACGCCATGGTGGTGCAGCACCCCGAAGACCCATCCCTTGCCGGGTCAGGGTGTGCCACATCTGGCGCACTGGCCACCCGCCTTGGGCTTGCGGGCATTCCCACGGCGGCCGAATCGATCATGATCGCGCGGGACATCCGTCTGGCGGAACTGACCGGGGGACGCCTGCATTTTGGCCATGTCTCCACGGGAGAAGGGCTGGACCTGATCCGTCAGGCCAAGGCGCGCGGGCTGAACGTGACATGCGATACAGCCCCCCCCTATTTTGACCTGAACGAAAACGCGATTGGCGATTTCAGAACCTACGCCAAGTTCTCCCCCCCCCTGCGAAGTGAGGAAGACCGGCTGGCCGTATGTGCCGGGCTGGCCGATGGTACGATTGACGCCATTGCCTCCGACCACCACCCGCGGGATGCGGATGACAAGCGCCTACCCTTTGCGCAGGCCGCTACCGGGGGCACGGGCATGGTGACGCTGCTGGGCGTAACCCTTGCGCGTGTGCATGATGGCACGCTGGGTCTGCCACAGGCCCTTGGCCTGCTGACCTACCGCCCCGCCAGCCTGCTGGGCGTGGAAGCCGGAACACTGGCCGTAGGGGCCATGGCCGACCTGTGCCTGTTTGCCCCAGAGCAGAGTTGGCTGGTAACAGCCGGCAAGCTCCCCGGTCGTGCGCAGAACACTCCATTTGACCGCCGTCCGCTGGAAGGCCGCGTACTGGGCACATGGAAGGCTGGCCAGCGCGTTTATGAGGCAGACGCGGCATGAGCGGGCAGCTTCCCTCCTACGTGCTGTGGCTTATGGCGGCCATGGCGTTCATGGGTTACGCACTGGGGAGTGTTCCGTTCGGGCTGATCCTGACCAATCTTGGCGGTGCGGGGGATTTACGCAGCATCGGCTCGGGCAATATTGGCGCGACCAACGTACTGCGCACCGGCCGCAAGGACCTTGCCGCTGCAACGCTGGGGCTGGATGCTGGCAAGGGGTTTCTGGCGGTTCTGATCGCATGGGTCATGACCTCACCCGATTATTCCGACCACACCGCATCTCTTGCGGCCCTTGCGGCGGTGGTGGGGCACTGTTTCCCCGTTTTTCTGGGCTTTCGGGGGGGCAAGGGCGTGGCCACGGGGCTGGGGGCACTGCTTGCCCTCTCCCCCATTACCGGGCTGGTCGGATGTGCCGTGTGGCTAGGGGTTGCCAAGCTCTCCCGCATTTCCTCCGCCGGGGCGTTGGCTGCCTTTGTGGTCATGCCCGTTGTTATTCTGGCCCTGTATGGGTTTTCCTTTCAGGCCAGCCCAAAGCCCATGGCAACGCTGCTGATCAGCCTGCTGGTCATTGCCCGCCATCATGAAAACATTGCCCGTATCCTGCGGGGGACCGAGTCCCGCATTGGTCAGAAAAAGGACTGACCGGCCTTTGCGCCGGTTGCTCCACCCTTTCGCATGAGCAGCCTGTATGCTGCCCTGCGCCTTGCGCGGACCGAACAGGTTGGCCCGCGCACATGGCAGCGGCTGGTCGCGCAGTATGGCACGCCAGAGGCGGCACTGTATGCCCTGCCGGGTCTGCCCTCCAGAGGGCGCACACGCCCCAGCATTCCCCCGCGGGACAGCATTGAGCGCGAAATTGAGAACACGCTGGCCCTCGGCGGGCAGTTCCTGACCCTGCTGGACCCGCACTACCCACCCCTTTTGCGGCATATTCCCGATGCCCCACCCGTACTGAGCATTCTGGGCGACCCCGCCTGCCTGAGCCAGCCGGGCGTTGGCATTGTCGGGGCGCGCAATGCCTCGGCCCAGGGGTTGCGGCTGGCCGAAAGTCTGGCCACGGAGATAGCCGACTCCGGCCTGACCGTTATTTCCGGTCTGGCACGGGGGATAGACAGTGCCGCCCATCATGGCGCGCTTTACAAACAGGGCCTGACCGTTGCCGCCATAGCAGGCGGGCTGGACTGCCCCTACCCACCCCAGAACACCGATTTGCAGGCACGCATTGCCCAAATGGGCGCAGTTGTTACCGAGGCTCCCCTTGGCACCGCCCCGCAAGGCCGCCATTTTCCGCGCCGGAACAGGCTTATTGCAGGGCTGGCCCTTGGCTGTGTGGTGGTGGAGGCAGCCCCCCATTCTGGCACGCTGATTACGGCACGCATGGCCGCCGATTACGGGCGGGAGGTCTTTGCCGTGCCCGGCTCCCCGCTGGACCCAAGGTGCAGAGGCAGCAATGATCTGCTGCGCAAGGGGGCCATTCTGGTTGAGCGTGTGTCCGATATTCTGCCCCATATTGCCGTAACTCCACCCCAGAACCCGCCTTTGGCCCTGAGCCGCACAAAATCCACGCCTGACCTGTTTGCATCTCTTCCCCCCTCCGCCACCACAGGCACGGAGTGGAAGGATTTTAAAAATTCACAGCAAAAACAAAGCCTTGTGCACACAGCACCGACCTTGCCAGCACAGCAGCATGCAGCACCCACCCCTGCCAGACAGCTGCTTGATCTTCTGTCCTTTACACCCATAGCTGTTGACGATCTTATAAGGCGCTGCCAGTTCTCGGCTTCTGTCGTTCTGGCCGCGCTCACCCAGCTTGAGCTGTCAGGTCAGGTGACCACCTATCAGGATGGTCGCGTTGGGCTAACTAACGGGCAGGCAGAAACGAGTAGGTAAGTGCTGCTTCCGGGCAGGTCGGAGAGAGTATGACTGACGTTGTTGTGGTCGAGAGCCCAGCCAAGGCTAAAACGATCAACAAATATCTGGGCGATGGCTACACGGTGCTTGCATCGTTTGGACATGTGCGCGACCTCCCCCCCAAAGATGGGTCCGTCCTGCCTGATGACGGCTTTGCCATGAAGTGGCAGGCCGATGAACGCGGCACAAAGCAGGTTGCTGCCATTATCAAGGCGCTCAAGGGTGCCAAGCACCTCTACCTCGCCACTGACCCGGACCGGGAAGGGGAAGCCATTTCGTGGCATGTGCGCGCCATGCTGGAGGAGCGCAACGCGCTCAAAGGCGTGGACGTGCAGCGTGTCACGTTTAACGAAATTACCAAAAGCGCCATCAAGCACGCCATGGCTCACCCCCGCGAGCTTGATCTGCCGCTGATCGAGGCTTATCTGGCCCGCCGCGCGCTGGATTATCTGGTAGGCTTTACCCTCTCTCCCGTTCTGTGGCGCAAGCTGCCCGGCTCGCGCAGTGCTGGCCGGGTGCAATCCGTTGCCCTGCGCCTGATCTGCGAGCGTGAGGCCGAGATCGAGGTGTTTAAGCCGCGGGAATACTGGAGTGTAACCGCGTCCCTGCTCACGCCGGGCAACGCACCCTTTACCGCACGCCTGACGCACCTGAACGGCAAAAAGCTCGACCAGTTTGACCTTGGCAATGCCGAGCAGGCCGAAGCCGCCAAACGCGCGGTGGAAGCCGAGGAACTGAGTGTCCGCTCCATTGAGCGGCGCAAGGTCCGGCGCAACCCGCAGCCACCCTTTACCACCTCCACCTTGCAGCAGGAGGCATCGCGCAAGCTGGGCATGAGTGCCCAGACCACCATGCGTACCGCCCAGCAGCTCTATGAAGGCATGGAACTGGGGGGGGAAACCGTCGGCCTGATCACCTATATGCGAACCGATGGTGTAACCATGGCGCAGGAAGCCATCCACGCCATTCGCGGGCATATTGGCAGCAAGATTGGCGCGGACTACGTGCCCGCCCAGCCACGCCATTACACATCCAAGGCCAAGAACGCGCAGGAAGCGCATGAGGCCATTCGCCCCACGGATATTTCCCGCACCCCCGAATCCATGGCGCGCTACCTCAACAACGATCAGCGCCGCCTGTACGAACTGGTGTGGAAGCGCGCCGTAGCCAGCCAGATGGAATCGGCAACGCTGGATCAGGTAGCAGTAGATATTGCCGGCCCCTCCGCCCAGACCGTGCTGCGCGCCAATGGCTCGATCATTACCTTTGACGGTTTTCTCAAACTCTACCGCGAAGGCCGTGATGATACCGAAAAAGCTGCGGCGGATGATGAGTCCCGCATGCTCCCGCCCATGCATGAGAAAGACCCCCTCAGGCGTGAAGACGTAGAGGCAGAGCAGCACTTCACCCAGCCGCCCCCGCGCTATTCCGAGGCATCTCTGGTCAAGAAAATGGAAGAGCTGGGCATTGGTCGGCCCTCTACCTACGCATCCATCCTGACCGTGCTCCAGGACCGCAGTTACGTTCAGCTGGAAAACCGGCGCTTTGTGCCCGAAGCCCGTGGGCGGCTGGTAACTGCATTCCTTGTTTCCTTTTTCGAGCGGTATGTGGACACGGGCTTTACGGCCAGTCTGGAAGAACTGCTGGATGATATTTCGGACGGTCAGGCCCAGTGGAAGGAAGTTCTGGCCTCCTTCTGGCATGACTTTTCCAAGGCGGTGGGCGACACCAAGGAACTGACCATTACCGATGTGCTGAACGCACTGGACAAGGACCTTGGCCCCTTCTTCTTCCCCCCCCGTGCAGATGGCTCGGACCCGAGGCATTGCGCTGCATGTGGTACGGGGCGGCTTGGCCTTAAGCTGGGGCGTTATGGGGCGTTTATTGGCTGCTCTAACTACCCCGAATGCCAGTTTACCCGCCGGCTGACAGCCGAAAGCGCTGAAGATGGCGATGGCAGCAGCACGCTCAAGGACGGTATGCGCCTGCTGGGCCAGCACCCGCAAACCGGCGAGGATATTACAGTGCGGCAAGGCCCGTGGGGCCTGTATGTGCAGCAGGGCGAACCCGACCCGGCGGACAAAAAAGCCAAGCCCCGCCGCGCATCCCTGCCCAAAGGAATGGATGGCGCCAGCATAACGCTGGATCAGGCGGTTGGCCTGCTCTCCCTCCCCCGCCTTGTGGGCCTGCACCCTGAAACGGGCGAGCCGATAGAGGCCGGTCTGGGCCGGTTTGGGCCATACGTCAAAATGGGTGCGGTTTATGGCTCGCTCGACAAGGATGATGATGTCCTGACCGTGGGGCTGAACCGGGCGGTTGATGCGCTGGCCAAAAAACTGGCTTCCATCCGCAATCTGGGCAACCACCCCAAGGATGGCGAGCCGGTTATGGTGCGCAAGGGCCGGTTTGGGCCATATGCCCAGCACGGGCAGGTGGTTGCCACCCTGCCACGCGGCACGGATATGGACGAGGTCACTCTGGACGAAGCCGTGGCCCTGCTGGCAGACAAGGGCAAGCCGCTCAAGGCCAAGGCCGGAGCCAAAAAAGCCCCAGCCAAGAAAAAAGCGGCCACAAAAACCACAACTGCCAAGGCCACCACAAAAACACCGGCCAAAACTGGCACCAAAACGGCCACCAAGAGTACGACCAAAACCACAAAGGCCAAAGCCGCCGCCACACCGGAAGGCGAAGCCGCACCAGCCAAACCCAAGGCCCGCAAGGCCACCACGACAACGCGCAAAAAAAAGGCTGAATAACCCATGTCTGGCAGGTCTGAAGTTGCTGCCCTTCCTTCCAGCGCAGCACTTCGGGCCTTCCTGCTTGGCGGGGTTACCCCCGTTGGGCTGAGCGACATTTTGCGCGCATTTGACCGCCCGATCCGCGACAAGGCACGCCTGAAGGCCATACTGCACACCATGGCGCTGGATGGCAGCCTGCTTGACCTGCCCGCAGGACGCCTGAAAACCTCCATCGGGCTGCCAGAAACCGCACGGGCGCGCATAACCCATATCCGCCCCGACGGTACCCCCTGCGGCATACTGGCCGATGACCCCGCGGCAACGCCTGTTGTTCTCAACACCCGCGCCCCCGACCTGCACCTCCCCTTACCCGGTGATCTGGTTCTGGCCCGCCTGCGCCCCGCCTGCGGTGCCCGCCGCAGGGAGGCCCGCGCCGAACGTGTACTGGCCAGAACGGGGGAGAGCCTCTCCTTTTCCCGCGCACTTGGGGAGGATGGCGCGCCAGTGGAACGGTTATGGGCCTGTAACCCGCAGATTGCAGGCACGTTCGCGCTGGCCACACCAGAGCAGCATGCCCTGCCCGAACCGGGGGAGGTTGTTCTGGCGACCTTGCGCTCCATGCCAGATGGCACACTGGCGGTGGATACCCCCACCCCTTACGGCCGGGCAGATACCGCAGGCATGGCCAGCGCGCTCAGCCTGCTGACACACGCCATTCCCACCCGTTTTTCCGCAGCAGCGGAGCAGGAGGCCGCGCGCGGAGCCGCACAGGCCACAGCCCTGCACAACCAGCCCGCCCCAGCCGACCGGCACGACCTGCGCGCTCTCCCGCTGGTTACGCTGGATGACGAAACCGCACAGGATTATGACGACGCCATATGGGCAGAGCCGACAGACACGGGTTTTCACCTTGTCATCGCTATTGCCGATGTCAGCCACTACGTGCCAGCCGGTTCGGCGCTGGATGAGGAGGCCCGCTTACGGGGCACCTCCATTTACCTGCCCGACCAGACCATACCCATGCTGCCACTGGACCTGTCGGCCAATGCGTGTTCGCTCCTGCCCGGGCAGGACCGGCTCTGCCTGTTTGCCGATATTCTCATCACCCATGACGGCCATATGCAGGATGGAACAATCAGGCGCGGGATCATGCGCAGCGCAGCCCGGCTGAGCTACCGCGATGCACAAAGCGCGCTGGACGGCAAACCCCTGCCCCCGGCCCACCCCATACACACCCTGCCGGCAACATTGCTGCAAACCCTTATGGCCGCGAGTAGTGCGCTCAATAACGATGCAACCAAACGCAATGCCATGCGTTTGGATGAAGATGCCTGGGTCGTTACCTTCCACCCCGACGGGCAGCCTGCTGCCTTTTTACCGCGCGAGCGCCTTGCAACCCATGATCTGGTTGCCAGTTTCATGATCGCGGCAAACACGCTCGCTGCCCGGATTGCGTATAAAAACCGGCTTGCGGTTCCGTTTCGGGTGCATCCCGCCCCTACGGCCACACAGCCACGCCCGGCAGCACGCTACAGTGCCGTAGCTGGCCGCCATAACGGGCTTGGCCTGCCATTATACACCCATTTTACCAGCCCCATCCGCCGCTATGCCGACCTGCTGGTACACAGAGCCATAAGTGCTTGGTGCATGGAGCAAAATCCCCGGCAGGAGGGCACTCCATCTGTGGCCTGCGCGCCACCATGGGAGCAGGATCATGCATTGGTGTCCCACCTTAATTTTACCGAGCGCCGGGCCGGAAAAAGCGTTCAGGACTGCCAAAATCGGCTGGCGGCGGCCTTTCTGGTTCCCGACATAGGGCAAAACGTGAACATCCATGCCACCACAACAACACGGCATGGCCTTTGCGTGCGATTGACGAAAACAGGAACTCCGTCTTTGCTGCCGTGGTCTGCTTTTCCGGATTGCGCAAGGATGAATGACGACTCGCCGTACGGTGGCATTGCCGCCCGCTACACGCCCCTTATCCAGAACGGGGCACTGCCTGTGGCAGTTCTGCTGGCAACCTGCCCGGCGCGTGGCGTGTCCGTACTGGCGTCCCATACCCATGCGCGCTGAACTTCCCTTCCGCGGTTATGTCCGGGCCATAGTGCAGCACCAGTTGCTTGTGCCCGGCGTTGTGCTGGCCATTCTGCTCCTGTGCCAGCCCGCCACCCTGCATGCCCAAAGCAGCAGCGGCGGGCCTGTGCCCAGCCCACCGCCAGCAACGCCCCAGCCCGCGGCCCCAGCCCCCAGCGCGGCCCCGGCAGTTGAGGCTCCCGCCGGACCTGCACCCACCAGCCCGGCACCTGCTCCACCAGCCCAGCCCGATGTACCCGCGCCCCCGCCCCCCCCTGTGGTGGACATGCAACTTGTGCATTCGGTCATTGCCACGGCACTGGAGTTTTTAGGCCCCCGTACGCTTGAGCCCCATAGCAGCCGGGATTTTACCCTGTGGGGGCTGGGCTGCCTGACGGCTCTGGACCCTACGCTCACCTTCGATTCCCGCGGGACAAACATCCAGCTCCTTGCAGGCCCGCAGCCCCTGCTCTCCCGCCCGGCACCACCAGCGGACAGCGTGGATGACTGGGCCAGACTGGCCACTGATTTTCTGGAAGCCGCCCGTACCCATTCCGCCGCTGTGCGTTCAGCCGAGCGGGATGATCTGTTGCAGGCTTTTTTTGATGAACTGTTCAACCATCTGGACCCCTACTCCCGCTACATAGGGCCATCTTCCGCCAGTACGGACCGTGAGGCCCGCACCGGTGGGGAGGCCGATGCAGGCATTACTCTGGCCCAGAGCGGGCAGCATATTGTTGTGTCCGCCATTAATGCAAACGGCCCGGCATGGACTTCCGAAATTGATACGGGGGACCGGATCATAGCTGTTAACGGCCAACTAACCGCCGGGCAGTCCATTGCCACCGTTACGGACTGGATTCGTGGGCCAGAAGACAGCGCCCTTGTGCTGCGTCTGCTCTCCCCCGGGCGGCGGCGCGCACATACGGTTACGCTACGCCGCTCCAAAGTGCCGCCAGAAACCGTATTTGCTTTTGCCAGCGGCCCTATTGTGGTGCTCCGTGTAACCGCTTTTTCCTCCGATACGGCGGAGGAGATGAGCCAGTATCTGGACCAGGCCACACAGGACAAGAACCTGCGCGGCCTGATTATTGACCTGCGCGGCAACCGGGGCGGTGTGCTGCAACAGGCCGTAACCGCCGCAGCCTTGCTGCTTGACCACGGCGTGGCCGCCGTAACCAGCGGGCGGGACCCGCAATCCAACCATATCTGGGCCGTGCAGGGCGGGGATATGACCAACGGCCTGCCCATTGCCGTTCTGGTGGATGGCCGCACCGCCAGTGCTGCGGAAATTCTGGCAGCGGCTCTGGCCGACCACCGGCGCGCCGTGGTGATCGGCAGCGCAACTCTGGGCAAGGGACTGGTGCAGACCGTGGCGCAGCTCCCCGATGAAGGCGAACTGTTTGTCACGTGGAGCCGGGTCATCGCCCCCCTGCACTGGCCGTTGCAGGGGCTGGGCGTTATGCCCCAGATCTGCACCAGTCTGGGGGAGGCGGATACAAACCACGCGCTCCACACGCTTGCCAGTGGCAAACTGGCCAATCAGGCGGCCATAACGGCTTCCCGCGCGGCGCGTTACCCGTTGAGTGTTCCCAGTATTCTGGCCATTCGCAAGGCATGCCCTGCCGCACTGGGCAATGACCGCGACATCAGCGTTGCGCGTGACCTTATTAACCACCCCGCATGGTACAAAACCGCCATTACCGCCATTCCTGATGATGTGGCCGCCGTACCCCAGATGTCCGCTGCACCATGAAGGATGACATGACCCCTCCCCCCCGCCTGCGCACGGACCTTGTAGCGCGCGCACTCATCCGTCAGGCCGGGCTGGATGGCCGCTCGGCCATGCTGCTCCGCAGGGGCGACCCGGATGCTGGTGGTATTCTGGTAATATTACTCGGCCGTAACGGAGACGGTGTGGTACTCACCCAGACCCGCACACCCGAGGGAGAGGCCGCGTGGATGCGTGGCACAGGCACAACACCCGTAAACGCAGAACAAATTCAGGCCTATGTTGACCGGCAGCTCAAATACGACCCGGACCTGTGGGTGCTGGAGGTTGAAACCGTGGACTTCAGCCCTCCGTTTGAAGCAATACTGATCTGACAAGAAAGGTAGGTATTGTGGCTTAACCCACACGCCTGCGGTATTTATGACGCATAAAATCCACAAGTTTGGGAAAACTCTGGCTTCTGCCTGTTGCGTCATACACAACTTTACAGCAAAGAAGGCAGGCATGTGTGCCCTCGTACCATCCAACGCCATACGTGATGTATCGCACAACCTTTGCCACAGCAGGGAGAAGACCATGAAGCCGCGCCGTATACTGCTTGCGCAAACGCTGCTTTCTGCGCCGCTTGCGGCTGGCCTCCTGCTGTCCGCCGTTTCAGCGCATGCGCAGCCTGTTCAAGGCCTGTATATTGCCGGTGAAGGGGGCGGGACCCTCAATCAGGATCAGCGCGTCAGAAGCACGCCCAACTTCCCCGACGGTCGGGACCGCTGGAAGGCTGGCGCGGTTGGAATCGGCTCTGTGGGCTGGGGGCTTGGCAACGGTTTTCGTGTTGAGGTCGAAGGCAACTACCGCAGCATGGACTATAACCGCCTTGTGAACAGCAACGTGACCACAAAAGGGGATGGCCGCCGCCAGACCTATGGCGTTATGGTTAATGCCCTGTTTGACCTTGATATAGGCAAACCGTGGCTGTTCCCTTATTTCGGGGCTGGCGTTGGTTATGGCTGGACCTCCACCACGGCATCGCTCGTGGGGCATAATGCTTCGGGTGGCACCACCATGCAGCGTATGGGTGGCACTTACGGCAACGCCACCTATCAGGGCATTTTTGGCCTGTCCTTTCCCGTTCCCTGGGTTGTCGGCCTGTCTGCCACGGCGGAATACCGGTTCTGGACCATGTTTGGCCCGCAGTCCCATGGCGTGACCTCCACGGGGGATATTGGGGGTACACAAGCTGTTATTGGCGGAAGCACCACCTTTAACGGCACCCACAAGACGGCAACGGACTTCAACCATTCCATGATGCTGGGCCTGCGGTATGAGTTTAATCCCGCACCCCCGCCACCGCCGCCAGTGGCCAACACCCCGGCCCCGGCTCCGCAGGCCGCACGCAGCTATCTGATCTTCTTTGACTGGGACAAAGCCGACCTGACCGACAGGGCACGTTCCATTGTGAACGAAGCAGCACAGGCCGCTACCCATGTTGCCCTGACCCGTATTACCGTGTCGGGCTATACGGATAACTCCTCTGCCCATCCGGGCCAGAAGGGGGGCGAAGAATACAACATGAAGCTCTCCATCCGCCGCGCAACGGTTGTTAAGGCCGAGCTTATGCGTGATGGCATTGCAGGCTCCACCATTGATATTCATGGTTATGGGGACACGCACCCACTGGTGCAGGCGGCCCCCAATACCAAGAAAGCCCAGAATCGCCGGGTGGAAATTATCTTCCGCTAACAGACAGGTTTTTCCCCTGCCTTAAAAAAGCCCGCCCCAATATGAGGCGGGCTTTTTTATACCCAGAACAACATAGCCAAAGCCGGAAAGAGCTTACAGCCCCGAGAACAGGGAGGTGGAGAGGTAACGCTCGGCAAAAGAGGGGGCTATGGCAACAATGGTCTTGCCTGCGTTTTCCTTTTTATGGGCCAGCTGCAAAGCCGCATGCAGCGCAGCGCCGGAGGAAATACCAACGGGAATACCATCAATCCGCGCGCAGCGTCTGGCAGCCGCAATGGCCTCACGCTCAGAGACAGTCAGCACCCCATCAAGCGATTTAAGGTGCAGTGTTGCCGGGCAAAAACCCGGGCCAATGCCCTGAATACCGTGGGGGCCGGGTTCATCCCCGTTCAGGATGGCACTTTCCGCCGGTTCCACACCAAAAACCTGTATGCCCTTGCGCCGGGGCTTGAGCGATTCCGCAATCCCGGTTGCGGTTCCACCCGTACCAACACCGGCAACAACAATATCGACCTTACCTGCCGTATCTTCCCAGATTTCCTCTGCTGTGGTGGCGGCATGCACGGCGGGGTTTGCGGGGTTGTCAAACTGGTCGGGCATCCACGCGTCGGGTGTTTCGGCCAGAATTTCGTTCGCGCGGGCAATGGCTCCTGCCATGCCAAGGCGGGCGGGGGTCAGTTCCACCTGGGCATCCATCAGCCGCACCATGCGCCGCCGCTCGATAGAAGCACCTTCTGGCATGGTCACGATCAGCCTGTAACCCCGTGCAGCGGCCACAAACGCCAAGGAGATGCCCGTATTGCCCGATGTGGGCTCCACCAGCAGGGTGCGGCCGGGTGTAATTTTACCCCTGCGCTCGGCATCAAGCACCATGGCTGTGCCGATTCTGTCCTTGACCGAGCCGAGCGGGTTAAAAAATTCCAGCTTGAGCAGAACCCGGCTTGTCAGCTTGTCTTCCTGCATGATGCGCGGCACGGCAACCAGAGGGGTTCCACCCACCACATTCAAAACCGAGTCGTAAACTCTCCCACGAGGCGCTGCAAAGCCGTAACCCTCGTTATCGTGCGTTGTTGATGGCATTTGGTCCCTACCTGAACTGTTTAAATGTTCAACTGTCTTATAATACGAATTTACAACGTAGATAAACAGCCATTCCCCTGCTATAAGCACTCAACACAGCAAAGCTGGCACATCATACGCCAGACCGTAAGCCAAGCAGGAAGGACCTTGCGATGATTCTTCGTCGTGACAGAGCAATGACCGCTGTTCTCATCATGCTGGACGTTGCTTTCCACGCAGGCCGCTCCAATGCGGTAAGTGCTGCCGATATTGCCGAGCGCTCCGGCCTGGCCCGCCGGGGGATTGAACCGCTGCTTCAGGCACTCTCACGCTCAGGGCTGCTGGAGAGCATTCGCGGCCCGCGTGGGGGCTACCGGCTGGGCCGCCCCCGGCGGGATGTAACCCTGATCAATATTATTGAAGCCGTTCTGAACGATGACCCCGAAGGCAGCGATGGCCCGCAAGGCCCTCTCTTCCACAAGGTTATTGAACCCTGTTGGAGCGGGTTTGACACCAAGCTGACAGAACAGATGCGCCAGACCACGCTGGATGAACTGGTGCGTCAGGCCGAGGATGCCGGTCTCAAACGCCCGCAAAGCGAGCCCATTACCTTTTCCATCTGACCTTTGGTTACAAGGTTGGTCCGGGCATAAAAAAAGCGGTGCTGCTTACGCGGCACCGCTTTTTTGCTGATCCGGAGGATCTGCTCAGTTCTTGGTAGCTGCTTTGGCTGGGCGCGCAGCCCGCTTTGTCACCACCTTCTTTTCCGCAGCAGCAGGCACAGGCGCGGTCACTGCGGGGTGGGGGATATACACACCCGTTGCATCAACCTGTGCGGTAACCGTCAGGCGGGTACGCTGCTGGCCGGGGCCGGGGATAAGGATAACCGTAAACCGGTCCTGCCCTGCGTAACCCTGTGTGGGCGTGTAGGTTACGTGTGTGTCGTTATCCAGCGTGTACAGGAACGCCTTGCCATGCTCGGGAGCAGGAGAAGCCCCAAAGGACAGGTAGGGCTTGCCATCAGGCTGGGAGACCAGCACCTCACACAGCCCGTCATCGGAGCGGACCGTCATGGTGGTGGAAAGCTGGCCATCGGCCTCTTTCTTGATGGGGGTCGTGCTGCACACGGCAGATTTTTTGAGATACCCAAACGGATTGGGAGATCCGACATGGACAGGGCCCACGGTTGTCGCGCAGCCGGCAAGCATGCCAGCAGTTAGCGTCAGCCCGGCAATTCCTCGTAAGCGCACTCCACAGCTCCGCTTCATTCTTGTTAAATCAACCATAAACCCAGTGCGTTCCATTCTGGTTAAAGGGATAAGCCTTTGCCTGCTGGGCTCACCAGCACAACAGGCCATAACGCCGCATGAGTCGTTCTTGCCTTTAAATCATCCCGCCGCAGGAAGGAAGAGGCACGACCCGCACCTTTTGGCACCCCTGCCTCTCTGTTTACAGGCAGGTGCAGTAAAAACATTGTTTTGCCACAACACAGCACTAACGCAGCAGGGCAGCACACGGCCATGTATGCATAATCCTGCCATGTGCCCCCATGGCGGGAAATGACGGTATGACAAATTAGGCCGTTTCTTTCCTGCCTGAATAGGCTATTGCGTTGTGCAGCATCTGTCGGAGGTCCTACCGTATGTTCCTTTCCCGTCTTTTTGCCGCGGGTGTTCTTGCCGCGGGCGTTCTGCATGGTTCCGTTACTTTTGCCGCCAGTCCGTGCGGCCATTCCCCAGCACATGAAGCCTTTAACGTGCAGGGCCTTAAAAGCGAGCTGATGGTAACCGCCCTCTCGTGCAGCGCGCAGGACCGCTACAACGCGTTTGTTGCCAAGTTCCGCACCGTTCTGCTGAACGAGGAAGACAAGCTTAACGGCTACTTCCGCTCCACCTACGGCCGCACCGCACAGCGCGAGCATGACGATTATATTACCCAGCTGGCCAACGTGCAGTCCGAGCGCGGGTTGCAGTCAGGCACCATCTTCTGCCAGCAGCGCATGGCCATGTTTGATGAAGTGAATGCCCTGGACACCGGGGAAGACCTCTCCAATTATTCCGATGCCAAGGATGTTACGCAGCCTGCGTCGTTTGAAACATGTGCAGCACCCACCACCACACGCGCCCCTGTGCGCCGCCGGGCTACCCACAAAGCCGCATAATGTTTGTCAACCACAGGTGGCATACCGGGGTTTTGGTCCCCGGGCTGCCTCTGGTGCTTGACGAATCAACGCCAAAGCGGGACAGACTTCCCGCATGAGCGATCTGTTTTCCGCCCCCACACCGCCCCGCAAATCCGCCAGCGCCTCCGCCCGCCCCAAAGCGCCGGACAATCAGGCGTATGACGCCAGCGCCATTGAGGTGCTTGAGGGGCTGGAACCCGTACGCCGCAGGCCCGGCATGTATATTGGCGGAACAGACGAAGGTGCCCTGCACCATCTGGCCGCAGAAATTCTTGATAACTCGATGGATGAGGCCGTGGCAGGCCACGCCAACACCATTGACGTGCATCTGGCCCCCAATAACTGGCTGTCCGTGCGGGATAATGGCCGGGGTATTCCCGTTGACCCACACCCCCGCTTTCCCGACCGCTCGGCGCTGGAAGTGATTCTGACCACGCTGCACGCGGGGGGTAAGTTCTCGGGCAAGGCATATGCCACCTCTGGCGGGTTGCATGGTGTTGGCTCTTCCGTGGTCAACGCCCTTTCCGCCCGCATGGATGTGGAAATCGCGCGCGACCGCACCTTGTGGCAGCAGTCCTACGAACGGGGCAAACCCGTAAGCGCATTGCAAAAAGCGGGGGCGGCCCCCAACCGGCGCGGCACCCAGATTACCTTCCAGCCGGACCCGGAAATTTTTGGCACGCATGTTTTTGTGCCCTCCCGCCTGTACAAGCTCTGCCGTTCCAAGGCGTTCCTGTTCCGTGGGGTTACCATCCGCTGGTCGTGCGACCCCTCTTTGCTCAAGGCGGGGGATGAAACCCCGGCAGAAGCTGTTCTGCACTTCCCCGGTGGTCTGGCCGACAGTCTGGCTGATGAGCTTGGCCCCGATGCCCCCCTGCTCACCCCTTTCTGGTCGGGGGAAGCACCCCTGCCCCCGCAGGCGGATGGAACAGATAATGGCAAGGTGGAATGGGCCGTTGCCTTTCTGGAAAGTGGCCCTGCATCCCTGATCTCCTACTGCAACACCATCCCGACTCCACAAGGTGGCACGCATGAGACCGGGTTCCGCAACGCGCTGCTCAAGGGGCTGCGCGCATGGGGGGACCAGCGTTCCATTAAAAAAGCGGCCAGCATTACAGCCGAAGACATACTGGGCATGATTGCCGCCCGCCTGTCCGCCTTTATTCGGGACCCTCAGTTCCAGGGCCAGACCAAGGAAAAGCTGACCACGGCCGAAGCCAGCAAACTGCTGGAAACCGCCCTGCGCGACCGGTTTGACCACTGGCTGGCCCAGAACCCCCCGCAGGCGGATTCGCTGCTCAGCTTTGCCATTGACCGCGCAGAAGAGCGCCTGCGCCGCCGTGAACTCAAAGATACGCCGCGCAAAAGTGCGACCCGCCGCCTGCGGCTGCCCGGCAAGCTGACCGACTGCACCAAGGAACACGCACCCGACACCGAAATTTTTCTGGTGGAAGGGGATTCGGCAGGCGGGTCCGCCAAGCAGGCCCGCAACCGTGAAACACAGGCCGTGCTCCCCCTGCGCGGCAAAATCCTGAACGTGGCAAGCGCGACAACCGAAAAACTGCGCGCCAATCAGGAACTACGGGATCTGATAGAAGCACTAGGTTGCGGGTCGGGTGAGCGCTTTGACCTGACCAAGCTACGCTATGGCCGCGTCATTATCATGACCGATGCAGACGTGGATGGCGCCCATATTGCCTCCCTGCTCATGACATTCTTCTACCGCGAACTCCCCGAGCTTATCCGCAACGGGCACCTGTATCTGGCGCAGCCCCCGCTCTACCGGCTTACACAGGGCGCACACAGCGTGTACGCCATGGATGATGCGGACCGGGAACGCAAAATGGCGATCCTGACCAAAAAGCGGGGCAAGATTGATGTCTCCCGCTTTAAAGGGCTGGGGGAAATGCCTCCGGCGGACCTGAAGGAAACCACAATGGACCCACGCAGCCGCACCCTGCTCCGCGTGGTGGCCCCACCGGAAGACCGACTTTCCACGCGGGAGCGGGTGGAAAGCCTGATGGGCCGCAAACCCGAACTCCGCTTTGCCTTTATTCAGGAACATGCCCGCTCGGTTGATGAGTTGCTGGACATCTGAGCGGACAACCCATGAGTAGGCCCATTTTTTCCGTTAAGGAGCGCCTGTCTGCCCTGCTGCAGGTTGTAGGGGGCATGCTCTTCCTGCAATTTGGCTCCTCCTATGCCAAAATGCTGTTCCCCACTTTTGGGGCGGCGGGCATGGTGGGGCTGCGCACTTTTTTTGCCGCTATTATGCTGATGCTGTTCTTCCGCAGCTGGCATAACCTGTCACGCAGGGTGCTTCTGCTGGTGCTGCCTTATGGGCTGTCACTCGCAGCCATGAACTATTTTTTCTATCTTTCCCTTGGCCGCCTGCCTTTGGGCACAACTGTCGCGCTGGAGTTTACCGGCCCCCTTGTGCTGTCCTTCATCCATACCCGCCGCTGGAGCGATGTGGTGTGGACCAGCCTGACCGTGCTGGGGCTTGTTTTGCTGCTTCGCCCCGAATCAGCCGTTCGGCCAGACCTTATTGGTATTCTGTTTGCCCTGCTCGCTGCTGTTTGCTGGGCGCTTTATATTATTTTTGCCCGCAACATTGCTGGCAAACTGCCGTCTGGTCAGGCGTGCTCGCTTGGTATGCTGTGTGGGGGTGCTGCGGTTTTTGTGCCCTGCACCGTTCCCGCATTATGGGTAGGGGTGCATGCACCGCTTTTGCTGGGGCTGAGCGTTGTGGTCGCCCTTTGCTCCTCCGCCCTGCCCTACACTCTGGAAATGAGTGCAATGCAAAAGCTCTCGGCCCGCGAGTTTGGGGTGCTGTGTAGTCTGGAACCTGTTTCCGCAGCGCTGGCCGGAGCCATATTGCTGCATGAGATTCCATCCCTGCTACGTTTGTGCGGTATTTTCTGTGTGGTTCTGGCGTCCCTCGGCACTGTGCTGATGCCCCAGGGGAGCAACACCACAGTGCCAGACGGCCCAACCCTGCCGGAATAATCCGTCCTGTGGCCTGCCGTTACCGGCTGGCCAGATGCAAAACCGGGTCATGGAGAGTGGAGGACGCAACGTTAACTGCGTTTGCGTGCACAGCCTGCATGATCATCGGATCAAAAATCCGGGTGAATGTGCCCGGGTGGACCCCCATCCACAACGTGACCACCGCCAGCGGCACCAGCACGGCAAGTTCCCCCACCGTTAGATCACGCAACAGGCCAACCGTGCCACGCACGCTACCAAACAGAACCCGACGATACAGCGAGAGCATGTAAACCGCCCCCATGATCATGGTGCCACCAGCCAGCAGCGCCACCCAGATGGAAACGTGAACAGCCCCCATAAGCACCAGCAGTTCGCCCACAAAGGCCCCGGTGCCGGGCAGGCCCACATTGGCCATGGTGAACAGCATGGCCAGCAGGGCCAGCACAGGCATTTGCCGGGCAACACCGCCCAAAGCGTCAATCTCCTGCGTTTCTGCCCGCCATGCCACTGCCGCCACGCAAAAGAACAGGGCTGCAATAACCACACCGTGCGAGAGCATCTGGAAGATGGCGCCATCTATCCCCTCTGCCGTCAGGGTAAACAGACCAACCGCGATCATGCCCATATGGGAGAACGAAGAGTAGGCGATAAGCCGCTTCATGTCCGTCTGGGCGAAGGCCACAAACGCTGCGTACAAAATGGCCACCACACCAAGGGCAAGCACATAGGGTGCAAACTGGCGCACGGCGTCGGGGAACATCAGCACGCCAAAACGTAGCAGCCCGTAAGCCCCTGTTTTGGACAACACGCCAGAGAGCATGGCCGATGCCGGTGTGGGGGCTTCCGTATAGGCATCAGGCAGCCAGGCATGGAGCGGAAACAGAGGGAGTTTGACGCCAAAAGCCAGCAGAAAAGCCAGCAGCAGCCAACCCTGAAGGGAGTGCGAAAAACCGGCATGCATAAGGGCCGGAATATCCGTAGTCCCGGCGTGCAGCCACATGGTGATCAGCCCGACCAGCATGAACAGCGAACCGCCAAAGGTAAACAGGAAGAACTGAAGCGATGCCCAGACCCGCTTGGCCCCGCCCCAAATGCCAATCATCAGGCAGCCGGGAATAAGCGTTGCTTCGTAAAAAACATAAAACAGCACCAGATCCTGCGCGGAGAACAGGCCAAACAGGGCTGTTTCCAACAGCAGCATGGCGGCAACAAAGTCCCGCCCCTGCGTTTGCACGCTCCGCCAGCCTGCCCCAAGCGCCAGTGGCGTGAGAAAAGCGGTAAGCAGGATAAAGACCAGACTAATCCCATCCACCCCGGTATGGTAGGAAATACCATAGTCGCTCAGCCAGCGTAGCCGGGTTTCAAATTGCAGGCCGGGCTGGCTGGGGTCAAAACCGACCCACATCAGCACGCTCAGCCCAAACGTGAGGAGCGTAGTCCACAACCCCAGCCAGCGCGCCGTGCGGTCCCGCTCCGGTCCCTGACCGGGGCAAAGAAAGGCCGCAACCGCGCCTGCAAGGGGAAGATAGGTTATCAGCGAAAGCAGGATTGGCTGCACGGCTTAACACCATCCGGGTTTAATGACACTTTTTTAAGACTGCGCCTTTTTAGCGCATGAGGCCAGCGTGGGGCTGTTCACGTTCCGCCGATCAGCCATTCCCGAACAGGGGATGGCTAACGGCGACCAAACAATTTTTCGAGATCATTACGGCTGAGCTTGAGCCATGTTGGCCGCCCGTGCGAGCACGTTCCTGCACGGGGTGTGGCTTCCATCTGCCGTAGCAGGGCGTTCATTTCCTCCGGTGCAAGCCGCCTGCCCGCCCGGATACTGCCGTGGCAGGCCATGCGCGCAATGACCGCATCCAGCTTGCCATCAAGGGATGCCATTTCATCAGGGGCACCCGTGTCATCGGCTTCCAGTTCATCGGCCAGATCACGCAGCAGGCTGACAGCATCACTTTTGCCCAGCATGGCGGGCAATGCACGCACCAGAATGGAGCCACCCCCAAACTCTTCTATTTCCACCCCGAGTCTTTCCAACATGGGCTGGCGGGCCAGCAGCAGGTCCTGCTGTACGCGGGGCAGTTCCACCACATCTGGCACAAGCAGGCGCTGGGCCTGCACATGCCCGCTGAGATACTGCTCGCGCAGGCGCTCATGCGTCAGCCGTTCATGGGCGGCATGCTGGTCAACCAGCACCAGAGAGCCATCCGCCGCAACAGCCAGAATATACGTATCCAGCACCTGCGCGACAGCAGCCCCCAAGGGGTGATCCAGTGGAGCGAGCCCACCCGCCCCGCCTGCTGTTTCTGCCGAAGGACCAGCCTGTGTGGCCTGTGGCCATGGTTCGGTCTGGTTTGGAGTAAAGGCCGTGGGCAGGGTGCGGGCCGATGGAGCATCCCCAAACATCAGGCGTGGCTCGGCCATGCCTGCCCCTTGGGCTGCGGCAGGGTAAGCGGGAGCGGGCTGCACGGCCGCCTGCCCCTGTTCTGGCGGATACCATATCCGGCTTGCCCGTGGTGCCGCGGACAGAACCGGGCGCACACCCGCAACCCCTGCCCCGTGCTCCAGCGCGCGCTGGAGCGTGCCAATAACCAGTGAGCGCACGGCAGCTTCATCCGCAAAGCGCAGTTCGGTTTTGGCAGGGTGTACGTTTACATCCACCTGTTCAGGCGGAACAGTGAGCATAAGAGCCACAACCGGGTGGCGACCGGGCTCTATCACCCGGCGGTAAGCCACGCGCACGGCGGTTTTAAGCACCGGGTCCACCACAGGCCGACCATTAACCAGCATGAACTGCCCGTTGGCCGTGGACCGATGCACCGATGGCGGGCAGATAAAGCCGCTCAGGGTCATGCCCTCACGCGCGCCGTCTATGGTCAAAAAACCATCGGCCTCGCTGGCATCCAGCAGGGCGGCTGCACGGGCGGCCATATCCTGAGCGGGCAGGTCCAGCACTTCACGCCCATCAAGCACAAAGCGGAAGGCGGTCTGGGGCACGGCCAGAGCCAGACGGCGCACAACGCTTTCCACATGGCGGCCTTCCACACGGGCACTTTTCAGGAATTTGCGGCGGGCGGGCGTGGCAAAAAACAGGTCTTCAACCACAACGCTGGTGCCGAAAGCCCCGGCAACAGGTTCTGGCGGGTAGGTTTTACCCCCCTCGACCCGAATACGCCATGCGCCACTTTCTCCCCTTGGGCGGGAGGTAATGCTCAACCGCGCCGCAGCCCCGATGGACGGCAGCGCCTCCCCCCGAAAACCAAGGGTGTTGATGTGCACCAGCGTTTCGTCCCCCAGTTTGGAGGTACAGTGCCGCTCGACTGCAAGAGACAGATCATCGGGGGACATGCCAACCCCGTCATCCGTCACAATCATGCGCTCCACCCCGCCCCCATCGAGCGAGATGTCCAGCCGCCGGGCGCCGGCGTCTATGGCATTTTCTATCAGTTCTTTTACGGCAGCGGCGGGGCGTTCGATCACCTCGCCCGCAGCAATGCGGTTGACAATAACTTCGGGCAACCGCCGCACATGCGGGCGATCAGGCATAGTCCCCAGCATGGCAGCCTGTTCTGGCTGGTCTGACATGGTCAGACCCGTGCCTTACTTCTTTTTGGGGTGCTGGGTGGGCGTAACGCCCTTGGTGGGGGGCAGGCCAAGAGCTGCGTTGGTTTTGAGCCTGCGGTTTTCTTCATCCGCATTCACCACACCTCCAGCCTTGCCACCTTTCCAGAACATCAGCTGTTCCACAAAGCCTGTACCTGCGGCACCGAGTTCGCCCTGATCGGGTTCGTCTGCTGCGGCAGAGGCTTCGTTGACCAGAATGGTCTGGCCTTCGCTGGTGTCCCCGTTGGTGCCGCGCAGAGCCACGTCGGGGGAGAGGGTTTCGAGCGCCTGAAGGCGTTCGCTCTCATCCTGCGTGCGTTCATCCCCTTTGCTGGGCTTAACCAGCTCCTCCGAAGGGGGCATGGACAGCGGTGAACGGGTTGTCACCGTATATTCATCTGGCATGCTGCGTTCCAGACCAAAGGCCTGAGCGGCCTCATGCCCGGAGCAGCCGCTCAGCATCATGCAGCCGCCTACCAGCAGCACCGGAGAAATCAGGGTCGAAACACGGCGCACTATCATCTGCCTTCCACTCATCCTGAAAACCGCACGCTCTGGCGCGGGCTGCCTAATGCCTAAGATGTCTGCTGTCGGTCAGACAGAAAATTCTGCAACAGCAATACGCATACTGCGCACACTATAGCGGAGTCAGCCACATTGAACACATACCAAGACCAACCGAATGCATGGGCATGCAAAAAATCCACCACGGCCCCGTAACGCACACGGTCAATCACGTTACCTATGGCGCCTCCGGTCACCGCACCCACGCAGGCTGCAGTCACCCAGCTGGAGGTTCTGGCCATCCACACCAACAGACAACACGCTACTACCATTGCCACCACGGAAAACACAATCCGCCCGGCCCCACCCAGCCCGCCAAACATGCCAAATGTTACGGCGTGGTTCCAGACCATGGTAAAGTTAAGGAACGGCAATACCCTGACAGAACCACGGGCGGGCAGGTCCAGCCCATATAAAATCCAGAACTTGCTCAGCTGGTCCGCAGAGAGAACCAGCATCAGCACAAGCAGGCCAATTCCTGCGGGCCGGAGCATGAACGGCTTTTTCATGCACCCTCCTGCGCGGATGTGCTGACAAAGCCGCTCTGGGCCACAACATCCGCACAGCGTGGGCACACACCAGGATACGCCGGATTCGACCCGGTTTCTGGCAGGACCTTCCAGCAGCGGGCGCATTTTTCGCCCTCTGCCACCCGGACCACAGGCGCACCATGCAGGGTTCCCCCTTCATCCCCCTCCACATAAACGGAGGAAGATGTGGGGTCGATCAACACTTCCACGTGGGAGACAATGGCCAGCTCGCTCCAGTTAACACCGGCAAAAATGCTGGCTTCCTCTTCCGAAAAAGTCAGTTCAACCTGTGCCTGCAACGAAGAACCAATGGTGCCCGCACGGCGTGCCCCTTCGATCTCGGTTGTAATAATCCGGCGCACGGAGCGAATACGCGCCCAGCGTTCCTCCAGTGCCGTGTCGGTCCATTCTACCGGCAGGTCGGGGAAGGCCTGCTCGTGCACACTGGCCTGATCACCAAAGCGGGCGGCCCATGCTTCTTCCGCCGTAAAGACCAGCACGGGGGCCAGCCACGTGCTCAGGCAGCGGTGCAGCACATCCAGCACCGTACGCACCGCACGGCGCGTGGGGGAGGACGGTGCATCACAGTACAGCGCATCCTTGCGAATATCGAAGTAGAAAGCCGACAGGTCCGTTGTGCAAAAACCATGCAGGGCGGGGTAAACACCAACCCATTCATGCGTTTCCACCGCACGGGCCACCAGCCCGCCCAGTTCGCTCAGGCGGTGCAGAACCCAGCGTTCCAGCTCTGGCAGTTCGGCATAGGGCAACACTTCTGCATCCGTAAACCCGTCCAGCCCACCCAGCAGCCAGCGCAGCGTGTTGCGCAGGCGGCGGTACAGCTCGCCCTGCTGCTTAAGGATTTCCTTGCCAATGCGCAGGTCATCATTGGTGTCGGAGTTCATGACCCACAGGCGCAGCACGTCAGCGCCCATGCTGTCATTCACGTCCTGCGGGGCAATTACGTTGCCGAGGGACTTGGACATTTTGCGGCCCTGCTCGTCCAGAACAAAACCGTTGGTCACCAGCGCCTTGTAGGGTGAGACACCGCGCGTGCCCACACTTTCGAGCAGGGAGGACTGGAACCAGCCACGATGCTGGTCCGACCCTTCCAGATACAGGTCTGCGGGAAAGCTCAGCCCCGGACGCCCCAGCACAAAGGCGTGGGTCGAGCCACTTTCAAACCAGACATCCACGATGTCGAACACCTGTTCGTAATCATCGGGGTTGCGGCCTTCACCCAGAAAACGGGCAGGCTCGGAGGTGTACCAGGCATCTGCCCCATCGGAGCGGAAAGCATCTACCACGCGCTGCATAACGGCTGGGTCGCGCAGCACCTCGCCTGTACGTTTTTCCACGAACACGGCAATGGGCACGCCCCATGCGCGCTGGCGGCTGATGCACCAGTCCGGGCGGGTACGGATCATGGAGGTCAGGCGGTTGCGGGCCTGTGCGGGCACAAAGGTTACGTTTTCCAGCGCTTTGAGTGCGTTTTCACGCAGCGCGTTTTCCCCGTCCATGCGGATGAACCATTGTGGCGTAGCCCGATAGATAATGGGTGCGCGTGAACGCCACGAATGGGGGTAGGAATGTACGATCTGCCCGCGCCCGACCAGCCCTGCGGGGGGCGTGCCCGCCGCGTTGGCCCGCTCCATCACACTTGCCAGCGTGGAGCAGACCACATCTGCCGCCTTGAACACATGCACACCGGCAAAACCGGGGACCCATGGTGCGTATGTGCCATCATCCTGCACGGTTTCAGGCACATCCACGCCATTGGCGCGGCAGAGCATGAAGTCGTCCTCACCATGTGCGGGGGCCTGATGGACAAGGCCGGTCCCGGCATCGGTGGTTACAAATTCACCGGCCAGCATGGGCACGTCAAAATCATACCCTGCCCCACGCAGCGGATGGGCGCATACCGCACCCGCCAGCGCACTGCCGGGCAAGGTGTAAAGAATGTGGTGCGCCGTCACATGTGCTTCGGTGCAGAAGGACTCTACAAGGGCTTCGGCCACCAGCACGCGGGCACCGGGCTCAAGCAGAGCACCCTCGCCCGTTTCGTCCACACGCAGGACCACATATGTAATCTCCGGCCCGTAAGCCAGAGCGCGGTTGCCCGGAATGGTCCACGGCGTTGTGGTCCAGATAACCACGGACACATCAGCCAGCGCGTGGGCGGGTGTTGGGTCCTTGACCACGGGGAACGCGACCAGAATGGTGGTGGACGTGTGGTCATGATATTCGATTTCGGCTTCAGCCAGCGCGGTTTTTTCCACCGGGCTCCACATGACCGGGCGCAGGCCACGGTACAGCTTGCCGTTCAGCAGAAAACGCCCGATTTCCTCCACAATGGCCGCCTCGGAGGAAAAATCCATGGTGGCGTAACGGTTGCGCCATTCGGCCTGCACACCCAGACGCTGGAACTCCTCCATCTGGATATTCAGCCAGTTGCCTGCATAGTTGCGGCATTCGGCACGGAACTCCAGCACAGGCACGGAATCTTTGTCCCGCTTGGCCTTGCGGTACCCTTCCTCAACCTTCCACTCGATCGGCAGGCCGTGGCAGTCCCAGCCCGGCACGTAACGCACCGCGTAACCCGCCATGCGGTGGGCGCGGTTGATAACATCCTTGTTGATCTTGTTGAGCGCATGCCCAATGTGCAGGTGCCCGTTGGCGTAGGGCGGACCATCATGCAGGGTAAAGACCGGGCGGCCTTCCGCCTGCTGCTTCAGCCGTTCATCCAGCCCGCTTTCGCGCCATTTTTCAAGCCATTTGGGCTCCTGCTGGGGCAGGTTGCCACGCATGGGAAAAGAGGTCCGTGGCAGAAACACCGTATTGCGATACTGGTCGGCCAGGGTTGTCTTGTCGGGTTCGCTGCTCGATGAGGTCATGGGAGGCTGAGGTCACTTCGGTTCGGGTTCATGCCGTGCGGGCTTTTGGCCCCCACGCCACCTTGGGCGTTACTGTCTTATCAAAAAGGAAAAGCGCAGGGTCAAGCGCCAAACCGGGCTGCACGCCCAACATGGCCCCCGACCATGCCAGTGGGCCTAACTTGGGGTGGGTTGCACGTCCAGCACCAGCCGGGCCTGCGCGGCATCCTGCGCAATCTGGGTTTTAAGGGCATCCAGCCCGTCAAAGCGTTTTTCCTCACGCAGCAGGGCATGGAGCGAAACCGAGAGTTCCTGCCCGTACAGGTCGCCTTCAAAGTCAAACAGATGGGCTTCCAGCCTGCTTTCCTGCCCGTCATTTATGGTCGGGCGGCGGCCGATGTTGGCCACGCCATGGTGCGTTCTGCCATCTGGCAGACGGATTGTGACCGCATACACACCCCGCGCGGGTTCAAGGTGGCGACCAAGCGGAATGTTGGCGGTGGGAAAGCCCAACAACCTGCCGCGCTTGTCCCCGTGCTGGACAACACCGCGAATACACCACAGCCGCCCAAGCTCTCTGGCAGCTTCCTCCGGATAGCCATCCTGCAACAGACGGCGGATACGGGAGGAGGACAAAGGCCCGCCCTGATCAGCCAGCGCCTGCACGGCAGTAAAGCCCATACCGAGCTGATGGGTCCGCTCCGCCAGAAACGCCACATTGCCCCCCCGGCGGTGCCCGAAGGCAAAGTCCGGGCCGCAGCCAACATGGTGCAGGCGCAGGGCATTATGCAGCACATCTTGCACAAACTGCTCAGCACTCAGTTCGGAAAAGGTCTTGTCAAACTCGATCTGGAACACGTGGCGCACGCCCAGTGCGCGCAGCGCGGCCAGCCGCTCGGTGCTCAGGGTCAGGCGGAATGGCGGGTCCTGCGGCCGGAAGAGCTCGCGCGGATGCGGCTCAAAAGTTACAACGGCAGGCGGCAGGTCCGGCCGGGCAGCAAAAACGGACCGGAGCAGATGGGCATGCCCAAGATGCACACCATCAAAATTGCCCAGTGCCGCAGCGCAGCCATAGGCTTCTGCGGGAATGTTCCGCCAGTTGGTGTGCAGGCTGATTGTCATCGACCCATTACGCTCCTTGTGGCAGACCAAACAGGCTGGCGGCCTGCTGCAGGGAGGCCGCAACACGGTGGCGGACACCGGGTACCGTTTTATCCTCGGGGCGGGCAATCTGGCAGACCTGCAACCCGGCCTGTTCGGCGGCTTCCAGCTCGGCCACCACATCGGACAGGAACAGCACATCCGCCGGAGCCCAGCCAGCCTTGCGCACAATGGCGCTGTAGCTGGCACTTTCCCTTTTGCCCCCCATTTCCAGATCAAAAAACGCACTGAACAGGGGCGTTACGTCCCCCTGCTCCGTGTAGCCGTAAATCAGCTTCTGCGCGGCCTGAGAGCCGGAGGAATACACGGCCAGCGTCAGCCCTGCCGCTTTCCATGCCTTTAGGGTCGGCACAACATCGGGGTAAAGGTCGGCCACCAGTTCGCCCTCGCGGTAGCCCTGTTCCCAGCATAGCCCCTGCAGGCTTTTAAGGGGGGCTACCTTGGCGTCCGTATCCATCCAGCGTTCAAGCTGTTCTGCGGCTGGCACACCGGGGGCCAGTTCCGCCGTCTGGGCCAGTGCCTGCGCCACCACGGGGTTATCGTGCTGGGCAAGCAGCGCAGGCAGGTGTTTGCGCGCATAGGGGAAGAGAACTTTGTGCACAAAAGCCACCGGCAGGGTGGTGCCTTCAATATCCAGCAGCACCACGCGCGGCGTGGTCAAGCCCGTATTCTGAAGCATGATCCTGAACTCTTGCTAGCTGGAAAAGGAGGGAAACTGGCGGGCAATATCCGCCCCTGTGTACTGGGCCACCCAGCCTTCCTTATGGGTAAAGATGCGCAGGGTCACCATATCGGGCTGCGGGCCTGCATCAAACCAGTGCTTATACCCTTCCGGCACGGAAATCAGGTCTCCCTGCGTGCATTCCACGTCATACACCCGGTCCTTGATGTGCATGATGAAGTGACCACCCCCATGCACAAAAAACCGTACCTCGTCCTCACTATGCGTATGTTCGGACAGGAACTTGCTGCGCAGGGCTTCCTTGTTGGGAGTCTGGGCGTTTACGCGCAGCACGTCGGCCGAGCCTGCCCCGGTTTCGCCCATCAGCCGGTCCAGCCAGGGGCGGTAGGTTGCCAGCACGGTGGCTTCATCCGCATCCTTTGCCGGGGGCTGCACGGCATCCCACCGTTCAAAACGGATGCCAAACGGGGCAAGGGCTGCTGCAATTTCTGCTGCATCGTGGGTCTGCAACAGGGGCACGCCGGGGCGGGTGTCCTCAAACACACTCAGGCTGCTCATATCCCCAGCTTCCTTCTTTCCAGAACACAGGCGAGCAGGAACTCCAGCCCTTCCAGCCGGGCAAGGGCTGCGGCCATGGTCTTGCCCCACACGTACACACCATGGCCACGGATAATGTAGCCTGCGGGCATGTCGGCAAAAAACGGTTCTACCTCACGCGCCAGACGGGCAATATCCTGATCATTGGCAAAAAGCGGTATGCGCACTGCCGCATCATGCGTGTTCTGCCCCTCAAACACTTTCTGAACCTCGTACCCTTCCACAACAAGGGCTGGGGAAGGCTCGATCATGGACAGAACGGTGGACGCAACGGAATGACCGTGCAGCACGGCCCCCACGTCGGGCAGCAGGCGGTAAACCTGGCAGTGCAGAAGTGTTTCCGCACTCGGTTTGTTATCCGGCTGGTGGGGCTGGCCCGCCAGATCCACGGTAATTACGTCATTCTGGGTTAAAAAACCCTTGTGGCAACCAGAGCGTGTAATGGCGATGCGCCCGTCGGGCAGCCTGCAACTGATGTTGCCTGCCGTAGCGGGCACCCAGCCGCGCGCATCCAGCCGCTGCCCCGCATGCACAATATCCTGCGCGCCGCGGACAAAATCCGTGGTGGCGTTATCCGTCATGATACTGCTGGCCTTCCTCGGCGTTGGTTAGTGCTGGGTGGTCTTGTCTGCTGGGGCGGCGGTGCGCTCGGCAGCAGCGGCAGGGGGTGGCGCAATATGGCCGGAGCCCGCACGGGGTGGGGCGTCATCCATCGGTTCGTCATCAGCCATGTGTTTCTTGAAGGATTTTATGCCCTTGGCCATATCCCCCATGATGGTGCTGATCTTGCCGCCACCACCAAACAACACCAGCACGACCACCAGAACAATAAGCCAGTGCCAGATGCTCAAGCTGCCCATTCCACTCTTCCTTAACCTGATGGCGCGCATGTGCGGCCAGTCTGCTTGCCGTAATCGGCCTTGTACATGAGGGCGAACACGCCGTGATGCAAGTTTTTCCTTTTTAACCCCGCGCAAACGCCCTGTTCAGCTATTTCCGGGGGCATATGGTTCTATAAATCCGTAGGTTGGGTAAACCGTCTTGCCATAGGCATGTGTGGGGGACCACCACACGCGCACGCGCGTCCAGTCATTACGGGGGGATACGTCCTGTACCGGGGCGTGGCGTGTGACCTCACCCGGCTCCCAGTTTGCGTGGTCCACCAGCACCAAACGGTTGCTCCGCACCTCCCTGACCACCGAAACATGGCCCGAAGGCAGCCTGTGCGTGGAGCGGAACACAAGCACATCCCCCGCTCTGGGGCGGGAGGCCCGTGCGTACTGCCCCCGCGCCTGCCACCACCAAGTTGCGGCATCTCCGCGCAGGTTGATGTCCGAATGTTCCCGCGCATAGGGCGCACACTGCACAGACCCATGCCAGTTACCGCCCCCCGCACAGGCCGCCAATAACGGCAGCAGGGCAAGGCATGACCAGCCCACCTTCACGACTCGGCCCTCAGGCGGTCCATCCACTCCTCCGCTTCCTCGCGCTGCATTTCCAGCACACGCTGGGCCACATCGCGCGCAAAACCTGCCCGGGCGAGCACACCCAGCGCCCTGTTCCGCCGGGCCATGCCTGTGGCTTCGTCCTCATCTTCCGTGGCGGATTCGGTGGCAAAGGGGCCAAGCCTGCGTTTGCGCGCCAGCACCAGTGCGGCACAGAGCTCCTGCTCGGCTGCACTCAGGGTGCCTACAGCCATATCCAGTGCTTCATCACGCACCTGTGGTGCCACACCTTTTGCAGCCAGATGCGCCTGCACCGCACGCGCCGAACGCCCCGAGCGCACAAGCCTGCGCACGCGTGAGCGGGCAAACACCGCATCATCCACCGCGCCAAGGCGCACCATATCCTCCACCACTGCACTCACAACGGAGTGCAGCCCGGTGGCGTACTCTGCCACGCTCTCCGCACAGTCCCCTGCCCTCTGGGCTTTTTGTGCCCAGCGGGCAACGCGGCGCAGCAGAACCTGCTCCAGCCCCTGCCGGGTCGTGCCAAACCGGGCCAGATGCGCCAAGGCGGCCTCCCGCAGAGTAGAGCGTTGCGGAGGTGGGCAGGTAAAGGAAGGAGGCACGGTATTGTCCATTACGGAAGATAGTATGCCCATGTCGCACCTTTGCGCCACTACGCGCTCGCGCCTAAATTGCCATGCTGCATACTTGACATGCAAAGTATTCAATACAGAAGTTTGACACCCGCAACATGAACACGGCATTATGGCGCCATGCGCAACGGGCCGCCCGCTCCACCCTTGTACGGTAGCGGGCGTTTTTTGTTTTGCGCTGTTCCAGATTCCCTCATTCAGGTTTGATAACCACCAACGTAAAGACCAGATTCCATGATTCCTCCCCTGATGCCGACCTATAAGCGTGCCGACCTCGCCTTTGAGCGGGGCGAAGGCTCCTGGCTGTACGCATCGGACGGGCGACGATTCCTGGACTTTGCTGCGGGCATTGCCACCTGCTCCATTGGTCACGCGCACCCGCATCTGGTGGAAACCATAAGCCAGCAGGCCGGACGGGTCATGCATGTGTCCAACCTGTTCCGCATTCCGCAGGCGGAAAAACTGGCCGAACGGCTTGTGGCCAACACGTTTGCCGATAGCGTGTTCTTCTGCAATTCCGGTGCGGAAGCCAACGAAGGCATGGTCAAGATGGCCCGCCGCGCCCAGATGCTGGCAGGCCACCCCGAGCGGACCCAGATCATCTGCATGGATGGTGCATTCCATGGCCGGACACTGGCCATGCTCTCCGCCACCGGCAACCCGAAATATCTGGAAGGGTTTGGCACGCCGGTCACTGACTTTGTGCACGTACCCTTTAATGACCTTGATGCCGTAAAGGCCGCCATTACCCCGCGCACCGCAGCGGTTATGCTGGAACCCATTCAGGGGGAAAGCGGCATCAAGCGCGCCAGCGTGGAATATCTGCGTGCCCTGCGCGCCCTGTGCGACCAGACAGGCGTGCTGCTTGCCCTTGATGAGGTGCAAAGTGGTGTTGGCCGTACAGGCCGCCTGTTTGCCCACCAATGGGCCGGTATTACGCCCGATGTCATGAGCACGGCCAAGGGGCTGGGCGGGGGTTTTCCCATCGGGGCCATTCTGGCGACCGAGACTGTGGCCAAAGCCATGACCGCAGGCACGCACGGCACTACCTTTGGCGGCAACCCGCTGGCCTGCGCTGCCGCCAACGCGGTGCTGGACGTGCTGCTCGCCCCCGGCTTTATGGATCAGGTCTGTGCCCGTGCCGCCCTGCTGGACGAACTGCTGGACAGTCTGGTGGCCGATGCGCCCGACATGTTTGAACAGCGCCGTGGGCTTGGTCTGCTGATTGGCCTGCGCTGCGTACCCGCAGTGGGCGACGTACAGACCGCCGCCCAGAATGCAGGGCTCCTGTGCGTCACGGCGGGGGACAACGTCCTGCGCCTTGTGCCGCCCCTGACCGTAACGGAAGAAGATTGCCGCAAGGCCGTAGCCATGCTGGTGCAGGCCGTAACAACGCTGCGCACCCACCCTGATAACAAAAACAAGACAGTTCTGGAGACAACCCCATGAGTGCGGCTCTTTCCACCTCCTCCATTACGCCGGTGCAGACGGGGCTCCGCCACTTTCTCGACCTCAAGGATCTGGACGGGGCAACCCTGCGCCAGATTCTGGACGTTGCCAGCAGCATGAAGCGGATGCAGCAGAACCGCCGCTTCCCGCTCCACCCCCGCCAGCCTCTGGCGGGGCGCCAGCTCGGGCTTATTCTCTCCAAGCCCTCCACCCGTACCCGCGTCTCCTTTGAAGTGGGCATGCGCCAGCTTGGGGGGGATGCCGTTGTGCTCAGCCCGCAGGACATGCAGATCGGGCGGGGGGAAACACTGGCCGATACAGCCCGTGTGCTCTCCCGCTTTGTGGATGCCATTGTGCTGCGGACGGGCAACACCACCAACCTGCACGAACTGGCACGCTGGAGCACAAGCCCGGTCATTAACGGGCTGACCCCGGACTCCCACCCCGTGCAGATTCTGGCCGACATCATGACCTTTGAGGAACATCGCGGCCCCGTGCGTGGCCGCACGTTTGCCTGGACGGGTGACGGCAACAACGTTCTGGTCTCCCTGATCGAAGGGGCCGTGCGCTTTGGCTTCAAGCTTCGGGCGGCAACTCCTGCCAAAATGAAGCCCCCGCAGGCTGTGCTGGACTGGGCCCGGCAGGAAGGCGGCGATGTGGAATGGATGGAAGACCCCCGCGCTGCGGTGGAAAAGGCCGACTGCATTGTAACGGACACGTGGGTCAGCATGTCCGACTCGCACGAGGAGGCCGCTTCCCGCATGGCACGGCTTGAACCCTACCGTGTGGATGCAAAATTGATGGCACAGGCCGCCCCCGATGCCCTGTTCATGCACTGCCTGCCTGCCCATATTGGGGAGGAAGTGACGCAGGACGTGTTTGAAGGCCCGCATTCCGTTGTGTTTGACGAGGCCGAAAACCGACTGCACGCCCAGAAGGGCATTCTGGCATGGACAATGGGGGGGGCTAACTGGACCTCCTTTGGCAAGGAATAAGCAGATGTGCGATGCGGAAAAACCCGTAACACCCACAACAACGGAAGAAACACCCTCCGTTCCCGGCTGGGTTGAACCGGCGCTGGACACCATTCTGGCTACCCTTCCCTTTGCTGCGGACAAGCTGGCCCCTTTGCGCGCGTCGTATCTGGACTGTCTGGCCGGGTGTGGGCGCGCGGGGGATCTGGATATGGAGCACGACGCATGCCGCAAGGGCTTCCTGCGCGCGTTGGTTGACACGCTGGGTCTGGCCCCCGATGCGACCCGCACGCTTGAACAGCAGCTTGAAAAACTCGAACTGGATATTTCCGCTCAGGTCTGAGCCACCCCTATGCTCCCTGCCGCAGGCCCCACCCTGCGGCAAAGAGAGGCACGACCTTGATGTTTATGTTGGCAGGATAGAACGTTTTTATGGAAAAACCGGCTTTTCTCGACCGTGACCGCCCCGATGTGCCCGGTCTGGTGGTTCCGGGCGGTGTAACGCCCTTCTATCTGGCAGGCCGTCCGGTCCGTGGGCGGCTGATCCGCCTTGGCGTGCTGGCCGACGCCATGCTGACCCGCCATGACAACCCCGATCAGGTTACCGCCCTTGCAGGCAAGGCGCTGGCTCTGGTGGCGGCACTAGCCTCCGCCCTTAAATTTCAGGGGTCATTCTCCCTCCAGATCAAGGGTGATGGCCCGGTTTCCATGCTGGTGGCAGACTGCACGCATGATGGCGCCCTGCGCTTTTATGCCCGTTCGGATGAAGACGCACTGAACGCCCTGCTGGCCCAGAACCCCACCCCCACGGACAGGGAACTGCTGGGGAATGGCTACCTTGCCCTGACTGTTGACCAGGGGGCGGACATGGAGCGCCACCAAGGCATTGTGGAAATTGCGGGCGATGACCTGTCCGCCATGGCTACCCATTACTTTGCCACCAGCGAGCAGCATGCCTGCTGGATCATGCTGGCGTGCAAAATGACCGATGCGGGCTGGCGCTCTGGCGCACTCGTGCTCGAACGCATTGCAGGGGAAGGTGGCACGGCCGAAGCCGAGCTGACCACGCCTGACGGCACAACCCACGACGACACCGCGTGGGAGACAGCGACCATTCTGGCAACCACGCTCAGCGTAGGTGAACTGCTCGATGATACCCTGCCCGGCCCCCAGCTTTTACACCGCCTGTTCCATGAGGAAGATCTGCGTGTCAGCCAGTCCCGCGCTCTGGCGTTTGGCTGCCGCTGCTCGCGCGCAAGACTGGTGGAGGTGCTCCAGCACTTCCCCGAAGATGATCTGGACCACATGTGCGTGAACAATGACACCATCGTTATGACCTGTGAGTTCTGTAACAAGGATTTTCATTTCCCGCGCAGGGACATCGCCTCCGCCACAAGCTGAGCGCCTTGTTTGTAACGCACGGTTGACGCAGCCCCACGCTGGGGGCCTGCGTTGGATTATTTCAGTCGGCTGTTCAAGAGGTTGTGCATGATGCCGTTCCCCCGTATGCGCCTTTCCCATCTGGTTGCCGCTTTTGTGCTGCCAGCAGCACTTGCCGGGTGCGCGGACCAGCCCCAGCCAACCCGGTTTGCGCCGCTGAGCTATGATTATCTGGGCCAGATTCACCTGAATGTGGCCACGCTGGATGTGGTGGACAATTCCGTAGCCAACCCGGAACCGGGGGATATTGGTTACAAATCCCCCTCCCCGCCCGACCACACACTACGGCAGATGGCGGCAGACCGGCTGATCGCAACAGGCAATGCGGCAGCGGCCAGCACCGCCCATTTTGTTATTGACCGTGCGTTTATCCTGCACCAGCCCGGCGGCACGCTGGACGGGCAGATGGATATTCATCTGGACATCCTCAACCCCGAAGGCAGGCGCGTGGCGACTGCCTCCGCACAGGCAACCCAGACCCTCCACCCCGATCCTTCGCAGGATGTGGAAAGCCCGGCAAATCTGTACGAAATTACAAAAGATATGATGCAGACCATCAATGTCGAATTTGAGTACCAGATCCGCCATTCCCTGAACAAATGGCTAGTGGATGCGGGGGGCACCCCCATGAACAACGCCATCCAGACCCAGCCCCTGACAGGCGCACCGGATGCAACAGCCCCGGTACCTTCCGCTGCCGCGGCATCCACCCCTGCGACGGACACAATGTCTGACACCAAAAGGCTGACCGAGCTGCCATCTGCGGGAACAACCCCTGCAAATGTTAGTGTAGACTCTGCCAGCACGGACACCGCCTCCAGCGCAGCCCAATCCAGCACGCCAGCACCCGCACAGGCACAGGCACAGGCAGCACCGCTGGAGAGTGAACCCAGCGCTATCTTCCCCGCCGGGATGGATGACACCCCGGCTCCGGCCAAAACCCTTTCCCCCAAAGCGGGTTTTTTAACCCTGCCCACCAACAAAAAAACACGCTAACTCCAGCTCCACCGGCATCTGGCCTGCCCCCATGCACCACAGAGGTCATGGGGGATGTGAGCAACCGTGCAGCCAGCCCGCCAGAGCAACATAAAAGGCGGCACGATGCCCCAGACCCTTTTTTCCGACCCTGATGACATTGCAAACGGATTGCCGGTTAAGGAGATTCTCTCCCAGCTGCGCGCGGTTCTGGCGGCAGAGCCCACAGCCGAGCGCCCTGCCAGCGCCATTGTGGTGGCACCTCCGGGGGCAGGCAAAACCACGTCCATTCCCCCTGTGCTGGCAGCCAGCGCGTGGCGGGGCGAGAGCGGGCGGATTATCATGCTCGAACCCCGCAGGCTGGCTGCCCGCGCCGCCGCCCAGCGCATTGCCAGCCTGATGGGGGAAGAGGCAGGCGGGTTTGTGGGCTACCGCACCCGCATAGACAGCGCCGTTTCTGCCCGCACCCGTATTGAGGTACTGACCGAAGGACTATTCCTGCGCCGCCTGCTGGGGGACCCCATGCTGGAGGATGTCGCCTGCGTTATTCTGGACGAGGTGCATGAACGTTCCCTGGAGGCGGATCTCGCCCTTGCGTTCTGCCTGGACCTGCAACGCACCCTGCGGCCAGACCTGCGGCTTGTCGCCATGTCCGCCACCGCCGAAACCGAACGGCTGGCCAGCCTGATGAACGCCCCCGTGCTGACCAGCGAGGGCCGCATGTTCGCGCTGGAAGTCCACCATGCCAAAAAGGACATTCCCACCCTGCGTGACATAGCCCCCGCCACGGCTGCGGGCATACGGCAGGCACTGGCGGAAACCACGGGGGATATTCTGGCCTTTTTGCCCGGCACGGGAGAAATCCGGCGCACGGCCCAGTTGCTGGACGGCATCAGTGCGACTGTCCTGCCCCTGCATGGGGAGTTGCACCCTGCGGAACAGGCCCGTGTGCTGCGCCCAGCCGATAACGGGGAACGCCGCGTTATTCTGGCTACCTCCATTGCGGAAACATCGCTGACCGTACCGGGTGTGCGTGTGGTGGTGGATTGCGGTTACCGCCGCGCGCCACGGTTTGATGCCGGGGCTGGGCTTTCCCGCCTGGATACACTGCGTATTTCCCGCGCGGCAGCACGCCAGCGGGCCGGCCGCGCAGGGCGCGAAGCACCGGGCACGGCCTATTGCCTGTGGAGCGCCAGCACACAGCGCGCCATGCCCCAGCATGACCGCCCCGAAATTCTGGAAGCTGATCTGGCAGATTATGTTCTGGCTACAGCCCTGTGGGCTGATACGGTTGGAACAAGTGAGCCATTACCCCTACCCGACCAGCCCCCCGGCAGCGCGGTTGCCGCTGCGCGGGAGCTGCTGGAACAACTGGGAGCGGTGGATCCGGCGGGGCATATTACCCCACTTGGCAAACGCATGGCCCAGCTTGGCACACACCCCCGCCTTGCCGCCATGCTTTTGGCGGCACGCACAGGGGAGGAGGCCGCCATGGCAGCCGACCTTGCCGCCCTGCTTGAAGAGCGCGACCCACTGCGCCCACGCCACGCAGCCCACGGCAAGCCCCCCATAACACCCCCTGCCGATATAGGGTTAAGGCTGGACCTGATTGCAGGCGAAGACCACCCTGATGCAGACCGCGCTGCCCTGAGCCGCATACGGCTAGCAGCAAAGCGATTCCGCTCCCGGCTGAATGTTCCCCAGCACCTGCCTGCGCAGGGCAACCCCGCCGCCCTGCTGGCAGCAGGCTTCCCTGACCGGATAGCCCTATGCCGGGGCGAACCGGGCAGCTACCGGCTGGCCAATGGCAGCAATGCGCGCCTCCGGCGTGATGATGGGCTAAGCCCCCACCGCCTGCTGGCCGTGGCCGGGCTACACCTGCGCACCGCCGCTGAAATACGACTGGCAGCACCGCTGGACCTGAACGACCTGCCCCCCACCCTGCTGGCGCGTACGCAGGAGCAGGTTGAAACCACGCTCGACCCCGTATCCGGCAATATTCTGGCCCGCAGGCGCACACGCATTGGCTGCCTTGTGCTCAAGGACAGAACCGAAAAAGTTAAGCCAGAGGAAGCCGCAGCCCTTCTGCTGCTCCATGTGCGCGACAACCTGGAAAACGCCCTGAACTGGACAGAGGCCGTAAAGCAGTTGCAGGCCCGTGTTGCTCTGGCCCGGAGCGTGCACACCACGCCAGAATCCGCTGGCAGCACGCAGGAGGAAGAACCAGCCTGGCCCGATTTTGCCTCCCCGGCTCTGGCGCAGACTGTGGCGGACTGGCTGGCCCCTTATATGGAAGGCCGCAACTCCGTTGCGGCCATGAAGGAACTGGATGTGCACACCCTGCTGCGCAACCTGCTGACATACACCCAGTACCAGTGGCTGGAGCGGGAACTGCCAACCCACCTGCCCTTCCCCGGTGGACGGGCAGAGGTGGATTACACCCAGCCCGTACCCGTGGCCTCGGCCCGTGCGCAGGTTTTTTATGGCACGGAACAAACGCCTCTACTGGCAGGCGGGCGGGTACCCCTGCGGCTGGCTCTTCTTTCCCCCGCCGGGCGGCCACAGGCCATTACGGCGGACCTTGGCGGGTTCTGGCAAGGGGGATGGGCGGATATGCGCAGGGATATGCGCGGCCGCTACCCCCGCCACGACTGGCCCGAAAACCCGGCCCTTGCCCCGGCAAAACCGCGCACGCGCCCAAGCTAGGGCAAAGCCACCCCAACCGTGTGGGGGCATCGGCTACAGGCTCCAGTCACTGAGTCTTAAAATTGTGCGACATATGCCCCCAACCCAGCCCCAATATGGCTGGGTCGTAACCCGCAGGGGGCGGCATTGCACCCGCCTCTGCGCCCCCGCGATGTGAAAAAGAACAGGAAAAAAGGGTTCGGGTCAGCAGCATGGTTGCGCAACTGCGCCAAACATGGCCTAAAGTTCATATGCTTGGCTCCATGGCACCGCACCTTATGAACAGACTGTTGCAAGGCCTGCCCTGTGTGGCCGTGGCCTATCTGTGCTGCACACCGCTCCTGAGCACCGGAGAAGCCCGCGCTGGCACGCTGCCTTCCTTTGCGCCTGCCACACCCCTTGTAACCTCTGGCCCAGTCAGCTTTGCCCCGC
This sequence comes from Acetobacter fabarum, assembly GCF_022483405.1. NCBI lineage: Bacteria > Pseudomonadati > Pseudomonadota > Alphaproteobacteria > Acetobacterales > Acetobacteraceae > Acetobacter > Acetobacter fabarum. The sequence continues at coordinate 2,714,060 of NZ_JAKVNI010000001.1, forward strand.
TTGTGCGCAAGGTTGTGCCTGCCGTGGTCAATATTGCCGTCACACGGGATGATTTTGCCGCAGACAGCCACCACAAGCTCCCCTCCTCCGTTAAAGGCACACCATTGGAGCGGCGTTACCGCGAACGCATGCGCCACCATGGGGATGAACTGCTGGAGGCCGGGTCCGGCTTTTTGATCGACCCCAGCGGTTTTATCGTAACCAACGGCCATGTGGTGGAAGATGCGGACACCATTACCGTCTCACTCGTCAGCGGTAAGGAGTTTACGGCAACGCTGGTGGGCATGGACCCGCTGACAGATATTGCCGTTATCAAAATTACCAGCCCCGAGGCCCTGCCCTATGTGGAATGGGGAGATAGCCGACAGGTACAGGTAGGGGACTGGATTATGGCAGCGGGCAACCCGTTTGGTCTGGGTTCCTCCGTAACGGCTGGCATAGTCTCCGCCCGTGGGCGCGATATAGGAAGCAGCCCGTTTGATGACTTTTTGCAGCTTGATGCGCCCATAAACCCCGGCAATTCCGGTGGCCCGACCTTTAACCTTGCCGGACAGGTTGTGGCACTCAACACCGCCATTGTTTCCCCCACCGGAGGATCTGTGGGGCTCGGGTTTTCCATTCCGTCCGAAATTGTGATTCCCATTGTGGAAACCCTGCGCCAGACCGGGCATATAGACCGTGGTTGGCTGGGTGCAACGCTGGATGATGTTCTGACCCACAATGGCGCCAAGGTTACCGAGGTGGACCGCAACAGCCCCGCAGCGCATGGCGGGCTCCGCAAAGGCGATGTTATTACCATGCTCAACGGGGAGCATGTGGATACCGCCCGCGCCATGATCCGTGCCATCGCTGCCGCCAAACCGGGGAGCGAGGCGGCCTTGGCCATCATGCGTAACGCCCACCCGCAAACGCTGACCATCCATGTCGGCCTGCGCCCTTTATCAGAGGATGGCGGGTTCCATTAAACCCGCCATCTGGCCGTGTAGCGCAGAACTGGCCCTGACCATCAGATCATGACCAGTGGCTCCTTACTGGCTGGGGGCGCAAAGGCAGCATCCAGTTCCGCCAGATCCTGCAGCACCAGCCTGAGTTCCGCCGCAGCTACGTTAAGGCGCATATGCGCAGGGCTGCCTGCTTTGGGAATGGCAAGCACATTGGGCTGGCGCAGCACCCAGGCCAGTGCAACCTGCGCAGGCGTTGCCGCACCAAGCGATGTTGTATGCCGCGCCGCCACCCGCGCCAGCGCAGGATGGGCCAGCAGCGCCCCCCCCTGCCCTATGGGGGAATAAGCCATGGTCACAACCCTGCGCTGCCTGTCCGCCTGTAGCAGGTCATACTCCACGCCCCGGTGTTCCAGACTGTACAGCACCTGATTGGCCGCGCACTCCCCGGGCCGGGAGCAGCCTTCAAGGTCGCGCATATCGTCAGTATCAAAGTTGGAAACACCCCAGTAGCGGATCAGCCCTTCGCGCTGGAGGGTGCGGAAGGCCTCCACGGTTTCGGCCAGTGGCACGCTGCCGCGCCAGTGCAGGAGGTACAGGTCCAGCCTGTCTGTACCCAGATGCCTGAGCGAACGGCGGCAGCTTTGCGCAACCCCTTGGGCGGAAGCATTGCTCGGCAGCACCTTGCTGACCAGAAAAATCTGTTCACGCATCGGGGCTATGGCCTCCCCCACCAGTTTTTCCGACCGGCCATTGCCGTACATTTCCGCCGTATCCACAACCTGTATGCCCTGCTCCACCGCATAACGCAGGCTTGCTATCTCCTCCTCCCTGCGGGCAGGGGTGTCGCCCATATTCCATGTTCCGACCCCCAGTGCGGGCAGGATTGTGCCATCTGGCAGGGTTATGGTTTGGACCATTGCAGGTTTCTCCTTGTATCCTCGGGCCATCAGGCAGCATAAAACAGCGCAGGACCATGCTCTGTTCCGCCCCACGGCAAGACTGTTATAGTGGATATATGACCCAGATCGGCTTTTACCACCTGACCCGCACCAGCCTGACAGAAGCCTTGCCCATGCTGCTGACCCGCACGCTGGACAGTGGGCAAAAAGCGGTTGTGTGGTGCACGGACAAACCCGCGCTGGATGAACTGGACAAAACGCTCTGGCAGATTGCCACCCCGCGCTGGCTGCCCCATGGCAGTACGGGCATAGCCTGCCCCGACCTGCAACCCATATGGCTGAGCACTGGGGATGACTGCCCGAACGAGGCGCGTTTTCTGTTTTTAACGCAAAACCGGCACTGCGCGGACCCGGCCCGCTTTGAGCGGATATTCGACCTGTTTGACGGGCATGACGAAAGTGCAGTTACCGCCGCCCGTGCACGCTGGGCACAGGCCCACAAGGCGGGACATGACCTTGCATACTGGCGGCAGGAAGATAAGGGCTGGAAGCGCGCCCGCTAAAAACCCGCCTGCCCGTATAACCGGGCAGGCGGAAGCAGAAATGCTCAGCCCTGCTCAAACCCGTTACGCACAAAGCGGTCAAGCAGGCGCACACCAAAGCCGGTTGCCCCTTTGGGCTGACCGTTTTTGGCCTTGCTGGCCCAGGCAACCCCGGCAATATCCAGATGCGCCCAAGGGGTTTCACCCACAAAGCGCTTGAGGAACTGTGCTGCGGTAATGGAACCACCAGCCCGGCCACCGCTAATGTTCTGCATATCCGCAATATCGGACTTCAGCAGGGCATCGTATTCCTTGCCCAAAGGCATGCGCCACAGCTTTTCGCCCGTAAAGGCACCGGCATCAGCCAGCCCTACGGCCAGATCATCATCATTGGAGAACAGGCCCGCGTATTCGTGGCCAAGCCCCACAATGATCGCCCCGGTCAGGGTTGCAAGGTCCACCATAAGGCGCGGAGCAAACCGGTCCCGCGCGTACCACAGCACATCGGCCAGAACCAGACGGCCCTCGGCATCGGTATTGAGCACCTCAATTGTCTGGCCAGAGGCGCTGCGCACCACATCCCCCGGACGCTGGGCCGTGCCGGACACCATGTTTTCCACCAGCCCCACAACACCCACGGCATTAACCGGAGCCTTGCGCAGTGCAAGCGAGGCCATAAGCCCGGTGACCGTTGCGGCACCGGCCATATCCCACTTCATGTCTTCCATGCCGGCGGCGGGCTTGATGGAAATACCACCCGAGTCAAAGGTCACACCCTTGCCAATAAAAGCTACGGGGGCGTCCCCTTCCTTGCCGCCATTCCAGCGCATGACCACTGTACGCGGCTCGTTAGCACTCCCCTGCGCCACACCCAGCAGAGCCCCAAAGCCCAGCTCGGTCATGGCGGCAACGTCAAGCACCTCTACCTCCAGCCCATGCGCACGCAGGGTTGTGGCGCGCTCGGCAAACTCGACCGGATTGAGCACATTGGCCGGTTCGCTCACCAGGTCACGCGTCAGCACAACGCCGCGGGCAACGGCCTGCAGGGACGGCCAGAGCTCCTCCGCCGCACCCACATGCGCGCCCAGCACGGACAGTTCAGCCAGCTGGTGTTTTTTGTCGTCTTCTTTTTTGGTCTGGTAGAGGCCAAAATGGTAGGCACCCAGCACGGCACCCAAAGCCACATGGGCAGCCAGCGCGCCAGAAAGATCGCCTACAGCCACAGCCGCTTTTGGCGCACGCGCAAGCAGGGAGGCCGCAAGCCCGCCAGCCTTTTCCGCCACCCATGCGTCCACATCACCAGCTTTGCCAATGCCGACCAGCACAATGCGTTCAAAACTGTCCGATGGTGCCAGCACAACACAGCTTGTGCCGTCCTTGCCCTTAAACCCCTCCGCCTTGGCCGCACGGCTGAGAGCGCCCTGCGTTGCGGCATCAAAGTTCTGAAAAACAGTTGGGTGCGCATCCCCTTCGGGCACCAGAATGGCCAGCGCGCCTGCCGTGGACTCTACCTGGGTGGAAAATGAAATCTGTAGCATGATTTGACCAATCTCCCTGAAAACCACATCTATTCTGCCTAAGTCCCCCACCCTGTCTTGGCAATAGCCAGAGCCGCCCCCACGCCCCGATTGCACGATAAACACCAACACCCCACCACAGGGCATGACGGCGGCCCCAAGCTGGCGTATGCTAGGCTCATGAGCACCCTTGCAGATACAGACCTGCTGGCCCTTGCCGCCAGACTGGCCAACGAAGCCGCCGAAATCATCCGCACCATCCGCGCGCGGGGTTTTGAGACCGTGACCAAAACCGACTCCTCCCCCGTAACGGAGGCGGACCACGCGGCAGAGGCCCATATTCTGCGCGGGCTGCGCGCGGCCACACCCGATATTCCCGTTATTGCGGAAGAAGAAGTTGCCGCAGGCCTGCAAGCCTATGCCACCCCGGCCTACTGGCTGGTGGACCCGCTGGACGGCACGCGGGAGTTTGCCGCAGGGCGGGACGATTTTACCGTCAATATCGGCCTTGTGCGCAATGGCCATGCCGCACTGGGGGCCATGGCCCTGCCAGCCTACCACCAGCTTTACACGGGGGGCGTGGGTCTGGGCGCGCACCGGCTGGACAAAAACGGGCTACAGGCCATTCATGTCCGCACGGCTCCTGCTGAGGGACTGAGCGTTCTGGCATCCCGCCATCATGCGGATGACACCCGTCTGGCCGAATACCTGAATGGCAAAAAAATTGCGCATCTGGGCAATATCGGGTCAGCCGTAAAGTTTGCCCGCGTGGCAGAAGGGCTGGTTGATCTGTACCCCCGCCTCGGCCCCACCATGGAGTGGGACACAGCCGCCCCGCAGGCCATTGTGGAAGCCGCGGGCGGCCAGATTACGCTCCTGGATGGTTCCCCCCTTGTTTATGGCAAAACAGGCTGGAAAAACCCTCCCTTTGTCTGTACCGGAGCGCTATAAACAGGGCAGGCCAACCGTAGCCCCTTTACGCAGGGGTCTCCTGTTGCCAAAACATTGCAGCCTCACTGATCGGCCTACGGATTGCGCCCTGTTGCCATGAGAACACCATGACCAGACGTCTGGATGCCACCCAAAGCGGCATTGCCACTGCTGCCAGCATTCTGCGGGCTGGCGGCCTTGTGGCCTTTGGCACGGAAACCGTTTACGGCCTTGGGGCAGATGCCAGCCAGCCGCAGGCGGTCGCCCGGATTTTTGAAGCCAAGAACCGCCCGCGCTTTAACCCGCTGATCAGCCATTTTGCCAATGCACAGGCGGCGTTTACGCAGGTGGTCCCCAATGCCATGGCCCACAGGCTGGCGCAGGCGTTCTGGCCGGGGCCACTTACACTCATTCTCCCCCGCGCACCGGGGGCAAGCATTAGCGATCTGGCGGCAGATGGCCTTGCCAGCCTTGCCGTGCGCGTACCCGCCAATGCCACAGCCCTTGCACTGCTGGAACAGGCGGACCGCCCCATAGCTGCTCCTTCGGCCAACCGCTCCGGCCGCATCAGCCCCGTGGACGCAGCCCATGTGCTGGAGGAACTGGACGGCCGGATAGACGCCGTGCTGGACAGTGGCCCCTGCACCGTGGGGGTGGAAAGTACCGTGGTGGACCTGACAGACCCGAACACCCCCACCCTGCTGCGCCCCGGTGGCATAACGCTGGAAGAGCTTGTTGCCATCTGCCCGCACATAAGCCTGCCGCAAACCACAAGTGATGTGGCCCCACATTCCCCCGGCCGCATGGTCTCGCATTACGCGCCGCACCTGCCTGTGCGGCTGAACGCCTTGCAGGCCCAGCCGGACGAAGCCCTGCTGGCATTTGGCGCCACCCGCCCCACCCTTGCCCCGCTGGTATGGAACCTGAGTGCTGCCGGGAACCTGGAAGAAGCCGCGGCAAGGCTGTTTACCGGCCTGCGCACACTGGACCGCGAAGGGCAAACCCTTGGGTTGCGCCGCATTGCCGTGCAGCCCATACCCCAGCACGGTCTGGGCCGTGCCGTACAGGACCGCCTGAACCGCGCGGCAGCCCCCCGTCCGCAGGACGGAACAGAAGACATGGCACCATGACCGAGATTGATCCCAAGGAACTCAAAATCCTGTCGGACATTCTGGCACTTGTGCTTGAAGACAACCCCGGCCAGTCGGACACGGCCCTACAGGCCCTGCGCAACCGTGCCCGCAAGAACAGCACAACCGGGGGAGCGCTCAAAAACCTGTTCCAGACCATTGCGGTCAATCCATCCAAGGCCAAAAGCACAACCCGCCAGACTGGCACGCGGGCCTCTGCCAGCAAGGCCAAAACAACCGACATGCCGGACCAGTACCGCGTGCAGCTGCGCGAAATGGCCGACAGCATTACCCGGCTGGACCGCAACCTGCGCGTTGCCTATTCCCAGAACGAAACACTTAAATCCGAACTCTACCTGACCCAGAAATCCCGCGCGGAACTCCAGACCCATCTGGCAACACTTCAGGCCACCAAACGCACCCAGAAGCCACTCACCATTGCCATTAGCCTGCTGGTTGGCATGCTGGTGGGGGTTGCGGGGTCTCAGGCCGTGCATGTCCTGTGGCCTGCGCCACCACCGGCCCATACCATGGCCGACAACAGCCATTATCTTTACTAACGGGTCGCCCGACCGCGCGTTCAATTTTGTCTTTTTGTGCTTTTGCAGGGAAAACCAGAGCCATGCCACAAACGCCCCTCCCCCCGTCCTTACATGATGCGCTGGTGCAGATCCTTGGCCCTTCGGGTGTTCTGACCAACCCGGCGGATACAGAGGCGTTCTGTGTGGACTGGCGCGCCCTCTACCACGGCCATTGTGCCGCAGTGCTACGCCCGGCCAACACGGAGGAGTGTGCAAAAGCCGTGGCCCTGTGCCACGCACACAATGTGCCCATGGTGCCACAGGGGGGCAATACCAGCATGGTCGGGGGCGCAACCCCGGATTCGAGCGGGCGGGCTGTTGTTATTTCCACCACCCGCATGAACCAGATCCACACGATTGACCATGCGGACCTGACCATGACGGTGGATGCAGGGGTTACCCTTAAAGCAGCACAGGATGCGGCAAGTGCTCAGGGGCTATTGCTCCCGCTTTCCATCTCGTCCGAAGGGTCGGCTGATATTGGCGGGATTCTGGCCACCAATGCAGGTGGCAACAACACGGTGCGCTACGGCAATGCCCGCGAGCTGGCTCTGGGGCTACAGGCCGTGCTGCCCGATGGCAATGTGCTCAACCTGATGCGCAAGCTCCGCAAGGACAACACAGGGTATGCGCTGCGCCAGCTTCTGGTTGGTTCGGAAGGCACTCTGGGCATTATTACGCAGGCGGTCATCCAGCTTCAGCCTGCCCCGCGCTCGCGCGAGACGGCACTTTGCGCAGTGGAAAACCCACAGGGCGCACTCAACCTGTTTGCGGCCTTCCGCAAGCAGGACCCCTCCGCCATTAATGCGTTCGAGTTCATGTCCGGCACGTCCATGGCGTTGGTCAATGCACTGATTGATGGTGCCGCCCTGCCGCTGGAAGCCCCGGCCCCGGCCTATGTGCTGATGGAACTGGCCAGCCCCCGCGCCGATGACAGCCTGCGCAGCCTGATGGAAGATGTACTGGGTAGCGCACTGGAAGACGGGCTGGTAACAGACGCCGTTCTGGCTGAAAGCGAAAGCCAGCGCCAGAGCCTGTGGATGATCCGCGAAGAACATGCCGAGGCACAAAAACGTGCAGGGGCATCGGTCAAGAACGATGTCTCCGTTCCACTGGCAGCCATACCGGAGTTTATTGAAGCGGCCACCAAAGCCTGCGAAGCCCTTATTCCGGGTATTCGAGTTGCGCCCTTTGGCCATATTGGCGACGGCAACATCCACTTTAATCTGGTGCAGCCCGAGGGTGCGGACCCCGCAGCATTTTTGGCGCAGGACCACGCCATGATGGATACGGTGGCCGAAATCGTGCGTAAGCTGGGCGGGTCTTTCTCGGCCGAACATGGGGTCGGCCAGCTTAAAACCTACATGATGCCATCCTGGCGTGGGGGTGCGGAACTGCAAACCATGCGCCGGATTAAAGCGGCACTGGACCCGCAGGACCTTATGAACCCCGGCAAGGTTTTACCCCCCGCCCAGGCATAATCCGTTACAGGACCGGGGGCATGCTAAAGCCCACGCCTTCGGTCCATTCCGGCACGGGCCTGCAACCCATGCAGGCACAAACGCTGCCCCACACGGACTAAGGGCTTTATTGCCCCCGTGAAGAAAAAGACAGTGTTGGATACCAAAAGCACAGTATTTGTAAAATAAAAGCGGGCAGAACAATCAGGCCGGGGTCAAACCCCACCATGATCATTGCAAGGCCCGTGAGTATAGGGGCCGCAGCCCGCTCAACTCTGGCCCCTTGCGGTGTGTTGCAGGCCAGAACCGAACATACGCCCCCAACCCCCAGTGCCGCAGCCGCCATAACAGCATAAAGCGGGTGGCTTGTAGCCTGCGGCAACAGGCCATCATGCACACTGGAAAGGGAGGACATGTCAGACGACCAGCCTGCCAGCCCGAACAGAAAGCTGAATGGCAGCACAAGCACGCCAAACACATCGCGCAGCAGGCCGACAAAGCCCATAACAACAGGGGGCAGCACAACACAGGCCACGCCCAGAGCCACGTCCAGAACCAGCAGAGCCAGAGCAGGTGTGGCGGTATTATTTTTCATGGTGGGGAACCCCTTGGCGCAAGGTCAGGGATTAATCCTTCCACCATTTAACGGGCTGGGGCTCTTCCACCCTGACCTCTGCTTCAACCACTTCAGGTTCCTTGCGGGGGCGGCCACGGGGTTTGGCGTCCAGCTGGCGGCGCAGGGCGGCTATTTCGGCCTCCTGTTCTTCCATCTGGCGGCGACCGGCACGAATTTCGCGCCCGGCAAGGGCCAGTTCGGCTTCCCGTTCGGCCAGTTTGTTTTTCTGCTCGGCAATCAGGGCGTCCGCATGGCCGATGCGTGTGGTCAACCCGCGCTGGGCCGCCTGCATGTCGGCCAACTGGCGATCACTTTCTTCTGCACGCAGTTTTTCTTCCGCCAGCTGGCGGCGCAGGCGGGAAAGTTCGCTGCTGTCTTCTTCGTTAAAATGTACGGCGCGGGAGGTTCCTGCAATCCGTGGAGCGGCAACAGTACGCGGCGTTGTGCGTGCGAGGGAGTGTTTTTCCACCTGCACCTCACCATCACGCACAAAGCGGCGGCGCTTGTTATTGGCGCTTTCGGCCGCGGGGCGGGGTTGCGGAGCGGCAGATGAGCGGGGGCGGGCGGAATGCCCAATACGTTCAAGCGCATTGCGCATGGACGCTTCTTCAAGCCCTTCCTCATGATCCCTGTCCACTACGGGGGCGGAGAGAAAAGATGATGTATTCATGAATTCAGATGTCACGTTTCAGATATTTTATGGACTGTTTAAAAGCTGCCAGAAAACCAATTGTGTTTTTATGCGCCCGGGCAGAACAGATGCAATGCACCTGTGGCCTTGACCCGATGGTTTGATAAAAACAGAGATATGGCCGCAGCACCGGCAGCAGGGTATTTTGCACATTACCACAGAGGGCAATGTCTGCTGGGGTTGTCCTTACCATATGCCCCCTCTTTTTCCAAGGGGTTGTACGGCGTGGCGCTATTTTTCACCTTTGGGCACGGGTTGCCACACAACATCCGTCTGTCCGTCATGATTGAAGTGACGGGCCAGTACAAAAAAGTAATCGGATAATCTGTTCAGTATTTTCAGCAAAACAGGGTTAACCCGTTCTGCACGCGACAGAGCCACCATACGCCGCTCGGCCCTGCGTACCTGTGTGCGGGTCATGTGCGCCATTGCCGCGGGCACGGAACCACCGGGCAGCACAAACCCGTTAAGGGGGGACTGGCGAGCCCGCAGTTCCTCTATCCTGCGCTCAAGCACCAGCAGGGCGGCTTCTTCCACCCGATGGGCGCGCTCGGCCATGGGACCATCTTCGGGTAGGCAGACATCCGCCCCCATATCAAACAGCAGATTCTGCACTGCCGTTAACTGCTGGGCAATGCTGTCCCCCGCTGGTGTGTGAGCCTGCACCAGACCAACCAGCGCATTAATCTCATCCAGTGTTCCCAGCACCTCTATACGGACGTCATCCTTGGTAACGCGTGACCCATCGCCGAGTGATGTCTGCCCGCCATCCCCGCCACGGGTTACAATTTTATCAATCCGTATGCTCATACCTCAGGCTCCCGAACACTGGCTTTATTTCTTATCCGCACAAAACGCACCACCTTACCCGGCGTTGCAAAGACTAAAATTGAGGGTTGGCCATGCAGCGCTATTTCCGTTTGCCACAGACACGCCTATACAACCCTTTATGTTGACCGGATCTTTTATGACACGTCTATGGCGGATCTGTGGTGCGCTCCTTATTGCCACAGGCACCGTTATGGGGGCCCTGACCGCACACCTACCCGATGCGCATTTTGCCGAGGGCGGGCGGATTATGGCACGCAGCGCCATGGATATGCAGATGTGGCAGGGCATAGCCCTGCTGGCTCTGGGGCTTGGGCTGGCCGAACGTACCAACCGTATTCTCATTGCCGGGGGCTGGGGGGTGCTGGCAGGTACGCTCATGTTCTGTGGCGGCGTGTATAATACGGCCTTTACCGGCCACCATGGCAGCCACATTGCCCCCATTGGCGGCGGCATGCTCATTCTTTCGTGGCTGGTGCTGGCCGCAGGCTGGGTCCGCCGGTCATGAGCACCTCCATACAGGGTGCATGGCTGGCAGCAGACGGGCTTAAACACGTTCTGCAAGAAGACCTGCTGCTCCGTGGGGTAGAAGTTGTGGCGTGGCATGGCATGCTTGCCCTTTCCACCCACAAAGCACTCTACTCCCCCTGGGCGCTGGATATATGGATAGCCCCGCAACGCGCCAGCATTACCTCCATCCGCAATGCGTCAGACACGTTGCGCGCCATCCAGCGCAACTGGAGCCTGTATGCGGTGGACAACTTCCGCCGCTCCGGGCTGATTGTGCAAAAACTGCCGCCGGTCAAAGCTGCACCCTTGATTTTCCCCACCCCGGCACCGACCAGCCCGCTTGGGGCATGGACCTTGCTGGACACTTCGTCCCTGCTGTTCTCGGCCACAAAAACCAGTCCGTTTGTCCATGGCGCACCGGAGTTTGTGGAAAACCGGACAGACCCACCCTCCCGCGCCTACCTAAAGCTCTGGGAGGCCTGCACCCGGCTGGGCCGCTGGCCCGCTGCGGGTGAGCGGTGTTATGATCTGGGTGCCACTCCGGGTGGGTGGACATGGGCACTGGCAAGCCTTGGCGCACAGGTAACCGCGTTTGACCGCGCGCCGCTTGCCCCATCGGTTGAGGCCATGCCGGGCGTAAGCTTTCAGCAGGCCAGCGCATTTGGGCTGGACCCAAAACAGCTCCCCGCCACGGACTGGGTTTTTTCCGACATTATTGCCTACCCCCAGCGCCTGCTGCGCCTGACCCGAGCATGGATTGATTCGGGGCAGACCAAGAACATTGTGCTGACAGTCAAGTTTCAGGGTGAAACAGACCATGAAACCGTAGCCGCCTTTGAAGCCATACCCGGCGGGGCACTCGCCCATCTGGCGCATAACAAGCACGAGCTGACATTCTTCTGGTCACAGGAGGCAGCCGACAAAGACGTATCCCCCCTCCCCACCACCATAACCTGAGCGTGCAAAAGCCGGGCTGGCCGTAACACCAGCCCGTGCCGCCACCGACCTAGCGGCTGGCCCGCCTGCGGCGGAGCAGGCGCTCAATGCCATGCACCAGCAGCACAGCAAACACAAAACACAGCACGATCATGACAACCGCAACTGTCCGCTGGGCCTGCGCCTGACCGTTGGAGGCCAGAAAACGCAGAACATCCCCCCCGGTGTGTCCGCCGGTCATGGCATCAAACCGGGGCAGAACACTCAGCACCCAGCGCAGCAGAAAAACCAGAAGGGCCGTAAGCCCGATTGTGGCCCCGGTCTTGATTACGGTCAGCCGGATGCTGCCTTCATCTTGTGCCATGGGGTTACAGGCGGCCTGCGGGCTGCTGGCCCATATGCGCCTGATGCTCCTCTACCGAAGCCTTCAGCCCCGGCACGTCCGGTGCCGCTAGCGTATCCACGTAGGTGTTGTTCTTCCACACCCAGCGGTCCGAGCCATCGACCTGAATATCGCGCAGGCCCCCATGCGTTGTGGGCAGTAGCTCAATAGGGCCACTTACGGAATCCAGCACCTTGGTCCATGCCCCGTTGCGTTTGACATACACATCTGTCGAACAGCCGGCAGACCCGCACAGGCTGGCTGCCTGCACCTGCACAAACAGCGCCATATTCGCACCATTGGCAGACAGGGGGGCAGAGCCCACAAGCACAAGTGGTTTGTCATTATGGCGGGCGGCGGCGGCAAGGTCATCCGCGTTCAGCTCACGCGCGGCACTGTCCAGTGCGCTGCCGCGCTGATCGGTCAGGGCCACGGGGTCTGTTCTGCCGTGGGTAAACGACCCTTGACGGGTTTGGGGCGCACCCAGCACCTGTGCTGCGCCAAAAACACCGCACGGCAGGGCAGACAACCCTGCCAACACACAATACAACCCTACACGATGCCTCAAGCGCACATTCCTTGTTTTACCAGACCAGAATAGTCCCTTTGTGGAGTAGAGCCCAAGCATGTCCGAGCAGACAAGCCAAAATACCACGCCAGAACAGCCCCGGCACCCAAAGCCCGGCCTCTACCGCCATTATAAGGGGGGATTGTACACGCTTCTATGCGTAGGCCGCCACAGCGAGACGGAAGAATGGCTGGTCACTTACCGGTGCGATTCACAGGGGACCTACTGGGTGCGCCCGCTGGACATGTGGCTCCAGACAGTTCAGGGCGTGCCCCGTTTTGTATTGATCGGGGATAAGCCAGAGCAACCCCGTGGCGCGTAAGGGCCCCCTCACACGCCACGGACCGAATGCCCTAGCCCGCCTGCCCGGCAACCTGGGCAATAATTTCTTCCACAATATCCGGGTCGGACAGGGTGGAAAGATCGCCCAGATTATTCAGATCATGCGAAGCAATTTTGCGCAGCAGGCGGCGGACAATTTTACCTGAGCGGGTTTTGGGCAGGTCCCGCACAACGTAAATCTGCTCCGGCACCGCATAGCGCCCGACCCCATCGGCAATGGCGCGGCGTACGGCGGCGGGGTTCAGGCTGCCTTCGGTGCGGGGGACAACAAACACAACCAGCCCCTGCCCCTTCAGGTCATGGGGAACGCCAACGGCGGCACTTTCCACCACTTCGGCATCGGTTGCCACGGCGTCTTCAATTTCTGCCGTGCCAATCCGGTGGCCAGAGACATTGACCACATCATCCACACGGCCCGTGATCCAGAAGTATCCGTCTGCCTCACGCCGTGCGCCATCACCTGAAAAATAACGCCCCGGGCAGGTGGTAAAATAAGTCTGGCGGAAACGCTCGTGGTCCCGCCACAAGGTCATGGCCTGACCGGGCCATGAGCGGGCCATGCACAAAAGGCCATCCCCGGCACCTTCAACCTCTGTCTGGGTCTGTGCATCCACCAGAACAGCGTTTACCCCCGGCAACGGCAGCCCTGCGGCCCCCGGCCGGCCCGGCACCTGTCCGGCACTGGCGGTGAGCATGACCCCCCCGGTTTCGGTCTGCCACCATGTGTCCACCACGGGGCAGCATGCCTTGCCGACCTCATCATGGAACCATTGCCATGCCTCGGGGCTGATCGGTTCGCCCACCGTGCCCAGTACGCGCAGGCTGGACAGGGAGCGGCTACGCACCACATCCGCATCTTCCCGCATGGCAGCACGCACCACGGTGGGAGATGTGTAAAAAACGCTTACGTTATTGCGGTCAATCACATCCCACCACCGGCCCGGCTGCGGCCATGAGGGCAGGCCCTCATAAATCAGGATTGTCGCGCCGTTACACAGCGGGCCGTAAACAACATAGGTGTGCCCGGTAATCCAGCTTGTATCTGCCGTGCACCAGAACACATCGTTCGGCTGGGCGGCAAAAACCACCTCATGCGTATAGGACGCCCAGACCAGATACCCCCCTGTGCCGTGCACAACGCCCTTGGGCCGCCCCGTACTGCCCGAGGTGTACATAAGAAAGAGCGGATCACAGGCATCCATGACCTCTGGCGGGCAATCCGGGATCTCCATCGCCACTTCCGCAGTGTAGGACAGATCGCGGCCGGGCTGCATGGGCACTTCCGTACCCGTAACAGGCACCACCAGCACATGGCGCACGGTGCAGGCTGCACCGCAGGCCAGCAGGGCCTCGTCCATGGTCACCTTGCTGGGAATGGACTTGGCCCCACGCCGCGCCACATCTGCGGTAATCACCACAGCAGCGCCGCTATCCATAAGCCGTTCAGCCAGCCCTTCGGCCGAAAAACCGCCAAACAGCACTACATGGATTGCACCAATGCGTGCACAGGCCAGCATGGACACCACACCCTCGGCCACCATGGGCAGGTGAATGGCAACGCGGTCGCCCTTGCCAACGCCCAGCCTGCGCAGCGTATTGGCAAGACGGCAGACCTGCGCATGCAGTTCGCGGTAGGTCAGGACCAGTTTCTGCCCATCTTCCTGTCCTTCCCAGATCAGGGCGGCTTTGTCAGGCTGGGTCAGAACGTGGCGGTCAAGGCAGTTTTCGGCCACGTTAAGCTGGCCATCGCCGTACCAGTCTATGCGGACATCGCCGTTAAAGTCGGAGCGGGAGGCATGGGAGGGCGCTTTATGCCAGACCAGTCTGCGCGCCTGCGACAGCCAGAAAGCCTCCGGGTCGCGTTGCGCACGCTGCACTTGATCAAGGTAGCGATCAGAGACAGCTGTCTCCGCCGTGCAGGGAATATTCTCTTCCACTCGGACTGGTCCTTTCATTTACGTTCTTATTTTGCACCCGAACCAGATGGTCTTTGATCATATCATGCCCTCAGAGGAAAGACATGTACCCACCTCCCGACACATAAAAAGTGACCACACAGGCATAAAAAAGGCTGGCCACAGGAGTGACCAGCCTTTTTTGTTATGCCGTTTTTATTCCACACCTTAATTCCGGTCGGCGCGGAACAAGGGCCTGACCCTGTTATTACAGAGCAGCTTTGGCGCGTTCCAGAACGGCCTTGCAGGTCTTCTGGCGCAGCGGCAGGGTTGCCATTGCCACGGTGTAGGTATGGTCGTTCAGGCGGATCTGGCCAGCGGAGCCAATCGCATAGAACATGTTGCCATCCGCACCATCGGACACGGCGTTGGTCTTTTTGTTGTATTCAAGCAGCGTGCGGAAGGCATCGTCATAATCCGGCACGTATTCGTTCTGGACGCAGTAGTTCAGCAGACCTGCGTTTTCCTTCGGGTCAATGGAAGCCACATAACCCGACGGGTCCACGGTTGAGAGGAGAGACGTATCCCCCCCGCGGATGACCGGCATATTGAGGGTCTGTTCCTCGGCATGAGCAAGTGCGGGCACGGATGCCAGCACGGACGTGGTAAGGGCTAGCGCCGACAGGGCACGCACGGCAAACAGTTTCATTCAGAATCTCCCAAACGGAATATGCGCCAAACTGCCCCGTAACCCCCGCAAAGATCAAGCAGCCCCCACGCGCGCAAAAAACATGGCAGCCCACAGCCCTGCCCATGTGGGGGAGCACCACGCCTGTCATAACAAAAACGGCACCCCGTTATGCCGCCACGGCACCGGACCCGACACGCCACTGCAAACAGGCCATAAATGGTACGATAACCCACAGCATGTAAAATAAGGGTCTTGAAACATTACGATATTATCTTTGTCTTCTGTAATGTTGCTGGCATTGTCGGGCTAATACCCAGCGCAGGCTGCCCCCATTGCCAAACCCTGCTCTGGCAGGGCAATCTTCCCTTTGTGGGGCAGAACGAGCCAACACGGCGGGGGTGTTTTTCTGCCCTGCCATCGGGCCATCACGATCAGGTGATATAACATTCAACCCCCAATCCACCGGCCCGATACACGTTGCAGACGGGCTGGCCGATTGAACAGTTCGGGCATCCATTCTATAACAACCTTAACGAGTCCGTAACAAATTTAAGCGGGAGCTTATACCGACATGCTGCCTGCCAGCCTTTTCAAGAGTGTTGAAATTGCACCGCATGGCACCGCGTCAGAGAGCATCTGCACGGCTTTGCGCAAGGCCATACTGGAAGACCAGCTACAAGCAGGCCGCGCCCTGCCCCAGTCTGAGCTGGCGGCTGGGTTCGGGGTTAGCATTATCCCCGTGCGTGAAGCGCTCAAACACCTTGAGGCCGAAGGGCTGGTCGCGTTTACGCCCAACAAGGGTGCTCTGGTTATTGGTCTGGATGAAGCCGATATTCTGGAATACTCCCAGATTCGCGCAGTGCTGGAAGAACAGGCCGCAGCCGAGGGCGTGCGCAACATGAGCCGCGTGGATTTTGCCCGTGTGGAAGACGCTTACGAAGCCTTTGTCGCCGGTGTGGAAGGCCCGCAGGGCATGATCCGCTCTGGCGCTCTTAACCGTGCCTTCCACAACTCCATTTATGCCGCAGCCCCCCGCCCGCGCCTGCTGGAAATGATAGAGGACCTGAACACCAGACTGGACCGCTACATACGCGGTCATCTGATTATAGAAGGCCGCACAACCATTACCCATGACGAGCACAAGGCTATTCTGGACGCCTGCCGTGACCGGGACGCGGATTTATGCGCACGGCTGACGCGCATCCATATTCTGGAAGCCTCCAGAATCTCGGTAGATGTCTTCCGCCGCAGGCAGGCCGGGCACAGCTTGGGCTGAGCATTTTTAGCTTATAAAAATCTATATTTTACAAACACTTGTTTGTTTGTCCGACGTATCATACCTGATTGAATAATATATGATGTTGCAAATCATATATTATCGTGTCAGAGCGAAAAAATCATTGTGAAGCCAAAACCAACCTGCGCACCCGCAGCGGCTCGGTTTGGCGGTTGATTCGGATGAACAACGCCATGTCCTCTACCAACACATTTGCCCCCGATTTTTCCTCCCGCACGCCGCTGCGCAAAGCGATTACCCAGGCAATCCGCCGCCCCGAGCAGACATGCGTGGAGGCTCTGGCCCCCGCCGCAACGCTAAGCGCGCCAGAGGACAACGCCGTAGCAGCACTGGCCACCAGACTGGCCGAAACCCTGCGTAGCCAGCGCAACCCCGGACTGGTGGAAACACTGGTGCAGGAGTTTGCCCTTTCCTCCGCCGAGGGCGTGGCGCTGATGTGTCTGGCCGAAGCCCTGCTGCGTATTCCCGACATGGCAACGCGCGATGCGCTTATTCAGGACAAGATTGGTGAGAGCGACTGGCTCTCCCACGTAGGGCGCGGCAAACCGCTCTTTGCCAACGCCGCCGCATGGGGGCTGGCCCTGACGGGCCGCGTGGTAGCCGAGCATAATGACAAAACGCTCTCTGGCGCACTCATGGGTTTTGTAGAGCGGAGCACACGCCCCGTTATTCGCAAGGCCGTGGATGCCGCCATGCGCATGATGGGCGAACAGTTTGTGCTGGGCCAGACCATTGAGCAGGCCCGCAAGAACAGCGCAAAACTTGAAGAAACCGGCTTCGCCTATTCCTACGACATGCTCGGGGAGGCCGCCTACACCGCAGCAGATGCCCAGCGTTACCGGCAGGACTACATTAACGCCATTAACGTTATCGGCCGCAGCGCCAAAGGGAGCAATGTTTACGAACGTCCCGGCATTTCCATCAAACTTTCCGCCCTGCACCCCCGCTATGCCCGCGCCCAGCATGCGCGGGTCATGGGGGAGCTTCTGCCCGTTGTGCAGGAACTGACCCTGCTCGCCCGCCAGTATGACATTGGCATCAACATTGATGCCGAAGAAAGCGAGCGGCTTGATATTTCGCTCGACCTGCTGGAAGCCCTGTGCGCTACACCGGGGCTGGAAGGCTGGAACGGCATTGGCTTTGTGGTGCAGGCCTACGGCAAGCGCGCCCCCTTTGTGCTGGACTACATTATTGATCTGGCAAAGCGCACCAACCGGCGGATTATGGTGCGCCTTGTTAAAGGTGCCTACTGGGACAGCGAAATTAAAAAAGCGCAGGTCGAGGGTATGGCAGACTACCCCGTGTACACCCGCAAATGCCATACAGACATCAGCTACATTGCCTGTGCGCGCAAACTGCTGAACGCGCGGGATGTGATTTTCCCCCAGTTTGCCACCCACAACGCCCGCACCCTTGCCACCATTTACACACTGGCAGGGCAAAAATACGAGATCGGGTCTTACGAGTTCCAATGCCTGCACGGCATGGGCGAACCTCTCTACCGTCAGGTTGTCGGGGCAGACAAACTCAACCGCCCCGCACGCATTTACGCGCCGGTTGGCACGCATGAAACACTGCTGGCCTATCTGGTCCGCCGCCTGCTGGAAAACGGGGCAAACTCCTCTTTTGTCAACCAGATCGGGGATAGCGCCATTGCCGTTTCCTCCCTGATTGAAAACCCCATCACATCCGCCCAGCGCTACACGCCGTTTGGGGCCCCTCATTCCGAAATCCGCAAACCACTCGACCTGTTTGCGCCAGAACGCCAGAACTCCGCAGGGATTGATCTGGCCGATGACCGCGCACTTGAGGCACTGGCAGCAGGTATTGCAGCGGCCCCCCAGCAGTGGCAGGCCGCCCCCATTGTGTCCGGCGCAACACCCGGAGGCACCCAGCACCCGGTAACCAACCCAGCCGACCGGCGGGATCTGGTTGGCCACGTTACCTACGCCACGCCGGAAACCGTCAAACAGGCCGTGGACGCCGCACAAAAAGGCTTTGCGGACTGGGCAGCCCAGCACCCCGCTGCACGGGCGGAATGCCTGCTTAAAGCCGCCAACCTGCTGGAAGACCGCCACCCAGCCCTTATGGCCCTGATCTGCCGAGAAGCCGGCAAATCACTCCCCAATGCTGTGGCCGAAATCCGCGAGGCGGTGGACTTCCTGCGTTACTACGCCACCACCATCCAGCGTGATTTTAATAACACAACCCATGTTCCCCTTGGCGTTGTGGCCTGCATTAGCCCGTGGAACTTCCCGCTTGCCATTTTTATTGGCCAGATTGCCGCAGCCCTTGCCGCTGGCAACGCCGTAATTGCCAAACCGGCGGAAGAAACACCCCTGATTGCAGCCGTGGCCGTAGCCCTTCTGCACGAGGCAGGCATACCCACCCCTGCCCTGCAACTCCTGCCCGGTGAGGGCGACGTGGGGGCAGCCCTTGTCGGCGATGCCCGGATTATGGGGGTTATGTTCACCGGCTCCACCGCTGTGGCCCAGCTGATCAACCGCCAGTTGCTGGACCGGCGCACAGCCACCGGTCAGCCCGTGCCATTTGTGGCCGAAACCGGCGGGCAGAACGCCATGATCGTGGATTCGTCCGCACTGGCAGAGCAGGTTGTGGCCGATGTGCTGGCTTCGGCGTTTGACAGTGCAGGCCAACGCTGCTCCGCCCTGCGTATCCTATGCGTGCAGGACGACTGCGCGGACCACGTTCTGGCCATGCTGCGCGGCGCCATGCAGGAACTGCGGCTGGGCAACCCCAGCATTCTGGCAACCGATGTAGGGCCGGTCATTACCCCCGAGGCTGCTGCCGGCATTACCACGCATATTGAGGCCTTCCGCAGCAGAAACGCCCCGGTCCACGCCCTGCCCGTACCAGACCACTGTGCCAATGGCAGCTTTGTGCCGCCAACACTGATCGAGGTCATGTCCATTCAGGACGTCGGGCAGGAAGTGTTTGGCCCCGTCCTGCATGTGCTGCGCTACCCACGCGCCCAGCTTGCCTCTGTGCTGGCAGACATTAACGCCACCGGTTACGGCCTGACCTTTGGCCTACATACCCGGCTGGATTCCACCGTGCAGAGCGTTCTGGAACAGGTGGAAGCGGGCAATCTGTACGTCAACCGCAACACCATTGGCGCGGTTGTAGGTGTGCAGCCTTTTGGCGGGCGTGGCCTGTCTGGCACGGGGCCAAAAGCGGGGGGGCCGCTTATTCTGCGCCGCCTGCTGGCACAGGTGCCCCCCCTGCCACAGATTGCACGCGGCACGACCCCACAGGCCATGACCGAATGGGTAGACTGGCTCCGCACGCAAGGCGAAAGCGAAGCCGCCCAGCGCGCCCATGCCCTTGCCAGCCAGCCGCTGACCAACGCCCAGATCACCCTGCCCGGCCCTGTGGGAGAACTGAACCTGTACAGGCTGGGCGCACGTGGCACGGTACTGTGCATGGCCCAGACCACAGCAGGGCTTTATGACCAGATTTCCCTCACTCTGGCGGGCGGGAACACCGCAGCCATTCTGGCGGACGCCACGGTTCTGGCTGCCATTGCAACCCTGCCAGCATCTATTGGGCAGTTTGTACGGCCGGTTTCCTCCGCCAAATCCCTCACATGCAGCATTTTGCTAAGCGATGCGGACAACGCGGCATTCAACGCCACACGTGCCCAACTGGCTGCCAGCAACGGACCTATTGTATCGGCCTATATCACCCAGAACGGCCTGCCCTCGATCGAAGCCGTGCTGGAGGAGCAGTCCCGCAGCATCAACACCACCGCAGCAGGGGGCAACGCCAGCCTGATGACCCTGAACTAACGGGATCAGCCTTATTCTGCTTTAGGCCCGGCTGCTGTGCCGGGCCTTTTTTTGTTCAACCCATGCGGGCCATGCTGCGCTGCGGAGCATGGCACCATCCAACTAAGATCATTTTTCCGTGACCACCCGAAGTGTTACAACACGCCCATACCGGCGGCTTATACCGCTGTGCCACCGTTTTCCCTTTTTCATGTCGTCAGGAGATACAATGACAACCCGCGCGGGGCATGATGCCAAACTGGTCGTTGCCATTTTGCTTGTTACCATGGCCATGGGCATGCTGGACGCCATTTCTCTGCTGCATCTCAAGATTTTTGCAGGCTACATGACCGCCACCATTATTCTGATGGCCGTCAACATCGCAACGTCTCAGGCCATTGTGCTCTCGGGGCTGGAGGCCATTGGCTTTTATTTTCTGGGGGCCATGCTCGGGGGGCGGCTTGTACGCCGCCAACGCAGCATTCGGGCCATTGTGGGGGATATTCTACTGGGCGTGGGGGCTATGGTCGGCCTTGCCGCGTGGATCTGGTCGGCCAATATTCCGGGTGATATTTACGTCACTCTGGCCCTGCTCTCCTGCGCCATGGGGTTGCAGACATCGGCCACACGGCACGCCAAACTGCCCGACATGGTTTTACCCGCAGCCACCATGGTGCTGCACGGGCTTGCCCATAACAGTTCCGCCGCCGGGGGGAGCAGTTCTGGCACCCTGCGCCGTGTTGCGGCTATTTTAAGCCTGTTTGTGGGGGCGGCCATTGGCACGCTGGTTTCCGGCAGAAGTGTCTCTTTGGGCATTGCGCTGGCTGGTGGCACCATTGTTGTGGCGGGCGGCCTGCTTCTGCTGCGCAAACACCCGCTGGCCTTCCATCTGGACCGGATGAGCATTCCGTAAAAACCTGTGCCACAGTCATGGCCTTTGGGCGCAGCCCGAAGGAGCCAAAACCAGAAAGGCCCGCCATAACTGGCGGGCCTTTCTGGTTTACGGGGTAAGGCTAAAAATCAGGCGGTCTGTTTGTTCTGCATGGCAAAGTAGGATGCCAGAGCGTAGCAGACCACCGATGTACCCAGCGTTGCCAGAGCGGTCATACGCTCCTCGGGGTTGATCAGCATGGCAACAAATACCAGCACCACACCGGCAAGAGTTGCGTAATTGCACAGCGGGAACAGGAACAGCGTGTAATTCCCTTTTTCTGTCCCATTCCGGCGGGCTGCAAAACGGGTGGTGATGTAAGCGGTTACAATCAGGCTGTAAATCAGCAGGATAACCCCACCACTACAACTCAGCAGAAACGCAAAAATAGTCTGCGGCGCCAGAATGGAGGAAAACGCCACCAGAGTGCCCGCAATGCTGCTGACCGTAATGGCGAGCCTTGGCGCGGAACTGGCGGAACGGCGGGTCAGGAACGCCGGAGCATCGCCCTGTGCGGCCAGTTCGGTCAACACGCGCGAGGTAATATACATGGCGGAGTTAAGGCAGGAGAGAATGGCGCTCAGCACCACAATGCGCATCATCATGCCCGCACCGGGAATGCCCATTGTATCCATGGCGGTTACAAAGGGGGACCGCCCGGCCACAATGCTGTTCCAGGGCACAACAAGCAGGATCATGGCAACAGAAGCCAGATAGAACAGGGTTACGCGTGTACCAAGGCTGCGGGTAACCCGTGCCACGTTCTTGTCCGGCTCGGGGGATTCGCCGGCCGCAACCGTTGCAATTTCCGACCCCATCATGGTGAACAGAATGGTGGGAATAATGGACAGCACCGCCACAATGCCATGCGGCATAAGGCCACCATGCCCCACAAGGTTATGCCATGCCGGTACGCCGGGGCCAAAAACATGCACCACATACAGCGCGCCAACAGCCACAAAAGCCAGAATGCTGAACACCTTGACTGCGGAAAGCCAGAACTCGCATTCTCCAAACACGCGCGGAGCCGCAAAATTGACCAGTTTAAGCAGCACGATCAGCCCAATGGACAACACCCATATTGGCAGGTGAATCCAGTCCTGAATCAGGATTGCTCCGGCTATGGCCTCGCTCCCCAGCACCACAACCCAGAAAAACCAGTAAAGCCAGCCCGAGGTAAAACCCAGCCTGTCCCCGTGTGCGGCGCGGATATATTCTACAAACGAACCACGGCCGGGGTCTGCCACCACCATCTCGCCCAGCATGCGCATGACCAGAATAACCAGTAGCCCGACCATGACAAAAGCCAGCAGAACCGCCGGACCTGTCGCCTGAATTGCAGCCCCGCTCCCCACAAACAGACCCGCGCCAATGGTCCCGCCCAGCGCGATCATGGCGATGTGGCGGCTCCGTAGCCCGGTGGCAGGTTTAACGGTGGGCTTGGTGTTCTGCTCAGCCATTGAGGGGTCCTTTATTCTTGTTGGCTTGGTGCGTTCATAACTCAAGAGGAATAAACTGGGAAATGCCCCTTAAAAGTGCTTGTAAAAATATGCCTCAACCACCCCGGCGTGATGGCCAATTTTGGGCATGGGCTGGCTCCCCGGCACCCCGGCTTTAGACAGGGCCCGCCCGGCCGGTCCGGCAAAGGCGGCCCCGCCAGCCAGTGCGGCGGATGTGTTTTCGTCCAGCGTGTATTCAACCGAGGCATCCAGCTCGTCCGATACATGGCGGCCGGTGTTTTTGAGCCCCATGCCCGAAACATGGATAAGCGACAGGTCATAAAAATGCAGACCAAGCTTGACCTGATCACCCGGGCGAATCAGGTGCACGGGAGGGATCACGGTCAGGTCAATCTGGTGGTCCTCCAGATCGGACAGGGGGGCCAGATACATGCCCACAATTTCGCCCGGCCAGTAACCGCCATAAGTGTAGCGCTTACCATCATACAAAAAGAACGTATCGTAGTTGTGCTTGACGCCCCCCTTGGCATTTTTGCCGCCACCAAAGCGGGTGTAACGGTAAAAAACATGCGGGGTCCATGGCAGCATGGAAAACGTATAGCCCGGCTCAAAATACATTCCGTAAGCCGAGACCCCTTTATACCCGTTGCCCGGGTGGCTGTTCTGCTCCGAAACAAAATTGCCATAGAACGTAAAGTTCTTGGAAATACCCATGGCCTTGACCGGCAGCACCGTGCCACCCCAGCTCAGGGCAGCCACATTCATGCCATTCCGGTCCGCACGGGTTGAATAATCATAATGGGCGGATGTATCGGCATCCCGCACATGAAAATAGGTGAGCGTTACATAAGCGGCGCGGTCGGCATAAACCGATGCCCCATGCCCGCCAGCCTTGTTGGCAAACCATGTCACGTCAAACCCGACAAAACTGGTTTTGGGCCGGTCAAAGCCCCGGTCGATATCGTTATCCGAATTGCTTTCAAGCATGAACACATCGGCGCGGATGGGGTCACCTTCCAGCTTGATCACCCCAGGGCCGGAAAAGGCAAAACGGGGCGCATACCACCATGCCCCGCGCTCGCCCGAGCTATAGGTGCCCTTGCCGATCAAAAACCCGTCATCCACCGCAAAAGCCTGACGTCCGCCCTGAACGGTAAAAACCTGATGCCCACCCGCCAGACGCACCGGCACACGCACCCCGGCATAGGCTTCTTCCAGATAGATCGAGCGTGGGGTACCCGATGTTTGCGAAACCTGCTCGGCATCCCCATCCCCCAGGGTGGTTGCACCAATGGCTGAGGCATTGCCAATGACATCAAACCCCCAGCCGGTCTTCCATTCCCCCTTAAGCATGGGCTTGCCATACAGTTCGCCATAAGTCGTGTTTGCATGGCGTGTGTAACCACCCGAAGCCCGGGGCGCGTAGGACCCACCGCCAAAATTGGTGTGCGGCAGATGGAACGCAGCCCCCCCAATATCCAGCCCGCTCTGGATGGTGACGCCACTAATCGAGATAAGCGTCTGTTCTGCCTGTGCGGGCACGATCTCGCCCAGCATGCTGAGCAATAGGGAACAGAAACCAAACCTGAGCGCGCCGGAAAGCCCTGCCCCCGCCGCACGGGCAGAACATGCGCGCCCCCGGCCAGCAGGGTATGGCTGCACAGCCTGAGCGGGAGCGTAACAGAACAGGCCAACATGATTTTTGGGTGTTTGCAGCAGACCAATCACGCCCAGAAGCACTCCCCTTGAAAATAAGCTATAGAACCCGCGCACCCACAGTCCGGGCCAAGCAATGACATATAATCATCGCATTATCCTATAATATGTTCAAGATGATATAAGAAAAAATACGTAACAGCCTTACTTATGCATTCTTTAAACCACTCCACTACAGATACAAGTAATGGGGTAATTTTATATCGTTTCTTTTACGGTTCATCCTGAAAAATAACCTTAATATACCGATACCGAAATAATATACACAGTAATCAATTCAGCCCCTGTTAACCGCGCCCGCCCAATATATTTTAATGGATACATAAAGCATGGCCTGCCGCACCCGCTTATTGCGGGTAAAATGCAGGCACACAGCCCCTACACCCCACCATGCCCAGAAGCAGGTTTAGCGTGGACCGAAAATATTTTTTGCCAGAATTATTTAGGGGAAAGCACGCATGGAGCGGATGAGGGGAATCGAACCCCCGTATGCAGCTTGGGAAGCTGCCGTTCTACCATTGAACTACATCCGCATAGCGCGTGGGCGGCTTATAGCGCGCTCCAACACGACTTGCAATGCCATACGGATATTATTCCGCCTCCACATCCGGGCCAACCAGATCGGAAATATGGCCCAACTCAAGCAGGCTCATGCCTTCAGGCGGGCGGGAGCGCGCACTCCCCCGGGCTATACGGCGTGGCAGAACGGCCTGTGTAAAGCCCAGCTTGGCGGCCTCTTTTAGCCGTGCATCCGCCTGCGACACCTGCCTGACCTCCCCCGACAACCCGACCTCTCCAAAATACACGGCACCGGGGCTTGTGGGCACACCACTGGCGGCAGAAACCAGAGCCGCTGCCACAGCCAGATCGGCCGCAGGCTCAACCACCCTAAGCCCACCGGCCACATTAAGGTAAACATCCATGCCCGATAGCTTGAGCCCGCAACGTGTTTCCAGCACTGCCAGCAGCATGGCCAGACGCCCGCTATCCCACCCCACCACGGCCCGGCGGGGCGCGCCATCCCCCCCTTTGGGGGAGAGAAGCGCCTGTACCTCCAGCAGCACGGGGCGCGACCCTTCCAGCCCTGCAAACACGGCGGAACCGGCAATATTGCCCCGCCGCTCGGCCAAAAACAGGGCAGAAGGGTTGCTGACCTCCTCCAGCCCACGGTCTGTCATGGCGAATACGCCAATTTCATCTGTCGCGCCGTAGCGGTTTTTGGCAGCGCGCAGAATACGGAACTGGTGCCCCCGGTCGCCTTCAAAATACATGACCGCATCCACCATGTGCTCCAGCACACGCGGGCCAGCCAGTGCGCCCTCCTTGGTCACATGCCCGACCAAAATAAGACTGAAGCCCCGGCGCTTGGCGGCCCTGATCAGCTCAAACGCGCAGGCCCGCACCTGCGAGACTGTTCCGGGCGCGCTATCCACCGTTTCCAGCCACATGGTCTGGATGGAATCGATCACCACCACCTTAACGTCCGGCTCGGCTTCAAGCGTTGCCACAATATCCGCAACGTTAATGGAGGCCGCCAGGTCCAGACTGGATTCCACAACCCCCAGACGGATGGCGCGCAGGCGGATCTGGTCCACCGCCTCTTCCCCCGAAATGTAGAGAACCCGCTCCCCCTTGCCCGCCAGACGGCTGGCCGCCTGCAACAGCAGGGTGGATTTGCCAATACCCGGGTCCCCCCCGACCAGCACCACAGAGGCCGGAACCAGCCCCCCGCCCAGCACCCGGTCCAGCTCCGCAATACCCGTGCCCGTGCGCGGGGGAAGTTCAACCTTGCCCCCCAGCCCATGCAGTTGCACACGCCGCCCCTTGCCTGCGCGGGGGGATGCCGAGGAGGCCGCCAGAGGCTCCACGGCCATTTCTTCCAGCGTATTCCATTCCTGGCAGGCATCACACTGGCCTGCCCACTTGGCATGAACAGCGCCGCACGCTTTGCACACATACTGGCGGGACGTTTTTTTGGCCACGAAGACTCCCCTGTTCCTGCCCTGCTGGAGCGTTATAAATGGAATAAAACAAGAACAAACTCAAGCCCCGGCACAGGCAGTGCCCCACACCACACCAGTGCGAGACCTCCCCTCCGGGCCGACAAAACAAAACCATGCTTTGACGAACCCGGCCCGAACGGGTTACGGCTCACACCACAGCAGACCCAGACCACACACAACAGGAACAGACAGCCCGAACCCATGGATATGGTGCTTGATCTTGTGGCCCGCACAGGCCGCGCCACACTCTCGCTTATCCGCAGTGCGGGCGCTCTGGCGCTCTTTGCACTGGCAGGGTTGTCCCACATTCTGCGGCCACCGTTCTATGGACGTGTGTTTGTACGCACGTTTCTGGAAACCGGGTTTTTCTCCCTGCCGGTTGTGGCCCTGACCGCCCTGTTCTCGGGCGGGGTTATTGCGCTGCAATCCTATACGGGTTTTGCACAGTACCACGCCCAGAGCGCCATAGCCGGGATTGTGGTGCTGGCCGTAACCCGCGAACTTGGGCCCGTGCTGGCTGGCCTTATGGTGGCTGGCCGTGTGGGGGCCGCCATGGCCGCCCAGATTGGCACCATGCGCGTGACCGACCAGATTGATGCGCTGAGCACGCTCTCCACCAACCCCATGAAGTATCTGGTCGCCCCCCGCCTGCTGGCAGGCATGATCGCCCTGCCCCTGCTGGTTCTGGTAGCGGACGTACTGGGGGTGGCTGGTGGCTTTACGGTTGCCGTGGTCAAGCTCGGGTTTTCTCCCACCGCTTATATTACGGCAACGCTTAACTCGGTTAAGGTCATGGACGTAACGGTGGGGCTGGTTAAGGCCGGGCTGTTCGGGTTCCTGATCACGCTCATGGGCTGCTATTATGGCTATAACAGCAAGGGCGGGGCCGAAGGCGTAGGCTCTGCCACCACATCGGCCGTTGTGGTGGCCTCCATTCTACTGCTGGCCTTTGACTACCTGATTACAGACCTGTTCTTCTCACAATGAGTGCCGCAGCCATGGACCAGAGCATGACCAGTGCTCCCCCCAAAATCCGTATTCGGGACCTGCACAAATCCTTCGGGGATAAAAAGGTGCTTGATGGCATTTCGCTCAATGTGCCGCAGGGAACGTCGTTTGTCATTATTGGCGGGTCAGGCTCTGGCAAGTCCGTTCTGCTCCGCTGCATTCTGGGCCTGATGACCCCGGATTCGGGCAGTATTGAAATTGATGGCGAGGACGTACTTGCAGCCTCCGCCAAGCGGCGCGACCAGCTCCGTAGCGAAATTGGCATGCTGTTCCAGAACGGCGCGCTGTTTGACAGCCTACCCGTATGGGAAAACGTGACCTTTGGCCTGCTCGCCCTCAACAAGCTGACCCGTGCCAATGCACGCGACAAAGCCGGGGCCATTCTGGAGCAGGTGGGGCTGGCCCCATCCGTGGGGGACCTGTTCCCTTCCGAGCTGTCTGGCGGCATGCAAAAACGTGTCGGGCTGGCGCGCGCCATTGCTGCCCAGCCCAACATTCTGTTTTTTGATGAACCCACAACCGGGCTGGACCCGATTATGGGTGCTGTCATTGACGGGCTGATTGTGGATTGCGTTAAAAAGCTCGGATCCACCGCCATTGCCATTACGCATGACATGGCCTCCGCCCAGCGGATCGGGGATGAAGCCGCCATGCTCTACAAGGGCAAACTTGTCTGGCAGGGGGCTGCGGCATCGCTCATGGACAGCGGCAACGATTACGTGGACCAGTTTACCCACGGCCGCCGCCAAGGCCCGATTACCATGGAATTAAGACGATAACGATTTTAACGGCCTTCTAATTACCTTGCCCATGGCAGGCGGGAATGAGATAGAGACACTCATATCCATTTGTGGAGAAAGACACATAATGAAACGTGCGGTTCTGTTGCTGGCATGCGCGCTTGGACTTTCCGCCTGTGGAATGTTCCACCACCCTCCGCACCAACTGACCAAACCCGCACAGTGGGAGCCCTTGGGCTACCACGACCACCTGAGCAGCAGCGACAACTAACCCGCTACAAGGCAACCCACGGGGCACAACACAGGGTGCCCCGGGCGGGCCTATCCGGGCGCAGGCGGGTATAAGCAGCACGCACCCCGTGGCAACTGGCAGCAGGGTATAAAATACATCCTGCCATCGGGTGCAGACCGCGCAAGGGCAGGCCAGTAATGCCCGTATGCTCTACAGTATGGCCCTTGCCGCCAGACCGTTTTCAAAAAAGATAAACTTTTCTCACATTAATCCGGCCATGGTATAAAGCTCCCCGGCTTTGCGCCATGGCGGCATGCAACCTGTTATCCGCCCTGATCGTTTTAAGCCGTAATGTTTCTTTTCCACGGCGCAAGGTTGCCTGATGCTTCGTATGCCTGTCCGCGTAGTTTTTTTACTTTCGCTCTTCCTCTTTTCCCTTCCCGGCCTGTCCGCTCCGGCTGGTGCGCAGAATACCGACCAGCCCGTAACGGCAGGCAGTGCGCCTACCCCCCTGATCATGAGCGCGCAGGATATTGTTTCTGACAAAACGCTTGATGAAATCGGGGCGGAAATCCGCTCGATCTACACAAGTGGCATAGCGGAACAGCAGGCAGGGCACAGTGCGCTGGACCTGAGCGCGCTGCTCCAGCGTGCAACGGCGGTTTCCACACGCACAGACAGGTTGATGGCGCGGATCAAGCCGTATCAGGACATCTACCAGAACTTTGTGGATATTCTGGGCAAGCCCCCCGCCAAGGATGACCCACCCGAAGCCGCATCCATTACCGAACAGCGCGCAAGCCTGAACCGGCGGCAAAAAGATATTTCCGCCCGCATGACCCGGCTCAGGCTTTATCAGGTCGAGGCGCAGCAGCTCGTGAATGAACTGCGCCAGCATGACAGCGCCATCCAGCAGGCCACGCTGTGGCAGCAGATGCCCTCCCCACTTGGGGTCAACTTCTGGTCGCAGTTTGTACAAAGCGCACCACAGGATGGCCGCAGGCTGAATGCACTTGGGGCCGAAACCCTTGCCATGCTGGCAACAGCCCTGACCGGCAAACGGGTTTTTATAACATTGGCCGGCCTGTGTGCATCCATTCTGCTGCTGGTCGGGTGGCTGAACGCACGCAAACCCGTGCGCCTGCTGTGTAGCCGCTTTTTGCCCACAGGCCGCGTGCGCCCCATTGCCGCAACGGTTCTGTGCGGGGCAATAAGCGTGCTGGCCTGCGCCATCTCCTTTCAGGTTTTCTGGAACACGCTGGCATTTGACAACCCCGCTGTGGGGGATGATCTGGACCAGCTTGCCAGCATGGTTGCCACACAAGCCCCCTTGTGCGGGTTGGTGCTTGAGCTTGGGTTCTGCTTTTTAAGCAGCAAGGCAGAATGGCGTGTTTTCAACATGTCGGACGATCTGGCCCGCAGCCTGCGCCTGTTCCCCGCATGGTTGGCCATTGCCATGATCGTACGGGGCATCCTGCGTTATGTGGATACGCAGAGCGGGCTTTCCCTGCTGAGTGTGCAGCTTATGGATGGGCTTTATACCCTTGCGGTCAGCCCGCTCCTGTTTGCCATTCCGCGCAAGCTGCGCCTGACAGCCGCACAGGATCAGGAGGAAGATGCCGAACCGGGCGTAACGGAGCAGACCCCGCCACTCGCACAGTTCCTGCGCAGCATGGCCATGGGTATTTCCATCATCTGCTGGATTGCAGTACTTTCGGGCTATATTCCCCTCGCCTACACCCTGATCTCGTGGGTGAGCGTCATGGCGCTGAGCATGACCACGCTCTTGCTGCTGTCCATGCTCACAACCGCCATTGGGGGCGCACTATTTGCCTCCCGCGCGCCGCTGGGCCGCCATCTGGTGGAACTGGGGCTGCCACCGCGCCTGATCAATCAGGCCAGCATTCTTATCCCCGGCCTGATCAACGTGCTGCTGCTGGCTGTAGCCTATGCCGTGGCCACATCGGGCGCCAATTTTGACCCGCCCCAGATATGGCAGCAGCTTTACTCCCTGTTCCACGGCACGGAGGACAGCAATACATCCTCCGTCTCGCTCGATGCCATTCTGCTGTGCGTTGCCTTGCCGCTGGTGGGGTACCAGGCCATCAAAATTGTTAAATCGTGGTTCCAGCAAAGGTTTTTCCCCGCCACCAATCTGGACATAGGCGCACAGGCCTCCATCCTGAGCATACTGGGGTATGCGGCATGGATCCTGATCGGGCTGGCCATGTTTGCAGCCCTTGGGGTTACGGTCAAAAGCATGACATGGGTTGTCAGCGCCCTGTCGGTGGGGATTGGTTTTGGCCTGCAATCCATTGTGCAGAACTTTGTATCAGGCATTATTCTTATGGCCGAACGCCCTGTCTCTGTTGGAGATGTGGTGACCATTGCAGGGGTTACCGGCAAGGTGGAGCGCATTAGCGTACGCTCCACGGACATAAGGCTGGACGACAAATCCACCATGATTGTCCCGAACTCGCAGTTTATTACATCGGCGGTCAAAAACGCCACACGGGCACAAAAGCCCGGCGTGTTTACCGTGGAACTGGACCTGCCCTTTGCCTCGGACCTGAACAAGGCCAGCAGCGTGGTTATTGCCACCCTGAGCGCTTGTGCCGATACCGACCCGGACAGCCCCCCGACCGTAAGCATGACATCGGTTGCCGATGGCTCGGCCGTGCTGACCGGCTCAGCCAAAGCACGCGACGGGGTGGAAATAAAAACAGCCCGCAGCAGCGCGCTGTTTGCAATCTGGCAGGCGTTTCAGGAAAACGAGATCCCCGTCACATTCCGCCAGACCGTGCGCGCGCCCTAAGCACCCGCCCACAACAGCAAAAAGCCCGGCCCCATTATGGGAGCCGGGCTTTTTTACGCGCAGGTCACGCCAGCCAGACGGGCTGGGCATTACTGCTCGTGAATATTATCCAGATCGGCAAAGCGTGTGTATTCGCCTTCGAAGAACAGGTTAATGGTGCCTGTTGGCCCATGACGCTGTTTTTCCAGAATCAGTTCGGCCTTGTTATGGACCAGCCCCATCTTGCGCTGCCATTCGTCCATGGCCACTGCGTATTTATCCATGGAATCATAGGCAGTTTCCTTGGGCATACGCTGTTGCAGGTAATATTCGTCACGATAGACGAACATCACCGCATCGGCGTCCTGCTCAATGGAGCCGGATTCACGCAAGTCAGAGAGCATTGGCCGCTTGTCCTCACGGCTTTCCACCTGACGGGAGAGCTGGGACAGCGCAATAACCGGCACTTCCAGTTCCTTGGCAATGGCCTTGAGGCCCTGCGTGATCATGGAAATTTCGAGCACGCGGCTTTCAGGGCGGGTGCCAACGGAGGGGCGCATAAGCTGGAGGTAATCCACCACAATCAGGCTCAGCCCCTGCGTGCGCTTAAGGCGGCGGCAGCGCGTACGCATGGCGGAAAGCGAAATGGCAGGCGTATCATCAATCAGCAGTGGCAGGCGGGACAACTCGTGGCTGACCCGCACAAACCGGTCAAACTCCTTTTGCCCGATATCACCCCGGCGGATACGCTCGCCCGATACCTCGGCCTGTTCGGACAAAATACGTGTAGCAAGCTGCTCGGCCGACATTTCGAGCGAGAAAATGGCAACAGACCCATTGGGTTTGCCCCCTTTTTCCTCCGCGTCGTCCATCAGGGAGCGCGCGGCGGAAAAGGCAATCTTGGTCGCCAGCGCCGTTTTACCCATAGCCGGACGCCCTGCAAGGATAAGCAGATCGGACGGATGCAGCCCACCGGTCTTTTTATCCAGATCCCGCAGGCCGGATGTCAGGCCCGTAACGTGCCCTTCGCTTTGGAAGGCAAGGGCTGCTACATTGATCGCACCTGTGAGCGCCTTGTTGAAGGCGACAAAATCGCCCTCCTTGCCTTTTTCGGTCGCCAGTTTGAACAGGGCTTCTTCCCCTGCCTCAATCTGGTCAGGGCCGGACAGGTCCCCCGTTGCCCCAAAGGCGCTGTTGACAACATTTTCGCCAATCTCGATCAACTGGCGGCGGATCCACGCATCATGGATGGCGCGCCCGTAATCCCCGGCGTTGATAATCCCGACCATGGATGTCAGCAGTTTGGCCAGATAGGCCATGCCGCCCACGTTATCGAGCATGCCGGAGTTTTCCAGCTCCGCGCGCATGGTAACGGGGTCGGCCAGTTGCCCGTTTTCTATCCTGCGGGCAATGGCGGCATATAACTGCCCGTTCACGCGGTTGGCAAAATGCTCCCCGGCCAGAAAGTCGGATACCCGGTCATACGCCCGGTTATTGGTCAGCAACGCGCCCAGCAG
Source organism: Acetobacter fabarum (assembly GCF_022483405.1). Classification (NCBI taxonomy): domain Bacteria; kingdom Pseudomonadati; phylum Pseudomonadota; class Alphaproteobacteria; order Acetobacterales; family Acetobacteraceae; genus Acetobacter; species Acetobacter fabarum. The sequence continues at coordinate 2,747,008 of NZ_JAKVNI010000001.1, forward strand.
CGCCTGCTCGGCCTCAATATTGGCCGGGGGCTGGCGCAGGGTCAGCCCCAGCAGGCCATCTTCCTTTGGTTTGTCGGTCTGTGTTGTCATGCTCACATTAATGGCCTGTTACGGGTACGGGTCTGGCATATGGCGCGGGGCAGGTTGGGCTTTCAGGCACCAAAGGTTGCCACAAAATCGGCAAGTCCGGTTTGCCTGCGCGTCAGCAGGCGGCCCGCCACCAGCACGGAGCGTGCCTCGGCCACGGCCCGGTCCAGTTCTGTGTTGATGATAACACTATCAAACTCCTGCCAGTGCGAAATTTCATCCCGCGCGGCAGCCATACGCCGGGCAATTTCGTCCGGGTGGTCGGAACCACGGCCTTGCAGGCGGCGTTCCAGTTCCTCCAGAGAGGGGGGGAGCACAAACAGGCTGATCACATCCCCCGGCAGGGCCTCACGTATCTGCCGGTGTCCCTGCCAGTCTATGTCGAACACCATGTCATGGCCTGCGGCAAGGGCCTGCTCCACTGGCGCACGGGGGGTGCCGTAGCCCCGGCCGAACACAATGGCCCATTCCAGCAGTTCACCCGCCTGCGCCATGGCCTCAAACTGCTCCATGGTCCGAAAATAGTAGTGCACGCCCTCTTTTTCCCCCGGTCGGGGCTGGCGCGTGGTCACGGACACAGAATGTTTGAGTTTTGTATCCGACGCACGCAGCGCATTGGCGATTGTTGATTTGCCAGCACCCGAAGGGGCAGAAATAACAAGGCATACGCCCCGCCGCGTTGCATGACCCGGATGAGCCGTTCCATTGTGCGCCATACTGCTCTTTTCACACCCTGTCTGTTCAAACTTACGCTCTTGCCCCTTCATGCCAGAAGCGGCCATGCTGCGCCACCGCGCTCTATGCCACAAGGAAGGCGGACCTTGCCATGCAACACAACACTGTTCTCATAACCGGTGCATCCTCTGGTCTGGGGCGCGCACTGGCCCAGACCCTGGCCCGGCCCGGCCGCACGCTCTGGCTGGGTGGGCGCAACACGGCACGGCTGGAAGAAACAGCGCGGCACTGCATAAGCCGTGGCGCTGCCGTCCACCTGAACATATGCGATGTCACAGATACCGCAGCCATGGCGCAATGGGTACATGGCACAGGTGGGGTGGACATGGTTCTGGCCTGTGCGGGCATTACCGGCGGCACGCGCAAGCCCACAGACCCGGATAGTGCTGCCACCGAACCACAGGCCCAGATCCGCCGGATTTTTGCAACCGACCTGACCGGCGTGCTCAATACCGTGCTCCCCGCACTGGAGCTGATGCAAAGCCAACCCCGCGCCGCAGATGGCATGCGCGGGCGTATCTGCGCCATTTCCTCCGTAGCCGGGCTTGTCTCCTTCCCCGGCACACCCTCTTACAGTGCGGCCAAGGCGGCGGTGGACAGGTTTATGGTGGCAACCGGGGGCAACGCCAAAAAGGCGGGTATTCTGCTCAGCTCGGTTGTCTGCGGTTTTCTGGACACGCCCATGGTGGCGCGCAACACGTTCCCCATGCCCGGCCTGACCGATGTTAACAGCGCATGCCGCCGCATTCTGCGCGGGCTGGCCCGCAATGAGCGGCGCATTACTTTTCCGCTCTGGCTGGCGGCGGGCTCACGCCTTATGGACCTGTTGCCCATAACACTAGCAGAAGCCTACTATAACAACCAGCCTGCCGGAGCCCCCGGCAGCATGCCCGAACCCGACCTGAGTTGACCCCAAACCCCACCCCCAGCCCAGTGCAGAAAAAACCCCAGACATGACGCAGGATACCCCCCTGCGCGCACATGCCGTAATGGAGGACATGTCCGCCGCCGCCGTGCGCGAACCTGTGCCCGAACACCTGAAAACCATGCGAATGGACCGCGTGTTCTGGAGCCATTTTGCCCCCAATCTGGGGTTGGGTGGCTGGGTTACAGGGGCGCTGCTGGCAAGCATGGGGCTGGATTTTAAAACAGGGGTGGCCGCCGTAATACTGGGCAACCTGATTGGCGCACTGCCCGTAGCACTGGCTGCTGCCATTGGCCCTGTAACCGGGCTGACGCAAATGGAAGCCTCACGCCGTGCGCTGGGGCAGATGGGCCTGCGCCTGCCTGCGTTCCTGAACTGGATTTACTGCGTGGGGTGGGACGCGGTGAACAACGTACCCGCAGCAACCGCCCTGATTGCACTGCTTCTGGCAGGCGGCATACACGCCCCGTTCTGGGCAGCCCTTGGCGTGCTGGCCGGAGTGCAGATGCTGGCCTCCATTTACGGCCATCATGTGGTGCAGACATTGCAGAAATATCTTGGCGCGTTCCTGCTGGTGGCCTTTGCGTTTATTGGCATTGTGTTTGCCCTGCGCGGGCAGGCACCACTTGGCAGCCATCACCCCGTCAGCGTGAGCACGTTTTTGCTGGCTGTGGGGGTTCTGGTCAGCTTTAACCTGTCATGGGCGTCTTATTCTTCGGATTATACGCGCTACCTGCCTGCCAGCGCCAACTCCAAAAAAGTGGTGCTGCTTGCGTTGGCCGGGTTGCTGGCTTCGGCCATTCCATTCCAGATTCTGGGCCTGATTTCAGCCGGCAGTGTGGCAGATGCTTCACCCACAGCGGTTATTGCATCGCTCCTGCATACTCTGGGCCCACTGGGTACGTTTGCGCTGGCTGCCATTGCGCTGTCTTCCATTACCGGCAATTCGTTCAATGACAATACGGCAAGTTACAGCCTTATTTCCGCCGGGGTGCATGTGCCCCGCGTTGCCGCAGCCATACTGACAGCCACACTGGGCTACGTGCTGGCCGTAGCCGGTGCAGGGCGGTACACCACGCTCTACACTGACTACCTGATGGTCACCATGTACTGGATTGCTCCGTGGATCGGCATTGTGCTGGCGGACTGGTACTGCACAGACCACGCCCCACGGCCCACGCCAATCGGATGGACGCGGGGGGCCAGCATATTTGCCATAACCACCGCCCTGACCGTTGGCCTGTTTTCCACCAGCAGCCTGTACACCGGCCCCATTGCCCGCTGGCTGGGTGGGGCCGATATTGGGTACTATGTCGGGTTTTTTGTTGCTGCTGGCTGTTACGCGGCAGGCATGCCGCGACGCACCAGTTCGTAAAGTCCGAGTGCGGCCGCAACGGACACATTCAGGCTTTCCATCTCACCGGGCATGTACAGCCCGGCAATTTCATCACAGCTTTCACGCGTCAGGCGGCGCAGGCCACGCCCTTCCGCCCCCAGCACAAGGGCTACGCGCCGCCCGTCAAACCCGGCACCGTTCAGAATTGTGCCGCCAGCATCCAGCCCCACTGTCCAGCAGCCCGCCTTTTGCAGCATTTCTATTGCGCGGGAGAGATTGACCTCACGCACAAAAGGCACGGTTTCCAGCGCGCCGGATGCGGCCTTGGCCAGCACGGCGGTTTCCTCCGGGGCATTGCGGTCCTGCACCACAATGCAGGCCGCCCCAAAGGCTGCGGCAGAGCGCAGTATGGCACCAACATTGCGCGGGTCTGTAACCTGATCAAGCACCAGCACGGGGCCGGGGCGTTCCAGCGCCTCCTCCAGCGAGAGCGAGGGCAGAATCTGCGCCAGCATGGCCACGCCCTGATGCACCGCCTCCGGTCCCAGCAGGTCGTCCAGCCGTGCGCGCTGCACCAGTTCGGGGTTGACCTGCAAGCCCCGCCCACCTGTGCGTGCGGCTTCTTCGAGCACCGGGTGTTCGGCCTCGGTCACCAGCAGGCGCTCGTACACCCTGCGCGGGTTGGCCAGAGCCGCCGCCACGGCATGTGTGCCAAACAGCCAGCATTTGCCCGCCGGGGCCGTACCATCACGCCCACCGCCACCATGGGCGGATGAACGGGAGCGGCGTGCGGGGCGTGCGGCTTTGCGGGGGTTCTGCATGGACAATACGGTTCCAGGTTGGAGTCACTCTGCCTCTCCCCTAGCGCATGAGCGGGGTATCCGCCTATCCCTACAACGGCGCGGGGGTTATCTTTGTCTGTCGCGTGCCCGGGCGTAGCAGGGAATGGACATTCCCCCCCTGCGGCTGTAATCCGTCTGATGCAAAGCAGCCTAGACACAACAGCAGAACGGGAGCGCCCCATGTCCGCAGCTCAGGGCCCATGTGCGGGCGCCATTACCCTGTATAAAAATGATCTGCCCGATGGCCTGCGCTTTACCGGCTCCATTGCCGTGGATACGGAGACAATGGGCCTGAACCCGTACCGGGACCGGCTCTGCCTTGTCCAGCTTTCCAGCGGGGATGGCACGGCCCATCTGGTCCAGCTTATACCGCCCTCCCTTGGTGGAACGGGGTATGACTGCCCCAACCTCAAGCGCGTTCTGGCAGACCCCACGCTGACCAAAATCATGCATTTTGCACGGTTTGATGTGCGCATTCTGCAACATGCGCTGGGTATTACGGTCAGCCCCGTTGTGTGCACCAAAATTGCGGCCCGGCTGGTCCGCACCTTTACGGACCGCCACGGGCTGGCCGCCCTGTGCCGGGACCTGCTGGGTGTGGATTTGAGCAAACAGCAGCAAAGCTCGGACTGGGGCGCGCCAGAGCTCAAACCCGAGCAACTGGCCTATGCCGCCTCGGACGTGCTGTACCTGCACGCGCTGTGGCACAAGCTGGACGCCCTGCTGGAGCGTGAAAACAGGCGCGATCTGGCGCAGGCATGCTATGATTTTCTGCCCACGCGCGCACGGCTGGACATGATGGGTTACGAAGACCCGGATATTTTCTCCCACCGCGCCTGAGCAACGGCGTATCTGGCACCCCTTTGCCACCGGACCGACCTGACACCCATGACACCCCCAGCCCACACCACGCCCCCCACCCCCGATATGGACGCCGCAGCGACCGTGCGCATGGAGCAGGCCGGGCTGAATGCACTGGCTCTTGCGCTGGAAGACCCCTCCGGCTTGGGGGGGGCATTTGCTCAGGCTGTGGCTGTTCTACTGGGCATTACCGGCCGGGTGGCGGTTACGGGCATTGGCAAGTCCGGCCATGTTGCGCGCAAAATACAGGCAACGCTGGCCTCCACGGGTACGCCCTCGTTTTATGTGCACCCTGCCGAAGCCTCGCACGGGGATCTGGGCATGGTGTTGCCCGCAGATGCCATTCTGGCGTTTTCCAATTCGGGGGAAACCACGGAACTGGCCGACATTGCCGCCCATGCCCTGCGCACCGGCCAACCCCTGCTGGCCGTAACCAGCAAGGCTACCTCCACACTGGCCACAACAGCCACACTGGCCCTGACCCTGCCCGCCATGCCAGAAGCCTGCCCCATGGGGCTGGCCCCCACCACCAGCACGCTCATGCAGCTTGCCTTTGGTGATGCACTGGCCGTGGCCCTGCTGCGGCAGCGGGGCTTTACCGCAACAGAATTTGGAGCATTCCACCCCGGTGGCAGGCTGGGCGCACGCCTGCGCACGGTGCGCGAGGTCATGCACACAGGCAACGCCATGCCCCTGACCGCGCCTGACACGCCCATGCGGGATGTCATTATGGAAATGACACACAAGGCGCTAGGCTGCGTGGGCATTGTGGGGCAGAATGGGGAACTGGCGGGGCTGATCACGGATGGTGACCTGCGTCGCGCGCTGGACCATGACCTTACAACCACACTGGCACAAAACATTATGAACCCACGCCCGCTCACCATAAACCCGGATGTGCTTGCCTCCGAGGCGTTGCAGGTCATGAATGCGCGTGAGCGGCCCGTTACTGCCCTTTTTGTTCTTAACCCCGCAGGCCAGCCCATTGGGGTTGTCCACCTGCATGATCTGGTCCGGGCAGGCGTTGGATGACAGACACCCCCGGCAAACGCCCCGAGCGTGAGGACTACGCCCGATCGGGCGTGGATATACAGCAGCAGCGCGAACGCCTTGCGGCGTCGTCCATCCGGCGCAAGGTGCCAGATGCCGCCACACTGGCGCGCAGGCGCACCATGCTGCGTTGGGCCAAATGGCTGCTACCTGCCACGGCTCTGCTGCTTTTGTCCGCCATTGCCGTCTGGCCTGAAGTGGAGCACCTGATAAGCGCCAACCAGACCACCATGCGCGAGTTAAGCAAGGTCAAGATAGAAAGCGGCAACCTTGTCGGGGCCACCTACCGTGGCGTGGATGAACACGACCGCCCGTTCACGATCACGGCGGATACGGTGCATCAGGCCCCCGGCAACAGGCTGGACCTGAACAACCCCATGGCCGACATTCTGACACAGGGGGGGGACTGGCTTATGGTCCGATCGGAAAAAGGCGTTTACATGCAACACGCACAGATTCTTGACCTGACCGGAGAAGTCACCCTGTATCGCGATGATGGCCTGATGATGCACACCCCCCTTGCCGATATTGACATCAAGGCAGGCATTATCACCTCTGATTCATGGGTCCGGGCAGAAGGCCCGTTTGGCTCGCTGGATGCGCGTGGCTTCCTGCTCAGCCAGCACGATGGTCTGGCCCAGTTCCGTGGCCCCGGCCGCCTGATCCTTAATGATGACCGCCAGAACGATGCCAAGACTGGCAAAAAGGCATCCTGAAGCATGACAACACAAGCCTCGCCCTCCCCTTCCTCCGCCATACGCTCCTTTGCGCGCTGCTGGTGCCTGCTGGCCAGCCTGCCCGCAGGCGGCATGCTCTGGCATGGTGCGGCACAGGCGCAGGCGATTGACCTGTCTCATGGCGGGCAGATTGCGGTAACAGCTCTGGGCGGGTTTGACTGGGACCAGAACCTTAAAAAAGTCATTGCCTATGATCAAGCCAAAGCCGTGCGGAACAACGCCACGGTCACGGCGGACAAGCTGATCGCCTATTACCGCAAAAAGCTGCCGACCGGCACCACAGCCACCACACAGACCGAACAGGCAGCCCCCCCGCCTGCCGTCCAGCCGGACCACCCCACCCCCGACCCGGCCCCGTCCACCACAACGGCAACGCCACCGGGCACCACGTCCTCCACCACCACGACGGGTGACGACAAGACCGCCGATGGCCAGGACTCCGGCTCGAACGAAATTTACCGGCTGGAAGCCATAGGCCACGTCCATATCTTTACCGATACCGATCAGGCATGGGGGGATAAGGCGGTCTATGACATGGACAAGGCCGTGCTGGTCATGACCGGCAAAAACCTCCGGCTGACAACCCCGCAGGATGTGCTGACCGCGCGGGATTCCATGGAATATTACTCACAGCAGCATATTTCCATTGGCCGGGGCGATGCCACCGTAACCACGGATGATCACAGGCAGATTCGGGCCGATGTACTTGTGGGGTACAGCACCCCGGTTGATACCCCCAAAACGGCAACCCCAAGCCAGAACAAAACCGGCAGTTCGGGGGACCCCCTTGCCTCCAGCTCCAACAAGCTGGAAAAGGTCAATGCCTTCGGCCATGTATGGGTCCGCACCCAGACCGAAATCGTAACCGGTGACCGCGGCGTGTATGTGCCGGATTCGGGCATAGCCCGCATTGTTGGCAACGTGCATATTACACGCGGGCCAAACCAGATTCAGGGGGCTGCGGCCATTATTAACATGCACACGGGTATCGCCACCATGACAGAGCGGCCGGGCAACCGGGTAAGCGGGCTTATTGTTCCCAATAATGGCGATTCATCGGACAGGAAGTAACAATGAACCGGGAAGTAAGCTGGACGTCCGAGGAAACGGTGCGCGAAGAAGTTGTAAGCATTGGCCCAGAACCCATTGACCTGAGCGCCCCCCACAAGCCCGGGCACGGCCTGATCGCCCATAACATTGGCAAAAGCTACAAAAAGCGTCAGGTGGTCAAAAACGTCTCGCTCGAGGTACACAGGGGGGAGGCCGTTGGCCTGCTTGGCCCTAACGGCGCAGGCAAAACCACCAGCTTTTACATGATTGTGGGGCTGGTCCAGCCCGATACCGGCACCATTACGCTGGATGGGGCCGACATTACCCAGCTCCCCATGTACCGGCGCGCACGCCTTGGCATTGGCTACCTACCGCAGGAAGCCAGCATTTTTCGGGGCCTGAATGTGGAGCAGAACATTATGGCGGCACTGGAGGTGGTTGAACCCGACCCCGACCAGCGGCAGGTCATGCTGGATGGGCTGCTCAACGAATTTGGCATTACCCGCCTGCGCCACTCCCCTTCCCTCGCCCTGTCCGGTGGGGAGCGCAGACGGCTGGAAATTGCACGCGCACTCGCCAGCCAGCCGCACTACATCCTGCTGGATGAACCTCTGGCCGGGATTGACCCCATTGCCGTGGGCGAAATCCGTGATCTGGTTTCCCACCTCAAGGACCGGGGGATCGGGGTGCTGATTACCGACCACAACGTGCGTGAAACACTCGAAGTGATTGACCGCGCCTACATCATGCATAGCGGGCAGGTTCTGATGCAGGGCGTGCCGGAAGAAATTGTCGCGCATGAGGACGTCCGGCGCGTTTATCTGGGCGATAGCTTCTCGCTCTAACCCGGCATCCAGCATCCAGAGCAGGCATGGCTGAACCGGGGGGTATAAGACCCTACCCCCTCGGCTTTGTTCAGGCCTGCATATCCAGCAGGTTGGAAGGGCCTTCCTCCAGCACCTGGGCTTTATCCCCCACGCTGATCAGCCCGCCTTTTTCCACCACTGCATTCTGCGCAAACATAACCCCACCCTGCGCACGCCGGAAGCTGGCCAGTGTGGCCAGTGGTTCCTTGGGGTTAGGCACCTGCGCCGTATTCTGGTCGATGGATGTGACCACACAGCGCGAGCACGGGGCGAGCACACGCACCACAACACTCCCGCCAATGGATAAACGCCGCCACCCGTCCTCCGCCCAGGGTTGTGCGCCACTCAGCACAATATTGGCCCTGAAGCGGGTCATGGGCACTCCCTGCCCTGCGGGCAGGCGTGTATTCAGGTCATCCAGCGAGGCAGTATTGGCCAGCAGAAGCGGGTAGCCATCTGCAAAAGAAACGGGGCGTGGCTGCGCGCCAAGCTGGCGGATACGCGCCAGCTCTGGCCGGTGCATCCACACCAGCCGGCACGGCTGCCCCAATGCCTGCTCCAGCCATGTTGCGGCCGTATCGCCCGCATCGCGCGCCTGTACCTGATCCTTCCAGACCGTTACCACCGCCATGGGGGCCTCGGAGCCGGGAAAACGCACCGGGCAGGGCGGCATGCCTGCACGGGTAAGCGTCAGGCCCTCCGCTGTGGGAATGGGCGTTACCAGCGCCATGGCGCGGCAGGTGCGCTGGGTTATAAACCTGCCATCGGGGGCCACCACCATCCACCGGCGGTCACCCTCCAGCCCCCACGGGCTGAGCATGGCGGCGGGAGGAGAAAGCCCATGCAACCCTTTGACCGGGTAGATATGCACGCTGGCCACGCATAGTTCGCTCACACCCTATCTCCAGTTCAGGTAATTCAGGGCTGCTGCGCCGCAGCTCCCGGCAAAACCGGGGGAGCCGCCACAGCCAGCGGTGGCGGCGGAAGCATGGTTATGGGGGGTGCCGGTGGCGCAGCCAGCCTGGGCGGGGCCACAACGGTTACCGGAATATCCACCCGCTCCATGACCGGGCGAATTTTCTGGTGTGTCACATGCCACATAAAGCCGCCATACAACGCCACAAGGGCCGCAAGGCACCCCAGCTTGATCTGCCACCCCCAGCCACGCGGCATTTTGGGCATATGCTCAGGTGGAGCGGAACGTAAAAGCATGGTGGGCAAATATCCGGATAACAACGTGTAGGCCTGCACATCCTGTGTAGGCACAGGGTGGGGCTGGCGACAAGCCTGCCATGCGCCTTTATATTTTTATCCAACGCATCGGCCATGCAACCAGCGGGCAAAGCTTTGCATTATATCTGTAACAAAGGCATGGACATAAACACCTTACCCATGCCCAAATACAGGATGAAACATTGCAGACCCTGCCTGCAATGCAACACAGGCCAGTCCATTGCTCCGCAGTGCCGCCTGAACGGGTACTGAGCTGTTTGGAGGGTGGACCGTCCTGCCAGTCGCAAGGAACGATGTCCTATGCATATTCAGGTTTCCGGTAAACAGATTGATCTTTCCGACGCCTTGAAACATCGGGTTAACACCCATCTGGGTAATCTTGCGGAGCGATATTTTGATACAGGGCTACAGGCGCAGGTCACCTTTGGTAAGGCCCGCTCCTTTTTTACATGCGACATCAACGTAAAAGCCGGCCGGGGTCTGGTCCTGCGTGGAGAAGGCGAAGCCGCAGATGCCAATGCCGCCTTTGATGATGCCGCCGAGCACATTGCCAAGCGCCTGCGCCGTTACCACAAGCGCGTCACCTCCCATGCCCGTTCCACCACCCGGCAGGAACTGCCCGAACGCGCACGCTCCTACGTTCTGCAACCCATAGAAGAACACGAGACAGACGCAGCCCCCTCCGCCCCCCTGACAACGGAGGAGGAAACCTTTGCCACCATTATTGCCGAACAGCCTGCGGATATTCCCGTGCTCTCGGTCGGTGAGGCCGTGATGCGGCTGGACCTGTCGGGCCAGAACTTCCTGCTTTTCCGCAATTCGGCCAGCCGCCATATCAGCCTTGTTTACCGCCGGGACGATGGCAACATCGGCTGGCTGGACACAGCCCCGCTGGATCCCCCCCCAGCCTGATCTGGCAGGCCATGCCCCTAACAAAAAAGGACCGGCGCAAACCGGTCCTTTTTTATAATCCCATCAACACGGGTTACTGGAGAGAAGCTGGCACCATGTCATTCTGCACAATGGCGCCCCATGCTGTTTCCATGTCATCCACCACGGCCAGCAGCGACCCGTCGGCTGCGTAAATGGCGCAGCCTTCCTCGCCGTCCTCCAGAGTAGCCGGGCGCGTATAGGCGACCTTGCTCAACCCAAGGGAGCGGAACTGCATATCCGAAAGTTGCCGCACATCCGCCACACGTTCGGCCTGCGGCAGACCAGCTGGCATGTAACCACCCTGCATGCTGCTTTTCATTGCGTCCTCCTTCCGGGTTTCAACTACCATCCACATCCATAACCGGATGCAGCATACGCGGCGTGGGCCGGGGCTTAACGCCGGTGCTCGCACCAACCTGCCCTTTTTGCCCACCCTGCATAATTTCGATCTGCTTGACCCTGACCTCGGGCTGAGGGCGGAACAGGTCAATGTGCAACAGCCCGTTATCCAGCCATGCACCGCCGATTTCTATGCCCTCGGCCAGCACAAACGCCTTCTGGAACTGGCGGGAGGCAATACCACGATGCAGGTAAACACGCTCCTCCCCCTCTTCCGCCTGACGCCCACGGATAACAAGCTGGTTGTCCTCTTGCGTGATCTGGAGATCTTCCATCCGAAAACCGGCAACCGCAAGGGTAATACGCAGGCCGTTGGGGGCTATCTGCTCTATGTTGTAAGGTGGATACCCGTCACCCGAACCCTTGCTGGCGCGCTCCAGCATCTGTTCCAGATGATCAAAACCCAAAAACATGGGCGAGCCAAAAAGCCTGCCTGACATCGTACAAGCCTCCTCCTTTCTGAGCGAGACGTATAAAACCGGACCCGCCACGGCATCCGATCTCTCCACGATATGGGATAGAAGCGGGCACACGCAACCCTGTGTCCCGCTTCATTATGGCCTGATGGGCACACACTGTGGTCTGCACGCCATATTGTGGCGGCAAAGTTACAGGTTTTTTGTGCAAGAAAAGCTTTTCTTGCCGTTTTGTGCTGGCATCCACCACAACGGAACGCTAAATCGGGCTGTATGACAAACGCAGCCCTGACAGACGCCGCATTTTCCGCTGCCTCGGATAAAGCGGCCCCCATGACCATCCTGACGCCGCCCCACCCCGTGCTGCGCCAGAAAGCCAGACTGGTCAAACCCGAAGACATGGCGGAAATCCAGAAGATTCTCCCCGGCATGTTTGCCGCCATGTACCAAGCCCCCGGCATTGGGCTGGCCGCCCCGCAGGTTGGCCTGAGCCAGCGGTTTGTTCTGATTGATCTGGGCGAAAAAGAAAACCGCGAGCCCATGATCCTGATCAACCCGGAAATTGTGGCCGAAACGGAAGAAATGGCCACGCGGGAGGAAGGCTGCCTTTCCCTCCCCAGCCAGTACGCCGAAGTGGTCCGCCCCGAAAAAGTGCGTGTGCGCTGGCAGACCATTAATGGCGACAAACAGGAGCGTGATGTGGACGGGCTGCTGGCCACCTGCATCCAGCACGAACTTGACCACCTTGATGGTGTTCTGTTTGTGGACCACCTGTCCGCCCTGCGCCGCAACATGATCCTGCGCCGTCTGGCCAAGGACCTGAAGCGCAACTAAGTGGAAAAATCCCGCCCGATGCGTCTTGTTTTTATGGGTACGCCAGATTTTGCCGTACCCGCCCTAAAGGCACTCCATGCCGCCGGGCACGACATTGCTGCCGTCTATTCCCAGCCCCCCCGCCCGGCCGGGCGGGGTAAGGCACTGCGTGCATCCCCCGTGCAGCAGGCCGCACAGGAGCTTGGTCTGCCAGTGCGCCACCCGCTCTCGCTGCGCAATAATCCGCAGGCATGGGAAGAGTTTGCAGCACTAGGGGCCGATGCCGCCATTGTTGCAGCGTACGGGCTGATCCTGCCCCAGACCATGCTGGACGCTCCCCGGCTGGGCTGCCTGAACATCCATGCCAGCCTGCTGCCCCGCTGGCGGGGAGCATCCCCGATCCAGAGTTCCATTCTGGCCGGAGATACCCAAAGTGGTGTGACCATCATGCAGATGGAAGCCGGGCTGGACACAGGCCCCATGCTGCTGCGTGAGGCCGTTCCCATTACAGATAAAACAACCGCTTCCACCCTGCACGACGCCCTGAGCGCTCTGGGGGGAGAAATGGTGCTGCGGGTATTGCAGGACTTCCCCCCGACCAGCGCCAACACGGCAGATACACAGGCCCGCATAGCCGCAAACCGCCCGGCACGGCAGGTACAGCCAGATACAGGCGTAACCTACGCCCCCCGCCTGACGCGCGAAGACGGCCGTATTGACTGGACGCAGGACGCCACAACCATCGACCGCCAGATTCGTGCCCTCACACCTTGGCCCGGCACCTTCACCACGCTGGAAGATGGCACGGTTATCAAAATCGGGGGGGGCATACCGCTTCCCGGCAACCCGGCTGCGCAGCAGCCCGGCACGGTTGTGGACGACCAACTAACCGTGGCCTGTGCCACAGGCTGCATCCGCCTGACCCGCCTACAACGCCCCGGTCGCGGCATGATGGAAGCCGATGCGTTCCTGCGTGGGCAACCCCTGCCTGCGGGCACCCGCCTTGGCACCCCTGCGCCTGACAGCACCCAATGACCACCCCCGCCATCCAGCGCTGGGCTGTTCAACTGGAATATGACGGGCGTGGGCTTGTCGGCTGGCAAAGGCAGGCTTCAGGCCTGTCTGTTCAGGCCTTGCTGGAAGAAGCCGCCTTTCGCCTTGCCGGTGGCAGGCCCGTACCCAGCATTACAGCGGGGCGCACGGATTCTGGCGTGCATGCGCTTGCGCAGGTCGCGCATCTGGACTTCCCGGCAGATGCCAGTTTTTCCAGCTATTCCGTGCGGGAGGGGTTGAGTTACCACCTTAAACCCCATGCCGTGGTTGTGCTGGATGCGGCCCCGGTCAGCCTGGACTGGAGCGCCCGGTTTTCTGCCACATGGCGCTCTTACCGCTACCGTATTCTCAACCGGCGCACACGCCCTGCACTGGCCGAAGGCCATGTCTGGCACGTTAAATCCCCACTGGATGTGCACCGTATGCAGCAGGCCGCCAACATGCTGCTAGGCCTGCACGATTTTACATCCTTCCGCGCCGTGGCCTGTCAGGCCAACAGCCCTGTCCGCACACTGGACCAGTTGGACATTACGCGTGAAGGGGATGAAGTGGTGGTGTTTGCCAAGGCCCGCTCATTTTTGCACCATCAGGTCCGCAACATGGTGGGGACACTCAAAAAGGTGGGAACCGGCGCATGGGAGCCCGAACGGGTGGCTCAGGCTCTGGCGGCGCGCGACCGGAGTGCCGCTGGCCCCACAGCTCCGCCAGACGGCTTATATTTAAATGGTGTTGGCTATGAGCCAGACCCGTTTGCCAGCCCGACCCCACAAAACCGCACATAAGCCACCTTACTGGCGGCTTACATCCAGCCTTAAAGCAAAAAAGGGTATCCCCCTTATTTTGCCTTAACGTTCACCATTGGCTGGAGCAGGTCGTGAATAACCATGTAATGCGGGGGCAGCAGCGCGGCCAGCCCATAAAGCGTGGCTGATGCCACCAGAATGGACACATACAACAACGCAGCCCGGCCACCGGAAATACCCAGCCCCACCTTGGCCACAAACCATTGCAGCCAGAGCTCGTACGCTGCGGCACACAATGCCAGTGCCCCGATAAAAACCTGCTGGCGCGCGATATCCGGCGTAATAACCGCCGCAATAACCGCACAGGCCAGCGAGATCAGCACCACAACCCAACCACACCATGTTGCAGCCGTTATGTAGCGTAGCCAGAGTGCCCCACGCCCCCAGCGCTGGGCATAAAATTGGGAAATAACCGCAGGAAGCAACAGCACGCAAAAGGAAAGGAGCAGTTTGGTCGCGGACATGACCTTATCAGGCAGCAGGAAGATCTGAATCCCCCCTACCAGTATGCAGGCCATCTGTGGCGCAAGGGCTGCACCAAAGGCGTCTGGCGTGCCTTCAAAACAGGCCAGCCCTTCCCGCTTGCCAGCGGCCAACTGCAACATGCCCTGCACTATGCGCCTAGCCGCGCCCAGCTTGCCTGTATCTGGGATCACACCCCTACCCCTTTTAAAAAGGCTTCGTAAATCCGGGTCAGTTTTTCCATGTCAGCAACAGCGGCATGTTCATCCACTTTGTGGATACTGGCCCCGACCAGACCAAACTCCGCAACCGGGCAGTAACGGGCAATAAAGCGCGCATCTGACGTGCCTCCGCCCGTGTCCAGTTTGGGAGAAAGCCCGGTCACGCTTGTAATGGCCTCTTGCAGCACGGCCATTTCCGCCCCCGGGGGAGCAAAAAAGGATTCGCCGCTAATGCTGATCTCCACCTGTGCGCGCGGTGCATGCTGGGCGCATACGGTTTTGATCCACCCACCAAGGGCAGCACCGGTGTGCAGGTCATTGAACCGGATGTTCAGCCGTGCTTCCGCCCGTGCAGGAATAAGGTTGGTGGCCGTATTCCCCACATCCAGACTGGTGACCTGAAGGCTTGAAGGCTCAAAATACTCCGAACCATGGTCCAGCGGTGTAGCGCGCAGGACCGCCAGCACTGCAAGCAGGCGATGCACAGGATTGTCCGCCCGGTGCGGGTAGGCCACATGCCCCTGCGTGCCCTCGACCACAATACGGGCGTTCAGGCTGCCACGGCGGCCGACCTTGACCATCTCACCCAATGTCTGGGGGTTTGTGGGCTCCCCCACCAAGCAGTAATCGGGAATCTGGCCCTGTACGGCCATCCATTCCAGCACCTTCTGGGTGCCGTAGGTGGCTGGGCCTTCCTCATCCCCTGTAATCAGCAGGCTGATGGAGCCTTTGCCAACCCCGCTCTGTACCCGGCGGGCAATGGCAGCCACGCAGGCGGCAATGCCGCCTTTCATGTCGCACGCACCGCGGCCATAGAGCACACCATCCACAACATCTGCGGCAAAGGGAGGGTGCGTCCAGTCTGCTTCGTTCCCGGCGGGGACCACATCCGTATGGCCTGCGTAGCAGATATGGGGTGCCCCTTCGCCCAGACGGGCAAACAGGTTGGGGGTACGCTCCGCCCCTTCACCAAAAGGCAGG
Organism: Acetobacter fabarum; assembly: GCF_022483405.1. Taxonomy (NCBI): domain Bacteria; kingdom Pseudomonadati; phylum Pseudomonadota; class Alphaproteobacteria; order Acetobacterales; family Acetobacteraceae; genus Acetobacter; species Acetobacter fabarum. The sequence goes on from NZ_JAKVNI010000001.1 coordinate 2,762,811, forward strand.
TGGGTTACGGTAAAACCAAGGCGCTCCAGCATGGCCCCCAGCAGGTGCTGGGATTCACCGGGGTCGGGAGAAACAGACGGTTGACGGATGAGCAAACGGGCCACACCCAGCGGGTCTGTCAACGCCAGATCAGCGGGAAGGGAGCCGGATGTGGCCTTTGTCATACGTCAGTCTCGTCCTTTACGTCTGGCGTGCTTAGTCGCGCAGCAGTTCGTTGATGGAGGTTTTGGAGCGGGTACGCTCATCAACACGCTTGACAATAACCGCACAGGCCAGTGCCGGGTTAGGGCGACCATCCGGACCAACCGGGTTGGAAGACGGCATGGTGCCCGGCACCACAACGGAATAGGCCGGTACGCGACCCATGTAGATTTCGCCTGTTGCGCGGTCCACAATTTTGGTGGAAGCCCCAAGGAACACACCCATGGACAGAACGGAACCCCGTTCAACAATAACGCCTTCAGCCACTTCGGAGCGGGCACCGATAAAGCAGTTGTCCTCGATAATAACCGGGGCAGCCTGCAACGGCTCCAGCACGCCACCAATGCCTGCGCCACCGCTGATATGGCAGTTCTTGCCAATCTGCGCACAGCTGCCAACAGTTGCCCACGTGTCCACCATGGTCCCGCTGTCCACGCGAGCACCAACGTTGACAAAGCTCGGCATCAGCACGGCCCCAGGGGCAATAAAGGCAGAGCGGCGCACAACTGCACCCGGCACTACGCGGAACCCGGCTTTGTCAAAACGGGCCTGATCCCAGCCAGCAAACTTGAGGGGCACCTTATCGTAAGCCGGAGCACCTGCTGCGCCACCGGGCTGAACAATGCTGTCATTCAGGCGGAAGGAGAGCAGCACGGCTTTTTTCAGCCATTCATGCACAACCCAACCATCTTCCTGCGGGGCAGCCACGCGCAGGCGACCAGAATCCAGCGCTTCAAGCGCTGTTTCAATGGCGTCACGGTCTTTGCCCACGGTTGCGGAAGAAATGCGATCGCGCTCTTCCCACAGGGTTTCAATGTGAGCGCGGAGGGTTTCGTCTGTCATGGCACACCAATCAGAAACATGAAAAATAAACCCGGGCGACAGGCCCGCCCGGCAACAAAAGAGGAAAAGACCATGCGGACAGGGGCCTGTCCTGTCAACGCAGGTCTTGTTCTGTTACCCCTGCCCGCGCAGCCTTATTCCGCGCGGATAAGCGTGCCCGAGCCGGAAGCCGTAAACAGTTCCAGCAGGCAGGCATGGGGCATGCGGCCATCAATAATAACAGCCCCGCGTGCGCCACCCTGCACAGCCTCGATGCAGGTTTCCACCTTGGGGATCATGCCGCCGGTAATCACCCCTTCCTCAATGGCCTGACGCGCCTGTGCGGCGGTCAGTTCGGGAATAAGGTTACCCTGCTTGTCCAGCACGCCGGGAACATCAGTCAGCATCAGCAGGCGGGTCGCATGTACGGCCCCTGCCACTGCACCGGCTGCGGTGTCGGCATTGATGTTATAGGTCTCGCCATCTTCACCAAGGCCTACCGGCGCAATAACCGGAATAAGCCCCGAACCGGAGAGGGCGTAGATCACACGCGGGTCAACCTTGACTGGCTCCCCCACAAAACCCAGATCCAGCACGCGCTCGATCTGGCTGTCCATATCCCGCACGGTGCGCCGCATCTTGCGGGCGGTGATCATTTTGCCATCCTTGCCCGAAATCCCGACGGCAAGCGCCCCGGCCTCGCAGATCAGTTCGGCCACCTGCTTGTTGACCGAACCGGCCAGAACCATCTCGATCACATCCACCACATTGGCGTCCGTAACCCGCAGCCCGTCAATGAAGTGGGAGGGAATATCCAGCCGTTTGAGCATCTGGTTGATCTGCGGACCACCCCCATGCACCACAACCGGGTTAATGCCCACCTGCTTGAGCAGGGCAATATCCCGCCCAAAGGTTTTGGCCAGCCCTACATCCCCCATTGCGTGGCCACCGTACTTGACCACAATGGTATCCCCCGCGTAGCGCCGCAGGTACGGCAGGGCATTGGCCAGCACGGCAGCTTCATGCAAAGCATCATGCTTGTCGCCGGTAGAAGGAAGTCTCGGTTCAGTCATGCTGTGAAAATCCTGCCGTCGTCTGTCCATAATCCCTGATCACGCCAGGGCAAACTCTGCCAGTTCCGTCCGCAATGCCTCAATACCCAGCCCGGTCTGGCTGCTGGTAAGAGAAAGATGCGGAAAAGCGGCTGCATGGCGTGCAATTTCAGCCTCTACATCAGCCTGCTTGCGGGCCAGTGCGGTGGGCTTAACATCATCACACTTGGTCAGCACAACCTGAAAGCTGACAGCGGCACGGTCCAGAAGCTTCATAACTTCCTGATCATGCGTTTTCATTTCCACACGTGCATCCAGCAGCAGCACGACCCTGCGCAGGCTGGGGCGGCCACGCAGGTAATCGAACATCATCTCCTGCCAGTCTTCCTTTACGGATTTGGCAGCGCGGGCATAGCCGTAGCCGGGCATGTCCACCAGCATCAGGCGCTGTGCGAGATCAAAGAAGTTGAGCTGCTTGGTCCGCCCCGGCTCGGAGGAGGCACGGGCCAGTGTCTTACGCCCCGTGAGGGCATTGATCAGGCTGGACTTGCCCACATTGGAGCGCCCGGCAAATGCAATTTCAGGCAGTGTCTGCGGTGGCAGTTGGCCCAGCTTCTGGGCACCAAACACAAAATCGCATGAACCGGCAAAAAGCCGCCGCCCTTCTTCCAGAGCGGCGGCGATGTCTGCTTCGTCCTTCAGTTCGCGGAAAGAAGGCTCTTGATACGTCATTTTTTGGCAACCAGTTGGGGCTTGGCGTCCGCCGCCTTAAGCCGACCCATGATGATAATCTGCTGTATGGCGGTCAGCACGTTGCTCCAGCAGTAGTAAATGACCAGACCCACGGGCTGCCGCGCCATGAAGAAGGTGAACAGCAGCGGAATGAACATCATTACCTTCTGCTGCGCGGGGTCCATGCTGGTGGAGCTGGCACTGACCTTCTGCATGACAAACATGGTCGCACCGTAAATGATGGGCCACGCCCCAAGCGTGAGAATGGGCAGGATCTGAGCCGGATCAAAGGGGATCAGACCGAATAGATTGAAGATATTGGTCGGGTCCTGAGCAGAAAGATCCTTCACCCAGCCAATAAAGGGCGCATGCCGCATTTCAATCGTGACATACAGGTCCTTGTAAAGGCACCAGAACACGGGAGCCTGAATGAACAGGGGCAGAAAGCCGCCGAACAGACTGACATTTTCCTTGCGGTACAGCATCATGATCTGCTGCTGCATCACCACCGGATCATCCTTGTGGCGTGCCCGGATAAGGTCCACCTGCGGCTTCAGGCGCGAGGTCTTCCAGGTCATGCGCATCTGCTTGATGGTCAGCGGCAGGAAGGCCACCTTCACGATAACCGTAAAGGTCAGCAGCGCCAGACCAAAGCTGCCCAGATGGCTGTTCAGCCAGTCCAGCACAAAAAACACAGGACGAGTCAGGAAGGAAAGCCACCCGAAGTCCACGGCCTTCCAGAACATGGGAATATGCAGGTCGTGTTCGTACTGCTCAAGCAGCCGCACTTCCTTGGCACCAGCAAACACATGCGCCTGAGTGGAGATGGTCTGCCCAGCCCCCACCTGCATGGGAGCCGTTGCCGTAAACCCGACCTGATACTGCGTTTGCGCAGCCTGCCACGCATACGTCCCCACCACGCTTGCAGCCTGATCGGGCACAATGGCCATAAGCCAGTATTTATCGGTAATCCCGGCCCAGCCGCCTGTACCCTGATGACTCCAGGCCACGTTTTCAGGCGGCACACCATCATTACGGACGGACTTGTAGGACCCTTCGTTCAGGCGGCCATCAATGACCGAAATCGGGCCTTCATGCACCAGCATACCGCCGGTTTCTTCCGGGGTGTAACCACGGTTCACACGGTAGTAGGGGTACAGGGCAATGCTCTGCCCCGTTGCATTGTGCACGCGCTGGGTGACCGTGAACATATAGTCCTTGTCCACCCCAAGAGCGACTTCAAACGTCAGCCCTGCACCGTTGTCCCAGCTCAGGGTCAGCGGGTGTTCGCCATCAAGCCGCGTGCCGGAGGCTTTCCACAACGTGTGGGCGTTCGGCAGGGCGACCGGCACATCGGACGATGCCGCGCGCCAGCCGAAATCCACATAATCAGCCCGCTTGGTATCCACAGGACTGAGAACGCGTACGTCCGGGCTGTTGGGCTTTACGGTTTCGCGGTACTGCTTGAGCACCAGATCATCCAGCCGGGCACCACGCAGGTTGATGCTCCCCTGAACGGACGGGGCATTAATGGCAATGCGGGTATCCGGCCCATCGGGCACATCCGCGACCGCCGCAGTAGCAGCCTGTGCAGTGGTTGCCTGACCCGCGCCAGCAACTGCTGCCGAGGCTGGAGCGGCCTGGCTGGCTACAGTCTGAGTTACCTGCGGAGCAGGCTGATGTGCCGGAGCCTGGGGAAAGAAGTAATCAAACCCGATAAGAACCAGAGCTGACAACAGCGTTGCCAGTATGAGACGTTTTGAATCCATGAGCTCTGGCCTACAGGCCCCCTGCACATAACAAAAATGGAAAACTCAACACCCACCCCAAGGGGCGGTCTTGAACGGCACAACCGTGTTCCAGCGCAGGATTGACAGGAATGCAAGACGGGACATTCACGACTCCCGCATACAGAGCTTCAACGCTTTCCGAAAATCGGCCACCAGTGCGTCAAAAGAGCGGTCGCGCGTAGCACCCCGCCCTATCAGCACCAGATCAAGCCCATTTAGCGGTGTATCGGCTTCCACTCTGCGCACAACCTCACGCAGCCTGCGGCGCACCCGGTTACGCACCACGGCATTCCCGACTTTTTTGGTCACCGTGAAGCCAACACGCGCAGGGTCCGAATCGGGCCGCCTGAAAAGCTGAAGGACAAGACCAGACACCGGGGCTTTTCGCCCCTTGGCCGCCATAAAGAGAAATTCTTTTCTCTTTTTTAGCCGCATGGATGCTTGCGCCCCTGCTGCTGGCTGCTCCTGACCTTCAGACCAGTCCATCAAAACCGGACTGCCGGACAACGCTTACGCGGAAAGACGCTTGCGGCCCTTGGAACGACGGTTTGCCAGAATACGACGGCCGCCAACGGTAGCCGAACGGGTGCGGAACCCGTGACGACGCTTGCGGACCAGCCGGGACGGTTGATAAGTGCGCTTCATGGCTGCACTCCCTTCAGTTTGAATATGCTTCGCCAGTGGCCGCAGTACGAGCCACTCTCTCTTGAAGTCGCGGCTTATAAAGTTCAGATAGAAGAACGTCAATGTGCAGCGCAGAGTCGCATGCCCATTCCCGCACGATCACCCGCATGATGGAACGCCGCATGCCCCTCTCCCCCGCCCGCTTCTGGACCATTCTGGCCGTTATTGGCCTGCCTGTACTAGCCTGCCTGCTGGCTGTGGGTTTGGGGGCGCCGCATATGCTCACCCCAGCGTTTGTGGGGCTTGCAGGGGCCTGTGCGGCATGGATAGCGGTGCGTCAGCCCAAAGCAGCTCCCGCACCGCAGGCAGACACCCCACCACCCCCTACGGCACCAGTGGGGGAAAACGACCCCAAGCTGCGCCATGACATACGTGGCATTATTTCACCCGTTATGCTGGTTGCGGACCAATTAGCGCTCAGCCCCGACCCTGCCACCAAAAAAGCGGCCGAAACCATTAATGATTCGCTAGACCGGCTGACTGCCCGCCTCAAACAACGCAAAACGGATTAAGCCCTACCTTACGGGCGTTCGATCAGTTCCACCTTGTAGCCGTCCGGGTCTTCCACAAACGCAATAATGCTGGTTCCAAACTTGACTGGCCCGGCAGGCCGCACAACTTTGCCACCGCCTACGCGAACACGCTCCACAACAGCGGCAACGTCGGCCACGCCTATGGCAAAATGCCCGAACCCAGTGCCAACCTCGTACCCATCATCCTGACCCCAGTTATAGGTCAGCTCAATTTCCGCCTGCCCCGCAGCGTTATCTGCAAAGCCAATAAAAACAAGGGTGTATTTGCCTTCTGGCACATCACGGCGGCGCAGCTCGCGCATACCAAGCAGCGCATAGAATGCCAGGCTCTGCTCCAGATTACGAACACGCACCATAGTATGCAAAAAACTGGACATAGCGTTTCTCCCCTCAGCTCAACAAAGAACTCATTTACGCTGTTATTCTATGGACTGTATTTCTGCCGGGTCTATGGCGATCAGGAACAAACCCAGTTTTGCGGCCTCTGCCACACAGGCGGCGCGGTCTGTTAACAGGGTATTCCCCGCCTCAAACGCAATCCCGCGCAAACCTGCGGCATGCGCATTTCGTAGCGTTATCGGCCCTATGGTGGGCATATCGGCTCTTTTTTCCTGCCCCGGCTTGAGCAGCTTGACCAGCACACCGCCATCCCCGGGCTGGCGGCATGCCCCCGAGCGCGCCAGCATGGCATCCGTGCCTTCCATAGCCTCTACGGCCAGCACAACGCCGTTCTGCACCACACAGCCCTGCCCTATATCCAGCCGGCCGAGCGCCTGAGCAACGATAACACCGTGCTTTATATCCGCCAGAGCCTGCTCATCTGGCCGTAACTGGCCCAGCACACCGGCCTCAGCCACGGAGTGGGATAAAAATTCATGTGCGCCACGCACCTGAAAACCCTCTTCCCCCAGAATACGCACTAAAGCTGCCAGCAGGCCGTCATCCCCCGCAAACAGGGCTTTGCCAAGGCGCGCCAGAATACGCGCCCCTTCGGCATCGGGGTAAAGGCTACGCAGGGAAGGACGGCGGATAGGGCCGATGAGCACCAGATCGGAGCAGGCATGGGCACGTAACAGGCTTAACATGCGACCCGCGGCCCCCAGACGCACACATTCATGCGGCCAGGGGGCTAGTGTGGCAGGGTCGGCAAACCCTTCAAATCCAATAATAAAAACAGGTCGGCCTGCGGCGTGTGCTGCCTCTGCCACTCTGGCTGGCAGAGGGCCGCCCCCTGCCAGAATGCCAACCGCTGTTGGCGCGGCACTCACGCGCCTTCGGTTTCCGCCTGATCAGCAGCACCACCACGTGCGGGGCGCACAAGCCCACGGTGGCTGGGAGCATCTATAAAGTCCAGAATTTCCTTAATCCGGGCGTTACCCGCAAAAGTCTCACGCACATGTGCCAGCCGCGCCTGAAAAGACACATCGCCACAGACCTTGGGGTACAAGGTAAAAAAGGCTTTGCGCATCAGCTGGATTTCGGCCGACTGCACGCCGTTGCGGCGCAGCCATATCCAGTGCAGGCCAATCAGCCGAGCACGGTTACCCAGCACGCTCCCATAAGGAATAACATCGGCTTCAACACCAGCCACCCCACCCACAAGAGCAGCGTGCCCGATCCTGACAAACTGGTGGATGGCAGCAGACCCCATAACGCGAGCATCGTTGCCAATTGTCACATGGCCACCCATGACCACGTTGTTGACAATGATCACACGGTCACCCAACACACAGTCATGGGCCACATGCGCATTGGCCATGATGAGCACATCCTGACCAACACGCGTGACCCCAGCACCTGTAGCCGTTCCCCGGTGAATGGTCACATGCTCACGCACAACCGTACGGGCACCGACCTCACACCGGGTGGGTTCGCCTTTGTATTTGAGATCCTGCGGCGCCATACCCACCGTGCAGAACGGAAAGTAGCGCGAATGCGCACCCAGATGGGTATGCCCATCCACAACAACGTGGGAGATCAGCTCCACCCCGTCATCAAGAACTGCATTTGGCCCAACAGAGCACCACGGACCAATAATCACGCCTTGCCCAAGCTTTGCCCCCGGGGCAACCAGAGCCGTTGGATGAACAAGCGTCTGCCTGGTTTCCTCTACAGCGTGCACCACTTCAGTTCCTTATATTCCGCCTGACTTGCAACACAGAGTCACTGGGCCCTGCCCCAGAATGTCGGCCGGTAAAAGCGAACAGAACTGGAGCATATCTTGAGCCAACCGGCACACCAAGCGTAAAAAATCAGCCCATGATCATGGCGCTAAAGGTTGCTTCTGCAACCACAACACCATCAACGCGAGCTTCCCCACGGAACTTCCATACATTGGAGCGGTGCCGTTCCTTGACCACATGAATACGCAGCTGGTCACCCGGCTCTACCGGACGGCGGAACTTTGCCCCTTCGATCGTCATGAAATAGACGAGCTTGCCCTCAAAGGCTTCCCCGAGCGACAGAACAACAAGCGTTGCCGCGGTCTGGGCCATGGCTTCCACAATAAGGACGCCAGGCATAACGGGCCGTCCGGGAAAATGCCCCGGAAAAAACGGTTCGTTAACCGAGACATTCTTGATACCGGTCGCTTCTTCCCCCAGGACAATATCTTCCATCCTGTCGATCAGAAGGAAAGGGTACCTGTGAGGAATCGCCTGCATGATACGGTTGACATCAATCCGTGCGATTGTCTTGCCGTCCTGCTGGGATTCTTGTTGTGTCTCCACGTCCCCTAAACCACCCTCTGTACCGGACCGCAATCCGGGATAAGTTCATACCTTGTCTGAATCGCCCTTGGCCGACCCAGACGCTTTTTTTGCCAACTTGCGCAGCACCGCCACGTTACGGAAAAACTCCCGGAACGGCATGGCGGGGCTACCTATGACATCTGCACCGCTCTCAACATCCGACATAACACCACACTGCGCACCAATGCGCGCCTTGGCACCAATACGGATATGGCCAATAAGGCCAGCCTGAGCAGCAACCGTTACATAGTCCTCGAGTACTGTGGAGCCAGAAATACCCGCCTGGGATACCACAATACAGCAACGCCCAAGCTGGGCATTATGCCCGATCTGGACCAGATTATCGAGCCGGGACCCCGCACCAATAACCGTGTCATTAACCGAGCCACGGTCAATGGTGCTGTTGGCGCCAATCTCCACATCATGCTCGATAATAACACGACCAAGCTGGGGAACGCTCTCAAACCCCTCAGGTCCGACCGCAAACCCAAAACCTTCCTGCCCAATGCGCGCACCGGGCAGAATGGTAACACGGTCCCCCACCAGAGCATGAGACAGCGTAACCATGGAGCCAATACGGCAGTCCGCACCAAGCTGCACGCCGTGGTCCAAGACGGAATGAGAGCCAATAATGCAGCCAGCCCCAACCTGCACATCAGGCCCGACAACCACAAAAGGCCCCACCTCTGCCGTAGGGTCCACAACAGCAGAAGGATCTACCACTGCGGAAGGGTGAACACCACCCTTGCCAATCTGGCGCGGGTGGAACAGCCGCGCAATGCGCGACCACGCCAGATACGGCGTGGTGGTCACAAGGGCTGCGGAATGTTCTGGCACCTTATCTGCAAAAGCAGGGGCAACAATAACCAGACCAGCCTGCGTATGCTCCAGCAGGGGAGCATAGCGGCGGTTATCCAGAAAACTCACATCACGCGCGCGGGCCACCTGCAAAGGCGCTATGCCGGTATAACCATCCTGCGGAAAACTCCCCTGCCGGGGAGGCCGCAGCTCGGCACCGGCTGTTTCTGCCAGTACCGATGCATCAAATGGTCCGACACGCGTAAAAAAACGCGGATCAGCCGGGCCCGAAGACGCCCTGCAATCCACCATGCTTATTTTTTCCCGGCAGGAGCCGCAGGTGCCGCCGGAGCTGGGCCGGATGCTGCCATCTGCGGGTCCCCATCAGCCGTTGTGGGCATCTTGCCGGATTTTGCCAGCTCTTCGGGGTCTACGTTGGCTTCAGGAATGAAAACGCTGGGCAGAACCTTGTTCAGGTTTGCTGCCACTTCGTTCGTAATGTCCTGACCATCCACATGCAGGGCAACCTGCTCGCTATGCAGCACAAGGTTCATGCCATGTGCGGCAGCAACCTTCTGGATAACCTGCACCAGCTCACGCTCGATCTGCCCCAGAGAAACCTGAGCCGCTTCCTGGATAATCCGGTTGCGGTTACGGAAGTCGCGCTGAGCCTTCATGACCTTGGCCTGAAGGCTGCGTTCACGGGTCTGGATCTGGTCAGATGTCAGGGACTTGGCCTGAGCCTGCAGCGTCTGCTGCTCGTCACGCCAGCCAGCCTGTTCACGCTGGAGGTCCTGCGCCAGCGCATCGCGGCGGGCACCCAGAACACGCTCCACCTGCATGGCAGCAGAGGTCTGACGCATAACACCAGATACGCTGATCACACCAATAATGGTGGTGGGCGGGGGTGCTTCCTTGGCAACTTCAGGTGCGCTGGGAATGGGCGGCAAAGGCAGAACCGGAGGAGCCTGATCTGCTGCTTCCTGACTATCAGCTGCGGGAGCAGGCAGTGCTACGGGTGCAGGAGCGGCATTACGAGCAGCAGGATGCGGAGCCTGTGCAGCAGGCTGGGTTTTGGGAACGAACCAGCCATTCCCACCTTCTGCCTGAGCAGCGGGCATGAGGGCTGCGGAAAAAGAAAGGCAAACAGCCCCCAGAAGGGCAGCTTTTGAACTGAAACGCATCATTACCTCAGAATTGCTGGCCGAAGCCGAAGCGAAGGAGCTGTGTACGGTCATTATAACTGCGTCTGACCGGCACACCAAGGTCAATATTCAGCAGGCCAAACGGGCTTTTCCATGAAAAACCTGCACCCGCACTGATACGCGGGCTCACCATATCACCTGATACTGCCGTGTAGTTCGCCCCGGCGGTAGCGCGGTTGGTGTAAAGGTGCTTCACGCGCAAACCTGCCACGGACCCCATATCCACAAAGGCACGGCCACCCACACCCATTTCTGTCAGGAAGGGGATCGGGAAGTTCACCTGCGCCGTCGCGTTGTACATGAACCGCCCACCGATCAGATCTTCGGAGTGATGGGCTGCGTTACCCACGCTTCGTGGGCCGGCACCACCATCAAGGAAGCCGCGCAGGTTGTTACCACCCAGATAGAAGTTATCGATAATATCGTGGCGGCCGTTGCTACCCCAGTCCGCAAGATACCCGGTGCCGCCACGGAAGATGATTGTCCAGTTGTGGCTGTTGGTCAGGTCATCAAGCGGGATGTAGTAACCACCGTTAATCTTGCCGCGAACGTAGTTTTCGTCCCCGCCAATACCGGCAAAGTCACCCCCGACAGAGACAAAATACCCACTATGCGGCTGCATGCGGTTATCACGCCGGTCATACATAACCGTGGTGCTCAGCTGGGAAAGAAGCGACTTGCCCTTCTGCTCCTGAACATAGGGAGAAGATTCACTCCACATATCCCCCACCCAACGGCGGATCAGGCTGTAGTTCCACGACTGCGAAAGGTAGCGGTTATACGAATACCCCATACGCAGGGTAATACCGTACCGCCCTTCCGAGTAATTCTGATACGTCTGGTAGTTGTTTTCGATGAAGAAAATATCCGCACCGACAACCAGATTGCGCCCGAGGAAGACCGGGTCCGTAACAGAAAGGTCGGCCTGCTTCTGGTAGTACGAAACCGTACCCGAGAACCCGGCATCCACCCCTGTACCCAGCAGGTTGTGCTGCTTGAGCCCGACGTTACCAATAATACCCACGTCGGTGGAGTAACCACCACCAAGCGAGAACTCGCCCGTTGGTTTTTCCACAACGTTAACGGACACGTTGGCACGGTCGGGGGAGGAACCCGGAGCGTCCTTTACATCCACCGATTTGAAGTAGCCCAGATCCTGGACCCCTTCCTTCGCGTATTTCTTGTAGCTGCTTGTGTAGGGGTCACCCTCGGCAAACGGAAGCTGCCGGCGGATAACGTTATCCTGCGTAATGGTGTTGCCGTTAATATCGATCCGCTCAATATACCGGCGCGGGCCTTCGCTTACGTCAAACAGCAGATTGACAATATGCTTTTCGGGGTTGCGGGCAATAACCGGACGCACCACGGCAAAAGGATGCCCTTCCGACTGGAGCAGTTCTTCCATGTCGGTCGCGTTATCCTGCACGGCTTTGCCATCGTACCACTGGTGCGGGAACAGTTCGACATACTTACGCAGCGACTTGGCCGGCACGTGCCGCAGGCTGGAGCGGATGTCCACCTTGCCCAGACGGTAACGGATGCCTTCATCCATTGTGATGGTGATGTAGAAGGATTTGCGGTCAGGCGAAAGTTCGCCCTTGATATCCTTGATCTGGAAATCAACATACCCGTTGTGCAGGTAGAACCGGCGCAGGAGTTCCCCGTCGTACTTCACACGTTCGGGGTTATATTCGTCAGACGAACCCAGAAAATGGTACCAGGCCGTTTCCTTGGAGGAAATCGCGCCAGCCAGTTCGGCCTCGTTGTAAGCCTTGTTTCCAACAAACGCGATTTTGCGGATTTTGGTGTTCGGGCCTTCATTGATCTGGAAGATCACATCCACACGATTATGCGCAAGGCGCACGATCTGGGGTGTCACCACCGCTGCAAAGCGGGACTTCTGGGCATAGACTTCCAGAATACGCTGCCGGTCATCCGCCGTTGTTTCTGCCGAGAAAACCGCACGCGGACGCAGGGAGAGCACCTTGCGCAGGTCCTCATCCTTGGCGGCATGATTGCCCTCGAACACGATCCGGTTGACGATCGGGTTTTCCTTGAGCTTGACGAGGAGGGTATTCCCCTCACGCCGCAAGGTTACATCCTTGAACAGGCCAGTCGCATACAGGGTCTTCAGGGAACGATCGAGGTCATCCTGCGTAAACGGATCACCCGGGCGGACAACCATGTAGGACAGGACCGTGTTGGTCTCGATGCGGGTATTGCCTGAGACGCGGATCTCATCAATCACCCCCACGGGTGCTGGCTGAGCATCCGGCAGAGGTGCTGGAGGACTTTCGGCATCACCCTCGGGCGATGCAACAACAGCTGCTGGTGCCTGTGTGTCCTGGGTCTGGGCGGCCATAGCCCCCCGTCCCTCGAGCAGGAAAAAAGGCAACATGCAGACAGAAACGAACAGGGCCGAACGTTTACCCGCCAAGATCTGCCTCCCTCCATCCGGGTCGGTTCAGCACGGAAGCCTATCTCCCGTTCTTGTCTCGCCCGCAAGGGACGTATCCGAAATTACCCTTGTCACGCAAGCCTTCCCTTCACGCCCAGTTCACTATCACCCTGCGAGCGTTGCAACCCACCTGAACAACCCGAAGCTGGACAGATCATTGAACGTCGAAAACAAGAACAGACCTGCCAGCAATGCAAACCCGGTCTGGAAACTAACCTCTTGCACCCGCTTGGAAACCGGGCGCCCTCTTATTGCCTCTATGGCATAAAAAACCAGACGTCCACCATCAAGAAGCGGAACGGGAAAGAGATTGATCAGACCCAGATTAACAGACAGCAGCGCCATGAAGGAAAGCAGGCTGGCAAACCCGTATTGAGCGACCTGCCCGGAGAGCTGCGCAATCTTGAGCGGACCGCCCAAATCCCGCGCGGTATGCTGCCCGCTAAAAATCTGCCACACGCCATTGAGCGTCTGCACAACGGTGTTCCATGTTGCCTTGGCCCCGGCAGAGACAGCCTGCGGCAGCGGCAGGGCCTTGCCCGGCTCAACCGCAAAGACCACACCCAGCAGCCCGCGAGCAGGCCCACCACGCGAATCCTGCGTAGAGCCAATGGTCAGGGGAACTTCCAGCGACTGGCCATTACGCTGCACCAGCAGTGTTGTTTTCTGCCCCGGTGTCTGGGCCACTGTGGCCTGTGCGTCCTCAACCCCCGCAATATCGTGCGTGCCTATGCGCAGGATAACGTCACCCTTCTGCAGGGCAGCATTTTGCGCGGCACTGCCGGGCAGGACGGATGCAACCTCGTTCCGCACATGCGGCTGGCCGGCCGTTGCAAACAGCAGCACAAACAGCACAAACGCCAGAATGAAGTTAAAAACCGGCCCGGCCAGAATAACAATGGCACGTGACCATACGGATTTATCGTGGAAAGTCCGCCCCGGAATCCACGCGGCTTTCTGTTCTTCGGTCGCATCTTCGGGATCATCAAACCCGTGCGGGCGCACATAACCGCCCAAGGGAATCGGGCAGATGCGCCATTCTGTCCCGCTCTTGTCACGCCATTTGAACAGGGCGGGACCAAAGCCGAGCGAAAAGACCTCCACATGCACACCGCGCCAGCGGGCTGCAAGGTAGTGCCCCAGTTCGTGAAAGGTAACCAGAACGCCCAGCACGAAAACGAAGGAAATCAGGGTGCGCAGATATTCGTGTATCATCATTCCTCCGATATCGGGGCTGAAGGCGGTTTTCTCAAGCAACCACCGCAGAAATCTGCTGGGTTGCAACGCGCCGGGCCTCTGCATCCCAATGGAGCACGGCATCGAGCGTATCGGCCGGAGGAGCGCCGAGTGCGTTCATGGTATCTTCAACCACGCGCGCAATGTCCAGAAAACCGATCTGTTCTTTCAGGAACGCTTCAACCGCAATCTCATTTGCCGCAGACAGAATGGCCGGAACAGCCTTGCCTGCCCGCAGGGCCTGCCGCGCCAGACGCAGTGCGGGAAAACGCACTTCATCTGGTGCAATAAACTCTAGCGTGCCAAAGGCGGCAAGGTCCAGACGACTGGAGGTCGTGGCCATACGCCGCGGCCATGCCAGTGTATGGGCGATGGGAATACGCATGTCAGCCGAACCCATCTGCGCGATCAGGCTGCCATCGGTGTACTGCACCATACCGTGCACCACGGACTGGGGGTGCACCAGCACATCAATCCTGTCTTCGGTCAGGCCAAAAATACGTGCCGCTTCAATAACCTCCAGCCCCTTGTTGAACATGGTGGCGGAATCGATGCTGATCTTGGCCCCCATGCTCCATGTCGGGTGTTTGAGTGCCTGAGCCGGTGTGGCCGCACGCATGACATCCACCGAAGCATTGCGGAAAGGACCGCCAGATGCGGTGAGAATTATTTTTTCAACCTGATCAGCCTGCCGGTCCGCCATGGACTGGAAAACCGCATTATGCTCGGAATCGACCGGCAGCAGCGTTGCCCCGGCATCCTGCACCGCACGGAGCATGACATCCCCCGCGCAGACCAGTGCTTCCTTGTTAGCCAGCGCAATGCTGTTGCCGTTCTTCACAGCGGCCAGTGTAGGTTCCAGCCCCGCAGCGCCAGTAATGGCTGCCATGGTCCAGTCCGCTGGCAGCCCCGCTGCCTCTATGACCGCCTTGCGGCCACAGGCGACCTCAACACCACTCCCGGCCAGAAGCGCCTTGAGTTCAGCATAGGCACTTTCATCAGCCAGCACGGCCAGCTCGGCCTTCAGGCTGCGGGCCTGCTCGGCCAGCTTGGCAGCATTTTTACCACCCACAAGCGCACGCACCCGATACTGGTCACGCGCCTGCTCCAGCAGATCCACGGTAGAGCAGCCAATGCTGCCGGTAGTTCCCAGAACGGTTACGGTTCTCATGTCTTGTCTTTCCAAACCCGAAAAATAACACAAGCCCCGACCACGCAGGGCAAAAGCCAAAAACTGGACTAACCAGGCATGCCAGAAACAAGGCTATAAACAAGATCGTGCAGGCCAGCGCTCCAGAAGGGTGCATCAGGCACGGTAACGGAAACGGCGGCAGCAACAGGGGCGGCCACCACCAGACCATCAAACCGGTCGAGCAGACCACCATGGCCGGGCAGCAGCGTGCCGGAATCCTTAACGCCGAGTGCCCTCTTCATGGCGCTTTCGGCCAGATCTCCAAGCTGAGCGGACACACCCAGAATGCCTCCCCAGACCAGCGCCATATGCGTGCTTCCCAGACCAGAGAGAAGCGCTATGCCACCCCCCATAAGCACAGCCCCCACAAACCCGCCCAGAGCACCTGAGCGCGTTTTGCCGGGGGAAATGCGCGGGGCCAGTTTGGGCCCGCCAATCAGGCGGCCTGCCATATAGGCTGATGTATCACTCGCCACCACAACGGCGACAACAAACAGAACAGGCCAGATACTTTCCACCCGTAGCCAGAGCAGAGCCGTACCCGCCATGATGATCACGCACATCATGGCGCACAACTCCGCACCGAATACGCATGAGCCGACACTGAACATGATAAAATAACGCCAGTGCTCGGTTGCGGCAGAAAACCCACCACAAACTGCCCACAGCACATAAAGCCTGCCCTGCCAGCTCTGGACAGGTAACTTGAGAAGGCCCGCAGCCTCAAACGCCATGCCGCCCATGGCCACAAGCACCATCAGGATATAGGCGACCCCGCCCACCCCGATGCACCCACCCGCAACCGCGATCATGACCATGGCAGACAGCACGCGCGGCCGCAGGTCCCGCCATGCGGAGGATTGTCCGGTCGTTGTCATGCGGAAGCCACCGGCCGCGCACCAAAGCGCCGCTCACGGCGGGCGTAAAGATCCAGCACCGTTGCAAAATGCCCTTCATTGAAGTCTGGCCAGAACACATCCAGAAAAACAAGTTCCGCATATGCGCTCTGCCAGAGCAGAAAGTTGGAAAGCCGGTATTCCCCGCTCGTGCGCACGACCACATCGGGGTCAGGCACGCCAGCGGTCCACAAGTGGTTGGCAAACAGGCTTTCATCAATCTGTTCGGGGGTTAGCCAGCCATCGCGCACTTCCTGCGCAACGCGCCGGACAGCCTGCATAATATCCCCCCGCCCCCCGTAGGACAGGGCCAGCAGCAACACCAGCCGCCCGTTATTGCGGGTCATGGCTTCTGCACGGGCCAGTTCTTCTCGCAGGCTCGTATCAAACCGGCTCAGATCACCAATAAAGCGGAGGCAGACGCCCTCGCTATGCAGTTCCTTGACCTTGTGGCGCAGGTAGTAGCGCAAAAGGCCGGTCAGGTCTGAGACTTCCTTGGGGCCGCGTGACCAGTTTTCGGATGAAAACGCATAAAGGGTCAGGTAGGGCACACCGCGCTGAATAGCCGCCTTGATGCACCGCGCCACGGCATCTGCCCCGGCACGATGCCCCGCTAGGCGCGGCAGCCCCCGCTCACACGCCCAGCGCCCATTGCCATCCATGATAATGGCGACATGCGAAGGAACGACCGCTTTTCTGTCGGCTGGCAAGGAAGACATAACAGGAAAAAATCCACCGTTTCAGTTCAGCGGGCATAAACCGGCCCCGTTCAGGCAGGTCTTCAGACCTGCTTGATTTCCTTCTCTTTTTCGGCAAGCATGTCATCTACTTTTTTGACATACTGATCAGTCGTTTTCTGAATAGCGTCAGACCAGGTCTTGACGTCATCCTGACTGATGTCGCCCTTCTTTTCAAAACCCTTGGCCTTGTCCATACCATCGCGGCGCACGCCACGTACGGCAATTTTGGCCCCTTCCGCATAACGTGCGGCAGCTTTTGCCAGTTCGTTACGGCGTTCTTCGGTCAACTGCGGAATAGGCACCCGGATGGTCTGGCCTTCACCGGCGGGATTAAGGCCCAGCCCGGCATCGCGGATAGCGCGTTCCACGGCCCCGGCCAGAACACGATCCCAGACCTGTACGGTAATCATGCGCGCTTCAGGCACGGCAATGGAGGCAACCTGCGTAAGCGGCACTTCCCCCCCATAGGCTTCCACCCGAACGGGTTCGAGCAGAGCCGGGCTGGCCCGGCCGGAGCGCAGGCCCGAAAAATCACGACGCAGGCTTTCCAGCGCGCCATCCATACGGCGCTTGATGTCATCAAGCAGGTCATTCAAGTCAGACACGGCGGTTTCTCCCGTTTTGTCGCGAAGGCACTGTGCTGTCCTGCCCTCGCCTAGTTCATTCCGCGTGCTGCCTTAACGGGCAGCGGTTTGCATGGTGTCAGGTTGCTTCAATAATGCGCGTAAACGCACCTTCGCCGCGCATAACGCGACCGAACGAACCTTCCTCGCCAATATTGAAGACAATAATCGGCAGTTTATTCTCACGTGCCAGACTGATGGCCGCTGCATCCATGACGCTCAACTGGTTGGAGAGCACAGTCATGTACGTCAGCTCATCATACCGCGTGGCGCTGGGGTCGTGCTTGGGGTCGGCCGAATACACGCCATCGACCTGCGTCCCTTTAAGCAGAATATCGCATTCCATTTCCGCCGCACGCAGGGCCGCTGCCGTATCGGTAGTAAAGAAGGGGTTGCCCGTACCGGCGGCAAAAATAACCACCCGGCCTTTTTCCATATGCCGGACCGCCCTGCGCCGGATATACGGCTCAGCCACGGAAGACATGTGAATGGCGGACATAACCCGCGTTGTTATCAGTTCACGTTCAAGCGCATTCTGGAGCAGCAGCGCGTTAATGACCGTTGCCAGCATACCCGCATAGTCACCCTGCGCGCGGTCCATGCCTTTGGCGGCGGCAGCCACTCCACGAAAAATGTTGCCACCACCCACAACAAGGCACACTTCCGTACCGCTGCGAACGACCTCGGCTACATCCTTGGCAATCCGCTCGACCGTCTTCTGTTCTACCCCAAAGGCGCCCTCACCCATCAGGGCTTCACCAGACACCTTGAGCAATACACGTTTACGCCTTGGCGTTTCAGAGACAGAAGCAGTCATAGGCCCTCAATCATGCAAAGTCCGACAAAAAACAGACCTCCGCCACGCGCAGGCGCGCAGCGTGTAAGATCGCTCTCTCTTATCCTCCAAGGCGCACGGCCACAAGCGCCAAGCCGTGCTTTATGGCACGTCATCCAGCCCGATGGCGCGCAGGCGGGCCCGCTCTTCATCCCAGCCAGAACGTTCCTTGACATTCAAAAACAGGTGGCACGGGCGTTCCAGCAGGCCGGCAAGCTGTTTGCGCGCCCGCTCGCCTATCATTTTGATCTTCTGCCCGCCATTCCCAATAAGAATGGCTTTATGCCCGGTGCGGCCAACGTAAATTGTAACTTCAATCCGCACCGAACCATCGGGCCGTTCCTGAAAACTCTCGGTCTCGGCCGTGGTGCCATAGGGCACTTCCTCATGCGTCTGCATGAAAATCTGCTCACGCACCAACTCGGCTGCAAGCAGACGGTCGGGCAGATCGGTCAGGTCATCCTCGGGGTACAGGTATGGGCCTTCGGGCAGGCTGGCAGCCAGCTTGTCCAGCAGGTCGTCCACACCACCACCAGTGCGCGCACTGACCATGAACACATGCTCAACGGGCAGTTTTTCGGTAATGGCCGCCGTAAGGGGCAGCAGGGCAGATGCAGGCACAAGGTCCGTTTTGTTCAGCACCAGCCACGTGGTGCGCCCAGCCTGCGCCAGACGGGTAATAATGTCCTGCACGGCTTCGGTCAGGCCTGTGCGGGCATCCACCAGCAGCAAGGTTATGTCCGCATCATCCGAGCCAGTCCAGGCGGCGGCCACCATGGCGCGGTCAAGCTTGCGGCGCGGCTTGAAGATACCGGGCGTGTCCACCAGCAGAATCTGGCTGGCCCCGCGCATGAGAATACCCAGCACCCTAAAGCGCGTGGTCTGTGCCTTGGGCGAAACGATGGAGAGCTTGGCGCCCGCCATACGGTTGAGCAGTGTTGATTTGCCTGCGTTTGGTGCACCCACCAGCGCAGCAAAGCCACAACGTGTTGTTTGTGTCATGCCTGTTGCTTCAGCCCTGATGGCTGCCTCCAAGTTTTTCCAGCAGGGTTGCCGCGGCAGAACTTTCTGCTGCCCGCTTGCTCCCTGCACATCCTTCTGCCGAATACCCACCAGCACTGACCCGCACCACAAACACGGGAGCATGCGATGGACCGTCGGCCCCTATTGTTTCGTAAAACGGCAAGCCCTGCCCACGCCCCAGAACCCATTCCTGCAATGCGGTTTTGGGGTCTTTGGGGGGGAGGGCCTGCGCATCGAGTATCCGCTTCCAGCAAGCACGCACAATCTTGCGTGCCGGAGCCAGCCCACCATCGAGAAAAACCGCGCCTAGCACGGCTTCCAGCCCATCGGCCACAACATTGGCGGCAGTCTGCACACCGGCGCGGGCCTCATGCTCCGCTACGGACAGGGCTTCGGCAAGACCAAGCTGCTCGGCAATATCCGCAAGCGTTGCACGTGAAACCAGATGCGCAAGCCGCGAGCCCAAGGCCCCTTCCTGCTCGCCCGGAAACCGCTCCAGCAACAGTTCCGCCATAAGCAGGCCCAGAACACGGTCGCCAATAAACTCCAGCCGCTCGTTGGAGCCTGCCCCTTTGGTTTTGTTCCGCCTGCGCCCACCCGCCTTCTGATGTGCGGCAGAACGGTGGGTCAGCGCTTCCTGCAACAGGGAAGGATTGGCAAACTGGTAGCCCAGACGCTCCTGCAACGCCATGGACGCCAGATATTGCGGCGTGGAGTGGCCCGCATTCATTACATCACGCCTTTTAACAGACGAGCCCAGCGGATTTCGGTCGGCCAGTACCAGACCTGCCAGATGGGATGTGCCGCCTCAACCGAGAAGAAAATACGCTGGGCCTTACCAACAAGGTTTTCCATGGGCACAAAGCCAAGGTCTTTGGGGCCATCCCCCACAAAGCGGCTATCTGCGCTGTCATCACGGTTGTCACCCATGGCAAAAAAGTAGCCGGGGGGGACAACGTATTCAGGGGTGTCGTTCTGCGGGCCATCATTGGTCAATTTCAGAATATCGTGCCGGACTACTCCCTGCCCGTCGCGCAGGGGGAGTTCTTCCGTGCAGGCTTCGCCTTCCATGGGCATGCGCGTTTCATCCTGCGCCACGTAAGCATGCGGCTGCACGCAGGGAACCCGCACACCATTGAGGAAGAGCTGCCCCCCGGTTACCTGAATACGGTCCCCCGGCAGGCCAATAACCCGTTTGATGTAATCAATGGATGTATCTTTGGTAAACCGGAACACGGCCACATCGCCCCGGTGCGGCTGCCCCGCCCAGACCCGCCCGTTAAACAGGTCTGGCGAAAACGGCAGCGAAAACCGTGAATAGCCATAGCTGTATTTGGACACCCAGATGTAGTCCCCCACCTGCAGGGTGGGGATCATGGACCCGGACGGGATGACAAAGGATTCAAACAAAAACGTACGGACAAAAACAACAACGATCACGACCGTTAAAATTGTCCGTACATATTCCACCACAGCATGTCTGACGGTAACAGCGTGCTGCGCTCCAGTTGGAGAAGTCTCCGGTTTACTCATGCGCTGCCCATCTGCTCCCATAATCATGCCAGAAAAATAAAATCCGCTGGATCAAGCCGTGCGCTTGGTGTGATGTCAACCCGCGCGGACCGAGATAAACACCTGTGCAAACGCATAAGGGGGCTCATCGGTCATGCTCAGCATCAGTTCAGGCTTATGGCCTGCGGGCACCAGCTCTGCCAGCCTCCGGGCCGCAGCCCCCGTTAACACCAGCACCGGCTGGCCCGATGCAAGGTTTTCCACCCCGATCTGGCTTTGCGCAACCCCGTGGGCAAAACCCGTACCCAGCGCCTTGGCGCATGCCTCCTTGGCCGCCCAGCGTTTGGCGTAGGTGCCTATTCTGGCAGCCCCCACACGCCGTTCAGCCTTGGCACGCTCATACGGCGTAAAAACACGGTCCAGAAAACGCTCCCCAAACCGCTCCATGACCTGTTCGATCCGCCGCATGTCGCACAGGTCCACACCAGTTGCCAGCAGGGTCATGACTTGGCCCGATCCGCCTGCGCAATGCCCGATACAGCCCGCAACCCGGCAATAACAGAGGACAGGTGGCGCAGGTCACGCACCTCCACATCCAGCAGGATTTCGGTAAAGTCGAGCTGGCGATGCACGATCTTGAGGTTGACCATAGCCGCATCGCACTTGGAGATCGTATTGGTAATGGATGCCAGCACAGAGCCCTCGTTTTCGGCTACAATGCTGATACGGCCAACACGCATCTGCCCGGTTCCACCGGCACGGGCCATGGCATCGTAATCCCAGTCCACATCCAAAAAGCGCTCGGGCGTTGCGGCAAAACTTTCCAGCGTCTGGCAGTTGCGCGTGTGCACGGTCACGCCCTTGCCTGTTGCCACCACGCCCACAATCCGGTCTCCCGGCAAGGGGTGGCAGCAGGCTGCGTAATGCACGGCAACACCGGCCCCAAGCCCAACCAGCGGAACCGCCCCACCTGATGGACGGCGCATGGTGGGCGCGCCGCGCGGCCGTGGCCCTGCCGTACCCAGTACACCGGGCAGGCCCGCCAGCATGCGCGGCACACGCTGCACACGCCGCAGTTCGGGGTAGGCCGCATGCACCACATCCCGCGCGTTCAGGTTGCTGGTGCCAACCGCAACATACAGGTCCTGCAAGGAACTCTGCTTGAGCGCCTTGAGCGTGGTCTCCATGATTTTTTCGGAGCCATCCACACCTTCCTGGCGGAAGGCCTTGGCCAATGCGGCACGCCCGTTATCCAGCGAAACCTGGCGCTGCTGCTGCGCCACATAACGGCGGATGCGCGCGCGTGCCTTGCCCGTAACGACAAACCGCTCCCACGAGGGAGAGGGCGCGCCACCACGGGCGGTCATGATTTCGACCTGATCGCCGTTTTCCAGCTCATGCCGCAGCGGCATAAGGCGACCGTTAACCTTGGCCCCTACGCAGGTATCCCCGATCTGGCTATGCACCGCATAGGCAAAATCAACCGGGGTTGCCCCACGCGGGAGCGAGATAAGCTGCCCCTTGGGCGAAAAGCAGAAAACCTGATCCTGATAAAGCTCAAGCTTGGTGTTTTCCAAAAACTCATCAGGGGCGGATGATGCCTCCAGAATTTCCAGCAGGTCCTGCACCCAGCGTGGGCGGCGCACGCCACCATACCCGCCCTCATCAGGGCTGCTGGTGCCGCCTTCCTTGTACACCCAGTGGGCTGCAACACCGTTTTCGGCCACGTCGTGCATGGCCTGCGTGCGGATCTGCACTTCTATTTTCTGGTTACGGGGGGAACGCAGCGTAACCCCCGTATGCAGGCTCTGATACCCATTGGCCTTGGGGGTGGAGATGTAGTCCTTGAACCGCCCGGCGATCATGGGGTAGGCGGCATGCACCGCGCCCAGCGCCATATAGCAGTCCTCACGCGTGTCCACGATCATGCGGAAAGCCATGATGTCGGACAGCTGCTCGAACGCCACATTCCGGCGCTGCATTTTTTCCCAGATGGAATAAGGCGATTTTTCACGCCCCGAAACCTGAGCGTCCTTCAGCCCCGCCTCGTGGCACAGGCGCAGCAGCTCGCGCCGCACGTCCTCAATAACATCCGCCCCCTGCCCGCGCAGATAGTTCAGGCGTGTGCGGATGGTTGTATCGGCCTCTGGCTCAAGCTGCGCAAAGGAGAGGTTCTGGAGCTCGGTCTTGACCCGGTCCATACCAATACGCTCGGCCAGCGGCGCATAAATATCGAGCGTTTCACGCGCGATGCGCTGCCTGCGGTCCTGCCGCTCCACAAAATGGAGGGTGCGCATATTGTGCAGACGATCCGCCAGCTTGACCAGAAGGACACGAATATCCTTGGACATGGCCAGCACAAGCTTGCGGAAGTTCTCGGCCTGCTTGGTGCGGTCAGACTGGAGTTCCAGCCGGGTCAGCTTGGTCACGCCATCGACCAGATCGGCCACAACCGGCCCAAAATCGGCCTTTAGCGTCTCATACGTAACGCCGGTATCTTCAATGGTATCATGGAGCAGAGCGGTGCAGATGGACTGCACATCCAGCCTGAAGCGCGCCAGAATCATGGCGACGGCCAAAGGGTGGGTTATGTAGGGGTCGCCATTATCGCGCATCTGGCTTTGATGCGCCCTGTTGGCTACATCAAACGCACGACGGATGGATTGTACATCGGCCTGCGGTGCATAACTCAGCACCTTGGCAACCAGCCGCTCGCAGCCGATTTCCCCCACACGACTGGTGGGAGATGCTGGCGCTACAGACGCCTCAACCGGGCCCCCCCCCCTCCCGCTCGGGGGAGGAGGTGTGAACGGGAATATCGCCGCCCGGTTGGTCCACGCGCCCTTTACCGCCGTGCGCGACCGGTCAGTGCCGCTTCAATAGCGCGCACGTCATCTGCGGCTTCTTCCTCGGCGGAAACTTCCTGCAGACCGAAAATGTTCTGTTCGGTCGGCACCAGATCCTGCACTTCTTCTTCCACGGGCTCGGGTTCGGGCTCGCGGGCCTGCGAACGGATCAGATCGTTCCGCAGAGCGGGCAGTTGCACGGTTTCATCCGCAATTTCACGCAGGGCAACGACAGGGTTTTTGTCGTTGTCGCGGTCAATGGTCAGCTCCTCGCCACGGGAGATGTTGCGGGCGCGCTGCGCGGCGTACACCACCAGTTCAAAGCGGTTTGGAACCTTTTCAACGCAGTCTTCGACGGTGACGCGGGCCATTACGAAGAGCCTCCAGACAGTTCAGCACAGAAATAAGATAAAAAAGACAGAAAGGGCATATTACCGCATCCACCCCGGACAGGAAAGGCTTATTACCCGATCACCCGGATTTCCTGCCCTTTTACGGCCTGAAGCATCTGCTCCAGTGGCTGGCCGGTGCGCGGATGCACCCAGTCAGGCAGCACATCGTGCAGGGGGCAAAGCACAAAGGCACGCTCATGCGCCCGCGGGTGGGGCAGAACCAGCCGCTCCGTATTCTGGCACAGAGCATCCATATCTATAATGTCCAGGTCAAGCGTGCGCGCGGCATTGGGCACGGAACGCACGCGGCCCTGCTGCGTTTCTATGCTCTGAAGATGATCCAGCAAGGCCAGAGGAGGCAGACTCGTCACACCCAGCACAACCCCATTCACGTAAGGTGGCTGCCCTGAGGGCGGCATGGGGGCCGTCTCATACCAGCGGGAAACAGCCTGCACGCACAACCCCGGCACCCGGCGCAAAGCCTGCACGGCCTGCTCGCAGCTTTCCAGCGCAGGCTGCTCCCCCAGGGGCAGATTTGCACCTATTGCTATCAGGACCGATCTGGTATGATTTTTTTCTTCCGCCATGTAACGCCTCACGCCTGAGTGGAATATCTTGTTTTGGACACAATTGGGGCCTCTTTTATAAGGGCGCCCTGCAAACAAACAGCCAGAGGGGCTTTCATTCCGAACCGCATGATAAAAATTTCATTTCCACATAATCGAAACCCAAAAGAAACAACTTTGAATTTATTTAGAGGACCACGCTCATGAACCTGAAAAAAGACGAAAAAACCTGTCTTTTCATTGACGGATCAAGCCTTTATTCAACATCGCGCAGCCTTGGGTTTGATGTTGACTACAAAAAACTGCTCGAATTTTTTGCAGCCAAAACGCATGTGATCCGCGCCTATTATTACGCCGCCATTCTGGACACGGAGGATTACTCTCCGCTCAAACCGCTGACTGACTGGCTCTCCTATAACGGTTATTTCCTTGTAACCAAGCCCGCGCGCGAATTTACGGATTCGACCGGCAAGCGCCGCGTTAAAGGCAATATGGACATCGAAATTGCGGTGGACATGATGGAAATGGCCCCGCACATAGACCATGCCATTCTGTTCAGCGGGGATTCAGACTTCCACCGCGTTGTCGAGGCCGTGCAGCGGCAGGGTACGCGCGTTTCCGTTGTGTCCTCCATGCGCTCCTCCCCACCCCTGATCGGGGATGACCTGCGCAGGCAGGCCGACCAGTTCCTTGAGCTGGCGTCTCTGGGGGCCAACTTTACACGCCGCCAGACCGAACCCAACCGCCCCCGCACCAACCCCGCACCGATCCGCCACCCGGCTGACCAGATGAGCGAACCCGAGGATGATCCGCTAAGCTAAGCGCAATATTACAAAACAGAATTTTGCTCTATGTTCTAGAACGTATCTGCCCCTCGCACGTTTGGCCTAAACACCACCCCATTGCGGGCCGTGTGCCTGCCACAGGCCAAACGTCAAGGTTTTCTGGAGTTAACTGATGCCCACTTGTTCCGAAGCCAGAAGCAAGCTGCTTTCTCTCCTGCGTGGTGTTGAACACTTCAACACCGAAATTTTCCCCGCGAAGGAAGCCCTGTTTGCCAGTCTGGCCAAAGGGCAGGCTCCCGGCGCGCTGTTCATTGCCTGCGCCGATAGCCGCATCAACCCCAACCTGATCACCCAGACCGAACCGGGCGATCTGTTTATTCTGCGCAACATTGGCAACCTGGTTCCCGCATACGGGGAAATGCTGGGGGGTGTTTCCTCCGCCATTGAATACGCAGTTCTTGGGCTTGGCGTATCCTCCATTATCGTGTGCGGTCACTCCGACTGTGGCGCCATGAAAGCATTGCTCGAACCCGAAAAGAACGGGTTGGACAAAATGCCCACAGTGCGCAGCTGGCTCCGTAATGCGGAAGCCGCACGGGCTGCCACGGTGAACACCCTGCATTCCGAAGATGCCGGGCCTGCTACCGTACGCTGCCTTGCCGAGCAGAACGTTCTGCTCCAGCTTGCGCACCTGCGCACCCACCCTGCCGTTGCCGCAGGGCTGGCGCGTAACACGCTCTTCCTGCAAGGGTGGTTCTACGATATTGGCACGGGGGAAATCTCGGTACTGGATGAACAGACCCGCACGAGTGTTCCGATCAGTGGTGTTATTGAAAAACTGCAAGAACAGACCGAACAGGAAACTGCCTGACCTTTCAGGCTTACGCACGTCGGCACGCCGTCTGGGCTTGATAGCCCTTGCGGGTGCCGGCTTTTTTTTGCCCGGAACCTGCCTTGCAGCCCCTGCGCAAACCCTGAAAATCAGCACATGGAACGTGGACTGGCTGCTGGACAGCCAGATGCAGCACGCCCCGCAAATACCCCCCGACATTCCCCACAGAACAGCGGATGACCTTGCCGCCTTGGCAACCTACGCCAAACGCCTGCACCCCGACCTGATTGGCTTGCAGGAGGTAGGAGATACAGCAACACTTGCCCACCTGTTTGGCACGCAGGAGTATCAGCTTTTTCTTTCGGGGGATGATATTCCCCAACATACCGCGCTTGCCGTGCGCCAAGACCTGCGCGTAAAACGCAACCCGGACGTAAGTGCTCTGGCACTCAGCCCCAGCGCAACACGACACCGCCTGCGCAGCGGGCTGGACGTAACCATAAGCACTGACAGCGCAGATTTACGGGTGCTGGTTATTCATCTCAAAACTGGCTGCTGGGACAACCCGTTATCTGAAACACACCACGCCTGCCCCATTTTATTCCAGCAATTTCATGCCCTGCAGGACTGGCTGGCTCAACGAGCAAAAAATCGGGAATCCTTTGCCATTATAGGGGATTTTAACCGACGCCTCACGCGCACGGACCCTTTGTTTATCGCGTTAAATCAGATCACACCGCTGGCGCTTGTCACTGCCGGGCATGCCAGCCCCTGCCAGAATGGCAGCAGCTTTATTGATCACATTCTTCTTGGTGGAGACGCCACCCAATGGGCACAGCCAGAGTCCCTGCGCGTTATGGTTCTGCCACAGAACAGCGCACGGGTACTGAGCGATCATTGCCCCGTTTCCGTAACGTTAAAAATACCACGTTAAACCTCGCCATAAAAAAAGCCGCTACGGTTTGCGTAGCGGCTTTTTTTACAACGTAACACAATCAGGCGTGGGCGCCGGACCTGTGCGAAGCCCCCGAACGCCCACCACCGGAACGGCGCGGCGGGCCACCACGGCCACCACCGCCACCATTACGCGGCGGACCACCACGGCCCCGACCACCACCGCCACCCAGAACAGGCGGACGCTGCGTGGAGAACTCGGCTTCTTCCGAATGCCACGGATGGTCGCGGACTACGGGAATGGACTTGCCGATTGTTTTTTCAATATCCTTCAGCCACGCGCGCTGTTCCGCATCGCAGAAGGAAACAGCCCAGCCATCGCGCCCGGCACGGGCCGTACGGCCAATACGGTGCACATAGCTTTCGGGCACATTGGGCAGATCGTAGTTGAACACGTGACTGACTTCATCCACGTCAATCCCACGGGCAGCAATATCCGTTGCCACCAGAACCTTGACCGAGCCAGCACGGAAGCCCTTCATGGCCCGCTCACGCGCACCCTGAGACTTGTTGCCGTGAATGGCTTCGGCCGTAACACTGTTCTTGTTCAGGAACTCGGCAACCTTGTTGGCTTCATGCTTCATGAGCGTGAACACCACGGCACGGGCAACCTTGTCAGATTCCACCATGGTCAGCAGTGCATCGCGCTTGTCGCTGGTGCCGTTCACAAACATGATGGCCTGCTGGATACGGTCCACCGTGCTGGACGGCGGGGCCACTTCCACGCGAGCAGGGTTGCTCAACAGGGAGGCGGCAAGGTCCTCAATGCTCTTGGGCATGGTGGCCGAGAACAGCAGGGTCTGCCGCTGGGCAGGCACATAGCTCATGATCCGGCGAATATCGCGCACAAAGCCCATATCCAGCATGCGGTCGGCTTCGTCCAGCACCAGAACTTCCAGGCCGGAAAGGTCGATATACCCCTGACCGATCAGGTCCAGCAGACGGCCCGGAGCAGCCACCAGCACATCCACGCCACGGCGCATGGCTTCAACCTGTCGCCCCTGCCCCACGCCGCCAAACACCACGGCCTGAGAAAACTTCATGTAACGTGCATATGCTTTAAAGCTGTCGCTGATCTGGGCAACCAGTTCACGCGTGGGCGCCAGCACCAGAACACGCGGCTGCTTGGGCGCTGCAGCCTTGGGGTTATTGTGCAGATGCTGCAGGATCGGCAGTGCAAAAGACGCGGTTTTGCCTGTGCCAGTTTGCGCAAGGCCTAACAGATCACGCCCTTCGAGCAGATGGGGAATGGAACCCGCCTGAATGGGTGTCGGTATTTCGTACCCTTGGTCCGTCAGCGCCTGCAACAGGGGTGCAGCTAGTTTCAGATCCGAAAAAGTAGTCATTTAGGGGCAACCTCTCCATGCACCTGAAAACGAGTCACATCCACCTTATTTTCAGTCACGCACTGCCAAACCAGAATTGAGAACAGAGCAGAACCGTCTCTAAGCCAGACCTTACGGACAGGTCAGCATGAATTTTATTACATTACAGACAGAATAAGAAATTTTCGGAATCATGCATCCCGCGCAGACTGTCTTGGAAGAATTATATAAAAGCAGTGTGAGCGCCCCGCAAGGGTTCCGTACCATATTGGTCCGAAAATAAGCAGCCCGCAGAACCGTTACAACATCTGCAAATCACGATTATCAGACGCCCGATATATACAGGATTTTTATCATATAACTAGTATTTTTAATATATTTTTGCACATACGCCCCATGCGCCACCCACGCCTGGGTAGGTGATTGGCGTTCTCAAATCTAACATATTTTTTAGGCTACTGTTAATAACAGCCCATCAATCCAGCCATTTACGCAACTCCGGCACTGGCCCGCGCTAGCGCCTGCGCAGCAGAAACAGGGCCTGTTCACCAAACAGGTTGGCAAGCCGTATGGACCGCCGCCAAGGTGCGCGCTCGCCATCTTCATCCACCGCCAGCCATTTTTCCACGATATATCCGTCCTGACGACAGAGTTCGAGAAAATCCCGAATCGTACAGGGGTGGATATTGGGTGTCTCATACCACGGGGTATGCCATACGGCCGTCATGGGCATGCGCCCGCCCAGCAGCAGGCGCAGCCGCAGTTGCCAGTGCCCAAAATTGGGAAAGGATACAATGGCATACCGCCCTATGCGCAGCATCTGCCGCAGCACTTCCCTTGGGCGCTCCACAGCCTGCAATGTGCGCTGGAGCACAACATAATCAAACGAATGGTCGGGGTAATAGGCCAGATCGTGGTCCGCATCCCCGTGCACAACGGGCAGGCCGTGGGCTACGGAGCGGGTCACCAGTTCCATGTTCAGTTCAATGCCACGGGCATCGCACCCACGTTCGCGGTATAAATGACCGATGAGTGTGCCATCCCCGCTCCCGATGTCGAGCACGCGGGTTTTGGGTTCGATCATGTCCGCAATCAGGCGTTGGTCAAGACGCATCAGGACAACCCCGCATGTTCGGCCACACCGCACAGGAAGCCGCGCACCGTGCGGTCAAAATCCGGCTCTTCGAGCAAAAAGGCGTCATGGCCTTTATCTGTTTCAATCTCGACGAATGACACATTGGCCGCGGCCCTGTTCAGGGCACGGGCCAGCGTACGCGCAGCCGAGGTGGGGAACAGCCAGTCCGAGGAAAAAGAGACAACACAAAACCGGACTGCCGTACCAGCAAAGGCCGGGGTCAGGTCCCCATCATGGTCAGCCGCAATATCGAACCAGTCCATGGCCCGCGTGATGCTCAGGTAGGAATTGGCATCAAACCGGCGGACAAAGCTGGAGCCTTGATAACGCAGGTAGGATTCCACCTCAAAAATATCACCGAATGTAGAAACCGGGCCTTCCGGCCCCTGCCCGCCTGCTGGCCCACGGCGCATACGCCGCCCGAACTTGCGGGTCAGCGCTTCTTCCGACAGGTAGGTAATATGCGCCATCATGCGGGCTACGGCCAACCCGCGCGCGGGCACAACACCCGCCTCCCAGTAGCGCCCGCCCCGCCAGTCCGGGTCGGCTATAATGGCCTGCCGCCCGACCTCGTTAAACGCAATGTTCTGGGCTGAATGGAAAGGCGCTGTGGCTATGGGCATAACAGCCAGCATCATCTGCGGGTAGGTTACGGCCCATTCGAGCACCTGCATGCCCCCCATGGAACCGCCCACCACGGCAAACAGGCGTTCTATGCCCAGACTGTGCACCAGCTTGTGCTGGGCGCGCACCATATCGCGGATGGTAATGGGGGGGAATGCGGTGCCCCATAACTCGCCCGGCGCTTCCTGCCCGTCGGTTCTGGGCGAGCGCGGGCCCGTACTGCCCATGCAGCCACCCAGAACATTGGAGCAGATTACAAAAAAGCGGTTTGTATCAATCGGCTTGCCCGGCCCGACCATGCGCCCCCACCAGCCGGGCTTACCCGTAAGGGGGTGAGCTTCTGCCACATACTGGTCACCGGTAAAAGCGTGGCAGATGAGAATGGCATTGTCTTTGTTGGCCGAAAGCTGACCATACGTACAATACGCAATATCAACCGGTGCCAGTGTTACACCACAGTCCAGTTCCACCCCTTCGGGGAAACTGGCATGCGGGTGGTCACCAACGGTAAGGGGCGTTGTGCTGTTCATAAACCCGCTGCATTCTCCAACCCGGACAAGCCGGGCAAAAAACCGTGTGAGCCCCGATTACACCAGCACTGCCAGACCGGGGTTTACCGGCCACATATATGGCAGCAGCCGGTGTTGAATAGCTAGTGTTCCATTTTGAGCGCGGCAAGGAAGGCGCTCTGTGGGATTTCCACCTTACCAAACTGGCGCATGCGCTTTTTACCTTCTTTCTGCTTTTCCAGCAGCTTGCGCTTACGCGAGATGTCCCCACCATAACATTTGGCTGTCACATCCTTGGACAGGGCCCCAATGGTTTCACGCGCAATAACGCGGCTGCCAATGGCTGCCTGAATGGCAATTTTGAACAACTGCCGGGGGATAAGGTCTTTCAGGCGCGCGCAAATGGAGCGACCCCGTGTTTCCGCCGCCGAGCGATGGGCAATGAAGCACAGCGCATCAACCGGTTCCTGATTAACCAGAATGGAAATACGCACGAGATCGCTCTCTTCGTACCCATCCATCTGATAATCGAAGCTGGCATAACCACGTGTGAGCGACTTGAGCCGGTCGTAGAAGTCAAACACCACTTCGTTCAGGGGCAGGCGGTAAACGGCCATGGCCCGGTTGCCAACATAGGTCAGGTCCACCTGAATACCACGCCGCTCCGTGCACAGGGTCAGCACCGCACCCAGATACTCGTCCGGCACCATGATGTTGGCCTTGATCCATGGTTCCTCGATTTTTTCAATCAGGGAGCCATCGGGCATATCGGCCGGGTTGTGGAGTTCTTCCATCTCTCCGTTAGTGCGGTAGACCTTGTACACAACGGATGGCGCTGTGGCGATCAGGTCGAGATCGAACTCGCGGGATAGACGTTCCTGAATAATTTCCAGATGCAGCAGGCCAAGGAAGCCGCAGCGGAAGCCGAAGCCAAGGGCCGCCGATGTTTCTGCCTCGTAGTGGAAAGACGCATCATTCAGCCGCAGCTTGGCAAGGCTGTCACGCAGTTTTTCAAAATCATCCGAGACAATGGGGTAAAGGCCGCACCACACAACCGGAATGGAGGGCTTAAAGCCCGGTAGTGGCGTGGCAGCGGGGCGGCGGTCATCAGTGATCGTGTCACCCACATTGCAGTCGGCCACGGTTTTGATGGCGGCGTTGATGAACCCCATCTCGCCCGGACCAAGGCTTTCCACCGATGTCATGCGCGGGGCGAACACACCCACCTGATCCACCTGATGCACCGCACCAGAGGACATCATGCGCACCTTCATGCCCCGCTTCAGCCGGCCTTCCTTGATCCGCACAAGCACGATCACGCCCAGATAGGGGTCGTACCAGCTATCAACCAGCATGGCCTGCAACGGTTTTTCCGCATCCCCGGTGGGGGGCGGCAGGCGGGTGACCACGGCTTCCAGAACACCTTCAATGTTCAGGCCGGTCTTGGCAGAGATTTCAACCGCATCATCGGCGGGAATGCCGATCACTTCCTCGATCTGTGCCTTCACGCGCTCGGGTTCTGCCGCGGGCAGGTCCACCTTGTTGAGCACGGGCACAATTTCGTGGTTGGCGTCTATGGCCTGATACACGTTGGCAAGGGTCTGGGCTTCCACCCCCTGGGAGGCATCCACCACCAGAAGCGAGCCTTCACACGCAGCCAGAGAGCGGCTGACCTCGTAGGCGAAGTCAACATGTCCGGGCGTGTCCATCAGGTTCAGCACATAGGTCTTGCCATCCTTGGCAGGATAGGTCAGCCGGACGGTCTGCGCTTTAATGGTAATGCCACGCTCCCGCTCCAGATCCATGTTATCAAGAACCTGATTGGTCATCTCGCGGGCAGTCAGGGCTCCACACGCCTGAATCAGGCGGTCGGCCAGAGTGGACTTTCCATGATCGATATGGGCGATGATGGAAAAATTGCGGATGAGCGAAAGGGGTACATCGGTCATGCTGCCCCTTTACGGTAAATAAAGAGAAAAGTCAGCCTGTTCCTCTGCCTTGGGCACCACTTTCGCGCAATTTTTTAACGCACGGGTGCTTTGCCCTGCCCGCACCCCTCCCGCACATGCAGGCTAGAGGGCGTGATTCATGGTGATCTGGCCATTTTTAACAATATCCGCCAGTGCCGCAGGCCGCCCGAGCAAAAAGCCCTGTGCCTCATCACACCCGGCGGCGTTGAGCATGCTCAACTGGTCTGCGGTTTCGATCCCCTCTGCCATAACCGGAATATCAAACGCCTTGCCCAGAGCCAGCACAGCCCGCACAACTGCCTGCGTATGATCGCTGGTTTGCGCAGCCCCAAAAAACGAACGGTCAATTTTTATGCGGTCAAAAGGGAACCTGCGCAGCGTATCGAGCGAGGAATACCCCGTGCCAAAATCATCCAGCGCCAGACTGACCCCCATATCCTTGATCTGGTGCAGCACCTGCAGGGCACGGACCTGATCGGCAATAATGGTCGATTCTGTCAGTTCGAGTTCAAGCCTCTGGGGGGGCAGCCCGGTTTCTTCCAGAACATTGGCAACAATGCGGGCTATGTTGGAATGGACAAACTGCATGCCCGACAGGTTGACCGCAACCGTATAGGGCTGATGCCACCGCACGGCCTCGGCACAAACGGAACGGAGCACCCATTCCCCGATCTGCAGGATCAGATCGCTCTCTTCGGCCAGCGGAATAAAGTCATCTGGCATAATGGTGCCCCGTGTGGGGTGCTGCCACCGCACCAGTGCCTCGTACCCACGGATTTCTCCCGTAGCGATCACCCTTTGCACCTGATAGCAGATGGTTAGCTGCCCCGCCTTGACCGCCTGCCGCAGGTCTGCGGAGAGCTTGCGCCGGGTGCGCACTTTTTCGTCCATCGAGGGTTCGTAAAAACACGGATGCCGCCCCGGATCAGCCTTGGCGCGATACATGGCCAGATCGGCATTGTTGATCAGGGTTTCCTTATCCGCTGCATGATCGGGCCATATGGCCACCCCCAGGCTGGCACCCGGCAGCACTTCCGATTCCTCAAACCGGATGGGCTTGAACAGCACCTCCTCCAGCCTGCGCAAAAACCCCTTGATCTGCTCAGCCGAGACAACGCGGCACAGGGCCAGAAACTCATCCCCTCCGGTGCGGGCAATAAACTCGCCGCTATGATCATGCAGCAAACCGCGCAACCGCCGCCCCAGAATACGCAGAACTTCATCCCCGGCCCTATGGCCACGCAGGTCGTTAATTTCCTTAAACCTGTTCAGGTCGATCCCGATCAGCGCCAGCCTGCCGTTGTTCTCCCGCGCCCAGTCCAGCTCAAGGTCGAGGCGTTGATGAAAGTTCAGCCGGTTGGGCAGGCCGGTCAATGTGTCGTTCAGGGCCATACGCCGGAGCTTTTCCACCGACTCTGCCCGTGAACTATCATTGATCATGCCGCTGACAAGCCCGCCCCCAAGAATAAGGAAGGACATGATGGCAATGGCTGCGGCCAGCACCAGCGAATCTTCAGAATGCCCCATGCTTTCCAAAGCGTGCGGCCCCGCCTGCACATGGTAGGCCGCCATACCAATAAAATGGACGGAAAGAACAGCCAGTGCCAGCACACTGGCCATACAGACAATGGCCCGCCGCCCGGGCCTGACCCCTGCACGCACAGCCAGCACACTCAATACAATGGCGGCCAGCACCGAAAGCACAAGGCAGGGCATGCTCCATGTTGTCTGCCCCTGCACCCGGTAGGCCAGCATGCCGGTATAATGCATGGCAACAATAGCCAACCCGACAATGACCCCACCCATTTCCGGCAGAAAGCGGGCAAACCGGCAGGTCGCCAGCATAAAGCCAACTGTGCTGCCAAAAACGGCAATCAGCAGGGATATGCTGGTCAGCAAGGGGTCAAACCGTGCGGGCGTATCCCCCGCATAACCCAGCATGGCCACAAAATGTGTGCACCAGATTGCAACACCGCTGGAAAGGGCGGTCAAAAAAAGCCACGCGTACCACTGGTTGTTTTTGGCCCGCAAAGCATGCCGGAACAAAGAGGCGGTAACTGCGGAGCCAGAGATGCATAGCAAGGCAGCTACACAGACCAGCCCGAGGTTATGCTGGCCAATAATGCACCTTACAACCATCATCAGACGCACGCCCCACTTTTTAACATATTGATAAAACAATAAATTTTAAAAAATCTACTGCAATAAACTCAAAACTGACCAAACCCGCGACCAAAACCGCCGCCTTATGCAACATTATTCGGCACAGTTTTTTTAAAAATCAAACACTCTCTGTCCTTTTAAAAATAGTTTTTCTCAAACTGTCATCATGACAATCCTGTGCAGCCATGCCTCCCCTTCCCGCGCGGGGGGCACATGCACCTCCCCCCCGCGAAAAGAGCAGACGGCTGGCCCGTCCTGCACATCCAGCATCAACCCCATAACAGGCTCACGACCTGGGCCGTGCATCAGAACCCGGTCCCCCTCCCGCAGCGGGAGAGAAGGCACCACAACAACTGCCCCACCATCGCGCACGACCGGCTCCATGCCATCGGTGTCCACCCGCACAACATAAGCATCGGGCTCGCCCCACCATTGGCCGGGGGATGCCTCCTGCACCCACACCGGCCCACAGGGCAGGCCATTCTGGTCGAAAACACCGGTCTGCTGGAGCATGGAGTATGCAAGGGTGCGTAACAGCCCGTCCCCTTCGGCCGGCGCGGCCGGGTTCAGCCTCTCGCCCGCAACGGAGCGGGCAAAAACTGCCAGCGGCACCTGCAAAACCTCCAGCACCCGCAAAAGCGTGGGGAGCGATGGCCAGCGCATGGCACCATTTGCCCCCACCCTGCGCGAAGGATTGAGCGCCGTGGCATCCAGCCCCGCCGCCCGCGCAAGGGCGGAAGGTGTAAACCCGCGCTCACGCGCAAGCACGTCCAGCGTATGCCAGAAGACCTGCGACTGCGTGATCATGACCGGGGGGATGAATTGGGAGCAGGTTTGCCCTGATGCCTGAGCACTTCCTGCGCATGGCGGGCCAGCCCTGCATCGGTTGCCACAAAGCGTGACTGCGCGGTGCGCTCTGCCAGCCCCATGCGCTCAAGCCGCTCAAGGCATGGGCCATCCATCAGGCCACAGGGGCGGCCATATGCACCGGCAAGGTAGAGCCTGTGCAGGGCGGAGCGGCAACATGTTTCCAGGTAAGGGTCATTCCACATTCCATGCAGGATCACCGATCCCGCATGGAACTGCAAGGCTTACTCCGCGGCCCTACCCGTTATCAGCGGGGTGCTTCGGGCAGAGCATAAGCCACGATGTAATCCCCTTCCTTTGTGCCAAAGGAGCCATGCCCGCCATCAACCGTCACAACATACTGGCGGCCATTGGCCTCGTACGTCATGGGGGTGGACTGGCCACCTGCGGGCAGGCGATCCGCCCACAGGACCTTGCCGGTCGTAACATCATAGGCACGGATGTAATAATCGGCTGTAGAGGTCAGGAACGCGACCCCACCCGCTGTGATGATCGGCCCGCCAAGGGAGGGAATACCCACCTTAAAGCCCAATGGCAGGGGGGAGCTGTCCCGCGTTGTGCCGTTCCGGTGCTGCCAGATAATGCTGTTGGTCTTCAGGTCCACCCCGGCCACATAGCCCCAGCCGGGCTGCTTGCACGGAATACCAAGGGGGGACAGGAACGGATGCAGCTCCACCCCGAACGGTGTGCCGTACTGAGGCTGCAACCCGTTCTCTCCCCCGCTTGCGGCAGGGTCATGCGTGGTTGGCGGCACAACCTGATTATCGGTCGGGCGCGGCACAAGGCGGGAGACAAAGGGAATGGCAATGGGGTTGGCAAACGCCACCTGCCGCACGGGGTCCACGGCCAGACCGCCCCATTCAAACATGCCCAGATTACCGGGGAAAACCAGCGTGCCCTGCACGGAGGGCGGCGTAAACGGCCCTTCGTAACGCAACTTCTTGAACATGATTCGGCACACCAGCTGGTCCAGCATGGTGGCACCCCACATATCCCCATCCGTCAGCTTGTTTTTGGGGCGGAAGGTTAGCTGAGAAAACGGCTGGGTTGCCCAGACATGGTCGCCCTGTGCGGCACCCTGCGGCACAGGCTGCTCGGGGGCAGGCACCAGCAGTTGCCCGTTACGGCGGTCGAGCACAAAAATATTGCCTGTTTTGGCCGGAGCATACAGCGCGGGAATAACCGTGCCATCTTCCTGCCTGAAGTCGATCAAGCTGGGCTGGGCCGGCACATCCATGTCCCACAGGTCGTGGTGGACCGTCTGGTAGAACCAGACCTTGTGCCCTGTCTGGGCATCCAGCGCCAGAATGCCTGATGCGTACCGCTCCTGCACATCTGTCCGTTTGCCACCCCATATGTCGGGCGTTGCCACACCGGTAGGAATGTAAAGCA
This sequence comes from Acetobacter fabarum, assembly GCF_022483405.1. Lineage (NCBI taxonomy): Bacteria > Pseudomonadati > Pseudomonadota > Alphaproteobacteria > Acetobacterales > Acetobacteraceae > Acetobacter > Acetobacter fabarum. The sequence continues at coordinate 2,800,253 of NZ_JAKVNI010000001.1, forward strand.
GGCCCAGCTTGGCATCATAAGCTGAAACAATCCACGAATTGGGGGAATTGGGTGTGTATTCGTGGCTGTCGGAGGGGAGCTGGTTCGGGTCCTCATTCCCCGGGTCAAACGCCCAGACCAGCTTGCCGCTATACAGGTCATACGCCCGCGTCACACCCGAGGGTTCGTGCGTGGAGTAGTTATCCGTAACCGCACCAGAGATAATAACAAACTTGTCCGTCACCACAGGGGGGGATGTCGGTTCATAAAACCCAAGGACACGCATGGGCATGCCCTCGGTCAGGTCCACAATACCCTTATTGCCAAACGCCGGGCACACCTGACCCGTTTTTGCGTCCAGCGCCATCAGTCGCCCGTCATTGGTCGGCAGGAAAATACGCTCTGCACAGGACACAGGCGCTGCCGCACCGTCCTGCACCTCTGCACCATCTGCGGCACGAGGGGGTGTTACAGCATAGGACACGCCACGGCAGGTCAGATGCTGGAATGTCGGGTTAACCACCAGCTTGGGGTCAAACCGCCAGACCTGCTTGCCGGTCGCTGCATCCAGCGCGAACACAACCTGATGGGGGGAACACAGGTAGAGCGTGTTGCCAACCTTGATCGGGGTTGTCTCATCCGTGACTTCCACCGGATCATCCGGCCCGCGCAGGTCGTGGGTTCTAAAGGTCCAGGCAACCTTGAGCTTGTCTACATTGCCCGTGGTAATCTGATTAAGGGGGGAATAACGGTCCCCCGCCTGCGTGCGCCCATAGGATGGCCAGTCCTGCGCTGGCACAGCCGCCGCATCCCCCGGAAGCTGCACACCTGCGTAAACAGCCTGCGCACGGGGGAGCACGCCCGCCATATCCTGCGGGTCCTGCGTGAGTGCGTAACCATACACACCCAAACCAGCCACAATAACCGCCAGCAGGGGAACACGGTTCCAGATGGATGCCGGCTGCAACGCGCCTGCAACAAAAGGCAGCAGCAGCCATACCCCTAGCGGTAAAATAACATCCCCTCTGGGGGCGAGTGCCCAGAAGTCAAACCCCGCCTCGGCCACGGACCAGACCAGTGTGCCCGCAGCAACGGCCGCATAAAGCCACAATGCCTCGCGCCGCTGCGCCCAGAGCAGCCCACCTGTGGCCATAAGGGCCAAGCCGCATACTGCATAAAAAGCAGAGCCACCCAGCACGGCCAGCCAGCCGCCTCCCCCCGCCAGAACAAAACCAAGCACAACGCAGAGCAGCGCCGTGATTTTTGACAGACTATGGGAACGGCCGCCTTGCATGACCGGCATTCTCCTTGCGTTACAGAAAACCATTTTGTGGGATGGAAACGGTTATTCAGAGTTGATCAATGTTATTTCCGAAAAAATCTAGCATATTATAATCGAAAAATGAATAAGTTTTCATTTCAGGATAAATCATAAAAAAAACGCGGCCCCCGAGTGGGAGCCGCGCCTTTTATTCATCCATTCCTTAGCCCCTGAGGGCCCGGGATTAGACGGAGTAGTACATTTCGAACTCAACCGGGTGCGGCGTGTGTTCAAAGCGGTACACATCATTCCATTTCAGGGTGATGTAGCTTTCAATCTGGTCTTTGGTGAACACGCCACCAGCCAGCAGGAACTCGTGATCAGCGGTCAGAGCTTCCAGCGCTTCACGCAGGGAGCCGGCAACTGTCGGGATCTGCTTCAGCTCTTCGGGCGGCAGGTCGTACAGATCCTTGTCCATGGCATCGCCAGGGTGGATCTTGTTCTTGATACCGTCCAGACCCGCCATCAGCATTGCGGAGAATGCCAGGTAAGGGTTAGCCGTGGGGTCGGGGAAGCGCACTTCAACGCGCTTGGCCTTCGGGCTGGTTGCGTACGGAATACGGCAAGAAGCGGAGCGGTTGCGGGCAGAGTATGCCAGCAGCACGGGTGCTTCAAAGCCCGGAATCAGACGCTTGTAGGAGTTGGTGGACGGGTTGGTAAAGGCGTTCAGCGCCTTGGCATGCTTGATGATACCGCCGATGTAGTACAGCGCCGTATCGGACAGGTCCGCATAGCCATTGCCAGCAAAGGTGGACTTGCCGTCTTTCCAGATGGACTGGTGAACATGCATGCCCGAGCCGTTATCGCCAAAGATCGGCTTCGGCATGAACGTGGCGGTCTTGCCATAGGAGTGCGCCACGTTGTGCACACAGTATTTGTAAATCTGCATGAAGTCGGCGGAGCGGACCAGCGTTTCAAACTTGGTGCCAAGTTCGTGCTGGGACTGCGCAACCTCATGGTGGTGCTTTTCAATGGCCAGGCCCATTTCGCCCATGGTTGCCAGCATTTCAGCGCGCAGGTCGCTTTCGCTGTCAACGGGAGCAACGGGGAAGTAACCACCCTTTACACCGGGGCGATGGCCCATGTTGCCTTCGGGGTAGTCCTTGAGGGACGCATCAGGCCCTTCGATGCTGTCGAGCTGGTAGGTGCCGTAGTTGGGGCCCGTGCCGAACTGGACGTTATCGAAAATGAAGAATTCGGCTTCGGGGCCAAAGAAGGCCGTGTCACCCAGACCGGAGGACTTCAGGTACTGCTCGGCCAGCTTGGCGGTGGAGCGGGGGTCGCGGTTATAGGGCTGCCCGGTGGACGGCTCGATAATATCGCAGAACAGGATAAGCTGGGGACGGGCGGAAAAGGGGTCCATAACAGCCGATGTGGGATCGGGCAGCAGAACCATGTCGCTTTCGTTAATGGCTTTCCAGCCTGCGATGGAAGACCCGTCGAACATAAAGCCGTCGGTAAAGCTGTCTTCCTCAATGGTGCTGACGTGCTGGCACGTGTGCTGCCATTTGCCGTGCGTGTCCGTAAACCGCAGGTCAACCAGTTCGACCGAATGTTCCTGAATCAGGTCAAAAACCTTGGCAATTGCAGCAGCCTTGCTGTCGCCCGCCGAAGCTGTTTTCTTCACCATGCTCTCTTCACCTAAAAAGCCTGTTTATGTTCCGCACCCTGCGGAAACATGCTGTGGAATTGTGGAGCCCGCCTTGCCCGAGCCTGCTGACATGCAGCAGGGATCAGATCGCGTCTTCTCCTCGCTCACCCGTGCGGATTCGAACTACATCATCCACCGGGATCACGAAAATTTTGCCATCACCGATCCGTCCGGTGCGCGCAGCCGTGGAGATAGCCTCCACAGCCCGTTCCACCATGGAAGCGGGACAGACAACCTCGATTTTCATCTTTGGAAGAAAGTCAACAATGTATTCAGCGCCGCGATAAAGCTCTGTATGGCCTTTCTGGCGTCCGAAACCCTTGGCTTCGATCACGGTAATACCCTGCAACCCGAGCTCGTGAAGGGCTTCCTTCACTTCATCAAGCTTGAAGGGCTTTATAATGGCCTCGATCTTTTTCATCTCGCGTCGTCAACACACCGTTGCTGGACCCGCATGGGGGCCTGTACTCTCTTGTTGTTTTGCCTGACCCGTTACAAACCTCAGGCACCAGACCCGAACACACTTGCACGGCTTGACCCGTCGGGCAATCGGGTAGATGCGGATTTGTATCGGTAAAGCATTAAACAGAAGTTTCATCCCGACCGTTTCGGTTCCGTCTCCTTCTTTCTTCTTTTCCGCCTGCCGGGCAAGGGAATTTGTAATGACAAAAGCTTTTAACAGGCAGTTTGCCGATCTTCCTGTTACAATTTTTACGGTCATGTCCGCTCTGGCCCGCCAGCACGGCGCCATTAACCTCGGGCAGGGTTTTCCTGACCAGGAAGGCCCGCAGGACATGATTCGCCTTGCAGCCGATGCCCTGCTTGACGGACAGAACCAGTATGCACCCCTGACAGGACTACCCGAACTGCGCGCGGCCGTGGCACAGGCCAACCTGCGCTTTCAGGGCATTGCGGTCGATGCCGATTCGGAAGTCGTGGTCACGTCCGGCGCAACGGAAGCACTGGCTGCATCCCTCATGGCCCTGATCGAGCCGGGGGATGAAGTGGTGCTGATGGAACCGTTATACGACACCTACCTGCCCGTTATCCGCCAGCTGGGCGGCGTGCCGCGCATTGTGCGGCTACAGGCACCAGACTGGGCATTGCCCCGGCGAGCACTGGCTGATGCTTTTTCCGCCCGCACCAAGGCAATTATCCTCAACTCCCCCATGAACCCGACCGGCAAGGTGTTCACGGCGGACGAGCTGGCCTTTATTGCCACGCTGGTACAGCAGCACGATACGTTCGCCATCTGCGATGAGGTTTACGAACATCTGGTGTTCAACACCCCGCACATCTCGCTCATGTCCCTGCCCGGCATGCGTGAGCGCTGCGTGCGTATTGGAAGTGCAGGCAAGAGTTTTTCCCTGACCGGCTGGAAGGTGGGCTACGCCACGGCCCCTGCCCCACTGGCTGCCGTTATTGCCAAGGCGCACCAGAACCTTGTGTTTGCCACCCCACCCAACCTGCAACGCGCCGTAGCATTTGGGCTGAACAAGGATACAGCCTATTTTACCACTCTTGCGCAGGACATGGCCACGCAGGGGGCAATCCTTGCCTCCGGCCTGCAACGCTTGGGCTTTGGTGTGCTGCCTTATCAGGGGAGCTACTTTATCATGGCCGACATTACCCCACTGGCCAACGGGCAGGACGATGTGGCCTTTACCCGCATGCTTACGGAGCAGGCGCGTGTTACTGCCATTCCCGCCTCCGCATTTTATGCAGCCGAGCCGCCCCGCAACCTGATCCGTTTTGCCTTTTGCAAACGCCCCGAGGTGCTCATGGAAGCGCTGAACCGTCTGGAGGCATGGAAAAACCGGTAAAACGGTTTTTTCCACCAATTCCGCAATTATCCAATTGACGGACCACACTCTTTTCTCTAAACGTCCGCTTGCTGTGCGGCGGACGTAGCTCAGCTGGTAGAGCGCCGGTTTGTGGTACCGGTGGTCGCGGGTTCAAGTCCCGTCGTTCGCCCCAGCATATTTCCTTTTAAAATCAGGTTTTCCAAAACCACCAGCCCTCAGGCTGCCATAACGGCGGCACAAGCGCTACCAGAACACACCCCACACACAAAAAAATGCAGGCAACAGGCTGGTTCAGGCCAGAATCCCGGTTTGGTGTATTTTCCAACACCGTGGCAATGGCATAAAACCACACAATGCAAAGCACGTTGCCCCCCATAAGCCTGCTCGCCCTGATTATGCTTCCAGCCTGCACTGCCCCTGTGGCCCCACCCAACACGCCACCGGCTGAAGCCGCATTGTATCGGGCCAAACAGACTTGTCTGGACACCTACCAGACCCGCCCCGGACAGGTTGCCAAGGATAACATGAGCAAGCTGATGACCTGCCTTGCCAGAGCCACCCAAAAATACGGGCGACAGGCTTATGGTCCCTATGCCCCCATTTATATGGATGGTGCCTCAAAAGGGGTGGAAGCCGCCCGACACCTGCGCGAAGGCATTTACACCCCCGACCAGTTCGGGAGTGAGATCGGGCTTATTCAGGAGCAGGAAAATTCGGCCCTTGTGCAACAAAAAGCACAGATGAACACCCCGATGGACCCTATTTTGCAGCCAGTCCCTGCCGCCCCAAACCGTTAACCCGCACCCGGCCACGAGGCCGGAGCCTTACGCAACCACCACTCCCTGCGGACCTGACCGGAATGTGATGAACCGGGCCAACCGGGCATAAAAACGGCCTGTTCCCGCCAGATATCCGCATAAAGCCCATACCCCTGTCCCGAATGTGAAGTGCGGAGCTGTTTACGGCTGCGGCAAGCTGTTCAATCCATACAGTGCATGACGCTCATACATATTGCGCAGCATTTGTGAGAACGAACAAGAAAACCATGTCGGAAATGGATTGGTAATCATGGCTAAAATCAAGGTCAAAAACCCGGTTGTGGAAATGGACGGGGATGAAATGACCCGCATTATCTGGCACTTCATCCGCGAGCGGCTGATCCTGCCTTATCTGGATATTGACCTCAAATACTACGATCTGGGCATTGAACACCGCGACGCCACGAATGATCAGGTCACCGTTGATGCCGCCGAAGCCACAAAGCGCTACGGCGTTGCGGTCAAGTGCGCCACCATCACACCGGACGAAGCCCGGGTGAAGGAATTCGGCCTGAAAAAAATGTATCGCTCCCCCAATGGCACCATCCGGAACATTCTGGACGGCACCATTTTCCGTGAGCCCATCATCTGCTCCAACGTGCCCCGTCTGGTGCCCCACTGGACAAAGCCGATCGTGATTGGCCGCCACGCCTACGGAGACATCTACCGCGCAGCGGAAACAAAAATTCCCGGCCCCGGCAAGGTCACGCTGAACTATGTGCCAGATGACGGGGGAGAGCCCATTACGCTGGACGTGCACGACTTCAAAGGCCCCGGTGTAACGCTGGGCATGCACAACACCCGAGCATCCATTGAAGGGTTTGCCCGGGCTTCCCTCTCCTACGGGCGCGACCGCGGTCTGCCAGTTTACCTGTCCACCAAAAACACCATTCTCAAAGCCTATGACGGCATGTTCAAGGACGTGTTCGCCGAGGTGTATGAAAACGAGTTCAAGGCCGAATTTGAAAAACTGGGCCTGACCTACGAACACCGCCTGATTGATGACATGGTGGCCTGCGCCCTCAAATGGCCCGGTGGCTATGTGTGGGCCTGCAAGAACTACGACGGCGATGTGGAAAGTGACATTGTAGCACAAGGCTTTGGCAGCCTTGGCCTGATGACATCCGTCCTGCTCAGCCCCTCTGGCGATGTGGTGGAAGCCGAAGCCGCCCACGGCACGGTAACCCGCCATTACCGCGAACACCAGAAGGGCAACCCCACCAGCACCAACCCCATTGCTTCCATTTTTGCATGGACTCGCGGGCTGGCCTATCGCGGCCGGTTCGATAACACCCCGGACGTGGTGCACTTTGCCAACACACTGGAAAAAGTGTGCATTGATACGGTGGAAGCCGGACAGATGACCAAGGACCTTGCCCAGCTTGTTGGCAAAAACGCCCAGTGGCTCAACACTCAGGACTTCCTGGATGTGCTGGACGCACGGCTGAAAAAAGAACTGGCCAAAGCCTGAACCCCATACCGGCAGGCCCGCACACTGCGGGCCTGCTTTTTACTCCCCCCACCAGCAAGCACCGCAGAGCCTGCCAAATATGCCAGAGGTCATGCCATTTGCCATTGCGTCCAAACCGGCGCTGACGCAAAACAGGGCTTTGAATCTTAGCATAACCTTAAGAGCAGGACCCTGCGCATGTCAGTCATCCCCGCAGAAACAGACGTAGCCATTATAGGGGCAGGCCCGGCCGGGCTGTTTGCCGCTTTCCAATGCGCCATGCTGCGCCTGCGCTGCGTGCTCATTGATGTTCTGCCCGAAGTGGGCGGCCAGTGCGCGGCCCTTTACCCCGAAAAACCGATTTACGACATTCCCGCCTGCCCCGCCGTGGAAGGTGCCGAACTGATTGCCAATCTGGAACGCCAGATTGCCCCGTTTGATATTCCCCGCCTGCTCAAGCACCGGGTCGAGGGGCTGAGCGGCCAGCGCGGGGACTTCTCGCTCACCACGGACAAAGGCGCTCAACTGCACGCCAAGGCCGTGATTATTGCCGCCGGTGCTGGCGCTTTTGGCCCCAACCGCCCCCCGCTGGATGGCCTTGGTGCGTATGAGGAAAGTGGCGCGGTACAATACTACGTGCGCCGCAAGGCAGACTTCCAGAACAAGCGCATCGTGATTGCTGGCGGCGGGGATTCCGCACTGGACTGGGCGCTCTCCCTCAAGGATACGGCTGCAAAGCTTTATCTGGTACACCGGCGTGACCGCTTCCGTGGTGCACCGGAAAGCCTGCGCCAGCTAGATGAAGCCGTAGCCGCCGGGCAGATTGAAAAAGTGGTGCCCTACCAGCTCCACGGCCTGCAAGGCAGCAATGGCGCACTGAACGGCGTAGATGTGATTGACATGGACGGTGCCACCCGCACGCTGGAAGCCGATGTGCTGCTGCCCTTCTTTGGTCTGGCAACCGACCTTGGCCCCGTTGCCCGCTGGGGAATGGATACCCAGCGTTCCACCATTCCCGTTACCCCCTCCAATTGCGAAACAAGCCTTGCTGGCATTTTTGCCATTGGGGATGTGGCAACCTACCCCGGCAAGCTCAAGCTGATCCTGCAAGGCTTTAGCGAGGCTGCCATGGCCGCCCACGCCATTCATCCCATCATTTACCCCGAGCAGGCCCTGCACTTTGAATATTCGACCAGCAAGGGCGTTCCTGCCGCGTAATCTGCGCCGTTCAACCTGCCGGGCAGCCTGCCATAATGCCACCGCCTTTGCCGGGTAGGGGGTAAAGGCAGGGTGTCCCGCAGGCCCCGCTTCCATACTGGCGGGAGAGTTCTCTCCCATCCTCTTATAAGGATGAAGCCGTGAAAATCATTATCCTTGGCGCAGGCGTGGTTGGCGTAACCTCTGCTTGGTATCTCAACGCCCAGGGGCATGACGTAACCGTTATAGACCGCCAGCCCGCCCCTGCCCTGGAAACATCTTTTGCCAATGCGGGTCAGGTTTCACCCGGCTATTCCTCCCCCTGGGCAGCACCCGGCCTGCCCTGGCAGGCCATGACATGGATGCTGCACCCCCGCCACAGCCCGCTGGTCATTCGCAAACGGCTGGACCTGGCCATGCTGCGCTGGCTGCAGCAACTGCTGAAAAACTGCAACGCGCAGTCTTACGCACTCAACAAGGCCCGCATGCTCCGCGTGGCCGAATACAGCCGCGATTGCCTTGACGCCCTGCGCGAGGAAACCGGTATGACCTATGATGACCGACAGCAAGGGCTGATCCAGCTTTTCCGGACGGACCAACAAATCAGCAAAAGCCAGCGCGACATGCGCCTGCTGGCCGAAAGCGGCATACCCCACCAGTTACTTGGCGTGGACGACATTCTGGACCAAGAACCGGGGCTACGCCATTCAGCCCATCTGCTCAAAGGGGGGCTGTTCCTCCCCAATGACCAGTCGGGGGATGCGCATATCTTTACCCAAAGGCTGGCCCGCATGGCCGAAGCCAAAGGGGTGCGCTTTCTTTACAACACCACCATCAAGGGGCTGGATGCCACGGCAGGCACGGTTGTTTCCGTCAGGACCAGTGCCGGGCACCTGAGCGCAGATGCCTATGTTATGGCGCTGGGCAGCTACAGCGCCCGTCTGCTGCGCCCACTTGGGCTACATCTGCCGATATACCCCGTTAAAGGCTATTCCCTGACCCTCCCCTTAACAGATGAGAGCCATGCCCCGGCTTCTACGGTGAATGATGCTTTCTACAAAGTATCCATCACACGGCTGGGCAACCGGATACGGGTGGGCGGCACGGCGGAACTGACCGGGTATAACCTCAAGCTCAGCCCCGACCGGCGGGAAACACTTGAACTCTCTTTTTCCGAACTCTATGGCGGGGGCGACCTGAGTGCCGCCACATACTGGACCGGCCTGCGCCCCTGCACACCCGATGGCACACCCATTATTGGCCCGGCCACGCCCTTTGGGAACCTGTGGCTCAACACAGGCCACGGCACATTAGGCTGGACCATGGCCTGCGGCTCCGGCCGCCTGATAGCAGACATGATTGATGGCCGCAAAACCGACATTCCTGCGTTGGATCTGGCTTTAACCCGCTACGGTTAAACGGCGGCCACCAGCCAGCAGACACAAGAAAAGGGCCGGAGAATTTCTTCCCCGGCCCTTTTACTTTTAAGGCTCTTATGCCTCCACATCACCGATGGGCTGGCTTATGCCACCCCACCGCTGGATATGGCAGACTTACTGAGCGGATTCAGCAGCCGGAGCAGCTTCACCTTCAGCAGCCTTCTTGGCGCCTTTTTTGGCGTGGTGCTTGCTGCCATGCTTGGCATGCTTTGCGTGCTTTTCAGCTTTCTTGCCTTCTTCAGCTGCTGCTGCGGGAGCTGCGGCTTCAGGAGCGGCGGGAGCTGCAACAGCCGGTGCGGAGGGAGCAGCAGGCGCTGCAGGTGCTGCGACTTCCTGTGCGAAGGAAGGAGCGGCAGCGCCCATCAGAGCGACTGTGGAAAGAGCTGCGAGCAGACGACGAGAAATCATTTCTTAAATCTCCAATACAACCGGCCAGAATTCCTTGAGTTTTACTGCACCATCCCGTGCAAAAAACATCAGCCGGTTTCTGACTACATGCATAACACGGCATAAACAGGCCGTCTGCGTTTAAAATTTGCGCAACATTTTCACTTATTATGAGTTTAACGCACTCGCGCCACATTTTTGCCTTATTGTGGGAGTCCCCAACAAAAAAAACCGCACAAAAATGGCGGTTTTCCTTGGCTTTATGAAGAAGCACTTAGTTTTCAGGTCTGTAATGCACCCGAAAAAAGTGATTCTTGCCACAGAGTAACCTTAGTTCGCCCGTGCCCACAAAAAACAAGGGCCACGCTTGCGCGTGGCCCTTGGGTCAATCAGCCTTCGCGGCTTTTGGACCGCTTTTTACGCTCGTTCGGGTCCAGATAACGCTTACGCAGACGAATGGCCGAAGGGGTCACTTCCACCAGTTCATCGTCTTCAATGTAAGCAATCGCCTGTTCCAGAGACATGCGGCGCGGCGGGGTCAGCATCAGAGCGTCGTCCTTGCCGGATGCGCGCATGTTGGTCAGCTTCTTTTCACGAACCGGGTTAACTTCCAGATCGTTTTCACGCGAATGCTCGCCAATGATCATACCGACGTAAACTTTTTCGCCAGCATCCACAAACAGCGTGCCACGTTCTTGCAGGGAGAACAGGGAGTACGTTGTGGTGTTGCCATCTTCAGCCGAGATCAGCGAACCATTGCGGCGCCCTTCAATGCTGCCAGCATAAGGCTGATAGCCATGGAACAGACGGTTCATGATACCTGTGCCGCGCGTGTCGGTCAGGAATTCGCCGTGGTAGCCGATCAGCCCGCGTGAGGGGATGATGAAGGTCAGGCGTACCTTGTCCCCACCGGAGGGGCGCATGTCCTGCATCTGGCCTTTACGCAGAGACATCTTCTCCACGACCACGCCGGAATAGGGCTCGTCCACGTCAATGGTGACTTCTTCGTACGGTTCTTCGCGTTCACCGGTTTCTTCGTTCGTGCGGAACAGCACGCGCGGACGGCCGATGGTCAGCTCAAACCCTTCACGGCGCATGGTTTCGATCAGCACACCAAGCTGAAGTTCACCACGGCCAGCCACTTCAAACGCTTCGCTTTCGGGGCTGTCGGTCACGCGAATAGCAATATTGCTTTCGGTTTCCTTGAACAGACGGTCACGAATCTGGCGGGACGTTACCTTTTTGCCTTCACGGCCACCCAGAGGGCCATCGTTCAGGCGGAAGGTCATGGACAGGGTCGGCGGGTCAACCGGAATGGCGTGCAGCGGTTCCACAATTTCAGGTGCTGCAATCGTATCCGGAATGGTAGCTTCGGACAGACCGGCCACGGCCACGATGTCCCCTGCTTCCACTTCTTCAACCGCAACGCGTTCAAGGCCACGGAAGGAGAGCAGCTTGGTCAGACGGCCCGTTTCAACCACGGAGCCATCTGCGCGCAGCACCTTGACGGGCATGTTCACACGGGCACGGCCCTGTTCGACACGACCGGTGAGCACGCGCCCAAGGAAGTTGTCGTTTTCAAGGATTGTGGCCGTCATGGCGAACGGCTTTTCCTTGTCCAGCACGGGGGCGGGCACATGCTTGAGGATCAGGTCGAACATGGGGCTGAGGTCCTTGCGAGCCCCTTCCAGTTCCAGATCGGCCCAGCCCTGACGGCCAGAGGCGTACAGCATGGGGAAGTCGAGCTGTTCGTCATTCGCGCCAAGGGCTGCGAACAGGTCAAACACTTCGTTATGAACTTCGTCGGGGCGGGCATCGCCACGGTCGATCTTGTTCACGACCACGATCGGCTTGAGCCCACGGGCCAGAGCCTTGCCCACAACGAACTTGGTCTGGGGCAGAGCGCCTTCTGCAGAGTCGACCAGCACAACCGCGCCGTCCACCATGCTCAGAATACGTTCCACTTCCCCGCCAAAGTCGGCGTGTCCGGGGGTGTCGATAATGTTGATGCGGGTATCTTTCCACACAACAGACGTGCATTTCGCCAGAATGGTAATACCACGCTCACGTTCCAGATCATTGCTGTCCATGGCGCGTTCAGCAACGTGCTGATGCTCGTGGAAAGAGCCAGACTGTTTCAGCAGTTCGTCAACGAGAGTGGTCTTGCCATGATCGACGTGTGCAATGATGGCGATATTGCGGATATCCATGAAGTCGGCCTGATTGCTCCTGCGCGCCTTACCGCCTCCTCCGTGCTTGAAAGGGCGGTCAGCGATCGCTGTGGTGTTTGCGTGGCGCACAGATAGCCCTCCCCGCACCAGAATGCACGTAAAATTCTTATGTCTGCCCCACATGGGGGTTGACCTGAGCCCTGTGTGCGTCAGAACCAGAGCGCCACGGCACAGGCCCGATACCCCGATCCAACGGGTTCCCCCCTGTGCGACTCCGCTGGTCTTTTTTGTTTTACGCCGCACCCGCCAACAACCCGGAAGGACCGCATGCCGGGCCACGCCCCCCCTTTAAATCCGCGCATCCAGTTCTGGCCCACAGCCACACTGACGTTTATGGGCCTTGTTTTTGGGCTGGTCATGGGCCTGGGCGCTCCCCTTTTTACGCTCGACCTGACAGATCTGGGGTACGGCACGGGCATGGTGGCGGCCAACAGCATGATGCATGCACTGGGCGCGCTGGGCATTGCGCCCTTCATGCCCCGTCTGGCCAGACGCCTTGGGCCACGGCGTGCCATTTTTCTGGCTCTTATGGGGGCTGGGGTTACACTTCTGCTTTTTCCGCTAAGCCATTCCATCTGGCCGTGGTTTCCGCTGCGTGTGCTGCTCGGGGCCTTTTGCGAGGTCATTCTGGTTCTCTCTGAAAGCTGGCTAAACCAGATAACAGACAACCATGCACGCGGCCGGGTGATGGGGCTTTACAACACACTGCTTTTTATTGGCATTGCCATAGGCCCGGCCCTGCTCAGCCTGACCGGCCGACAGGGGAACCTGCCATTTTTTGCCACTGCGGCCCTCCTGCTGCTGGGAGCTGCCGTAACACAGGCCCCATGGATGGTGGCCCCACCTCCTGCGGCGCCGACGCGGCACCGGCTCTGGCGTTACCTGTGGCTGGCCCCCATTGCCATTACCGCAACATTGCTGATTGCCATGCTGGATGCCGCAGCCACGTCCTTTCTGGCACTTTATGCCATCCAGTCCGGCTGGAGCGAGCGGGCAGCCACCCTGCTGCTGAGCGTGATGCTGCTGGGGGCAACGGTCATGCAGGTGCCCATTGGCTGGATTGGAGACAGAACCAACCGGCGGTCCCTACAGATCATTCTGGCATTGCTGGCCTGTGGTGGCGCGTTGCTTTGGCCTTTGGCCATGCACCAGCCTGCTTTTGCCTACCCGCTTATGTTTGTGTGGGACGGAGCATTTGCCAGCCTGTATTCCGTTGCCATGGCCGCCGCAGGCAACCGCTACCGCGATGGAGACCTGATTGCCATATACGCCTTGTGCTCGCTGGCATGGGGGCTGGGCAGCTTTACCGGCCCGGCCATAAGTGCTGCAGCCATGCAGGCCAGCCCCCACGGGCTTGCCCTTTTTGCCGCCACTTTGTGCGGGCTGTTTGCCCTGCTGCCCCTGATTTTGAAAAAGAGCGTGTAATACGCTCCCAACCTGCCGTGCCGCTACTTATCCTGCCGCAAAGCCCTATTTACTGGCTTTAAAAAACAGAGGAGTGCTCAGGCCGGGCCAGCGCCTTGGGTATTCACCTGAAGGCTGTAAAGAGCCCCCCCTGCGCACATGAACAGCCAGTCCCGCTTGGGGCCGCCAAAGGTCAGGTTGGACACACCATGTGGCAGGCGGATGCGCCCGATCAAATGCCCTTCGGGGTTGAAGATGAACACCCCGCACAGGCCAAGTGGGCCGCTTACGCCACACCAGAGATTGCCATAAATATCGGCCTTGAGCCCGTCGGGAATCATCTGGACCCCTTCAAAGCGCATATTGGTAAACAGCCTTGGATTGGAAAGGGGGAGTTCCTGCCTGTGCAGGTCAAACTCATGCACGGCCAGGTCCCCATCATGCCCGCCGGCCCCACTCTGCCGCCCTGTGGAAATAACGTACAGATGCGAAAAATCGGGCGAAAAACACAACCCGTTGGGGTTGGGCAACTGGTCCTGCGTTAACACGACATCAATCCGCCCCGAAGGATCAACCCGGAACGTATGGTCGGGCTGTTTGCGCATGCCGCCTACAGCGCCGATCAGTTCCTCCCCCACCCGCCAGCGAATACGCCCATCGGGGTTGGCCTCCCCCCCGGCAGCATCAGCGTGGCCTTCTGCAACGCTGGCTCCGTACCCCGGGTCCGTAAACCAGATACTGCCATCGGGGTGGGCAATCACATCATTGGGGGAACTCAGGGGTTTGCCCTCAAAATGGTCAGCCACCACATGCACCGACCCATCATGCTCCCAGCGCACGACGCGGCGTAAAAAATGCTCGCAGGAAATCTGGCGGCCCTGATAATCAAACGTATTGCCGTTGGAATGGTAGGATTCCGGGCGAAAAACCGTAACCTCGCCTGTCTCCCACAAATAGCGGTACTGTCGGCTTGTTACCGTATCGCTAAACAGCAGGTATCGCCCTTCGGAGGACCATGCCGGGCCTTCTATCCACGTCCCGCCATTCCACACACGATGGATGGTCGCATTACCACTGACCAGATCGCGGAAAGAACGGTCAATAACCACCACATCAGGGTCTGGCGCGTAGGAAGGAGGCGCTTCCGGCCCCCATTGCCGGGGTGGCTGGGTGGTTACATCTGGCGGGAAAGCAGTCGCAGCGGCACCTGCACTGGCGGCCAGAGCTTTCTGGGGCATGCTCAAGCGTGGCAGCAGCAGACCGGCAGACAGGCCGGACAACCCCCTGAGCACATTGCGCCTGACCAGCCTGTTCCGTACTGAGGTTACCATCCAAGTCCCCTGCGCCTTACCCTGCCAGCAGGCCGCCCATACGGCCCACGTCTGGCCCCGCTTTCCCGCACATACCCTGCAACGGGGGGGGCTGTCACCACCAGCAGGTTCCAGCATAGCGCATAGCGCTCAGGGGATTCTGGCAACCCTGAGCAGGTTGGTGGAACCACTCACGCCAAAGGGCACACCCGCAGCGATCACGACCGAATCCCCCGGAGCGCCAACCTGTGCACGGGCCACAACAGCCAGAGCCTCTTCCACCATGCGTTCTACCGTGGTGGATGCCGTGTGCGGCGGGCTGACAAACGCCCGCACGCCCCACACAAGCGCCAGCCGCCGTGCGGCCTGCGCCGTGGGCGTAACCCCCAGCACGGGGCAGGTCGGGCGTTCACGCGCAATGCGCAGGGCCGTGGCCCCCCTGTGCGTGTACGCCACAATGGCGGGAGAGCGCAGAGTAGCCGCAACCTGCTGGGTTGCACTGGCTATGGCGTCGGCCACATAGTCTTCCGGGGCAAGGCGGGCTGCGGCCATATGGGCCTGCCAGCCTGCATCCTGCTCCACCCGCCATAAAATACGGTTCATGATCCGCACCGCCTCACGCG
The DNA here is from genome assembly GCF_022483405.1 of Acetobacter fabarum. Taxonomy (NCBI): domain Bacteria; kingdom Pseudomonadati; phylum Pseudomonadota; class Alphaproteobacteria; order Acetobacterales; family Acetobacteraceae; genus Acetobacter; species Acetobacter fabarum. The sequence continues at coordinate 2,815,868 of NZ_JAKVNI010000001.1, forward strand.
GGTATTGCCCTGCGGCCGATTCTGCCGAGAGCATGACTGCATCGGCCCCATCAAACACCGCAGCAGCCACGTCCGATGCCTCGGCCCGTGTGGGGGTTGGCGCGGTTATCATGCTTTCCAGCATCTGGGTGGCCACCACCACCGGTTTGCCCAGCCTGCGGGCCTCGCGGATAATCCGTTTTTGAATAAGGGGCACACTCTCTGGCGGCAGTTCCACCCCCAGATCCCCACGCGCCACCATAACCGCATCGCTCAGGGCCAGAATGGCAGACAGGTTTTCTACTGCCTGAGGTTTTTCCAGCTTGGCCAGCAATGCAGCCCGCTCACCCACAAGACTGCGGGCCTGCACCAGATCTTCGGGCCGCTGCACAAAGGAGAGGGCCACATAATCTACCCCCAGCTCCAGCGCGTAGGCCAGATCCACCTTGTCCTTTTCCGTCAGGGCCGGAATGGGCAGCGCCACATCGGGCACATTCACCCCTTTATGGTCGGAGAGCGGGCCACCAATTTCCACCCGCGTTGCCAGCCAGTCCGGCCCGGCCTGCTCCACCACTACAGCCAGTTTGCCATCATCCATCAACAGACGGCTGCCCGGTGTGGCCACCTTGATAATTTCGGGGTGGGGGAGCTGCACGCGCGTGGCGTCCCCCAGTGTGCCGGACAGGTCAAACCTGAAAGGCGCACCCGGCACCAGTTCGACCTTACCATCCTTAAAACGCCCGACCCGCAGCTTTGGCCCCTGCATGTCGGCCAGAATACCAATCGGGCGCCCCAGTTCGGCCTCGACCTGCCTTACAAACGCGTAGCGGCTGGCATGGTCGGCATGTGTACCGTGGGAGAAGTTGAAGCGGAACACATCCGCCCCTGCCAGAGCAAGGTCACGGATGGTTGCGTAATCGGATGAAGCAGGGCCAAGTGTTGCAACAATTTTGGTGCGACAGGCCACTGCCTCTGTTTTTTTGCTATCCGGCGTTGTGACAAGAGACATAAAGCAGCTTCTCCTTAACAATCCGCCGGAAAAATTCAGGAGGGGCTGATCACGTCCTCAGCATCCACACCCCAGATGGCCCGGCGGGGCACCCATCCGTTATATTGCTTGACCGAGACCTTGCACCAGGCCGAGCCTGCTGCACACTCCCGGACCGAGCCAACCGTACCCGGCCGCAACACGGCCACTATGGCGGCATCTTCGCTGGCACCGGCGCGCATGAACACCACACCGGGCATTTTTGCCGCATCCTGCGCCGTGCCAACACTGGCAATAACCCGAGCATCCATATGCCCCGGTGGCAAGGCCTTCTCGCCTTCCTTGCTGGCCTGCGCGGGCAAGGGTGTTTCATCCCCCGGAGGTTCACCGGGGATCAGAAAATCGCGTCCGCCAGCCAATGTGGCCTGCTGCATCCAGCCTTTTTGCCCGCTGGGGTCTTCTACCAGACGCCAGACATCAAATTCCCGTTCCACCCGCACCGGCATACCCCGGCGGTGATAGACCCACAGAATGGGAAAACGCTGCCCCGGCCCTGCCCGCATGTTTACTTCATCCGAGCGCAGGGCGGCATAACGTGGCAGCGGCAGGCCGGTTACACTCCCCTTTGCGGGGTCGTTCTGCACACCTGCATCGGGTGCACCCATGTCGGACGTGCCGGAAGCAGGCGCTGCCACAGCGGCACCTGCCGCAGCCGTTGCAACAGCCGCACCCGCAGCAGCCGCGGCAACATGATGGTGCGCAGGAGCATGGTGTGCGGGCTTGGCCTGCGCGGTGGCGGTCTCATGTTTTTTGTGATGCGCGCCTTTTTTGCTGCTCCGCGTAGCAGCGGCCTCATGCTTGCCTTTGGTTTTGGCCTTGCCGCTCCCGGCCTTGTGCGCGGCTGTGGCCTGTGGGGCCGTCAGGGCATGTTTGTGGTGCTTGTGGAGCGGGGGTGCCACACCATCGGCCGCAACACCGGCAGACGCCGTGATGCCAGAAAAAGCTGCCATGCAGCCCGCCACGCAGGCAAGCAGACGAAACCGGAAAGAGGAACGAGTGCACATCATGGCTGCATCCCTGCCAAGAGAGTGACGCGGGGGCAAGAGGCCGCACACACTTCGCGCATGACTTTACGTTTCACAGCAGAACAGACTTGCGCCACAACCCTGTTCAAACCTGCCTTTGCATGCGCGCTCGCCCTTTAAAACACGAGTTGTCTGGCACGGCCTGCGCGGTCAAAAAAACTCGGCAGCCCTACGGTTTCAACCCCTGCCAGCAGGTCCTGCGCATTTAAGCCCAGTGTTTTTACGCCGGAGTCGCACACCATAAGGGTTGCCCCCATATCCACGACTGCATCACGCAGGTCATCCAGCCCGGCAACACCTGCCTGCGTGCGCATACGCGCGCCTTCGGCCGCATCAAGCCCATTCCATTCCCGGCAAAAGGCGCAAACCCCGGCCCCCATGCCAAACAGCAGAACAGTCTGCCCCATGGCCGCAGCCGTGGCTGCCAGCATGTAAGCCGCATGAATACGCTCGTACCGGGACTCCACAACCAGCAAGGCCAGATCGCAGGGGGGAGTATGCGCCTCAACCATGGGCGTGCCCTCCGCCACAGACGGTGCAGGCCGGGTCCGCGCTCAGGGTCATGGTTGTAAACTTCATGCGCAGGGCATCCCACATCAGCAGTTCCCCGGCACCAGCATTGCCTAAGCCCAGTATCTGCTTGAGTGCCTGCGTTGCCTGTAGCGTGCCCATAACCCCTGTTACCGCGCCAAACACACCGGCATCACCACAGCTCAGGCCGGATGCCTGACCGTCTGTTGCAGGGTACAGGCAGTTATAGCACCCGCCACCCTGTGTGGGGCTGAATGTGGCCAACTGCCCTTCAAACCGTTGTACTGCGGCGGAGACCAGCACCTTGCCAGCCTGCACGCAGGCAGCGTTAACCGCGTAACGGGTAGCAAAGTTGTCACACCCGTCACACACAAGGTCATACTGAGCGACAAGGTCTTGGGCATTGCCGGCATTGAGCCGCATATCCCATGCCTCCACCACAATTTCGGGGTTCAGGGCAGCCAGTTGTTCACGCGCGGTGTCCACCTTCTTGCGCCCCACCGCGCGCGTGGTGTGCAGCACCTGCCGCTGAAGGTTGGACAGTTCGACCACATCATCATCCACCAGACCGATTCGGCCCACGCCTGCGGCAGCCAGATACAAAGCCGCTGGCGCACCCAGCCCACCGGCCCCCACCACAAGCACGGAGGCGTTTTTTAACGCGACCTGCCCCGTGCCGCCGACCTCGGGCAACAGAATGTGGCGAGAATAGCGCTGGATTTCATTTTCGCTGAGGTCAAGCTGCATGGGTCTTTTGTATCCGCTCCTGAGTAGTCCGGGGGCATACACGCCCCCATACACGTTATGGACACCCTAACACTGTGTAACAAAGGTCATATTTTTGTAATAACGCATGGAACCGTACACATTATTATCTGGTTAGAAGAAGGTAACTGGTTTATAAGAATTGCACCAAACGCATATGAGGAATGTGTAACATGACAACCTTCACCCAGCCCGGACCCGCAGTCCGGCCAGCCAGTCTGCCCCGCCGCCAGACCGCGCGCCGGGTGTGTGTTGCCACGGCAGCTGCGTCGTTTGGCCTGTATCTGGCCTCCCCTTTTGTCACGTTGTGGTCTGTTGCTTCCGACCTGCAACGCCACGATGCCACAGCCCTTGGGCGGATGATCAACTGGGGTGCGCTTGATGCCTCACTCAAACGGCAGACGCTGGCTGGCCTGCACCTGAACATCCAGCCCGCAGCGGATGAACTGCCCGATTTTGGGTCGTCCTTTGCCACAACAGCCGTATCCAACGCGGTGGATACCACAGTCACACAAGCCAACCTTGGCACATTGCTGGATGAGGCCCTGCCTGCTGCCACCTCTGCAGAGCAGCCTGCCACGCCCTCTTTTGCATCGCTGGCCACGCGGGCTTCGGTCCATTTTAACCGGCTGGACCAGTTTGTTATGGAAATGCCCCTGCCCGGCCATGAGCGCGAAACGCCCCTGCGCGTTGAATTACGTATTCAGGGCTGGAAGTGGAAAATTACCAACGTGGAATTCCCCATGCGGCGTGCGCCCGTCATGCAGGCATCGGCCACCCCTTCCAACGCCTGAATAACAGGCCGCACTGAACCCATAAAAAAAGCCAGCCCTCCCTTGCGGAGGACTGGCTTTTTTACTGGCGCTGCGGTTCAGGCGCGAGGCAGGTCTTCTTCCAGCACCACCATGTTTACGGCGTAGCTGACATCACCATCTTCATCATCACGATGAACGGTGCCGATGACTTCGCCCTTTACGGCCAGTTCGACCGACATGCCTGCACGCGGGGCCGGGTTTACGGTCAGTTCAGGCGAACCCAGCAGGCGGCGCAGCGCGCTCTGGAGGCGGGTGATCTCTGAAGCAGAAAGAGAAGCGCTCATGTCATTCATTCCTTAGTCGAGCCAAATCATGCATCAGGAAAAACGGAACACGGGGCATACCCGATCGCCCCACAAACGGCGAACGACCATTAACCCGGCGTGCGCGCCTTCCGATCTGTTCCGCACCCTATAGGCCATCCCGCTTGGGCGGGGCAACCTTTGGCAGCCGTGCCACGCCCTTGCCATGTCCACGCCATTTTCCACCGTGCAACTGTCTTTCTCACCAAGGGAGATACCTACACCGTGCGAGCACTGCGCCCTCTTTTGTCTGCCCTGCTGGTCTGCCTGTCGGCTGGACTGTGCGTTATGGCCACGCAGGACAAGCCTCTGCCACCCAGCATGCAGAGCGACAAAACAGACCATGTGCTGTACATGGCAACGCATGATAGCGTTGCCCAGACAGCTACAGCACTCTCCCGCCCCCATGGGTGGGACGATGTAATGCAGGCTCTGGCACAGGGCAGGCCGGAAGCCGCCCGTATTGTGGCAACCGTTCTGCCACAGACCGATGCCCGCACAGCCCGGACGGTAGAGCACACGCTGCAACGCCTGCTCCCCCGCCAGCCTGCAATGGTGCTGAGCGCGACCGAACCCAACGCCGCCGCAACGGGCAGTACCAAAAACATCTGCTCCCCCACGGGCATGTCCACCACATGGCGCAAAAAGGCAGAGCAGGCCGTAACCAAGATGCATGACATCCGCCTGGCTACGCGCACGCAAACCTGCCTGCATACGCTCCAGCGCCGAGTTCCGTCTGCCTGAGTTGTGTTTTTTCTAACAGTTTTTGAAAAAACACAGATTCGTTAACCAGATTTTTCCAATTTTTTTATCGAAGTGTGGCGCTGTATTCCGTATAAGGGATGCAGCACACGCAAATGCGATATGACATAATCGCATTTATAGCAATAATGATAATATAAGCCATTCAATAATTGAATGAATTGCCAGACCTAATAAAAATAACAAGAAGTGACCTCGGCCCATGACCGTAATCACCGACCACACCACTCCAAAACCAGCCAGCACCACACGTTACCCCCTGCCCGGCCCGCGTTGTTACGCTTACTCTGTCGCCCTGCGCACGGGCCTGCTGGCCTCTGGCTCGGCCCTGCTCTGCCTGTGGACTGCCCCCGCCGGGGCCGAAACCGCGCCCAATGCGGCGTATCTCCACATGCCGCACACGCCACCTGCCACACAGCAGAGCACGCAGCCGGACACGACGACGACAACAACAACGACCACCACCGTAACCGCCCCTGCACAGATTACGGGGGCCCGCATTGTTACCGTGACACCCCCTGCTGCCACGGCCCCACGCCCCGGATTTTGGGATAACAGCCGCCTGCTCCCCCCCCTGACCAGCCGCCCCGAAGCGTATGGCCAGCCGCAGTCGCTCGAGCTCACCCCCCTGCCAACAGCATTGCTGCATCAGGGCCCGTGGGGGGTGTTCAACGCCAATACGGGAGCCGCTGCGGGTTTTGGCACCGTGGGCTATTATGCCGTCTCCCGCTGGGCGGAGGACTGGTCCAGCCTGCGTGACAAACGCAACCGGCTGGACCCCATGGATGCGCTCAAATACATCCCGTTCAACACAAACGGTGATATTTACCTGACGCTGAGCGGCAACTTCCGGCAGCATAATTTTTATGACCAGCGCGCAGGTTTTGGCTCAACCAAAAAAGAACCCGCTTACCGCAACAACTTCCGCTGGAACGCTGGGGCAGACCTGCATCTGGGCGAGCATGTGCGCCTGTATGGTGAGTTAATGAGCGGTCAGGCGGCGGGGATCAATTACTACGGCTATGCCGGGGGCCGCTGGCGCAGCAGGCTGGATGCACAACAGGCTTTTGTGGAAGTGCGCGGCAGGGTGCTTAACGCCACCGTGGGCGGCATGGCCGGGCGCATGACCTTTTTGGATGCACCACCCTACTTTACCGCAGGCAGCGTGTACCCCTCCGTGCCTTATTCCTGGAATGGTCTGCGCGGCTATGCGTTCTGGAAAAACTTTCGCATAGACGGGTTTTATTTGACCCTGACCAACAACGCGCCTTCGGCCATGTTCCATGATCAGGTCGGCTGGAACTCGCGCCTGTTCGGGGCCTATACGTCCTATGCGGTGCCCAGCTTCAAGTTTCTGGGGCGCAACAGCCAGATTTTTGTGGATACGTTCTATCTGGGGACCATTCTCTCCAAAAGCCCCCTGCCCTCACTGGCTGGTGGCTCCATTGCCGGCTCCACCCACCGCGACACACCGGGCACACGCATATGGGGTAATGCTGGCCCGCTGGAATTTTCGGTCGGGGCCATGTGGCAGAGGGGTGAGTTCCGTGCAGCCAAAAACGGACCAACCCGCCCGGTTTCCGCCTATGCCATTGATGCCACGCTCTCCTGGCGGTTTGCAAAATGGCCCGGCCACCCTGCCATTGGCATACAGGTGGACAGTGTTTCCGGCGGGAATATGCGCAAAGGCCAGCGTAGCTCCTGGGGCAGCTTTTTGTCCCCCTACGTGCCCAGCGCCTACTACCTGGATATGAGCACCTATATCGGTCAGTCAAACCTGATTGACGTAGGCCCCATTGCCACCATTGCCCCCACCCCCAACACCACCTTGCTGCTCAAGGTGCCCGCCGTGTGGCGCAACAGTCGGCAGGATGCCATTTATGCCAGCGGCACCGCCTTTTATGCCTACCGCCCGCACGGGGCCTACACAGCCACCATGCCACAGGCCAGCTTTACCTGGCGTGCCACGCGCCACATTACACTTGGCATTGATGGGGAATACATTTTTGCCTCGCACACCATGACCAACGCCGGAGCCACATCTGGCGCCTTTGTGCAAAGCAACATTGAACTGACCTTCTGACCCGCTTTGGGGCAGACAAATCCCTGTGAGCATCGTATGTGCACAAAAGAGCGGAGGATTGCGGCCTGCCCGCAAACCCTCCGCCCTTAGACCGTACGCGAGGGAACGCCAGACCACCCGTATGATGGATGGCGTAACCTCCATGACCCTCCGGGAGAGACAGGACGCATGGCCAGCCCGAACCCCCAACGGGAACTCACACTCCGTGGTCTGCTGCTTGGCGCGCTTATTACCATCGTATTTACCGCCTCCAATGTGTATCTGGGCCTGCGGATCGGGCTGACCTTTGCCTCATCCATACCCGCTGCGGTTATTTCCATGGCCGTGCTGCGCCTTATGGGTGGGGGCACCTTGCTGGAAAACAACATGGTGCAAAGTCAGGCTTCGGCTGCGGGCACCCTGTCCTGCGTGTTTGCGACCTTTCCGGGGCTGATTATTGCCGGGTTCTGGACGCATTTTCCCTTCTGGCAAACGGCGGGGCTGTCCTTTGCTGGCGGGGTGCTGGGGGTACTGTTCACCATCCCGCTCCGGCGTGCGCTGGTCACGCAAAGCAGCCTGCCCTACCCCGAAGGCGTGGCCGCAGCCGAAATCCTGCGTGCAGGGGCGGACAAGAGCAACCAGCGCGGCCTGCAGGCATTGATCAGCGGCGGGGTCATGGCCTCTGTTTTTTCGTTTTGCAGCGGCGGCCTGCGCCTGCTGGCCGATGGGCTTAACCTGACCGCAAGTGCGGGGAGTGCCGTATTCCAGCTCAGTGCCGCGTTTTCCCCCGCCCTGATCGGGGCGGGGTATCTGGTTGGCCTGAGCGGGGGCATGGCCATGCTAACAGGCTGCATACTGGCTTGGGGCGTGGGTGTGCCCTGGCTTACCAGCCTGTTACCCAACCCCGCGCACCTGCTCCCCGCCCAGTTTGCGCAGGACATATGGCTGCACAAGGTCCGCTTTGTGGGGGCTGGTGCCATTGCCATTGCCTCCCTCTGGACCCTGATCGAGCTCATGCCCCCCGTGCTGCGGGGCATACGCACCATGCTGCAACGCACAACGGGCCTGACCGCCACAACAGACAAGGACCTTTCCGCCCGCACCATGGGGGGGCTTATGGTGGGGGCCATGCTGTTGCTGACTGGTTTTTTTGCCGCATTTCTGGCCCCCGTGGCTCACGGGTTCTGGCCTATTGTTGGCGTAGCTGTGGTATTCTGCGTTGTATTCGGCTTTGTTATGGCCGCAGCCTGCGGGTACATGGCGGGTATTGTGGGGTCATCCTCCTCCCCCATTTCGGGCATTATCATTATTGGCGCAGTCTTATGCGCACTGATGATTCTGGCACTGGAAGCTCTGGGCCTGACACCTGACGCCATGATGGCAGATGGCCAGAAACTGGCCACAGCGTTTACCATCCTGCTCCTGTCGGCCATTACCGCCACCATCGCCATTTCCAACGACAACCTGCAAGACCTCAAGACCGGCCAGCTTGTGGAGGCCACCCCGTGGAAGCAGGAAGTCGCACTTATAGCGGGCTGCCTTGTTGGGGCTGCGGTTATCCCGCCCGTTCTTAACCTGCTGTATCAGGCATACGGGTTTACTGGCGCCATGCCCCGCCCCGGCATGGACCCGGCCCATGCCCTGTCTGCCCCCCAACCCGCCCTGATCACCCTGATTGCCAAAGGCATTTTTACCCATTCCCTGGACTGGACCATGCTTTGCGTTGGCATGGGGCTGGGGGTGGGGCTGGTCGTGCTGGACCTTGGCCTGCGCCGCCGGGGGCAGGCTCTGCCACCGCTGGGGGTGGCCGTGGGCCTGTACCTGCCTGCCTCCGTCAGCCTGACACTGGCCTGCGGAGCCATACTGGGGTGGGTGCTCAAGCGGATCAGCCGTAACCGGCATGCTGCCAGCGCCGCAGGCCAGAGCAGCCCGGAGGGTGGTTCCACCGGCACCATGCTGGCATCTGGCTTTATTGTGGGGGAAAGCCTGACCGGGGTGTTACTGGCTGTTCTTTCCGGCGCCACAGGGCGGGATAATGCTTTTTCCCTCGCCGCCTTTGTGCCCCAGAACGTACCCGCCATTCTGGGCACGCTGGGTTTTGGTGCATTGTGCTGGGCCTTTGCGCGCAAAACTCTCCGCACACCCTGAACCCCCTACCAGACGGCCAGCCGCCAAGGCCATTAGTGCTGTAACAGCACCGGCACACGGGGATTGGCCAGAATATAGTCGGTCGCACTGCCCATAAGCCGACTATAGAGCATGTTATGCTGGTACCCCCCGATCACCAGCATGTCGGCACGGAAGGTTCCGGCCATATCCAGCAGGGTTTCTCCCACATTGCGGCTATCCGCAACTGGCTGCTGGGTTACGCTTACGCCGGGCAGAATATCCAGCGGCAACGGGTCGGTGGCGGATACGGCAACCTCAACCGCCTCGGCCGCCCCCACAAAGGAGCGGGCGGCAAAAAACGCGCGGCGGCAGGCGGGGGTGTCTTTCCATGCCATGAACATGCGGTTCCCGCTGGTCTGCTCCCAGAATGGGGGCACAAACAGAACGGGGCGTCCGGATTCAAAAATGGCGGCACGGGTGGCCACATGCTTCTGTGCGCTGTCCCGGTTATCGGGGAAACCCAGAATCAGCAGGTCGGCGTCCTTGCCGTAACCTGCAATAATGCGGTCCACCGTAATTTCGGGGTCCAGCCAGTTGACCTCCACCTTGCCCAGCCGGTCTGCGGGAGTGCCATATTCCTGCGCCAGCCATTGCTGGAAGCGGGTATGCAGGGCATCGGCCCATTCGCGCTGTTGAGCCCGCAGGGTCTGGGCCTGTGTATCGGAAAACCCTATGCGCCCCAGAATCTGCTCCGGAGGTTCCCGCGCGGCCAGCACATCAATCCGCTGCATCCCCCGGATACGGGTGAGCGCCTGCGCCGCCATGCCCAGCAAAACCTCGGTCTGGTCCAGTTGGCTGAGAATAACAAGGCACCGTTGCATGCACGCCCCCTCTCGCACACCATAAACTATGGGGCTGACTGTGGCACACCTGCCCTCTCTCTGGAAGGTGAAGAAAAAACAGCCCTCTGCCCCTCGCATTCAGCGGCAAAGCTGGGCAAAACTGCCCCACCATGCGCCATACGCGCCAGAGCAGAGGAAAGAGCAGAACAGTGTTGCTAAACGTGAGCGAGCGCGGCCCCGAACACCCAACGCCCGAAAAAACCCTACCGGTTGTGCTGCTGCATGGTCTGTTTGGCCGGGCGCGCAATCTGGGTTTTGTGCAGCGCAAGCTGGCCACAACCCGGCGTACACTGGCCATGGACCTGCGCAACCACGGCAACAGCCCCCACGGCCCCATGAGCTACCCTGCCATGGCGCAGGATGTGCTGGACACAATGGAGCACCTCCACGCCAGCCCCGCCATTATGCTCGGGCACTCCATGGGGGGCAAAACCGCCATGATGGCAGCCCTGACCCACCCAACCGCCATACGCGCCCTGATTGTAGTGGACATTGCCCCCGCACAGGGCGGGTTTGACCGGCTGGACCTGCCCGACAATCTGGAGCAGCTGCAATTCCCCCCGCATCTGGACCAGCGCAGCACCAACGACCTGCTGCGCCCCTATATTGCAAGCGATGCGGTGCGCCAGCTTATGGCGCAGAACATACGACAGGGGGATAATCCCGGCTGGGCCATTGGCCTGCACGATATTCAGGCCGCCATGCCCGACATTATGGGCTGGCCCCACCTTGCCCCAGATTTACGCTATGAAGGGCCAACCCTGTTCATTCGTGGGGAAAACTCGCCCTATATCAGCCCGGGTAATTACGCCGCCATGCGGGCACTTTTTCCCAACCACCGGCTGGAGAGCATTCACGGTGCGGGCCACTGGGTCCATGCCGATGCCCCCCAGCGCTTTACCGAACTGGTGGAAGAGTTTCTGGCCAATATTCCCTGAAGCCCCGTACGCGTGGGATAGGCCCTTACGCCAGAGTAACCGGCAGGCCGGCCATATCCTGCGCAACGGCCTCGGCCATGCGAATACCGTCCATGGCGGCGGAGAGGATCCCCCCGGCATACCCGGCCCCTTCCCCCGCAGGGTATAGGCCCGGTGTGTTGACGGACTGGCCATTCTCCCCCCGTGGCACACGGATGGGGGAGGACGTGCGGGTTTCCACCCCGGTCATGACCGCGTCATCCATGGTAAAACCACGCAGTTTACGCTCGAACCGGGGCAGGGCTTCTCGCAGGGCTTCCACCACAAAATCCGGCAGGCAGGTGGACAGATCCGCTGGTGTTACTCCCGGTTTGTAGGAGGGCACCACATCCCCCAGCGCGGTGGAAGGACGACCGGCCAGAAAATCCCCCACACGCTGGGCAGGGGCGCGGTAATCCCCACCCCCGGCCAGAAATGCCTGCCGCTCCCAGTGGCGCTGGTAGGCAATACCTGCCAGCGGGTCATCCGGGTAATCCTCTCCGGGGCGCAGTTCCACCACCATGCCCGAATTGGCGTTCCGTTCGGCGCGGGAATACTGGCTCATGCCGTTGGTAACGACCTGCCCTTCCTCCGATGTTGCCGCCACAACCGTACCGCCGGGACACATGCAGAAGGAATACACACCCCGCCCATTGGCTGCGTGGTGGACCAGCCTGTACTCGGCGGCCCCCAACTGCTCATTGCCTGCGCTGGGGCCAAACTGGGCCGTATCAATAACCGATTGCGGGTGCTCGATCCGCACCCCCATGGAAAAGGGTTTGGCCTGCATGCTCACACCCTGTTTTTGCAGCATGGCAAACGTATCGCGCGCACTGTGGCCCACGGCCAGCACAACATGATCTGCCGCAATCACCTCCCCACTGGAAAGGCGTACCCCTTCCACCTTGCGGGTGGATGCGTTGAGCAGCAGGTCATCCACTCTGGCCCCGAAGCGGTATTCTCCACCGGCCTGCTCCACCTCCTGACGGATATGCTCCACCATGGACACCAGCCGGAACGTGCCAATATGAGGGTGCGCCAGATACAGAATATCCTCCGGGGCACCAGCCTTTACAAACTCCTCCAGCACCTTGCGGCCCAGAAAACGCGGGTCCCGCACCTGACTGTAGAGTTTACCATCGGAAAAGGTACCAGCCCCGCCCTCACCAAACTGGACGTTGCTCTCCGGGGTCAGCACGGAGCGACGCCACAGGGCAAACGTGTCCACCGTGCGTTCACGCACAACCTTGCCACGCTCAAGCAGTAAGGGCCGCAGCCCCATGCGGGCCAGAATCAGGGCGGCCATAAACCCGCATGGCCCGGCGCCGATAATAATGGGGCGTTTATACCCTTCTGCCGCGGCAAGGGCTGCGCCATTGGCAATGGGCTCATGCCAGGCCATGTCTGGCGCGGGTTGTACGTGGAGGTTGCCGGGGTGCGCGCTCCGGTAACGGGCCAGCACATCTGCCTCGTCCCGCACGGCGCAATCCAGCGTGTACACAAGCCATATGGCAGAGCGGCGGCGTGCGTCATGCCCGCGCTTGAACACGGTATAGTGTTCCAGCGCATCCGCACCAATGCCCAACCGCTCACAGATCGCCTGCCGGAGTGCCTCGGGCGGGTGGTCCAGCGGTAGCCGCAGTTCAGTCAGACGGAGCATGGGGCGTGTTCATCCAGTATAATTGCAAGTGGGGCCAAACGATCCTTTGTCCCCTTCCCTATTCTGGAACGGCTTGGGCGTGCAACGTCTGCCGCGCAATCGGTGAGGGAATATTCCACTTCTATTCCGCACCAACCCACCCTACATAAGATGGCACCCCCGGAACGGGGCCTCTCCCCCACGGCCCTTTGTGTGAATGAAAGCAGCCAGAGCCATGCCAGCCCCAGACATGCACACGCATGACCATGCGGACCACTCGGGTTGCGCAGGCCATGCCAGCCCCCCGCCCTGCGCCCACGGTCATGAGCATGAGCATGAGCATGAGCATGAGCATGAGCATGAGCATGAGCATGAAGGTAACGGGGCGGCCTGCACGCACAAGCACGGATTTGGCCACCACCATGTGCACACGCCGGCCTCCTTTGGCACGGCTTTTGCCATAGGGATTGCCGTTAACTCGCTCTATCTTGTAGCCGAGGCCATATGGGGCGTTTATGCCCATTCGCTCTCGCTCATAGCCGATGCGGGGCATAACCTCTCAGACGTGCTCGCACTGGCTGCTGCCTGGCTGGCCGAGCACCTCTCACGCAAAAGCCCGACCGTGCGCTTTACCTACGGGTTGCGCCGCTCCTCCATTCTGGCAGCACTGGCCAATGCCATTATTCTCATGCTGGTTACTGGCGGCGTTGCGTGGGAGGCCATCCACCGCCTGATGCACCCAACCCCCGTTGCAGGCATGACCATGATGGTGGTTGCAGGCATTGGCATTGTGGTAAACGGGGCATCCGCCATGCTGTTTGCCGCCGGGCAGAAAGGGGACCTGAATATTCGGGGGGCTTTTTTGCACCTCATGGCCGATGCCCTGACATCCCTTGCCGTGGTTATTGCCGGGGGGCTGGTACTGCTGACCCATGTTGCATGGATAGACCCCGCCATAAGCCTTGCCATTTCTGTTGTGGTGGTCCTGAGCACATGGTCCCTTTTGCGGGATTCGCTGGATATGGCGCTGGATGCTGTCCCGCGTGAGGTGGACCCCGGTGCAGTGGAAAGCTTTTTGCGCGGCACCCCCGGCGTTGCCGACCTGCATGACCTGCACATCTGGCCCATAAGCACGACCGAAACCGCCCTGACCGTGCATCTGGTCCGCAGCGCAAACGCGGCAGATGTGCCAAGCGATAGCCATCTGCTCGACACACTTGTCACCACCCTGCGCAAGCGCTTTGGCATTGCCCACCCCACCGTGCAGATGGAAACACAGGATTACAGCCCCACGTGCCACCTGTCTGACCCGCACACCGTCTAACACCAGCATAACAAGAGCCTATGCCCGAACTTCCGCTCCCCCAAAGTAACCGGGGCCTTGCCGTTGTCAGCCTGTTTGTCAGCCTTGTGGCGCTGGGGCTCAAATACGCTGCCTTTGCCGTAAGCGGCAGCGTTGCCCTGCATGCAGATGCCATAGAAACCATTATTAACGTGGTCGCCGCCGCTGGGGGACTGTGGGCATTAAGCGTTGCAGAGCGCCCGGCGGACCACAACCATACCTATGGCCACTACAAGGCGGAGTATCTGTCTGCCGTGGCCGAGGGAACACTGGTGGTCATTACCGCCTTTATTATTGGCCGCGAGGCCGTGGAAGGCTGGCTGCACCCCCACCCCGCACTGGCGCCATGGAACGGCCTGCTGCTGAACGCGGCGGCAACCTGCGTTAATCTGGGCTGGGGGCTGATCATGCTCCGCGCCGGGCAGGCCCGCCACTCTCCCGCCCTTATTGCCGGGGGGCAGCATGTGCTGTCCGATGTGTGGACAGGTGTGGCCCTTGTGGCCGGTGTTGCGCTGATCCCCCTGCTCGGCTGGCCGCAACTGGATGCGGTTCTGGCCGGGCTTGTGGCCCTGAACGTGCTGCGGGTGGGCTGGGAGGTCATGCGGGACTCCATAGCCGGGTTGATGGACGAAGCCCCGGATGCCCAGACACTGGGCGAGATCGGCTCGATTATTACCTCCAACGGGCATGGGGCTATTCAGGCGCATGATATCCGCACCCGCATTGTGGGGGCCATGACGTTCCTTGAGTTCCATCTGGTTGTGCCAGGCACCATGAGCGTAAAGGCCGCGCATGACATATGTGACCGTATTGAGCACGCCCTGCGCGCGCATATGGGCAGCACGCTGGTCCATATTCACATAGAGCCCGAAACCTGCGCCAAGCATGATAATACGGTCCTGAGCATACCGCCCGCAGGGGTATCCCCCGCCAATTCGGGTTCTTCAGCAGAAAAATAAACAGAAAACCGTAATAAAAGGCGGGAATGTCTTTCTTCTGGCGCATGAAATGTTAGACTGCCCCGCATCCTTTTTCTTTTATGCAAGAGATGCCTCATGCCCCCCGCGAGCGTGATACCCACCGCAGAGTCCCTGCGCCATCTGCGTGAACACGCCAAGGCTGGCACGGTAAGCTGGCGCCGCAAGCTTATGTACTGGTCGGGGGCAGTTCTGGTTGGTCTGGTAGCCGTGGCTTTTGCCGGGCTGGCAGACAAGGCAGCCCACGTGCGCACGACCCTTATGCACATCAACCCATGGCTGATGTTGCTGGTGACCCCGCTGGGGCTGGCACTTTCCACCTGGCTGACCCGCACATGGTTCCGCGGTGCGCAGGGTAGCGGCATTCCGCAGGCCATTGCCTGCATGCACCTGCATGACATGACCATTGTGGACAAGGTTCTGGCCCTGCGGATTGCACTGGCCAAAATCTGCCTGACCTGCCTTGGCCTGCTCAGTGGTGCTTCCATCGGGCGCGAAGGGCCGACCGTGCAGGTGGGGGCGTCCATCATGCATACGGTGGGCCGCCTTGCGGGGCTGACCGACGTGACCAAGCAGCGCGCCCTGATCAAGGCTGGTGGGGCTGCCGGGGTCGCGGCGGCCTTTAACACCCCACTTGCTGGCATTGTGTTTGGCATAGAAGAACTGGCCCACTCCTTTGAGCAGCGCACCAGCGGCACCATGCTGACCTGCGTGGTTATTTCTGGCGTGACCGCCATAGCCCTTGTGGGGAACTACACCTATTTCGGCCACACCTATTCCGCCGTGCCGGTTGGGGCGAGCTGGCTGGCTGTGGTGGTCTGCGGGATTGTGGGGGGGCTGTGCGGGGGCATGTTCTCGGCGCTTCTGGTCCGCATTTCCCGCGGGATTCCGGGCGCATTCGGGCGGTTTATCAGCCTGCGCCCTGTTCTGTTCGCCGCGTTGTGCGGGCTGGCGCTGGCCATAATCGGCCTGCTTTGCGGCGGCATGACCTATGGCACGGGCTATATGCAGGCGCGTGACATTATTATGGGCTCCGACCAGTACCCGGCCTCGTTCTTTTTGTTCAAGCTGCTGGCCACCCTTATTTCCTACTGTTCGGGTATTCCCGGTGGGCTGTTCGCGCCTTCGCTCTCTGTCGGGGCCGGCATGGGGGGGTGGATTGCGCATTTTCTGCCGCACACCACACCCGGTGCTGTGGTGCTGCTGGGCACGGTGGCCTATTTTGCCGCGGTCACCCAATCCCCCCTGACCGCAACCGTTATTGTGATGGAAATGTGCGATAACCAGCAGATCACGCTAGCGCTTATGGCCAGTGCCTTTTTGGCCTTCGGGGTTTCACGCGCATTGTGCAGCCATGCCCTTTATGGCGCGCTGGCCGTACGGTTCCTGCGTTCTGCCGCTCCCAAACAAAAACCCCAGCCCCTTGTTACCGCCACGGACACACACAGAAACTAGGCTTTTTACACGCCACGGAAGTTCCGGTTATGGCGCGGCGGGGCCGTGCCTCTCTGGTTTCTCATAATCTGGCGTCCTATATGAAAAGCACGATTGTTGAATTGGAGGCTTACCCTATGTCTGACGCATCCCTCGCGCCGGAAAATGCTGCCACAAGCACGCCCGATACCCGTGTGCCCGTTACGGTGCTGACCGGCTTTCTGGGCGCGGGCAAAACCACCTTGCTCAACCATATCCTGACCGCCGAACACGGGCGCAAATATGCCGTGGTCATTAACGAATTTGGCGAACTGGGCGTGGACAACGATCTGGTTGTGGATGCGGATGAAGAAGTGTTCGAAATGAACAACGGCTGCATCTGCTGCACCGTACGGGGCGATCTGATCCGTATTCTGAACGGGTTGATGAAGCGCCGCGGCAAGTTTGACGGCATTATTGTGGAAACCACCGGCCTTGCCGCCCCCGCCCCCGTGGCCCAGACCTTTTTTGCCGATGAAGACGTGCGCGAAAAAGCAAAACTGGACGCCGTGGTAACAGTTGTGGATGCCTTTAACTTCCTGAGCACACTGGCCGAAAGCCCCGAAGCACGCGAACAGGTGGCTTTTGCCGATGTGATTATCCTCAACAAGACCGATCTGGTGGATGCAGGCCAGATTGCCCAGATTGAGGCCGCCATTCGCAAGATTAATGCCTCGGCCCCCATCCACCACGCCAAAAAAGGCAATGTGCGCCTGACCGATGTGCTGGACCGTGGCGGGTTTGATCTGGCCCGTGTGCTGGAAAACACCCCTGATTTTCTTGAACATCCCGAACACCACCATGAGGAAGACATTTCCAGCGTGTCCCTTCAGGTCAAGCAGCCGCTGGATGCGGGGCGTTTTCAGGCATGGATCAGCGCCCTGTTGCAGGAAAAAGGAGCAGACATGCTGCGCACCAAGGGGATTCTGGACTTTGCAGGCCAGCCCGAGCGCTTTGCATTTCAGGCCGTGCACATGATGGCCGATGGCAACGCCATTGGCCCATGGAAGGATGGCGAAACCCGGGAGAGCCGTCTGGTCTTTATTGGCCGCAACCTGAACAGGCCACAGCTCCGCCGTGGGCTTGAAAGCTGCATTGCAGCATGAGCGCGACCCAGGAAACCCTTCTGCGCGGGCTGATTGAAAAGCGCGGTGCCTTCAAACAGGTCGAGGGAGAAATTACGGGCTGCGTTGCCTCGCGCGATTCCAGCCGGTTCGCCTTTACCACGGGTGAGGGGGATGTGGTGGTCGCCCACCGGCATGACCTGACCGCCCCCAATGCGTGGGCAACCTACGCGGTGCATGACGGGCCAGTGCTGGCCCTCTCCCCCGATACGCTGGCAGACAGTTTTTTAACCGGCGGGGATGATGGCCGCCTGTGCCGCCTTGACCCTGCGGGCGAAATTGAAGAACTGGCCAAAACCCGCCGCTGGGTGGAGCACATTACCACATTTGTCAGCGACAAGACCGCCCTGATCGCTGCGGCATCGGGCAAGAATGTGGAACTGCGCGATGCCACAGGCCGCACAATTATCCGCACGTTTGAACACCCCACCACCGTTGGTGGCATTGCGTTTGACCCCAAGGGCAAGCGCCTTGCTGCATCGCACTATAATGGTGTGTCGCTGTGGTTCACCCAGTCCAAGGATGGCAGTGCCCGGCTGCTGGAATGGAAAGGCAGCCATCTGGGTATTGCCATGCACCCGAATGGGGATGCGGTTGTAACCGCCATGCAGGAAAACGACCTGCACGGCTGGCGGCTGGCAGATGGGCATAACATCCGCATGAGTGGCTACCCGACCAAGGTGCGCTCCATGTCTTTTTCCAGCAATGGCAAATGGCTGGCCACCAGTGGTGCGGACATTGTGGTGATGTGGCCGTTCTTTGGTGGCGGCCCCATGGGCAAGCCCCCGGCAGAACTCCCCGGCGCAGGGGGCGCTTTGTGCACCCGCGTTGCCTTCCATCCCTCGCAGGAAGTTGTGGCTGCCGGCTTTGCCAATGGCACGGTTGTGATGATGGAGCCCACGACCCAGCGCGTACTTCCTGTATCATTGGGGCAGGCTGGCGCGGTTACCGCACTGGCTTATAGCCCGGATGGCTGCACACTGGGCTTTGGCACCGAAGATGGGGTGATCGGGCTGCTGGACCTGTCCAGCGCAGCCTGAACCGCGCAAAACTGCGCCCACCCAGCCACTGCCGGCCCACCGCGCAGTGGCACAAAAGACGACATACCGCAAAACAGCCTCCCTCTCAGGCCAAAAGGGGGAGACAAAGGACAGGAATGATATGACGAACAGGTTCCGGCTCGTGATTATTGGTGGAGGCGTTGCCGGTCTGGCCCTGGCGACCCGCCTGGGCAACACGCTCGGCCGCTCCGGCAGGCTGGAAATCACGCTGGTGGACAAAGGCTTCAGCCATGTGTGGAAACCCATGCTCCACTGCTTTGCCGCTGGAACCGCCCGGAACGAAAACGACCGGATTACGTTTGTCTCTCACGCCGCAGCCCACGGCTTCCGCTTCTGTTATGGCGAAATTGCGCATCTGGACCGGGCCAACAGGCGCATTACCCTTGCCCCGCTGATGGAAGAAAACAACCAGCTGCTGCTTGAAGAGCGGCATCTGGATTACGACGCCGTGGTGTTTGCCATTGGTAGCCGGGCCAATGATTTTGGCACCCCCGGTGTGGTGGAACACTGCATGTTCCTCGACAACGTGGTTGAGGCCAATAATTTTAACGAACGCTTCCGCCATGCCATTATTCAGGCCTATGGCCGTGGCACACCGGTCGATATTGCCATTGTTGGCGGTGGGGCAACCGGCGTGCAGCTGGCGGCGGAGCTGCACAAGGCGCTCGACATTGGCGCATTGTACAACTTTACCCCGGTCACGCCGGAAATGCGCGTAACCCTGCTGGAAGCCGGGCCGCGCATTCTGCCTGCCTTCCCGCAGAATGTCTCGGACGCGGCCCAGAAGCAGCTTGAGGCTTTGAATATTACCGTACGCACCAACACCATGGTCAGCGGTGCAGACGAAAGCGGGTTTATTCTTAAGGATGGCAGCCGCGTTAACGCGCAGTTCCGCGTCTGGGCCGCAGGCGTTAAAGCGCCGGATGTTACGCGGGATATGGACGGGCTGGATTACCAGCGTGGCGGACAACTTACCGTGCAGGCCAACCTGCAAAGCACAGTGGACGAGCATGTGTTTGCCTTGGGTGACTGCTCCTTTATCAAGGATGCGCCAGTGGCCCCCACCGCACAGGTAGCCCGCCAGCAGGCCCACCATCTGGCCCGCCACCTACCGGGCTACATCTTTAACAAAAAGCCTGTGCCGGACTTCCACTTCCGTAACCGGGGGGCCATTGTTGCCCTTGGGGATTATAATGGCTGGGGCGCCTTTGCCGATGGTAAAACCTTTGGCGGCGGTTTTTTAAACGGCCTGAGCGCACGCCTTGGGCATATGGCCCTTTACCGGCAGCATCAGTTTGAACTGTATGGCCCCTTCCGTGGTGCCATTGCCTGCTTTACGGACTGGCTGGACGGTTTTGTACGCCCCTCCGTACGTATGGATTAAACACACCCCCTTCCCCCATTTTTTAGCGGGGAAGGGTTACACCTTACAGTTAAAAGCCCCCTGATACGATCAGGGGTTTTCGCACGCATATAAAAAATCCCTTGCCAGCGCATTAACCGTCGCCGCCTGCTCTATATGGGGCAGGTGGCCGGTGCGGGCCAGAAAATGGCAGTTATCCTGTGCAGGAATCCCCTGTGCCTGCGTGGCAGGCAATACCTGATCTGCCTCCCCCCAGATAATCTGCACGGGGCATGGCGGATTATGCAGCAGCGGGCGCAGGTTATTGGCCTGCTCACCATGGGGGAAGCAGGTTTGCGCAATGGCGCGCAGTGCATCCCGTGCCCCCGGCACGGCGCGGGCTTCCACCAAAAACTCCGCGACCTTGCGCCCGATCAGTTTGGGATCATACACAGCCATGGCCATGGCCTGCGCCATATCCGCCGCAGTGCTGGCCTCCACAAAGCGGGTCATGAACGCCATGTTGACCGTGCGCCCCAACCCTGCCGGGGCCAGAAGGGACAGGCTGGCAACCCGCGCGGGAACACTCTCCAGCAAGGACAGGGCAATACCACCACCCAGCGAATGCCCCAGAACATGGGCTTTGCTTACCCCCAACCCGTCCAGCGTCAGGGCTGTAACCTGCGCCAGACGCGCCAGTGTGGGGGCTTGAACCAGAGCACTGGACTGGCCATGCCCGGGCAGGTCAAACGCAATAACCCGCCGGTGGGCCGCCTGCACCTGCTGGGTGAGCTGCCAGTTGGTTGCACTGCCACCAAAGCCATGCACCAGCAGCAGCGGCAGACCCGGCCCCTCCCCCATCTGGCGGACATGCACGGTCTGCTCACCCAGCCGGAGCAGGAAGGATTGTGTCTGAACAGCCTGTTTTGTCATGCCGCCATCATGCCCTGTTTGCCCCTAGGGGGCCAGATTGCAGGGCATGGCTTTTTTCAGCCGTTAAAAATGGCAGGCAATGCGGCCACCAATAAAACGCGGCTCGCCGGGAATATAAAAATAGGTTGTGGTGGCCATGCCCCCGCTCTCCGCATAGCGGCGGTCCAGAATATTGCGGGCATAAACCGTTATGTCCCACAACTGGGAGGGAGAATGCAGGGTTGCATGGGCTCCCAGCAAAAAATACGGCGGCAGGCGGTAAAAGCCGGTTCCCCCCACCGTAATGGCCTGGCTGCCCCTGTATTGCCAGTCTGGCCCAAAATCCAGCCTGTAGTTCCGGGGCAGGGGCTGCCGCCATGTGGCATCCCCGTTCAGGGTCAGTTTTGGGGAGCCGTTATCCACGCCGCTAAAATTACGTTCAATGGCCTTCCACTGCTGCGGGTGGCTTGCGTGGTACGCATTGGTAGCGGCCCGGTCCACATTTGGAAAATCCTGAAAATCTCCGCGCTGCCAGCCAAGGTTCTGCATTAAAAACAGATGGCCAAACGGGTGGGCTTCCAGCGTTGCCTCAAACCCCCAGCTTTCGGATTTAGGGGCATTGGTAATCTCACTCAACGGGCCAAAATTGGGGATCAGCACGGTGCCTATGACCTGCTGATTATGAAAGTCGTTGTAAAACGCAGCACCATTCAGGCGCAGACGCCCCGGTATGGGGTCCGATTTAAGGCCGAGTTCGTAGGTGAGAACCGTTTCCGGCTTAAACGGGTCCAACTGGGCCTGCACCTGCGTATTGTTGGCGCTAAACCCGCCGGGTTTAAAGCCCTTGCTCATTTTGTAATACAGCAAAGCCTGCGGTACAAACTGCCACGAAACCCCAACCTGCCCGGCAAACTGGTTGGCGGCGGTGTTCTCGGGGTCGAAACTCCGGGTTGCCCCGCCGAATATCTGGGACTTCAGGCTGGTAATGCCCCGGTCATCCAGCTCATGCAAAAGCCCGGCCCAGATGGTCACATTATGCGGCAGGCGGTAACTGACATTCCCGAACTCGGAAACACTCTCCTGATTCATGCCAAAGGTTGTGGCCATCATGTATTTGCGGGCAGAGTAATCCGTATAGTCAAAGAAAAACCGCTGGTTCATGCGGCTGCGCTGGTAATATGCCCCCACAACCCAGCTCAGGCGGCCATGCAGGGCAACTCCGTTCAGCCGGGCTTCCTGCGTGAACACGTTGGCATCTATGGTGCGGTACGTATCTGCCTGAGAAAGCGCCGTGCCATCCTGATCCGTGTATTCGCCCTGCCGTTCGGTTTCAAACGCGCTGATGGCCGTAAAGGTAGCGGGACCAAAATCATGGATCAGCCGCAGGTCTGCCCCCCAGTACTGGTTATGCTCGCTGGGTTTAAGCCCCGCGCCGCGCCCAACAAGGCTTGCAAACTCTGGCCGCATGGACCACTCCGCCCGCCGCCCCAGCCCAAAACCCGGCAAAGGCTGTGACCCGATAAGCCTGTGCACGGGAACCGCCGTAACCACCTGGCTGTTATCCTGCACAAAGTGGCCCCCGAGCTGGATGGTCGTGCGCTCATTGGGCTGCCAGCGCAGTTTGCCACGCAAGGCCCACAGGTCCGCATCCCCCAGATGTGCGCCGTTGGTCGGGTTGTACTGCCACCCCCCGCCCTGGCGCGTCTGCCCTGCCAGCCGAAAACTCCAGCCCTTGGCCAGCGGGCCGGACACATAAGCCTCGCTCCGGCTCCGTGCGTAGGAGGCTATGTGTCAGGTTGTGAGACGTCATTGGCGTAATCAAGGATTTCGTCGACCTGTTTCATGATGTCACGACCAGCCGGTTTGATATAGTCTTGATTACGTGACGCGGGATGTTTTTCAAGCCATGAGATGATGCATTGGGCGGGAGCGATGCCGCCCAGAACACGCTGCGGGCGATGATTGTAGGCGAAACAGAAGCCTCTGAGCAGAATTTCCAGATCTTCATGGTTTGAGACACAGACCTGCAGTACTTCTGTAGCGACACGGCCATTGAAGCGTTCCACCATTCCATTGGTCTGAGGGGAGTAAGCCTTGGTCCGGCGTCGGTCGATTCCCATGTCATGACAGGCTTTTTCGAAGGCGTCCGCTGTAAAGCAGGAGCCACGATCGGTCAGGATATGGGTGATCCGGAAAGGAAAGGCCGATTTGACGGCATTGAGGAAATCAACGGAATTATCCGCATTTTCCGCGTCATAAACAGCCAGGTGCACTGAACGGGAACAGCGATCGATGGCGACATACAGAAAACGTTTCCGCCTGTCCCCATCTGCTGTCTGTAATTTTGGCAGATGTTTCACATCGATATGGACATAACCGGGATCGTAATCGCGGAACTTTCCCTGTCCCCGAACTGGTCCGGCCTTTAGAACAGGAGGCAGCCTGTTCAATCCGGCGTCTTTCAGTATCCGCCAGATATTGTCCCGGTTCAGATGCGGCAGGAAATGCCGTAAGACAAAGGTCAGATCATCCAGACCAAAACCGGTAGAACGCCGAATCTGACAGACAATGGCGCGCTCCTCCTCCGAGGCTTTCCAGGCCAGCCTCCAGGGACGGCTGCTGCGGTCCTGACAGGCGTCCGAACCACGCCTGCGCCACTTGCGGACTGTTTCATCGCTGATCCCGTAGCGTCTGGCGAGCACGGATGTCGGTTCTGACGAACGAGCTATCTCAGCCCGGACAGCCGGTGTCGTGCGTGCCTGTGGGTGGATCTGAAGCATCATTCGGTCTCCCTGCAAACGGAAGAAAACAACGAAGCATAACGCGGTATCGCCCACGCTACATCATCCCAATGACGTCTCACAACCTGACAGCTATGTCCTCCATCCCGCCATAATGCCATGTGGTGGTGGGGTCGTTGGTGCGCAGGCGCACCTCCCCCCCTGTGGTGGACTGGCCATGTTTTGTACCCACCGGCCCCGGGTCCACGGCCGCATCGGCCATATCAAACAGCAGCCCGTTGCTCATGGCGGGGTACGCGTAGGCCACATCATCCATATACGTCAGAACGGGGGGCATGTTGTTCTGCGTAAAATCATTAAACCCGGCACCGCGCAGGTAAAAATTGGTCGAGGCCGTGCCGTTGATGCTCTGCATGGTCAGGTTCGGGGCCACACGCTCCAGCCCGCGCAGGGTGGTGACATCCCTGTTACGCAGCATTTCCGCGCTCAGATGCGTTGTGGCATCCGGCTCATGCTGGGCTGCGGGAAAAGCAAAATCGGACCGGTGCGCCCCCACATCCACATGGGTTACGCCACGGGCGGCCACGTGGGCGGGTTTTGCCTGCCCTGCCTTACCGGGCATAGCGGGGGTGGCAGGCAATGCAGCCGGTTTGCCCACTGGGCCGGGAGTATTCTGCGCCTGCGCCGAAGGGGCTGCAAACAGGCCGAGCGGGATCAGGCTGACACAGCACAGCATACGCTGCCAATACGCGCGGCTGTGCCTGCTGGTGTGTATGGCCAGAGGAAGGCCATATGCTTGCTGCCCGAAAATAACCCGCTCCTTCCCCACCCATGCGCCGCCACGTTGCCGCGCAAGCCATGCTCCCCCGGCAAAGCTGGCCTCTCTCATGACGGAAACAGCCCCCCCTGTGCAAGGCTGTTGGCCCAAATCCATCTTATTTTTAACCGTTCGGCTGCACATTCATGCAAATCCCGATCAAAAAGACCTGCGCCGGTGTGTAAGGTTTTTTTTAAGAAAACCTCCGCATGCAAGAGGGTAGGCAGGCTGGAACAAGCTGGCTAAGGTAGGTGTCCATCTTGTGTTTTGCATAAAAAACACGGCCAGCAATCCGTAGTGTCAGCAACTATAAAAAAGAACCGGAGTTCCCCTGTGCCAGACCTGTCCTTGCGTGCCATTTTTCGCCATACCCTTATGCTTTCCGCCATTATGGGGGCGGGCAGTCTGGCCGGGCAGGCCCATGCTGCACCACAGGACACACCACAGAGCACACAGACCAGTTTTGGGGCCTGGGGGGTGGACCTTGCCGGGCGGGATCTGGCGATTGTTCCGGGGAACAACTTTTTCCGCTACGCTAACGGCACGTATCTGGACCACCTTAAAATCCCTGCGGACATGACCAGCTACGGCCCGTTCAATGCGCTGGCCGAGCTCTCCCGCACACGGGTCCAGAGCATTCTGGATGATCTGTCCGCCCACCCGCAGGCCGCCCCCCGCAGCACGGAAGAAAAACTGGGCACTTTCTACGCCTCTTACATGGATGTGGCGGAAGTGGAACGTCTGGGCACACAGCCACTGGCACAGGATATGGATGCCATCCGCGCCATAAAGGACATGGCAGGGTTTGCTGCCCTGAGTGGTACGGCTGTGGGGTCGTTCCAGTTTGGTCCCTTCTCGCTGGGGATCAACCCTGACGCCAAGGACCCCACGCGCTACGCGCTCACCCTTGACCAGGCCGGGCTGGGCCTGCCGGACAGGGACTATTACCTCAAGCCCGTATTTGCTGCCAAAAAAGCCGCTTACCAGAGCTATATCGAAAAAGCGCTCACGCTTGCAGGCTGGCCCGAACCCGGCAAGGCCGCAGCCGCCAT
Organism: Acetobacter fabarum; assembly: GCF_022483405.1. Classification (NCBI taxonomy): domain Bacteria; kingdom Pseudomonadati; phylum Pseudomonadota; class Alphaproteobacteria; order Acetobacterales; family Acetobacteraceae; genus Acetobacter; species Acetobacter fabarum. The sequence continues at coordinate 2,841,604 of NZ_JAKVNI010000001.1, forward strand.
TGTGATTTTTGAGAGCAAGCTGGCCGAAGCACACTGGCCCCGCGCGGACCTGCGTGACCCACAGAAAACCTACAACCCCATGACCCTAGCCGAACTGGGGACCAAGGCACCGGGGTTTGACTGGGCCGCATGGCTCAGCGCCTCCGGCCTGCCCGCACAGGACATGGACAAGCGGAGCCTGATTGTTGGAGAACCTTCCGCCATTACAGGCGAGGCCCGTGTGCTGGCCGCAACGGACATGGACACCCTGCGGGCGTGGCTTGCCTTCCATCTGGTAGAAAACGCCACAGCCTACCTGCCAGACAGCTTTGAGCAGGCCCGGTTTGTCTTTACCAAAGCCCTGACCGGCCAGCCAACCCTGACCGCCCGGTGGAAGCGGGGCGTACAGGCCACCAGCGCCGCCATGGGCATGGCGCTGGGCAAGGTTTACGTGCAGCGCTACTTCCCCCCCGAAAACCGCGTGGCCATGCAGAAACTGACCACCGACCTGAAAAACGCCTTCAGGGTCCGGTTGCAGAACAATAGCTGGATGAGTCCAGCCACCAAGGAGGCCGCTCTCCGCAAGCTGGAAAACTTTGAAATTCAGGTCGGCTACCCCAACCGCTGGCGCGACTACACGGGCCTTGCCGTTAAAAAAGGCGATGTGTACGGCAATGCGCGCAACGGTGTGGCCTTTGAATGGCGCTACTGGCTGGACCGTCTGGACAAACCGGTGGACCGCAACGAATGGGACATGACCCCACAAACGGTTAACGCCTACAACAACCCGCTGTTTGATCAGGTGGTTTTCCCCGCCGCCATTCTTCAACCGCCGTTCTTCAATATCAAGGCGGACCCGGCCGTAAACTACGGCGCCATTGGCGGCGTGATCGGCCATGAAATGACCCACTCATTCGATGATGAGGGCCGTCAGTTTGATGAACACGGCCGCCTGCGCGACTGGTGGACAAAAGACGATGCCGAACGCTTCCAGAAACTGGCTGACCGTCTGGGTGCGCAATATGACGCATTTGAGGTGCTGCCGGGTGTGCATGTAAACGGCAAACTGACCATGGGCGAAAACATTGCCGATCTGGGCGGGCTGACCCTGGCACTGGATGCCTACCACGCATCGCTCAATGGCAAACCCGCCCCGGTAGTGGACGGGCTGAGCGGTGAGCAGCGCGTATTTCTGGGCTGGGCGCAGGTCTGGCGCGAAAAACTGCGGGAGGAAACCATCCGCAGGCTTGTTGTCACGGACCCGCACTCCCCACCCGAAGCGCGCGTAAACCTGCCCATGCACAATATTGACGCATGGTACGATGCCTGGAACGTACAGCCCGGCGACAAGCTATACCTGCCAGTGCAGCAGCGCGTTAAAATCTGGTAAAATCACCTGTGGTGGCAGTGCAGGCTGCCTTGCAACACCGGACCATTCCTGTAGTGGTCCTCTACCCTGCCCGTTACCTGCCCAAGCCCCGGACCAAAGTTCTCTGTAGCACCGGGGCTTGAGCAATGGCAAAATAGCAGGCAAGTGGGCTATACCCACGCACACCATACTCATGCGGGGCAAGGGAGAACTCGGGCAGTCCATGGTCGATACGCGTCGCTCTTCCACACGCCCGAATACCGCCCTGCCCAACAGGCAGGAACCCCGCCTGCAACCTGCACGCCCTCTTTCTGCCCCCCCTCCGGCCGAAGTGGAAGGTGGTGCAGGGCAACGGCCGCGGCTATTCCCGTTCATGCCCGTGCCCAAACCACCGGGCGGCCCGGTGCGCGGCTCCTCCACCCCCCTGATCCGTAAGGACATATACGCCGACCCCACATTGGGGCCGGTGTTTACGGCCTCTGCCCTTGCGCATTTTCTGTTACTGGCCGCACTCCTTTATCAGGCAACACACCACGGCAAGACTGGCTCCCCCCAGTCCAATCAGGCTTCCCCGGTGGAAATGGTGTTTTCCCAGCCCACAACCTCCAGCGGCATGGTTGGCCCCCATTCGCCCGAAGCCGGTGGCGGCAATGCGGCCCCGCAGGCAGCCCCGCCCCCTCCGGCCGAGCAGCAGCCCGATACCCAGAAATCCCCCCCCGAAGCCAGTGAGGCAGCACCGGACGTGCCCCCCCTTGCACAGTCGGATGATGGTTTCCCCAAACCCCAGCCTACCCCCCAGAAAGCGCGGCCAACCCCGCACAAATCCACATCAAAGCCGAGCAGCCGCGCTGTACCACGCCCCCAGCCCCAGCAGCTCCCCCAAAACCTGAAATCCCTGCTCCAGCACCCGATGGATTATTCGTTTAACGAGGCACCAGCCCCGCGCCGGCCCAACCGCCGGGGCCGCCCTGGCGGGTCAAACGCTCCGCTGGACATGTCCATTGGGCCAATGGTGGAAAATGGGCAGCTGAATGCCCATTACGCCTCGCGCACAAGCGTGCATGGCGTAAGCAGCGACTATGGTCAGGAAATTGACGCATGGATCCAGCGCCATCTGTTCTACCCACCCGAAGCCGCTGAACGGGGGGAAGAGGGCAGCACGTCGGTCCATGTTATTCTCGACCGGTCGGGCCATGTGTTCAAAGTCTTTATGAGCGGGTCTTCAACCCCGGCACTGGATGCCTCCACCGTTGGCATGTTCCAAGGCGCACAACTCCCTCCGGTACCACCGGACATGAAGGATCAGTATATCAACTTCGATGTCACGGTGCATTATGTCCTCATCCGCAACTAGGCATGCTGCCTGCACCCCCCGGATTATTCGCGGCTGATGCGTGGGCATGACATGCAGATCACACAAAACTGAGGAGGCATCCTTGGTGCAATTCTGCTTATCTTACAAACTGACCTCTGCCACTCCAGACGACCCAAAGAGTTAAGGACATACTTGCGATGCCACGTTCATCCAGCTCCGATCTGCCGCCAGGTGTGCCCACAATCCGCGTTGTGGCCATGCCAACAGACACCAATCCTGCAGGGGACGTGTTTGGCGGGTGGATTGTCTCGCAGATGGATCTTGCCGCTGGCACAACCGCTGCCTTCCGGGCCAATGGGCGGTGCGTGACCGTTGCGATCAACAGCCTTGTGTTTCTTGAACCCGTTGTGGTGGGGGATGAGGTGAGCATCTACACCAAAATCATCCGCGCGGGTCGCACGTCCCTGACCATTCATGTGGAAACATGGCGCAGGGCCCGCCACACCCATATTACGTCCAAGGTGACGGAAGGGGAGTTTATTTTTGTCGCACTGGACGACAAACGCCGCCCACGCGCCTTACCCCCGTTTGAAGACACACTCCCTGCAACCAGCCACGAAAACGCCTGAACACCCCCCAGCGCCACCCCAATGCCGGAAGGGGGCTATGGCCAGCTGCGCACCGTTACCCTTGGGCGTAACGGTGCGCAGCTGGCCATATCTGCCGTGGCGTGTTTTTCCCTGTTCCAGTACACGGGCTCCCCGTGCCATAGATAGACCCTTGCGCCGCCGACCTTGCGCCAGGGCCAGACCCGGGCAAGATATGCGGCACTTTGGGTACAGATGTACTTTTTTGTCGCGCACTACTTTGCCAACGCGCCATATGGTTTAAAAAACCCGCCAGCCTCTTCTGCTACCCCCCTGTTCCAACAGGGCGGACCATGCAGGCGTGGCGGTGGATTTGGCGTAACAGGAGGTCCGGTACATGAAGCACTGGCAGATTGATCAACTGCCATGGGATCGGTTTGATCCCTCCAAGGTTGACCCGGAGCTGATCCCCGCCATTAAGGCGGCCGCTGTTGTGGAGCGCAACAGCGTGGACTACGCGCAGTACCTCAACAACGTCTTCCACAATGACCCGGATTTCTGCACGGCGGCCGACCACTGGGCGGAAGAAGAAATCCAGCATGGGGATGCGCTGGGCCGCTGGGCCATGCTGGCCGACCCGGAGTGGGACTATCAGGCGGCATTCCAGCGTTACCGCGATTTCTACAAGATTCCACTGGATGTGGACCACTCGGTACGCGGCTCCCGCACAGGGGAGCTAATCGCACGGTGTATGGTGGAAACCGGCACATCCTCTTTTTATTCCGCACTGGCCGACACCACGGAAGAACCCGTGCTTAAGGCCCTGTGCAAGCAGATTGCCGCTGATGAGTTCCGGCATTTCAAACTGTTTTATGACCATATGCACCGCTACCTGCAGCGCGAAAATATTGGTCTTTGGCAGCGTATCCGCATCGCGCTGGGCCGCGTGACGGAAACCGAGGACGACGAACTGGCCTCCGCCTACTACACAACCAACGTGCCAGCAGACCAACCTTACGACCATACACGCTGCATTGCGGCCTATATGGTGCGGGCCATGCGCAACTACCGCCCCCAGCACCTGCGCCGCGTTACCACCATGGTGTTCAAGATCATTGGTCTGCCCCCCCATAGCTGGTTGCAGACCGTGGCATTCCGCATTTCGGAAAAACTGTTCATCCGGCGGCAGCAACGGTTTGCACGCATTGCCGACATAAGCTGAACAGGGCTTGCCGTGCGTGGCGTGGCAGGTCATCCTCCCTGCGTTCCAACCGCTGGAGAACAGACAGACCATGTTCACGCACATCATGGTGGGCACTAACGATATTGCCCGCTCAAAAAAATTCTACGATGCCGTTTTTGCTGCCCTGAACATTCCTCCGTCAGAAATCAGCGCCACGGGCCGCATTACCTATGGCAAGCATGGTGCCCGGTTTATTGTTACCCCGCCGCTGGATGGCAAAGCCGCCACAGCGGCTAATGGCGGCACCATCAGCTTTCAGGCGGATACTCCGGCCATGGCAGACGCATGGCACAAGGCAGGCGTGGAAAACGGTGGTAAAACCATTGAAAACCCACCCGGCGTGCGCCAGACCCCGGTTGGCCCGCTCTACCTTGCCTACCTGCGCGACCCGGATGGCAACAAGCTGTGTATTGCCTGTAAAGTGCCCGCATAACGCGGCTTTACTGCGCCTCCCCCTGCTATACGGAACGCACTGATCCGTTATGCAGGGGGGAGCTTACTCCTGCCGCGCCAGACAGGTGCAGGGCCACAACACGGGCCTGAACTCCCTGTCTGGTGCGGCAACCCGGCACCCAGCCAGCGCTCTATGAACCCAGCATGCTGCGGTCCACTGCCAGACCGGCAGAGGCCTGACAGGTTGGCATCATTTCCACATGGTTGATGTTCACATGGGCGGGCAGGCCAAGCACCCAGGCCACGGTCTCGGCTATATCCTGCGGTAGCAGCGGGGCAGTGCCCGCATACACGGCATCGGCCTTGCCCTGATCCCCCAGCCGGACCTGACTGAACTCACTCCCCCCGCACAGGCCCGGCGCAATGGTGGTTGCCCGCACCTGCCTGCCCAGCAGATCGCTACGCAGGTTCCGCATGAACTGGTCCACAAAAGCCTTGGTTGCCCCATACACATTGGCACCGGGGTAAGGGTAAGTGCCAGCCGTGCTCCCCAAAGACACAACATGCCCGCTATTGCGCGCAACCATGCCGGGCAGCAGGGCGCGGGTGATTTCCACAAGCCCGGTTACGTTGGTTGCTATCATCGTCTCCCAATCCTGCGGATTGGTCTGCCATGCTTTTTCCAGCCCGAGCGCCAGCCCTGCATTATTCACCAGCACATCAACCGCCTGCCACTCCTGCGGCAGGCTCTGTGGCAAAGCGCGTATGGCGGAAAGGTCGGTCATATCCAGCCGTAGCGGCAGAATACGGCCGGCCTCTACCTGCCCTGCAAGGGCCTCCAGCCGTTCCTGCCTGCGGCCGGTGGCAATAACCCGGTATCCTTCGTGCACAAGGCGCAAGGCTATGGCATGCCCAAACCCGGCGGTTGCCCCGGTTACCAGTGCAATCTTGAATTTCTGCGACATTGATCTGTTTCCATTCCTGCCAGAATACCGCCAACAGCCTATGCCAGCATGCTGGTAGAACCAACACCGTAACCCGCTCTGGCGCACACACAAATGCATGACGCCTGCAAAGTGCGGCCCGGTTTACCCGGTGGCAGGGTCAGGGCTGTGGCGGAGGGCTTGCCGCCTGCAGCAGTGTGCGCCGCTCATACGGGTGGAGCAGGTCCGCCAGTGTGGCCTTGTCCAGAACCCCCATAAACGCATCCAGCGCCTGCCCCAGAACCCCGCGCAGGCTGCACCCCCCGGCAAGCAGGCAGGGAGCGCCGTCCTCCCCATTACGGGCCATGCAGCCGACCAGTGCCATATCCTCTTCCGTATGGCGCACCACGTCCCCCACACAGATTTCCTCGGCAGGGCGCCCCAGCGTTAACCCTCCGCCGCGCCCTCTTTGTGTGTGCACAAACCCGCCACGCCCCAGATGGTGAATGATCTTGACCAGATGATTTTCAGAAATGCCATAAGTCTGGGCCACCTCGCGTATGGAAACACGCCTGTCCGTGTGTACGGCCAGATAAAGCAAGGTGCGTAGTGCATAGTCGGTGTACAAAGTCAGACGCATAACAAAAAAATCTGCTCCAGCGGGTTACGGGCAGGACGGGGAACACCCCACACCAAGGCAGGCAGGACTAACCCTGAACGCCGCCTAACTGGCATGGTTTTTATAAAATGCGAACCCATGCCCCACCAGACAGCCCACAAACTGGCAAAATAAGGAACAAATGCAGAAAGACGATGAAACATATGCGCGCTCCTGCCTTCCACAAAACTATCCACAGGGTTTTCCCGCAATCCGTCCCCCTGCTTTGTGGATAAACTTACCCGCCTCTGGAGCTGAATAGTATAAAAAATGTCTGTTTACTGCGGTTTGTAGCTTTTTTAAGCTTTTATGACACCAAACCCTCTTGACCTCTTACTCCAACAACGAGTCGGAGTGTTGCAATTCATCCACAGCCTGACTTGCCCAGCACCACACGCCCAAACCATGCTCCCGCCCCCACACCCCCGATTGCACAGATACGGGAACGGCTGGCACACTACGGCGCGATTCCTTTCAGGCCCGAGGAGCAGACAGAGCCTTATGCAGTTCATTCTTACTTTTTCCTGCCCGGACAAGGCTGGCATTGTTGCAGGCGTAACCTCGGCGCTGGCACGCCAGGGGGCAGACATTACCGAGACCCACCAGTTCAGTGACCGCAGTACGGGCCAGCTGTTCATGCGGCTGGCTTTTTCCACCCCCGCCCCCAATGACATGGCGGACATAAAAACCTGTCTGGCCCCTGTGGCGGAGCAGTTCGGCATGAACATGCGCCTGCATGATGCAGCCGTGCTGCCACGCATGATTATTATGGTCTCCCGCTTTGACCACGCTTTGCTCAACCTGCTGTATCAGGTCCGTGTCGGGTGGTTGCAGGCCCGGATTGTCGCCATTGTCTCCAACCACCCTGACAGCGAGGCCACGGCCCAACAGGCGGGTATTCCCTATTACTACTGGCCGGTAACCCCGCAGAACAAGGCGGAGCAGGAAGCCAGACTGCTGGAGCTTGTGCACACCACACAGGCGGACCTGATTGTTCTTGCCCGTTATATGCAGGTGCTCTCGGACACTCTGAGCGCGCAGTTAAGCGGGCGGATCATCAACATCCACCATTCTTTCCTGCCCTCCTTCAAAGGGGCACGCCCGTACCATCAAGCTTATGCACGCGGCGTCAAACTGATCGGCGCGACCGCGCATTATGTGACCGCTGATCTGGATGAAGGCCCGATTATTGAGCAGGAAACCGCACGGGTGAGCCATAACCTCTCCCCCAACGATTATATTGCCACAGGCCGAGGAGTGGAATCGCAGGTGCTTGCGCGCGCAGTCAAACTGCATACGGAACACAGGGTGATGCTCAACGGGCATCGCACCATTATTTTTTCCTGACCCGCGGTTTGGCTGGCCCTTCCCATACACCCGCGGGTCAGGCGGGCCAGTATGGGAAGGCATGCCTTATTGGACCTGCCCCCATTTTTGCCAGCCCCGCAACGCCAGCACCACAAACCCTGCGTACAGGGCTGCCGTAACCCACAGGCCGCGCTCCATAAACAACACGGTGTAGAAGACATCCACCACTATCCATAACACCCAGCTTAACCTGTAACGGCGCGCACCCCAGAACTGCGCCAGAATACTGTAAGCACTCAGCAGGGCATCCCCCATGGGGGTTGGGTCATCCGTCCAGTGCCGCAAAACCAGTGTAAGGCCCAGACCGGCAAGGCCCGTGCCCCCCACATGCCCCCATAAACGCCGGGCTGTGGGGAAGCGGAGCACACGCACCATCCCTTCCGCACGGGCACCGCGCAACCATTGCGCCCAGCCGTAAAGGGACAACCCAATAAACACGCCCTGCAAGGCGGCATCCGCGTACAAAGCAGCACGCACAAACACCATGCCATACAGGGCCGATGCCACCACCAGCACAGGCCAGCACACCACCAGACGCTGCCCTGTTAACCAGACCCCAAGGGCACTGGCCAAGGCGGCGGCCCATTCCAGCGTGGTCATTCCGCCCCCTGCTGGCTTGCGGTCTGGCGCAGCAGGGCAGGCAGGCGGGCCAGAAGTTCTTTGCCCTCCCCACTGGCAAACCAGCGCCCATGCCCGAGCAGATAATCCGTATAGGCGACCTCGGCCGAAGCCTGATCATGCACCAGCCCGGCAAAATAGCCGACTTCGGATAAGGCAAACTCCACATGCACAAGGGGCAGAAACGCCACAACCTGTGCACATTCCCCAGCACTCAGCGGACGAACGGACTGATACCCTTCCAGCAGAGCTGCCACCTGCTCCCATGCAACAACACCGGCGGCAGGTAAGGCCAGCCAGTCCACCACAGCCCGCTCCAGCGCCACGGCCAGATCAAACGGTGCGCAGGTCCGGTCCGCCATGCCGAAGTCGAGCACACAGCTCACATCATCCCCATTCCAGAACAGGTTGGAGCCGTGCCAGTCCCCATGCCCCCATGCGGGAACAATATGGGGCAACAAGGGCTGCAAACGCTGGTGGAAAGGCCGCAGCACGGCCTCCACGCTCCCTACCCAGTTGCGGTGTGCCAGAGCGGATCGCAACTGGGGTTGCCGAGCCACCCAATGCTGCAAGGCAGGCACCAGCTCTAGCTGGCCAACAACCTGCAACCCCGAGAGCAGAGGCACCACCTCTGCCCCGCCACGCGCAGGGGCTTTGAACCCGGCTGCCGCCATATGCAGCCTGCCCAGCGCAACACCCGCACCATAAGCCTGCCTGACCGAAAAATACGGCTGCCAGGACATGACATTCTGATAAACATCCACCCCACGGGCGGGCAAAAAAGCCTCGTATGTCCAGTCCCCAACCGTTAGGGCCGTATGGCCATCGGGCAGAACCAGCGGCGGGCAGACAGCAGCTCCCTGCCCTGCCAGATGGTTTATAAAAGCGTGTTCTTCCTCCAGCCATTTTACAGAGCGCAGGGTTACGTGGTGGCGTTTGAGCAGACATTCCCCCTGCCCCTCCAGCCGCACACGCCCCAGAGCGGAAAAAGGGCGCATGCTATGCCACGCCACACTCTGGGCAGGCGGCATATTGTGGAAAAAACGCAGGACTGACCGACTTTCATCCAGTGTCAGGCAGGGCCAGTCGCGCCGCTGCTGCACGCCATTTACCCCAAACTGGGCCTGCTCCCCCACGCTCATGCCTTAAAAACCGGTGGATGCGGTAAACAGGGCAGCAAAACCTCCCCCAATGTAATAGTCAGGCGACTGGCCAGACACCACACTCCCCCGCCGCCCCACCGTATCGTGCGCGGCAAGGGTTGGGTCGGCAATACCAGACAGATAATGCTGGTTGGTGATGTTGATGAAGTTCATGCGCAGCTGCGGCGCATGCAGCACGGATACATCCTTCATACGGTAACCAAGCGCCAGATTGCCCGTAACATGGGAAGGCATGCGCTCGTCATTCATAAAGGTTGCATACTGGTGCCCGGTATATTTGACCGTCATCACTCCAAAAAAATGCCCGTCGTCGTATGTCAGCCCGGCTGCGGCCTGCAAGGTGGGGGAGCGCACCGAACGTTTGCCCCGTGTTGGCAGAACCTCCGAGCCCGAAGACAGGTCATTATCAATTGTGGAATGCAGATACTCACCAGAAAAATAAGGGCTTATATGGTGCCACGGCCTTAGCCCCACCTCCACATCCACGCCCCGTGTGGTTTGCCCGCCCGCGTTAATGGTGGATTGCACTGGCGCACCATTAAGCATGACAAGAGTGGAAACCTGCCTGTTGGTGAAGTTGTAATTGAACAGGGTCAAGCTCCCCACAAGCAGATCATCCGCGTAACGGTAACCCAGTTCCTCTGCAATGGAGTATTCATTCTTCAGATTGCCAGTGCCTTTTTGCTCCAGCGCACCACTTGTAGGGTCATAGACATCATACAACGCTGTTTCCGCCGGGGTACGAAAGTTGGTGGTGGCGTTAAAAAAGACCTGATGATGCGGCGTTATCTGGAATCTGGCACCAAGGCGGGGCAAGGGTACGGCCGTGTTTGTGCCAATATTATAGCGGCTACCCGGCATGGCATTTGTGCCGGTGCGGGAGAACATGACTTCCTTAAAACCCGCACTCAGCAACAGCCGGTCATGGAGCAGGCTTAGCCGGTCACCTATAAAAAGGGCATTGGTCTGGGCAATGGTATGGTTGTTAGCCCCCCACAACGCCTGCCCCCCGGCCGTGCGCAAGGGATTGCCCCCCCATATGGACCCGGCCGCCCCCGAGGCATCCAGTATGGCAAAGGTCTGCTTTTGCGCATCGTCCCCGTAATCGTACCAGTAGCCTATGGTCAGGTCATTGGGGCCACGTTTCCAGTCCAGTGTTGTGGTAAAGCCGGAGCGGTAACTCCGCTGCGTATAATCCGCCCGCACGGGTATGGACCCATCGGGGCTGTTTGCCAGAGCAGGGGCAAGCTGCACGGCGTCCGTGCCATTAAACAGGCCTGTGCTCGGCAGTTGCATGCCCCCCGGCGCATTACCGTAGGCCCCCTGCGCATAGGGTGTTACCTTTAGTTCCAGCCCATTGCCCAGACCAAGGTTAACGGGGGCGGCCATGTAAAGAGTACGCTCGGGCTGGCGGGCCAGACGCCAGTAATCCGTCCCCCCTACTGCATTGTCCGCATTATAATGAGCGGCAAGATTATTGCCCCCATGTATGCCATCGGTCAGCCAAGCGTCTTTTGTAACCTGTGGGTAATAGCTGTCTATCGCCTGATTCCAGGACCCAAGCAGGGCAACACTACTCTGCCGCCCCCATGTTTTAAGCAGCTTGAAGTCCACATGCTGGCGCTCATCCCGCCCCGGGCCGCGCCAGTTATCTGTTGCCCCGTGGGAGTAGGAGACAAACCCCCGCAGGCCGGTATGGCCTATTTCACCACTTTCAAGGCGCAGGAACTGGCGATTGGTATTGTACGAACCATAAGACGTATCAAACACCCCTCCGGCTTTGTCCGCCGGGGTTTTGAACCGCAGCGTCATCAACCCGCCAGCCGCATTCAGCACCGGGCTGGTCAGGTCTGGCGCACCTTGTTGCAGGCTTATGGTTTCGTAATTCTCGTTATCGGCAAACTGGCTCGGGTAGCCTGTGTAATAGGCAATGTCATTCAGGGGCATGCCTTCAAGCACATAGCCTATGGCATCCCCGTTCATCCCCCTGACAGAAATATTGCTCTGGGGGGAAAAGCCGAACGGGTCTGACCCACTTACCATAGCCCCCGGCAACTGGGCCACAAGGTCAAACGCTGTGGCAGCGGGAGCCTGACGGGCAATATATTCGGCATTCACCACGCTCTGGGCCTGAGGCTCGGACTGGGGGCGGATCAGCCCCCCGCCTGCGGGCAGGTGCGCAAGACTGGCATGCACCGTAACAACCTGCGCCTTGCCTGCCTGCACTGTTTCAGCCTGCACGGTTTCCGCCGCCATGGCAGAAGACCCCGCAGCCCCCACAAACACGGCAGATACCCCATAGCAGGCCCATACCACCCGCAAGGTCTGGCCCCCTTTGTAACCTTTATCCAGCGCACACCTCCCCATCATGCTCATAGCCACGCATGCAGGTGTATAGCGCACGAAATGGTTTTAGTTTTCATCCCCGTCCGATTTATCCCCCAGCACAATGGTCTGGTCGGAAATGGAGACATCGGTAACTGCAGGGCGTTGCAGGGCTTCGGTTGTATCCCGCGCGATCCCGGCGGTTTTATCCTTCAGGTCTGCAAGTTCTTCACGCACATCAGACAAGATTTCCAGCAAGGCCGCATGGTCTTCCGATGCCCGCTGGTCTGCCCCCTGGCTGAGCACCGCACTCCCCACCATAAGGGCGGGCAATGCCACCAACTGTATGCAGTTGCTTATATAAAGCAGCGTGTTCTGCCATTGCGGCACAATAACCGGAACCAGAGAAAAGACAAAAAAGGCATAAACGCACCAGATACTGCCAAACAGCATGGTCATTTTAACGGCCACAGCCACATTAAACCGCGTGATAAGGGACTTGGCTATTGTTTCGGGCTTTCTCATGGAGTCTCTTCTTCAGTTACGCCGCGCGCATAAGCAGCGGGCATTGCCGCGTGCGCTGTAACATACTCCAACCACCTTGTCCGCCATATCACAACGGGCAGCACGGTTGCCCTGCACCAGACAGGTATGTGCCTGCGCCCCCACGCACATCACCCCACCCGGCTTTTACCCTTCTGGCAGAAGCCTGCGTGAAAACCGCAGCCGAAAAAACGCAGCCTGCCCGCGCGCAGCATCGGCCTTGCGCAGGAACACTCCTACAACATACGTTCCATCCTGCTCGGGCCTGCCAATATACGCGGCATTCTGGACCTTGCTGTTGTAAACTTCCGCCCCACCGGGGTCGCGCACCCAAAAGCTGACACGCGCGCTTTTCGCATGCCCCCCAACCAGCAGGAACTGCCCGACTTTTGCAGGCACCTTGTACTGCACGACCTCTTCCCCCTCGACCGTGCCGGCAACAGTGGCCTCTTCCCCCTGTGTGCGAAAATGAACAGTGCGCTGGTGGGCCTGTGCGTACCCTGCATGCCCCAACAGCAACGTAGCCGCCACCAGCACTCCCCCCATCCGGCGCATAATGTTTTGCTCCCTTTACGCAATGCAGCCCTGTTCGTGCCATACGCCCAACAGATGCCTGAGTTCCCTTGGCTGCATCATACGCGACAAACATTTTTGTCCGGATGTTATTTTTATGATTTCTGGTGAACGATCACCTGCACCAGACATAAAAAAAACGGGCCTGCCTTATGGCACGCCCGCTTTTATCTGGAGTTTTATGCTCCCTTACTGATCGACGAACTGTTCCTGCCCGACGATGCCCATCTGGGTGACCCCGAGCCTCTGGGCGTCGGCCATGACATGGACGACAGTCTTGTAATCAGCCAGCCGGTTGGGCTGGATGTGGAACTCGGGCTTGGGCTGGGCGGAGGCAATCTCGCGCAGGTGGGCCTGCAGTTCGTCCTCGCTGTTAACCGGCTGCCCGTTCCAGGTAATCGTATTATCAAAATCCACCACAAGGGTCACAACCGGAACCTCCTCCGTCGAAGGCGGCGGGTTGCCCTGCGGCAGATCAATCGCAACAGATTGGGTCTGCAACGGGATGGTGATGATCAGCATGATCAGCAGAACCAGCATCACGTCAATCAATGGCGTGGTGTTGATGTCTACAATGCCTTCGTCTTCCGTTGTGCTATCCGACCCGACATTCATGCCCATGATCAGTTACTCTCTTCACTCCTGCCCCCACGCGTGCCGCGCGGGGGACGGGGGCCGCAGCCCGCCGTTGTCAGTTGGTCTTCGGCTTCTCGGTAATGAAGTCGATATGATAGATGCCAGCCTGCTGGCATGCCGCCACCATCCTGCCGACCGTCTCATACCGCGCCTTCATGTCCCCACGGATCTGGATCTGCGGTTGCGGTTTGACCACCGCCACCTTTTCCAGATGCTCCAGCAGGTCAGCCTGGTCCTTCAGCGGGGTTTCATCCCAGAAGGCCTTGCCATCCGCCGTAACCGCCAGCACCACGTTGCTCATCTTGGTCTGGGTGGGCTGGTTCATGTCGCGCGGCAGGTTGACCTTGACCGTATGGGTGGCCACCGGAATGGTGATCAGGAAGATGATCAGCAGAACCAGCATCACATCCACCAGAGGGGTCGTGTTGATGGCGGAGACGACTTCGTCGTCCCCTCCTCCGTTGCCAACCTGCATTCCCATGGTTCAGCCCACCCGGTTGGAGGTTGTGACCGTGGTCGGGGAATTATCGGCGTTGACCCGCACGCTCTCCGCGGCTGCACCGTGGCGCACGCCACCGATCAGGATGGACTGCAGGTCATCGGCAAAGTCGCGCACCTGGTCCATGGCACCCTTGTTGCGGCGCACCAGCAGGTTGTAACCCAGCACCGCAGGCACAGCCGTTGCCAGACCAATGGCGGTCATGATCAGGGATTCACCCACAGGACCGGCAACCTTGTCGATGGATGCCTGACCGGCAATGCCAATGGCGGTCAGCGCGTGGTAGATACCCCAGACCGTGCCGAACAGCCCGATGAAGGGGGATGTGGACCCCACGGTGCCCAGGAAGGCCAGCCCCTTCTGCAGGCTGTTCTGGATGTTGTTGACCGCACGCTGGATGGACATGGAGGTCCAGCTATGCAGGTCAATGGCTTCCTGCATCGTGCCTTCATGGTGTTCGGCTGCCGTAATGCCGGTATCGGCAATATAGCGGAACGGGGAGGAGGTGGAGAGTGCGGAAGCCCCTTCCTGAATGCTGTGCTTGGTCCAGAAGTTTTTGGTGGCATCCTTGCCAGCAGCAAACAGACGCCCCTGTTCGATGAACTTGGTGATCATGATGAACCATGTGCCAAGCGACATGACGAGCATGATCAGCAGCACGCCACGGGCGATAATATCGCCGTTCGACCACAGGGCGGACAGGCCGTAGGGGTTGGCGTCATCCTTGGCGTCCGGCGCAGGAGCTTCTGCTGCTGCAGCGGCGGCCGGGGTCGGGGCTGTTGTGCCATCGGTGGGTGTGGGGGTTGTTGCGGCATCCGGGGCGGCGGGTGTGGCCGGGCCGGGGGCAGGAGCTGCAGCGCCATCTGCCGGAGCCGGAGTAGCCGGGGCCGCAGGAGCGGTAGCCGCCGGGGCTGCCGGTGCGGGGGCGGCGGCATCCTGCGCAAAGGCGGCAATGGGGGCTGCAGTGCTCATCAGCAGCGCAAGAGCCGGAGCGGCAAGACCTGACACAAAAGAACGGGGCAGTCTGCTCATTTTACTCAAGATCCTCATCCAAAGGCCCGGTCCTGTTCCCCTGCCGGAGCGGACCGGGCGGGTCCGTGTTGCTGTGTTATCCAGGGGTCCGGCACAAGGCCGAACCGTTAGTCTGTGTCAGTCATCCAGCCGGAAGCGGATGACATATGTCTTGTTCACTTCCCGCACGGGCACACCATTGCGGCTTGCAGGCCGGTAGCGGGCCTTGTGCACGTAATCCAGCGCGGCCTGCGCAAATGCCTGACCACCGGTTACCGCCTGCACACGGCAGTTGCTGGTCATGCCTGTTGTTTCCACATCGCACACCACGGTTACGCGGCCTTCAATGTTGTCTTCCTCCATTTCTGGCGGATAGACGGGGCGCACATTGTTCAGCGGCGATGTTCCGGCCGTTGTATCGGGCGAATCATTGGGCGGTGTGTCCGCGGGTGGGGCCTTTGCAGTCTGGGTTGGCGGAGCCACAGGCTGCTTGGGCGGTGTGCGGGCCACGTGCTTCATGGGGGGCTTGGGGGGCGGCGGCACCTCGATCTTTGGCGGCGGAATGAACGGCGGCGGAGGCACCGTCATGACCGGCGGGGGTGGTGGAGGCGGCGGCGGAGGCGGCGGAGGGGGTGGCGGCGGCAGAACGCGCGTCTGAATGGGCGGCTTGGGTGGTGGTGGAGCGCTATCGCCCTTCCCCATTCCAGAGACCAGCCCCCATATGCCAAGAATGTGCAGGAAAAGAACAACAATAAAAGCGCCAGCTACAACAGCAGTACCGACCTCCAGATCATACCGCTGAGCTTTCTTCTTTTGCTGTTCAAGCTCATTTGTCATGTCAGTTCTTCTTTATCATAACCAGCCACAAGCATGATCTACCTCTCTTTTTTACTTATGAACCAGCAAAGAGCAGGGTATGCGCCTTTACCCACTCCCCGGCGCGGTGTACCGGGGCGGCACCCTGCGCGGCCATACCCCCGGCCTGCTGGACCACCGGCAATGAGAGGACCCCCCTGCGCGAACAGAGGCGAGTGCCACAAAACAAAAAAGCCGAACTTATAGAAGTCTTTTTCATAAGCACACATCCTTCATGGGCCATGCGTATCCAGGCATGCCAGAGGTGAACAAAAGCCAGAATCCGCACCTTCCGCTCCCCCGGAATGGAACAGAACAAAGAGTGCAAACCGCGCGATGCTGCTGCCTTTCCTTAACAAAAACATCTATTCCCGTTATGAAAAACGGTTAGAGATGAATGGAATAAACTACTCGTTACATTTCCAGAATAAGGACAGGGTTTGGACGCTGTCAACATCATTCCGCATCCGTTATATATTGAATCATGCCTGATAACGGCATATTCCTCTTTATTGGTTCAGTACTACAAAAAAGATAGATTTGGGCATCTGCCCGCCCCTTGTTGGTGGGCAAAACAGGCCCGGTTAAAAACACTTGTCGGGTAGGGAAGTGGGCAGCTAAAGCAGGAGCCTGCCTGTCAGGCGATCTGCTGCATTCCACCAGCAGAATGTACTGGCAGGGCCGGACCGCCTTACATGCCTGCAAGGAACATACCGTGACCGCCAGTTCTGTCCCGCCTGTTACCAACACCCCCGCTGATCTGCCCATCTGCGTGGCGGCTCTTTATCGCTTTACAGGGTTTAAAGACCCGGCGGGCCTGCGCGGCCCACTGTTGCAGGCGTGCGAGACAAACGGCGTAAAAGGTATTCTGCTACTGGCGGGGGAAGGCATTAACGGCACCATAGCGGGCAGCGATGCAGGCATAGAGGCCGTTCTGGCCCATATTCGCCAGTTGCCCGGCTGTGCGGATATTGTGGTCAAGTTCTCCCGCGCGCCATCCATGCCCTTCCTGCGCATGAAGGTCCGCCTGAAAAAAGAAATTGTCACCATGGGAATAGAAGGGACCGACCCCAACCACATTGTTGGTACCTATGTTGCCCCCAAGGACTGGAACGCCCTGCTCCAGCACCCGGACACCATTCTGATCGACACCCGCAATGATTACGAAGTGGCCGTTGGTACATTCGAAGGTGCGGTGGACCCCAAAATAAAGACGTTCCGGGAATTCCCCGAATGGTTCCGCCAGAAGCGCGAGCAGCTGGAAGCACAGGGCCGCAAACCCCGCGTTGCCATGTTCTGCACAGGGGGTATTCGCTGCGAAAAATCCACCGCATTTGCCAAGGCGGAAGGGCTGGAGGACGTTTATCACCTTGAAGGTGGTATTCTCAAATATCTGGAAACCATTCCGCAGGAAGAAAGCCTGTGGCGTGGCGAATGCTTTGTGTTCGACCAGCGCGTGACCGTAGGACACGGCCTGAAACCCGGTAATCTGGAACTATGCCACGCCTGCCGCGCCCCCCTCTCCCCTCAGGACAAAGCCTCTGCCCAGTATGAGGCAGGCGTGAGCTGCCCGCATTGCCATGGCACGCAAAGTGCTCACAACCGCGCCCGCCATGCCGAGCGTGAACGCCAGACCCGGCTGGCGGCCGAGAGGGGGGAAACCCATCTGGGCATGAACATGGCACAGGAGCGTGCACGCAAGCGCAGGCTGCGTGAGGAGGAACTCGAACGCCAGCAGACCCTGCGCCAGAAAGTTCTGGCCCGCCTGCGCGATTAAATGCAGGGGCAAACGCCCACACACCGCCAAACACGGTAAATGAGTAGGCAAAGGGGCTAGCCAACCAGTTAGCCCCTGATCTATATCAGGCGCGCGGAAGCAGCTTCCATTATACAAGCGGCACGCATTGCCGGGGACATGGATGAACATACATTGTGCATGGTGCGAGCGGGAGATGCTCAACACTGCCCATGCCCCTTACTGTTGCGCACGCTGTGAGAAAAAAGCCAACAAGGCGCTGGCCGCCATTAGCGTGCCCCCCACCCCACAACAGCGGGAAACACGTATAATCCGCAGCTGCCTGGTCAGCCTGGTTGCGGTCATTACCGTTACACTCGGCCTGCGTATTCTGGCGGGTTCCCCACCTCCGCCTGACAATATTATTATGGCGCAATCAGCCCCCTCCCCCCAAATGGACCGCAATGCCGCCTCCTATAAGGCAGGGCAGACTGCGCGCAGGCAGTGGAACCGCTGGCTGGGCGGCCAGCATGGGGAGCGCCGCAAGGGAGCCATTTACTGGCTAAACGCCGTAGCGGGCCAGCATGCCCGGCAATGTGACGGCACAGTGGAATTTGCACTTGGCTGTTTTGACGCACACCGGCACATGGACAGGATTGAACCGCAATTTGCCATCAGCCCGACATTCCGCTCCGGGTGGGACAACCCCTAGGACCTGCACAGGCCGGGGGTAATCCCCGCAATGATGGTATAAACTGGCGTGCCCCCATAGGTGAGTACGCGCCAGCAGGGCTTGGGCTTACAGCTCGCCCGTTACAAACTGGGCGCGACCCAGCCCAAAGCTCCAGTGCTCATCTGCATTCTGCACAATGGACACCACAAGGTCCGATGGAGCCAGACCACAGCGTTCATGCAGCCGTTCGGCCAGCAGCTTGTAAAAAGCTGTTATCTGCTCCTTGGAGCGTGGGCGCGAGGTAATCTGCAACAGCACGACCTGATCAGTCCGGGGGATACCCAGCCCGGTATCTTCAATGACCATATGATCCCGCTCATGCTCGGTGACAATCTGATAACGGTCGCGCGCGGGCACCTTGAATGCTTCCAGCATGGCCTCATGCGCCGTATCCAGCAATGCACGAATGGCTTCAGGCTTCCGCCCTTTGATGACATGGAAATGAAGAAGCGGCATGTGATACCCCTGCGTTGACTTGACTGATTATAAAACGAATTTTCCAGCCAATGGTTTCAGGCACGTTCAGGCACACACAACACCATGCCCTTGCCTTGCTGCCCAATCAACTCATAGGGACCAACTTTGCAAGCAACGGCATTTGCAGCATGCAAAACCATGCATGCCGCAAAATCCTTTAATTTTTAAAACAGTTTACTAAAAAATAGCGGTTAGAGCTTTGCGTAACGCCACCCGCCACTGGCGGTAATCTCCTTACCGCTCCGTGCGACAGCCTCGCTGCACAAAAAACCACAGACCTCGCTCCCATCTGCCAGCGATATTTTACCAATAGCCATAGGTTGCGGCAGGCCGGCAACAAAGCGGCCAAAACCTGCCACGTCCAGCTCGTAAACCTCAACTTCCAGACCGGGACCAACAAAGCCTTTTTCCCGCACCAGGCCGGGCTTGGGGGGAGAAGCATCCGGCAGTGCAAAAAGGCGGTAGTCAGGTGCCGTACGGGTTGTGGCACGCAGAATGGCGTGTTCCTTCTCCAGTTGCCAATGGAGCGGAAAACCTTTGAGATGCGCGCCAACAACAGCCAGCAGCACATTACCCGGTGCTGGCACAGGAGCATTGTCCACCTGTGGCAGCACCGCATTGCGGAACACCCCGCTGGTATTATGCACCGCCGCATGGAAGTGCCCGGCAAGGGCTGCAAGGTCATGGTCGCTAAAAGCCGGGCCAATAAAGGTTACCCCGAATGGCAGGCCATCCGGCCCAAACCCGGCTGGCACGGCACAGGCGGCCATATCCAGCAGATTAACAAAGTTGGTGTAGGTGCCAAGCATGCTGTTGGCAGCAACCGGTTGCGCAATAACCTCCTCCCGGCTGACAAGCCGCGGAGCGGTGGGGAGCAGCATGACATCAAAATCCGCCCACATCCGGTCCGCCACCTGTTTAAGCAGGTGCTGGCGGTAAATCCCTTTAAACACATCGGTTGCGGAATAGCGGGTAGCACCGTCCATGATGGCGCCAACGGTTGGGTCCATATCCGCACGATGTGCGTGATAGAAGTCCGCAATGGCGGTCAGGCGCTCCACAACAAACGGACCACTATAGAGCAGCTCGGCTGTTTCCTTTAACGGTGCAAAATCCAGTTCGACCGCAGTCCCCCCCAGTTCCACAAGCTGGCGGATGGCACGGTCATAGAGTGCTGCATTGGCGGTGCAGCCATCAAAAAAACGATCTTTCTGCCGCAGAACACCAAAGCGGAACGTATCCGCCGCCAACCTGCGTGGCACCATGGCGCGTGAGTACGGCGCATGGGCATCCGGCGCCATGGCAAGCTGCTCAACCCGCCACGCATCTGCTGCTGAAGCAGCAAAGACGGAAATACAGTCCAGAGATTCACACGCAGGCACAAGACCTGTCGTGCTGAGCACCCCGCGGGAGGGTTTAAGCCCTACAATGTTGTTAAACGCCGCAGGCACACGCCCTGAGCCCGCTGTGTCGGTCCCCAATGCGAATGACACCAGCCCCGCAGCAACCGCCACGGCAGAGCCGGAACTTGAACCACCGGACACATGCTTCGCACTGAACACGCAATGCGGCTGCCCATAGGGGGAGCGCATGCCAACCAGCCCTGTTGCAAACTGGTCTAGGTTAGTCTTGCCAATCACAATAGCCCCTGCGGCTTCCAGCCGGCGGACAACTTCGGCACTTTCCGTGGCATCATAGGCAAAGGCCGGGCAGGCTGCGGTTGTTGGCAGGCCAGCGACATCAATATTGTCTTTAACCGCAAAGGGCACGCCATAAAGCGGCAGGTCCGCGACCGGTCGTTTTTCCAGCTCTGCCGCTCTGGCCAGCAGGCGCTCGGCAGACACAAGGTTGATCCACACCGCCGCATCCACGGAAGCATAGGCATGCACACGCGCCAGAACCTCCCTGACAATATCTGTCGGGGTGAGTGCCCCGTTCCGGCAGGCAGTCAGGAGGTAGTCAATCTGCAACATATCAGGAAATGTCATAATGTTTGTCCTCGCCTACAGGTTCTGGCGTGTGTGGGTGGGGGTTAGTCCGTGCAGACCACCATAATCCGCTCACCTCCACGCACCTCGCGGCCTTTGCGGCACAGAATGTCCTTCACCACACCGGTTGCGGGGGAGATGATCTTCATTTCCGTTTTCATGGATTCAATAATCGCAACGGCATCACCTGCCTTTACGTGATCCCCCACAGCAACCTTGAGCTGCCACACACTGCCCGGCACAGGGCTGTCCACGCCCATATACCCTTCGGGCAGAATGGATTCATCGGCCTGTGTGGTGTTTGCTTCTTCCTCAAACGTATCAAGGCCTTTTGCAATCCAGTCCTGACGTTCCGCCTCAAAGGCGGCCTGCTGGCGGGCGCAGGCCTGAGCGATTTCGGACTTGTTGGCCTCCAGAAAAGCCCGGTATTCCGACAGGCTGAACTGTGTTTCCTCAATCCTGACGGAAAAACGACCGTAGGGGAAAGCAGCCCGTGCCTCCATCAACTCATCATGCGAGACGGGGTAGAAGCGTATCTGGTCAAAAAACCGCAGGAGCCACGGTGTATTTTCATGGAACACATCTGTTGTGCGCCATGTATTCCAGACTTGGGTCGTACGGCCAAAAAGCTGGTAGCCCCCCGGCCCTTCCATACCGTAAATGCACATGTAACTGCCGCCAATACCCACAACATTATCCGGGGTCCATGTGCGTGCGGGGTTGTATTTGGTGGTGACCAGCCTGTGCCGCGGGTCAATGGGGGTGGCCACGGGCGCCCCCAGATACACGTCCCCCAACCCCATAACGAGGTAGGACGCATTGAAAATGATCTCCTTGACCGCGTCTATGGAAGCAAGACCATTAATCCGGCGGATAAACTCGATATTGGACGGGCACCACGGCGCATTGGGGCGCACCAGTTCCTGATACCGCTGCATGGCCAGCCGGGCCTGCTCGTCATCCCACGAAACGGGGAGGTACACGATGCGGCTGGGCACAACAATATCATCCTCGCCCGAGGGCAGGGCCTGTTCAATACCATGCAGCCGTTCCAGCAAGACCGGTAGGGGGAGCACCTGCGGATTGTAATGGACCTGAAGCGAACGAATACCCGGAGTAAGGTCCACAATCCCTTCTACGGCAGCGGCCCTGAGCCGCTCCAGCACAAGCTGCACACGCAGGCGCAGGGCAATATCCAGTTCCGGCGGGCCAAATTCGAGCAGAAGGTAACAATCCCCCGCACGGCGGTACACAACCGGGATTTCCCCTTCCGAACGGAACAGGATGGGGCTATCCCCCGCAATAGGTTCAGGCAGGAAGGATACACTGACCGGCTTGGGCTGTATGCGCTGGAAACGCACCTTGTCCCCCGGATGCAGTTGCCCCATTTTCCACAGTTCATCACTGGTCAGCACTGCGGGGCACACAAAACCGCCCAGACTTGGCCCATCCGGCCCAAGCAGGATGGGCATATCCCCGGTAAAGTCGATGGCCCCAATAGCATATGCGTTATCGTGAATGTTGGAAGGATGCAGCCCGGCTTCCCCCCCATCTGTTCTGGCCCAGCGTGGTTTGGGGCCGATCAGGCGTACACCGGTGCGTGCGCTGTTGAAGTGTACTTCGTATTCACTGGAAAACAGGGTTTCAATATCTTCATCCAGGAAGAAATCAGGCGCACCATGCGGGCCGTACATGACCCCGAGGGTCCATGTACGGGTCAGCTCAGGCCGGTCCTGTGGGGCAATGGCCATTGGGGCCGCCGCATTGGTCGCAGGTTTGGCCAGACGCAGCACATCCCCCGTGCGGAGCTGCCCGGTTGCATGTCCACCAAACTGGCCCAGCATGAACGTGGCACTGGACCCAAGGTAAAGTGGGGCATCAATCCCCCCACGCACGGCAAGATATGTGCGATGCCCTGCCCCCTTGATCTGCCCCAGCGCCAGAACCTGCCCCGCCTGCACCGTAACCGGCTCCCAGTAAGGCACCTCCACGCCATCCAGCGTAGCAGGCATGAATGCGCCAGACAGGCCGATAACAGCGTCCGTGTTAAACCGCAGCACCGGGCCAGTAGCCGTAAACTCCAGTGCAGGCACACCCTGCGCATTCCCCACAATCTGGTTGGCCAAACGGAAGTTCCGGTCGTCCATCGGGCCACTGGGGGGAACCCCCACATCCCAGTACCCCACGCGGCCCGGCCAGTCCTGCACCGTGGACTGAAGGCCCGGTGCAATCACTTCCACCGTAGCGGGTGTATAGGCAAAACTGTTGAGCAGCCCTGTAAAAACAGCCCCTGCACGCACGGCATCATCCGCCGTAACTGCGCGCAGATAATCCAGATTACTTTCCAGACCGCTGATCCGGGTTGTGGTCAGTGCTGCATGCAGGTTGGCAAAAGCCTCCTCCCGCGTGGCACCTCGGGCAATAATTTTGGCCAGCATCGGGTCATAGTACGGGGTGACCTCGGTCCCGGTTTCTATCCAGCCATCCACGCGCACACCCGGTGCAAAGCTGACCTCGGTCAGCCGCCCGGTGGAAGGGCGAAAGTTCTCTGCTGCGTTCTCGGCATAAATCCGCGCTTCTACGGCGGCCCCTTTGGGCACCAGACTTTCCTGCGCTGGCAGAACCAGAGTGCCATCGGCCTGCCTGATCATCCACTCGACCAGATCAATCCCGAAAATTTCTTCCGTAACGCAGTGTTCAACCTGAAGCCTTGTGTTGACCTCAAGGAAATAGAACTCACCACTTTCCGTATCGTAAATAAACTCCACCGTGCCAGCGGACTCATACGCAACGGCCGCACACAAGGCCCGTGCTGCGTTCCGCAGGCCCACGCGCGTTGCTTCGGACAGGCCCGGGGCTGGGGTTTCCTCTATCACTTTCTGGTTGCGGCGCTGGAGGGAGCAATCGCGCTCACCTAGTGTGAGAATGTTCCCGCGGCCATCGCCAAAAATCTGCACTTCCACGTGCCGCGCGCAGGCAATGAATTTTTCCAAAAACACCCGCGCATCGCCAAAATTATTCCCCCCCATGCGCGAAACAGCAGCAAAGCAGTCGCGCAGTTCGGCCTCGTTATGGCAGATCTGCATACCAATGCCGCCACCACCCGCCGTGCTTTTGAGCATGACCGGGTACCCAATGCCAGCGGCGGCCTCCAGTGCCTCTTCCACACTGTTCAGAATATCCGTGCCCGGCAGGAGCGGCACATTGTTCTGTTTAGCCAGATCACGCGCGGTGTGTTTAAGGCCAAAAGCCCGCATATGCTCGGGCCGTGGCCCCATAAAGCGTATGCCCTGGGCTGCCAGTTTTTCCGCAAATTCGGCCCGCTCGCTCAAAAAGCCGTAACCGGGGTGGACTGCCTGCGCACCTGTGGTGGCGCATGCCTGCAAAATGGCATCCATGTTCAGGTAGCTGTCGCTTACCGCGGCAGGCCCGATCAGAATGGATTCATCGGCCTCCAGCACCGGTGGCGTAAACCGGTCTGCCTCGGAGCACACAGCAACGGAGGCAATTCCCATCCGTTTGAGTGTCCGGCCGACACGGCGTACGATTTCTCCGCGGTTGGCAATAAGAACCTTTGTGAACATGGCAGGCAGTCCGAACGGTCAGATGGAAACAGGGTCGCCGATAACGACGCGGATGGGGGTCGGCACAAAACCGTTGCAGGGGTTGTTGACCTGCGGACAGTTGGAAATAACCACAAGCGTGTCCATTTCCGCGCGCAGGTCCACATACCCGCCGGGGTCGGACAGGCCATCATCAATCACCAGTTCACCATTCTGCAGAACTGGCACATTCATGAAAAAATTGACGTTATTGACAATGTCGCGCTTGCTCATGCCGTATTTTTCAACTTCCAGCAGGAAGTTTTCTCGGCACGAATGCATGTACTTGGTTTCATGCCCAAAACGCACCGTATTGGATTCACAGCTACAGGCCCCGGCCAGCGTGTCGTGGCGTCCGCAGGTGTCATCCACCACGGTCATGAGCACATTGCCTTCGTTGGAATACAGCCCGGTTCCCTTGCCAATATAGGCCGAACCCTGATTGAGCAGCGTATCCTGCGCACTGTAGCGCTCATGGTAGGCATGGGCATTGTAAAAAAGAGCATCCACAGCCTGCTGGCTTTTCAGGTCAATAATCCGGATAACCTGCCCTTTGCGCACCAGACCCGACCACGGAGTGCGCGCGGCCACATGCTGATCAAGAACAATATTGGAAAAAATCTTGCTGAGATCATGTTCTGACATAAATCTGGCTCCCTGATCAGGCAAAGAGAATATCTGTGTTATCAAACCCGCGCCGTGCTTCTTCGCTGAACGTCCGGCACAGATCATCCGCCGCCGGGGCCGGAGCCTGCCAGCGCACGGCCTCGACAGGAGCCGGTGCAAAACTGGCATCCGGCGCCAGAGGGTGCGGACAGTTGGAGACGGCAACAAGCAGGTTCATTTCTGCCCGCAGGTCCACATGCGCGCCGGGGTGCACATCGCCCTCCACCCATTTGAAGCTACCATCGGCCTGCGTGCTGATATGGGAGAAAAACGTAATACAGGAGGCAACATCATGCTGCGCCATGCCGTATTTTCCCGCAGTCAGGCGCAGATTGTTGCGGGTATTGCGCAAACCGGCAGACCCAAAATTGCGCTGGTTGCTCTGCGGTGTGCTCCCGCCAACCAGCGTATCGCTAAATCCGCAGCTATCGCCAATAACGGATGCCAGCACGCGCCCCATATCAGAGAACAGAACACGCCCTGTGGTCAGGCAGGTGGTCCATTGCAGCTTCATGGTATCGCCCGCATTGTAGCGTTCGCTCAGGTCATCCGCATTCCACAACATAACCGACACACCATTGTTGCCGGATGTGTTGATCAGGCGTAGTGCCTGCCCACGCGGCACAAATGTGCTCCAGTACCACCCGCCTGGTATGGTTTCGCGGTGCAGAACACTGGCTTCGGTCATTTCAATCGGGGTTGCAGCGGGGCGTACCGTATTTTCGGACTGGAGCGCCTGATCCCGGAGCTGGTTGTAGCGGGCCCGGTACCAATCTGGGGTTTGCTGGTCTATTTGCATGAAAATCTCCTGTATTCAGGCAAGAATGGCAATGCGCGTTCAGGACGCTTCCATATCAAGTGTAAGTTCCCGCCCTTTTTCATGAACGGGGGGGATCAGGGAGGCAATCAGGTGCAGGCGTCCGGAAATAACACCGGGCTGGGTGATAAACTGGTCTGCTATATCCTGCAGTTTTTTAACCTTACCCTGAACAAGCAGCACTTCCAGTGTCTGCCTGCGAATGAGGTTGACGTGCAGTGAACTGATAACCTCTGCAAGGTTTTCATATTGCAGCTCTGCAAGTTTCTGTTGCAGGTTTGTGGCGGCATTATTGTAAAAAAGAATAATCACGCCGGCCATCAGCTCATCGCCGTTTTCCTGCCGGCACGCCATAAGCTCCTGATGCAGAATGTTCTGGATCGCCTGGGAGCGGCTGGCATAACCTTTTTCCGCCACCATGGCATCAAG
This sequence comes from Acetobacter fabarum, assembly GCF_022483405.1. Taxonomy (NCBI): domain Bacteria; kingdom Pseudomonadati; phylum Pseudomonadota; class Alphaproteobacteria; order Acetobacterales; family Acetobacteraceae; genus Acetobacter; species Acetobacter fabarum. The sequence goes on from NZ_JAKVNI010000001.1 coordinate 2,868,109, forward strand.
CTCATGCAGAAGGCCTGGCGACAGGGAAATACTGACGCGGCTGATCTGTTCCTTGCTACTCATGCTTGTATTCCCTACTCGACCTGGTCTGTTACAAGGGTGAGAAGCGGCAGATCAATTGTTACCTCCTCCTCCTCCATGTCATCCGATGTGCCAAAGGAGCGGATAAGCCCCTCCAGATGCGCCTTTGTTGCCAGAAACTCGGCCGATGTCATCTGTTCCGCACGACGGGGGCGGGAGAGCGGTACTTCAATCACTTCCTCCACCTGCCCGGGGTGGGGTTTAAGCACCAGAATACGGTCAGCCAGATAAATGGCCTCGTCCAGATCATGCGTGATAAAGACTATGGTAATGTCGATCTTGCGCCAGATCTCCATCAGGTAGTTCTGCATTTTTGTGCGTGTCTGGGCATCCAGCGCGCTAAAGGATTCATCCATCAGCAGCACACGGGGGGATGCGGCAAGGGCACGCGCAATGGCAACACGCTGCTGCATTCCACCAGAAAGCTGGTGCGGATACGCGGTCGCAAACTGTTCCAGCCCGATCATCTGGAGCCACTGCATGGCCTGACGCTGGGCTTCCAGCCGGTCCACGCCCCCCATCTCAATCCCGAACATGACGTTGCGGCAAACATCCAGCCAAGGGAACAGCGTGTATTTCTGAAAGACCATACCCCGGTCGGACCCCGGACCACGGACCGGCTTGCCGTCCATGAGAATACGCCCTTCAGTGGCATCCTCCAGTCCGGCGAGAATACGGATCAGGGTGGATTTGCCACACCCCGAAGGCCCAACCACACACACCAGTTCGCGCCGGTGCACACCAAATTCTATGGAATCCAGAGCTACGGTCCGGTTACGCTTTTGTGTAAAAACCTTGGTAACGCCGTCAATTTCCAGAACATAGTCGCGCTTTTTGATCTGCTCCATACGTGCGGCCACATCTGGTGGCAGAATACGATAATCAGGGAGCGTATGCTCTACATGGTCAACCATCAGCCATTCTCCCTTTTCCACGTAAACAGTTTGCGGCCAACAACGCCAAGGACCATATCCGTGCCCAGCCCGACAATGCCGATCAGCGCCATGGCGGCAAAAACATTGTCAAAATGCTGGTAGCGGGCCTGCTGTGTAATAAACCAGGTAATCCCCGACGATGTGCCAATCAGTTCTGCCACAATCAGGTAAGTCCAGGCCCAGCCAAGCAGAATACGCTGGTCCCTGTACAGGTCGGGCAGAATACCCGGAATAACCACCCGAAAAAGCAGCCGCAGACCTTTTGCACCCAAAGTGCGGGATGCCTCCACCAGAGAAAAATCGAGTTTGCGCGTGGTATTGGCAATAACAAGTATTTGCTGGAACAGGGTCCCTATAACAATAATGGCAATCTTGGGGGCATCATAAATACCCAGAATGGCCACTGCGAGCGCTCCAAAAGCCGGAGCCGGCAGGTAGCGGAAAAAATCGACCGAGGGTTCAACAAGCCGCGCAACAGCCGGAATGGAGCCGCACATAATGCCCAGAGGCACCCCCATGATGGAAGAAATAACAAACCCCCAGAAGATAATACGAATACTGTGTGCAAAAGCCTGCGTAATGGAATGTTCAGCCCCAACAGGGGCAGAAGACGTAAAAGCATGCACAAACGCGCTCAGCACATCCCCCGGAGATGGCAGGTAAACGGGGTTACTTGGAATACCCTGCGGAACAGGCTGGTGCTGCTCCTGCATTTCCGTAACCGCACGGGCAAAATCCGCGCGGTTCATCCGCATCCCCGTTTCCAGATACTCCTCCCCCCCGGGGTCGGTAATCAGAACCTGAGGATGCCAGACAAAAGGCAGATAACTAACCGCGCTCCAGAGGAGCAAAGGCAGGAGCACCGCCAGAATACCGAATATATTCCGCAACATCCGGTCTGTCCGGCCGTATAGCCTCCATGAGGCAAGGAAGCCCTGCATAATGTGCTCCTGCCCTTTGCCGTTACTTAACAGATGCCGTAAAGGACGGATCAATATAGCTGTCAATGTTCTGGGGTGATTTGTAAACACCCTGCTGAACATTAAAAGCATCCGAAATTTCGGTCGATCCGTACAAAGAGCCAAGCCCTTCCTTTTTTACAAAAACGCCTTTCCCGTCAGCAAGGCTTAGCAGATGCGTGCCCTTGAGGAAGCGCTTGTAAGCCTCCGGGGTCACACCCGTACGTGCCGCCATAATGCGCAGGGCATCCGGCTGTGTTTTGGGGTCCTGAATATAGGTAACAACACGGTCCCACACCCCAACCAGACGCTGCCACTGGTCATGATTATCGTGCAGGGACTGCGGATCGACCGCAATGGTATCGTAAATCAGGCCTGGCACTTCATGCGAGGTAAACACCGGCCGCGCTCCGGGCACCGCATGCAACGCCTGACCGGAGTTAGGCTGCCATGCTGCAATGGCCGCAACCTGCCCCGAGGCCAGAACCTGAGGTGTTTCGTTGGTTTTTGTGTTCACGAGCTTGACGTCTTTTTCGCTCATGCCCGATTTTTCCAGCCCCTTGAGCAGAAGCAGGTGGTCCACCAGCCCCTCTTCCACCGCAACGGATTTACCCTTGAGGCCCTGCATGTCCTTAATACCGGGCTGCGCCACGACCATATCATTCCCATCGGAATAATCGGTCACAAGGATCATTTCCCCCTTGTGGCCATTGGCCCCGGTTACCAGCGCATCCCCATTGGTTGCCATAACGGCATCCAGCTTATGTGCGGCAAACGCGTCGAGCGAAGCACTGTAGTCAAACCACTGGAAGTCGGCATCAACCTGCGCCTCCTTCAACCAGCCTTTATCAATGGCAACCTGCCACGCAACCCAGCCCGGCCAGTCACTATAGCCAATCTTCAACGACGCAGCAGACGCCGAGGAAAGAGAGACCGCGGCACAAACACTGGCAAGCAGGCCTTTGCGAAAAAGCGATGAGAAGCGCATGGGGGAGGACTCCAGTAATACGAATTGCAAAAACCGTATTACTGATACTCACCACAAACGCTCATTCGTTGCAATCAAAAAATGTTCTCATATCAGAACCAATTCTTGACCGCTTCAAAATTGGTGGCTGCAACATTTTACCCTGCCTCCCCTTTTCTGGTGCCAGTACCAGGCCATGTTACGGCCATATCCGAGGCCTCTCGCAGCGGAGCACGGGGGTAGCCTGCATCCAAGGCCGCCCTTTATCCACACTCCTACGTATCTACCGCAAAACCATTGCTCTTTTTATGGGGGAAGCAGGTTTTTAAAACAGTGGCGGCCCCGGCCATTTACGGGTTCTTCCGCCAAAGAAGACACGCATTTTCTTTGGAAAACAAAGCTGCTACACAAGGACCATAAAGGTTACAGTATAACAAATGGAGGCCCACCCGCCATGAAACGCTTTTTTGGCAAACACCTCTCCCGAACAGCGTTTCTGGCCCTTGCCTCCACAGCACTTGCGGGGCCTAACACCGGGCGGGCGGAAGAAGGCATGTGGACCTTTGACCACCTGCCGATTGCGGCCATGCGGTCTGCCTACCATTTTACGCCAACGCCGGAATGGATCAGGCATGTCATCCAGTCCTCTGCCCGGCTGGCGGAAGGATGTTCCGCCTCGTTCGTATCCGCTGATGGGCTGGTGATGACAAACCACCATTGCGCCAATTCCTGCCTTGCAGCCCTCTCGGACAAAGCGCACGATTACTTCCGGGATGGGTTTTATACCAAATCTCTCGCAGAAGAGCGGCAATGCCCGGGCATGGAGCTGGACCGGCTGGATTCCATCTCGGATGTTTCCACTCAGGTCGAGGCGGAAACCAAAGGCAAGAATGCCAGCGCTTACTCTGCCGCCATGCAGGCTATTGAAAGCCGCCTGACAAAAGACTGCCTGCAAGGCGATGCCGCACATTGGCGGTGCGATATGGTATCACTTTACCATGGTGGGCAAACCGCCCTCTACCGGTATCGCCGTTATCAGGATGTGCGCATTGTCATGGCGCCCGAACAGGGCATTGCCTTTTTTGGTGGCGACCCGGATAACTTCAGTTATCCCCGTTACGATATTGATCTCTCCATGCTGCGTGTTTACGAAAACGGCAAACCTGTTCACACACCTTACCTTCAGTTCGACATCAACGGCCCAAACGAGCACGAACTTGTCTTTACATCCGGCAATCCGGGCCGGACGGAACGTGGCTTGCCAGCAGCGGCACTCACCTTCCAGCGCGATGTTATCAACCCTACAGTCATCGCGCTGCTCAGCGTGCGCGAAGGGATGTTGTGGCAATATGCGCGCGAAAGTGCCGAGCACGAAAAACAGGCTGAGGATGAACTCTTTAGTGTGCAAAACAGCCTGAAATCCTATTCCGGCACACAATCTGCCCTGCGCACAAGCGACATTGTAGAACGCCGCGCAAAGGAAGATGCCGCACTACAGGCATGGATTGATGCCGACCCCACGCGCAGGCAGGAGTTTGGAACACCATTTGCAACGGTCAACAAAGCCATTGCCACCCAGCGCAAGTTATTCACACAGAATATTGCCCTGCGCATGGCACTGGACGGGCTAGCCGGTGAGGCCATGACACTGGTGAACGGTGCCGCCGAACGCAGCAAACCCGATGCCAAACGCAATGCGGGGTATCATGATGCACAACTTGGCGAGATTGAGGCCGCACTGGGTGCAAAAACCCCCGTTTACCCCGAATTGGAAACCACATCTCTCGCCCTGTGCCTGACAACACTGCGCCAGCTTATGGGCGCGGATGACCGGCTGGTGCAGATGACACTGGGACATGAGAGCCCGGACGCTCTTGCCGCCCGACTTGTGCATGAAACAAAGCTGGCTGACCCTGCTGTGCGTCTTGCACTCTGGAAAGGCGGGCAAGATGCCATCAACGCATCATCCGACCCGATGATCGTCTTTGCACGCCGCCTTCACCCGTCTCTGGTCACCCTGCGCGATCTCATGCGCGATGAGGTTTCCGCTCCCCTGCACAAAGCCGAAGGAGCAATTGCCCGCGCTCGTTTTGCACAGGCAAAAGCGGAAGGGCGGCTTGATGCATTGTATCCGGATGCAACATTCTCACCCCGCTTATCCTACGGCACGGTGCGAGGTTGGACACAGAACGGCAAGACCATTCCCGCCTTTACCGATTTTGCAGGCATGTACCGCCACGCTACTGGCAGCGCACCGTTCAACCTGCCCCAACGGTGGCTGGATGCAAAAGGCAGACTTAACCTCTCCACACATCTGGATTTTGTTTCCACGAACGACATTGTCGGCGGCAACTCCGGCTCGCCAGTGCTGAACAGGGAAGGCCATGCCGTTGGATTGATTTTTGATGGCAATCTACCCAGCCTTGCAGGTGATCTGTATTACGACATCACCTCCAACCGCGCTGTTTCAACCGACACCAGCGCGATCATTGCCGCCCTGCGGCATGTGTATGATGAGCAGACACTGGCAGATGAACTGACCAAGGGGCACAGATAAAACTGCTTTTATTATCAGCACCTTTAAAATTCTGAACATAGAAAAAGCCATGAAGCAGTCTGCTCCATGGCTTTTTTCCAATGCAGGGCGGTGAATAAACCGTTCTACTTCAGATCCGCTGTTGGGTAGGGCGGAAGAGAATTTCGTTAATATCCACATCTTCAGGCTGGCTGATCGCAAACGCCACACACCGGGCAAACGAACTGGCACTAATGGCAATGCCCGGCACAAAGCTCTGGAGCTGTTCGGCAGTTGCCTTATCATGAACGCCATTAAGCAGTTCCGACTGAACAGCCCCGGGCGAAATAACCGTTGTACGCATGTTGTAGGGCTTCACTTCCGCCCGCAATCCTTCGGAAAGCGCACGCACGGCAAATTTTGTGGCAGAATAAACGGCACTGCTTTCCAGCACATGATGCCCTGCAACAGAAGAGACGTTAATAATATGCCCGCTCTTCTGTGCCTTCATGTGCGGAAGGGCTGCGGCAATGCCGTACAGAACACCTTTGATATTCACATCAATCATCAGGTCCCATTCATCCACACGCAGTTTTTCAAGTGAAGAGAGTGGCATAACCCCTGCATTGTTGAGCAGCACATCAACCCGGCCATAGGTCTTAACCGCCGTATCAACAAGATTCTGCACGGAGGCACGATCCGTCACATCTGTCTCAATCGCCAGCGCTTTCCCACCTTTGGCGGTAATATCTGCGGCAAGTGCCTTGATCCGCTCCTCACGCCGCGCGCCCAGCACAACTGTTGCCCCTTGCTCGGCCAGATGCCGTGCAGCTTCCGCCCCCAGACCACTGCTGGCACCGGTGATAACAATGATCTTGTTGGCAATGGTGTTTGTCATGATCAGTCTCCGTAGTGTTAACGGTCAATTTTCTCGAACTTGAGGACAAAATTATCGCCTTCGCCGATCGCAGCATATTTGGCGCGGTCCTTGTCCCCCAAAGCGAAGGTGGGCGGCAATGTCCACACCCCTTTGGGCCAGTTGGCCGTATCACGCGGATTAGCGTTGATTTCCGACGTGCCAACCAGCCTGAACCCGGCTTTTTCAATTAGCGAGATCGCATATGCCTGACGGACATACCCATCCTCCGCGCGCGGGTCCTGCGGGGTATTCGTATGGCCTCTGTGGTCTTCAACCCCCAAAATTCCACCGGGTTTTAACACCCGGTGAATGGCGGCAAGCATCTGCTCCACATTCCCGGCTTCCATCCAGTTGTGCAGGTTACGGAATGTCAGAACAAAGTCGGCACTTTCGGGCGGGGCAAAATCAAGATGTTCGCCATCAAACTGCGTTGTTCTGAATGTTCCCTTAAGTTCGGGGTGTGCTGCCTGCATTTTAGTGAAAGCTGACCCGGCCCCATCTTCCGGCCCCAGCGCCAGAGTGTAGCGCCCCTTGTCGTGCAGATACGGACCAAGGATTTGCGTCCAGTACCCACCACCGGGCCAGATTTCAATCACGCTGGCATCTGGCCGCAGACCAAAAAACTGCAATTCCTCCACAGGATGGCGGATAGGGTCACGCGCCACAAACCGCGCATCCCGCGTGGCAGAATGAACCGCCTGTTCCAACGTGGGCGCGGCAAAGGCCTGCCCCGTTACGAACATGAAAACCGCACATACGATAGGATAAACCGCTTTCATGGTGTTGGTTCGCCTGTTTTATCTGCCAAACTGACTGATGCTTTACTTAGGTATTCCCTGCGCGTCTGATTAGCCCCCTATTATCACTGATGGTCTTCCATTTTGCTCATGAATGCCCAGAAGTGCTGGCTTTATGCCGCATCTCTTCAACAAAAAGTGAAAAAGGCATGGTGTTCTGGTGATGATGCGGGAAGCACAGATGGTAGCCTGTCCAGTAGGGGCACCAGTCTTCCAGCACTTGTACCAGATGGCCTTCGGCAATGTATTTTTCCGCAACCATTTCAGGCATATGCGCAAGCCCCAATCCATCCAGACAGGCATCCCGCACGGGAAAAATGCTGTTGAATATAAGGGGGCCATCAACACGCACCCGAATATCCCGACCGTTTTTTTCAAACTCCCAAGCATAAATCCCACCATATGTTGGCAGGCGCATTGTAATGCATTGATGTTTTAGCAGGTCATGCGGCACTTTGGGTTTAGGGTTCTTCCTGAAATAGGATTTTGTCCCCACAACCACAAAACGGATGTCTGGCGTTAGCGGCACCGAGGTCATTTCTTTTGTAACCTGTTCCCCCAGCCTGATCCCGGCATCAAAACGCTCGGCTACAATATCCACAAGCTTGAGATCGGCATTAATCTCGATTTTGACATCGGGGTATTTTTTCAGGAATTGTTCAATTTTTGGCCGCAGAACATAGGCAATAATATCATCCGTTGCCGTAATACGGATCATACCGCTCGGTTGATCGCGCAGCTCGCCCAGAGAGGCAATCTTGGTTTCGATCTGGTCAAAATGCGGTCCAAGATTGCGGATAAGGTATTCACCCGCGTTCGTAGGGGTCACGTTACGTGTTGTCCGTGTCAGCAACCGCAGGCCAAGACGCTCCTCCAGCAACCGGACCGTATGGCTCAGGGCCGACTGCGAGACCCCAAGCTTTGCAGCCGCCCGAGTAAAGCTCTTCTCCCGCGCCACAGCCAGAAACGAGACCAAGTCATTCAGATTCTCGCGTGACATATATGAGCCCTCTTCATCAACATGCTCATATTATTTTATGCACATCTCGCTTTTCCGTCGAGATGCGCTGTTTTCTAGACTCTACATATCTGCGCAGACGCTACCTTCACCAGCAATGTAAGCACAATACAAGTGCTGAAGCCTGCGTGTAACCGGTCCTGCCTTGCCATCCGCAATCGCACGACCATCAACACTCAGAACCGGCGTGACCAGATAAGTAGCACTGGTCACAAAACATTCTGCGGCAGTCGCAAGTTCAGCCCGCTGAAGCGGACGTTCATCAATTAAAAAACCCGCCCCTTGTGCTAGTTCCAGAATACGCTCACGCGTGCATCCCGCCAGCAACAGGTTAGACAAAGGCCGGGTCACAAGAGTGCCATGCCCGTCCACCAGAAACACGTTTGACGATGCCCCCTCGGTAATGCCCTGTGCATCATAGAACAGGGTATCAGATACACCGTTGGCCAGTGCGTTGCGCTTAGCCATCACTTGGGGCAGCAGCATGGTTGTTTTAATATCCCGGTGCAACCAGCGGATGTCTTCCTGCAACTGGACATGAATACCGTCCCTGAACGCAGGGGTTTGTTCAAAATCCGACGCCTGCGCAAGCATCATCAGCGTAGACCGTCCTTCAGGACAGGCCGTGAAATTACGAGGGGAGACGCCCGATGTTACCTGAAGGTAAACCAGACCCGTACGAACATCATTTTTTTGCAACAGCTTTTTCATGATGCTGTGCAGTTCCGCCCTTTCGGGCGGTGCGGCAATTCCACATGCTGCCAAAGAACGATCCAGACGCGCAAGGTGCGCTGGTGCATCCACAAAATTTCCCTTTACAGCAATACAGACTTCATAAACACCTTCCCCGAATGTGAAGCCACGATCAAAAGGAGAAATGCGCGCATCCTCGGCACGAACATACGCACCATTAAGAAAAATAATCGACATATTTTACTTCCTCCAACGCCACGCCATCTCTTCACGCAGACGACATGACAGTGAGAGGCCGATCCAGCCTCGTCTTACTTTACTCACGCGGATAAAAGACCACGTTAGATCGTCATGATCTTTGTCAGGGATGTCGGTACCATGGGCTCCGCCTGCATTTTCCTGCATTACAATACAGCTGGCAGTCATATCCTCAGCGAGAACGACCAGCGCACGCATTGGGTCTGTTTCGACCAAACTTTGCACAGCACCTGCAAACAGAGCGAGCACTCAGCTGAGCATGACAGTTTTTACTTTTCACCACACGCTCGTCCCCCCTGCCCCCGACAACACTCGCTCCTGAATAGGAGAGCCATAACAACCCGTCCAATGCTGCGTTAGTCTAGGTTATTCCTCATTTGCATAACGCTATTTGCTGAGAAGCTTGCCAGACCTGCTCAATAACGGGGCGCGTATGTTCAGCCTTGCGGTACAGTCTAATTTCCAAAGGAATTTCTTGTCCCATTACAACCATTCTGTTGGTTTCGAGATCTTTCTCAATCAGACTTCTGGGTAACCATGCACATCCATGACCAGCCAGAACCATCTGCCTAAGACCTTCTGCCATGGCATTTTCATTTACGTGTCGAACAGTATCAGCACCATATGGCAGTACCGCCTGCGCTTGCGGGCACTGGCAAACCTGACCAAGAAAAGAATTGGAACTGTACATCAGTAAAGGATAGGAGGAGCCTAAATGCGCCTGATGTAAAGAATGCCCAACAGGAACCACAGAATCCTGCCCTAAAACACAATGGGGGAATTGGCTGGGGTGGAGCAACAGTGGAACAGCTTCATGATAAAAAGTCAGAAAAAAATCATAAGAACCATCAACTATAGCGGCCATGCAGTTATGAAAATCATCGGACAATAAACGACTGCCACACATTCCAGCAGCTTTTTCCATACGGGAAAGCCATTGGGGAAAAAAGGTGACAGATAAAGTATGCAACGCTGCCACAGCGATGCAAGGAAGATCACCTGGGGATGATACCGTCAGTGCTGCACGACTTTGTAGAAGATTACGCAGAATTTCTTCCGCCGTCTCTCTGAAGCGACGCCCCTCTGGCGTTAAAGTCGTAGGAAAACGGCTGCGATCGAGTAACGGCACCCCCACCCATGTTTCCAGAGCCTGAATGCGACGGCTAAACGCAGACTGCGTCACATGCCGTTCTTCTGCAGCACGCGAAAAACTCTGCAAACGCGATAACGTTACGAAATCTTCAAGCCATTTGATGTCCATAGATTTCTTTTATGACGAATCCTATTTTTCACAAATGTCTGCCCCCCTGCGTCTAGATTTTTTTCTGGGGCCTAGCTGAGGAGACTGGGATGATTTCCCGTTTTTCTTGCGGTGTGATTTGGCCACAAAAAAACCCGCCGTGGTGAGGCGGGTTTATCGTATCCTGTTGAGGACTCGGTGCTTCGTCTGCTTGCAGGGGCGCACAACTACCGATACCGACATTCGCTGGCGTTTCCTGCCTAAAGAACACATAAATCACAGGATATCATCTAAAATTTCCACTGTAATACGTTGCCTCGGACTAAATACTCTTTTTGAAATTCGAAGGGCGTCATTCAAGCTATGAATATGGATAGCAGAACAGCAAGATCGACTGTGGGCAACGGATTGACGTCTTAGAAGACATACTCCAAATCGCCATGCGTAGCGTCATGCTACGCAGAAACCTTATCCGTAATTCTTTAGAATTACTTCGAAAAAAAAATCAGGCTTGGTTCGTGAAAAACCAAAAAGATAAAGGAAAGAAAAACTTCAATCAAAATTAACAATAAATAAAATAGTGATTTTTTCGCCTTATTGTTCAATTTTTATATTTAATATTTACAATTGCAATACAATATATTTCGTATTATTTATTGGTAAAAATATATTATGTTTATTTTCACTTATAGTTATTTCAAAATATAAAGTTGTGGCTTGCCTTCAAATTGATATTCAAGCTAGTCATTCCCATTGTCGTTTGTGGGCTGCCATGAAGTATGCCCTGGACATCTTCGAGGAGACTGGGCAGACTATACAGATGGCACCAACCTGCATCGACTTATTTTCGGGCTGCGGCGGAATGTCGCTCGGCCTTCATATGGCCGGATTTCGTGGCATCATGGGGATCGAAGCCCATCCGCATGCCTTTGAATCCTATCGTCATAATCTCATTGATAATCCGTCAATCGGCATGGACTGGCCTGCTTGGCTTCCTCTTGGTCCCAATAATGTCGTCGATTTAGCTACTAATTACACTTCCCATCTTGCCGCAATGACAGGCACCGTCGATTTGCTCGCTGGAGGCCCACCTTGCCAAGGTTTTTCCATGAATGGGCGTCGAGACCCGGACGACCCCCGAAGTCGCATGGTGGAGGCTTACCTTGATTTTGTAGCCTTAGTTCGACCTCGCTTCGTCCTCCTTGAGAATGTTCGCGGCTTCCAATCTATGCCCCACGCTAAAGGGGGTACCTATGCTGCGGCGACCCGCGAAAGGCTCTCTTCACTTGGCTACGATAGCTGGGCAGATGTGCTCGTAGCATCGAATTGGGGCGTACCCCAACGGCGACCCCGCTATATTTGTATTGCTGCATTACGTGGCAGCTTTTCTGGTATTAATCCCCTAGAGCGTCTGAAGACCAATAGACGGAACTTCCTTGCAAAACGCGGCCTCGGCTCCGGCGAAACCTCGGTTGCAGATGCTTTATCGGACTTGATAGCTGATCCCCATGTTTCAAACGATACCACATGGGAAGCACCAGGTTATCCTGGTATCAAACGCATCAATCCCAAAACTCTGACATCTTATCAGCGCCTCATGCGTCAACACAGCATAGACCAACCAAGTGACCGCCGCCTTGCACGACATAATAAGCATGTTACAGACCGTATGCGAAACATCCTTGAGAGCTGCGAGAGAGGGCGCGCCATTTCACAAGCTGACCGGCTTCGTCTTGGCATAGGCAAACGGTCAACTACACCTCTTTCCCCTGAGTTACCAGCTCCAACAGTAACGACACTCCCAGACGATTTAATCCACTATTCCGACCCTCGCACAATGAGTGTAAGGGAACTTGCCCGTATCCAATCTTTTCCCGACTGGTTCTCGTTTAAGGGGCCTTACACCACGGGAGGAGCAAGACGAAAAAATGACTGCCCGCGATATACTCAGGTCGGCAATGCGGTCCCGCCTTTGCTTGCTGAAGCAATCGGTGAGGTCTTATTCGACTTGCTCACCAATCAAAATTTCTCGAACACGACGCACGTTCCCAAGCTGGCTCGCAAATTCTCTGCGGTACCGTGAGAAATCCGCTACTGTAACAGGATTTCCAGCCTTACGGACAATATGCCAACCCGTGTCAGTTTGCTCCTCCAATGCATGTGCAAGCACATTTCGGCGCGAAATAACTTGACTAGGAAAGGTTCTCCTCATCTTACGCATGATTGCAAGCAACTCGTCATTATTTCGCTTAAAAGCAATATCACTAACTTCTTTGAAAAGAGCGGCGCTATGAACATAGTGGCTGTCTAGCAATTCTTGAAGAGTCTCCAATTTTTTCACTTCGTCAATCTGATGACCCGCAGCCTGCACAACATGCTCGCGTAAACTCTCAGCGATTTTGGTATCAGCACCCTCCTCACCTAACTTGGCCAAAATCGCGCGGAAATCTTGGTCGCATTCTGCGACAACCCGTGCTGCCAAGCCGCGCATTGAAGATAGTCGATTGAGCGACGGAGAAAGATGCCCCACCAACTCTTCCACTCGGCTAGCCAACCGATCACGATGAATACAGTAAACCCCCTCAACAGGTCGTTCTGCGATGCGCCTACGAAGCTTGCCCTCGTCTTCTGCACTGTAGAACAGGATCGTTGTTGATCTAAAGGCATCCCTCACCTGTGACGCAAGTTCATCTCCTCGCAGCCCATCACCAAGATTTAAATCCAGTAATATCAAATCAAAATCCTGATTGTGGTGTTGACGCTGAGCAAACTCTCTAATGTCGTCAGGCGTTTCTATCCTTGTGATCAATGGCTCGAAACCAGCACTGCGAACTGCGTCCTTAATTTGATCAACTTCGGCCTCACTTGCCTGATCTTCAATCCAGCACACACCCAGATACAGGCTCACTTTCCTTCTCCTGGCAATGTGATAATAAAATCAACTCGACCACGGTCACGATTGGGAGCTAATGCTATCTCCCCACCCATTTTGTGCAGTACTTGACGAACATGGAAAAGGCCGAGCCCTGTCCCTCCTTCGCTCGACGTATATCCCTTATCGAACAGCTTTGTAGGATCAATCCTATCTTCGTCCATCCCACGGCCATCGTCTGAAACTTCGATCTCAACTCTCCCTCGGCGATTTCGCCTCGCTTTCAATTTCATTTGGCGTGCACCGTGCTTACGAGCATTGTCCATAAGATTATCTACAATTACAACGAGATCGACAGGTGGAAATTTTGCCCACTGCGACAAACCGTTAGCGTCGAAACTTACAGATTCAACCCCGTCACGATCGACCCTAACTTGATTAACATACTCATCCAAAAACTTAAGTATGTCACCGTTGAGCAAATCAGTCTCCAGATTGAACCGGGCATTCGATGCAAAACGAGCAACGGCCATTAATCGATCATTTTCTAGATGAATATAATCAAGGTCATTCATAGCTAATTTGGCGTGGTGCCTAACAGCAGCTGCAGCAGCGACGAGATCTTCATCATCTTCGCACCCTTCGATTTCTTGAGCTGCCTCAGATATTTCTCGAATATTTCGCAAACCACGATCAAGTGCTGCACCAATGTGACCCGCGTAGATCAAGACTTGATGTAGAAGCAAACCCATCTGCTCAACCGTCATGTCTTGTGTAGTGGCGAGATAAGTTGCCTGACGCTCAAGTAATGCAATCCGCTCATTTGCTCGAGCGGTCGCCGCCATAGCCTGCCGAGCAGTTTCCACCGCCTCCCGTTCAGATTGCTCTAAAGCAGCTTGTCGGGCACGTGCCGCTTCAACTCTCGAGAGTAAAGACAGGTCTCCCTGACTCTCTGCGATCGAAACCAGAGATTCAAGTGCCGTATCAAGCGCACCGGCTTCCTCATCAAAGAGGTCAACAATATCAGGATCGTAATATTCAATTTCTACGCTTGTGTTTTCTGCAAGTTGAGCTACCAATTGCGCAGCTCGACTACGCGTTGAAGCCTGCTCGAAACCACTAGCATCTTCTCGCCATTGATCTGCTTTATCTGGCCACATGACTCCCACGACGAAGCGTTCCAAACGCATGACCGCCTTTCGTCTGATCGCCTCGTATAGATCGCGAACCCGAGCGTCATCGATTAAGCCTGCGTCGCGACTAGATGCCTCCCGAAACATACCCATGGATGCTGTAACGTCGACGCGACCCAGCACATCTCTAGTTCCAAGATAACGCGAAGAACCTTGCTGCTTCCTCCGGTTCAACCCAAGAGTATCGTCATTTTCTTCGCCGATTGGAAAAATACGAAATCCATTGAGAAACAGAAAAATACTACCAAATTCGACAGATCGAACCCCCATCTGCAGCTTGAAATTGTGTTTAGCCGCACGATTAAGATAGAATATCTCCATTGTTACGGTCGCATTATCGAGCCCACGGTAAGTATTTTTTTCTTTTATTATATATATTAATCTTTCACGATCAAATAAATGCGTTTCAATCCTAGAACTATCAATATTAACTAATACCCTAGTAGTCTTTTCCGCTAATAAATTACGTATATCGTTCCCGATTGGACCCGATAGAGAGCGGACTGCTTCTTCATTTAAACGCTTATCGACGACCGTAAGGTGAACAGGTGTATCGTCTGTCGTTCCAAAGGGATCAATTAATTTACCAAGATACTGCCGCAACCTACTGATTTTTTCAAAATTCCAATCACTACGCAGGTCGCCTATCCTAAGAACAGTGCCTGAATCCGGTGGCATTATTATAGGGGCGTCATCAGGAAAGCCGTGGGCTTGCCCCAGATCAACCCCGATCCGTTGGAAGAGTTGTTTATTGTCTAGTTCGAATTTTCGCCATTCAACAGTTAGGACTTGCGTCGTTTCTTGCCGCGAAGTGCGTGTTGACATCGTCAACAGCCCTCCAAGGGTATCACATGAAAACCGCCCGATACCCTTGCTACCAGCAAATTGTCCACTGGGCCTTATCCGATCTCGGTAGTCACCCGAAACACGTTCAGTCTCACTTCCATCGGCTTTCGCCGAATAGGCAACAAACAACCAGCGATCTTTTATACCAACCTCATTCATTCCCTTGCCATCATCGACGATCCAGATCTCATTATGAGTATTATCGAAGATAATATCGACACGGCTAGCACGGGCATCAAAGGAGTTTTTGACCAGTTCGAAAACTGCGACAAACTCATTGGTGACAAGGTCTTGCCCAATGATGTCCTTGAGATGCGAACTGACGCGGAAGTGTTGAGGTATGGTCATTGATCGCAAATTATCGGAATAGTGGAAAATGTCTATTGATAACCCTGAAATGCAGCTCAGACTTATGGATTGTCTCCAGAACGAGGACACCAAATAGAAAATTTTGCCCCAATGTACCCATCACGCACCCAGACGACAAGCAATTCCAGCATGACCCTTACAGGCCTAAGGTCCTCGCTCGGACCGAGTTTCAGCTTCGTCATGGGCGGCTTTGCGTCTCTTTCCAAGGTTTAAGAACCAGATCACGATTCACAACAAGCGTGAACGGCAGGCCCAGCCGGTCGGTCAGCGTCGGCTGAACGTTGAAGCTGCGATCGATAAGCCGGTTGCCGATCATGGAAAACACGTTGCTGGCCCCACTACGAATCGCCTGCATGAGATTATTTTCATTCCATGATGTGCCTGCTTCGGATCCCACCCTGAGCAGGGTTATGACCAACGCCGCCCTGAAAAGCTGACTCCAGTGGTTGTTTACCTCATCGGACAGGCCGGACTGGCCGATGGCGTCGCCACCGGGCAGCTTTTCCAGAACGAGGCTCTCGCCGTTCGGATAAATCAGTCATGTCCAGATGATCTGCGTGCGCTGCTGCCCGAAGGAGACACTGCTGTTATAGGCCCCGAACAGCAGGCTGCCTTGCGGGATCAGGAGATAGCGGCCGGTCGGGCTGTCATAGACGTTTTGCGTGACATGCCCCACGATCTGGCCTGGCAGGTCAGAACTGATTTTCGTATTCAGCACCCCAGCGATCACCGTGCCAGCCTGAAGGATATAGGGAGACGCGAGCGGCGTAATACGGTCCGGGCTGACCGTCGCACGATCCGGCTGACCAGCCGATGATGCCTGCGCTCCGGGAGTGGTGGCCACCACCGGAACCACCTGCGTGCCTTGCCCGTCGCGCGCCTCGACCTGTGCAAAGAGCCGGCTGGTCCGCGCCGCCTGAACCGGCCCTTTTGGCGTGTTGCTTTGCAGCGCATAGCCCAGCGCGAGACCGATGGCGAGCATCCCAGCCCCCCCCAACGTCCAGATAACGGGACGCGACAGTTTTACGACCGGCGGACGCTGTGCACGCAGTCGGAGATCGAGAGACGGCTCCGTTGCGCTCCCGTTGCCAACAGCGCCCCCCCGTCCTGACGATCCTCGGCGTCGCTCATGACTTCCTGCCATCGGTGCGGACGATCCGCACCCTCTGCTCGGAGTGTTTATCGCTCAACCGCAATTCAGCAGCGGCAAAAAGCCGGTCCACGATCATCCAGTTCTGCCGCACGCGGTAATTGACCAGTTTCAGGCCGCCATCGGCACCCAGCACGAAGAGCGGCGGCAGCTCCCCCTGCCCGATCCCCGATGGAAAGACGATATAGACCTTATGGCCGTCATCGAAGGCACGGCAGGGCGTCTCATCAGTGGTGGACCTACGGACACCATTTTCGACCCACCCCTGAAGATCTGGGAGGGCGTAGACGATGCGGCCACCGATCTTGCGATATGTTGGGCCAGTGCCATAATTACGGTGCTTTTCCAGCGTGCGAATGGAAATGCCAAGAAAGCGCGCCGCATCGGGCGTGCGCAGGAAACGGGGCGGCAACCCCGTCTTGGGATCGAGCATGATCGGGCCTCCGGTTGAGTTCGGCGGCTGTCGATCATGACAGCGGACCATGGCGAACCGTGGCGGAGGATCAGCGGTCTGGAGAGTGTCGGAATCAAATTGAAGGTTCCCAGCACTCCGAGGAAAAGTTCTAATCAGGAAGGAGCGACATGACATAGCTGCTTTGCGTCGCAGATAAACGCGACAGGGTTTAGCATAAAGCCGAAAACAACTAACTTCAATCGGCGTCAACTGTAACCATATGCGAGCACTTAATCTATGACAACACAATTTCACGAATTTGTAAGAACATCAAAACCCCCAACATCAGAATATTTTAACTTTGAAGAGGCAGAAAAGTATTATAGTGAAATAGAAACCACAAATGATGATCAGGATTTACTTCATACGATTAAATGGGTTTCCGATGAGGCTTCTGCAGCAAGATTGTTGCTACAAAACAGTGATTTAATTCATCTAGACCCTCATTTATCATCTTCTTTAGCTATAGCCGCTTTAAATCGGGAATATCGTACCGCTACAGATAAATTTAAAGAAAAAATTCAAAGTAGTTCCTCTGATATTGTGGCGTTAGATTCACTGCTTTCATCACGTATAGAAGGAACTTCTGGACAAATTGTTTCACCATCTGAAATAGCAGAAACTGGCGTTGACTCTATTGAAAATTGGCTTTTTGATGCACAAAATTCAGACGGAAGCTTAGATGCTAATTATTTAGAATTAACGGAAATAGCTATTCAATCAATTAAATTTTATAGCTTCAGAAAATCACTAAATGTTCTATGGGGCAGGGTAATTTATGAAGGCTGGCGTCTGAAATACGATGAGGAATCTCAAGTATTTAGATGGTCTGCTCCAGATTTACATAAAGTAAAACTTCAAGCCGCGTGGCAATATCGACATACTGCCAATCTGGCTCGTTGTGCAAATCTCATGCAACCGATTTGGATAAAATTATCTCCTGCAGAGCGCCGTAAGCTTGCTCCCCGAAAAACTGTTCTCTTTATGGAAAAAACAAAAAGGGGACCTAAATTTAATACTGGATCCGTATCATATCTATCAAAATATATGCCGCCATATGTAGTAGAAAAATTCATGATGGATCACAGTTATGCTTCTTATTTCATCGACTCTCCCTTGCCCAAAAACCCCGATATATCTATAGAAATTCTTCTGAAATCATGGCATATCTTGTGTGATATTGCAAAAGAAATAGAGAGGAATACCCCCATACCCAAAGAACTATTCTTTACACAAGAAAATATAAATAAATTTTCTTGTAAGGTTTCATATATAAATATTTTTAATTCAATAAAAAAATGCATGAATATTTCTGATGATAATATAAAATTTATTATAGATTTTTTTACTTTTGAATTTCAAACGGGAGGAAAACATAAATCGGCAGGAAATAAAGGATTATGGGCAGCTCCAATTATATCGAATCAAACATCTTCTCTATTGCTTGCATGCCCAGTTCTATTCTCCAGCAATGTAGCTAGAAGACTTGATGCATGGTTAGAAAAAGGGGGGATCAACGACTCCACCCCTAAGGCCGCCCGTGGAGACAGTTATGAAGTCATTTATAGAAATGAGCTATGTAATAGCATAGAAAAAAACACCGAAATTAAGAACGTCCATATCGCAAAAAATGGTACAAAAAAAGATAAATTATTTGACGAACAAATAGACATATTAATATCCTTTGGGGATATTTGTATAGTTGGAGAGGTAAAATTTTATCTAATGCCTGCAGATTCTGCAGAAATTGATAGATATTATAAGAAATTAGAAAAAGCTTCTGAGCAAGCCATAAAGAAAACACAAAAAATAAAGAAACGCCCAGATATTATAAAAAAATATCTTGATATAGATGAAGACAAGTAAAAATTTTTAAAATTTATTCCAGCCATAATAGTAAACCAGGGCTATGGTGTTTCAGAGACCATAAATGGTGCAATAATTCTAAGTGCTGAGCTGTTTCGTCTTTATATGTGTGGCGGCAAAATAATGATAGGGATGGCTTTCAGTCCTGGGAAACCCGAAGCAATACCTCAGGAAAAAGTATGGTACACGGATGACATAAGCGCAGCGAATAATTTTCGCAAGGAAATGGAACATCCTTATACATTATATAGATTTTACGATCGTATTGTTTGGAATGATTCTATTATACCGGCACTCGTCCACCCTCCATCATATGCACGCGTCCCGGAGTTAGGAGAAGTGGGCCCCGAAGAGCGGCAGATAGCAGAAACACTAATGAAACTCATTTCCTAATTATACTTTTATATTCAATGAATTATTCTTGTAGAAAACTTTCCAAAATAACTATTGCTGCATGAAATATTTTTCTGGAAAGCATGGATTAATGTATGGGATGAGAGCCAAAGCAGCCCTCATCCCATTCAACGCTTAAAGTTGAGAGAGCCGGGTTGGGCATCTCAACAGATCACGATAACCTCCACAAACGTAATACCGGCCATCGGCAACGAGCCGCCGAACCTGGTTTTTACGAGGATCGTTGTCCCAATCGACCTTCCGGCCTTGAAAGACGAGTAGAACTTCAGCGAGCTTGCATAACTTGTGCCCTCCGTTCGACCATCAAGTGCGCGCAATATCAGGATATGCCGGTCCCGTGTCTGCTGCGGAAAATCATGAGCCCACCTGCCCTCAGACCGACGGACCAGCACACGCCATAAACGAAGCACAGCCTCCGCGCGAAGCTCCAGCAGCTTATCAAGCGGCCGGATGACGGTGATGCACGGCACGTCTATCCGCCGGACGTGTCGGGAGCCAAATCTAATGCGTCGATCTGCCAGACTGCCAGAAACCGTGCCATGCATCACCGTCATCCGGCCGTGCGACGAGATCCGGTAATTCCGCGAGATTGATTGGCATGATGGCCGGATCATCCGCATCTGCAAGAGCCGCACGCAGTTCGATCACGTCAGGCGAGAGTTCCGGTATCCAGAAAACAGGCGTGCGGCCGGCAAGCAGCGCCGGATCGACAGGGAAATCGTAAACCCCATCGTTCAGAAAAAGTTTTGCTGCCCCGAGGCTTCGGAGCCGGAAGCGTTTTCGTTCGCTGAAACGCGCGACGGTATTCGTCGTCACGTCGAAGATATTCTCAGGCCATGCCGGCGGCTGCAATGTCTTTTGCGTGTTCGTAAGCGACCGGCGACTGCCAATCTGATATCGGCATCGCGTTACCCTTCCTCTTGCGCCTGCTTCTGGCAGCAGGACAACCAGGATACGCAATGAGAAGGTTTTGTGCAGACTGCATTTGGAGATATGTCGATCTCGTAACGCGATCGCACGACGTTATGGCATTCGTCTATACCTGCCAGAATAGTTCGCGAGCCGGGTTCTCGCCCGCGAGCGGCGCTTATTTTTCATCTTCCCGCCGTCGATCCGCGAAGTCGGATCGGCGCAAATTTGTGCGGACAGATAGGTCAAGGAAGCGGGCACAGCAGAACCGAATTGTCGGCCCTGCGGCACTCACTCCCTATGCTGCTATTTTCTTCGCCGCGTGCCAGACTAGGCGCCGGGTCGCCGTGGCCGCGTGCTCCGGGTCCAGTTCCATGCCCAGCCAATCGCGCCCAAGATGCTGCGCCGCCACCAGCGACGAACCCGAACCCGCAAACGGGTCCAGCACCAGACCACCCACCGGGCAGAAGGCTTCCACCAAGGGAAGGAGAGCCGCCACCGGCTTTTGCGTCGGGTGCAGTTTATTGCCTGAATAGGGCATGTCGAGCACGTCCGGGATAGGTTTTGCGGGCGGTGTTACATTACCCTTGGCCAGAAGATAGGCGCTTTCGTGTTCATACCGGAGAAATCGGGAAGATGACGAATAGGACTTGCGAAACACGATATGCCCGACCATGCGGAACCCGGCCGCCTTCCAGGCATCGGCGAACAGGTCGTGGCCCGAACCATTATACTCGACCACCAATACTGGTTGCCCACGGCGATTGATCAGAAGAAAATCAACGCGCTTGCCGCTGCAAGAATTGAAGGCCCGCTTTTGAAGTGGATCATCCGGGGCATAAGGCGTTTTAATGAATCCGCCCATCCCAACCTCGAAAGCGAAACGCCAGTCCGGCCGCATATCCTTGATCCACTCGTCAATCGTATAGAGCACGCGCACCGCTTCCCAATTGACGGGAGGAACAGCCTTCAAACTGCATTCATCAATGAACCGCAATTGGTTCTGCGGATCGGATAGGTCATTTTCCTGTCGATATTGCCGACGCCGCTCGTCTTCCTGCTGCCGAACAGCCGCCTGTTGAGCCAGGGCCTCTTTCGTACGGCGATCCCGGACGTAGAATCCGATGGCATAGCCGATCGCCAGAAGAATGATCACCTTTTCCACAACCGATAAGCCTCCCTTTTCTGCGCGATCACCGCCGATTACCGCATTGACCGGCGTACGGTCTTCTCAAATCCCCTTGTCCTGTTCTTCATCGGTCCTGTCGCCCCATGACCGGGAAGGTGGACAGAATGGCACGCAGACCCGACAGGATCACGATCGAGATGTTCGCCCCCGCCAATGAGGCGGAAACGGCCGAGGAAGCGTTCCACACGTCCGATGACGCCATCCGATCCCTCGCCCGCCTGATCGGCCGGCAGATGGCCCGCGAGCAGTTCGAGCGTGCCCGCGCGCTGGAGCGGAAACAGACGCGTCAGAACCGATCCGACTCTATGCGGTAGCCCTCCCTCCCCGGCTGCGTGTTCCCCGGCGAACGACCCTTCGTCGGGCAGTCGTGTATTTTTCTTGTGACCATTATGGTCCCGTGATATAAGGTCAGTCAATGAGGATCATCGCCCGCCGCACGCTGAGAGAGTTCGTCGACAGCCTGACGGGCCAGAAGGACCAGCCGGCCGTGAAGGCGGCGCTGGACGCCTGGTTCGCCGAAGTCGGCAGGGCGGCTTGGACGAGCACTGCCGATGTGAAGCGGCTCTACGCCACGGCCAGCATCGTCAGCGCCGAGCGGA
Organism: Acetobacter fabarum; assembly: GCF_022483405.1. Classification (NCBI taxonomy): domain Bacteria; kingdom Pseudomonadati; phylum Pseudomonadota; class Alphaproteobacteria; order Acetobacterales; family Acetobacteraceae; genus Acetobacter; species Acetobacter fabarum. The sequence goes on from NZ_JAKVNI010000001.1 coordinate 2,890,352, forward strand.
TCGTCTTCAACATCAAAGGCAACGCCTATCGCCTGATCGTAGCGGTCGATTTCGAGAAAAGCATCGTCTGGATCAAATGGATCGGCACGCACAGGGCGTATGACAGGATCGACGTGACGGAGGTGGAACATGACGGTTGATCTGAAGCCCATCCGCAACGAGGCGGATTATGACGCAGCGCTGGAAGAAGTCGGGCGCCTGTGGGGTGCGAAGAGCGGCACGCCGGACGGCGACCGTCTGGACGTGCTGGCAACCCTGATCCACGCCTATGAGGCGAAGCACCATCCGATCGACCAGCCCGATCCGGTCGAGGCGATCCGCTTCCGCATGGAGCAGCAGGGCCTCACCCGTAAGGATCTGGAGCCGATGATCGGCCCGCGCAACCGGGTAGCGGACGTGCTGAATCGCAAACGCGGCCTGTCGATCGACATGATCCGCCAGTTGCATGACGGCCTCGGCATCTCGGCCGAGGTGCTGATCCGGCCCAGTCGGATGGACAAGGTCGCCTGATAGGAAACACCGCCATGACCCGCGTCGCCCTGTATGCCCGCTATTCCTCCGACAACCAGCGCGACGCCTCGATTGAGGACCAGTTCCGCATCTGTCGCGAGCACGCCAAGCGCGAGAAGTGGAAGGTCATTAGTACTTACAAGGACGCGGGCATCTCGGGCGCCAGCATGATCCTGCGTCCCAGCATCCAGACCCTGTTGCAGGATCTACGGCTATCGTGTCGTCCGCCAGTTCGACGCCAAAGGCGAACAGATCCGGGGCGACCACGCGATCGACGCGCATCAGGTGGAGATCGTCCGCCGCATCTTCCGTGACTTCGCCGCCGGTATCGGCCCGCGTGCCATCGCCAAAACTTTGAACGACCAGGGCGTTGCTGGTCCCGAGGGCAAGCTGTGGAGCGACACTACCATCCGGGGCCATGTGAAGCGCGGCACCGGTATCGTCAACAACGAACTCTATATCGGCCGCCTGACCGACGCCCTCAACCGTCCCGAGGAACGACTGGAAGCTGCCGAGGTCATCCGTACGCCTGACCCGAACCGGGGCGAGATCGACGCGATGCTGTATGGAGAACTGGGGACGATCCTAAATTGGATCGAGCGACAAGCCATTGGAAAGGCTGAAAAAAGAAACACTCCCGGAGCGTTGCTCACGGGAGTGTCGGTATCAGTAGTTGCGGGGGCAGGATTGGTTCTCAGCTTGCGGCAATCGCATGTTGAGAACAAAGCGGGATTAATAAACTGTTTTAATGGACTTTTTTCTGCTCATGGATGACCTTTTACTGAGATAAATGGCCCATGCCCTCATAAAACGTAGAGTTTATGTACCCAAAGCTACGTCAGCTTCCGCCTCATCCTAGACATTCCGTCCGTAAGCGACGTTCCCGTAAGCCGACATCGATGGGTAGATTTCTGCGCGGCAACATTGCGGGAACTGAACGCACGACAGGGCAGATGGAGAGACCCGAAATGCCACCTGCGGACGCTAAACGTCTCGTCATTATGATGCAATCATCATCCTATAACGCTACCCGCCTAACATGACCCTCTGACGCCAATTCGTGCGTGATTATGAGCGTCGCATCGATGTGTCACAGTGAATAGCCTGTTGATTTTCACTGAGAACTGACCCGGGTAGGGCGGAAATTTTCATCGAGATTTGGGTTCTTCCGCACTTTTCGTGATGATGTTTTTTGATTATGCGGGCTGAAGGACACGCGCCCTGAGGAGTTCGAAGCCTGCTCTTCCGAACATGGTTCGCTTGATCATTTTCAGTCGGCTGATCTGTCCTTCAACCGGGCTGGTTGTCCAAGGTGTGACAAGAGACGCTTCAATGGCAGCCGCATCCCGTTCAAGCGCGGGAATCAGACGTGACAGCAGCGTCGTCTTTCCTTCTTCCAGCAGAGCCTTCAGATCGCCTCCCGTGCAGGTGTCACCCCTTTTACAGAGCAGGGTCTGCATTTTCCTGAGCCAGCAGAGTGTGACGGCAAGGTGCGGTTCAGCTTCCAGAAGGGCAGGAACCAGCAGTCCCTCCTGTCCGGCAGATAACGGATCCTCTGCGAGGAGAAGCCGCGCAAGTCTGCGTCCCCGAGGTGCAACGACATGCGCGGAAGGAACGGGTTTCGCGGAACATCCCTGTCGCGTCGCCACCCATTTCCAGACGGTGCCATATTGTCCTGCAAAGCCCTGCTCCAGGAGTTCCCGCCATAGCTGACGACTATTGCGACATCCTTCGGACCATCTCTTTTCCAGGTGGGCTGCGTAAGGCACGAGTATGCTGCGTAGCGGAACCGTCCTTTTCCATGGTGGTGCATGGCCCCGCTGAAACCAGCGCCGCACGGTTTTTCTCTCTACCCCGATCGTTGTGGCGATAGCCTGAATGCTGTGTCCCTCTGCTTTCAGGGCAAGAGCTTCCTTGAAAAGAATATCACGTCGTTCCCCAGAGGCTGACCTGACGACCGCCTGCGCCTCTTCTGGATGCGCTCTGATTGTTTCAGATATTTTGCTTACTGCCGTTGATACGTTCAGCTGTCGTGTCAGGGTCCTCACTGTTGTCGTAAAACGGTCCAGAATGCTGACAAAAGCGTCTGACAGGTTCTTCAGCAGATGCCAGCGGTCTGTCACCTGAAGAGCGGATGGTGCGCCTCTGCGGCATCCGTCTGCATAAGCACCGGCACGGTCTCTGGCAATGATTTCAATACCGGGATGGACCTGCAGCCATCGGGCAAGGGTATCAGCGTCCCGATCTGGCAGGAGGTCAATGACATCATTTTTCTCAAGATCAACCACAATCGTTCCATAGTGATGTCCCCGCCGCCATGCCCAGTCATCCACCCCCACCACACGTGTACGGGCCATGCCTTTTGTGGTGTTCTGCGCACGTGAGAGAAGACGGCGGACAAGAGTATCGGCGCTGATGGGGCAACACAGGCGCACGGTCATTCGTGCTCCAGCGGAACCGCCCAGGGTATGGGCGATATAATAATGAAGATCGGCAAGACGTGTGGTCTGTCTGCCATGACGCACGGTTATCCCCTCAAGGGGCATGACAAACGTCCGACGTGGACAAAGCATCGTCTGGCAGAAAAAGCGCGGCACAGAAACGATCAGCGTGGCTGGACGGCCCTGCCATGGAAGATCCGCGAGTTTTCTCTGATAGAAACTGTGAATGCGTCGTGTCGGGCACTGACAGTCCGGACACACTGCACTCCGCTTTCGCAGACTGACTTCGATCTCCACTCTGTTGTCCAGTGCAACAACACGACGAACGACGAGGGAACGGGGAAGATCAAGAGACCGAAGGCGTGACACTGGGGAATATCCATGAAAGTGAACGACTTTCTGGATTTCCCAGTTCCGGAACCTAAGTACAAGATACCCATCACGAAAAGTGCGGAAGAACCCAGTTCTCAGTGAAAATCAACACACAGGCTTCTCGAGATCGCGCTTTACATTCAACACGAAAATGAGCGGCTTGTTCTGCTGGCGCAACTCCCGCATACCTTTGAACGACTCCTCCTGAACCCCGTCGGAGCTGGCGAGGAACAATACAACGTCGGTCTCGTCGATCACCGATAATGCCTGCGCGCGATCCTCGTCACCCTCGTACGCCCCAATGCCGGGGGTATCGATGATGCGGAGGGAGTTCCAGACGTACTCGCGCACGTCGCGGGTTGTACGCTGAGCGCCCTTACCAATGGTGGCACCGTCGCCGCGAGTGAGCGCCTCACGGATTGTGCTTTTGCCTGCCATCGTTCGGCCAAAGAGCGTGACCGTGAAGCGACTGAGGACATTCTGCTTGGCGTTAAGAGCTGCGTTTGTCGCACGGAGGGAGTCCGCTAGCGTCGTCTCAAGCTTTGCGTCGAGTTCTTGAAGTCGTGCTCGGGCGTCTTCCACGGCAGCTCCGTCGGTCGGGACTCGACGCGCGACGGCTGCCACCGCTGCCTTTAGTTTCTGCCCAATCTGCTCAGCGTCGTGGAGGGCACGGGCGGCGACCTCAAACTCCTCTCGGGCGACATGCGCGCACTGCCTGAGTGCTCGATGGTACGCGTCGCGGTGCCTAAGGTCTCGAATAAGGTCAGTCATCAATCCAGAAACTAAAATTACATTCGCTTCCGAGCCTGATTGTAACAGCGTCTCACGTCAATGCAGGTAATCGCAAGTGGTTGCGCGGTATGATACCCCCGCTTTGAACCTACCATACTTAAGGAACTGAAATTAAACGATTTTACAGAAGAAGGCCTCAGTTTACGCATAGCAAAACCCCGCCAAGTCGATGACTTGGCGGGGTTTCAGAAACTGTAAGTGGTTGCGGGGACAGGATTGCTTCTCAGCTTGCAGCAATCGCAAGTTGAGAGCAAAGCGGGATTAAGAGGCTGTTTTGATGAACTTTTTTCTGCCCATGCATGAACTCTTACTGAAATGAATCGCCCCTACCCTCATAAAACGTAGAATTTATGCATCCAAGCCACGTCAGCTTCCGCCTCATCTCGGCCATTCGATGACTAATCGTACGGTTGGCAAAGCAGATAGATATCATTTCCCAATATCACTTGACCCGCAGGCGATATTTAACTTGGTGAGTAGTACACCTCTGTCCCGGATAGGTTTTTATCTGGGACAGGGCGCAGCATTCGCCTAATCTTTAGGCAACGCGGATCAGCTTGCGATTGATAAACTCCTCGATGCCCAGGAAAGACAGTTCGCGACCAAAACCCGAATTCTTGATCCCGCCAAAGGGCAGTTCAGGCGCTGCAGCCGTTGCGGTGTTGATGAACATCATGCCGGTCTCGACCTGTTCCGCCACTTTTTCGGCGCGAGCAAGGTCGCGAGAGAACACGGACCCGCCGAGACCATAGGGGGAATCATTGGCCAGTTCGATGGCTTCATGCTCTGACGCGACCTTGTGCACGACCGCAACGGGGCCGAAAATCTCCTGATAGAAGACCGGATTGTCTTTGGAGACATTCGTCAGGATAGTCGGCTCCATGAAGAACCCCTTGCGATCCATCCGCTTGCCGCCAACCACCAGAGTTGCCCCTGCCTTAACGGCTTCGTCAGTCTGCGCCAGCGCAGTGTCCAGCGCCTTTTTGCTGCTCATCGGGCCATGGGTGGTGCCCTCAGCCAGCGGATCACCAATGCGGAACTGCGTAATCGCCTTTTTCAGACCGGTGAGGAAGGCGTCATAGACCTTCTCATGCACGATCATCCGCTTGGCCGCCGTGCAGACCTGCCCGTTATTGGCGAACCGGCCCCATGTCGCCCATTTGACTGCCAGTTCAAGGTCCGCGTCATCCAGCACGATGAAGGCGTCGCTGCCACCCAGTTCCATCGTGTCCTTCTTCAGCGCGGCACCCGCTTCGGCCGCGACCGTCTGGCCCGCGCGTTCGCTGCCGGTCAGGGCGACGCCACGGATGCGGAAATCCTTGATAAGTTCAGC